>NZ_JBZAYP010000001.1:0-3575281 GCF_058242885.1 Acinetobacter sp. 802_lipA
TATACATTATACGCAATATAAGTTATTTATAAAAAGCTACACTTGATGATGTAGCTTTTTATAAATAACTTAGATCACATCAAATTCAATTCGACGGTTTTTCTTACGACCATCTGCAGTTGCATTATCAGCAACAGGTTTGTTTGAGCCCAATCCTTCGACACTTAAGCGTTCTGCTGCAATACTTTTATTGATCAAATAATTTTTCACAGCTACAGCACGTTCTTTACTTAAAGCAAGATTCTTTGCGACGTCACCTGAACTATCTGTATGTCCGATAATTTTGACCTTTTTCCCTCCAACCTTATTTAGCGCCACCGCCATTTCATCTAAGATCTGAGTCCCACTCACAGCCAAAACTGCACTGCCAGATTCAAATTCTATAATTCTGTTTTTAAGCGCTTCATCTATGATTTGCTGTTCAGCCTGATTGACAGAAAGCTGCGCATTCAAGCGATATGGTGGCGTTACTAAACTTTGGAATAAGTTTGTTGTTGGCTGAACTTCATTTGAACTCGATATTTTTCCATTAAGTTCCATTTGCGTACCACGTACAGAAAGTTTACCTTGGTAAACTTTTTTTAACTCTGGAACCACCATATTCGCAACAGATTCACTCCAACCATTTGGAGCGCTAACTGCTTTAACCTTTATTTTATCAATCACTTGGTCAGCGCCATAAACACTATACATCTTGTTTAAAATGATTTGCTTACTGGCATCATTTGGAACAACACCTTCAACAATAATCGGTTCAGCCCAGACATTCACGCTCAAAACCAACATTAAAGTCAGCAGCCATTTATTCGACTTAAATCTATGATTTATTTTCATATTTTACTAATCTATAAAAGTTTTTTTAAAAAGTTTCACAGCTTGTATTAAGCTCAATTGCCGCTCACACAAAGCTTGCTCCAGAGTTGCCAAACCGGCATTTTGCTCTAAATATGCATCAATCCAATTGGCTTGAACCAATGAAACCCAGTGATCTGAATCTAACTTTTGCGTGAAAATTTCACTTAAGGTCATAATATCTGCCCCTTGAAAGCCAAAAAGCAGTACAGGTTTTTCGCTATGTAAAATCCCTATCAGAAGCTCAGCATTTTGATTTTGAATAAAAAAACTAATTAGATTGACCCAAAAAGCCGCAATTTCATAGCAGTAGCTAGAGTTATTAATAGGTAAAATCAACACCTTAGTTAAGCGACTAGTACCATATTGAATAACGGGTTGTAACAATAACCCGAGTCCAATCATGCTTTGTGCAAGCTCGTAACTGCTCATTCTCAGTAATTGAGCAAATGAATGTATCGTATGGTGTTCATAAAATGCCGAAACTTCGCTGTTATTAAAAACCTGTATCTCATTATTTAATTTAGATAATTTATCAAGCACGATATTGGGGTCACGTATCGAACGTATCACACGATTCTTTTGGAATAAATCGATTAAAGTTTGCTTATAGCGATATGGCGCATAAATAATATTATCAAAACTATTTTCAACCTCTAATAAGTGGCTCAAAACCATTGGAAATTGACGACCAGAACTATCGTGACTGGCTATCAAATTTGCCACAAGAAAATTATTTTCTTGTGGATTGGCAATAAAAAAGTCTAATGAAGGTAGATTTTCATACGCTTGACTAAATCCCTCTGATTGCATGGCATGTTCTAATGCTTCAGTAATCCACTGATCAATCAGTTGAATTAAGGCATACTGGCCGCGTGTTTTTAAGAAATCACCACGTGCAGGACATTTTCCATAATATAAAGCTAAGGTCCGCAGTTCATCCATCGCAATACTCCTTACAACCTAGCCACTTTCGAGAAATCATAAACGAGGCTCCTGTATACCTGGTGTTGGAGCTTTAGGACTTGCAGCTGTTGCTGAAGGTGTGGTTTGCGCTGCCACCACACGTACGGATTTATTGGTAACAATTTGATCGACCAGTTGCATACCATTGTAACTGCGCTGCCCGCCTACTCCACCATTGGCGTCCCCGCTGATTAAACGGAAATTGACTTTTACTGCAAGCTCTGGATTTTGCTGATTTCTCCAAATCATTTCATAGCTTCCGCCACGTTGCGTTCGCTCAGCACCGTCAATTAAACGATTAATGCCATATTCACCAGGCGCCTCAAAAATCGTATGCGTTTTCCCATCTAAATCAATGGCTGTAATACGTGCACCTGGAATTGCTCCGGCATTTGGCCATACAAAATTCACCCATTGTTGAATGCCGTTTTCATAAAGCATTCTTTGTCCATCAATATCAATGGTATAGGATAAAAACTTAGGATTTTCAATTGGGTAAAATTGAAAATTGGATTGCGCCGTAGCAGCAGGTGCAGACGAAGCTTGATTTAACGCTCCTGTTGCCATGCCATTACTTGGCGCAACATAGCTTTGAAAATTCATTACAAATTGTGGATTTAAACTAATCCCTAAATCTTTCCATGTCTTAGAAGTCAAGGTATAACCACGACGAATAACCAGTGGATCAAGATACTCTTTGACATAACGCGCAATACTGCCATTTTCGCCAAGAATCTGGCTAATTTCATTGCTGGTTGCTTGCAGTGTCGCTGAAGAGTTAAAAGGATATTTTTTACTCAGGTTCGTATTGAAAGGTTGGTAGACTTGCATAACCCATAGCTTATTCATCTCATCTTGTGCTGGAAGAATTAAACTTTCAAATGATTGTGTCAGTGGCGATATCAACAGTTTTTGGAGCAGTTTCTGATCAACCTCAGACAGGCCCACAGACATTTTTTCATCGACCAGCTTCTGTGTTGTATTAAAGACAGAATTTTGCTCATTAATGGTCGACTTAACCAAATTCATCGCAGATGGTCCAATATCCCCTGAGCTTTTCAAGTCATTGAATTTACTTCGGACTTGAGCTAAAGATTGCATGTATTCATCAAGCAAAGACTTATTTTGTTGGTCATCACGCTTACGCACCAACTGATAAAACATCTGGAATTCTTTAGAAATCGGGCCTTGCGCTTGATTCATGACTTTGGCATCAAGCTGAGTTTCATCTCGTCTTAATACTTTGCGTTTAAACCAAGCCACAAAACCTGTTTGCGGCGCTGCCAGCTCCGCCATTACGACTGGATTGTCCCAACTGGTTTCTTTCGCAACACGATCAAAAACACTTCGAATGGGTGAGTTTTCAGGCTCGCCTAAAACTTGAACGAAACTCGCCTGTTGTCCATAATCCTTAGCTTTTGCATAATGTATCGCACCTAAAAATTTCCGCCACTCCGCAATATATTCTTTTTTATAGAGTTCTGTGAGTTGTTTACGAATTTGATCTGGACTACCACTAAATGACAAGTCATCTGATTGTGTACTGTTAAGTACCCAGTCTTTGGTATCCGTAGGACGTTTTGCAACTTCATCGATGGCCTGTTCAACATATTCTGACCATGCCGCATGTGTAAACATACCCGGTAAAGCATAACTCCCTAAAATTGCATTTTGATTGGCATCGCCAAGCATTTGCTTTATGGTTAATGCTGGATAACGGACAGCCGCACGCATTTTTAATTCATTATAAACACGGTCTCGTGCAGGCATTCCACGAACAACAGACAGAAGAACTTGACGCGTTTGATCCACCACCAAGCTGTCTGAGCTGAGTACTGGAAATTTAGGGTCACCAGCTAAAGTCATGCTATATGACAAAATTTGCTCTGCCTTCTGGATCATTTCTCCGCGCGGCATTTGCCCACGATTATTATCTAACCATGAACGCCAGAAGCGTGTGACTTGATCACTTAAATGGCTTGCATCCATATATTGAGTATTACCCATCATTAAATAGGCTTTTAAAGCATTGTATGCATCTTGTGGATTTGCATCATTAGGCTCTAAATATTGCTGAGTTTTCGCAATAGGTGTCAGCTCTACATTTGCATGGTTTGTACGCAATTTCTCTTCATTGCTTTTCACCCGCTGTAGATATTGGGCAATATTTTGTTGTGTTGGAATCAAGACGATTTGCTCAACACCCTTTAAATATTCTGTTTTTAGCTTCTCCTGCAGCTCATCTCCCTGATATAGACCAAAACCCAGCTTTAAAGGACGATCTTCTTCAAATTGGTCCAACTGCTGCATACGTTCCTGTAAAATCAAGAGTGCACTCAGTTGTGTAGACAACTCTTGACCCGATTGCTTTTCAAGTAAAACGACTTTGTCTAAATCGGCTTGTACGTCTGCAATCAATTGTTGATTATTCCGATAAGACCACACCCATAGACTTAAAATGATGGCTACACCAAATAAAGCGGCAACAAAGGCAATATAACGCTGACGCTTTCGGCTAGGGTTAATATGTTGTTTGACGAGGTTCTTGTCTTTCAGAATAATGTCTGAAAATAAACCTTTTAAAAAATAGCCATGGTTTTGTGAAACTGAGCGCGTCGGAATGCCATTTTCATTGTCTAAACCTTTTTGCAATAAAAAGTCTTGAGCAATTTGCTCGGTCATTGGACTTTCAATAATGCCTTCTTGAAGTGCGCTGGTGAAATAAAAGCCACGAAAAACAGGTTTAAATTGGTAAGGGTTATCTTCAAACAGCGTGCCAATAAATGTCTTTAACGCAGGCTTTAAGCTCTTAAACTCTAAAGGAAATGTCATGACACTTGGAGAAATATTCTGCGAATGTCGGCGGCTGAGATGTGTCGTACTGACGCCTTTTAAACCGTCATATAAAATTGAATAGTGTTTTTCAAACAGTTCAACAGCATTATTGGCCCCATCGGTTGTATAAGGCAGTGTTGCCCCCCAAACCTGATCAAACTCACCGACTTCATAACATTCAAAAAACTCAGTAAAGCCTGCAATCAGATCCATTTTAGAGAAGACCAAATAAACAGGCGAAAAAACTTCTAGGCGCTCAGTGAGATCTTGAATCCGGGCACGTAAATTCTTTGCCAATTTGATCGACTTTTCTGGACTGTTACTCACCAACTCAGCAATACTGACAATCACGATCAAGCCATTGATTGGTGCTTTTGAGCGGTTTTTTTTCAAAATATTTAAAAAACCTAGCCACTCAAAATGATCTTCTGCATAAACAGAATAACGACCTGCAGTATCTAATAACACGCCTTCTGTTGAAAAAAACCAGTCGCAATGACGTGTTCCGCTGAGTCCAGCAGAAACTGATTTTTGATGAGTTTCTTCAAAAGGAAATTTTAAACCTGAGTTATAAATGGCCGAACTTTTACCCGCAGCAGGATTACCAATTACCATATACCATGGCAACTCGTAGAGTGCAGCATTGCCCTTTTTATCTCCCAGTTTTGATTTTCGAATCAACTGAATAGATTCTTTCATTTGTTGCTGAATCAAATGAAGTTCATCTTTGTTTTTTTGTTTGCCATATTCTGCATTGGTGTCATGTGCAATGGTAGCCCGCAGCGTCAGAATTCTTTAGCCAGCAATAAAAATACGACTTTGGCGCGTGGTTACCAAAGTTACCACCAATTTGGATTGGCGGCGGATGTCGCATTTAAGCGGGATGGAAAAGTCGTTATTTCTGAACGAGATCCATGGGCGATGCGTGGCTATCAGCTCTATGGTGAAGTTGCAGAATCTGTAGGTTTAACTTGGGGCGGGCGTTGGAAGTCGATCCAAGACTATGGCCATACCGAATTTCGAATGCCTAATTTAAAGAAAACTGCGGAAATGGCTGAAAAGCTGACCTCTGAAGGACAACTTTCAGCTGCGAATTTGAGTTAATCAGGTTGAAGGCTGACTCAAATATTGAGTGATGATTTGCAAAACTTGCGCAGTTTTCTCTGCATGTAACCAGTGTCCAGCATCTGCCACCGTCTGAATCTGGGCTTGAGAAAACTGCGATTGGATAGCTTCTATATATTCTGGCTTTGCTACATAAGGTGAGTTTCCACCACGTATAAACAATGCAGACTTATGCCATGTTTCTATATTTTCCCATGACAGAATTTGGGCATAGTTCTGATACAGTGCATCTACATTAAACAACCACTTCCCTTTGCTAAAAGATTTCAAGAGAAACTGAATCACCATTTCCTCTTTGAGATATTCACGCATGATTTCTATGGCTTGTTGACGTGTTTCAATATCTGCTTTTTGTACTGCAATGAGCGCTTTAAAAATTTGCTCATGATGATTTTCTTTATAAGCAATAGGCGTAATATCCAACACCACCAGTTGATCTAGTCGATCTCCTGCGAGTTCGGTCACTTTCATCACCAGCTTCCCCCCCATCGAATGCCCGATCAAAGAAAAGTATTCGATGTTGAGTTCATCTAAAGTTTCAATTAGATCAGCTGCCATAACCTCATAATTCATCACATTTGAATGTGACGATAACCCATGATTACGTACATCTACCTGTAATACATGGTGGCTTGAATAAAACTCCCGTGCCAACATCCCTAAATTGCTTAAACTGCCAAATAAACCATGGACAAAGACCAATGTTTTTGTAGGCGGCTGCTCATTTTGATGAAATTGATGATTTAGGATCATATGAAACTTACTTTATTTGATTGCTATAGATATTGAATTTTTAATGGAAATAAATCAAATGACTTTTTATATTGAGCTCAATTTTGCTTAGGCTATTTTGAGTAAAATATTTGCTTAGGCTAAATTTAAAGGCATGATGTACATATCTGTTTAATATCAGATTAGATTTTTGAATCAGATTTTATGCAAGTGAAAAGATGCCGAATGCCTTAAGTCTTGCTACTTTTCTATTTTAAAAATAATTCAGCGGAATTTTTAAGTAAGAAATACCATTGTCTTCTGGTTGAGGGAACTTGCCTGCAAACATATTGATTTGAATCGCTGGCAATATCAGTTTTGGCATGCTTAACGTTGCATCACGGCGATTTCGCATCTCGACAAAATCGCCCCTTTGCGTTGTAGTATTGATATGAATGTTTTCATGCTTTTGCGAATAAACCGATGTCTCATATTTGTATTGATCACGACTTTCGGGTAAGTAATCATGGCATAAGAACATCCGCGTTTGATCTGGCAATGTGTACAAAGTCTTCACTGAATCAAATAAAGCCGCCGCACTCCCTTTTGGAAAATCACAACGTGCCGTCCCATAGTCAGGCATAAACAACGTGTCCCCCACAAAAACAGTATCACCAATGACATAACTGAGACACGCAGGTGTATGCCCTGGTGTCGGAATATTATATGCTTTTATGTTACCTATCAAAAATGTCTCATGATCTGCAAAAAGATAATCAAATGACTGCGTAGCGTTTAAACTTTTAATATCTAAGTGATAAATTTCACCAAAAGTTTGTTGTACGATCTCGATCTTATGACTAATTGCAATTTTTCCACCTAGTTTTTGCTTTAAATACTGTGCAGCACTTAAATGATCTGCATGCACATGTGTTTCTAAAATCCAGTCTACGCTTAGGCTATTTTCCTGAATATAAGCAATGATTAAATCGGCCTGCTCTGTTTTGGTCGTTGCCGATGCTGCATCATAGTCCAATACACTATCAATCACGGCGCAGCGCTGAGTGTCGGGATCACTCACCACATAACTAAACGTGTTGCTCGCTGTATCAAAAAATGCTTTTACTTGAGCAATTTGCATCATGGCATTTTCTCCATTACTTTACGATGTAGCAGTACACCAACGAACATCGCAATTATAAAATAGATCGCTTGATAATAACCCAGTCCAATCAAAGTAAAGCTCGGCGCAGGACAAATTCCCGCAATTCCCCAGCCTATACCAAATAGCAGACTTCCGAAGATCAGTTTTCTGTCGATTTTCGTATTTTTAGGAAGTTGTATGGCTTCACCATAAACCGTTTTTGGATCTGGCTGACGTACAGCTTTTTGAAAAGGAATAAATGCAACCGCAATTGCACCCATCATCACAAAAGCTAAACTGGCATCCCAGTGCCCAAAAATATCTAAAAAGCCAATCACCTTCGCAGGATTCGACATTCCTGAAAGCATGAGCCCAATTGAAAATAATCCACCCCAAATGAATGCCCAAACATTTTTCATTTTTAGATTGCTCCAAGCATATGACGGACAACATACACAGTGATAAAGCCTGCGAACATAAAACCCATTGTAGCGATGATTGAACGTTTGGATAAACGACTGATACCACAAATACCATGCCCGCTGGTACATCCAGAACCTAATCGCGTTCCAAAACCTACCAATACGCCCGCAATGATTAACATGAGAGGTGTAGCTTCAATATAGATTTGTGGCTGAACAAAAGAGGCACATATAAACGGAACAATAAACAGTCCCAATAAGAACCACAGTGCAGGCGTATTTATAATCCCTTTTAAATTTAAAACTTGAGAGACCAGACCACTGATTCCTGCAATTCGTCCATTGGTATATAAATATCCAACGGCGGAGATGCCGAGTAATATTCCACCTATAAAAGACCACGCAAAATCATGCATTGGTAAGCACCCTAAAACAATATATATTTTCATAATATATTTAATTAAAAAATAATCAAGCCCCCTTTGTATCTATCGATGCTATGCACGTCTATGACCACTGTTTACGGGGCCTTGCATCTAGATTTAGATATTTGAATGGTTACTATCTGTTCGTTCTCGAAGCTTTTAGTCTTTTAGATAACACCTTAAAGCATTTCTTTTACATAGTTATTCTTCACAATAACGTAAAAAGCTTGAATATATCCCCGAGAGATTTTGTATTCAGGCCTTTTTTAGATTAGAAATACTTAACTTCTCTCGTTTTATTTCATTGTAGTTTTCATTTAAAGAAACTGAATAGAATTAGGGCACATCTCTACATCATGAGTATTATTCTGGGTTTATAAAACACATTCGCGACTTTTGAATATTTTTTTATGCGGGCAGACACATGAAAAGTGATGAAATAGCCAGCTCTTTTTCTGAGCAGATTATTGGAATTCTGATAATACGCGCTCTGCAAACCATATTGGGAGCTTAGACACGGCGGCATTCATCTTTAGGGTTTCAGCTACTTCTATTTCTGCAAGAAAAGACGCTTGTATACCGTCAGAAGAGTTATCAAACAAGTAAGCACGATCACAGCACTCTATGGCTTGCATGAGCAGATCCATACTACGGTAGTAACGTTCAATAATTTTCTGCTCAGGAACAGGATGGCCACCCACACTGACACGATACTTGACTCGGGCAATATTGATTTGTGGATCGACTGTTGAGACATAATATAGATAGGTTTTATAGCCCTGACGTTTCGCTTCCCGAAGAAATTCAACTTTAGAGATATGTGACATTACCGTCTCAAAAGTAAAACTGACTTTTAAGCGCAGAAACTCAAACCGAATATAATCAATAATGCGTGCACAGAGATAAGAATCAATTTCTTCGGTTTTAAACTCAATCTTCCATTCATCTAGCACAATTGGTTCATGCGCAAGTAAGGCCACGAACTGTCCCGCTTGAGGACGCTTCTTACTTTTTAGAAAAGTGACCAACTCTGAAGCTTTTAAGAAAGGATGATAATGCAATAAATCAATGCGTTGACTCTGTCTTAAATTTTGTTCCAGTTCATCTGCATTTAAATATGCCCCAATATGTTGGGGCAAGAGGTAATCTTTAACAGTGCTTTTACCAGAACCATTCGGCCCTGCAAACATTCTTATTCTAGGTTGTCGAGGTGGCATATCAATCTATACTGTCGCGTGTTTCTTTTTACGTGTCAAGGTCGGTAAAACACCTACATCGACATAAGCATGACTTAAGTCTTGTAAAACAGTTTCATTGCCATGAATATCGCGTTCAACCAACTGTTCAGCTTTTGCGTAAACCACAGACGAACGAGTGATTGCTTTTTGAAAAGCATCATGAAAAGCATGAATGGCAAGTTTAGGAATCATATCATCCTCATATTTGCCTACTTTAATGTCGGTATAAGCTGCCATACACCAACTCCTACTCAAACGATGGTTGATTTTTATTTATCTTAACACAATCGAGAACATTGTCTATTTATACAGCATCCTGAAACAATAAATTAGATCTTAATATCCACACTAATTCCATGCTGTCTTATTGGGTTACTTTACTTTTACTCGTCTCGTATCTTCAACATTTAAAGCTTTCGCCGTTGGGCAGAAGGCACTTTCATTCATCCCTGCATCGGTCAGGCTTTTTTCTTGCTGCTCAAGATAACGGTTGGCCACCATCAACATTACAGGCGCTGTACTTAACTCAATATTGGCTTTAGATAGCGCAGCAATTTGATGATATGTATCCATACGCTGACAAAATGCGGTTTTCATTTCTGTTGCTGTCGCTGGATTATCTTTTGCATCTAAAACGGTTTTAGTTGAATTCACAGTTGCTGTATATTCAGCCATCTTCTGATCATACTGTGTCTGAGTTAGCTTCGTTGTTTCTGCATAACTCAGGGTTGATAGAAACGATGATAAAAATAACGAAAGGCTAAGCAACGTCCATGTTTGTTTTTTCATGTATTAAGACTCATCGCCTTCTTTCCATACGTCTTCATAGTCATCACCATCAATCATAAAACGATAACCTTCACTTAAAGCCAAATATGGAAGTACATCAGGCAAGATATCTTGTAACTCACGTACAGTCATAGTTGTAAAAAAGTCTTGGCCTTCACCCAATTCACCACCATAGATGAACCAAGCAACATTCTCTTCAGTTTCTGGCTTTTTACGTAAACCGACAATGGGTTCTTGATTTAAAGTCTGCACAGCAACAGCAACGACATCATCACCTTTTACTTCAACATAAGCCGAGTCAAATTCTTCACACAGTAGTTTCTGTTCTGCAATCAATTCATTCAATGCAGATTGTTGTGACTTTTGTGCCATGCGATGCTGCCCCCTTTTGAGCGTCAATCTATCGATAGCGCATTTTAAAACATATTTAGGTCAAAGGCTGTTTTTATTTAAACAATTAGCACACAGGTGAACACTCAATATCACTACAAATTTGGCATCCATTTTGCTTAACAGTATTACGTTTTATAAAAAAAGTAATATCGGGGCTAAGCAACTATGGGTTATGTCGCACGAGAACTCAGTCCTCAAAGCAAAGTATTGCTGGGCTTTGGATCATTTCTAATACCAATCCTCATTTGGTGTGCTGTGAGTTATTTGCCCTTTATTTGGCATCCTCAAGTACAAATCACCAACTCTGGCAGTGTCTCTTTTTTACAAATCGGTAGCCGTGTAGACAAAAGTGTGTTCTATGCAGAAGCGCAAAATGCCGTCAATACAGGCACTGAACCGCCGCAAGGTAATTTGGTCAATCCTATTTATTTACCAGCACCCCACCAAGTTGCGACAGCCTTAGTGACGGCATTTACGACACCACCCACTCAAGCCGATGCACCATGGTTTCATCAAAGTCTTTGGCACAGTATCAAGATTGTATTTAGTGCTTTCTTTATTGCATCACTCGTTGGTATTCCATTGGGGATTTTATGTGGTTTTTCCAACAAAATTTCCCAGCTCACTGAACCCTTTGTTGAGTTCTTTCGCTACTTACCTGCGCCTGCCTTTGGTGCATTGGCTGTTGCCATATTAGGCATTAATGATGCACCAAAAATTGCCATCATCGTGATTGGGACGCTGTTTCAGCAAATTCTGATTATTGCCAATACTACGCGTATGGTGGACCGCGGGCTGATTGAAGCGGGTTATACCCTAGGGACGAATAAAGCAAAAAGTCTGTTTCACGTGGTCATTCCAGCGGCGTTACCCGATATTTACCGTGATTTACGTGTTTTGCTGGGCTGGGCGTGGACCTACTTAATTGTCTCTGAACTAATTGGCACCACCACAGGGATCACTTGGTTTATTACCCAGCAAGCACGCTACCAGAACTTTGACAATGTCTATGCTGCGATTTTAATTATTGGCGTGATTGGCTTGATCTGTGATGTGATTTTAATGAAGCTCGGACAACATCTGTTTAAATGGAAAGCGGGAGCAAAATAATGATAACCACAGATATAAGAACGCCAGAATTCAATGCTCGTCAATATTTTGATCACATTTATCAACGTCCTGTCATTTTAGAGGCCAAACAACTTAGTCAAGTTTTTCAGCATGGTAAAAACTCACGCACGATTTTAAATCAGCTCAATTTGAAAATTCATAAGCGAGAGTTTATTTGTGTGATTGGCCCGTCTGGTTGTGGAAAATCGACCTTTAGTCGTGTTGTTGCGGGTCTAGACCCATATAGCAGTGGCGAACTATTGGTAGATGGACAGCCCATTTCAGGCCCTAGCCCAGAGCGAGGCATGGTGTTTCAAGGCTATACCTTATTTCCTTGGAAATCGGTTAAAGAAAATGTGATGTTTGGTCCACTGATGAAAGGTGCAAGTCATGCCTCAGCCGAAGCATCTGCACGAGAATGGATCAATATTATTGGCTTAGAGAAGTATGAAAACCAATATCCGCATCAACTGTCTGGCGGGATGAAGCAACGTGTTGCGATTGCCCGTGCTTTAGTCAATGAACCAAAAATTTTACTGATGGATGAACCATTCGGTGCGCTTGACCCGCATACCCGTCAGAAAATGCAAAAACACCTAATGGACTTATGGCAAAACATTGATATCACCATCATCTTTGTAACCCATGATATGGATGAGGCTATTTTACTGGCTGATCGTATCGTAGCGCTTAAAGCCAATCCTGGAGAAATTAAAGAAATTATTGAAGTAGATTTACCCCGTCCACGAAACACTGAACTAATGTCCAGCCCTGCCTTTAAGCAACTTCGAGAGCGAGTCGATTTCTTAGTACACGCACAAGAAGAAGAACTTGACCCAGCACTGGAGGATTTACCCAAAATTCCACGTATGACCCAAGTCAGTACGCACAAGTAACTCATTGATCTAGCCTGAGGGACGACCCTTAGGTTTTATGCACTGTTGGACGGCCAACACGAGGATTTTACCATGCAAGATAAATATGTCCTTCCACTGGTGGATATCAGCCTTTTAAATAGCCCAAATCTAGATGACCGTATGCAAGTTGCTCAAGCGCTTGATCAGGCTTGTAAAGAAGTTGGTTTTCTCTACCTCAAAGGTGATCAATTTCAACCTGCATTATTTGCACAGTTATGTGACATCGCGAAGCACTATTTTGCCCAAGATGACGCACTCAAAATGCAAAACTATATTGGAAAATCGGTAAATCATAGTGGCTATGTGCCTATAGGTGAGGAACAGTTTTCGAGTAACAGCTACGATTTAAAAGAATCTTATGATGTGAATTATGACTATCAAGGGTCTGCATTAAATTATCCCTTACTTGGCCCGACGCAATGGCCAGATAATCCCACCTTTAAACGCCATGTCTCACAGTACTATCAGCACTTAAAAGCCATTGGTCATCAACTGTTTCGCTGTTTTGCGCTAGCTTTAGAGCAAAAAGAAGACTTTTTTGATGTGCATATTCAACATGCACCCAGTCAATTACGCCTCATTCACTATCCATTTAACCCTCAAGCGACAGATGCAGAAGGCATCGGGGCACATACCGACTATGAGTGCTTTACTTTATTATTACCGACAGCACCCGGTTTACAAGTTCTCACTAAGCAAGGTGAATGGATTGATATTCCTCTGCTTGAAAAGACCTTGGTGATGAACATTGGTGACATGATGGAAATATTGTCCAATGGCAAATATTTAGCCACCAAACATCGGGTCAAAAAAGTCCAACAAGAACGCTACTCCTTCCCTTTATTTTTTTCTTGTGACTATGACTATGTCATCCAACCGATTAATACAAATGAACCACCTAAATATGCGCCACTGGCAGGTGGAGAACATTTGTTTAATCAAACGGCTCAAACCTTTCATTATTTAAAACAACGTGTAGCCAGTGGTGAGTTGGTCTTAAAGAATGCCGTTCCGCTTTATTCTTTTGGTCTGACTGAGTCAAACATGGAGTACACCCCATGAATTTATTTGAAACTTTAAGTCAATTAAAACCTATCACAGCTGCTTCAGGCAATGTACCAACCTATTTAATGGGCGCATTTCGGCGTAAGAGTATTAGCTTTTACAATGGCCTGACAGATGAAAATACGATTGTGTATTGGTTTCAGTCCAAGAGTTTCACCATTGACCTACGTCTTAAATCAGTAACAGATACACCTATCGTAGAGCGTCAAGCATGGGTCGGTTATACGCATTGGGATGCACAAAATGCATCACTGTCATGGGAGCTAAGTAGTAATTATCAAAACCATACCCAGTGGCCCGAGCCTGCAACCCTGCATAGCATTGGCAATTGTATTTTGGAGTTCTCACCGAGTAATGCCTATGTTGAAGACTGGCGTCAACAAGCCAGTACGGGTTTATTTTTAGGACTACGCTTAGTCAAAGCCGTACATGTTGCCACGCAGCAAGAAATTTCACTCGATGGCGGTCTCATCATCTGCGGTGAGCATATGGCATATGCACAGTCACGTTTACCCCAGATTCAACAGAATGTAGACGCGTTAGGGGTTCTTTCTTATGTGGAGCAAAGTCCTTCTGACTTAAATCAAATTGAAAGCTATGAAGTATCAGTTTCAACTCAGGATCAGCTCATTCAATATTCAAGCTGCACTCAAGCGACTCAACAACAACTCATTCTAGACGGTTTTGAAGTCTTTGATACTGAAACCCTCATACAGCATAAATTGATCGGTGGCGAAGCATATCAGCTGGTGTTCGTCGTGGATGTGTATGAACCTGAATACACTTTTCAAAATGTAACATCTACCACGGCGGACAGTCAGCATTGGCTGAAACAAGAACAACATCACCTCATGCATCATGCAACTGTGGTTGCGTAAGGGAGCTTTAATAAGCTATGGCTTTTCTCTATTTATTAATCGCCGTGATTGCAGAAGTCCTCGCGACTTCTGCATTAAAAGCGACCAATGGTTTCACTGCACCTTTACCTATTGTTTTAACTATTGTTGGTTATGCAATTGCACTCTTTTTCTTAGGTCTAACGTTTAAATCCATCCCTATGGGACTAGCTTACGCTCTGTGGTCAGGTGCGGGCATTATTCTTATTTCTACAGTCGGTTGGATTTACTTTAAACAGCAGCTCGACTTTGCGGCGGTTGTTGGTTTAAGTTTTATGATTATCGGCATCGTGATTATTCATGTGTTTTCTAAAAGTACGCATTTATAAATACATGCCTTAAAATCTACTCTTTATTTAACATTAGATCTTTCTTTGCTTTTTAAACACACTCATACAAAAAAGCCCAAGTTAACTTGGGCTTTTAGTTTCTACGGAGTCTTACTTTAACTCTTCAACCAAAGCTGGATAAATTGCACCCTCAACATCCATTTCTTTTTTATAAATGCCATTTTCAACGTTGAATTTGTTTACGTGGTAGCTTGAGCCATAAATCGAGTCAAAACCTGAACCTTTCTTAAAGACGGTTTTATTGGCTGCCAAATCGAGTAAATGCGTCCCGCCAATAAATTGTTCATATTGTTTCGGATTGACGCCAACACGGTTAGACATAATTTTCACGGCGTCTTCATGTGTTGCAGGGTCATTAATATATTTGACTGTTTTATCCCACACTTGGATCATCTTTTTCCAATCTTCTTTATTGGCAGAAAGATGGCTCATATTCACGGTCAGCGTGTCATAAATTAAACCAGGCTTATCTTTAGAACTATAAATAATTTTAGACCCTGCAACAGACTTCAAAGCTTGATTGGCTACAGGTTGCCAGACCGCAATTGCAGTAATGTCTGGACTTGCAAAAACTTGCGGAAGCTCATTGGTCATAGAATTGACCAATTTAATGTCACTGGTCTTAATTTTTGCATCTGTTAGTGCTGTACTTAGCAATAGATGGTCAACCAAGCCTTTTTCAGTAGCAATACTTTTGCCTTTTAAATCGGCAATGCTGTTAATTCCATCTTTTGCGATAATCACGTCATTACCTGCGGAATAGTCTGTCGCCATAATCATGACACCTTGAGTGCCCCCAGAGGCTGTGACTAGATTATCTCCATTGGTCACCAGTACTGCATCTAGCTGATTGGCTGCAAAAGCAGAAAGCGATGATGAATAATCAAACCATTTAAACTCAACATTCAACCCTGCTTCTTTGAGCCAACCTTTTTCAATTGCCACTTGCCATGCAACAAAACCCGGCCAATCACTATAACCAATCATGATGGTTTTGGTGCCTGTGCTCTCAGATGCACTGTTTTTTGTTTCAGGAATTTTGGCGGTGTTATCACAACCTGCCAATAAAATAGTCGAAACAATAGATACTGATAAGAACGCTTTTTTAATCATGATACAATTTTCCCGATGCTGTAAATGTTTAAACTTGCTATGTATGGAGTGAGTCATTGAGGACGGTGAACATGGTCACGATTTCAACGCTCTCTGTTTTTCATTTTGTGGAATCGGCGGCATCACCGCATCCATCAGTTCCAAATGCCCTTTGATCACACCTTTCAAAGCAATGAATTGCTGGCTCAGCGCTTTTAACTCTGTAGTTACGCCCTGCAAAATCATCACTTCTAGAATTTTTTGCTCATCTAACTGAATATGCAGTGAACTGACCACTTGCTCTAAAAATTGTTGCTGCAAGTCCAGCAATTGGACTCTAAGTGGCGTGACACTGGCGTCATAGAGCAAGGTAAATGTCCCCACCATCACGGCGTTACGTTGCTCCTGATCCGCAATTAAATGTTTATTGATCATGTCGACAATGGCTTGAGAACGACTTTCGTAGTGCTGATCAACAATTTTCTGATCCAATGCATCGACAGTTAGTTCGGGCACAGTGATGCTAATCCGTGCCAATTTATGTTTCGGCACATGCTTATCCTTTTTCGGATGAATCTTGCTTGATATAAATGCCCGCTCTAGCGCTTAAGATGGCGACCACGAATTGTTTAAATACGGTGAAGAATGCATTTAAGTCATCTTTGAATTGTTTAGACATTTGCTACTCCTTTCGGTATTACCAAAAAAGGTTTTTGTAATACCTAGAACTAAGCAGAATACATGCCAATTTTTTTGATTAGACTGACAGCAAAAGCGCATTAAAAAGTTTATTTTTTGTGCAAAATGTATTTCTATTTTTAAAATTGATACATCAAAGTGCATTTCGGGCTATTCAGCTTGACTTTTCATCCGTCAAAGACCCAATGTTTACGTCCTTATAGACAGAATACCTTCTGAAAATGAGATCTTATGTCCTCACAGCTTTTAGTTTTCTCTCACTTATACGCAAAAAAAATCGCCAGATGGCGATTTTTTTTTATTGATAAACTTTTTGGAACTCACCCAAAATTGGAGCTGAGACGCCATCTTTATACACATATCGAGAGATAATACCTTGATCTGTATAAATATTCATCTTGATCGAATCTGTACCTTTTAACTTACTCATCAAATTTACAGGCGCTAAAATATAATTGGTCGAACGGTTGGTGCCTAACACATGATCATGCTCAGTTGGCCCTGTGACAGCAAAAGTTTGAAAGTCTTTCTCATTTGTAAACTCAACTTTATGAATCTCATATTTATTGTAAGTACTGCTCAAATGAATTTTTAACTTAAGCAGTTCTTTGTTCGATTCATTCCAGCTCACAGTGACCACTGGACAAAGCTCATTCTGCGCACAAATGAGTAAACCTGTGGTCCCTACATTTTGACGACTCGGGTCTGTAGAGCTTGTTGCACAACCTGAAAGCAACATCGCCCCCAAACTCATGAGTAGCCATTTTTTTGGCGATACGTTCGTTATCATTATATTTACTCCCAGAAACTTAAAAGGCTTTGAAATTCTAAAATGAAGCTTTGATTTTTCCCAGTCCCTATTTTTGACGAATCTGCACCTAAATCAAGCTTTATCGTTCATTTAGGTTATAAATTTTAAAATTTATATCTCTTTATACAAATATGAAAGAAAAGAACCTGCTGAAAAGCTCGCTACTAACCAAGCACATGTATTCTTTCTAATATGCTCTCAATGAATACTCAACTTTGCAAGCCAATCAAAACAGATGACAGAACATGACGAAGGGAACCGACATCCTTTATACTGGTTCTAAAAGCTCACCAAAGACATAGCCGCCGATGAAATTCTTTAGTTGCGCATCCTGTCAAAACCAAGTCTTTTTTGCCAACTCACAATGTGTGAGCTGCCAAACTACACTCGGTTATATTGCATCGGAAAAAGATATGGGAAGCTTTGAACAACATAGCCCTGTTCTTTGGTTAGCACTAAATGAAAAATACCAGACGAAGCGCTATAAGCCTTGTTATAACTATCAGCATCATCAAGTCTGTAATTGGGTTATTCCCGCAGAGAGCAACGACATCTACTGTGAGTCTTGTGTACTCACATATACCATTCCTACTCTCGACAACCCTGATCATATCGTCTATTGGTCACGGCTCGAACATGCTAAACGGCGTTTTCTGTATTTAATGCAACGCCTGAATCTTATGCCAAGGCCCAAATATAACGATGATGATCGCTACGGACTCCGTTTTAATTTTCTCATGCCTGAACCAGAGCACCCTGTGCTGACAGGACATGCTAATGGCGTCATTACACTCAATGCCAGTGAAGCAGATGTCATCTATAGGGAAACGACCCGTATTAAAATGGGTGAAAACTACCGTACGCTTTTGGGGCATTTCCGTCATGAAAGTGGTCATTATTATTTTGACCTCATTAAATCGCTACATCCTGAGCTGGTCGACGAGTTCCGTCAGTATTTTGGAGATGAGCGTCAAGATTATAATGCAGCACTACAACGCCACTATGAAGATGGCGCACCGCAAAACTGGGACAAGTTTTATGTCAGCTCTTATGCCAGCACACATCCTTGGGAAGACTGGGCAGAAACGTGGGCACACTATTTACACATGATGGACACATTGGAAACCGCTTACTATGCAGGATTAATTGTGCGTAATAATCGAAAAGATACGCATGACTTAACCTTTTACGAAAATCCAATCGGCGCTCAAGATTTTGATTTACTCCTCAAACAATGGATGACACTAACTTTTAATTTAAATGCGTTAAATCGCAGTATGGGTTTAGAAGATGCTTATCCATTTACGCTCTCAGGACCAGTCCTCGATAAATTACGATTTATACATAAACATGTTTTGGGCAAAGCCTTTGCTCGCCAAATTGCTTGAGCTGAATATAAGCGTTCTTAAGTTATGTCTAGGGACACAAAAGATCGGACCGAATTTGGATGTAACTCGTTAGAAATTATCTTAAAATGAAAGACATCTTTAGCCTATATAGATAACGTCCGTGCTAAAAACTATGCTTTTAACGAGACATCATACTTTCACGCGACCAATCATTTTAGGGCTAACGATTGTTTTACTGCCGGCCTGCCAGTTGGTCAAAGTCAAAGAAAATAACATCCATCAAGCTATTCGTAGCAAGTCTGAAAATATCTTAACCCATGACCAATTGAGTGCGGAAACCACCAGCTTACTCAAATTACTCAGCCTGACGCCACAGCAATGCAGCGCTGAATTTGAAACATGCTTGAAGCGCTTAAACACACAAACAGATATTGCTGCAGATGAACGCTATGCCGCTTTAAGTGAACTGTATTTGGCTCAAGCTTTCGAGTTTTCAAAACAACGCAACTGTGTCCAAGAACAGCCTCACAGTAAAAATAATCACTGCTTAGAACAGAGCCTTGGGGCCTTCGACCAGAGTTTACGTTATAGCTATGTGTATTTATTTAAAATGCAAGAAAGCCCAAGTACCCGTGTTTTTGATCAAAGACAAATGCATGTCCGCACTTTTTACAATGTCGCTTTGTCACGTTTAATTACCACGGCGTACCGTACACAACCTTTTTATCAAGTTCCCACGCAACTCAACGTCCAACAACGTCAATATATTGTAAATTTAGAACACTATCCTGAACTGAAAAGTAAAACCATTGATCGAGTTCAATCCAGTTATAATTTAAACTTCTCGGGTTTTTATCAAGTCAACCGTCAAGACGGTTTGGGCGCAGAGTTCGTGGTTGTGACTGAAGCGGACCCTATTCATAAAAATGATTTTATTCTTGACCCGATATCGTTTTATCAAAATCAAACCAATCCCAATATCCATCCTGCACGCTATTTGTCCGTAACCGCAACGGCACAGCCATTAAACTCTGAAAGCAGCATTGAAGATGTACTTAATGGCAAAGCCATTTTTGAGATTGAGTTATTTAATCCTTATACGCAAAAGTATGTAGACATACATCAACAAAAATATATCCTCACGGCGAATTATTCTGTGCCTTTTGCTTATTGGCTGGCAGAAAATAAACTGGGCTCTACAGGCTACTTAACCTTGCTCGATAAAACTGAGCACTTGCGTATGCCACATGTCTATATGCTTGAACCCTACCAACCGAATAAAAAAGTGATTGTACTTATTCATGGTCTCGCCAGCAGCCCTGAAACTTGGGTCAATCTGACCAATAACATTTTGGGGGATAAAGTTTTACGAGAAAACTTTCAGGTATGGCAGGTGTTTTATTCAACCAATATGCCGATTGTTGAAAGCCGCTATCAGATTCATGCACTACTTAAACAAGCCTTTGCACAAGTTCAACCTAACTCTCGCTCAGCCAGTAACGCCGTGCTGATTGGACATAGTATGGGCGGCGTTATTAGTCGCTTACTGATTAGTGAGCACGATATTTCTGAGCAAGTGATTCCACTGTTAAACTATGAGCAATACACCCGATTACAACAATACCCCGTAATCAAAGAACGTTTTCAATTTCACTCTGATTTACCCATTGGACGTGCAATTTTTATTGCCGCGCCTCACCGTGGCAGTGAACTATCTGACCGCTGGTACATGGAATTGGTGAAGAAAATGGTGAAGTTGCCGATTACTTTCTTTAACCAAGTGGATATACAACTCAATGGTAGCTCTAGCACCAAAGGCATGGTGCAATCTGGCCCAGACGACTTAAGTCCAAAGTCACGCTTTATGGCTTTGACCAGTAACATCATGCCGGTATCCACAGTTCCTTATCATTCTATTATTGGTAATCACCGTCAGACCAATGACATACATGACATAAGCGATGGTATTGTGCCCTATTCCAGTTCACATTTAGAACAGGCTGTCTCTGAAAAAATCATTAAAGGCAATCACTCTGTGCATGAGGAAGCAGAAACATTATTAGAATTACGGCGTATTTTGAGGTTACACCTTGAGCAAACTCGGGCTCAATGATCAACAGTACTAAAAATGTTCTACTACTTGGCGATTTTTATCCGAATACTCTAACTCAGCTAAATGAGCATCGAAAACTTGAAAAACAGCGGTTGTAAAATCTCAGGTACGGAAAGGTTTTGATATACTTGCTTTATCTAAAAAATACATACATTTATCTGCTCGGAAACATTATGCACATTAAAAATCAAGTTGTACTGGTCACAGGTGGCGCACGCGGTTTAGGTCTTGCGATTACACACGCCTTAATCAATGAAGGTGCTCGTGTAGTCGTGAACTATTTGAACAGCCAAGCAGCAGCACAAACCTTAGCTCAGCAGTATCCCGAACAGGTTTTTATCTACCAAGCAGATGTTACAGACAATGCTCAAGTCAAAAGTATGTTTGACGCAAGCTTTCAGCATTTTGGACAGCATATCAACGCCGTGATTAATAATGCGCTGATTCAGTTCGAGTTTAATGGCGAGGCCCGCCCAAAAGTTCATGAGCTCCGCTGGGAAACTATGCAACAACAATTTGAGGGTGCAGTTAAAGCCGCTTTGAATACTACCCAAGCAGCGCTTGAAGGTATGAAACAAGGTCAGTTTGGGCGCATTGTAAACATCGGAACCAATCTGGTGCAGAACCCTGTGGTGCCTTATCATGACTACACCACGGCGAAGGCTGCACTGTTGGCATTTACCCGTACCTCAGCGCATGAACTTGGTCAATACGGCATTAATATCAATATGCTCTCTGGCGGTTTACTACAAACCACCGATGCCAGTAAAAGTACACCCAATGAAGTTTTTGATTACATCGCGAGTGCAACACCACTGCGTCGTGTAGTTACACCTGAGGAATTTGCTTCAGCCATTTTAATGTTCTTATCGCCATATTCTTGTGCTGTGACAGGTCAAAACTTGATTGTGGATGGTGGTTTAGTCAAAGGCTAATGAGCTTTAATCCCTAAACTCTGAATAAGCATGATTTAAACAATCCATTTTAAAATTCTTGAAGCTTCATCGACTTGAAGCTTTGTTTTAGGTTCAAGTCTTCTTCAGAATCTGCTCACCCTAGCAAGGAATACAGTACGATGCTTTCTTTTCCCATTCGGCACCGACTGGCTGGCTTTTACTTTTTTTATTATTCCATTGTGGGCACGTTCATGCCGTTTTGGAGCCTGTATCTCGAAGATCAAGGCTTTAACTACAGTGAAATCGGTATCCTTTCCTCAATTGCGATCATTACCCGTTTTTTTGCTCCTTTTATTTGGGGCTGGATTGCAGATAAATCAGGGAAACGGATGCTCTTGGTCAGAGTCGCAACGTGGATGGAAGCCTGTATTTGGTTCATGATTTTTATCATTCCAAACTCCTTTCAGGCGATCGCCCTGCTTATGCTGATCTTTAGCTTCTTCCAAAACGCCATTCTGGCTCAGTTTGAAGGCGTAACTCTATTTTGGCTCGCGGAACAACGCAGTGCTTTATATGGAAAAGTTCGAAAATGGGGCTCGGTCGGTTTTATTGTCGGAGTTTTTGGTATCGGAGCCTTATTAGAAATTTTGCCCATCTCTATGCTGCCAGTTTTATTGCTGTGCATTTCTTTTTTGGCCTTTATTTGGTCATTTAGCATAAAAGAACCGACCACTGCACCCCATTCACAAGGGCAACTCGAGCCATTGTTACCTATTTTAAAAAAACCCGTTGTAGCGGCATTTTTCGGTATCGAGTTTATTCTGCTTTTTTCGCATGCGCCCTTTTATAGTTTTTATAGCAACTTCTTAAAACAAGCTGGTTACTCAACCACAGAAATTGGTTTTTTGTGGGCTGTCGGTGTCATGGCAGAAATTATTATGTTTGCCATTGCTCACGTTTTTTTCAAACGTTTTTCATGGCGACTCATGGTGTCTATTTGTCTGATCCTCACGGCGCTACGCTGGTTTATGGTCGGTTCTTTTCCACAAACCTTCGCGATCCAGTTCTTCGCAC
The DNA here is from genome assembly GCF_058242885.1 of Acinetobacter sp. 802_lipA. NCBI lineage: Bacteria > Pseudomonadati > Pseudomonadota > Gammaproteobacteria > Moraxellales > Moraxellaceae > Acinetobacter > Acinetobacter sp. 802_lipA. The sequence continues at coordinate 23,273 of NZ_JBZAYP010000001.1, forward strand.
AAACCATCCATGCCTTTAGCTTTGGTTTATTTCATCTCATCGCCATGCGTATCATTTTCCAAAACTTTAGTTTAGGACAACAAGGACGTGGTCAAGCCCTGTATAGCACCATGTGGGGACTGGGTGTAGCATCTGGAAGTATTCTTGCAGGACATTATTGGCACAGCCTGTCAGGCGAACTTATTTTTATTTTGGCAGGCTGTGCTGTGCTACTGGGTTTAGGTTTTGTTCGGTACTTACCCAAAGAAGTTCAAGCTTAAAAAGTTCTCTTCTGATCTGTCCGCATAAACTACAACAATTTAATTAATCAGCTTTCTAAACCTTGATTTCACTATATTTATGAAACCATGGCTGGGCTTGTTCAAGCTGACTAGCCAACTGTAATAACAGATCTTCACGGGCAAAAGGTGCAATTAACTGTGAACCAAGCGGAAGATTGTCAGCATTCCAATACAAAGGTACAGACATCGCAGGTAAGCCAGTGATGTTAGCTAACTGAGTAAAAGGCACCCAACGCAAATTATCTTTCACAATTTTATCGACCAGTTTTCCTTGCGCCAGCAAATGTGCTTTGCCGACTTTTAGTAAGCTTTTTAAAATTGGTTTTTGCCATGATGGGGTAGAAATTTGCCCATTTTTGGGTGCGACTGAAGCTGTAGCAGGAGTCAGATAAAGATCATAATGATCAAAGAATTGGTTCATTTTGGTGACATACACACCCCAATTATTCAGATTATGAATATATTCTAGCGCAGTCGTTTTCGCACCAAAGGCAGCCAAAGCTAAAGAATCCAGCTCAAAATCTCCTGCTGTGGTCGGAACGTGTTGCTTGATCTGCTCTAACATATAAGAAAATTGACTAAACCACGTCGTGATAAAGTCTCTGGCCAAAGACATACCATCTATCTCAGGTTGTGCTTCGACCACTGTATGCCCTAAAGACTCCAACAAACGTGCAGTATGGTGTACAGCATCAATTGCATCTTTAGACACTGTGGTTCCGATAGGCGACTGAGTATTAAATGCAATTTTAAGTTTTTTTACAGGCTGCTGTAGACAGGCCAAATAGCTTTGGCTGGGTAGTTCAATTTTAAATAATGAACTATGCTCTGCACCCTGCGTTGCATCTAACATCGCTGCACTGTCTCTTACACTTTTACTCAATACATGCTGTATCGCAGCGCCGTGCATTGCCTCACTCATATCTGGACCCCACGGCGTACGTCCACGACTCGGTTTTAAACCAAATAAACCGCAATACGATGCAGGAATTCGAATTGATCCACCGCCGTCACCAGCACCCGCAATGGGAACAATTCCTGCGGCCACCGCAGAAGCGGAACCACCCGATGAGCCACCACTGTTATGTTTTAAATTCCAAGGATTATGACAGGCTCCCCAAGCATCTGATTCTGTAATGCCTTTGATACCAAACTCAGGGGTATTAGTACGGCCAAAAGTTAAAATGCCTGTGTTTTCCCAACGGTTTACAATTTCTGCATTGTGTTCTGCAATATGGCCCGTACGTTTAAATGCTTGGCATCCGTAAGAAGTTGGATAACCTGCATATTCTTGAAATAAATCTTTTACTAAAAATGGCACCCCAGCAAATGGGCCAGACAATGCATTTTGCGCTCTGTTCTTGGCATAATCATGCATCGGAATAATAATCGCATTTAAAGCAGGATTGGTTTGTTGGCTACGCTCAATTGCAATTTGTAATAATTCGGCGGGATGGATTTGTTTTTGTGCAACCAACTCAGCCAAACCCAGCCCATCATAACGAAGGTATTCAGAAAAATTCATTTTTATCCAAGTATCTATAGTTTTTATTGTTTTATACTTTTACTAAATTTTAACCTATGAGGCAAGTTGTACTTGATTGCGTCCTAAAGTTTTGGCTTGATATAGCGCCCGATCAGCACGATTTAACAAGCTCTGTAGACTATTTTGCGTTGGTAAAACTTGATGCACCACACCAAGACTCACCGTCATACTCAAAACAGCATGTGCCACTTGGGTTTTTGAAGTAGCAACAGCACGGCAGATACGTTCTGCAATGATTTGCGATTCAATTTCAGTGGTATTATTTAACACCACCACAAATTCTTCACCGCCCATACGCGCAAATAAATCCTGTTCACGCAAATTACTTTTCACCGTCGTGGCAAAGCTTTGTAGCAATACATCACCAATATATTGACCATATTGATCGTTCATTTTCTTAAAGTGATCAATATCCAGCACAATGATACTCATCGATTTAACCAGATTTTCCTTCAATAAGTTTTCAGTTTGAGTGAAGAAAAAACGGCGATTTCCCACATGAGTTAAGGGATCATGGTTGGCCAGATAGAGCACTTCTTTATACAGATCATGACGATTACGACTCACAATACATAAAAGCAAAGGTGCAATCATCAACATGCACAGCCCTATACGCACCGAAATAGAAGTGGCCAAGAAGTTGTCTGCTGTACGTGAAATATAATAGGTCGTTAAACTATGATACGTCACAAAACAAACCAAACTGTTAATGATACTCACATAAAATAAGTTGTAACTCAAAGCCGCCCAAATCAGCCCTGCTAAAGGGAAAAGTAAGGCACCAGGACCAAAGAACAGATGAGTACATGCCACAGAAATTAAAACTGAGAGTAAGGGTAAAACATCGACAAACTGGGTTTCACACTGTCTACGGTTATTCCAAAGATACTTTAATTTCTTCGCTGCCGGAAAGGTTAAAATGAGGGGTAAAAGTGAAATACAATTTAGTACTTCCCCTGTCCACCAAATATAAAAATCAGCCCACAAGTCTTGCGTGCTCATAAAGGTGTGTGGCATATACGGAACGACCGCAACGGCAAATATCGCACTGGAAAAACATCCAAGAAAAGCACAAACCAAGAAAAGATAAAGAAAATTTAAGCCTTTGTTATATGCACGATAGTCAATTTGTAAATAATGGATAAAAAATAACGAAACGCCTACCGTCATAAAATTGGCGATCGTTAAAGCCAAAGTCAGCTCAAGATGATTCCCTGTGACTAAGTCTGCCGACATATAACCAATAAATGCGCCCAACCAACCACCAGCATTTCTGAGTGGCTTAAACCGTAAAAATAAGCCGATCAGTACAGCATTAGCTGGCCAAAAATAAGCGAAATATGCAATCGGTCGAGTGAAAATACCAAACAAGCAGCAGACAAAAATCACCGCAGCAACAATCAAACATGCTCGGCCATGCTGTTTAAAATTCAACGATACTTCTGTGAGCTTAACTGCGTACAAAATATTCCCTCATTTTTACATGAGTTATGATTAAACATCATGTTTTCTACTGTCCATTTGCTTGCAAAGGATGCATTGATGAAAACCATCACAGATTGACAATATTTACTAAATAAACTCTATCGATTGTTCGTTATGGTTTCAATATGATTTTTTGATTTATATCCTGAATCTAGATATTTACGATTAAATGCTGATATCACTCTCACCCATAAAAAAAGCCTCCACATCGGGAGGCTTTTTGATCTTTGGACTTATTTTGCTTCAGACGCTGCCACTGGTGCTGATGCACCTGCTGCTTCAGACTCTAAAGGTGCAGCATCAATCATCTCTGGACTAACTTCAATATTGGTTACTGGTGTTTCAGCCGCTGAACTTTCCACTGGCGTTTGTTCAGTCTCTTGTTTTTTGTCACTACACGCAGCAAGCGACAGCATTGTTGCAGAAGCTAAAACCACCAAAGCCATTTTCATGTTAATCATTATTCACCTTCACATTAGTCATCAATTGCTTGAAACAATACTACTTATTTTTGCTCAAGTTTAAAGTATTCATTTGTGAGCAATCTTTTGAAATTAAGGCAGAATTATAACATCATTAAACAGAAATAATAAAAACAAGCTCGAAGCAAACTTGTTTTTATCTATCCAAGAATACACTCGAATTAAACAGGATACGCTGTCGCGACTTCCTGACTAATCATTGCCGCAGTTGCTGCAGATAGCGTCCAACCTAAGTGCCCATGTCCTGTATTAAAGAACACACGTTCTAGCTTTCCACGGCGAACTACAGGCATCATATTCGGCATCATGGGGCGAAGACCTGCCCAAGGGACCGCATGCTCTGTCGAAACTTTAAAGTTACGATTGGTCCAGTCAACAAGAGGTTGAATCCGATCTGCACGGATATCACGGTTATAGCCATTAAACTCAGCAGTGCCAGCGACACGGAAACGATCTTTACCTAAACGTGAAGTTACAATTTTCGCGCTTTCATCCAGCAAGCTCACCCACGGCGCATTTTGCTGACTCTCTTCGTCATTTAACATCACAGTAATCGAATATCCCTTTACAGGATAAACATTGACGCGTTCTTGAACCAATTCAGCCAATTGATAGCTACCCACACCTGCACAAACCACAACAGCATCGGCAGCCAATATCTCCACTTCATTTGGAAGCAGTTCAACATTTTCTGAACTTGGTTGTAACTTCACTTCAACACCTGAGCTTAAGTGCTGAATATCTGTCACATCCATACCAAAACGATACTTCACACCTAACTTTTTGGTGACTTCAGCCAAACCTGTGGTGTACTTATGAATATCACCCGTCGCATCACCTTCACAATAAAATCCAGCATAATAGTCGCCGGTCAATGTCGGCTCAATTTGCTTAATTTCTTCATTGCTTACGCCACAACGTTCAAGGCCACCTTTATTGAGTAAATCATTAACTCGAATAGCAACGTCATAATCTTGTTTATTATGATAAAAATGCAAAATACCACGTTTTTCTAAATTGAAGTCGATTGACTCTTTATCCGCAATTTCGAACAAGCGTTGTCGAGCCAATAAAGCCAAACGTACTGTTTCGTGGGTATTGGCCTCATAATGTTTAATATTGCCCAGAAACTCCATCAGCCATGCATATTTATGCACACTAAACGCAGGATTGAGCAATAAAGGGGCAGATTTTTGAGACATCCATTTCATGCCTTTCAGCACTGTCGATTTTTGGTTCCAAACTTCCGCATTACATGCAGACAGTTGTCCACCATTTGCAAAAGAAGTTTCCATGGCTGGAAATAAATGACGATCAACAACGGTCACTTGATAACCCAATTGACTTAATTCATATGCAGTAGTTACGCCTGTAATTCCAGCACCAATGACAACGACATGACACATAGACACCTCCTTTTTATTGTTTGATGTCAACCCCATCTGTCATGTGTACCTGAGAGCTTCGACCTAAAACATCCCATGATATTTTAAACCATCCCCTTCGGTGAGTGATTGAACACTTCTCTCCAGAGTTTTTTCATTATTACAGTCCTTTTGCCTGAGAGTTTCCGGGGTCGTTGCTCCTTCGGCGAATGCAGAACATTTCTCTCCTGCAATAATGCTTATTATTCTATGAGCAATTTATATACCATGTAATCATCCGGTTGGAAACTGCTCTTAAAGTATTATCTTTCGTTTATTTTTATACAGCACAACCTCAGCTTAGGGCAAGCGTTGCACTATACTGATCAAAATTGCGCTGTTACTGCTTTAAAATAGGACATATCTATCGCGCACATCTGAGCTATGCTGAGGTCATCTAAACATCTTTGAGCATAGGTACGGTCTATACTCTTCGGATGTTTCATTTTATTTTTTCTCAACCTTAAAAGAATGAATAAGTTGTTCTGCATCTTGATAAATTTCTTGCCAATGTGGCAGTAACTCACTATGAAATTTTATAGTGATATAACTCGTATTAAACCCATAATTGGGCTGATGTGTATTAAATTCACATTTTGTTGCCCCATCCTTAAAATAAAGGCACTTAATGGTTAGGCTTACCCCTTTACCTTTACGCTCCTGCCAATACACCTTTTTTCCAACACCATCATCACTTTTTACCTCTATTTCGTAGAGTCCCAAATCTGAATTAAATGTTTTTGTTTCATCTATCCATACTTCACTTACCTCTTCTCCACCAGAAGACATTCCTTTTCTTAAGTATAGTTTTAAAAGCAAAAACTCATTAAAAAAGTCTTTACTTCCCTGCTCCTCTTTCCAAACGGAACGTTGGTTTAATGCAATTGTGATATCATTTTTAAACTCAGAACCTAATCTAAAGCCTTCTCTAGATGCTGTCATTTCGGGCCATCTCACTTTCAAAGCAATATGTTGAATTTGATCACCACAACCTTTGGCCTCGTGTTCTTCTTTTATATTTTTCCCCCAATAATTCACACCTTGATAAGTCACTCTGCCAAAAAGTAAATACTGCTTATCAATGAGCATGTGCTGATCACCAAATTTTCCACAAGCATATAAGCGCGCTTTAACTTTTTCAGGGTCATGCATACTGTCGTAGCCGTATATCAACAATGAAATAACCAAAACTGTGAGTAATGATAAAAATATAATGGTGCCTCGTCTGACTGTGCTTATTTTTTTATTCATATCCCCCTTCCTTTTTTCTTTTAAAAATGAACTCTCTAAATTTTCTTACTCAGTAAGACCGAATGAAGATTCATCAACGTTTGGCCTACTTTGGCACTTAATAGGTAAGATGCCGTTTTCTGAGTATCGTGATAACCATAACGTGCATAATATGCCAACAGCTCTTTTCTTATATTTAAGATTAGCTTTCATACGTAAATAAAAAAAGTCAGACCGAAGTCTGACTTTAATATGTATTCTCTTAAATATAAAGAGAATTTTCTAGTATTCAATCGGTGCAAATGGTGCAACGACGTCTGCATTTTGAGCACGATGACGCAGAAAGTGATCCATTAAAACAATCGCAAGCATTGCTTCTGCAATCGGAGCCGCACGCACACCCACGCAAGGGTCATGACGACCTTTGGTTAATACATCCGTGTCTTCACGATTAATATTGATCGTTTTACCCGATGTGGTAATAGATGCTGTTGGTTTAAGCGCAATTGCAACACGAATAGTTTGACCACTCGAAATACCGCCCAAGATACCCCCTGCATGGTTCGCAAGGAAGCCATCAGTGGTTAACTCATCTCGGCTTTCATGTCCAAACTGACCCGCAACGGCAAAACCATCACCAACTTCAACGCCTTTGACCGCGTTAATAGACATCATAGCATGGGCAATGTCAGCATCTAGACGGTCAAAGACAGGCTCGCCCCAACCGACAGGTACTTTTTCAGCCAAAATTTCAAGCTTTGCGCCGCAACTGGTACCTTGTTCACGCAATGAAGTCACCAGTGCTTCAAAACGCGGTACGGCATCGACATCGCCACAGAAAAATGGATTATTAGGTACTTCATTCCAATCCAATTTTTCCGCAATTTCAGTCCCAATTTGGGTTACATGACCACGAATTAAAATACCAAACTTTTCAGCCAAGTATTTTTTCGCAATTGCACCCGCAGCCACACGCATAGCTGTTTCACGCGCACTTGAACGGCCACCACCACGATAATCACGGAAACCATACTTTTGTGTATAAGTATAATCTGCATGTCCCGGACGGAAGCTTTGTGCAATATTGCCGTAATCTTTGGATTTTTGATCGGTGTTACGGATCAATAAACCAATTGGTGTGCCTGTTGTTTTACCTTCAAACACACCTGAAATGATTTCAACTTCATCAGGTTCTTTGCGCTGCGTCGCAAATTTAGAAGTGCCCGGCTTACGACGGTCTAAATCTTTTTGTAAATCGTCTGCTGTAAGCTCAAGGCCCGGTGGAACACCATCCACAATCGCCATTAAGCCTACACCATGAGATTCACCACAAGTCGTTACACGGAAGAGTTGCCCTATACTATTACCTGCCATGTCTAACGACTCCTTTTATGCTTGAACAGATTGAATGAATAAATCACGGAATTGACGGCATTGAGCAGCGGTCAATGCAAAGATTCCTGTACCGCCTTTTTGGAACTGTAACCAGTAAAAATCAACAGTATTAAAGTTTTGGCGCATTGCCCATTCAGAATTACCCACTTCAATCACGATGAGACCATCTTCAGTTAAGTAATCTGGCGCTTGAGCTAACATTTTACGAACCAAATCTAAGCCATCTTGACCTGCTGCCAGAGCCAATTCTGGTTCATGGTGGAATTCTTCAGGTAAATCTGCCATGTCTTCAGCGTCCACATAAGGTGGGTTCGACACGATAAGATCATATTGATTTTCAGCAGGAATTTTGGAGAACAGGTCAGACTCAAGTAAAGCCACTTGATACTGTTTGTCGTGGTGTTCCGAGTTAATTTGAGCCACTTCTAAAGCTTCTTTAGAAATATCTGTTGCATCTACTTCGGCATCTGGGTACGCATAAGCCAGAGCAATCGCGATACAACCTGAGCCCGTACACATATCTAAAATACGTTGTGGCGTTTTTGGATTCGGGTTTTCTGGCAAGTTATTGACTGCTTCACCCATTTGTCCATTTTCACCTAAGCAATAAGGTGCAAAACGGTTTTGAATCAATTCTGCAATCGGTGAACGTGGAATCAGTACACGTTCATCGACATAATATGGCTTGCCATCAAAATATGCCAAATTAAGCAAATATGAAGTCGGTACTTTTTCATTAATACGACGTTCTAATAAGCTTAAAACTTCTGTCTTTTCGCTTGGTAGTAGCTTCGACTCTAAGATTTCAGCATCCGCATTCCAATCTAAAGATAAAGTTTGTAAAACCAAAGCTGAGCTTTCAGCAAAATAGTCTTCTGTACCTTGACCTAAATGTGCATCGTATTGACGTAATGCTGTCACTCCAAAACGGATAAAATCACGAATTGTGCTTAAGTTTTCAGCGGCTTCCTGTATATGTTCAGGGCTAATAGTCGGGCGATCCACTAAAGGCGTCTCCAAGGTCATAATAAAAACGCCTTATGATACCCTGTTTTTCTATGATTTATAATGTTTTGATGCACAGCAAACACATTTTCATACGCTTTGCTCTTATTTGCTTATACGGCCTGTACGTGCTTCATACATATCTGCACGGGTTTGCGTCATTTGCATCAGACACGAAATACGCTGTAATTCAGTCTTTTCATTTTTCACGATAGGTTTGTTATTACAAATCTGATCACGCTGCGCCAGCCATTGCTGATGAGACTGTTTAACCAGTCCTTGCTCTTCTGCAGGAGCCTTCGCTAAATACGGCTTAAATACTTTCTTTAAGCGTTTCTTTTGTACTTTATATTCTTTACTCATGCATGCATCAATTTCACTCAAGACATTGCCAGTTTGCTTCATGCATGCTTCATATTTTTTAGTTGGGCCCATTGCATAGGCTGAACCACTGAATAATCCCACAACAAGCAACGCACTGAATATTTGTTTCAATTCCTTTCCCCAAAGCAAATTTTCTTCATTGATTTTTTAATCTAATCATTCACAGCATCTGCGTGCTGCAGCGCTTTAATATAACATCCTATTTTGTATGAACATACTAGCCCTCTATAAAATTTCCACCGCACAGCTTTTTACATGAAGTCACAGGCTTTGCATTGAAACCTGATCAAACAGCCTTATTATAAGGTGAGTTCTTCTGCCAATATTCCCCAAATTTATGAGTTATAAACACAACAATTTAATGGCGATGCGTGAACGCTATTGGAATGACACCGAAAACAATCATGTCGCCACTGAAAAAGCCTATTTCCAAAAGCTGTTACAGCAACAAGGGATCTATGAATGTGCAACTATTGAAGATGCTCGATACTTCTTTTTTAGCCTACCGAGCATCATCATTGTTAAAGGTTATGCACATGGGTTTATGCACCAACCGGTACAAGAAATGATCCTGCAACACATACAAATGCATAAAGATGAATTGATTCAGAAAAATACGCTTAAAGTAAAATTTCGCATGTAACAATCCCGATTAGGCTTTATTTAGATGGTTGCTTAACACTTATGGCCTTTTTTAACTCTAGATTCAGCAAGTTGAACTTTTTTAATACGTGAATACACGATATTATCCGTTACAATCTAAAATGCTGCCCTTGCTGATGAAAGGATTTTACTGAATTATGTCAGATCACAACGATAAGCTTAAACAACTGAAAACCTCCTCTATGGATCGTCGTTTATCGATTGCCAAAGCTTCGTTGCTTGCTGGAACACGTTGGGCTGCTTCTAATGCGACAACTATGTTTTCTAGCGAAGAAGAAAAAGAAAAGAAACGCAAAAAAGCAATGAAAGAACAGGCCGATTATCTTGTTTCTGAAATAGGTAAACTTAAAGGTTCTATCGTCAAAATTGGCCAAATGATGGCGCTTTATGGTGAACACTTTCTACCTGAAGAAATCACGCAAGCCTTAAATACTTTAAATAATCAAACAGTCGCTTTAGCGTGGCCTGCGATAAAACAGCAACTGCACAGCCAGTTGGGTTCTAAACTGGATGATTTGACCATCGATCATGAGCCACTGGGCACTGCATCACTGGCACAAGTCCACCGTGCAACGCGCAAGTCTGATGGTTTAGAGATGGTATTGAAAATTCAATATCCAGGCGTTGCTGAAGCCATTGACTCAGACATGAGCCTGTTTAAAAACATGCTTAAACTGACACGTATGGTGCCGCAAACACGCGAGTTCGACCAATGGTTCGATGAAGTTCGTGAGATGATGCACCGTGAAGTCAATTATAAAATTGAGGCTGCTACCACACGCCGCTTTGCTACTCGCTTAAAAGAAGACCCTCGCTACATCGTGCCACAAATTATAGATGGCTACTGCACAGACCAAGTATTGTGTATGACATTTGAACGTGGTGTGCCGATTAACAGCCCTGTCATGCTGTCTCTTCCGCAAGAACGTCGCAACAAACTTGGCGAAGCATCACTTGAAATTGCGGTACGCGAGATTTTTGAATGGGGTGAAATGCAGACCGACCCGAACTTTGGTAATTACCTCGTTCGCTTAGGTAATGGTAATGACATCTTGGACAAAATCGTTTTGCTTGATTTTGGCGCAATCCGACAGTTTGATGAACACTTACTCGGTGTTGCACGTAAGCTCATTCACGCTGGGTTTAATCATAGTAGTGAAGAAATGGTTCAAGCAATGACAGGCTATGAGTTTTTCGACTCTATCCCTCAAAGCATTAAACCCGATATGGCTAAAGTCTTCTTACTTGCAACTGAAGCATTCAGCAGCCCAAGCAATAACCCTGACTTACCTGCTGGTGTTATGGATGAACACTTTGCTTATGACTGGAAAGCAAGCCAACTTCATAGCCGTGTAATGCAGCAAGCTTCTAAGTCGATGGCATCTCGTTATTTCAGTGTTCCACCCAAAGAGTTTATGTTTATTAGTCGTAAATTTATTGGTGCTTATACCTTTATGACTGTGATTGAAGCGAAAACCAATGTTCGTGCAATGGTGAAAAAATTTATCTAAAGGCTCATTGACCAAAATGACATTGCTTCACTTTGGTCAATTGATCAATCATTTCAATTCCAAATGATTCAATAAAGAACTTAAAAAACAAAATATTAGAATAATTTAAAATACACCACATACCGTTTATCTTTGACAATACATCATGTCAGTCATGACATAGTTATTCGTGTGTCGCTATGTCAGCATAAAACCACAGAATAATTCTGCTGGATGAAAATAATGACAAATATGGTAAATAAAGCGCAGGGATTTGGCTTATCACTGATCACAAAAATGGCAAGTAGCGATGTACTTGACCAATTAAAACTTAGAAAATTTATCGAGAAATCGCTTTATCAAGGCTCAAAAGCTGGCTATAAGACTCTATCAAAAACACAAAAAGCCTTTAAAGCAAATAAAGATCTACATAAACAGCGGCTTAACAATCAAGAAAAATCATTATTTGATCTGAGCTATTCAGAAGATCAGCAAATGGCCATCGACAACATGTCACAGTTTGCCGCCGATATACTTTACCCATTAGCCGCAAGTGCCGATCAAAATGAAACTTTTCCAACAGAACTTTGGCAATATATTGAAGAGCTAGGTCTGAACTTTTATGCTTTGCCTGAGGCGCTTGGTGGTGTCGCTGCTGAGAAAAATATTCTGAGTAATGTACTTATTGCAGAGCATCTGGCCAAAGGTGATTTTAGTTTAGCCGCGGGTATGCTCTCTACCTTTAGTGTGATTAATGCCATTACACAATGGGGTTCTGAGCAAGTACAAGCTTTATATTTAAATAGTTTTGCGCAAGACAGTAGCATTCGCGCTAGCTTTGCAATTCAAGAAGTTACGCCTGCTTTTAATCCTTACCAGTTAAAAACCAAAGCCATTTCACGTGATGGTCAATATTTTATTCAAGGTGAAAAGACACTAGTACTATTGGCTGAAAGTGCAGATATTTTCCTTGTCAGTGCTGAACTTAATGGCCAAGCTGAAGTTTTTATTCTCAGACGGGATGAAAGTATTCAGTTTAAAAAATCTCCCGCTATGGGGCTCAAAGCAACCGAAACAGCAACTTTAATTTTTAATCAAACCCCTGCTTTACGCTTAGGTGATGAAGATTTCAACTACACGGCATTTTTAGACCTCGGCAATTTAATGTGGTGTGCAATGGCGGTTGGCACATGTGAAGCGGTCAAAAAATATTGTATTGAATATGCCAATGAACGCACCGCCTTTGGTGAACCAATTTCTCACCGTCAAAGTGTTGCATTTATGATTGCCGATATGGCCATTGAAATTGATGCCATGCGTATGCTCATTCTAAATGCCGCAAGTCTCGCTGAATCTGGGCAGACATTTCACCGTGAAGCCTATTTAGCACGTTTATTTTGTGCCGAAAAAGCCATGAAAATTGGCACCGATGGTGTACAGATTTTAGGTGGGCACGGATTCACCAAAGAACATCCTGTTGAGCGTTGGTATCGTGATTTACGTGCAACAGCAATTGTTCACTCTGGTCTACATGCATAATAAAAAGGAAAACTGGCATGAATTTACAAAACCCTAAAAAATTTAAATTACTGATTGATCAAGCCCACCAAGTGGCCATCAATGTACTTCGTCCCATCTCCCGAAAATACGACAAAGCTGAACACAGCTATCCTAAAGAACTGGATATGCTGGCATCTTTAGTCGATGGTATGAATGAGGGTGGTGAAGGTATGAATGCGGGGGCTGCTGTCGGCAAGCGAGGTACAAATGAACAAGGCAATAAAAATGGAGTGAATCTCTCTACCGCTTTAAGTGTAATTGAAATGTGTTATGGAGACACAGCTTTACTCCTATCGATGCCCCGCCAAGGTCTAGGAAATTCAGCGATAGCAGCTGTTGCCAATGAAGAGCAGTTAGAGCGTTTCAAAAACACATGGGCAGCCATGGCAATCACTGAACCGAACTGTGGCTCGGACTCTGCCGCTATTCGCACCTCGGCAATAAAAGATGGTGAAGATTACATCTTAAATGGTGAAAAGATTTTCGTGACTTCAGGTGACCGTGCCGACGCTATCGTCGTTTGGGCAACTCTGGATAAAAAATTAGGCCGTTCAGCGATCAAATCTTTTGTGATTCCTAAAGGGACTCCTGGCATGACAGTAGAACGTTTAGAACATAAACTAGGAATCAAAGCCTCTGATACCGCAGTTATTCGTTTAATCGACTGCCGAGTGCCTGCCAATAACCTATTGGGAAATGCGGAAATTGACATTGCTAAAGGCTTTGCTGGCGTGATGGAAACTTTTGATAATACCCGTCCGCTCGTTGCAGCGATGGCTATAGGCTGTGCCAAGGCCTCACTAGAACGGATTAAAGAGATCTTCAACGATTATTTGGATCCTCAATATATAACGCCATACTTACAAACGACTCATATTGCGAGCCAAATTTATCGCATGGAAGCCGAATGGGAAGCGGCTCGTTTACTGGCCTTAAAAGCTGCATGGATGGCAGATAACAAAAAGCCAAACTCAAAAGAAGCCTCTATCTCCAAAGCCAAAGCTGGTCGAATTTGTAATGAAATTACCCTTAAGTGCGTCGAACTTGCATCAACAGTCGGTTACAACGAAGATGAGCTTTTAGAAAAATGGGCAAGAGATTCTAAAATTCTAGATATTTTTGAAGGTACGCAACAGATTCAGCAACTCATCATCGCACGCCGTGAACTCGGAAAGTCATCAAGCGAATTGAAATAATATAAAACGTCCCATTCGGACATGTTGAAGCCATGGTTTCTCTAAATAAAGAATCATGCTTTCACATTGAAAGTAATGTAAAATAAGAAATCGTTGGACTTAAATTCATGCTAACTAACAACGCCTGAACTTATTTATTGCGCTTCAAAAAACGTATCGCTATCACAGAACTTAGATTTATTGAGCAAATTTAATATTAGATAAAAGCCTTTAATTTTCTATATATGCCTATTCTATTTTTTTAATAATATTGATGAGTATCATCATAAAAAAATAGCCGATGCTGTTTTCTGTTGCGTGTAAATCACTCTTTTTTGAAATTTAAAAGTTTTTTATCAACGTCAGTCATGTCTTTACATTAGGTCTTACATCTTCCTAATTTCCACCCTAATATTTGGAGAATAGCCAGTCTTACAAATTTAGATGCCTAGAAGCTACTTAGGCTATTTATTATAAGCAAGAGGAATTTCTTTGACTGGTCCATACGATCAGGTATGGTAAATTTAAATACTCTGTATTTATGTGACAAAACTGTCTTTGCAAGTGGTTCTACTCACCGCATAAAAATATAGACTTTTGATTAATCACATCTATTTCGCTTAAATAAAGTACGGATTTAACAAAACCATAAAATAGTACCTTCTGTCTCAACTTGACTGTAATTGCACAGCTCAATATGATCTTCTCAGACATTATACCAATGGATATACAGTTTGCTGAATTATCAACGATACTTGCCAACATCTCATATTAAAGCTAAATCTGTTTTAATTTTAACAATAACTTTAATATTTACTGGTTGTGCATCACTAGGTGGCGGTTCGGTTGAAAAGCGTTCAGCAAAATTAGCCAATGGCATTCAAAAGGCATACGCTGTTGAGCCCAATACAGCACTACGTATTGCACCCATGATTGTACAAAGTGCCGATCGCTATAATGTCGATCCATTACTAGTTGCAGCCGTCATAAGACAAGAGTCTAGCTATAGAAATTATGCTGTTTCCCCTGCTGGTGCTATTGGACTTACTCAAGTTATTCCACGCTATTGGCAACAAACCTGCCCTGGCGATTTATTTGAAGAGATTAATAATATTAATTGTGGCACCTATATTCTCGCTAACTATAACCAAAAAGCAGAAAGTTGGCCCAAAGCTTTGGCTTATTATAATGTCGGTCCAACAGGCTACCATTCCAGCTGGAAGATGAAGCGTCAAGGTAAGAAATATGCCAAACAGGTTAAAGCACATCAAGAAAACTTAAAAGATGCTCTATAACCTCTTTTAAATAAGACATAAAAACCAGAAAATGCTGGCTTTTTACCATTTATGCCCTTATAGATAAGCTATTTCACTCGTTCTCTATCTCTTTTTTTATTATCTAACATTATTCAACCTTCCTTGCATAAAAAAATCCCCCTCAGCCTTAAGCGGAGGGGGATTTGAATTAATGAGCTGGCGATGACTTACTCTCACATGGATAACTCCACACTACCATCAGCGCTAAGAGGTTTCACTTCTGAGTTCGGGAAGGGATCAGGTGGTTCACTCTTGCTATTGTCGCCAGCACAACTGTTTATGACTATTCGTTGGGTCTAACCTCAGAGCAGTGCTCTTCGTGCCTAACTTTCATCAAATGAGTTATTAACAGGTATATTTGAGTTGGATATTTTATCTAGCTTTATAACTAAATCAAGTTGTTTGCAGTGATTTGAACCACAACACCAACTGTTTGGGTGTTGTATAGTCAAGCCTCACGAGCAATTAGTATTGGTCAGCTTCACATATCACTATGCTTCCACATCCAACCTATCAACGTCGTAGTCTTCAACGGCTCTTTAGAGGACATAAAGTCCTAGGGAAATCTTATCTTGAGGTAGGCTTCCCGCTTAGATGCTTTCAGCGGTTATCCCTTCCGAACATAGCTACCCGGCGATGCGACTGGCGTCACAACCGGTACACCAGAGGTTCGTCCACTCTGGTCCTCTCGTACTAGGAGCAGATCCTCTCAAATTTCCAACGCCCACGGTAGATAGGGACCGAACTGTCTCACGACGTTCTAAACCCAGCTCGCGTACCTCTTTAAATGGCGAACAGCCATACCCTTGGGACCTGCTTCAGCCCCAGGATGAGATGAGCCGACATCGAGGTGCCAAACACCGCCGTCGATATGAACTCTTGGGCGGTATCAGCCTGTTATCCCCAGAGTACCTTTTATCCGTTGAGCGATGGCCCTTCCATACAGAACCACCGGATCACTAAGACCTACTTTCGTACCTGCTCGACTTGTGGGTCTCGCAGTTAAGCGCGCTTTTGCCTTTATACTCTACGCGTGATTTCCGACCACGCTGAGCGCACCTTCGTACTCCTCCGTTACTCTTTAGGAGGAGACCGCCCCAGTCAAACTACCCACCAGACATGGTCCTCGTCCCGGATAACGGGACAGAGTTAGAACCTCAATATTACCAGGGTGGTATTTCAAGATTGGCTCCACCGAAACTAGCGTCTCGGTTTCAAAGCCTCCCACCTATCCTACACAAGTAAGATCAAAGTTCAATGTCAAGCTGCAGTAAAGGTTCACGGGGTCTTTCCGTCTAGCCGCGGGTACACCGCATCTTCACGGCGAATTCGATTTCACTGAGTCTCTGCTGGAGACAGCGCCCCCATCATTATGCCATTCGTGCAGGTCGGAACTTACCCGACAAGGAATTTCGCTACCTTAGGACCGTTATAGTTACGGCCGCCGTTTACTGGGGCTTCGATCAAGAGCTTCGCTTACGCTAACCCCATCAATTAACCTTCCAGCACCGGGCAGGCATCACACCCTATACGTCCACTTTCGTGTTTGCAGAGTGCTATGTTTTTAATAAACAGTTGCAGGGGCCTGGTTTCTGTGGCTGCCAATAGCTCAAGGAGTAAATCCTATCACCGTCGGCAGCGTACCTTCTCCCGAAGTTACGGTACCATTTTGCCTAGTTCCTTCAGCAGAGTTCTCTCAAGCGCTTTGGTCTACTCGACCTGACCACCTGTGTCGGTTTCGGGTACGATTCCTATGTAACTGAAGCTTAGAGACTTTTCCTGGAAGCATGGTATCAGCCACTTCACTGTACAAGTACAGCTTGCTATCAGTTCTCAGCATAGAGTACCCCGGATTTGCCTAAGATACATGCCTACAACCTTCCACCTGGACAACCAACGCCAGGCTGACTTAACCTTCTCCGTCCTCTCATCGCATTACATAGAAGTATTGGAATATTAACCAATTTCCCATCGACTACGCCTCTCGGCCTCGCCTTAGGGGTCGACTCACCCAGCCCCGATTAACGTTGGACTGGAACCCTTGGTCTTTCAGCGTGCGAGTTTTTCACTCGCATTGTCGTTACTCACGTCAGCATTCGCACTTCTGATACCTCCAGCATACTTCTCAATACACCTTCATCGGCTTACAGAACGCTCCCCTACCACTTGCAATAAATTGCAAATCCGCAGCTTCGGCATATAGTTTTAGCCCCGTTACATCTTCCGCGCAGGCCGACTCGACTAGTGAGCTATTACGCTTTCTTTAAAGGGTGGCTGCTTCTAAGCCAACCTCCTAGCTGTCTATGCCTTCCCACATCGTTTCCCACTTAACTATAATTTTGGGGCCTTAGCTGGCGGTCTGGATTGTTTTCCTCTTGACTACGGACGTTAGCACCCGCAGTCTGTCTCCCGGATAGTACTCATTGGTATTCGGAGTTTGCATCGGTTTGGTAAGTCGGGATGACCCCCTAGCCGAAACAGTGCTCTACCCCCAATGGTATTCGTCCGAGGCGCTACCTAAATAGCTTTCGGGGAGAACCAGCTATCACCGAGTTTGATTAGCCTTTCACCCCTATCCACAAGTCATCCCCTGGCTTTTCAACGACAGTGGGTTCGGTCCTCCAGTTAGTGTTACCCAACCTTCAACCTGCTCATGGATAGATCACCCGGTTTCGGGTCTACACCCAGCAACTAAACGCCCTATTAAGACTCGATTTCTCTACGGCTCCCCTATGCGGTTAACCTCGCTACTGAATGTAAGTCGCTGACCCATTATACAAAAGGTACGCAGTCACCGAACAAGTCGGCTCCCACTGCTTGTATGCATGCGGTTTCAGGATCTATTTCACTCCCCTCACAGGGGTTCTTTTCGCCTTTCCCTCACGGTACTGGTTCACTATCGGTCAGTCAGGAGTATTTAGCCTTGGAGGATGGTCCCCCCATATTCAGACAAGGTTTCACGTGCCCCGCCCTACTCGACATCATCATATCAGCCCTTTCGTGTACAGGACTATCACCCACTATGGTTGCACTTCCCAGAGCATTCCACTAAAACTGATATGACTTAATGGGCTTTTCCCCGTTCGCTCGCCGCTACTGAGGGAATCTCAATTGATTTCTTTTCCTAAGGGTACTGAGATGTTTCACTTCCCCTCGTTCGCCTCGTATGACTATGTATTCATCATACGATACCTGCCTTATGACAGGTGGGTTTCCCCATTCAGAAATCTCCGGATCACAGGATATTTGCCGCCTCCCCGGAGCTTATCGCAGGCTATTACGTCTTTCATCGCCTCTGACTGCCAAGGCATCCACCACATGCACTTAATTACTTGACTATACAACCCCAAACAGTCGATCGTTCCTACAAGTGAGAACGTTCAACATTACAGTTTGAAGTACTGTGCACTTAAGCACCGTACAGCTTCAATTCAATTCACATACCAAAACGCTTGATTCAGTTAATTTCGCTAGTAACTCATTTCTTCAACCTTCATCAATCAGTAATAAATCACTGTTAATGTCGATCTTAAAAACGAGTATGAACAAATTATTTCAACTCAAATATATTCTGTTAATGATTTTTCCAGCCTTCGTCAGGTCAGGAAACTGTGATAAATCACAGAAGTTAATAAGCTTCAACTTACTAAATTCTATAATCCAACCTATCTGCGCGAAGCATAGCTTCTTGCTTAAATTTCAAGGAAAAGCCTTAAAGCAGTGCTTTAAGTTTTCTTGTCTTGAAATTTGGTGGAGACTAGGAGAGTCGAACTCCTGACCTCCTGCGTGCAAAGCAGGCGCTCTACCAACTAAGCTAAGTCCCCAGCTTATCAATAAGTCAATGTTTCTGTTTTTCTGTATTCAGCATTTAATAATGCTTGTTAGTCAGATTTGGTGGGTCTGACAAGACTTGAACTTGTGACCCCACGCTTATCAAGCGTGTGCTCTAACCAACTGAGCTACAGACCCTCAGATACATCGTCATGAAGAACAACTTGTTGTGGATTCTTACCAATCGTCAATCTTTCGTTAAGGAGGTGATCCAGCCGCAGGTTCCCCTACGGCTACCTTGTTACGACTTCACCCCAGTCATCGGCCACACCGTGGTAAGCGTCCTCCTTGCGGTTAGACTACCTACTTCTGGTGCAACAAATTCCCATGGTGTGACGGGCGGTGTGTACAAGGCCCGGGAACGTATTCACCGCGGCATTCTGATCCGCGATTACTAGCGATTCCGACTTCATGGAGTCGAGTTGCAGACTCCAATCCGGACTACGATCGGCTTTTTGAGATTAGCATCCTATCGCTAGGTAGCAACCCTTTGTACCGACCATTGTAGCACGTGTGTAGCCCTGGTCGTAAGGGCCATGATGACTTGACGTCGTCCCCGCCTTCCTCCAGTTTGTCACTGGCAGTATCCTTAAAGTTCCCGGCTTAACCCGCTGGCAAATAAGGAAAAGGGTTGCGCTCGTTGCGGGACTTAACCCAACATCTCACGACACGAGCTGACGACAGCCATGCAGCACCTGTATGTAAGTTCCCGAAGGCACCAATCCATCTCTGGAAAGTTCTTACTATGTCAAGACCAGGTAAGGTTCTTCGCGTTGCATCGAATTAAACCACATGCTCCACCGCTTGTGCGGGCCCCCGTCAATTCATTTGAGTTTTAGTCTTGCGACCGTACTCCCCAGGCGGTCTACTTATCGCGTTAGCTGCGCCACTAAAGCCTCAAAGGCCCCAACGGCTAGTAGACATCGTTTACGGCATGGACTACCAGGGTATCTAATCCTGTTTGCTCCCCATGCTTTCGTACCTCAGCGTCAGTATTAGGCCAGATGGCTGCCTTCGCCATCGGTATTCCTCCAGATCTCTACGCATTTCACCGCTACACCTGGAATTCTACCATCCTCTCCCATACTCTAGCTTCCCAGTATCGAATGCAATTCCTAAGTTAAGCTCAGGGATTTCACATCCGACTTAAGAAGCCGCCTACGCACGCTTTACGCCCAGTAAATCCGATTAACGCTCGCACCCTCTGTATTACCGCGGCTGCTGGCACAGAGTTAGCCGGTGCTTATTCTGCGAGTAACGTCCACTATCCTAGAGTATTAATCTAAGTAGCCTCCTCCTCGCTTAAAGTGCTTTACAACCAAAAGGCCTTCTTCACACACGCGGCATGGCTGGATCAGGCTTTCGCCCATTGTCCAATATTCCCCACTGCTGCCTCCCGTAGGAGTCTGGGCCGTGTCTCAGTCCCAGTGTGGCGGATCATCCTCTCAGACCCGCTACAGATCGTCGCCTTGGTAGGCCTTTACCCCACCAACTAGCTAATCTGACTTAGGCTCATCTATTAGCGCAAGGTCCGAAGATCCCCTGCTTTCCCCCGTAGGGCGTATGCGGTATTAGCATTCCTTTCGGAATGTTGTCCCCCACTAATAGGCAGATTCCTAAGCATTACTCACCCGTCCGCCGCTAGGTCAGGTAGCAAGCTACCTTTCCCCGCTCGACTTGCATGTGTTAAGCCTGCCGCCAGCGTTCAATCTGAGCCATGATCAAACTCTTCAGTTAAAAATCATTAGTAGCTTATGGCTACAAATCTTGGCTCATCAATTTTCTGACAAATATTTCTCAAATAAACTTCGAGTAATTTTTACCATTCAATCAATGAAATATTTTCGATCGATCAATCAGTAAAAATCCACACAAGTTGTTCTTCATAATCTCTTAATGATCTTCTTACTGATTCGTCATCAGCAAGACCTTCGCTTTAAGTTATTCACTACATTGCGTTGGTGTCTGCGTATTCTATACAGTTTTATTTGCAGCACAAGAGCATTTAAATAAATAATTTAAAAAAACCATTCGACTGGTTATTTTTAAAGCAAAAAATACGTTTTAGGTTAAATTATGGTCAACATTATCAAGTTATCCACCATATAAATGCGCTATCTAAATAAAAAAAACAGCTAACGCTGTTTTTTTTAGAATGTACCAGCTACTGTGCTTGTTCAGCAAGCCAAGCCATAAACGCTTGGCGTTCAGATTTAGATGCACTTTTCCAAGTATTAATTAATTGTTGAGCATTGCCAGAACTTGTTAAATCTTTTTGTTTATCTGTCCCAGCTTTCGCAACAACAGCTTGTGACGTATAGACCGGTGCAGGTTGTACCACTGTCGTTGCTTTTTGAGTTAGATCGGTTGGTGCATCGCTAAATAAATTTTGAAGAATGCCTGCATTTTGAGTTTTACTGCCCTTTTGCTCAACCAGTAACTGATTTTTGGCATTGTATAGACCAAAGATCGGCTGCTTAGCATAAGCTTTGGCATCATCATGGTTTTGCGGAGGATTGATCAGTGCCAAACGGTAAGACTGTTGGTCTTGTAAAATTGGGGTCTTAATATTTACAATCCCTGAGCGAACGATATCGTGGGAGCCAATACCCGGATGCTCTTCAAAAAACTGGGTATAGCGAACACTGATAATATTTTCACCAGCATCAATATTATATTTATTGTCAGAACTGAATAAACGACTCTTAACCTCTTGCCCATTTAAGCCTTCAATTTTTATTTCCTCTGGAGCAGTAATAGTCACCGCTGAAAATACTGAAGTACTCAACATCAATGCTGCTGTTGCAAGGGTTATGCGTAAGGTCATTTTTACACTCTATCGATGGTTTATTAAAGTTTAGTTGCACTATGCAGTGTATAAATGACAATTTTATGACAATTTCTGAGCTTAGAACCAATTCGCAACTACAATATATATTGCTAAGCTTTGATATTTTAAAGATAAATCCTTAAACAAAAAAAGAGCAGATCTACTCTGCTCTTTTTCATTTTAATGACTAGCGATTAATTGAATGTTTTAAAGCGATCCGCTTCCGCCATAAATGTTTTTTCACCCGCAGGCGCTTCAATCGAACCAAAAACAAGTTGTGCACGAAGTTTCCAATTCGCAGGGATATCGAAGATCTCTGCAATCTCAGCATCTACGATTGGATTGTAATGCTGTAATGACGCACCAATATTTTGTTCAGATAACGCAGTCCATACGGCAAATTGAGCAATTGCAGAAGAATGTTCAGACCAAACTGGGAAATTATCTGCATAAAGCGCAAATTGTTCCTGCAATGATTTTACAACATCTTGGTCTTCATAAAATAAAACCGTACCATAGCCTGCAGCAAAGCTATTAATTTTTGCATTTGTGCCTTCAAAAGCAGCGTCTGGAACAATTTTACGTAAAGTTTCACGCACCACATTCCAAAACTGTAAATGCGACTCACCAAACAAAGTCACAATACGAGAAGTCTGTGAGTTAAATGCAGAAGGACTGTGATTTACCGCTTCTTTAATTACAGATTCAATTTGTTCTGGTGTTAATGCTACATTTTTACCAACAGCATAAATGGTACGACGTTGTTTGATGTGGTCTAAAAATGACATATTATTTTCCTCAGCGATCTCACGATCTTGTTATATGTGATTCATATTCATCATAGCTATAATTTCAAATTTGAACATGCTTAATTCAGCGACATAGTGTCTTAAAAATAGAACAATATGCCATAACATTACAAAACTTGATCTAGAAATCACTAAAGATTATTCCGTGTCATTATGCATAGATCATAAAGCGCTCTTCATCTTTATAATGTTCTTTTTCAGCGGCTTTTTCCTCTATCGAACCAAAGACCAATTGCGCACGTAACAGCCAATGTTTTGGAATCTCAAAAACCTTGGAGATATCAGCATCAATACTCGGGTTATAATGTTGTAATGACGCACCCAAACCTGCATCTGCTAAACAAGTCCATACAGCATATTGGGCCATACCTGAAACTTGCTCTGACCAAACTGGAAATTCTGCCGCATCAAAAGGAATTTTCTTTTGTAATTTTTGAATGATCTGCTGATCTTCATAGAATAGAACTGTACCAAATCCTGCCGAGCATTGATCAACCTTCAGTTCTACACCAGCAAAAATATGCGCGGGGACTAACTTGCGCTGCACTTCTTTTACGACATTCCAAAAGTGATGATGTGAATCGCCCATTAAAATC
This sequence comes from Acinetobacter sp. 802_lipA, assembly GCF_058242885.1. Classification (NCBI taxonomy): domain Bacteria; kingdom Pseudomonadati; phylum Pseudomonadota; class Gammaproteobacteria; order Moraxellales; family Moraxellaceae; genus Acinetobacter; species Acinetobacter sp. 802_lipA. Next base: position 46,775 of record NZ_JBZAYP010000001.1, read on the forward strand.
ACAATACAAGTACTTTGTGAATTATGTGCCGAAGGACAACTTCGCACAGCCTCTTGGATCAATTCAGCTAAATACACCTGACTTAAATGTACACGCTTCCCTAAAACATAAATACTACGTCACTTTTTTAGTTGATCGATACAATGTGGTTTGTTTTAGGTCTTCTTCGTGATTTTTTTTTAAATTTTAAATCTTTGGTTAAATCCGTTGTTAGAACTTGTCCAATTTTATGTAATAAAGCCATACCGTGTTCCCCAAAATGTACAGTGATGCCTATTGTATTAGGTGCTAGTGTAATCTCAGGAGAATCACTTATATTCATTACGTGATTTCTAAATGCTTGTTTTTAAAACAAACAAATTGAATCAAAAAATAAACTCCGCATTTAGCGGAGTTTATGTGACTGATCTAACACTTTAAAATTGTGCTGTTCAATCTTATTTCTCTGTTTCGAACAAAGCAGCAACAAAGGATTTTGCAGAGAAAGGACGTAAGTCGTCAATTTTCTCACCGACACCAATGAAGCGAATTGGAACATGCGTACGACTGGCAATATTAAATAGTACACCACCTTTCGCAGTACCATCGAGCTTGGTAATCGTCAGGCCTGTCAAGCCAACTGCCTCATCAAACATTTCTACTTGATTAATCGCATTTTGACCTGTTCCTGCATCGACCACCAACATAACTTCGTGTGGCGCGGTCGCATCGATTTTTTGCATAACACGTTTTACTTTGGTCAACTCTTGCATGAGATGACCTTTGTTATGTAAACGACCTGCGGTATCTGCGATCAAAACATCAACACCTTTCGCGCGTGCACTTTCAAACGCATCGAAAATGACAGAAGCGCTATCAGCACCATGGCCTTGGGCTACTACGGCAATATTATTACGTTCACCCCAAATTTGAAGCTGCTCAGTCGCTGCCGCACGGAAAGTATCTCCCGCAGCAAGCATCACTTTCTTGCCTTCACCTTGTAAACGTTTTGCCAATTTACCAATGGTTGTGGTTTTACCCACACCGTTTACACCCACCACCAAAATTACATAAGGTGTTTTATTCGGATCGATATGTAAAGGTTTCACACGTGGTGCTAGTAAAGCCACCAACTCTTCCTGAAGTGCTTTATATAGTGAGTGCGAGTAAATTAAATCGCCACGTGCAGTACGTTCAGTTAAGTTGGTAATAATGGTTTTCGTTGCATCTACACCGATGTCGGCTACTAGAAGCTGTTCTTCAACTTCTTCAAGCAGTTCGTCATCAATTTCCTTACCACCGATCAAAATATTGACCATACCATCGGCAAGGTTTTTACGGGTTTTGGTTAACCCTTCTTTCATGCGACTAAAGAAACCGCCTTTTGCAGATGCATCTGCTTCTTCTGCACTTGTTTCAGCAACCACAACTGGACTAACAACTGTTTGCTCTTTTGTTTCAACGATTGGCACATTGACCACAGGTAAACTTGGTAGTGTGACATCGTCATCCCCGATATCAGCATCAATCAAAAATTTGTTCTGCTCATTAGATTGCTGTTGCATGCCGAATCCTTGAAAAGCACTGCGTTAAAAAAGACGGATTCTACCATAAAAGATAGGCTTTCGCTTAGCAACAATACTTTATGTAAACACTTAACAAATCAATACTTCTGGCGCTTGATCTACTTCGCATTTTTCTTAAGAATGGTTATTTATTGAAATGCTTTAACTTCACTTCAACCTGAGCCCAAATTTTATATGCATCACTTATTAGTCACGCATTCTTATAAAAAAAGTTTAGTTGCACTGGGTTTAACTCTACTTTGTTTACCTATAACTACCCATGCACAAATACGCAGTGAACTTACCCGCAGTAGTTTTGAAAACACTTTAAGCAATGGCTTGCAGGTGATTATCCGTGAAGATCACCGCTCCCCAATGGTCATGACCCAAATTTGGTACAAAGTCGGCAGTACCGATGAGTCTGGAAATATAACGGGTATTTCGCATGTGCTGGAACATATGATGTTTAAAGGCACATCCAAAGTCCCCAATGACGAATTCAGTCGCTTAAGTCGAATCTATGGCGGTACAGTAAATGCCGCAACATTTACCAATTACACCAATTACTATCAGCTTTATCCTAAAACTTACCTCCCAATGGCTTTAGAGCTTGAAGCAGATCGTATGCGCAATCTCTTACTACGGAAACAAGACTTTGACCCTGAAATTAAAGTCGTGATGGAGGAGCGACGCCTACGTACCGATGACAACCCCCGCTCACTCGCTTTCGAACGCTTCAAATGGATTTCTTATCCCACGAGTCACTATCGTCAACCCGTCATTGGGCACATGAAACACTTGCAAAATATAAGTCTAGATGACGTGAAGCAGTGGTATCAAAAATGGTATAGCCCAAACAATGCGATCTTGGTGATTGTGGGTGATGTCAATGCAGAATCTGCCTTAAGACAAGTTCAAAAATATTTTGGCGACATCAAAAGCCATCCAACACCTGTACGCAATGATGTGACTGAGTTTGAGAACATTGGCTACCGTCACATGGAGCAAAATACCAATGTTGAGGTGCCAAATTTATATATGGCTTGGAATGTGAAATCACTTGCAACAGCAAGCAATCCAGAAGATGTTTATGCACTCACACTTATTCGAAGCTTATTAGATAGCGGGATCAGCTCTCGATTACAACAGCGCCTTGTACGCGACAAAAAATTAGCGACCGCACTGAGTGTCAGTTATGACCCTTATAACCGTGGAGACAGTCTATTTAGTATCTCCGCACTTCCAGTCACTGGCGTGGAACTTCCTGAGCTACAAAAAGCCATTGAATATGAAATTGAGCGACTCAAAACAGAACTTGTTCAACCACAAGAGCTTGAACGGATTAGCACACGCTTTGTTGCAAACTTAATTTATGGTCAAGATGACATAGTCGGGCAAGCAAAGATGATTGGAAACTTAGCCGTGAATGGCTTGAATTATCGACTAATGGATCAGCTTCCACAGCATTTTGAAGCGGTTACACCTGAAGATATTCAGCAAGTTGCTAAAACTGCTTTTGTACGAGATAACTTAAGTACGTTGTACCTTCAACCAGAAAAGAAGGCCACAAAATAATGAAAAAACAAAAGACCATCTTTCACCTGTTATTTATTACCATGTCTACCTTTTGCACTACCAATGTAATTGCAGATGTAAGTACAAGTAGTATTAGCAATGATGACCCACGTACATTACAGTCTATTGCTTCTCTACAAAGCTTAAAACAGGTTCAAACCAGCGACCTTCATACAGCACCACATGTACACGAACTTAAGAACAAATACAAAGTTCGAAGTCTATTTGTTGAGTCACCCGCCTTACCTATGGTGGATATTCAACTTACCTTTAATGCAGGCTCTGCACGAGATGTAGAAGTAGAAAAAGGCCTATATGGTGTTGCCAATATGGCAGCACAACTCATCGATGAAGGCACTACGCAACATGATGCAGTTGAAATCGCGAATGCCTTTGAACAAGTCGGGGCTCGTTTTAGTGTAGCTGCACACCGTGACATGTTTGTGGTTCGACTGCGTTCGTTGTCTGACCCTAAAAAACTAGATGCTGCGGTAAGTACGATGCTTGAAGTATTAAAAGACTCTACTTTTAAAAATAACAGTATTAGTTTGATGGTGAGCAATACTCAAGTAGGTCAGAAGCAATTGAAAGAGAGCCCGAGTCGATTGATGAGCATTCGTTTCTATCGTGCGCTCTACGGTTCACACCCTTATGCGGAACCGATTACGGGAACCAATGGCAGTATTAAAAAAATTACGACTCAGCACTTAAAAAAATTCAGAGATGAATTTCTGGTTAGTCAAAATATGAATATTGCACTGACAGGCCAACTCAGTGTTAAACAAGCGCAGAAACTGGCTGAACGAATAAGTGCAGCCCTTCCGCAAGGTAAAGAAGCAAAGCCACTTGCTGTACCACAAGATAAACCTAACTTTGATATTCAACATATTGTATTTAATTCAACTCAAGCCCACGTCACCATGGGACATCTATCAACCACGCGGGATGATCCTGATCGTTTGGCGCTCGAACTGGCTAACCGTATGTTGGGTGGGGGTGGATTTAGCTCCATTTTAATGAAAGAACTACGCGTTAAACGTGGATACACCTATGGAGCAAACAGTGCTTTTACATTTAGTCAAGCGGCTGGAAGTTTTAGTCTAAGTTATTCAACCCAGCAAGATCAGCTCATGGACAGCATACAAGTGGCGCATAAAGCCCTAGTTGACTTTGTCCATCAACCAATTGATGCACAGCAGTTAGAAGAAACTAAAGCCGGTATGTTACGCAGCCTACCTAACAGCTATAGCAGCAATGCAAACATCAATGCACAACTCGGCTCTATAGGGTTTTATCAGCAAGATGCGAATTATTTAGCAGACTACCCAAAACGTTTAGCTACAATCACGCCTTTAGATGTTCAAAATGCGATACGTAAACATATTCACCCTGAGAGTCTTACCCTTGTGATTGTCAGTAACGCCTTAGATAAAGAGCAACTTCGACATATTTTAGAATTGAATCTTGATCCGAACATTAAGCAAAGCATACCGCATCCTGATCAAATTCCTGCGATTATTGAACCTCCGGAGCCAATGCCGGAAGCTGCTTCGCCCGATTCTGTTCAAACTGATGAGCCTGCATTAATCTAAAGTAATCAATATAGGAAATCTGGTTTTCCAAAACCAGATCTTGTGCCATCTCTTGTGTTTCTGGGAAAGTCGCTTGATGAGATAAGCGACTTACATTTTCAAATTGGCTTGGAGAAATGGGTCGAGATAAGGCAATACTCGATAAAATGACAATAAGCATAATGATCGATGCCATCAGACCATTATAAATTTGTACAAGCGTAATCTGTGATTTTAATTTAAGAATTTTTTGGATCGCAATGTGCATAACCTACCTCTAGTGAAACTAGTGTAAGTAGCGAATTGCATAATCACAAGTTGAAATGCTGAAAAATGCCCCCCATTAATGCTAAAGAGGACATAATTTCAGCAAGTCAGATTGTTTGTAAAGCAAAAGTCTAACCAACAATGCTACGAATAACTGCAAAATAGAGCACCAAGGCAATTACCCCCAATGCAATCATAATGGCGAAAGCCCCAACACCATTTTCTGCATCTGCAGGGTGTGCAGGATCGTCATCGGCAATACGTCTTAGCTCCCCATTGTATGTTTCATAAAAATCAGCCCGTTGATTTTCATCAAGCTGACGTGTGAAATCATAAACTCGTTTACGTTGTGCCAAACAAAAATCCCCAAGATGAATTTCTTGATGGAAAACTGCTTCATCTAATAGCGTTCGGTGATATTGCGCCAACGCTACAATTTGAGAAACAGTTGGAGGCATATCAAAATCAAAACCGTCTAATGTATTTGTCATGTTATTCTCCTTATAAAATACAGTTTCCTGTTTTATTATCATATTCAATCTTTTGATTGTTCATTGTTTAATCATGTAAACAAAATAAGATGAAGAATACTCGACAATATATTTGACAATTCCAGCAATTTGTAATAAATATTTAACATTAGCGTGATATTTATATCTAAAGGTAAAATTACCTTTAAGTGATCATAATTAGAATAAGGAGCTTAATATGATTCAACAAATCTCTCATCATGACTTAGAACATGCGTATGCGGATGCAGTAAACACCATTCAATCACAAATGAACTTCGTAGAAGCAGTACAACAGTTAGAAAGCGTTGCACGCGCTGGCCACGGTAAAGCAGCACTGTTTTTGGCAGAACTTTATTATCAAGGTTTCCGCGTAGAGCGCGACTCGCTTAAAGCACAATACTGGCAACAGCTTGCCACCATGAAAGCATAATAAAACGTCACCTAGGTGGCGTTTTTTTTAAGCCTAACATTTTGATATGACATATTTATTTACATAGTTATGCAAAGCTTACACTGAACTTTCATCTTAATTATTTAAAATAGCGTCATGTTCCTTAATGACATAACGCTATGTACAAAATTTTGAAACTACAACCGATTTCAAATCATTTATATTTAAAAATCAATATTCTAAGAGGCATGATGTACTGCGGTATTCTTTGGGGGCTTTACAACGCTGAACAGCAAGGCTGGGCGATGACCTCAGATCACGATGACTATGTTTTCCCCTTTTGGCTCAATGGTTTACACGCACACCAATATGCTCAATTGCACTGGCCAAACTATATTCCTAAAAAAATCACGCCGCAGGATTTCCAAAGCGCATTATTGCCTACTCTGTCACGCTTAAAAGTCACCCCTGCGCTATGTAATGGCACAAAGCGCATGAAGCTCAGTACGTCTCAAATGCGTCACTTTTTCTTCAATGACCATATTCTAGCACCAGCTTAAGGCCCATTAAGAACAATAAAGCTCAATTAACTTGTTATTTTATTGAGAGCTATGACTGTAAAGTATTTGCTTTTTTTTTAAATCGCGCTAATTTAAATATAAAACAATAACCACAACCGAGGATATGCCCTATGACCAATGTTGCTCAAGTATTAAAAGATAAAGTACATCAAGCAATCTACACCATCAGCCCTGAAGCCACCGTTTTTGAAGCAATTTCACTTATGGCAGATAAAGGCATTGGTGCACTTGTGGTCACACACGAAGAACGCGTTGTAGGTATATTGTCCGAACGTGACTACATGCGCAAAGTCATGTTGATGGAACGTACTTCAAAGCAAACCACAGTCAATGAAATTATGACAGCAAAAGTACTGACGGTCACAACAGCAGTTACGGTTGAAGAATGTTTAGACCTTATGACAGATCGCCATCTACGTCACTTGCCCGTGGTTGAACAAGATAAATTATTGGGACTCATTTCTATTGGTGACTTGGTGAAAGCGGCAATGGATGATCAAAAGAAACTGATTGAGCAACTACAACAGTATATTTCAGGTTAAGTTTTAATGGTGAGGTGTTCAATAATGAACGTATACTCAGCATTGGCTACTAATGATAAAAAATAAAGTTGAAACCATATAAAAATCCCTGCACTAAGCAGGGATTTTTATATAACTATGAAAGGCTTAAAACTTAGTTCAGACCTAATTTTGCAGCGACATAGTCTGCATCTTTGTCGCCACGACCAGATACATTCACCACAATTTTAATATCTTTGGCCAACTTTGGAGCTTCACGAAGCACCCACGCCACGGCATGTGAACTTTCAAGCGCAGGTACAATTCCTTCAACTCGCGACAACCGCATAAACGCATCCAAGCACTCTTGATCAGTCGCTGTAGTGTATTCAACACGACCTAAATCTTTCAGCAGACTGTGCTGAGGCCCGACGCCAGGATAATCTAGACCTGAAGCAATCGAGTGTACTGGTAACGGTTCACCTTGATCATTTTCAAGTACATAACACGCCATACCATGAATTTGACTTGGTTTACCTAAAGTTAAGGTTGCCGAGTGCATGTCGGTATCAAGACCATGACCAGCAGGCTCTACACCAATTAGTTTCACATCTGCATCGTTTAAAAATGCGGTGAAAGCACCCATAGCATTTGAACCACCACCCACACATGCAACCACATAATCTGGGTTCGCACCAAAGCGCTCATAGGTTTGTTCTTTAATTTCTTTACCAATAATCGACTGGAAGTCGCGCACCATCATTGGAAATGGATGTGGCCCAACAACCGAACCAATAGCATAGATATAATTGGTTGGATCTTTTAAATACTCTTCAAAAGCACTGTCCACAGCATCTTTCAATGTTGCAGTACCACGTGTCACTGAAATGAGTGTTGCTCCAAGGATTTTCATTTTGACGACATTGGGATGTTCTTTTTCAATATCCACCTGCCCCATATGAATTTCACACGGAATCCCGACCAAAGCACAGGCGGTTGCTAGTGCAACGCCGTGTTGGCCCGCACCCGTTTCTGCAATCACTTTGGTTTTACCCATATATTTTGCAAGCAGCGCTTCACCCAAACAGTGATTAATTTTATGTGCGCCTGTGTGGTTTAAGTCTTCACGTTTAAGATAAATCTGTGCCCCGCCCAACTGTTCAGATAACCGTTTTGCATAAAACAACGGACTTGGACGACCAACATAGTGCGCAAACAGTTCAGCAAGTTCAGTTTGAAATTCTTCTGTTACACGAATTTGCTCGTAAGCGACTTTAATGTCATCCATTGCCGCTTTTAAGTGAGGCGGGATAAACTGACCACCATAGCTCCCAAAAAAGCCCGCGTCATTAGGCAAAGCAATACCATTAATTTGATGATCCATTTTTATGATCCTTATTCTTAAAATGTGCTTTCTTTCCAGCTTTATCGTGCTAAATACTTAGTCATATCCTCAACGCCTTTGAGGGTCATTGGGTACATATGGTCTTCAAAAATTTGCTTAATCAAACCAATCGTATGGGTGTAATGCCAATAACGATCTTCTTCTGGGTTCAACCATGCTGTTTTTTCAAAATGGTTGCGTAAACGCTGTAGCCAGACATTGCCTGCTTCATCATTCATATATTCAACCGAACCACCCACAGAATTGAGTTCATAAGGTGCCATAGAGGCATCTCCAACCACAATTACACGATAGTCGCGTCCATAGGTATTGAATAAATCCCATGTATTCATACGGGTGCTTGAGCGACGCACATTGTCTTTCCAAACATAGTCATATAAACAGTTATGGAAATAGAAATACTCTAAGGTTTTAAACTCAGTTTTCGCCGCACTAAACAGTTTTTCGCATTGTGCAATATGTGAATCCATCGATCCACCCACATCAAACAACATCAGCACCTTAATACGATTACGACGTTCAGGCACGAGCTGCACATCAAGTATGCCTTGCTTCGCTGTTTCGCGAATTGTACCATCGATGTCTAACTCTTCAGCCGCACCTTGTCTGGCAAATTTACGTAAACGACGCAATGCCATTTGCATTTGGCGCGTTCCGAGAATTTGATCATCATCCAAATTCTGATATTTACGTTGTTCCCAAACTTTTACAGCAGAACGTTTACGTCCTGGCCCACCAATACGCACCCCTTCAGGATGATCACCATAAGCACCAAATGGAGACGTTCCTCCAGTGCCGATCATCTTGTTTCCACCCTGATGTTTCTTATGCTGCTCGCGTAAACGTTCTTCCAGCATTTTCATGAGTTCTTCTAATGAACCTGCTTTCTTTAATTCTTCACGCTGCTCAGGGCTTAGATGCTTTTCTAAGAGTTCTAAATCGAACCAGTCTTTCGGTAACTTTTGAACTTTATTGAGTAAATCATCTAAATCAAAAGTTGAAATCCCATCAAAATAGTCCTTCATGCCTCGGTCAAATTTGTCAAAGAAGCGTTCATCTTTCACCATAATCGTTTTGGCGAGTTGATAGAACTCTTCTTGATCGGCAAAGACCAGACCTGAAGCAACAGCTTCATTCAGATCGATCAGTTCACGCGTCGAGACGGGAACACCGTATTTGCGTAAGGTATAAAACAAGCGCACAAACATGCGTGTTTCTCCTTTAACGACGAGACATGAAGGCTAAACGTTCAAGCAACTGTACATCTTGTTCGTTTTTAATGAGTGCGCCATATAAAGGTGGAATGGCTTTAGACTTATCATGATTACGCAGTACATCTTCTGGCATATCATCGGCCATCAGCAAGCTTAACCAGTCAATCAATTCAGAAGTTGATGGTGGTTTTTTTAGACCCGGAACTTGACGTAATTTGAAGAAAACTTGTAATGCTTCATTGACCAATGCAGTTGAAATTTGCGGAAAATGAACATCAATAATTTCACGCATGGTTGCGTCGTCTGGAAATTCAATATAGTGGAAGAAACAACGACGTAAGAATGCATCTGGAAGTTCTTTTTCATTATTTGAAGTAATAATCACAATAGGACGTTGTGATGCAGTAATGGTTTCGCCTGTCTCATATACATAGAAAGACATCTTATCCAATTCATGCAACAAGTCATTTGGAAACTCAATGTCTGCCTTATCAATTTCATCAATCAATAAAACACAACGCTCTTCACTGGTGAACGCTTCCCACAATTTACCCGGTTTAATATAGTTTTTAATGTCATAAACACGGTCGTCACCCAGTTGGCTGTCACGTAGACGTGAAACCGCGTCATACTCATATAAACCTTGCTGGGCTTTTGTGGTTGACTTAATGTGCCAAGTCAACAATTTTAAGCCTAAGCTTTCAGCCACTTGTTCAGCCAGTAAAGTTTTACCCGTACCTGGCTCACCTTTGACCAATAAAGGCTTTTGTAAGCTACGTGCAGCTTTTACAGCAAGTTTTAAACTATCGGTAGCGATGTACTGATCTGTACCCGTAAATTGTTGTGTTTCAACAGACATGATTAAACCTTATTTTTATTAATTACAGCGGTGAATGATTGTTATTGACAACTACTTTGGTTTTATTAGCCACATATTTTGACCAAAAGAAACCGATCACAAGCCCCACACCCATGACAAAGAGAATCAGTGACAAATTTGACCAAATGAGTGCTGATTCTTTCGTTAACACACCGAAAAGCAAGCCAAAAATAGCGGGTGCAATCGATGAGTTTGGACCTTCGGAAACCGTTGGTGTCAATAAAATGGCAAAGATCATCATCCATGTGATGCCACCCAACAGCTTCGGCAGGCGTGTAGCAATGGAATACCAACACCACAAAATTAGCAAACTGCCCAAAAGGTAAACTGTGACAGCAATACTGTCTTCAGGAATTGAATCGAGCATTGAAAGAAAACTATCCACGGTGCAACTCCTGAATTATGCTTTATGCGCCACGAAGGCCTTCTGGTGCCGCAGCGTTCGGATTGATTAATCCTTCTGGCGGCATTTGTAGGAAGAAGCCCTGAGTTTGAATCGAATCAATGACATGCAATACATTTACACGGGCCAATTTACGCGCTTCACTCAGCTCTAATGACATCACAAAAGTCGCTCGACCAAATGCAACACGAACAGCTTCAGGTAAAACATTCAATGGGCTAAAATCTTCAGCGGCTTGATCAGCTTCAGTTGGGCAAGCAATATAAAGATACATTTCATCTTTTTTGCTTGATTTATAAATAGAACATTGCATATCTAAAACAGCACTCAAATAACTCAAGCCACAGGATACATCAAATAAAAGCAGCTGACATTAGTCATGATTAACGCATCAGTCGTGATTTTGTATAAATATTCAAACTTCAGACCAATTGACTAATTATTAATCCATCACTTTCATTTGCGTCGAAAGATAGCTTTCATCACGGCGTAGGAGTTGAATTAAAGGTTGGGTTAACAAATCATAGCGCCAACCTAATAAATAATCAGGCAAGTCTTGCTCATCATTATGAAAAACCACATGTTGATGCAGTGCGTTCATCCACTTTTTGCGCATCAACACTTCTTTAGGAATACTGGTTTCATTGACCACATTTTGAATTAAGTGATCAATCTTCTCCCCCACATCTTTTGAAGAATGACGGATGGGACGTGCCATACGTAGCGGCCAATCTGCTTGCTCAGGCAAGAACTTCACCAAATCTAAAATGGTTTTGCCGTGCTCGCGGACAACGTTTTGACGTATGTCTTTTACACCCGATAACTGAAAAGCATTTTTTGGATTTTTCTCAACCAAATCAATCATGCTTGAGTTTTTCAAAATGAAACTACGTGGTGTATTTAGAGCTTTCACCATGTGTTCACGCCATACAGCCAACTGCTGCAACTGCATTAACTGACGACGTGAATGTCGATAGTTACCAATATCTTGATAGAGTAAATGCAAAGGCGTTTCTGTCGCGATTTCTTGCGTCAGATGCTGACAGTCCTCAAGTGCAAAATGTAAGAGTGACTTTGAATCTAGTTCTTGTTTAACTTTTTCAGACAGATTCATCAAGTACAGCACATCGTTTGCCGCATAGCTGAGTTGTGCAGGGCTTAATGGACGCGCCAACCAGTTTGAGCGGGTTTCCCCTTTGTCGATATCGACATCCAACATTTGTTTCAGTGCATTTTGATAGCTGACTTGTAGACCATGTCCTAAAAAAGACATGCCCACTTGGGTATCAAATACATTGTTTAAGGTTTTATGCTGTGCATAGTGATAAATCAGGTCGATATCTTCACTACAAGCATGAAAGACATTTTGTTGTGCGCGAAAAAGTTTATTCCAAAATTCAGATAAATCGAGTGTCGTACCATCGAGTAAATAGACATTGTTTTCGACATTGATTTGAAATACGCCTAACTTCGGCCATAAGGTATCGACTTTGATGAATTCTGTATCGAGTCCATAGACTTCGTTACGATCCATTTTTTCTAAGACTGGTGTTAAGTCTTGTTGCTGCTGAATAAACTGAAACATATCCTACTGCGTCTAATGCTAGATGCTCTTTGGGCTATCTTACCTGAATAAGATCATTTAGCTATCAAGATTTCTAAGGGTTTTTTAATTATTTGCCGTTTTTTGTGATTTTTTTATACAACTAGATTCAAATTAATATTTTTTTTTATCTTACTCAAGATTTCAATCTTGTAGCTCAACTAAAAAATGAAACAAGTATCGAAATACTTATTTCATTCGCATTCTATTATGTACAGCTTGGCTTAAGGTATGGCTATCGACATATTCAAGTTCACCACCCTGTGGTACGCCTTGTGCAATACGCGTCATTTGGATCGGTAAATGTTTCGTTGCCTCAACCAAATAATGCGCTGTGGCCTGACCTTCTACCGTTGCATTGGTCGCCAAAATCACTTCTGTTACTTTACCATCGCCTAAACGCTGGATTAGATAAGGAATGCCGATCTCTTCAGGCCCAACACCATCAAGTGGGGATAAATGCCCACCCAATACATGATACTTACCACGGAAACTGCCACTTTGCTCAATCGCCATCACATCTGCTGGAGACTCAACCACACAAAGGAGTTGATCGTCACGTTCATGCGAGATGCAAATATCACAAACTTCGTTTTCAGTCAGTGAGTGACACAAACTGCATTCGTGAATATAGCTGGTGGCTTCGTTCAAAGCATGTGCAAGACCCACAGCCCCTTCACGATTTTTCATAATCAGATGAAGCGCCATGCGCTGAGCCGATTTTGGCCCAACACTTGGCAAAATACGTAAAGCTTGTACCAATTGATCAAAACGATCGCTAAACACTATACGTATTCCTTAATTAGAATAAACCAGCTAGACCTGGTGGTAAGCCTGCACCTGAGTTCGCAGCTTTCATGCGTTCTTCAGTGATTGCTTCTGCTTGACGTGCAGCATCATTCATTGCCGCAGCAATTAAGTCTTCAATCATATCTGCATCATCTTGCAATAATTCAGGATTGATTTCGATACGTTTTACCACATTGCGGCAAGTCATCGTCACTTTAACCAAACCACCACCAGCTTCAGCATGCACTTCAGTTTGCGCAAGCTCTTCTTTAGCTTTTTTAATGTTGCTTTCCATGTCTTTTTGCATGCGTTGAGCTTGCTGCATTAACATATTAATGTTCATTAAAATCTCCGAACATAAAATTAAAAAATTAGATTAAGTCTAAACCACGTGTGATATCGCGAATAATATCATCAATATCTTCTAAACCAACAGAAACACGAATTAAACCTTCACGAATTCCTGCGGCTTGTTTCGCTTCTGGTGAAAGTTTGCCATGGGTAGTCGTTGCAGGATGGGTAATGGTCGATTTGGCATCGCCCAAGTTGCCTGTAATTGAAATAAACTGAGTATTGTCAATAACAGTCCATGCCCCTTCGCGCTCGCCTTTCACTTCAAAAGAAACGATCCCACCAAAGCCTGTTTGTTGCTTCGCTGCAAGCTCATGCCCAATATGCTCTGGTAAACCTGCGTAATACACTTTTTCGACTTTCGGGTGTGTATTTAAGAATTCTGCCAGTTTCTGCGCACTTGCTGAATGCTCGCGCATACGTAAACGTAAAGTCTCTAAGCCTTTTAAGAATACCCATGCATTGAAAGGACTCATTGAAGGCCCTGTGGTACGTACATAACCAAACACTTCTTCGAGTAGTTTATGACTACCCACTACTGCTCCACCGAGAGCACGACCTTGACCATCCAAATACTTCGTCGCTGAATAAATCACCAAGTCCGCACCAAACTCAATTGGGCGCTGTAATACTGGCGTACAGAAACTATTATCAATTGCTAAAAGTGCGCCATTGGCATGTGCGATATCAGCAAGTGCTTGAACGTCTGCCACTTCAGCCAAAGGATTCGACGGAGACTCAACAAAGAGCAATTTAGTTTCAGGCTTAACGGCATTTTTCCATGCATCTAAATCTGTTAAATCGACAAAGTCGACAGTTACACCAAACTTAGCCACATATTTTTCAAACAAAGATACGGTCGAACCAAATACCGCACGTGAACAAATCACATGATCGCCCAGTTTTAAAAATGACATTGCCACGGCCATAATTGCGGCCATACCTGAACTGGTTGCCACTGCCCGCTCTGCACCTTCTAAAGCTGCAAGGCGTTTTTCAAACATTGCAACAGTTGGGTTGGTAAAACGCGAGTAGATGTTCCCTGGCTCTTGACCTGAAAATTTTGCTGCGGCCTCTGCTGCATTTTCATAGACAAATGATGAAGTTAGAAAGATAGGTTCGCCATGTTCTCCCTCGAAACTACGCGTATGCCCAGTACGAATGGCTAAGGTATCTAATTGGTATTCAAATTCGTCTTGTAGGCTCATGGCTCTGGTTCAGTCGACAGACTGCCTTTGTAAAGAATTGCCAACATTTTGAGCGTCTAGGCTATTTAAGGTCAAGGTAAAATACGCGAATATTGATTAAACTTCGATCAAACTTTCTGCTTATTTGAGATCTAAGACCTATATGCACGCTTTAAAAACTAAAATTTCAACGCATCAAAATAAATTAAAGAATCTTTCTACGCGCATTTTTAATGGAAAGTCACTCATTTTGTCACAAAGCACACCTTATGAAGTGATTGAAACATTTGATCTGACCCAAATTCGCTATTACGCACCTGAAGTGCGTAAGTATAAAGAACCCTTGGTTTTTGTGGTCCCGCTAGCCATCAATATGTCTATTTACGACCTTTACCCTTATCGCTCACTGGTGAAGTACTTCCAACAGCAAGGCTTTGCCGTATATGTGATTGATTGGGGGAAATTAAATATTCATAACCGTCATTTTAACTTTCTGACGTTTATTGATCATTATATTCCACTCTGTATACAAAGCATTTTAAAACATAGTGATAGCGAGCAAATTTCTCTGCATGGTTGGAGTATGGCTGGCATTTTCGTGACCTTGTATACCGCCCTGCATCAACCCAATTTTGTGAAAAATTTAATGGTTTTAGGGAGCCCAATTGACAGTTATAAATCTGGGCGAAATGGCCAGTTCTTTGCATATCTCAATCGAATCATTTCAAAAAGCAAAACATTACAACAGCAAATTTATCAGGGCAAAATACCGAAGCGTCTACTTCACACCCCAGGTGTTTTAAATACGATTGGTTTTAAAATGGTTGACCCTATAGGCTGGTTTCAAAGCCACAAAAACTTGTTACTCAATTTGGACGACAACGAAGCTTTATATGAACACGCCACCATTGGTAGTTTTCTTAACCGTATGATTGATTATCCCGGTGGCATCAACCAAGACATGTTGTTTAATGTTTGGCTACGTAATCCACTCAAAACAGGAGTAATCACATTAAATAAGAAAAGCATAGCTTTAAAAAATATACAGTGCTCATTGCTTGTTGCCGCAGGCACAACAGACCAATTAGTTACTACAGAAGCCGCTAAACCACTCACCCAATTGACAAGTAGCACCGATGTCACGTTTACTCTTATCCCAGGAGGACATTTAGGACTGATGTCGAGTAAGCGTAGTGCCGATGAATTTTGGCCACAACTGGCTCAGTGGTTAAGTGAACGTTCAAGTAAAATTTAAATACTAAGGTTTGACATGATTCAGACAGTTGCATTTATCGGTCTAGGCGCCATGGGTTATCGCATGGCATCACACTTACCGAAACACTTTGAACACGTGTGGGTATGGAATCGTAATTTTGATAAAGCAAAACAACATGCAGAAGCCTATGGCACACAGGCGGTGGAACTTGCGCAAGCCGTTCAGGCCGATGTGGTCTTCTCTTGCCTTCCAACCAGTCAAGATATTGAAGACTTACTTGCACAAGTTGAGCTTAAAGCAGGCAGTATTTGGGTCGATTGCACCAGCGGTGTACCGTCCTCTGCAAAAAAAGTAGCTGAACTGCTTAAACAGCAAGGTGTCGACTTTTTAGATGCACCTGTGAGTGGTCAAACCATTGGCGCTGATAATGCAACCCTTACGGTTATGATCGGTGGTGATGCCGCAGCTTTTGAACGCGCACTACCAGCTATTCAAGCGTTTGGTAAACTGATTAAACATGTAGGGGAATCAGGTGCTGGTTTTGCAGTTAAAGCCGTAAATAATATGCTTTTGGCGGTGAACCTCTGTGCTGTTGCCGAAGGTTTTACCACACTAAAGGCTCATGGCGTAAACTTAAACGAAGCATTAGATTGCATTAATGCATCGAGTGGTAAAAGTGGCGTAACTGAAACTGTTTTGCCTCAGCGCATCCTCAACCGCAGCTTCCCGCTTACGTTTGCACTCCCTCTATTGGCAAAAGATACGGGCATTGCCGTTGATTTAGTCCGCGAAGCAAAACTGTCTGCACCTGTGATTGGACTGGCTCAAAGTTTAATTCAAACTGCCAGTGACTTATCTGAAGTAGACAGCGATTTTTCTTCTGCGGTTAAACTGTATGAGTCATGGAGCAAAATTACTTTAGAGTAATGCTTATCATAGTCAGTCATACTTTAATCATAAGTTAAGCTATTCCGATGGCCGAACAAAAAGCCTCATAAAGAGGCTTTTTGTATATTTCTAATTTTATTGACGTTTTGATTCATTAAGTGTCTGACTACATATTTAAAAGCCATACGCTGTATCGGACTAAGTTCTTGTTGATACATATTATAAAAATCATCTGGGCTATCAAATAAACCGAAATCTTGATTAATCCCCTTGTCTTGAATAAAAGTATCATTCAAATTCCAATCAATAGCTGGATTTTCAAAATTCTCGGTAAATACCCCAAAACCACAAAAGGTTGTTGTTTGATGCTTATTTATACTTTGTAATTTTTCTAGATAGAGTCGATCAAGAATTACACCCTCCAAAATATACCATTGTCCATTCACATGAACTTCGACCCAACTATGTAAAATATTCTTGGGCGATAACTGATACCAAATGCCTTTGATTGCGCCTTTTTGTAGGGCTTTATCGATGGTAAACCCGTGTATCCGAGTGGCTACCCCCACCGCTCGAAGTAACGCCATCAATAACGTTGCTTTGGTATTACACTGACCATAACCGTCGCTTAAGACTTGAGATGCCTGTATCATATCTCCCGTGTTATAGCCAAATTGAACCTCATCACGAACGAAGTTATAAATATTCCTCACCTTATTAACTTCATCAAGATCTCTCCATTTGCGTTGTTCAATCAAATTTTGAATCGATGGATGGTGATAATCTAAAATCGGTGTCTGTTCTAATAGCCTTTGCATACTCAGCTCTCCAATAATGAATAACTTAAAAAATTCATTGCTAATCGTATAAAAATGCCTGAAATAGCATTTGAAATGAGGCGAACATTAAAGGTTAAAAATGCTGACGTACCGAAGCACTGTGACCCTCTCAATGAAATTTAAAAGTGTTAGAGCCTAAAAAAGTTGTAGAAATAGGCTAAATTACATAAAAAACTGAAATATCCATTTCTATCTGGTATTTAAAAAGCTATTGATATATATAAATTTTATGTATTATATGCAGCAATTATGAAGTAAAATTACAATTGAGTAAGAACTCACCATTGAATAAACAGAACAAACCCCTATAAAGTAATAGCGTGACTACATACAATGTTACAAACTGAGGAAATTCTCATGAAAAAGTTGACTGTAGCTGTTTTTGCCAGTCTTGCAACATTAATCGGGGCGCAAAGTTTTGCGGCATCACCTGAGCAAGAGTGTCAAAAATTAAAAGATGATCATGATGTCATTTATGCATCTAAAGGTTTCTGTTTTAAGGACCCTGAAGCGAAAGCAAAATTTGGCAATGATAATTGCTACACCACTAAACCGAAATTCTCTGAAAAAGAGCAACAACGTCTTGACGCGATTAAAGAACGTCAAAAAGAATTAAACTGTAAGTAAATCAGTTTAAGCGAAACTTAAGGAATAGACATGGCTTACGATGAGCAAAACATTTTTGCACGGATTTTACGTGGTGAACTTCCAGCCATAAAAGTATATGAAGATGACCAAGTTCTTGCATTCATGGATATTATGCCTCAAGCAGACGGTCATACTTTAGTCATACCCAAAACACCTGCGGTAACTTTACTCGATCTCCCTGCCGATGCTGCTGCCTACACCATTCAAGTGGTACAAAAAGTAGCAAAAGCCATTGAAGTCGGTTTGGATGCCAAAGGGATTGTTCTCATGCAACTGTCTGGAGCGGCTGCTGGGCAAACCGTTCCCCATGTACATTTCCATTTAATTCCAACCTCGGTTCATCAACTTGGGAAACATGCTGCACAAATGGGCGATCAAGAAAAAATTAAAGCCCAAGCGGAAAAAATTAAAGCAGCACTTTAAATATTTCAAAAGTGTCATACAAAATGAATGGAGCAGCTGCTCCATTTTTTATTTAAATAAAATTCAAATACTTAAAAATAAATCACAATTATTAGACCTCTTGCGAAAATATAGTTTTATCTAATTTTTGAATTGACTAAAACCTCATAAAATATAGCTTTCGGGTGATTAAAATGTCACTAACGCAAGAAGTCTATTTATTACATTTTATTACCTGTCATCAAATTGTAATTTTTTCTTCACTTCAATGTCACAAAGTTTACAGATACTGCTTAGCAAGTTGGTGAGCTTGTGTAACTTTTTGTACACAAGCTAACTAAATAAGAAAGCAAGGCGAATGCCATTTTTAAAAGTGTTCTGGAGAAATCTCAATGAAAAAATTGCTTCTTGCTGCTACTGTAGCAACTTTAGCCATGAATGCAGCGCAAGCAGCACCAACATTGTATGGTAAGCTCAGTGTGACTTTGGACAATATTGACAACAACGGCTTTAAAGATGAAAGCGTAACAAAAGTAAATTCAAATGCTTCACGTATTGGTGTTAAGGGCGAAGAAAAATTAACTGACAATTTATCAGCAGTTTATTTAGCCGAATGGGAAATTTGGGCAGATGGCGATGATGTTTTTAAAAACCGTAACCGTTTTGTCGGTATTAAATCTAACGGCGTTGCAACTTTAAAAGTTGGTCAATACGATTCTTACTTCAAAACTGCAGCTGGTAATAACCAAGATATTTTTAACGATCACAATGAACTTGACATGACTAAAGTTCTTGTTGGTGAAGATCGCTTAACTAACGTAATTGGTTTTGAGACTGATAAAAAATTACTGGGTGGCTTAGCATTTAACATCATGTTCCAACAAGGTGAAGAATCAGAAGCTGCAGACAGCACTGCTAAAGGTAAAGAAGGCAGCCGTGATGGTTTCGGTGATGGTGTTTCAGCATCTCTTACGTATGAAAACAAAGATATGGGCTTAGCTGCTGCAGTTGCTGCAAACCGTGCGATCGCTTCAAAATTCAATGCTTACTCAGATTTAACTGGTATTTATACCGATGCTGTGCGTGTAACAGGTTCTTTAGACTTGGGCGCAATGGGTGCTAGTGGTTTAGTATTGGGTGCTTTATGGCAAACTGCCCAACCAACTGATGATACTGTTACTGTAACGAAAGGTACTCCTGCTGTTGTAACTTCTTATAAAGGCTTACAAGAAGATGCGTTTGGTGTAACAGCGGCATACAAAATTGGTGCTACCCCTGTGAAGTTAAAAGCACAATATATTTCTGCAACAACTGAATCAGACGGTCGTGATGATCGTAAACAAGATCTTTACGGTGTAGGTGCTGACTACCAAATCAACAAACAAGCTCGTTTCTACGGTATTGTTGCTCAGCAAAAACGTGACTGGTTAACTAAAGATGATAAGAAAACCAATATTGGTTTAGGTATGGAATATAACTTCTAATTTGAAGTTCAGTTCTAAATAATAAACAAAAGGGCGATATGCCCTTTTGTTTTATCCATTTTATTTCTTTAAGAAACCACTGAGCAAGTTTAAAACCTGTTGAATATCATTATTGGCTTCCTGTGGATTAGTGTTTCCACCTTGTGGAGTTAAGGAATCAATCACTTGGGGCAAGACTGAAGCAATTGCGCCATAAATTGCTGACTTTGGTGTTTGGGTTTGCTGGGCAACCTGTTCTACATCGGCATCATCAAATAAGCTTTGTACTTGATCAGGCTGAACTTGCGCATTTTCACCCGGGCCTGTAGACACCCAATCATCCACCTGACTGGTTAAGCCCTGTCCTTTAAGTTTATCCAAAGCGCCTTGTAAACCGCCTTGCTTTTGAATCCATGCCAACACCAAAGGCAAAACTGCAATCAATAAACTTTTTCCACCGCCTGCGAATCCTGAGTTCTGCGAGTTTGGCGCCTGCTGCGACTGCCCACCAGTCAAACCACCCAACACCGAGCCTAAAATATCACCCAGACCACCCTGTTGTGTTTGGCCCGTACTACCCGCTCCGAGTTGCCCAAGCACCGAACCCAAAATCCCACCCAAACCACTTTGCTGATTTGACTGTTGCTGACCGCCCATGGCCTGCTTTGCCAAAATTTCTATAATATTATTAAGGTTCGTCATCACTTTATCCTTTCTAGGTTTTTAAACAGCATACGGTGTTTAAAAAAACCCTATAGAGATAAATTGTTAATTTTTGCTATGAATGGAAAAATACAGTCGCAGTCGAATCACCAACGGAATTTATTCCAGTTTTCAGGATTCGCCCAAAACTTTGAATTAAACCAGTCAGGCACATGCTTATAGGTCAAAATATTAAATTGCCATAAAGCAAAGTCTTTACCATGCGTCGTTTTATCGATTAGTTGAGTAAAACCTAAAGCACGAAGTAGTTGTTCATCCTGCAATTGACTCACCACCACAATACGCTTTGCCATCAAATCTCTTAAACGCACCAATAGTTGTGATTTTTGTTGTGAGCTTATATTTTGCATTTCTGCCGTGTCAAAAAGCACAAAACCTAAATCATAGCGCTGGGTAAAAGGCAGACTTAAAAAGTCAGATACGCTAAAATATTGCCATTGAATAGATTGATGATGATTTGGGCTGAGATCCTGCCCAATGCACAATGCAGTTGAAATAGGCTGTTCTTTAGATAAATCGTCTAGCATAGAAGTAATGACGTTCAGTTCAGCCATAACCGCATCCTTAATATTGAGTGAGTAATTCTGTATGGAACTTCAAGGCATTTGCCATAAAATGCATGCAGGTCTTAAGGACCTTAGTGTAACTGATCAACATACACACAAGGCAAATGTTGAATATAAATTTATCCTAGATCGTTCAGAAGTTGACCTTCCTTTTAACTTGGGTCAAGAAATCGAGATTGAATGGACTGGTAAAATCTTCTGTGTTTCATGTGGTACGAAGACTTCTAAATCGTTTTCACAAGGCCATTGCTTCAAGTGCTTTAAAACCAAAGCCTCTTGTGACATGTGTATTATGAAACCTGAAACCTGTCACTACCACTTAGGCACCTGCCGAGAAGACAGCTTCGCGCATGAAGTTTGTTTCCAGCCACATATTGTTTATTTAGCCAACTCAAGTGCCCTAAAAGTTGGGATTACACGGATTAGCCAAATGCCAACCCGTTGGCTCGATCAAGGTGCAACCCAAGCCCTTCCAATTATGAAAGTCGGTTCGCGTCGTCTTTCAGGCCAGCTCGAAATTATGTTTGGTACACAAGTGGCAGACAAAACCGATTGGCGCAAATTACTCAAAGGCGAAGCTGAACCACTCGACTTGATTGAAGTTCGCGAACAACTCATCGAAGAGTTTGCACCTAAAATCCAAACCATTCGTGAGGAATTTAGTCAAAATCTTGAATTCAATGAAACGGTTGAGCTTTTGGAAACTGAACTGCCACGCGAGTTTGTTTATCCAGTTGAGCAATATCCTGAGAAAATCAAATCCCACAATTTAGATAAAACTCCCGTGATTCGCGGCAAGTTACAAGGGATTAAAGGTCAGTATCTGATTTTAGATACAGGCGTGATTAATATTCGTAAATATTCAGGTTATGAGCTCAAAATTCGTGCCTAAGCTTGTTTATCCTTAAATAAAATTTGTTTATCTACACACATAAAAAAACCTGCACGAATGCAGGTTTTTTTATGTCATGCGATTATTTAATTTTTGCATGTGCTTTTAAGTATTGTACATAATCTTCAGCTTCTTGCTGACCACGAAGTTGTTGATACAGCTTCGAAAGCTCGGCTAACTGCTCATCCGTCAATGCACTAGACGTCGTCTTGTTTACGTTTGATACCGCGACCACCACCATTTCTGTTGGCAATAATGCTGTTGTTACAGACCATTGTCCCGCTTTTGGTGCCGCTTGGCTAAACGCCGCACGCTCAACTGCACGTGGTAAGCCTTGTGAACGAATAAACACTTGCGGCGCAGTAAAGGTCAAACCGCTCTTGGCAACAACTGATGCTGCTGGTTGAGTTTTAAAGTCTTTTAAACTTTGAGCAATTTTGGCTTTAGCAGCATCATAAGCTTTTTGTTCAACCAATTTTGCTTTCACACGTGGTGTTGCTTCTTGAAGCGTTTGGACACCTGCCGCATGATAATCACGTACTTTTGCCCAAACCACATCCCCATTTGGAAGTTGAATGCTACTGGTCGCGTTACGATCACCATTTTTAACGTCATCGTTAAACAGTTTCACTTTTACCGCAGCATTACTTAATACATGATGCTGTGTAGATAAGGTCATGCCTTTTACAGTTTGAACTTGTACACCTTTAACTTCTTGAGACACCACGTCTAAAGCATCTGAGTCTACAACCAGTTCATTTAAACTGTTTACAGTATCAGAGAATGCATTGGCTGTTTTATTCTTCTGAACTTCCGCAGTCAAACGTGCTTTTTCATTTTCAAAAGATGGCAACTTCACAGCTGGCGCATCAGTTTCAATGACATGGTAACCAAATTCAGTTTTGATAGGCGCTGACACTTGACCTGATTTAAGCGATGCTACAGCTTGGTCAAAAGCATCACCAAAAGTGCCTTTGTTATAAACTGCTAAAGTACCACCATTCGCTTTAGATGCAGTATCTTCAGAATATTGAGCCGCAGCTGCTGCAAAGCTTGTTCCTGCTTTAATTTTTGCCACAACCTCTTCTGCACGTTTTTTCGCTTCAGCATCTGTCCGTGCATCCGTCGTAATCAGAATATGTTTAACCAAAGGCGCAACATTATCTTTTTGTGCTTCAACAAACTGTGTATAGGCTTGCTGCAACTCCGCATCTGTAACAGGTGAAGCAGCAGCAGGAACATTGGCTGGTGTTAACAACACATAGTCAACATCTACACTTGCCACTTGTTTAAACATAGCTGGGTGTTGTTTGTAATAGTTTTCAATCTCTTGTGCTGAAACCTTGACGTTCTTTTTATATTCATCAAGATTTACATTGGCAAACTGCACAGTACGCTGTTCTGTTTGTAAGTTAGCAATTTGTTGAATATCTAGTTTACTCACCAATGCATAATCAACAAAAGTCGAACGCATCATTTTTAATGCATGGTCTTGACGTAAGTTTGCAACGAGCGCATCACTACTCATACCCACAGACTGCAAATAGCTTGAATAACGTGTTTCTGAAAATTTTCCATTTTCTTGAAAACTTGGCTGTTGAGCAATCATCTGTTCAATTTGAGTATCACTGAGTGAAATGCCCAGCTTTTCAGCCTGTTGCAATAACAAAGTATTAGCAATCAGTTGGTCCATCGCTTTATCTTTAATAAAGCTTTGGTTGAGTAAAGTTTCATCCCCATTGGCATAAGCTAAGAATTGTTCTTTAAAGGAAGCGGTTAAGGTCTCTAATTCCTTTTCAGAAATATCTTGGCCATTGACTGATTTCACAGCGTCTTTTGATCCGCTACTAAAATATCCTTCAATACCTACAAGTGCTAAAGGGGTCAAAAACAAAATGAGCAAAGCCTTGCCCAACCAACCCTTAATAACTTTACGAAAAGATTCCATAAGTATTCCAATATTTTATTTGCCCGAGATTTTAACTGAAAAGCAGCAATGAATGAATGTGTTATCGACACATTTTCTAATGTTTAATAAAAAACGCGCCGAAAAGGCGCGTTTAGTATTTATTTAAAAGATTAAGCAACAGAATCTTTTAAACCTTTACCAGCTTTGAAGCTTGGTACTTTGCTTGCTTTAATTTCTAAAGTAGCACCAGTTTGTGGGTTACGGCCAGTACGTGCAGCACGTTCTTTCACGTTGAAAGTACCAAAACCAACAAGTGTAACTGTATCACCAGACTTAAGCGCTTCAGTGATTGAAGCAATTGTAGCGTCTAAGGCCTTACCAGCATCAGTCTTAGACAATCCCCCTTTCTCTGCAATTGCATCAATTAATTCTGATTTATTCATGTGGATCGCGTCCTCTTAATATCGTTTATTTAAGGTCCAAAAATTTAGTATAAATTACCGTAACGCCTTTATAGCAATGCTTTAGGTGAAAACGCAATACTCTGTATATGCTTTTTTGGAAAATAAATCACAAAAAAACGTTGAAAAAGGTACAAAAGCACAACCAGATCACTTTTTATTCACTTTTTCGTTTAACTTCTTATTTTCTTCAATCAAAACATCGATTTTATCATTCAGTTGAAGAATCAGGTTTTCTAAGTACTGAATGTCTTTAACCGTGACCAATCCAATCCTGTTTAAGGAGTGATTTACCCCGCGATCTACAATCTTCTCAACCTTGTCTTTAGTATCCGTCACCGATTCACGCGCTTTTTCAGATACCTTTTCAACCGTTTGGTCAGCAATCTCAGTGGTTTTAGATTCTAACTCTTCGCCGACTTGGACCAAGGAGTCAAATAATTTATTCCCCTCTTCCTCTGCACGTGAAAAAGCACCCAAACCAGCTAACCAGATTTGCTTGGTATACTTTCTAAAATCCAAACTATTTTTACGGTGAAAATGATGCTTAGTTTTTGTTTTTTTTAGTGTTTCATCTTCTTGCGAAATATCATCTAACTCTATATCTGCTTTTTCCATTAGCACCATCTCCTGCATGATTTATGTGCAAAAACATCCAAAAAATCTTATAGATTGCACTATACTAGCAAATATTAGACTTGATCGATTTGTAAAACTGTTCTACAAAGCATCTTTATTACATTTTTATTTTTAAGTCTGAAGTTTTTGCGAGCAGGATGCTCATTTCAGGTCAGGATTTAGGTTACTACTTATGAGTGATTCTCAAAAAGAATACAATCAAACACATATGCTACTCACTATGGTGATGATTGTTCTTGAGACGATCTTTTCTCTTATTTTAAAACACGACCGCGTGGTTGCACTTCACTGTAAAAAGTTTGTTGAGCAAAATATTGCGATTAAAATAAATAGCTACCTGCCTTATTTTGACTTCTATATCACCTTTACCACTCAAGGTGTTTTATTTGATGCCAAAGCACCTGAAAAACCGGTCGACCTAGATGTACGCACCACATTGATGGATTTAATTAAAATTTTCGTCTTTGGAAACCGTCGTAGTATTAAAACCATGCGTATTGATGGTGACATCACCTTAAAAGATGAGTTCCGAGATTTAATTTTACATTTTAGTGCACCTAAAGTTCTTGCCGATTGGAAAAACTGGTTAACTGAACCAACTGATCCGCAAAATGTGGTTGCATCTAAAAAGCGCATTGCACCACTTTTAGAGAAAATTGAAGAACAACGTTCTAAAATCAACACTCTACAGGTTGAAGTGAAACAATACAAAAATCGTATCCGCCGTATCGAGCAACGTCAAAAACGTATAAATGTCACATTTTTTGTGTTTTCTATACTTTTGATTAGCTTATTGGTATATAATATTTGGCTTGCATAACTACATAATATTTCAAGCAAATTAAATACGCACAATCCCTATTAAAAAAACTTGACTATTTTAGTCAGGATTCTTAAAATCGGCACATCTAGTCTAATCATGTGTATCGAATCATGCGCTTAACAACTCGCGGACGCTACGCAGTGACTGCTCTACTTGATTTAGCTTTGCAGCCAACTGAACAAACGATCACGCTTGCAGAAATTGCAGCTCGTCAAACTATCTCTGTTGCTTACCTTGAGCAGTTATTTGCGAAATTAAAGCGCCACGGCTTAGTTTCTAGTATTCGTGGTGCCAACGGTGGTTACCACTTAGCTCGTCGCGCTGATGAAATCACGGTATTAGCAGTTATTGAAGCTGTAAACGAAACAGTTGATGCCACTCGCTGTGACCATAAAGGCAACTGCCAAAATGGCGCAATGTGCTTAACTCACGATTTATGGCAAGAACTCTCCCATCACATTGCCGACTATCTCGCTAAAATCACTCTTGCTGACCTTGTAGCACGTGACAACGTTCAAAAAGTTGCCATTCGCCAAAATACAGCACCTTCAGATTCAGCCCTTTTATCGGTAACAGGTATTTGACATGAAACGTCCAATTTATCTTGATTATGCAGCAACAACTCCTGTAGACCCGCAAGTCGCTGAACGCATGATGGAATGTCTGACATTTGACGGCACATTTGGCAACCCAGCATCTCGTTCTCATGCTTACGGTTGGCAGGCAGAAGAAAAAGTAGAATATGCACGTGAACAAGTTGCGAACTTGATCAAAGCAGATCCACGCGAAATCGTTTGGACTTCAGGTGCAACTGAATCAGACAACTTAGCTCTTAAAGGCGTAGCACAATTCTATGCGTCTAAAGGCAAGCACATTATTACAAGTAAAATTGAACACAAAGCTATTTTAGACACTTGCCGTGAGCTTGAGTCTGAAGGTTTTGAAATCACTTACCTTGAGCCACTTCCAAACACGGGTTTAATTACCCCTGAAATGGTTGAAGCAGCTATTCGTCCAGACACTATTCTTGTTTCACTTATGATGGTAAACAACGAAATTGGTTCTGTGACTGATGTTGCGGCAATTGGTGAAATTACTCGTGCACACAAGATCTTCTTCCATGTCGATGCGGCGCAAGCTGCAGGTAAAGTTGAAATTGACCTTTCAACTATGAAAGTTGACCTTATGAGCTTCTCTGCTCATAAAATTTATGGCCCTAAAGGTATTGGCGCACTCTATGTACGTCGTACTCCACGTGTTCGTTTAAAAGCGCAAATGCATGGTGGCGGTCATGAACGCGGTATGCGTTCTGGTACACTTGCAACACACCAAATCGTTGGTATGGGTGAAGCATTTGAACTTGCAGGTAAAAACTTAGCTTCTGAACAAGCACGCATTCGCGTACTTCGTGACAAGCTTTGGAATGGCTTACAAGACTTAGAACAAATTTTCTTAAACGGCCACCCAACACAAAACGTTGCGAACTACTTAAACGTAAGTTTCAACTTTGTTGAAGGTGAATCGTTAATGATGTCGCTGAAAGACGCTGCTGTATCTTCGGGTTCAGCTTGTACTTCAGCAACATTAGAACCTTCTTATGTATTACGTGCACTAGGTTTGTCTGACGAACTTGCGCACAGTTCAATTCGTTTCAGTTTTGGTAAATACACCACTGAAGCAGACATTGACCATGTACTTACAGTGACGCGTACTGCGGTCGAGAAACTTCGTGAACTTTCTCCACTTTGGGACATGTACAAAGACGGTATCGACCTTTCTACAGTTGAGTGGGCTGAACACTAATTTTTACCATTGAAGTCATTCACATACTGGATGGCTTCATTGAAAAATCAAGTTTTGACCCCATATTTAATATTAACGCTGACCCCGAGGTTTGGAGACGCATCATGGCTTATAGCGAAAAAGTAATTGACCATTACGAAAACCCTCGTAATGTAGGTGTATTAGACAAAAATGCTGAAAACGTAGGTACAGGTATGGTCGGAGCACCTGCATGTGGCGACGTTATGCGTTTACAGATTCAAGTAGATGACAACGGTGTGATTGAAGAAGCACGTTTCAAAACTTATGGTTGTGGCTCTGCTATTGCATCAAGCTCTTTAGTGACTGAATGGCTAAAAGGCAAAACTTTAGATCAAGCTCAAGCGATCAAAAACATTGATATCGCAACTGAACTTGCTCTTCCTCCAGTAAAAGTACACTGTTCTGTACTGGCTGAAGATGCTATTAAAGCTGCTGTTGAAGACTACCGCAGCAAAAAATCTAAAGCTTAATTGCTTCGCATTTTAAAGAAAGATTAGGGAGTTTTCATGATCAACTTAACTGAAAATGCTGCAACTCATATCAGCAATTATTTAAAAAATCGCGGTAAGGGTGAAGGTATTCGCGTTGGCGTGAAAACTTCAGGCTGTTCTGGTTTGGCTTATGTGCTTGAATTTGTCGATTCAATTGATGCACATGACACCACCTTTGAGCAGTTTGGGGTGAAAGTATTTGTAGACCCAAAAAGCTTGGTTTATCTCGATGGTATGGAGATGGACTACGTAAAAAATGGTTTAAACGAAGGCTTTGAGTTTAACAACCCAAACAAAAAAGGCGAATGTGGCTGTGGTGAATCTTTCACCGTATAACAGTTCATTAACTTGCTTTTCAACATTAAAACAGTGTGTATCACACTGTTTTAATTGTATTTACATAGAGTGTTTTTGCTTTCGCAATGACCCCCAATTTAGCGCGGAATCCCTCTCCTATGAATCATTTTGAGTTGTTTAACCTCCCAGTAGCACTCGATATTGATTTAGCAACCTTAAAATCAGAATTTTTAAAGTTGCAGCAACAATATCACCCAGATAAAGCTCTCGATAAAGATCAAGCCCTCATAAAATCAAGTGAGATCAATCAAGCATTCAAAGTTTTATCTCAGGTCGATAGCCGTGCAGGATATTTATTAGGATTAAAAAAACAAGATTATCATCTTGATCAATCCATCAATGATTTTGAATTTCTCCAGTCTGCCCTAGAAATCCGTGAACAACTTGATGAAGCTCGTTCAGCAGATGAATTACAATCACTCAAATTAGACGTTCAACAATGGATTGATGGTTTAGTCCGCGAATTCAAAATTGATTTTGAAGAGGAAGATTGGGCTGAGGCACGTGATGATGTCCGCAAACTTCGCTTCTTTGTAAAAGTCATGCATGACATAGATAAAGCTGAAGATCGTTTTGAAGATGACGATAGCTTTGATTTAGATGATGAATTTTAACTTATTTTTAATTTTTGACGCTCAAAGGATGTAACACATGGCTCTCTTGCAAATTGCAGAACCTGGACAATCAAGTGCGCCACATGAACACCGTATTGCCATTGGTATCGACTTAGGTACAACTCACTCTCTAGTTGCAACTGTACTTTCAGGCAAAGCAAAAGTTTTGCATGATGAACAAGGTCGTGTCTTACTCCCATCGATCGCGCATTATGGTGTAAGCCAAACCCAATATGGCGACGAAGCAAAACCATTTTTGACTGCTGATCCTAAAAACACCATCGTTTCAGTCAAACGCTTTATGGGACGCTCTAAAACTGACATTAAGTTTCAACACCCCTACACTTTAGTGGGGGAAGATAATCAAATGCCAGCTTTTGAAACCGCTCAGGGTCGCAAAACCCCTGTCGAAGTGTCCGCTGAAATTTTAAAGCAACTGAAAGATCGTGCTGAAGCGAGCTTAAAAAATGAAGTCAATGGTGCAGTGATTACCGTTCCTGCATACTTCGATGAAGCTCAGCGTCAAGCGACACGTGATGCTGCACAACTTGCGGGTTTAAACGTATTACGTCTTTTAAATGAGCCTACTGCTGCTGCAGTTGCCTATGGTCTCGACCAAGAAACCAATCTTGCGCATGATCACAACTATGTGATTTATGACTTGGGTGGCGGTACCTTTGACGTTTCAATTTTACGCTTTTCACAAGGCGTGTTTGAAGTGTTAGCAACGGGTGGCCATACCGCATTAGGTGGTGATGATCTTGACCGTTTAATCGTAAAATGGGCGAAAAAAGAACTCAATATCGACCAATTCGATGACACTGAATATGCACACGTTTTAGTTGCTGCACGTAAAGCCAAAGAAGCTTTAACCGATGCAGAAAGCGCTCATTTACAAGTCCTAGAGCACAGTTTGACTCTTGATCGCACGACATTTGAAAGCATTATCAAAGTTGCTTTAGATAAAACAATTAGTGTCTGCAAACGCGTCCTCCGTGATGCGAAGCTTGAACTCAGTGACATTCAGAATGTGGTTTTGGTCGGTGGCTCAACTCGCTCTTATGCTGTACAAAACGCTGTACGTGATGTATTTGCTCAAGAGCCATTGTGTACCATCAACCCAGACGAAGTTGTTGCTATTGGTGCATCGATTACAGCCAATCAGCTGATTGGAAACACAGCTGATGGCGCATTACTGCTTGATGTAACTCCGCTTTCTCTCGGTCTAGAAACCATGGGCGGCTTGGTTGAGCGTCTTATTTCACGTAATACCGCAATTCCAGTCGCACGTCGCCAAGAGTTCACCACCTACCAAGATGGCCAAACAGCGATGTTGATTCATGTGGTTCAAGGTGAGCGCGATTTGGTTGAGCATTGCCGTAGCTTAGGTCGTTTTGTCCTTCGCGGTATTCCACCAATGACTGCGGGCCAAGCTCGTATTGAAGTGACCTTCCAAGTGGATGCCGATGGCCTACTGACGGTTTCAGCTAAAGAAACAACCTCTGGCGTACATGCACAAATTGACATCAAACCATCATATGGTTTGGCTGATAGCGACATGGAACGCTTACTGCTCGATGGTTACAAGTTTGCTGAAGAAGATAAAAATCTTCGTCACTTACAAGAAACCAAAGTTGAAGCAAAACGCGAACTCGAAGCTTTAGAGCAAGCCCTAAAAGCAGATGCTCACCTGCTCACGAATGAACAACAAGTTGCATTAAATGCGGCCAAAACTTCATTAGAAGCAACACTTGAAACAACAGAAATCAAAGCAATTGAATCTGCTGTTGAACAGCTTAAAATACACAGTGATGCTTTTGCAGCAGCACGTATGAATCAGCATATCGATGCAGCGCTGAAAGGCACAAAACTCGACGACTGGTCAAACTCAAACTAATTTATAGGTAAAGACTATGCCACGTATTAAAGTTCTCCCACATGCGCAAATCTGCCCAGAAGGTGCTGAGTTTGAAGTTGAACAGAATGCGAATCTATGTGAAAGCTTACTGAAAAATGGAATCAAGATTGAACATGCGTGCGATATGTCCGCTGCATGTACAACCTGCCACGTTGTGGTACGTAAAGGCTTCGACAGCTTAGAAGAAATGAATGATATTGAAGCCGACCTTCTAGATCGTGCTTGGGGCTTAGAACCTGACTCTCGCTTGTCTTGCCAAGTGAAATTAGTGGATGAAGACTTGGAAGTTGAAATTCCCAAATACACGATTAACCACGCGTCTGAAAATCACTAATTTTCAAAGTGTAAAAAAGCCACTCATTGTAGTGGCTTTTTTTACGCCTCTCATTTTTATATCTCATACCATTAAATTAATGATACTCATTTTTCTGAACAGGCTCTATTACTTCATCTTCAAGATTGAGTTTGACGATACCTTGCGAGTTGGTCATCTTCTGTTGGGTTTGAATGCGTTGAATCATTTTTTCTAAGACTTGAATTAGCTGCGGATATTCAAAATTCTGTACTTCATCTAAGTTCAGCAGTAAATGAAATCCTTTATATTCATAATCAAACCAGCGTTGATAATCTGATTTTTGCGAAGTATATTTTTCAACGACTTGCCACGTCTTTACAGCACCTTTAATTCCCTTAAGGAAAATTGGCGCTTTCGGTGCACAAAGATAATCATTTTTTACTAAATTATGTGTATCGTCCGAAATTAAGATTTCATCCACTTGTGCTGCACTTTGTAAACGTGCAGCAAGGTTTGCATCACGACCAACAATGGTATAAGCCATACGGTGCGATGCACCATAGTTCCCTACGTGGCAATACCCTGTAGAAATCCCCATACGAATATGCAATGGCGGATACCCCATTTTCACCCAACGCTCGCGCAGAATTTTCATTTGCTGACGCATCGCCATAGCCATTTCCAAACAGTTTTGAGCATCACGCTCTACACCTTCAGAATTAGGGTCACCAAAGAACACTAAAATTGCATCCCCCATGAATTTATCCACAGTACCTTCATATTGCTTCGCAATCTCGGTCATGTGTTTTAAATAATCATTGAGTAGGAATGCTAAATCATCCGGAATTAAGCTTTCAGAAAGCTCTGTAAAGCCCTGAATATCTGAAAAGAAAACTGTCAGTTTCTTACGCTTGTATTCAATTTTCGCTTCAGACTCACCCTTCATAA
Organism: Acinetobacter sp. 802_lipA; assembly: GCF_058242885.1. NCBI lineage: Bacteria > Pseudomonadati > Pseudomonadota > Gammaproteobacteria > Moraxellales > Moraxellaceae > Acinetobacter > Acinetobacter sp. 802_lipA. The sequence continues at coordinate 79,464 of NZ_JBZAYP010000001.1, forward strand.
TCGATTGCCACAACTGAACTGGTGCATAGCGACTCAGTTGATTGGCAAACTCCATATAACGGTTCATCTGATCAAAATAGTGATTTTTGCGGCGGTATATGTCTTGCATTTGGTTGCGCTGATAATAGCTACCCACGCCAAAATAAGTGGTGAGGCACAAAAAGCCCAATACGATCAGTTCGGTACTAGTAGCCTCGAAATACTCACCAAAACCAAAGACAAAGATAATAGAGATATAAAAGACAACCACCCCAATCAGGCTGGCCAAAGACACCATCAAAAAAGAAATTTTATTGCTAATAGCCGTATAAAGCATAGCAAAAATGGTTAAAAATGTGAGTACGATACTGAGATGTACAGCGGCTAAAATGATCGCTGTAATGACAATATCTATAACAAACATCACACCGCGTTGCATCGTATTATTGAAGCGATAACCTAACCACCTAGAAAATGGCGGTGTGATCAATAACACAATGAGCAACAGCAGCGGCACGTAAATCTGATATTTGGTATCTGCCATCGTATAATGATAGACGATGGTTATTAAAGACAGCATGCCATATCCCATCGCACGATGGAAATACACAAATTGTTTAGGCTCTTTAGATAACCAATGATCTAATGGCACTGCTCGTTCCCCATTATGCACACGATCAAATCATCCCTGATTTGATTTCTCACGTGTATTAGTCCATACGCCAATCGAATGGCATATCACCTTGGCCACGTAGTGCAAGCATTAAAGTTTGACGCATATGCGCAAGCACTTCATTGCTATAAGGAACAGCGGGAGTACCCCAAACTGGTTTTGGCCATGCGACATCGTTTTGATAACGTACAACATGGTGAAAATGGAGCTGCGGAACCATATTACCTAAAGCAGCAACATTCATTTTGTCAGCACGGAATACACGAGCCAATTGGCTTGATAACCAGCTTGACTCACGTAAAAACTGTTCTTGGTCGGCTTGACTGAGCTCATATAACTCAGTGATGCCTGGCACGCGTGGAATTAAAATTAGCCACGGGAATTGCATATCATTCATTAAGCGACATGTTGAAAGTGGAAAGTCGCCTACAAAAAACGTATCTTGAGCAAGTTGTGGATGCAAACTAAACATATCTTTATAAATGATGCAAATTAGAATAATGGCTAATACTATCACATCCAATCAGAGGTGAATATTGTAAGCAATGTGTTTCAACACAAATAAACTACGTTTTACTTTGAACCACATCACATTTATTACTTTAATAAATTTCATCAAAAAATCAAGTCTTTCTTTTTATAGCGCAAGTGCGCAAGAAAGACCAGATATCTGTATGAAATCACAGCAAATTAAAACTAAATTTTAATGCAACTCTTTCAACAAACTTTCCAATAAGTCATTGATAAATTGAATCCGTTTTTCATATTCCTCTAGTATGACCATGACCTTTAAGCGCTGACCACCTTCCATCCTAAAAAAGGTCGGGTGTTTTTGCATCATCTGAATAATACTAATTGCCTGAACAGGAGTATCTGGTGAAAATTCAATCGTACCACCATTGGCAGCGATATCGATTTTGGTAATACCCAATATTTCTGCTTTCAAACGCATCTGATGCACAGCAAAAAGCTGTTTCACAGGTTGTGGTGGTATCCCAAAACGGTCAATCAACTCCATACGAATGTTATCAAGTTTTTCCTGACTGTCCGTATTACTAATGCGCTTATAAAACAATAAACGCTGATGGACATCTCCCAGATATTCATCTGGAATCAAAGCCGGCATATGTAAATTGATTTCTGCGGTCAGTGAGAGTGGCGCATCGAAGTTCGGGGTTTTGCCTTTTTGAATGGCTTTGGTCGCCTTTTCAAGCATCTCCATATACAAACTATAGCCAATGGCTTGCATGGATCCACTTTGTTGCTCGCCGAGTAGCTCACCCGCTCCGCGAATTTCCAAGTCCTCCGTAGCTAACATAAAGCCCGCACCTAATGTCGATGCCCGCTGAATCGCATCCAGACGTTTTTCAGCATCGCCTTTCAACCCTTTGATGGATGGCACCAACAGATAGGCATAGGCTTGGTGATGCGAGCGCCCTACACGCCCACGCAGTTGATGCAACTGCGCTAAACCCAGCTTATCTGCCCGTTCAATTAGAATGGTATTGGCATTCGGAACGTCAATCCCTGTTTCAATAATGGTTGAGCAGACCAGCACGTTATATTCTTTATGGTAGAACTGTTGCATCACTTGTTCTAACTCGCGTTCACGCATTTGACCATGTGCAACAGCTACACGTGCCTCAGGGACCAGCTCTCGAAGACTCTCCGCTGCACGCTCAATGGTTTCTACTTCATTATGCAGGAAATAAACTTGTCCACCACGCAGTAACTCACGCAATATGGCTTCTTTAACTGAATCACCCGTATGTTCTTGCACAAAAGTTTTTACCGCTAAACGTCGTGCAGGTGGTGTGGCAATAATGGATAGATCGCGCATACCACTAAAGGCCATGTTTAAAGTTCGTGGAATTGGAGTTGCGGTCAGAGTCAACATGTCCACATCTGCACGCATCGCTTTAATCCGCTCTTTATCGCGTACACCAAAGCGGTGCTCCTCATCCACAATCATCAAGCCTAAGTTTTTAAACTGGACACTTTCTTGTAGAATTTTATGCGTACCAATCACGATGTCGACTTTACCCTCAGCTAACTCTTCAATCGTTTTGGTATGTGATTTACTGCTGCCAAAACGTGATAAAACTTCGATACGAATAGGCCAGTCTGCAAAACGGTCTTTAAACGACTCATAATGCTGTTGGGCCAGCAACGTCGTCGGCACCAAAACGGCCACTTGTTTATTATTCTGTACCGCTAAAAATGCTGCGCGCATCGCAACTTCGGTTTTACCAAAGCCCACATCGCCACAGACCAAGCGATCCATCGGTTTAGCCAATTGCATATCATACAAAGTCGCTTCAATGGCATTGGCTTGATCGAGTGTTTCTTCATAGGCAAAGCCACTGGCAAACTGCATATATTGACCTTGATCCAACTCAAAACCAAAACCTGGTTTGGCTTGACGACGGGCTTGGATATGCAATAACTCCGCTGCTACATCATGGATTTGCTCTAATGCTTTACGTTTTGCTTTACTCCAAGCATCAGTACCCAACTTATGCAAGGGTGCCAAGTCTGGGTCACCGCCACTATAACGGCTAATCAAATGTAAATTGGTGACAGGAACATAGACTTTGGCCGCATCGGCATAATCGAGCTGCAAGAACTCATAGTCTTGATCATCAATACTTAAAGTGACTAAGCCCGCATAACGTCCCACACCATAGTCGATATGCACCACCGGCGCACCCATACTCAGTTCAGTCAAACTTCGAATGAGAAACTCTTCCGAAACCTCTTGCTGGCGTTTACGACGACGTTGTACAACCCGATGCTCATACAACTGATTTTCAGAAATGATGCTAATGCTGTCTTTTAATACCAAGCCACGCTCTAATGGTGCACTGGTAATTGCAATGGCATGCAAGGATTTTTGAAATTCAGCAAAATTCTCAACATTAGGAATCTCTCCCAATGTGGCACGCAATGCATCTTTTAAAGTTTCACGACGCCCCGCGCTTTCAGCAACCAGTAATACCGGATGGTTAGCAGCATCAATATACTGTTTAACCGCATGAAAAGGCTTTTCATTTTTAGGATCGACCGCTAAACGTGGTGGAAGTTCAGTGTTTAAATTGGTCACACCCGCTTTTAGATCAAAAGCCTCGACTGAAGCAATAATGCGGGGAAAGGTATTGAGCTGTTCTAAAACTTGATTGGTCGAAATAAAAAGATGGTTAGGGGCTAAAATTGGCTGATCAACATTATGGCGACGGTCTTCATAACGTCGATCGATTTCTTTCCAAAAACTATCTAAACCATCATCAACTTGTTTATCTGTAATGACAATGGAGTGACTTGGTAAATACGAAAGCAGTGTACTTTGGGTTTCCATCTGCGCTGCACTGAAAAAGAGCGGGAAATAGAACTCAATTCCTGGTGATGCAATCCCTTCTAACACATCCTGATAAATTGGATTTTTCTTTGGATTTGCCGTCGGAAACATTTCTGCATAGCGATCACGAAATATGCTGCGTGCCTCTTTCAGCGGAAACTCTTTAGCTGGTAATACGGAAAACTGTTTTAAGTTTTGCGTAGTGCGCTGTGTTTCAGGATCAAAAAATTTGAGGGTTTCAATTTCATCATCAAACAAATCTATGCGAATTGGTGCAGCTTGACCTGAGGCATATATATCCATAATGCTACCCCGAACCGCAAATTCACCATGGTCATATACTGTGTCGACCAAATGATAGCCTGCTTGAATCAAACGCTTCTTTTGCTGTTCCAATTCAAACTTTTGACCAACGTGAATATCAAAGTGTTCTCCCAACACCCACGAAGTCGGCGCTACACGCTGCGCCAAGGTCGAAGCAGAAATCAGTAAGACGCCTGTTTGCGGCATATTGGATAAAATTGCGAGACGCTCAGACACAATATCCTGATGAGGAGATAAACGATCATAAGGCAGAATTTCCCAGTCTGGGAAAATGGTCGGTCGAATACCGTAAAATTCAAATTCACTTTCGAGTTGTGCTAAGTGTTGATTATTTTTTGCCACAACCACAAAGAGCTTTTTATTTTGTGAACTTAACGTATGAATGAATAATGCAGCTGAAGAGCCGAGCAAATTTCCCAGCCAACGTTTTTCGCCTGCTTTTAGTTGTTGCACATTCAGTTGGGAGATTTCTTCTTGGAACATGGACATGGCTTTAGCGTTTAAAAACATGCGTCATATACTAGCATGATGTCCTCTCGCTGCATGTTATTTTTCACGACAAGAACAACATCAATCTAGCGCTAAGTCCTTTTTACAACTCAAATTTATGGCTTTCAAAAGACTTATTTTTTGTCACGTATAAACTGGTAGTAATAGTCATTAAGTAGCTTAATCATTTGCTTTAGCTCAGTTAAGTTTTCTAGATTATTACCTAAACGTGCGACAAATCGTTCATTGGCAATTTCTAAGTCGATTTTCTCATTGATTAGCATAGCACTATAAAAAAGTGCATTAAGATCATCAAACTCACTAATTCTACGATTTGAAAAATAGACCAAACGTTCAGCATGTATGGCATTTAGCACAATACCTTCAATGATAAAGCCTTTTTCATCATCATATTCAATCTGATGCTGCTGCAAAAAAAGTTGTTCTGGCGCATCTTTCTTTAATTTAAATAATTGGCTTAATTTACTCAGCATAGACATCTAATCATGGTTTTTCACTCAAGCTTATTGTAGTTCTAACTGCTACCTTTTGTTAGTTTGTATCGGCTAAAAAGTATAAAAGCAGCGCATTGACTACTTTTATACCTATATATAGTTATAAATGTTCTAGCTAAATTATGCTAAAGATACAACCTTAGGCGTCACCTCAGCAGCCAAGTTTCAAATGAGAAAATGTGATCTAAGGGTTATTAAGTCAACAACCCTTTATCCAATACCACTTGCTGAATTGTTTTGTTTTTCCGCAATGCATTGTTTACCCATTTCATCACATTTCGCATGACCTAAAATTGGATCAAACAAAGTCACCATACCAGCACTACGCATGACTGCATCAAAGCAAACGTTTTGATTAGCTTGAATACATTTGGTATTTAAGGCTGCAATACCATTAATAAGTGACTAAAACGCAGCGCCGTTGGATAGACATCATTGGTCGATTGAGATTGATTGACAAGGTCATTTGGTTGAATAACCTCGTATTTACCTTAAGAAAGGAATACATGCTTTAATGCAAGATTGGCCAGCACTTCGTTGCTATCCATTTAATTGAAGTGCCCACTCCACCTTTATAGGCATCTATGGTTAGATGCAAGGGAAAAGCGTGTAACCAACTTTCAGATGGTTGGCTCAATTGATCACATACCACCGCAATGGTCTGCACAATTTCAGGAGAGATTTTGCCAAATGTGCAGTTAATTTATACCGACTCTATTTTCACTTGTGCCAAAGCAAGCAGAAAATGCCATTGAATTCCTATTTTCTAATTAGAAATTTGAAAGTTTTCCAATGCTCTCAAAGCAAAAACGCCCTAACAGAATTAGGTTAATGGTGAAATATTCGTCTTTTTCACCTATTTCATGACTGTAAATACATTTCATAAATGAAACATTTTATATGGAAATGTGCCTACTCTGCAGGTAATGTAATTTTTCGTAAGCAATAAAAAATCATAAATTATAACTAGCTTGCTGATTTTACGAAATAAAAGCTTAGAATCTCATTTACCCTATAGAAAAGAATAATAATTGACCAATAAATAACATATTTTCAACAACTTATTGTTTAATTTTAAAAAACAATTAATAATTACACAAAATATACAAAAACACATCACAACTGTTACAGAGTGTAATTTTATTTTTATGCTTGAATCGCCGTCTCAAACAAAGCGATTAAAAAATCTCCCAAGTCGGATTTTGCCAAGGAATGCCTATGAGTCAAATTAACCCCACCCTCGTCACATTTTTAGTTTATATCATTGCCATGGTTGGCATCGGTTTGTATGCATACAAGTCCACAAACAACTTTGATGATTACATCTTAGGTGGTCGTAGCTTAGGAAGTGTAGTTACTGCGCTTTCTGCAGGTGCATCAGACATGAGTGGCTGGTTACTGATGGGCTTACCGGGTGCAATTTATTTGTCTGGTTTGTCTGAAGCGTGGATTGCCGTAGGCCTAATCATTGGTGCATGGCTCAACTGGCTATTGGTTGCAGGACGTTTACGTGTGCATACTGAAGTCCAAAACAATGCCCTCACCCTACCTGATTATTTCACAGGTCGTTTCGCAGATCACAAACGTATCTTACGTATGATCTCAGCTGTCGTTATTTTAGTATTCTTCGCGATTTACTGTGCTTCAGGCATGGTCGCAGGCGCGCGCCTATTTGAAAGTATCTTTGGTTGGAACTACACCACTGCACTGTGGATTAGCGCAATTGCAACCATCAGTTATGTGTGTATCGGCGGCTTCCTTGCAATTAGCTGGACAGACACCTTCCAAGCAGGTCTAATGATTTTTGCTCTGCTACTTACCCCAATCATGACTTACCTTGCGATTGATGGTAATGCTGCACAGTTCACAGTCTTACTTGAAACGGCTCGCCCACAAGCGATGCATATTGTTTCTGAACTCAGCACTGTTGCCATCCTGTCATCATTGGCATGGGGCTTAGGCTATTTTGGTCAGCCACACATTTTAGTGCGCTTCATGGCTGCGGATTCTGTGAAAACGATTCCTGCTGCGCGTCGCATTGGTATGACATGGATGATTTTATGTCTAGGTGGTGCGGTAGGTGCTGGTTTTATTGCCATCGCGTACTTCCAACAACACCCAGAACTGGCGGCTGTGGTTTCTCAAAACCCTGAAACTGTGTTCATGGAACTGACTAAACTCTTATTCAACCCTTGGATTGCGGGTATCATTTTAGCTGCAATTTTAGCTGCGGTGATGAGTACATTAAGCTGTCAGTTACTGGTTTGTTCTACAACATTGACAGAAGACATGTACAAAGCCTTCATCCATAAAACCGCTTCTCAAAAAGAATTGGTTTGGGTGGGTCGCTTCATGGTTATTGCTGTTGCTGTTCTTGCAATTTGTTTAGCAAGCAACCCTGACAGTAAAGTTCTAGGCCTTGTCGCTTATGCATGGGCAGGTTTTGGTGCGGCATTTGGTCCACTGATTATCTTGTCTTTGTTCTGGAAGCGCATGACCTTGAATGGTGCTATTGCAGGTATTATTGTTGGTGCAGTAACCGTGATTGTGTGGAAAAATGCATTAGGACACTTAGGTCTATATGAAATTATTCCAGGTTTCATCTTCTCTTGGATCAGCATTGTAGTGGTAAGCTTAATGGGTAAAGCCCCTGAAGCTGAAGTAGTACAACGCTTTGAACAAGCAGACAGTATGTACAAACAAGCGATGGCTGAAATGAAAGAAGAATCTACACAACGTTAATCGAACGTGTAGACCAAAAAAAGGGGCTTTTAAGCCCCTTTTTTTGCATCTCATGCACTCAATTATTTCGACAACGGTTTGTACTTAAGTTGAATACGTGAGCTTTCTTTGATGACTTCCATCACTGGATAACTGCGCGTTTCTTTAACACCCGGCAGTTGCCACAAGACTTGACCTGAGATTTTTCGGAACTCATCCATACTGGCACAGCGAATCTTCACCACAAAATCAAAGCCCCCACTGGTCATATGACATTCCACAATTTCATCATGCTGTAGCACGGCATGGCGAAAATCTTCCAAGACATGTGGCGTGGTTTTATCCAAAAGGATCTCCACAAAAACCACAAAACTGGCATTAAGCATGTTTGGATTTAAGCGTGCTTCATAACTCAGAATAAAACCCTCCTTGGTTAATTTCTGTACTCGAGCCAAAGCAGCCGTCGCTGATAAGTTCACCTCTTCGGCAAGTTTAATATTCGATATTTTTCCATCTCTTTGAAGAATATCCAATATTTTGATATCTGTTCGGTCCAAGCTAAAAATTGGGCTCGTCATCTGAATTAATCTCTAAATAGCATACAAATTATAGTGAGTTATTCGGCATTCTTTCTGTAATCATAAATTAATTACTATAGATCTCTCAACACATTATTGTATGCACAGGATGTAGGCATGAATATGATGGAAAGCAATACGCATTTCAACGACGCTCAAACTCAATTTGAATATATTACCGAATTCAAAGAAAAAAGTGAGCTTGAAGTTGAAATCAATACCGCTTGGCGACGTGCCGAAACTGACTGTGTTCAAAACTTATTAGACCACAGCAAAATCTCTGACGAGATGAATCAACGCATTCATGAACTTGCTTTTGATTTGGCTCATACTTTACGTGAACGTAAAAGCGGCAGCGGTAAAGCAGGTATTGTACAGGGTCTCTTACAAGAATTTGCACTGTCTTCTCAAGAAGGCATCGCGCTGATGTGTTTAGCTGAAGCATTGCTTCGTATTCCAGACATGGCGACACGTGACCTATTGATTAAAGACAAAATCAACCAAGGCAACTGGAAAGAACACGTTGGTCAAAGTAACCTGATGTTTGTCAATGCGGCTGCATGGGGCCTCATGTTGACTGGCAAACTGATGGAAACGCCAAAGCAAAATAGCTTATCAGGCACTTTAACAGGCTTATTGGCACGTAGTGGTCGTGGCATCATCCGTAAAGCAGTTGATGTAGCTATGCGTATGATGGGCGAACAGTTTGTGACTGGCGAAACCATTGGTGAAGCATTACAACACGCTGAACGTCTTGAAGAAAAAGGCTTCCGTTATTCATACGACATGTTGGGTGAAGCAGCACTGACCGATCATGATGCTGATCGTTATATGAAAGACTATACCGATGCCATTCATGCCATTGGTCAAGCGTCAAAAGACAAAGATGTTTACGACGGTCCGGGTATTTCAATTAAATTATCTGCTCTACACCCTCGCTACCAACGTGCGCAAGTTGCACGTATGCATGAAGAGTTGTACGGTAAAGTCTTTACGCTTGCTAAATTAGCACGCGGCTATAACATCGGTTTAAATATTGATGCTGAAGAATCTGAGCGTTTAGAAATTTCTTTAGAAATGCTTGAACGTCTATGCTTTGAACCAGAACTCAAAGACTGGAAAGGCATTGGTTTCGTTATCCAAGCGTATCAAAAACGTTGTTTCTACGTGGTAGACTACATCGTAGACTTGGCTAAACGTAGCGAAAAGCGCTTAATGATCCGTTTAGTGAAAGGCGCGTACTGGGACAGCGAAATTAAGAAAGCACAAATTGAAGGGATGACTGACTACCCTGTATTTACCCGTAAAGTACATACAGACTTGTCGTATATCGCTTGTGCGAAGAAATTATTGGCTGCACCAGAACAAATCTACCCACAGTTTGCAACACACAATGCGCAAACCTTGGCAACTATTTATGAAATGGCTAACCCAGAGAAATACTATGTGGGTCAGTATGAGTTCCAATGCTTACACGGCATGGGCGAGCCACTGTATGAACAAGTAGTCGGCGAAAAACTAGATAAAAAACTAGGTGTACCTTGCCGTATTTATGCACCTGTGGGCAACCATGAAACACTATTGGCTTATCTTGTACGTCGTTTACTTGAAAATGGTGCAAACACCTCTTTTGTAAACCGTATTGCAGACAAGTCACTCGCAATTGATGATTTGATTGAAAACCCAACTCAAACCATTTTAAGCAGTGCAAAACGTGAAAATATCGTGGGTCAAAAGCACCTTTCGATTCCACTTCCTGCTGAACTTTATGGCCAACTGCGTGCAAATTCTAAAGGTTTAGACCTTGCAAATGACTCTGCATTAGCTCAGTTGAACCAAACAGCTCAACAGTTTGCTAAGCATCAATGGTCTGCTGCCCCAATGGGTGAACACATTCAGACCAATGACGCCGTTGCTCCGCAAAGCATCATCAACCCAGCACGTCACTCAGATGTTGTCGGTTATGTACAAGAAGCAACAACTGAACAAGTTGAGCAAGCATTAAACAATGCCCAGGCTGTTCAAGACATTTGGGCACGTACGGCTAAAGACACCCGTGCGAGTTACCTACTTCGCGCTGCTGACTTAATGGAAGCTCGCTTAGAAGAACTGATGGTTTTACTTTGCCGTGAAAGTGGTAAAACGTATGCCAATGCCATTGCAGAAGTTCGTGAAGCTGTAGATTTCTTACGCTACTATGCAACGCAAATGATTGATCTAGATGCAAACGCAGAAGTTGAGCCTTTAGGCACGATGCTATGCATTAGTCCATGGAACTTCCCATTGGCCATCTTCACAGGTCAAGTCGCTGCTGCATTGGTTGCAGGTAATACAGTGATTGCTAAACCAGCTGAACAAACGCCATTGATCGCAGCGCAAGCAATTCAGATCTTATGGCAAGCCGGTGTGCCTCAAGCGGCTGTACAGCTGATGCCGGGTCGCGGTGAAACTGTGGGTGCACAACTCAGTGCATCCGAGCAAGTTCAAGGCATCATGTTCACAGGTTCAACTGAAGTTGCTAAGATTTTGCAAAAAACTGTGGCGAAGCGTCTAAGCAAAAATGGTGAAAGCATTCCATTGATTGCTGAAACAGGCGGTCAAAATGCCATGATCGTTGACTCATCAGCATTGACTGAACAAGTTGTACTTGATGTCGTCAGTTCAGCTTATGACAGCGCAGGTCAACGTTGTTCTGCTCTTCGCGTACTGTGTGTACAAGAAGACAATGCCGATGCTGTGATTCAAATGCTTAAAGGCGCAATGCAGCAACTTCAAGTGGGCAACCCATATCTACTTAAAACAGATATTGGTCCAGTCATTGATGCTGAAGCGCAAGAAAACATTCAAAAGCACATCGACAAAATGCGCCAAAAAGGTCATCGCGTACACCAGTTGATGCGTAATGATGCTCAAGACACTGAGATAAATGCAGGCACGTTCATTACACCAACACTAATTGAGTTGCCAAATCTAAATGATTTAGAGCGCGAAGTGTTTGGTCCTGTGCTGCACGTGATTCGCTTTAACCAAGGTTCACTCAAACAGTTACTTGAGCACATCAACAGCAAAGGCTATGGCCTGACGATGGGTCTACATACCCGTATTGATGAGACCATTCAAACTGTAATGACCCATGCTGAAGTAGGTAACCTCTACATCAACCGCAACATTGTGGGTGCAGTTGTCGGTGTACAACCTTTTGGTGGTGAAGGTTTATCAGGCACTGGCCCTAAAGCGGGTGGTCCAATTTATCTATATCGCCTAATGCAAAACTGTTCTGCGAAAAAGTTGAATAAACCTTTTGCTACAGGTGCTGATTTAAACCCTCAGGTTGAGTTCAGCAACTCTGCATTGTTCCTTGAGTGGGCAGCTAAAACCTTCCCAGCAGTGAAATTGGCAAAAATTGAGAACTTCTGTTCAGGCCATCATTACGAGCTACAAGGTCCGACTGGTGAAAGCAACCAATACATGGTGATTCCGCGTCATGCAGTGTTGTCATTAGCAGAACAAGAAGCGGATCAACTACAACAGTTGAATGCGATTTTTGCAGTTGGTAGCCGTCCAGCAGTGCTTGCAGATAACAGCTTTGTGTTAAAACACATGCCAAGTATGCCTAAAGCATTGGCTCAAGCCTTCCATGTTATCAAAGACATCAAAACTGATGTTTTTGATGCGGTATTGCACCATGGTACAACGGCGCAGCTTTTAGCGTTGCAACAGCAGATTGCTGAGCGTCAAGGTGCGATTGTGGGTATTACTCATCTTAGCCCATCACAAACAGCCATTCCTTTAGAACGTTTTGTGATTGAGCGCGCTATTAGTGTTAACACTGCAGCTGCTGGTGGTAATGCAAGTCTCATGACTTTGAACTAAGCCCAATTTAAACCTGTAGTCCTCATCGGGACTGCAGGTTTATTACTATGTTTCCTCTATTGCCAAGTCAACATCTCCTGGTCTGTTTACTTGGCATTTTTTATGCGACTCGGTTTGACTTAATCTACTCAAAAATTTCCGATATAGCAAAGTATCAAACCATCTGTAGCATGAATAAACCCCACGCTTTTGCTGAATATCTTTAGGCTAATTCAGCAAACTTTGTTACCATCTCTTTTTTCTATATGTTTGCGATTTTTACTGCATATGACTTCTTCTTATCAACAACAACTTGACGCCAAAATTGAACGAATTACAGCTCAATTTGCTGAATTCACTCCACCTTCGCTTGAAGTTTTTCAATCTCCTGAAAAAAACTTTCGCATGCGTGCAGAATTCCGTATTTGGCATACCGAAGATGATATGTTTTATGCCATGTTTGAACGCGATGAAGACAATCAGAAAAAAGTCATTCGTATTGATGACTTCCCAATCGCTGATGCCAGTATTAATCAACTCATGCCTGTTTTATTGGCAGAATTAAAAAGCAATGATCTCCTCTCAAAACGCTTATTTGAAGTGCATTTCTTAGCGACCTTAAAAGGTCAAATGCTGGTTTCACTGATTTATCGCTGTCCACTCGATGAACAATGGCAGGTTTTAGCCAAACAACTTTCAGAAAAATTAAATATTAAGTTGATTGGCCGTAGCCGTGGTCAAAAAGTGGTACTCACCGATGAATTTGTGGTGGAAGAACTACAAGTTTTTGAGCGTAAATATCAGTACAAACAAATTGAAAGCAGCTTTACGCAGCCCAATGCGCAAGTCTGCCAAAAAATGCTCAAATGGGCCTGCAATGCTGCACAGCAATCAAATAAAGATTTGTTAGAACTTTACTGTGGCAATGGTAACTTCACCCTACCGCTTTCCACCCGTTTTAACCGTGTTTTAGCCACTGAGCTGGCTAAGTCTTCAGTGTATGCAGCACAGTGGAACATCGAACAAAACCACATCGATAATATTCAAGTCGCGCGTTTATCGGCAGAAGACTTCACACAAGCCTATAACGGCGAACGCGAATTCCGTCGCTTACAAGAAGCAAATATTGATATGAGCAGCTATGAGTTCGATACCGTGTTTGTTGACCCACCGCGTGCGGGTATTGATGATGAAACCTTGAAATTGATTCAGCGTTTTGAACGGATCATCTATATTTCGTGTAATCCTGACACCTTGCATGACAACTTAAAAACACTCAGCCAAACCCATAAAATTTCACAGTTTGCGCTGTTTGACCAATTCCCCTATACCCACCATGTTGAATCTGGGGTTTTGCTGGAAAAAATTTAAACAATTTGTTGCAACTTAAACCGTATAAAAAAGAAGCTCGAATGAGCTTCTTTTTTAATTTTCATGAAAAAAGATAAGCTTATATAAAATGCAAGTATTTCAACTGTCATAATAACGTTAATACCTTGCGCTATAATCGGAATTTTTCGACATCGATCGCTGCTTTTATCTCTCACGCTGACTTGCATTATTTTACAGATTGGTTATATTTCACCCTATGTTAGGTTGTAAATGAAGTCTATATGAGTTTTTGGCAAAAGCTGTTTTCGAATGAACAGCAAAACGAGCATAAAAATCAAATTGCTTGTGTTGAAAATGACTGCTCTTGTAAAACCAATGAACAGCTCATCGAAAAGCTTAAAACAGCGACCGATGAAGACGTGATTGTTGGGATTAAAAAAGTATTAGCTTCTCGTGGCTATGGCCGTAAGGAGTTAAATGAACTTCAGCATCGACCTCTACAGTAGTAGAGTCACTGAATATTCATCAAAAAGGCATTTAGATTGATCTAAGTGCCTTTTTTAATGTCTGTAAATCATTCGCCTTATAAAAAACCAAGATATATGAAGCACAGCACACTTTGCACGTTTAAATATTATACAAAGCCTGAATTTTTTGTTACCTTACAGGCTCAATATAAAAATCAATAATTTTTGAAATTAAAAGGTTAAGTAATGAAAAAACTACTCATAATCAGCACATGTATTACCCTTTTATCTTTAACAGCATGTAGCAAGATGCCGAAAGCTTGTGTTGAGTCTTGGGAAAAAATGGAAAAACTTGCCGAGCAGATGGGTTTGCCTGAAGAACAACTCAAAGAACAAAAAAAGAAATTTGAAGAAGACGTGAAAGCGATGAACACTGAAGAAGCAACACGCATGTGCAGTACCCAAAATTCACTTTTAGGTCTAGTGGATCAATAAACACTACTTCATCTTAAAAGAAGATGCTTGCATCCTTTTTTAATGCGATCACAAAAGCTAGATACTCCTTTCCAATCGGTCTCTTTTATTTCTATCATCGTAAACTCAAATAACCGAAACCCACTAAACAGTCGCTAATTCCCAGCAGAAGCTTTAAAATACAGATAAAAGACAACTGTAATGAATTAGCACGTATTAGGCATGCAACAACAAAAAGTCCACTACCCCTTGGGGGCTCATCTTATAGTCAAACATTTTGGCTATACGCATCACGGCATATATGCTGGGCGTGGACGTGTGATTCATTATTCAGGTTTTGCGCATCTTTTTAAAAAGCATCCGATTGAAATCACCTCCATCGAGAACTTTAGCCACGGACGCAAAATTACAGTGAATCAGTACCAAGACCCCAAATATAAAGGCCGTAAAGTGGTTCGCCGTATGCGCTCACGCATGCATGAAAACAACTACCATCTTATTATCAATAACTGTGAACACTTGTGTACGTGGGCCATTACAGGCATTGAAAGTAGCCCCCAAGTCATCAAAATGATGAACCGGCTCACCACCATTGGCTATGTAAGCTCAATGATGAGTTTCATGAACAGCCTAATGTTAACGCTCACCACCACCTGTTTTGCCTTGGTGCTTTATATCAAAAAGAAATTACGTGATAAGGCCAAACAACAGCTTGGCAACTATTTTGAGTTTAAAGAGGAACGCTCTAAAAAAGATCACTGATGTGAACGTAACTGAAAAGGCGGGAATTTATCTTCCACCAAGTTGAGCTGGATATCGTATTCAAGCCATGCCTTGGCACCATCTAGCACTGTAGTAAAGCCACCTGTTGCATCCATCACATAATGAATCAACTCATTACCCTGTAACTCAATATCATAGTTTCGAATGATCACATAGGTATTCATGCTGTCGATTTTTTCAAATACAAAATCCACTTTAGTTTTAGGCGTGCCCCATTCGATGCAGATCAGCTCATTTTCAACGACTTGTAGGACATGCGTCGAGTGCGTAATTTGGTATTTATCCCATGTCCAATCGACCATTGCACCTTTTTCTAAATAGCCTGAAGACTGACTAAACCAAAACTTGGTGGTTATAAGTGGATCAACAAAAGCGTTAAACACAATATTGACAGAACGCCGAATCAACATCTGAGTTTCGATCACGGTAGTCATTGTTATATCCCTATCACTTTTAAACTTAGTGATAGCACATCTCAACAAACCAATCATATCGAAAATTTGTTATGGCTCAGGCAATCCACTCATTTTCTGTTATGGATTTGTTCACTGCTTTAACTTAAATTGGCTCTATGCGCACTCACTGGTTCTGGCAAGGACTCATTTAAAGAACTCAGCATTTCACGCTCTATGCCTCGCACAATAGCATCTAAAGGCAAGTCATTCTCCTGAAGCCCGAAGGGTTCTTCTAACTCTGCACTTAGCGCATCTAAACCCAATAAGAGATAGGCAATTAAGGCCACGATCACCGGTGACCAAAAACCAAGACTGGAACTTAAACTAAAAGGTAAAATGAGACAGAAAGAGTACACGGCACGGTGTAACAAAACCGA
This sequence comes from Acinetobacter sp. 802_lipA, assembly GCF_058242885.1. Lineage (NCBI taxonomy): Bacteria > Pseudomonadati > Pseudomonadota > Gammaproteobacteria > Moraxellales > Moraxellaceae > Acinetobacter > Acinetobacter sp. 802_lipA. The sequence continues at coordinate 95,838 of NZ_JBZAYP010000001.1, forward strand.
ATAAGAAAATGGCAGAGGTGTAGATGAAATACGATCACAACCAGCGTGAATATCTCCCATTGCCACCATATGCTTAGTCAGCATACTGTAAATAATATCGCTAATCTCACCACGCTTATACAACACCGCCAGATCTTTCTGCGTAAGCTCTAATAGATATTGCGGTGGATTAATATGCGTAGCCAATACCTCCCACTGCTCTACTGTCAGTTGTACTTTGGCTTGATAGTGGTCATAGGTATGACTTTGCTGCCGTAAACGATCTCGAAGCAAATGACTAAATAACATCACGCGATACATCAAAACTGTACGCTCTGCATCATTTAAGACATAACTATCACGAATCATATGCCGTGCGTTGGCAATCATTGCGCCCCATAGCTTACGCCCTTCCCACCAGCGGTCATAACACGCTGTATTTCGAAAGCTTAAGAAAATCGAAAGAATCACACCAAATACAGTAAACCCAATGACAGGCACTGCAGGAGCTGTCACGTAATGTTGAGTCGCTAGATAAACCAAAAGAGTTGAAATTAAAACACCGACCATCAGTGCCGGAAACACTTTCGGCAAAATGGTGCCACGCCAAGCAAAGAGTAATGCAAAGCTATTGGTTTTATCTCGAACGATCACAGTATATTCCTATTGGTTTCGCTACGAAAAGGCTCAACCGAAGTTGAGCCTTATATCTATCCAAATCAAGCAAACAGCGCTTATTTAGGCTTAAAGCTGTCTTTTAAGTCTAAAATACGGTTAAACACAGGTTTCTCTGCTGTATGGTCGTATTGATCTGCAACAAAATAACCTTCACGCTCAAATTGGAAACGGTCTTCAGGCTGTGCTTGCGCCAATGCAGGCTCAATCACCGCGTTTACAATTTTCAATGAATCAGGATTCAAGTTCGCTAAGAAATCATCGCCCACTTCAGGGTCCGACTCTGTAAACAGGCGATCATAAATACGCACTTCAGCAGGAATGCCTTTAGTCGCAGATACCCAGTGAATCACCCCTTTAACTTTACGACCTTCTGGATTTTTGCCCAAAGTTTCAGGGTCGATTGAACATTTCAACTCAACCACTTTACCGTTTTCATCTTTAATCACTTCATCACACTTAATGACATAAGCATGACGTAGACGAACTTCACCACCCGGAATTAAACGCTTGAAGCCTTTTGGTGGTTCTTCTTCAAAGTCTTTACGGTCAATGTAAATTTCAGAGGTTAACGGAATTACACGCTCACCCATGTCTACATTTGGATGACGTGAATGAGTTAAATCTATATCGTTAGGCAAATTTGTGAGTGTGACTTTGAGTGGATTCAATACTGCCATACCACGAGCAGCTGTATTTTCCAAAGACTGACGGATGCAGTATTCAAGCATTGCAACATCAACAATACCATCTGACTTCGACACACCAACACGCTTACAGAAGTCACGTAGGCCTTCTGGGGTAAAACCACGACGACGCATACCTACAACGGTTGGCATACGTGGGTCATCCCATCCATTGACATAACCACCTTCAACCAATTTACGTAATTTACGCTTAGAGGTAATGGTGTAGTCAATATTTAAACGGCTAGACTCATACTGACGTGGTACTGCTTCCGAGTGAACTTTCTCAACCACCCAGTCATAAAACGGACGGTGGTCTTGGAATTCCAAAGTACATAATGAGTGAGTAATGCCTTCAATTGCATCGGATAATGGATGTGCATAGTCGTACATTGGGTACATTTTCCATTTATCACCTGTTTGGTGATGCTCTGAATGGAGTACACGGTACAAAATAGGGTCACGCATATGCACATTTGGAGATGCCATATCAATCTTGGCACGCAGAACAGCTTCACCTTCTGCAAACTCGCCATTGTTCATTTTTTCAAAACGTGCAAGGTTTTCTTCAACTGAAGTATCGCGGTAAGGCGAGTTTTTACCTGGCTCAATAAAGTTACCACGGTTCAAACGAATTTCTTCAGGCGACTGCAAATCAACATAAGCATCACCCTGTTTAATCAGTTGAATCGCCCATGCATGGAGTTGATCGAAATAGCTTGATGCATAGCGCGGTTCGCCATTCCACTCAAAACCTAACCATTTAACGTCATTGGCGATCCCATCTACATATTCTTGTTCTTCAGCATCTGGGTTGGTGTCATCAAAACGTAGGTTGCAAAAACCATCAAACTCGTTGGCAATACCAAAGTTTAAGCAAATCGCTTTCACGTGACCAATATGTAAATAACCATTCGGCTCTGGCGGGAAACGCGTGACTACTTTTTGCGTACGACCTTCAGCCAAATCATCGGTAATCACTTGGCGAATAAAGTCTAAGCCTGGCTGTTGTTCTTGCTGCGCTGCGACAGAGGCATTGTTACTTGGTGTCGGGTTATTTGGCAGTGTTGAAACAACATCATTCGGCTTCATAGTTTAAAAATCACTTTGATGAAAAAAATTAAGGAAAAATAGGGTCCTGCTATACGAGCATAATTCTAACTGATCTATCAGTCGATTTATGAATATTTTACAGCCCCTTAAACGATATTTGATCTATTTTACAAAGAAAATAACGTTTTTACTTGCCTTGTAGTTTACAGTTTGCTTATGCTTCTCACAACCAAAAAACCCATGGCTTTGATGTCCATGATTAGGAGATTACACAATGAGTTTTCCTCAAGTCGAATTAAACACCAATAAAGGTCGTATTGTTCTTGAACTTAACAACGAAAAAGCACCAATTACTGTTGCTAACTTCTTAGAATACGTACGTGACGGTTTCTATGACGGCGTAATTTTCCACCGCGTGATCGATGGCTTCATGATCCAAGGTGGTGGTATGGATGAAAACTTCAAAGAAAAAGCAACACGTGATGCAATTGAAAACGAAGCTGATAACGGCTTAACCAATGACCTTGGTACAATTGCAATGGCGCGTACACAAGCACCTCACTCTGCATCTGCGCAGTTCTTTATTAACGTGGGTAACAACTCTTTCCTTAACCACTCTGGCAAAAATGCACAAGGTTGGGGTTATGCAGTTTTCGGTAAAGTAACTGAAGGTCTAGACGTAGTAAACGAAATTAAAGGCGTTCGTACTGGCAACCGTGGCTACCACGCTGACGTTCCACTAGAAAACGTTGTGATTGAATCTGCTAAGATCATTTCTGAGTAATTTTTAAATCCTCCCCAGCCCTCCTTTGATAAAGGAGGGAGCTAGACTCTCATTCGAATATGAGATTACCCTCCCTTTTTAAAGGGAGGTCGGGAGGGATTTTTAAAAGGAAACTTCCGTGACCTATTTGTTTATCGCTGATTTACACTTGTCACCAGATCACCCTCGACTCGTTCGGGGGTTTTTAGATTTATTAGATGCTTATAAAAACAAGAATACCCAGCTCTATATTTTAGGCGACTGGTTCAATGCATGGATTGGTGATGACTACACAGTCCCTTGGCTAGATGAAATCATTCGCGCCTTAAAAAAGTTTTCAAATGCAGGCAATCACATCTATTTCTTAGCAGGTAACCGTGATTTTGCCCTAGGACAACAGTTCCTCGACCAATTTAATGGTCAACTGTTAGCCGAAGTATGCACACTCAATCTTTCAGATCACACCATTCGTATTGAACACGGTGATCTACTTTGCACGGACGACGTATCCTATCAGCGCTTTCGTAAAATTATTCGTAATCCACTTCTGCTGAAGTTTCTAAAAAGTACGCCGCTTGGCTTTAGACAAAAATTGGCCAATGGGTTTCGTAAAAAAAGCCGTCAAGCGCAACAGTTTAAAAGCTATGAAGTCATGGATGTGAATCAAGATGCTGTTCAAGCAGCATTAAGCAATGTTGATTTACTAGTTCACGGACATACCCACCGCGCAAATATTCATGATGTCGATGGGAAAAAGAGAATTGTACTTGGTGACTGGAAAGAAGATTCCGCTCAGATTTTAGAAATTAATGCGAATGATCATCTACAAAATTTGGTATTAAAAAAATGGCAGTATTAATGCCATTTTTTGACTATACCAATCAATATTACACATAATGCTTAACTCAAGTACTTATCGCCTTAGTTCAACTCATTTAGACGATACAATTGATTAACACCGGTATAAAAGCTCAAACCATCTAAGTTCATTGGAAGAGTTTCGCCAGATTCAAGTTGAATCATATGCCCCACTTCAACCCAAATTAAACCGTGATTTGTATTTTGTTGACGTTTAAGTGGCACCAATTTTACATTGATTTCACTACCATTTACGGCTGTAGCAACACGCCATGTATTTAAAGTTGTCAAAATTTTAACTCACTAAGTGAGCTTTTTGTGATGGAACAAAGAGATTAATAAAACGGGTTTTGAATAATAATTCTGTAGTTACAATGATGATATTCAAGTCATATGCTTGAACTCAGATAGATCACAATCAGCTATATCATAGAAAAGCAGGAACAATACCTACTCGTAGTCTGCATTATACTAGGTTGTCAAGATTTAAGCAAAAGTAGCCCATTTTTTAATAGTATGACTTTTTTATTATTTTATCTGTTTGAAATAAAAAACTTTTCATGTAAATACTTTATTCACCACCACCAAATACTAGGACTTGTTCTTCTATTTTGTGTTGAGCTATCCGCACTTTGAAAGCATGCATAGACATCCTGACCTATATACTAATTAAATACATCCTCACAAAAGTGCCAAAACCATGTCATGTCATGTCATGTCATGTCATCCTATTACTTAGGGCTAGATCTATTTATAGCTATCATCACAGGCGCTTAAATGCGTATTCCGCTGGTACACATATTCAACTAAAATCTAAGTCTGTTCGGATTGTAACGTGATCACAAGTCTCCTTTCATCGGTTAGAATGAGACATCAACAATAAATTGAGTGTGATTATGGATCTGCTAAATATTTCAAAAAGTCGTTATACCACCAAAGCTTATGACCCAAATAGAAAGATCCCTCATGAACAGTTTACTCGATTATTAGAAATTCTCCGCTTAACGCCATCGTCTATCAATATCCAGCCTTGGCACTTCTTCATTGCAGAAAACACAAACGCCAAAGAGCGGATTGCAAAAGCACTAGTAGGTAAATACTCATACAATGCACCCAAAGTGCTAGATTCATCACATACGATTTTATTTTGCACCAAAGCCGATATTTCTGAGCAACATTTGGAAAATTTATTGCATCAAGATGACCTACATGGTCGTTTTAAAGATGAGGCAACTAAGCAGGGCCAAAAAGACAGCCGTTCAGGTTATGTCAACTATTACCGCAATAAAAAAGGTGATGTGCAGCGTTGGGCTGAGAACCAAACCTTTATTGCTTTAGGTCAAATTCTATTGGCTGCTGGTATTGAAAAAATTGATGCGACACCAATTGGTGGTTTTGATGAATCCATTATTAGTGAAGAGCTGGGTTTAGCCGAACAAGGTCTAATCCCTTCTGTATTGCTTACACTAGGCTATCGTAGTGATGCCGACTTTAATGCAAAATTGCCAAAGTCTCGTTTAAGCAAAGAAGATATTTTCACGCAGCTGTAATGCTATTTGTATATAAAAGGGACTTTAGTCCCTTTTATATTTTGGGCCTGAAAATTGCATTATCATGTTTAATGTCAAAACAAAAATAGTGAGGTTGCTGATGTCTGTTAAGCCCAATATGCCGATGGAATTTGAATGTGCACACTGTAATAAAATCTATTTAGGTCAGTATCAACATATCATGCGCCCTCACTATCCCGATTGCCCCAGTTGTGAGCAACCAGGGCTGTTATTAGGAATTGCAGTAATTGAAGATCTGCTCAAACACCCTTTTTCCTTTGTGCAGAACTATTTTAAACAGACATTGCGTAAGCTAAACAAGCCACGCTTGTGATACCCAACACCAATCCGATGACTGTTGGGAGTTTGAGCTTCTCTTTAAAGAAAAGCAGCCCACTGAATACACCTAGCAGCACCACCATAATATTCATACCCGCAAAGACCATCGCAGGGCTGTCCTTAAGTAGCAGATGAGCTTTGACATACAGTGCGATATTGGCAAAGTTCAACACGCCAAGACATAAACCTGCCATGACGTTCTTGGTTAAGCCGATATTTTTCGTGGTCACAGCAACATAACCGACTGACAATAAAAACGCACAAATAAACATCAGGTTTAACGCAACGGAAAACTGCACACCCAGCCCTGTTGTATATTTGAGTAAGACATCAATCAGCGCATAACCAAACCAGATTAGTGCTAAATACCACACAGCCTGTTTTTGACCCTCTCCACCACCAGAGGCATTGGTAAATAAAATGCACATCACGGCGGCAAGCCCCAAGACTACCCCGACAATTTTGAGCTGATTAAACTGTTCTTGAAAAATAAAATAAGCCGCCAATAAAGATAAAATCACAGACAAACGCTGTGCGATTTCTGTTTTGACAATGCCTGCATATTGTAAAGATTTAGCTAAAAATAAAAATACACTCGGCAACAAGACACCAAGCGCGACAATCAGCCACCACGGAGTATTTGAAATAGAAACGTGGCTTAGATCAGGTTTAAACCAGAAGTAACACAGTAAACTGGCTGAAGCATAGTTCCAGCTAATCATCTGGATCGGATCAAATCCTTTGTTTTTACCCCATTTTAAAAGAATGGAGACCACCACACTACAACAGGCCGCAGCAAATATCAGTTCCATAGCACACTCTTATTATTGTCGCCTCGAATATAAACACACATAGAAAAGCCCACATCAGGGTGGGCTTTTCCAATATAAATTATTCAAAAAGAATTATTTATAACGATCAACCATTTTCTCTAAAGAAATTGGACGAATCTTGTCGGCATTGCCCGCTGTACCAAATGCTTCATAACGGTCAACACAAATTTGTTTCATTGCGTCTACAGTTTTCGCGAAGAATTTACGAGGGTCAAATTCACTTGGTTGTTCAGCCATCATACGACGCATTGCACCAGTCGATGCTAAACGCAAGTCTGTATCGATGTTGATTTTACGAACACCGTGCTTGATTGCTTCAACCAATTGCTCAACAGGAACACCATAAGTTTCTTTGATGTCGCCGCCGTACTGGTTAATGATCGCTAACCATTCTTGAGGAACAGAGCTTGAACCGTGCATCACAAGGTGGGTATTTGGAAGCGCCGCATGAATTTCTTTAATACGATCAATCGCCAAAATATCGCCTGTAGGTGGACGCGTAAATTTGTACGCACCGTGAGAAGTACCCACTGCAATTGCAAGTGCATCCACATTGGTATCTGCAACAAACTGGCGCGCTTCTTCAACTGACGTGAGAAGCTGAGAGTGGTCAAGTACGCCTTCTGCGCCCACACCATCTTCTTCACCCGCCAGACCAGTTTCAAGGCTACCTAAACAACCGATTTCACCTTCAACTGAAACACCGCATGCATGCGCCATTTGTACTGTACGACGTGTTACATCAACGTTGTATTCATACGTTGTTGGTGTTTTACCGTCTGCACCCAATGAACCATCCATCATCACAGATGAGAAGCCCAATTGAATTGAACGTTGGCAAACGTCTGGATCTGTACCATGGTCTTGATGCATTACCACTGGAATGTGTGGCCATTCTTCAATTGCAGCCAAAATAAGATGACGTAAGAATGGAGCACCTGCATATTTACGCGCACCCGCTGATGCTTGTACGATAACAGGTGAATTTGTCGCATCTGCTGCAAGCATGATTGCGCGCATTTGTTCTAAGTTGTTTACGTTGAATGCTGGTACGCCGTAAGCATGTTCGCCGGCGTGATCCAAGAGCTGGCGCAATGAAATAAGAGCCATAATGTCCTCCCAGTTGATGCGACATATTCTACATGCTCAAAGGTTTCAATTCAGCAACAAATAACACTATTTAAAAAAAATCCCCGCAATTGCAGGGACTTTTTACAAAATTCGTGTGTATTTAGTGTGCTGTAGCCGCCGAAGCCTCTACCGCAGGATCCGCTGTTGCAGCATCTGCTGGTGCATTTGCAACTTCAGCTGGAATGTCTTTGTTCTTTTCATCCAACTCTGGCTGATCAATCGCATCAATTGCCGCTTGTTGTTCAGCCGTTACAGCTTCTTCAACTGCTGCTGTTTCAGATGCCGCAGCGGTTTGCTCTGGTGCTTCATTTTTCTTACAAGCAGTCAGTGCCAATGGTGCTAACAAAAGTGCAGCAAGGGTCATTTTTAAATTCATAATGTTTTCCTAGAACAGATGATTTAATGCCCTATAGTTTATTTCAGCATTATTTCATTTTCATGACTGAATGATGAATAGATTTGTTAAGCCCATAAAAAAAGGTTGACCGAAGTCAACCTTTTTACAACAGCATGAGCACACAATAATTATTGTGCACGCTCTATGAGCGCTGCAACTGCTGGAAGTGTTTTACCTTCGACAAACTCAAGGAAAGCACCACCACCAGTTGAGATATAACCGATTTTGTCAGCAACTTCGTATTTATCTATAGCAGCTAAAGTGTCACCACCACCTGCAATAGAGAAGCCAGCAGATTCAGCAATTGCTAAAGATAATGTTTTAGTGCCTTCGCCAAATTGATCAACCTCAAATACGCCCACTGGGCCATTCCAAAGAATCGTTTTTGACGTTTTTAAAATGTCTGCAAATGCTTTTGCTGTTTCTGGACCTACATCCAAAATCATGTCATTGTCAGTCACATCTTCAACTTTTTTCACGACTGCTTTAGCAGCAGCCAATGAACCCAAGAAATCTGCAAAATCGATTTCAGAAGCATCAGCTACTACAACATCCGTTGGAAGCGGTACAGAAACTTTTGCCGCAATTGCTTTTGCTGTATCAATCAAATCATTTTCACACAATGATTTACCAACATTGAAGCCTGCTGCTGCCAAGAACGTATTGGCAATACCTCCACCCACGATCAATTGATCACAAATATCAGAAAGTGATGTCAACACATCTAACTTAGTCGATACTTTAGAGCCTGCAACAATCGCAACCATTGGTTTTTCAGGTGTTTGTAATGCACGACCAAGTGCATCTAACTCAGCCGCCAATAAAGGACCAGCAGCTGCAACTTTCGCTAAACGTGCCACGCCTTCAGTTGATGCTTCTGCACGGTGTGCTGTGCCGAATGCATCCATCACAAATACATCACAAAGTGCTGCGTATTTTGCAGCAAGTTCTGGGTTATTTTTCTTTTCACCTGCGTTAAAACGACAGTTTTCAAGGAGTACCACTTGACCTGCTGCAACTTCAACACCGTCAAGGTAGTCCGTCACTAATTGAACGTCTTGACCCAATGCTTCAGTCAAATACGCAGCAACAGGTGCTAGTGATTGTTCTGGTTTTGGCTCACCTTCAACTGGACGACCAAGGTGAGAATAAACCATTAGGGCTGCGCCTTGTGCTAACGCTGCTTTAATTGTTGGTAAAGCGGCACGTAAACGTGCATCGCTTGTAATCACACCATTTTTAACAGGAACGTTTAAATCTTCGCGAATAAGAACACGTTTACCCGTTAAATCGAGGTCAGTCATACGCTGAAAATTCATGTAGAGCTCTCTTTCTATATATAAAAATCGCGTCGATTTTAAATGATTATGCAGAAAAAGGTTAGCTTCTTTTGCAGAAAAGCAAACGAAAGGCAAAGTTTTGCTATCATAGTGAAAAGTCTCACTAGATTTAGCATTTATGTCTATTCATCCTGATCCAAATCTAAACCGTTTAAACGTTTTGGGTGAACCTTTAGCCAGCTGTTGTTATTCCCCGATCACGGGATATTTCCGTAATGGCTTTTGTCATACAGCACCTTCCGATTTGGGACAACACACGATCTGTGTCGAAATGACCTCTGAGTTTTTAAATTTTTCTCAGCGAGTGGGTAATGATCTTATTACCCCTGTGCCTGAAGTTGACTTTCCAGGTCTACAACCTGGTGATTTTTGGTGTATCTGTGTGACCCGTTGGGTAGAAGCTTATCAGGCCGGTTTTGCGCCTCCTGTTAAAGTTCAAGCTTGCCATCAAGCTGTACTGTCTTACGTACCCCTAAATGTGCTTATGGAATATGCTGTCGAATGAATACTTCAGAAATTATCTTGGCATCAAGCAGTCAAACTCGTAAAGACCTCATGAATCGTTTACGTCTAGACTACCGCTGCGTTGTCCCTGATATAGACGAATCGCCTCGTGGTGAAATCCATGCCGATGATTTAGCCAAACGATTGGCTTATGAAAAAGCGCACGTCATTGCGTCACAGAACCCTGAAGCAATCGTGATTGGCTCAGATCAAGTAGCATGGCGTGAAGGTGCACCCGATATTTTTATTGGTAAGCCATTGAGTACTGAAAAAGCCATTAAACAACTACAAGCCAATTCGGATAAAATTGTGTACTTTAGTACCGCACTCAGCGTGCAGCAACACTCAACTGGCTTTGAACGTAGTCTAGTTGAACACTATAAAGTCAAATTCCGTAAACTGGGCCTACATGAAATCCAGCGTTATGTTGAAGTTGAACAGCCACTGATGTGTGCAGGAAGCTTCAAGTGTGAAAGCCTTGGTATCAGCTTATTTGAACAAATGATGGGGCAAGATCAAACCACGTTGATGGGTATGCCTATGATTCAGTTATGCAATATTCTGCGTGAATTAAAAGTACTTGTGCCTTAATTCTGTAGAAGTATTCTTAGATGCTTCCCCAATAAATTGAACAGCAGCAGGTGTTGCTGTTCGTTTCTGAGCATTAAATTTAACAACAGCATAAATATTAATATATGACCAATCGCTCAAAGATTTTTAGACGAATTTACTGAGAGATAAGCTTGAATGAGTCGTTTAAAATACATTCGAATTAATAGACTACGGTACAGCGTAATCAGCATAAAAAGAATAAGAAATGAAAATAGACCAATATTATTAGGGTCAAAGCTACTCACACTTTCCCTCTGTCTAAAGAGATATTTGACAAATAACAATGCCAATACCAAATAGCCATACCACATTTTATTATATAGCGGATGATCTTCAGCGAGACTTTTGGCCTGTCTAAAAAGTAAGATATGCTGATATTGCGGCACCTTAGCCAAATCTTTTGTTTCGTATATCCTATCGATTGAGGATGATTTTTTCGCTAATTTGGACTGACTTTTCTCTCTTTCTTTTTGCAATATCTCATTCGCCATTTTCTCGGCATCTTCTTTACTTAACATTATTTTTCTTCACTATATTTTAGACCTATTATGCTGTAAAAATTTTGATGCCTACAATCATAGCGACTGAGACAAACTTAATTTATTTAAATCAACCAAGCGCATTTAAATAAATCTAACGATACTTGCACATAGACCTTCGATCATAAGACAATAGTCACAATATTGTTTTAAATTTGCTTAGGCTATTTTCATGTCCCAATCTCTTGATGTTCTTGGCGGTATTACAGCTGAACAATTCCTTGCCGAATATTGGCAAAAAAAGCCATTATTGGTCCGCAACGCGCTGCCTGAAATTATCAATATTTTAGAACCTAGCGATATTATGGAACTGGCTTTAGATGAAAATGTCACAGCTCGTCTCATCAAACAAAAAGACCGTGACCCAAATCAGTGGTCGGTCAAATCTTCACCGCTGTTAAAAGCTGATTTCCAAAAGATGCCAAAACTCTGGACTTTATTGGTTCAAGCCGTAGACCACTACTCTTTTGACTTAGCAGCACTGTGGAAAAAATTTCCTTTTATTCCGCAGTGGCGCCGTGATGACATCATGGTGTCTTATGCACCTAAGGGTGGCTCTGTCGGAAAGCATTTTGACTTTTACGATGTCTTTTTAGTTCAAGGTTATGGTCATCGTCGTTGGCAGTTGGGTCAAATGTGCGATGCTGAATCTGAGATTGTTGCAGGCCAACCTTTAAAATTACTGCCTGAAATTGACGTACATTTTGACGAAGTATTAGCACCAGGTGATCTACTTTATGTACCACCAGGTTTATCACATTTTGGTGTAGCCGAAGATGACTGCCTGACTTTCTCTTTTGGCTTCCGTATGCCAAACGTCACCGACATGGTAGACCGTGTAGGCGACAAACTGTCTGATAACGCGCTATTGCGTAATCCTTTGCTCGATATTGTTCGTGACCAAAAAAGCCCGATCGGCCAATTAACACAAAACGAATTGGATTATTTAAAAGCAGAAATTTTGGCGCAACTACAAAATTCAACTTTGCTTGAAGATGCCATTATGACCTTGATGTCAGAGCCAAAGTACCCTGAAAATATTCCTGATGCTGAAGAAATTGGCACAGGAGATTTAGAAGGTATTTTAGACCAAGGCTATCAGCTGATCTTAGAACCCGCTTCTCGCCTACTTTATACCAACAATGAAGATGAATTCTTATTTTGGGCAAACGGTGAAGGGCTATGCATTTCGGAGCAATTTGCACCATTACTCAAGAATTTAGCAGATGGTGAAGCACTGTTACTTGATGAAAGCTTATATGATGCCGATATTCTAGAAGACATTGCGATGCTGATGAACGAATCCGTCTTAATGCTACTCCCACCTGACGAAGCTTAAGCAAACCAAGTGCTGGGTAGTCTAATCTACTCAGCACTTTCTCCCTCACCAAACCTTAAACTGGCAATAATTTTGGTACAGCCTTTTTCAGATTCGATATTGAGCTCAGCACCAATTTTTTCTAAACGCATTTTCATACTGCGCATACCAATGCCCATCCCGTGGTTAAGCACACACTCCACATTAAAACCTACGCCATCATCCTGAATAATCATGACCAAGTGAGTTGTACTTGGATAATACATTTTTACATCAATATGCCGTGCTTGACTGTGCTTCATAATATTAGTCAAACTTTCTTCAAGAACACGAATTAAAGTCAAACATTGTAGTGCTGTCGGTTGTATTTCCCATGCCTCTGGAATGCTCCAAGTCGCCTCAATATCCAACTCATCCATGATCTGACTAAACCGATGCCGAACAGGAGCAATCCATAACACAGGATTATCTGGCGTTTTGTTATTGGTTAAAGAACCACTATCAATAATTTGTCTTAAATCATCTCGAAGCAATTTGAGGATGGATAAAAATTGTTGATTCGACATGGTGCTGGAGCTCTGATCCACTAAAATCATGGAACGAACCAAAGATGCACCCAAACCATCGTGCAAATCATGCGCTAAATGAATACGCTCTTGTAGGCGGACATTTTCAAGCTCTAATTGATGTCGAGCATATAAACTAGAGGACAGATTACTGGTCACAAAGCTCACTCGTTGCTCAAGTTCACTATTAAATCTTTGTATTTTTTTAATATTTTTATCTAATCGTGTTGCGAGAATAATCACAATAAAAAAAGTGATCACCGGTGAGGTATACGGCGACAAAGGCTGATGGTCATTAATATGTCCATCAAAAAGTAGTGAAATATCGTAAAGCATGACGATAAGAATCACACTTAAACAAACCGCCAACAAAATAAAATCACGGCGCTTGGTTTTATAAGCGCGATAAATCACAAAGCAGAATGATGCGATAAATAATGCAATACATAACAAGAAAATCACAGCAAATACGATATTGACCATCAAACTTGGGATAAACAAGATGGTGACAATACACACTGCAGCAACTAAAAATAAGGTTTTCTCTAATTCAGCAAACTTTGTTTTCACAAAGCGCAGTAAGTAAATGGAAAAGCAAACATTGTATAAAACAAAAAAAGTCAGGTTAGTTTTCATGACCCACAAGGAGTTTGGATATGGAAACACTTCTCGGTTGATGACATTCCAAATAAACAATACCCAAAACAAACAGCTAACAGAAAACCACAGAAATGTCGTTTCATTGCGTCTAAAAAACCAAATGACAAAGCACACCAAGCCTAAGGTGGTGGAAATGACTAAGTTGACTTGAAACAGCGCCCTTTTATTCCAAATTCGTTTTTGTTGTTTATCATATGCTGTTGTGATGTCAGAAAATTCTAAATTACCTAAACCCGGACTTTCATAACTATTACCAACCACATAGACCCAAATGTCATTGTTTTTTTGTTTTAAGCTTTCGACAGGAAGGATCCAAAAACGCGGAGTATTCCAACTTTTTGATAGGGGTTCAACTAAATGCTTATCTTTCCAAAGCAGGTTTCGATTAAAAAAAACAGCGCCTGCGCTACTCATGCCTTCCACAGAAAATGCTAAAGGCTGCTTCAGTTCATTACTGTCGTTACAACTCCAATGCCAATTAAAATGGTACCAAACGCCACCATCGTAATGTGGCCAGCGTTCTGTCCACACGTCAGGGTTTTTGACCTCTACCCATCCAGTCTTCGGAACAACATCGACAGAACTAGTTTTCACCGCAGAAATTTTATCGACATTCACTTTACAAGTTGGACTAACAGCAAAGTTGGTTTGCGCATAACTGGCAAAACTAAGCACACACAAACACAGTGTGACAAAAATGCTCAGCCAGCCATTTCTCATAAAATACCTAAAGAACGCGCAGTGCTGACAGCTTTGGTTCTTTTTGAAACAGAAAGCTTGCGGTAAATATGCTTAATATGGCTTTCAACGGTATAGCGCGAAACAAATAATTGCTCAGCAATTTCGCGGTTACTCAGGCCTTGTGCCACCAAGTTGAGAATTTCAGTTTCTCGATTGGTCAGTTGGTCATAGTCCTGACCATCCAACTGCTCTACACGCTCAGTTTGGGGGGTATTTGAGGTTGAGATTTGATTTAAAATTTCGCGAGCAATAAAGGGATCAATCGGCGCTCCGCCGCGCAAAATACTCCGTATCGACATCAATACTTCAGCATCATCACGTTCTTTCAGTACATAGCCATTCGCTCCTGCCTTAATCGAGGCAAATAAACTTTGCTGTGTACTCCATGCCGAAATCACCAAAATTAAGGCGCTTTCGTCTATCTCTCTAAGTTTTTCAATTAAGGTAATACCATTTCCATCGGGCAACCCTAAATCAACTAAGGCTAAAGAAATCGGCTGTGATGCAATGATTTGCATGGATTCAGCTAAATTTTTAGCAAAAATCAGCATATCTTGACTATAGCCTAGCTCCGACAGGATCAGATCTAGGCGCGAGCGAATCATGGCTTCATCTTCCACGATTAAAACAGGTGCAGGCAAAACAGTTTCCTTATTTTTCACTGAAGCTTCCCCTTTTTCTTATCATTCTTCAACCACACTATACCGATGCAAGCTTGGCCTAACCTATCCCTAGAAGTAAGTAATTTATAATTTTTTCTTTTGAACAATAAGTGCTTATTCATATTCATTTTATATACTTTAAATTCTGAAAGATATCAATCTGTATAAAATATATCCATAATTTTCATATTGGATTGCTCCTGCGAATAATAACGGGCTTAACAACAATTTATTACTTGTAGATGAAATAGAGACTTGGCACATTAGGTCTAAACAATCAGGAAGGATGCCCAGCCATATGTCTAGCCCTGCTCAATCCATACGTCATAAATTACTCAATACTTTTTTTTCACGGCACTCCATTTGGCTACTGTGTATTTTTATTTTCTTGAGCATTTCTTTTTTTCATTATAGCCACCCCCCTATCTATATTAATTATTTTATTTCGGACACTTTACTGAACAGTATTTGGCTGATAACTGGTTTACTGAGTCTTGTTGGCTTGCATGATGTTTTACAAAATAAACATTCGATCTTAAAGAACTACCCGATTATGGGGCACTTTCGTTTTATTTTTGAAGATTTTCGCCCTGAAATTCGCCAGTATTTTATTGAGGCCGATCAAGACGCACTGCCTTTTTCACGGATGCAACGCAGTTTGGTCTATCAACGTGCAAAAAACCAAAATGCAGATAAACCATTCGGTTCCATTATCGATGTCTATGCAGACAACTACCGCTTCATGACTCATTCACTAAGCCCATGCACACCTGCTGACCCTAAAACCTTCCGTATTCTGGTGGGCAATTCGCAATGTTCACAACCTTATAGTGCTTCTATTTTCAATATTTCAGCCATGAGTTTTGGCAGCCTGAGTGCCAATGCCATTCGCGCTTTAAACAAAGGAGCGCAAATGGGCGGTTTTTACCATGATACTGGCGAAGGCAGTTTAAGTCCGTACCATCTTGAATATGGAGGCGATATTGTTTGGGAGTTAGGCAGTGGGTATTTTGGCTGCCGTACTCTAGATGGGCAATTTGACCCTGAAAAATTTGCCGTTCAAGCCAAACGACCTCAAGTCAAAATGATCGAAATCAAGCTCTCTCAGGGAGCAAAACCAGGCCATGGCGGGATTCTACCGAAAGATAAAATTTCTGAAGAGATTGCCGAAATACGGGGCGTCAGTCGTGATCATGACTGTGTTTCTCCTTCAAGTCACTCTGCCTTCAAAACACCTATTCAGATGATGCATTTTATTCAAAAACTGCGTGAGCTATCTGAAGGTAAACCAGTCGGATTTAAGCTGTGTATTGGCCAGCCTTGGCAGTTTATGAGCATTGTCAAAGCCATGCTACATACTCAAATTATTCCCGATTTTATTGTGGTAGATGGTTCCGAGGGCGGGACTGGTGCAGCACCTATCGAACTGATAGACAATATGGGCGTACCACTACGTGAAGGCTTACTTTTTGTACACAATACACTGGTCGGTGCTGGTTTACGTGACCAGATCAAAATTGGTGCCAGTGGCAAATTGGTTAGTGCCTTTGATATTGCCAGTACCATGGCAATTGGTGCAGATTGGGTCAATTCTGCACGAGGGTTTATGTTCGCGGTGGGCTGCATTCAAGCGCAAAGTTGTCATACCAACCAATGCCCTGTCGGTGTTGCGACACAAGACAAAGAGCGTCAAAAAGCAATCCATGTGCCCACCAAAGCCGAACGTGTACTTCATTTTCATGACAACACATTAAAGGCACTTTCAGAAATGATTGCTTCAGCGGGCTTAAAACATCCAGCAGAAATTAAAGCACGCCATTTAGCACAGCGTATTAATGACCGAGAAATTCGAAACTATGCGCAGCTGCATTTTTGGTTAAAAGATGGTGAACTGCTGTCTTGTGAAAATAAAGATGAAGAGAACTTCTATTTCCGTATGTGGAATATGTCCAAATTAGAACATTTCTAAATAAAAAGGAGGCTCTATCAGCCTCCTTTTTATTTTCGATAAGAGAAATCACAGAATGTTAGTAATATCCACTCGATGAACCCTGCGCATGTAAAAAAGCTGGAATTAGACCTGTTAATGCCGCACGAATATCTGAACGTTCATTGATCAATTGATGTGAACCTTCCTCCAACATCAATAAAGTCTGTAAGCGAAACTTTTCACGAATAAACTCAATGTTATAACGCCAGTCTACCGTCTGATCCAGCGCACCTTGGGCTAACCAGACAGGAATGCGACAGGCTGGGCGCTGCTCCATTTCCAACATCCATTTGGACATAGCCAAAATCCAATCCATACCCATCATACGAGGTTGTAGCGGATCTTTTAAACGAACAAAGCGTAAGAACTCAGGGTTATGGTTATTCCGCCTAAAATGACGCGGCACTTGACGTTTAATCCGTCGAATAATGCCTAATCCAACCGAGTTATGCCACCAAGCGGATTTTGCAGGTCGAATGAGTGGCGACAACAACAAAACACGTTGCACATAAGGGTTTTCACGGCGTTCGGCAAACTCAAGCAAATGATGCATCAAAATTGCACCACCAGTGCTCTGCCCTATGCCTAGCCACGGTTGCGGTAGCTGTTCTGCATGTTTGACATAGCGCACCACAGCATGTAACACATCTTGATAATGATCAAAATTTTGAATATTCGCAGGTGATCCATCACTGAGTCCATGCCCCGGAAGATCATAGGTCAGTACACTAAAGCCTTGGTCAAGCAACTCTTTAATAATGGGTTGATAAATTCCGCTATGCTCTAAATAACCATGCAACAGGCAGACTGAACCTTTAATTTTTTCAATTTTAGGTGCAAAAACTTGGACATGCAGCTTAAACAAAGGCATTTGAACATAACCTTGCCAGTGATCACAGTCCAATGCGTCTAAACCGTATAAACGACGATAAGACACCATCTCTACCGATGCCTCATACGGCTGGTTTAGATTCAAAGGCATTAATAGCTGTGGTGTCGTCTCACGACTCGGCACAGGAAGTTCAAGCTGTTTGAGTACAGAAGGATTTAAAAAAGGAAGTTCAGGCATTATGGAATCTCCCTACAGTCACTCGAACCAAACAGTACATCGCGTATCGTTGCGAGCATTTCATAATTGGCACGGCGACTATGATCATAATTTTGTTCACTTGGACGCCATTGGGTTAATTGGGTCGGCATAGGTGCCTCTATCGGCTGTGTTTCGATACCATTTAAAGCAAATAAACGGCGTGTACGTGGCATATGATATTGATCTGTAATTAAAATCACTCTAGGTGCACCACCTTTTTTCTGCAACAGCAAAGAGCTAAAGCGCGAGTTTTCGCAGGTGTTCATACTACGATCTTCCAATAGTTTCGCATCGACTCCACGTGCCTTTAACCATTTTTGCATATACGGGGCTTCGACACCGCTAAGCACAATGGGCAACTTAAACTGCTGTTCGACCTGCAATGTGGTTTCAAGACGTAATCGCGTATATTCATTCACCACAATATCTTTACGATTTTTGTCTAAAGTTAATCCACCACCCAAAACAACTATGGCATTCGGCATGTTTAATGCCGCTTTTCTCTCTTCATTTTGTGCATGTATTTGTGCGATGTCCTGATAGATTTGTTCATCTATCGGCTCTTCCTCTACAGTCTCAACTTTATGTGTTTTTAAAAAGTCGAGATAATGTTCCATCAAGGCTTTATTTTCTTTGCTATTCAGCTCTAGCAGTTCTTTGACATTTTCAGTCGGGTCAACCTCAGAACTTGCCGTCTCAACCACCAAAGGAATTTGAGGCTTTTGCTCTTTTTCTTGCTCTTCACGCTGTTCAGACATAATTAACTGTTGTAGTGCTTTATAACGTACCTGAATCGTGGTTAGGTTTTGCGAATTATGTTCTTTGATTTGCTCTTCCATCAACTGTAAGTACGCTTGGCGGGCAATCCACAAATCAGAACCCGGTTCTAAGCTTTCTTGCTCACTGAGTGCTGCCATTTTTTGACTTTGTGCTGCAACTTCATTGACATCTACAGGGACAAAGGCATTCAATGTCGCCACAATCAGCTTAGAATAAAAAGGTGTATAAATAAAAATCATTAAACAGCCGAAAAATGCAAACAGCACCGAAGTGATTTGCATTAAACGCACCATTTTATGGGTTTTACTCATACTTTTAACGATCCTCATGAGATTGGATGAGACCCGCCGAATTAAATAGCACAGGCTCAGGTTCCAACAAAACTTTAAATTTATTATACACATCCTGCTGTACTGCACGGTATGTGCTCTGTACATCGTTCAAATCTGCATTGGCATAATTCACTAAAACCAAGGCTTGTTTGGCAAACATCCCGACCACACCAAGCTGCTTACCTTTCCAGCCCGATTGATCTATCAGCCAACCTGCTGCAATTTTAACATCACCATTCAACTGCGGATAATGTGGCAATTTTTCAAATTGTTGGGCTAAAAGGTCATAAGCTTGCTGACTAATAATTGGATTCTTAAAAAAACTGCCTACGTTTGGAAATTCTTTCGGATCAGGCAATTTACTTTGACGAATCTGAATCACTTGTTGTTGTAAATTAAAAGCTGTTAGCTCATCACCCACGGCTTGTTTTAAGTCACCATAGCTAATTTTCAAATCTTCTTTTTTCAACAACTTGAAAGTCACATGCGTAATCACATAGCGAGTTGGATCATCTTTAAAAATACTATGACGATAACTAAATGCACAGTCTTTGGCTTGAATATCGCTAAACGTTTTCAACTGTCGGTCATAGACTTGTACACTTTCAATGAACTCGCCGGCCTCTACACCATAAGCGCCAATATTTTGTACAGGAGATGCGCCCACGAGCCCTGGAATCAACGCCAAATTCTGCAAGCCAAATAAATGATGTTCTGTCGTCCAAAGCACAAAGTCATGCCAAACTTGTCCCGCGCCGACTCGTATAGTTTTGGTATTCACATCTTCAGACAAGTTTTCTACGCCTAGAATGTTCATATGCACAACTAGAGCATCAATTTGTGCAGGAAGCAGCATATTACTTCCACCAGATAAAATCATGACATTCAAAGCGTGTTGCTGTGCATAATCCAATGCTTCAACAAGCTCATCTGGACTGTGAATTTGAACATAATGAGAGGCTATCGCATTTAAGCTTAACGTATTAAAAGGTTTAAGCTGTTTTTGTGTTTCTATTTGCATGCACGAACCTTAATTACTGTTCAAAGTGTTGTTCAAAAATACTGACCCACGCTTGGCTGCTCGACTCACATTGGTCAAGAACACGTTCAAAACCATCAAAACCACCATAGTAAGGATCAGGTAATGCTTGCTGCGGATACTGCGCGTCATGTTCAGACATCAGTGCAACTTTAGCGCGGAGAGGTTGAGCACCAAATTCAGTTTGCGCTGTTTGATACAACGCTTGAATATCGTCAAAATTACGATGATCCATCGCCAAAATTAAATCGAAATGGACAAAATCACTGGTCTGTAACTGTCGTGCACGTAAGCTGGATAAATCATAGCCCCGTTTTAAAGCATGTTCTTGACTACGCAAGTCAGGTGCTTTGTTGGGATGGTAATTACTGGTTCCCGCCGAATCGATTTCGATATTGAGCTGATGTGCATCACAAAAATGTCTGAGAACCACTTCTGCCGTGGGAGAACGACAAATATTTCCTAAACAGACACATAACACCTTATAGGGCGCTGTGAATGACATAACCACCTCGAAACAGCTTTATTTTCAAGTGTCTTATGTTAAGTTATTTAGAGGATGAATCCTATAGAAGTACAAAACAATATTGTTGGATAAGATATAAAAAAGGATGCTGTTATGAACCAATTTCAATTTCAAACTGTGCCGAATATTATTTCTGGCTTAGGCAGCATTCAGCAACTCAGAGGCATTTTAACAGCACGTCCTTATCAGCATCTGTTATTGGTTACAGATGCAGGCATGTTAAAGCATCAGCTCCATCTTCCCATCTTAGAAATATTAGAAGATCTCTCTCTGACTTACAGTATTTACAGTGAGGTTGAAGCAGATCCGAGTGAGCAAATTGTTTTAAATGCGGTTGATTATGCCAAACAGCAAAAGGTAGATGTCGTTTTAGGCTTTGGTGGTGGCAGCTCTATGGATGTTGCAAAAATTATTGCCATCCTCAGCCATCCTGCACAGCAGCAGAAGTTAGCCGATCTTTATGGGGTGAATAATGCCCAAGCACCTCGTCTACCCTTAATTTTAGTCCCTACCACTGCAGGGACAGGCTCTGAAGTCACACCAATTTCGATTGTCACCACAGGTGAAACGACAAAGACTGGAATCGTAGCACCCGTTCTTTTTGCCGATGTGGCGATCTTGGATGCGACATTTACTGAAAATCTGCCGCGTCATATTAGTGCTGCCACAGGCATTGATGCGATGGTACATGCGATTGAAGCTTATACCTCTAAAATCAAGAAAAACCCCTATGCCGACATGTTAGCAAAACATGCTTTAAAACTGCTGAATCAGAACCTCAGTTTAGTGCTAGAAGATGGTCGAAATTTAGAAGCTCGACAAAATATGTTAGTCGGTTCGATGTTGGCAGGACAAGCCTTTGCCAATGCCCCTGTCGGTGCTGTTCATGCGCTTGCTTATCCATTGGGTGGGCATTTTCACATTTCTCATGGACATAGCAATGCCTTAGTGCTGACAGAGGTTTTAAAGTTTAACCTCCCCCAAGCCAAGCAACATTATGCGGAACTGATCTGCTGGCTCGATCCAAAAAGTACAGGCTGTACCGATGGTCTTTCTGATCTTTTCGTTGATCATATGCAAAACCATTTAGACCGCAGTGGTTTAACCTTAAAACTCAAGGCATTGAATGTTTCTGAACACAGTCTAGATCAGCTTGCAACCGATGCCATGTTACAAACACGCCTACTACAAAACAACCCAAGAGAACTAGAGTGGCAACAGGCACGGGAAATTTATCAAGCCATTTACAGCTAAGCCATATAATTAGCTTAGGCTATTTATAAGACGATTTTAAGGATGATATCGATGAGACAAGCTGCAAAGACACGTGACCAATTTCATTATTTTCTACCGATTCAAACACGTTGGTCAGACAATGACCTCTATGGCCATGTCAACAACGTCACCTACTATAGTTATTTTGATACTGCCGCAAATGCCTTACTGATTGAAAAAGCAAATTTTGATATTCACCAATCCCCTATTATTGGTTTAGTGGTCGACTCAGCATGCAGTTTCTTACATGAGTTGTCTTATCCTGAGATTATTGATATTGGTGTGACTATTTCTAGAATAGGAAACTCTTCACTCACTTACGAACTTGCCATTTTCAAATTTGGTCAAGAAACTGCTTCAGCTCAAGGACATTTTGTTCATGTCTTTGTAGACCGTGAAACACGCAAAAGCACCCCGATTCCATCTGAAATGCGGAGTGCTTTGCGCCACTACTTAAGCCATGGCATTACTTAAGTTGGATATTCTGCAATTCACCATCAAAAGTTTGTACAAGGCCTTTGACCGTATCTTCGTTTTGCAGTAATTCATGCGCACGTTGAAATGCTCTTTGCTTGCGCTGCGCCTGCATGGTGTACGGGGTAATCGTTTCAACTTCTGCATATTTCACATCAAAACGCGTCTGAGGCCATTCAGCTTTGAGCGCATCTTCCAAGACATGACGTAATTGGGTGAGGAGTTGCTCATAACGCTGCGGAATCATAAACACAGACTCGGCATTAATTTGCCCAGCCATTAAACCTTGCTGAGCCAACTCTTGTACCGCGGGTGATAAGCCACTGCTTCTGAACCAGTACTCCCACTTCTCCACAGTCCACTCACCGACTAACTGCTGCGTTTGAAGTTGTAAAATATCTTGTGGCATTAAATCGGCTGATGCAGTTGAAACCTGTTCAAGTTGAACGGGCTCTACAATAGCAGCAACAGTTTGCAGGCTTTCATTTTCTACAACTTGGGTGTCCTGTACGCTATCTGCTGAAAGCACTTCATTTGCTAAATCAGAAGACTCCGCTTGCACAGCAGGTTCAGCTATTGCTACGACATCTTCAAGGGAAGCATCATTTTGACTTTCTAGGTCTAGCGGTACAATTTCATCAAATAAGAAATCATCACTATTTGGCTCATCGTCATTGCTTCGAGCATTAAATTCGTCTGCTTCATCTAAATCGAACAACACTTCATCGCTTGAAGGGTCGAATACGATTTGATCAGATTGCTGAGATGAGTCCACTGGTGGTTTATTATCTTCGGCGCTTTCTGAAAGATCGACATCATCAAGTTCAGGTTTAAACTCAGGTTCTGCATTCTGAGTTATTGCAGCGTCTTCAAATGCCGCATCAACATCTACAGTTTGAGCATCTTGCTGCAAAGCCGTTTCTGGAGCAGCACTCGGTATTGCCGTTTGTTGTACAGATTCAACTACAGCACTATTGGCATGAGCCACCAACACTTCATTTGGTTGTAATGGACGGAACGCCAACATGCGCAGCACTGACATTTCAAAGCCTTGCTCTTGGGTGACTGCTAGCTGTAATTCAGCACGCCCTTTACATGCAATTTGGTAATAAAGTTGCAAGTCTTGCGCAGCAATTTGCTGAGACAATTGCATGATTTTTTTATTAATTTCAGCACTATATTTGAGACTAAGTTCAGGCAAATATTGTAATAGCGCCAACTCATGTAAAGTCGAAATCAGCTGATCCAAAACTAAAGATACATCCAGTGCTTGCTGGCGGAATTGCATCAGCAACTCACTCACCCGTTGTTTTTGGTTTTGATGTATCGCAAGTATCAAATCATAAATAATAGTACGATCGATTAAACCCAACATTTCTTTGACATCTTGGTGCTGGATGGCTCCCTGACCGTAAGCAATCGCTTGGTCTGTCAAAGAAAGTGCATCTCGTAATGAGCCTTGGGCAGACTCTGCAATTTGCCAAATCGCATCTTGTTCAGCTTGGATGCTTTCTTTATTTAAAATATTCCCCAGATGCTCGGTAATTTCATCTACAGCCAACGGGCGTAGTGTAAATTGCAAACAACGCGAAATCACAGTAATTGGGAGCTTTTGAGGATCTGTGGTTGCAAAAAGGAATTTCACATGTTCAGGTGGTTCTTCCAATGTTTTGAGTAAAGCATTAAAAGAATGCGTAGACAGCATATGTACTTCATCGATTAAATAGACCTTAAAACGACCTTGTGTTGGCGCATAAGGAACATTGTCTAAAAGTTCTCGCGTATCTTCAACTTTAGTACGTGATGCCGCATCGATTTCAATCAAGTCAATAAAACGGCCTTCATTCACGGCGGTACAGGTTGGGCAAACTTCGCACGGCGTCGAAGTCACACCTGTTTCACAGTTCAAGCACTTCGCCAAAATACGGGCAATGGTGGTTTTTCCGACCCCACGCGTTCCTGTAAATAAATAAGCATGGTGCAAACGTCCGCGCTCCAAAGCACTGGTTAGCGCTCGAGAGACGTGGTTTTGACCCACTAGCTCATTAAAATTACGAGGACGATATTTCCGTGCAAGTACTTGATACATGTATGCTCCTTTTTATAGGCCTAAGCATACTGTTTTTTTGTCAAAGAGTGAATGAATTACTTCACCCCCTTCTCGCATTTCTAAGCTATAAAGCTGATTTAGATCAATAATTCAAAAACCATTAGCTCCATTTTTATCCCACTCCCTATCTCAAGCTATTTATGTATTTAGATTATGGATTTGAAATAAAGTGAGAGCTTTGGAAAAGCAAAAAGATGTAAATATTAAAATGAATTTCTAAAATACAGATATTTAGAAAATTAAGCTGGTTTCACCAAAACAAAATCACTCTGCATTTGGTATTTTTTTCCAGTCACATCTTCACGTATTTCTAGAACACGATCTTCTAAATCGACATAAAGTAAGTTTCGCGTTGTCACATTCACCAACTCTACCTTGTGCTGATCTTGAGCATTAAAACGAAGTGGTCCAGTCAAAGTTTCGATTTCATTATGGCCACTCAAACTTTCTCGTTTTAGGGTGTAGGTCATGTTTTCATGCAGCTCAAGTGCAACTGCCATACCCGGACAGTCTTCACAACGGGACAAACACCCCATACACGGCGTTGTCCCCTGATAACTCCCAACCCACGCAGGAATAATCTGCTTTTGTTCTGCCACTTGGAGTTTAGACTGATCATGTTGCGTTTGATTCGCCTCGGAACAACCTAAGAGTAATCCTGTAGCAACCAGCGGGATAAGAATGGGAGCCTTCATGTCACAAATATTCAAAACCTAAACCGCGACGAACATAACATATTTTAGACGATGACTAAATCTCAGCCCCGTCAAAACCAGCCTTTTTTGCCTTTTAAAACCGCATCTGCGCAGCGTAAACTTTCTTGGCTCAAAGCCCAAAGTCGATAATCCCCAGTCAAAGAACCTGTAGCAAAGTTATGTGTATAAGCAAAACTCAAGCCTCGCTCACCATCGCCCCAAGCCCCTGAACCATTAAAGCCCATATGACCAAAACCCTGCTCTGCAGTTTTTCCTAAGGTTAATATACGGTGATAACCCAAGCGCCAATGCATAGGTATCGGCATCACCCGATCTCGATCGGTATATTGCACTCGACTCAACTCAGAAAACACATCAGGACGAATCAACTGCTGACCTTTCCAAATTCCTTTTTGAGATAGCATCGCATACACTTTGGCTAAACTATTGGCTGTAAATACACCATTTGCTGCGGGAATGATCGCCTGAATCGCATCATCCTGATAAAAGCTGACCTTTTTCATACCTTTGGGAATCATGCCATCTTGAAAGTCTTGTGGATCTTGCCCTGACCACTGCATCGCTTTATCAAGCAATGAAACTTTACGCACTTTCGTTGGACTTTTTTGATTTGGTTGGATAGATACAGGACGGACAATGGGTCGTGCGATACGTTTTAATTCAGCACTGGGTGCACCAAAGTAAGCCCCATCTAGCTCAAGTGGCTCAACTAAATAGGTTTGGAAGAGTTTAGTTAAAGGTTTCCCCGTTGCTTTTTCTAAAGCACCACCGACCAGCCAACCAAATGACAAAGGTTGATAGGCAGCATCTTCACTAATTGCAAAGCGTGGTTGCGCCCTTTCAAATACGTCTAACATATGTGCCCAATCCAACATCTCTGTTGCATCGGCAATGTTATTACGAATATCAAATAATCCACTTTGATGACTCAGCACGTGTCTTAGCGTCATCTTCCCTTTGCCATTTTGGGCAAATTCAGGCCAATAATCCGCAATCGGTTGGTCGTAGCTCAGTACACCCTGACTGACTAAAATATGTGCCAAGGTTGCGAGCACGCCTTTGCCCGTCGAATAACACACCGACATAGTATTGGCCTGCCAAGGAGAATCTACCGCTGCCAAACCCGTATAGATATCGACAACTTTTTCACCCTGAAAATATAAAACACAGGCTGCACCGCCATATGCTGAACGAGCATCCTGTAAACGGCTAAACAGATGGGCAACACTTTGAAAACGTGGGTCAACATAGCCTTGATAATGGTTCGGATTCGCTTGTAAATATTGTTTTAAAATTTTCATTTACACATCCTTGTATTTTAAGCTGGCATAAAAAAGCCCAGTGTAATCTAAACTGGGCTTTTAAAAATTATAGTGCTTTCACCTGTCCCGTCACATGCGGTTTTTGATTCTTACTATTTCGAATTAAGAAAGCGGTATTTGCACCTTCTGTCGCGGTCATAAAATCGACTGTTGACGGTAAATACATCGGCAGTTTAAACCAAACATCCGCTTCATAAGCATCAGGCAATGTAATCGAAGCCAACGCTCGGGCCTTACTCCACATGCCGTGCGCAATGGCCTGTTTGAAACCAAAAGCTTTTGCTGTCACTGCATGAATGTGGATGAGGTTGAAGTCGCCCGAGGTCATTGCATAACGACGACCTGTGTTTTCAGAGACTGCCCAGACTGCATTCGGCTGATAATCTGGAGTCGTTGCTTCAACTAATTTTGGTGCTGTTTTACCATCGGTCTTTTGACGTGCTAAATACGTGGTTAAGGCTTCAACCACCACTTCATTGCCAACTTTCACCGTGGTAATGAAATCGAACTGAACACCTTTATCATGTGGCTCAAGCGCGCCATATTTACATGATAAAGTAAGGGTTTCATTGACGCCAACTTTACGCATTTGTTTAACTTGATTGCGAATATGCACCAAACCTAGCACAGGAAATGGAAACGGCTCTTGCCCCATCATGTGCATTTGTAGGCTTTGCGATAATACGGCCAAATAAATCGCAGGAATATAACCATTATTTTTAAAGCCACACACTTGGTTATAAGCTTTCAAATGCTTTTGATCGACGTTAAAAGAATCCACCACATACTCAACCTGCGGTAAGACTTTTTCACCTTTTGGCTTTTTAAAGATCAAACCTTGAATGACTTTCGGATAAGCCATATATGGTTTTGGAAGTTGACTAAAATGGCGAGTCTTCATACTGAACCTTTGAGAAGTTTTTATTTCAATATTTTTGAAAGCTCCTTCTCCCTCAGGGAGAAGGTTAGGATGAGGGAAAAATACCATCCCACTTATAATATAAAGAATTTATCCCCCTCTAAAGGAGAGATAAATTCAAGCTTTTAAATTAAGCACCCAACAAGCTTTGACCACAAACACGTACCACGTTGCCGTTTAAACCAGTCGATGCTGTCGCTGCAAATAAAGCAATGGTTTCAGCAACATCTACAGGTAAACCACCTTGGCTCATCGAGTTCATACGACGACCCGCTTCACGGATTGCAAATGGAATTGCAGCGGTCATTTGCGTTTCAATGAAACCTGGCGCAACCGCATTGATGGTAATG
This sequence comes from Acinetobacter sp. 802_lipA, assembly GCF_058242885.1. Taxonomy (NCBI): domain Bacteria; kingdom Pseudomonadati; phylum Pseudomonadota; class Gammaproteobacteria; order Moraxellales; family Moraxellaceae; genus Acinetobacter; species Acinetobacter sp. 802_lipA. The sequence goes on from NZ_JBZAYP010000001.1 coordinate 123,967, forward strand.
CCATTCGTCAAAGTTGGAGCAGTAAATTTAACTACACCAATTACACCTGCTTTCGACACAGCATAGTTGGTTTGACCTAGGTTACCTGCAATACCTGAAATAGATGATACACAAACAATACGACCATTGGCATTTAAACCCTCGTTCGCAAGTAAATAATCATTTACACGTTCAATTGCAGACAGGTTAATGTTAATCACCAAGTCCCAAAGCTCAGGCTTCATATTTGCCAACGTTTTGTCGCGGGTAATACCTGCGTTATGCACGATGATGTCTAAACCACCTTGAGCAGCTGCCGCAGCTTTAATTTTTTCACCTGCATCGTTTGCTGTGATATCAATTGCCAGTGTTGAACCACCGATCTCATCTGCAACACGGTCAAGATCTGCTTGTTGCTGTGGCACATCTAAACAAATCACATGCGCACCATCACGTGCCAAGACATGTGCAATCGCTTCACCAATACCACGGCTCGCACCTGTCACTACAGCAGTTTTACCTGCCAATGGTTTAGCCCAGTCGACATCTACAACAGCAGCTTTAGAAACACGAATCACTTGACCAGAAACATAAGCAGAACGTGGAGATGCTGCAAAACGTAAAGTTGACTCAAGATTTGCCTCTGCACCTGCATCCACATAAATCAAATGTGCTGCAACACCCTTTTTAAACTCTTTACCGACAGACTTCACGAAGCCTTCAAGCGCGCGCTGTGCAATCGCTTTTTTCACACTACCCGCAGTTTCAGGTGTCGTACCTATCACAATCACACGACCAGAAGCAGCCACTTGACGTGCGATAGGGTTAAAGAAGTTATATAACTCATTGAGTTGCTCTGATGACTCAATACCAGATGCATCAAAAATAACAACTTTGAATTTAGACTCTTTGTCGCCTGCATTAAATGCACTTAAGTTTAAGCCCACTTTAGCCGCAGCTTGCTGTAAATGTGCATTGTTACCTGCATAGCTATTGGCATGAACATTTGCCAACACTTGCGCAATTGCACCAGACAATGAACTGTTTGCTGCTGCACCCAGTAAAACAGCACCTTTAATAACAGGCGTTGCTGACTCAAAACGGTCTAAAAAAGTTGGTGCAGGTAAACCCAAATTTTTAATGACAAATTTACCAATTGGAGATTTTGCAAAAGTTTGGTATTGATCAGTCATGTTTTTTATCTCTCATACAAATTAATTGTTGATGGATTCAAAGATATCCTTTTAACTTCAAAGTGATGTCTAGAGTCTTATATTTCAATAGTTCCATCGGTTTCTATAGAATCATACTTGAGTTATAGAGGATATGTCTTGACCTGAAAGCCTATTGCAATGTCATTCTAGTCAATTCAGCCCTTTTTATAATATGCTAATGTACACCCTAAGAATAGATTAACATGCTTGGAAAAGCCTTATGAGCAAAACAACTCAAGAAAATCCAGCAGTGGAAAATTCTGCTACGGAAACTGTGTCAAATACATCAAAAAGTACATCTCGTAGAACTAAAAGTACTGGCACAACAACCCAATCAGTAAATAACACGACTAAGCCGACTCGCACTCGTGCTGCGTCAACTCGTAGTAAAAGCCCCGCTTCTTCTACAAATGCTTCAAAACCAAAAACTCAAACTGCTGTTCAACAGGATCAAACCATGAGTCAAAACACTGTTCGCCGCGTGGCTATTATCGGTGGTAACCGTATTCCTTTCGCTCGCTCAAATGGCGCATATTTCACCGCTTCGAATACAGATATGTTCACAGCAGCGTTAAACGGTCTTGTTGAACGTTTTAATCTTCAAGGTCAACGCCTTGGTGAAGTGGTTGCTGGTGCGGTACTTAAACACAGCCGTGACTTTAACATGACCCGTGAATGTGTACTAAACACTGCACTTGCACCAGAAACACCTGCTTACGATATTCAGCAAGCATGTGGCACTGGCTTACAAGCAGCTTTCTTAGTTGCCAACAAAATCGCACTGGGCCAAATTGAAGTGGGTGTGGCTGGTGGTGTCGATACGACGTCTGATGCACCAATTGCGTTTGGTGATGGTTTACGTAAAGCATTGCTTGAACTCAACATTGCAAAAACGGGTAAAGACCGTTTAAAAGCTTTAACTAAAATCAACCTAAAAGACTTGATGGATGCGCCAAAAAATGGTGAGCCACGCACAGGTCTTTCTATGGGTGATCACCAAGCTATTACTGCGCTTGAATGGGGTATTGCACGTGAAGCACAAGACGAACTTGCTGCATCTTCACACCAAAAAATGGCTGCGGCTTACGAAGAAGGTTTCTTCGATGACCTCATCACACCATTCTTAGGTTTAGAGCGTGACAACAACTTACGTGCTGACTCTACGGTTGAAAAACTTGCTAAGCTCAAACCAGCTTTTGGTAAAGGCGATGCGCGTACCATGACTGCGGGTAACTCAACCCCACTTACAGATGGCGCGTCTTGTGTGCTTTTAGCATCAGAAGAATGGGCAAAAGTAAACGGTCACGAAGTGCTTGCTTACTTAACCTTCCAAGAAACGGCTGCTGTTGATTTCGTTGAGAAAAAAGAAGGCCTATTGATGGCACCTGCTTATGCAGTTCCACGTATGCTTGAACGTGCTGGCATTAAGCTTCAAGACTTCGACTACTACGAAATTCATGAAGCATTTGCATCGCAAGTTCTTTCAACGTTGAAAGCTTGGGAAGATCCAAAATTCTGTAAAGACCGTTTAGGTTTAGATGCTCCACTCGGTTCAATTGACCGCACTAAACTCAACGTAAAAGGTTCTTCACTTGCAGCAGGTCACCCATTTGCTGCAACTGGTGGTCGTATCATTGCTACTGCTGCGAAGCTGATCAACCAAAAAGGTTCAGGTCGCGTACTGGTTTCAATTTGTGCTGCTGGCGGCCAAGGTGTAACAGCGATTATTGAAAAATAATTAACTGTTTTCACTTTTGAAAAAAAGACCCTTGAAAGTTGTACTTCCAAGGGTCTTTGCATTTTTATAGATGAAATAAAAATTATGGTTAGAAAAAGCATTCCTAAATGCTTTTTCGCTGATTAGATTAAAAACGATAACCTACGCCAAGGTAAGTAATTAAAGGATCGATATCGATTTTAGTAGAAGAATGAATTAAACGATTTCCTGTATTCCTATCTATAACATCGATCGTAGTTTTATTATTTAATTTTGAATATGAAACAGATGCCACGCCGTACCAATTAGAAGTTATGTCATATGTTGCGCCAAGACTTACGATTGGAGCAAAGGCATCTTCAGATTTTACTTTTACATAATGCTACCAAAATGTGCATACATGATGCCTAAGCCAACATATGGGCGGAATTTATTTATCCCAGACTTACCAAACTGATATTGTGCTTCAAATGCAGGAGTCCAAGCACGGACTGTCGCAACTTTAGACTTACTTCCTAAATTTGTAATTGGAATATCTTGTGCTACTTGTGCTAAAGGCAAATCAAGACCTATACCTGTATGGCCTATACCTGACATAGGCGCTAATATTTCTCCTTTTCCTTTAATATCGACTTTTGGCGATATTCCTCCAATCAGCTGTAATGAAACATTATCATTTACATAATAATTCATCATTAAACCGAGCGTATCTGCATCTTGAACTTCAAGGCCGCTCCCCCCAGCTGTCCATTGCTCTAAACCGTATAAGTCTGCACTACCTGACAAAGCATCTTTTAAATAGACCTCATCTGTGCCATTCACATTTTTTAACTCAAAGAACTGGCTCAATTCAGGTTCGTTCGGATTTTCTTTATACATATCTCCAAGCATATTAAGAATACTTTTCATAGCATCTGCATTTACATCCGAAGGATCAATTGAATTAACAACAGCATTCAATGAGACCGATCCAATATTTGCATTCCTACCATTTGCAATTGGAGTCGAAATATTAAATGGATTGGTCTTTCCTTGAGGCATAGCATGTAACCACCCCGCAGAAACAGAAAACCGTTTAAAACTTCCACCTGTAGCTGAAAAGCCTGACTGTGTAACACTCAGTAAAGCTATAGATACAACTAAAGCGCCTATTTTCATCGTCTAACTCCTTGTACGATATATTTTTTATTAAGTTTTATAAAAACACTTCTTTGTTTTTATATTTAGAAGTTATGTAATAAATGGAGTTATTTGTATGATCAAATTGTGATCAATTTTCATCTTTTGTTAAAATATAAAGTATTTAATATCAATAAAGGCCTTACTTTATCAGATAAGGCCTTTATGACTAATTAATGGATTTTTTAATTAATTAGATCTCTTGCGAAAGTAAAAACCACCTCAATATAAATTTCATGAGATATCAGAAATTAAATCGTTTTTCAGATTCTGAATTCAAACGCTTGGTTGGCGTACCTCGACAAGTTTTTACTGAAATGGTAGAGGTTTTAGAAAAAGCAGAATCACTCAAAAAGAAATCAGGTCGTCCTCATACTTTAGATATAGAGGATCAGTTGTTATTAACTCTCAATTACTTACGGAACTACAGCACTCAACTGGAATTAGCGGCAAATTACCATATCGCTGAAAGTAATGTGAATCGAACCATTAAAAAGGTTGAAGATGCATTGATGAAATCAAGACGTTTTACTCTGCCAAAACGAAGCATTACCACAGCAGACGAACACTTTAACTGGGTCATTATTGATGCGACAGAATGTTCAATAGAACGTCCGAAAAAAAAATCAGAGTAAGTTCTACAGTGGTAAAAAGAAGAAACATACGCTAAAAGCACAAGTGATCTATCATCCGAACAGCAAACAAATCATAGGGCTAGATATATCGAATGGCAGTCAGCATGATATTAAATTGGCAAGAAAAACGGTTAAGAAATTCAAACATTGTGAATATGTTATGACCGATTTAGGGTACTACGGATTAGAGCAAGATGGCTTTAAATTATTGATGCCAATAAAGAAAAAGAAGAATTTACCCTTATTTGATGTTGAGAAAAGGTACAATAAAATGATTGGAAAAATACGAGTTGTGATCGAACACATTAATAGTCAATTGAAAACATTTAGAATATTAAGTGAACGCTATCGAAATAGACGGAAAAGATTCGGTTTACGCATTAACTTAATTGCTGCACTCGTAAACCGGATAAACTTGCAATAATGACTTTCGCAAGAGATCTATTATTAATGATATTTTGGTTTGTAGCCTAACTGTTCTTCTAGGCAGTCATAACACCACTGGAAAATAAAGGTATAAACCAAAATACACATGGTTAAACTAAAGTCGAGCACGATAGCTTGCCAAATACTCATTTGCATTGCATATGCCACCATTGGGATGGTTGCAAGCATCAAACCACCTTCAAAACCAATCGCGTGAAGAACACGCACGCCGATGGTTCTTTTTAGCTTTCTTTTCGCTTCAAACTTTTCAAAAAAATGGTTAAACACCATATTCCATATGACCGAAGTGACAGCCATGGCAATACCGAGTACACCGGTGACTTCTAAAGGCATATGGAATATGAAACTTAAGGCAACAGCAATGATCACCAATAGGATGATTTCATAGCTGAGCGCATGAATAATCCTTCTTTTGGAAATCAACATTTTTAATTACTCTTTCATGATTGGATGTTGGCTATTTTATTTTTATAATATTGATTAATCGAGTTAGGTTCTTTCAATAAAACTGAAAGATGGAAAATTATGAATATCAATCAAGAGCAACTGATTATTTTTAAAACTGTGATTGAGTCAGGCTCATTTTCAGCTGCTGCACGCAAGTTAGGGAAAGTACCATCGGCCGTGAGTATGTCAATTGCTAACTTGGAAATAGACTTAAATTTACAACTCTTTTTACGTGAAGGACGTGAGCCCACAGCAACTGCGCAAGCCCTGACCTTGTATGAAAAGACCGAGCAACTGTTGACCGAAATGAATCAATGGAAACAGCATGCCTATGCCCTAAGCCACGGTTTGGAGTCCTCGCTCAACATTGTAGTGGTATCTGAGCTTCTACATATGCAATGGATCGACTACATCGCAATATTAGAAGCCGAATTTCCCAGTCTACAAATCAATATTTTTTCTGCACCTCAAGAAGATGCGCAGAAAATGTTACTCAACGGCACAGCACAACTGGCGCTGATGTTTGAACGTGAGCAACTGGAAAGCAGCGAACAGTTTGTAGAATTAAAACTCGAAACTTTAGTTCCCGTCGCCAATAAAGATTTTATTCTGGCGCAATTTCCACAAGTCAGCTTTGAACAAATTCAACATAGCCGTCAAATCGTGGTTGCCAGTCGCGATAAAAGCATTAAGCCAGAATTGCTATATTCCAAACAGTATTGGCGGACAGACAACCATCACTCAGCTTGCGCCTTAATCATGCAAAACTTTGGTTGGGGTGTTTTACCCTTAGAAATGTTGAATGAAAATCCGCAGCTCAAAAAGCAGCTCAAAATATTAGATCTGCTAGATTTCACACCGAAGTTTGAATATTTTGTGGACTTGGTCTGGAGTCGTGAAAGTGAATTGGGCGCGGCTGCGCGTTTTTTAATCCAATACATCCGAAATCAGCGTAAAAAAGTATAATAACTGCTGTTAAAACGTCCGAATCTACTTGGGTTAAAAGCAGTTTGTGTTATAAATATTTTACGGGTAATAACTTTAAGAACTAACGATCAATGACACAAACAGCATTAAACCAATTAAAAAGCTTAACCACCATTGTTGCCGACAGTAGCGATTTAGCGGCGATTAACCAATTTCGCCCGCTCGATGCAACCACCAATCCATCTCTAATTACAGCAGCTGCAAGTCAACCTGAAAATAAAGAGTTGATTGAAGATGCTTTCGCTCAAGCCAAAGCTGAAGGCTTTGAAGATGACTTACTTATTGAACGCACAATCGACATTCTTACCGTCAAATTTGGTGTTGAAATTCTCAAATTGATTGAGGGTCGTGTTTCCACAGAAGTAGATGCAGCGCTGTCTTATGATACCAATGCCACCATCGAAAAAGCCAAAGAGCTGCTGGCGCTATATAAAAACTACGGCGTAGATCAAGATCGTATTTTAATTAAAATCGCTTCGACATGGGCAGGTATTCAAGCAGCGAAAGTGCTAGAAGCTGAAGGCATTCGTACCAACTTAACGCTTTTGTTTGGTGTGCATCAAGCACATGCTTGTGCGGAAGCGAATGTCACTTTAATTTCACCTTTTGTTGGGCGTATTTTAGATTGGTACAAAAAGGCCGAAGGCGTGGACAGTTATCCCGTTGAAAAAGACCCTGGCGTACTTTCTGTGAAGCAAATTTACCAGTTCTATAAAGCACATGGGGTTAAAACAGAAATTATGGGCGCAAGCTTCCGTAGTATTGACCAAGTGTTGGGACTAGCTGGCTGTGACCTGCTGACTGTTGCACCTAATTTATTGGCTGCACTTGAACAAGACACGCGTGAAGTCAAAGCACAACTGTCTGCAAGTGATATTGCTTCAACGGCTGCGCCACTTAACTCGCTTAGTGAAACTGAATTTAGAGATCAAATTGAACATGATCTCATGGCAACACAACTGCTACAAGGGGGGATTGATGGATTTATTAAAGCCCGTCAACAGCTGAACACACTGTTACGTCAGTCTTTTGGTTTAGATGAAGAAATTTCAGCTTAACTTGATTTTTCTACTTTTAAAAGCCGATTTTGTTATCATGCAACATCGGCTTTTTTATTGAGAATACGTTGTGTTTGGTATTATCGACATCGGTACTTATATCATCGGTACAATTCTAATTGTGATTTTGCCAGGCCCAAATTCTCTTTATGTGATGTCCATTGCCTCACGATTTGGTATTAAGACAGGTTACTGGGGTGCATTAGGTGTTTTCACAGGCGATTTGATCCTCATTCTATGTACCGTGCTGGGTGCAGCATCTCTTTTACATGCTTTTCCTTGGCTGTTTATTTTATTAAAAATTGTAGGCGCACTTTATCTGTCATATTTAGGTATAAAGCTCTTGATTGCAGGAGTCAAAACCTGGAACTCTAGCCCACAACAGCTTGCAGCAAGTACAGATCAGAGTACGTTGCAAACCTTACATCCTTTTCGTTCAGCGCTGACCATTAGCCTTTTAAACCCAAAAGCTATTTTGTTTTATCTGTCTTTTTTTGTTCAGTTTGTCGACCCAAATTATGCTTACCCAGCACTGAGCTTTGCCTTACTTTCCATTATTCTACAAATCATCAGTATGGCCTATCTTAGTATCCTGATTTTTTCAGGTATTAAGCTGGCGAGCTATTTCAATCGTCAGTTTAAAGTTGCAGCCGTTGCGGTGGCGACCGTCGGTCTGCTGTTTTGTGGCTTCGGCTTAAAACTGGCACTTTCTACACTGTAATTTTCGTGAATAATCTCATTATTTTCGATAAAAAATCCATAGTGTGCTGTTTTATTTTTCAAGAACCAGCGTATGATCCTCGAACAATAGTAATTTTCACTCATTCAGATTATGTTTTGATCTTCATGCAAAAATTATTTCAAGATTTCTCAGTTCCAGCTGTATTCGCAGGTTTTATTACCTTCCTCATTGGCATTAGTGTGTCTTCAGTCTTGGTCATTCAATCCGCACAAGTCTTAGATGCAAATACCGCGCAAATCAACTCATGGTTTTGGGCTTTAGGTCTGGGTATTGGTTTGAGTGGCCTGCTTTTATCTTGGAAACTTAAATATCCTGTATCGACCTCATGGTCTACAGCGGCACTGGCCTTAATTATTGCGACAGGCAGTGGTTATAGTTTACATGAAGCAATTGGCGCATTTTTGGTCTGTGGTTTAGTTACTGCCATTTTGGGCTTTTTCGGTATCTTTGAAAAAGTACTGACGTATATCCCGCAAAGCCTAACCAGTGCCATGCTGGCAGGTGTGTTATTGAAGTTTGGTATTTCATTGTTCGCCAGTATGCAAGACCATTGGGGTTTTATTTTATCCATGCTGGCGGCTTATATTGTTTCTAAGCGACTTACCCCACGTTATTGCATTGTCATTACAGTCATTGCAGGCTTATTACTCTGTCCGTTGTTCTTAGACTTCCATACTGCTCAAATCACATGGAGCCTAGCGCAACCTGTTTGGATGGCACCTGAGTTCAGCATGTCCGCTCTTTTAGGTTTAGCGCTGCCTTTGTTTGTGATCAATATGGCATCGCAATACTTACCGGGTATTGCCATGATTAAAAGCTATGGCTATAACCCACATGTCAATCAACTGATTGGTTGGACGGGTACCGCTCAAGCCTTACTCGCACCTTTTGGCTGTTATAGTGTCAATACCGCAGCAATTAGTGCAGCCGTCAGTTTAGATGAACAAGTTCACCCTGATCCATCAAAACGTTATATTGCGGGCATGAGCTGCGGTTTCTTCTACATCTTAATGGGACTATTCGCAGCCACCCTGACCAGTCTTTTGCTGTCTTTCCCTGCGATTTTTATTACAGCCTTGGCTGGTATTGCTTTGTTTGGCACGATTAGTCATAACATCGCGATTGCATTTGAAGCGGTATCAGACCGTGAAGCTGCCCTCATGACGTTCTTATTCAGCGCATCTGGGGTACAGTTCTTTGGCATTGGTTCTGCCTTTTGGGGACTACTCTTTGGTTTTGCAGTTATGCTTATATTTAAGTTAAGGGCCAAAAAAGTTTAAGCCTTCATATAAAAAGCATCCATCGATGGGTGCTTTTTTATTTCGCAGATTCAAATCCCAAGTGCGACACATTTGTAGTTAGTTGAAAAAGTTAGGTGTATTCGTAGAATCATTGGACTTTTTCAACTCGCAATTGGAAAGCACACAATGAAGAAATACACCCAACTTTCTCAAGATGAAAGATACGAAATTTATGCTACTTTGAAAAGTAAAAGTTCAATCGCTACCCTTGCTCGGGAGTTAGGGCGTTCACGATCAACCATCTACCGTGAATTAAAAAGAAATACTGGACAACGTGGATATAGAGCTCAACAGGCAGCTAAATTTGCAAGTCAAAGACGGTACCGTCCTTCATCACCCATGACAGCGTTTGCCTTCGCTTATATTGATTATTTGATTGGCTTGGACTGGTCACCAGAACAAATTTCAGGTGCTTTAACACAACGCTGTTGGCTGGATGTACCTTCACATGAGTGGATTTACCAGTACATTTATCAAGATAAATCAAAAGGCGGTAAACTCCATCTACACTTAAGGCATCAGAAGAAATATCGAAAACGAGGTTACAAAAACACGGATCGTAGGGGTCAAATCATTGATAAAACAAGTATTCATTGCCGAGACCAGGTCATTGATCAACGACAACGTTTAGGAGATTTCGAAGGTGACACGGTGATTGGTAAACATCATAAAGGTGCTTTATTAACTCTCGTTGATCGAAAGAGCCTGTACGTACATATTGTTCATTTAGGGTCAACGAGAGCATCCTCTCAAACGATTACTTGTGCATTAGATCGTTTACAGATGAGCCATGCTTATAGTGTGACATTTGATAATGGCAAGGAATTTTCCGAACACAAAAGAATTACTGATGCTGGCATAGATACGTATTTTGCTGATCCTTACAAGTCTATTCAGCGAGCTAGAAATGAAAATACGAATGGTTTAATCCGGCAATATCTGCCAAAATCGTCATCGTTTGATGACGTGTCAAACGAACAAATAGAGCAGATAGAATTTGCACTCAACCATCGTCCTAGAAAAACACTAGGTTGGCATACACCGAGTGAAGTTATGGCTGGTTTTTATACTGTTGCACTTGCCGCTTGAATCCGCCTTTTTAAATATTGCTAACTTGAAAAATTAATGCTGATAACTTCGTTGAATCAATTCTTGCTTAAGTTGCATGGTCTCAGACAAATTTTCCACCTCGGTAAATGCTGTGAGCCAAATGCCATCTGCAGCATAGCGCAAAATTTTAAGCTCCAAATCATTGTCTGTATCCTGATGTCGCGCTAAACGTTTTTCTAGCCACTCAATCCAATACTCATTAAAGGTCCGATCCGTCAGCATAATCATCGAAATAGCTGACCAAGAATGCTCCAAGCCTAGCACCTGCTTTTCCAAAGTAATCTCGATATAGGCTCGGGTAAAGCAACCATAACAATCACGGTCTTGGCTAATCAACTCATCAATAACACGATCTAATTGTTCAAGCTGTTCCACAACCATCGCTTCAAGTAGCTTTTGTTTGTTTGGAAAATGATGAAAAACACAACCCTTACTCACACCAACCAAATCAGCCACTGCTTGTATGGAGACCCCAATCACGCCTTTTTCAGCAGCCAAACAGATCGCATGTTGTAGGATACTTTGGCGAACCTGTTCTGGTGCCTTTTTACGTGGACTTGCTTGTTGCATCGAACTTAATGCCCTGTTGAATTTGAAAATAAGTTAATCACAACTACACCAGAAACAATCAGTGCAATACCGATCATTGCTGCGAAACCTAGACTTTGTCGGAAAACAAAGTAACCAATCAGAGCGGTTAAAACAATACCAACACCCGCCCAAATCGCATAAGCGATACCCAATGGAATCACTTTAATCACTTGAGACAATAAATAAAATGCCAACGAAAATAAAACCACCACCGCCAGTGAAGGCAATAGCTTGGTAAAACCTTCCGACTTTACCAAAAAAGTCGAACCAATTACTTCAGAAATAATTGCCATCGCCAGCAAAGCATAAGCCATTAATATAGGATTCATCAGGAACTCAATAATAAACATACCGAACGGTCGGTATGTTTTTAAAATAGCAAAAACTAAACAAGGCTTTCTGCATACTTTTTTATTTTGTTTCAGTCGGCCTTGGGGTTTGCTTTATAAAATCAATGGTTCGATCAAAGGTGATCTGACTCGCTTGTTTGCTCATCATGAACTGATATTCATGCACCAAAAACTCCTTAGAGTCTGGATAAAAAGCCTCCGTGACTGCAACCTGATGCTGCTTCAACACCTCGACGAAAGGTAAAGACTGGCTCTTGGTTAAAAAGTCTTTATTTCCCCCACTGATAAAGACAGGTGGATACTGTGGCGTAATATGCTCACTGGTTGAAATTGACTTTAAAAAAGCTGCATCCTCTTTACGCTCTCCTGTATACGCTTGAACCAAGTTATAAACGCCCCATTCAATGAGCCTGAGTTCCTCAGGAGCGGTGTTCACAAAGCGATATAAGTCATAAATACCACAATGCAAAATTAGCCCTTTAAGCTGTTTCGGCTGAATGCTCGGCTTAAAATTGGATGCTTGAGCAAATGCGGGATTCGTCAAAAGTGCAGCATAATGACTGGCAATATTGGCTCCAGCAGAGTCTCCTGCTAAATACAGTTGGTTCGGGTTAATATGATACTGAGCAGCATTCAATTGTAAGAAATTCAGTGCATGATCGACTTGCTGTAACTGAGTGGGATAAATAGCCTCAGGTGCAAACTGATACTCTACCGAGACCACGTTAAAGCCTTGATTAGCTAGAAGTTTGAAATAACCTCGCGCATGCTCTTTTGACCCCGAAACCCACCCGCCGCCATGAATCCAAACCACCGTGGGCACTGTGTTTAATTGTTCAATATTTTGGGGTTGATAGATATCAACATTCAGCTCAGGGCTAGCTTGATATGGAATATTATTATGTACGATGACATCGGGAGGCGCAAAGCGATCTAGCATTTTCATTTGAATAGTGGTTGCTGTATTGAATGTTCCCGCAATCAGTTTGGTATTCTTTTCTACACTTTGACACGCACTCAATAGCACAATCATGAAAGCAGTAATAAGTACTTTTATTATTGATTGAAAAATCATACTGTTCGGCCCCACCCTTTTTTCAAATGATTCTAATACAATCTCTATCACATCGCATGATTAAACAGGTCTCATTTCAGCCTCATTTAAACACTAGAAGCACCTTTTAAAGAATATTGCTTTAAATCTGAAACTTGAGTTTTTCACTCAAGATTTTGGACACGTAAATCGGCTTTTTTTTGAATTATTTTCTTTAAATTTCATGAATTTTCAATTTTTAGCCCGATCAAAATTGAACATTTAATGGCAGTGTGTTATCAATAAATTAAGAACTAAATCTTATACAAAAAGGAGTCCCTCTGATGGCTTACCAACATATTTTAGTCCCTGTTGACGGTTCACAAATTTCTTTTTCTGCGGTTAAACAAGCGGCTGAAATTGCCAAAGTTTTTGGCAGTCAACTCACATTGATTAGCTTAGTTGCTGAAGACCCTCTCAAAGATGCTGATTTTTACTATACTTCTCCAATCATGAAAGACTATTTCATACAAGCCTATAACAATGCTGAGAAAGCCCTTCAGGATGCAGTTCAAATTGCACAAGAACAAGGTGTGACAGCTCAGTCTAAAATCATCAAAGGTGAAGTCTCTGAAGATGCTGTGGTCGAAGCGGCTGCTTCACTAAAAAATGACTTGATTGTGATGGGTTCACATGGCCGTAAAGGCTTTCAAAAATTCCTATTAGGCAGCTTTGCTCAAGATGTTCTCAAGTCTACTGAGCTCCCAGTTCTCATTGTTAAAGCTTAATCAACCATAACGCGTCTTTATGTGAGCTGATTTCGCATGTACTGCAAAATGATCCGCAAAAAGACGTACCCTTAAGGAGAAAATAATGAGCTACAAACACATTTTGGTTGCCGTCGATGAATCCCCGATGTCTTATGCTGCTGTTGAACAAGCACTTGAGTTGGCCAAAGATTTAAAGAGTCGTGTGACACTCATGAGCGTGATTGCAGTCGATCCATTTGTCGGAGTCGACTTCTATAAAGTTGCACCAGCCATCACTGACTATTTCCTACATGCTGAAAAAGTCGCTCAAGATCGTTTAGCCGAAGTAAAGCTCTCATTTGACCGTGATGAAATTGAGGTGGATATCAAAGTGATCCGCGGCATCTCTCCTTCTGAAGGTATTATTCATGTGGCCGATGAAGTCGGTGCAGACCTGATTTTGATGGGCTCACATGGCCGTACAGGCTTTAAAAAGATGATGTTAGGTAGTGTGGCGCAAAATGTTCTCACACAGTCTCCGATACCTGTGCTGATCGTAAAAGTTTAAGTATTGTTTTAAACAAAAAAGACTGCCGAAGCAGTCTTTTTTTGTTTAGCAGAACTCGTTCACTTCATTAGCTTTTACTAATCTGCTGATGCAAATTTTGCAAATAATGCTCTGCTGCCGACTGTTGCATAAAAGTTTTTTGAAATAACCCCGAAGCCTGATGGTTATGCGGGCTATACTCAACATTGACTTGAAATGTTCCCAATTCAGCACTTTTCGCAATACGAATAGCAATAATATGAACGGTATTTAAATAAAACCCATCTTCAATTTTAACTAACATATCTGTTTACACTCTACATGTTTGTCTGCCCAATAGCCTGTATACAGAAGCCGAAAAAAATACAGAATATTGAGCTAATCATCTGTTATGCCATAACATTATACCCATAAAATGCGATTCATTTCACACTATTCACATAAATGTTCATTATTTAGAAAAATACCAATGTGAGCTCTTCATGCCGTAATTCTTCAGTTTGCATAAAAAAAGCCAGTCTACTGACTGGCTTTTTTTATGCATAGATCAGTTAAATACTTAACATACCACTCAAAGTCTCACTGACATTTTTAGATTTCACTTGTGGTTTTAACCCCTCAAGCTTTGCTTTCACTTCGCTACGCTGTGGCTCTGCCAATGTGTACCAACGTGACAAAACCTGAAGTAAACGAGAGCCAACAATTGGGTTTTTCTCATCTAAATATTTTGCCAGTCCAATGAAATGATCCACACCAAAACTCCATGTGTTCACTGGGTTTGCATTTAAGCCACCACTCACAGAACGAATACGGTTCGGCACGCCCAAATCATAATCGACATGAGAAGTGAGGTATTGAATGGTTTCCGTCGTAGCACAAGGATGTGCCGCTTGAAGTGTGAACCACTGATCTAGTGACAAAGCCTCATCTTTAAAACGTTGATAAAAATCATGTAAAGCAGCTTCTGCTTGCGGTGCATCGTTCCACACCAAGACACGTAATGCGCCTAAACGTTCAGACATATTGCCTGTGGCTTCATATTGCTGATATGCCAGTTCAAAAGCGGTTTCATCACCTTGACGTGCCATCATGCTGAGCATGATGTTTTTTAGCGCACGGACTCCCATGGCTTGTGAGAACTCTTTTTGCAAATCTGGGTCTAAAGCCAAATAAGTGTCTTTACAGAACTCACCTAACTCACGTGCCAGTTTGTCAATTAAAGCATTACGCTGTTCTTGAATCTTCGCTGGTTCGTAGTCGGTGTCAATGCGGCTACCCAAATAACCTTCGCTTGGTACATCAAATAAACGTGATGCCAAGAGTGGATCTTGTTCAACAAGATCTGGCAGCGTGTTTTTAATGGCTTGAATATAAATATGCGCATCATGACCATTGAGTAAAATACGCTCAAGCAGTGTTTGCGTTGCTTGCCATTGGTTAAAACCATTTGTTTCGTATTGAATCAGGAACGCCAACTCTTCATCGGTATAGTTAAATTCTAAGTTGACGGGCGCAGAAAAATTACGCAGTAATGACACGACAGGTTTCGTGCTTAAACCGCTAAACACAATGCTGGCTTGGTCTTGGTCAAAAAGATATACACCGTCTTTGACTGCATTTTCAAATAAACTGTCTGAGTTTAAAACCAATTGCTCACCTGTTGCAGCATCGAACAGTGCTAAAGCGACAGGAATTGGAACAGCTTTTAGGTTCGGATACTTAGGATGTGCTTTTAAACTTTGCTTAAAGTTTAAGGTATAAGTTTGTGCAGCAGCATCATAATGCCCCTCAGCTTCCAATTTTGGTGTACCCGGTTGGTTATACCATGTTAAGAAGTTGGATAAATCTACGCCTGAACCTGCGGTTAAAGCAGCTACCCAGTCTTCAACGGTCACAGCTTGACCATCATGGCGTTCAAAGTATTCATCAGTTCCTTTACGGAATTTTTCTTTGCCTAATAAGGTTGCCATCATGCGGTTAATTTCCGCACCTTTTTCATAGACCGTTGCAGTATAGAAGTTATTGATTTCCACAAAGTGGTCTGGACGCGGCGGATGAGACAATGGGCCTGAATCTTCTGGGAACTGATGTGCTTTGAGTACCGCAACGTCGTCAATACGTTGAACCGCAGCAGACTGTAAATCTTCTGAGAAAGATTGATCACGGAAAACCGTTAAGCCTTCTTTTAAACACAATTGGAACCAATCACGGCAAGTAATGCGGTTACCTGTCCAGTTATGGAAGTATTCATGAGCAATGACCGACTGTACACGCATGATCGCGGCATCTGTCGTGTATTCTTCATCCGCCAAAACACATGACGTATTAAAGATGTTTAGACCTTTATTTTCCATCGCCCCCATGTTGAAAGCACTGGTAGCCACAATCATATAGTTGTCTAAATCATAGGGACGACCATAGTGTTCTTCATCCCAACGCATTGAATGCTTTAAGGCTTCCATTGCAATATGACATTTCGGAATATCTTTTTCTTCGGCATAAATTTCTAAAGCTACATCACGGCCTTCCGAGGTCACATAACAGTCTTTTAAAACAGCCAAATCACCAATCACACAAGCAAACAAATACGCTGGTTTTTTGGTTGGATCTTGCCAAATGGTATAGTGACGACCTTCGCCTGCCTCGCCCGCTTCAATCAAGTTACCATTGGCAAGGAGCACTGGATATTTTTTATCGGCTTCTACACGTGTGGTGAAAACTGAAAGGACATCAGGACGGTCTGGGTAAAAGGTAATTTTACGGAATCCTTCAGGCTCATTTTGGGTAACAAACAAATCTGATGCGGCTTGGTATAAGCCTTCCAGTTGTGTATTTGACTCAGGATGAATGATCACCGATGTCTCAAGTTTGATCTGATTTGGTGCATTACGAATCACCAACTGCTCTGCATCAAGCGCATATTGCTCTTGGCTAAGTTGCTGACCATTCAGGACTACACTTTTCAACTCTAAATCACGACCGAGTAAAACCAAATCACCCTCAGTTTGGCGCGTCAGCTCCAGCACAGCATCAACTTGGCTATGCTCATCATAGACCTGAATATCGAGGTGAATGCTATCTACTAAAAAAGATGGTTTTTGGTAGTCTTTTAAATAGACGGTTTGATCTGCTTCAATAATTGGATTTGCCGCAATATTCATGTCATGTCCTAATGCTATTGGTCTACAGCTTTATATTGTGTATGTTTTGATCATACGACAAGTTTGCCGTACTGTCTGTGTATGTTGAATGATATTTATATGGGCACGTTGAACAGGCTTTTCAATTCTATTGTTCTTATCCCGCGCATATGACTGCACCAAGTGAATAATAAACAAACAACTCCTCACATCGTGCCGTGCTTGTCTAGCAATATTTGCACCAGCCTTTACACTTAAACAGTGCCATTAGCTCTCTACCATTCAAACGCTGAGAAACTTAAAGACATCAATAAAATATAAAGCCAGCTCTTTTCAAATATCTAACTTAATTTTCAAATCGGCTACATTTTGTGCACAGTTTTTGCTTGTATCTAAATATGCATAACGCATGATAAAACTTAAGCAAAACAAATAGAGGTGTGAGATGTACTTAAAAGACCATATCGTCCGCGTCGAAAATATAAAAATGCTGCAAGCAATGCATGCTGCAAAAATTGATCATAAAGTCATTGCCCTGTTCATGAGCTGTGAAGGGTTGCCATTACAAGCACACGATGTCAGCAGCATTCTAAATCACTACGACACACTAGGGAGTAAAAAGTTGCCGAGCAAAAAAGTTCAAGCCATGATTGAAGCTAAAAAACTAGGTATGGAAGATGACTCTCTACCTTGCCCCGTTTAAATTCTACTAGTCCAAAAAATACGGTGCATGCCGTATTTTTTTACCCTATATTCGCCACTGCGTTGCTTCACCCGTCTAGCGTTTACAAAGCACTTCTGCTTATTCAATTACACTGCAATTTACAACGCCTTTCTGAAATTTTAGCGTGTATAATTTGAGAAAATCCTGAGTTTCAAATTCATCTTATGTCGCTTCAAATTTTGCACAAACAACTTGATGAGAGCACGCCTTGTCCACTTTGTCAGGCGGCCATGTTTTGGGTGGATGCTGAACAATACGACAAAGAAATTAACTTTCATGAATGTAGCCACTGCCAACATCGTGTTTTTAGCAATTCCAATCTAAATTGCCACTGCGACAGTTGTTTAGCCCAGCGCAAAAAAATATTGAAAGAAACTCGTCAGCAAGAACAGCGCAAAACTAAAAATCAAAAAGACATTTATGAGTTTGAGCTGGGCCAGCTCAGTTTTATGCATAAATTATTTTTATTGGCTCTATTAGATGACTACGCACAAGAACATACACAACATCAAGAATTTATTGATTGGGAACAGATCAAATATTTTAGCATCACCCCCAATTATCTGTTTCAAAATAGTCTCGTCAAACAATTGGTAAAAGAACAAATCCTCGTTGCCAAAGATTTTGCCAGTGAAGCCCATCAGTATTATATTAATGTACGTTTGGACGGCTATTCTGAACCTAGCCTATTTAGTGTTACGCAGCAATTACGTTATTGGTTTTATGAAAATCTTAGCCTTGGTGTGCCTTTTAAGACCGCGGATGAAGTCAAAAATGCCTTGTACCAATTGCTCTATCAGGAAATTATCCAATTTATGCAGTTTTACTGCCGTACTTGGGGCATTCAAATTGCGGGAAATAACAGTTTCCAAGTGTTTTGTTATCGTTTACTCGATGTACTCGCAGTCGGACAAATTTATTATTTAATCCAAACTGCATTGGAGTATTTATATCAACGGAAAGCCTTACAACCCAGAAATGAAAACTTTATTAACACCAACTTGTTGAAAAAAACTTTACAACAATACCGTGAACGCAGTGTGGCTGAAAAATGGGAAACTTCAACGCTGCCTCGACCGCATAACCTACCATTCAGCAAAATGAGCGAAGTCTTATTTTTCCGCTTTTTAGGCTATGACGAAGCCATTTTCTTCCAGCCTGTCTCTCGTTCATGGCAAAAAATTGAACCACGTTTGAGTTTCTACTCACAAAAACGCTGTATGTACTGCGGTTCAAATGAGCTCACCGTAGATTATGATGCCGACCAATATGTGACTTTATTTTGTCGCAAATGTAAGCATCAAGACCACTATTTCACCAAATAAGGGCATCCACTATGACCCAGCTTTTAGACCTGTCCTTGCTTAACACAAAACAATCGATTCAAGACCAAACCGATGTCTTGGTGGCATATGTTGCTGAAGCTTGGACTGCCCTGCAAACGCAACAACCTTTGGTGCAATGTATCACCAACAGTGTTGCTGCCAATTATGCAGCCAACATTTTATTGGCTGCGGGCGCCTCACCTGCCATGATTGATAATCCCTTTGAAGCGGAAAGTTTCACCCGTATTAGTGCAGCGCTCAGTATTAACCTAGGTACGCCAACCTCTGAACAAATGCAAGCCATGCAAATCTCGGCACAAACCGCGCAGCAGCAAAACATTCCGTGGGTATTAGACCCTGTGGGATATGGACCATTTTTAAAATGGCGCTCTGAAATGGTAGATCAGCTTTTAGCTTTTCAACCTACCGCTATTCGTGGCAATGCATCGGAAATCAGCACACTTGCAGGGAACCAGATCGAAACCAAAGGCGTTGACAGTACGGCAAGCAGTGCCGATGTTTACCATCAAGCAAAAACACTTTTAGCGCAGGCTGAAGTCATTGCTATTTCTGGTGAGTCTGACTATATTCTCTCAAAACAACTTGATGCTGTGATCCAAGTCAATGGTGGTTCGCATTTACAACCTAAAGTTACTGCTACGGGTTGCGCCCTTGGTGCATTGATCGCAGCCTATAGCGCAGTCACTAATCCTGTCATTGCAGCGCTGTCTGCCCATGTCCACTTTGCCATTGCTGGGCAACTTGCTTATACCCGAAGCCAAAGCACAGGAAGTTTTAATGTAGCGTTTATGGATCACATTCATCAAATGAAAGCTGAAACCATTTATGAATATGCGGATATACAGCTTATCCGTACCTCAGCCTAAATAAAGTATGGCGAGAGTTTCTGCTTAAGCAACTTCTCGCCCTAAAAACACGTTCATCGCCGCTTCTAGCAGAGTCAACACATCTAATTTACAGATACACATCAAGCCCATACCAATAAAATAATCAGGCGTATGTTGCATATAAAAGTTGATATGACGACTGGCTCGATTTCGAAGTCGAATCAATTGTTCAGGCGTGGTCTGTGGAAGTACACATGGATGCACAAACACATCATCACTGCGCTGTTGCACATTCGCATGACGGTCTTGCATTAGATCAAGTACCTGTAAGTAATCCTCAGGCATTGGCACTTCTGCACGCGGATAAAAGCGTTTTGAACGTGAAGCAAACAGCCGATATACTTTTGGCTGCATCAAACTCGAAACAAACCATAACTGACGCGTAGGATATTTTAAACGATAACCTAAGGTCACTCGAATTGCAGATGAAAGTGTTCTGTTTTGATTTCGGTAGTCAGGTAAAAAAGCGGCACGCGAGCTAAGAATATATAAGGGTTGATGCGCTGTCTTAAGCTTCAAGATGGCAATAATATTTTGCCCAACTATTTTTCCGCGATGATAAAAACGAATAATTGGTAATGCCACTACATCAGGGTTATACAACAATTGATGCAGTTCTGCTGGGATTGCATTTGGGAAAATTTGTCGATCAAAAGTTTCAAGCTCTTCAAATAGAATTTGTTTTTTTCTACTGAAAGCTTTTTAAATCAATGACCTTTTCCAAAAGTTGCATGAAGTGTTTCCATTCTTATTTTAATCATTTGTTTTACTGCTATAGTCTAAATGCAATGCTTTGATGACCACAGGGATAGAAAAAACTGTCTTCACCAAACAGGTAATTTCAAGGACCAAATACGACAGCCCAATTGCGAGCATAGAATAACTGCTTTTTATTTAGGTGCATAGCGCTTATTTTATAAGCAGAAAAATGCCAGCACGAGGCTGACATTTTTCTCACAATCTAGTTTTGCAATGATTAAGCAGTACGATAGGTGATATTGACTGTCTTAATTCGATTTGAATCCAACTCAAGCACTTCAAAGTGAACACCACGGTAGTCCAGTTGAGTTCCAACGTGTACATCACCATGAGTTTTATCTAGGATTAAACCGGCAACACTAATATAGCCCGCATCTTCTTCAACCAAATCGATCATGCCAAGTTCTAGTTCAAGCTGATATAAATCCAGCATGCCTGTCGCCTTCCACGTCTGATCATCAACCTTCACCAAATCAAGTTGCTCATCGGCATCGGGGAATTCACCAGCAATCGCTTCAAATACGTCAAGCGGTGAAACAAGGCCCTGCACATTACCAAACTCATCGCTCACCAAGACCAATGAACCTTTAGACGTTCTTAGCGTATTTATCGCATCAATGACTTTCATTTTTTCAAAAATGTAAATTGGACGATGACGTTTGATCAGGTCTTTCAATTGCTCTTCATCATCTAAGACATCGAGCAATTCTTTGGCGCGCGCAATACTGATCACTTTATCCAAGCCACCGCGGCACACTGGAAATAAACTGTGCGGTACAGACAGTACCTGTTCACGAATTTTCTCAGGTGAATCATCAAGATTGACCCATGAAATTTGACTACGTGGTGTCATGATCGACGCGACTGACCGTTCAGCCAATGTCAGTACACCACCAATCATATAACGTTCTTCATCCGCAAAAGTTTCTTGCGCTTGAAGCTGATCAGGGTCTTCAGCTTGGAGCTTGCCACCCATGAGTTTTAAAATAGAATCCGCAGTACGATGACGCAGAGGAATTTTCGCTTCATGTTTTGCCGCATTGCGCTCACCAAATTGGTTAAAGGCTTCAATTGCAATGGCAACACCAATACCCGAATAGATATAACCTTTAGGAATGTGGAAGCCAAAACCTTCCGCAATCAGGCTGATACCAATCAACAGTAAGAAGCTTAAACACAAGATGACCACAGTCGGATGACGGTTTACAAAAGTCATTAATGGTTTCGACGCCAACAGCATGACCACCATTGCAACGACCATAGCCACCATCATCACATTAATGTTGTCGACCATACCAATCGCGGTAATCACCGAATCTAGTGAGAACACCGCATCAAGGATCACAATCTGTGCCACAACTGCGGTGAAACCTGCGTAGACCACATTGGTGGTCAGCTTAACTTCTGGCTTACCTTCAATTTTTTCATGCAATTCGGTAACGGCTTTATACACTAGGAATAAGCCACCAAATAAAAGAATCAAATCTCGCCCAGAGAATGTCCAATCCAATACAGTAATCAGCGGTCGAGTCAATGTAACTAACCAAGTGATGATAAACAGCAAGCCCAGACGCATTAAAAGTGCAAGCGACAGACCAATGACACGCGCTTTATCACGTTGCTCAGGAGGAAGTTTTTCGGCCAAAATGGCAATAAAGACTAGGTTATCAATACCTAAAACTATTTCTAATATAATAAGCGTAAGTAAACTTACCCATATTCCCGGATCTAATAAAAATTCCATTATTTTATTACTCCAGAATTATGTTTCTGTTTTAAAAGCATAGACCTGCACGGCGACGGATCCATATTTGTGACCTGTTCAACTAAAGATGAAATAATTATGCCTGAGATGTGTGGCTTGTAATAATTTTTTTATGGTTTTTAACAAAATTTTAATATTCGACCACTTATTATGCAAAAAATACATAAAAATATCGAAATCTCTGTTCGAAATTTTGTCACTTAATGCCAATTGTCGCATTCCATAAAGATTAGACTCGGCGGTCATTTTTTAGTTTTTCTAATAAAACACATCTTAAATAAAACCCAAATTATTGTTTTTATTTAATTATTTATTTTAATAATAGTTAAAAAATATCAATTCACTACAATTATGATTTTAATAAATGACACTTTTTGTTAAAAACACTAGTTCACAAATCCATTTTTTTCACTAAAATGAAACACGGCCAGCATTGTTGTAAAAGTGGTCAATTACCCAAACCAAGGATGCACGGATTGACAATCCGATCAAAGTAATCGAAGACAGGATTCATCGCTATGAACAATGAAAAAGCATTGACCTTCAATAAGACGTCAAAAATGCTTGCCAATACTAGCTATGAAGGCGCATATCTGCATTTGGACTCCTCATTTGATCAGCATCAAGTTAAAGTTGTGGTTTCGCATAATAACCAAAAGTTTGACATGCACTTGCCTATCGTTCTACAGGACGGTGTTCCCATGGCTAAACTCTCTTTGGATTCTCACCAGAATGCTGAAGTCGAAGATGAAGTTGTACAATTTGCACAAAGTATTGTGAGCTTCCATCAAGATAAAGACGGCTATACCCTGTCTCTTCTAAACAGCCACGCTTAACTTTTCTTGATTACTGGCAAAGGTTACCCTTAACAGATTTCCTTTATGAGGATAAATCCAGTAATTTTGTATTGATAAGTGTATGAGTGTTCACATAAAATGTGTTCAAATGATCTATAAAATAAAAATACGATTCACGGGGAATCCGTCACATGACCAAAAAGTACAGCAAGTTCCTACCAGGTTCTGAAGATTTTTCTTTAGAAAGTTTTCCATTTTACTGGGTAACTCAAGTACATGCACAGTATGTACTCAATGTCGATCACGCTTTAAAAAAGTATGGTTTAGATAACTCACGTCGTCGTATTTTACTGGCTCTAGATTCAAAGCCACATGCCAGTGTTTCTGATTTATCTGACATGGTGGTCTCTAAAATGTCGACAACCACCAAAATTGTTTATCGCTTAAAGGATGAAGGATTGGTTGAAACTTATTCTTGTGAAGACGATGCTCGTATCACCCGCGTCCTTCTCACCGAAAAAGGTGTTGAAATGACGAATAAGATCAATGATCTCACCAGTGTTGTACTTGAGCAATCATTTGAAGGCTTAACACCTTTGCAAATTGAAAAAATGATGGAAAGCTTAAAACACGTGTTTAAAAATTTAGCTCGCTAAACCGTTTAAAAGTCGAAAAAGTTGAGTTGGGGACTCTCTTTTTCGACTTTTATTTTCGGCACATGTGAACATTCAAACTCTTCAACAGGAAAGCCTTGTACAAAGGATTGAATATTCGGTGATTTCCAGCTGAGCCACTCCTCTAAGCGTTTATGTGGAATCACGATCACTGAGCGCTTCACATCACCCGGCTCATGAAACTCCCGCATCATTGGATGGTCTATGGCATCCATTGTAAGCATGGTGGCTGAACGTACTACCTCGCCTGCTATACGACAGATTTCATAAAGTGCAGCAACAAATATCACTTGCCCATCCTGTCGTCTAACACCCCATCTCTGCGGCTTTTGCTCTATATATTTGGACTCATAAAATTCAAAAACGGGAATCACCCCAAACTGATATTTTGAAGTCGCTTCAATAAAACTGGCCTTTTGCAGAAGTGTCTCACTTCGAGCATTATAAGTTTTGCTTGCAATACTCTTATCTTCTGCCCATTTCGGTATTAAACCAAAATGTACCTTACGCCACTCAAGACCTATATTTGATTTGAACAATAAAGGCAGCTCATAACCAGGATAGACTTCTTCGACATAATCAAACGGAATTTCAGGTAGACCAAACTGTTGTACTTGAGCAAGGGTTAGAGGTTTAAAATTAGCGCACATGGATTTTCATCCAACTTGATGGTTAACAATAGTATGACGAGCTTTATATAATGAATTGTATAAGGCTTTTATCCGCAGCGTCTAGCTGAAATACTTGTTTAGCCCTATGCTTAAACCCATTCATAGCTCTAAGCAAGCGCCAATCTATAGATCACTATTACCCAAAATTAAATCAGTCTTATTGTTTTCCTCCATAGACATAGTGCGACTTATTTCAGCCAATAAAAAAGCCTCCGAAGAGGCTTTTTTAGCTTTACAGATTAATCTCCTGTATAACCTTTTAACTTCAAGCGTGCAGCATGTAGAAGTGGTTCTGTATAACCTGATGGCTGCTCACCACCTTTAAACACAAGGTCATAGGCTGCTTTGTATGCATAACCATCGAAGCTTGGCGCCATAGGGGTGTAAAGTGGATCGTTTGCGTTTTGCTCATCTACGATTTTCGCCATACGCTGCATCACTTCTTCAACTTGCGCAGCAGATACGATGCCATGACGTAACCAGTTTGCAACGTGTTGAGATGAAATACGTAAAGTTGCACGGTCTTCCATTAAACCCACGTTATTGATGTCTGGAACTTTCGAACAACCTACACCCAAGTCAACCCAACGCACAACATAACCCAAGATCCCTTGAAGGTTATTTTCAAGCTCTTTGGTTTTCTCTTCTTCAGTCCAGTTGGTATCTGTCGCTAAAGGTGGTGTTAACAAATCATCTAATGATAAAGGCTCTGTATTCAATAATTCTTTTTGACGCTCAGACACGTTGCATTGGTGATAGTGAATCGCATGAATGACAGCACCAGATGGAGAAGGAACCCATGCACAGCTTGCGCCCGCTTCTGGATGTTCAATCTTGGTTTTGTACATGTCTAAAAGCATATCTGGTTTTGGCCACATGCCTTTACCAATTTGTGCTTTACCACGTAAGCCCGCTTGAAGACCGATCATCACATTACGATTTTCATATGCTGGGAACCAAATTTGTGATTTCACTTCACCCTTACGAACAAATGGACCTGCTTCCATAAAGGTATGGATTTCATCTCCTGTACGGTCCATGAAACCAGTGTTAATGAAGATGGTACGGTCTTTTGCTTGCGCAATACAGTTTTTCAAGTTTACAGATGTACGACGTTCTTCATCCATAATACCGATTTTTAACGTTTTCTCAGGTAAACCTAATGCTTGCTCTGCACGTTCAAATAATTCAACTGCAAAAGCAACTTCTTCAGGACCATGCATTTTTGGCTTAACGATGTACATAGAACCTTTACGGGAGTTCTTGTTTTCGTTTTCACCTTTAATGTCTGCAAAAGACAAAAGCGGAGTGATTAATGCATCCATGATACCTTCGTAAATTTCAGCACCATCTACCAAGATCGCAGGGTTGGTCATGAGGTGACCCACGTTACGAAGAAGCATCAATGAACGGCCATGAAGTTTCGTTTCACCACCAATCAAGTTTTTGTGCGTACGGTCTTTATTCAAAGTACGCGTAACGGTTTTACCATTTTTCTCGATAGACTCTGAAAGTGTACCTTTCATCAAACCTAACCAGTTACGGTAGCCTTCAACTTTCTCTTCTGCATCTACGGCAGCGATCGAATCTTCTAAATCCTGAATAGTCGTTACAGCAGCTTCAAGAACTAAATCTTTTACGCCAGCAGCATCTGTTTTACCAATTGGGCTGTTTGCATCAATTTCAATTACAACGTGTAAACCGTTGTTTAAAAGTACGATTTCTGTTGGTGCAGCTTCATCACCATTGAAACCGACAAATTGTGCTTCTTTAGCCAAAGTCGATGTCGAACCGTCTTTTAACGTCACAACCAACTTTTTGCCTTCAACTGCATATTTTATTGCTTCAGCATGCGAACCATTCGCTAATGGGAAGGTTTCATTTAAGAAGTTTTTAGCAAATGCAATAACTTTGTCGCCACGTACAGGGTTATAGCCTTTACCTTTTTCCGCGCCACCGTCTTCAGGGATCACGTCAAAACCGTAAAGTGCGTCGTATAAAGAGCCCCAACGCGCGTTTGCAGCATTTAAGCAGTAACGTGCATTACGCACAGGTACTACCAATTGCGCACCAGCCAATAATGCGATTTCTTCATCTACATTTTCTGTGCTGATTTGGAAATCTTCTACTTCTGGTACTAAGTAGCCAATTTCAGTAAGGAAAGCTTTGTAAGCTCCAAGTTCAAATTTGTTGTTGCGGTGCCATTCATCGATCTTCGCTTGAATGTCGTCACGCTTAGCCAATAGTGCTTTGTTCTTTGGGCTAAGATCGACAACGACTTGTTCAAAGTTTTTCCAGTAAGTTTCACTGTCCAAACCTGAACCTGGAAGTGCTTCATTTTCGATGAAATCGTAAAGTTCTTTAGCAATCGCTAACTTGCCTTTTTGAATACGTGCAGTCATTGTCTTTCCTGATATTGCTACTTTTTATACAAGAGATTCTAGTATACCGATTTAAACTTGGCTGAATAGTAATATCACCGTGCGAAATAGTGATCATTTTTTATTTAATAAAGTATACAAACTACCAAATAAAATACTGCTCAAGGCACAAGCATTATCAATTTACAAAATGCTCTTTAGTAGTTTATTAAGTTTTTGAAATGCCGAAATTAGACTTAAGTGCAGTTTTGTATATTTTTTACACTTAAAACCAATATTCTCCCTATTTTCAATCCTGATTAAGCCATGATTATTCAAAAAAGTCGATAAATTAATCGATGAAAATGCACATAAAAAAAGCACCCTTTTGGGTGCTTATATTTTTAAATTTCTTCTTGTTGTTTACTTGCTTCAGCTTGTATTTGTCGATGTGCTTCATTCAAGTAATCATCTGATTGCATTTCCAATAAACGTGAACGCGTGCGTTCAATTTCAAAGGCTAATTTATCACCAGAGTACAAATCAATAATTGTATCTTCTGAGGTTAAAATCAGTTTTACCCCACGGTCATAAAACTCATCGACCAGATAAATAAAACGACGTGTCCCTTCAGAAAGATAATCAGTCAAATGCGGAACATTACTCACCAATACAGTATTATAAATATTTGCAATTTCGATAAAGTCAGCAGGACTACGTGGTTTTAAACACAGCTCTGAATACTCACACCATAAAACATCTTCAGTATGCCCGACCGTTTCTACAATACGATTATTAATAATAATCGGCTCATCTGAAATGGTTTGAGTTTGTGTCAAGGCGCTAAAACGCTGTGCGATCCAACGTTGATGCTCATGTGTTAAAGGAGATTTAAAGAGTTGCGCTTGTTTTAAAACACGTAAACGGTAGTCCACGCCTGCATCTACATTTAAAATCACACACTGCTGTTTCACCATTTCAATGGTTGGAATGAAACGATCGCGGTGAATGCCGTTTTTATATAAACCATCTGGCACAATGTTTGAGGTTGCCACCAAGGTAATGCCACGTGCAAAAAGCTTTTGGAACAAATCACTAAGAATCATGGCATCCGTCACATTTGAGACGAAGAACTCATCGAAACAAATAACCACTGCTTCTTTATAAATTTGATCCGCAACCGCATCTAAAGGGTTACGCTGACCTGAAAGCTTGTTGAGCTCACGATGTACATGTTGCATAAAATGGTGAAAGTGCATCCGTGTTTTACGACGAAATGGAATTGAGTCATAAAACTGATCCATCAGCCATGTTTTACCACGGCCTACACCGCCCCACATATATACACCACGTGGAGAAGTTTGACGGCGGAAACGACGGAATGCTTTTTTAGATGCCTTAAAACGTTGAATTAATTCATGCCAAACGCGATCCAACTCATGAACGGCCTGAGCTTGTGCCTCATCAGACATGAACTGTCCGGATGCTAAGGCTTGCGCATAGCGCTCTGCAGGAGATAAAGGACTGAATGCGGTAGGTGAATTAAAATCTGACATATCATTTAATACTGTTTTTAGGCTATATCAATTATAGCGGAGTGGAAAAGTTAATATATAACACTTTGGCATAATTATGCTTAGGCTATTTCCCATATTGTCGTGGACTGTAACCAAACCACCGTTTAAATGCATGATTAAAGGCTGCAGGCTCCGAGTAACCCAATAACTCTGCAATCATTTCAATGGAATATTCCTGATATTCCATTAAATGTAGTGCACGATCTTTCATTAATTGCTCACGAATTTGTTTATAACTGCTATTTAACTGTTGCAACTGATGTCTTAAGGTTCGCTCTGGCAAATTCAAAGCTTGCGCGGTTTCAGCCATGGTCGGCAGTAAACCTCGTTGCAACTCCAAATAATCTTGTACACGTTGAATCAGACTCGGCTGCTCTGCTGTTTCTTCCAAACGCTGCAATTCCGCCTGACATTTGCCTGCATAAACGTTAAATGTCATCAAATCTGCTGAAGGAATCGGCACATTTAAAACCCATTCATCAAACCAAAATTCAGCTTGCTGCGTACCAAAACTCACTTGCTGACCATAAACCTGCTGATAGAGCACCAGTTTTTTCGCATCTTCAGGTCGTGCAACAGGTAAAGTAATTCGAATCTCAGGCATTTCCAGCCCAATCATCTTATAAATATCTTGTAAAAACTTATATGTTCCCGCTATTTCAGAATGTGCACGCAACTGACCCACAGGTGTTTGCAAGTCTCTCGGTAGATAACACAGTGCGACTTGATCATTTTGTTTTTTCAAACCCAATAAGCCACTCAAATGCGTCAAACTCTGATAGCGAATACCCTGTTCTAACGCGGTATGTGTCGTTGGACTGGTCATCAATAACATCAGTAAGGGGCCATATCCTGCCAAAACATAATGCTGACCAATAAACAAGCCTTGCTCAGGCTCAATATCCTCTGCAATGATTTTCAAAATATCCCACTCTAGAGCAGGATGAATGATCGCATTCGGATCAAGCGACTCCACACGTAAGCCAATGCTTTGTAACTTTTGATCGACTGCGACTCCTGCTTTACGCATTCCTTGAATCAAATACATCAAGCCAAGTACAGAACGTTTCATAATCAATTAAAAGCAAAATATTGGCCTATGTTTTACTACAGCCACCTAGCGCACAACAATTG
The DNA here is from genome assembly GCF_058242885.1 of Acinetobacter sp. 802_lipA. Lineage (NCBI taxonomy): Bacteria > Pseudomonadati > Pseudomonadota > Gammaproteobacteria > Moraxellales > Moraxellaceae > Acinetobacter > Acinetobacter sp. 802_lipA. Next base: position 153,887 of record NZ_JBZAYP010000001.1, read on the forward strand.
CCGAATCTATCAATTTTCTTGTCAGGGCTATCATAGACCTTCTGGATAGTTGCTCTACAATAAAGTAAAACAAAAAGGAAAAAACAAATGCAGGCAGCAAATTCAACAACCCCTCAGGTAAAAATCGCCATTATTGGTGCAGGCTTTGGTGGTTTAGCGATGGCTATTCGTCTTTTACAAAACAATATTCGTGATTTTGTAATTTTAGAAAAAGCCAGTGAAATAGGGGGAACATGGCGTGAAAACCAATATCCGGGTGCTGCTTGTGATGTACAGTCACATCTCTATTCTTTGTCTTTTTCACCCAAGACCGACTGGTCTAAACGTTATGCTGAAGCACCTGAAATTTATCAATACATGCAAACACTTACCGCTGAACATCAATTGCAGCCTTATATCCGCTTTAACACCGAAGTGTGTGCTGCACATTACTTAGACAATCAGTGTTTATGGCAACTCACCCTTAATCAAAATGAAACTCTGACCGCTCAATTTGTTATTTTCGCATCTGGTCCACTGCATGTACCGCAAATTCCGTGTATTTCGGGTATCGAGAAATTTAAAGGCAAAGTTTTCCATTCATCACAGTGGGATCATAACTATGACCTCAGCAATAAAAATGTTGCCTCTATTGGCACTGGGGGTAGCGCGATTCAATATATTCCTGAAATTGCAGAAAAAGTGAAGCAACTATACGTACTACAAAGGACAGCTGCATGGGTTATTCCTCGGGATGAACGTCGTTATTTACCGATTGAGAAAACACTGTTTAATCGATTTGATTGGTTTCGAAAAATTCATCGAGCTCGTCTGTATTGGACAAATGAATCTCGTGTAGTTCCCATTATGAAACCAAAGGTCATGAAATATGCACAAAAACTAGCAGAAGCGTATATTCACCATCAAGTCAAAGACCCTGAAACCGCAGATAAGCTGATTCCCAACTATATTATGGGTTGTAAACGCATCTTGGTCTCCAACAAGTATTACCCAAGCTTTAACCGTAAAAATGTTGAATTGGTTACCGATGATATTTTGGAGTTAACTGAGGACAGTATCATCACCAAAGATGGAAAAAAGCGTCCTATTGATTGCCTCATCTATGGCACAGGTTTTGTGACTGACCCACGTATTTATCTTAAATCCTTTAGCTGTACAGGGCTGAATCATGTTGAGCTTACAGACGCGTGGAAAGATGGAGCCGAAAGCTTCTATGGGATTAGCACCAAAGGCTTCCCAAACTTATTTCAGCTTTTAGGGCCCAATACAGTCTTAGGTCATAACTCGGTTATTTTTATGATTGAGTCACAAGTAAATTACATTCTACAGCTCATCGAGATGGCACAAAAAATCCAATCTCAAGCAATCGTTGTGAAAGCAGATATTCAAGACCAATTTAATCAGCATTTACAAAGTCAATTTACAGATACCATTTGGCAATCTGGCTGTGTCAGCTGGTATCAACAAGCGGACGGGAAAAATTTCTCTTTATGGCCAAGCTATACATGGAAATATTGGCTAAAAACACGAAAAGCCAATCCAGCAGACTATCGTTTTTTAAATTCTAAGCAAGATAGTCAAGCAATAAGTTAAGATCGCGGTCATAATAAGTTAGTATTTTTTCACACTTTATTTGACATGCAATCGTTTTGGTTGATTTTTCAGCTTCTTATTTGTTTAGCACTTGGATTTGTTTTGGCGCGTCGTTTACCCAAATGGCTTGAACGACTTGCCTTTCAAATCCTCCCCTATTTTACTTATATTCTCTTAATCGCAATTGCGATTGAGTTTTCAACGACTTTGCATAACATTGCCCAACCTTGGCAGATACTCAATCATGCAGCGCTTTTAGCAGTGATGACCAGTATCGGTGCTTTTGTCTGTTGTTACATATTATTTAAACTTTTGGGCTACCAACCGAGTCATGGCAAAGTGTCCATGAGCCTTGTGAGCAAATCATTAATCAATATCAGTTATGCATTTATCGCACTGGCCTTGGGTTATGGCTTTGCAGAGCTATCTTCAAGTTTCGGCTATACCCTTCATATCAGCACATGGAACTTGTTACTGGTTTTTATGTTCCTGATCGGGCTTGATTTAGCCTATTCCCCACTAGATCGCTCATGGTTGAACTGGCAAATACTGCTCGTACCACTTGGTTGTATTCTGGGTTCAATTATCGGGGCGTTTGTAACGGCCTATTTTGTGCCGAGCATTCAACTAAAAGACCTGATTATGTTGTCTCAAGGTTATGGTTTCTACTCTATGACTGGCATTGTGGTCACGGAGTTAAAGAATGCACATTTAGGCAGTATTGCACTGATGAATGATTTGTTCAGAGAAATCTTTGCGATTATGTTTATGTACATTATTGGCTGGCGTTACCCTCGCTCTGCAATTTCATCTGCAGGAGCTACAGCAATGGATGTTACACTACCGATGGTCAAACAAGCCTGTGGGAATGACTTTATTCCACATGCCATGGTGAGCGGTTTCATCCTGTCAGTTTTGGCACCGATTGTTGTCAGTGTATTGGCTGCTCTGTAAAGTATAGCACTCTATTCAATGCAGTCTTTTTATTTTGCTGTTGCCACTTCGCTCACCAACAATTCTTTTAAGATTTAATCCATAAAAAAAGCCTTTCGAAAGAAAGGCTTTTTAAATTTCTAGTCGCTTAAAGCGTCGCTAAAATATCTTTGAGCATCTGACACGGATTTGCAGACTGCGTAATTGGTCGACCAATCACTAGATGTGTTGCACCGTCTAACATTGCTTGTTTTGGCGTTACGATACGTTTTTGGTCATCCGCACTTGAACCCTCAGGGCGAATGCCCGGCGTCACCAAGGCAAACTCTGAACCTAAAGTCTCACGCAGCATTTTTGCTTCTTGCGCTGAACATACCACACCATCTAAACCACTGTCTTTAGTCAGTTTTGCTAGACGCTTGACTTGTTCAAATGGTTCAATATCCAGACCAATATCGGCTAAATCTTCACGGCCCATTGAAGTTAACACCGTTACTGCAATCAGTTGAGTATTATAATTGCCAGCCTTTAAGCGCTCAACACAGGTTTCCATCATTTTACGGCCACCTGAAGCATGGACATTTACCATCCAAACCCCCATATCTGCAGCAGCACATACCGCTTGCGCAGTCGTATTTGGAATATCGTGAAATTTTAGATCTAGAAAGACTTCAAAGCCTTCACCATGTAAAGCTTTAACAATAGATGAGCCTTCATGGGTAAATAATTCTTTACCGACTTTTACACGGCATAATTGAGGGTCTAATTGCCCAGCAATTGTCATTGCGTCATAATGACTTTTTGCATCTAAGGCAACAATAATACTCATGGGGAGACCCTTCAAACTCACAAAATTATGGCATTATACGGATTAAGCCTAAAACGACCAAGACTATTTTTCTAAAAACCATTTAAAATTCAAACTAAGTTATTTATTCATATACTTTTTATATAGTTATCAATATTTTAAAGCACAATAAAAAACGCCTTTGGCTATATATCCAAAGGCGTTTAAATCAAACTTGCTTCAATACTTCCTAAGATAAAAATCTTACTTCATATTGTGGCTTAAAGCGGTGTAGATGGACGATCATTAGGATTGATGTCTAACACCGTTTTTTCATGTCTTGTATGTGCTGCAGCTTCAGCAGCAGCCAACTGAGCGGATTGAATCTGCTCTTTACGAAGGTGATCAATGTCTTTACGTAGTCGCTTAATTTCCCAACCTTTCTGGAATACACGAAATACCTGAACACCAATTAACAAACCCAACACAATCCCTAAAGCCATTGTCAATAATAACAATAGACCTAAACGCATTGCTGGAACCTGTATAAACAACAGATCAACGGTTAGCTCAGTTCCGTTTTGTAGTACCAAAGCTAGGCAGTAGCCAAACAGTACAATTAATAATGCGAATAATACGTAACGCATAAGCACCCCAATAAATTTTATTCGCCTGCAGTCTCATTTACTGCATCACGTAATGCTTTACCTGGTTTGAAGTGTGGAACAGCTTTAGCAGCCACTTCTACTGACTTACCCGTTTTAGGATTACGCCCAACACGAGGTTCACGGTGATGGAGTGCAAAACTACCAAAACCACGAATTTCAATACGATTATCAGAAGACAAAGATTCAATCATTTGATCAATCATAATCTTAACAGCTTCTTCCACTAATGGCTCTGCTAAGTGCGGGTTTTTAAGAGAAATACGCTCTATTAAGTCAGACTTATTAAGTGCTTCAGTAGTCATCTGCGACCTCTTTAATTATCAAGCTACCTTGTAGATAGATTGATAATAACCTGTTTAAATACAAAACGGTAGCGTAATAAGTGAATACTACGCTACCGTTTATTGTATTTGTGTAAAAAGTATTAGTTAACTTACATTAACAATACAATTCAAACATCTACTTAGTTGCCCATTTGAGCTTTGATCAAATCACCAATAGTCTTAGGACCATTGTCTTGACCAGTAGTTGCTGTCTTCAAGTTAGCAACTGCTTCTTTCTCTTCAGCTTCGTCTTTCGCTTTGATAGACAAGTTGATAGAGCGAGATTTACGATCTACGTTGATGATTTTCGCTTCAACTTCTTGACCAACTTCAAGGAACTTAGTTGCATCTTCAACGCGGTCGCGGTTGATTTCAGATGCTTTAAGAGTCGCTTCAACTTCGTCAGCTAACTTAAGTGTTGCGCCACGAGCGTCAACAGCAGTTACAGTACCTTTTACAAGCGCACCGCGTTCGTTAGCAGCTAAGAAATCGTTGAACGGATCGCTGTTCATTTGCTTGATACCAAGGCTGATACGGTTGCCTTCAGCGTCTACAGACAAGATAACCGCTTCAACTGTGTCACCTTTCTTGTAACGACGGATAGCTTCTTCGCCTTGTTCGTTCCAAGAAATATCAGACAAGTGAACTAGACCATCGATACCGCCTGGTAAACCGATGAAGATACCGAAGTCAGTGATTGACTTGATAGTACCTGAAACTTTTTCACCTTTGTCGTGGTTCTTAGCAAACTCTTCCCATGGGTTAGCACGAGTTTGTTTGATACCAAGAGAGATACGACGACGCTCTTCGTCAACTTCAAGAACCATAACATCAACTTCATCACCAATCTGAACAACTTTAGATGGGTGGATGTTTTTGTTAGTGTGATCCATTTCAGAAACGTGTACTAAACCTTCAACGCCTTCAGCGATTTCTGCGAAACAGCCGTAGTCAGTTAAGTTAGTTACGCGAGCTTTAACGATTGAACCTTTAGGGTAACGGTTCATGATCGCTAACCATGGATCTTCGCCTAATTGCTTAAGACCTAAAGATACGCGGTTACGTTCTTTGTCAAACTTAAGTACTTTAACAGTAACTTCTTGACCAACTTCAACAACTTCTGATGGGTGCTTGATACGCTTCCAAGCCATGTCAGTGATGTGAAGAAGACCATCAATACCGCCAAGGTCAACGAATGCACCGTAGTCAGTAAGATTTTTGATAGTACCAGTAACTGTTTGACCTTCTTCAAGCTGAGCAAGAAGAGCTTCACGGTCAGCTGAAGATTCAGCTTCCATAACAGCACGACGAGATACAACAACGTTGTTACGTTTAGCATCAAGTTTGATTACTTTAAATTCTAACTCTTTACCTTCTAAGTGAGTAGTATCACGAATAGGACGAGTATCAACTAAAGAACCTGGAAGGAACGCACGAACTGGACCGATGTCAACAGTGAAACCGCCTTTAACTTTACCAGAGATAACACCAGTAACGATTTCGCCGTCTTCAAAGATTTTTTCAAGTTTAGTCCAAGTTTCAGCACGTTTCGCTTTTTCACGTGATAAAACTGTTTGACCCATGCCGTTGTCAAGCGCTTCAACAACAACATCAACAGTGTCGCCAACTTGAACTTCAAGTTCGCGTTGTTCATTTAAGAATTCAGCGCGGTCAACAATACCTTCTGATTTAAGGCCAGTGTCAACTGTTACCCAATCAGAATCGATGTTTACTACAACGCCTTGGATGACAGCACCCTTTTCAACGTTGATGTTTAATTCGCTTTCTTCAAAGAGGGCTGCAAAAGATTCGGTCATGATATACCTGATAAAGTCAGCGGTCTTGGATCAGACAAGGCCGGTTTAGTTAAGCGTCTACATAGTCCATTTTGAACTGATCAAGCTATGCTTCTGCTGAATATAAAAATTCGTTAGTTTGCTAATTGCTTATCGATATAAGCCGTCATAAGCTGAAATACCTCATCAATGTTCAATTCAGAACTATCAATGATGTAGGCATCAGCTGCTGGTTTGAGTGGAGCAACTTTGCGCTCCATGTCACGTTTATCACGTGCCTCAATATTAGCTAAAATATCGTTTATTTTAGCATCCAGCCCCATACCCTGCAACTGCTTTACTCTGCGTTCAGCACGAGATTGGGCTGAAGCGGTTAAATAAATCTTGGCTTGAGCCTCTGGAAAGATAGATGTGGCCATGTCTCGACCATCTGCAACCAAGCCCGGTGCTTGTGCAAAAGCATGCTGGCGATCGACCAGTGCAGCTCTAAGCTCAGGAATTGTTGCAACTTTTGATGCAAACTCCCCAACCCGTTCAGTTCGAATGGTTTGACTAACATCCTCACCATTGAGCAAGACTTGTGTGCCTTGTGCGGAACTTAAAAATTGTATGTCTAAATGTTTAGCAATTTCGACACATTGACTCAGTTCGCTTGACAAAGCATCTAACAAATCTTGTTGATGCAATGACAGGCCCAACAAGCGATATAACGCTCCCGAATCAAGTAAATGAAATTGATAATGAGCTGCTATTTTCGCAGCCAGTGTGCCCTTACCCGAACCACTTGGACCATCAATTGTGATTATTTGAACTGTCATTGCTTACCCAAAGTTTGTTATACAGATTTAGCGAGTTTCGAAAAACCTAGTTTAATCGCAGATTTAAGCTGTGCAAGGATTAATTTACTTACAAAAGGTGCACGTGCCTGTAATTCAATCGTATAGGTCACTAAAGTTTTATTCGAGTCAATCGGCTCAAACTCAATAATACCCAAATGATGTTTGATGAGTGGATTTTTAATAATCTTGTATTCAATACGCTCATTCACATTCATTAATGTAATTTGCTCTTTCAACGGTTTAATTGGACCAAAACCCATACGACGTACAGAACCAAGTCCATCCGGACGTTCTGGATCTGCTGAATCTTTCACTCGCACCACTTGAACTGGTGCAAAAGCGACGTTATAGGTTGAGTGTTTAGAAAGTAAATCAAATACCTGCTCTACGGGTGCATTAAATTCTTTTTTAATCTGAATATTATTCATGGTGGTTCCAACGCCTTATTTGACAATAATTATTGTCATTTCATTTTACATGAAATTATTATTTTACGAATTCATTCATCCCTTTTCTTGTAGACGGGATAGTCGCTTTTGTTCGCGGCGCATTTTAAAAAAGTGACTGAGCTGCTGTGAGCATTGCTCATGTAAACAACCCGACTCAACCAAGAACTGATGATTATAATAGCCCGTTTCAAATAATTTACGTGCACTTATAAGAGAGCCCGCTTTCGGCTCTGTCGCACCAAATACTACTTTTGAAACGCGTGCATGCACCAAAGCACCTACACACATGGTACAAGGCTCAAGCGTCACATACATGACCGCATCATCAGGTAAACGATAATTTTGTGTATTTTGGCAAGCATCGCGAAGTGCTTGAACCTCAGCATGCGCGGTAGGGTCATTTAGCGTAATAGGCGCATTAAAGCCCGAACCAATAATTTTATTTTGACTTACAATCACTGCTCCAACAGGGACTTCACCTTTTGACGCTGCAATAGCAGCCTGATCTAAAGCAAGCTGCATCCATTCACTATCTGTTTTTAAAACATCAGTCATAAAGATTAGATTACATCGTAATGTTTAAGGAGTTCATTCCAGCTTTCAATGCTCGTTGTTGGTGGATTACTAGCGAAAATACCCTTCAAGCTGTTACTAGCCCCTTGTTTCCATGCTGGCGACAAGTCTTTATCCACTAAACGTGCACGCACACCCTCAACAAAGTCTGCATGACGAATTTTCCAGTCAGAAATTTGTGTCTCAAGCTCAAACACTTCATTCCATGAATGAACCTGCTTCCCCCACTGCCATAACAGCCATGTTAATGCTGCAGTTGTAGGCGAACCTTTTTGCAAGTTCTCACTGGCTTGACGAAGCCAATCGCTACGCGCATCACTTAAACCAACAATAGCATCATAATCATGCTCAAAGTTCACACCACGACATACACTATGAATCACATCCAACGAGTTTTGTAGTGGGCCTGGACCTACTGGGCGGTGCATACTATTTAAGGTATCATCAATCGCTCTAAAATCACCTGCTGGATAATGACTCCAGTCAATATTAATGACTTTCTCAAGCACCGTATTACGCTGTGCATCACAGATATGTGTTGCCCAACCAATACTATATGCGCCCGCAGCCGTCATGATTGAACCCGTTAAGCCCGTGAACAAACCAATTGCCCCACGATCCGCTAAGAAACGCGTTGCACCCACATCTGGGTACAAACCAATATTAATTTCAGGCATCGCTAAACGTGAATGCGGTGTCACCAAACGGAATGGCGCTGCCATAAACAGACCTAAACCACCACCCATGACATAACCTTCACCCCAGACCAAGACAGGCTTAGCATAGTTGTGTAGTAACAAATCTAAAGCATATTCTTGCTCAAAGAACTGATTGGCTGTTTCAACTTCATCGTTAATCACCAATTGACGAAGTTTACGTACATCACCACCCGCACAGAATGCTTTTGGTGTGGTTGAATCCAACCAAATGGCTTTTACTGCGTCATCGCTATGAAAATCTTGAAATACTTCAAATAAAGCTGAAACAATCGTTTCATCTAAAGCGTGAAGTGATTTTGGTCTATTCAGACGAACAATGCGCCAACCATTTTTTGCTTCTTCTACAATCAAATCTGGATGGTAGTTTTTAGAAACGGGAGAATATGTCATGCGTCCAGCTGCCAATCTATAGGCTCAATGCCATGTTGTTTAAGATAATTATTGGATTTTGAAAAAACTTTACAACCGAAGAATCCACCACGGTTTGCTGCCAAAGGTGACGGATGCGCCGCCTTTAACACCAAATGCTTTTCTTGATCAATCCGTTGTCCTTTCCGCTGCGCATATGCTCCCCAAAGAATAAAAACAATATGCTCACGCTGTTCATTTAAAACATCAATCACATGATCGGTAAAGTCTTCCCAACCTTGTTTTTGATGTGATGTAGGTTGACCAGCTTCAACGGTTAATACACTGTTCAACAGCAAAACGCCTTGCTGCGCCCAACGAGTTAAATCCCCATGTTTAGGAATATCAATTCCTAAATCTTTATTTAACTCATGGAAAATATTACGTAAAGATGGTGGTAAAGCAAGCCCCTTTTGCACAGAGAAACTGAGCCCATGTGCCTGATTCGGCCCATGATATGGGTCTTGTCCGAGTATTACCACTTTTACATTCGCCAAAGGCGTCGTATTAAATGCATTAAAAATCAGCGCATTTGGCGGATAAATCACTTTATTCGCTTTTATTTCTGTAACAAGAAACTGCTTTAACGCATCCATCTTAGTACTAAGCAAAAAGTCACTTAATCCATGTTTCCAACTGGCATCCAGCTGAATTTTATCAAGCTTGGTTTGCTGTTGTTCTGTTAAAGACATACTTGCGCCTTATTCCCTTACTGTATATTCCGTGACAAATTTCACAGTTTGACTTGCAATTCTACATTCGGATTGTGAAATTGGATACCTTCTTTTAATTTGGTATACATTTCAGTGTCCGCCCATTCCGCTTGGATTTGTTCTGAAAACTCGATCTGGCTTAAATCTAAAAGCCCCATCTGAGTATTTTCAATATCTTCAATAAAACTCTGTGCATAGCCCGTATCGGTCTCATGCACAATCACCGAGTACACTTCTACATCGCCTTCACCGTTTTGAGTCACGGTAGACGTGAGTACTTGTTGTGCAAGATAAAAGAAAATACGTGAAAATTGTTCAGCCGATGGCGAAACAGGCAGTGACACCCAACGCGCACTAAATGTTTTACATGCTTGGATATATTCTGGATCATCGTTTTGCCAAAAACAAATCGCATGATCAAAAGAGTCATAAAGGTCTTTAATCACCCCTTTCAGCAAGCCAAAGTCATAAACCATTTGACCATGATCTAATTTCGACGCTTTGAGGAGTAATTCAACTTTATAGCTGTGACCATGAATGGAGCGTTTACAACGATCCGATGTACAGTTACGTACAATATGGGCATTTTCAAACTTAAATAACTTACGAATTAACATATGCCGTAATGCAATCAAACTTTCTAAGAATTGACTTTAATTATAAAGCAAAAGTAAACCTATGCTCATTTATTTTATTATTCAATCCAATTGGTAAATCATATCAGTCTTATATCCACCATTTAAAACGGTGACATGCTCCGATAAGCCACATATACCATTTGATCTTTTCGCACCAAATCACTACTAAACTGACGCTTACGCTCATTCAACAAGATTTCAATTCTGGCTTTAAAATAGTTCGATTGAACTCCGAGAAAATCATTAACAGTAGCCCGCTGAGCTTCGTCCACTTGTTTAAACGGATCGACCTCCCACAGTTCATTAGCATTGGAAAAATACTCCAAATTGGCCTGTCTTTGCTTTTGTAAATTTTGAATAGCAGATACATCCAACTTAGGATCAATGCTGGCCAACACCAGCGCAGGTGCAGTATTTACATTCACCTTTAATTCATTACTCGGTAAAGCACTCACATAAGGTGCAATCAGTTGATAGTTACGCCCCTCAAACCCACGCACCAACTTCAACTGTTCAACATTATAAAAAGCACGATTTGATGTCAGATAACCCTGAGCTAAACTTTGATAATAAGCAGATTCAGCACCCATCGGCCCACTGACTTCATCATCTTCATCTTGCCAATCAATCACTGCTTCTGAAAGTTGCGCAGGCAACCCCACACGTACCAACAGCTTTTCAAACCAAAGTTTTGCAGCCTCATTCGGCTTTTTATCCGACTTAACTAAAGCATTTAAATTAAATTTACCCGATTCATCTTCTAAACGCCCAGAAACAAAACCATCTTCCACTGGAAAAGCAGGCATGGGCTTCGCCCAGGTTTCTTGTAGATGATCGACTTCTGCTGCATTTTGAGCATCATCCACCAACAACTCAGAAAAAAAAGCTTCAGCACTTTTTGCGTATAACAGAGCTTGGTTTTGTCGCATTAAATAAGCCGTACTCTCTGCGGTATTACGCTGATGTTTCGCAATCGTAGCCGCAAGGATAGTTGCTAAAGCCACCATCACCAAAATGGTGATCAATGCAATGCCATGCTGAGAGCGCTTCAAAACATCCACCTATTTACAACGAATACATTTAAGGAAAAATGGTTTTGCATAGAGTCCGTGAGTTTCATATCCTGCAACTTAATTTTTTTGTTTTAAAAAGTCTGTATTTAATAAACTAAACACCCATTCATAACTCACCTCATTGACAGTGAGGTTTATTTTTAAACCGCGCGGTAGTATTTTTGCCTGAGTCACATCATTTTCACTCAATGCCACCTCAGGCCATTGTGCCATTTCATTGGGATTGAGTAACATAATTTGAAATTGATCAACTGAATCAAGTAGAACACTGGTTTCAGGTTGATCATTACCTGTTTGATTTAAATTTTTATATTTATAACGGTACAGTTTTTTTTCATCTGCTTTATAAATATATTCAACTCGCTCTTCAGGCGGTATGCCTTGCATTAAAGGATCAGTCACGCCAGCTTTACTAAAGGTTAACTGACCATTTTGCAACATGACTGCGGGTTGAACCTGCCCCGCAACATTGGCAGTAATTGGTACAATTTGCACCGTGTCACGTAACACTTGTTGATATGCTTCTTGTAGTTGACCTAAGCGCTGTTCATGTTGGGTATTACGCTCTTTAATCTTGATCAGATAATCAAAAACCTTCCAACCCAAAGCTGAAAGCACAGCAAAAATCGCGATTGCCACCAATAACTCAACCAAAGTAAAGCCTGAGCGTTTTGTCATGGTTGGCTTCCATCACGATGGTTAAAAAAAACTAAACTCGTAACACCCGAATCTACTTTTCCAGTTTCAGTATTCACCAAGCTCACCTGTACATTGACGCGTTGCACATTAGTACTAATCGTTGCTTGCGCTGATTTATCAATTTGCCAAGTTTCACCTTGTTGGGTGATTTGTTTAGAGGCCGTGCCTTGTAGCCAATCACGATTGATTTCCATCATCGAAATTTCATTCAAGGCAACAAATTGTGCCTTGGTACGCAAGATGGCATGGGCTGTAGACTGAGTATATTGCATACCCACTTTGGTTAAAGCGACCGCTGCCGTAGCAAAAATAGCCAGCGCCACCATCACTTCCAGTAACGTAAATCCTGAGACACGGTTAACTCGAGCAAGGCCAAAAGCTATGCTTGAGGTACGAGAATTAATGAAATAGCATTTCATTCGAGCGCAAGCCGGCAGACTATTCTTTAAATCTTTAGCTCGCATTTATTTTACCCAAATGATCAATTTCAATTTCTGCACCCACGGGCTCATTGGCATAATAAAATTGAATACGAACAGGTTTGGCTTCGCCATTCCCCAACCAAATCAGTTTAGGTGCATTCTCTTGGGTTAAATCATCGTTTTGGGCTTGGGAAACATCATAGTCTAAGGATTGCACAGCAAAAGAAACATTTTTAGCTAACATTTGCTGCGGGAACTCATTATATTTTTGCCATTTTTGATGATTCAACATTACATTATTTTGTTGTTCTGCTTGCATGATGAGTTGTGGGTTTTTATATTCAACGACAGCATAAGAAAAATCAGCCACATCAGTCGCAGGATAGATTTCTAATGCCAAAACACGTGCTTGATCATTTGCCTCACGTGCAATTTTCTGTACATCCATGATAAAAAAATCACGGGCTTGCGCAGCTTTACGTTGGTCAACTCCATTGATATTTAACATCACCAATGATGCCAGAATGGCCATAATAACAATAACCACCATCAATTCAACCAGTGTAAATCCTTGAATCCTTGAAGGTGGTTTCTGTTTCATACATCCTATCCGCTAAGCAAGATATCCCGCTGCGCCCGTTTGTTTAGGCATCGCCAGAGCTTGGTCGATGTAGGCCACGCGCAAAGTATCGCGCGACCCCAAATATCGTTGATAAAAACTAGAGTTCAAAATCGCTGCGGCACCGTGCGTCAAAGACCAAATAGATGCTAAATAGTCACGTACTGTCATTTGACTCTCTATCGACTCCAAATACCGCTCGGTCATACGAATAATTAAACGCAGACGTTGCTTCCGAATTTGATAAAGTTCAGTAAACAACTGATAGATCCCAACACCTGTGGTGGATAATCGCTCTTCTATTTGGTGAAATAGCACCGTGCGTTCAGGATGATGCAAATGGTGTAACATAAAAAAAGCCAGATGTTCAGGGAACTGCTTATCTGTATCTTTAATCATTTCAAGCAACATCTGCTCATTACGAATAATGAGCAACATATACAGTTCATCTTTACTTTGAAAATGTTTATAAAGCGTACCTTTTGCTAGATCTAATTCCGCAGCCAATGCATCAAGGGTCATTCCTGCTTCGCCATTTTCTAAAAGTAACTGTTCAGCCACTTGGAAAATTAACGCTTCTCTTGCTCGAAACTGAGCCTGACGATCCATTTTCACCCTAGTACTCTCTTATACACTTTTATCGTTTCAATTTATTTACTTCATGTTGAGAAGGTTTTCAAAGTTCTGTGTTGTGATGAACGCCATCTCTTCTAAGGACTTATCATATACATCTGCCAAGGCTTTGGCTACATAAGGTACGTACTTTGGCTCATTAGACTTTCCTCTATATGGCATCGGGGCTAAATAAGGACTATCCGTCTCAATCAACAAACGATCTAAAGGAACTTGCTTCGCCACATCACGTAAATCTTGCGCATTTTTAAAAGATACAATTCCTGAAAATGATACATAATAACCACAGTCTAAGACAGCTTTGGCCGTTTCCCAGTCTTCTGTAAAACAATGCAAAATTCCATGCGTTGATTTTTCAGCACGGATAATATCAACAGTATCGTGCTTGGCAGAACGGGTATGCACAACAACTGGTTTTTTTACGGCTTGTGAAGCATGAATATGTCGTGCAAAACAGTCTTTTTGCTCAGCGATGAAATCTGTACTATGAAAATAATCGAGCCCAGTCTCACCAATTGCCCAAACTTTTTCAGGCTGTGCCAACTCAATTAAATAGTCTGTGGTTGCACGAGCCATGGTTTCAGGATCTTCACAAGGATGTACCCCGACGCTATAGCCCACATCGTCATGCCGTGCCGCAATTTTTGCTAGCTCAATATGATCATCAAGATCAACCGAGATACTCATAAAGCGATGAACGCCCGCTGCACGTGCTTGCGCTAATGCTAAATCTAAATCCCCATCATAAGGGGTTAAATCTAGCATGGTTAAATGGCAGTGTGTATCTACAAACACAGGCGTTTCCTACTTCATATACTTAATTACATAGTGTAACTAGTTCGCCCTTCAGACTTAATACCTGCAAGCAACTTTTCCGCTTCTGATTTGTAATAAACCCCTTTCTCCCCAGAAAGTTGAATACCAAATCCTTGGAGTTTGATTCCATTTTGCTTTTGCGAAATCCAAATCACTTTACCTGTGAGAGGAATTTTCTGTGCTTGCTCTGGCAATGTTGCCAAAACAAAGACTTCCTCTCCCATTTTTACGGGTTGTTTGGATGGAATAAATAAACCACCACCAACCACAAAGGGCATGTAGCTTGCATATAACGTTGCTTTATCTGGAATATTGGCTTGAATAATCCCGCCCATACGTGGTTGCATAAAATTCCCCTGTTTTAAACATCCATCAACCGAATACACAATTGGTCGAGCACTAAATTAGTTTGTACGTTTTGTTCAATATATTGTTTTGACTGTTGCAACTCAGCATAAATTGAAAACAAAGTTTCAAGTGAATACCGTTCTGCCAGCACATTAAAATCCAAATCAGTGTTTTTTAACTGCTGATTTAGCTTGACACAAATCAAATCTGACAACAAGTACTCAAACATTTGACTAAAATCACTAAATGTCAGCGCTTTATTCCACTTGGTCGCAATTGCCGTCGGCATATTTTTATCTATCACCAACTTTTGCCAATCTTTTAAAAATTCAGCACGTTGGGGAATCCATTCACTCTCGGACAATGTAATTGCCTGCAACGGCATATGATTGGACAAGTTCATCAACAAATGTTGCTGTGCCAAATCGCTATGGGACAAATGCTGATTTAAAAATTGCTCTGCTTGCTGTTCATTTATGCGATCCAAAGCAAAATGTTGCAAACGACTGCGAATGGTTGCAGGCAGTTTTAAATAATGATCTGCCAATAAAATGATAACAACACGATCACCTGGTTCTTCAAGCGTTTTCAATAAAGCATTGGCTGAAGCTGTATTTAAAGCTTCGGCTGGTTCAATAATGATGACGCGCCAACCGTCTACCGTTTGCTGCACAAAAGGCAGCAGATCACGAATTTTCTCAATTTTGATCTTAGCATTTTGTTTCTTATTGTCTTCATCGGTAGTGATGTGCACATAATTGGGGTGTGTATCCGCCTTTAACCACTGACAACTTCCACACTCCCCACAGGCCAAATGATTTGGCTGCCGCTTAGCACATAAGACCCAAGCAAGAAACTGCTCAGCAAAAGTCTCTTTACCACAACCTTTTTTACCATAAAACAATAAGCCATGACCGATATGAGGAAAGCGTGTGGTTAAAGTTTCCCAAACATTTTGATGCCACGGATAAATCTGCTCAGGCAGCGTTTGCTTCATGTAGATGACCTAAGTTCTATTATGCAAAATGAGCCACATCCATGGCATTTAAACGATCTAAATCCTCTTGTGTATCCACACCCGGTGGTAAGTTTGCCTCTGCGATATCAATGGCAATACGGTGCCCATTCTCCAAAACACGCAGTTGCTCTAGGCTTTCGAGCTTTTCGAGTGTACCCATATCCCATGTCACATACTCTTGGAGCAATTTCACGCGGTAAGCATACAAGCCCAAATGACGGAAGGCTTGTTTATGCAACGCTTGTTCCACTTGTTTTGCAGCATCTCGGTCATATGGAATAGTGGCACGACTAAAGTAAAGTGCTTGTTTGTACTTCGACATCACCACTTTAACAATGCTGTCACGTTTAAATTCATCTAAATGCTGAATTGGTTCACACAAGGTCGACATTGAACACTCAGCTTGTGACTCTAAAAGTTGCGCGACTTGCTTAACCAAAGCCGCCGGCAATAAAGGCTCATCACCTTGAACATTCACAATGATATCTTCGCTGGCCCAGCCCTTAATTTTCGCCACTTCACTAAGGCGGTCTGTTCCCGAAGGATGATCCGCTGAGGTCAACACTACATCCACGCCTTCAGCCATGCAAAGATCATAAATTCGCTGATCATCCGTTGCAACGCAGAGATCATCAAAACCTTCCACTTTCTTCGCCTGATCAACGACCCGTAAAATCATTTCACGACCATGAATTTTAAGAAGTGGTTTTCCAGATAAACGTGTGCTCGCAAAACGCGCAGGAATAACAATATGCTTCATAATAGACCTTAAGAAATTTCAATACCTACAGCGGCGAGCTGTTGATGTAAGGTGTCATAACACGCCGTCGATAACACCGCATCGACAGGAACAACCCAAATATCGCGGGCAAAACTAGGGTTTTGTTTGAGCAACGCTAAAATTTTCACTGCATCTTTTTCAGTGGTAATAATGGGATTGGCATCATCAAAAACCAAATCCTCTAACTCATACTCATAATGATCGGCAAACTCATGACACTGGAACTGCTGTACTCCCATACGCTCTAAAGTACGATAAAAACGCTGCGGAAACCCGATCCCCACGACCGCATAAAAATCATCTTGCGGATTGAATGCTTTCGCTTCAGTACTGTTCAACAAATAAGGCTCTGCAACTTCTAAGTGCATGTGCATACTACGTGTAGGATGATCTGCATGTTCGATCACTATGCCTTGATCCAATCTAGACTTTGGTTCTCGTAAATAACCTTCGGGCAATAACTTTTCATTGCCTAGTCCACGATTATTATCTAGAACAATCCACTCAATTTGGCGATTTAATGCCCAATGCTGAAGCCCATCATCACTAATAATCAAATCAATGGGATAGTGAGATAAAAGCAGTTCAATACTTTCTTGGCGGTTGGGACCCACTGCCATCGGCACATCAGTAGATTGCACAATGAGTGTTGGTTCATCACCTACATTTTCAGGTAATGAGTTCAGATCCACCATAGTCGGAAATGGGCCCTTGGCACCATAACCACGACTGATCACACCCACTCGAATATTCTTACTTTGCAGATAACTCACTAAGTGAATGAGCAGAGGAGTTTTACCACTCCCACCCACGGTAATATTACCAATCACCATGACAGGTACAGGAGCCGTATACGCTTTTTTAATATTGCACCGATACAACTTACGGTTTAAAAGAAAACCACCTCGATATAACCAAGACAGCGGACGAAGCACAATTAACCACTTTGCCTGTGAGTTCCAAGCATCCTGAATAAACTGTGCACCTGACATGACTTAGTTTTCCTCAAAATTACGCTGATGGAGTTGATAATAAGCACCCTGCTTTGCAATAAGTTCAGCATGTGTACCTTGCTCTACTATACGCCCTTTATCCATCACCACAATGCGGTCTGCATTCTCAATGGTAGATAGACGATGTGCAATTACGATCGTGGTACGATCTCGCATTGCAGCATCGAAAGCACGCTGGATAAAGTACTCTGATTCATTATCAAGCGCGCTGGTAGCTTCATCTAATATCAGCACAGGCGCATTTTTCAAAATCGCACGAGCAATGGCTATACGTTGGCGTTGACCGCCTGATAAATTGAGACCTTGTGCCCCCAACTTGGTGTTGTAGCCTTGTGGTAAAGCCATAATAAAGTCATGTGCATAAGCTGCTTTTGCCGCTGCAATTACCTCTTCATCAGAGGCATTTTCAAGCTGCCCATAGGCAATATTGTCACGCACAGTGCGGTTAAATAAAACCACTTGCTGATTGACCATTGCCACTTGGGTACGCAGACTATTGATTTCAATATCGTGAATATCAATACCATCAAAGAGGATTTGACCCGAGGTCGTATCTTGAAAACGCACCAGTAAATTCACCAGAGACGTTTTACCAGCACCAGAACGCCCCACTAAAGCAATCGTCTCACCTTCTTTGACACTCAGATTAAAATCATGCAGCGCTTGATAACCATCCACATAAACTAAGTTCACATCTTTAAAGTCGATATTACCTTTCAGTACTGGAGTTAAAGTCCCAGTATTTTTTTCTTCAGGCAAATCTAAAATTTCAAAGACGGAATGTGCTGCCGCCATACCCCGTTGAATTTTTTCATTCACATCAGTCAATGCTTTAATTGGCCGACTCAACATACCTGCTGCAGTAATATACGCCACAAATTGACCCGCGCTGGTATCTTGTAGAATTTCTGGGCGTAGTGCGATCCACATCACAATACTCAGAGCAACGGACATAATCAACTGTACAATTGGACTATTGAGCTGTTGCACAACCACCATTTTCAAACCGCGTCGTAAATTCTCCAATGAGGTATCTTTAAAACGTTGTTGCTCATACCCTTGACCACCAAAACCTTTCACCACTAAGTGACCATTGACTGTCTCTTGTACCACGTGATTGACATCCCCCATGGTGTCTTGGACTTGAATAGAGAGCTTACGCATACGCTTTGCTGCTTTACGAATAAGCAACCCAATCAGTGGCGCAAAAATCAAAATACACAAAGTCAAACGCCAGTTGCTATATATAAGGTAACCGAGCAATGCAAGAGTGATTAGACCTTGCTGAACAATAGTTCTTAATGACTCTGTAGATGCGGCTGTAAGCTGCTCCACGTTATACATAATTTTCGCAGTGATATGACCACTGTTATTGTCCAGATAATACTGCGAAGGAAGACGCAATAATTTGGCAAAGACTTCTTGGCGAATATTAAAGACCAAGTTTCTGGAAATGACCGCTGTAAAGTAGCCGCCCATGAACAAACCCAGCCCACGGAAGAACATTACCACAACAACCAAAATTGGGAACAATGTCGTAAAACCTTGATCACGGTGTTGAATCGCTTCAATAATTTTTTCAAGTAATTTAGCGACAGAAACTTCTGTCGCCGCATTCATAGCAAAACCAATCACCACAAGAATCGCTACGCCCCAATACGGTTTTAAATAGCTCAGTAGACGTAGATAAACTTTTAAATCGTGTTTCACTAATAACCTCGAGAAGGCACTTTGGTACTAATATTGATATTTACAAATCCCAACTGACCTGCCACATCCATCACACGGATCACATCCTGATGGGTTGCTTTTGCATCCGCAGCAATCACAAACATTAGATCACGACGGTCATTGGAAATCTGTTTAATTGCGGTATTTAATTCTGAAACATCTTTCGATGCAATAGACTGACCATTAATTGAATAATGCCCTGTGGAATCTACCACCACTTCGATTTTATGATCAAATGTTTTCGGTGGAACACCTTGCGCATCAGGCAAGGTTAAATTCATACGACTAAATTGATTGAAGGTGGTGGTCAGCAATAAAAACACCAAAATAAATAATAAGCAATCAATCATTGGTGTAAGGTTAATATGAACATCTTCAACTTGTGAACGTTTGAATTTCATACTTCACCTTAGCTCGCTTGCTTCACAACAACATCATCATGGTTTTCAAGCACAGTTTCTGTTTGCTTATAAAATAAAGCCGCATGAAATAAAGTCGATTGCTGTTCTAATTCAGCAACATACTCTTGAACTAACCGCTGAAAATAACGATAAGCAAATAATGCGGGAATCGCAATGAACATTCCTGCCGCAGTTGTAATCAGTGCTTTAGAAATCCCCGGAATCATCAGTGTTGGATTACTACTATTCCCAATATCAATCATTAAAAATGACTCGATAATCCCAAGTACCGTTCCCAATAATCCTAAAAGAGGCGCGACAGCACTCAATGTTCCCAAAAAATTGATGTTTTTTTCAAGATAACCAATTTCCTGAGAGGCTGTTGCTTCCATCTGTGCACGTGCAAACTGTTCACCTTGTGCCTTACTTTGGTAACCAGCTTCCAAAATACGACCCAATGTCGTTGCCTGTAAATCCTGATTTTGTTTAAGTTTAGGCAAAACCATTTGTACGCTTTGCGCTGGGTTTAATAGCAAATCTTTCGGTAAAATAGTAGTTTTCTTCAAGCGAATAAAACGCTCTAAGCTAATCGCAACAGTAAAGATCGAACAGAGCACAAGGGGCAGCATAAGCCACCCACCTGCTTTTACCAATTCCCACATAACACTTCCCCAAGTATTTAGAAATAGAAAATAAAATTATTCAGCTAAGCAAATATTCAAAATACCATCCAACTCGTCGAGTGAATGATAATGAATCGTGAGCTTGCCTTTCCCTTGTTTATTATGATCAATTTTGACATTTGCACTAAAACGATCTGTTAAGCGCTGTGTCAATTGTTGAAGATCTGGTGCAATTTCCGTTTTGGATTTTTCTTGTTTAGGCGCATTGAGATCACGAACATATTGTTCAGTTTGGCGAACAGATAAGCTTTTCTCTATCACCAATTCTGCGACTTTCAGTTGATCTTTCCCTTTCAAAGTCAAAATGGCACGAGCATGTCCCATGTCTAGTAAACCTTGCTGCATAAAGTCTTTAACTTGCTCAGCTAGACTTAATAAACGTAGCAAATTACTTACTGTGGTACGCGCTTTGCCTACCGTATCCGCAATTTCTTGATGACTTAAACCAAACTCTTCATGAAAACGTTGTAATGCCATCGCTTGATCAATCGGATTAAGGTCTTGACGTTGGATGTTCTCAATCAACGCCAGTGCAATTGCAACTTGGTCTGTTAAATCACGAACAATGGCTGGGACTTGCGTTAAGCCAGCAAGTTGGGCCGCACGCCAACGACGCTCACCCGCAATAATTTCATAGGGGTGCTTTTCATTATCAATTGGACGAATCACAATCGGCTGCATCACACCGTGTTTTTCAATCGATGCCGCTAACTCTTGTAAGTCTTGCTCATTAATAAAACGACGTGGCTGATATTCACCACGTTGTAATAAATGCACATCAATTTGTTTTAGCTGACCGTGATCAAGAGCTTGTGCTTCAAGTTGTAATTTCTCTTTTTGAATGGAACCGAGTAAGGCATCTAAACCACGACCTTTTGCCAGTCCACGTTTTTTAACGGTCATGCGTTACTTCCTTTTTTCACTTTGCTTTTCTTAATCATTTCAGCTGCTAAATGTAAATAAGCAACTGCGCCCTTCGAGCTTTTTTCAAAATAAATCACAGGCAAACCATGCGCAGGTGCTTCAGCTAGACGCACATTACGTGGAATGACCGTGTCATAGAGTTTTTTGCCAAAGTATTGTTCTAATTCTTCAGACACATCACGCGTCAGTGCATTACGTGCATCATACATGGTGCGTAAAACACCAATAATTTTTAACTCAGGATTTAATGCTTGTTGAATACGATCAATGGTCTGTGTTAAATCTGCCAAACCTTCCAAAGCATAGTATTCACACTGCATTGGAATCATCACACCATCCACCGCTGCCAGTGCATTAACCGTGATCAAGCTTAAACTTGGCGCACAGTCCACAATGATGTAATCATATGCTTGTTCAATTTCTTGCAACGCATCACGCAGAATAAACTCACGCCCTTCTTGTTCAGCAATCGCAAGCTCAACTCCTGCCAAATCACGGTTTGCACCCAAGACCTTATAACCCACTTCCGCCTTGGTAATTGCAGTTTCTATAGGTACTTCACCCAGTAAAACATCGGTCACTGAATACAGTAAGTCATTTTTTTGAATGCCAGACCCCATGGTCGCATTGCCTTGCGAGTCCATATCAACCAATAAAACACGCTTTTTAAGTACTGCTAAAGATGCAGCCAAATTTACTGCGGTTGTGGTTTTACCTACACCACCTTTTTGGTTCGCAATCGCAATAATTTGTGCCATGACCCGCCTAATCCTTTGAATTTTTTTAGATACGTTTTAATAAAAGTAAGTGTCGTTGTTCGTCCAAACGTGGAACTTTTAACGCAATAATGTCACAACTAAATTCGTTTTTGAACGCTTCAACTTCTTCATGCGGAATCAAGCCTTTCATAGACCCAATAATGCTGTCTTGGTGCATATAAGGCTTCGATGCATTGATAAAATCGGTTAAAGAGGCAAATGCACGACTAGTAATCACATCAAACTGACCCAAATCATGGATGCTATCTTCATTCTCAACACGCGTTTGAACTGCAATTACATTGGTTAATTTTAAGTCTGCGATAAACTGTTTTAAAAAACGAATTTTTTTACCATTGGAATCGAGCAAAACACATTGGCGCTCAGGTTGGCATAGAGCAATAATCATGCCCGGCATACCACCGCCTGTACCAATATCTAGCAAACGACCTTTCGGCAAATCTTTTAAAATACTTAAACTATCTAATAAATGCTTCACCAGCATTTCTTTAGGATCGCGAATCGCTGTTAAATTGTAAGCTTTGTTCCACAGCACAAGTGCGTCTTGATACTTCAGCAATAAATTTAATGCTTCTTCACTCAAATCTAAGCCAAGCTTTTGACTACCTTGCTTTAAGTCTTGAAAAAATGGATGCATAAAGAAGACATCTCAATAAAATTAAACTGAAGTATACCGATTTCTCAGCCGTGGAACAGTAGCTAACGCTTAGTGATTATGCACTTAAACGTACATACCTTGACGAATCTGTAGATCTAGATCACTTAATCGCTCAGGTGTGCCAACATCCACCCATGCGGCTTGCATTTTCCCGGCAGAAACTTTTCCAGCAGACATCGCTTCTTTTAGCAATGGAGCCAGTGGACGCTTACCTGCTTCTAAACCCTTAAACATCTGTGGGTGAATAACCGCAACACCACTATAAGTCAGTGCTTCACCTGACTGCTCTTGTTCAAAGGTATAAGCACGCCCTTGATTTAAGATAAAGTCGCCTTTGGGATGTTGTGTCGGATTGGTTACAAATATCAGATGCGCAAAATCTTCTCCCAAATCGACATTGAGCAATGATGCAAAATCAAAAGTGGTCCAAACATCGCCATTCACTAAAATAAACGGTTCTGTCCCCAACAGTGGTAGAGCATTAATAATACCACCCGCTGTTTCAAGCCCTTCTTCTTCACGCGTCCAACGAATAGTCACTCCAAACTGCGAACCATCGCCAAGTGCACCAATCAACACATCGGCCAACCATGCAGAATTAATCACAATTTCTGTGACCCCAATTTGCTTGAGTTTTTCAATATGCCAAACGATCAGTGGTTTGCCACCCACTTCAAGCAGAGGTTTCGGTTTATAGAGTGTTAAAGGACGCATGCGGTTGCCAAGCCCCGCTGCCAAAATCATTGCTTTCATGCTGCAACAACCTCGTATTTGCCATATTTTGCTTCAAATTTCGGCATCACTTTATCGCAAATAAATTGCATGAAAGGTTGTAGTTCTGCATAAGGTTTGCTTTCTTCAAGTAAATACCACATCACACGTGGTAAATCTTTCAAATAACCTGATTTTCCGTCACGTTCAAATAAACGCACAAAAATACCCAGAATCTTGATATGACGTTGAATCGCCATCAAGTCAGCATCTTGTTTAAATTGTTCAAAGTCACGACCTTCTTTTGCCGATGCAGGTAACAAGTCATAAAACACTTTAAACCAACGATAAACGCGCTCAGGATTCCATTGCACATACGCATCACGTGTAATTGAGATCAGATCATAAGTATCTGCACCAATCACAGCATCCTGAAAGTCAATCACCCCCTGCTCTTGCTCATCTGCCAAAAGCATGAGATTACGACTATGGAAATCACGATGTACAATCACTTGAGGTTGAGCCAAAGCAGCATTGGCTAAAATTGCAAATGTACGTTTAATCAGCGCAGACTCATCATCAGTGGGTTGAATCTGTAAACTTGGCAATAACCAATCTGTCAATAGCGACATTTCAGTGATTAACTTTTCATAAGAATAAGCCGGGAAATGACCTTCACCATCAATAGATTGCAATTGAATCAACTGCTTAAAACTTTGCTCATAATGCGCATCGACAGTCTTATCATCGAGCTGTGTAGACAGTAGCACATCGCCAAAATCCTCAAGCAATAAGAAGCCTTGCTCCAAATCTTTCGCCACAATATGTGGTACACGAACACCGTTCGTATCAAAAAATTCATCAATCGTCACAAAAGGCACACAATCTTCTTTTTCTGGTGGTGCATCCATCAGCATAAATGTTTTATTATTCAACTTGATTCGTGCATAACGACGGAAACTTGCATCGCCTGCTAAAAAGTTAATTTCAAATTGATCTGAACCAAGTACAGATGAAATCCATGTTTGTATCAATTGTTCACGTTGTGTATTCATTTGCGATAAATTCTAATACAGGCTGAGTTTTTAAAGTGCTAAGTGTAGCCACTTATCAACTTTTTCTCTATGATGCGACAATAATTAATTGCGTTTTAAGCATACTTGGTAAATGAGACACATGAAGCATCAGTTTAAATTTAATCCTTTAGCGACTGCGATATTTACCCTTCTTTGTGGTAGCTCAATCACAAGCTATGCTGCAACACCAACCACGTCTATTTCAGACGAACAACAATCGCTAAAACAAGCACTACAAGAAAGCTATCCTGGGCAAAAGTTTTTCGAACAATACTACGTTGATAAGTCATCTCCTGAAGCTCAACAGCGCCAAGGTCGTTACTTAAGCTCCGCGTATTGCCAAGGCACATGGTTAACCCCTGTAAGCCCTGAAACCAAAGCTGCTGACGCAGCCAATGCGACATCTACCATTACAGCGGACTATGGTCACTACAACCCACAAGGTGACTCTGTTCTTGAAGGTAATGTCCTGATTGATCAAGAAGGTCGTCAAATTCGTGCCGATAAAATCACCATTGACCAGACTCAGACTTTTGCCAATGCTGAAGGACGCGTGCAAATGGCGCAAAGTGGTTTATTAGCGCAAAGCGACCAAATCAATTACAACCTAAAAACTCAACAAGGCGATCTGAAAAACAGTTTCTATATTTCAGAAGAACAACATGCGCATGGGCGGGCTGAACAAATCCTACGTGAGTCACAAACGACCACCACGCTAAAAAATGCAACTTATAGCACCTGCCCACCAGAGCAATCGCCAACATGGAAAATCCAAGCAGACGAAATTAAGTTAAATCAAGAAACTGGCCGTGGTGAAACACGCGGCACAAAACTTTATGTTAAAGATGTACCCGTTCTCGCAGTTCCTTATTTCAACTTCCCGATTGATGACCGTCGTACTACCGGTATTTTGACACCAAGTTTTGGCTTCACCAATGATGGTGGTGTAGAGCTTGCAGTACCTGTTTATCTCAACTTAGCACCTAACTACGACGCGACTGTTACGCCACGCTATATCAGCGACCGCGGCCCAATGTTTGAGGGTGAGTTCCGCTATCTAACCGAAAACTTTGGTTCAGGTCAAATTTGGGGGGGTTACTTAGCTTCTGACCGAAAATATGACGATGAAGACCGTAAAGATTTGCACTTTTTACATAACTGGCAAATCAATGAACAGTTCTCAACCAACCTTGAATATAACTATGCGTCAGACAAAGACTACTTTACTGACTTAAGCAATAACCCAAACACTAAGACAGACTTAAACCTGCGTCGTGCGTGGGAGTTAAACTATAAGAATGGAATTCCTGGTCTAAAAGCCCAACTAAAAGTTGAAGACTTCCAAACACTAGACGAAACCACACCCTACGTTGACCGTCCGTATGCGCGTTTACCACAGTTCTTACTCAACTATAAAGCGGGTAATGCACTGGGCTTAGAATACGAGTTCAACAACGATACGGCTTACTTTAAAAAGGACTTTGGGACTATCGACGGCGATACCAACGATAGCTTTGAACCAAGCGGCACCCGTGTCTATAATGACTTTTCTGTACGCTATAACTACCGTACACCGTGGGCTTTCGCCATTCCTGAAGTATCTATTCGCAATGTAAACACATTCTACGATCAAGATACCATCAATGAGTTTGACAACACCAACCGCTCATCGAATGACAAATCTTATGTTGTGCCACAGGTGACTTTTGATGCAGGTTTAACTTTTGAAAAAGAAGGCACTTTCTTACAGACGTTAAGCCCACGCATGTTCTATGCCTACGCACCCTATAAAAATCAAGATGGCGCACCAAACTTTGACTCTGCAACAGCATCGATCAACTATGATCAGTTATTTAGTGCAAATCGCTTCTATGGCCATGACCGTCTAGAAGACAATAACTTCTTGTCACTGGGCTTAAGCTATAGCTTATTTGATACGGTGGGTCTAGAGCGCTTAAAAGCCAGTGTAGGCCAAAGCTATTATTTCGAAGACCGCCGCGTAACGCTTGACCAAACAGCAGACGTCTTTGACAGAGAAAATCACTCTGGTCCGATTGTCAGCGTATCTAGCCAGCTCTCACAAAACTTTACCCTCGGTGCAAACTCAGCATGGATGGAAAATGGTGATAATGCGCAACGCGACTTACAACTTTACTTTACGGGCGATAAAGGCAACCTCTATAACGTTGGTTATTTCTACCGTAAAGAAATTGCAGACCGTCAAGAACATTACGACCAAGTGGTTGCATCTTTTGTACAACCAATCCATAACAACTGGCGTATTATGGGCCACGCTCAATATGACTTAGACAACAATGTCGCTCGTGAATACCTCCTTGGTGTCAATTACGAGTCTTGCTGTTGGGGGATCTCCGTTTATGGTCGCGAGTACTATAACGACTTGGATGACGTCAATGCTGCAGGTGTAGAACCTAAACGTGCAATTATGGCCGAAATTACACTTAAAGGCTTAGGCGGACTCAACAGTAAACTTTCATCCTTACTAGAAAATCGTATTCTAGGCTTTAACAATATTAATCAGACTTGGACAGACCGTTAATGAAGACAAAACAGTTCAAACAATTTTTTAAAGCGAGTGCTTTGGCTTTAGCTCTCGCAACCGCTATTCCAACTTTTGTACATGCGTCGGATGAAGTTGTTGCTGTAGTCGATAACAGTGTCATTTTGAAGAGTGACTTAGAAGCAAGCATGGCTGAGCTCAAACATCAACTTGAGAGCCAAAAGAAACAAGTCCCACCAGAGCAATATTTGGCACAACAAGCATTAGAGCAACTGATTATTCGTCAGACTCAGCTTGAACAAGTGAAGCGTTACAACATTCAACCTGATGAAAAAAGCTTGAATGAAGCGGTTTTAAATGTTGCAAAACAATCTGGTAGCACAAGCCTAGAAGCATTCCAACAAAAGCTCGATAAAATGGCACCAGGAACTTATGCTTCTTTGCGTAGTCGCGTTGCTGAAGATTTAGCCATCAATCGTTTGCGCCAGCAAATCGTTACCTCTCGTATCCAAATTTCAGACCAAGACGTTAAAAACTTCTTAAATACCCCACAAGGTCAAGCAGCACTCGGTAACCAAGTGCATGTGCTACATGTGCGTGTTTCAGGTGACAATGCTGACGCTGTGGCTAAGCAAGTTAAAACGGTACTAGCAAACGACAACGATGTCGCTGCAATTGCTAAAAAGTTCAGTACTGCTGGCACCAAAGTTGAAGGTGCAGATATGGGCTTTAGAGCACTTTCTGACATCCCTAGCGAGCTTGCAGCACGTGTGAGTCCACTCCAAGTGGGACAAACCACAGATTTAATTACAGTACGAGATGGTGTACATCTTTTAAAATTAGTTGAACGCAAAGGGGCTGAGCAAAAAGCGATTGTACCTCAATACAAAGCACGCCATATTTTGATCCAACCGTCTGAAGTGGTTAGCCCTGAAAATGCTAAACAAATGATCGAAAGCTTGTATAACCGCGTACAAAAAGGTGAAGACTTTGCCGTTTTGGCTTCCACCTACTCCAATGACACAGGTTCAGCACGTGATGGCGGGAGTTTGGGTTGGGTCAGCCCAGGTGTGATGGTTCCTCAGTTTGAAGAAACCATGAAAAATACACCGGTAGGTCAAACCAGTAAACCTTTTCAAACTCAGTTTGGCTGGCATATTCTTCAAGTGACTGAAACACGTCAACAAGACATGACTGCTGAATACCAAGAACGTATGGCACGTCAAATTTTAGGTGAGCGTCAATTTGATGCAGAGCTTGATAGCTGGTTACGCGAAACACGCAACAGAGCTTATGTCGAAATTAAAGATCCTAACTTAGACCGTAAGAACAACAAGTCATAAGTTTGAACACATAAAAAGACCAGCATTCATGCTGGTCTTTTTTCGCTTGGACGAAAACTAAAAATTTGGCATAAAAAAAGCCTCTCATGTGAGAGGCTTTTTTAACAATCAATTAACGATTATTTTCGTCATCTTGAGTGTCTTCAAATTTTGATTCGCCATCAAAACCAGTCGATTGGCCACTGAAGCCACCTTGACCACCGAAGCCACCTTGACTACCGAAGCCACCTTGACCACCGAAACCACCTTGACCACCGAAGCCACCTTGACCACCGAAGCCACCTTGTTGACCACCAAAGCCGCCTTGTTGACCACCGAAGCCGCCTTGTTGACCGCCGAAGCCGCCTTGTTGACCGCCAAAGCCGCCTTGTTGACCGCCAAAGCTACCTTGTTGACCAGCACCAGCAGGTGCACCAGCAGGACGTGGATTACGTGCAGGAACAACTGTAGAAATTGCATGCTTGTAAACCATTTGGCTTACTGTATTTTTTAATAAAACAACATATTGGTCGAACGATTCAATATGACCTTGTAACTTAATACCGTTTACAAGGAAGATAGAGACAGGAATACGTTCTTTACGGAGAGAATTTAAGAACGGATCTTGCAAAGTTTGACCTTTAGACATGTTATAACTCCAAAAAAATTTAAAAATCAGCGCAAAAAACTATCTTTATTTTTCAATTAAAAATTATAAAAAAGATAGTAGCTAAATTTTGCTTTATCCGTAGCAGTTTCGCAAGTCTTCTTGTGCCTGCGTGATAGTAGAATACGTTGTAAATTTATGTGCCTCTTGCAAAGATCTTAACCAAGTGTATTGACGTTTGGCAAGTTGTCGTGTCGCAAAAAGTGATTTATCCTCCATTTCACGTTGTTTTTCGACAGTTTTATCTCCTTTCTGTAAAAATTCGAGTGCTTGTCGATACCCAACTGAGCGCATAGAGGGTAAATTTTCATCTAAATCGTATTTTTTCATAAGTTCTTCCACTTCATTCAAAAATCCGATGTCCCACATAATTTTCAATCGTTGTGCAATTCTTTGGTGCAATTCGGCACGGTCTGGCATCAAAGCATAATTATGAAAATTATAGCGATAAGGCACGTTTTTAGGTTGTTCAGCTTGAAGTTTAGTAATAGGCTGCCCTGTCAATTTGTAAACTTCTAAAGCCCGAATAATACGTTGTTTATCACTCACTTTAAATTTTTCGCCCGCCAGTGGATCCACACTACATAATTCAGCATAGACCGCAGACCAACCCTCACTTTCACCTTTAGCTTCTATTTCAGCACGAACAGCATAATCTGCGCTCGGTAAATTGCTTGAAAGACCTTCTAAAAGTGCCTTGAAATAGAGCATAGTTCCACCCACCAAAATCGGGGTTTTACCTCGTGCATGCATATCATCAATTAGACCACATGCATCTTCAACAAAGTTTGCAGCCGAGTAGACTTCTAATGGGCTAATAATATCGATAAGGTGATGTGGATATTGCAGTAACTCTTCTTTGGTCGGCTTTGCTGTACCAATATCCATATCCTTAAAGACCAATGCTGAATCTACAGATATCAGTTCAAAATTCCCTTGCTCATAGAGCTGACATGCCAAAGCAGTTTTACCACTTGCAGTTGGCCCCATTAAATTGATGACCGGCAATTGTGTTGACATGTACAACTACTCTCCTCGAGCAAAAAGCTTATCTAGTTGAGCCAATGGAAACGCACGCCAAGTTGGGCGACCATGGTTACATTGGCTGGCAAATTCAGTTTGTTCCATTTGACGAAGCAAAGCATTCATTTCAGAAAGACCCAAAATGCGATGGGCGCGAACAGCACCATGACAGGCCATACCCGCTAGAATTTGATCACGCTTTTGCAGTAAGCCCTGCGCTTCATCATTTGGATCCAAATCGTTCAGTAATTCAGGTACCAGCGCCTCAAAATTGGCTTTATGTAAAATCGCAGGCACACCACGAACAATCACCTGCTCATCGCCATATTGATCAATTTCAAGACCTAAACGCGCCAATTGATCTTTGAGCTCTTCCACTCGTGTCGCTTGCATTCGCGTGATATTAATCACTTTGGGAATAAGTAACTGCTGAGAAGTCCAAAACTCTGGTTTATCCCATGCTGACTTCATTTGCTGTAGCAGAATACGCTCATGCGCTGCATGCATATCAACAATAATCAGCCCTTCTGTATTTTGAGCCAGCACATAAATACCATGCAATTGTGCAATTGCAATTCCCAATGGATGTTCGTCGACT
This sequence comes from Acinetobacter sp. 802_lipA, assembly GCF_058242885.1. Lineage (NCBI taxonomy): Bacteria > Pseudomonadati > Pseudomonadota > Gammaproteobacteria > Moraxellales > Moraxellaceae > Acinetobacter > Acinetobacter sp. 802_lipA. The sequence continues at coordinate 184,842 of NZ_JBZAYP010000001.1, forward strand.
TTAGGGCTTTGCACTGTAAAATCAGCCAAAGGCTGAGCTTGATCAACAGCAGATGATGTATCACGTAGAGGTGCTAAATAGCTTTGCAAAGCATTATTGAGCTGTTGTGAGCCCTGATAGCGTGAAGGTTGCGCCGAATAATGGACGCCTTGCGGTTGATTTGAACTAAAGTCAGTAAGCACATCCGATGGAGCTTGCTCACCAGTTTGTGCAGACTCAACATGACGATGCAACTGCAAAGGCTCTTGATAGCGAGGCTGCACAGGCATCGAAGCTTGATTTTCTGCAACCTTCATGGCATCAGATAAATCTGCGGTTGCCGTTTGAAACTGCGATAAAGTATCTTTAGCATAGTGACGTACAAATTCATGTACTTCACGTTGATTTAAAAAGCGAATTTCATGTTTAGTCGGATGTACATTGACATCAATATTTTCAGGGTCGACTTCCAGAAAAAGCAAATATCCCGCATGCTGATGTCCATGCAAAATACCATCATAAGCCATACGCAGCGCATGAGAGATGGTTTTATCTTTAACAATTCGACCATTCACATAAACATACTGCAAGTCAGCCTGAGCCCGCGCATCAGAGGGATGTCCCAACCAACCTGTTAAACGCATGTTGATGCTATCTGCATCCATCCAATAAGCATTTTCAGTAAATGCGCGCCCTAGCAACTGCTGTACGCGCTGAAAACGTAGCTCACCACTATCTGCAATCGGCAAGTTTAGTTTGATGCTTTGATTATGTTCAAGCACAAAACGAATATCGAAATGCGTCAGCGCTAAACGTCGAACGATTTCCTCAATATGACCAAACTCAGTGCCAGGCTTTTTGAGAAATTTTCGACGCGCAGGCACATTAAAAAATAAATCTTGTACCCGAATATGCGTCCCTTTAGGTGCAGCTACCGCCTGAATCTCTTGATGGTCAAATGCAGTTCCATTGACTTCAACTTGATAGCCAATACCATCATCCGCTTGACTACTGGTCAAGGTTAAACGCGAAACCGCTGCAATAGAAGCCAAAGCCTCTCCACGAAAGCCTAAACTGACAATTGCATGTAAATCTTCAGCGGTTTGGATTTTACTGGTCGCATGGCGCATCACCGCCAAAGGGAGATCTTCAGCGTGAATCCCTCGACCATTGTCCATGATTTCAATTAAAGTACTGCCGCCTTGCTCTACCCGAATAATCAGCTCTGTCGCACCTGCATCAATCGAGTTTTCAAGTAACTCTTTGACCACAGACGCTGGACGCTCAATGACTTCACCTGCTGCAATTTGGTTGGCTAAAGCAGGATTCAAGGTATGAATACGGCGTATCTTTAAATCATCACGCATTGTTTAATTGGCTCTCTAAAGCTTGTAATAATTCTACTGAATGAAAACTTAAGGTAGCAGACCGTGTCAGTTCATCTTCAGATTTTTGAATATCAATAATTAAGTCTGCCTCAGGGATCTCATCGCCCCCTTTAGACGGCCATTCAAACAAAAACAATGCATTGGGCGTTTCCAAATAGTCACGGATACCCATTAACTCCAGCTCATACGGATCGTTTAAACGATACAAGTCAAAATGGAAAATATCACGCCCTTGAACTTGATACGGCTCAACTAAGGTATAAGTTGGGCTTTTCACGGAACCTTGATGGCCTAAATGCTGTAAATAATGGCGTGTTAGCGTAGTTTTACCTGCCCCCAAATCCCCAATTAAATACACTACACCCGTCGTAAAATGCTGTGCCAAAATTTGCGCTAAATTTTGGGTATCTTGTTCATTATTGAGCGTTAAATTAAATGAATACTGCATAATACTCACGACAAGTGACAAAAGAACAATTATGATAGCACTGGACTCACAAAATGCCCAAGCCACAAGCTTGAAATCTCGTATTTAACTGCACCAACCGATTAGATATTGCCTGCACATCATGTTCAACATAAAACCTGCTGAATTTTGCCCTCCCATGCTCAATGGCGTGAGCGCAAGTAAAGTGTTTCTGCCTAAAATGACGCCCGCACCACACACCGTATTGGCTTATTTATCTGACCAATTTCCGCATATTGAAGCAACTGAGTGGCAGCAACGCTTTCATGATGATTTGGTCTATGATGCTGTAGGTAATATCCTCCATACAGATTCGGCATATCTTGAAAATCAGCATGTGTTTTATTACCGTTTTTTAGCGCACGAAATTGAAGTGCCATTTCAGCATGACATTTTATTTGAAAACGATCATTTATTAGTGGTGGATAAACCGCACTTTTTGACCATCAGTCCAACGGGGCAATATGTCCAACAAACCCTATTGGTGCGCCTGAAAAAACAAACAGGTATTGAGCATTTAACGCCCATCCACCGCCTTGACCGTGAAACCGCTGGCTTAGTGATGTTTTCCAAATGTATTCACAGTCGAGGGCTGTATCAGCAAATGTTTGCAGATCGACAGGTTCAAAAAACCTACCATGCGATTGCACCGTTTAACCGTGAACTCAACTTTCCACGCATAGTAAAACTACATATGCAAAAAGGTGAACCGTTCTATACCATGCAAGTCCTAGACAAAGCACCGAACAGTGAAACCGAGATCTTGCTTCTAGAGCATGATGCAACATGGGCAAAATATGAGCTTAAACCCGAGACAGGCAAGCAACATCAACTCCGTGTACACCTCAATTTCTTAGGCCTGCCGATTAAAAATGATCCGTTCTATCCTAAAGTTGTACATAAAGCCGACGATGATTTTAGTCAGCCTTTACAGCTCTTAGCCAAGCATCTTTCATTTAAAGACCCAATAACTCAACAGCTTATGCAGTTTAGCTCCAATCTTGAATTGACATTGTAATCTGCTTGTCATTACAAAATAATTTAAAATTCCATTGTATGAATATTGAAATTACAATGGAATTGATTAAAATAACTTCTACCCTTAAGTCGTTAAAATTATTTAAAAAATCATGAGAAAAACAGAAGTCTATCAAATTCGACTCGATTCCCAAGAAAAGAAACAAGCTTTTGCAGTGTTTAAACAACTGGGAATTACGCCTGCGCAAGCCGTTCGTTTATTCTTCAAACAAGTGGTTTTAACCAAATCCATCCCTTTCTCAATCGAAAACCAGAACATCAATATTGAACAACTGATTAAGCTACGTAAACTCAAGCAAGAACAAAAAGCGGTTGAACACATCACCAGTGCAGACTCAACTGCAACCAATGATTTATTTGCAGATGATGAACATATTGATCTTTTTGAGGAATTAGCTGCAATCTTGGGAGAAAGTGACAAAACTTAACAGTGTTGCATTTCTAAACAAATTTTAGAAATATCCCTTTCAAAACTTAGGTATGCTTCATGTAAACACTATAAATACAGCATGGAGTAATACATGATCGTTAGACGTGCCACTTTAGAAGACTTAGAAAAACTTGCTGTATTATTTGATGAATATCGCCAATTTTATGGTGCATCTTCCAACTTAACACTTTCCCAAAAGTTCCTTAAACTTCGCCTTGAAAACGAACAAAGCGTCATCTTCATTCATGTCAAAGACGATGTGATTACTGGTTTTGTGCTGCTGTATTTAGGTTTCTCTTCTGTGGCCTGTGCAACTTATTATATTTTAGATGATGTTTATGTTTCTCCACCGCATCGTCGCCATGGCTCAGCAAAACAATTGATCGATACCGCGATTTTGTTTGCGCGACACGAAAAAGCCATTCGTATTACGCTTGAAACGCAAAAGAATAATTATCAATCCCACAGCTTATATGAAGCCATGGGCTTTGTAGCGGATAATGAGTTTAAGACCTATCATTGCTTTCTATAGTATTCAGCGTCTAAAGACCTTCACTCTCAAGATCATTGCGTGCCTTGGCTAAAGCCACTTGTTCAGCATTTAAATAGATCCAACGTCCCTCGGCTAAATCTGGTATCCCCGTTAAGTCGAGCGCTCCAATTTGCTGACGATGCAAGCTCTCAACTTTATTCCCCACTGCCGCAAGCATACGTTTCACTTGATGATATACCCCCTGATGCACAGTCATTTGCAGTTCGCATTCGGCTAAGCGTTTTACATCTGTTGCAGCAAAACTCCCTTTTTCATTTCGCAGCTCCACCCCTTGCTCCAGCTGTTGGACTTGTTCATCTGTAACAGGGTCGGCCGTTTGCATCCGATACACTTTTGCCACATGCTTTTTAGGGTGTGTCAGCGCTTGTAAAAACTGACCATCATCGGTGAGTAACAATAAACCTGTGGTGTCTTGATCTAGACGACCTACACATTGAATACCACGATTCAAGAGCACATCGTCAAACAAATCAAAAACACTAAAATGATGCGTCGCCTGATGTGAACATTCATAGCCTTGAGGTTTATTTAAGGCGATATAGACTTTTTCGCGGTATTCAAAGCTCTTCCCATGTACCTTGTAGTTCAAAGCATCCAATTTGAGTTTATGTTTAGGGTCAGTAATGATCTGCCCATCAATTTCAATGGCTGCATTTTTAATCAACTGTTGGCAATGCTTTCGCGAACCAAATCCTTGCGACTGCAACATTTTTTCCAACAGCATCAGCACACCACATTTTTAAATAAAGGCTCATTTTATACTTAAATACAGGAACATCAATCAAAGGACTCAGCTCATTCGGCAGAGTGGCTAAAAAAACGTTACAATGCACATGTTTTTTTGACCAGTCTCCCTCTATGCCGAACTTAGATTTGAACCTGATCGTCCTCCTGATCCTACTGGCTTGCGGTATTTTTAGTCACAATTCTGCAGTAACCATTGCTGCGGCAGTACTCATTATTTTGCGGATGACACCACTGAGTGAATACTTCCCACTCATCCAACAACATGGATTGAATATCGGGATCATCATTTTAACCATTGCAGTTTTAGTGCCTATTGCAAGTGGTAGAATTAGCGGTGAAAGTATTTTTAAATCTTTTTTAAGTATCAAATCGTTACTTGCTATCGCTATTGGCGTTTTGGTAGCATGGCTAGGTGGGCGCGGCGTAAAACTGATGTCAAACCAACCCGATGTTGTTGCAGGCTTGCTGGTCGGAACCGTTGCAGGAGTGGCTTTACTACGTGGCGTTCCAGTCGGCCCACTCATTGCGGCTGGTTTACTTACCCTAATCATTGGTACAGGACAGCCCTAGCCTAGCGAATACAAAAAAAATCCAAATTCTCAAGCTAGGTCGAATTAATCTGTATTTGCTGCCTTTAAATTTGACTTCTTTTTATAGAATGTCCACTCAATATAGCGCTATGAATAAATATTCATCGTGCAGAACCTTCAGAGTTCATATGAATATTACGCTTGCTTAGTTCACTTATAACTTTTTCGAACAACCAAATTTTCATGTGATAAAGAACGTATAATACTTTTCATTTTCTCCTCTATTTATGTCCTCTCAAGAAAATAGCATCTCTCCCACAAGCCACTTATCTGTCATTATTTTGACATTAGCACTCGGTGGTTTTTGTATTGGTACGACTGAATTCGTTGCGATGGGACTCATCCAAGAGATCTCACAAAGTTTCAATCTCAGCATTCCTGTCACAGGGCATTTTATTAGTGCCTATGCTTTAGGTGTGACTATTGGCGCACCTGTGATTGCCATTTTGGCCGCAAAGGTTCCGCGTAAAACGCTCTTAATTGGTCTCATGCTATTTTATGGTATCGCCAATGCCAGTACAGCTCTCGCAAACAGCTATGAGTCTATGCTGATATCACGTTTTATTGCAGGTTTCCCTCACGGCGCTTACTTTGGTATTGCCGCTTTGGTGGTTGCAGAATTTGCAGGAAAACAAAAACGTGCTTCGGCAATCGCCATGCTCATGATGGGGCTGAATGTCGCGACCGTGATTGGTGTGCCTTTTGCGACATGGCTGGGTCAGCTGTATGGTTGGCGGGCAGGTTTTGAGTTTTCTGCATCTATCGCATTTTTAACCGTGGTCGCAATTTGTTTTGGCCTACCCAAAATGCAACTGGATCACACAGCCAGCATTCAAAATGAACTGCGTGGACTTAAAAATACACAAATGTGGCTCACACTTGCTGTCGGTGCAATTGGATTTGGTGGGCTGTTTTCTGTCTATAGTTATGTATCGCCTATTTTGACTGAATATACCCATGCCAGCATTCAAGTCATTCCATTTGCACTGGCATGTATTGGGCTCGGGTTGGTCATTGGTGGTGTCGTCGCAGGACACTTTGCCGATAAAAACTTAAACAAGGCGATTATTTGGGTCTTAGTTTCCAATGCCTGCTCTTATGTACTTTGTGCCCTGTCTATGGATCACCTTGCCACTGCTTTTATTGCACTCTTCTTGGTCAGCTTCAGTATTGCAGGCTTGGGGCCTTTACTACAAACCCGCTTAATGGATGTCGCTGGTAATGCACAAGGCTTAGCAGCTTCACTGAATCACTCTGCATTTAATATTGCCAATGCTTTTGGTGCCTTCCTGGGCGGCTGGTTAATTAGCCAAGGTTTTGGTTGGTTAGCTCCAATCTGGGTCGGAGTTTTACTAAGTTTGGGTGGGCTGATGATTTTATTGTTGGCTTTTCAGCATGAGAAAAAGTCGATATCCGCATGTAAAAATGATGCAAACCAGACTTGTTAACCCCCTATAAATGACTTTTATATAAAAACACTCTGTACACGACAAATTTCATAGGACCCTTGTCCTATCAGGCTTTTTCTTTCTTAAAATTGCTAGCACTTTCTTAAATTCTTCTTTTTTTCCAAAACCAATCAAACGTAGAATAGCCATTTGAACATAGTCCAAACCGTAGCGAAATAAACTTACTGAAAGTCGTCCATGCTTCTTTATTTTTATCGCTTTTTTCCGATCATGTTGCCATTCACCTGTTAAATAGCACCAACAGAAACCCATAGCTAGCACTGCTATCAATTTCTTGACTCGTCTAGGGTCTGTTAAACGAGTATTTTCAAGATTGAATCCACGTCCTTTGAGACAACTAAATAACGTTTCGATTTCCCAGCGTAATGCATAATCACGAATAGCAGAAGCATTAAACATAGGAGAAACAACAAGTAAAAGTTCTCCATCTTCTAATCGTAGCGCACTAATATACAGTTTCACTCGACCAACCCAAATACGTCGTTTACGACATTCAGTTTGACCAACTTGAAGATGACGAAATAAATCACTAATTTTATGATTCTTGGCTAAGTGATTGGTCACAATAAAGTTTTTTTAACACGTATACAGAAGTTAATGTCATTTTCAATTAACCATGTAAACCATTTCTCACCGATAAATTCTCTGTCTGCAAACACATTCACAATACGATCTTTACCAAAAATGGAGATAAAGCGTTGAATCAAAGCAATACGCTCTTTTGTATCTGAATTTCCACGTTTATTGAGCAATGTCCAAACAATAGGTATCGCTATTCCACGATAGACGATGGCTAACATCAAGATATTGATATCTCGTTTTCCCCATTTCCAATTAGTTCTATCCAAAGTTAATTGGACTTTATCAAATGAAAATATATTGAAAATTAACTGAGAAATTTGACGATAATCGAAATACTGACCTGCAAAGAAGCGTTGTATACGTCGATAAAATGATTGTGGTAAGCACTTGATGGGTAAGGCTTTAGATGCAGAAGAAAGATTACATGTCTGTTTTACAATTAATGCAAGCATAATCAGTGTAAAACATTTTGCATGTGACTTGTTCCACTTTAGATATTTGTTTAAGATGAGATATAACTCATTGAAATGTGTCATCATATTCGTCTTCAGAAAACAAGTATTATGCCATTATTTCAATGAGTTATCTTTTTTTGTCGTGTACAAAGATAAAAACAATAAGCGTGCATAAAAATTCAATCGTATTGTTATGCACGCTTTTACAATCCATCATTTAGATTAATATCAAGCCGTTAAGAATCTTACTGGCATTTTTTTAAATTCTAGGTTTTATTCGATACGCGATAACGTCATCCGCATTAAGAAGTTAAATACGAAACTCCTGAACTGACTGGCATAATCATTCAGGTAGTTTCTTCCCGCAGTGTGGACAATAGGCATATTGCTCACGCTCTTGCCTTAAAGATTCTTCTTTTTGTTCACGAATGAGCTGTAAAATAATATCGTCTGTTTGCTCTTTGGTCAGCCCAACTTCTTTACGAACTTCTTCAATTTTTTCTGTCTCTAAGACAAAATCAATATCGCTATTTTGGATTAATTCTCGAAATCTAAGTTCAAGTTTTTCTTTACGTTGCTCCAGTTCATTGGCTAAACCATTCGCCAAAATACCGGCAGGCAACGCGGCCAAACCTACCCCTAAAATGGTAATAATCGCACCAAGAAAACGTCCTAACGGCGTAATAGGTGTCACATCGCCATAACCCACGGTGGTCAGTGTAACTACGGCCCACCACATTGAAGCTGGAATGGAGCTGAAAACTTCAGGTTGTGCCTGACTTTCAATCAAATACACCCCTGCAGCCGCCATAATGATCATAATCATTAAGATGAAAATAACCGCTTGAAATGAGCCTTTTTCGCGCTCAATGACACGTAATAAAATTTGTAGAGACACAAAGTAGCGGGTGAGCTTGAGAAGTCGAAGCAAACGAACAATTCTTAAGAATCGTAAGTCGAACTGAACAAAGAAGTTTAAATACGCAGGTAGAATAGCCAAAAGGTCGATAATCGCTCCACCACTTTTGACCCAATTTAGGCGGTTTTTCCAATCCGACTCAAAACTATTAGCTTCAGCAACTGACCAAAAACGTAAGAGATATTCAATCGTAAAAACGATGATCGAGAAGATTTCAAAATAATAAAAAAAGTCTTGATACAACACATAGTACTTCTGTACCGACTCCAACAGCACAGCAGCAGCATTACTCATAATCAGTACAATGAGGAAATAGTTCAGCCCTCGGCTTAAGGGTGTCTCATAGTCTTCATTATGTAAATTGTTATAAACAAATTTGCGTAACATGTACCAAGCTGTCAATTTCATTACGATTCTAAGTTATTCTTATCCCTTAAAATTCAGTTTAACCGAACTTAACAGCAAAGTAAGTAAGAAATTTCTGCACGAAATGCCCTAGTTTTAAGATGTTATTCAATATATAACAGTGCTAAGCGAACTTGGTCATAGCCCATACGTGGATTGGTCAGTTCCACAATAGGACGAAGCTTGATCACACCATCTTCGCTAAAGTGTTCTGTTTGCTGACGCTTCATTAAGCGTTTATAAATTTTCCGCACTTGCTCAACTACTTCTTCTCCAGGATGTGCCACGGAAATATCCAAGCCCTGCTCTTTATGCAACTTTGCCAAATGGTTGATAATGGTTGCTGCCGTTAAACCGCGCTCTTGTGCGATATCTGCAATTTCATAACCACCTTCAAACAACTCACGTGTTTCATCGAGTGTTGCAGAAGCATAGTTGGCTTTACCTGCATTACGGGCAATTTTCTTTTCATTACGTTCAATCTCAATTTCATTGAGCGTTCCACCGCAGTGACGAATAAAGGCCTTGTGCTGTGGTTCAAGATCAATGGCCTCAAAATGTGTTTCGGCTTCATCGGACAGTTCTTGGAAGCGGCGGTCTGCCTTAATGGCAAGACTATCTAACTCCAACGCTTGTTCATTAAAACCTAACAACCTTAAACCTTCCAAAGTCTTTAAGCGCGACAAAGCCACATAGCCCTGTCCTTTTTCAAAAGTATGACTAAGATTAATTTCTGCTGCCGCTAAAGTCATCCCTTGTGACTTGTGAATAGTGATAGCCCATGCCAAACGCAATGGAATTTGCTGAAAACTGGCAATGGTTTTGCCTGCATCATTGTCCACTGACCAAGTTTCAGGCTCAACCACCAGTACCGTACCATCAGTCAGTTTGACCTTCGGCAAGATCCCAAAGTCATCATCTTCTTCAAAGCCCACTACTTCGCCTAAGCTACCGTTGATATAGCCCACATCGAAGTTGTTCTTTACAAACATCACTTTGGCATTTTTCTTGAGGGTTAGGTTTTCAGGTGCACGCACAGAAGACTTTAAGGTTTCAATAAGCTTGTCATTGCCATCACACACCGCTTCAAACTGGCGACCTTCATTTTCAATTTCATTCAAATGTTTGAAATTGATGGTGTCCACATCCATATTATGCGTATATAAACGTGTAAAGATTTCCCCAATATCTTGCTGACGTGTGGCTTGTAAAGCCTGCAAGTGCTCAGAGTTAATACTCTGACTGCGAATAGCATTTAGAATATCATTGAGATAATCATTGCCCTGACGGTGCTGCTCGGTCAAATAGCACACACGAAACTTGGCTTCCACCCAAGCATCAGACATAAAACAGAATTTATCGCGATTGCGTTCTTCATTTTTACCGACTGGCGGTAACTGGAAGAAATCACCGGCAACAATCACTTGAATCCCGCCAAACGGCTCTTCACTTTCTTTAAAGAACTTAAGGACTTTATTGACCAAATTGAGTTGCTTAGCATGTAACATCGAAATTTCATCGATGATTAAGACTTGGGCATTTTCTAAATGCTCTTTTAAGTATTTACGTTCTTTCATGCGTTTGAGTTCATCTTCCCCCAACGCATCTTTAATTCCAATGCCAGCCCAAGTATGAATTGTCATCCCATTCATATGCGTTGCGGCAATACCTGTAGAAGCTGTAATCGCCACAGGCACTTTACGAGCTTTTAAATAGTTAATGTATTGGTTCAGCGTATAGGTTTTTCCTGCACCAGCGGAACCGGTTAAAAAGACATTTTCGCCCGCTTTTAAGAGTTTGAGTGCAGTTTCTTGCTTCATAAGACCTATACCATTAATGAACGGCTATAGCCTACCGAGTTTTTGCTAAAAAGTTAAGCAGATCTCGTCACACAGTAAATGATGTGCGACAAATTAGGTCCATTGTTGTTTAATTTTTAAGAGCTGGGTTATTGGGTTTGATTCAGCATGGCAATGAATTGTTCAGCGACGACAACATCATCGGGTAGTGCTTTTTGGTTATTTGGATATTCAAGCTGATCAAATAACAGTTGTCCTGCAATATAGTGACAACCGAGCGTCAAATGCCGCTGTGCGTCGGTATGACTCATATGAAATGCAGCATATTCACGTACAATGATTCGCTCAGCAAAACTGGCTGCTAAGCAATGTTGAAAGCGACGTGACTCAGCAATGATGCGATCAATATCTTTAAGCTCCTCAAACACCCAACTCTCAATAAAATAATAAGCTTCATGGCTGATCGGTTGCCATGAGACATAACCAAGCTTTCGTTTCAGTTCCGCAAGTAACTCTTGGCTATGCAACTGATCATGCCACTGCACAGCCTGATGAAATAGGCTCTTCCATGTGACATTTTTTAAAACCTCCTTTTGCGTCTCAAAATGTTCAGGCAAATAATCGCGCACATAAGCATCAAACACCGAAACTCGTAAAGGAGGCCGATTTAAATAAAACGACTGTCTAAAGCTTTCAATATGCAATTTATGTTGCTTTAACTGAAGATAAAAATCACGGTGTTGTTGCTTGTCTTCGCTAAAATAAACCACTAAGTCTTCAGGAAGTTTCTGCGCAATTTTATCTAGATGCTGAATATAGGCCTGCATTACACGACTTAATTTTGTGTAGACCCGTTTCCCCCATTCGGGCTGTTGTTCGACCACACGGCGCAGCAGTTCGAGCCATTCATCTAAATACAAAATAGACGGGCTGATCGCTATCCGCTGATCATCCATATCTTGGCGTCTATTTTTTAAGACCACATGCTGGTTGGCCTCCAGCTCAAACCAGTGCTGTTGTAAGGCATACTCATAGCAACTTTGTATAAATAAGCGAGCCGCAACATGTTGGAAGTACTTTAAAGTCGTGACAATAATCTCAGGATGATAAGACTGAGTATCGAGATAACTTAAAGCCGTTACGGCAACGCGTATACTACTGTGCTGAATATTTTGACTAACCCAGTCTGTCACCACCGCTTTTTGTTTGAATAACCAATTTACGGTACGGCTTTCATCAAAAATCGGGAGCTTGGCGACCTTCTTTTGCCATGTCTTGGTCTCAGTTTTTAAAAAATGCCGCTTTGCCAACAAATCACGCGATGTCCAAAAATCTCGATGCATAAGCCGCACAAAGCCAAGCATATTGGGCTGCTCTTTAGCATGCGGATATAACAAGTGAATGTCATGCGTATGATCCACCAACTCTTGTAAAGAAAACCGTTCAGGAAATGCCGTTTGTACAATGCGATAAACATACGGATCTAAGAGTTGACTAGCACTACAACACAGCTCGTCATAACTACTCATCAAAGACTGTAGCGGTAAAATATCTTCCGCCTGATCTACATCTAAGTTGCATAAGCGCTGCAACTCGGCCAGCAAACTTCGCTCAGAAGCTGGATCAGCTGTATTGAATTCAACTTGCTGGCATAACTGTTGAAAGAGTTCTGATTGTGTTTCCCGTATTTCAGGCAAAATCATGTGCACGCGACTCGGTCCATCGAACAAAACAAACACTTGTTGAAGAATCAGCTGACGCAGCTGTTTAACTTTATTGCGCAAATACAAAGAATGTTGTGGGGACTGATCACCCACTAAAAACACAATGTCGTGTAAACAAAATTCTTCGAGCGCTTCTGCATAGTGTCCTTGATAAATAAACTGCGGGACACACAGCTCCGCCTGTTCAGCTGGCGCATAAAACTGAATATGAAAACAATGATTTAAAATTTGGATCCGTTGTGTTTTTACGTCGACACTTAAAACGTTTTGCACATTGAGTGTGGAAAGAAAAGCGAATTGCTCGTGATAAAGCTGCTGAATACTCGGAAAAACTTGTCTTAACTGTATAGCAAGACTTTGATATTGCTTAAGCTTATCATTTTGCTCCACGGCTGGCCCTCTTTGAACTTGGCTATTTTCACCACAACTTCAAAACCAATATAAACAAATCCTGAACCACAGGCTATGCCTTTTATCGATAGCCATTCTGTTCGGTGAAGCCATTTCTCCTCATTCCCTTACTCATGGTAGGTATTTGGTAGGTACACAAGTTTTTTGAATCATTCAATACTCTAAAAACGGTAATGAGCACCGATAACAACATAAATAATGGTAGAAGGAATCGCACCATGGCTTTTAAAAATATTGCAGATCAAACGAACGGTTTTTATATCCCTTGTGTTTCACTTTTTGGCCCAGGCTGTGCCAAAGAAATTGGTGGTAAAGCACAAAACCTCGGTGCAAAGAAAGCACTAATTGTGACTGACGCAGGTTTATTTAAATTTGGCGTAGCCGACACCATTGCAGGATATCTCAAAGATGCAGGTGTTGATAGCCACATCTTCCCAGGTGCAGAACCGAACCCAACTGACATCAATGTCCACAACGGCGTGACTGCGTATAACGAACAAGGTTGTGACTTTATTGTGTCCTTAGGTGGTGGTTCTTCGCATGACTGCGCTAAAGGTATTGGACTTGTGACTGCGGGCGGCGGTCATATTCGTGACTACGAAGGGATCGATAAAAGTACGGTTCCAATGACCCCTCTTATTGCCATCAACACCACGGCAGGTACAGCGTCAGAAATGACACGCTTCTGTATTATTACCAATACAGATACCCATGTAAAAATGGCAATTGTAGACTGGCGCTGCACTCCACTAATTGCAATTGATGACCCTAAACTGATGATTGCAAAACCTGCAAGCTTAACAGCAGCAACAGGTATGGATGCTTTAACCCATGCAGTAGAAGCTTATGTTTCAACAGCCGCAAACCCAATCACTGATGCCTGTGCTGAAAAAGCTATTTCAATGATTAGCGAATGGTTAAGTCCAGCAGTTGCGAACGGCGAAAACTTAGAAGCACGTGATGCCATGAGTTATGCACAATATTTAGCAGGTATGGCATTTAATAATGCATCTCTAGGTTATGTCCATGCAATGGCACATCAACTCGGCGGCTTCTATAACCTACCTCACGGCGTATGTAATGCAGTCCTACTTCCACACGTCTGTGAGTTCAACTTAATTGCCTGCCCTGACCGTTATGCACGAATTGCTGAACTGATGGGAGTTAACACCACAGGTTTAACTGTGACAGAAGCTGGATATGCTGCAATTGACGCAATTCGTGAACTATCTGCATCGATTGGTATTCCATCGAGCTTGTCTGAACTGGGTGTGAAAGAGCAAGATTTGGGTGTTATGTCTGAAAATGCGCAAAAAGATGCCTGCATGCTGACGAACCCACGTAAAGCAAACCATGCTCAAGTGGTCGACATCTTCAAAGCTGCACTCACATCTAGTGCTTCAGTGGTCGATTTTAAAGCAGCGGTCTAAGTTCTCTTCTTAACTTTTTGTTTGCTTTGACAATTTAAGTGGAATGAAACAGACGTCCATACTGTTTCATTCAGGTAAGCCTAATCCTTGCTTACCTGTGCACTTAAATTGTCTTTTTTTATTTGTGGTTGACAAAGTTTTGCACTTCATCAAGGATAAGAAAACTCATGACAATAACAACCAGAGCAAATTATGTCAGCAACTCAGACTCATCCTGCGTATACAACTGATGTCCTCGGTGAAGGCTATGAACAATTAAAACTCAGTTTTCCAGACGATTATGAAGGTGCTGTATGCGCAACCCTCGTACGCAAAAAAGCACCGCAAAATACTCAAAAAGCTGTGCTGTATATCCATGGTTTTATTGACTACTTTTTCCAAACCGAAATGGCTGAACAATTTAATCAGCATGGTTATGATTTTTATGCGCTCGATTTAAGAAAATATGGTCGTTCTCACTTGAGCCATCAAAAATATTATAACGTCCGTGATCTCAACGAATATGATGCTGAGATTACCCAAGCCTTAGAGACCATTGGCAATGAAGGCCATACTGCGGTGCTGCTTGCAGGACACTCTACCGGTGGCTTAATCACGACTTTATACGCTGCGCACAATCCTAAGCATCCGCTGATCAAAGCACTTTGGGCCAATAGCCCTTTTTATGATTTTAATATGCATCCCATTAAGCGCAAACTTGGCGTGCCGCAGCTCAGTCGACTCGCAAAGCATTTTCCTGACCTCAAGTTTCCAAGTGAACTGAATAAATGGTATGTACCGAGCCTACATCAAAATGAGCATGGTGAATGGAACTTTGATTTGAAGTGGAAACAACCACGCTATTCTATGGTTCGGATCAGCTTTGTACGTGCAATCCATGAAGCACAGAAAGAAATTCATCGTGGTGGTTTGAAGCTCTCCGTCCCTGCACTCATCATGCATTCACATCAAACGCTTAACCCAAAGAAATGGGGCGTAGCCGCGCAAACCAGTGATGTGATTTTAGATGTTAAAGACATTGAAAAGCAGGCTAAAAATTTACAAGGTGACGTCAGTGTCGTGACCATTCAAAATGGTTTACACGACTTAGTCCTCTCTGCACCTGAAGTTCGTGCTGAAGTTTATGCTGAGCTGTTCCAGTGGCTCGAGCAAAAAATAGTGTAACTACACCTTTCCAAAACAATTCATAATTTTTAAATTTTATATTTCTCAAGTAGCTGATGCGCAGGATGTCCATCCGGAGTCAGCTCAATGAGTCGCTCAACGGCATCAATCGCCTCTGGGTAACGTGCGACATGTTTAAACAACATATCGGTTTCATTGGCTTTAAAAATCGCACTGCTTAAACGTGACTCCAAGCAGTCGCGCCATGCACATAGAAATGGACTTTCTGTTTTAGGCAGTAAAACACCTGAACACAGCTTCAATGCGGTCTCAATATAGGCAGCATCTAAGGCCTGCTCGGCTTGTAAAAAATCGGCCTCAATATGCGCCAAAATTCGATAGGGACGAGATCCCAACATGCCACCAAGCAAGTCACGCAGTTGTGACATTTCGGCCTTAAGTGTTCCCACACTCACCTTGCGCTCACCATATAAGGCCTGATGCAAAGTATCTAAAGTCATACCCTGTGGGCACAACGCCAAGATGGTCAAAATTTCAATTTGTCGCGGTGTGAGGACCATCACTTTGCCATTAAAATGTACTTGTGGTACACCAAAAGCACGGATATATAATTGTTGGCGCTGATATTCTAACAGTGCCGTTTGGATGATAGATGCACAGCGCTCTGCTGCGAGTAGACCAAGGCTATTATGATTTTTCCATGTGGTGGATAAATCAATCACCCCAAGGACGTGTTTTGAGTAAGGGTCAATGATTGGTGCAGCATAACAGACCCAATCATGGATGGAGCTCATGTAGTGTTCATTTGAAAAGACACAACTGGACTGTTGAGTTTTTAAGGACAAGGCCAATGCATTGGTCCCCACCAATTCCTCTCGCCACTGTCCACCTTCAACAAAATGTACACTTTCTGCCGCATTACGCATTTGTCTACTGGACGCACTCCAAATAATGGTACTACCAATATCGCCTACAGCCACCACCATAGACGACTGTTGTGCAATATGTCTCAGTTCATCTGCACAATAACTCAAAGCATGTTGCAACGCTGAACCTTGTGACATGGAACCCTCAGAAATGGGCGCAGCAAAGCGATCTTTTGGAATTTCTGCGGAGTTAGAGCGCTGCCATGAACTTGCAATACTTTTTCCCAATTGTTCAGCTTGTACCGTCGAAATACTGCTACTGGTTCTAAGCTTTTCTATTTCTTGTCTTTTCTGTATTAAATGTTGCATTGCCATCATTCCTTATACTCAAAACAATTCCTGATATACGTCCACTGTATTACTTGGTTGTAAACATTTGTCAAAGCCGTGTAAACCTCCTTCCTTCCAACCTTTTTCCAACCTTATATTAGTTATGCTACTTAAATATTGTACAGATGTACCTTATACCAAAGCTGTAGATGCTTTTAAAAAATCAATAAGCAAAGGAACTTCAATATGCGCTATGTAGACCCTAACCAATCTGGTTCTAAAGTAGAATTTAAAGCACAGTATGACAACTTTATTGGTGGCGAGTGGGTTGCTCCAGTAAAAGGTGAATACTTTGAAAATATCTCTCCTGTCGACGGTAAAGTTTTTACAAAAGTCCCTCGCTCATCTGTAGAAGACATCGAACTTGCACTTGATGCTGCGCATAAAGCCAAAGAACAATGGAACAAATCTTCTCCTACTACACGTTCAAATTTACTCCTTAAAATTGCAGATCGTCTAGAACAAAATCTAGAAAAATTGGCTGTGGCTGAAACATGGGATAACGGTAAACCGATTCGTGAAACACTTGCAGCGGACATTCCTTTAGCCATTGACCATTTCCGCTATTTCGCAGGTTGTATCCGTGCGCAAGAAGGTGGCATTTCTGAAATTGATGAAGATACCATTGCCTATCACTTCCATGAACCATTAGGCGTGGTAGGACAAATCATTCCATGGAACTTCCCAATTTTGATGGCAACATGGAAAATTGCTCCTGCTTTGGCTGCGGGTAACTGTATTGTACTTAAACCTGCAGAACAAACCCCTGCGAGCATTTTGGTTTTAATTGAACTCATTCAAGATTTATTGCCTGCAGGCGTACTAAACGTAGTCAATGGTTACGGCGTAGAAGTTGGTCGCCCATTGGCAACCAATCCACGTATTGCCAAAATTGCATTCACAGGTTCGACTCAGGTCGGTCAATTGATCATGCAATACGCCACTGAAAACATCATTCCAGTGACTTTGGAGCTTGGTGGTAAATCTCCAAATATTTTCTTTGAAGATGTTATGGCGCAAGATGACGACTACCTAGACAAAGCACTCGAAGGCTTTGCTATGTTTGCGCTTAACCAAGGTGAAATCTGTACGTGCCCATCGCGCGCTTTAGTTCAAGAAAGCATTGCAGATAAATTCCTTGAAATGGCAGTTGAACGTGTAAAACGCATTAAAACGGGTCACCCGCTCGATACAGAAACGATGATTGGTGCGCAAGCTTCACTTGAACAACAAGAGAAAATCTTGGGTTGTATCGCAACAGGTCGCGGTGAAGGTGCACAAGTACTAACAGGTGGTAGTGAGCGTAATGAAGTGGGTTCTGGTTTCTATATTGAACCAACCATTTTCAAAGGCACCAATGACATGAAAATTTTCCAAGAAGAAATTTTTGGGCCTGTACTTTCAGTGGCAACATTCAAAGACTTTGACGATGCAATTAAAATTGCCAACGACACTATTTATGGTTTAGGCGCTGGTGTATGGTCACGTTCAGCACATACCTCTTACCGCGCAGGTCGTGCAATTCAATCGGGTCGCGTTTGGACCAACTGTTACCACATCTACCCTGCACATGCCGCTTTCGGTGGCTATAAAAAGTCAGGGATTGGTCGTGAAAACCACAAGATGATGTTAGAACATTATCAACAAACTAAAAACTTACTTGTGAGCTATGCAACCAAGCCTATGGGCTTCTTCTAAGCACTTAGCTTATTCGTATACAGTTCTCTATGTGTTTAGGGTGATTCGTTACCCTAAACATTTCTCCATCAAACATCAAACATCAAACATCAAACATCAAACATCAAACATCAAACATCAAACATCAAACATCAAAACAATAATTCAAAACTGTGTCATATAAATATTAGACAGGACGTCTAGTCGCTTGGTACTGAAATTGCATAAATATTGCATCCATCAAGCCATCTATAAAACTTAAGATATGGAGCTTCACATGACCGATTCTCCCATTAACAGCTCAACGACTCCGCTCTCTACTTCAACAGTAAGCACATCTGACGACTATTTTGAAAAAAGGCAACTGAAACAAGGTGCTGTAGGCTGGCTATTATTAGTCGGTTTAGGCGTAGCGTATGTCATTTCAGGCGACTTTGCTGGCTGGAACTTCGGTCTTGCTCAAGGTGGCTGGGGCGGTATGTTTATCGCAACGGTTGTCGTAGCCATCATGTATTTATGCATGTGCCTGTCGATGTCTGAAATGGCCACCATGCTGCCCACTGCGGGCGGTGGCTATAGCTTTGCGCGTACCGCATTTGGTCCATTTGGCGGCTATCTCACTGGCACGGCGATTTTAATTGAATATGCCATCGCCCCTGCAGCCATCGCATGCTTTATTGGTGCCTACTGCGAGTCCTTATTTGGTGTCGGTGGATGGATCATTTATCTCATCTGCTATCTGGTTTTTATGGGTATTCATCTTAAAGGTGCAGGTGAAGCCCTCAAGATCATGTTTGTCATTACCGCCATTGCAGCCGTCGCTCTTTTTGTCTTTATCATCGCAATGGCACCACATTTTAATAGCGCCAACTTATTTAACATTGCACCAACTGAAAATATCGGAGCAAGTAGCTTCCTACCGATGGGTTATATCGGCATTTGGGCTGCGGTGCCCTATG
Organism: Acinetobacter sp. 802_lipA; assembly: GCF_058242885.1. Lineage (NCBI taxonomy): Bacteria > Pseudomonadati > Pseudomonadota > Gammaproteobacteria > Moraxellales > Moraxellaceae > Acinetobacter > Acinetobacter sp. 802_lipA. The sequence goes on from NZ_JBZAYP010000001.1 coordinate 204,244, forward strand.
CGATTTGGTTCTTTTTAGCAGTGGAAGGTGTACCACTGGCAGCAGAAGAAGCCAAAGATCCATCCAAATCATTACCGCGTGGTTTGATCGGTTCAATGCTGATTTTAGCCGCTTTTGCCCTACTTATTCTGTTCTTAGGTGCTGGTGCTGCTGGCGCAGAACAACTTAAAGAATCAGGCGCACCCTTAGTTGATGCACTGGTAGCAGTCTATGGTCAAAACAGCTGGTTAGGCAGTTTTGTTAACTTTGTCGGTCTAGCAGGTTTAATTGCAAGTTTCTTCTCCATCATCTATGCCTATTCACGTCAAATTTTCGCCTTATCCCGTGGGGGGTATTTACCGACCTCGTTATCACTGACCAATAAAAACAAAGCGCCCTATTTAGCGATTATTATTCCCGGCATCATTGGTTTTTTATTGTCCCTAACAGGTGAAGGTGATCTGCTCATCCTGATGGCGGTATTTGGTGCGACTATTTCTTATGTCTTGATGATGCTTTCTCACATTAAACTGCGCATCAGCCGTCCAGAGTTGCATCGTCCCTATAAAACCCCAGGTGGGATTGTCACCTCATCAATTGCTTTGATTTTAGCCAGTATTGCGGTGATAGCTGGTTTTGTGGTGGATCCTAAAGTTTGGTTTATGGCTGCCACTATTTATGCGGTCTTTATTGCCTACTTTATTTTCCATAGTCGCCATCGACTCGTTCAAGGTACGCCTGAAGAAGAATTTGAAAGTATTCGCAAGGCCGAACAAGACTTATAGAAGGACCTATGACATGGCTTATAAAACGTTGATTGGACATCAGCACTATGTGTTTAATGATTTAAAAACTTTAATGGCGAAAGCAACCCCGCTGCGCTCAGGTGATCAACTTGCAGGTGTTGCAGCGGAAAATGCCACGGAACGTGTTGCTGCACAAATGGCACTGGCCGATGTTCCATTGAAGCAGTTTTTAACTGAAGTGCTGATCAGCTATGAACAGGATGAAATAACCCGCCTGATTATCGATGAGCACCGTAGTGATTTATTTGCACCAATTTCACATTTTACCGTAGGAGACTTTCGTAACTGGCTACTCAGTGAAGATGCGACTACGCAGAAATTACAACAACTTGCGCTCGGTTTAACCCCTGAAATGGTGGCTGCGGTGAGTAAAATTATGCGCAATCAAGACCTCATCTTGGTGGCAAGTAAATGTGAAGTCATCACCCAATTTCGCAACACCATTGGTTTAAAAGGTCATCTCTCGACCCGTTTACAACCGAATCATCCGACCGATGATCTCTTGGGTATATCGGCCAGTATTTTGGATGGCTTGATGTATGGCAATGGTGATGCTGTCATTGGGATTAATCCTGCAACCGATAACCTACAAAATTTATCGGAGCTGCTCAAACTACTCGATCATGTGATCCAAGAGCATCACATTCCAACCCAGTCTTGTGTACTGACGCATATCAGTTCGGGGATTCAACTGGCTGAAAAAAATGTGCCGATTGATTTGATGTTTCAATCGATTGCAGGCACACAGCGTGCCAATGAAGGTTTCGGCATTAACCTCGAATTAGTGCGTGAAGGCTATGAAGCGACACTGGCTCTCAAGCGTGGGACTGTGGGACAAAATGTGATGTATTTTGAAACAGGTCAAGGCAGTGCTTTATCTAGTAATGCACATCACGGTGTAGATCAACAAACCTTAGAAGTCCGTGCCTATGCTGTGGCTCGTAAATTTAACCCACTACTGGTAAATACTGTGGTTGGGTTTATTGGCCCAGAGTATTTATACAATGGTAAACAAATTATCCGTGCAGGCTTGGAAGACCATTTTTGTGGCAAGCTCCTAGGCTTACCTATGGGCTGCGACATTTGCTATACCAACCATGCCGATGCCGACCAAAATGACATGGATGTACTACTCACCCTTTTCGGTGCAGCAGGTTTGAACTTTATTATGGGCATTCCGGGTTCGGATGACGTCATGCTGAACTATCAAACCACGTCATTTCATGATGCGCTGTATTTAAGGCAACTTTTAGGCTTAAAAGCCGCACCTGAGTTTGATCTGTGGTTGGCGGAACAAGGCATCTTTAAACAACAGCAGCAGCACATTCTCTGGCCGGAACATATCCCGCCACAATTTGAAAAACTTTTGCATATATAAGGAGCAACTTATGTCACTTGTTCCTCTAGAAAACTATCAATCTGAACAGCATCAGGATGTTTGGGAAAATTTAAAGAAATTTACCGATGCTCGTATCGCCATTGGTCGTGCTGGTTGTAGCATCCCAACCCATGAACTGCTGAAATTTCAACTGGCGCATGCGGAAGCACAAGATGCGGTACATCAAGCTTTAGATGTCGAACACTTAGTTGCGAGTTTTAATACACTAGGTTTGGATAGTCTGACGGTACACAGTCAAACTGAAAACAAACAAGAATACTTAAAACGTCCTGACTTAGGTCGCCTGTTAAGTCCAGCTTCACAACATGGCTTAGAGGTTTTTAAAGCCAGCAACCCGCAAAACTATGATGTCTGCATTGTGATTGGTGATGGACTATCTGCACGGGCGATTGAAGAAAATGCAGTGCCTTTTATTCAGCACCTTATCCCGCAGCTGCAAGCGAAACACTGGAGCATTGCACCGATGGTGATTGCTACTGGAAGCCGAGTCGCTTTGGGTGATCCAGTTGCAGAGTGCCTACAGGCGACTATGCTCGTGATGCTGATTGGCGAAAGGCCCGGTCTGAGTTCACCTGATAGTATGGGCATTTACTATACATGGAAAGCAGCCTCAGGCACTTTGGATGCTAAACGCAACTGTATTTCAAATGTTCGACCTGCAGGCTTAAGCATTCCTGTTGCAGTACAACGACTAATGTCTTTGATGCGTGGCTCTAAGAAACTCGGCTACTCAGGTGTAGACTTAAAAGATGAACATGAAATGGTCAGTCTAGACACGGAACATACGCCTAAACGATTATTTTAATTTGAAGCAGATCAGCCGTGATTTTACGGCTGATCTTAAATAGCATGTTATGTTGATTTAGTTTTTTTAGCTTGCTTTATTCAGCGCTTGTTCTACAAAATGTAGGCGATCTTGGCCCCAATACATTTCATCACCCACAAAGAATGTCGGTGCGCCGAAAATGCCACGTTGAATGGCCTGTTCTGTTTCAGTGATCAGTTTTTGTTTCACCACATCCGACTGAACCATACTCATAATATCTTCTACAGAAAAGCCACTTGGTTCTAGCACTTCTGCCAAGACAGTAGGTTCATTCAGATTTTGTGGTGTACCAAACATCGCATCGAATAAAAGTTTTAAAACTTGCTCAAACTTTTCTAGATGCAACAATTGAACGCCTGTCAAAATGCGCATTAGGGTTAAAGTGTTCATTGGAAAATGCGGATTCATTTGCATTGGGATATGGTAATACTCCGCCCAGCGCTGCATATCTAAGATTGAATAAACCCCTTTGACAGGAATCTCTATCGGACTACGATTACCTGTTGCTTTAAACACCCCGCCTAATAAAATAGGCTTATACACAATCTGAATCTCTTGCTGCTCTGCTATTTGCAGTAAACGATAGTAGGCCAAATAGCTATATGGGCTGCCCAAATCAAAATAAAATTCTACGCTTTTCATGCTTTGTCCTTTTACCACGTTTCCATCCAAGGTCTTAAATCTAACTCATGCGTCCATGCATCGCGCGGTTGCTGCGACAAATGCCAATAATTTTCTGCAATATGCACGGGATTTAATATGCCATCCTGTTCTTTGCGCGCGTACATCTCAGGAAAAGTGTCTTTAATAAAATCGGTATCAATTGCCCCATCCACCACCACGTGTGCCACATGAATATTTTTCGGGCCAAGCTCACGTGCCATACTTTGCGCTAAAGCACGCAGTGCATGTTTCGCCCCTGCAAAAGCGGCAAAGTTTGCTGCACCTCTTATGCCTGCGGTTGCACCCGTGAAAATAATGCTCCCATGTTCACGCACGAGCATACGCTTCGCCACTTCACGCCCTGTCAAGAACGCGCCGAAACATGCCATTTCCCAAATTTTAAAATACTTACGTGCAGTTTCTTCTAAAATACTACATGGCACATTCGCCCCAATGTTAAACACTAAAACATCGATTTCACCAATATTGGCTTCAATTTCTTCTACCAAAGCGATGACTTGATCTTCTTTACGTGCATCCGACGCAAAGCCATATGCAAGGCCACCTTCAGCTTCTATCTCTGCAATTAAGGGCTGGAGTTTTTCGGCATTTCTTCGCGTCATGCAGGTGATGTATCCACCACGTGCAAACCGTTTCGCAATTTCACCCCCTGTAGCATCTCCTGCGCCAATCACTAACGCGACTTTCTTTTTAGCATCAGTCTTTTGCAACTGCTGTTCTGGCTGTAATTCATCCATAAATACACTCCCTTCATAAAATAACGATCGTTATCATAACGATCACTATGTTATAGTTTTTAGCGTCAGTCAATTTTATTTTGATGAAACTCCTATGCGCTATAAAACAGGCTATAAAGAAGAAAAACGTCAAGAACTGCTTAAAATCAGTGCTCAACTGGCCAAGAAGCAAGGCTTTGCCAATACTGGTGTCGACGGTTTTATGAAAGCGGCTCAAATGACCAGCGGTGCTTTTTATTCGCATTTTTCATCAAAACATGAATTATTTGAAGCACTGATCCAGTCCGAGTTGCAACACAGCTTTCAAGCATGGCAAGCCAATCCGCATGACAACCTCGAAGAGTGGATTGACTTCGAAATTGAACGTTATTTAGCGCTGTCTCATGTGCAACGCCCAGATCAAGGCTGTGTTATTCCCTCTCTTGCAGCCGAGGTAGCACGTAGTAGTGAAACAACAAAACTGTGTTTTCAACAGGAAATGCTTCGTGGTCACGCACTCTTTACACAACATCTAGGCAGTGAAACACAAGCTTGGGCGGTACTGTGTCAACTGGTCGGCGCAATCGTCATGGCACGCAGCATGGCGGATGAACATCTACAACGAGAAATTTTAAGCTCAAGCAAATGGATGATTAAAAACATGCTACAGCTCAAGTAAAATCTTGGATTGAATTTATAGTTTTTCTACATATTTTCTGATTTATTGCCTTCAACTTCTACGCATTTCCCTGTACATTTTTAAACTCCTTTAACCCCTGTGAACGAGCCAACTATGACGACACTACCCGATACCATTTACGCGATTCAGCATCTTGCTTTTGAAGATTTGGGCGCATGGGAAGATGTGTTATATCAATTGGGTTATCGGGTACGATATTTTGAAGCCGGCAAAGATGATTTAGCTAAAGCATTGAACTACACAGGTCTAACCGTCATTTTAGGTGGACCGATTGGGGTATATGAAACTGAAGATTACCCTTTCTTACAACAAGAAATAGACTTACTCAAAGTTCGTTTAGAAAAGAATTTACCCACTTTAGGGATTTGCTTAGGTGCACAATTAATTGCACATGCACTCGGTGCAAAAGTATATGCAGGTCATAGCAAAGAAATTGGCTGGAGTCAGTTACAGCTCAATATCGTTGAACATAACCCTCTACAAACACTGGTAGGAACTGAAGTGCTACATTGGCATGGCGACACCTTTGAACTTCCTGCTCAAGCTGAACTGTTGGCCAGCTCAGAAGTTTATCCCAACCAAGCTTTTCGTGTAGGCAAAAATATTCTAGGCTTACAGTTCCATCCTGAAGTCGCAGCGGATGGTTTAGAAAAATGGCTAATTGGGCATACTGCTGAACTTCGTCAAGCGAACATCAACATTCCAGCACTGCGTGCAGACAACCAACGCTTTGCAGCTCACCTAGAACATGTCTCTGGACAAGTTTTGGCAGCGTATTTAAAAGCACTGGTTTAATAATTCAGCCATAATCCGCTCAATGCGTATTTTGCTCTAAATTTTAAGTTCACAGCAGCCACAAAAAAGCACCTCTATGAGGTGCTTTTTTGGTAGATATCGCTTATTTTGCAACAGCTTTAGGCTGTGGAACTGATGCTTCAGTGGTGATATTCACAGTGATTTTATCACCCACGTTTGGCACGTATGCGCCTACACCAAAAGCAGAACGGTCAAATGAAGTGGTTGCATTGAAACCAATTGACTGTGCTTTGGTCATTGGGTGCTCACCTTGCTTATTCAACACGGCATCTAAAACGACAGGCTTTGTCACATTTTTAATGGTTAAATCACCTGTGATTTTGTATTTGTTTGCACCAACCGCTTGTACTTTTGTACTCTTGAAAGTGATCTTTGGATATTTTGCTGCATCAAAGAAATCCCCGCCTTGCAAGTGCTCATCTAAAGCTTTTACGTTGGTGTTTAAGCTAGATAAAGGAATCGTTACATTCACCGATGAATTTGCAGGTTTTGCATTATCAACATTAATTACACCCTGAATGTCGCTGAAGTTAGCAGATGGAGTTGAAAAACCAAAGTGGCTCCATGTGAAAACTGTTGCTGTATGTGTAGGGTCAATTTGATATGCCACAGGTTTCGCCATAGCAGTAGTCGCAGTTGCAACAGCCAAACCGATTGTTAAAGCTTTAAAGTTCATGTTTTTATCTCACATTGGAATACTGCTTAGTCTATAGAGTTCTACAACGAATACATCTATAAAGATAAAACGATATGTTGCAACTTTAGAACGATATAATTGTTTTTAAATGTAGCGACTTACCTACACCTGATATTGAATAAAACCCGTCTTCTTCACGACTTTATTATAAAGTTGTTGTGCGACCAAATTGTCCTGATGGGTGAGCCAATAAACCCGATCACAGGCTCGCTTTTCGGTATGCATTTTGACGTGTTCGATTAAAGCTCTTGCAATTCCTAGCCCATGATAGTCCTCATGGGTAAACACATCTTGTAAGTATGCGTACTATCATGCTCTATCACATCCACAATGCCTACAAGCCGACCTGCTATATAAGTGCAGCAAACCATACATATATAGTCAAACTACTTTATTATCCATACATTATTATAAGAAAACTCTAAATAATTCATCGACTTATTTGTATTTGTTTTATAATGATTTGACTATATTCACGCTTAGAATCAGTCAGTTTATGCCACGTGTTTTCAGATATCTGTTCCAATAAATCAACCTGATAAAATGCCTGATAAGCTTGCCATAGTGTAACCCAGATCGACTGATCGATTTCTGTCAGTGGCACAATTTGAATATTTCGTACTTCCATTTGGCTCTCAAAGTACTATTTATTTTTGTAAGGCTTATATTTAAGCTAAAATCACCACAAAGAAAAAGCCTTATTGAATCGCTTCAATAAGACTTCTTTTAGACGTGACAACCATCATAGTTTTTCAATCAGAATCCGATCAATTAACTTCATACCTGTCTGCTTTTCATGGTTTTTACGACGGATCTTAATTTGCTTATCTTCTGCTAAATCTTGCAATAACAGTTCAACAGCAACCATCGCTTCCAAAGGTAGATCTGGTCCAATCCACTTCTGTTCGCCCGCATCCATCAATACAACTTCATCATGAATTTGATCGTACAAGCTCATATCATCACCTAAAATTTATGCAGCTAGTTCAGCAGCAGCTTGCATATTATATACACCATTCAAAATAAAAGACGCCCCTAAACTGGAGCGTCCTTCAAACAGTCAATTTTTAAAAATTAAGCTGTCAATTCTTTTACCGCAGCAACAACTGCTTCAGTGGTAATACCGAAGTATTGGTATAAGTCTTTCGCAGGTGCAGATTCACCATAAGTCGTCATACCAATTACACGACCGTCTAAACCTACAAACTTCCACCAGTAGTCTACATGTGCTGCTTCAACAGCAACACGTGCACGAATGTTTGATGGAAGAACCGCTTCACGGTATGCTGCATCTTGCTTCACAAATTCTTCTGCACATGGCATAGACACGACACGCACACCTTCAAGTTGTGCGTGCGCCTCCATCGCTAAAGATACTTCAGAACCTGTCGCAATAATAATCGCTTTTAATTCGCCTTTTTCTTCAGCCAATACATAACCACCTTTCGCTACATTTGCAATTTGTGCATCTGTACGTGTTTGGAATGGTAGGTTTTGACGAGAGAAGATCAACGCAGTTGGGCCTTCTGAGCGTACAAGTGCAGATTTCCAAGACACAGCGGCTTCAACTGTATCACATGGACGCCAAGTATTTAAGTTTGGTGTACCACGTAAAGACGCAATTTGCTCTACAGGTTGGTGCGTTGGACCATCTTCACCCAAACCAATTGAGTCATGTGTATATACATGGATTACACGTTGTTTCATCATTGCAGACATACGTACTGCATTACGCGCATATTCCATAAACATGAGGAATGTTGCAACATAAGGAATGAAACCACCGTGAAGTGCAACACCGTTTGCAATTGCAGTCATACCAAACTCACGTACGCCATAGTGTACGTAGTTACCTGCAGGATTGTCCTGAACGCCTTGGCAACCTTTCCAAAGTGTTAAGTTAGAACCAGCCAAGTCCGCAGAACCGCCTAATAGTTCAGGCAATAATGGACCAAATGCTTGTAATGTGTTTTGGCTTGCTTTACGCGTAGCAATGGTTTCCGCTTTTGCATTGGTGTCAGCAATAAACGCATCTGCTTGAGCAAGGAATTCAGCTGGCAATTCACCTGAAAGGCGACGTTTCAATTCAGCTGCTTCAGTTGGATATTTTGCTGCATATTGAGCAAATAATTCATTCCAAGCTGCTTCAGAAGCCGTCCCTTTTGCTTTTGCATCCCATGCTGCATAAACGTCAGCAGGAATTTCAAATGGACCTTCAGTCCAGCCCAATGCTTCACGTGTTAATGCGATTTCGTCATTACCTAACGGCGCACCGTGACAGTCTTCTTTACCTTGCTTATTTGGCGAACCTAGACCAATAATCGTTTTACAGATGATGATCGTTGGTTTTTTCGTTTCAGCTTTTGCTTGCAAAGTCGCAGCACGTAATGCATCTGCATCATGACCATCAGCTTTAAGTACTTGCCAACCATAAGCCAAGAAACGTTGCTCTGTATCGTCAGAGAACCAACCTTCTACTTCACCATCAATCGAAATACCGTTGTCGTCATAGTAAGCAATCAGTTTACCTAGACCTAGTGTGCCTGCAAGTGAACATGCTTCGTGAGAAACACCTTCCATTAAACAGCCATCACCTAAGAAACAGTAAGTGAAATGATCAACAACGCTCATCTCATCTTTGTTGAACTGCGCTGCTAAGGTTTTTTCAGCTAGAGCAAAACCAACTGCGTTTGCAATCCCCTGACCAAGCGGGCCAGTTGTCGTTTCAATACCTGGTGCATAACCTAATTCTGGGTGACCCGGCGTTTTAGAGTGCAGTTGACGGAATGCTTTTAAATCTTCAATTGATAAATCATAGCCCGTAAGGTGCAATAACGCATATTGCAGCATAGAGCCATGACCATTTGATAGTACAAAACGGTCACGGTTCGCCCATTGAGGGTTAGTCGGGTTATGGTTAAAAAACTCACGCCATACCACATCAGCGATATCAGCCATCCCCATTGGCGCACCTGGATGTCCAGAGTTTGCTTTTTGCACAGCATCCATTGCCAATACACGAATTGCGTTTGCAATACGACGTTCGTTAAGCGGGGTTGTCATAGGTCAGAGTCCAAACAAATGATTTAAAGAGTAAGATGAATAGAATTCAAAGATAGGTGTATTGTCTTAAAAAAAGAGGAATGGGTAAAGCCTAATGGACAATATTTCGCTATTTATTCATCATCAATGTCTAATAAATGCGGGCATTGCCTAAAATCACAACAATTTCACTCAGAAATGTCTCTCTCGCTTTTCTCCAGTTCAAATCCTACACGATAGAATCATCAGCTTTTAAAAACAAAGCTCAGCCACCCTATTCACTAATCAGAACAAACCGTTATCCTTGAGGATCAAACACATCACAAGATACATTTGTATTTTTTACATACAATTAAACATTCATGGTGAATTTTATTCACCTTTTTAAATTATTCATGAATTACTACAGATTATCGATTATTTTCTGATGCTTATTTTGAGCATTTTTATTTACCCACTTAACACCCAAGCCAAAAAAGACTCAAACAAACTATTGTTTTACAATTAGATATAACCAAAGCACAAAATCTCATGATACGCACCCATAAACTTTGAATCAGAACCCGTTACTTTGTCATTTCGAACTAAAAATAAACGCTATATCAATTTTTTAGATGCTTATATCAGATAAAAAGTCGTTGAATTGAAATAAATTCAGTCATTTTGGTCGTGTAGAACTGGCTCAAACGGCTAAGTCGATGTACCATATTGCGTCTTTTAAATTAACTGTGATAGGACTTATGCGCGAGTACGCTGTATTTACCTCGGAATCTGTAAGCGAAGGCCATCCAGATAAAATGGCTGACCAAATCAGTGATGCTATCTTGGATGCGATCTTAAAAGAAGACCCATATGCGCGGGTTGCTTGTGAAACGCTTGTAAAAACGGGTGCGGTAGTACTTGCAGGTGAAATCACAACAACTGCAAATGTGGACTTTGAAGCGATTGTTCGTCAAACCGTAAATGGTATTGGTTACCACCATTCTGACCTTGGTTTTGATGGTTCAACATGTGCCGTGATCAACATGATTGGTAAACAGTCACCAGAGATTGCTCAAGGTGTAGACCGTCAAAAGCCTGAAGATCAAGGTGCAGGTGACCAAGGCTTAATGTTTGGTTATGCAAGCCGTGAAACTGACGTGCTTATGCCTGCTCCAATTTCATATGCACACCGTTTAATGGAAAAGCAAGCTGAGCTACGTCGTAGTGGCGCTTTACCATGGTTACGTCCAGATGCAAAAAGCCAAGTGACTTTTGCTTATGAAAATGGCATGCCTGTTCGTTTAGACGCAGTCGTATTATCTACCCAGCACGATCCTGAAATTTCTCAAAGCAACTTAAAAGAAGCTGTGATTGAAGAAATCGTGAAAAAAGTGATCCCTGCTGAAATGTTCCATGCAGACACCAAATTCCACATTAATCCAACAGGAATGTTTGTGATTGGTGGTCCAGTGGGTGACTGTGGTTTAACAGGTCGTAAAATCATTGTAGACACTTACGGTGGCATGGCACGTCACGGTGGTGGTGCTTTCTCTGGTAAAGATCCATCTAAGGTTGACCGTTCTGCTGCTTACGCAGGTCGTTATGTTGCGAAAAACATCGTAGCTGCGGGCCTTGCTGACAAATGTGAAATTCAAGTGTCTTATGCCATTGGTGTGGCTGAGCCAACATCTATTTCGATCAATACCTTCAATACAGCAAAAGTATCTGAAGAGTTGATCATTGCATTAGTCCGTGAACACTTCGACTTACGTCCATACGGGATCACTCGTATGCTTGACCTCATTCAACCGATGTATAAGCAAACTGCTGCTTATGGTCACTTCGGTCGTGAAGGTTCAGATACAGCATTTACGTGGGAAAAAACCGACAAAGTGGAAGCACTTAAAGCTTCAGCTGGTCTATAAGTTTGATCCTAAAAGAAACCCGCTTAATGCGGGTTTTTTTATTTGAACTGATGGAAAATAGCCCATCAGTTAAGTCGTGAAGTCATTGAACCTCACTACTTGGGTTTGTTGTCATGATTGAGCACATCAAAGAGCGAAGTCACGGCAGCGGGTTCGCTGTTTCGGTCGGCCAAATAGACTTGTACAGATTTAACAATAATCGCTGCTGCAAGACATGCAACAATACAGAAAATCCAAAATCCAAAAGGACTTCGAATATTATGTGATCCACAGTTTGGACAGTCTTTATCTGTTGATGCGACAACTGTTTCACAACATGCGCAGTGGTATTGATAGAGCATGGCTTTACCCCCCTTGTTTTTGTCCTTTCTTGTTTTTATTGTCCATCACCCTGCCTCACAGAATGTTAGATTCATTTATCTTATGTGAGTATTTGTTGAGACTCAAGCGCCATTCACCTGAAGTGATGTCAGCAACGGCTTACACTGAAAGATTAATCAATTGATTTAACGCATATTCCTCTTTATAACACCGAATCATGACAATTTCATTTTGTAACATAATAGTTTTTGACGTATTCCAAAGTATTTGCTCGAAACCCTTTAGTTTTCTCGCGATTGTTTATTAAAATAAGATGCAACGATGAGGAAGAAAGAATGGTTCTGTTGATTAAAAAAGGCGGTTTACGCGAACGTGCCAACCGCAGCCGTAGCTATAAAGGTTCAGAAAATACCGAAGCGACATTACAGCCCAACCGCTATGCGCAAAGTAAAAAAGATGAGGCGTCCACCTTGGAACAAGCTCCATCATCTAAAGAACTTAAAAATGACTTAAATGTAGATTGCGAGAGCATCATACCAAAGCCATAAAGCAAAAATCAGGAACAACCCGCCAGAAAAAATGTCAATATAACTTCCTGAACGCTGATATGCCGCCTTAATTTTAGGTAATGACAAAAGCAGCATCAACAGTGCAAAAGTCATAAAAGTTTGGATTGGAATAATCACCGCAAGTTGCATTTTTAAATAGGGACTTGCGCTAGAACTCAGTGCCAATGAAAACACACTACTGAAATAAATCAGCGTTTTCGGGTTAGACAAGTTAGTCAGCAAACCTGACATGAAATAATGGTTGGCCTTTGGTGGAGGCAGTTTTTGACCATCATCTAGCAAGGCTTCTTGCTGCATTGCGCTGAGGCCTGCTTTCAACATAAGCCAACCCATACGTGCAAGGAACACCCCACCAACCACCATCAATACTTGTTGAATCCACGGCATTTTGTCGATGAGTACGGTAAAACCTAACAAGGTTAAAACCACCCAAACGACGATGCCAACAGAAATACCTAAGATAGTTTTTAAAGTATTTTTTTGTGTGGTCGAAGCTGAACTTTTGGCAATCAGCAAAACATCAGGACCAGGACTTAGCTGCGCAACAAAATGCAATGCGCAAATCGTGAAAAGCAATGACATAAAAAAGCGGCATAAATTTTAAAAAATAATTATATCGTTTGTTATATTTATTTTAAATCATAAGCACTTAAAACATTTTCATAAAGATAAAAAAAGCCGAGTTAGAACTCGGCTTTAAAATTAGGTATGAAATTATTTATTCACATCTTTCATTTCAATTTTTTTCGCATCTGGCGTGACTTCTCGTGCTTCGCCATCAATAATACTCGAGTCACGATAAGCTGAACCGCCCTGCTGTTGCTGCATTTCTTGCATCTGGCGCATGATATCTGCAAATGGGTTTTGACCTTGAGCACCACCGCCCATGCCATTCATATCCCCCATCATGCCACCCATCATTTTTTCCATCATCGCTTGCTGACGTTTCATCATCACGTTCATCAGTGCACCTGTCATGGCTTTTTGCACCGCAGGAATAAGCAATAACACGGCAACCACATCTGTCACCAAGCCAGGAATCAATAAAAGAAAACCCGCAATGATTTTTGGCAGATTGTTTGTTAATGCAGGATCTGCACCCATCTGGCCCGCTTGCATTTGCTGCATTTGTGGCATTAAACCTGTTGAATACTTACGAATCAGGCTCATACCAATAAAGAAAGCGGCAATAAACCAGAAGAACACGTACCACATGCTACCAACGAGGTCGCCCACGCCGATCCATACGAAGACTTCGAGAATGACACCAGCTAATATAAAAAGAAATAATTTCATGAAAATTAATCTAATCTCAACAAAATGAATAAGGTGCAAGAATCAAGTGCTCAATCTACATCAAGCTTTTTTGATACGCTTATGTAACAATATGGGCATATTATTTTTTTTAAAGGGCAAGCATGTCATTAATTATTGGTATTGACCCCGGTTCTCGCCTCACAGGCTACGGTATTATTCAAAAAGAAGGTCAAAAACTAATTTTTGTCGATGCTGGCACCATTCGTACCGAAGCTGCTGATATGCCTGAACGGCTAAAACGTATTTTTGCAGGTATTGATCGTATTGTAAAATTTCATGGCCCAACCGAAGCCGCAGTTGAGCAAGTGTTTATGGCACAAAACCCTGACTCCGCACTGAAGCTAGGGCAAGCACGCGGGGCTGCTATTGCTGCACTGGTCAACCTTGACCTACAAGTTGCAGAATACACCGCACGCCAGATTAAACAGTCGGTGGTCGGTTATGGCGCTGCGGACAAAGAACAAGTACAAATGATGGTGATGAAGCTCCTAAACCTGAGCATCAAACCACAGCAAGATGCAGCCGATGCTCTCGCTGCTGCTATTTGTCATGCACATGCTTCAGGCAGTATGACCAAGCTTGCTGTACTCAATGCTCTTGGCGGTATGGCGCGCGGACGCAGCCGTAGTAGCTCTCGTCGACGCTAAGTGTTAAGTGTTAAGTGACATAGTCTTTAAAGTCTTTACGCATTTCACGTATCGATGGTGCTTTGGGATAAGTTGCTATCAGCATTCTTCCCGAAATGCGTAAATTTTTCTTTTGAGCAGGATCGATACGAATAAAGACCAATTCTTCTGGCTCATTGCGGTGGTTGATCTCACAAATCATAATGGTGTAGTTTTTTTCAATCACTTTATAACGACTAAATGCCTGCTGTACGATTTGCTTAAAATTTTTCTGTCCACCTGATGGTGCAAGTTGGGTATAAATCACCAACAGTATGCATGCACCAACTACCAAGGCCACCAGTAAGTATTTATCCATTCTTCGGCTTTGTTGCATAAATATGTAAGCATCTGATTTAAATAAATTTAATTTTGGATCAAAAAATAATCAAAACTTTTAAAATCATATAGTTATGAAATCTTTGTGCAACAAAGCCGAATCGATCTCTTAAATTTGTGACCTGAATCACAATTATAAAATTAACATATCTCAGCTTTATTGAGGCTGTATTTAAACGTATTGATAAGTTTAATGAACTATAAATTCAGTAGTTACCAACATTAAGTAGCGCTTAATTTTCATATTGAATTCCACAGTTAAAATGCTATAAAAAAAGCCCATCAAATGAGATGGGCTTTTTTAGTAAGTACAAATACTTACTTCATGCTTGCAAAAACTTCTTTCGCTGCTTGCAGGGTAAATTCAATATCTTCATCAGAATGAGCAGCTGAAATAAAGCCAGCCTCAAATGCAGATGGTGCAAGGTTCACACCACGGTCTAACATGCCATGAAAGAACTTACGGAATGCATCGATATCACACTTCAGCATCGAGTCGAAGCTGGTAATGTCTTCTTGATCGGTAAAGTACAAACCAAACATACCGCCTACTTGTTGCGTTTTAAAAGCAATACCCGCTTCATCAGCCGCGCCTTGTAAACCCACAAGCAGTTTTTCTAGCTGCGCTGTCAATTTTTCATAAAAACCATCTTGGCGCAGGTGTTTAAACATCTCAATCCCTGCACGCATTGCAAGTGGATTCCCCGACAGTGTTCCAGCTTGGTAAACTTTACCCAGTGGAGCAATACACTCCATCACTTCTCGTTTCCCACCAAAAGCACCAACGGGTAAGCCTGCACCAATAATTTTACCCAAGGTGGTTAAATCAGGAGTCACACCATAGTGAGCTTGTGCACCACCCAATCCAACACGGAAACCAGTCATCACTTCATCAATGATAAAAACAGAACCATGTTCATCACATACATCACGAATCGCTTGTAAGAAGCCTTCGATTGGTTTGACTAGGTTCATGTTCCCTGCCACAGGCTCCACAATCACCCCTGCAATCTCCGAACCAAACTTTGCAAAGCACTCTTTTAAAGTGGCTATATCGTTATACGGAAGTGTGAGTGTATGTTTGGCAAAGTCGGCAGGAACACCGGCTGAAGTCGCTTCACCTTCGCCGCTGGTTAGCAAGCCAGAGCCTGCTTTTACTAGCAGTGAGTCTGAGTGACCGTGGTAACAACCTTCAAATTTTACAATCTTGTCACGACCTGTATAACCACGTGCAAGACGAATGGCGGTCATGGTTGCTTCAGTACCTGAGTTGGTCATACGAACCAGCTCAATTGACGGCATAATTTCGCAAATAATGTCGGCTAAAGTCGTTTCATGTACGGTAGGTGCACCGAAGCTTAAACCATCCACTGCAGCATTTTGAACTGCTTTAATAATTGCAGGATGAGCATGACCTAAAATCATTGGTCCCCATGAGCCCACATAGTCTACATAGCGCTTACCATCCACATCGTACAAGTATGCACCTTGCGCCTTTTCAATAAAGACAGGCGTTCCGCCTACGCTATTAAATGCACGTACAGGTGAGTTCACACCACCCGGAATATGTTTGCTTGCTTGTTTAAACAATTGTTCTTGCTTTGGAGATAAGCTCATGAAGTTACTCAACTCAAAAAATAAAAAAACATCTAAAAATACTTAAGCTTTAGATGCAAATAAATCAGCCCACTGTTCTATACGATCAGGAATCGCAGACATTGATAGCCCTAATATATCACTAATCACCGCGCAAAGGTCGGCACCGGCCTCGATCACTTCACCTGAATTTTCAACTGTTAAGCCACCAATAGCACAAATCGGCACATTCAATTTGGCTTTGGCTTCTTTTAAAGTCTGCAAGCCAATATTGCCAGCTTCTGGCTTGGTCTCAGTTGCATAAATTGCACCAAAAGCCACGTATGTTGCACCTTCAGCAATCGCCTTTTCAGCCAGCTCAATCGAGTTCAAACACGTACGACCAATCACCGCATCTTTTGGCAGGCGTGCGAAAGCTTCAGCAACTTCGCCATCTCCTTGCCCTAAATGCACGCCAACACCGTATTTCACTGCCATTTCTAAGTCATCGTTAATCACAAAAGGAACACCATACTCAGCGCACATAGCTTTCATATACTCGACTTCGTAATCCTGTTCTTCTTTAGGTACTTTTTTACGGCGATACTGCAAAATGGCAACTTCACGTGTTGCCATTGCACCTTCTAATTTAGCCAAAAGTAGCTCTAAAGGATCATCATTTGTAATTAAATATAAACCGCGCATTTAACTCTACCTTTGGGTTATGTCGTTCTATTATAAAGCCAAAGGCGACTAATGCTTTAATGAATTGGAACTGAAAATGCGTTGCTTTGCACAAAAATCCCGCGACTAAGCTCAGGCTATATAAAAATACCTATTTTCAGTGATAGTCGCCCCACCGCTTTCGCAGTTTAATGGATACAGAAAGCAACAAGAATAAAATAAAAATAACAACTTTATAACAAGAATAAGAGACACGCAGCGATCTGATACGGCTTTTTAGCTTTTTAAACCAGTGGTGTTTGAACAACATCATAAAAGCTAAAAAGCCGCATATTTTTACTTAACGTCCATATAAAAAAAGCCTAGAGAAGGTCACTCTAGGCTTGGAAAACTAAAAGCACTTTAAGGTTCAAAGCACTTATATATTATTTGGTGAAAATATAAACAACGATCTCATTATTAGAACATTAACTCATACTTTGCAACTGTTAATTTCAAACTTTTAATAAAACTTTCATGATGAAGTCACAAAGTGCTTCACTAACTTGGAATTTTATCCAAAGCACGATCTTGTAAGCTTAAATTTCCACGTAAAACATCGGAAAACATGCGCCAGTCAGAAATAAAACTATACAAAGGCTGTTTAAAACTAGCTGGCTTATTTTTTTCAAAAACAAAATGACCCACCCACGCACAGGCATAGCCAGAGACTAAGCCGTATATAAAATAACGCGGCTTGCGTTTAAGTATGGCTTTAGAGAAAAAGTACAGTCCAATTGAACTGCCCGCAACGTGTAGCCGACGACTCATGATGTTGCGGTGCTCTGTTAGATAAAAACGATAAAACTGGTGATAGGCCTTAATCGGCAATTGAAAATTAGGTTCAGCGTCGTGTTCCTGTTTCGGTTCAACCTGAGCATTCATCTGTCATCATCCTGATGTTTTTCTATCAACATAACTGAAAATATGCAATCTGCAAAGTGCAATCGCCTCTGGGAGCGCGTCCACTAAAAACAGAATTGTTTTTTGATCAATCTCGCACTGCAACTTTGTTTTATTGTGTCGTCAAGTCTTACATACTGTCTCTTTTTCGCTACAATCCAGTGGTCCATTGGTGTGCCTTTAGCGCACATAAAAACAAACTACAGATCATGCATCTCAATACATAAAGGCTTGGCATTGACCTAGCCCCTCAAATTAGGAATTTTTCATGGTTGAAATTGAATTAAAATTTCAGATTAGCGAAGCACGACGTACCGCCCTTCTTAAAGCTTTAGATCCTAAAAAATCTGAAACGATTCAACTTCAAGCCAAGTATTTTGACACGCCTGATCGCCTCTTGGCTCAACACGGCGCTGCTTTGCGTCAGCGTCTTGAAGGTACTCGCTGGATCCAAACACTCAAAGCCGCAGGTAAAAGTCATTTACACCGTTTTGAACATAATCATAATTTGGGTGAGTTAGAGTCATCTCCTGAACTGGACTTAAGCATTTATCAAGCTATTCCAGAGGCTCAGCAAATTTTAACCCAAGCTTTAGGCTCAGATGCAGCTGCGTTAAAGCTCACCTTTGAAACGGACATCCAACGTACCTATCGCGTCATTGAATTTGAAGACGCTGAAATTGAAGTCTGTTTGGATGTAGGAGTGGTTCGTGCATCTGGTCGAGAACAGACCATCCATGAGGTAGAATTCGAACTCAAATCTGGCTCTGTTCAGTCACTTTTGGCCTTTAGTTTTGAATGGGTGAAAAAGTATCAACTATGGTTAGATGTCCGCAGCAAAGCCGAAATGGGTAACTTACTGGCGCTTGAGCAAACAGTGAGTCCAGCACGTTTTGAAAAAGAGTTTGTCTTATCGAAAAAAGAAAGTGCAGCACATAACCTGAGTTTGTTGATTGGCCAGCAAATGCAGCATTTACTGCCGAATATTGCTGCAATTTCAGCAGGTGTTGCTGAGCAAAGCCATATTGATCAAGCACAAACTGCTTTAGAGCACTTACAACTAACCTTAGCTTTGTTTAAGGACTGGAATAGCAATATTTCTGATAAATGGGCGATGCAACTTGCCGCATTCAAACATCAGTTTGATCATTTACAACATTTGCAGCATATGCAAAGTACCCTAGGCGCTTTTCTTCAGAATCCAACCACTACAGAAAATCTTGCCAAAGACATCCTATATGCTCAAGAAAAGCTTGGAAATTTAGTTAAATCGACCCAAAACGTCCATCATTATCTTGAGTTATTAACCTTTAGTTTAAGTTCACATTATCAGGTGCAAAAGCAGGATTTAAAAACCTATGCGCACAATACCCTGCAAAACCAATATCGACAGCTACAGGAAAGCTTAAATGCTGCGGATATTAGTCACTTTGAAAGCTTAGATGTATTGGCGCAGAAAATTAAGGAATTGAAGTTTAGCTTTCCTATTTTAACGTCAATTTATGATGTGAAAAATTTGCAGAAATACAGTAAAGCGTTGAATGATGCCCAACAAGCTGCACATGAATATCAAATCTTGGCGACTTCAGCTGCATACATTCAACAGACCGAACTTGAAGCCAGTGATTGGTTTGTTTTGGGTTGGCTCACGGCAAAGCTTGAAGTTTATGCCGATAAACTTTTAGAAGCGACAGAACAGTTCTTAGTTAGCCGTAAATTCTTAAAATAACGCTCTGTATCCCATAGCAGTCATGTTAAATACATGACTGCTATCGACTCTCCATGAGGCTTGATAAGCCCCAAAACCACGATAGACAATCGTGGTTGGTGGCATGGATGTCACCAATTTATCTGTGATAAAAAAACATTATCAGAACAATACAGGCTTTCTATCACTTTTCATCTTTAAGAAGATATAGCTATGCACCCCTACTTAACGTCGAGTTATAGTCACTTCACGGCGACAATCCATACTTATTAACCCTGCATGTTTCTCAACCACGATCTTATTTTAAAAGTGACATCTAGCCCACTATTTCTGCTCTTTTAGCTTATACCTATTCAAAACTGGTCTTTTTTTGCTCAATTTAGCATATAGTAAAACGTAGATTGTCATGAGTCAGGGCTATGCAAGAGATTGAATTTAAGTTTCAAGTTCCAGTTAAGAAGCGTAAGGCCTTGCAAAAAACCTTTACACTGCTCAAGGCTGAGCCGATTCATTTGGCAGCCCAATACTTTGATACAGTCGATCAAACGCTTGCTAAGCATTGCATAGAGATTCGACGGCGTCTGGAAAATGATGCATGGAAACAAACCTTCAAAGCAGTGAACAGCGCAAAAGCATTGAGTCGCTTTGAACTTGAATTTGATATTTCACTACCTGAAACGACTACACTCGACTTAGATAACTATGAAGCTTATCCTGCTGCCTATAAAAAATTAAAACGCGCTTTGGGGCTTCCACTTCCAACCCTTGAATTGCTCTTTGAAACCAAGATCCAACGTTTACGCGTTTTGCAGGATGTTGGAAACAGTACAGTTGAAATTGCTCTCGATATTGGAAAAATTTTTAAAGAACAAAGCAGTGTTGATATTTTCGAGATCGAATTTGAATTAAAACAAGGATCGATAGAAGATTTAATCGCATTTATACGACCTTGGATTCAAAAGTATAAACTGTCGCTCGACACACACAGTAAATCTGACTATGGCCTTCTAGCTGTTCGTCAGAAAAGTTGCTTTCCTGCACAGTATCAAACACTTCTTGTACTGAACAAAACCTCAAGCGAAGCTGAAACGCTACAAAGCATAGTGGCCAATTGCTTACAGCACTTACTTCCCAATGCCAGTTCAATTGCTCGACAGCAGTACTCCAGTGAGCATGTGCACCAAGCCCGCGTGGCAATCCGCCGTTTACGTACCGCACTGAAAAGTTTTGCTGCATGGTCGGAGGACATTCAACCACACTGGAAAAAGGAACTCACCACTATTTTTCAAGCCTTAGGTGGAACACGTGACATCGATGCGCTAAACGAAGACTTACTCCCTCAACTGATTGAGGCAGGTTATCCTTTAGACCATCTTGCCCCAAGTATAGATGCTATTTCTGATGTCTGCGCCCTATTCCAACGAGCAGAAACGACGCAACTTTGGCTTGAATTAATTTTATTTACAGAGCAAGAACTAGATTCGCCTTCAAAAGCCAAACTGAAAAAGCATGCACTCAAAGTTATACATGCTTTACACGATAAAATATGTGCACATGCCGAGCACTTTAGCCAGCTTGAAGATGAGGAAAAACACCGTATTCGTAAACAACTCAAACAACTGCGTTATAGCATTGAGTTTGTGACGTCTTTACTCGATGCAAAAGCATTAAAAACCTATTTAAAAAAACTCAAAGCAGTTCAGGAAAGCCTAGGGCACTATAATGATTTGGTGGTTGCAGATGCCTTATTTCAACAAGCCCCTGAACCAGAAGCCGCTTATAGTTTTGCTACAGGATGGATCGCCGCGGAAAAAAATAGAATGCTGAAATTGGTTGAACAAGAGCTTAGGCTGTTCAGTCAAACCAAAAAGCTGAAATAGTCTTTTAAATTAAAATATAGATCAGCAGCGAAAAGTTCTTCTATAGGTGAATTCCCTGTCTACACCTAAGTTAACGATACTTTCCGTACACCTTCCACGTATTGTTATCTGCTAAGGGGGCGTTATAGCTATCACTGCGCTGCTTACGTGGTTTGTCTCGTGCATCGACCAATTCAAAGTGTGCTTCGGTACTTAACACGATACCATTTACATAAAATCGGGTACGGGTATATTCACTCTGCCCATGCTGAAACACATAGGTTCTGAGGTCAATAAATTCCCTATGCGCAACCAAGGCGGCGTTATCATCGCTGTCCAACCAAGCGCGCATGGCTTGGACTTGCTCTGGCTCAAACTGCCCACATTTTTCGATTAAGCTTGCAATACCGCGAAAACTTTTAGATTCTTTGGCGCGGGTTTTATTAATCCGAATACGATCGACGTGAAAATAAAACAGCGGTAAGTTCAAATGACTAGGTAAATGAATTGCATCCAACACTTCATCTTCCATAAAAGGTTGGAACAAGTCTTGTGCCCGCTCAATCAAACCCATCCACTGACGGTAGTAGTCCTCAACTTCCGCTTTCGTGCCATAGTAGATCGGTAAGCCTTCGACATTGGCTAAATTTTGTGGTGGCCAAATGTTTTGACGCAATAAAGCAATATCACTTTTTAAACTTTGTACCGCAATCGCGTCTTGCATGGATATTCTCTATTTTATTGCTTAGGCTATTTTTAGATTAAGGCAAAGGTTTAGTTTCTGCAAGGCTTTGCCTATAATGCAGTCTGAGTTATTTATGTATTTTAGGACAAGTTCATGGTTCAGAAGATTGAAGCAACAGATGTAACCGAAGAAGAAGCGTTGAATGCTGCTTTTTTTGAACGTGCAGATGAATTTATTAAGCAAGCAAACGATTTTTGTCGCACTGAAAAAGGTTCACAAGTGAAACCTGCTGAAATACGTGGCCAAGTGAGTGCTGCGATGTTGTTTGGTACAGCCCGTTTTAACACGTGGGTGGCAGCCAACAACTTTAAAGATGGCGATGAAATGCGTGATGCCAAAGAGCAAGTGATGTCTTATATTTTGCAACAGTTCCAAATGATGCTTGAAGACAACTATGACGAATATTGTGAACAGTTTGAAAACTACCTTCGTTTCCGTCATAACGAAGAATTTCATGCCAACAAGCATGACCACAAACACGATCACTGATCAATCCAAGCCTGCCTTGCGCAGGCTTTTTTTATTTCGTCGTATTTGAAACGAAATACAATGTTGCAACACCTCAATTTACAGTAAGGTAATCGCTAAGGAATATGACTTAGGGAAGAACATGCAGCATTTGGACTTTGCACTCATCGATCCGCACATCCATCAGTGGGACCCCTATAACACGCCACATGCAGCGGCTTTGGCAGTCAAATTATTGGGTAAGCATCCTAAGCTTTTGGACAAAATGGTTCGTTTGGTGAAACCTAAAGATCTGATTGAAACCCTAGGCCTAACCCGTCATATCACACGTCCTTATTTGCCCCAAGACTATAAACTCGATACTGGCCCATACACAGTAGAGCAAGTGGTACATGTTGAAGCCAGTTGGCATCACAGCAAAGGTAAAGGTGTGGTTGAGGAAACTCAGTTTATCGAGTCTTTAGCTTTTGGGGCAGATACGGTCAAATTGGGTGGCATTGTCGCAACAGCTGACCCACGTGATCGTAACTTTAAAAAAATCCTAAAATTACACCATAAAGCTTCACCACACTTTCGTGGTATTCGTAAAATGGCGTCTTTTCATGAAGACAAAGCAATCCATTCGTGGACAGATGAGCCACACTTATATCGCAATAAAAAATTTCTCAAAGGCTTCGAAGTGCTGTCCCAATACAACTTGAGTTTTGATGCTTGGGTTTATTCCACACAGCTTGAAGATGTGATTTATCTGGCCAAGCAGTTCCCTGAAACTTCCATTGTGCTAGACCATCTAGGTACACCCGCAGGTTTATTTGGTCCAATTGGTGCAAATACAGGGATGACACAAACAGCGCGGGAAAATATTTTCTTTCGTTGGAAAGACGACTTAGCTGAACTTGCAAGCTATCCAAATGTCTATACCAAAATGTCGGGGCTTTTCATGCCTGTATTAGGACATCGTTTTCATAAAGAAGGCCGACTGGCTTCCAAACAAGAAGTCTTTGACCTTGCACATCCCATGATTACACATGCCCTTGCCTGTTTTGGAACCTATCGGGTAATGTTTGCCTCGAACTTTCCTATGGATTCGGTCAATACATCGTTAGTGAATATTATCGATGCCTTTAGCGATGTCGTCGCTGCCTATGAGCCTGATGCTTTAGAGCGCGTATTCCATCACAATGCCAAACAGTTTTATCGGCTTTAATTGAAAATTAATTCACAAAACCTATGACAAAAAGAACCCCTCAATTTTGAGGGGTTCTTTTTAGCTGAGAACTGAAATCTTTACTTTTTCAACGCTGGCTGCGCTTTGCCATATTGGTCAGCCATCACTTCAACCAACTGATCCAGCTTAATATACTTCTGAATCACTGCATCAACATCAGCTCTACTGATTTTGGCCAATGCTAAATCACGCTGCTCACGATCCAGTAAAGTACGATTACGTTTCATTTGAGGAATCAGCATGCGATGGATATTGCGACTATCTTCAAGTGCAGTCACACGCTTTTTCAAAATATCGGCCTTGGCAGCTTCCACTTCCTGTTCAGTAACGCCTTTTGCCAGTAACTCATTCAACACTTTATAGACCGCCTGAGACACTTGAGCCGATTTACCTGCGCTATAGTTTGCATCAATCGTCAGCGCTCCTGACTCCGTCCAGTCATCCAGCGAAATGCTGCTGCCAAAACCATAGACCAAGGCATTCTTTTCACGTAGCTCTTGCGCCAAACGAGAAGATAATTGCGACTCACCTAAAATGTGCTCGAGTACCTGTAAGGCTGGTGCATCTGGGTGGTATGTGCCCACGGGGAACGTCATAATGCTCTGATAGCTACCAAACTCACGCTGCTCTGACAGTGCATGTACACGCTGCGCTTTATATGCAGTAAAGTCAGAAGTAATTCGCTGATAAGGCGCTGCCGAATTCCAGTTTGCAAAAGCCTGATTTAAAGTCTTTTTCATCTTTTTCGTATCAATCACGCCCGTTACCGAAATTTGTGCATGATTCATCGCAAAAAACTGCTGATACAGCTGTTTAACCTGAGCTTGTGTTGCGGCCTGATACTGCTTCTTGACATATTCAGGCTCGAAGTGATGTCGAATATCCCCAATTGGATAAGTTTCAAGTAACCGAGCAATGGTTAAAGCCGCTACAGTTTCAGGCTCAGTATACGGTCGATCTAGACTTGCTAAGCTTTGTGACTTAATCAAATTAAACTGGCTTTGTTCAAAAGTTGGATTTTTAAGTACATCGATCACGAAGTTAAAAAATTCATCAAACTTTTCTTTCTTCGCCACGATTGAGATATTGATGCCGTTACCATTACTTGCTGCACTTGCACCACCGCCTGCGTCGATCGAGTGGTCAGCAATATCTTGCAAACTATATTGAGTTGACGCTCTGAGCAGTAAATAAGAAGTCAGGTCTAATAACTCTGCTTTATTAAACAAACTTTCTGCTGTACCAAAGTCAATCGAAATGGTGGCATAGGTCTTATCGTCACGCGTAGTACTTGGGTACAGCGCATATTGCATGCCATTTTTTAACTTGCCACGCTGAATTTGTTTTTCAGCACTTTCTAAATATTGCTTTGAACTTTTTACATATCCAGCCACTTCTGCTTTATACGCACTGACATCTTTCAATGGTTCTTCAGCCACGGTTTGCTGATCTAAAGTTTTTGTAGGCGTGGCTGCTGCCGCATGTTCAAGTGCTTTTTTCTGATCTTCTGGGGTCGGTAAAATAGTGCCTGAAATCCGATGCTCTGGGATCAAAAAGTCATCTAAACGTTGGTTCACATCAGTAACGCTGAGCTGTTGTAATTGTTGCTGATCTTTAAAGTATTGTGTCCAATCACCATTGGCAGAAACCACATAGTCACTGAGCATGCCACCGACTGCTGTTGCACTGCTGAACATGCTTTCTTGTGCATTTTTAATCATACTCTTCACACGGTTGAGCTCAACCTCATTGAAGCTTGGTGTTTTTTCTACACCAGTAACCAAAGCTGACTCGACTTTCTTTACATCATGGTTGGGTGCATAAACTGCACCCATAAACACCATATTGAAATCTTGGTCTAACCATGTGGTTGACTGAACTGCTGTCGCCGTTCCTGTTTCTACAATGCTTTGGTACAAATGCCCACTGGGTTGCATGGTGTATAAATACGGTGACACCGCCAGCGCAGTCTTAATGTTCTCGTTTTTACCATTCAGGTAGATATTATATTTGGCGAAATTACTGCCTTTTTTCACCACAAACTGGCGATCTTTAATCTTACTGGCATCTAAGACAGGCACTTTAACTTTCGCAGGCACAGCGCGCGTTTTAATCGCACTAAACTTTTCATCAATCTGCTTCAGTACAGCTGCTTGGTCAAACTTACCTGAAATGACAAATACCGCATTATTCGGTGCATACCAGTCACGATAAAACTTATTCAGTTCAGCCATTTTGATTGACTGTAACTCATTTAGATCACCAATCGGTAAACGCCCTAAATATTGATTACCATAAGCAGACTTCCACATCTGATCCATGAGTACCGAAAAAGGCTGATCCATACGGACTTCACGCTCGCGTTTTACAATCGCGATTTCAGACGGTACATATTTTTCTTGGAGCACCAAGCCGTCCATACGCTCAGCTTCAAGATGAATCAGCTCATTAATCGCATTTTGTTCAGGACGAACCACATTAATATATTTGGTTGAATAATAGTCCGTGCTGGCATTATTCATTAAACCGTACTGATCTAAACGGCGCTGAAACTCGTCCCCTGGAACATTTTTAGTTCCCTTGAACGCTAAATGTTCCAGTAGGTGCGCCAAACCGCCCTTACCTTTGGGATCGTTCAATGAACCAGTCAAATAGACCATATTCATATACACTTTATTTTCTTTATCGTTTGGCGCAAGAATAATACGTAAACCGTTATCTAATTTATATTCTTCAATTTTCTGTTCCGATTTTACCAATACGGGTTGTGCCCATACTGTGCCCCCAAAGCCAAGTAGCAATACCGACAAACTCAATGTTTTAAAACGCATTAACATTATTTTTCCAAATAATTCGACAAAATATGAATGATTCTCAACATCATAGAGGAAAGTGAAATTATTTTTATAGTAATTTGGTGAAAAATAGCATTTTAATCAATGCTTATTTTTCACCAGTAGTTTTAATTTAAGAGAATTACAACTTAATCTAAGTAAAGTTCAGCCGTCATATATAACTTGGCATAGCCTGAGATTTGGATCCGTGTTTCAGACTGAAGATCGCAGTAAAGCAATCCTCCACGGCTCGATGCCTGATAGGCAATCAATGAGGTTTTACCCAACTTCTCCGCCCACAAGGGCGCAAGACCTGTATGCATGGAGCCTGTCACAGGGTCTTCATTGATGCCTTTATGCGGTGCGAAATAACGCGCGATATAGTCATAGTCTTGCGACGTTGAAGTCAGGGTAACATCCAAGTTTTCAGCGGTAATAGCAGTACTGACTTTGTGCTTTTCTGCCATTTGACGAATTTTATCCAAGTTCGGTTTGGCATCCTTAACGGCCTGCTCAGACTCACACACTAAAATATAAGCCTGTGGATTTAAATAGACTTCTTTAATTTCACAATCGACCAATTCATGAATTTCCGCAGGATAGTCTTCTAACTTATGCGGTGCACGAATTGGAAAATTCATATGAATCTTGCCATCAACATCTTGATCAATGATAAAAACACCCAAGTCTTTCACATGAAACTGGATACGTTTGGCATCGGTATAATCCCGAAACAGGACGAAACTACTGGCTAAAGTCGCGTGCCCACAAAAGTCCACTTCAACCTGAGGAGTGAACCAGCGAATTTCATAGTTTTCAGCATCAATCACTTTCACAAAAGCCGTTTCTGCCAAATTATTTTCCAAGGCAATATTCTGCATCAAATCTACTGCTAACCATTCATCACGCACAATCACAGCGGCAGGATTACCTTTGAATAATTCAGTTGTAAAGGCATCGACTTGATACATTTTCATCGTTTTTCTCCTAAATTGAAGCTTTATTCTGCAAAAAACTGAGTAAAAAAGTAGATACAGTTTTTAGTCATTTATGGATACACGCCCAATAAAAAGAAGCCTAATCATGAAGATAGGCTTCTTTTCAGTTCATAAGCTATATATTTCTCAGCTTAAACTTCTTTTAAGTCCACATTGTCTTGCTCAAAAATACGCTTATCCGTTTGACCTAAGACTTGACTGGTCACGACACCTGCGGTCATAGAACCATTCACATTCAAAGCTGTACGCCCCATATCAATTAAAGGCTCAATTGATATGAGCAGTGCAACCAAAGTCACAGGCAAGCCCAGCATCGGTAGGACAATCAGTGCTGCAAATGTTGCTCCACCACCTACACCAGCCACCCCAATCGAGCTCAAGGTCACGACACAAACCAAAGTCAAAATCCAGAGTGGATCGAGTGGATTAATGCCCACTGTCGGTGCAACCATAACGGCCAACATCGCAGGATACAGCCCCGCACAGCCATTTTGCCCAATGGTCGTACCAAATGATGCTGAAAAGCTGGCAATTGACTCAGGTACGCCCAGACGTCGTGTTTGTGCTTCAATATTTAAAGGAATACTCGCAGCACTTGAACGGCTGGTAAATGCAAAGGTCAGCACAGGCCAAACCTTTTTAAAGAACTGAATTGGGTTCATACCTGTGAGTGCCAAAATCACGGCGTGCACGATAAACATAATCGCCAAGCCGATATAAGACGCAACCAAGAAGCCACCTAAGTTTAAGATGTCCGCCATTTTAGAATTGGCCACAATATTGGTCATAAGTGCGAACACACCATAAGGAGTGAGCATCATAATTAGACGCACCAACTTCATGACCCACGCTTGCAAGATGTCAATTGCAGACAACAGCTTTTGCCCTTTTTCAGCATCCGCTTTCATTAGGTTCAAGCCTGCAATGCCTAAAAACACTGCAAAAATGACTACACTGATAATTGAGGTTGGATGTGCCCCTGTCAGCTCGGCAAAAGGATTGCTCGGAATAAATGACAGAAATAAATCAGGCACTTGCAAGTCAGCCACTTGCCCGACATAGTCAGTTTGAATCGTATTTAAACGTTCAGTTTCTTGTGTCCCTTGCACTAAACCTGCCGCAGTTAAGCCAAACAGATTGGTCACCACCACACCGACAAATGCAGCAATTGCTGTGGTAAATAACAAAGTTCCAATACTGATAAAACTAATTTTACCCAATGAACCCGCATCGTGTAGCTTAATCACAGCGCCTAAAATGGAAACAAATACCAAAGGCATCACCACCATTTGTAGTAGTTTGACATAGCCTTTACCGACCAAATTAAACCACTGTACCGACTCTTGCAGTACAGGCGAATGCGTACCATAAAACCCATGTAAAGCGAGACCAAAAACAATACCGAGACAGAGACCTGCCAGTACTTTCTTCGCTAAACTCCAATCGGTTTTACGGGTTCGGCCCAGTAAAAAAAGCAATGCAATAAAAATGATGACATTGACGATTAAGGGGATATTCATATTGTTTCCCTAAATGATGCTGTCATAATTATAAATCAAAATTTAAACGGGCTTACCGTTTTGCGCCATATTCCACGCTGAATGTACAAATTTAGACTGAATTGGCAGTTTTAGAATGTGGTATAAAGCATTTAAACGGCTGTTAAAGTGTTCTTTTATATGAATCAATCTCTGCTTAATCCTCACATTCTGCCCGTCCCTTTAGAAAAAACATATCGGCTACTCAACCACGGCCCAACCGTGCTGGTTTCCAGTCAAGATGATGAAAGCACCGATGTCATGGCCGCGGCTTGGGCATGCGCCCTAGAGTTTAGCCCAGCCAAAGTGACGGTCGTACTCGATAAATCGACAAAAACCCGCAGTATTATTGAAAAATCGGGTTTGTTTGCGCTGCAAGTCCCTACACTTAAACAGCTGAAAATGGTCTACGCACTGGGCATGATCAGTCAATATGATGCTCCTGAAAAGTTACGTCAGTGTGGGGTCGAACTTTTTCAGTTTGGTCACAGCCCAATTCCAGTGGTTGAAGGCTGTAGTGCTTGGATTCTGTGTGAACTCATTCCTGAACCACATAATCAACAGCAACATGACTTGTTTATTGGCAAAGTCATTGCCGCTTATGCAGATGATCGTGTTTTTAGAGATGGGCATTGGTACTACCATGAAGCCGCAGATGAATGGAAAAGCATCCACCATGTTGCAGGCGGACACTTTTATACCATTGGTGATGCAGTGGATATCAATCAACTCAAAGATACTGATTAAATTGACTGCGCCTTTACTCCGCTCGACTAAAGGCGGACATCACCCGATTGTTTTATTGTAAATTTCATCTTATAGTTCAAGTGTATTTTTTAAACAAATAGTCAAATTATGATGAACAGGACGTTCTCAAGCACCGTACAACTGAGTCTCTTTCTCTGCCTGAGTATGTGCTTGGGAATTGGCATCTTACGTTTTTCTTATACCGCTCTGCTGCCGTCCACACGCGAAGCCTATGAGTGGTCACACAATTTCGCCAGCTTACTCGGTAGTGCCAATCTGCTGGGCTATCTGATCGGCGCATTTTGGGCGATGAAGTTGCCACAAAATGCAAAAATGCCGATCTATATCATTTTTGCTGCGCTCTTTGGTTCAATCAGCCTGTTTGCCTGTGCATTTGCGCATTTTAATGAAGTCTGGTATTTGGTGTGGCGCATCATTTCAGGTATCGGCGGTGGTTTGCTGATGATTCTATCGCCCAGTATTGTGGCACAGTGCAGTGAGTTACAGCACCGTTTTAAAATTAATCTCATTGGATTTAGCGGAATAGGAATTGGTGTATTGGCAGCCACGCTGTTTATGCCGTATTTAGACCGTATTGCAATCAGTAGCGCATGGTTCATTCTCTGTGGCTTTGCATTTGTCATTACATGGTTATTATGGATACTTGTTCACCCTTTCCAAAAACAACTGCACAGTATCCCTACAAGCCAGCCCCAGACTTATACAGTGAATAAAATTTACTATAGCTTACTCATTGTTTATGCCTGCAGCGCCTTTGCGTATATTCCCCATTCTTTGTTTTGGATTGATTATTTAAGCCATGTGTTAACGCTAAATTTATATTGGATCAATTTTAACTGGATTTTATATGGCTTAGGCAGCGCTTTGGGTGCAGCGACAGCTTATGCTTTAGCGCGTAAATTTGGCAACTTTCTGGCTTTAAAGATTTTATACAGTGTCTATATTGCGGCAGTTTTTATTGCGGTTCTGAGTTTCTCGCCTGTATTTACGCTCCTGTCTTCATTTCTCACAGGCCTACTGAACCCTGCGGTGGTCTTTCTCACCTCCTACACCATCTTACAACTCTACGGCTTGGCCTATAAAAAACTGTGGAGTATGGCGACACTCAGCTTTGCAACGGTACAGCTGGTTGGTGGCCTAAGTTTTAGTACCTTGCAGCATTTGGGTTGGTCATATCACTTTCAGTTTATGCTTGCTGCGGGAGTACTCGGTTTAGGAACACTGCAACTATTTTATTTTACTCGTAGGACATCCACCTCCAATCCAACAACTAAAAAAGAGGCCTTTTAAGCCTTCGCATTGAAGAGAAACAAAAAAGAATTAACCTACTTGCGTTAGTCGGGCGCGTTATAGAGGGTCATCCATGTTAAATACGTAGTGATATTTTTAACTTACTCCTAAATATTACAAACGTAAGGTGTAAGAATAAGAAAAGAACCTAATTGATATACCCTCTATGACCAATACAATGAACGCATTCAAACTTTTACAGCTTTAGATGAAAGCTCTGTTATTCAATGCATTTAAAGTTAAATACGGATAAGGATTTACGGCTCCTTTTCCAGTCCTATAAATTCCATAGTGCAAATGTGGTGGCGTATTCTTGGCATTGCCAGTGTTTCCGACATAACCCAACACCTCTCCTACTTCAACCCAATCACCCGTTTGAATATTAGGCGCATAAGCATCTAAATGTGCATAGTAGTGACGGCTTAAGTTTGGTCCCATTACCCATACTACTTGTCCACCTAGACTATTGAGGCCGACATCCAAGACAATGCCTGATGTAGCGCTTAAGACAGGTGTACCACGTTTAGCGAAGATATCAATACCTTGATGTTTTCGGCCCTGACCACGTGCAGCCCCCCCCAAGTGTCCTGTATCTGCTTATGGCTTACACCTTGTACAGGCACATTTAAGATTTTCTCTAAAGGTGTCTTATATAATTGCCAAGGCTCTAGACTAGCAGATTTACACTTAATTTTACCTAATGAGGTTCCACAGCTCAGTTGCTAACTCATTAGGTTCCCTCATCCAACGCCATTCAGTTTCTTTAAGATGATAATCAAAGTACTCTTTTGATATGCCGTTAAACTTTGCTAGCCTTCGTTTACAAAAGCTCCAAAATGATTCTATTCCATTTATATGGCATTGTCCTCTAGCAAACTCATTTGCTCCGTGATTTACCCTAAAATGCTTTGAATAACCCACATCAACAAGACCATTAATCACTATAAATCACACTCTCAAGTGAAACTTTACCAATGATAACCTCTTGTAAAGTCTTCATTTTACAGTCAGGTACGATTTCAGTATAGACGCGCCCATTACGTTCGAATATTCCAAACACTGGCTATTTTAGAGTCCCACGACCACGCTTTAACTTTCCATGAAACCCACGTTGCCTTTTCGCTCCAAAATAGCTTTCATCTACTTCTATTGAACCAACAAACTTAGCTCTTAAATCTGTTTGATGATCATAGATAGTTTCTCTAAAAAGCATGTACCAATAATTAATCGTATTACGATTTAAATTGAGTAATAAGGCTGTTTTGGAAGCAGGAATATCAACACAAAAGCATTGAATAATTTTTTTAATCTTGTAGTGACTTAATTTACTGTTTTCTATCATTATTCTAGACTAACATAATTATTCTGCTAGTCTAGAGCCATTGCCAATATAAATATGGATAACTCAAACCTGCTGCTTCACCCGAAGCGGGTGGCTGACATCCACTCATCAGCAGACTTGTACTTAAAATAGCTCCACTCAGAACTAAACGAGACATGATTCAACTACTCAGCTAATTTTTAGATATTAAAATAAGATAAAGTTACCTTTTCATACTAAATGCCTCATATATTGAAAGATATCTTATATATGTAACGGCAAAGCCCTCATATAAAATGAGGGCTTTGCTTCGAATAAACCACGTAAAACTACTTACACTTCTTCAGTTTTTTCTCTAAGGCTTTCAGCTTAGACTGATGCTTAGAGATTTTTTTTAAACGTGCTTTGATCTTCTGTTTTAATGTTTTCACAACATTATTCGACATAGGGGCCTCCTTTGGTTCAACTCCCTTTGATCGATTCTTCCTTGAAATACCTTTAACATTCGTTCATGAAATAGCAATACGCCTAGCGTTGATGCTGATTTGGGTTCGGTTAGTTTTGATTAGGCTGTTTTTGCGGATTTTGCTGTTCTTGTGGCTGGTTCGGCTGTTGCTGTTGTTGCTGCTGATCTTGCTGTTCTTGGGGTTGATTCGGCTGTTGTTGACGTTGTTGCTGATTATTTTGTTGTTGATTAGCCATGAGACTACTCCTTTTTCATCATTTGCCGTAGTTGACAAGTCCCACCTTACAGTAATAGGGAGAAAACCCAAGCCATAAGCTGTATCAAGGTGATTCAATGTAATTACATATATAAATTATGGTTAAGAATCAACTCCCCCTTATTATTCAGCCTTACCTATACTCACTCAAAACACTGATCCCTTAACCTAGCCTTACATTGTAATCATATTTCCACAGCTATTCTCAAGCCAACAAAAGAGAACCCGCAGTATATGCGGGTTTCTATCATTTTTAGCTTAAGGCTTATTCCATATTCGCAATAATAGCCTCACCAAACTCCGAACAACGCAATAAGGTCGCATTCGGCATTAATCGCTCAAAATCATAAGTGACTGTTTTCGCCTCAATTGCCCCTGAAATGCCTTTAATAATCAAATCTGCCGCCTCTACCCAGCCCATATCCCGTAGCATCATTTCAGCAGAAAGAATAATGGAGCCTGGATTGACTTTATCTTGACCGGCATATTTTGGCGCTGTTCCGTGCGTGGCTTCATAAACAGAAATCGCCCCACCAATATTCGCACCCGGCGCAATACCAATCCCTCCAACTTCTGCAGCCAGTGCATCAGAAATATAGTCACCATTCAGGTTTAAAGTCGCAATCACTGAATAGTCCGCAGGACGCATTAAAATCTGCTGCAAGAATGCATCGGCAATCACATCTTTAATGATGATGTCTTTACCATTTTTTGGATTTTTAATTTTTACCCATGGCCCGCCATCAATGAGCTCACCACCGAAACGGTCCATCGCAAGTTCATAACCCCACTCTTTAAACGCTCCTTCGGTATATTTCATGATGTTGCCTTTGTGAACCAAGGTCACACTCGGCTTATCATTATCAATGGCAAATTGAATGGCTTTACGCACAAGACGCTGCGTTCCCTCTTTCGATACAGGCTTAATCCCGATACCACAGTTATCTTCAAAGCGGATTTTAGTCACGCCCATTTCTTCTTTGAGAAACTTAATTACTTTCTTTGCCTCGGGAGAATCGGCTTTCCACTCAATTCCTGCATAAATATCTTCTGAGTTTTCACGGAAAATGACCATGTCAGTCAGTTCAGGGTGCTGAACAGGTGATGGTACCCCTTCAAACCAACGTACAGGGCGTACACAGACATACAAATCTAATTCTTGGCGTAGCGCCACGTTCAAAGAACGAATGCCCCCGCCGACGGGTGTTGTTAAGGGGCCTTTAATTGAAACCACAAACTCGCGTAGCGCATCAAAAGTTTCTTCTGGCATATAAGAGCCATAAATTTTATTGGCTTTTTCACCGCAGTAGACTTCCATCCACTCAATCGAGCGTTTACCACCATATGCTTTTTGTACTGCAGCATCTACTACAGTTTTCATGGCTGGTGTAATGTCGACACCAATACCATCGCCTTCAATAAAAGGAATAATCGGTTGATTTGGAACATTTAATGATAAATCTGCGTTTACGGTAATTTTACTACCATCCGCAGGAACGATGATCTTCTGATAACCCATTTTGCAGGTGCTCCCTTTTATTATAATTGGCAAATTTAAAAAATAATTGCCGATAGACAATACTTTCCACTCTTCTTATCGCATAATAGCTTAATCGAATTCCGCTGTTTTTGAGATTTATACGAGAAATAACTACATTTCTCTATTAAATAAATCTTGATATTTCTTATTTTATGTAATTACAGAAGTTATTGACTATGAAAATCGTCATCCTGAATAATGCTGATAATATGAGTCTGTATCAATCCGTTACAATCTAATCAAAACCACTAAAACCCTTACAAAACAAAACTTACACTCTATTTTAGTCTTTTTTATTCTATTTTAATCCTCAATAAAAACGGGTATCTTAACGGGTAACATATTTCTATTAACAAGATACCCGTATGCTCACAGATGCAAAAGTCAGAACTTTAAAATCACTAGAAAAATCTTACCGAATACTTGATGCTGAACGTTTATATATTGAAGTGCGCCCGACTGGTAAAAAAATTTGGCGATTCAAATTTGTCTTACATGGAAAAGAAGGGACTATTAGTTTTGGCGAATACCCTGCAGTATCACTTCAGGATGCTCGTAAGCTTAAAGACGAGGCTAAAGCTAAACTTGCTAAAGGCTTGAACCCTGTTGAAGAAAAGAAAAAAGATAGAATTGAAAAAGAATTGGCTGTTAACAATACATTTAAGGCCATTGCTCAAGAATATGTTCAAGAGAGAATGAAGTACAAATCAGAGGACTATATCGGCCGTTTTAATAATTCTATGGAAAAGGATGTCTACAAAGCCATTGGCAATAAGCCAATCAATGACGTTAGCTCTGCAGATATCTTATCCATTATGAAGAACACTGTTCAACGTGTATTAAGTCAAGGGAAGCATGGCACTGGTGAGTCTGCTGCCAACCTTAATCGTAGATTCATTGGTTTAGTTATGCGCTATGCAATTGTGACTTTACGCGCTGATAACGATCCCACATACGCGGTAAGGGAGGCCATTGAATCCCCTGAGGTAGAACATGCTCGACCACTTGAAAAGCATGAGAAGAATGCACTACGACAAAATATTGATAGTTATGGAGGTTCTACAACCGTTAAGAATGCATGTTTGGCAATGCTTTACTCTATGCTCAGGACTGTTGAAATAAGAAAAATGGAATGGAGTTTTGTAGATTTTGAAGAGAAGATTATCAAATTTCCTAAAGCCTCTAGACGATTAAAGCAAGAACGAACAATGAAGAAAAATCGAGTTCATATCGTTCCCATTTCCAATCAATTACTTAATATTTTGAATGAACAATATGCTTTTACTAAAGATCAAAAATATGTATTCCCTTCCCCGCAAAAAAGAGACTGCATGATCTCTAGAACTACTCTAAACAAAATGCTTACATATATTGGCTTAAATCAAGTAACAGCTCATGACTTTAGGGCTACAGCCTCAACTGAATTAAATGGCCTTGGCTATAATACTGACTGGATTGAAACACAACTAGCCCATGCCGAAGTAAATAAGACCCGCGCTTCATATAACCATGCGAAATATTTGACTGATCGTAGAAAGATGCTTCAGGATTGGGCAAATATTGTAGATAGCTGGAGCACATGAATTATGAAAATATCAGATATAACACCCAACTAACTACCTAATGCACTAGATAAGTAATGAAAGTAAAATCGGTTCTAGTGATTGATTGGGAGTTATTTGGAAAGCTAATCGAAAAAGAAAAAATTAACATATCTCCCTCGGTCTCAAGATGGAGTGCGTTTTATACTGGCTTTGGTGTAAACGATCAAAAAATTGTATATTACTGAATATTTCTCTCATGTGCGCAAACTTTGAAGCGATCAGAAAGAATCGCGCATTCTTGCTAGACCTTCCTGAACCAGATCAATTAGAATTCCCTAAAGACATATTTCCGAACTCCCCCTCACCTTTGATCTTTTCCAATGACGTCAAGATCAAATAGATATCAGTTGATTTTGGAATGATTCTCAAATGGGCAAAAGAAAAAATTTTTGGAAAGTACACATATAATGCCTGGACAGAGATGGTTGCTGAGAAACCCAGTTTTAGAGAAGCTCGGCACAAGTCTCAATTTGGTTTA
Source organism: Acinetobacter sp. 802_lipA (assembly GCF_058242885.1). NCBI lineage: Bacteria > Pseudomonadati > Pseudomonadota > Gammaproteobacteria > Moraxellales > Moraxellaceae > Acinetobacter > Acinetobacter sp. 802_lipA. The sequence continues at coordinate 241,329 of NZ_JBZAYP010000001.1, forward strand.
ATCCATTTCGAAACCATCTTTGAACCCCAATACATTAATGGGAAATCGCACTCGAATGAGCTGTTTCAAGAAGGAATTTAGTTTAAAAAGTGCTGTATGATTTTAATATGTATCGAGAACAAGGCTGCATACAACCTGGCCTTGCTTACTAATGTTGAATCGATAGAACGAAATGAAAAGCTACAGCTTGCTGTGAAAGGTGTCAAAGAAAGGTTTAGGTTGACAACAAAAATGTTTAACACTAGAGGGATTGCCAGTTCCTCCTTATTAAAACAACGTGGAAAGGTGCTAAGGTTATTAGAAAATTAGGCCCTAATTTATTGATTTATGTATAATCCTTTAAAAAATTAGGACACAACTCTAAATATGAAAAGCTTTTTAATCTCTGGGGCTTTCGCACTCTCACTATTTTCCACCTTAGCGAATGCGGAATACTATAAAGTTTACATTAAAAGAGACGACAGCAACATCTACATGGATACCCAAGCAAAACTAATTATTAAAACTAAATATTGCTATGAATATATTTATGGAGAGGAAGCTATTTTGATTTACGATAAATATTCATACTCAAATCAGTTAATTTTTAAAAATGGTGAAAAGTGTGACGTTGACTGGATTGCGGTCATTCAATAAATCAGTTTTACCTCCTTTTTCTCAATTCACACACTGCACACAAACTAGGACATGTACCTTTGTCGAAATCGAATATGCTGCACAGCCTGATAGCAGTTGGGTGGCCGCTTTTTGTTTTTCTGGAAGTAGTCGTCTGCTTACACATGGTACGCTTATTAAAAAACCACCCTAAGGTGGTTAAAATATCTAGAAATAATTATTATGAGTTCTATTTTATTATTAGAACTTATTATTCATCAGTAATTTTTTCCTTAGATGGCTCTCTGAAATACTTATAAATTTCATACTCATAATTAACATCATCTAACAAAGTATGTTTGCTGGATTTTTTACTTTGTTTCATAACAATGGATAAAGGAATCTGGTCTTTCTTACTCTCATCAATAGTAATATGTTGTATGAAACCTGCTAACCATAACAGAAACTCATCTTCATTTGAGATTCGAGGAATTAGGGTTAAGAGGTGGATCAGGAAATTTGAACAACACTTATAAGTGATATTTTGCTCCCCAAATGATGTTATAAACATCAATATATGGAGTATTTTATGGCACGTAGACCAAGAAGAAATCATTCAAATGATTTTAAAGCTAAGGTAGCACTTGCTGCGATTAAAGCAGAAAAAACACTTGCTGAATTGAGTGCTGAATTTGATGTTCATCAAAACCAAATTATCGACTGGAAAAATCAACTGATTTCAGCTTCCTCGCAAGCTTTCGATCAATCAAAAGCTCCAACAGAACCACCCATCGATCTAAAAAAACTACATGCAAAAATCGGTGAGCAGGCATTAGAAATTGATTTTTTAGAAGGTGTGTTGAAGAAACTGGGCCGCTTCAACCACAAAAGTTAATCGATGACTCACTTCAGATTTCAGTATCTAAGCAAGCTCAGCTGCTGAAAGTCTCCCGTGGTTGTTATTACTATCGCCCAAAACCTGTGAGTACATCAGATCTGAAGCTGATGCGGTGTATGGATGAGTTACATATGCAATACCCTTTTGCAGGTAGCCGTATGATGCGTGATTTGTTGAATCGTCAAGGACATCATATAGGACGACGTCATACACGTACTTTAATGAAGAAAATGGGCATTAATGCGTTATATTGCAAACCAAATTTAAGCCAGGCTAATCAAGCTCACCGCAAATATCCATATCTGCTCAAAGGATTGGCTATTCAGCGCAGTAATCAAGTGTGGTCTACGGATATAACGTATATCCCTATGGCAAAAGGCTTTGTTTATTTATGTGCTGTGATTGATTGGCATAGCCGCAAGGTACTTGCGCATAGAGTATCGATTAGTATGGAGGTTACATTTTGCATAGAAACATTAAATGAAGCTATTGAAAAATATGGTCGACCTGAAATATTTAATACAGACCAAGGCAGTCAGTTTACCAGTGATGCATTTATTGATGTATTGAAATCAAATGGCATTCAAATCAGTATGGATGGTAAAGGTCGATGGGTTGATAATGTGATGGTTGAACGATTATGGCGGAGCGTTAAATATGAAGAGGTGTATCTCAAAGCCTACAGCAATGTTTTGGATGCGAAGAAGCAATTAAACGCATATTTTGAATTTTATAATTTGAAACGACCTCATTCGAGTCTGGACAAAATGACTCCAGATGAGTTTTACTATGACCAGCTACCACAACAAAATAAGGTAGCTTAACTAGAGCAGAGTATCACTTATAAATAAGCTTTTAGTTGTTCAAACATGTGGGACCACCTCTGTTAAATCCAACCTTTTAATACCGTCAATTTTATTCTCATCATCAAAAATGGTCGCACAAATTTCATGATCAACTTTTAAATTACTTGAGTGGGTATACTCTCTAACTTTGAGGATTATCAATGTGAAAAGGCCTTTTTGATCCCTTTCAATACCAACCTCTTCCTTAATGTCTTTTATGACTTTTTCAGCCAAAGCTAGATATTGTGGCATGATAATTTCCTTTATATAAATCATACCTAAACTATTATGTGAATACATAATCAATAATTAATTACTCGTTTGTTACGTAAATGAAACTTCCAGTAAATATTGTAAATTCACAATTACACTAAAATTTAACCAGTTTACATATTCTATCCATATTGTGATGTAGTTATATCTTGCAATAAAAAACCACCCGAAGGTGGTTTAACTAAACATCATTGACATCTGTCCAAACTCATAAATGAGTAATGTGAGACCAAATGCTGAGGCTGAAAATACGAGTACTTCTTGCGAGGTCATATCCATCTCCTTCTATTGTTCTATTTAATGCTCTAGTCATTAAGAATGCATTTGACTCTAAATGCAAACAATTATCACAAATTCTAGGGATAGACATGTAAGAGGTTTTATAAAAGTAACTGTGACGTTGATTAAGTGTATAAAGTTGTATAACAACATTTCATAAGAGAGAAAAAACCTCCGCGAATAATAGATATCGAACAGGGTCTTTTATGTCTGATCCATTTAAAAAAATAGAGGCTTAGAACTCTCTTAAGATGGATTGCTTAAAAAATTTACGCATCTGTCTATGTCTTCTAGTGAGACCTAGTACCTCTTTGCGCTTAATAATTTCATCTTCAGTAAAAGGCAGATGATTGATAAGCTCCTCAATCGCCATAACACTATTTTCAATTAAGAAAATATCCTGCTCGGTTGTCCAATTTGAGGTTATATGCTCAGATTTTTTAGGCAGTCTTTTCATAAAAAGAAATTATACCTAATCATGAGGACTTTTAAATTTCTTCAAGCACTCTCGGCATACACAAATTTCTTTATGGTCATTTGTGTAATCAATCTCTCTAGCTCCATGAAGGCCAAATATACACATTAATAATCTGATCATCTTATTCCTCCTTTAAGTACCTAAAAAGTATATGTCTTAGGCATCTATATTTATATGAATCCCTGTAAGACAGCATTTCGAACAACTTTATCGAAGTTTGAATGAAATGAATTTTCAGTAGTGTGACTCTTTAACAATAAACAGAAACTTGCTACCGCACCTATGCTCACCAAAGTTAAGAATTTCATCTTTAATTCCATCCATGTAGAACTTTTGATTCAAACATATCACTGTGATTTGTATTTATCTAACCGCCTTATGATGAATTACTGTTCATAATGTAACCACATTATTATTTATGTAATTGAATTTGTTAAACAATGAAACAATTCCTATTAAATTACACTGATTTATTACAACTTATAAATTTAAAGCTTTATGTGCCCATTTCAGAAATTTATCTTTATCGTTGAAATTAGGGACATTCAATAAATTGATATAGGAAACTTCACCAAAGTTTCCTGAGATTTTATTTGATTCAAGAATTGTAAAATCTTCTTCTCGCCCTACATGTACTTCCCGAAAAAACTCCGTAACTTTCCGATCAAGGTTTAGTGAGGTAAACGCCTCTCTTTCAACTAAAAAGTCATAGATCTGGCTAATCACATGTAGTTCAAATTTTCTATTCATTTTTTCCGTTCTCATAATTATTTTAACAATTGGTTCAATTTAAACTAATTTCTTTTACGGATAAAGACAATAAAAAACTTACTATCAGGGACAGTTAAATAGATTTTCGCTTAGTCTTTGCCAGTAAGATCTCTATACGTTGAGTAACTTCCAATAATTTAAGCTCAGCATCACGCCAAAAATAATAGACGTCACCATGTATGACATACATTTGCTTAATGTAGTTTGCTGCTTTTGTCTTGTTTACTTTTTTAGCATTAAAACATGGTTTATCAAGCACTATTACCCTGCCATCTAAATCACCACCGATATAAATATTCATTTCTATTCTTCTTGTTGTAAGTAATGATTAAAATATATCACAACAAAAAAGCGCAATTATTTGAACGCACTTTATCGACTAAGCATCTGATAAAAAATTAAAATTTATACCAATACGATTTAAGTTAAGCTCCTATTAAAAAAGCCCTACATTTCTGTAAGGCTTTCCCCTTGGTCTTTTGCGCCGAAACAAGGAATCGTTGTTTTTATTTACAACAAAATAATTAAATCATTAATCGAATAAAAAATGAAGAAAAAAAACCTGCAACTTAGGGAAGGTGCAGGTATAAACTGATATTAACTATCATGGAGAACTTAATACCAACTAATATACTTGGTTTATATTGAGACCTCATTCACATTTTATTCCAAATTATCTAGCAACAAAAAATCCCATCAAATGATGAGCTTTTTACGGTAATTAAGTGAATTTCCATATGTACGTCCACTATAGCAGAAATATGCCATATACCTTGATCAGGGTCAAGTGAGCATATTCTCAATTTGCACTTCTGGCTTTGCTTTAATACTATTCATCTAAGCACTTCAAATAATTGATCTAATGTCTGAACCTCAGTTTTCTCTCAGTGATTATCTATCAACCGTACAGGAAGTAATTCAAATTACTTTCAATGAGCCTGTATGGGTGAAAGCTGAGATCCGTAATCTAAATATTAAGGGCGGACATTACTATCTTGAGTTAGCTGAAAAGGATGAAAGTACCGACAAAGTTATAGCGAGTTGTAAAGGAACCATCTGGAAATTTACAGCTCAGAAAATGGTGCTTAAGTTTGAAAGGGAAAGCGGTGTAGAGCTTTCAAAAGATTTAAATGTCCTGGTAAAAGTCAGAGCCAAGTTTGATCCACAGTATGGCTTTTCAGTTAATGTTGAAGATATTGATTCAAGCTATACCCTTGGAGACATTGCACGGCGTTATCAACAAATATTAGAAAGACTAACCACTGAAGGTCTGTTAAATAAAAATAAGCTCATTCCTACTCCGTTTGATATTCAGAATGTCCTGGTAATTGCTCCTGAGAATGCGGCAGGTTTAGGTGACTTCAAAAAAGATGCTGATGCTTTAGAAAAATCTGGTGTATGTCATTTCAAATACTATTCAGCCACATTTCAAGGGAACACGGCAGCAAAGAGTATCATCACTTCTCTAAGTAATGGTCTGAGACAATGGGCTACTGATTTCAATACGCCACCCGATCTCATCGTGATTATCCGTGGTGGCGGTGCTGTGAACGACCTTGCCTATTTAAATGATTTCGAACTGGCAGCATTGTTGGCCAAACGAACCGTTCCGATTTGGGTCGGTATTGGTCACGAGAAAGACCGTACGATATTGGATGAAGTTGCAAACCGTTCATTTGACACACCAAGTAAGGTAATTGGTGGTATTCGTAATCTTATCGCTGAACGGACTCAGGGTGTCTTAGATTCATTCCAAACCATTAAGCTATTATCCCAACATCAAATCACGACGTACCAAAGCCAAAATGATCAATACATGAGAGTGATTAAGACGCTTGCGCATGGGCAAATTAATGAAGCAAATAAGAGCGTAGATTTGATGCGAAGCACCCTACATTACTTAGCCCAGCAACAGATCAAACTGGCAATGAATCAAGTCGAATCGCTGATGCGTGAAACCCTAATCCAGAATCCGCGAAACGTGATGGCTAAAGGCTATGGAATAGTTCGTAGTGAAGGGAAAGCTATTCGCTCTATTCAACAGATTTCAGGTGATAACATCCAGGTCGAATTACAGGATGGTACCATTCAAGCAAATGTAACGAAGGTAATTGGTAATGAGTAAAAAAGAACTCTCTTTCAAGGAAGGCTATGGAGTCCTTAAAAAGAATGCCGAGCTATTGGAGTCACACGAAGAGCCAGACATCGACAATTTAATGAAAATCGTTGAAGAGTCTATGGTGGCATACAAAGCCTGTAAAACACGTGTTGATGCTGTACAACAAGCTTTGAATGAGACATTTAAGGAATAATAAGTTAATAATTTGGATGGATGTGTTCGAATAAGTTTAATTTCAACCATGTTTGCCTTTGGGAGGAGTCTACCATTAAGTTGTAAGATCAAAACCAATCGAGATATTTCCTCGATTTATTAAAGCTCGGTTATTGGGGGACCAATTCACTGTACGATAGATTTTAGGTACAGGCTTCTTCATTTGGAATTTATATTGTTGAAAAATATTCAAGAAGAAATTTATGCAATAAAGCGACTTCAACTTATACATCTTTGTGTAACAAAGCCATAATAAATATAAAAAATGAATTCTTATTAAACATGTAAGAAAGGTTTACGATGTATTATAAGCATTAATAATGTAAATTACGTTCTGCTTGTGTTTGCTTATTGACAACTTAAGTATTATAAAAAAAATATCGATCTATAATAAAATATAATCGCAATATGAGATATTAAAAATTGAGAGACATAATAGATAAATCAATTTCACAATTAGAATACTTGAACTCTTTATTAAGAGATAAGCTTAGCTCAAATTACAATAAGCCATGTCTATTTTTAGATATAGATGGCACTTTATCTGATTTTCAATTAAATCCTATCGATAGTTATATTCCGACTAAGACTTTAAATATTTTAAGACAAATTATTTCAAAGAAGATTCCTGTTATAGCTGTGACTGGACGAGATATTGATTCTGCACGTAAATTATTTGAATCCATTGATCTTCCAATTGCCGCATTGCATGGATTAGAAATATATATAGGAAATGAAAAAAAATTACATACACCAAAGAGTTTCTTAGAAATTTCAAATATTTACAAAATTTTAGCTCGAGCATGTATCGCCTATCCAAGTTTACTGATTGAAAACAAGAAATCATCAATTGCGTTGCATTATAGGAAAGCTCCAGAGCTCGAAGATATAGCAAAAAAAATAATGTTAGAAGCTCAAAAGATATTCCCCAACCTAAGATTAATTCAAGGGAAATTCGTTTATGAATTAATACCCGCTCAAGCCAATAAAGGCTTGGCAATCAAGGAAGTTTTAGCTCATTTAAACCAGTATGAGGTTTACACACCAATTTTCATTGGTGATGACGTTACGGACGAAGATGGTTTTTATTTTGTGAATCAGTTGGAAGATGGCATCTCAATCAAAGTCGGTCAAGGGCTTACCCATGCCAAATACCAGCTTAAAGACACAAAGCAAGTATATGATTTTTTAGAATTATTTTTAGACCATATTCGAAACCATGATAACAATTTTAAGGGTAACAACAACTTAGATGGAGAGAAAACATGTCTAAATTAATTATTTTATCGAATCGAGTCACTATTCCCAACGGGCAAAAAACTACCGCAGGTGGGCTTGCAGTCGCTATACAAGATGCATTAGATGATATTGGTGGTATATGGCTCGGATGGAATGGCGAACGAGTTCATAAGCAAGAGGAAGTACATTTTAATATTTTTCGGAAGGATAAAGTTGATTATGTCACCTGCCCTTTAACAAATTCTCAATATTCAGATTATTATGCAGGGTTTGCCAACAATTCACTTTGGCCTGCCATGCATTATCGTTCAGACCTGATTGAGTTTAAAACATCAGAATACGAAGGATATCAAAAAGTAAATTCTTTATTCGCTCAAAAACTTGCCGAAATTGCAGATCCAGACGATACCATTTGGGTTCATGATTATCATTTTTTAAGTGTGGCGAAATATTGCCGTGAACTCGGTATGCAGAATAAAATTGGATTTTTCCTGCACATTCCTTTTGCACCTTTATTTATCTGGCAAAAAATTCCATGTGCTCAACAATTGATTGAGGATCTATGCCAATACGATGTGGTGGGTCTACAAACAGATAAAGATCAAAAAGTGTGTATGCAAGTATGCACATCTTTATTGAACGCACAGAAAATTCAACAAACTTTGTTAAGCTACCATCAACGTTTAACCATAATTAAATGCTACCCAATTGGTGTAAATCCAACAGCGATTCAAAAAGCGGCCCATAAGTTTATTGATGTACAAGACTTCCTTACCCGCCCAGTAGAGCTGAATGCTGCAAAAACCATTATCGGCGTAGATCGGATTGATTATTCAAAAGGTTTACTGGAACGCTTTTTGTCCTATGCAGAGTTCTTAGAGAAATATCCTGAGTATCAGCAGCATATTCAACATTTACAAATTGCTTGCCCATGTCGTTTGGAAGTTCCAGCTTATCAACGTTTATTTGAGCGTTTCAAGATTAAGATCGAGATGATTAATCAGGAATTTGCAAAGGAAGAGTGGCAACCCGTGGAATGTATTTATGATGCAATAAAACATCATCATTTGATGCAAATCTATCGTCAAGCCGATGTGTGCTGGATCAGTTCAATACGAGACGGGATGAATCTGGTCGCGAAAGAATATATTGCCGCGCAAAATCCATCAAATCCTGGTGTACTTATTCTATCCAAATATGCAGGTGCTGCAGAGCATATGTCAGAAGCACTACTGGTTGATCCTACCGATAAAACGGCAATGGTCGATGTTTTAAAAACAGCACTGGAAATGCCACGACAAGAACGTATTTCACGCTACAAACAACTAATGAAAGGTTTAAAAGATTTTGATATTAATGACTGGCGCAATGCATTTCTTAACGACTTACAGAACAAAACCGCTATGCAGGATTTCAGATTCCTGGGAATACGTAACGTCAACCCTATTTATCAAAATTTATAGTACTTCGATTTGTAAGGAACTGGCAGTATCCAGATATTGCCAGTTCAATTCACTATGATACTTATTTCACATAAGTAAACCGATTTAAAGCCACAATCAATAATAATAGACCAGATAGTGCCATAAACACTGTACTTAGGCCAATCAGCTCACTCACCATTCCAATGAAAGCCGGTCCAACCAGAATACCCGTATAAGCCATGGTCGAAACACAAGACAATGCAACTGCGCTCGGCATCACCGTCTGACGTCCAGCACGGGAAAACATGATCGGGACGATGTTAGAACAACCTGTCCCAACCAGTGTATAACCCACTAAAACCAGCCACCAATAAGGCACGATACTGACCAAAGCTAAACCTAAAGTTGCACAAATCGCGCTATAGGTTAAAAGCTTTTTTTCACCAAAATAACGGATCAGATAATGCCCCGTAAAACGTCCTGTGGTCATGGCAATCGCGAAGAAGGTATACGCCAATCCCGCAAAAGCGGTATTAACTCCATATTGTTGCGTTAAATAAATACCACTCCAGTCCATCGCCGCGCCTTCCACCATGAAAATGATGAAGCAGGCAATACCAATTAATATAATCAAAGGTTGTGGCAGGCGCTGGCGTATCGACTTTTTCACTTTCGAAGATGCTTCAAGACTGGTATTTTCTACAGCTTTTATGCTGTATGGCACTGAAAGAAAAACAATAATTACCAACAGTAAACTCACAGCAAATGCGCTCATAACAGCCGAAATACTTAAAGCAAGCAATGCAGTAATCGTCAGTACCCCAGCTAATCCGCCTAGACTCGCCATACCATGAAAGCCAGACATCAATGATTTTAAGCTATTTTTCTCAACCACTACGGCCTGAATATTGAGTGCAACGCCCAGACTTCCTGCTGCTGTACCAAATAAGAATAAGGTGATCGCCATCATTAACGGCGTGGTCCATAAGCTTAGGCTTGGCAATAAAACGGCAAGCAAGAGTAAAGCGAAACCGATCGGCACACGACAACCAACACGCTGAACAATTTTACCTGTTGCAGGCATAGCTAGCATTGCACCTAAGCCGCTGCATAATAGCAACAAACCAAAATCGGCATGATTAAAATGTAAACGTTGCTGGGCAAAAGGAATCAGCGGCGCCCATGCAGCCGTGGCGAAACCCAGACCGAAAAAGCTAAAACGAGTTGAAAGACGTTGAGCACTTAATTGAATTTCAGGATCAATAAGAGCAGTTCTGGAAAAAAGGATCATTTAATACCATCCACACAAATTAACTCAGAGCGTCCATCTCGGATAAATCGCCATAGAAAAACCCCTGCTAATCTATAGAGAAGTTCTATAAATCCACAGAGGCTTTTATGACGAAATTATACACAAAACCAATCTAAAAACAGTATTTTTTACAAAAATAAAATTTATATATATCAATAACTTATTATTACTTATCCAAATAAAATTAAAGCATTTATTTTTAACACTTTTTCTTCTTAGCTTTTCAATTTAATTAGGCAAAGATATGAATTTACTTAAATTTTGTAAAGATGACAGAATTAAATAGCTCATTTATAAAGCTGAATAATATATGTCACCCGCTAAAGCTGTGGATTAACTTTCTCTCTCGAATTAGGTCAATTTTATAAATGTTTTAAAAAGTACGATAAACCTTCAGGTGCACGTCCATTTAATCGACTGCTAGTGGTGACCCGAACCAAATTGCTCCAAGTGATTTTGCAACATTGCTTAATAAATTTTTCAATTAATGAGACATCCTCATGACAAGGAATAGGTTCAAAGCCTCCTGCCTGAATATAGGCTTCGGCACTAAAGCTTAAATTCGCCCCATGTATATGTTGATGATCCATCATGTCCTGATAATGCGTCAGATATTTCTGCTGTTGTTGTATTGATAAGTGACTAAGATCATCCAGTATAACGATACCACAAATGGCATCTGTTGGCTGATGTCGCATTTGGCATAGTAACCAATCTGGATCTACAATTGTATCAGCATCCGTGCAAGCGACCCATGTAACTCCTTGATCGATTAGCTGCCTAATACCAAGGTCTCTGGCCTTGCCCACACAAGCAAAATTACATTCAACCCAGTTCATCTGATGTGACTTTACAATCATGAGGGACTGGTCAGTACAACTGTCTAAAACCACTAGAATCTTGACCTGACCGTGACCTATATACTGTGTAGCTTGTTCAATTGACTGCAAACAAGCGGATAAATTCTGTTCTTCATTATGGGCTGGGATAACAATACCTATTTTCATATTAAGCCCTGTTGTTTTGCCAAAGATGAAGGATTTACCGTCCAGATATCAATAATGAAATCTGGATCATTCAGACTTAAATAATGAGTGAACAACAAAGATTGTTTTAAATGATGATGGACTTGAGAAGCATCTAGTTCAAAATCCTGAATGGCGTGACGCCAGTGACAACACAGGATTTCACCTTGTGGCGTTAAACTGTCTTGGAGCTGATCGATCAGTTCATGCAGTTCATTGCGTGATAAGTAATAGGCCACTTCACTGATGACAATCAGATCAAATTTCTGTTCAGGAAAATATTCAGGAATTTTTTGGTGTTGAACGCTCACATGCTTCAAACTCTCTAAACGTTTAGAGGCCCAATGAACAGCATGTTCAGAAAAATCTAGACATAAAAGCTGATCAGCGCGTTTGGCTAAATGTACACTTAAATGTCCATTGGAACAGCCGATTTCCAACACTGATGAATAACGCTCTTGAGTAAGCAATGCCAAACAAATCTGCCTTTTACGAGCTTCATACCAATGTAAATCATAGCCCCAAGGGTCATTATTGTGATGATATAAGGCTTCGAAATATTGACTAGAATCATTCACAAAGATAAACCTCCCAAGGCATTAACAAACGTTCGATGATTGCTGGAGATAAAATCGCAGCATTGCCTGTACTTTCATCAGCTTCAATCTGACTCTTAAACTGCATGATGGCCTGACGTTTTTTGATTAATTGGGCCTGAGTTAAGTTGTAAGCTCTAGCCTTTTGCCAGTGGATACGCGGATCTAGTGGTCGCGCCCAATGCCAAGCCCAGATCAGCACGTGTAAATATGATATGTCATGAGCTTGAGCAAATGCCTGTACAGTTTTTCCTACCGCTTCATGATCTGGATGCCCATCCAGTGCATAGCTACAAATTAAAATATCTTCCGCTTTAACCAACTTGTCTAATTCTTGCCACAGATGTTCCCTGTGCAAATGAATCTGCCCGTCTGGTAAATTTAATGCAATACGTTGAACATATTCAGAAATATCTAGACACTGTAAAGCCGCTAAGCTTTCTTGTGGGCGAATTTGATCTAATTGATCTGGGCTGTATTTGGTTGAATGTGGATGGCTTTGTGTCCCATTACTGACGGCAACGATCACCAACTGACAATTCAACATAATTAATTGTTGCATCAAGCCGCCACACCCCAGTATCTCATCATCTGGATGGGGTGCGACAATCAAGATTCTTTTAGATTGAAATTTTTTAAAATTGAGTAGAGAAAGCGGCTGCTGCTCAAATGCATGCAGCCATTGTTCTCGGGAGGTCCCTTGCCCTTCAATAATACGATCTTCGACTAAAGCATGTTTTAGAGCTGCCATGATATTTGCTCCTGTAAACATCGTTCAGCAATTTGCTCATCATCGAATGCCGCATGACTTTGCCGAATAAATACAGGTAAATCAGCCATTAGGCTGGCAAAAGTTGCTTGTTCACAAAAAGGCCGTGCTCCAAGCGCTTTTCCTACCCCTTCAATAACCTCCAAACAGCTTTGTTCTGCCTGCGCACGCAAGATCCGTACATCCCGTTCATGGCTAAGCTTGGGTTGGCTATCAATCAGTTGCGCGATATATTGGAAATATTGTCGGGTTACAGCAAGTCGAGTTACCAACCGCCCTAAATACATTTTCTTAAAAGGATTAGGGGTTTTAAGGCAACTTTGTTGTAGCTCATCCACTAACCGTACCGCGGCACCGTACCAGCAAGCTGCAACACCCGCAGCACCATGCCAAAAACCAACCCGATCAAGGTAGTCATTGGGATGACCAATGAGTTTGACTGCTATCCCCTGAAAATTGACTCTTGCGGTCTGTGTTCCCTTCATGCCTATAGCTTGCCAGTGAGCCAGATCAATGGTGATCAATGATTGGTTGAGGTCAATAATGCAGAGCTGAGATTGCCCCTGTTGATCTTTAAAACTGATTAATGCTTTATGAATAAATTCAGCGCCTGAACACCACGGCTTAATTCCATGACAAAGCCCATTTTCGACCTGTAACGGCACGGGTCCACCATCGGCAGCCCAAACAGCCCATGTCTCCTCATTGATTTCATGTTGATAACCGAGTTCATGCAAAATACTTAAAGCATCAAAATGGGACTCAAAAAGCTTTCCTAAACTTAGGTCAAAGCCAGCTATCTGGGCAAAAATTTGCCAGCGTTGATAGGTTTGTCCCGAAGCAGGTTCAGGCAATCGTCCAACAGAATGAATCAACTGTTTCAACACAATCGGACGTTGACTTAGCTTTTCTTCAGCTGAATACTGCTCAAAGCGATTTAATATGTCTAAAGTTGAGCCTTTTATAAATATTTTTCTATTCATTCTTAAAATTTTAATTCAAATGAGTTTATTTAAATAATAATTGAAATAATCTGTTTAGTTAAATAGATAAATTGTAATGAAAAGATAATTATTCGTAATTATTTAACTATTTATTTCTTTTGTTTCATTGTTAACTAAATAGCAGGTTTATGTGAATCTATAAAATCATCATGTAAGGATTATTTAAAATCCAACAATTATGATGAAATAAGCAGTAGCTTAAAGGCTTCTGTGTTGTAATGTTTATAAAAGAGGTTTAAGAAATGAGTACTTTAAATATTCAAGATATTAAAAAACATTCAGATGTAATTGCTTCTTGTGGTACCAAAGTCGGAACAGTTGATCATCTCGAAGGTGATAGCCAACTCAAACTGACGCGTGATGAAAATGATCAGCATCATCTGATCCCAACGGCATGGATTGGTGAGGTCAAAGATGACAAAGTAGTTCTGATTAAAAATTCAGAAGAAGTTAAGCAACAATGGCAAGCTATTTAAATTATCGTAAAATAAAGAGTACGGCTAGACTTTGATCGTACTCTTTATTTCTTTGTAAGTAATTTCAAAAAAGCCCTAATCCTTCGCAATGTCCGTTTGAGTCATAGGTATTTGATTTCATACTTGTAAAAAATAGCTAGATGCAATCTATTTGTCATAGACTACATCTATTCTGTATAAATTAATAAGTTAGCCTACTCTTATTTAAAATTACTGCCTAAGAATGGGAAAATATACTCAACTACTTTTTGCGTAGCCCATAAACCAATCTCTTGGTGATGTTGATGTGGAGCTAAATATGGCATCAATTTGCTAATTTTATGCCCAGTATTTGTAGATATCTGAATTTGCTGCTGTAACAGCGATAATTCTTTTTCTGACAAATAACTAAAATCATTTAGTTCTATAAAGTTTTTTATATATTCTGTATTTACTGGGTTAATGCGTCTACTTAAATTAGCACCCGCAATCCAATCATAAATAAAAGCTTTTTCTGCAGCAGAGAAAACACCAAACATTTTCCCATCTTCTTCATTGATCATTTTCCAAAATCGGCTATGTTCTGGATCTTCGTTAAGCTTAATCCATCCTATTTTTATTAGCTCACTAATGAATTCCTCAACCTGATCTTCTTCTGATAGCCATGAATTTACAGACTTATTATTAAACTTGCATTTCTCATTATGCATGTGCTTTCCAACCAAAGCTTTGCTCTTGAAAATTTCCAGAACCACTCGCTCAGTATTTAGGTTCTTTATTATTTGAACTGAGCTAACTCCCCGATTATTCAATAAAAAGCCTATCTTTAATTTACGAATAAATTCGGATTGATTTGGGTAGCGTTTGGCTAAACATTTAATCGCATTTGTAGCTAATTGAGCATGCCCATTATCAAAGTTATCAATTGTAATGTGTAGGTTAAAATATTTGGAATCAATACCTAACTCTTTAAGTTCATAATTTGTAATCAGTAAATGAAGTGGTAGTTGTTCGTATCCAAAATTAAAACCTGCAATCTCGGGTATAAAATCTGATGGAGCATAAGCTAAAGCTAATTGTATTGCTGACTGGTGATAATATTCATCAGGCAAATTCATTGAAAATTGATGAAGACCAAGTGATAGAAGTAATTTATTGAAAAGTTTTACATGGTTACTTTGACTGGAACCTAACCCCAACTCCTCAACATATATCTGTATAAAGTCTCTAAAAGCTGGATCATTCCAGTACTGTGTAAAGCTATAAAGCCAAGCCCCGTCTACACGTTTGGTCGGTGCTACTTTGTATAAAAACTCATAAGCTTTACTTGTAGTTCCAAAAAACTCCCTTGCACTCCCATTTTCACGCCTTTCTAAGTACTCTTTGTAATGCAAGCATTGTGTTTTATTTTGTTTCTGCATCCAGACTGCCAATTGATCAACATTAGTAGGAAAATCAGAGAAATCACTATCCAAATGAAGTATTTCGTTTTCTAGGAAATGAAAAGCTTTCAACTCTTTTGCAGAACGCGACACTGATGGATCTAAGAAAAATTGTGTTATTTCAAAATATTTCTGATGGGCATCGGTTATTAAATTTAAAATTCTCTCTTTTACTGCAGTAGGCATTATAATTCTCTCGCGGTAAATAACTTATACCAACATAATTGACACTTGCACTTAATTAATTAACAACTTTGAAAAGAAACGTTAACAAATGTAATCCTTTAGTTTATTTATTTTAAAATACAAAAATTTAAGTAAATAATTATAATATTTGAAATAAAGAAACATTTCACAATCTGTGATATAAATCACACTCATTGGAATTAAAAAAATTATGGTGTTTAAAATTAGTAAAAAGCATTATATCTAATTTATAAAATTTTTAACTTTATTTATTGAAAGTACAAGCACCGTTATTATTCCTTTCGTTATTTCATTGATCCAACACAGATTTTTATTTTTTCAAATTCAAAAAAATCAATAAATTACAAACACAAATCCAATCAAAAAGATATAAATCTGAATTAAGAATAAAATTTAACATTGTTAGCCTTTTGTAAAAAACAAAATATATATTTCCATTTATTATCAACACCTAAACCTTTAAAACAAACACAATTTAACTCAAAAATTAAAATGTAACACCTCTGATGTTTTTTAAAACACAAATTATGATATTAATAATAAATCTACTGATTAATTAATGTAGATTAATTCTAATCTTATGAGGTTCAGTAAAATGACTAATCAAAATCAACAGCAGAAAAATCAGCAACAGCAGCAGCCAAATCAACCGCAAAAAAAGCCAGATCAGCAACAACAGCAACAGCAACCAGACCAACCACAAAAAAATCCGAATCAGCAAAAACAACCGAACCAAAACCAGAAAAATGACCAACACGCTCAACAGAAATAATAGTTTTTCATGTTGAATAATATTATTAAATTCTTAAACTCATTCATTAATTAAATCCAACTATGAATTTTTTTTGAATTCTTAGTTGGATAGAATTGGAGTTCATTATGACTATCAATGACCATCAAGACGAAAACCCAATCAAGCATGATTGGCGTACAGATTATTCAAACCGCCCATATTACGGCGATATCCAACGAGAACTTCCTGATGTAGATTATGACCGTGATCTTCGTTCAGCCTATGAATTAGGTCAGCATGCCCGAAATGAGCGTGGTACTGATGCACGATTTGAGGATTCAGAAAGTGATCTAAAAGTAAAATGGGAAGAACTAAAGGCTGAATCACGCTTAAAGTGGGAACAAGCCAAACATGCGATTAAAGATGCATGGGACAAAATGTAAGCCAATATAATGATAATGAGCCTTTTAGGCTCATTATCAGCACATCTAAATAATAATTAAATAGGTGTAAAATGGACTTTATAAAAATACTATTAGCTGATACTACATTTACTTTTGCAGCAGAAATTGTACTTCGTAGTGTCTTGATGTACTTCCTGATTATCTTAGTTTTAAGATTTTCTGGTAAACGTGGTGTTAGACAACTTTCCATCTTTGAAATCGCAATTATTCTTAGTTTAGGATCTGCTGCTGGCGATGCTATGTTCTATGAAGAAGTTCCGATCATACATGCTGTCATCGTTTTTGCAGTAATTATGGCTTTATATCGCTTAACAACTTATTTAATGATGAAATCCGATGCTATTGAGACCGTATTGGAAGGTCGACCTATATACATCGTCAAAAATGGTTTACTGATTGTTGAAGATATTAAGCAAGAAAAGTATTCATACGATGAATTCTTTGCTGAAATGCGCCAAAAAAAAATAGAGCATCTCGGACAAGTTAAAATAGCACTGCTTGAGACTGATGGCTGCCTAAGCGTGATCCCATATTCTAAAGAAAATATAAAATGGGGCCTTCCTCTGTTTCCCGATGAATACCAAATCGCAGATCATCATAATGTCGATCACTTTTATTCTTGTATGTTGTGTGGTCAAACCCAACGTTTAAATCATTTAAATGAAGAATGCCCTCGCTGTCAAAATACAAAATGGGCTAAATCCTGTTTGTATTGCGAGGAATATCAAAATTAATAAGCTTTTGTTTTGACTTAGATTATTTCAATATTATTTAAAATGAATAGTTTAAGCGAACAAAAAATACACATTTCTTTACCTTACTCAAAGCATAAATACTTAAAGTTTATATGAGTATCTTTGATCCAAAAAAGAGTTTTCTTGCAAGAAACTCATATTCGATTGTAGATAACCTAATTAAATTGTATAAGCACACAATATCCGTCAACAAATAAGCCATTAACTTAAGTGAAAACAAATACTTAATTTCACAAAACGTTATAAAGCAAATGTATAAGAGAATGTGATATGAAAGAACCAAATACACCAAAAATCGACCAACTTTCTGAGGAAGCATACGTGGATCCTATAGGTAAAACCCTTACCTCTTCTTTAGGTGTTCCCGTAGCTGATAATCAAAATAGTCTAAAAATTAATGAGAAAGGCCCTACTCTTCTCGAGGACTTTCTTCTAAGAGATAAACTTATTCATTTTGATCGTGAGCGTATTCCAGAACGTGTTGTACATGCTCGAGGGGTCGGTGCTCATGGTTACTTTCAAGCTTATACAGGTAATGAAAAATGGACTAAAGCCAAGTTCCTAACGGACACAAATAATCGAACTCCTATCTTTGTCCGTATTTCTACAGTTCAAGGTGGGCGAGGTTCGGCTGATGTCGTTCGAGATGTACGAGGTTTTTCTATAAAATTTTATACTGAAGAAGGAAATTATGATTTGGTGGGGAATAATATCCCTGTCTTCTTCATTCAGGATGCTATTAAATTTCCGGACTTTGTTCATGCAGTAAAACCAGAAGATGCCAATGAAGTTCCAACTGGTCAATCTGCCCATGATACTTTCTGGGATTTTATTTCTTTAAACACCGAAGCATCACATATGACTACTTGGATAATGTCTGATAGAGCAATTCCAAGAAATCTACGCTCTATACAAGGTTTTGGTGTCCATACATTTAGATTGATTAATAAGAATAATGAAGCATTCTTAGTGAAATTCCATTGGACTCCAAAGCAAGGGGTAGCTCAAGTCGTCTGGGATGAAGCTCTAAAAATTAATGGCAAAGATCCCGATTTTCACAGACGTGATCTGTGGGATGCTATTGAGCGTGGCAATTACCCGGAATGGGAATTAGGCGCACAAATTTTCTCTGAAGAAGATGCAAAACAATGGGACTTTGATGTCTTAGATGCCACAAAATTAATCCCAGAAGAACTTGTACCAGTTACTCCACTAGGTAAATTTGTTTTAAACAAAAATACAGATGATTTTTTCGCAGAAACAGAACAAGTTGCTTTTAGTCCTGCAAATATTGTCTCAGGTATAGATTTTAGTAACGATCCCCTTTTACAAGGACGGCTATTTAGCTATACGGATACTCACTTACACAGACTAGGTACGGTAAATTTTAATCAAATTCCAATTAACAAACCCGTTTGTCCTTTTCATACGAATAGACGAGGTGGTTATGCTAATCACGAAGTTTATAAAGGAAAGGCAAATTATGAACCTAATTCTGTTGATGAAAATTGGCCAAGAGAATCACCTAATGACAGTGGTGCTTTCAAGACACATCCTGAAGAAGTACAAGGCAGCAAACTAAGAGTTCGACCAGAAAGTTTCGCTGATCATTTCTCGCAAGCCACAATGCACTACCATAGTTTGGAAAAATATGAACAACAGCATATTAAGGATGCATATTCTTTTGAATTATCTAAGGTTAAATCGGAAGATATCCGCAGACGTGTAGTTTACGCTGTCTTAGCTAATATTGACTTGGACTTAGCTGAATATGTTGCGAAAGAGTTAGGTATTAAAACTCCCCCTAAACAGCAAGATAGTCTGCACCAACCCGTAATTGCATCTTCGAAAAGATTAAGTACCTCATCTTTTCCTGCATCTGATATTAAACAGCGAAAAATTGCCTTGCTCGTTCATGACGGTGTAAATGCGTCATCAATAGATGATATTAAAATATGGGCTGAAGCAGAAAAAGCTATTGTGGAAACTTTAGCACCGAACGCAGCCCCTGTTAAATCTAGTGATGGCAATGAAATACCAGTAGATGGAAGACAAAATGGCGAGCCTTCAGTGACTTATGATGCCGTAATCGTGATTGATGGGAATAATTTAGAAGTATTTAAGGCTGATGGAGTTTCTAAACATTATGTATTAGAGACATATAAACATCTCAAGCCTATTGTTTTCCTGGGTGATAAATGCGCTTTAATAGATGAGTTTCAGCTCACTAAGGATGCAGCTCTATTCTCTACTCAAAATTTTAAAGAGATCCAAGATCAATTCAAACAAGCTATTCAAAATCATCGTTTGTGGGATAGAGAAAAAGTTGTCGCAGCTATTCCAGCATGAATCTATTTGAGCTTAAAAGTAGTGTAAGCATTTGATTTCAAAAAGCCCTCGACGAGGGCTTTTTGATCTACTTTTGCTCTTTAAGTGGATTCTTAGGTTCTTGATTTGGTTTTTTTTGGGGATCTGGATTCTGATAGGTTTTCTGATCACCCTTGTCATCGTTTGATTCTTTTTGAGGTTTTGATTCTGGATTTTGCTTATTAATCATGTCGGTTCCATCACCAGTATAGCTTATATAAATAAATATGACTTGTAGAGCTGAGTATCAATTATAGATATGTAAAACTCACTGTTTTTAGGTTTAATACTGCAAATTCTTATGTGAGCACTGCGTTGACGATACTAAATTGTTTTGAAATCATTTTATTCTTAGTTGGGTTATTATTTGAGCGATGATTACAAAGAATAAAAAGGGATAAGTCTATGTGCGCAGACTTTGAAGCTATCAGAAAGAATCGTGCTTTTCTCCTAGATCTCCCTGAGCCTGATCAGTTGGAGTTCCCTGAAGACATTTTCCCGAACTATCCTTCACCTTTGATCTTTTCCAATGACGGCAAGATCGAATGGAGATCAATTAATTTTGGAATGATTCCCAAATGGGCCAAGGAAAAGAATTTCGGCAAGTACACATACAATGCCCGGACTGAGACGGTCGCTGAGAAACCCAGTTTTAGGGAAGCTTGGCATAAGTCTCAGTTTGGCTTGATTCCAGTCGAAACCATCTTTGAACCTAAATACATTGACGGGAAATCTCACTGGTATGGGATTGCACGTGAGGATGGCATGCCCTTTACTGTGGCGGCCATATACGAGAATGCTGTCATCGATGGGGAGCAAATCCGATCAATGAGCATGCTCACCATCAATGCCGATAAACACCCCTTTATGAAGCAATTCCATAAACCTAAAGATGAGAAGCGCTCGATCATCGTAATCCCTGACGAATACCGCGAAGAATGGCTGAATTGCAGCTTTAAAGAGGCGCATGAGTTCTTCTTTGAAATGCAGGATGAGTACATCACCTTCCCTAAATCCCACTTATCCGAAAATGGTGCTCAACCTAATTTAATTTGAAGGTGCCTTGATTATCCACAGCTTTTAAATTTGAAATTTAATTCAGCGCAGACTATTCTAAAAAAAGAGTTCAGTTCCAAACACGCCTCGTAGCGTAGGAGTCAAACATGTCAAAGAAACTACCGATCTATTTCTCGGATGACGTCTGGTCATTCCTTCAAACACTCATGGGTCCCGATGGTGCTCCTAGTCCTACAGTCAATGCTGTCTTTGAAAAAATACAAAAAAAGCATGAGCTAGGCTCTAAGTTTGATCTTAAAGAAATTTCAGTCAAAACCCGCCTCGAAATTCCGTCTGCACTGGAACGTTTTTCAGCTGGTCCTGCTTTTGGTACCAAAGACCATATCGATAAGTCGATCGACTTAAATGACTTTCTTATCTTCAACCCCATATCCACTTTTATGGGACGGGTTGATAGTGAGTCTATGCTTTACGCTGGTTTTGAAATCGATGACCCTTTCTTGGTCGATAAGAGCATTACAGCACAGCATAGAGATATCGTTTTAGCCCTCATCGATGAGCGTGAAATAACACTTAAGCGGTTAATGATGACCGCTAAGATGTCAAAACAAGAAATCAAAGAAATGTTTGGGGATGAAGACTATGAACTTCCCCCTATTTGGCTGAGAGCTGAAAATCCAGCTTACGAGCATATTATTCCTAAAGACAGCCAGTCTATCTCTATCCAAGGGGTTGTGACTTTCAACCTCAAGCAATTTTATAGACGCTCGACCAGCAAATAAGAAGTATAAAAAATGAAAGCTGAAAATCGTATATTCGCGTTAGTGGACGTGAATAACTGCTACGTCAGTTGTGAGCGTATTTTTAATCCGTCCCTTAATAATCGTCCGGTCATTGTTCTCTCGAGTAATGATGGTTGTGCCGTGGCGCGCTCCCAAGAAGCCAAAGACATTGGTATTAAAATGGGTGTGCCGGTATTCCAGATTCAAGACATCATCAAGAAGCATGATGTTCAGGTGTTCTCCAGCAACTTTGCCCTATATGGGGCCATGTCTCGTCGTTTTATGACTTTACTGGGGATGTATGTTGCACCAGGAGAGCAAGAGATTTATTCAGTTGATGAATGCTTCTTGGATCTCACCAGCTATGAGCACTTATTTGATTTAACCGACTATGCCCAAGACATTCGCAAGACTGCTTGGCAGTGGCTCACTTTACCCTGCTGTGTGGGCATTGGACGTTCAAAGACTGAAGCCAAAATTGCCAATCATCTAGCCAAGAAGAATAAGTTCTTTAATGGAGTGTGCAATCTGGTCGATATGGATCCCTGCTCAACTGAAGCCATGCTTGCACAGATCGATGTTGGCGAGGTTTGGGGAGTTGGTCGCCAGAACAGTAAAAAGCTCAATACAATGAATATCCGTACCGTTTTGGATTTAGTTCAAGCGCATCCAGCAGAGATTAAAAAGCAGTTCAGTATTGTTATGGAAAAGACTGTACGCGAGTTGAATGGGATCTCATGCATCGATCTAGAGAGTGATGCGCCTGCTAAAAAGCAAATCATCAGTAGCCAATCTTATGGCCAACCGATTTACGACATTGAAAATATCAAATCCTCAGTGCGTTTATATGTGCAAAGAGCTGTCTCAAGGCTTCGGGATGATATGTCCCTATGCAAAATGATTGGGGTGTTTATTCAAACTGGTCGCTTTGATAAATGTGCAAAATACACACCTTACGTGATTATGCAGCTACATGAACACAGCGATGATGTATTAGAGATTACCCGCATAGCAATGCAGGCCATTGATGAAATATTCAAACCCGGATTTAAGTATAAAAAGGCAGGCATCATCCTGATGGAGATCATACCTAAAACCAAATTCTCCCCTGACCTATTTACCGATTATTCTCTACAGATTAAGCGAGCCAAGCTCTCCGACACCTTAGATCACATCACCCACAAGTATGGCAAGAACACGCTGTCGTTGGGCTTGTGTGGGCGAAAAGAAGAACACTGGCAAATGAATCAAGAACGCAAATCCCCAAACTATTTAACCGAATGGAATGAACTCTTTAGAGTGAGATAAGACTATGCATTTATTTAAACTTTCAAATGAACAATTGGCACAGATTTTAATTCCTAAGCGGTTCGTGCCGCCTACTCCTGAAGAATTCAAAGACAAGAATATGGTCTATGTCTTTGACAGTGAGGATAAGTTTGAGCTGACTTATGATGAGCTGGTTGAGATTATTGGTAAGGCTAGACAGGCTGGACCTAGAATGATTCCAGTGTTGGGAACAGTAAACTAAAACAATCGGCAGGAATACGGGTTTTAGAGAAATTGAACAATTGAAGTAGGTCAAAAATGAGAGATGAATTAAAAGAAATTTTTATTCGTGGGTGCAACGAGAAAATTGAGAAAAAAGGAGAAAATGTCGGTCTATCCTTTTATGCTTTCTTCAAGAATAAAAATGATAATCCAGAACTATTAATGGAGGCTGCTCACTGGTGGATTATGAAACACAAATTAGATCACTTCGAGAAAGCAGTTAAAGTTAGGCAGCTTATTTTAAGTGAGCATTAATCATAGATATTACATTGCACCAGCCAAAAATTGGCTGGTCGCTGAATTAGGGGAAGTTTGACGCGGGATTACTTTAGTTGGGAAGGCATGTTGACTGCGCGTAGTGCTATTTTATAAGTGAAGAATATTAAATTTATCAGTTTGATAAAACATCTTACGCATATATGGGTATATTTAGTTAAAACAATACCACTAACATTAGATCAAAAATTTAGGTACTTCAAATACAATCACATTTGTAATGTACTAGCAAAATTTAACTCTAGAAAGAAAAAAATCTTCAAAAGATTTTCGATTGAATTCCTAAGAATATTTCGACAAATCAAATATTTTTTTGTTATAATTCAGTTAATTAATTTTTAGAAATTCACATATGAAAAAATTTGAAATTAAAAAATTTGATATTACTAACTTTAAAGATATATATCAAAATATAGGGGTAAATTTTGCTGATGGAAATGTCACTGTTTTATATGGTCAAAATGGTAGTGGTAAAACTAGCTTTTTGAAGGCTATTCACGCTTTTCTTAGCCAAAATGAGGCAGAACTAAATAACTTAAAAATTTCTAGAATAGACACAACTTTTACGTTTGAAGAAAGAAGGGATTTTCTATCATTTAATAATGAACCAACAATAAAACAAGAAATAAATATTTGGGTAGAAAAAAACCCAGATGATAATAATTTCACATGGTCTGAGAATAGTAATATTTTAGATCAAATTAGCTCCCTATCTCTAGGTGTAGAACGTGGAGTGACAACATCTCCACTAAACATTCCAGAACAGTTTATATTTGATTCATTAAGAAACTATTTTGCTAGAAATGCTGTCTCTAATAAATTAAACATTTCAGAACTCCAAGATATAAGTCAATTTCTTGATATGCGAATTAAAACATATCATAGATCAAATCGAAAGAGATCTACAGACTTAGATTTTGCTTCTTCCCATATATTTATTCAGAATATTAAAATTGAAAATATTGAAGAAATGCTAGTTGAAAACTATAGGGTAGCCAGATATTTTGCATCTCAAAGAATTCAAAGTGCTTTATTTGAAACACTTTCTGAAGCAATTACAATAAATGAAATTGAAAATGAAAATGAAAATCCAGATAAATCTATTAGTTTTTATGACCCACAGTTAATAACTAAATTAGTCAATAACAAGGAAAGATTAGTAGAAGCTCTAATGGATGGAGAGAACAATGGTTTTAAAAAAAATATATTAGAAATTATTAATAATATTGATCAAAAAGAATATCAACTTAGAGTCTCAAAAAACGAATTACTGCAAAAACTTTTTTTGAATATGATTAAAGAACTTGATTTTGAAAAATTCCATTTAAGCTCAATGAACACACTAATTGATACATTTAATAATTTTTTAATTAATGGAAAAAAATTAAAAGTTACTCATGAAGAAGCCAGTGTAGATATCAACGGAAAATATCATCAAATAAATGACTTATCTAGTGGTGAACGACATATATTAACTTTACTCTGTTTAGTTCTATTTAAAGGCCGACAGAGAGATTTATTGATTATTGACGAACCAGAAATATCTTTGAATATAAAATGGCAAAGAGAACTAATAGGTTTATTCTCAAAACTACTACCTAAAACTCAAATCATAGTTGCATCACATTCACCATTTATTACAAGACAAGATCCTAAGGTCTTACGTGAATTCAAAATTGGTAAAGTTTAGAAGTTAAATATTATGTCTCTTATTCAAGTTAATGATTTGATCACTATAGCGAAAATGTCTGGAACCCCGTACCTAATAGTTGAGGGTGTCGATGACATTCCAATATACGATAAAATTAAAAATTTAAATTCTTTAGATATTGAAATTTATGCTTCAAAACAATTAGATGGTATAGAGCCTGGTTGTAAGGGTGTTGAAAGAGCTATAGATATTTTAAATGCAACATTTACGGAAGGTCTGGCAACTAAGTATGTTTTGGGTGTTATGGATAAAGATGTAAAAGACTTTAGAAATGAAATTAGATCATTACAAAATCTCATTTATACACCCTATTACTCCATGGAAACTCATTTAGTATCCAACCAAATTGTATTAAAAATTATTTCTAACTTTATTCGGTCGCCTGAAGCATTAATTGACCGATTAATAGTTGAAAAATTTTTTATTTTTTTCCAAGAAAAATCTTTTGATTTATACAAAATATCTTTAGATGCTTTGAAAAACTCTACTCAAAGAAATTATCCCAATATATATTCTTACTCTGACTCGTATCAAGAATTAAAGAACAAAAGGAAACTGGAATTATTGAATGAGATCAATATACCTTTAGGAGAATTTGAATCATCATTGAATTTAAATCATTCAATTGAAGCCCTGAAAAAAATATGTAAAGGTAAATGGTTTTTATCATTTTTTTGCGAAATTCTAGCTCTTTATATTAATACAGAATTGAAAAACTGTAATTGTGATTCTGAGCGAAGTCCCTGTAGTATGTGTATCATCCAAAATAATACTGAATGTTTATACAAGATTAAGAGTGATCTAGCTGTTAATAAAGATACTATACGGACAACTCTTGTTGCTATGTCAGAACATGGAGACTTTAGTTTTTTGATTCAAAGGATTCATGAGAATCTTTTCGCTGCTTGAAGATTAAATTGTAAGAAAGCCCTCA
Source organism: Acinetobacter sp. 802_lipA (assembly GCF_058242885.1). NCBI lineage: Bacteria > Pseudomonadati > Pseudomonadota > Gammaproteobacteria > Moraxellales > Moraxellaceae > Acinetobacter > Acinetobacter sp. 802_lipA. The sequence goes on from NZ_JBZAYP010000001.1 coordinate 267,862, forward strand.
CCTGAGGGCTTTTCAATTCACACATTGTACACATACAGTGACATGCACTTTTGTCGAAATCGAATGGCCTGTGCAGGCTGAAAGCAGGAGGCACAGTATTAAAACTTTGATCATGTGTATTAGTTCCGACCTAATCTGACAGTTACCGATATTTGGTTAAGACTGTCTAGGATCAGCTCAATCAGATTTCTCAAAGAGGGAATTTTAGCCCTATTTAACATAATGGGGCTATTGATTCTGCAGGCTATGCAGAAACAACAAAAAATGGGAGCTGATAGCTCCCATTTTTTATTTTTGTTCATGTTCTTTATAGTACTGATGTGCTCTCTTAGAATTATGTTTCCAACTTTTAGCAACTTTATAAACGCAAGTCGGAAAATCATCCCAAACTTGAGGTAAGCCTGCACCACGTGCTACTCGAATTTTAAGCGAATAACTTTTGTATTCAATACGATGCAAAAAATAAAAGCTACGCTCTTGCTGAAAACTAAATTTCTTAAATATAGCACTTCTGACATTAGGGTAAACCTTCCAAAGATAATCGTGTCGAGTACTTTGTATTGATTGCTTGTATTGATGTTTTAGTTTTTTCATTGTTCCTCCTAGGTAACATTACCTAGAAGGGATCCTCTGCGAAATAGTACATCGTCTTTAAACCTGTGAATTAAAAATTAGTATATAAAAATATCACCAAGTAGTATGAAATAAACTACTGCAAGGTAGTATAACTAAAATCAATGTATACAATATGTGAGACTCATTATTTACTAAATACTGTCTTGTTTATTAGACTCAGGAAAAATATGAGGAATTCAAAACATTCTTAGCATTAAATCCTGAAGCAGGAGATGTAGAGCCTAATACAGGTGACAGTCCAAGAATAGACCATATTTGTCTAGGAAAGTGGTGGCAGTCCAATTTTCATAATCACTCATCAACCTTTTGATCCATTGCGACAAATAGGCTGAAAGTAACTTTGCATAATCTTCAGGTGATAACTCATTTTTTATTGCTTTGTACTGGCTTATAATCGAATCTAAAAATATAACAGTTAAATTAGTTTTACCAATTCCAACTGTATAACACCCTTTCCGTTCAAGGGTATCTGAATCAAATCTTACGAAAATCCCATAATTATCACCAACAGCTATGCTTATTGCCCTTCTGCTTCTTCAAACACACCTTTTTTGTTCAAAAGCATAGGTCTGATCGGCTGACCAGTTAACTGAGCAATATCCAACAGATCACAAACCATCTGTTGTCCTAGCTGTTCAGGTCGAGCAGCTTCAACGATTTCCTGGATGTTTTGAAATTCTTCAAAGCTTAGAACAACAGCTTCGGGCGTATTGTTCCTGCAAACAAAAACAGGTTCATGGCTATCTTTGGCAGCTTGAACAATTTTACTCCAAGATTTGCAAACATCAGTCGCAGAAACAGTCGCACCATTAATCAAAGTTAATCCCTTCATATCTAAGACCTCATACTATATGGTAAGAATTGCATCATATTTGCCCTATAATTTGACCATATTTCAAGCATGTAATATCAATATTAACTATGTAATTTAATTCTTGATCGCCTACTTGGAACAGGAATGATAGGTAGGGTGCAAATAGGAATAGTTCGTAGGCTTACACAGGAATGGGCTATTTCAGCAAATCTGCTGAAAGTAACTTTGCATACTCCTCAGGTGATAACTGATCTTTGATCGCTTTTATGATCTTATCATCCACAACATTTGGTCCTAAATAATACAGAGCAGAGATCACCATACCGACCTTTTGCAAAGGATATTGGAGGAGCCGCTGATCATCCGTGTGATTCAGTACCACATCTACACCCGCCAGTTTGAATCGCCTTGAACGGCCATTGGTATGTAAGACATGATATAGAGGCACTTGAGTACTTAACCCTAAACGATTGGCACAATAGCCACCATCATATTGAAACGTCTCACCGGTTAATCGAGTGATCGCGGCTAACACTTTGGAGAGATCAGGAGGTAAGGCTCTCGGCGGATTAAAAAGACTTGAGAATTTAACTTTATAGTAAATATTGGGTATAACCTGGCTGACTTCCTCTTGATCTAAATAGGGAGATAAAAAGCTTAGAAGCTGCTTCTTAGAAAGAGCAACACTAAACTCTTGAACAGAAAACACTGAGCCCGCTGCTAAGTTTTTCAATTCAGCTTCTACTAAAAGTCTTTTAATATTGTCATCCATAGGCACAATCCGTCATCAAGTCATCTTTATTTCAAACCAAATTTTTCTAATGCAGCTTCATTAAAATCCTCATTAAACATCTGCTTCACTCGATGCTCTCTTTTTAACGTTGCGAGAGTCGCGAAGAAACATGCCTCACATAAATGCAGTTGATACTGTTCTCCATCATGCTTCGACCCACTGCCCCAATTGGCGGATAGGACTGCATAGTTCAGTTGAGTGAACTCCTGACAAACGTCACATAAAATATCTTTCGTTTGCTCTAAGTGGTTGTATTCTTCTAAAGCTTCCTGTTCTTTGCTTTCCATCTCGCTCTCCTCACTTTTGAGCCCTATGCGCTTTATTTCAGTGCCAGATCCAAAGCAATCAGGATCTCACCCTCTTGGCATTCACTGGGTGGAGGTAAAATCCGACCCTCTTCACGATAGAAGTCCACACTGGTAAACAGCGCATCTTTGGCCATCTGTAGCGCATCCTCGAAATTGTCACCACAAGTCATTGCCTCAGGAATATCTCGAAAAGAGACGTTATAAGCTTGCCCTTCTTGTTCGAATTTTGCTGGATAAAACATTGGACTACACACCATGATTGAATTCCTTTAAATACTGATCGAACTATTCATTTCTTGTTTTAAAGCCCCTACCTCAGCAAGGGCCTGTCTTGATCACTATTCCGATCTTGTTATCTAAAATAATAACCCAGCGTATCGTCTTTTGAGTCTCCCCACCCTGTCCAGATCTCAGTCAGCTGGACATAATCCTGATTGATGCTTTTGACTTTGTATAAAAAGCTACGGGGTGGAGAGGTCTCATTGAGACGTACTTTTTCAATTAAGATAAAGGTCTTGTCATCCAACCATCTGACCCTAAGATGTAAGGGATCCTGACACTGTCCCAGTTCTGCATACATCGCCGCATCTTTGCCATTTTTGGAGAAGGACAAGCCCGCACATTGGACATCCGGGATGTCCATCACCAGACGTTTTCCGATCAGGCTTTCTTTGGCGCCCGCACAGGCCAAGCTTGAAAGGCTGAGACATAAGCCCGCTAAAAATATTTTTTTCATGACGTTACTCTTTCTTTATTCAGTTGAAGTGGTTTAAAACACATTGTCAATAAAGCCACACTGTAATATGTGCTGTGATGGATTCACGGGATGGTCATACAGACTGATATAGGCAATCATGCTGCTCAGATCAGAAGCATCCCGTTTATAGTGCTGGGTATAGATGTAAATCTGTTTAGGGCTGTAACGTTTTCCGTTTTGAAAGACCTCCCCGTTAAACACTTTTAAATGTGGATACTGCTGAAAGACCTGATGGGTCTTGGTTCGTTTCTCATTGTCATGTGCTGAGGCTTGATCCCACTGCTGCTTAAAACGTTTAAATTGCTGTCCACTATAGTGACTGAACTGAATCTTTAACCCTTCCTCTAGCTTCTGCTTGGTCTGAGCCATGTCATCATTGCGATAAATCGAAGTACTTGCCCCAGCCACACTGACCTGCATCAAAGCCTCAATCCGTTGAATCGGATTGCGTTTATCTTTGGGCAAATAGACTTCTATTTCAGGACAATCCTCACAGTAGTTTTCATCGTCTGGATCATCCACAACGCTTGATTTTTGCTGGGTGTAGTGCTGCTGAAATTGTTGTTGCAGAGTCGTTAGATTAGAGGCTGCGGTATACGTCCAATCTCCCGTAGCCAGTTGATTGCTAAACGACTGTTCTTGCTTGGCCCAATCCAAACAGTTTAAGCCCTGCGCTAAAGTCACTGGCTGCAAAGTCAATGCATTGGCGTTAGAAACGGGTTGAGCTACCGCTGTCTGTAATACCAGTAGTGAAGCACTGGCAAGTAAAAATGGCCTCAGCTTAAATCTCATTGGATGATTCTCCTGATAAGTGTTGTTCACTAGACTGATCATCAACTTTAAACCAGTAGGTATAGTCCTCAGCTTTTCCATCCACCCATACATTCTGCACATTAACGTCATAGATCACGTTGTATTCCATTGCGCTAAAATGGAATTGCAGATTATTGGCGACTAAACCATAGCTGATATTGTCATACTGGATGTTGCTGATCGTTTGGATGTGCTGATTATCCCGTCTCGTCACTGTCAGTTTTGCCTGAGAAAAATCCACCGTATTGTTGGCATAGGCATTTTGTGGATTGACTAATATCGACAGGGATAAAGGTTCAGTTTTTGAAAAGAATTTCTTTGGATAGGCATGATACGGATAGGCAATCACCCCTTTCGGCATCGTGGTGCTTAAGGTTTGTGATGCATAGGGATAGACCACTTTCATGGCAGCGCCTAAGATGGTCGATACGCTTTTAGCCTCGGTATTGGAGACTTCGCCATAGGCGGTTTTATTCAGGAAGGGACTCAAGATATGACGTCGATGACCAATGCTGCTCGAGTTTTTTTCAATCAACCAATTGATCAAATGGGTATCTGCACCGTAGCTGGCTAAAGGCTGATAGGCTTGAATAAAGTTCAAGTTCGATGTCGAAGTACCCTGATAGCCAATATCACTAAAACAGTGCCATGTTCCATCTGGATAATGTGAAGTCTTTTCATTCACTGCCAACAGCATGGAGGCTTGCATCATCTGATCTTCATAGGCTTGGTCATAGCGAACTTTCGGCAGATGGTGTAAGGCACGGATCTCATTCAGGGTATTGATAAACAGCTGCCGCTCCGCCTCACTGGGTCTCCCTGCCTGACAGGCATTCAGATCTTTGTGCTGCTCTGCATCATTCTCAATGACATCCACCACCATCGTGCTATTCACAGGCAGAAGCTGTGAGGTTCCCGCCTGTGTCAGTTTTAAACTACATTTGCCTAAATCTAAGGCTTTTAACTCGCCTTGTTCGAAGTCACAAATACTCGGACTTTCACTGCTAAAACTGAGGGCCAGATCTTGATCCGTCTTTAGGTTCAACTGATAGGCCTGACCTTTGAGAAAGCGCTGGAGCTGTAAGGGTTCAAAGCGTTGTGCTGTCTTGTTTTTACAGATCCCTTCTTGGAGATATTGCGTTTCAGAACACGTGACAGGCTGAGGTGAAGTACCGCCATCGTTTGCTCCATCCGTTCCACCACTATTGGAACCAGTGCTTCCGCCTGAACCACCACCGCCACATCCGGCCATCGCCATACTGATGACCAGCATCAAGGTGCTGGTTCTAATCGATGCTATCCCCGTTTTTGAATGTTTCATCATTTTATTCGCCCTCTTATTCTTGGTTTTTATTGGTAATGATCAGCCGACAGCAGTTGACGAATTTCACTGGCCATTTTTGGGCTACGCCAAGGAAACAACACTTTGAGGCAGTAATGCGGTTTGAATTGATCTCGTGTTCCAATATTGACTTGGTATTCTCTTTTGACTGGGCTGCGATGTTCGTGATGGTGGATATGCGTTCCCGTCATCGGATTGCTGGTGACTGTGCTGGTATAAGAGACTTTGTCTTCAACTAATTTGAAGTGACCGACCGACGTAATATAGTCAAAGGGGTATTTCACTAAACGCTGTTCGGGTTCATCAAACAGGATGATGGTTTTATGCTGACTGTTAATCCAGACCCCACGATTGTGATAATTAAACTGTTCACCTTGACGGGTCAGTTGCTCCGTCATGCCTGCAAAATAGGTATTGCCATATTCATAGAAGTAATAGGTGATCACAAACCATAACAGCCAAATGCCAAAAAATAGAGAACCAAACCAGCCAAAGGAAAAGACTTTGGCCATAATTAAAAAGATGACGATCGGCGCCACAATGCACTTTATAAAGACTTTGGATTTTGGTGGGCGATTTTCGATTGGAATGATTTTTGGTTGAGTGAATTCAGACATCATTGTTCCCCGCATGTTCAATGCAATTGACAATCACAAGGGGATATAAAAATAAGTATTTTTTATAGGCGTGATTGAGCCATCCACCTTAGAGATTGTTCGTGTAAAAATGTTTTTTTAATACAGCTTAAAAATTAAAATCAGTGCTGTATGCCCTGTTGAATGACACAACAAGGTTGAACAGGTGCGGAGGCACAATAAAGAATAGATGGATACAGCATGAGAAGCTCCTTGAATCTTAAGAAGCTCTGCCGATTACTGCTAAATAATGGTGGCAGAGCAAAAGAGGGTTAGCAGACTGGGATCCAAGGAACCAGCACGTCAAAGACGTCCCCCTCCTGCCCTACCATAGAAAAAAAGGGGGACGAGAAGGTCCACAAAAAATAGACAGGCTATTTTCTGTGCTGGATCAACGGTCTGCTAAAACCGACTGGCAATGTAGGCCAGCGAGCTCATATTAGATTTATCCAGCGCTTTAGTCAATTTCGCGATACGATAAAATTCACATGATCGCCTTGAATAAATTCAGTTAAGTTATTGATTTCACCCATAAGCTCAAATTAAAACCATCAATGGGCTGATTTTGATGCTATGGATCGGTTTAAAATGAACTGCTCTTCTGTAATAAAATAAATGAATAAAATGATTGAATAGATCTTCACCAAACATTCACTTTTTTAAGTGGATCTGAAGAAAAGCCCTGCCGTATCCAACGACATACTCCTGTTCATCATAGGTAAACCCAGCCGTCAGACTTCCCCAATAACTAAAGCTTAATCAATGAATTAATTAAATGTAGCGTTTTGTAAAAATATGCAAATACAGCGTTGACAGTGCAATGGATACGCAGATAAGCTTATAGGACACAGCAAAATCTGTGTTCAGGCGTGAGAACCTGATACAATCTAGGTGCAAATTAATGTCGCACTCGCGGCTATTTTTTTGTCTACTGTTTTAGCAGTCGTTATGGCAGCTTGATAGGGCAACCGTAAGGTTGGCTGATCCTAGATTCAGTATTCTCACCCCTGTCTCGCTGCCACCATTACCGTGAGAAGTAATGCTGGTAAGTATTTAAAACTTATCTAGGACTACTGCTATGAACGCTACTTTTCATGGTGCATACACTTGCACATCTAAAAAACAAGCCTCTCAACTGATTGTTGAACTTGGCAAAAGCATTTCAAATCCCCAGCGTCAAAGTCTAACCCATCTTTATCAAGCACTCGATACTGCAGACTCCTTGTTGACCGAGCTTGAACATGCGCACCAAATTATTCGTCAATGTATACGCCAGATGAATGATGAACAAATCGCTGAAGTCGCAAAACTCAATCAAAATAATCATACCCCATCGCTCTGGGCATTCCGCACCCATCAACGTCAAAACCTGATTGAACGTGCTGAGCGTCTTTTGGGAGCACGTTATGAAGCATAATCAGCATATTCTGCTGGCTCCCTCTGACTACCCTTTAATTGCTTCGCCTACGCTTGCAAAAGCGTATGGCGTCGCAGCCGCGACTTTTTTACAAAAGCTGCACTACTGTTTAGAACACAGTGATGCTCAAGTCCACAAAGGAAAAAAGTATTGGTTTCATAGCTATGAACAGTGGCAACAAACTCTGGGGATTTATAGTGTCTCCACAATCAAACGGATCGTCGCTAAATTAAAACAAGCGGAGATTTTAGTGATTAAAAAGCTCTCAAAAAATAAATGGCTTCAAACCAACTTTTATTCAATTAACTATCGAAAGTTAAAGCAACTGATCCAGCCGAATACTGAAACTCAAGCTCAACCGCAATCGTCGGTGCAAATGACAAATACAACTGGTACAAAGCCTGAAAGAAGTACAAATCCACTTAAAGACACCCAAGCTGATACGCTAACGCAGTCAATTCAACACGCGTTTCACACTCTCAAAACTCAGACAGATACACCCACACAGTCCTTAAGACCAGCGAAAAGTTCCGTACAACCGAAAATTGTCATTTCTGGAAATACGACGGCACAAGGATTGAGTCAGCCACGCTCTCCAATTGCATCACATGAAATTTTGAAAAATATGAACCCTGATTATCGTCATTTTTATCAAGCGCTGTTGCAGCAGCGCGTTGATATTCATTATGCAGATCAGCGCATTCAGCATTTACTCAAACAGCAGAAACACGTGATTCGACATATTGCCTATATCAAACAGCATTTTTCAGGTCAGGATCGTTATCAATGGCATGCACTTGAGCAATTGCAAATCGACAGCTATTTAATCAAGTAAGCAAGTTCATCTTATCCAGATTGAACTTGCTTATTAGAAACTATCCTTACACTGAGAATCAAAATAAATTAGAAGTCGAAATCATTAGATTTTGGCTTCTGAACAATATCATTATTTTCATATTGATACTGATTTTTTCTGGACAATTCAAGCTGATACTCGGCTTGATGCAATTCATATAAATTCGCTTCTCGAATCTCTTTAACTGTTTGCCTAACCATTTGAATTTTTTCTTGAATATTCGGATCTTTACTATGTAAATAATGCCTCGGTATTTGCGGAACATCTTTTAAATTTGTCCCATTTTTTTGATTATAATCTTCATTCGATAAACATGAGACCTTATTTTCGACGTGGAACTTAATTCCGTAGATCTCCACCTCTTTAATGGGTGCATATTCTTTTAAAAATTTATTTATGACATTTTCTGTGATTTTTCGATAATGATTAATTTGATGACGACCGAGACCAATTACATCTGCTGTTAGTTTCTTGGCACCGCCTCTCTCAGGATTCTTTGGACAGTGTCTTTGAAAATACAGTTCTGGTGTTCGTTCAATACCATCATAAATACTTCGCTCTGAATATAATAAATGTAGGTGTGGTTGTTCATAACGCCCATCTAGGGTTGAAACATGATTGTGGATGGCAAAGCTGTAGGGCATCTGATATTGACCGCAGAATTCATATATAAGTTGATTTGATAAATCTATCCGCTGCATATAATTGAGTTCTTTCGGCAGAGCCACGGTAATATGCGTAGATGTCCTCCCCTTCATACTTTCATATTGATCCGCTGCATTCCAAAATACTTCGGGGCAATCAGCTGCCCAGATTGGCATATTGGCTGATGCTGTATATTCAAGCTCTTCAATATCTTGTTTATGCGTTGAAAAATATAATGTTCGCGTAATGTAGTGATAACCGAGTTCTGAAGAATGTCTAAATTTGTCTCTACGCAAATTTTTATGCTGAATTTTTAGTTCTTTCACATTATGACGTAAATCAAAATAATACATATACAAATCCAATTTCAAATAAAGAAAATGGAGCATATAAAATTATTCAAAAATTTTATTCGTTTGATACAGAAAATGAAAAAATAATGCGATTTTTTTATAGAAAATATATCAGCATCATAAATGTATGTACTTTTAACGTGTAACACCCCCCAGTTTTAACGTGTAACAACAGAAATTTTAACGTGTAACACCGAACGAAATTTAAGCAAAAAAACATGTAACAGCCCCAATTTTTAACGTGTAACAGGCGTTTGTGCAATTTTTAGCCACTTCAAGTAAATTTTCGAATATTTAATAAATAATATCATTTAAATACAAACACTTAACTAACTAAAAGTGCTCCGCAGGACGAGCCGTAGTGTTCATTAAAATTTTCTGAAAGAAAATTTTAATGAACACGGAGACGAGATAAAAATCTTTTTTTTGCATTCGCAAAAAATGATTTTTATCGCTCACCACTAACAGTAAAACTAACAGCCAAACTAGCAGGACTAACAGAGAGCAGAAAAAAAACAGAACTTTTTTTGAATATTTAAACTTTTCTCAAGTTTTAAAATTGACATGTGATATACATTTTTTATTATTTTAGTGAGAAAATATCACGATGAGTCGTACAGCATTAACAACACAAGAGCATATTAATTCAATCGAATATTTTGCAATGAATAACCGTGCATTCGAAAGTTCACATTATGATGTCATTCAATTAATCGAACAAAAAAAATTAGGGGAACTGAGTGATAAAGAAAAACAATTAATCAGAAAAACGTATCTATATACAAAAAAAAGAAAGACGTATGATAATAAACTTCTTTTTATATCTAAAAAAGATCCAAAATCGATCACAAAAATAGAACGCGATATTTTAGATTATAGTTATTTCGGAGAAGTTGTTCCACCAGTGCTTGAACATTATTTTTTAGCTGAAAAAATGTTAGACAATTATATGTCAAAATTACCCGATGATATAAAAATAAAAATCCATCAAAACATCTTAGACACGGATGATGCTTTAGAAAAGAAACAAAATATTAAAAAGAGAAATAGAGAGAATCATCAAAAATTTTTTATTGGTGGGACATTATTGTCGCTTCTTAAATTAAATAATAATGATGATGATCCAATCGATATATTATTTGAGATCATGAAACTCTATTTAATGCATGATTATTTTGAGAGAAAATCATTTAACACTGAAGAGATAAATGAATTTAGTACTTCAGAAACTGGAAGAGAATTTAACAACAAAAAGAATTCAATTTTACTCAATTTAAATAATCCATTCTTAATTTACGATGAGTAAATAAAAAAACTAACAGAAAAAGCAGTATGCGTTAATAGCCGACCTTTTTTTCAGGGTCGGCTAAGCCGTGTGCGTTTTTAAAAATTTAACTCTCTTACTTTATAATAATATTTTTTTAAAAATCACTTTACAAAAAACCATTTCTAATTTAATGAATATCCATCTAAACAAACTTAAGATTATTTTACTGATATAATAAATTAAAAAATAAACCTTTTTTTTGTTTTTTAAACTTTTCTCATCTTTTTTTTAAATATTTTGATAATGTGCATATTCGGTTTTTCATTTAATTACCAGCTCACCCTGAAAATGAAAAATTTATCAATTTATGGGAGGATCGATGAACTTCAAAATTCGGTTTGAATTATCTGAATATGTAAAAAAAGTACAAGCTAATGGTAGCTGCACTTTTTCTGGTAACAGTACGAAAAATTCACTTAGATTTATATTTAAAAAGCACAATTTAAAAGCTAATACAGTTTACCCGTCATTTGATGAAGAATACATGAATCACCAAGAGTCTTATCCTCTAGATATGAAGGTGGTGGGATGAGCACAGAGGATGCAAGATGATTGAGATTGATCGCAGAATTCGAGCTAAAGAATTTATGCAACTCCTATCCATTGGAAAAGATAAATTCTATAACATGATTCTTTGTACACGACAAAAAAAGATAACTCATTGAAATAATGGCATAATACTTGTTTTCTGAAGACGAATATGATGACACATTTCAATGAGTTATATCTCATCTTAAACAAATATCTAAAGTGGAACAAGTCACATGCAAAATGTTTTACACTGATTATGCTTGCATTAATTGTAAAACAGACATGTAATCTTTCTTCTGCATCTAAAGCCTTACCCATCAAGTGCTTACCACAATCATTTTATCGACGTATACAACGCTTCTTTGCAGGTCAGTATTTCGATTATCGTCAAATTTCTCAGTTAATTTTCAATATATTTTCATTTGATAAAGTCCAATTAACTTTGGATAGAACTAATTGGAAATGGGGAAAACGAGATATCAATATCTTGATGTTAGCCATCGTCTATCGTGGAATAGCGATACCTATTGTTTGGACATTGCTCAATAAACGTGGAAATTCAGATACAAAAGAGCGTATTGCTTTGATTCAACGCTTTATCTCCATTTTTGGTAAAGATCGTATTGTGAATGTGTTTGCAGACAGAGAATTTATCGGTGAGAAATGGTTTACATGGTTAATTGAAAATGACATTAACTTCTGTATACGTGTTAAAAAAACTTTATTGTGACCAATCACTTAGCCAAGAATCATAAAATTAGTGATTTATTTCGTCATCTTCAAGTTGGTCAAACTGAATGTCGTAAACGACGTATTTGGGTTGGTCGAGTGAAACTGTATATTAGTGCGCTACGATTAGAAGATGGAGAACTTTTACTTGTTGTTTCTCCTATGTTTAATGCTTCTGCTATTCGTGATTATGCATTACGCTGGGAAATCGAAACGTTATTTAGTTGTCTCAAAGGACGTGGATTCAATCTTGAAAATACTCGTTTAACAGACCCTAGACGAGTCAAGAAATTGATAGCAGTGCTAGCTATGGGTTTCTGTTGGTGCTATTTAACAGGTGAATGGCAACATGATCGGAAAAAAGCGATAAAAATAAAGAAGCATGGACGACTTTCAGTAAGTTTATTTCGCTACGGTTTGGACTATGTTCAAATGGCTATTCTACGTTTGATTGGTTTTGGAAAAAAAGAAGAATTTAAGAAAGTGCTAGCAATTTTAAGAAAGAAAAAGCCTGATAGGACAAGGGTCCTATGAAATTTGTCGTGTACAGAGAACATGATTAATACTGGGGATATTCAGCAACCAATTAGACTTTCTGATAAAGATGTTTTTTGGTATTCCTCGTACGTTAAGAATAAAGTTGAGGAGCATAAGCCTAAATCTGATATAGTACCCCACAATTAGTGGTCATTTTATTCCTAATTTCTCCGCTATCTCTCCCAGAGCGGGTACTTAAACGGGTAAGTAGGAAACCACATCAAAATTAATTTATATATTTTAGTAGGTTATAATGAAAATCGTCATCCTGAATAAGCCCTATGACGTCCTCTCCCAGTTCCGTAAAGATGAAGCACATATGACGATGTCTGACTTTGTCAGTGACTCAACTTTACGTTTGGCTGGTCGTTTGGATATGGACTCTGAAGGCTTGGTATTTTTAACCGACCATGGTGGTTTGAACCAATACATCACCAACCCTGCCAATAAAAAATTTAAAACATATTTGGTTCAGGTCGATGGTGATGTCACTGAAGAAGCCCTTGAGCAGTTGCGTAAAGGTGTGGAATTAAAAGATGGTATGACTTTACCTGCTGAAGCATCTAAAGTTGAACAACCTGAGTGGTTATGGGATCGTGATCCCCCTGTACGTTTCCGTGCGTCTGTGCCGACTTCTTGGGTCGAAATTTCCATTTGTGAAGGCCGTAACCGTCAAGTACGTCGTATGACTGCTGCTGTAGGTTTTCCTACTTTACGTTTAATCCGTACTAAAATTGGTGCAATTGATTTGGTTCAAATGGGTTTACAGCCAGGCGAAACCAAAGAAATCGAGCCACTTTTATACCCTGACTTTCAGAACATTCCTGCGGAAGAACCTTACCGTTCACGCTCTTATGTGAAAAAACCGGGTGGTACAGGTGGTAAGCCTATGGTTCGTAAGAACAAAGATGGCTCTGTGAAAAAGTCTGGTACGAAGCGTATTTGGCAAATGGATGATAGTGAGAAACCAAAGCGTAAAACCAATGGTACTACTCGTCCAAATACGAAAGCACCACGTGGTCGCGGACGTAATAATGGTCGTTAAAAATTAAGTATTTTAAAGCCCACGAAAGTGGGCTTTTTATTATAAATTTATTTCTTTATATAGCTCATCAATTTGTGTCAAAGTCCAATACCGCTTATTTGTGGCTTTGTTGCACAAACCTATCTGTAAAGGGTTTTTCAGCGATATAATTTTCAAATGAAGAAGCCTACACACAAAATCTACCGCACAACCAATTGGCCCGCATATAACCGAGCACTCATGAGTCGCGGAAATATTGCCATTTGGTTTGATCCTGCTTAATGATTAAATCCTTATTCCGTCTGTCTTTACGTATGGTCACTGGCTTTGTGCAAAGTCTGATTAAACTTTGCGGATTAAATTGGATAGCTCCAGATTACACCACGCTTTGTAGAAGACAAAAGCATATTGATATTGTAATCAGCTACCAAAAAAGTAGCGATGGGCTGCATCTACTCATGGACTCTACAGGCATGAAGTTTCTAGGTGAGGGCGAATGGAAACGCAAGAAACATGGACCTGAATTTCGTCGCCAATGGCGTAAATTACATATTGGTATAGATGATAAAACCCTGCAAATACGAGCAGTTTAGCTTACAACCAATAATGTCAGTGATTCACAGGTGCTTGGTGATTTACTTAATCAGATTCCACAAGATGAGCGGATTGACTCTGTTTATACCGATGGAGCTTATGACACCAAGCAATGCCGTCAGGTCATTGCAGATCGGCAAGCGCATGCAATGATTCCACCTAGAAAAAAATGCGAAACCATGGAAAGATACAAAGAGCAAGCAGCTCGCTAGAGCAAAATGAATTACTTCGAACAGTTAATCTTGCGAAACAGTGCTTCTCAGGCAGGGCACTATGGAAAAAATGGTCAGGCTATCATCGGCGAAGTTTGGTTGAAACTAAGATGCATTGCATCAAATTATTAGGAGATAAACTCAGCGCAAGGAGTTTTGATAGCCAAGTGAATGAAATCCATGCACGTGTAGCAGTCCTTAACAGATTTACGGAATTAGGTCGACCACTTACCCAAGTTACGCCTTAAATTTAGCTCAATTAGGGGCGCTTTGCATTTCCAATCTTTGTGCAACGAAGCCTATCACATTTCGAGTGATTCACATCACTTGCACAGCGGCTTTGTTCGTAAGCTAGAAGCAACTTTAAGACAGCGCGTGAGTAATGGCACTGGTGTGATTCTTGAGATTAATAGCAATGCTGATTTGTATTATCACATGCTGAGCAGCTATATCGCAGAGCATGACCGGTTTAGTGTGGTTCAAAGCTTAAAGGAGGTGTCTTAGATGGGGATTTTTCAAATTACTGTACAAGGTGAAGCACCTCAACTATTTGTAGGTTCTGAAGTTGGCGGTGCAAAGATCGTATCGATCAAGGATGTAAGCCCAAAACTGGTATCAGCTGCTGAACTAGCTCAATACTACGGTATAAGTGTTGATGCTGTCCGTGACCGCTGTACAGAGATCAACAAAGGTACTCGCGGTAAATGTCTTTACGATCCAGAGCAAGCAAATTTGATTTTGACGGCGAAGCCTGTGGCCAAGCGTGGGCGTGCGAGGAAAAATTAGTGACTATGAAATATAAAAAAGGGCTTAAAGGCCCTTTTTAATTATTGCAGTTCCATCTTAACGAACCTGTTCCATTCATCAATAGCTTTAGAAGCAGCCTCTTGATGATTTTGACTTTCACGGTTTTGTTTTTCAACAAAATCTGAAATGCACCGTTTATATCTATTAACACTATCAAGATATTGTTGTACTTCCCATTCATTATTAAATTTGTATGGCTTAGATGGTTTTGTACAATAAGCACTTGGTGCAAACATGTCTGCATAAGAAAGACTTGTAAAAAGAATAGAACCTGCCAGCAAGCCCAGTTTAATAAGTTTCATTATTTTCTCTTAGATATTGACCCCATAGTGGATATTATCAGGTATTTAACTCAAGCATCCATCATATCCGCAATATCTTCAACATCCGGGTTGTAATAAGTATTCACCAGGACTTTAATATTTTTATGGCCTGTAACCTTGGCCAGCACTTCTACCGGTAATTTCTGGTTATTTACAAACCGAGTAATGGCCTCATGGCGTGTATCATGGAAATGAATATCTGCCAGCCCTACTTTTTCTTTACGACGTTCCCACATTAACCGAAAAGCATTCTCAGACTGAGGAATCAACTTATCCCCTCCATGATTGATTAGATCTAGAAGTGCCAAAGCCTTTTTAGTCAGAGGAACATTACGAGCATCACCATTTTTAGTTTTAGGTAAATGAACATGCCGATCATAAATTTCTGACATTGTGATACCTAGAATTTCACCACGGCGCATTGCTGTTTCCAATGCAAATAGAAAAGCCCAGGCAACATAATGCTCTGGCAATGTCGGTGTCTGCCCTTCACGATAATTCAATCCCTCTAAAATGAGCTGAATTTCTTCATCACGAATACGTCGATTACCCGCTTTAGGTTTGGCCGGTTTCTTAATACCCATCCATGGATTGGCTTCCAATAAGAAAAGCTCTTTAACTGCATAGCTAAAAACTGATGAGTACATCGCAATTTCTCGCAGTACTGTATTTGCTCCAACTTGTTTTAAGCGCTTATTGCGCCAGATAGTTAAATGCTGTGGTGTGATGTCATGAATCGACATATCTGCCAGTGCACCAAACTTTTCATCAAACGGCGCTAATTGCTCTTTGACGTATTTGGATCCACGAAGCTTTCGCCCATGCTCATCATAATATTTATGAAAAAGTGTTTTGAATGGATAGTGCTGTTTTACGCCCAGATCTTCAGAGAGTTTATTTGCTTTTGCCTCAAGCATCTTTTGCGCAGCCCATTGCTCGCATTCTTTTACGGTATCTCTGGTTGCTGAATATGTAGTTCCAGCAATCATTATTTTAATTCTGTAGCTTTCACCGCGCTTGACCGCTTTAGGCATTTTCATGATCTATAACTCTATATTCTTGGTCTAATCTTGGTCTAAATTTAACTGCATTATCGGCAAAAAGTAGCGATTTTACGGATAGTGCTGTTAAGGGTAGACTTTATTCAAGACAACAAAAAAGGGTTTTAAGCTATTGTTTTCGCTTAAAACCCTTATAACATAACGTTTAGAATCTTGGTAGGTATATCCAGACTCGAACTGGAGACCTCTACGATGTCAATGGGCGTTAAGTTATTAAAAATCAAAAACTTAACACTTATTGGTGCCCACATTTCGCCCATGTTTTTTGTTACAATTTAGTTTGCCGTTTACACAAAAAAATCGATCCATATTATCTCTTGGAAAGTTGCTCGAATAATCCCTCCAATGATTAACTTAAGAAGAAAGCTATAAATTCATCTTTTGCACGATGCTTTCTCGATTTCTTATTCCAAATAAAATAGCTTTGAATCAGTATACCCTTTTAAATTGCTTATAGCCCCCTCTAGACACTAGTGAAACGTCAGATCCCGCACTCACGTAACCTAAGATCATTGCATAGCTTTCAATACTCTATTAGATGCCATACCAAATAAAGGTAGTAGCGAAAATTAAAGGAAGTGTGAGAATCATACTTCCTTTAATTGAACTTCCATTCGAGAACTTAGGTAGTGAAATTTAGTATTGTAGTTGCCCTGGAACCCAGTTTGTTCCTGCAAGTGGTACACGAGCCATCGCCGCTGCTTCTACAGTTAAAGCTACTAAATCTTCAGGGTCAAGGTTGTGCAAATGCGATTTACCACATGCACGCGCCATTGTCTGTGCTTCAAGTACCAACACGCGTAGATAGTTAGCCAAGTGACGTCCACCTTCAATCGGATCAAGACGTTTCGACAACTCTGGGTCTTGTGTGGTAATCCCTGCTGGATCACGACCATTTTGCCAGTCGTCATAATAACCTGATGCTGAACCAATTTTTTTCAATTCATCATTCAAACGCGGGTGATTATCACCTAATGCAATCAGTGCAGCTGTGCCAATCGCCACTGCATCTGCACCTAGTGCCATTGCTTTTGCAACATCAGCACCTGTACGAATACCACCAGAGACAATAAGTTGTACTTTACGATGCATACCCATTTCCTGAAGCGCCTGTATTGCTTGAGGAATTGCGGATAAAATAGGAATACCGACATGCTCGATGAAGACTTCCTGAGTAGCCGCAGTACCACCTTGCATCCCATCTAAAACAATAACATCTGCGCCTGCTTTCACAGCCAATTTGACATCATAATAAGGACGGCTTGCACCAATCTTTACATAAATCGGTTTTTCCCAATCTGTAATTTCACGAATCTCAGCAATTTTAATAGCTAAATCGTCTGGTCCAGTCCAATCAGGGTGACGGCAAGCACTACGTTGATCGACCCCCACAGGAAGTGTGCGCATACCCGCAACACGTTCGGTCACTTTCATACCTAAAAGCATACCACCACCACCAGGTTTTGCACCTTGCCCCAATACAATTTCAATTGCATCAGCCTTGCGCAAATCATCAGGGTTCATACCATAACGTGATGGTAGATATTGATAAACTAAAGTTTCTGAATGGCCACGCTCTTCAGGTGTCATGCCGCCATCACCTGTTGTGGTTGATGTTCCGACCATTGAAGCACCACGACCGAGTGATTCTTTGGCATTGGCAGACAATGCACCAAAGCTCATCCCAGCAATGGTGACAGGAATTTTGAGATGGATGGGTTTTTTCGCAAAACGTGTCCCCAATACTACATCGGTTCCACATTTCTCACGATAACCTTCTAATGGGTAACGTGACATACTCGCACCCAAAAGCAATAAATCATCAAAGTGTGGTAAATGACGCTTGGTACCACCGCCGCGTATATCATAAATACCTGTTGAAGCCGCACGCTGAATTTCTTGAATCGTCAAACGATCAAACGTAGCGGATTCACGTAATACTGGTTCAAACTGTGTAGTAGATTGTGTCATGCTGAAATCTCCGAGCTACGTTAAATTTAGTATGCAGATGCATTGTCGACTTTAAAGTTATACAGTTGGCGTGCCGAGCCATAGCGTTTAAATGTGGTTGGATCTTGTGCAAAGCCCGCTTTAATAAGTAATTCTGTTAGTTCAGCAATATGTTCAGGGCGCATTTCTTTTTCTATGCAATCTGAACCCAGTGATTTAACTGTGCCTTTTACATAGATACGGGTTTCATAGAGTGAATCGCCTAGTGCATCGCCAGCATCTCCACACACCACCAAGCGCCCTGCCTGACCCATGAAGCAGCTCATGTGACCGATACTACCGCCAACCACAATATCTACACCCTTCATGGAAATACCGCAGCGAGCACCTGCATCCCCTTCAATCACCAGCAAACCACCATGTGCCGTTGCACCTGCTGCTTGGGATGCATTACCTTTAATATGTACAGAACCTGACATCATATTTTCTGCCACGCCAACACCGACATTACCATTCACTACGATGTCTGCTTCTTGGTTCATACCTGCACAGTAATAACCTGCATGTCCATCAATAGTGACTTGAACTGGCGCTTTAATCCCAACGGCAATGTTATGTTGACCCGCTGGATTTTTGACATTCCAATAAGTGACTTCTTCAACAATTTCTGCAGTATGTAACGCCTGATTCAGCTCACGAATCGTATCGACGCTTAGATCATAAGTATCTTTAAAAGTGGTTGAAGTCATTTTTTCTGATAATACTGTGCTATTCATCTTTTTTGCTCCAATTTTTCGGTTAACTTATGCTGCTGCGCTGCTATTGCTTGAAGAACGTTCCCAAACATATAAAGTCGCTGGCTCTGGCTCCCACACTTTGGCTTTATCAATATTCGGTAATGATGCAAGTGCTTGATATTCAGAAGCCATTGCTACGTAATCGTCTGTTTCCGCTAACACCGCAGGTTTACATGCAATTGGGTCCCGAATCACAGCAAAACCATCTCGTGTGCCGATTGCAAATGTGAAGAAGCCATCTAAATCATCTAGTGCATGATTTAGTGCTTGCTCCAAGTTGTCTCCTTGTTGTAATCGCCAAGTGAGATAACCTGCAGCAACTTCTGTATCGTTATCGGTTTCGAAGCTAATGCCTTCACGCTTTAATTCTTGGCGTAAACGGGCATGGTTCGATAATGAACCATTGTGCACAAGGCAAAGGTCGGCACCAGTTGAGAATGGGTGGCTCCCTTCCATCGTTACAGCACTTTCAGTTGCCATACGGGTATGACCAATAATATGACTACCTTTCATCTGGGCTAAACCGAATCGCTCAGAAATTTCGACTGGCAAACCCATACCTTTCAGAATTTCAATACTTTGCCCAACACTCATAATTTTAAGTTCGGGAGCTAGTTCTAAAATTGCAGCACGTACTGTTGTTTCATCCGACTCTACTTTGACAACTGCAGCAGTAGCATTTTGGAACCAGTCAAAACCTGTATTTAATTTTGCTTGTAAATGCTCTGCAAAACCTTGCCAGTTAAAATTTTCATCTGTGCTTTGTAGTGTTAATTTGACCCAACCATCTTTGACTTCATCGCCGTAAATTGCAAAACCTGCACTGTCTGGTCCACGGCCTGTCATCGACTCTAACATCGGTTCAAATAGCTTACCCAGTTGTGACTCAAGCGCAGGATTTTTAAGATATAAACCAACAATTCCACACATATTTTTTCTCCGATTATTTTGTATTAGCGGTTACGTTTAGTCTTTTACTTAGAAGAACTCTGTATAACGCTGTATTTCCCAGTCTGAAACATGGCGACAGTATTCGACCCATTCCATACTTTTTTGTTCAATAAATTCATCCACAATCTCTACCCCCATTTTGTCTTTAAATAATGGATCTGCTTTTAAAGCATCGACTGCTTCTTTTAAGGATTGCGGTAAGGTTTCAATCCCACGTGCAGCAATCTCATCAAAACCTAAGGTGTATAAATTTTCATTGCATGCTGGTGGTGGACTCAACTCACGTTCAATACCGTCTAAGCCAGCAGCAATGATGGCTGCGGAAACCAAATAAGGGTTACATCCTGCATCAGGTAGACGAAGCTCAATACGCCCATATGGAATACGGACCATTGCTGAGCGGTTATTCGCTCCGTAAGTGATAAAAGCAGGTGCCCATGTTGCGCCCGACAGTGAACGACCAACCACTAAGCGTTTGTAAGAGTTGACTGTTGGGGCACAAAATGCGCAAAGTGCTGGTGCATGAGCCAACAAACCAGCAATAAATTGGTAAGCCATTTTCGAAAGCCCCATACCGCTTGGGTCATTCGGATCATGGAATAAGTTG
This sequence comes from Acinetobacter sp. 802_lipA, assembly GCF_058242885.1. Classification (NCBI taxonomy): domain Bacteria; kingdom Pseudomonadati; phylum Pseudomonadota; class Gammaproteobacteria; order Moraxellales; family Moraxellaceae; genus Acinetobacter; species Acinetobacter sp. 802_lipA. The sequence goes on from NZ_JBZAYP010000001.1 coordinate 288,681, forward strand.
TTCGACTCATCACTCCCTATTGATAAATGGAAGTGCATACCATTCCCTGCACGTTTAGGGTCTGGTTTAGGCATAAAGGAACAAATCATGCCTAAATCATTCGCAATTTCTCCTGCTGCCATACGGAAGAAAGTAAACATATCTGCCGAATTCATGGCATCACTATAGGTATAATTAATTTCAAACTGCCCATTTGCATCTTCATGATCAATTTGATAAATATCAAAACCTACAGGGATTAATGCTTCGGTTAAACGCTCAAGGAACTGACGAGAGCGGGAAAGGCCTTTATAGTCATAACAAGGCTTAGCTAAAGTGTCCGAGTCATCCACTGCTTTTAATTTTCCATCTTCACCACGGCGGAATAAACTGAACTCTGGCTCTAAACCTGTATTTAATGTCCACCCTTTTTCCGCCAAGCGTTCCACTTGTTTACGCAGTACATAACGAGTGTCATAAAGATGAGGCTTACCATTTACATGGCCTTCGCACACCACTCGACCATAACCAGGTTGCCAAGGTACAGGAATTAAAGTGGATAAGTCTCCCTTTACCATAAAGTCAGGACCGTGTGGTTGCATTCCCATACCAGAAATTGCAAATCCAGCAAAACCTACTCCCTCTTTTTCAATGGCTTTTAAACCAGAAATCGGAACTGATTTTGTTTTTGCTGCGCCATGAATATCCACAAATTGTGCAAGCACATATTTCAAATGATGCTGATCAATGACTTTTTGTACTTCTGGACGATACATGGGTTTGTTAATCACTTCGTGGTGATCAAACATCTCCTTTACAGCCTGCTGCAACATGATTGACATACTCCTAATATGACAAAAACAGTGTTTGGCTTGAAAAATGCATTAATATATTTATATCAGCACAAGTTTCATATCAAGAAATTTTATTTCCTGTAAAGAAAAGCAAATCTCTTGCCAACTTTCATTTTTCATAGAAGAATTTGATCAAAAATAGCCAAGTGTTTAATTTACCTGAAAGAATATTTGTTTCTTATCAGGATTATTAAATTTTAGAACAATTGTTTTTTAATTTTAGTAGAATTTAAAAGGCATAATTTTCAAAACAGTGCAGAGTTGAACCATAATGAGTCAAATCAAGAACAGCCTAAAGTTGGAACAATATATAGGTATTCAAATTAAGAAACATCGACAAGAACAAAGCCTCAAGCTGTCTGAAGTAGCCCAAATTTCAGGTATTAGCCAAGGCATGTTAAGTAAAATTGAAAATGCTCAGGTGTCGACTAGCCTTGAAACTCTTAGTCGTCTATGTGAAGTCCTCGGGATTCCAATGTCGACATTGTTTAGCCAATATGACCAACAAGAAAGTAATGCCATGTTGGTTAAATCAGGTGATGGTATGGAAGTGGTTCGACGCGGTACTGAAAAAGGACACACCTATCATCTCCTCACACATTCGAGAGGACCTCGCAAAAATTTTGAAGCTTATTTGGTGAGTATGGATGATGCCAGTGAAGAGTTTCCAACCTTTGCCCATCCCGGTACGGAAATGCTGTATTTGGTCGAAGGGGAATTAATGTATCGCCATGGACATGAGATTTTTCACATGCAGCCAGGCGACTGTTTAACCCTTGAAGGTGAAATCCCACATGGTCCGGAAAAGCTCATTAAAGTGCCGATTCGTTTGCTCTCGATTATGAACTATGGGACAAATGGAGAAGCATAAGTTTCTTCATGACATCTTTTAAGAAAAGGTGCATGCGAAGTAGACAACACTTTTCACATGTTTAATTTTTCACGAATTTATCTATCACACAGCCTTAACACTAGATAAGAATGCCTAGTAAATAATCATGGTACAAGAATTGCTTTAACCGAAGGGAAATTATTATTCCCTTGAGGAATGTAAATACCCTATGCATTCCTTAAGAGCCAATCAAATAAGCAAACCCTCTATTTGGGAGTACTTCATGATGACTCATGTGTTGAAAAAATTCTTTTTGGCCTCGCTATTCCTTGTCCCTACCTGCGTTTTTGCTGAAGAACCTCGCTTAGATGCTGCATCTACCGTATGGATGATGATTTCTGCAATTTTAGTGCTGATGATGTTCATTCCAGGTCTTGCCTTATTTTACGGTGGGATGCTGCGGACAAAAAATGTTCTGTCTTTATTCTCTCAATTTTTTGCGGTTGCTGGTGTTTCAGCGATTTTATGGGTGGCTTTTGTTTATAGCATGACCTCCGACACCAGCAACATGGTTGAAGGGAGTTTAAACCTTAATAGTTTTGTCGGCTCATTGAATAAAGCATTTCTATTCGGCATAAATGACCAGACCTTAGTAGGTGGTGTGCCTGAATATGTGTTGATTACTTTTGGTCTGACTTTTGCCATTATCACGCCTTGCATTGCTATCGGCGCTTTTGCAGAACGCATGAAATTTAGTGCTGTTATATTATTTGCTGCACTTTGGCTGACGTTAGTTTATGGTCCTTTAGCACATATGGTCTGGGGTGGCCCTGGGGCAATTATGCACAACTGGGGCGTATTGGACTTTGCTGGAGGGACAGCAGTTCATATTAACTCTGGAATTGCAGCCTTAGTGGGTGTTCTGGTTTTAGGAAAACGTCGTGGATGGCCTACGATAGCAATGCCTCCACATAATTTGGTATATACCATGATCGGCGCTGCACTATTATGGGCAGGTTGGTTTGGTTTTAATGTTGGCTCTGCGCTCTCTGCCAATACCACAGCGGGCGTCGCACTGTTAACCACGATGCTTGCAACTTGTGCGGGTATTACGGGTTGGATGTGTATTGAAAAAATGATGGCAAAACATGTGACATCGCTTGGGCTTGCTTCAGGTGCCGTTGCAGGCTTGGTTGGTATCACACCTGCTGCTGCCTATGTTGGACCATTAGGTGCACTTGCGATTGGCTTTCTTACCAGTATTTGTTGTTTTTATGCTGTGACGACATTAAAACGAAAATTTGGTTTTGATGATGCTGTTGATGTATTTGCCCTACACGGTGTGGGGGGGATGGTTGGGGCAATATTAACAGGTATTTTCTGTATCCCTGCTTTGGGAGGTACTGTAAGCGACGTTAATTTAGTCCAACAATTCTTTGCTCAAGTTGCAGGGATTGTCTTAACTATTGTGTACTGTGGATGTTTTACATGGCTCATTATGAAAGGCATAGATATGACAATCGGATTACGGGTCAGTGCGGAAGAAGAACAACAAGGTCTAGATATTATTGAACATAATGAACGCGCTTATAACAGTTAAAAAAATATTTGCTTTATACGTTGATGTAATGTAACCATGAACCAAATAAAAAGAGAAACAGCAGTTTCTCTTTTTATTTCATATATAAGGCTAAGCTTCTGCCTCAAACTCTTTAATCGCTTCTTTGGCAATACGGAAGCTGTCCACCGCTGCTGGTACGCCACAGTAGATTGCAACTTGTAATAACACCTCACGAATTTTTTCTTTGGGCACACCATTACGCAATGCACCTTTGACATGCAGTTTTAATTCATGTGGACGGTTCAAAGCAGAAATCATCGCCAAATTAATCATGCTTCTTTCAGCTTTGGATAGTTCTTCTCTGCCCCAAACTGCACCCCAACAATATTCTGTCACAAGTTCTTGTAAGGGAAGATTAAAATCATCGGCATTGTTGAGTGAGTTATTGACGTATTCTTCACCCAAGACTTGCTTACGAATAGCTAAACCTTTTTCAAATTTTTCATTGCTCATACTTAAATTCCTCCAAATAAGGTGTATTTAATTTCAAGATAGTCTTCAATACCATATTTAGAACCCTCACGCCCCAAACCTGAATGTTTCACGCCACCAAAAGGTGCAACTTCATTTGAAATGAGACCTTTATTGATCCCAACCATCCCATATTCAAGCTGTTCACTCATACGCCATGCACGACCTAAGTCTCGGGTATAACAATAAGCAGCAAGACCATATTCTGTGTCATTTGCCATCTGTACGGCTTGATCTTCAGTTTCAAACTTAAATACCACTGCAAGTGGACCAAAAGTTTCTTGAGTTGCCACTAACATGTCAGTATTTGCATCGGCAATCAATGTCGGTTCAAAAAACAGAGGGCCTGCTACGTGGCTTTGTCCACCAGTCACTAAACGGCCCTGCTTGGAAAGAGCATCTTGAATGTGTGATTGAACTTTTTCCACGGCACCTTGATTAATCAATGGACCAATTTCATGTCCTGCTTCTAAACCATTGCCGACTTTTAAAGCTTCAATTTTACTTTTGAAGACTTGAATGAATTTTTCATAAATCCCTGCTTGCACCAAAAAGCGATTTACACAAACACAGGTTTGTCCTGCATTTCGGAACTTGGCAATGAGTGCACCTTCAACAGCGGCGTCGATATCAGCATCATCAAATACAATAAACGGTGCGTTGCCACCCAATTCCAAGGAAACTTTTTTCAGGGTTTTTGCTGATTGTTGCAGAAGCATTTTCCCTACAGGTGTTGAGCCAGTGAACGTAAACTTGCGTACAGCATCACTAGAAAAAATGGCATCACCAATTTGCACTGCGTCGCCTGTAATCACACTCAAAAGTTCTGCAGGAATTCCAGCTTGTACCGCTAAATAGGCTAAGGCTAAAGCTGTAAATGGTGTTTCTGGTGCAGGTTTGACAATACAAGGACAACCCGCAGCCAGTGCAGGTGCAACTTTTCGGGTAATCATCGCAGCAGGAAAATTCCAAGGGGTAATCGCTGCAACGACACCAATCGGTTGTTTGTTTACAATAATGCGCGCGTCTGGATAAGGGCTAGGGATAACATCCCCATAAATTCGTTTCGCTTCTTCAGCGAACCATTCAATAAAGCTAGCGGCATAAACAATTTCACCTTTGGCTTCAAATAAAGGTTTGCCTTGTTCAATGGTCAATATCGCTGCCAATTCATCACTATGCTGAATAATCAGTTCATACCATTTTTTTAATAAAACTGAACGTTCTTTTGCAGTTTTGGCTTTCCACATTGGCCATGCTGCATAAGCTGCTTGAATCGCACGTTCTGCTTCAGCTTTGCCCATATTGGGAACTTGACCGATCACTTGCTGATTGGCAGGGTTATAAATCGTGGTTGTTTGTTGATTATCTGCATCGCACCATTGTCCTGCAATCAATGCTTGCTGATGAAAAAGTGGGCCCATTGGAGTCATTGTATATCCTACCTTTTAAACTGTAACTTCAGTCAAAATATCTATAGCACGTATTCCGTTAACTGAATAATAAATTGGATACCATATTATTGAAATATGGTATACCAAATAAATGATGAAATTTTTTTGAGCACACTGCTCATTTATGTTCCAAATTAGAAATAATAGAAGAAGGTTAAGTTCAACAGTCTATTCCATTTATCATCAGCATCGCCTCGTGCTAAAGCCGCCTGAGTTCCACCAATAAATGGATCATTTTTACTGAAGATATATTCAGCCACTAAAGATACCTTTTTATAGTCAAATGAAGCACCTAAAAAGTTTCGGGTTGAATCTTTATAGCCATCCTGATCTTTGGCATAAGTGGTATATGCCACATAGGGGGTAATGCTTAAACCTTTGTACACATCTTTAAAGTTATAACGAACATCGGCGGTATAAAATGCCCCTTTATTAGCAACATCATATTCACCGTCATAAGAGCCCATCACTGACTCATGTGGACGAATGGAGTCTTGATTGCTTACTGAATTTTTACCACCAGTAAGTGTCAATGCTAGATTTTGATAGGCCAAACTTCCAAACAGTGCCCATGCTTTACGTGAGCCTTCTAAGTCTGTGGTCTTATTTTCAATGTCTGAATACCAGTAGGAACCTCCTAGGTTTAAACTCAAATCAGGCGCACTGTTTAATTTAATGTCTTGGCTAATTCGTCCAATCCACATATTTTTTTCATTCAGTGTTGAACGCGTTGGATCATCCGATTCTACAAAGTTGCCCGTATAACGTGCTGAATCACGACTATCACCATGGTAGTTTCCACCATCAGTGGCAAAGTAAGCCAAATCTATTTTGGTTGAATTCAATTCATGATGGTAGTTCACGCCCAAATTATGTGCATCTTCTAAGCCCATGGTGTTGTTAATACCACCATATAATGAACTTTCCCAAAAACGTGCCACACCAAAAGGAATCGGTTGTAAACCTACGGTCACATTTTGTTGTTCATTAAAACGATAACCAGCATAAGCATCAACCAAAGTCGAGAAATCGCATAAGGTACTGTACTGATAGCAACGGTATTCACCATGTGCAAACCATTTGGGTGCTGCATAATCTAAAGCCAGCTTTGCAGCATTAAATTGCAATTTATGGTCATTATCGGAACCATAATTTTTATCTTGGTAATTGGCACGTACATAACCTGAAATGGTCAGTGCACCAGTGTCGGTTTGTGCATCACCCAAAGTAATTGCTGCAAAACAAGGCAGTGTGAGACTCGTACTGATTAAACCTAATCCAAAACGATAATATGAATATTTCATTTTTTATTCCTTACAAACTTAATGTCTTTACGTTGACTTAACATTTTTTGGTTGAGACGTCGTAATGACGTGCAGAGACCTTGGACTGATTTAACAGGTAATAGATCACTGCGGTAACCAACATGCCGACAATCCACGAAATATCAACATCTGGAATAATGTTGGCAAACGTACCAGTAAAAAACGAGTTGGTCAGGAATGGAATTTGAACCACAATGCCAATGAAATAGGCAGCGAGGGTTTTGACATTGTATTTACCGTATTTACCACCGTTTTCATCAAAAATAGAATCAATGTCATAACGCTTTTTGTTGATGTAATAGAAATCCATCAGGTTAATAACGACCCACGGAATAAGAATAAATAACAACGCAAAGATGAAGTTTAGGAAGTAGCTGATAAAGCTACTTGATGCCCAGAGTGCAGTTCCTGTTGAAAGAATAAGCACGAAGATCGACAAAAGAATGCGCGTATTTTTACTCGGAATCCACTTCCCTGCAAAGGTTTGAATCGCAGTAATAAAGGAAAGTGATGCGCCATATAAATTCATGGCATTATGCCCAATGATATTGCATAAGAACAAAATCATGAGTACATAGCCAAAACTACCTGTGACAGTTTTAACCGCAAGCATGGCATCATTGGTGGTCATAATACTGACCGCAAGCATACCAAAGCTAAATGCAATGATCGTACCTAGAGCTGCACCTAAGTAGGTATTAATAAACGGTTTGAAAATACCAATTTCTTTAGGTAGGTAACGTGAGTAATCCGAAGTGTAAGGAGAAAAACTAATTTGCCAGATTGCGCATACGCAGAACATAGCAAACCAACCTTTTAAGTTAAAAGAACCTTTGGCAAGCACCTCAGCCGTTACATGCGGAATCATCAACGCAAAACCAATTAAAAGCGCCCCACCCATGAACCATGTGCCAATTTTGTTGAACTTATGGATAAAGTGATAACCAATAATCCCGATTAAGGTCGCAACAATGGCACCAATTACGGTTGCTGTCGGTACGGGGATTGCAGGAATAACGGTATGTAAGGTTTTACCCGACAGAATAATGTTTGAAGTAAAAAAACCAAGGTAAATAAAGGTCGTAAATATAACCACCAATAATGCACCATATCGACCAAATTGTGCACGACTCTGGATCATTTGAGGAATGCCGACCTGTGGCCCTTGAGCCGAGGTTAAGGCTAAAATAGCGGCACCAAAGAAATGACCGAACAGAATTGCTGTAAAGGCACTGATGATGTTCAATTTAAATGTCTGTACAGCCATGGCACCCGTAATCACCGCTAAGGGCGCAATATTGGTACAGAACCATAAAGTAAATAAATCTTTTACGTTGCCATTTCTTTGCGATGGATCAACATAATCAATACTGTTGCTTTCTATTTCAAAAGCTTTTCCTGTTGTTGCATTTTGACTCATATCCTTAATCTCACTTTTATAGAGAATTGGCCTAGATGACGATTCCAAGAATTCTTTCAAGGAATTTTTTATTCCCAAAATGCAAAGCAATTTTTAAACCATTTATTAATTAATCTAAAAATAATGCAATTGAGCTTCGTCTACTAGGGATATCCTTTTTGTTAAGTCAAACGGAATTGAATAAAATAAAATTTTGTAGGTCATTGTTTTAAATATTATATAAAGCAATGCCGTGCCAACTCGATATCTACATCGAAGTTGGCTCAGTCGAAAATCCATTTTCTTCGAGCAATCCGTTTATTTAAATTACCTAAATAATTAAATAATCCTAAAATATGGCATAAACCAGCTTTACCTCATGACGAAGGGGTCATCAATCGGGTCATCTGAGGTTCTTAGCCATACCGTTTTAGTGGTGGTGTAATCCAATACCGCATCTAAGCCACCTTCGCGACCATGCCCCGATAAACCATAGCCACCAAAGGGGGCTAAAGGAGAAACAGCTCGGTATGTATTTAACCAAACAATGCCTGCACAGATCGCTTTGGTCATGCGGTGGGCACGGGTTAAGTTGGTGGTAAATACACCTGAAGCCAATCCATAGGGGGTGCTATTGGCTTTTTGGATGGCTTCTTGTTCAGTGGTGAAGCTATCTACCGATAGCACTGGGCCAAACAATTCTGTGGTAATACAATCGGCCTGAGGTACCGTACTACAGTCCAAAATGGTTGGCGCATAATAAAAGCCATCTCTGTCTAGTACCTGCCCACCCGTCAACAAGATTGCCCCTTGTTGAATTGAAGCGTGTACCACCTGCTCAATTTTCTCACGTTGGCGTAATGTACAGAGTGGACCATATTCAGTGGTCATGTCATTTGGCAAACCGACACGAATGCGTTGGACACGCTCAACCAATTTTTCCAGAAATTGATCTTTGATACTGGCTTCAATCAATAAACGCGAACCAGCCACACAGCTTTGACCTGTTGCTGCAAAAATTGCAGCCACTTGTGCGTTGACTGCACTTTGTAAGTCAGCATCTGCAAATACGATGAAGGGAGATTTACCGCCCAGTTCCAAAGAAACCTTGGCTAAATTTTCAGCACTATTTTTGACGATATGCTTAGCTGTTTCAGGCCCACCCGTAAAAGCAACATGTGCCACTTTAGGATGGCTACTCAACACTGCACCACATTCGGGACCGAAGCCTGTAATAATGTTCACGACACCTGCTGGAAAACCTGCGGCATGCACAAGTTTTGCAAACGCAAGTAAAGGCCCTGGCCCTTCTTCTGATGCTTTGAGCACAACAGTACAACCTGCGGCCAAAGCTGGACCAAGTTTAACAGCAGACAAAAACAGTTGGCTGTTCCAAGGCACAATCGCAGCAATCACCCCAACAGGTTCACGTACTGTCCAGACTTGCATGTCTGGCTTATCGACGGGAATAAAACTGCCCTGTATTTTATCTGCAACACCTGCGTAGTAACGGTAATACTGCGCCACATAAGCAATTTGACTAGACGTTTCACGAATAATCTTGCCTGTATCCTGAGTTTCGATTTCAGCTAACTGCGGTGCAGCCTGTTCAATTAAATCGGCAAGTTTATAAAGTAACTGCCCACGCTGAGATGCAGTTAAGCTAGCCCAAGCTGAATCAGTTAATGCCTGTTGTGCAGCATCAACAGCACGATTGACTTCATCGCTGCGAGCCTCGGGCATTTCTGCCCACGCTTGACCAGTTGCAGGGTTAACACTGCTAAAACGTGCAGCACCCGCTTCAAACTGACCGTTAATATACAATTGAAATTCTGAGGTCATCGTCCTTGCCTCTCTTATGCAAATGCAGGCATTACTTCATTGATCATACGTTCTAACGAAGCTTTTTTGCGCTCAAAACTCATACCTGTGTCAATCCAGAATGAATATTCGTTATATCCCATCGCTTCATAAGCTTTCAGACGATCAATTACTTCTTGCGCTTGACCAATCACATTATTCTTACGCATTGCTTCTGGGGTATAAAATGGATGTGCTGCGATTTCTTCAGCACTTAATGGTGCAATTAAGCCTTGAGTAATTTCTCGCTCATTTTTAAACCATGCACCAAAATAGTTATAAAACGTATTAATTTCATCGGCTGCCAATTGAGCGTCTGCTTCACTGTCAGCTACATAGGTATGGCGGAGTAACATAATTTCAGGGCGAGGAATATCAGCAAACTTTTCACAAACTGTGTTGAAGTGTCCCATTAGTTTTTCAACTTCGTCATCGCCAAAATGTAAAGGTGTCACTTGCACATTACAGCCGTTTTGTACCGCAAATTCATGACTATTTGGATCACGCGCTGCCACCCAAATTGGCGGAAAAGGCTGTTGAAGGGGTTGCGGTGCTGATGTCGTTTTCGGGAACTGCCAAAACTCGCCTTTATGTTCGTAATCACCTTTCCATAAGTTCTTTACAGCAGGAATCATTTCACGTAGACGCTGACCTGCACTCCATGCATCCATTCCAGGAACCATCCGTTCATATTCAAATGAATAGGCTCCACGGGCAATCCCGATATCTAAACGACCATTGGTAATAATATCAGTCATCGCTGCTTCGCCAGCAAGCTTAATGGGATGCCAAAAAGGGGCAACAATTGTTCCTGTACCTAAACGTACATTTTGAGTTTTATTGGCCAAATCCGCTAAATTAATAAAGGGGTTAGGAGCAATGGTAAAGTTCATCGCATGGTGTTCACCCGTCCAAATCGCATGCATACCGCCACGGTCTGCAATTTGACAGAGTTCAACCATTTCATCATAAAGTTGCTTCTGTGTTTGTTGATCAGAAACACGTTCCATATGCACAAATAGTGAAAAACGCATGATTAAACTCCCTCTTTAACAATTTGACGAACCGTTCCGCTGGTTTGATTACCGTAATAAACGCCATAGTTTTTTAGGTCATTTTCTTTACGGTAACGCATTAACATACTTTCTAAAGCACTATCGACAAATTCGAGATTTTCTAATTGATTTAAATCGACAAAAGTCCCCGAAATGGCATCATCTACTGGGGTATTACATAAGAATGAAATATACTGTTGTTGGTTTTCAATATTTTCATAAACTGAATAAATGAAGCTAGCAGAAGCATCGGGCTGATATTGTCCAAAAATGCTTTCTAATGCTTGATCGGCACCATCTTTGCCGACCATGACATGTGGAATCGTCCATTTATAATCGGGCGTTTTCACCAATAGAATTTTATTTTCATGGCCAATAATGGCACTGATCACGACTTTCGGACCAGTAATGACTTCAGCAGAAAGTTTTGCTGGAGTGAAATAGCCACCACGGTAGTAGCCTAATCCTGCAAAACCAGCCGATGCAAAATTTTCTACTTTACCAATAAGAATTGCATGATCACCCGCATCCACAATCTGATGCGTCGTGCAGTCAAACCATGCACTCACTTGATCAATTAATGGATTTTTACAAGGGCTGGTTGTCCATTCAAGATTTGCAAAGCGGTCATCACTTGGACGAGCAAAAGTGTTAGAAACATCTTTTTGCTCCTCTGCTAAAATGTTAATCGCGAAATGTGCAGTATTGGCAAAATTATGATAATTGCTTGATGTCTTGGCAATACTGACAAGCAGTAAAGCTGGGTCCAAAGACACCGAAGCAAAAGAGTTTGCGGTAAAACCCAGAGGTGTTCCATCCTCTTTACAGGTTGTAACTACGGTTACGCCAGTCATAAAAGACCCGAAAGCGTCGCGTAGTTCTCGCATTTTATTGACTACATCCTGTTCACTCATGTCGATACTCCTGTTCTTCGATCAGCAACCTAAGCGGCTGTATTTAGCCAAGCTTGCATTGCCTGATTAACTTTTTCTGGTGCGGTTAAATTCACCATATGTCTTTCATTTTCAATAATAACTGCTGTTCCATTTGGCGCTTGATTCGCCATTTGTTCGGTCATTTCTGCTGTTGAGTTTGGGTCATCTGTCCCAGTTAAAACCAGTGCTGGGCAGGCAATTTTTGACCATCCATCTGCATAGGTTTCATCGCCACTGGCAAATGCTGAATATGCGGTTGTATACCCCAACAGATTTACACTTTCTAACCAAGATTTCACTTTTGCTGAAGCAATTTGTTCTAGTTCACTTTCACCAAACCAACGTTGTAATGGTGTTTCAACATCAATATGACCATGCTTCAACTCTTCAGCGCGTTGCATTACCGCTTGGCGAGCTTGTGGTGTTCTACGGTATACCCCATTTAACACCGCCATACGTTTGACTAAATCAGGACGCATGACACTAACACCTGCGGTAATCAGTGAGCCCATGGAGTGTCCAGCCAAATTGACTGGACCTAAACCTAACGCACTAATAAATTCAATGGTCCAATCGACAAAGTCTTGTAATGAGGCATCGACTGGTAATTGAGTACTTTGACCATGACCGGGCATATCCACTGAAATAACCCGATATTGGTTCGAAAAAAATTCGATTTGCGGATACCAAGCTTCCGCTTGCATACCGACTCCGTGAATGAGAACCAAAGGTTCTCCTTCACCTTGCTCAAAATAGTGAGCAATACGGTTATTTGACAGCTGCTGGGTTTTTGAGATCATGTCCTAACTCTTCTAAATCCTTGTAACGATCACCAATACGGTGGTGTGGACGTCCTGTTGTCGCAGCACCAATGACAATCACAATTTCATCTGGTCCAGGTGCATCAGGAATAGCGAATTGCAACGTTAAATAATGTGAGCGGCGACCTTCATCATTTTTGTCCATCATTGGAACTAAAATGGCTGCATTGGCTGGACCACGAGTATTGTTAAATGCCAAGTACGATTTGGCTTCTACTGCACTGCGGTAAGTGTTGCCAAAATGTAAGGTGTGGATGAGCGCTGAAGCATGTTCAAGTTCACCATTTAGCCCGACAACCGCACTTTTACCAAATGCTTCAACGGCTGCACCAGAACCGACCTCATCAATAATTAATTTGGTTAAGTGTTCACTTAAAATGGGTGCGATACGACGGATTTCTGGGGTTAAGTTTTCAACATATCCCTGTCCTGCCCATGGATTTTTAATGACTGCTGCGGCTGCCACCATTTTTAATGGTGTTTCGGCTTCTTTCGCGCCATCTATATAGGTGGTTTCTATATGAAGTACGGTTTTGCGTATCAGGTTCATTGTTCTTCCCTGTTGAGTCGGTTAGTATTGTCATACATCTTATGGTATACCATAATACATAATGAAAAAAATGCAATACTTTGTTATGCTCTTTTCTAAAGAAAGTTATGTAACAAAATTGCGACTCACATATTTAGGTAAGATCGACTCTTATGAATCTTAAAATTGAAAATCCGCCAGTCACCTTGCGTGAACTTTGTTTAGATAAAGTTCGCAATGCGATTATTACGGGCTACTTTCCATCGGGAAAACGTTTGGTAGAACGGACATTATGTGAAGAGTTAGGGGTCAGTCGTTCTGTGGTCCGTGAAGTGATACGTTACCTTGAAGCTGAAGGTCTTGTTGAGATTTTGCCGAACAAAGGCCCTATAGTTTCTTTACTGAATTGGGACATTGCTTCGCAAATTTATGAAATTCGATTGTTGCTCGAACAAAGTGCCGTAGCGGACTGTACTAAAAACCTCAATGATGCAACCCGTGAACGTTTAAAGGTTCTACTGGCTGAATTAGAACAAGATTTTGCTGCCGATGATATTAATCACATTATCGCAACGTCTGCCAAACTATATGAAACCATCTTTAACACGGCTAAACATTACATCGCATGGGAAGTAGTACAGCGTTTAAATGGTCGGATTAGCCGTTTACGTGCCATGACTATGAAATCAACCAAGCGAGAAGTTTCGGGTTATCAACGGATTAAAAATATCTGCGAAGCTATTTATATTCATCAAGACCCTGATCGGGCAAAACAAGCTGTCGCTGAGCATATTGCGGAAGCCGCTGCAGTTGCTAAAAATGTTTTAGATCAGACTTAAAAGGAATTCGCCATGACTGCTTACTGGATTGCACATGTAACCATCCATGACATGCAACAATACCAACACTATATGCAATTGGCCCCCGCTGCATTTCAGAAATATGGCGCTAAATTTTTGGCTCGTGGCGGTGACTCACATAGCTTAGAAGGTCATAAATTTAGCCGTCATGTTGTGATTGAGTTTGCGGACTTAGCAACGGCACAAGCATGCTATGACTCCGAAGAATATAAAGCTGCTCGTCTCGCTCGTGAAGGTTGTGCCGATGTAATGATTAGTTTGGTTGAATCAGTCTAACTATCTGAATAATTTTATATTCTTAATCAATTGAACACTCGAAGATAGATGATGTTCTTTCATGGACTGATATTACATTTTCGTTTTAGCATATAGCCAATACCGATCTGAACATTAGGTTGGGGCAAAATGATCAAATCGGTATTTGATTGGCTATATCGGTTTAGAGGATGGCTTCAATACCTGCCACCTGCCCATCAAATTCGTCAATTGCATCAATCAAGACATCCCAGAGGTATAAAGCAGCCGCACGGTCGCACAGCAGATTAAACTTTTGGGTTTGAGCATCACTGATATTAATCAAAATCGCATTAATACGTGCGACGGAGGTCTGCACTACCTGTCCAACAGTAAAAGCCTGTTGTTGTAGATCAACTCCACAAAGTTTTGCCATAACCAGCGCTACATGCTGCCCTGTTAACTGAATCCATGCATGGCTGTCTTGACGCGGCAATAAATAATTTGCCCGCTCATCCATCGTCCAGCCTTGTTCAAGCTGGCTGACACGTTCACCAAAGTCATGTAGTGAACCCAATACACAATATTCAGTAAAGGATAAACGTGCGACCCAGCAACCATCTTCTTGGAGTAAGGCTTGGTTGGGCTGCTCAGGCAGTTGAAAACCATAGCTTGTTAGGTAGTCAGCAGCATCTTGTCCACGAAAACCGACTCGAGATAAATTGGTCAAGTCGACGATTGCACACTGCTGAATCTGTTTTTCTGCGTCTATATCTATATCTTTTAAAAATTGTTTACCCAAGCCAAAAGTTTGATAGGACGCAGTCGTACTTTTCGCAATCGGGCTACGTTCCACTTCGTATAATGCGTTCATATTTAAATCTCCTGACGTTGGTTTTTCGGGTCATAGAAAGGGGCTTTTACCACTGTCGCATGCACCACATGGCCTTTTTCTACCCGAATCGGGAATTGCTGCCCAATTTCACTTTGCTCGATTCCGACATAAGCCATGCCAATAATTTGATCTAGTGTAGGCGAGTATTCACATGAGGTAATATTTCCAGAAATATCATTACCATCCAATACAATATGACCTTCAAGTGGCTTTTCTTGAGTTTTATCTAAAACAAAAGAGACCAATTTACGTTTTAAATTTTGTGCCTCTAAAATTTCAATGGAACGTTTACCCACAAACCAAGGTTTACTCCGTGCCACTGCCCAACCCAAATCCACTTCTTGAGGATGCGTCATCCCATCAGTATCTTGGCTAATGATGATATGGCCTTTTTCTAAACGTAACAGACGTTGGCTTTCCACCCCAAAAGGTCGCATGTCAAAGGCTTGACCTGCTTGCATGAGCTTATCCCACATAAATTCACCATAGCGTGCTGGGAAGTGGATTTCATAGCCCAACTCACCGACAAAACCAACCCGTAAAATACGGACAGGAATGCCATAAATAGTGCCTTCTCTCAGACCTAAGTACGGAAAGGCTGCATTGGATAAATCCACGTCATGACAGACCATTTGCATCACTGCACGTGAGTTCGGACCTGCAATATTCACCGCCGCAAGCGCAGTAGTGACATTGGTAATATCCACATTCAAACGCCATTGCACATTCCACTTCAACATTTGTTGATAGATGCGATCCACTCCACTGGTGGTGGCTGTCACGTAAAAATGATTTTCACTGAGGCGCCCTGCAACCCCATCATCAATCACGACACCATCTTCATTCGCCATAACCGCATAACGAGTTTTTCCTACTGGCAATTTTGCGAATCCAAAGGTATAGAGGCGGTTTAAAAATTCAGCACTGTCTAAACCACGAATCTCTAAGCCCCCCAAAGTCGACACATCAATCATGCCGACATTTTGGCGCACATTCTGCACTTCACTTTCGATATGTTGCAGACGTTTATTGGCATCTCCGTAAAATGCAGGACGTTGCCAATTCCCCGCGGGCATCATTTTTGCACCAGCTTCGACATGGCGTACATGCATTGGGGTTTGGCGGAACGGATCGAAACCACGACCCGCAACATGCGCAAGTTTTTCTGCGGTAAATGGTGGACGTGCAGTGGTTACACCTGTTTCACTAACACTACGATCGGTCGATTTCGCCACTAAACGCGCAGTTGGCAAGGCTGAATGCCGACCTTGCGATGGTCCCATACCAACGGTTGAAAAGCGTTTGACCAATTGCACATCACGATAGCCGCTCTTGGTGGCATTCACGATATCTTTAATTTGTAAATCTTCATCAAAATCGACAAATTCTTTGCCTTTAGGATGACTAAAGATCGGCCAAGGGAAATTCACATCTTGATCTGAGAATTGTTGCAGCGATAAACCCTCATCTGCTTGCCCCCACGCTTGTGCAGCCGCCAATTTTGCAGTTTGTTGCGCATTTTCTAGCACATTCTCAAGCGTATGTATCCCATTCACTGAACCTGCAACATACAGTCCTTTTGGTAAACCAGAAAGGGTAAATTCAGCTTTGTGGTCGTCATAACTGAGCTTGGCACCTGCCTGACAAAGCAACTGATACACTGGCATATAACCCGAAGACATACACAGTACATCACAATCAATTTTTTTAGACTCTGGAGCTACTTCACCTTCAGAGACAATCTTACGAACATCAACACCCGTTAAACGATGCATATGTTTTTCATGCAGTGCTTCGTAAACAGTGCTGCCCATATAGCACGGAATTTTTTTGGCTTTGAGTGCCCCGTAAAGTGCAGGATCCTTCGCTGTTTCTCGCATGTCGACCAATGCCACAACATTTAGGCCAGCATCAATGAAATCCAGCGCAGCCAAATAACCATCATCATTACCTGTCAAAATCGTAATCTTCTGACCCGGTTGAACGGCATAGAGTTTCATTAAACGCTGCACCGCACTGGTTAAAATCACCCCTGGCAAATCATTATTTCGAAATACCACCGGTTGATCAAAGCTACCACTGGCGACAATGCATTGCTTTGCGCGGACTTTGTATAAGCGCTTGCCTTGAATCACAGGCAGATAATGATCGGTAAACCATGCGTTACAGATGGATTCGGTCATTACGGTAATATTGGCATGCTGCTCAACTGCACTCAGCAATTGTTGACGTAAAGCCTCGGCTTTTTCACCTTTAAGATCGAAACGTGCATAGTTCAGACTACCACCGAGAATTTTATCTTGCTCAATCAGCAATACTTTGGCACCTGCATCCGCAGCACTGAGAGCTGCTTGCAGCCCCGCTGGACCTGCACCCACAACCGCGATATCGGTAAATAAATAGGCTTTGTCGTAATATTCAGGTTCGAAATTGAGATCCAAGACCCCTAAACCTGCTTTCTTACGAATTAAGGGTTCCCAAAGCTTCCACACCCCTTTCGGTTTATAAAAAGAGCGATAGTAGAATCCGACTGGCATAAATTTGGAAAACCTTCCTAAAAATGCATCCGAGTCTTTCATCAGGGAACCTGAGAAATTTTGCCCGCCAGAAACCAATCCAGAATGAATGGTCGTCGTATCTGCTAACACATTGGCTTCATGTGGCAATTGGATTAAAGTATTGGCATCTTGACCAGCCATAGTGAGTGGCGCACGAGGACGATGGTACTTAAACGAACGGGACATCACCCAACGCTGGTTGGCAATCAAGGCACTGGCGATACTATCCCCTGCGAAACCTTTAAATTTTTCAGCGTCAAATTCGAATTCAATTTCTTGGCTACGATCAAGTAATGTACCGTAAGGCAAAGGGAGTCGGGGTAAGTTTAAATTGCTCATGCTAATGACTCCTTCTGTTGCTGTTTGACAGCTGTTTTTTCGCTTTCTACGGCTACAAATTCGACGCGCGTATTAAAAATTTCTTTGGCATCAAAAGTTCGGATAATTTCATCTGTTACGGTATGGCGTTCTGCGATAAACCAGTAACTACTGGGGGTATGCATCCACCATTCACTTACAATTCCTGCGGTGTTATCGCTATTAAAAACGTAGTCTGCCCATTCAATATCGGTACAAGTATTTTGATCTGGCATCTGTTTGACTTCACCACCATAGGTAAATTCACTGATGTTACGAGGTCCATTTAAAGGACAATGCATAATTTTCATCTGATATTCTCCTTAATGGCTCGCAGCCGTTGCACCCATTTCATTGACTTGCTGGAAGCGACTAAAACGTTCTAATTCAAAAGGTTTTATCATTTCTGGTGTGCGACCTGTCGCGACCAGTTCAGCCATAGTTTTTCCACAAATTGGCGTTGCTTTAAAGCCCCATGTGCCCCAGCCTGCATCTAAGTAGTAATTGTCATAGGGCGAGTGCCCCATAATTGGACTGTAGTCTGGGGTCATGTCCGTAATCCCAGCCCATTGACGCATAAGTTTGGCATTGGCCATAAAAGGAAACATTTCAATGGCATGGGCAAGTAAACTTTCTTTCAAATCCAAAGTCGAACGAGTGTTATAAAGTGGGTACGGATCAGAGCCACCACCAAAAACAATCTCACCACGACTGGTCTGTTGCACATAGCAATGTAAGGCAGAAGAACTTACCAGTGGATTTAAGAATGGCTTAAATGGTTGAGTGACCATGGCTTGTAGGGGGTAAGTATGAATCGGTGCACGAATGTTTAACTTATTCATTAGAATAGAAGATGCACCTGCAATTGCCTGAACAATACAACCACAGCGGACAGTTCCACGGTTAGTTTTAACAGCGGTGACTTTATTCTTCTCAATCACAAAGTCCTGTACTTCAGTTAACTGATGAATTTCCACCCCACGTTTGGCCGCTTCTTTGGCATACCCCCAAGCTACAGCATCATGTCGTGCGGTCGCACCATCGATGTGCCATAGACCTGCTAGAACGGGTAAATATCCTGGGTCAAGATTTAAGCTCGGTACAAGTTCTTTAATTTGTTGACGGTCAATCATTTCTGTACGACCACCAAAGTGTTTATTCACTTCAGCACGTTGTCTAAATGCACGAACGGTTGAGTCGGTATGCGCTAAAGTCAACTGACCACGTTCCGAGTACATAATGTTAAAGTCAAACTCATTCGATAGATCTTTAAACATCCGGACAGATTCAGCGTAGAACTTCACCCCTTCTGAAGTTAAATAATTTGAACGAATCACTGCGGTATTACGTGCTGTATTTCCACCGCCAAGATATGATTTTTCCAATACAGCGACATTTTTAACACCATGATATTTAGCGAGATAATAGGCAATTGCTAAACCATGCCCACCGCCACCAATAATGATGACATCATAGTGAGATTTCAGTTCCTTTGGTGGAGGTAAATCTACTTCCACAGGATACTCATTACTTAACCCATACTTCAGCAGACTAAAAGGCATGGCGTAATCCTCCGCGGTGCGATATAGCACCTATCAATAATTCTATAAATCTGGGTGTTGCAAGCGGGCAGCTTGTACGGTGTTTTTCATTAGATAGGCAATTGTCATTGGACCTACACCTCCGGGTACTGGGGTCATTGCACTCACCATAGGTAAGACATCATTGAAGGCCACATCACCCACTAAGCGTGGTTTGCCATCTTCGAGAACTCGGTTAATTCCTACATCTATAACTACGGCATCGGCTTTTAAATAGGATGCAGTAATCATATTTGGCCTTCCGACAGCTGCGACTAAAATGTCGGCCTGCTGACAGACCAGATGTAAGTCTTGAGTCTTAGAATGCACAACGGTAACGGTACAATTTTCTTTTAATAGCAAGGCAGCCATGGGCTTGCCTACAATATTTGAACGACCAACAATAACGGCATGTAAACCACTCAAATCTTGGCCTAAAGTTTCTTTAATCAAGCGAACACAGCCAGTCGGGGTACATGGTGTAAGTACATCTCTCCCTTGGCTCATCCCGCCGACATTTTCACTGTGAAAACCATCGACATCTTTTTTAGGGTCAATGTGCTCTAGCACTTTTATTTCATCAATATGCTTAGGCAATGGCAGCTGTACCAAGATGCCATGTACAGTGGGATCGGTATTTAATGTGTCAATGGTTTTAAGCAAATCCACTTCACTTAACTGTTCATCAAATCGGAACTCTAAAGAACGAATGCCAACAACATTTGCTTTTTCAACTTTATTGCGTACATACACATGGCTCGCTGGATCATCCCCTACCAAAACCACAGCCAGACATGGATCAATTCCCTTCTGTTTGATTTTGCTGACATCGGCTTGTACTTCCTGCAACACTTGATGTGCGATGGATTTTCCGTCGATGATTTTGTTATCTTCGCGTTGTAATAATGCAATGCTCATTTGAACACCACTGTACGGTTGTCATTCATAAATACGCGATGCTCAACAAAATATTTCACCGCCTTTGAAAGTGCGATCGTTTCAGTATCGCGACCAACAGCCACAAGATCTTCAGGAAGATAAGCATGGTCTACGCGTTGTACAGCTTGCTCGATAATTGGACCTTCGTCTAAATCACTGGTTACGAAATGTGCTGTTGCACCGATGAGCTTTACCCCACGATCGAAAGCTTGGTGGTATGGTTTTGCCCCTTTAAATCCAGGTAAAAATGAGTGGTGAATGTTGATGGCACGACCTGCCAATTGAGTACATAAATTATTTGATAAAATCTGCATATAGCGCGCTAAAATCACCAATTCAGTTTTTGTTTCATCAACAATTTTAAGGAGTTCTTCTTCTTGCTGTTGTTTGGTTTCTTTAGTCACAGGAAGGTAAATAAACCGAATGCCTTCACGTTCAGCAACTGCACGTAAGTCTAAATGGTTAGAAACAATTGCTGTAATCTCAAAATTTAACTCACCTTTATGCTGGCGATATAATAGGTTCAGTAAACAATGATCAAACTTACTCACCATGATCATGACTTTCATGGGCTTTTTCTTTTCATAAAATTGTGCATTCAATGAAAACTTGTCTGACACCTCTGCAAAGCCAAGTTTTAGTTGCTCAAGATCTCCATTGCCATCATTGAAGCGAAAAACAATACGAGTAAAAAAGCGTCCAGTAATTTCATCGTCATATTGCGACATTTCACTAATAAAACAATTATTTCCTGCTAGATATCCTGAAACTGCAGCGACAATACCAGAGGCAGCTGGACAAGAAATTTTTAAGACATACTGGTTAACAAGATCGTGAGACATGGTATTTCCTCAATATAAATTTGTAGGAAGCCGGAATCTGAAACTAAATAAATTCCCTAAAAGAAATATTTTTTCCTACAGGGAATTTATATAAGATTTTTTTTAGATCGTCCATCTATTTTTTATATTTTTATTTATATAAATCAAAACTTTATGGTTATTTTGGACGTGAAAAACCAGGGTAATGTTCACTTGATCATTACCCTGTTATAAATAGACATTTAACATAAAACTTCGATTTTATGATATTGCTTAAGCTGAAGTAATGAGGCAAATGGATTATCAGATTGACAAAGATGATTGAGCTGTTCATGAAATTGATGCTCAAAAATATCATTACAATGTATGGTCCACCCTTTGGTTAAATGGGTTTCAATATTCTCCATATACAATTCACATGACTTCTGCCCAATTAAGCGAATATCTTTAATTTTAAATAAACTGAATTTACTCATCTGAGTCACTCTACTAATCAACATATTTAAAGCTAGCAAGGAATATGCCATATTATTATTTATATATATTTCAGTATGTTATATTTAAATAAATTACATAAATTCCTGACAGGAAATTTTTATGCATTAATTTTGCGCATTCAGCTACAGCTCCGTTTAGTTTTGTTGCATTTAGATTGAAAGGAATCGTGTGGCCATGCGTAAAGAGAGTCGAAATAGCGATTTGATCATTAAACAGCACTGAATCGCGGCATCGGCATAAGTTTGATTTCGTCCGTGTTTGCCTTATGGTTGAGCATACTATTGAGTCGTAGGATCTTTCCTCGATTTATTAATGCTCAGTTATAAGCGGACCAATTGGTTAAGCGGTAGATTTTAGGTGCAGGCTTCTTCATTTAGAAATTATATTGCTGAAGAAGACTTTTAGAATAGGTTTATGCAAAAAATCCAAGTAAAATTAGAAACAGCTCAAGCTATCGCAATAGTTAAACTGATTTAATCTTTAATAGGACAGTGGTAAATATTAACTATTTCAATTAATTATAAAAGCATATTTATAAGATGTACCTTCTTAATCAAATAAGAAAAATATTAGACTTCCTTCATAAATCATTTTTCAATCAATTTAATTGTTTATCTTTCACCCAATCTAAATTGTATATGCCAGCAAGTAAATTAAACCGCAGGTTTAATCTTTTACGACGATTTCTATATACACAAGATAAAATCTTAAAACATTTCATCCTTCCAAATACATGCTCTACTTGAATTCGTCTACGACCAATCTCTCTATTTAACTTTTTTAATTCAGAATCTAGTTTTTCAGTTTTCTTTGCTTTAGATGGCATGAGGCATCCAAAACCCAATTTCTTTATCCCTAAATAACCCTTATCAACGATAAAAAAGGGCTTAAATTTTAATTTCCTCATACTTTTTTTAAATATTTTAAAATCATGCATGCTTCCATGACTTCCACATACACTCAGTATTTCACCTGTTGTATAGTGCATAGATAGCTGAAATTTAAAGGTATGTCGCTTTTTTTTACCGCTATACCATTTCTTCTGTTTTTTTTGGACGTTGAACTAATATTTCAGTTGCATCAATCACAACAACTTCCCAATCCACTTCATCTCGATTAGGAAGTTGTTTTGGCAAGTTAAATTTTCCAGAACGGATTAAGGTATCTTCAATAACACGTGTGATACGAATTGCACTCGTTTCAGATACACCGTAACTCATACCAAGATGGAAAAATGTTCGATATTCTCTCCAATATTCTATACATAAGAGCAAACGATCTTCCAACGGTAATTTATGCGGTCGTCCTTTACCAATATGACGAGGTAAATGCTTATTTAGCTCGGCCAACATGAGGTTAAATGTAGCCCAACTAACACCGGTAAGCCTACGAAACTTAACGTTTGATAATTTTTGAATATCTTTGAATTTCATCCAAGGATTATCTCTTGAATTAAATAATTTTGCTGATTAATTTAAGATCAAATAAATTGTACGTTTTTTGATTTATGACGGAAGTCTATTGTTCATATAATTTTGCATACTTCATCGATGAATTTTTTAAAATGATAGATGATCGACTCCCCTTTTTGAGTTAATTGATATCCATCAATACCATTGAAGATTGTTTTCTCAACTAGTTGCAATTGAATCAGTAATAAAAGTTTTCTAGATAGTACGGCTCGACTTTGTTGCACAAAGATTTGAAATGCAAAGCGCCCCTAATTGAGCTAAATTTAAGGCGTAACTTGGGTAAGTGGTCGACCTAATTCCGTAAATCTGTTAAGGACTGCTACACGTGCATGGATCTCATTCACTTGGCTATCAAAACTCCTTGCACTGAGTTTATCTCCTAATAATTTGATGCAATGCATCTTAGTTTCAACCAAACTTCGCCGATGATAGCCTGACCATTTTTTCCATAGTGTCCTGCCTAAACGTTTAATTGTTCGAAGTAATTCATTTCGCTCTAGCGAGCTACTCTTTGTATCTTTCCATGGTTTCGCATTTTTTCTAGGTGGAATCACCGCATGCGCTTGCCGATCTGCAATGACCTGACGGCATTGCTTGGTGTCATAAGCTCCATCGGTATAAACACAGTTAATCCGCTCATCTTGTGGAATCTGATTAAGTAAATCACCAAGCACCTGTGAATTACTGACATTATTGGTTGTAAGCTGAACTGCTCGTATTTGTAGGGTTTTAGCATCTATACCAATATGAAGTTTACGCCATTGGCGACGATATTCAGGTCCATGTTTCTTGCATTTCCATTCGCCCTCACCTAGAAACTTCATGCCTGTAGAGTCCATGAGTAGATGCAGCCCATCGCTACTTTTTTGGTAGCTGATTACAATATCAATATGCTTTTGTCTTCTACAAAGCGTGGTGTAATCTGGAGCTATCCAATTTAATCCGCAAAGTTTAATCAGACTTTGCACAAAGCCAGTGACCATACGTAAAGACAGACGGAATAAGGATTTAATCATTAAGCAGCATTGGATGGCTGCGTCGGAGTAGGTTTGATTTCGCCCTTGTTTGCCTTTTGATGGCGCATACCATTGCGTAGCAGGATCAAACCAAATGGCAATATTTCCGCGACTCATGAGTGCTCGGTTATATGCGGACCAATTGGTTGTGCGGTAGATTTTGTGTGTAGGCTTCTTCATTTAGAAATTATATCGCTGAAAAACCCTTTACAGATAGGTTTGTGCAACAAAGCCATTCAGCTCGCGTACATACCGCTTTGCAAGGCGTTTGTTCATCAGAAGGTGCTTTTCAAGGTGCATTTGCTTATGCAAAAGACCGTTTAGCAATGCGTTCACTTTCAGGACCAAAAAATCCTGAAAAAGAAGCAGACCCTATTATTGTTCATCCTGCTGTACGCAACATGTTATTGACACAAAAATGCTTTGCTGAAGGTGGTCGTGCATTGGTGTATTGGTTAGCGAGTCAAATTGACTTACTACATCATGCTGAAACAGAAGAGCAGCGTAAACATGCGGATGATCTGATGAGTTTAATTACTCCTATCGCCAAAGCATTTCTTACGGAAATGGGATCAGAAGCAGCAAAACACGGCGTGCAAATATATGGTGGACATGGATTTATTAGTGAATGGGGCATGGAACAAATTGTACGTGATACACGCATCTCTACTCTTTATGAAGGAACCACTGAAATTCAGTCATTGGACCTAATTGGTCGAAAAGTGATTCAAAGTCGTGGAGAACTTCTGCAAAAATTCACCAAGATCATTCACAAGTTTTGTGAAGAAAATCGAGACAACAAGCAACTCTCATCTCATATTGAAAAGCTCTCTTCATTGAACAAACAATGGATTGATTTATCCATGAAAGTTGCAGTTGACGGCATGATGGATCCTGAAGAAGTTGGCGCTGCTGCGGTAGATTTTATGTATTTTTCAGGTTATGTCACTTTTGCATATTTATGGGCTTGGATGGAAAAAACAGCTATTGATCAACTCAAAAATCAACCAAGTGATTCTGCTTTTTATGAAGCAAAAGTTAAGACGTCCCAATTTTACTTCAAAAAAATCTTACCTAGAGCCCAAATGCATGTTGAGGTTATAAATGGTGGTTTAGATGTTCTAATGCAGCATAAGGAAGAAGAGTTTATTTTTTAAAAATTTTTAAATGTGAGAGCTAAAGCTCTCACATTTTTCTATTAGATAAAAAATTATTAATAAAACTCAAAATTACTTAATATGATCCAACAAAAATAATAGCGTAATATATCTCCGAAAGTTCTCCTCTTAAACGCATTTTTTATTTGTATATCAGAAAGCTAAACTATACCAGCATGGACTACTTTAATTGCTCGTTCCACAAAAGTTAGCAGCTCACCATCTACAATTTGGACCTGATCAGCAGCAGCGTTTGTGTCATGATGAAATTGGCCAGCATAGCTATTTATTTCATTCAATTCATTGGTAATATTTTGAGCATAAACTAATGGATTAGGATGTTGAGCAGTGTTTATCTGCTGAACAACAGTGCCAAATAAATGACCTTGAGTTATAAGTCCAGGGAATCTTCTGTGCAAATAGCCTTCAAGCATAGGTCTAATTGATCTTGCGACTTCCATACTACTTTGAGCATTACCAGCCTTATATTCCTCTAGTAGCCGATGACTTTTGAAATATGCACTCTCACATTCCTGATCAATATCTATCTGATCAAAATTACTATAACGATTAGTAACGGCTTTCAATGTAAGAAACTTAATGTTATTAGATGGAATATTACTGCGAATCAGATCATCACGTAAGTTCCTCAAAAAATGAATATCATGAGCGATAATCACTAGCTGCTTACTACTATCGAACAATCTCTTTAATACTGTTCGTGTTTGCTGCTTTCTATTCAAATCAAAACTACACATCGGATCATCAATAATGATAATTTTATTAGCCAGATCAGGAGTAGACTCCGTTGATGCAATGAAAAATGCAAATGCTAAAGTTCTCTTATCACCTTCACTTAGTGATGTTTTAAAGTCTGGAACACCGCCGCTTAATGCAATGTTTGCTCCACGCATTTCCAAAGAGTAGTCACTTCTCAAACCACCGCGATAATTAAAATCGATACTTGGAATGAGAAATTGCGCTCCAAAACTCCGCAGTAGTTGATTAATACGGTCTTTGTAACTATTTAAAGTGGTTTCCATGACTAGATTTAACGCTTCTTTTTTGGCTTGTTTCACACTTTGAGCAGTAGATTCAGCCTGTTTACTAGTGTCAAGTTGATTAAATAAGTCAATAGTATGTGCACTAAAGCGAATTTTTACTAATTCCAATTCTTTAATTTGTTGCTCTAGTAGCCCAATATTCAACCCACCCAAACTTTCCTTGTATTGAGTAATTTGTTGGAGCGCATTATTAATGTTGTCATTGCATGAATTTACAGCGTTGATGATCACCTGCCATTCATCATGAATTTGATTTGACTGCTCCGCGATATCGACTGATTCTAATAAATTACATTCTTTTTGC
Organism: Acinetobacter sp. 802_lipA; assembly: GCF_058242885.1. NCBI lineage: Bacteria > Pseudomonadati > Pseudomonadota > Gammaproteobacteria > Moraxellales > Moraxellaceae > Acinetobacter > Acinetobacter sp. 802_lipA. The sequence continues at coordinate 315,571 of NZ_JBZAYP010000001.1, forward strand.
TGTTTTAAGGTCTCTAATATACATCTAATATTTGAAAGAGCTCCACGGGCTTCTGCTTCATTAAAAATTGGATAGGCGATTTCTAGATGTTCTTGCCAACCACCAATAACAGCGTTAGTTGTTTCACAACGTGACTTCAATCTGTCAATTATCCCATCCGAGCAGACTTGATTAATTAAGCTCCCTAACCGCGCCACATCAGATTTTAAGCCTCTATACTCTTGATTAAAATAGCTTTGATATGCTTGAATAATCTCGACCCCCTCAAGTGATTGATCGCAAAACGGACAATTATCCGACTCTATATAACCTTGTCCATCACTTATCCATTTCTCCAAACCATTTTTCTGATGCTTATCTAAATGTGCTTTTACTTGTTGTTCAGCAGTCTGGTTAATGTTAGCAATTGAAGTTCCCATAATTTCAATAATGGGATTAATATCAATACTTGGAGATTCAAGTAACTGTGGTAATGCTTTGGCTTGAATCAATACAATATTACGAGCTTCAGCAATTTTGCCATTAAGTTCAATAATCTGCTCATTAGCATCAGGTATATCTTGAAGCTGTCTAAACTGAAGTAAAGTACGTCCCTGATGAATGAGAGCCAACTGGTTAGTTATACTACTAACAACCCCCATGGCACTCCTCAAATCTTGATCAGCTTGATCATATTCTTGTTGAGCAGTAACTGCTGTTGCACCTATAGCAAATTTTAATAAATTTTTCCTTTGATCTGTTGATACTTGCCCTCCTGCATAAACATTCTGCTCAACAAAATCAGAATCAAAAACAAGAATCTCAGGGCGACTAATATCCCAACTACCATTTTTAAATCTTGACCAATTCCCATTTGAAAATTGAAAGTCAACTTCTTGGTTGTTAGTTCCGTCAATCGTACGACGGTTGATTACTAAAGCTGGGTTATTTGTACTGCATGAGCGAAACAATGAGGCTAGCGTTGATTTACCCCTTCCATTATCGGCATATATAAAAGTTGCCTTTTGAAATGCATATTGGCGTCCATCAGCATCATGCAGCAACCCGACCCCTTTTACTTTATGTATTCTCTCTAACATTTATTATTTACCTTTCTTCATTTTAATTTGCGAATAATGAATTATAGTATCGTATATCGATTGCTCTATATTTTCTATAGCATTGACCATATAAAATTAACATTAAATCAAACTATTATGTTCATAATAGTGAAATTTTGACATCGATATTCAATTGGAGAAAAGCATTTTGAATGCCATTAAAACTGTATTGAGTTCAAAATCATTAAAGATCATACACAGGAATCGTTCTAAGTTTTTGATTAGGTGCTTTGGTACGAAGTTGTTCATCTAAAGATGCCCCACTTAGCCAGTTTTAAGTCATTAACTTAGCTTTACGCTCAGCTCTGCTAATCAGCCATGTCAGCAATAATGAAGGAATCAAAAAACCTCCTGTTTTTTCAGCACACATCATACGCTCGAAGCTGTTGTTCTAAGCTTTGAAGAATTTCAAAACATGCAGGAAATCGTTGAAGCTGCTCGGCGTGAACAGCTAGGACAACAGATGGTTTGTGATCTGTTGGATATTGCTCAGTTAACTGGTCAGCCGATCAAACATATGCTTTTGAATAAAAAAGAAGTGTTTGAAGAAGCAGAAGGGCAATAAGCATGGCTGTTGGTGTTATTTATCGAATTTTCGTAAGATTTGGTTCAGATACCCTTGAAGGGAAAGAGTGTTATACAGTTGAAATTGGTAAACTAATTTAACCGTTGTACTTTAGATTCGATTACAAACCAGCGTAATAGCTCCAACCTGATCTAACAGTTACCGATATTTGCATAAGACTGTCTAAGATCAGCTCAATCGGATTTCTTAAAGAGGGAATTTTACCCCTATTTAACATAATGGGGCTTATGCCGAAACAACAAAAAATGGGAGCTGATATGATAGCTCCCATTTTTTATTTTTGTTCATGTTCTTTGTAGTACTGATGTGCTCTCTTAGAATTATGTTTCCAACTTTTAGCAACTTTATAAACGCAAGTCGGAAAATCATCCCAAACTTGAGGTAAGCCTGCACCACGTGCTACTCGAATTTTAAGCGAATAACTTTTGTATTCAATACGATGCAAAAAATAAAAGCTACGCTCTTGCTGAAAACTAAATTTCTTAAATATAGCACTTCTGACATTAGGGTAAACCTTCCAAAGATAATCGTGTCGAGTACTTTGTATTGATTGCTTGTATTGATGTTTTAGTTTTTTCATTGTTCCTCCTAGGTAACATTACCTAGAAGGGATCCTCTGCGAAATAGTACATCGTCTTTAAACCTGTGAATTAAAAATTAGTATATAAAAATATCACCAAGTAGTATGAAATAAACTACTGCAAGGTAGTATAACTAAAATCAATGTATACAATATGTGAGACTCATTATTTACTAAATACTGTCTTGTTTATTAGACTCAGGAAAAATATGAGGAATTCAAAACATTCTTAGCATTAAATCCTGAAGCAGGAGATGTAGAGCCTAATGCAGGTGGAGTCCAATCCATAGGAAAAACTCATCATTGAGTCATCTTTATTTCCGGCCAAATCGTTCCAATTCAGCTTCATTAAAATCCTCATTAAACATCTGCTTCACCCGATGTTCTCTTTTTAACGTTGCTACTGTTTGAAAGAAACACGCCTCACATAAATGCAGTTCATACTGTTCTCCATCATGCTTCGCCCCCTTGCCCCAATTGGCTGACAGGACAGCATAGTTCAGTTGAGTAGATTCAATGCAGACGTCACATAAAACCTCTGTGGCTTGCTCTATGTCTTTGTGTTGCTCTAAATCTTCGTGTTCTTTTCTTTCCACATTGCTCTCCTCACTTTTGATCCCTATGAGATTTATGTCAGTGACTAAACTAAAGCAATCATGATCTCACCTTCTTGTATTTCACTGGGTGGATGGAAGATACGACCCTCTTCACGATAAAAGTCCACACTGGTGAACAGCGCATCTTTGGCCATCTTCAGCGCATCCTCGAAGTTGTCACCACAAGTCATTGCCTCAGGAATATCTCAAAAAGAGACGTTGTACGCTTGCCCTTCTTGTTCGAATTTTGCTGGATAAAACACTGGACTACACACCATGCTTGAATTCCTTTGAAATACTGATCGAACCATTCATTTCTTGTTTTAAAAGCCCCTGCCTCAGCAAGGGCCGGTCTTGATCACTATTCCAATCTGATTATCTAAAGTAATAACCCAACGTATCGTCTTTTGAGTCTCCCCACCCTGTCCAGATCTGAGTGAGTTCTACATAGTGCTGATTGACGCTTTTGACCTTATATAAAAAGCTACGGGGTGGAGAGGTCTCATTGAGGCGTATTTTTTCGATTAAGATAAAGGTCTTGTCATCCAACCATCTGACCCTAAGATGTAGGGGATCCTGACACTGTCCCAATTCTGCATACATCGCAGCATCTTTGCCATTTTTGGAGAAGGACAAGCCGGCACATTGAACATCAGGGATGTCCATCACTAGACGTTTTCCCACAAGACTTTCTTTGGCACCCGCACAGGCCCAGCTTGAAAGGCTGAGACATAAACCTGCTAAAAATATTTTTTTCATGACGTTACTCTTTCTTTATTCAGTTGAAGTGGTTTAAAACACATTGTCAATAAAGCCACACTGTAAAATGTGCTGTGATGGATTCACGGGATGGTCATACAGACTGATATAGGCAATCATGTCGGTCAGATCAGAAACATCCCGTTTATAGTGCTGGGTATAGATGTAAATCTGTTTAGGGCTGTAACGCTTTCCGTTTTGAAAGACCTCCCCGTTAAACACCTTTAAATGCGGATACTGTTGAAAGACCTGCTGGGTCTTGGTTCGTTTCTCATTGTCATGTGCTGAGGCTTGATCCCACTGCTGTTTAAAGCGTTTAAATTGCTGCCCGCTATAGTGACTGAGCTGAATCTTTAAACCCGCTTCAATTTTTTCTTTGGTTTGGGCCATGTCATCATTGCGATAAATCGAGGTACTTGCCCCAGCCACACTGACCTGCATCAAAGCCTCGATGCGTTGAATCGGATTGCGTTTATCTTTGGGCAAATAGACCTCTATTTCAGGACAATCCTCACAGTAGTTTTCATCGTCTGGATCATCTACAACAGTTGATTTTTGCTGGGTGTATTGCTGTTTAAATTGTTGTTGCAGCATTGTTCGCTTAGAGGCTGCGGTATACGTCCAATCTCCCGTGGCCAGTTGATTGCTAAAGGACTGTTCTTGCTTGGCCCAATCCAAACAGTTTAAGCCCTGCTCTAAAGTCACTTCATTAGAGGTGGAAACAGGTTGAGCTGTCGCTGTCTGTAATACCAGTAGTGAAGCACTGGCAAGTAAAAATAGTCTCAGCTTAAATGTCATCGGATGGTTCTCCTGATGAGCGTTGTTCACCGGACTGATCATCAACCTTAAACCAGTAGGCATAGTCTTCAGCTTTTCCATCCACCCATACATTCTTCACATTGACGTCATAGATCACGTTGTATTCCATTGCGCTAAAATGAAATTGCAGATTATTCGCCAATAAACCATAGCTGATATTGTCATACTGGATGTTGCTGATCGTTTGGATGTGCTGATTATCCCGTCTCGTCACTGTCAGTTTTGCCTGAGAAAAATCCACCGTATTGTTGGCATAGGCATTTTGTGGATTGACTAATATCGACAGGGATAAAGGTTCAGTTTTTGAAAAGAATTTCTTTGGATAGGCATGATACGGATAGGCAATCACCCCTTTCGGCATCGTGGTGCTTAAGGTTTGTGATGCATAGGGATAGACCACTTTCATGGCAGCGCCTAAGATGGTCGATACGCTTTTAGCCTCGGTATTGGAGACTTCGCCATAGGCGGTTTTATTCAGGAAGGGACTCAAGATATGACGTCGATGACCAATGCTGCTCGAGTTTTTTTCAATCAACCAATTGATCAAATGGGTATCTGCACCGTAGCTGGCTAAAGGCTGATAGGCTTGAATAAAGTTCAAGTTCGATGTCGAAGTACCCTGATAGCCAATATCACTAAAACAGTGCCATGTTCCATCTGGATAATGTGAAGTCTTTTCATTCACTGCCAACAGCATGGAGGCTTGCATCATCTGATCTTCATAGGCTTGGTCATAGCGAACTTTCGGCAGATGGTGTAAGGCACGGATCTCATTCAGGGTATTGATAAACAGCTGCCGCTCCGCCTCACTGGGTCTCCCTGCCTGACAGGCATTCAGATCTTTGTGCTGCTCTGCATCATTCTCAATGACATCCACCACCATCGTGCTATTCACAGGCAGAAGCTGTGAGGTTCCCGCCTGTGTCAGTTTTAAACTACATTTGCCTAAATCTAAGGCTTTTAACTCGCCTTGTTCGAAGTCACAAATACTCGGACTTTCACTGCTAAAACTGAGGGCCAGATCTTGATCCGTCTTTAGGTTCAACTGATAGGCCTGACCTTTGAGAAAGCGCTGGAGCTGTAAGGGTTCAAAGCGTTGTGCTGTCTTGTTTTTACAGATCCCTTCTTGGAGATATTGCGTTTCAGAACACGTGACAGGCTGAGGTGAAGTACCGCCATCGTTTGCTCCATCCGTTCCACCACTATTGGAACCAGTGCTTCCGCCTGAACCACCACCGCCACATCCGGCCATCGCCATACTGATGACCAGCATCAAGGTGCTGGTTCTAATCGATGCTATCCCCGTTTTTGAATGTTTCATCATTTTATTCGCCCTCTTATTCTTGGTTTTTATTGGTAATGATCAGCCGACAGCAGTTGACGAATTTCACTGGCCATTTTTGGGCTACGCCAAGGAAACAACACTTTGAGGCAGTAATGCGGTTTGAATTGATCTCGTGTTCCAATATTGACTTGGTATTCTCTTTTGACTGGGCTGCGATGTTCGTGATGGTGGATATGCGTTCCCGTCATCGGATTGCTGGTGACTGTGCTGGTATAAGAGACTTTGTCTTCAACTAATTTGAAGTGACCGACCGACGTAATATAGTCAAAGGGGTATTTCACTAAACGCTGTTCGGGTTCATCAAACAGGATGATGGTTTTATGCTGACTGTTAATCCAGACCCCACGATTGTGATAATTAAACTGTTCACCTTGACGGGTCAGTTGCTCCGTCATGCCTGCAAAATAGGTATTGCCATATTCATAGAAGTAATAGGTGATCACAAACCATAACAGCCAAATGCCAAAAAATAGAGAACCAAACCAGCCAAAGGAAAAGACTTTGGCCATAATTAAAAAGATGACGATCGGCGCCACAATGCACTTTATAAAGACTTTGGATTTTGGTGGGCGATTTTCGATTGGAATGATTTTTGGTTGAGTGAATTCAGACATCATTGTTCCCCGCATGTTCAATGCAATTGACAATCACAAGGGGATATAAAAATAAGTATTTTTTATAGGCGTGATTGAGCCATCCACCTTAGAGATTGTTCGTGTAAAAATGTTTTTTTAATACAGCTTAAAAATTAAAATCAGTGCTGTATGCCCTGTTGAATGACACAACAAGGTTGAACAGGTGCGGAGGCACAATAAAGAATAGATGGATACAGCATGAGAAGCTCCTTGAATCTTAAGAAGCTCTGCCGATTACTGCTAAATAATGGTGGCAGAGCAAAAGAGGGTTAGCAGACTGGGATCCAAGGAACCAGCACGTCAAAGACGTCCCCCTCCTGCCCTACCATAGAAAAAAAGGGGGACGAGAAGGTCCACAAAAAATAGACAGGCTATTTTCTGTGCTGGATCAACGGTCTGCTAAAACCGACTGGCAATGTAGGCCAGCGAGCTCATATTAGATTTATCCAGCGCTTTAGTCAATTTCGCGATACGATAAAATTCACATGATCGGCTTGAATAAATTCAGTTAAGTTGTTGATTTCACCCATAAGCTCAAATTAAAACCAACGATGGGCTCATTTTGATGCTATGGATCGGTCTAAAATGAACTGCTCTTCTGTAATAAAATAAATGAATAAAATGATTGAATAGATCTTCGCCCAACATTCACTTTTTTAAGTGGATCTGAAGAAAAACCCTGGTGTATCAAACGAGATACTTCTCTTCATCATAGGTAGCTCTAGCCGTCAGACTTCCCCAATAACTAAAGCTTAATCAATGAATTAATGAAATGTTGCGTTTTGTAAATATAATCAAATACAACGTTGACAGCTCACGGGATACGCAGATAAGCTTATAGGACACAGCAAAATCTGTGTTCAGGCGTAGGAAACCTGATACAATCTAGGTGCAAATTAATGTCGCACTCGCGGCTATTTTTTTGCCTACTGTTTTAGCAGTCGCTATGGCAGTTTGGCAGGACAACCGTAAGGTTGGCTGATCCTAGATTCAGTATTTCCTACTCCTGTCGAGCTGCCACCATCACCGTAGGAAAGTGATGCTGGTAAGTATTTAAAACTTATCTAGGACCACTGCTATGAACGCTACTTTTCATGGTGCATACACTTGCACACCTAAAAAACAAGCCTCTCAACTGATTGTTGAACTTGGCAAGACCATTTCAAATCCCCAGCGCCAAAGCTTAACCCATCTTTATCAAGCACTTGATACTGCAGACTCCTTGCTGACCGAGCTTGAGCATGCGCATCAAATTATTCGTCAATGCATGCGCCAGATGAATGATGAACAAATCGCTGAAGTCGCAAAACTCAATCAAAATAATCATACCCCTTCGCTCTGGGCATTCCGTACCCATCAACGTCAGAACCTGATTGAACGTGCTGAGCGTCTTTTGGGAGCACGTTATGTCCAAGCATAATCAGCATATTCTGCTGGCTCCCTCGGACTACCCTTTAATTGCTTCGCCTACGCTTGCAAAAGCGTATGGCGTCGCAGCCGCGACTTTCCTACAAAAGCTGCATTACTGCTTAGAAAAAAATGATGCTCAAGTTCACAAAGGAAAAAAGTATTGGTTTCATAGCTATGAGCAATGGCAACAAACCCTCGGGATCTATAGTGTCTCAACCATTAAACGGATCGTCGCTAAATTAAAACAGGCAGAGATTTTAGTGATTAAAAAGCTCTCAAAAAATAAATGGCTCCAAACCAATTTTTATTCAATTAACTATAAAAAGTTAAAACAACTGATCCAACCGAATACTCAAGCTCAACCGCAATCGTCGGTGCAAATGACAAATACAACTGGTACAAAGCCTGAAAGAAGTACAAATCCACTTAAAGACACCCAAGCTGATACGCTAACGCAGTCAATTCAACACGCGTTTCACACTCTCAAAACTCAGACAGATACACCCACACAGTCCTTAAGACCAGCGAAAAGTTCCGTACAACCGAAAATTGTCATTTCTGGAAATACGACGGCACAAGGATTGAGTCAGCCACGCTCTCCAATTGCATCACATGAAATTTTGAAAAATATGAACCCTGATTATCGTCATTTTTATCAAGCGCTGTTGCAGCAGCGCGTTGATATTCATTATGCAGATCAGCGCATTCAGCATTTACTCAAACAGCAGAAACACGTGATTCGACATATTGCCTATATCAAACAGCATTTTTCAGGTCAGGATCGTTATCAATGGCATGCACTTGAGCAATTGCAAATCGACAGCTATTTAATCAAGTAAGCAAGTTCATCTTATCCAGATTGAACTTGCTTATTAGAAACTATCCTTACACTGAGAATCAAAATAAATTAGAAGTCGAAATCATTAGATTTTGGCTTCTGAACAATATCATTATTTTCATATTGATACTGATTTTTTCTGGACAATTCAAGCTGATACTCGGCTTGATGCAATTCATATAAATTCGCTTCTCGAATCTCTTTAACTGTTTGCCTAACCATTTGAATTTTTTCTTGAATATTCGGATCTTTACTATGTAAATAATGCCTCGGTATTTGCGGAACATCTTTTAAATTTGTCCCATTTTTTTGATTATAATCTTCATTCGATAAACATGAGACCTTATTTTCGACGTGGAACTTAATTCCGTAGATCTCCACCTCTTTAATGGGTGCATATTCTTTTAAAAATTTATTTATGACATTTTCTGTGATTTTTCGATAATGATTAATTTGATGACGACCGAGACCAATTACATCTGCTGTTAGTTTCTTGGCACCGCCTCTCTCAGGATTCTTTGGACAGTGTCTTTGAAAATACAGTTCTGGTGTTCGTTCAATACCATCATAAATACTTCGCTCTGAATATAATAAATGTAGGTGTGGTTGTTCATAACGCCCATCTAGGGTTGAAACATGATTGTGGATGGCAAAGCTGTAGGGCATCTGATATTGACCGCAGAATTCATATATAAGTTGATTTGATAAATCTATCCGCTGCATATAATTGAGTTCTTTCGGCAGAGCCACGGTAATATGCGTAGATGTCCTCCCCTTCATACTTTCATATTGATCCGCTGCATTCCAAAATACTTCGGGGCAATCAGCTGCCCAGATTGGCATATTGGCTGATGCTGTATATTCAAGCTCTTCAATATCTTGTTTATGCGTTGAAAAATATAATGTTCGCGTAATGTAGTGATAACCGAGTTCTGAAGAATGTCTAAATTTGTCTCTACGCAAATTTTTATGCTGAATTTTTAGTTCTTTCACATTATGACGTAAATCAAAATAATACATATACAAATCCAATTTCAAATAAAGAAAATGGAGCATATAAAATTATTCAAAAATTTTATTCGTTTGATACAGAAAATGAAAAAATAATGCGATTTTTTTATAGAAAATATATCAGCATCATAAATGTATGTACTTTTAACGTGTAACACCCCCCAGTTTTAACGTGTAACAACAGAAATTTTAACGTGTAACACCGAACGAAATTTAAGCAAAAAAACATGTAACAGCCCCAATTTTTAACGTGTAACAGGCGTTTGTGCAATTTTTAGCCACTTCAAGTAAATTTTCGAATATTTAATAAATAATATCATTTAAATACAAACACTTAACTAACTAAAAGTGCTCCGCAGGACGAGCCGTAGTGTTCATTAAAATTTTCTGAAAGAAAATTTTAATGAACACGGAGACGAGATAAAAATCTTTTTTTTGCATTCGCAAAAAATGATTTTTATCGCTCACCACTAACAGTAAAACTAACAGCCAAACTAGCAGGACTAACAGAGAGCAGAAAAAAAACAGAACTTTTTTTGAATATTTAAACTTTTCTCAAGTTTTAAAATTGACATGTGATATACATTTTTTATTATTTTAGTGAGAAAATATCACGATGAGTCGTACAGCATTAACAACACAAGAGCATATTAATTCAATCGAATATTTTGCAATGAATAACCGTGCATTCGAAAGTTCACATTATGATGTCATTCAATTAATCGAACAAAAAAAATTAGGGGAACTGAGTGATAAAGAAAAACAATTAATCAGAAAAACGTATCTATATACAAAAAAAAGAAAGACGTATGATAATAAACTTCTTTTTATATCTAAAAAAGATCCAAAATCGATCACAAAAATAGAACGCGATATTTTAGATTATAGTTATTTCGGAGAAGTTGTTCCACCAGTGCTTGAACATTATTTTTTAGCTGAAAAAATGTTAGACAATTATATGTCAAAACTACCTGACAATATAAAAATAAAAATTCATCAAAACATTCTAGATACTGATGATGCTTTAGAAAAGCAGAAAAATACTAAAAATCGAAATAGAGAGAATCATCAAAAATTCTTTATCGGTGGAACAGTACTTTCTCTTCTTAAGTTACGTAATATTGATGACGACCCAGTTGATATATTATTTAAGATCATGAAGTTTCATCTAATGCAAGACTACTTCAACAAAAAAATATTCTCAGATAAAGAGATAAATGAGTTTAATATCTCAGAAGGTGGTCGAGAATTTAACAACAAAAAGAATTCAATCTTACTCAATTTAAACAATCCATTCAAAATTTACGATGAATAGATAATTAAAAAATTAACAGAAAAAGTAGTATGCGTTAATAGCCGACCTTTTTAGGTCGGCTTAGCAGTGTGCGTTTCTAAAAATTCAATTCTCTTATTTTATAATAATATTTTTTAATAAATAACTTTACAAAAACTCATTTCTAATTTCATAAATATCCACCCAAACAAACTTAAGATTATTTTACTGATATAATAAATTAAAAAATAAACCTTTTTTTTTGTTTTTTTAAACTTTTCTCATCTTTTTTTTAAATATTTTGATAATGTACATTTTAAGTTTTTTATTCTGGTGTTCTTGCGAAGTGATCATATAGCTGACTCTCTGTGATCATTTCATAAGAACACCAGTTTCACAGGATAATAAAATGGGTATGAATAAATATATTGTTATTGTTGAGGCGGAACATCCTCCGCAAGTCTTCCTACATGACACTATTCCAAATGTTGGTAAGGTTCTTGAACTTAAAGCAGAGGAATTCCCGAATCGAGTAACTGCAGCATGGCTAGCGCAGCGTTTTAACCTTTCTCGTAAAACCATAATTGAAAAGATTGGTGCTTTTAATAAAGGTGACGATAATAAGCATCTATATGATCCTAGAGAGGTAATGCCCATCTTAGAAAATTTCAACGTGATGGCTTCTAAACGTGGAGCACGGCGTAAAAATTAAAAAAATGGGGGCTTAGTGCTCTCTATCTTCTTGGTAAATCTTTGATGAGCTTTATAAATTCGTCCGCATATTTCTCAGCTTGATCTTTTTGTTCAATCACAGTTATATTTTCATTATTAAATGATGCTTTCACAGTCCAATTAAAAGAACCCGTAATAACTTTCTTGAAATCAATAACACAAAATTTATGATGCATTAAATTATTGAAATTGCCATTTTTAGGTGAGATTTTATAGTATTCGATCTCAGATTTTTCAAAGCGTATTCCCTTGCTTTCAGTCAAACTATCATCATTCACTATAATTCTTATGTTAACCCCTTTTTGATGTTGCCTATAAAGTGCCTCAGCTATCGGCTTAGAAGTAATCCATGCAACCGCAACCCATACGGAATACTTACTTGTTTTGATATGTTCTATTATTTCTTTCTCTATTTTTTCAAAAACAGGCTTGAGCTGTAAATCCTCTTGAATATATTTTCCACCAATTTTATAGATTTCATTCTCAGTTTTATAAAGCAATAAACCATCATGTTTCAGTATTTTATTGAGTTCACATGCAATCTCATCAGGATTTTGTGTTTGGCGATCATCAACCAAAATCTCGATCAAGGAAATTAATTTAAAAGTTCCATTTATCTCAGCAAGCTTTTTATTTGTGAAGTCCCTTCTACTACCAAATTCCCCTTTTTTATTCAACTCCCAATAATCATCACTGAAGCCTAAATAATTAAATAGTTTTACAATATCAGGGCCAGATCTCCTCTCTGAAGAAAATTCACGCAAAATTACTGTTGTTAATTCATTTAATGATAAATCAGAAATCTGCATAATAAAAAGCCCCATTCAATGGGGCATATCTTAAGCAGCATTTAGCATTTTTGCTATCTCAGAAGCGGTTGGGTTGTAGTATGTGTTCACAAGAACCCCAATGGTTTTATGCCCAGTCAACTTAGCTAATATCTCAACAGGCAATTTTTGGTTATTCACAAAGCGTGTAATGGCCTCATGACGTGAATCATGGAACGTAAATGCTCCAGCAAGTCCGACACGCTTTAAATTACGCTGCCAAAGCAATCTAAACGAATTAGAGTTGTGTTTGACCAGTAACCCTTCGCGCTTAGGCAGAAGATCTAATAGCGCTCTTGCCTTTGTCGTTAGTGGGACATCTCGTGAGGTACCATTCTTAGTATCAGGCAAATGAACATAATCATGAAAGACATGTTGGTTCTCAATTCCTAATATCTCACCTTTACGCATAGCAGTTTCCAATGCAAATAGAAAACTCCAAGCTACATAGTGCGCTGGTGTTTTAGGTACCATACCTTCTTCATAATTATCTAAACCCACCAAAACCATTTTGATTTGATCTTGGCTTATACGGTTGTTTCGTGCAGGTGGTTTAATTGGCTTCTTAACCAAATTAAATGGATTAGAAGGCAGTAAGAATAGTTCACGTACTGCAAATGTGAAAACAGAAGATCCAAGGCTCATTTCTTTATGAATCGTCCCTGCTTTCACATACTGCAGTCGTCTTTCTCTATTTTCAGTGATTAGCTTTGGCGTGAGATCATAAATAGAATATTCAGTCAACTTGCCGTAATACCGTTCTAAATATTTAATGTGATTTTTGATGTAGACTTTGCTTTTAGTAAACTGACCAATTTTTTCGTAATAGATATTAAATAGCTGCTTTACGGTGTATTGGGGTTTATCTAAATTTTTGAGCTGCTTCTCATACTCAAGCTGTAATTCCATGAGTCGCTTGTGCGCCCATTGAATACATTCTTGTGAGGTATCTTTAGTTGCTGCATCACGAAGATGCTTGTATTTGACTTGGATGCGCCAGGCATTGCCGCGTTTGATAGGTTTTTGCATATTAATAAACTCTCAATATTTGGTGCCGAAAACGGGCGCCATCCATCTTGAGATACATACGACCATCTCAAAATGGCGCCCGAAAGCGAAATATAAAGCAGTTTTTAATGCAAATTTTGGGTATTTTGATTCCCCAAAGCTGACCTATTTGACAATAAAAACAGGGGAATATCGTTACAATATTCCCTTAAAATATTGATTTTACTCAATATATATCTTGGTAGGTATATCCAGACTCGAACTGGAGACCTCTACGATGTCAACGTAGCGCTCTAACCAACTGAGCTATACACCTGAAGTAAAAGCATAATATTCACTTTTAAAAAGTATGACAAGCGCTATTTCTTGTTTTTTAAAGCAGATGCACAAGTTTTAAGCATCCGTTTAAATTGTTGAATATTTTTTGAATTCAACCTATTGGAATAACGCATTTGTTGATAATAATCAGCCGCCTGATGAAATAAAACTTGCTGTTCGGGTTTAACTTCTCGAGCTAAGCGCAACAACCATTGATTTACAGTTTCAGCATCTTGCTTACGCTTCTCTGCTGTTAGGCTTCGAGAAAAAGATTGAACGACCATGTCATATTCAGAAGTTTGAGCACGTTTACGCCAAAATATAACCCACCAGTACAGTAAAACTAATCCACTGATGCTAATCATAATCAGCAATACCAATGAATAACTGGATTGGAGTCCTAGCTTCTGTAACCAACCTCGTTGAGCCTCTGCATTATAGCCAACCACCTTACTTTGCCATTGGTAGCTTGCGTAATCGCTCCAAATGCGTATTTTGTTTAATACCGAATAGCGCTGTACATGCCATCGACTTCTATCACCCCAAACACTGGCATCTTGGCTCATTAAATCTTGCATACCCTGTTCAATACGCTGTGGTGCAATCATGGCTGTTGGGTCATAGCGGTTCCAGCGTCCATCCACAAAGACTTCCGTCCATGCATGCGCATCTAACTGTCGAACTTCCCAACTTTTTGCATCTGGTGAAGGCTGACCACCTTGATACCCAACTACAATACGCGCTGGAATTCCCGCATAACGCATCAGCATCACGAAGCTAGAAGCATAATGTTCACAAAAACCTTGTTTGGATTGAAACAAAAACTCATCAATACGATGCTGTCCCAACAAGCCTGGCTGCAAGGTATAGCTAAAGCCATTGTTGCGATACCATTGCAAAACATTTTGGATATAACGTTTCGGGTTCTCATCACTTTGCTTAAACAGCTGCTGTGCCAATTGTTGCGCTTTCAAGTCCATGTGCTCAGGCGCTTTTAAGTTTGTGCTTCGTTGTATCTTAGATAATTCACTTTGGGAAAATTGAACATTTCCCATCCATTGCAATGCAATAAGTTCCACATGCTGCACTTGACGATAAGCCTGAATACTCCAATCCTGACGTAGCTGATAACGTAGCTCTAAGGGTTGTGAATATTCCAATGCCATAATCCACGGAATCGCGACATCAGCGGGTAAATATTGATAGTTCCATTTTTTGGATGTAGAGATATGCGTTAATGTATCATCTGAAATACTTTGTTGATTAATAAAACTACTGGTCCACTTTTTCCCATCATATTGATCTAAGACCATCGCGCGCCAATAAAGCTCTGAACGATTTGGGAGCTTAGTAACATCACCGATAATACGAAAAGCCAAATGGCTGGACTGGGATAATTGCGCAATATCTCCAGGTGAAATACTGTCACTCATCCCTGTCACAGCCTTATTTTCAGGAATTGGAATATGCCAAAGTGGGGGTAAACGCGGAAAAAAGATAAACAACAGCACAAAAAAAGGCAGTGCAAGACCTACAAATTTAATGACGTGTTTTGCATCTTGCCTTAATGCCATACGATTCGAGTTTTCAGATGCAAAAGCATGGGTTTGCACTCGATACAGCCCCAACAAACAACTCAATAAACAGAGTAAAACCATCACTGCCGTCATAAATGACTGACTATGTAAAAACATACTCGCCGCAACAAATAAAGCAAAGTTAAACAAAATGATCGCATCACGCTGCGTTTTTGTTTCTAAGGCTTTCGCAAAGAGAAATATGCTTAAAACAGCTACGCCCGCTTCTACCCCTAAAAAGCTTTGATAGCTCCAAAAAGTGACCGCTAGAGCAACAAGGGTCAAAATGTAAATTGCCCATTTCGGAAAATAGTTGCCCGTAGATTTCATGAAATACCATAGACAACCGATACAAATGGCGAAAATGACACTCAATAGCACAGGACTAAAACTTAGTTGTGTGATCCAAATCAAACTCAGTGTCAGTACAATGGCAATACGAATAGAAGAATGCATACTGTGCTCGCTATGCCTGCGCCAAAAGTAATTTGGCTTGAAGGTATTGTTCTCGTCCTATCCCTTTGGCTAGTTCAGTATGAGGTAAATACAGGGCATAGGCATACTGCAACTGCTCACATTGTTCAACCAAGCCCATCATTAAGCTTAATTTTTCTTCATGTGAAGGACTCGGCATATGTGCATAGTGGATGTCTAAACTGTGTTGATCCTGATGTTGTTCAAAGACTTTAATAAATAAACCTTGTCCTTGTGCCACTTGTTTCCATGAAACCGCCTGTAAAGAGTCACCCTCTTTAAAATTTCGCAATTCTCGGAATTCATCCATGTCCGGTTCAAAACTGTGCTGTTGCTGTTTATTTTCTGCCGCTAAAGACTTAGTTTTAGGCGCGATCCACACAGGTGCTTGGATAAAAAAATAACTCCATGCACGAACGAGGCCAAATGGATAAGTCGAATATATTTTAATCTCTGGAAAACTAAACTGTCCGCGCGCTTTTGGAAAAAAATTTAAATCGAACACCTGATGGGTATCTTGAATAAACAACTGTTCTATATGATCAGCATAAGCGAGCCAAAGATATCGAGGCTGTGAATGATGTTGTTTGAAATGCATTTGTAATTGCAATGCACTCTCAACCTGCCCTATTTCAGGCAATACAAGGTCAATACTTAACCCATGTAGCTGTTTAAAGGTCAAATAAAAACTCATACATAGCACAGCACTGATTAAAAAACAAAACGCTAAAATTAAGTTATTGGCATAATTCACCCCAGCAATAAAGGTGATTAAAATCAGCACCACATACAAATATCCTTGCTGATAAATAAACACCAGTACATCTTTTTGGGTCAGTTGTTTTTCAGCTTTAAATTGAAAGCGTTTATTTATCCAGTTTTGCCACAGCATGCGTCAGCTTATCCTATCAGTGAACTTTGACTTGCTTCATCAGTTGCTCAGTTTCAGCTTCACCCAGCCCTATTCGATGCGCGGTCACTGCGACAAATACAGCCTGTACATCATCCGGTGTAACAAATGCACGGGCTTTAACCAGAGCATAGGCTTGTGCTGCTTTCTTCAAAGCCAGTACGCCACGTGTAGATAACCCATGTCGACCTTTACGAGTTTCAACCGCCAAATCTAAAATATAGTCCAAGACTTCTTCAGATAAATAAATCTGTGGCACCAAAGCTTGTAAGGCGAGAATGTCTTGTTCGGAGAATACTGTCATCAACTGCTGAATCAAGTCATGACGAGATTGTTGCTGCAATAAAGCCTTTTCTGCCTGACGGGATGGATAACCCAAAGATAACCGCATAAGAAAACGGTCGAGCTGTGACTCTGGTAGTGCATAGGTTCCACTTTGAAAAAGTGGGTTTTGCGTTGCAATCACCCAAAAAGGTTGCGGTAGTACATAACGACTTGCATCGATTGTCACCACACCCTCTTCCATCGCCTCTAAAAGCGCACTCTGCGTTTTCGGACTACAGCGGTTAATTTCATCTGCGAGTAAAATTTGAGTAAAAATTGGCCCTTGCTTAAACTCAAACAGATGTTCTTTTTGGTTAAACATATTCACCCCAATCACATCGCTTGCCAGCATGTCATTGGTAAACTGAATCCGTTTAAATTGAAGACCTGCCAAATGGGCCAAGCTACTGGCCAATGTGGTTTTGCCTAAACCGGGCAAGTCTTCAAATAAGATATGCCCACCTGCTAACAGGCTACATAAGGCCAATTGGGTTTGTTGATTTTTATCTAAAACGATTTGATTAACTTGATTGAGAAATTCTTGGATTTTTGGATAAAAAACACTTAACTGCGATTCATCGAGCATGCCATGTTGCTGCGTTTCTACCGTTTTTTCTTTTCCCCAAAGCACCTTATTCTCCCCAATCAAAATATAAATCAAGGTTTAACATACAGGTTTTTCAACCATACTCAAAGGTGATCCTTATAAATCTTCAATGATTTGCGTATGTATAACCTCCCTCGCCTCAAGCTATTGTTTCGCTGCAGATTTCAACTGATCTTTTAAAGCATCTGCGCTCATTGAAAATGATGGTGATGATTTCTCTGATTGCTTAATCAATGCTATGAGTCGTGCATTGATTGGCGCCTGTCTACCAGATTGCTCTGCGAGTTTTAGAACCTCACCATTAATCCAATCGACCTCTGTGGGACGACCTGCAATTAAATCATCTTGCATAGATGACCGAGCCAATGGATCGATTGCCAACATTTTACGACTTAATAATTTATATAATGGATTGGGTAAACTTAGCAATTTTGGAATCAAATGGGTCGGAACTACGGTTAACTTTGCAGGTTTAATCTGAGCACAATCAAGCAGTTCTAAAGCTTCCTGCTGCGCCATTGCCACACATTGGCGATATTTACGAATCGACAATTGTTCCTTTAACGGTTTTTTTGACAGTGCATTAATTGAATTATTTAAATTAAGTAAAAGCTTGGCCCACTGCACAGCCAGCATGTCTTTTTCAAAAACAATCTCTAAACCTGCTTTTTGAAATGCATTTTCAAGCAATTTTTGATTTGGATATTGCTTAACACTTAATGCACCAGAGGTACCTTGATGATAATGCCCAGCTTCTTGCGTGGCGACGTTAAAAGGAACCATCCCCTCTAAAATCATCGGCCCTTGCAAAACCCTTTTTAAAATAGGGACATTACTTAAACCATTTTGAAAGCTGATGATCAGCGGTGTTTTAACCCCTAAATATTCTTTGAGTTCATGCGCAACTTGTTCGGTTGCCGCCGATTTCACACAAATAAAAATAACATCGGCATCCACAACCTGAGTCGGATCGGTCGTTAGTTTTAGTTGATGAGGTGCAAGTTTGATCTTTTTGCCTAAATAATCGGTTAAGACTAAACCCCATTGGGAAAGATCTGCATGAATACGTGGCCGCGTAATAAAAGTAACATCCTTACCTACAACAACCAAACTTCCACCTAAATAACACCCAATGCTTCCAGCACCATAAATATATATTTTCATTCAATTTCCCTTTGCAAACATTCCAGTATTTTAAGAACTATAACAATCAAAAGCTGTCAAATATACGACATGAACCTTTTATACCTCACACTCCGTGTTCGTTATGATTTAATCTACGATGCAACAACTTGCTTCATGCAAAAAAGTACACTGTCGAATCTAACACGTGCAACCGCATGTGATTGAATATTTTCACTCGATTTTTCACAAAAAAAACGGCACCGAAGTGCCGTCTTTCAATTGATTCATTACATTAACAAGGGCACTTTTTCATGCCATTCGTTGCAGATGGATAACGCGCATCGACACAGTGACGATAAAAAGTTTTAGCATCCATCGCTTCTAAATCAGGATGGTGCTTTTTCATATGCTCCAAATAGTTTGGATAATCAGGCACTCCCACCATCAAGCGGAAACTTTGCTGCAAACGTTGCCACAGCGTCGCAATTCGAGACCAATTTTTAGGGTTCAGAATCAAATCTTTCTGCGACATCACGGTCATTTTAATGATTTTATAAATCATCGTTTTTCCACTTTTAGCAAATTTTAGATTCATCTGACTCTCCTTAATGTCCAGCTTTTGATGGCTGAATGTCTTCAGGATCACGATAAATGGCTTCTGCTTCATGCACAGTCGGAACTGGGCTTGCCAATGCACGACGAATCACTCTAATCGCAGCAAAGAGCATCACGATCGCCACAATCATAAAGAATCCACAGAGTGCAGCATTGATCTGATTTGACATTGCAACGGTCTGCATTTCAGCAACCGTTTTTGCTGGTGCTAAAATTTCATTGTTTGCAATTGCATTGTTAAAGCGTTCAGCTTGTGCCAAGAAACCAATTTTTGGGTTTTCGTGGAAAATTTTCTGCCAGCCTGCTGTCATACATGTTACCAACAAGAATATGGTCGGGATAATCGTGACCCATACATACTTCTCTTTCTTCATTTTGAAGAGGATAACCGTACCTAATATCAATGCCATTGCCGCAAGCATTTGGTTACCCACACCAAACAGTGGCCATAAGCTATTGATCCCCCCGAGCGGATCGACGACACCTTGGTAAACGAAGAAGCCCCAACCCGAAACCGCAACCGCTGTACCCAACAAGTTTCCGAAGAAGTTATGTGAGTTTTTCACCGCAGGAATCACAATACCCACTGTATCTTGCACCATGAAACGACATGCACGCGTACCCGCATCAACTGCCGTTAAAATAAATAGTGCTTCGAATAAAATGGCAAAGTGATACCAAAACGCCATCATTTCACGGCTATTGAAAATTTCCGTAATGATGTGAGCCATACCAATAGCAAAAGTTGGCGCACCGCCAGTACGTGAAAGGATGGTACTTTCACCCACTTCTTGAGCCAGTAAAGTTAATGTTTCTGGAGTAACAACAAAACCTAAGTTACGAACAGCTTCAGCTGCGGTGTCTACACTTGTACCCAGTAAAGCGGCTGGTGAGTTAATCGCAAAATATACACCTGGATCAAGCACTGCGGCACAGATCAGAGCCATGATTGCAACAAATGACTCCATGAGCATACCGCCATATCCGATCATTCGAATATCACGTTCATTGTTGACAAGTTTCGGCGTGGTGCCTGACGACACTAATGCGTGGAAACCTGAAATTGCGCCACAGGCAATGGTAATAAATAAGAATGGGAACATTGAACCTGCAAACACAGGGCCAGTACCATCAATAAATTGCGTGAACGCTGGCAGCTTCATTTCTGGCATTGCGAAAATAATACCGACTGCCAAACCTGCAATGACACCAATCTTTAGGAAGGTTGATAAGTAATCGCGTGGCGCAAGCAATAACCACACAGGTAGTGCTGAAGCCACGAAACCATAAATAATCAGCGCCCAAGTCAACTGAGTGCCCGACAGGGTAAAGAACGCACCCCAATATGGATGCTGTGCAATATTTTCACCGTAGACAATGCCGAGCATCATCAAAACGAAACCAATAATAGATACTTCTGCAATTTTACCCGGGCGGATAAAACGCATGTAAATCCCCATAAAGAGCGCAATTGGAATCGTTGCCGCAATACTAAATACGCCCCATGGGCTGTGTGCAAGTGCTTTGACCACAACCAGTGCCAAAACTGCAAGGATAATAATCATTACCCCCAATGCACCAAGCATGACCACAATACCTGCAAAAGTTCCAAGCTCTTGCTTTGCCATTTCACCGAGTGAACGTCCATCACGACGGGTAGAAATAAACAACACCAAAAAGTCTTGTACTGCACCTGCAAGCACTACACCGACAAGTAACCAAATCGTGCCAGGTAAATAGCCCATTTGCGCTGCTAAAATAGGCCCTACTAATGGACCTGCACCTGCAATCGCTGCAAAGTGATGTCCAAATAGAACACTTTTGTTGGTTGGAACATAGTCCAGACCATCATTCAAACGATGCGCGGGAGTTAAGCGACGTTCATCAAGCTCAAAAACTTTATTTGCAATAAATAAACTATAGAAGCGATAAGCAATACTATAAATACAGCCCGCAGCAAGTACGAGCCAGATGGCATTGACATGCTCACCACGACTGAGTGCCAATATCCCAAAAGAGACTGCACCGACGATGGCTACCAGTAGCCAGATGATTTTTGAAGTCAGGGTTGACTTCGGCCGAACAGATTCCATTTCAATCCCTCATATTTGTTGCATTCAATCAGCGTCTTTAATTATTCGAGGTACTGCTGTTTTCCTTTGCGACTTTACTCTGCATCTCCTTGTTTTGATCTAATACTTTGGCATAAAAAAAGGGATGATTTTCATCATCCCTTCCGATAATAGTCTATTTTTAAACTATTATGCACGTTCTAAATAATCGCCAGTACGAGTATCTACACGAACGCTTTCTTCTTGCTGTACAAATAATGGAACACGTACTACAGCACCTGTTTCCAATTTTGCAGGTTTACCACCACCGCCAGAAGTATCACCACGTACACCCGGATCAGTTTCAACAATTTTCAAAACTACGAAGTTTGGTGGGTTTACTGTTAACGGCACGCCATTGAACAACATAATGGTACATTTTTCATTTGAATCATCTTTTAACCATTTTGCAGCATCGCCCATTGCTGTTTTGTCAGCAGCGATCTGTTCAAATGATACAGGATCCATAAAGTTCCACATTTCGCCGTCGTTGTACAAGTATTCCATTTCTACTTCTACAATGTCAGCCGCTTCTAAAGAATCGCCAGATTTAAATGTTTTTTCTAAAACTTTACCAGAACGTAAATTACGTAGTTTTACGCGGTTAAATGCTTGACCTTTACCTGGCTTTACATATTCATTTTCCATGATTGAACATGGGTTACCATCAAGCATAACCTTAAGGCCTGACTTGAAATCATTCGTAGAATAATAGGCCATGACTGGCGCACTCCAAACTAACTAACTTAAATATTTATGTCTTTATCTTAGACACCAAAGCTTTGAAAAGCTGGGCTGTAAAGATAGGGCATCTTTTTTGATGCCTCGTATTGTAAATGAGCAAGGTGTTATGAAGCAATGAAAATCCACTGCCTATAAGCCTAAGATCTTGATAAAATAGCCCCGTTCCGCGTGTTTTTGTGTATTGAAAAAGCCTTTTTAGACCGCGCACATCCGAACAACTCGTTTCGACATCACCCGATTTGATGACCTAACTTTCTTTTGACCTAGTATTTGACCCCTTATTGCATGACTCATTATTTGTACCAAGAGCAAAATTGGCAAGCTCAACTCAGTGATTTAATTACTGACCCTTTAGAATTACTTAACATTCTAGAGCTTTCTCCTGAGCAACTGCTGTCAGGCGCACTGCTTGCATCAACCCAATTTAAACTCCGTGTTCCCCGTGCTTTTGTGACAAGAATGCAAAAAGGTAATCCGCTTGATCCTTTACTCCTTCAAGTCCTGCCCCATCATCTTGAGCTTGAAGAACATCCCGACTTCGTGACCGACCCCTTGGGTGAGGAAAAGGCCAACCAACAACCCGGTGTTTTGCACAAATATAAAACTCGTTTCTTACTTACGCTGACAGGGGCATGTGCCGTTCATTGTCGTTACTGTTTTCGCCGACATTTCCCCTATCAAGAGAACCTGCCAAAGTCAGAAGATTGGATCAATATTCAACACTATATTCAGTCGCAACCTGACATTAATGAAGTCATTTTGAGTGGCGGAGACCCCTTAACACTGTCCAATCGTAAAATAAAATTATGGATTGAACGCTTAGAAAGTATTCCCCAACTTAAATTTTTGAGAATTCACTCACGAGTTCCTATCGTAATGCCTAACCGTGTCGATGATGAGCTAATTTCCATCTTAAAAAACAGTAGGCTGCGCATTATTCTAGTGGTACACTCAAATCATGCATCGGAATTGGATGATCTTACCTGCCGTCAATTACAGCAATTAGTCGCAGAAAAAATCACCGTTTTCAATCAGGCGGTTTTGTTGAAAGGGGTCAATGATCACGTTCAAATTTTGACAGATTTGAGCTACCGTTTATTCGATGCAGGTGTATTGCCATACTATTTACATGTTTTAGATAAAGTAAAAGGGGCTCACCATTTTGATTTAAACCCGCAAGACATTGATTTTCTATATCAAGGATTATTGGCGAATCTACCCGGCTATCTGGTTCCCAAGCTGGTCAGGGAAATTGCGGGAGAAAAGAATAAGACACCACTTTTCGGGGTTTCAACTTTTTGAGTTAAATAATAACGATGATGACGACGAGTACTTCAGATATCTTCCAAAAACCAACCGAATTAAAGTTGGATAAGCTTAGTTTCTGCCCAAGCACAGTCAAAGGCTTACAAGAATGGTTGGCAAACTTATCCATTTTACAATTGGGTGATTCTTCTCGTTCCTTATTTCAAGCATTACTTGAGGTTTCCGAGCTTCAAGTCAGCGAAACACTTCGCTTTGATTTGGTTCAAGTACTGCATCCAAATTTGGAAAATGTGCTTACCAGCTTAGAAAAACATTTTTTTAATCAGGGCCTCATCACCACTGATCGAAATGACCATATTATTGAGCTTGCCTTATTAATGCGTAGTCATTTTGCTAAAGTCTATATCGACATTGCAAAACGTGTTTCTCAGCAAATCACTCAAAATAAGTTTTCTCTATTTGCTTTTAATCAAAAAAAGAACCTACAAACGGCTCGAACCGTATCGAGTTATTATGCTTTACAACAACTGTCACTGTTGTTGTACCAACAACACTTGCTCTATAGTTCCCCTATTCCGGGTCAGTGGCTAGCGGCTCATCAGCTCTTAGATTCTGCTATCCAAAATAACTTCTATTTGACCAACATTAATCAAATACAAGGTACACAGCATCAACTCAACAATATTAGCCAAGCCTATGCGCAGCTCATTCTATTGGATATTTTTAATACCCATCAAATCCGTCCAGGTGAGATTCAAGGGCTATTTTTGTGTAGTTTTGATTGGGCGAAACTGATTCAAATATTACCTAAAGAAACCACCTTATCTCGCTATATTGTCGATGCATCAAAAGACTATCCACCGACCTATAATTCTCAAAAAAACAGTCATATTCAACCCAATATTTTTATCTCGACGCAAGCCCTGCTTGATCATCTCTCAGAGATGCAAACTAAACGCGCTGAGCCACTGTCTCGCGATGAGAAGATTTTCCTTACCCCTGCTCTGCATTTTCACATTCATAACTTATTGACCAATAACATTGAACGTAAGCATGAACGATATGAATACTCGGCCCAATTACAAATTTGTTTTGGCCTGTCAGTCGCACATTTCTATTTGTCTAAAGGCAAGAACTTTAATGAAACTTTAGAGCTAGAAGGTAACTACAACTTTCAGAATGAAAGTCACGTGATCAACTCCATGAACAGTAATATTCCTGTGGAGACGAGTTCTGCTCGTATGATTGATCGTGAGTCGAAACAAATCTACCCTGCCGAAGTTTTAGATATTAGCGTGAATGGTTACCGTATTCGTTGGACTGGACCAACACCTGCACATTTAAAAACAGGTGAGTTTATTTTGGTCCAAGAAAATGCGCATAGCCAATGGCGCGGTGGTGTGATTCGCTGGATTAAACAATCAAGTGAAAAAAGCTTGGAACTAGGGTTAGAAATCTTAGCGCAAGATCTTTTCCCATGTGCCGTAATGGTAAAAACAGACCGAACCACTCAGAACTATCAACCTGCGTTATTGGTACAAACGTCCCAGCTTGATGAAGTACAGACTAGTCTTATTGTCCCAGGTTCGAATATGTACCGAGAAAAACAAACCATTCACTTACGCCTAGGTGATGAAGATCTTAAAATTTATTTAGTAAAAGCACATTTAATTACACAAAGTTTTATTCGTTTTGATTATGAATTGTTGAATGACCAACAAGAACCATTGGTTCAAAGTTTTATTCAAAAGCAAATGAATGCTATTAAGAATCACGATTTATGGGAAGCATTGAAGTGAGAAATCCATTATTATCTAAAAAGTTAAAACGTACGGAAACACGTTTACTCATTATTGATGATAATCAGATCCGTTATAACCAAATTCGTGACCTTTTAACTTCTAGCGATCATCAAGTTCATGCCACTTTACTGGATGACTTACAAAACTTTGAAAAACAGCTTCATCTGCCTTGGGATGTGGTGATTTTTGGTCGCGCTTATGACCTAAAGTATGAACAAGCACTGACTTTGATTCGCAACTCTAACCAAGTCAATTTACCACTGATTTTATTAAAGCCAGAGGAATATCAATCAACCCAATACGCAAGTTT
This sequence comes from Acinetobacter sp. 802_lipA, assembly GCF_058242885.1. Lineage (NCBI taxonomy): Bacteria > Pseudomonadati > Pseudomonadota > Gammaproteobacteria > Moraxellales > Moraxellaceae > Acinetobacter > Acinetobacter sp. 802_lipA. The sequence goes on from NZ_JBZAYP010000001.1 coordinate 341,273, forward strand.
TATTCGTAAAGGGGTCTATGATATTTTGGACTTAGAAGAAGCGGATAACTTTTACTTAGGTCTACTGCGTGCGCTGTCATTAAGTCGCTTATTGCAAAGTCAACAACAACTCATGAATGAGCTTGAAACAGCGCAAAGCCAAGCACAGACTTTAGTTGAAGAAAGCAATAAAGCCATTGCTTTAATTCAAGAAGGGATTCATGTTTCAGCCAATGCTGAATACTTACAACTGTTCGGCCTAAGCTCTGAAGATGATATTATTGGTCAACCTCTGCTTGATATTCTCCAGCCGAAAGATGTAAACGATTTCAAAATCCGTTTTAAGAAAATTTCACAAGGTCAGTTTGATTTAGGTGCTTTTGAAGTTGCTACTCTTAATAATAATGCCCATACTAAAAATCCTTTAAAGGTTGAATTTTTAGCTGCACCTGAAGAGGATGCGCTCCAACTGACGATTGAAGTCGAATCTGAACGCACCACTGCTCCATCGGTCAACACTGAAAAGCATGCGATACAACCTAATACGTATCAACAAATTAACCGTGCTATGACCAAACAGCCTTCTGATCAGAATGCTTTGGTTAGCTTTGCACTCAGCTCTTGTCCAGATGAAATTTTTAAAGCCAACTGGGCAACTACGCGTGATTATTTTAACAATATTTACAGCTTTTTAAATGAACAGACTCATATTCCTCTGTTTAAGGCGGGTGGGCAAACCATCGTTGGTTTATTCCAAGCAGAATCACAGGCCAAACTCGAATCTAAGCTGATTGCGTTAAATGCGCTCACCAAACCACAACTCATTACCGTAGAAAACAATAGCTATCCCGTAAATTTGCGCATTGGCTATACTTTATTGAAAGGTGAAATTTCAAATCAAGATCAGTTTGAAAACTTATTGTGCTCAGCCTTTAAAACCGCTTTACCGACCAATCAAGACGATTGCGAAATTGAGCAAAAAGCCAGTATTGATATGCCTGTGATTGAGTTGATCAACCCTACTGTCAGCGATACTTTAGACACTCAAAAAAAAGCAAATGAGCCTACGGTACTTAAAGCTTTACATCTTGCATTAGAGCGTGGTGAGATTCATCTTAAATATCAACAGCTTTATGACAAAGAAGACACCAATTTATATACCTATGAGGTTACCAGTGGCTTTATTTATGGTAATACGTGGAAAGATATATCAAGCCTCAAAGAGTTAAGTGAAGATCACGAACTGTCTATTAAACTTGACCGTTGGATTTTAGTTGAGTCGTGTAAACAACTACACAATTTTATCACTCAGTATCCTGAAGCAAAGTTGATTGTAAACTTAAACAAAGCCGTACTCTTGAATGACCGCTCTTTCCCAGAATTTATCGCCAAACTGATTACCATTGTACGCAGTAAGTTAAGTCATCCAATTATCCTTCAGTTCTCTGAGGATGATATCAGCCAAAACATTGCTGAAGCGCAAAAATACATTGCCCAGCTTCGCCAATATGGTGCTGAAGTTTCGATTCGCGACTTTGGTAATAGTATTTATAGTGAATCTATCTTACGTCAGCTCGATATCAACAATCTCACCTTACATGAAAACTTAACTCGCATGCTCAGTAGCGACGCTAACACGGAAGAGTTGCAAGAAAAAGTTGCGGTATATCATCAATTGAAAAACATTCAAATTATGCTGCGTGATCTGAATGATATGACTTCGTTTGCCAATGCATGGAATGTCGATGCCCGCTTTATTCAAGGCGATTATTTCCAGAAGAAACTCGATCATCTGATTGATGTGCAGGATCAGTAAAGCTTTGACCTTGGATACTGACCTCTAAATTTCAAGGCCCCTATACGGGGTCTTTTTATTATATGGTCTAACTAGCAGCCCCATGACTCTGTATTCAAATATCATAGGCATAAAAAAACGGGCAAATGCCCGTTTTTTTCTTTTGCTATTAGTCGCGTTTGATAGAACGTGACATGCCAGCAAAACGCTGTTTGAACTTGTCGATACGACCTCCAGTGTCAACGTTCTTTTGCTTACCAGTGTAGAATGGGTGGCAAGCTGAACATACGTCCAGGTAAACAGTTTCTTTACCAAGTGCTGAACGAGTTTCAATTACGTTACCGCAAGAACATGTAGCAACTAAAGTTTGGTATTTTGGGTGAATATCGGCGCGCATCGTCGATTACTCCATAAAAATTAAAGAAGGTTTTGCTGTCATCGCAATTGATCACTCTCAAAATTGAGGAAAGGGCCACTTAATTAAATTAAGTTGCAGATCAACACCATAACAGACCATTCTTTTGGCCCACCGAGACGGATACCGTCAGGGCTAAGCACAACAAGTGGCAAATATTATACGAGATATAGTATCAGATAGCCAATTATTCTTTCGTTTCAATTTCAGATTGCTTGGCCCAATAGTTAGCAATAATCCCACACACCATCAGCTGTATTTGATGAAAAATCATAATCGGTAAAACAATCATCCCCAAAGGTTGTCCAATAAAAAGAATCTGTGCCATCGGAACACCACTAGCCAAAGTCTTTTTAGAGCCACAGAAAAAAATGGTTTTCTGATCGGCACGATTAAAGCCTAACCAACGTGGTAAAAACAACCCAAGCAACATAATAATCGTCAATAAGACCGAACAGACAATGATCAATAAGATTAAAGTACCAACACTCACCTCTTGCCATAGACCGGCCACCACAGCACCGCTGAAAGCACCGTACACCACCATTAATATCGAACCCTGATCGAATGCTTTGACGATGCTTGGCATTTTTTGCATATACGGAAAGACATATGGTCGAAGTAGCTGTCCAAGGACAAAGGGAACCAACAGCAATAAGGTGATTTGAAGAATAGACGAGGTTGGATCAAAACCATGCTCTGATTGCCCCAAAATGAAAAAGGCCACCATCACAGGGGTAATAAACATCCCGATCAAATTCGAGAATGAAGCACTACATACCGCCCCAGCCACATTGCCTTGCGCGACCGAAGTAAACGCAATTGAAGACTGTACTGTCGATGGCAAAAAGCACATAAACAAAAAGCCCCAATACAACTCCTGCCCAAGTAGTGGTACCAATACAGGTTTAGCAAGCAAACCTAAAACGGGAAAAAGGATGAAGGTAAATGCAAAAACCAACGCGTGGAGTTTCCAATGCATCATGCCCTGAATCACGGCTTCACGGGATAGTTTAGCCCCATGCAAAAAGAATAATATTGCAATCGCGACCGTCGTCAGTACACCAAAAACACTGGCAGCTTGACCTGAAACAGGGACAAAGCTGGCTAAGAGCACCATAACAAATAGCAATAACGTAAACCGATCGAGTGCCAATAATTTCAACATACCAACATCCTGTCATTCCTCTAAAAATGAAAAAGCCCAGTGACTAATTTACCTTTGGGTAAATTCATCTTACTGAGCTATATAAATAAAGCTAGCTTTTACAGAATATGTTCAATATTTTTTTAATTAATACTGTGCATACACGCTGCATATGACCGAATAACGGTTTAGTTATTACGTGCATTATTATCTTGTTGAATCAGTTCAATTTTATAGCCATCTGGATCTTCTACAAAGGCAATAACCGTTACGCCACCCTTCATTGGTCCGGCTTCACGCACGACATTACCACCGCGCGCTTTGATTTCCTCACAAGCTTTATATGCATCGTCTACTGCAATCGCTATATGACCATAAGCATTGCCCAGTTCATAACTGTCCGTATCCCAGTTATGTGTCAGCTCTAAAACCGTATGATTTTCTTCATCACCATAACCCACAAATGCCAAAGTAAAACGACCTTCTTCATAATCACGCTTACGAAGTAAAGTCATACCAAGCACTTCAGTATAGAATGCCAAAGATTGTTCTAAATTGCCTACACGTAGCATGGTATGTAGCATGCGCATTGGAATTTCCTCATGATTTATTCTCAGCCACCCAATATAGGCAATGCCGCTCTATATTTCAAACCTCAACCATAAAAAAAGCAGCCACAAGGGCTACTTTTTTCATTCGAAATAAATCGATGCTTTAACTTTGCTCAGCGGCATGCTCACGTAGAAGTTTCGCCACCCAGACCACTAAGATTAAAATTGGGATCCCAATGAGTGTGGTCAGCAAGAAGAAATTTGGATAGCCAATATTGGACACAATTGTCCCTGAATATCCACCTAGTATTTTAGGTGTCAACGTCATCAATGAACTAAAAATCGCATACTGAACCGCAGTAAAAGATACGCTGGTCAAACTTGATAGAAATGCAATAAATGCAGCACCAGCTAAACCTGATGCCAAGTTATCGACAATAATCGCAAAATACAGCCAGTTTGAACTATATTCTTTAATCACCTTCCCTTTAACTTCTAACTGCCCATCAACTGCTTTATTCAAATTAATCGGTTGAAGATCAACATCTAGAGTTGCAGATTTCTCAGCTTCAGGATCCACCTGATAATTCAGTGCAGTGTGTTGTTGCGCACGCTCATTTTGCATCAATACGGCATTCAGCTTTTTAGAGTTTGAATCAAGAAGCAGTTGAGCAGGGATTGCTGCGCTAAACACACCTTCTTTGTCTAGCTTTGCATCAAAACTTTGACCATCTAAGCTCAATTTAATACTTTGGTTTTCAGCCAGTGTAGCAAGGTATTGACCTCGTACCACGATACTTCCTTCAGACTCTCGTTGATCAATCACATTATCAGCCGTGATCGGAAGCAACAGCAATGCCGTAGATGCACCCGTTTGACTAATGTAAGGCAATGTGACCGAGACAGGCTGTGAAGTATCATTTTGAAAACTGGCCGTTGCAGTTAGACGTTCATTTGCCTGAAGCTGCTCAACAGGAACCTTAATTGCCCATGCACCTGTCTCATCCGCTTGAGTTTTGAAACTTTGCTCACCAACATTGATCACAACATCATTTAAAGGTTGTCCTGATTTGACCAAACCAATAAAAATAAGATTAGTTGAACTAGCTAAAATTGCACCGACAAACATCAACTTCATGATGTTCATGCGCTGTGCCAGTAGCCCTCCTAAAAAGCCACCAACCAAACTAAAAATCACCCCATAAACTTTCACTGCTTCAGCAATCTGCTCTTTGGTAAAGTTTAAGTCTTGATAAAACACATTGGAGATCACACCTGCAATGATGTCGGAAATACGGTAAAAACCAATCAACAATAGCAATACTAACGCCAATTTCACGCCATAACGCTTAAAAAAGTCAGCAACAGGATTCACCCATGTTTCATAGGCCATTTGCTTATTCACAGCGCCCATTTTGACAAGGCTTGAACCCACCATAAATGCAACCGCACCAGAGCCAATAAAACGTAAAGCTTCAAAACAAAACAATGCAAAACTATCTTTGATCGTCCAGAGCTGAATTAGCATTTCTGTGAGCTTGCCTGAGTAAACATAACTCAGCACAAAACTCATCACAGATACAAAGAAAACCGCCACTAAACGATAATAATCTACGCGTTTATATTCTTTACGTACCCGATCAACTTGTGGCTCACGTATGCATAAAGTGGTTGCGATCCCGACCAACATGACCGCCGCCATTGCCAAATAGGTCCACTTCCATGCCTCATAAATATAGTTGCCCTTAGCTGTACCCAAATAAGCCGCTAAAAATAACGCACCCGCACCTGCAACGATCATCCCGATGCGGTAGCCTGCGTTATAGGTTGAAGCCAACACCGTTTGCATTTGCGTTTCTGCCAGTTCAATACGATAGGCATCAATCACAATATCTTGTGTCGCAGCAGAAAAACCTAAAAGCACTGCACCCGCAGCCATTTGGTAAAGATAGCTCTGACCAAGAGACGGATCTGAAAAAGCCATGATAGAAATGGCACAGATAATTAAGAGTTGTGCGATCAATAACCACGCACGCCGACGACCCAATAATTTGGTCAGCACTGGTACAGGTAATTCATCGACCAAAGGGGCCCAAACAAATTTGAATGAATAACCCAGAGCAGCCCAACTAAAAAAAGTCACAGCGCTCTTATCGATACCTGCCTCACCTAACCATAAAGATAAGCTCGAGAAAATTAACAGGATTGGGATACCTGCTGAGAAACCCAAAAACAGCATGATCAACGCACGGCGATCTAAAAATGCAGTAAAGGCGGATTTCCATCCTGAAGATTGTGTTGTCATTACGTTTTTGTTGTCTTAAAACCAATGCTGCTATTCAAACCCTTAATACAATTTGTTTCAACCTGATTTATAAAATCAATGTTCTATTTTTGTCGACAAACACTGCGACTTTGCTTGATCTTTTGCATTAAACCTGTATACCTTTAAGTTTCTAACGCAATCTTTAGTTTCGGATTTCAAAGTGACCCAAAAACACGATCAAATGAGCTCTTCTATATCTGTACCACCCGCATTAAATAGTCAAGAAAATCCAGAAAACAACCTTAGTTCAGCATTTGACCAACCCGAAATTCAAACGACCTTAGCAAAGACACAACTTCAAGCAGAGCAACTGACGCACACACCTGCTCTGGATAAGATTCCAGCCTCAACGCGTCGTATTAAACCGCTCAATAATTTTTTAGGGCAAGACCGCGCACGTGCTTCAGTTGAAGCAGGCATTTCCTTACCTTACTCTGGCTATAACATCTTTGCCGTAGGAACAGCTGGCTTGGGCAAGCGCACCATGGTCAAGCGTTTACTCCAGCAACACGCCAAAAATATGCCGACACCGAACGATTGGGTTTACGTTTATAATTTTAAAAGCCCACGTCAACCGATTGCTTTAGAATTACCTGCGGGTCAGGCGGTAAAATTTCAAACCATGTTACATCAAACATGGCAAACCACTTTAAAGCAACTTGAGCGCCGCTTTACTGCTGAAACCTACCACAACCGTATAGAAGCCATTCGCCAACAAACAGGTGATGTTCAGCAACAAGCATTGATTGAATTGACCCAAGAAGGTGAAGAACTCGACCTCAAACTAATCTCTCGTAATGATGAGCACTGCTTTATCCCCGTCCAGTATGTAGACGATAAAGTATTGGAAATGACGCAGGCCGACATCAATGCTTTAAGCTCTAAAGAGCGTTCTGAAATTAATGCCAATATACGCCATATGGACAAAAAACTTGAGCGTTTAGGCATGCATTTAGGCGACTTGGAGGAAGATGCCCGCGATAAAGTTCAAGTGTTGAATCGCGATATTGCCAAGCAAGTTTTATTACCTAAAGTCGAACAGTTACTGACTAAGTTTGCTGAGGTTGAAGGCTTAAAAGACTACTTAAAATATTATGCTGAAGACATTATTAACAATGTCGAGGTGGTACTCGAACAAGAAGAAGATGACTTCACGCCTGGCCTGTTTAGTCGTATCCCTTCGCGCTATCAAGCCAATGTGATTGTGTCGCATAAAACCAATGCTGGTGCACCAGTTATTTTTGAAGACTTCCCAACTCACTACAATTTGCTTGGCCACGTAGAGCAACTGACTCAACATGGCACCATTACTACAGACTTTACCTTAATCCGCCCAGGGACATTACATAAAGCCAATGGTGGTTTTTTAATGTTAGAAGCAGAACAACTGCTTGAACAGCCTTATGCATGGCAAGGTCTAAAACGTGCTTTAAAATCAGGCCAGTTAAAACTTTCTTCACTTGAACATATGTTGACACTGACAGGAAGTATCTCAATTGAACCTGAAGCAATCCCGCTTAATTTGAAAGTGGTTTTACTGGCTGAGCCTGAAATTTATTATGAAATACTCGAAGTAGAACCTGAGCTTGGCAGTGTCTTTAAAATCCGTGCCGACTTTACTGATACGTTGCAACGTAATGAAGTAAATGAACAAGCCTATATGCAGCTGATCGCAGACTATGTACAGGCCGATAAACTACTTCCTTTTGATCGATCTGCCCTTTCTGCGCTTTTGACCGACTCTAGTCGTCAAGCCGAAGATCAAAGCTCCCTATCTCTGCATGCCCTCACTTTGGGTGATTTGATTCGTGAGGCGCATCATCACGCCTTCCAATCAGGCGATAAAATGGTCTCGGATCAACACATTAATATGGCATTAGATCATCGCAAATATCGCTTAGGCTATTTACGTGAGCTCTATTGGCAGGATTTGTCACGTGGTACACAGCTCATCGAAACGCGCGGACACCGCCTCGGCCAAATTAACGCACTTTCTGTCATTCACTATGCGGATGTCGAGTTTGGCTTACCGTCACGTTTAACAGCCTCCGTGTATCAAGGCGGCGGCGATATTCTAGATATTGAGCGTAGTGTCGAGCTCGGTGGCTCTCTGCATGCGAAAGGTGTGCTATTGATGTCATCGTTCTTAAAAGCACATTTCGGGCGTGAGCAAACCCTACACTTCTCTGCCGCACTTGCCTTTGAACAAAGCTATGGTCAAGTCGATGGTGACAGTGCTACGGTTGCAGAGCTGTCTGCTTTAATCTCAGCGATTAGCCAACTCCCGATTGATCAGTCTTGGGCGATTACTGGCTCAATGAACCAATTAGGTCAAGTTCAACCAATTGGTGGTGTCAATGCGAAAATTGAAGGCTTCTTCGATGCATGTAAACTTCAAGGTTTAACTGGTAAACAAGGTGTGATTATTCCGCGTCAAAATATGCAGCATTTAATGTTACGTAAAGATGTGATTGATGCGGTTTCAAATGGCCAGTTCCACATTCATGCTATAGATACGATTGATCAAGCGCTTGAACTACTTATGGCTCGACCAGTCGGCACTTTAGACAAAAAAGGACGCTACACCAAGAAGTCCATTTATGCGGCGGTGATGGATCAGCTAGATTATTGGCAAGCCATTGAAGATGGTGCTGAGTTTGAAGAAGAGCCGAAGAAAAAGAAAAAAAAGAAGAAGGACAAAAAAAAGGCAAAAGCTGAAAAGAAGACTGTTGCAACTGAAAATGCAGCAGAACACACTTCTGAAGCTGTAAGCACTGTAACTACAGCGGATTAACACTTTCCCTCAAACAAAAAAAAGCGCCTCAATGGCGCTTTTTTTTACAACTGAAGATTAAGCTTCAGGTGCTGGACTATGCTGTTCAACTAAAGGTTGTAATTCACCTTTTTGGAACATGTCTAGAATAATGTCACTACCACCAATCAACTCACCGTTGATCCATAACTGTGGGAATGTAGGCCAGTTTGCAATTTGTGGTAACAAAGCACGAATATCTGGATTTTCAAGAATATTCACATAAGCAAACGGACGACCAATTTGACTAAGCGCTTCTACAGCACGTGCAGAGAAACCACATTGTGGAAACTGTGGGGTGCCTTTCATATAAAGAAGTACAGCGTGTTTTGCAATTTGGTCACGAATTAACGCTTCGGTATCGCGTGCTTGTTCAGTCATTGATCAATCCTCAACTAATCTAACCCGCATTATACCCAAAACGTAGAAAAACAGTATGCCTAAAGCAATATTTCGACTTTTATTTAGATTTAGGCTTTAAAACTACAAGCATAATTGCTTAATATTGGATTTCACTTACCCTCTAACAGATAAGAGTTAGTCATGAATAACATTACCCTTGCTCCTGTACAAACTGATCAACCCTCTCATTTGATGCCAGTATTTGGCCGTCAGCCGATCAGCTTTGTCCGAGGTCGAGGCTCTTATCTGTACACTGAGGATGGTACTGAATACTTTGATGCGCTAACGGGCATTGCAGTCTGTGGTTTAGGCCATGCTCATCCTGTCATTGCGGAAGCGATTGCAGAACAAGCGGCAACGCTCATTCATACCAGTAACTTGTTTGAAGTGCCTTGGCAAACGGCTGCAGCACAAAAACTTGCTGAAGTTGCTGGCATGGAAGAAGTATTCTTTTCAAACAGTGGTGCAGAATCCAATGAGGGCGCAATCAAAATTGCCCGTAAATTTGGCTACATGCAAGGCATTGCCAATCCAAAAATCATTGTTGCAGAGCACTCTTTCCATGGGCGTACCATGGCAACGTTATCGGCAACAGGCAACAAAAAAGTCCAAGAAGGCTTTGGCCCATTGGTTGAAGGTTTTATTCGTGTCCCATTCGGCGACATTGAAGCCATTGAAGAAGCCACAATTCACCATCCAGACATTGTCGCAATCTTTGTCGAACCAATTCAGGGCGAAGGTGGGGTCAACACTGCTCCGCAAGGCTTTAGCTACTTGGAAGAGATTCGTCAGATCTGTAATCAGCATAACTGGCTGATGATGTTGGACGAAGTTCAAACAGGTAATGGTCGTACGGGCGAATACTTTGCCTACCAACACACCAACATCATTCCTGATGTACTCACCACAGCCAAAGGTTTAGGCAATGGCTTCCCCATTGGTGCGGTGATGACTCAAGGTCGTGGTGTAGGCGTATTGACCGCGGGTAACCACGGTTCAACGTATAGTGGCTCAGCATTGGGTTCGCGTGTGGTGTATACCATCATCGACATTATGCAAAAAGAAAACATTGTACAAAATGCAGCTGAACAAGGCGCTTACATCGTAGAACAACTGCGTAAGCAACTTGCCGATCAAAATGTGATTGTCCGTGGCTTTGGTTTGATGATTGGTGTTGAACTACCAAAAGCATGTGGTGACTTGGTGAACATTGCTCGTGATGAATACCACACCATTATTAACGTTACTGCGGGTTCTGTGGTGCGTTTACTGCCGACCTTGAATATTACCAAAGATCAGGCGGATCAACTGATTGAACGTCTAGTGAAAATGATTAAAGCGTACTTAGCTTAAGACAAAAAAGTCTGGTTCTAAAATTGCTTTTTGCATATTTCGGAACCAGACTTTTTGAAATGAATCGGCCAACTAAATATTAAAGTTTTGGATCACGCATTTGAACCAAACTTGCATTGGTTTTAGTTAAGGTTTCTATCACTTTATTCATGACTGCTGGTACCAAGGCATCTGCCATTTGCGCAGCTTGTAAGCCTAACTTCTCACCTAAAGTCGGTTTCTTACGCGTTGAGATGACATAAACATCATGATCGGTCAGCAAATTAAGCAAATAAGCATCTGAAGTTTGTAACTGATCGACCAAATTCAAATCTAAAGCATCTTGTCCATACCAGTGCTCACCTGTCGCCACTTTCTCAACATTGAGCTGTGGACGATATTTTTCAACAAAGTGTTTAAACAACACATGCGTCTGTTGTAACTCTTCTTCAAACTTCGCCTTACCTTCTGCTGTGTTTTCACCAAACATTGTCACTGTACGTTTATATTGGCCTGCTGTGTACAGTTCAAAATCGATATTGTGTTCTTTTAGCAGACGATTAAAGTTAGGAACTTGCGCGACTACACCAATTGAACCAACAACCGCAAAAGGTGCAGCAATAATCTGATTGGCGATACATGCCATCATATAACCACCACTCGCTGCAACTTTATCGACACAGATCGTGAGATTGAAACCTGCATCACGTAAACGAACCAATTGTGCAGCAGCCAAACCATAACCATGCACCATACCGCCTGGGCTTTCTAGACGTACCACAACGCGATCACGCCCTGCTTTGGCTGTCGCTAAAATCAAGGTAATTTCTTCACGTAAACTTTCTACCGATGTTGCCGCAGTATCGCCTTTAAAATCTAGAATATAAACTTTTTGATTGGCCTTTTTACGATGACGTGACTCTTTCGCTAACTGCTGAGTCAGTTGCAGTAACTCTAGTTTAGAGGCTGTTGTTTGCGCTATTTTTTTACGTTGTTCATTAATACGCGCATTTAAATGTGTAATTCGAATTTCAGCGGGAAGTTTCGGTAAATGAAATAACATAGAAATTATATTCTCTAAAATAATACGTCGGTATATGACCTAGATTAGGTCAATGGCATTTTTTTTCAATAGCCATTTTTTGTTTTATTCTGTAATGCGTTATCTTTCACATTTAATCATTTACAAGATGAGTCAATCTCTCAGACAACACATCTTCGCATTTATTGTCCAATATGACTGCAATGCACAATGTGCATCATCATGGCTATTTAATCACTAAACCAAATGCTCGCTCATAAAAAAACAGAGCGCGTAGGCTCTGTTTTTTCAAATATTTCAAGTTGTGCGTATTAACCGAAACGACCTGTAATATAGGCTTCAGTTAACTGATGATCTGGCTGAGTGAAGACTTTCTCGGTTGAGTTCACTTCAATCAAGTCACCTAAATGGAAGTAAGCGGTACGGTCTGATACACGTGCAGCCTGTTGCATTGAGTGCGTCACGATCGCAATCGTATACTGCGTTGAAAGTTCAGAAATTAGCTCTTCCACTTTCGCTGTTGCAATAGGGTCAAGCGCTGAACATGGCTCATCCATCAGAATCACTTCAGGGCTCACCGCAATGGTACGTGCAATACATAAACGCTGCTGCTGACCACCGGACAAGCCTGTGCCCGGTTGGTTTAAACGGTCTTTGACTTCATCCCAAAGGCCCGCTTTACGTAAGCTGTTTTCTACAATTTCTTCTAAGTCATACTTATCACGCGCCAAACCATGGAGTTTAGGGCCATAAGCCACGTTATCAAAAATTGACTTTGGGAATGGGTTTGGTTTTTGGAATACCATACCTACTTGAGCGCGAAGCAGTACCACATCTAGGTTTGGGTCATAAATATCTTGATTATCCAACATCACTTTACCCGTCACACGACAGCTATCAATAGTGTCGTTCATACGGTTCAGAGTACGCAAGAAGGTCGATTTACCGCAGCCCGATGGCCCAATAAATGCAATCACTTCATTTTCGTAGATATTCAGATCAATCCCTTTAATCGCTTCAGCTTCGCCATAGTAAACATGTACATCTGTAGTGCTGAGTTTTACTTGTCCTTGTGCCTGATCTTTCTTAGCAGAAGTCTGTGTATCGAACTGCGACACAAAAGAAGTACCCTGCTGACCTGAGGTCGTATTCGGGTTTGTAAATTGAGTGTGTTCTTGATTCACTGTTTGATCCTGATCTAAGGAATTTTTAACAACGGTATTCATATTTTGCCCTCACTTACCAACGGACTTCAAATTTCTTACGTAACCAAATTGCAATACTGTTGAGTCCAATCATCATTGCAAGCAGAACAATAATCGCAGCCGCTGTACGTCCTTCGAAGAAGTTACGCAGCTCATTACCTTGCCACAAGAAAATCTGTACAGGTAAAGCACTCGATTGATCAAATGGAGTTGTAGGTACACTTGCAACAAATGCACTCATACCAATTAATAACAGCGGTGCAGTCTCACCTAATGCTTGTGCTACACCAATGATTGCACCCGTTAGAATCCCCGGTAGTGCAAGTGGTAAAACGTGATGGAATACGGTTTGTATACGTGAAGCACCTAGCCCTAAAGCTGCCTGACGAATTGATGGTGGTACAGCTTTCAACGATGCACGTGTCGTAATAATCACCGTTGGTAATGTCATTAAACTCAGCACCAAACCACCGACCAATGGTGCGGAAAGCGGTAAATGCATCCAACCAATAAAGATCGCAGCACCGAGCAAACCAAAGACAATTGATGGTACAGCGGCAAGGTTGTTAATGTTGACTTCAATGACGTCTGTGATCCAGTTTTTAGGCGCAAATTCTTCAAGATAAATTGCAGATGCCACACCAATTGGAATCGAAATAATGATCACGATCAGCATCATGAACAGCGACCCCATGAATGCCCCTGCTAAACCTGAAGTTGCAGGAGAACTACGAGAGTCTGGACTGACAAAAATGTTGGTATTAAAAGTATTTTCCATTACCCCTGAAGCTTTCATTTCATCGGCAAGTTGACGAACTTCTGGGCTCAACTGTTGCTGTTCATCAGGCAAACTACGGTCAATATTTCCTGCGAGCCACACATCAACGTTTGCATCAGCAAGCACTTTAATGTCTTCCTTCTTACCGACCAATGATGGATCTTTCATCACCATATCACGTAAGCGATATGCTTCAGAACTAGTGTACAAAGAAGCTAAGTCATCTCGTTTAGAAGCAAGTGCTGGATCTTTTGCAATCATGGCATTCACAATTAAAGCATCCCAATCCACCATACCCATTTCAGTTTGCCAAGCAATAAAACGCTCTTCAAACTGTGCTGGAGATTCACCTGCACGCTGTACAGGTTTTGCACCTGTCGTAATAATGGCAGGGTCAAAGTACACGGGTAAACTCATGCTACTTTGCCAAAAAGCAGGTAAGCCTTTCGATAAAATACTGCCAAAAAGTAGCGCGACAAAGAATAAACCTGCAATCACTGCTGAGAAACCAAAGAAACGAAAGGTTTTTTCTTTACGGTGACGTTTTGCCAATGAATTACTGATCGTTTGCTTACGCTTTTCTCGTAATTCTGCCGCATGTTGTGGATCAAATACTTGATCTGCTGTGCTATTAGAAGTCGTCATTAGTCGTATTGCTCACGATATTTACGCACGATGTACAGTGCAACAATGTTCAAACCAAGCGTAATTACAAAGAGTGTCAGACCTAGTGCAAATGCCACCAAAGCTTGCGGGCTTGCAAAGTCAGTATCACCTGTCAATTGGTTTACGATGGTAATGGTCACAGTTGAAATGGCTTCAAGTGGATTGGCATGCAATAAAGGACTGTTCCCTGCTGCAAGCACCACAATCATGGTCTCACCGATGGCACGTGACGCTGCAAGCAAGAACGCGCCGATAATGCCCGGAAGTGCTGCAGGTATCACCACCTGACGAATGGTTTCAGACTTTGTCGCACCCAAACCTAATGAGCCATCACGTAATGCACGTGGCACCTGCGTGATAATGTCATCAGACAGCGATGAAACGAAAGGAATAATCATGATCCCCATGACGAAACCAGCAGTGAGTGCGCTGGTTGCGTTGATGTGTAAACCAACGGATTCGCCAAGCATTTTAAAGAATGGGCCAATGATCATCAGTGCAAATACACCGTAAACAATGGTTGGAATCCCTGCGAGCACTTCAATAGTTGGTTTTGCCCATGAGCGAAACCCAGAAGATGCATATTCAGCAAGATAGATCGCGATCATTAATCCCACAGGGACTGCAACCAAGAGTGCAATACCACTGACCATTAAGGTACCCCAAAGTAATGGCAGTAAGCCGTAGCTTCCTTCTGCATTACCAGAGGTACTAAAGCCTGGGTTCCATTCTGTACCGAAGAAAAAGTCGAGTGGACTCACGAAGTGGAAGAATCGCATCGCTTCGCTGAACATCGACATCACGATACCAATCGTGGTTAGAATCGCGACACCAGAACAGAGCGCAAGTGCAACATTAATGGTTTTCTCAACTTGGTTACGAGCGCGGAACTGAGTTGCAATGCGTTTTTTTGCAGCGACTAAACCTGCCAGTGCCGCACAAATCACCACTGCAATTTTGGCAAATGTACCAATGCTTTGAAACTTCGCCAGTTGCTCCGCAGCAGCAAGCTCATACGCGGCTGGTGTATCTGTTACACCAAAACCTGAAGCAATCGCTTCCACACGGTTGATCAACACATCCGTACTAGCAGCATCTAAGGTTGCAGCGACTTGTGCTGGCACGTGATTTAGTACCACATGATTCAAAACATTTGGTTCAACAATATTCCAAACAATCAAAATTAAAAAAGCAGGGATACCACACCACAAAGCCACTAACGCACCGTAATACCCCGGACGTGAGTGTAATTTTGCAGAATTATTTCCCTTACCTGCTAAGTTACGGCTCTGGCTTAAGCCCATTTGATAGGCTATGGCGATCAGTGCCAATAACACACCTATAAGTAGCAGATTCATGTATTCTCCACGGTTCTTTCAATTTTCATTATTTGAAAAAACTTAATCCTAGTAAAAAACGTCAAAGGTAGGACTTGCCTACCGTTGACTGTTTCTACGCTTAATTACTTAACCGCTTTGCCTGCTTTGAAGTTCGCAAGAACTGCTGCACGCTCTTTGTCTGACATTGAGATCAAACCAGCACGCTCAAGCTTAGAACCTTTACCTGATACTTTCTTGCTGATGAAGTATTCCGTGTATTCTTTTAAGCCTTTGATTGATTTCAAATGCTCACCCTTCACGTAGAAGAATAGTGGGCGAGAAACTGGGTATGAACCATTCAAAATTGTCTTTTCAGATGGTGCAACATTGTTCACTGTAGCTACGCGTAACT
Source organism: Acinetobacter sp. 802_lipA (assembly GCF_058242885.1). Taxonomy (NCBI): domain Bacteria; kingdom Pseudomonadati; phylum Pseudomonadota; class Gammaproteobacteria; order Moraxellales; family Moraxellaceae; genus Acinetobacter; species Acinetobacter sp. 802_lipA. The sequence continues at coordinate 357,454 of NZ_JBZAYP010000001.1, forward strand.
TGTCTCGGTTTTGGTCGTAGAAACCTAAACCAAACACACCTACTGCGCTAGGCGAGGTTTTTAAGCGCGCTAAAGTTTCAGTGTAGTCACCCGCAATCTCAATCACTTTGCCGTCTTTACGGAAAGTTGAACATGCTTTCTTTTGTGCATCTTTATCCATTGCCTTGATTGCTGCATAAGTTTCGCAGCCTGCATCAACCATTTTTTCTTGGAACACTTCACGTGTACCGTGGTTTGATGCTGGAATCACTAAAGTGATTGGTTCATTTGGAAGGCTTTTGTCAATTTGGTTCCAACGTGTATATGGGTTTGCAACCATTTTACCGTTAGATGGTAACTGCGCTGCTAAAGCTGCATAGACGTGCTGTGGACGTAATTTGTATGCTGCTTTGCTTGCATTTGAAGCGAACACAATACCGTCATAACCAATTTTGATTTCGATCACTTGGTTGACACCAGCTTTCTTACAAGCAGCTAATTCTGTATCTTTAATTTTACGAGATGCGTTTGCGATATCAATTGTGTTATCACCCACACCATTACAGAACTGTTTTAAGCCACCTGAAGAACCGCCAGAACCAACAACGGGTGCTTTAAATTGTGGGAAAGTATTACCAAATTCTTCAGCAACAATACTTGCATATGGTAAAACTGTTGAAGAACCCGCAATTTGGATTGTGTCACGAGCTGCATTTGCCGTGGTTGCTACAGCTGCCCCAGAAACTACTACTGCAAGTGCGATATGGTTTAAGCGCATATTTGTTATCTCACATATTAAACATTTTGGAGTACGCCACTTTTTATTCAGTCTTGTACTTTTTTGGATAACTGCATTTTGATTTCAGAATATGACAAGCAAGTTACAGCATTGTGACACTTTCATGATGTTTATTTTTATTTGTCCATGATTCGTTACACTTTGTTCAATTTCACCCACTCTAAACACGTAAAGAATTTTTCTTATTTCGATATACCGAGAGTGCATAATTCATTTTACATCAACATCTTTTACGCTTTTATAAAAAATAAAACACATTTAGAATCAATACATAAAGCAAAAAAGAACTCCATAGACTTTGATTTCTTTAACATTGAATAGCCCTTCTAATCTATAAAAATTTGCGTATACCCATATGCAGAATCCATATAAATTTTCGCCATTTGTCAGAATTTCATAACCCATAAATGACAAATGAGTGGAGTAATATTTAGAAAATTGAGCGTCATTTAGGTCTTAATTTTTACCTTTTATCCCCCATTTATTTCTTAGAAATTAGCATACTCATCTTGAATACAAGAGCCAATTTATGACTTTTAGACTCAGGTACCTTTCTTATTTTTAGAAATATTTGTCCGAATAATGGGTATTTCTGACGATACCGCTTTATCTTTTTTCTAAAAGATAGCTCAATGAAGGAGATTTTGGGCTTCATCTACCCTTTACTGCCGCCTTAACCTTTCATTTTTCGTAAGAAGCTTGACAAGTCATATGAATGCGGCTTTTCCCATGAGCGCTAGCCAAACACATTTATTTACCCCAAATTGCCGTGATTATGACAAGGACTTGCCTGTCGTGCAGGTCATACCTTTAACTTAAAAATTCATGAAGAAAATCATTTGCCTATTGAAAATCAAAAGCCCGAATATTTAGCTTTAGTCTTAACTATTGAAGTTCATTTTCCTGAAAATCATAGTTCAAGCAGATATCGAAAACTACTTCATAGAAAACCAAAGCATCTCCAACATAATTAAAATTAGATGCTTAGCCAATAGATGTTATGCATTTTAATATTTACAACATATAAAAAAAGGAGCTGATATCAGCTCCTTTTTTTTAACACAAACAATCGATTAAGCAATTGCAGGTGTATAGGTTCCATCTGCGATTGGACCTTTGATACGATCCGCTTCTGCAAGGACAAGACCAAGCAGGTTCTTCACGTTATCTAAAGTCGCAACTGGACTTAAAGTCGTCATTTTCAAAGATTGATTTTGACCCACTTTAGTGACACCAATATTCGCTTCACCACGTGCAAACAATTCGTCTGCAACGTTTTGGTTTAAGGTATCAAGCAATTCTACTGGATAGCCTTCTGGAACCACACGGAACAATACAGATGCAAATTGTGGATCAACCAACATCTCTAAACCAGCAGCTGCATTGATATAATCAGCAACGTCACGAGTTAAAGTAACGCCGTGGTCAATCATAGAGCCATACAGTTCTTCACCCAAGGCTTCAACAGTCATCCAAAGCTTTAACGCATCGAAACGACGTGTTGTTTGAAGTGACTTAGACACGAGGTTAGGCACGCCATGCTCTTCGTCATAAGCAGAGTTTAAATACTCAGCTTCATAGTGCATGAAACGATAGTTCGCTTCGTCTTTTAACAAGAACGCACCACAAGAGATGGTTTGGAAGTAATGCTTATGGAAATCCAGCGTAATTGAGTCAGAAAGCTCAATACCATCCAACATATCGCGATGATTGTTCGATAAGATTAAAGCACCGCCCCATGCCGCATCGATGTGCATCCACGCGCCATATTTGTTGGTGATTTCACGAATTTGCTTCAGTGGATCAATTGCACCTGCATCGGTCGTACCCGCAGTTGCAACCACACACGCCACAATCTTACCTTCAGCTTGAAGGTGAGCCATGGTTTTTTCAAGTGCATCCACATCCATCTGCGCGTTCTCGTTCACAGGAACGGTCACGACTGATTGGAAGCCCATGCCCATCATCGCCATGTTCTTTTGCACAGAGAAGTGTGCATTTTCAGAACAAATGACTTTGACGTTGCGCATCGCATCGCCTGGCACGCCATCACGCTGTACAGACCACGGATTACCGTTTTCGTCTTTCCAGTTTTTCGCAATACATGCATCACGTGCAAGCAGTACACCCATCAAGTTTGACTGTGTACCACCAGAAGTGAACACACCAGCTTGACCTGCACCATAACCCACTTTTTGACGAAGCCAGTCAATCAACTGAACTTCCATCAATGAACCTGCAGGACTTTGGTCCCAAGAATCCATCGATTGATTCGTTGCATTAATCAGCACTTCAGCAATTTGACTAGTCACCATAGTTGGGCAGTGCAAATGCGCGAGCGAGTGCGGGTGATGGACTTTTAAGCTTTTGTTTAAGAAAAGCTCAACCATACGTTCAAGTGACTTTTGTACACCCAAACCTTCTTTAGAAGGATTAAATGCAATCGCGCTGCGTAGCTCTTTAATGCTACCACCTGTGTACATTTTGTCATTTTGCAACCATGCTGCAACTGCTTTAGTCGCTTGGTCCATTGCTGACGAATAGTCAGCAATGGATGCAGCATCATTGCAGAGTAACGCCTTACGGTGTTCTGCAAAATCAACCATGATTACGCGCCTCGAGTTGCAACAAGTGCTTCAGCAATTGCTTTCTTAAAGCGAACAATTACTTCTTCACATTCAGCTTGAGTGATAATAAGTGGGCAAAGTAAACGAATCACTGTACCGTTACGACCGCCTTTTTCTAACAATAACTTGTTGTTAAAGCATGCCGCTTGAATCGCTGCTGCCAGTTGACCATCTGCAGGTAAAGAACCCATATGATCCGCTGGTTTACGCTCATCAACAATTTCAACACCAATCATCAAACCACGACCACGCACGTTACCGATACATGGGAACTCTTGAGCAAGCTTTTTAAATTCAGCTTGTAAGAAATCACCACGTTCTTGTGCATTTTGCGCAAGGTTTTGTTCTTTGATGGTTTTGATCGTTGCAAGACCAGTACCCATTGCCAATTGGTTACCACGGAAAGTACCCGTGTGGCCTGCTGGCTGCCAAGCATCAAACTTACGTTTAATGCCCAATACAGCAAGCGGTAAGCTACCACCAACGGCTTTAGACATGACAACAACGTCAGGTTCAATACCCGCATGTTCAAATGCGAACATTTTGCCTGAACGTGCAAAGCCTGCTTGAACTTCGTCAAGAATCAACACAATGTTATGTTTTTCAGTCACTTCGCGGATTTTTTTCAACCATTTGGTTGGCGCTGTGACCACACCGCCTTCACCTTGAATTGCTTCAAGAATGACAGCCGCTGGCTTGGTTACACCACTTTCAACATCTTCAATGAAGTTTTCAAAGAAATATGTCAATGCATCCACACCCGCTTCACCACCTAAACCAAGTGGGCAACGGTATTCATGCGGATACGGCATAAATTGAACGCCTGGCATTAAACCATTTACAGCATTTTTCGCAGACAGGTTACCTGTCATTGCAAGAGCGCCGTGCGTCATACCATGGTAACCACCAGAGAAACTAATCACTGTGCTACGACCGGTATACGTCTTCGCTAATTTAATTGCTGCTTCCGTGCCATCTGCACCAGATGGACCACAGAACTGTAGACAATACTCTTCCTTACCGCCTGGTAATTGTTCAAGTAATGCTTCAGTAAATGCATCTTTTAAAGGTGTCGTTAAATCCAAAGTATGTAAAGGAAGACCACTTGCAAGTGTATCTTGAATACTTTGAATTACCGCAGGATGATTATGGCCCAAAGCCAATGTTCCTGCCCCAGCTAAACAATCGAGGTACTTTGTACCTTCAACATCAGTAACCCAGCAGCCTAATGCTTTGGCTATCGCTAACGGTAATTTCCGTGGATAGCTACGAACATTGGATTCCATCTGACTTTGGCGAGTCAAATAGTATTCGTTAGTAGTATTAGTGGCAGGGTTTACAGAAGAAACGCTCATATCGAATTACCATCTCTGATATGGGTTGAAAGAAATAAGTCGGGTGACTTTTGGTCCTTTGACTCGGCGCTTTATAAATCTAGTCAGATAGCGTTTGGATACTTCATAACTAGGAGGCGGATGATACAGAAATTTTCAATAAAATAAACAGCTTTTGGATATTATCTGCCAGAAATTTACTAAAAAAATATATCATGCCAAAGCATAGCTTAAATTATCCTCTTATAGTGTGACAACGTAAAGAATAGACGATGAATTTATTTATTTTTCAACTTCACCACAAAATTTCAAAATACTCACCCTGGTCAAAAAATAAGTTTTTGAAATAAATCACTTTATCTAGGTTTTTCTGAAAAATATCTTGTACCTTTTTTTACAATCGAACCACAATATTTTCGCAAATTCACCACAAATTGGCTTTAAGCTTTTTACAAATGTTGCAAAACTCCTCCTAAATAAAAAAGGAATAAAAATGCGTCAATTCTTCATCCCAGCAATCGCTCTTAGTGCTTTATTTAGCTCAGCAGTTTTTGCTCAGTCTGAGAACCAATTGAACTACAATATTGTCAATGTTCAGGCAGAGGCAACACGCCAAGTATCCAACGATTTAATGAATGCAACGCTTTACATTGAACGTAGTAATAAACAACCTGCTGAACTCGCAACACAAATTACGCAGCTCATGAATCAAGCCACAGCTTTAGCTCGTAAATATCCAAGCGTAAAAGTCGAAACGGGTTCTCAATCCACCTACCCTATTTACAACGATGACAACCAAAAGTTAAAAGAATGGCGTGGTCGTGCTGAAATTAATTTAGAAAGTACCGATTTTAAAGCGGCGAGCCAGTTAATTGGTGAGCTACAGCAAAACTTCCAAACCCAGTCAATCGGTTTTAGTGTATCTGACACACAACGTAAGAAAGTGGAAAATGAGCTAATTATTGAAGCATCGAAAAACTTTCAACAGCGTGCGCAATCGTTAGCGCAAGCATGGAGTAAGTCAGGCTATAACTTGGTTAACTTAAACATTAATACCAGCAATTACTACCCTCGCCCAGTCATGATGCGTGCAGAAAGTGCGAAATTTGCAGCAGCTGATGCACCAATGCAAGATGTTGCAGGCGGTGAATCTAAAATCACTGTGAATGCAAATGGTACTGTTCAACTTAAATAACAGATTTCATTCAAATTCATCTAAAAAGCCATGTTAAACATGGCTTTTTTATTGTGTGCTCTATTAAGAAGACTTTAATTCGCCTATTAATTTTGCGTTTTAATTGCAATAAGTGATAATGGTTATTATTTGATTTCATCAAAGTTCAGCATATGATAGCCGCGCTATTTATTATGGATTGCGCACAAAAGAATGATTTCATCACGTCTTCATCTGCAGGATCGCAGATTATTCAAAGCCAAACAACTCAGTATTGCGATTGGACTTTCTATGAGCTGCTTGACCTATGCACAAGCGGAAGAACTCACTGAAGCAGCGAGCAACAATGTGCTTCCGACCATCAAACTTGAAGCACAAGGCAACTGGTTAGAAGATGCCAATGCAGAGAAAGTGCAAAAGCATGCAGGCGCCCGTACGATTATTAATCGCAATCGCTTAGATGAAGTTGCTGCGACTTCAATTAAAGATGCCCTGAAGCAAGTGCCTGGTGTTCAAGTTCAAGAAAATAATGGTACTGGTGGCAGTGATGTTTCACTCAATATTGGTGTCCGTGGTTTAGCCTCTCGTTTATCGCCTCGTTCTACTGTACTGCTTGATGGTGTTCCGCTATCATTTGCGCCTTATGGACAACCTCAGCTTTCTCTAGCACCAGTATCATTAGGCAATATTGAATCTGTGGATGTGGTTCGTGGAGCAGGTTCTGTACGTTTTGGGCCGCAGAACGTTGGCGGTATCATTAATTTTGCAACTCGCTCGATTCCTCAAGAGTTTGCAGGTAATGTCAGCCTAACGACCGAATATGCTTCGGGTACAGATCAAGTTAAATATAGCCCGAACCTATTTGTAGGCGGAACCTTAGATAATGGTTTAGCCCTTGCTCTGCTATATTCGGGTACAAAAGGTGATGGCTACCGTGAAGCCAATAATAAAACTGACATTGACGATGTCATGTTAAAAACGGCCTATCAAATTACAGATGCGGATGCGATTGCTTTAAACCTACATCACTATGAAGGTTATGGTGAAATGCCTGAAGGCTTGACTGCCGAAAAATATGCGCAAAACCCTTATCAGTCAAATAAGTCACGTAATTATTTCTCTGGCCGCCGCTCAGATGTGTCATTCCGTTATACCCATCAAGATGAAAAAAATAACTTTGAATTACTGACGTATTATATTGACTCATTTCGCACGAGTGACTTAGAGACAGATGTTAGTGCGACCACTTCGCGTATGGATACCTCTCCACGCGACTACAAAGTTTTTGCCATTGAACCACGCTGGTCTCGTGCATACCAATTAGGTAACTCAAATAGCGAATTCACTATCGGCTACCGTTATTTAGATGAAGATAGTTCTGAGTTCTCAGGTCGTTCATCGACATATGCATTGAATGCACCTGTGACCGAAATTAAAGCACGTACCACGAGTGAAGGTGGCACTAAAGCACATGCGATTTATGCAGATAACCGCTTCGATTTAGGTAACTGGGTCATCACACCGGGTCTACGTTTTGAATCAATTGAAACACATAACAATTTTACTGCCTATAACCAAGGCGTTGCAGTTAATACCATTTCACCCAAAATTGATTCAGATGAGTTTTTACCCAGCCTATCGGTTATGTATAAAGCGACAGACAATTGGAACATTTTTGCCAATGCGGGCGTTTCATTCGGCCCACAGCAATACAACCAATTGGCACGTTTAGAAGGTGGGGTTGCGCAAAGCACAACTGATGGCTTACATCCTGAAAAGTCCAATAACTATGAAATTGGGACGAAGTATTTAGGCAATGGTCTAAATGCAGAATTAACCGCGTTTTATTTAGACTTCAAAAAAGAGTTAATTTTAGAACGTGATGCCCAGAACAATGGCATTTGGACAGACTTAGGCGCAACCAGCCACAAAGGTGTAGAACTTGGTCTGGCTTATGACTTTGCTTATTTGACCGATGCGCTTGAGGGCTTAAAACTCTATAGCAACTACACGTTCACCAAAGCTGTGGCTGAAGCAGGTGACTTTGAAGACAAAGACCTTCCTTTCTACTCACGCCATACAGCAAATGTTGGTTTAGGCTATAAAGTGAATCAATGGAGCGTCAATGCAGATATGTTTGCCCAATCTAAGCAGCATTCTCCAGGTTCGGGTGATACCTATCAAACTGACGAATCGGCTGATGGAAAATTAGGTGATATTCCAGGTTATTCCACTTTTGCCGTGCGTACAGCCTATGACTTTGGTGAGCAATTCCACGGTTTAAAAATCGCGGGTGGCGTTAAAAACGTGTTTGATAAACAATATTTCACACGTTCTACTGACTCAACAGGTGGAAAATATGTAGGGCAACCACGTACCTTCTACCTTCAAACGTCATTTGATTTCTAAACCAGAAAGCCAATTCGTTCAAGCACATTGAACTGTTAAAAAAGACTACATTTTTGTGGTCTTTTTTATTTTAACAATATGACAAAATTATGACTCTCTTTCGTACTTGATAAACACAATCCACTTTCATGACTCTTTCAGAACTTAATTTATCGCTTTTTTCATGGATTAATGCTTCTCCTGAAGCCAGTAATACCAGCATTCATTTTGCCATATTCATCGCCAATGACCTGCTCTATTGCATGATTTTACTGTTTGCTTGGTTTTGGCTACGTGGTAACTACGACACTAAAAAACAGATATTGAAGGCGTTTATTTTTACCAGCATTGCCATTTTGATCAGCCAATGTATTTCTCATGTGTATTATCACCCGCGGCCTTTTGTCATGGAGGTCGGACGCACTCTCATTTACCATGCACCCAATGGCTCTTTCCCAAGTGACCATATGTTGATTTTTAGCAGTATCGCCTTTTCTTATCTATTCTCTGCGCAGCGTAAACTGGGAATTTTTCTCTTGATTATGGCTTGGCTGGTTGCATGGTCACGTGTCTATCTTGGTGTGCACTTCCCTTTAGATATGCTCGGGGCTTTTCTATTGGCTTTTGCCTTAAACTTCTTTGGATTAAAGCTTTGGAATCTCTATAAAGATAAAATCATGCAATGGGCACTCACCATTCACTTTTACTTATTTAAGCCCCTCATTCAAAAAGGCTATATCAAATAACTTTTGCTTTAAAACAAAAAATCCCGCTCGAAAGCGGGATTTTTTTTAATACGTTTAAATCAGTAGATCGCCATGTGGTTGCGATGAATCATCTCAAGTGAACGTGCTTCACCTAGAACTTGGTGAACTTTATCTGACGCCAAGCCCTTTACTAGTTCCGCAGAACGCGAACTAAAGTTGACACGTCCGACCGCAACACGGCCACCTTGGATATCAACACATTCAACCACGTCACCGCGTTCAAAATGCCCTTCCACAGCTTTCACACCAACTGGAAGTAAACTACGATGATTATCTTTAATGGCTTTAACAGCACCATCATCCAACACCAAACGCCCCGCAGTTTGTAAGTGAGCCGCCAACCACTGTTGATGAGCAGTAATGCGGTCATTGTCAGTAATAAACAATGTCCCAAGCATTTCACCATCCATCAAACGTTCAAGCACATTGTCGCTTTCACCACTGGCAATCAGCGTTGGACAGCCAGACTTTGCAGCTAAGCGTGCAGCACGGACTTTGGTCAACATACCACCACGACCAAACTTACCGCCACCGCCAGCCATATCAAATAAACTCTCATCTAGAGCACGCACAGTATGGAACAGTTTTGCATCTGGATTTGAACGTGGGTCTGAGTCGAACATCCCCTGCTGGTCTGTCAAAATAATTAACAAATCTGCATGGACTTGACCTGCAACCATCGCGGCCAGCGTGTCATTGTCACCAAAGCGAATTTCATCGGTCGAAACCGTGTCATTCTCGTTGATTACAGGAATGACATGCCATTCAATCAAGTTCTGTAAAGCGTCACATGAGTTCAAATAACGACGACGGTCTGCCAAGTCATCATGGGTTAATAACACTTGCGCAGTCTGAATGTGATGTTTTTCAAGCACACTTGACCACGTATGAATAAGGCCCATCTGACCAATGGCAGCACACGCCTGAAGACTGGGTAGATCGGTGGGTCGGCTGTCTAGCTTCATACGAACCATACCTTCAGCCACAGCTCCTGACGACACCAGAATAATCTCATGTCCTGCATTGTGTAGATCTGCAATTTGTTTCGCCCAATGCGAAATTGCATCTATATCTAAACCTTGCCCATTTGCTGTGAGTAAAGATGATCCGATTTTAACAACGATTCGTTTACAAGCTTCGAGCTTACGTTGCCCATCTACCACTTCTATCATCTTGTCCTCAGTTACTCATTACGAGCTTAACGTACGTAAAACACTTCCATTTCGCCGTCATCTTCATCATCGTCTTCATCATCATCAGCCAACAGGCCTGCAAGACGTTGTTGGCGACGCATTTCACGATATGCTTCTTTAGCGGCAATAGTTTGTTCGCGTGTTTCAGCTTCAAGCTGTTCACGGAATGCTTTCACTTCTGCTGCATAATCAGGATCTTCAAGCTCACGTTCACGTTGTTGCTCAATTTGATCCATCAGGTAATACACAACTGGTTTTGTCCCTTCAGACATCAAACCTGAAGTTTTAAATACAGGGCCATCCCACTGCATTTCATCTAAGATATGCTGACACCATTCATCACGCGTATCGTCTGCAAGTTGGTCAACTTTGTTTAATACTAGAACGATAGGTAACTTTGAAAGTGTCGGAGAGAATTTTTCTAATTCACCCAAGATCGCTTTTGCATTGTATGCAGGATCAGAACCATCAATCGGCTGAACATCCACAATGTGAAGCAAAATACGCGTACGCGCCAAGTGCTTTAAGAAACGAATACCAAGACCCGCACCTTCAGAAGCCCCTTCGATCAAGCCAGGAATATCCGCCATAACAAATGAACGGTGACTGTCTGCATCGACCACACCAAGGTTTGGAACCATCGTAGTAAACGGATAGTCTGCAACCTTAGGTTTTGCTGCTGATACGGCACGAATAAACGTCGATTTACCTGCATTTGGCATACCTAGTAAGCCAACATCGGCCAGTACTTTTAGCTCTAAACGAATTTCACGGAATTCGCCTTTAAAACCATGGGTACACTTACGTGGCGAACGGTTCGTCGATGATTTAAAGTGAGTATTACCCAAACCACCATCACCACCCGCTGCGACAAGCACACGCTGACCACTTTCAACCAAGTCGCCAATAATGTCACCCGAGTCAGTATCAACAATGGTTGTACCTACAGGAACCTTTAATACAGTGTCTTCACCACCACGGCCTGCGCAGTTCGCGCCACGACCATTTTTAGCTCGTTCCGCACGGAAACGGCGAGTATAACGGAAGTCTACAAGGGTACTGGTATTATCATCAGCTTCGATAAATACGCTACCACCACGACCACCATCACCACCGTCTGGACCACCAAAAGGTACGAATTTTTCACGGCGAAAACTGGCTACGCCATTGCCACCGTCGCCAGCCTCTACGGTAATGACTGCTTCATCAACAAAGCGCATGCTGCCAATCCTCTAAATACTTTAAAACCGCATATTCTGCCATATTTTACAAAAATTCTCGAATAGAATTATTCAGCGAAACATGAAATTTAGTCACAAAAATACCAAAATCTAACTTTTCGACACTTTTCACCTGATTTTATTCATTTTTTAATTTAAATGTACTGACCATTTAGTCGTTAGGCCACTCTTCGATTCACTTTATTCAATCCTACTCAACTTTTATTTTCAAGAAGGACTTTCACATCAAAATAGCGCGCTAAAAGAGGAGATTGTTTGATCACAAGACTTTTTCACAGCCTGAAATTTGAATCAACAATAATCCACTTCCGCACTCCTGAAGGATTTACTCTTAAAGCGCAATTAAGGATTATCACAACCAATCCACAATATTTGTCATCTTTTATTTTAAAGCTGCCACTCGTTCCTTGCTTTCTAGAATTTCAGGCAAACTTTTTTCAATCCACCCAATCAAATACATGGTCTTCTCAGCGGCTTGAGAACCCAAGATCGTCAATTGGTACTCTACTTTGGGTGGCACCACGGGATAGACCGTCCGTAGAATAAAGCCATCATGTTCAAGAGTTTTGAGCGTCTGAGAAAGCATTTTCTCACTCACCCCTTCTATACGCTGCTTGAGCTCACTAAAACGATGTACGCCATCACTTAAACAGCGCAACACCAGTACCGACCACTTACTCGTAAGATGCTCCAAAATTTCACGAGACGGACACTCTGTGGATAAAACTTGACCTAACAATTTGCTTGTCGCATAGGTGTGCATCATTTCTCTCCATTTGGTTTATTACTTACTTTTTGGTACGTACTTACATTTAGTAAGTTAACAGATTAAGATACAACCATCAAGTATAGAAAACAACCAACATAGGTGAATTATGAAAATTGCAATCACAGGCGCAACAGGACAACTTGGTAACCTCGTTATAGAGCAACTTTTGCAGCTGACTGCTGCCCAGAATATTGTTGCGCTAGTTCGTAATGTAGATAAAGCTAAACATTTCAAAGTCCAAGGTATTGAGCCGCGTAAGTTTGATTATGACCGCCCTGAAACATTAGTTCCTGCTCTATCAGGAATAGATAAGTTATTACTCATTTTAGCCAATGAAATTGGTCGCCGTACACCTCAACACCAAGCAGTGATTGATGCTGCGAAAGTGGCCGGCGTACCTTATCTTGCTTATACCAGCTTACTACGTGCAGACACTTCTCCACTCGGCTTAGCCCAAGAACACCGTGAAACAGAAAAACTGATTCAAGACAGTGGAATCACTTATACCTTCTTAAGAAATAACTGGTATAGCGAAAACTACCTTGCAGGTGTTGCTCATACTATTGAAATTGGGACGCTTTTTGGCGCAGCTCAAGATGGCCGAATTAGCTCAGCATCACGTATAGATTATGCTGAAGCTGCAGCCAAAGTCTTAACTTCAACAGGTCATGAGAATAAGACCTATGAACTAGCAGGTTCAGAAAGTTTTACTAAAGCTGATTTGGCTCAATTCATCAGTCAGGCAACTCATAAGCCAGTCATCTATCAAAATTTGTCTGCCGATGACCTGCGCCAAGGTTTAATTCAAGCCAGCCTCCCATCATACTTGATTGATGTGATTGTGGATGCCGATGTGCAGACCGCCAAAGGCGCGATGTATAGTGACCGTAAAGACCTAGAACAATTGATTGGACATAAGACCACCAGCATTCAAGATGCAATCAAAGCAGCACTTTAAGCCACTCATTTAATCTCCGCATTCAAACACCGCCAATAAATGGTGGTGTTTTTTATGGATGAATATTCTTCACGGGTAGAGTCATATTCATCTCTAAATTCGCAGTTGTGCTTCGCTCTATGTTGTACATGGTGGCATTGAAGCTTGCTATTTTGCGCATAGTCATTGGGTCATTCAAATTTAACTGTGGTGCAAACTGATGCAACACATGCAGTCGCACTTGCTCATTGAACTCAAAATAGACCAAGCCATTAAACATAATTTTGATCGGGACCTGATAGTCTTGCTTTAAATGAAATGGTACAGCCAGCTTAATTGGAATATCTAAAGTGAGTGGAAACTTAGGCAACAGTTTATTCTGATAAATTAGATCTGTAGTTGTCTCCAACGGCATGTTCTCATCAATAAGTACCTCGGTTTGATAATCAACAGATACTGAAACGGGTACTTCTACTTCAAACTCTAAATTTGCCAAATATTTCCCAGTCAAAGGCAGGTTGATTTTCTGATCGATTTTCAGCTGTGTATCTAAAGTCCCAACGGATTGGGTTTCTAAATAATTACCCACTTGGATTTTTGTCGGTAAGGAGTCTGATAGTTGAATTTGGGCTTCACTCGCAGACACTTGCATACTGGCTTGAATATTCAGGTACAACCAAAACAGCGCACCCACTAAAATTACAACGCACACAAAACTCAGTACAAGCCGCTTCGCAGACTGGAATATCCACATACTCCCTCCTATGGCTTCACGTGTTCTTGAGGTACAGGTTTTTCACGCAGTAATTGCAAGCTATTAAGTGGAATTTTCAACTCACCCTGCTTGATTTCAATTGGTAATGTATTTTGTACATCCACCGACGCTTTCAATGCCATTTTAATTGGAACATTTAAATGTCCCTGTATTGGAATATTAGTTTTAACCACTGTATTGACTGGAATATGTAGGTTTTCTTTCAGCACGGTTTTCACAGGTGCATCAAATTTGAGGTGTACCTGCTGTTCAAGTGGCACATTGATATGAATCGGCACATCCAACTGAATAGGAATATTGCATTTTAAAGGCAAAGTCACATCTCGCCCCATGACTTTCACTTGTACCTTGGTATCTACAGGCATATTCTGATTAATTTTCAAGGTTTCACGCACTGGAATGGTGGTTTTAATCGGAACCTGATTATCAAAATATACCTGTGGAGTCAGAGTTTGGGTCAGGGGAATATTCAGGTTTTCACGAATTGGAATTTCTGCATTGACTCGCCCTGTGACATCTACATCTAAGGCATCATAAATTTTAACCTCAGCTTGTAAAGGCTCTTGCAGATCAATACTGACTTTTTAGTTTTCTAAGGGAATATAAATATTAAAGTGTTTAAACGTCCAAATAGCGATAAGTACACCGCATACAGATGCCAACACAATGAATGCCAATCCACTTAGCACATGCTTCACTTGCAAATTCAAATTCCTTTTGTTTTATTTTCTTTTTATCTGATAAATATCATCCTTTTGTCAGCTTAGAAAGTCATTGGGTACGGTATACCAACCAGACTCTTTAATTTTTATCGCCCTATTTTTCACAGTATTCTAATTATTCTAACCTGAGTTCGACGAAATCTGCTTAGCCTTTTAGCATATTTTGGAAAGTTGGCTTATTGGGATTCAAACAATAAGCCACTACAGCAGCCATGATATTCACCATGAAGTTATTTACCGAACGATGACGTGAATGTTCAAGTTGATGTAAATTTTTTAATTGATCATTCACTGTTTCGATCAATCCTCTTCTGCAAAGTAATTGTTTTTCTTCTTCAGTTTGGATGGGTTTATTTTTCATATTCCGACGTGATGGGGTCAATATTTTCAGTCCTCTTGCTGCTAAAGCTTCGGCTTTTGCTTTGCTCAAATAGCCTTTGTCTCCGAGTAGGATCCCTTTTAATTCTTGAGTTAAAGATTCTAATATAGCAACATCATGAACATTTCCCGATGTCAGCTTGAGATTAATAATTTCACCTAAATTATTGATAACGAGATGTAATTTAAAACCATAAAACCAACCCGTACTACTTTTTCCACGACCGGCCAAGCCTTTAAATACACGATGCCTTTTAATCCGAAGATTATGGCAAACTACCAATTTAGTGGAGTCAATGATACTGATTCCCGTATCTTTTCCTTTCACCTGATGGAAGAAACTACTCAGAGCTTGCAAACAACGGGGCATGATTTCAATAAATCGGTTGTAGCTAAGCAGTTTAGGAAAAGCAGATTTCCAGAATGGAACGATCATTTGGCAATAAAAATATTTGAAGAATCTAAAACCGGATTGATGAAATAAAATGACAATGGTCATTGCTTCAGACAAGCTCAAGGCTGACTTTTTCAGCTTGGATTTTTGATCAGAAATTAAAGCTTTTTCTAAAGATTCATTAAATGTTTTGCAGAAATCGTCCAAAATACAAAATAATTCGGTAATATGATCCATCGAGAAGCCTTGTTTTATAACATTTTGTATTGAGAACCAATATGTTATAAATTCAGGGCTTTTTTTCTACTCTTTTTTATATCGAACTCAGGTTATTCTAAGTAAATTACTAGGGATTAAACATTGGCAACTCTTACCACTCAAGCCAATACTTATGTCACTCCAACGCACCTGATTGGCCTCATCCACAACAACAGCGCAAAAAAAAGAGCCTCAATTGAGGCTCTTTTTAGTCGCTATTACAAATTATGCATTTGTTTCAGCTGGAATTTTTGGATAGCTTACGCCGCCCATTTGCTCTGCAATACGTAACACTTGGCAGCTATAACCTACTTCATTATCGTACCAAACATATGCAGTTAAACGGTTACCCGAAGTGATTGTTGCTTGCGCATCAAATACACCTGCTGTACGCGAACCGATAAAGTCAGATGATACAACTTCAGTCGAGTTTGTATAACCAATCTGACCTTGAAGGCTAGAGCTGATTGAGATTTTACGAATGTATTCGTTCACTTCATCACGATCAACTTCTTTATCTAAAGTTAAGTTCAAAATCGCAAGTGAAACGTTTGGTGTTGGAACACGTACAGAGTTACCTGTCAGTTTACCTTGAAGTGCTGGAAGTGCTTTAGCTACTGCTTTAGCCGCACCTGTTTCAGTAATTACCATGTTCAACGTTGCAGCACGACCACGACGGTCTGCTTTATGGTAGTTGTCGATTAAGTTCTGGTCGTTTGTGAACGAGTGAACTGTTTCAACATGACCATTCAACACTGTGTATTTGTCATGCAATACTTTAAGTGTTGGTGTAATTGCGTTGGTTGTACAGCTTGCAGCAGAGATAATGGTATCTTCATCAAGAATGTCAGCTTGGTTCACACCAAATACAACGTTCTTCATGTCGCCTTTACCTGGTGCAGTCAAGATCACACGTGCAGCACCTGGGCACTTAAGGTGTTGAGCAAGACCTTCAGCATCACGCCATTTACCTGTGTTGTCGATCACTAACGCATTGCTAATACCATAATCGGTATAATCAACTTCAGTTGGGTTCGACGCATAAATCACTTTGATGAATTGACCGTTGGCAATGATTGCTTCGTTTTCTTCATCAACAGAAATCGTACCAGAGAATGGACCATGGATTGAGTCACGGCGTAATAAAGACGCACGTTTTTCCAAATCACCATCAGATGACTTACGAACCACAATCGCTTTTAGGTTCAAACCACGACCAAGACCAGACTGACCAATCATTAAACGTGCAAGAATACGACCGATACGACCAAAACCGTAAAGGACAACGTCACGACCTTCTACTGAAGTCGCAAGACCTTCTACAGATTTAACAGCGGCTGCAACAAATGCATCAACATCGCCACCTTGCTCTTTAAATGCAACGGCTAATTTGCCTAGATCAATTTCAGCAGTACCGATATTTTCAATTTTAGCCAACGCTTCAAGAATTGGGAACGTGTGTACAACTGAAAGCTCAACGTCCATCATACGAGTGAAACGGTGCGCTTTTAAAATTTGGATAACTGAACGGTTAACTAAAGAACGTCCAAACACTGAAACCACAATATTTTTTTCACGGTAAAGCTGACCGATCAAAGCGATCATTTGTTCCGCGATTTCTTCACGGTTTTTCCAGCGACCTTGGTGTTCTGCGTGTAGGGCGATGATAGTCTCTTTGCTCACAGATACGTCCTCTAATTAATTTAATCTAAGCATAAATTTTAAAACCCAACAATTGTAAAGGATTTAACATCAAGTTTGAATCGAAAGCTGTAAATGCATGATGTTTTTTGTCGTATATTCATTATTAATTTAAGAAATGATTGCATTTAGTCTTATGATTTTGCAGTATAAAATTAAAAAATTATTTTTTTAGATAAAAAATGAACAGTTATGCAAATGATGTTTTATCAAACAGTCAACTATTTTTAAAGGGCAAGAAACAAATCAGAAACTTGCTTATCGCCCAAATTGCAGCGCAATGACAGCTCCGAACATCATTAAATTAGTCTAAATGTTGCTGTTTTTCAAAATGCTCAATATTTCGTTCGAGCTGTTTTTTATTTTGTTGCTGTTTATATAAATGCAACACACCTTCAATAATAAGCAATAAGACTGCGAACCAAATTGGAATATAGGTAAACCACTCACCTGGCTCTATACGCTCTCCCATGGCAACTGATGCTCCTGCTAATAAAACAGGCTCCAAATAACTCAGCAAACCAAAGATCACAAAAGGTAAATAACGACTCGCGAGTATATAACTTCCGAGTCCCATTGCACTTAAGAAACCCAGTCCGATGACCGCCAAAATCAGATGTGGAAACTCTTGTATCAAAGCCAAACTATCGCTATGCACAAAGCCCAAATAAAACGCGACAGGTAAAATTAAAAACAGATCCCACCAGAAGCCACCCAAATGATCCGTTTTACAAACACGGCGCAGGAAGAAATACAAAGGATAAGCCAAAGCGATATAAACCGTTTCCCATGCCATGCTACCAATACGCCAAATTTCATGTCCTACCCCAAGCACAGCAAAGGCTACCGCGGCCATTTGCCAACGGGATAGTTTTTCCTTGTAAAGGATGCAACCAACCAACACCATGACCAAAGGCAGTAAAAAATAGCCGAGCGATACTTGTAGACCACGACCATTCATGGGTCCCCATAAGAATAGCCACAACTGCGTGGTACATAAAACCGAACTGAACAATAACCAAGCAAACATCCAAGGTTGTTTAAAGATACGCTTAAACAACTCCGAAATGAGTTTTAAATCGCCACTCCACCACATGAATGCGGTTAAAAAGGGTAAGGTCGAAAGCATACGCCAAGCAAAAGTTTGCTCACTATCTAAGGGCTTTAAAAAAAAGGTATAAAAATACAAAACTCCAAAAGTGACGGATGCTAAAACCGATAGTGCAACACCTTTATACATCCTTCACTCCACATTGATTTACACGATTTTTTGATAGGCGGCAATTATAAAGCGTTCGACTGTATAAAGCTTTATTATTCAAGTTTTAAAATACGTATATGAAACTAAAAAAGCCATGCTTCAGCATGGCTTTCAAGGCTTAATAGATTTTACTTTTGCAATTGCTTGGTATGAATCAGATCATTCAAGTCATAACCCACTGACTTTGCATATTCTAAGTATTCATTAATAACTTTTTGGTCTGGTTGTGGCGAGCGAGAAAGCACCCACATATATTTACGGCGTGGCTCACCCACTAAAACCGTTTGATAGTCATCATCAATTTTTAAAATCCAATAATCCCCCCGTGCCACAGGTAACCAACGCACCGCCTCAGGTAAAAAACTCACTTTCAACTTACTGTTAAAAGGTGGGTTTTGTACAAATGCCTCACCTATGGACTGCATCAACTTACCATCTTGGGCATAACAGCGGTTATCTACGGTCACATTGCCATTTTCATTCAGGGTATAAGTAGCCGAGACATTAGTTCCGCATTTATTTTGGAAGTACATGGGCTTACGTGCAATTTCGTACCAAACACCCAAATAACGGTCTAATTCAACCTTATCCACCACGGCTAAGGGTTTGCTTTGGGCGTAAGCCATGGTTACCATGCCTAACCCGACTAAAACAGCACCACCTACAGCAATTTTGGCAAGCGTAAAACCCGCCTTTGGAAGATTTGCAGACATAAACTGTACCTTTAATATTTCAGAATTTATGATCTAAAAATAAACATCTCTTTAAAAAATAATGCTTTCTACCCAAATTACTGTAGCGTTATGTAAATGCAACTTAGGTTAGAAGTTGTGCTTTTAAGCGCAAAATTTCATCTCGTAGACGTGCAGCTTGCTCAAACTGTAGCTCTTTAGAAGCTTTTAGCATTTCTTTTTCCAGCTTGCTTAAATGCTTGGCAAGAAGTTTCGGATCGGATAGCAAGTGCTGCTCATCTGCACTGAGCGTTTGGTGTTGATCTGCAATACCACTTTCAACTTGATCATCTGTCAGCACTTCGCCTGTATCAATATCCTTTTTATTTTGTCTAATGGTACTGCGCGGAATAATGCCATGCAGCTCATTAAAGGCCATTTGTTTTTCACGACGACGGGCTGTTTCATCGATGGCTTTTTGCATCGAATCGGTAATCCGATCACCATATAAAATCGCTTTGCCTTTTACATTACGTGCTGCACGCCCAATGGTTTGAATCAAAGACCGCTCAGAACGCAAGAAACCTTCTTTGTCCGCATCCAAGATAGCCACCAAAGACACTTCAGGCATGTCCAAGCCTTCACGTAGTAAGTTGATCCCGACGAGAACATCGTAGACACCTGAACGTAAGTCATGAATAATTTTCACCCGTTCAACGGTATCAATATCTGAGTGCAGATAGGCAACTTTGACGCCATATTCTTTTAAGTACGAACTTAAATCTTCTGCCATACGTTTGGTTAAGGTGGTTACCAAAACACGCTCATCTAGATCTTTACGGATATTGATCTCAGACAAGACATCATCAACTTGAGTCAATACCGGACGTACTTCAATTTCGGGGTCAATCAACCCTGTAGGACGAACCACCTGCTCAGCTATTTGCTCGGCTTTTTCAAGCTCGTATTTGGCTGGTGTAGCACTGACATAAATCGTTGCTGGCGTAATCCGTTCCCACTCTTCAAACTGCATTGGGCGGTTATCTAAAGCACTAGGAAGACGGAAACCATAATTCACCAAGTTTTCTTTACGCGAACGGTCACCTTTATACATCGCGCCAATTTGCGGCACAGTGACGTGTGACTCATCAATAATTAGTAAAGCATCGTCAGGAACATAATCAAATAAGGTTGGCGGCGCTTCGCCCGCGGGACGACCGGATAAATGACGTGAATAGTTTTCAATACCGTTGGTATAGCCCAACTGCTGCATCATTTCTAAATCATAACGGGTACGTTGCTCAATTCGCTGAGCTTCAAGCAATTTGTCATGTGCACGAAAGAAACCTAAACGCTCTTTTAACTCTTCACGAATCGTACCAATGGCACGCTCTAAATTATCTTTCGGTGTCACATAGTGACTTTTTGGGTAAATTGTCACGCGCGGAACTTTACGTACCAGTTTGCCTGTCAGTGGATCGAACCAACGAATCGAATCGACTTCATCATCAAACAACTCGATTCGAATTGCATGCTGGTCTGACTCCGCAGGGAAAATATCGATAATTTCACCGCGGATACGATAGGTACCGCGTAAAAACTCAAGCTCATTACGGCTATATTGCATTTCCACCAAACGACGAATGATGTCATCACGTGCAATACGATCGCCCTGTACAATATGCAGCAACATGCTCATATAGGCATTGGGATCACCCAAACCATAAATAGCAGAAACCGAAGCAACAATAATTGCATCGCGACGTTCTAAGAGCGAACGCGTCGCAGATAAACGCATTTGGTCAATATGGTCATTGATCGCTGAATCTTTTTCAATAAACGTATCTGAAGATGGCACATAGGCTTCAGGTTGGTAATAGTCATAATAACTGACAAAATATTCGACAGCATTGTTCGGAAAGAAAGATTTGAACTCACCATAAAGCTGTGCAGCTAAGGTTTTATTATGTGCCATGACAATGGTTGGACGTTGCGTCCGCGCAATCACGTTGGCCATGGTATAGGTTTTACCTGAACCCGTAACCCCAAGTAACAACTGGTCGTGATAGCCCTTTTCTATTCCAGCAACAAGCTTTTCGATGGCTTGCGGCTGATCACCTGCGGGTTGGTAATTGGTGACTAAATCAAAAGGTTGTTTCTCACTCACAGACATATCCCAAGATTTGCTTCTTCAACCGACTATTTTAACAGATTCAATCCCGAGCAATTCTTGCTTTTAGATTTTTAATGTAATTTACTGAAAATATTACAAAGATTTTTCACTTGACCCCCCCGTATTTCAAGGGCAACATGAAGTGAAGAAGAGCGAAAAATCAGAGCCTATGACTTACCAATATCATGACGAAAGCATCGTCAAAAACCTAGATGAACATACCGTATTTGTGTTTGGTAGTAACATGGCAGGTCAACATGCGGATGGCGCTGCCCGAACTGCACTTGAGCACTTTGGCGCAATAAAAGGCGTCGGACGTGGTTGGTCAGGGCAAAGTTATGCCATTCCCACTATGAACGAACATTTACAACAAATGCCGCTCTCGCAAATTCAACACTATATTGATGACTTTAAAATCTATACTAAAAATCACCCTAAAATGACTTACTTTCTAACCTCTATAGGCTGCGGTATTGCGGGTTATAAAGTTGAAGAAATTGCCCCGATGTTTAAAGGCATCTCTCATAATGTTATTTTCCCTGCATCATTTCGCCCATTTGTGGAAAGAACACTGCCACGTCTAAGTAAAAAGTTTTTGCATACTATTTTTAATGATGCCGTGATTTTCAGCACTCAAAATGATGACATGCTGATTCAACATTTGGCCTTAACCGATAATGAAAAAAGTTTAGCCAAAATTATTCTCAACACACGCATGTATCCAACCGATAGTAATGGTCGCGATCGTGTGTTTGAAATTGAAGATATTTTACATGCGCTGTCTGGGAAAATATTTGATTTTGAGACCAACGCGGAGGGGAGCATGCTTTTTGGTGGTGCCATTCTAGCGCTATTGGAACTTTATAATATCAATGAACAAGACTTCATTGAAGTGTGGCAAGGCACACGAGAAATCGCACCACCTAAGCCTGAACATCGTGCGCGAAAAGCCTCACGTTAAGTCCGAATCTTTTCAAAAAGCCAATCCATCAGATTGGCTTTTTTAATTGAAAATAATAGAGTTATTTGAATCTTCCCAATCGCCAACTACGACAAAAAATGGGGGGTATTACAAAAGCATTTCGCGCTTATCAATATCAGCATATACGCTTTTTAAGCTCCAAAACCAATGGAGCTTATGCATTTTTTACTAAATCCCTCCATAAACTCACATAAATTTTAAAAATAACTTTTTATCACATTATTTTAAAAAGTTTTTTTAGCGCTTATACTGCTTTAAATTCCAACATAAAAACGAGATATAAGTGCAATTATTGGACTCTCCTATTTTTGAATTATCTCCCATTGCCATGTGGTTAGAAGACTTTAGCGAAGTACAAAAACAATTCGATCTTTGGCGGAGTGAAGGTGTTGAAGATATTGCGCCGTTTCTGTTGGAAGACAAATCACGTATTTTAAGTTGTGCGCATAAAATTAAAGTCCTGCATGTCAACCCGCAAACCTTAAAACAATTTGAAGCCCAAAGTTTTGAAGACTTAACCGCAAATCTTGCGCAAATTTTTAAAGCAGATATGTCAAGCACTCATTTAAATGAGTTGGTCGCACTTTGGAATGGTGAGACCTTATTTGAAAATACTGCTGTAAACTATACGCTTACAGGTCATCGCCTTGACATTCGACTGCGCGGAACAGTACTTCCCGGTCATGAACACGATCTTTCATTGGTTTTGATCACCACGGAAGACATCACGCCTTATGCCAATGCACAACGTTTAGAAGAAAAAAGTCGTTTAATTGCTGAAGCACGTTTTCAATATTCGCCTACTTCACTTTGAGTCGAGGACTTTAGCCGAGTCAAAGCACGTTTAGATCATTTACGTCGTTTGGGGATCAGTGACTTTAAAACCTTCCTTGATGTCCACAATGACTTTATTAATGAATGCCTCAGAGACATCATGGTTACTGATGTAAACCAAGCCACACTCGATTTGTTTGCTGCACGTGACAAAGACCATTTACTTAAAAATTTGCATAAAGTCTTTCAGAACGAAACCCAACAGACCTTTCGACATCAGTTGCTCGAACTATGGGATGGCAATATTCAACATAACTGCGAAGCGGTCAACTACGCGCTCGATGGCAGTATTCGCCATGTGCTGTTACATTTTGCCGTGTTTCCAGGCTTCGAAGACGATTGGGGTATGGTTCAACTGGCGCTCACAGATATTACTGCACGTCTTTGTACACGACAAAAAAAGATAACTCATTGAAATAATGGCATAATACTTGTTTTCTGACGACGAATATGATGACACATTTCAATGAGTTACATCTCATCTTAAACAAATATCTAAAGTGGAACAAGTCACATGCAAAATGTTTTACACTGATTATGCTTGCATTAATTGTAAAACAGACATGTAATCTTTCTTCTGCATCTAAAGCCTTACCCATCAAGTGCTTACCACAATCATTTTATCGACGTATACAACGCTTCTTTGCAGATCAGTATTTCGATTATCGTCAAATTTCTCAGTTAATTTTCAATATATTTTCATTCGATAAAGTCCAATTAACTTTGGATAGAACTAATTGGAAATGGGGAAAACGAGATATCAATATCTTGATGTTAGCCATCGTCTATCGTGGAATAGCCATACCTATTGTTTGGACATTGCTCAATAAACGTGGAAATTCAGATACAAAAGAGCGTATTGCTTTGATTCAACGCTTTATCTCTATTTTTGGTAAAGACCGTATTGTGAATGTGTTCGCAGACAGAGAATTTATCGGTGAGAAATGGTTTACATGGTTAATTGAAAATGACATTAACTTTTGTATACGTGTTAAAAAAACTTTATTGTGACCAATCACTTAGCCAAGAATCATAAAATTAGTGATTTATTTCGTCATCTTCAAGTTGGTCAAACTGAATGTCGTAAACGACGTATTTGGGTTGGTCGAGTGAAACTGTATATTAGTGCGCTACGATTAGAAGATGGAGAACTTTTACTTGTTGTTTCTCCTATGTTTAATGCTTCTGCTATTCGTGATTATGCATTACGCTGGGAAATCGAAACGTTATTTAGTTGTCTCAAAGGACGTGGATTCAATCTTGAAAATACTCGTTTAACAGACCCTAGACGAGTCAAGAAATTGATAGCAGTGCTAGCTATCGGTTTCTGTTGGTGCTATTTAACAGGTGAATGGCAACATGATCGGAAAAAAGCGATAAAAATAAAGAAGCATGGACGACTTTCAGTAAGTTTATTTCGCTACGGTTTGGACTATGTTCAAATGGCTATTCTACGTTTGATTGGTTTTGGAAAAAAAGAAGAATTTAAGAAAGTGCTAGCAATTTTAAGAAAGAAAAAGCCTGATAGGACAAGGGTCCTATGAAATTTGTCGTGTACAGAGACTGCACGTAAAAAAGCCGAAAATTATCTTGAATACTTAGGCAAGCATGATGTCTTAACCAAACTTTATAACCGCTCTTTCTACAGCACTGAAATCAACCGACTTGAGCGCAATAACCTGCGCCCTGTGTCTTGTATTTTCCTTGATATGAATGGCTTAAAAGCTATCAATGACAACCTCGGCCATGATCAAGGCGATAGCTTATTACGCCGTATGGGGAATACCCTGAATCAGTTAATTGAAAATACACAATACTCTGCGTCAAGGATCGGTGGTGATGAATTCGTGGTGTTATTACCTGCCGCCGATGAAGCCGCATTGAACCACTGTATTGAAAGTTTACATGAACTCTTAATGGTGGATAACCAATTTAATAATCATCAACCGATTAGTGTGTCGGTTGGCACTGCCACCAGCCAGCCAAATGAGCGGGTTGAAGATATGCTTAAACGTGCCGACACTGCGATGTATGAACACAAAAAAACCTACTATGCAGAAAATGATCGACGGGTTAGCAATTACAACCCAGCGAATGATCAATAAAAAAGCGCCCTGTTTAGGGCGCTTTTTTATCTCAATGGCGAATCAACGTTTACCCATTGAACGACGGGTGCCACGTGGTGGCATCCAAGTACGATCTGCATACTGTTCAGGTTTTGGACGAACCTGATTATGTGCAACATCGTCAGCACTTTGTTCTGCATTTGGCATTGGGAATGGGAGATTCACCAAAGGTTTTTTTGAAGTAGGCTGTTGCTTACTCATGACCATCACTCTCATCAAATTGCGCTTATTTTAAAGTTTTTTTCATAAAGATGCGAGAAACTTCCTAATTCTGTACATTTTTGAAATCATCACTTCAAAATTGAATTTTTTTTATGTTTTTTGCAGAAAATCTGTGTTTTTAAACGCCTTGCTTGAGTTTTTTAAGCTAAGATAGTGTGCTTTTTATTTTTTAAACCCTATAAGAAGGAATACTGCCGTGGACGTACGTCTCTCTGATCGTGTGAATGCCATCAAACCGTCCCCAACTCTTGCTGTTACCAACAAAGCTGCTGAATTAAAAGCGGCAGGCAAGAACGTTATTGGCTTGGGCGCAGGTGAACCTGACTTCGACACCCCACAACACATCAAAGATGCAGCAATTGCAGCGATTAACAACGGTTTCACAAAGTACACCGCTGTAGATGGTACGCCTGGCCTTAAAAAAGCGATTATTGCAAAATTCAAGCGTGACAATAACCTTGATTATGCTGCAAACCAAATTTTGGTTTCTTGTGGCGGCAAGCAGTCATTCTTTAACTTAGCATTAGCTTTGTTAAACAAAGGTGATGAAGTGATCATCCCTGCACCATTTTGGGTAAGCTACCCAGATATGGTGATTATCGCTGAAGGTGTTCCTGTTATTGTAAAATGTGGTGAAGAACAACGTTTCAAAATCACACCTGCTCAACTTGAAGCAGCGATCACAGACAAAACTCGTTTAGTGGTTTTAAACAGTCCATCAAACCCAACAGGTATGATCTACACTAAAGCTGAATTGGAAGCTTTGGCTGACGTTCTTCGTAAATACCCAGAAGTTTATATCGCTTCTGATGATATGTACGAACCAATCCGTTGGGATGACGAATTCTATAACATCGCAACTGTTGCACCAGACCTTTATGACCGCACAATCGTGTTAAACGGTGTGTCTAAAGCGTATGCAATGACTGGCTGGCGTATTGGCTATGCAGCGGGCCCTGCTAAGCTTATTGGCGCAATGAAAAAAATCCAATCGCAATCAACTTCAAACCCAACTTCTATTTCACAAGTTGCTGCTGAAGCTGCGTTGAATGGTCCTCAAGACGTTCTTGAGCCTATGATTGAAGCATTCAAACGCCGTCATGACTTAGTTGTTAGCGGTTTGAACGACATCAACGGTATTTCTTGCTTACCTGCTGATGGTGCATTCTATGCATATGCAAACATCCGTCCATTGATTCGTGCGAAGGGCTTAAAATCTTGCACAGAATTCTCTGAATGGTTATTGGAAGAAACTGGCGTTGCCGTAGTTCCTGGTGATGCATTCGGCTTAGGCGGTTTCATGCGTATTTCTTATGCAACTGCTGATGACGTACTTGTAGATGCGCTTGCACGTATCAAGAAAGCAGCTGATTCAATCGAAGGCGTAGATGCTGCGATTGCTTCAATTGCTGCTGAAAAATAATTTAACCCTTTAAAGTTAGATTAGAGAAACCCGCGAACTTCGCGGGTTTTTTATTTTTTAACAAAATCTGAAAAATTTGCTCTTAAGCCCGTTTAAATAATTTTAGAGCCGTGTATTACCAGCAGAATCTATTGTATCTACGTCTTTCTTGCTCGATGACGCCGAGATCACCAAGGCAATGCCTGCTAAAATAATCGTCGCAGAAATAATGATTCGGAAACTCAACGCTTCCCCAATAAACAATGCACCGCCAATAATCGCCAAACAAGGCACTGACAATTGCACGCTACTGGCCGTCACCCGGTCAATCTGCTTCACAATGCCATACCAAAGCACATATGCCCCACTCGATGCCAAACCACCAGATAAGAGCGCCAACAACATACCTTTTGGGTTAATAAAACTCTGTGTGTAAAAAAATAAATAGACCAAGACAACAAATGGAATCGCCACTACAAAATTTGCCAAGCTACTGGCCAGTGGATTATGCATATTTTTACCTGCGATACTATACATCGCCCAACCTATGCCTGAAAGCACCATCAATGCAGCATAACCCAAAGGAGGTGCCGAAGCCCCTGGCAGTAATAAAATCAAAAGACCTAAAATAGCAATCGACAGCCCCAACCCGCGCCGCAAATTGATTTTTTCGCCATGACACAGGCCATAACCGACCATACTTAATTGAACTGTCCCAAATAGGAGTAATGCACCTACACCTGCATCGATATGCAAATAGGCCAGCGAAAAAGCCACAATATATAAGGCAAGAAAAAATCCGTTTTTTACACTCCACTCTATTTTGCTCTTATGAGTAGAGAGCATATACAGTAGAAATAACACCATTGCACCACTACAGACCCGAAGCAAGCTAAAGCTCATCGGATCAATCTGCTGCTCAGCCAACGCTAAACGACATAGCACCGAATTGGCTGCAAAGGCCAACATTGCAATGGAAATTTTAAGCAGCATGTTTGAGCATCCTTATTCAACAGCCTGCTTTAGATATATCGAATATATCTTATTAAATCTAGAGAGTTTTTCTCATGAAATTTATCAGCAATATCAATGTGAAATTCAGATGATTCAGCCTGAATATCTTATTTTTTAGCATCATCTGGTGAAAATAAAGCAATCACATCCGCTTCAGTGAGCTGCTCTGTAGAATACTTGAATTGGTAAAAATCAGGCTTATTATCAATATAAATTTCTGTTGTAAGTTTTAAATCTTCTGGCTGTTCTTCCATCGCAAATACATTGATATTGCAATAGCTGCCGTCCTGAGTTCGCCAAAAAAGTGACGTGCCACATTCGCTACAAAAACCACGCTCCCCCCAATCCGACGACTTGAATAATTTTAAATATTCTTGATTGTCAAACTTTAAACTACTAGGTTCGACATCAATACTCATGAGCACCCCGCTCGACTGCTGGCGGCACATAGAACAATGACAAGCATGCACATCATGATTTTTGAGTGCGGCTTGGAACTTAGTTTTACCGCATAAACAGGACACGTTCATTGTGAGTTCCTTCTTCATGTGAAGACTGTGTAAAATTACTAAAACCTTGTTTATCTTATATATAAATAAAAAACAAAAGAGTGTATAAATTTTGTGCACCATTTTAAAACAATGATCACGTCTAGCTTGGTCAGTTCTATCAACACTCAAATTATCAAAATGAATAATCCTAAATCTTTTTCCTACAATATGTTCACAGCATGAGCTCAGTCCGTGATTGCGATTTCGTTGATTTTGTACTGATCAATCAAAAGCTGAATATTGACGAAAAGACTGAATTTTGTTTAATTGGATAACAAGTTCCAAAAAGGAACTCATAGATAAATATAGGAATGAACAAGATGAATCCCAAAGAAATGACAGGACTACAACTCTTAGAAGCCATGTGTACAGGAAAAATTCCACCTGCAAGTATCAGTGAAACCATTCCCATGCAGCCTTTTGAAGTTTCTGAAGGAAAAATTAGCTTTAAAGCAAAAGCAGATCATCGCCATTTAAACCCGCTTGGTGGCGTGCATGGTGGCTTTGCAGCAACAGTACTCGACTCAGTAACAGGTTGTGCCGTACATACTATGCTTGAAGCTGGTGTTGGCTATGGCACCATTGATCTGAATATTAAAATGTGCCGACCGATTCCAAAAGACAAAGAACTACTTGCCATCGGCAGCGTGATCAACATCAGTAAGAACTTAGGTATTTCTGAAGGTAAAATTGTAGATGAAGACGGTAAACTCTACGCCCATGCCACAGCCACCTGTATGATTATTCGCCCCTAAAAACGAAAGGCACTGATAAATTTCAGTGCCTTTTTTACGCCAAAGCAAACTTTACTTCAGCATGACAGATCAAATTGCGGTTTTAAACGTCTTCAGCGTCTGCAATTTTGAGGCATCAGGACGCTCAGCCCCTTTATAAATACAGTAATATTTAAACGCGCTGTCTAAACTCACGTCTAAACTTTTTCCTTCAGCAGCAGACCAGACTTTAGAATGATTACTGCCTGATAAAGCACTGCCTGACAACTGATACAAATACAAATCATGCTCTCGCTGCACAGTCTTTTTAAGAGTACTGGTTGACTGTTCGGAAAGCAACTGACAAGGACTGTTGACCAGCCAACGCTCACTAAACCAAAGTTGTAATAAATCACCCAAATACAAGTCTGTACAACCGACTGGCCAAACATCAATATAGGCTGACTCTACAGGGGTATAGTATTGTTCAGGGTTTGAAATAATAGAGAGATACTGATCTTGATAATCAGCTAGGTTTGCAAAAATATCGGAAATGGTAAGCGTATTCATTCGCTTTCTCCTGTTTAGCCATTTTAGTGCTGGCAAGTTGGTTATAAATCCACACTGTTTAAGTTTTCACTTAAACGCTCTGTTGTTAAAATCAGACTATCAACGACTTTTCAACATTGCAAGCACTTCAATACGTTTTTTTTTGAAAATGATTTTTTTGTTCAAATAAAAAGCATCCAATATAAAAATGACAGCAACATGACATTTTAGACTTGACCCACTATGAAATGTCCTTATAATCACATGCAGATTCTCCAATAGCTCAGTCGGTAGAGCGACGGACTGTTAATCCGCAGGTCCCTGGTTCGAGCCCAGGTTGGAGAGCCAAATTCAAGAAAGCCCACACTATATGTTGTGGGCTTTGTTCTTTTCTACGTCTTAAAAGTTTCGCTGCTTAAGATGTAAATCTTCCAGCTAAACCCAACAGAAAGCCAGAACTAGACCATTCTCGAAAAATAACTTATCTTAAAAACACTAAAAAATGATTCACAATAAAAATAATGGGCACATTTAAAACACACGTGGATGTTTGTTCAGATCACTTCCCGATCACAGCAACTGAAATAAAAAATGGGAGGGACAAATTACTAGTGAATTATTAGCCCAACATCTTGCTGAACAATTCAATCAACAACAACTCGAAATCGCTGCAATTCACAATGAAGATTGGGGATACCAGCTTAGTTTTAGTGATTCCGCTTATAAAGATATTTTTATTGAATATAATCGCTATGAGCAAAATGACAACTTATTTTTAATTTTTATTCACCCAGCACAGCCAATCATTAAAAAATATTTTTTTAAGAAAATAGATCTTTCAACCCAATTAAGTCATGTCTCTGAGACTTTGCGAAATACTCTTTCTGATGCAACAATTTTTCATGATGTGCAATGGTGGAACGTGGAAGATATAAAAAAGTACAATAAATCATCCTCAAAATCACTAAACATCCATACTTAAACAACTCATTCCACTGACTCATATTTCGCGATTTTATGGAAAGGAATTACAGCTCTCAATACATCACATTTACCCTTCTTTAATTAAAAAGCCCAATCGATAAAATTGGGCTTTTTAATGAGTCAAGGCTATCTACACTGAGAATCTGTAAATTTTGAACAGTTTACAAACTGTGACATTCACCCGCTTTATTCCTAAGCCGCTTCCGCAGGCACGCCACTATGGAAACGGAACACATTATCAGGTGTACTAATTAGCTCTTTTTCGACATTACGGATATGATCAATACGGGCTTGAATATCTTCTTTCGGATTTTTCAATTTCCCCGTTTGCGCAACCTCTAAAGCCAAAGCCAAGTAGTCTTCAAAATGGCGTGATTCAGACTTCAGCAAGTAGCGATAGTAACGACCTAATTCTTCATCTACCAAAGGTGCTAACGCGTAGAAACGCTCACATGAACGTGCTTCTACAAAAGCACCAATGATTAAAATATCAATTAAAGCCTCGGGTTCATAAGTCCGCACTTCTTTACGTAAACCACCTGCATAGCGCCCAGCACTCAGATTGCTCCACTCTAGCCCGCGCTTTTTCATAAATTCAAGCACTTGCTCATAATGCAGCATTTCTTCACGAACCAGTTGTGCAAGCTTGACTTGCAAATCGGTAAAAAAACTATAGCGAAACATCAGGTTCATCGCTGTACCTGCAGCTTTCTTCTCACAATTCGCATGGTCTTGCATCAGCACATCAAGATTAGTCAGTGCTTCAGCCAACCAAGCTTTTGGTGTTTCACAGCCCAAGAAGTCCATGACGGGCTTCATGAGTTCATCATAATTGATATTCGACATATTCAAATCTTAAAAACTTTAAATTAACGTGCAGCTTTAATCACTGCTTTCATTTCGCGTACAGCTTGTTCCAAGCCCACAAAAATAGCATCGGCAATTAGGGAATGTCCGATGTTTAATTCATGAATCTGTGGAATTTGTGCAATTGGCGTTACATTTTCAAGGTTGAGCCCATGGCCAGCATTCACCACTAAACCTTTTGATGCTGCATATTCAGCACCTTTTACAATACGTTCAAGCTCATGTTGCTGAGCTTCAGGTGTTTCTGCATCAGCATAAGCACCTGTATGAATTTCAATGGTTGGTGCACCACAAGCAACTGCTGCATCAATTTGTGCAAAGTCAGCATCAATAAACAAGGACACATCACAGCCAATCTCAGACAAGGCTTGAGTTGCCGCTTTGACATCGTCAAAATGTCCAACTACATCCAAACCACCTTCGGTCGTCACTTCTTGGCGCTTTTCAGGAACGAAACACACATGGTGCGGTTTAATTTCTTTGGCAAATGCAATCATTTCATCTGTAACTGCAAGTTCCAAATTCATACGTGTTTTTAGTGCTGGACGCATACGACGCACATCATCGTCCTGAATATGACGACGGTCTTCACGTAAATGCAAGGTAATCCCTTCCGCCCCTGCTTGCTCACAGATCAATGCTGCATTGACTGGATCAGGATAAGACGTTCCACGCGCTTGTCGTAAAGTTGCCACGTGGTCAATATTTACACCAAGTAATGCAGCCATATTCATTTCCTAATTACGATTGAGTTTGAGTGTTCTGAATCCACAACTGACGACTTTTTAAGGGGCGATCGCCCAACAAGGAACTGATCATTTGTCGATACAACTTGGTCAGTAATTGTAACTGTTCCAAACCAAAATCCCTACCCTTTTCATATTGGCACATGCTTAAAATTTGCTGTCCATTTAAGGTCGCTCGCGAGGCTTGTGCAGTAGGAATAAAGCCTTCATTCAGCTGGAATATATAGTTGAGTGATGCCTGAATTTCCAATTGATTGGCATCGGTCGAAAAATCTAAGGCATAGCCCAAATCTTCCAGCAGTTCGTGCTCAAACTGTCTTAGAATTTGTTTTAAAAACTGATTAGGATCGGCTTGCTGCGCCAGTTGTTGTAATTGCGTTAGCGTATGCGCATATTGAGCAAAACTTTGCTCCATCTGTACTTCAAGTGGACATAGTCTGAGTAGAATCTCATTGAGATAAAAACCTGAAAAAAAGGCATCCCCGAAGAAAAAAATCGGCTGATTGACAATTTCAAGTTTTGTAAAATTTTTGAGTTCAGATTTACCCGAAGCTTGTAAACAAATCGGCTGATATTGTGGCGGCGGGGTTTGCCTTAAAATACCATCAACTCGCCCATGCTCTTGGGTAAATAAATGCACAATATGACTACGTTCACGGTATTTTCTGTGGTGAATTAAATAACCATGCAGTACTTCATTGCGCATGAGGAATTAACTAATCTTTTTTATCTTTATCATTCTGTTCACTGTCTTCATCATCCCCATCTGGGATAACAGCACCAACCACCGCTGCGGTTCCTTTCACCACGCCTTTTGTGGTTTTATACGCAATCTTTACAGGAACGGTGACGATCTTGTGTATACAACCTTGCAAAAACAACATACAAGCCATTACTGCGAACACTTTGACCATAACACCATCCCTATAAAAATTTGTTTTCTTAAAACTTAGATATCGCTATAACCTAAGCTTTTCAATGCACGTTCATCATCAGACCAACCGCCTTTCACTTTAACCCAAAGGGTCAGCATGATCTTTTGTTCAAACATTTTTTCCATATCGATACGGGCATCCATACCGATTTTCTTAAGCTTAGCGCCTTTTTCACCAATCACAATCGCTTTTTGGCCTGGACGGTCTACAAAAATCGTTGCATCAATATACGTACACGCTGGCTTTGGACGACCTGTTTTTTCATTTACCGTTGCTTCTTCAGTCTTAAACGACTCAATTTGCACGGTTAAATCATAAGGTAGCTCCTCACCTAACTGACGCATAATCTTTTCACGGATAATTTCTGATGCCAAGAAACGTTCAGAACGATCTGTCAGTTGATCCAATGAATACATCGGTGGCTGGAAAGGTAAATATTTTTCAATGGTATCGCGCAGATGGTCTAAGTTTGCACCACGTAGTGCAGAAACAGGAACAATCTCAGCAAAATTCATTAATTTTGCACGTTCTTGAATCAAGGGTAATGCATGGTTTTTATTTTCAAGTGTATCAATTTTATTGATCACCAGAATCACCGGCATCTCAGCATTTTTGAGTTTTTCCAAAACGAGCTCATCGTTTTGAGTCCACTTGTCTGCATCCAGAACAAACAATACCAAGTTGACATCACGCAATGCAGAAGACGCAGCACGGTTCATCATTTTGTTGATGGCGCGTACTTCTTTTTTATGCATCCCTGGTGTATCAACAAAGACCGCTTGAGATTTTGCACGTGAATCAATCCCCACAATTTTATGACGTGTGGTTTGTGGTTTACGTGAAGTAATCGATAATTTTTGACCCAATAAATGGTTCATCAACGTAGACTTGCCTACGTTTGGACGACCGACAATTGCCACAAAGCCGCTACGAAAATCCGTTGGGATTTCTGTGCCTTGTTCGCTAAAAAACTGGCTAATTAAATCATTGCTGTCGCTTTGCGACTCGTGATCAGCATCGATGTGATCGGAAGAATTTGACATGGCAGATTACTGCTCCAAAAGTTTTAAAATATCCGCCGCCGCAGCTTGTTCAGCAAAACGGCGACTGGTGCCCTCACCATTTACAACAGACAATCCATCCACTTTACATTCCACTCTGAAATGCTGATTGGGTGCATCACCCTGAATATCGACCACATCATAAACTGGGAGAGCTTTTTTTCGTGCTTGAAGATATTCTTGTAAACGAGATTTAGGATCTTTAAGTTGATCGGTTGGCTCGATATGGTCTAAATATGGCTCGTACCATTTTAACACAATCGACTCCAACACCGTTAAATCACTACAATCCACATAGATTGCACCAATAATCGATTCAACCGTATCCGCAAGGATGGACTCGCGATGATGTCCACCTGATTTTAACTCACCTGTACTTAAAATGAGTGACTGGCTCAGTTTTAAATCATTTGCAATTTTACCTAAAGCTTCCTGACGAACCAAGGTTGCACGCATACGCGTCAAACGGCCTTCGTTCTCAGTCGGATAAGCTTTATAGAGATAATTCGCAATAATCATCCCTAACAAAGAATCGCCTAGAAACTCTAGGCGCTCATAGTTGTATTTGTGGCTCACCGATCGGTGGGTCAGTGCAAGCTGAAGTAACTCAGGTTGTTTAAACTGATAACCGATACGGCTCGCTAAGCGGGCTTCACTTAGCTTGGACTGAGCTTTGATCAAAACTTTTCTCGAACTTTAATACTAAATCTATATTCAGTAAGAAGGGTTTTCTTACCTCATACTCCTTTTTCACCTGCAACCCTTCGGTATTGGTGACTTGCATAATTTCTTTAATCTTCACATCACGAATGCCATTCATATCCAAACGCTTTGAAAGCTGACTCTCAAACTCCGCGGGCTGAATATTTTTCGGGCTACTTTGAAATACTTCCTCAATTTGGCTATTGATCATCCGATCATCAAAATAGGGAGCCCAAACTGCAATTGCCACTTTCGCCATAAATGCAAACCCCATGATTGCAAATAAAATGGCGATATAAGATGCCCCTTGTTGATTCTTGCGCATTTTTTATTTTCCGAATCGATATTAGTCAATGCTACCGTTACGGTTAAATGACGGCAACTTAAAGCCAGGTTCTTTATGCATCCAAATATAAAATGCACGACCTGTTAGGTTCTGTTCAGGAACCATTCCCCAGAAACGAC
Source organism: Acinetobacter sp. 802_lipA (assembly GCF_058242885.1). Classification (NCBI taxonomy): domain Bacteria; kingdom Pseudomonadati; phylum Pseudomonadota; class Gammaproteobacteria; order Moraxellales; family Moraxellaceae; genus Acinetobacter; species Acinetobacter sp. 802_lipA. Next base: position 393,148 of record NZ_JBZAYP010000001.1, read on the forward strand.
TGTCAGCACTTTGGTCGCGATTATCCCCCATCGCAAAGTACTCACCTTCTTTTACTTTCACTTCCCAATATAAACCATTTTCAGCAGAGTATTTACCATTTTCTACAAAGTTAATATACGGTGCTTGGCGTGCCACATTAACACCTTCTAACTCACGCATGGTAAAGGTATGCTTGCCAATGGTTTCTTTATGATATATCGAAGTAGGCGTGTCTAAACGGTCTTTTTCACGGCTAAATTCAACAGGCACTTTAGCAATTTTTTGACCATTAATGGTTAATTGCCCATGATCAAAAACAATGTGATCACCCGGAATACCAACCACACGTTTGATATAGCTGATCGTCGGTTGCGGTGGATAACGGAAGACAATCACATCGCCACGCTCAGGCTCACCTACATCAATCACTTTTTTATTCACGATCGGCAGGCGTACACCATAGTCAAACTTGTTGACCAAGATGAAGTCACCTGTTTCTAAAGTCGGCACCATCGAGTCGGAAGGAATATTAAAAGGTTCATAAAAGAATGAACGTAGACATAGGACAATCGCAAGGACTGGCCAGAAATCATAAGCCCACGTAATGACAAAATTTTCATTTCCCTTGCCTTTCGTCGCTCGTTGTTTAAATACAAACTTATCGAGCAACCACACCAAAAAGAAAATTAGTGTGACAGGAACAAGTATCAAATTAAAATCAAAATCCATGGGCTTATATTCCTACCTTTTTATCTTTCTACTTTCAACACAGCCAAGAACGCTTCTTGTGGGATTTCTACACTTCCCACTTGCTTCATGCGTTTCTTACCTTCTTTTTGCTTCGATAGCAGTTTCTTCTTACGAGAAACGTCACCACCATAACATTTCGCCAATACATTTTTACGCATTGCCTTTACGGTTGAACGAGCAATAATTTGTGCGCCTATGGCCGCTTGAATTGCCACATCAAACATTTGACGTGGAATCAAATCTTTCATTTTCTCAACCAATGCAATACCTCGGTGACGGGCATCTTGACGGTGACAAATCATTGCTAAGGCATCGACTTTATCGCCATTGATTAGAACATCGACTTTTACCAATGATGAACTTTCAAAGCGTACAAAGTTATAATCGAGCGACGCAAAACCACGTGAACACGACTTCAATTTATCAAAGAAGTCCATCACCACTTCCGCCATTGGAATTTCAAAGGTAATTGAAACTTGGTTCGCCATAAACTTCATGTCTTTTTGAACACCACGGCGTTCTACACACAAAGTCATGACATTACCCAAATACTCTTGCGGTACAAGGATGTGACATTCCGCAATCGGCTCACGTAAGTCTTCAACCATTGAACCATCGGGCATTTTAGATGGGCTATCGATATAAATCGTTTCACCATTCTTCATCACCGCTTCATAAATCACAGTTGGTGCAGATGAAATGAGGTCTAAATCATACTCACGCTCTAAACGCTCTTGCACGATTTCCATATGTAGCATGCCTAAGAAGCCACAACGGAAACCAAAACCTAAAGCATCTGAGCTTTCAGGTTCAAAGAATAACGCCGAGTCATTGATCTGAAGTTTATGCAAAGCTTCACGAAACGGTTCAAATTCACTTGAATCAATTGGGAACAAACCTGCATAAACCTGCGGCTTCACTTTTTTAAAGCCCGGTAAGGTTTTGACTTCTGGTGTGTTGGCAAGGGTAATCGTATCACCCACTGGCGCACCAAAAATGTCTTTAATCCCTGCAATTACGAAACCAACTTCACCCGCTTCAAGGATGTCTGTCTCAGTATGCTTAGGATTGAAAATACCCACAGAAGTAATGATGTGCGTTTGACCTGTTGATTTCATCAACATCTTGTCGCCCTTACGCACACGACCTTCTTTCACGCGCACCAAAGAAACAACGCCTAAGTAGTTATCAAACCAAGAGTCGATAATTAAAGCTTGTAATGGCGCGTTACGATCACCAGTAGGTGCAGGAATGACATTAACAAGGGTTTCTAAAACGCTATCAATCCCAAGACCTGTTTTTGCCGAACAGGTTGGTGCTTCAGTCGCTTCAATACCAATAATGTCTTCAATTTCTTGAATCACACGTTCAGGTTCAGCCTGTGGTAAATCAATTTTGTTGAGCACTGGTAGAACTTCGAGACCTTGCTCAATTGCGGTATAACAGTTCGCAACCGACTGTGCTTCCACGCCTTGCGCCGCATCTACAACCAACAATGCACCTTCACAAGCCGCCAATGAACGGGACACTTCATATGAAAAGTCGACGTGCCCTGGCGTATCAATAAAGTTCAACTGATACTCTTGGCCATTTGGATGGGTGTAATACAAAGTAACCGACGCAGCTTTAATGGTAATACCACGCTCACGTTCAAGTTCCATGGAGTCAAGTACTTGAGCTTGCATTTCACGATCTTGCAAACCACCACAGGTTTGAATAAAGCGGTCAGCGAGCGTTGACTTCCCGTGGTCAATGTGAGCAATAATGCTAAAGTTTCGTATATTATTGATATCTACAGACTTTTTTACAACTGCCATAAACTACTCTAAAAATATGTACACAATCATGTACTCAACTGTAAAAGTACAAACGACGTGCAAAAAGAATGTTGCTAAAAACTTCGCACAGTATAAGCAGATAAGTGTTAAAAATATATATTGTGATTGAGAAAAACTATCTTACAGAACAAACAGAATACAACTCATACATTAAAGCTATAGCGTTGCCCTGATTCATAAGGTTGTCAGCATTTTTTATTTTAATTGTACTTATATAGTCACCCTCTTTAAGTCAAAAAACTATTTATTCTTTTTACGCATATTGTTATTCAATTAAATCCATTACCAAAAAATTAAACATGTTATAAATTAAACAAAATATGTTGAGTTTATAACATGAAATTATCATTACTTGTATCATCACCTCCTAGTCAAAGTACTGCCGCCAGAATGCGAATTTGGCGTTCATTAAAATCGAATGGTGCAGCTACACTAAGAGATGGCGTCTATCTCCTACCAGCAATACATTCTGAAAAATTTGATACTGTTATCGATGATCATTTCAATGAAAATGGACATGCTTATATCTTTCACGCTGAAGCTCCTGCACATCTAGATCTGGGACAACTTTTTGATCGGAGTGGAGAGTATGAGGAACTCAGAACTGAAATTTCTCAAATACAAAGTAAGCTTGAAGAAAGTAAGAAAAAAGAATATCTCAAACAAATCCGAAAATTAAGAAAGTCCATCAATTCACTGGTAGAAATAGACTTTTTCCCCAATATTCAACAAAGTAAAACACTGAATGAACTCACCCGATTAGAACATGCTATTGCTCGTTTAGGTGAAGATGATGAACCCAATAATTTTGAACAGCAAATAAAAGTCCTATTCAAGCAAGATTTTCAAAATAAAATCTGGGCAACTAGAAAGCGTCCTTGGGTTGACCGTTTGGCATCAGCATGGATCATTCAAAAATTTGTAGACCCTCAGGCAGAATTTATTTGGTTAGAGCACCCCGATGATTGCCCAAAGGATGCCTTAGGTTTCGATTTTGATCATGCCAAATTTACGCATATCAATAATCTAGTCACTTATGAAGTGTTAATGCATAGCTTTAAATTACAAAACCCTGCTTTAAATAAAATCGCTGAAATTGTTCATTTTTTAGATGTTGGAGGAAATGAGCCTGCTGAAGCATTAGGTATTGAAAAAATCTTACAAGGTCTCAGAAGCACGATCACAAATGATGATCAATTACTCCAGCTTTCAAACCATATTTTTGATGGCTTGTATGCAGACTTTCAAAGGAATTTAGCATGAACAATAAGCCATCTTTGTCAAATGAAATAGAAATTGAATCTATTAGCTTTTGGCAAGCTTTTAAATTTTGGTTAAAACTCGGATTCATCAGCTTTGGAGGCCCTGCTGGGCAAATTGCTGTTATGCATCAAGAGCTGGTTGAAGAAAAAAAATGGATTTCAGAAAAGCGGTTTATGCATGCTCTGAACTATTGCATGTTGTTACCTGGGCCTGAAGCTCAACAACTCGCAACTTATATTGGTTGGTTAATGCATAAAACCAAAGGAGGCATCGTTGCAGGTGTTTTCTTTGTTTTACCCTCTCTATTTATCCTGATCGGGTTGTCTTGGGTTTATGTTAAATATGGAGATGTCCCGATCATTGCGGGCTTGTTTTATGGCATTAAGCCAGCAGTTGCAGCCATTGTATTTCATGCCACTTATCGTATTGGTAGTCGATCATTAAAGAATAAATTTCTATGGGCAATTGCAGTTGTCGCTTTTATTGCAATATTTATTTTTAATGTCCCTTTCCCTTTAATTGTTCTATGTGCAGCTATATCAGGCTATTTCGCAGGTAAAAAGCTTCCAGAGTTATTTCAGGTAAATGCACATCATTCCAGTCAAAAATCTTATGGTCGTGCAATTATTGATGACGACACTCCCACACCTGAACACGCCATTTTTAAATGGTCGCATCTAATCAAAATAGCAGTAATCTCAGCACTTTTATGGCTAATTCCGCTCATCTCTTTAACAGCAATTTTTGGATGGAGTCATTCTTATACTCAACTTGCTTGGTTTTTTACTAAAGCTGCTCTTATGACATTCGGGGGAGCTTATGCTGTTCTGCCTTACGTATACCAGGGGGCCGTCGGTTTTTATCACTGGCTGACACCAACTCAAATGATTGATGGACTAGCTCTAGGTGAAAGTACTCCTGGTCCGTTGATCATGGTGGTGGCTTTTGTCGGCTTCTTGGCGGCTTACAATCAATCTCTATTAGGTGTTGAGCATCAATTTATTGCGGGTGCATTAGGTGCAATCATTGTCACTTGGTTTACGTTTATTTTCTCATTTTTCTTCATTTTAGCGGGGGCGCCTGTCATAGAGTCCACGCATAATCAAATTAGATTCACAGCCCCTTTAACAGCCATTACCGCTGCCGTGGTGGGTGTAATTCTGAATTTAGCTCTCTTTATATGTTACCACGTGCTTTGGCCAAAGGGCTTTGAAGGAAGTTTTGATTATATTTCTGCCATTATTGCTATTTTAGCTATAGTCGCATTATTTAAGTTTAATCAGAGTGTGCTCCGAGTCATCATCGGTTCGGCATTGGCAGGTCTAATAATCAAATTCACAATATAGTGTGAGAAGCGACAGCTAGCAAAGAAAGGCTTTAAGGGAAAGGTTTGGGGATAAGAAACTCGCGATCGGACCATGCAAATTGCCGAATCGTGGCTGGTCGATGAGTAGAGGAAGTCTGGCGCGGGATTATTCTAGCTGGGAAGGCATGTTGACTATGGGTAACAATATTTTATGGTTAATGAATACTAAACATTGAAATGATTAGTTTGATTAAATTGTATGCGTGGAACGTGAATAATCACCAAAAATAGGCTCTAGCCTACTAAGCACTAGAGCCCATATGACTAAAGCCTTGATCCCTATATGAAAGTTTCAAGAGTTTCGTATAAGGTGTATTATGTTAATTTTAGAAATTCTTAATTTTAAATCACTTCAAACCTTTTATTGTTTTTTGAGCAATTTTTAATATGTATCAAACACAAAAGATTCAAACACTACTTAGACATGTTTGGAATCCTTCACCTTCTTTTTCTAATGAGAATATCGTACATATCGCTGATCAACTATATGAAATTATAGAAAATCTTGGTGATATAAATGACATCAGTGATGCCTTAATGGATATTTCAACTAATGAATACAATGGAAATATTTCATCAGAAAAATGTATGCAAGTAGCTACCCAAATTATAAATTTTTATGGTGGGGAGCCTATAAAAAACGATTTTGGAAAAATGAGATTTTCAGTAGGGCAGTATTATACTTTTTTATCATATAACAGTAAGAAAGAAAATTTAGAAATGACATTCAACATGACTTTAGCTGGAGAAATAGTTTTAGATCCAAATAAACTTCCATTAAAAGAAGAGGAAAGAGACCAATTAATCAAAGTAATGCAAGAAGTTTATGCTGATAGATTAATTATTGATGATGAAAAAAATTCTGCATATATAAGAGAAAATTTATCCTTTAGGTAATAGATCTATTGTCAATATTTTTAATTTTCGTATTAAAAAATACTCCATTTAATATAATGGCTGTTATACGAAATTATTAAGCTGCTGATATTGTAATAAGTCAATTGGCAGTGCCATTGTATGTACAGTTAAGGCGTCGTCTAGCTTCTTCCATTTTTCCAAAAAATAGCATCCATCTAGTAAATACACTGTAGAAGATGAGGCTTTGTTGCACAAAGATTTGAAATGCAAAGCGCCCCTAATTGAGCTAAATTTAAGGCGTAACTTGGGTAAGTGGTCGACCTAATTCCGTAAATCTGTTAAGGACTGCTACACGTGCATGGATCTCATTCACTTGGCTATCAAAACTCCTTGGGTAATCCCCCCTAAAAATAATAGGATCTAAAAGTAGAATTTTCTCTTAAGATACGAGCAGGAGATTCTGCATGAAAACATCTAAATTTACTGACAGTCAGATCATGTCCATCTTGAAACAGGCAGAATCTGGCACACCTGTAGCGACCCTTTGCCGTGAACACGGCATGAGTAATGCTACCTTTTATAAATGGCGTGCCAAATATGGTGGTATGGATACATCATTAATGGCTCGACTGAAAGAGCTAGAAGCCGAAAATACCAGACTTAAAAAGATGTATGCGGAAGAGCGATTAAAGGCCGAAATCATCCAGGAAGCGATGGCAAAAAAGTGGTAAAGCCATCTTGCCGGCGTAAGATGGCACAACAGGCAGTTGCCCAGCATGCCATTAGTATTCGTTTGGCTTGTAAAGCATTTGGCATTAGTGAAACCTGCTACCGCTATCAAGCCAAACTCAGCGATGACAATGCACTCATTGCTGAACAGCTCATTGAACTCACTGAGGAAAATTCCGATTGGGGCTTTGGTTTGTGCTTCTCGTATTTACGGCATGTTGAGAGTTGCTGCTGGAATCACAAGCGGGTTTACCGCATTTACTGTGAGTTGGCACTGAATCTGCGTATTAAACCGAGAAGAAGACTAAAACGGCATGCGCCTGAACCATTGAAAGAACCAATCCGAGAAAATCAGGTTTGGTCATTAGATTTTATGCATGATCAGCTTTCCGATGGTCGCAAGTTTCGATTATTGAATGTGATTGATGATTACCGCCGCGAAGGCCTAGCCATTGAAGCAGGGTTCTCATTGCCCACAATCAGGGTTATTCGTACGTTGAATCAATTGCTGGAGTGCAGAGAAAAACCGTTAGTGATCCGATGCGATAATGGTCCCGAATTTATCAGTCACGAATTTGTGCGCTGGGCTACTGAGCACGGTATTCGTATTGAATATATTCAACCGGGTAAGCCACAGCAGAATGCGTATATTGAACGCTATAATCGGACCATACGTTATAGTTGGCTGAGCAAGCATTTATTTGATACTTTGGATGAAGTACAAGATTATGCAACAAACTGGTTGTGGCATTACAACCATGAAAGACCACATCAAGCTAACAAAGGAAAGCCACCTCTAATGGCTGCTTAACCTCTACTTTTAACTTCGGTTATTTATGGGAGGATTACCCTTGCACTGAGTTTATCTCCTAATAATTTGATGCAATGCATCTTAGTTTCAACCAAACTTCGCCGATGATAGCCTGACCATTTTTTCCATAGTGTCCTGCCTAAACGTTTAATTGTTCGAAGTAATTCATTTCGCTCTAGCGAGCTACTCTTTGTATCTTTCCATGGTTTCGCATTTTTTCTAGGTGGAATCACCGCATGCCCTTGCCGATCTGCAATGACCTGACGGCATTGCTTGGTGTCATAAGCTCCATCGGTATAAACAGAGTCAATCCGCTCATCTTGTGGAATCTGATTAAGTAAATCACCAAGCACCTGTGAATCACTGACATTATTGGTTGTAAGCTGAACTGCTCGTATTTGTAGGGTTTTAGCATCTATACCAATATGAAGTTTACGCCATTGGCGACGATATTCAGGTCCATGTTTCTTGCGTTTCCATTCGCCCTCACCTAGAAACTTCATGCCTGTAGAGTCCATGAGTAGATGCAGCCCATCGCTACTTTTTTGGTAGCTGATTACAATATCAATATGCTTTTGTCTTCTACAAAGCGTGGTGTAATCTGGAGCTATCCAATTTAATCCGCAAAGTTTAATCAGACTTTGCACAAAGCCAGTGACCATACGTAAAGACAGACGGAATAAGGATTTAATCATTAAGCAGCATTGGATGGCTGCGTCGGAGTAGGTTTGATTTCGCCCTTGTTTGCCTTTTGATGGCGCATACCATTGCGTAGCAGGATCAAACCAAATGGCAATATTTCCGCGACTCATGAGTGCTCGGTTATATGCGGGCCAATTGGTTGTGCGGTAGATTTTGTGTGTAGGCTTCTTCATTTGAAAATTATATCGCTGAAAAACCCTTTACAGATAGGTTTGTGCAACAAAGCCGTTGAAAGACGATTTTACCTTTTGGAGTAATACGAACGCTCATAGCATCGCGATCGGCAAACTCTTCTATTTTTTCTCTGTCTTTACCAAGTTGAGCTTTTAGCCAAGCTTCTGAAATCGCCATATATCACCATGTACACACTAGATCCGCCAAACTTGTGCCATATTGCTAAATATGTACACGGTTGTGTACATATTTAGGTTGGCTCATAGTTTCCATTAGTGTTTCATTGTGTCTTATAGTGACGCATAAAAAAAGCCTAATTAAAGGCTTTTATTGTGTTTCATGGCTTAATGCGTCTAGTTGTGTCTTATAGCTTCTTAATGTCAGTCATAAATGTGAGCAATAATACTGAAATTACGGATATTTTTAATATCAACAGATTTTTTAGCTTGCGCCATGGGCTACCTTGAACAAAATGAAGCGTTATGCAGACAAATTTCGATGCACAACAAAAGCCGAATAGAAATTGCGAAGGATTATAACAGATGGTTTTTTTAAAGTATCCATATTAATACGCTTCCTTTTCACAACTCTGACGCTTTTTTACATGTTTTCGCTTTTCACTGGGCTTTTTGAATAATCCATTGAAAAATCTAAGGCATTCACATCTTTTGCAAGCGGTTGGTAAGCTTGGGTAAAACTAGGTGACATACGTTTCGCGCGTCCTGTTTCAATCTCTACGCAAGCCCACTTAGTTTGAGCAACAAATAAAATGCTATTGTCTTTGGGTCTATAAAACACATATTGGCGCGATGAATATAATGCGTTTATATCGTCAAACCATGTGCGTAAGATTATTTCATCCTCTTTAAATGCAGCTTTTCTGTACTGCACATGATGCTCAACTGCAACCATGGCATGTTTTAACTCGATATATTCTTTTAAGCCTAAGCCCAATGCATCAATATGTGCCGTTGCGACATCCTGCATCCAATGCATATAAACTACGTTATTCACATGGCCTAACTGGTCGATATGTTCTGCTTGCACCTGAAGCCTTAAGTCAAAAATACTACTCATAAACACTCTATTGAATCTAAATATCCCTATGAAGATGGCAGTGTACGCAAATAACAGACATCATCAAATTGCAAAAAATAAAAAACCACTCCGAAGAGTGGCTTTTTCTCGCTTATTGGATGCGCATCCCTAAAATGGCTGGTGTGCCTTGTCGGATAATTCCAACGCGGGCAACCTGACCTTTTTTCAATTCAGATGCCGCTTGGACAAAATCATTGGTGTCTTTTACGACTTTACTATTAATGTGAGTGACCACATCACCAGCCGCCATACCTGACTGTGCTGCTGCGCCGCCACGTTTCACTTCTTGAATCAACACACCACCTTTCACATTGAGTTGTGACAATTCAGCAGGTGCTAAATTTCGGATAGCAATACCTAAGACAGGCCCTTTACTTTGTGTAACTGTATCTGATTTTGCAGGTGTGTCATCCGGTGCAGTGGTTAATGTTGCCGATATATTACGCTTTTTATCATCACGCAATACTTCAAGCTGTACCGTTTGATTTGGCATAGTACGATTTAAATAGTTCAATAACTCAGAGGTCCGTGAAATCGGCGTTCCATTGAATTTTAAAATAATATCGCCTGCTTTTAGTCCCGCTTTCTGCGCAGGTGAATTCGGCTGAACATTGGTAATCAATGAACCTTCTGGTTTTGGCAAATTATAAGACTCTGCCAAATTGCGGTCTAGATCTTGTAGATTAAACCCTAAATAAGAACGCGTAACTTTGCCTGTTTTCTTAAGTTGGTCAGCAATATCCATTGCGACATCAATGGGAATCGAGAAAGACAGCCCCATATAACCGCCCGTACCACTGAAGATACGCGAGTTCACTCCAACCACTTCACCCTGCTGGTTAAATAACGGACCACCTGAGTTTCCTGGGTTGAGAGCCACATCGGTTTGAATGAAGGGTACCGATGTCTCCCCCATCATATTACGCATTTTCGCACTCACGATTCCCGCTGAAGCAGAATAGTCGAAACCAAACGGTGAACCGATCGCAAGCACAGGTTCGCCTACACGCAGTTGATCAACATTGCCTGCACGGAGTGATGGAAAATTCGCACCATTCACCTTAAGCAAGGCCACATCCGTTCGTTCATCACTCCCCACCACAGTCGCATCCAGTTCACGACGGTCATTAAACATAATCGTGACTTTCGATGCATCTTCTACGACGTGGTGATTTGTCAGTAAATACCCATCTTTACTAATAAAAAATGCGCTGCCATAAGCCGTTTTTTCTTGCGGCGCTTGCTGCTGCGGAATAATGACTTGATTACCAAAAAAACGCTTCAAAATCTCAGGTATTTGCTGCTGCAGTAACTCTTCTTGAGTCATCTTTTTAACCACATTTACACTAACTACAGCAGGGCTGACTTGCTCAACCAAGTTTGAGAAATCAACAGGTGCTGCTTGTGTTTGCACCGTAACCATTGTGCATGCAACAGCAAAAAAACCAGTTTGTATCGCGCGACTTTTCATATCAAGTATTGACCTATATGTTTGTTATCAATTTATGTATTAGCGTTTTTAGCATAATCTTTGTCTATCTTGGGTAATAATATGTTCTATTATGTTTGTATAAACAAGAGCTTAAAATTTGCTTAAAAAATACGTTCTTTATTTATATTTCCCATCAATTGTAGAGATTTTACCCTTGCCTTTTCGTGAAAAAAGCGCTGTCATTAGCGAACTTTTTCCAAATTAGCTGATGGACATGTCTAATTTAAACACAACACATCATTTTGATGTGATTATTGTGGGAAGTGGCGGTGCAGGCCTGAGCTTAGCCTTATCGTTGCCTCAACATTTCAATATTGCTGTTCTTGCAAAATCAAACCTGACCGATGCAAGTACCTTCTATGCACAAGGTGGCGTTGCCGCTGTTTTAGATGAAACGGATTCCATCGAACAGCACATTGATGACACCATGATTGCGGGCGCTCACTTGTGTGAGACCGAAGCCGTAAAGCAAACCGTTGAAGGCGGTAAACCTTCTGTTGATTTTCTACTGAAACACGGCGTGCAGTTTACCCTTGATGATCAAGAGCAATTGCATTTAACGCGTGAAGGTGGACATTCTCAACGCCGTATTATTCATGCCGCAGATGCCACAGGTCGTGCCATTTCAACCACCTTAGTTGAACGAGCGATTGAAAAAGACAACATCACCATTTTTGAAAATTACATCGCTATCGATTTAATTACCTCTCAAAAACTGGGCTTAGAAGAACAAAATCGTGCATTAGGCCTCTATGCACTCGATGAAAAGACTGAAAAAGTACATACCTTTTTAGCCCCTTTCACCGCGCTGGCGTGTGGCGGCGCCATGAAAGCCTATCTGTATACCTCGAACCCAGACATTGCAACGGGCGATGGTATTGCCATGGCATTTCGTGCAGGTTGCCGCGTGGCGAATATGGAATTTAACCAATTCCACCCAACCTGTTTATACCACCCACAAGCACGCTCTTTCCTCATTACTGAAGCAATGCGTGGTGAAGGTGCTTATTTACGTTTACCCGATGGTGAACGCTTTATGTTGCGCTTTGATGAGCGCGCAGAACTTGCACCCCGTGACATTGTGGCGCGAGCGATTGACTATGAAATCAAACGCTTAGGTATTCGTCACGTTTGGCTCGACATTAGTCATAAGCCCGAAAGTTTCATTAAAGAACATTTCCCAACCTTGTATGCACGCTTACTTGAACTCGGCATCGATATTACCAAGGAAATGATTCCTGTTGTTCCTGCTGCGCACTATACCTGTGGCGGTGTGGTGGTTGATGAACACAGTCAAACTGACATTACAGGTCTCTATGCGATTGGGGAAACCTCGTACACAGGTTTGCATGGCGCTAACCGTATGGCCAGTAACTCACTGTTAGAGTGTTTTGTGTATGGCATGAGTGCAGCAGAGCACATCGAAAAAAGTTTTGATTCAAATTACCAATCCCCAACTGCTCCGTCTTGGGATGACTCACAAGTGACGAATCCTGATGAAGATGTGGTGATTTTGCAAAACTGGGATGAACTCCGTCAAACCATGTGGAACTACGTCGGCATTGTGCGTACCACGAAACGTCTTGAACGTGCGCTACACCGCATTGAAATGTTGAAGCGGGAAATTACCGAGTATTATCAAGATTACCAAGTCAGCAAAAACTTGATTGAACTACGTAATTTAGTTTTAGTCTCTGAAATGATCGTGCGCTGCGCCATGGAGCGTAAAGAATCACGTGGTTTACACTACACTTTAGATTACCCTGAACTGTCGAATGAACTGCGTAAAACCGTACTCACCCCTTTCAATTTTAAAGTTGAAACCCCTTTAGTGAATAACTAATTTAAAAAAGCCTGATTCGTCAGGCTTTTTTATTCAGACATTTTTTAGGATTTAGGTGGAATAGAATAAGTTCCCACCACATGTGCAATGGGTTCATCCTTACCAACTGAATACAACCACACATCCCCAACCACCAATGCTTTGCCAACTTTCATTAACTTACATTCTCCGCGGATATTTGTTGAAGCTGCGGGTTTACTTAGAAAGTTGACCGATAAATTGGTGGTCACGGTTAAACCGACCAGCCCAATTTCCCCTAAAATGGCGATATACAATGCATAGTCTGCAAGAGTCATCATGGTTGGGCCTGAAACCGTCCCACCCGGTCTCAAATCGCGCTCATCTACCTGATACACGACTGTTGCTGCGCGCTCAGTCACAGATTCGATACGACATTTTTCTAAACTTTGCGGGAATTCCTTTTCTAAAAAAGCCACAATCTCAGTTAAGTTACTTTTCATTTTTCCTTCAACATTCAGTCCTTTGTCACTGACTATAAAAGAAAAATGCATTTCACTACAGCATGAAATAACATTTCTGGCTTATTTTTTAGTTTAAATATTGCAACGCTTGTGCAAAAACCTGCTCTGGTGACTGGGTCGCATCCAAACGTTTAACCCGCTCAGGATATTGTTCCCATAACTGCTGATAACCTGCTCTAACTTTTTCAAAGAAAGTGGCTTTTTCTTGTTCAAAACGGTCCAAAGCCCCCCTTTCCCGCGCACGAGACATGCCTGTCTCAATCGGGGCATCGAGCCAAAATGTAATATTTGGCATATGGCTGACAAAGTTTTCATTCAGCAGTTGCAGCTTCGACTGGCTTAAACCACGTCCTGCACATTGATAAGCAAAGCTGGCATCGGTAAAACGGTCACACAATACGGTTTTATGTTTCGTTAAAGCAGGCACGATCACTTGTTCTAAGTGCTGTGCACGAGCCGCGTACATCAGCAGCAGTTCGGTATCATTCGACATCGACTCTTCATGATTGACTGACAATAATAGCGAGCGAATTTGCTCAGCCATTGGTGTACCACCTGGCTCACGCGTTAAAACAACCTGCTGACCTTGTTGTTCTAGATGCTCATAAATTTTGCGAATCAGTGTGGTTTTACCGACACCTTCTGTGCCCTCAAAACTAATAAACATCTATTCATCCTTCTTGGTTTTTAAAACGCTGAGATATTCTTTTACAGCTTGGTTGTGCTGCTCTAAAGTCTCACTAAATGTGTGCCCACCATTGCCCGTTGCAACAAAGTAGATGTTTTTACTGTTATCTGGGTGCATGGTAGCTTCAATGGCTTTTTTACTTGGTAAAGCAATTGGCGTAGGAGGTAAACCATTGATGGTATAAGTATTATAGGCTGTTGGGGTACGCAAGTCTTGGCGGGTAATGTTGCCTGTATATTTATCGCCCATGCCATAAATCACGGTCGGATCCGTTTGCAAACGCATACCGAGTTGAAGACGACGTGAAAACACACCCGAAACTTGCTCCAGTTCACGGTCAACATTGGTTTCTTTTTCAATGATAGAGGCCATGATCAAGGCTTCGTATTTGTCTTTATACGGCAAATTTGCCGCACGGTTTGCCCAAGCTTCATCTAAAGCTTTCATTTGGCGTTTGTATAAATCCGTTAAGATTTTTTTGTCTGACTCCCCTTTGGCGAAGAAATAAGTATCGGGGGCAAAAAGTCCTTCAGCATGCGTATACGGAATATCTAAGGCTTTTAAAAGCTGATCCATGGGTAAATTGGAGACTTCCTTTTTAACCAATGCATCCTTTTTCAACGCCTCGATCAGCTGTTTAAAGGTCGTCCCCTCAATCACCAAGATACGATTCATCTCGGCATTATCGACATTGGAAATCATATCCAAAACTTGGCGAATACTCATACCTTCACGCACTTCATAAACACCGGCTTTCAAGGTGTCATGAATAAATATTTTTTGGTAAAGCTTTAAAATAATAGGAAAACTAGCCATGTCTTCTTTGGCTAAGCGGTCAATAAAACCGGAATAGGTATCACCAGAGTTAATTGCCAATAAATGCTTTTTACCCTCAATAGGATAGGACTTAAATAAACTCGACCACAATACAATCATCAATAAAACAATGATGCTCACAGCAATCAATAACAACCCTTTCATTTTTCGTTGGGGTAGTTGCGTTTTCTTTTTCGATTTGGTTTTGGCTGCGGACATACTACTGCATCTGATTAAGTTGAAGACGATGGAACAAATCTATACACGGCTGAACATCTAAGTGCTGATGACTCAAACTTTTGGCTATTTTCATAGGACTCAAGGCATTGCAGAAAAATAAACTTTGAAAGCGTGGAATTTCTTCCATATCAATCATTCTCAGCTCACAGCTCATTCCTTGTTGCTGCATCCGTGCCAATATTTCGGCACGCATGACACCATGTACGCCATTATAACGAAGTTCGGGACTAATCCATCGATCATTTAGCAGAATGAAACAATTACTGCTCACACCTTCAACGACAGAACCTTGCACATCTGTGACCAACGCTTCCAACCAACCGTGTTGTTCTGCCTCATGCTTAAGTAAAACTTGTTCTAAACGGTTTAAGCTTTTCACACCCACCATTTGCGGCATACTTAACCCAATCGCATGTTGTAGTACCCCTGAATCAATTTCGCTGTATGTCAATGCCTCTGATACTTGCGGATAGAAAAACACCCAAACGTCAGCAGGATGTGTGGGCAAACTATAACCACGCTGCCCTTCACCCCGACTAATAATAATTTTCAGCGTTCCGTTTAAGTGTGCATAGGTTTGTTTTAATTGTACGATGCTGCGCTGAATAAAGGCTAAATCTGCTGACAACAACAGTCTTTCACAGGCCAATTTCAAGCGTGCTATGTGTAGAGACTCTAGCTCAATCACACCCTCACGGATACGCGCTGTACTAAAACAACCATCTCCATAATGAAATGCACGATCTAATAATTCTATTTGTTTGATTTCTTGTGCATTTTTATAGCAATGCATGCCAATCTACCCTGAAACAATTTTCTGCTTTAGTTTAATGAATTCTAAGCTGAACTCTTTTTCTTTTTTATTCATATAAAATTCATTTTTTATTATTTTTTTAGCAATAAGACTCACAGTATTCTTGCCTCATGTTTAAAAACGTTTAAAATTTGAGGTCTCACATGAGCTTATCTAAGTTAAAAATTGGGGTACTAGCAGCGCTAGTTTCAGTCACTTCTTTTGGTGTTGCAGCAAAAGATTTCCTTAACGTGTCGTATGATCCAACACGCGAACTGTATGAAGATGTCAACAAACAGTTTGGCGCTTATTGGAAACAACGCACAGGACAAGACATTAACTTCAAACAGTCTCACGGCGGCTCGGGCAAACAAGCTCGTTCAGTGATTGATGGTTTAGGTGCCGATGTGGTGACCCTTGCTCTTGCAGCAGATATCGATGTAATTGCTGAAAAAGCAAAACTTTTACCGACCAACTGGCAAAAGAAATTACCCAATAACTCAACACCATATACTTCGACTATCGTGTTCCTCGTCCGTAAAGGCAACCCTCAAGGCATTAAAGACTGGGGTGACCTCGTGAAGCCGGGTGTTGGCATTATTACACCAAATCCAAAAACCTCAGGTGGTGCACGCTGGAACTACTTAGCAGCTTGGGCTTGGGCGAAACATCAACCTGCGGGTAACGATGCAAAAGCACAAGAATTCGTGCGTAAAATTTATAAAAATACCAAAGTACTGGATTCAGGTGCACGCGGTGCAACCACAACTTTTGCTGAACGCGGTATCGGTGACGTTCTCTTAGCATGGGAAAACGAAGCACACTTAGCAATTCGTGAACAACCGGGTAAATTTGAAATCGTGACGCCTTCGCTATCTATTTTGGCAGAACCACCTGTTGCCATTGTTGAAAAGAATGCGGAAAAAGACGGCAATCTGAATCTGGCGAAAGCATATCTCAACTATTTGTATTCACCTGCTGGACAGGAAATTGCGGCGAAAAACTTCTATCGCCCACGTAATGCAACTGTCTTGAAAAAATATGCAGCCACATTCAAACCGTTGAAGTTGGTGACCATTGATAAAGAATTTGGCGGTTGGACCAAGGTACAAAAACAGCACTTTGAAAATGGTGGTGTATTTGACCAAATTGTGAAAGCCAATACGACGAAATAAAACCGAGTCCAATAAATAGCTGTAAGGGAGCATCGACATGATTCATACTGTAATTGTACCGGGCGTGGGTGGAAGTGAACATGACCACTGGCAATCGTGGTTACAACGTCAGCTCAAGTCATGCTCTCGTGTACAGCAGCAGGATTGGAATAAACCCGTACTCCATGAGTGGATTGAACAATTTATCAAAACGATTCAATCCATTCAGAAACCGATTCAAATTGTGGCGCATAGCTTTGGCTGTTTAACGACAGTCGCTGCTTTAGCACAGCATCCTGAACTAAATCAAAAAATCAAAAATTTAGTTTTGGTTGCACCGGCCAACCCTGCTCGCTTTGGTGATGCTGGTTTTGCTCGTGATAGCCAAAATGACTATCAACAATATTTCCACCAACTCAAGCTGCAAGTTCCCACCCAAATGATCATCAGTGAAAATGATCCTTGGCTCAATTTTCAAGATGCGCTGCAACTGGCAAAAGCATGGAAAATTAGGCCTAAGAACTTGGGCCAAGTCGGACATATTAATGTTGCGTCAGGTTTTGGGCCATTCCCTGAAATTTATGATTTTTTGATTTCAGAAAATGTGCTAAAAAACATTAGTTTTTACAATGAAAGCAAGTATTTATTTAAATTTGCAATTTAAACGCTGCAAATGATACTTGTGCCGAAATTCAGTTTTATTTGAGCTGACTCTTTTTAGGTCAACTTTCTCTCTTTGAGGAGTAATCATGTCGCAGCGATCCCGAGTGCTGCCAGGATTTGGTCTTTCTCTAGGCTTTACCCTAGCATATTTGTCATTAATCGTTCTTATTCCATTGTCCGCTGTTTTCATTAAATCTTTAGGCATTGGTTGGGATGGGTTATGGGAAATTTTAAGTTCAGAACGTATTTTAAAATCTTTGCAGCTCAGTTTTAGTACAGCCCTGATCGCCGCGTTTATTAATGTGGTTTTTGGTCTCCTTCTAGCATGGTGTTTGGTTCGTTATCGTTTTCCGGGTAAACGCATTGTAGATGCCTTGGTCGACTTACCATTTGCCTTACCCACCGCGGTTGCAGGTATTGCACTCACCTCGCTTTATGCGCCTACAGGTTGGATCGGTCAGTATCTTGAGCCTTTAGGGATTCAAGTGGCCTATACCCCAATTGGTATTACATTGGCACTGATTTTTATTGGTATTCCGTTTGTGGTACGAACTGTGCAACCAGTCCTCAGCGACTTGGAAACAGAGTTAGAAGAAGCAGCATCAGCATTAGGTGCCAACCGTTTACAGATTGTGACCAAAGTGATTTTACCGATTTTATTTCCAGCACTCATTACCGGTTTTGCACTTGCCTTTGCACGTGGCGTCGGTGAATACGGTTCAGTTATCTTTATTGCTGGGAACCAACCGTTTAAAACAGAAATTGCGCCGCTCATGATTATTTCGCGCTTAGAAGAATATGACTATGCAGGTGCAACCACGATTGCAGTCGTCATGTTGGTGCTGTCTTTTGCCATTTTATTCCTGATTAACTTGTTACAAGCATGGGCAAGCCGTCGTACAGGGAGAACAGCTCGATGAATATCAACAGTAATGCGCTTGCTGAAAAGCTACAATCGCGTGATGCAACACGTGAGCCAACTTGGGTTCGCTACACCCTGATTACGATTGCTCTGCTGTTCTTTTTAAGCTGTTTAATCCTACCGCTGATTTTGGTGTTCGTTGAGGCCTTTAAACAAGGGGTCGGTGTCTATGCACAAGCCTTGGTTCATCCAGACACATTATCCGCAGTCAAACTCACTTTATTAACCGCAGTGATTGCAGTTCCTCTGAATGTCGTGTTTGGTGTTGCAGCAGCTTGGTGTGTAGCCAAATTTAACTTCCGTGGTAAATCTATCTTAACCACGATTATTGATATGCCATTTTCAGTATCACCTGTTATCGCGGGTTTAATGCTGGTGCTGATTTTTGGTACGCAAGGTTGGTTCGGTAGTTGGCTCATGGATAATGACATCAAAATTCTGTATGCCGTTCCTGCCATTGTATTAGCAACAATCTTTATCACCGTTCCTTTTGTTGCACGTGAACTTATTCCGCTCATGGAAGCTCAAGGTACGGAAGAAGAAGAAGCTGCGATTGTACTCGGTGCATCAGGCTGGCAAACCTTCTGGAAAGTAACCCTACCCAATATCAAATGGGGTTTAATTTACGGCGTCATTCTGTGTAATGCACGTGCCATGGGTGAGTTTGGTGCGGTATCGGTAGTTTCAGGTCATATTCGTGGTGAAACCAATACCTTGCCTCTACATGTCGAGATTCTCTATAACGAATATACCTTCAGTGCGGCTTTTGCTGTGTCTTCGCTCTTGGCGCTTTTAGCGATTGTAACCCTTGTGTTAAAAACATGGGTTGAGATTCGCCAAGAAAAGCAAAACAAACATAATGATTTAACAGTTTAAAGGAATGACCTCATGAGTATTCAAGTTAAAAATATTGAAAAACACTTTGGTGCATTCCATGCGCTGAACAACATTTCTCTCGATTTCCCTGATGGTCAATTGGTTGCATTACTTGGGCCGTCAGGCTGTGGTAAAACCACTCTGCTTCGTATTATTGCAGGACTTGAGTCCGCAGATGGCGGTCAAGTTATCTTAGAAGGTGAAGATGCAACCAATGTACACGTACGTGAACGCGAAGTTGGTTTTGTATTTCAGCACTATGCCTTGTTTCGCCATATGACCGTATTTGACAATATTGCCTTTGGTCTCCGCGTTCGCCCACGTGCAACACGCCCATCTGAAGCTGAAATTAAAAAACGTGTCACGCGGTTACTGGACTTAGTCCAATTGGGCTTCTTGGCAGACCGTTACCCAGCGCAACTTTCAGGCGGTCAGCGTCAACGTATTGCACTGGCACGTGCTTTGGCAGTTGAACCACGTGTACTGTTACTAGATGAGCCTTTTGGTGCTTTGGATGCAAAAGTACGTAAAGAGCTCCGTCGTTGGTTACGTACTTTGCATGATGAACTTCATATCACCTCAATCTTTGTAACGCATGACCAAGAAGAAGCTTTAGAAGTCGCGGATCAAATCATTGTGATGAATAAAGGGAACGTCGAGCAAATTGGTTCTCCCCGTGAAGTTTATGAAAAGCCTGCAACGCCTTTTGTGTTTGACTTCTTAGGTCAAGCGAACCGTTTCGAAGGTCAAAATAACGCAGGTACGATCCAAATTGGTGAAGACCGCATTCAATTAGACTCTTTACGCAATGCGCCTTCGGGTGACGTGATTGCCTTTGCCCGTCCAGATGAATTACGTATTCATGCACAACCGCAAGACAACGCCATCCAAGCAACGTTCGTACGAGAATTATGGATCGCGGGCAAAGTGGTTGCAGAACTCCATGATCGCCAAGGCAAACTGATTGAAATCTCACTGACTTCTGAAGAAGCAAAATTACACCAATTTAGACCTAATCAAACGGTATGGTTAAGCCCATCAAACTTGCATTTATTTGCAAAACCTGCGGCTTAAGACCAATTGAATGGGGCATGTTGAATGCCTCATTCATCATAAAAGAGATCCAAGACTATGAACTTTCAACAACTCAGAATTATTCGAGAAACGGTGAGACAAAACTTCAACCTCACCGAAGCCTCTGCTGCACTGTATACCTCTCAGTCAGGCGTCAGTAAGCACATCAAAGACCTAGAAGATGAATTAGGCGTACAGCTTTTTATTCGTAAAGGGAAACGCTTACTGGGTTTAACTGAACCAGGTCAAGCACTACTGGGTATTGTTGAACGTATGTTGGTCGACGCAGACAATATTAAACGTCTTGCAGATGATTTTAACCGTGTCGATGAAGGCACTTTGACGATTGCAACTACACATACCCAAGCGCGTTATGTGCTACCGCCAATTGTTAATCAATTTAAAAAAGAGTTTCCAAAAGTTCATCTTATTTTACAACAAGCCAGCCCAGTTGAAATTACCGAAATGCTTCTGCAAGGTGAGGCTGATATTGGTATTGCAACTGAGTCACTGACCACTGAGGACAATCTTGCTAGTGTACCGTTCTATAATTGGCAACACAGCATTATTACCCCGCAAAGCCACCCTCTGGCGAGCAAGCAAAATATTAGTATTGTAGACTTGGCGGAATATCCACTGATTACCTATCACGGCGGTTTCACTGGACGTTCAAAAATTGACAAAGCCTTTGAAGATGCAGGTGTGGATGTCGACATCGTAATGTCTGCTTTAGATGCCGACGTGATTAAAACCTATGTTGAACTCAATATGGGCGTCGGTATTGTCAATAATGTGGCCTATGACGTTGAACGTGACTATCGTTTAAAACAAATTCCAACTGATATTTTTGGTCTCAATACAACATGGATTGCAGTGCGTAAAGGTCACCTCCTACGTGGCTATGGCTATGAATTTATCTCGTTGTGCTCACCAGATGCAGACATTAAAGCGCTTAAAAGAGTAGCTTATCCTGAAGACTAAAAGGCTTTTATTCTAAAAAGAGACCCCAGAGTCTCTTTTTTTATTTTTAAAACCATATACTTTAAATGGGTATGGTGTATTATTTGTTCAAATGATAAAAATACTAGTGAGCAATAACAGTGAATAAAAATCTGTTGGGCTCTCCATTACTTTGTTTATGTTTCTATTCGTCGGGATCAAGTTTTGCTGCTGCTTTTGAACTGTCAGGTCAAACAATACAACCCTTTTTTGAACGTGGAAATTATGCAGAAGTTTCTCTGGCTTATATTGATCCAGATGTTTCTGGCCAAGTTCAACATACAGAGATACTACAACAGTTTGGCATAAATGACTTTTCAACAGGCAATTTAAGCAATGAACAAGTAATGCTGGGAGCTGCATTAAAACTACAACTAAATCCTCAATTCAAATTTGCTGTCATTTATGACCAGCCTTTTGCTGTAGACATCGATTATCACTATCGCCCAAAAATTTACGGTGAAAGTCATGAAGTTGAATCTGCCGATATCGACTTTGAAAGTCATAATCTCAGCTCGCTTTTAGGCTACCAATTCAGCCCACAATGGGAAGTCTATGGCGGTTTAAGCTATCAAAGTTTTGCAGGCTCTTTAAAAGCGAAAGGTCAGACCTATTCTGTGTTTGATGGCTATGATGCCGAGTTTAAGCAAGATGAAAGCTTGGGCTGGTTAGCAGGTATTAGTTATAAAATTCCTGAATATTATTTTAGAACATCTTTGACTTATCGCTCAGCGATTAAACATGAAATCACTACAACAGAATCTATCGAGATCGGCGTAGACACACCCAATGTGATGGAGGTGAAAACACCACAATCGGTGAATCTTGATTTCATGACAGGACTTCCCTATCAAAATATTTTGTATGGGACGCTACGCTGGGTAAATTGGCAAGACTTTGTCATTCAACCACCCAAATTTAAAGCTGTGATCGATTATGTTGCGATATTTTACCCTGAAGCCAAAGACGTTAAACTTATTCAGTACAATGAAGATCAATGGTCTGCAAAACTTGGCATAGCACACGTATGGAATAAAAAATGGCTGAGTACTATGGAGCTGCTCTGGGACTCTGGGATTAATAATCCTGCATCTACGCTTAATCCAAGTGATGGTTATCAAGGCATTGGTCTAGGCAGCATGTACACATACAACACTGAGTTTGATATTGCGGCTGGTCTATATTATTTGCATTTTAAGAAGCCCAAAACATCTTCCGACTCAAATCCACTGGCAAACATTACAGGACTTTCAGCGCTGAATGATAATGATGCATGGATCTTAGGACTCAAATTTGCCCATCATTTTTAAAGAATTTAGCTAAAATCAGACACAAAAAAACGAGCCGAAGCTCGTTTTTTATCTGTTAATTACCAGTGGTAACTTACACCCAGTTTAGCAACTGGCATCCACTCGTATTTATCATCGTTACGTACTTCATTGATGTGCTTTTCAACTAAAGTAGCATCAGTTGGTGAACCACCGTGATAGTTTACGTTCGATACTGTTGGGTTGCCTGTATAGTATGCACCGACTTCACCAAAGACACCCCAGTTTTGATTAATTCGAGGTGAATAACCAAGACCTAAATATGGTGAGATATTATTGCTATAGTCAAGGTCATAGCTTAATTGGCTTAAACCTGTATCCTTCCCATCAACTTTGATCGTTCCACCATCATTACGGGCTTGTAGACCATATTGTTGATCAACATAGCCAACACCTGCGGCAATATATGCAGCCTGCGCCCATTTGTTAGTACTTGCACCCCATGGACGAATTTCTGCATTTAAATAAGTCAGATTGTTATCCATATCGACATCGTAATTTACATCGTCAACTTCCACATCATCCGACCACGAAATGTCACCACCGTTGTAACCTAACGCTAAACCCACATATGGGTTAGCTGTCCACAACAAAGCGCCGCCATAACCTGTTGTACCAACTTCAGCACGAACACCAGTAGGAATTAATTTATTTTGGTCAAAAGCATAACCATCTTTTACGACTGCATCATCAGCAAAAGCTGTACCTGCGACTGCTGACATTGCTGCTGCAATTGCAACTAAACGTAATGATTTCATGTTTTTTCTCCTCCAATCAAAGATTTTTTTACATCATTTACAATTTTTTGATGAGCCCATCATAAAACACCTCTTGACTGTTTTTTATTCTAAATTTAGGTTGTTTTTGTTATTTTTTGATACATTTTATACTTTCTTGTTGTTTTAATTCACAATTCTTTACTTAATTTTCCAGTTAAACCGGCTCTAAAAGCCTTATATCCAATCATTCATTATTATTTCCGATCCTATGCTGTTTTTTCATCTATTCTCTGCACAATATAGTGTAAAATCAGGAAAATTTTTTTTCTGGAAGGAAGATCATGTCTCAGCTTTCAACAATTATTGAACAAGCGTTTGAAGACCGTGCGAATTTTACAGCAGCGGACTGTCCTGCTGAAGTTCGTGCAGCAGTTGAAGAAGTCATTGCTGGTTTAGATAACGGGACATTACGTGTTGCTGAAAAAATTGATGGTGAGTGGGTTGTTCATCAATGGGTGAAAAAAGCTGTGCTTTTATCATTCAAACTAAATGACAACAAACCAATTGAGTCATGTGACCTTCAATTCTACGACAAAGTAGATACCAAATTTACAGGTTGGACTGAAGAACAGTTTAAAGCGGCTGGCGTACGTGTTGTTCCTCCTGCGGTTGCACGTAAAGGCTCTTTCCAAGCGAAAAACGTGGTGTTAATGCCTTCTTATGTCAACATTGGTGCATATGTTGACGAAGGCACCATGGTTGACACATGGGCAACTGTTGGTTCATGTGCTCAAATTGGTAAAAACGTTCACTTATCTGGTGGTGTAGGAATTGGTGGTGTTCTTGAGCCACTTCAAGCAAACCCAACGATTATTGAAGACAACTGCTTCATCGGTGCACGTTCTGAAATCGTAGAAGGCGTGATCGTAGAAGAAGGTTCTGTGATTTCGATGGGCGTGTTCATTGGTCAATCGACTAAGATTTTTGACCGTGCAACTGGCGAAATTCACTATGGTCGTGTACCAGCAGGTTCTGTTGTAGTTGCAGGTAGCTTACCTTCTAAATGCGGTACTTACAGCCTGTATGCTGCAATCATCGTGAAAAAAGTAGATGCACAAACACGTTCTAAAACGAGCTTGAACGATTTACTACGCGACGAATAATTTTTCGTTGTCGTTCGGAACTAAAGTTCCTCATCTCTACGGTTAAGACTAGCCGTAGAGATTTTTGTTTTTCTAACCTGTGGTTTAATTTTGCTATGAATACGCTTCGATCTTCTGCTATCCCTGTTTCTGATCCTTCTGCGGGTCTACGTATCACGGAGATCTTTTATTCTTTGCAAGGAGAAGCCAACACCTCAGGACTGCCAACAGTTTTTATTCGTTTAACGGGTTGTCCACTACGTTGTACATACTGCGATACGACCTACTCGTTTGAAGGTGGCGAACGCCAATCTTTAGATCAGATTATTCAAACCACGCTTGATTTTAAAACCCCTTATGTCTGCGTGACAGGTGGTGAACCTCTTGCACAGCCCAATGCGTTGCCTTTAATGCAACGTCTTGCTGACCTCGGCTGTCAAGTCTCTTTAGAAACCAGTGGCGCTTTAGATGTGTCTAAGGTTGACCCACGTGTTTCAAAAGTATTAGATTTGAAAACCCCAACTTCAGGTGAAGTTGCACGAAATTTGCTTTCGAATCTCGACCATTTAACCCAGCACGACCAAATCAAATTTGTCATTTGTAACCGTGAGGATTATGAATGGTCAAAACAGCAAGTTGAAGACTATAAACTCAATGAAAAAGTCAGCACAGTATGGTTCTCTCCTGCTTTTGCCGTTGAGAAAGGTGCTACTCGTTTACCTCAACTTGCACGTGACTTAGCGCAATGGATATTAGAAGACCATCTCCCTGTTTGCTTCCAACTCCAACTCCACAAGTTGCTTTGGAATGACGAAACTGGTCGCTAATACATTGCCTATTCATCTTTAATTTATATTTGGAGAAATTTGTATGCGCCCTCGTGCCATAGTTTTGTTATCTGGCGGTTTAGACTCAACAACTTGTTTAGCATGGGCGCAAGCACAGTATGACTGTACAGCGCTCAGCTTTATGTATGGTCAACGCTCAACCACTGAGCTCGATGCCGCACGCGAACTGACAAAAAAAGCAGGCGTAGAACATCGTGTCATTAATATCGACTTAGGTAATTTGGGCGGTTCTGCGTTAACAGACCATAGCATTGATGTTCCAGATCATGAACAAGTCGGTATTCCTGTAACTTATGTTCCAGCACGTAACACGATTTTCTTATCTTATGCCCTAGCAGCAGCAGAAGTTTTAGATGCCGAAGCCATTGTGATTGGTATTAATGCTGTTGATTATTCAGGGTATCCTGACTGTCGTCCTGAATTTATTGAGGCATTTGCCAACATGGCTCGCCTTGCAACCAAGGTTGGCGTTGAAGGAAAACCTCTTAAATTTGAAACACCTCTGTTACATTTATCCAAAGCAAATATTATTCGCTTAGGTATAGAACATGGCGTAGACTATAGTCAAACGGTGTCTTGCTACCAAGCAGATGACCAAGGACGTGCTTGTGGGAAATGCGACAGCTGCCGTCTTCGTAAAGAAGGTTTTGCAGATGCTGGCGTAACAGACCCAACGCGTTATATACCGTAACGACAAGGTACAGTTTATGAAAAATTTAAAATCAAACATTTTGCTTTCTACATTGGTGTCTGCAGCTGCATTGTTCGCTACAGCTTCAAATGCTGCTGAATCGAACAAATTACAAGAAGCGTATAAAAGCAGCAATGTAAAATCGGCATTAATTAATGTTTGTAAAGAAGAAACTGCAAAAAGCAAAAAGCTTAGCGCAGCAGAAGTAAGCAAATACTGTACTTGTGCAGTTGAAGCTGATGGTAAGTTGACCAATGCACAAAAATGGGAAATCCAAAGTGCGATCAACCAAAAGAAAAGCCCATCTACTTTAGCTTTTGTACAAAAGCAAAATAAAGACTTGCAAACATGTTTCGGTCCACAGTTAACAGGTAAATTAAAATCTTTAACTGAAGAAGCAATGAAAGCTGCTCCGAAAAAATAATTCACTGAATGTGAATAAAGCCTGCTCTATGCAGGCTTTTTTATATGTTCAAAATAGATAGAACCTGAAAATATGCTCACCGAATGGAATACACGCGCCCAAAATCGCAAATTTGTTGCGTCATATAGTGGTGGAAAAGACAGCAGCCTTGCTTTATACCAAGCGATGCAAATGGGTGAACCTGTTGCATTAATTGTCATGTTAGAAGAGCAAGGTCTGAAATCACGCTCACATGGAATGTCCCTCGAAATTATTCATGCGCAGGCCAAAGCAATTGAGCTTCCCATCTACAGTGCCTCTGCGACATGGCAAGACTATGAAAACCAGTTCATTCAACTGTTACGAAAAGCTCAAGCTCTTGGAGCAGAAAGTTTAGTCACAGGTGATATTGATTTAATGGCACATGCTGAATGGAATCAATCCGTTTGCGATAAAAGTGAGCTCAGCTTATGTATGCCATTGTGGCAACGTCCACGTTCAGACATTGTGCATGAGCTTATTCAGCTTGGTTTTCAAAGCATCATCGTTACGGTCAACTTAAACTTAGGCATGACAGTTGAAGACTTAGGTCAAGTGCTTAGCCTTGAATATGTCAATGAACTGGTTGCAAGAGGTATTGACCCTTGTGGTGAAGCGGGTGAATTCCACACTACGGTGATTGATGGCCCAATTTTCAAACATCCACTTTCGGTCGTTAAAGGTGATATTCTGTATCACGAAAATTATGCCTTTTTACCACTTGAATTAGAACAACGCGACATTTAAGGATAGAACATGACTGATACCATCCAACTCCCAAATCAGAACTTTCCAGCCACAACGGGTGAAGTGAACTTAACTGAAGTGCCGACTGAGTGGCTGATTGTGTATTTTTACCCGAAAGATTCAACGCCTGGTTGCACAACTCAAGCCGTTGGTTTTTCATGTTTAAAAGATCAGTTCGATGCCCTACAAACCACAATCATTGGTGTTTCACGTGACTCGGTTAAAGCGCACCAGAATTTTACAGAAAAGCAGGCTTTAACCATTAATTTAATTAGCGACAAAGAAGAAGTGCTGTGTAAACACTTTGATGTGATTAAAGAAAAAAATATGTATGGTAAAAAAGTGATGGGTATTGAGCGCTCAACTTTTATTTTCCATAACGGTAAGCTGGTTAAAGCGTATCGTAAGGTAAAAGCTGCGGGACATGCTGAACAAGTTTTAGAAGACTTAAAAGCATTACAGGCTTAATGTACATCAGCCCGCAAATGCGGGCTTTGTTTTTTGTGATTTTTTAATTTATAGTTTTTATTGCACACACTTTTACTTCACAAGCAGTGAAATGGCGATTCCCCACATCACTAAAGCAATAATCGCATCCAGTAGATTCCACGCTTTCGGATTGGCAAAAATCGGAATCAATACGCGAGCACCATAGCCCAAAGCAAAGAAAAACAACCAAGATGCACACACAGCCCCTAAAGCAAAGTACGCAGGTTGCTCAAACTGAGTTGAAATAGAACCCAGTAAAATAACCGTATCTAAATACACATGCGGATTAAGCCAAGTCAGCGCCAAACACAGCAAAATAATATTCACTAGATGATGCTTTTCAATGGGACTTGCCTCCAAGCCCTGCTGTGATTTGAATGCCCGCAGCGCATGTTGGAATCCATAACAAAACAGGAAAAGTGCCCCCGCCCATTTGGCAAACTGAATAATTTCAGGATAGTGCTGAAGCACTTTTGAAAAACCCGAAACGCCTAAGACAATTAAAATCGAATCCGACAGTGCACAGACAAGACACACCCAAAAAACGAACTGCTTTTTGAGCCCCTGTTTTAGCACGAATGCATTTTGAGCCCCAATGGCAATAATGAGGCTCATCCCGACTGCAAACCCTTGTACATATGTACTTAACATTTTGACTTTTCAACTTAATTGATGATGTCAGGATTATCTTTCATTTTTCATTTAATTAAGTATTATTTAGAAAATATCAATATAACTAAAATATTTTTAGTTTAAAGTGAGTCTTGATATGCTGAATCATAAACAGTGCGACGCATTTTTAGCTGTGGCAGAAACAGGAAGTTTTGACCTTGCTGCTGAACAGCTATGCATTACTGCTTCAGCCGTCACTTTACGCGTACAAAGCTTAGAAAAAAGCTTGGGACATTTATTAATTGTGCGGGAAAGACCCTGCCGACCCACACAGTCAGGTCAATCACTGCTGCATTATTTGCAACATAGCCGACTGTTAGAGCAAAGTTTCTTTCAGAACCTCACGGGTCATATGAACACCTCTGCTTTTTATCAAATCAACATTGCAACCAATGCCGACTCCTTAGCGACATGGCTGTTGCCCTTGCTACAGTCGACATTAATTGAAAAAAAGATCGTGGTGCATTTTCAGGTCGATGACCAATCGCAAACCCACCACTTACTTGAAGCCGGTTTGGTGAATGCCTGCGTGACAGATGAATCCCAAGCCATGAAGGGCTGCGTAGCGGAATACATTGGCGATATGAACTATCGTTTTGTCGCCACGCCAACTTTTGTGCAGCAATGGTTTAAACAAGGTGTCAACCGAGAGTCTCTACGTACAGCTCCTGCACTGATCTTTAATGCAAAAGACCAACTCCACACCGCGTATATCCAACAAAAGTTTGGCCTCAATCCAACTCAATATCCACATCACTTTATTCCATCTTCCAGTGCATTTTTTGATGCGGTTACGATGGGACTCGGCTATGGTTGGTTGCCCTATTACCAAGCCAAACCGCGTTTCCAGGATGGCTCATTGGTTGAGGTGGATCCTGAACTCAATATCGATTTGCCTTTGTATTGGCATCATTGGAAACAGCAGTCGATGCAGTTAAATCTGCTAACAGATCTCTTGATTGAACAGGCTCACGCAGCGATGAATTAATAAAGCCCTGAATATAGGTCTTTAAGATATGAAGCCTCTATTGCACTTTCCACTGCCCTGACAGTTGAATATTCACTTTTTCGCCTACACCAGCAATGGCTTTTTTCATGCCAAAGTCACTTCGGCTAATCACGGCTGATGAGTGAACATCCAGCAGATTGGCATTACTGGCACTTGGTTTTAAAGTCGTGTTAAAGCTAACAGGCTTGGTAATGCCGCGAAGTGTTAGGTTCCCAACAATATTATATTGACCGCCACCCAAATCTTTAAAACTGGTACTTTTAAAATTAGCGGTTTTGTACTTGGATGCATAAAACAAATCTTCACCCAAAATCATATTTTTCAGTGAAGGTTTACTTAAGCTTAGGCTATTTACATCCATGACAAAGTTCGTTGAAGCATGCTGTGGTGCTTTGGCATCAAACTGCATGCTAGATTGCACACGATTAAACTTAGCTCTTACAACGGTTACACCTAAGGATTTAATTTCAAAACCTACATTACTCTGAGGTGTCAATGTCCATGATTGGGCCTGTACTTGAGTGCTGAATGCAAATGTAACACCTGCAATCAACAAAGCATTTTTAATGACCGCATAACGTGCAATCTGTTTCATCTGTTGTTTTCTATCCATGGAACTCGATCCTCGTCGAAATATTTTTATTCGACTGAGAACATTAGTCTAAATTGGATAGGTCCTGAGTTAAAAATTTGTGTTGTAACTGTTTATATATTTCACTTTGTTGGAATTTATGTAAAAACTCACTGGTCCCCAATGGAAACGCCTGCTCTAAAATATCGCCTCGATAATAAGCCTCACGAACAGGTGTTGCAGACATCGCGTCTTGTAGACTATCGAGCTCAACCATTTGCCACTCAGGAAAAAGCTGTAAATAATACGAGGAATCATCTTTAAAATGGCCAATCAGTCCAACCTTCGCCTCAGGTGTGACTACATGATTCACTAATTTTTTTACCAATTGCACCCATTTAACATCATTATAAACATCAATTACATGTACAAAGTGAATCCGTTTTTGATGTGCTTCTGAAAAGTTCGATAAAATCATTTCTTCACGTTCAGATGCTAAAAATGGATTTTTCGTATTTCGTTCATTTTGCGCAGAGCCTAAAGCCAAAATGACATTTTCACTTTGCTCTAAAGCAATCTTGATGGTTTGCATATGTGCCAAGTGAAATGGCTGGAAGCGACCAATGAATACGAGATAATCAAATGTATATGGCATAAATCTTTTACTTTTTTATGAACTGGTCAGTTGTGTCGATCATAAAATTATGCGACATAATGAGCCCATAAAATTAAACCAAACTTTCTAGCAAGGATAGTACGATGACACTGAGCTGTATTCAACAACCTCATCAACATTTGAATGCAAAATTAGACAATGGCGTACTGACATTAGCCATTCACCGTCCTGAAGCAAAGAATGCGTTGTATGGCGAACTTTATTTATGGATCGCAAAAGCTTTAGATGAAGCAGATCTAGACAATAGCGTTCGTGCTGTCATTCTACGTGGTGAAGACGCGGACTTTACCGCTGGCAACGACATGCAAGATTTTATGAAATCTGCAGCGCAAAAAGGTCAAGCACCTGCGGCTGAAGGCCCTCCATTTATTTTACTTAAATCTGCCGCAAAATTTTCTAAACCGTTGATTGCTGCTGTACGTGGTGTGGCGATTGGTATTGGGGTAACGATCCTGTTACATTGTGACTTGGTATATAGCGACAATACTGCTCTATTCCAGATTCCATTTGTCAGCCTTGGTTTATCTCCAGAAGGTGCTTCAAGCAAATTATTGGTAGAACAAGCAGGTTATCACAAAGCCGCTGAATTACTGCTGACCGCTCAGAAGTTTGATAGTGCAACTGCAGTTGCTGCAAATATTGTGAACAGTATTGAAGATGATGTGTATGCTACAGCAGCTAAAAAAGCGGCACAATTGTCTGCTTTACCTTTAGCCTCTTTAGTGCAGTCTAAAGCGTTGATGAAGCACAATGTAAATGAAATTGTGGCTTGGATTGATCATGAAGCTGAAATTTTCATGGATCGTGTCGGCTCTCCAGAAATGATGGAAGCCGTATCAGCATTTATGCAAAAGCGTAAACCTGATTTCACCCAGTTCAACTAATCCTTGATCGTTGAATCACTAAAAACCACTGTGTTTCATATTACACAGTGGTTTTTTTATTTTCCGTCCCAACATATTTAAGAACCCATTCGGAAAAACTACTTATGTCGAACACTACAGAAAAAAAGCGTTACTTTGAGCCTGCTCCACAAGACATCGATGTCGAAAATTTTAAGAAAGTCATCCAGAGCCGCCGTTCGGTTCGCAAATTTACCAAGACAGAAATTCCAGCTGATGTGCTTGATGACTGTTTAGATTTGGCCCTGCTTGCGCCAAACTCATCCAATCTACAGCCGTGGACTTTTTATGTGGTACAGAACCCGACCAAGAAAAAACAACTGGTCAAAGCTTGCCTAAATCAGCTGGCAGCTAAAACGGCGTCAGAACTGATCGTATGTGTCGCGCGTACAGACCGTAATGATGAAATGGCAAAACGTAATATTACCGAGTTCCCTTTTCCTGAAGCACCTGCGGCTGTACAGAAATATTATAAGTTCATTCCTTATAACTATAAGACAGGTTACTTAAATGCACTGGGTAACTTTAAGAAAGTGGCTTTCAAAATTGCACGTAGCTTAGACAAACAACTGCCTGTAACTGCATTTAATCAAGCCGATGCAAAACTTTGGGCAAGTAAAACCACAGCTTTAGCATGTGAGAATCTAGTGCTAGCTTTACGGGCTTATGGTTTTGATAGTTGTATGATGGAAGGTTTTGATGAGCCTTTGGTACGTAAACTATTAAATCTAAATGATCAGCAATACCCTGTGATGGTGATTGGTGCAGGTGAGCGTGCAGAAGACGGTGTATTTTTCCCGCAGTACCGTTTTGATCGTGAGTTATTTATTCAGAAGGTTTAATATTAGCTTTCTCAATGGAATCCTTTCATTAAAGTTTTAATTTCAGGATTAACCTTCGGTTCGACCTACTTTTCTTTCGGGAAAAGTAGGCAAAACCATTGTCATTCGTAAAACTCGTTCTATTCCGTCGTTTATCTATTTAGTCGCAGAAACTTTATCTGATCAATTAAGTCCTGCCTCAAACAGTTGCGAATGCCGTTAACGTGTCTCAAATATATTTTTAGATTCACCATTGAAGAACATCGACCATCTGAATAAACTCAAAAGCTGGCTCTTCATAGGGATGGCTTAATTTTAAAGCCTTTACCACAGTGACAGCTTTCTCCTCTGGAACAATGGTTTCTACCCGCCACTCTGGAATTTGCTCCAAAGCATCCAACTCACCTATAAACGGATTTGCATCTTTTACAGGTTTAAACTGGCCTGTATTTAAGACCTGCCAAGCACAGTGCTCATAGTTTCCTATACCACCTGCCCCCGCTTCAAAAATCGCAAGTTTGGTAGATTCAAGGTGAGATTCAGGAACATAGTAGATGAGTTTGAGCATTTCTATTTAAGTTGTATTTCATTAATATAAAAATAATAATATGAAGTGGTTAGTACAATGTCTAATAAAAATTCAAAAATAGATTTAGCTTGGTAATCCCCCCTAAAAATAATAGGATCTAAAAGTAGAATTTTCTCTTAAGATACGAGCAGGAGATTCTGCATGAAAACATCTAAATTTACTGACAGTCAGATCATGTCCATCTTGAAACAGGCAGAATCTGGCACACCTGTAGCGACCCTTTGCCGTGAACACGGCATGAGTAATGCTACCTTTTATAAATGGCGTGCCAAATATGGTGGTATGGATACATCATTAATGGCTCGACTGAAAGAGCTAGAAGCCGAAAATACCAGACTTAAAAAGATGTATGCGGAAGAGCGATTAAAGGCCGAAATCATCCAGGAAGCGATGGCAAAAAAGTGGTAAAGCCATCTTGCCGGCGTAAGATGGCACAACAGGCAGTTGCCCAGCATGCCATTAGTATTCGTTTGGCTTGTAAAGCATTTGGCATTAGTGAAACCTGCTACCGCTATCAAGCCAAACTCAGCGATGACAATGCACTCATTGCTGAACAGCTCATTGAACTCACTGAGGAAAATTCCGATTGGGGCTTTGGTTTGTGCTTCTCGTATTTACGGCATGTTGAGAGTTGCTGCTGGAATCACAAGCGGGTTTACCGCATTTACTGTGAGTTGGCACTGAATCTGCGTATTAAACCGAGAAGAAGACTAAAACGGCATGCGCCTGAACCATTGAAAGAACCAATCCGAGAAAATCAGGTTTGGTCATTAGATTTTATGCATGATCAGCTTTCCGATGGTCGCAAGTTTCGATTATTGAATGTGATTGATGATTACCGCCGCGAAGGCCTAGCCATTGAAGCAGGGTTCTCATTGCCCACAATCAGGGTTATTCGTACGTTGAATCAATTGCTGGAGTGCAGAGAAAAACCGTTAGTGATCCGATGCGATAATGGTCCCGAATTTATCAGTCACGAATTTGTGCGCTGGGCTACTGAGCACGGTATTCGTATTGAATATATTCAACCGGGTAAGCCACAGCAGAATGCGTATATTGAACGCTATAATCGGACCATACGTTATAGTTGGCTGAGCAAGCATTTATTTGATACTTTGGATGAAGTACAAGATTATGCAACAAACTGGTTGTGGCATTACAACCATGAAAGACCACATCAAGCTAACAAAGGAAAGCCACCTCTAATGGCTGCTTAACCTCTACTTTTAACTTCGGTTATTTATGGGAGGATTACCCTTTCACCGCAACTGAAAATCTTGCAGATGAAATACTCTTTAAAACTGCTAATACTTTTTTAGAAGATGCCGTTAAGTCCATTCCCTTCGCATCGCTTATTAGCAGTTCAATTCAGGCTTATACACAATTTCGAACGCTTAAGGAACAAAAACAGCTTTTAGCTTTTATTCAAGAAACAGAAACTAATAACCCTGATTTTATTAAAGATTTTTTTAAAGATAAAAACAACACTGAACTCGGTTTAGAAATACTAGGCATACTGGATCAAACCTATTTAGAACATCAAGCTCGAATGATTGGACGTGCTACTTTATTAAAATATAATGGGAAAATATCTAAACAAGAATTTGATAAATATACTTATATTATTACCAAACTAAATAACCATTTGACCAATATCGTTGAAGAAACATACCAACTACATCAGCAACGTCTTTCAGATCCACTACAAACTCATTATCCTCCAAACTCGATTGATCTTCAGAATGCTAATATGGATTTACTTAGCTTCGGTTTTCTTATTTTCAATCAGCCACCTCATTGGGGTGATAAATACAAAAAACACTTGAAATCTCAATACACTGTTCAAGAGAAATTTCTTTACTTTTACCACAACATTTTCAAAGACTAAATTCAATCACATGACTTGCGACATGGATGTCGCACGTTAGACTGTGGGACAGGACGTCCCATCAGTCTAACAAAAGGGTTTTGTTACTTTTGCCCAATCAAAAGTAAAAATAAAATTCTTATAAAGAAAAACCGCCTCACGGCGGTTTTTTAATTCTCAAAATCACATCTGCAATGCATAACCCAAAATCAAAAAGATCAATTGCAAGCTTAAAATCACAGCAAACAACTTCCATCCTTTTTTACGCAATGCAGACTTATCCACTGCTTCGTATGTAACTGTTTTAATCATGTCATCACCTCATACATGAGTGTTGATACTGAATTTGTTTAGCAATCCATCTTTCTTCTATTGTGCATGATATTTGTGCATTTATTACACAATATCACTTTCACATAAATATAAAAGCAAAATCTAAACCAACTTCAACGGGAGAAATAAAAATTAAAAAAACAAAAAAGACGATTCAATAAAAAAGCCACCCGAAGGTGGCTTTTCAAAACACAAACTTCAAATTAACCAATGAACTTACGTGCATTGCGGAACATACGTAACCATGCACCGTCTTCTGTCCAATCTTCAGGCTTCCAAGAATGCTGTACAGCACGGAAGTTACGTTCAGGGTGCGGCATCATAATTGTTGCACGACCATCTTTCGATGTAACACCTGAAATCGCTTCTGGCGAACCATTCGGGTTCATTGGATAGTGCTGAGTTGGATTCCCTTGGCTATCGACATAACGCAAGATCACTTGATTGCCTGCATTTAATGCCACTAAGTTATCTTCGCTTGTCACCACACGACCTTCACCATGTGCAACTGCGATCGGCAGGATTGAACCTTCCATACCTTCTAACAATACAGAGTTCGATTTTTCAACACGAACGTTAACTGCACGCGCTTCAAACATCTCAGAAGTGTTGCGGTGGAAACGCGGCCAAGCTTCAGCACCCGGAATCAGTGGAGCCAATTGCGACAACATTTGACAGCCGTTACAAATACCAAGAGAGAACGTTTCGTCACGATTGAAAAATTTTTCAAATTGGTCACGAAGTTTCGGGTTGAACAAAACTGATTTTGCCCAGCCACCACCTGCACCCATGACGTCACCGTAAGAGAAACCACCACATGCCACAAGACCTTCAAAGTCATCTAGGCTGATACGACCTGCAAGTAAGTCGCTCATGTGCACGTCTACAGTGTTGAAACCAACTTTGTCGAATGCCGCAGCCATTTCAACATGACCATTTACGCCTTGTTCACGTAAGATCACCATGTTTGGACGACGTTCGTTGATGTACGGCGCTTCGATTGGCTCATTCAAATCAAATGTTGGTTTTGCAATAATACCAGCATGTGATTTGTCCGTGATCAATGCAAATTCTTGATCCGCTGTTTCTACGTTGTCACGTAGACGTTGAATCTGATGTGATACTTCAGTCCACGCCACTTGCAAGTCTGCACGTTCAAGCACTAAGCCATTTACCGTCAATTGATCGGTGTTGTTTACCGTACCAATGACCGCAATTGCATCGCGTAATGTAGATGCCGCAACTTCTTCTGCAAGTGTTGCCCAATCAGACGTGCTGATTTGAAGCACTGCACCAATTTCTTCTGCAAATAAACTTTCAGTTGATTGATCTGCTAAAGCCACACCTAAGCGTGAAGCGAACATCATTTCCGCAACAGTTGCAAGTAAACCACCATCACCAATGTCGTGATACGCTTTGATTAAACCGCGGTTGTTCCAGTCTTGAACCAAGACAAAGAATGCTTTGAAGTCATCAAAACTATCTACATCTGGTGTCACTGAACCAATCGCTTTATAAACCTGAGCAAGGATCGAACCACCTAGGCGGAACTGACCTTTAGAAAGATCAATACGGACAAGTACTGATTCTTCATTTTTCAATTCAGGCGTTAAGGTTTTACGTACATCAGTCACAGGAGCAAAGGCTGTGATTACACCTGACATCGGTGAAGTCACCGATTTGTCTTCGCCTTCATCATTCCAAGTAGTACGCATTGACAATGAGTCTTTACCCACTGGAATTGCAATACCGAGTGCAGGACACATTTCCATACCGATGGCTTTTACACCTTCGAATAAAGCTTGGTCTTCACCTTTTTGCCCTGCCGCCGCCATCCAGTTTGCAGACAATTTAATGTCACTGATCTGGTCGATTTTTGCAGACATAATATTTGAAATCGACTCTGCAACCGATAAACGCGCAGATGCCGCAGGATTTAACAAGGCAACAGGCGGACGTTCACCCATCGCCATTGCTTCACCTGTATAACCTTGTAAGCTTGTTGTGGTTACTGCTGCATCTGCAACAGGAACCTGCCAACGGCCAACAAACTGATCACGTGCAACCATACCTGTAATTGAACGGTCACCAATGGTGATCAGGAATGATTTCGATGCAACCGTTGGATTTTTAAGTACACGGTAAATTGCATCTTTCAAATCTGTAACTTTAGAAGCATCAAAGTCGTCGCCTTGACGTTCAATCGTTTCATACGAACGGCTCATACGAGGTGTGCCACCTAGCATGACTTGCATTGGCATATCCACGGCTTTGTTATCAAACAATGGATCGTTCACCGTCAATTGACGCGCTTCTGTTGCTTCACCTAAAACGGCAAACGGACAACGTTCACGTGCACATAATGATTCAAATAATTCTAAAGAACTTGGACGAATCGCCAACACATAACGTTCTTGCGCTTCGTTTGACCAGATCTCCATTGGTGACATGCCCGGCTCAAGCGAAGGAATCTTACGTAAATCAAGAATCGCACCCAGTTCGTGGTCATTCACCAATTCAGGCATTGCGTTCGAAACACCACCTGCACCCACGTCATGCACAGACACGATTGGGTTGAAGTCTTCCATACGCCAGCATGCATCAATCACTTCTTGGCAACGACGTTCCATTTCAGGGTTTTCACGTTGTACAGAAGCGAAGTCTAGGTTTTCACCGAGTTTACCGCTGTCTACAGAAGATGCCGCACCGCCACCTAAACCAATCAGCATTGCAGGGCCGCCGAGAACGATGAGTAAATCGCCTGGTTGAATCGCATCTTTTTCCACGTGGTCTGGACGGATGTTACCGTAACCACCCGCAATCATAATTGGCTTATGGAAGCCTTTTACATCGCCATTTACATTTTGTTCAAATGTACGGAAGTAACCATTTAACGCAGGACGACCAAATTCGTTGTTAAACGCAGCACCACCCAATGGGCCTTCAATCATAATTTGAAGCGGAGATGCCATACGAGATGGTTTGCCGTAATTTTCTTCCCAAGGTTGTTCAAAACCCGGAATGTTCAAGTTAGACACCGTAAAGCCAGTTAAACCTGCTTTTGGTTTACCACCACGACCTGTTGCGCCTTCATCACGGATTTCACCGCCCGAACCAGTCGCAGCACCCGCAAATGGTGCAATCGCTGTTGGGTGGTTATGCGTTTCCACTTTCATCAGGATGTGAGCGGCTTGGCTCTTATATTTATAAACGTGGTGACCCGTCGCTTCATCTTTCTTTGGATAGAAACGCTGAGTATCAAAACCAACGATCACCGAAGCATTGTCTTTATATGCCGACAATACATCTGTTGGTGATTCTTTATAGGTGTTTTTAATCATTTGGAACAATGACAATGGCTGTTTTTCACCATCAATTGTCCATTCAGAACCAAAGATTTTATGACGACAGTGCTCTGAGTTTGCCTGAGCAAACATCATCAGTTCGATATCGTGCGGATTACGACCGAGCTTGTTAAATGCAGCAACTAAATAATCAATTTCTTCATCAGAGAGTGCAAAACCAAACTCAGAGTTCGCCTTCACTAAAGCGTCTTTACCCTGACCTAATATGTCGATTGCGTTTAAAGGCTTTGGTGCAGTTTCAGAGAACAATGCAGCAGCGTCTTCAATTTGATTGAACACACTTTCAGTCATACGGTCATGTAAAACTTGCTTCACTGCATCCGATACTTCAGAAATACCCTTTAAAGTAAACAAAACACCGCGTTCTAAGCGGTGTATCGGGGTATTACAGTTAGCAAAAATATCCGTTGCCTTTGATGACCACGGCGAGATTGTACCTACACGTGGCGTCACAAGGACTTGAACTTCATCACTTGTCGCTTCGCGAACTTGGAAGGTTGCGCCATCATTTAATAGCTGCAAAGCAGATTGCTGTTGTTGCTCGTCGAGCGCTTGGTCGAAAAGGTAAACCCATTGGCTTTCTATTGATTGAACAGAACTGATAGACGATAGACGTGTTAAAAGTTGTGTTTGCTTAAAAGAAGAGTGTGCAGGTGCACCGGCAACGATAAACATGCTGTTTTTGGCTCCACGGGCAGGTCTAGACAACCTACCTCAATGTGACTTGAAGAGAGCGCATATTCTACTGTGTATTGCCAAAATCAGCTAGTCGTCTACGACTTAAAAAAGTGAGATTTCTTTGTTTTAAAAGATCAATTTACTTTGACTTTAAAAATCAAACATGATTAGTAACAAATGTTTTAAGAGATAAATTTCAAAGATCCCCGACTTTTAGGCTTTGATTCAGTTCTAAAAACCATTTTCAATTGATATTTAAGCTGCAAATAACGAAGTCGATAGCCTCCTTGAGAACAAACATGACTGCTTTAAGATGTTCTATTTCTGAAAACTTAATACTGCATAAATTAAAAGACAACTTATGTCGCAGCCCTCTAGAGCTCGTCACACTTTTTTGGCATGATGAAGCCAATGACTTACTGAATAACGATAAATGATGCAAATGCGTTGGTTGGAACTGCTCTCAACAGTTCGTATTGGAAGTAAAAAACAAAATACCGAATTGGCACGCAGCCCATTTCACAAAGATTATGATCGAATTATTTTTTCCCAAAGTTTTCGCCAACTGAACCGAAAAACCCAAGTCCATCCACTGACTCAACACGATGGCATTCATACTCGTTTAACGCATTCACTCGAAGTCTCATGCATTGGACGCTCTCTCGGCATGCTCGCAGCGGAAAAGATCAAGGACGAACTACCAATTTGGATTTCCCCTGCCGATGTTGGAGCCATTATTCAAGCGGCTTGTTTAGCACATGATATTGGGAATCCACCGTTTGGTCATGCAGGTGAGTATGCCATTCGTGAATGGTTCGACGATGCATCACATGGCAACTTTTTAGAGAAACTTTCCCCAGAAGAACAAGCCGATGTGCGTCAGTTTGAAGGAAATGCCCAAGGTCTACGCTTACTGACTAAAATTGACTATCACCCTAATGATGGTGGCATGCGTCTGACCTATGCAACACTGGGCGCTTATTTAAAATATCCGTGGCTATCGAAAACCATCGAATCACAAGGCAATACTCCTGCCAGTAAACGTGCCAAATTTGGCTGCTATCAGGCAGAAAAAGAAATCCTGCAACAAATTGCAGAGCAACTCGGACTGATTCAACTGGGTGAATACCATTATTGTCGTCATCCGCTGACTTATTTGCTTGAAGCAGCAGATGATATTTGCTACGCCCTGATTGATCTTGAAGATGGCATTATTTTAAATATGTTGTCTTATGAAGAAGTCGAACCGATTTTTTTAAGCTTGCTGGGTGAATACAGCGCACCAACTGAACTGTCAATGCCAGATACCACATGGCAGCAAAAAATTGCAGCCCTGCGTGGACGAGTGATGAAACGTCTGGTTGAAGAAGTCACATCTGCTTTTGCTAAGCATCATTTTGAAATTTTAAACGGACAACTGGCGGGCAGCTTACTGCAATACTGTGCTGCCGATATTGAGTTAGGCATTAACCGTGCAAAAGATTTAGCCCGCGATAAAATATTTGAACACCCACAAAAAGCAGGTTTGGAAATTATTGCCCATCAAAGTTTGCAAAATATTTTAGATGCCTTTATTCCGCTCACTACACCGCATAAAACATTGAGCTTTAAAGAACAACGCTTAATGGCTATTTTATGTCGTTCTGGTGCACACTTTGGCAGCAACCATTATGAAAATATCATGCAGGTCTTAGATATTATTTCTAAATTTTCAGACCACCAAGCGTATAACTTGTCTCAAGAGTTACAAGGCAATAAGGCAGGATTGATTTAAATGTGTCATCAACATCCAGTTTGATGATAAAGCCATCAATCCGAACTCAATTTTCAGTGAGTATTTTGCCTTTCTGCGCAATGCTCACTACTATGCAACCATTGATAAAAAAGTGAATCACACAACATGATCGGATGTCTTATTGGTGAAGTCTTCGCACTAGAAGCACCCACCGTACTTTTAAATGTAAATGGTGTTGGTTATGAAATTGATACACCACTGACGACCTTCTGCCAACTACAAAAAGGCCAAAAAATTACCTTATGGACACACCTTGCCGTGCGTGAGGATGCTCAACTACTTTATGGCTTTTTGCATCAACAGGAAAAAATCATTTTCCGCACCCTATTAAAGGTCAACGGTGTCGGTCCTAAAATGGCTTTAGGTATATTATCCACGCTTAGTGTCGATATGCTGATTCATACTGTTGAGCATGAAGATATCAATACACTGGTTAAAGTACCGGGCGTGGGTAAAAAAACTGCTGAACGCCTCATGATCGAACTACGTGATCGCTTTAAAGCGATGTCTTCAGGCACAGTACCAAGCAATTCAACTGTTGAACAAATTCAGTTCACAGGTAACTCTGCCGTGGCAGAAGCCGAAGCGGCATTACAATCTTTAGGTTACAAACCTTTAGAAGCACAGAAATTGGTCAATGCTGCAAAAGGTGATTTCACTGAAGCAAGCGACATCATCCGTGCTGCACTCAAATCGATGAATAAATAATCCAAATAGACACACGAAGGCGACATGGATGTCGCCATGTTGGATTGGGATATAAGGACATATCCTCAATCCAACACAAGATTTTTGTTACTTTTGATCTTTTAAAAGTAAGGCAATGCCTACACAATGGTACCTAAACACAAATCATAATTTGAGGCTGTGCCTCGAAAGTTCAGCCAGAGATTGATTTAACTATATGCAAGACCGTCTCATCGGTGGTTCCGAAAAACCCGAAGATCATATCGACCGCGCTATCCGCCCGACCTCACTCGATGACTACATCGGTCAGCCCGTGGTTCGTGAACAAATGGAAATCTTTATTGGCGCAGCCCGTGGTCGTGGTGAAGCACTCGATCACACCTTAATTTTTGGTCCTCCGGGACTAGGTAAAACCACACTTGCCAATA
This sequence comes from Acinetobacter sp. 802_lipA, assembly GCF_058242885.1. NCBI lineage: Bacteria > Pseudomonadati > Pseudomonadota > Gammaproteobacteria > Moraxellales > Moraxellaceae > Acinetobacter > Acinetobacter sp. 802_lipA. The sequence goes on from NZ_JBZAYP010000001.1 coordinate 435,558, forward strand.
TTATTGCGCGTGAAATGGGTGGAAACTTAAAGTCGACTTCAGGCCCTGTACTAGAACGTGCTGGAGACTTGGCAGCCATGCTGACCAACCTTGAAGAAGGTGATGTGCTGTTCATCGATGAAATCCACCGCCTTTCACCAGTGATTGAAGAAATTCTTTATCCTGCCATGGAAGACTACCAACTCGACATTATGATTGGTGAAGGTCCTGCGGCGCGTTCAATTAAGCTCGACTTACCTCCTTTTACTTTAGTTGCCGCAACCACACGTGCTGGACTCCTCACCTCTCCTTTACGTGACCGTTTTGGTATTGTGCAACGCCTTGAGTTCTATTCAGTCACTGACTTGACGCATATTGTGACTCGTTCAGCCAATTTGATGGATGTGCCTATTACGCGTGAAGGTTCAGCAGAAATTGCACGTCGTTCGCGCGGCACACCACGTATTGCCAACCGTTTATTGCGTCGAGTCCGTGACTATGCGCAAGTCAAAGGTACTGGTGAAGTGACACAAGATATGGCTCAGCGTGCACTCGATATGCTGAATGTCGATAAAGATGGTTTAGACACTTTAGACCGCCGTTATTTGAGTATGTTACTTGAACGTTTTGATGGCGGCCCTGGTGGTGTAGAAGCTTTGGCAGCAGCGATGGCTGAAGACTCAGGTACATTAGAGGACGTGATTGAACCGTATTTAATTCAACAAGGTTATGTGATGCGGACAGCCCGTGGCCGTATTGCCACCAATATGGCATATTTGCAGTTTGGTATGACACCGCCTGAACCAAAAGAAAAATGATTGAAAAGGGAGTGAATCTCCCTTTTTCTTACTGATTTAAAATAATTTGAAGTCACTTAGATAAAGACATATAAGATATTAAAAATTGAATTGATGATCAGATTATCCTAAGTATGTTTATAGCTGTCATGTTATACACCGTTATAATTATTAGGTTCGACAATAAAACCCTGTACGACTTTTTTTGCTTTTAATTGAATGATTTTCCAATCCTGCAAATGAACACTTTGAAATATAGTAGTAACACGAGCTCTCATTTCAGGCTTCAAAACAAATTCCTGTTTACATTCACGTGCTATTGGATTTTCCGAATCTCCACATGTAATTAAGGTAAGTACCTTTCCTTTTTCATTTTTTTCAACATATAAATCATCTATATCGTATAAAGCATTAGACCCCGTATTTATAGCTATTAATTCCTTATTTCGTTTCACCCATTTAGGATGAGGAATATATTTCTGTAGACCATATTCATACTCATCACTAGGCAAATATATATCCCTAAAATTGAATTCCTCTAAATGTTTTTTTGATGTTATTTTTGTATCCAACGTTGAATTGATTAATTTCGTTGATAAATCGCCATTATAATGCCTATCTGCATATACACTTACACTTAGCCAATGATTATCAGGCAAGTTAATTTCTGCATTATATTGTTCGCTTGAATAAGGTGATGCTTTATAATAATCGACTAAAACCAATCCATCGGTATAACGCATATCAAACCCAAAGGCCTGAATTTTAGATTGATAGGTCCGCGTCTTGCGTTTATATTTCTTACCTGTTACGAAACCTGAATTATCGTCATATTCAACCCAAGGCGCTTCTCTACCAAGGTTAACAGGCTTCCCTCCTAAATCGCCTACACTATAACGTGCGCCATATTGGTCGCGTGGTGTTATAAACTCTTGAGTTTCTAGTTCTTTATTAGAGTCACAAGCTATTAATATAAATGCGCTAAGAGTTATTCCTAAAAGCTTCTTTGCCATAAAACAACTTTCTCTTATTTTTTTATGTTAGTTAGTAAAGACTATGGACTTACCTTTTCCACTTCACTAAACAAGCTACATGTCTGATTTACATACTTCACCATGTCGAATATCGGAATTCAGAATATATCTGAATTGTGCAAGATACTTAAACTAGCCTTACTCTGAATCTTGTTCAATTTACATCACCCTCACCTCTTCGACCAGCATTAACTCACACGCCCCATTTCCTGTGTCTGTCCGACTCAGTGAACTGCGCCATGTCCAACCATCAGTCGATTTAACTTCAACCAGTTGCCCTTTTAAATAAACCATGTCGTCTACATCAATATCTGCAAGTTTTTGTGCAACAACTTTATTGGCTGGGATCAAATGCGTATTGGCACTACTCGAGGCAATGTCATTTACTGGAATGGGTGGATTGTTCTCATAACGCCAATAATACCAACGATTACTTTGTGTAATAGATAGTTGCTTGTAGACTTCAGGCTTCGCCATCTCGTTCCAACCCAAAGCAAAATCCACAGGACTTAGCTCTGCTTCACGACCCATCCTATAGTTTTCACGCGCCAACACACGAAACTCTCCCGCATATGGTTCTAAGGAAGTAATTGTGTAGCCTTCAACTTGCTGTACATTTTCAATCGGTGAATATAACTCTAAACTTCTGCTTCCTTGCTCAGGCTTAAGCCAATATGTCCACAGCGCAAATGCCACAGCCAAAATAAGCAGCAGTTTAAAATAACCATTCATTCCCTTATCCTTATATTTTTATAGCCATACAGCGTTCAACTCCCCCAACAGTCATGAATCACAATATTTGACATCTTGTGCCATTGGAGTGAAATCTCATAATGCTAAACTGCGACGCATTAGTACTTTGACGTGCATCAATTTTAAGACCCTGTCCTTAAATATAAAAGCGCCAAGTCAATCTAAATCGACTCGTACAACTGGAAAAACGGAATACTCTCATGGCGAATAAATTTGAATTCAACATTCGTGTCTATATTGAAGATACTGATGCAGGTGGCATTGTTTACCACGCCAATCATATTCGCTTTATGGAGCGTACCCGTACCGAGTGGTTACGTGCTTCTGGTGTAGATCATTACTGGCATCAAAAAGACTATAACTTCGTTGTACACAAAATTAATGTGAAATATTCACGTCCAATTTTAATGGATGATTTAATTACTGTTACAGCAAGTGTTGTTTCGTGTAAGGCTACGTCATTTGTGTTGCAACAAAATATTTATCGTGGTGAAATCATGCTTGCATCTGGTGAGGTCGAATTGGCATGTATCAGTTCAGAAATGAAACCCCGTCGACTTCCCGATGAAATCCGCGAACTGATTCTAAAAGAATTAGGACAAGACTAAAAAAATTATTGGCACATGTAGTAACTATGGCAACTCAACTCGAATCATCTCTTCAAGTTTCAGATCTAATATTACAAGCAAGCCCAGTCGTACAACTGGTAATGCTGGCTTTACTTTTGGCCTCGCTGTTTAGCTGGTATCTGATTGCCAAGTTACACATGAGTTATAAAAAAGCACAGGCAGACGATGACCATTTTCAAAAAATTTTTTGGTCAGGTGCTGAACTGAATACGCTGTATAACAATGCGCAACTTAACTCCAAACGTGTCGGCCTTGAGGATATTTTTTATCAAGGTTTAGGCGAGTTTTTAAAACTCAAAAAACGCAATGCTGCTCCAGCACAAACCATTGAAGGCACAGAACGTATTTTACGCGTCGGTCTAAGTCGTGATCAAAGCCAACTTGAACAAGGCTTAGGTGCTTTGGCCAGCATTGGTTCTGTTGCCCCGTATGTTGGCTTATTTGGTACCGTTTGGGGCATCATGAATGCATTCATCGGTTTAGCAGACGTAGATCAAGTCACCCTTGCAACGGTTGCACCGGGTATTGCTGAAGCCCTCATTGCTACAGCGATTGGTTTATTTGCAGCGATTCCTGCGGTATTGGCATTTAACCATTACACTGGAAAAGGCGAAACGGTTTACTCCGATCGTGCTTTATTTGCAGAAGAAATGGTTGCGTTATTACAACGTCAGTCTTTGGGTGAAACTAAGGAACATGACTAATGGCAATTCAACGTTCAGGACGCTTCGAGCGCATTAAAAAACCACTAAAAAGTGAGATGAACGTCGTCCCATATATTGACGTCATGCTCGTATTATTAGTGATTTTTATGGTCACCGCACCCATGATTACCAGCGGTATCAATGTCGATTTACCGCAGGCCAATGGCAACCCCATTGAATCAAAAGATGCACCTGCAATGGTCAGCTTAGATAAAGAAGGCCGCTATTTCCTTAAATATAAAACGCATAGTTCAGCTGAACCTTTGGCTTTATCTGAATTGACGTCTATTTTAAGTGAAGCACAGCAACAAGCTCAGGCTGAAAATAAAACTTTAACCGTTGTTGTGGAAGGTGAACAGTCACGCTCTTATGGCGAAGTCATGTCGCTCATGAACAGCCTACAAGAAGCGGGTCTCAGCCAAGTTGGATTACTCACAGAGCCATTAAAGTAATTTATGAAAGATTTTAAAAAGCCACCTTTTAAACAAAAAGCCATCGCGCTTGGATTTACCTTTGGTGTCCATGTGATTGCTGTTGTTGGCTTACTTTATCTTGGTATGAGTAAACCACCAGAGCCACCGAAGCAAATTAGAACTGTGCTCATCAAACCTGAGGACTTAAAGCCTGTTACGCTTGAAGAAACAGAGTTTACTGAAACAGCACATGAAAATGTCGCCAAAGAAATCACACAAACTGCTCCGCCCGCTGTAGAGCCTGCACCTGTTATCCCAACCGCACCACCTATAACACCCGTTGTGCCAAAGGTCGACGCTCAAAAAGCAGTAGCGGATGCCAGAGCTGCTGAAGCGGCAGCGCGTAAAACTGAACTACAGCAGCAGATTCAGGCACGTGCAAAGACTGAAGCTGAAAAACTACAAGCTCAGCAAGAACGTGCTGCTGCCCGTGCAGCGGAGCAAGCTAAAAATGCTGAGAAAGCTAAAGCAGATGCAGCGGTGAAAGCCGAAGCAGACGCCAAACGCCGAGCAAACTTAGAAGCATTGAAAAAAGCAGAGGCAGTGCAAAAAGCGAAGCTTGATGCACAAAAGAAAGCCGATCTCGCTAAAAAGCAGCAACAAATTACTGATGCCAATAAAGCTAAAGTTGCGGCTGATGCCAAAGCCGATGCAGATAAAGTCAAGGCTGCCGCTGATGCAAAACGTAAAGCCGATGCGGACAAAGCAAAAGCCGCAGCTGATGCAAAAGCTAAAGCAGATGCTGCGAAAAACAAAGCTGATGCTGATGCGAAACGTAAGGCCGATGCGGACAAAGCAAAAGCCGCAGCTGATGCAAAAGCTAAAGCAGATGCTGCGAAAAACAAAGCTGATGCTGATGCGAAACGTAAGGCCGATGCGGATAAAGCTAAGGCAAATGCTGATGCAAAAGCCAAAGCAGATGCCGAAAAAGCTAAGGCTGCCGCTGATGCAAAACGTAAAGCTGATGCCGAAGCAAAAGAGCGTGCGGCTGAAGAAGCACGTGCTTCATCTGCAAAACAAGCTACCGAAGAAGCCGCGCAAAAGAAAGCTGAAGCAAAGCAAATTGCTTCAACGGCAAAGCGCGACTTTGAAAATAAAATTAAGCGTGCTTGGGATACCCCAGCAGGTTCAACGGGTAAAACCGCGACGGCACGTGTCACGCTTTCGGATAGTGGCGCTGTACGCTCTGTGATCGTGAGCTCCAGTGACCCTGACATGAAAGCCAGCGTTGAAGCAGCTGTTCGTTCTGCGGCACCCTATCCAATGCCTTCAGATCCAGAAGCACGCCGGCAAGCACAAAGCTTTACCTCATCCTTTACTGCGAAATAATCCAAATCCCTCTGAACAGTCAGGGGGATTTTTCCAGCCATATTCACAGTATTTTTAAGTACTCAAATAACTTATTTTATATACGTTTAATCTCTTTTAAATTTCAATAACAATCAGTGCAATATCTTTAATTTCAGTCGATATTTCACTCAATACAAGCGAGCCTCCACTCCCCCTTATCACACATATCTACCTATGCGTTTTTGCATTTACGCTTAAACGACTTAATTCTTACTCATTTTTCACAGTGTTATAACAGATCAGTCATAATTTCATGCTTTTAATATTAGAAAATCATGCCATTATGTAGAACAATTAAACCCACAATAAAAGCCGTTTGTTTGAGTAAATAACGAATGATGGAAATGACGCGTAAACACCTTCTTAGCCTAGCCATTTTAACTGCTTTCAGCCCAGTCTTAGTGACTCAAGCACATGCTCAGCTTCACTTAGAAATTGCAAAAGCACCTGAAGAAGCGCCTAAAATTGCAATCGTACCTTTTAGCAATGACAGCAGTCTCTATCCCATTATTGAAACGGATTTAAACCGCTCAGGGAAATTTACCAGCGCTTCAAAAAATTTACCTGCAACAGCCAGCATGAATAATCCGAACGCAGCCAACTGGCAAGCAGCAGGTGTTCCATATGTCGTTACAGGAACAGTAAAAACCACTGAAAATGGTAGCTACGAGGTTCATTACCAACTGTACGATGTCCAAAAACAACAATATCTTTTAAATGAATTATTAACTGTTCCAGCATCACGCGTTCGTTCTGCTGCACACATGATTAGTGATGCTATTTATCAAGCATTAACTGGTATTCCAGGAGACTTTAGCGGTCGTATTGCTTATGTGCTACGTAATCCTGCTACACCGGAACAACGCTATACACTACAAATCGCGGATACTGATGGTGAGCAACCACGTACAATTTTAACGTCACGCGATCCAATTTTATCGCCTGCTTGGACACCAGATGCCAAGAAAATTGCTTATGTTTCGTTTGAAACCAAACGCCCTGCAATTTATGTCCAAGACCTTTCCACAGGTGCTCGCGAAAAGCTTGCTAGCTTCCGTGGTCTAAATGGTGCACCAAGCTTCTCTCCTGACGGGAAAAGTATGTTGTTCACGGCTTCTATGCATGGCAATCCAGAAATTTACCAAATGAACTTGGAAACACGTCAACTGCAACGTATGACCAACGACAGCGCCATTGATACTGAAGCGCGTTATGCACCAGATGGTAAGTCATTTATCTTTACTTCTGACCGTGGCGGTTCTGCACAAATCTACCGTTATGACTTGGCAAATAGCAGTTATAACCGCCTGACCTTCCGTGGCGCATTCAATGCACGTGGTACGCTCAGTGCCGATGGCAAAAAGCTGGCACTGGTTCACCGTCCAAGTGGTAGTAACTATAAAGTCGCTATTCAAGATTTAAACTCAAGCGTCACTAATATTTTAACTCCAACCAGTTTAGATGAATCACCAAGTTTCTCACCAAATGGGCAGATGGTGGTCTATGCAACTCGTGAAGGTTCACGTGGTTTGTTGTCGATCATGTCACTGGATGGACGTTTCCGTATGAATTTACCAAGTGAACAAGGTGAAGTCCGTGAACCTGCTTGGGCACCCAAATAACTTTTTAATGACTAGTCATTTAATAATCATCAATTTTCATGGAGATGAAGAATGAAATCCATCAAGCTTTTAGCCCTTCCAATCTTAGCGACTGCTCTTGTAGTTACAGGATGTGCGAGCCGTAAACCTGCTGCAACAATTGAAGCGGGTCAAAACCCAAATGGTTCAACCACAGTCAATACTCAAGGTCTAAGTGAAGATGCTGCTTTAAATGCACAAAATCTTGCAGGTGCATCGGCAAAAGGCGTGACTGAAGCCAACAAAGCATTTTTAGCAAAACGCGTTGTGCATTTTGACTATGACAGTAGCGACCTCAGCAATGATGATTACCAAACGCTACAAGCACATGCGCAGTTCTTAATGGCAAATGCAAATTCGCGTGTGGCGTTAACAGGCCATACTGATGAGCGCGGTACACGTGAGTACAATATGGCATTGGGTGAACGTCGTGCCAAAGCGGTTGAAAGTTTCTTAATCACCACAGGTGTGAGTCCAAACCAACTTGAAGCCGTTAGTTATGGTAAAGAAATGCCAATCAATGCGGGCCATGACGAAAATGCATGGAAAGAAAACCGTCGCGTAGAAATTAACTACGAAGCAGTTCCACCACTTTTAAAATAATGCTGGCATCACAACTGAAATAAAAAAAGCGCTCCTTTCGATGAGCGCTTTTTTATGACTTAAACTTGTTCAGGCTTGGGATTTTCATCAGATTCTTCAACATGTTGCATAGATTCAATCATGTCATGTTTATTGAACTTTTTATACTCAGCTTTTGCTTCGTAGTCTTGCCACGCTTTTTTCACGCTATCGTCTGAAATATCATCTAAGTTAATCCCTTCGCTCGGCGTTGGAGTCGCATCAAATTTTTGCGTTGTCATTGTTGTGCTCCTATTTTTACCTGATATTCCTTCCATCAACATAGCACTTTCCACAAGACTTGCAAGGGTAAAATCGCAGCAAATAGTCGAGTTTAATTGTTCTTTTGTCTCGTTCTCGACTAAAATATAGCGCAATGTTGATTTTGTTACGTATTCAAGTTTTAGTGGAGTCCTCCCCCTTATGTCATATCTCAATCTGTCCCAATTTTTAGAACAACAAACGGGAAATCTTACGCCTGAATTGGCACAAGTAATTAGCACCATTGCTGCTACTTGCCAAACCATCGATCAAGCTTTACAAAAAGGTGCTTTAGCTGGTGTCTTAGGTAGCGCGCAGCATGAAAACGTGCAAGGTGAAGAACAGAAAAAACTGGATGTGATTTCAAATGATTATTTGATTGATGCTCTAAAAATCCACCCACAAGTTGGTGGTTTAGCGTCTGAAGAATTGGATGAATTCACACCAGCTCAAGAAAATGGCAAATATTTAGTTTTATTTGACCCCCTTGATGGTTCAAGCAACATCGACATTAATATGTGTGTGGGTACTATTTTCTCAATCTTGCCTGCAAAAAATGCAGTGACACAAGCTGAAGACTTTATGCAAGCGGGCAACCAACAAGTTGCTGCGGGTTATGTGCTTTATGGCCCATCAACCATGTTGGCATTAACAGTCGGTGCAGGCACAGTATTCTTTACCTTTGACCCAGAAACTCAACAATTCTTACTCACCTCTGAAAATATTCAAGTGGCAGCAGATACCAAAGAATATGCTATTAACTCTTCAAACCAACGCCACTGGGAAAACCCAGTAAAACGTTATATTGAAGAACTTCTCGCAGGTAAAACAGGTCCGCGTGAGAAAGACTTCAATATGCGTTGGGTTGCATGTATGGTGGGCGACATTCACCGCATTCTTTGCCGTAGCGGGATTTTCATGTATCCATACGACCTCAAAGATCCGAAAAAAGCAGGTCGCCTGCGTTTAATGTATGAAGCAAACCCTATGAGTATGCTAATTGAACAAGCTGGCGGTGCATCTACAACGGGTCGCGTTCGTATTTTAGACATCCAACCAACTGACCTACACCAACGTGTCCCTGTGATTATTGGTTCTAAAAACGAAGTCGATTTAGTGACTGGCTACCACAACTAATTTTTTAAATGCGCATAGCCATCTGACGCGTTATGCGCATGAGTCTTCTCCATGTCGATTATTTTCCTTGAATCAAAAGACAACCCAAAGATTAAACATCTCCGAGGTTTAATAGAGCAAAGCAGCTACCGTAAAAAGCAGGGTCAAACTGTGCTTGAAGGGACACACTTAGGCTTAGCTTGGGTTGAAAAAAAGAAGAAACTCAATTCTATTTTCACTACTGAAAATGCACTCGAACACCCTGATATTTGCGATATTCTAGATGAATATGAAGGTGCTGTTTTTGTCATTGCTGAAAGCCTATATCGTGACTTAAGCACATTAGGGACCACTTTGCCCTTCTTGGCAGTTGTAGACTTACCAAGTTCAAGCCAAAGTGTAGACTTTAGCTTGGATACATTGATTTTGGAAAACATTCAAGATCCAGGCAATGTAGGTACACTACTCCGCTCTGCTGCTGCAGCAGGTATTAAGCAAGTTATTTGTACCAAAGGTTCTGCTGCACTCTGGTCACCACGTGTATTACGCGCAGGCATGGGTGCACACTTCTCACTCAACACCTATGAAAACGTAGCCATCGAAGATGTACTCGAACGCTTTGAAATTCCAGTGTATGTGACCAGCTCACATCAGGCTGAAAGTTTATATCAAAAAGATTTAACACAAGCTTGTGTCTGGATCTTAGGCAATGAAGGCCAAGGAGTTTCTGACTTTGCTTTGGCACATGCTCAAGCACTGAGCATCCCACAGCCCGGTGGCCAAGAATCTCTCAATGTCGCTATTGCGGGTTCAATCTGCTTTTTTGAAATGGTACGACAACGACTTTAAAATCGTTAAGTTATATTAACTAAAGTCGGCTCAGCAGAAAAAATAGATTACACTAGAAAAAATAATTACTTGTGTTGTCAACCAAACCATTATTTCCAACGTTATAGGCACATGATTGAGGAAATAATGGTGGGTATCCGATGACAGGATTTTCCATCTCTATGGATTTAGCACCCAAACAGTCTAAAACGCAAGATTCTAGTACTCTTAAGAGTACCGCCGAGTCTCGCCTAAAAAACTTCATGCAAGAAGTGACTGGTCGTGCGTTAGTGATGATGGAAAGTGCCACCCAAAACCAGCAGGGTATCGCCATGGATTTGGTGCAAGAAGCCTTTATTTCATTACATAAATCTTATTCTGATCGATCTACGGAAGAATGGTATCCCCTGTTCTATACCATTTTAACCAATAAATTACAGGATTGGCGTCGTAAAGAAGCACGTCGAGCACAACCCTTTTCTTTCTTCAAAAAAGTCAGTCTTGATGATGACGATTTTGAAGTCAATGAGGTGGTCGATGAAAGAGCGCTGAATCCTTCAGACTTTTTAAGTCAAGCTGTCACTGCGGATGAAATTCAAGAAGCCATTGCTGGTCTTCCTGTTCGTCAACAGCAAGCATTTATGTTACGTGCATGGGAAGGTTTTGATACTGCAACCACTGCACAAATCATGAATTGTTCTGAAGGCAGCGTTAAAACTCATTACCACCGTGCGATTCAAGGCTTACGCAATGCTCTCGCACATTTGAATCCACATCTAGGAGGATCATCCGAATGAAAGATGATTTCTTAAAGCAAGTAACCTCCAAACTTGATGGGCTCGCGCAACACCACAAAAACAAACCCGTGGTGATGCAACATGTTCTTGATGACATTCAAGATCAAAAGTCCTCACGTTATGGCCTTTGGAAAATGTCAGGTTTTGCTTTAGCTGCGGCTATTGCTGGCTTTGTCGTACTTCCGAACTCTGTAACCCTTGATGAAAAACCACATAACCAAGTGGTTTCGACTCCTAAACTTTCACCTCAAATGGTTGAAGATTTAGAAATGTTATTGGTTTTAGGTGAGGACACTGTTCCACATGGCAGCTAAACGTGTCGCTTTCGCACTTTGCACGCTAGGTTTTTTACAAACCAGTTTTGCAGGTTTTGATCGTTTTTGGATTTTTTCCAAAGATGCAGATACCCAAGTGTCTGAAACATGGGAATCCTTGTCTGAAGAAGAACAGCGTGCGTTGATTCAACGTTACCAGTCACTAAAAGAACTGCCCGATGCGCAAAGTGCAGCCCTGCAACAACGTATGGACTGGTTTACTCAGTTACCTGAGCAAGAAAAGCAAAAAATGCGCGACACTTGGCAACAGATGAGCACCCAAGAACGACGTGATTTACGTGTACGCATGCAAAAAGCAGATGCAGATGAACGTGTGAATATTCGAAATGAATATATCAATAAATACATCCATAGCAACACTACTACACATTAAGATGCCTAGCCGAATATAAATACTATAGAAACGCTCATAAAAAAATGCCTCATGTGAGGCATTTTTTATGCTTAAATTTATATTTTTCGTCGTTGTCTAAGCCACGCTAATGACAACAATCCAAGCACCCCAAGGCCACCGATTGAACCACCACCACCGCCACTCGCTTCCGTATTGGTATTTTTAGCGGTGTTCGTAAAATACATCATCGCAGATTTAGACTCTTCAGCCTCTGCATCATAGATCACATATTCAATTTCATAAGGGAATGGACTGAAATTATTGCGGACTTCAACTTCAATATTGCCGCCATAACATACATATTTTTCATATTCTCCCGGACAAGAACCTGTACGTTCTGGCTTAATATTAATGCCTGCATCCTGATGTACAATACGAAGAGCAAGATCCTTTCCATTCGCATCACGGTGAAATGCTGGACGCTGATGTTCTGCCGCGACTGTACTAATTGGCCCATCACCATCATCACTATCATTTGCCAGTGGATTTACATTGAGTTTTAAAGTGCCACCATAATTCAGGGTGTATTGATCCGTTTTGGCAATAGGTTGTATATTGCTAAACTCCGCTTTTAGAATCCCCGAAGAGCTTGCCTGCGTAGCCTTACTCTTTACACTATATTGGCAATACACATATTCCGTGCTTGTTGTAGGCTTACCATCGGTGCGATAAATCATGATTTGTTTTAAATCATCCTTCCACTCACAGCGTAAAGTTGGATCCGCTCTGAGTTTTGAGGTATCCAGCACACCATCTTTGGCGCTGAGCACACCTACACCTAATACCTGAGTTTCAGTAATGGTATAATTCTCAGTGTTCATTTCTTTTAAAGCCGACGTTCCATCAGCAGTGTTGACCACAGCCTCATCTTGCAAAACAAACTGGAAGGGATCGACATAAATCGCGCGATATTTTTGATGTAACTTTGTCGAAGTTAGAAGTTCCCTATAACGCTTTAACTCTTCATTAAACTCGACCAAAAAGTCTGGATTGGTGTTTTTATCGGCGATTAATTCTTCCAACTCCTTAATATTATTCACATACGCCTGAAGACGTTCTGACTGCGAGGTATTTTTCAAATCAGCAATATCCGCTGCTGCTAAACGACGCAACTCAACCGATCCAATATCACAGCTGTTAGCTTCCGCAGGTGCTAACATCAATGTTCCGTCGACAATACGGTCTAGACCACGCTGGTCACTATCATTACAGCTCAATTTACTGTTGGTATCGAGCAAATCAACTCCACCACTATTTACTTTCGGGAAATACATTGGGCGGAATAAATTATATTTCGATGGCGAAGTTAAGGAACTGAGTAGACTTCCTATAGCCACATTTTTCACATCAATATTAGTATCTGTCGTACCATCGAGTATTCGTGCACTTGCTGCCAGTTCACACTGACTGGTCACCGTATCAAACGCATTGTAACCTGCCGTCACACCGGCATCATATTTATCAGATAGTGTCTGAGAACCGACATAGCGGCATGATGTGTTTCCATTATATGCAAGCACATTGTAATACAATGACTTCATACCGAAATCGTCATAATCCAAAACGCTCGCTGCACTGTTTTCTACAATAGTGTTATTTGACAATAAGAAATTACTTTCAAGACTCAGGTTATGATCTCGAGTATTGACGGCATACAAAATGCTACCGTTTACGGTACTCGCAGTATTTTTTGCAATGGTATTATTCGCCATAGCAACTTTTGGGTTACCACAAAAATCGAATGTATTCAGATTCGATATCTGACCATTCGAAATAATACTATTCGCTCTAAACTCTATATTGGTTTTTACATCCAAGAGCCCTGCATAACATTGCATTGCAAGCACACTACCTACAGTCGCTTGGTTACCTTGTAATACACTATTATTTACAGTCACCTGATGCTCACCAGGACCAACGAGATAGAGTGCTCCACCTTTTTTATCTGACTTGGAGTTTAGAATTTGTACATTATTTAAGGTTAATGCTCCACCGACCAATAAAGCACCGCCTTCATCTGCCGAATAACCATTTTCTAAAATAACATTCTCTAGCGTCAAACTGGTCTTGGTAATGGTATTAAATAAACGTGACTTTCCACCCGCATCAATCCGTGAAGTCAATTCACCTAGGGCAGGATACTTAAAAGTAATGGGATTTTTCTCACGATCTAAATAAGGACTTTTCCCAAAAACCACCACTTTAGACTCGGGAACAATTTCCTTATTCAGTTTATACGTCCCAGCTGCTAACTGAATATAATCGGTTTGACCCGAACCCGTATTCCCAGCACTACAGCCACCATAAGCCTTATTTAAGCTGGCTGTTTTGATTGCCTCACGGAGTGAACATTGATTCATGTTCACATTATCTTCATCCTCAAATGTGTTGACATGAATTGTTCTATCTTCTGCAGCCATTAATGTCATAGCAGCTACCACCATGACACCCAATAGTCCTTTTTTAAAGTGTTTCATGTTTGCCCTTTTCTTTTTATTTTCGACGCAGCAAAATTAAAGCAAATAACCCCAGTAAGCTCAGAATACCAGTGCTTCCTCCAGAGGTTTTAATTTTGTCACTTTCCATATGATTTTGTGGTTCTTGTACAATTTGTACATTCACTTCAACGAACGGAATATGTTCATCAAAACGTGTCGTGGTTGTGACCAGCTGTAACCTGAAAATATCAGCACCATGCCATGCTCCATTTGGCGTGTAAGTAATATTTCCTAGCTCATCAATCACCACTTTGCCTTTGGATACCGTTTGAGTCTGCTGCACCCGCATACAACCGGGTTGCCATTCTTCACCATTTGGCGCTTTAGCCGATTTGAACAAGCTTGCACATTCGGTTTTGGACAGTAGGTCACTATCTCCAAGCAGATCTGTAACAGAAAGTTTAGCTACTTGCCCCGCAATCAGGTCTTCACCAATTAGGCTAATGGTTGTTGGGACCTCAATTTCGATTGCTCCACGGTCACAAAAGGTATTATTCGTATTTCGATTCACACCACGTTGATCTGAATTTTCACAGCCAATTAAAGAATCCGTTGTGTTTACAACCACTTTACCCTTGTTCACAATTGGAGAATCTAACCAATGCGTCTGACTCATTAAAATGCGTGGACGGATATAGCCTAAAAATTTTTGGTTGGGAACAATATAAGGACACAATAAACTGTCAGTATCTGCAGACATGGTTTTACACTCACCCACCACATCACTGCCTGCAATCAAAGCGCCAGACCAAAACTCATTCGGATAATAGCTCGCACCGCTGCCACAGTCACTTTGCGTGACTAAGTTGTTCTGAAGAACTGCTTTACTTAAATCCCCAGCACAGTTTTGTGTGATGGTATTTTCAGCATTCCCTAAAACGATACTATTGGCCAGATAAGCCAAGTTTGTAGATGGATTGAAATAAATCCCTTTACTGTTTCCCACCACCGTTAAGTTATTCAAAGCCATGCCATCTCGTACATTGACGACATAACCTGTATTTTTCACAAAGGTACTACTGACCAGACGTGATGCTAAACTGGATAAGGTTGTATCTTCTTTAACCGTTGCATTATTGACAGAGTAAATATTGGCACTGCTTGCATCTGTTGTTTTATTTTCTTTGAAAACTGAATTATAAATCCGAAAAGAAGGCGCGTCCCCATACAAAATAGCACCTTGTGCCGCTTGGTTTTGCTCAACCAGAGTAGCGCGAATTTCAACTAGACTACGACTGGTACCATCTTCGAGCAAGGTTGCGACATTGTAAATCGCACCCCCTTGCCCTGCAAAACCACCTGTTAATTTGACGTACTCAAGACCTAAATATTCATTGTTATAAATTAAACCACCCTGATGAACACCGCAGTCTTTCGCACAGCCCTGTAAAGTAACCTCTTTTACTAACACACGAATTAAAGCATTCTCAGCATTATCAACCCTTAATAAGTTGTCAGAACCATTCATTTTTAAGATGGCATTACTTAAACCCTGAACCGTTTCTTCCCCCACAGAACTATCATAACTTGTTCTGAGTGTTAAATCTTTTTTGATTGCAAGATGGGTATTTAGCAAATAGGTTTTATTTTTCTCAAGCATGACGGTGGAAATCGCATCTTTGCCCCCGCAGCCATAATAACCCGCCTCAGGCATGCCTTGATTAATATAGTCGATAGCTTCGCGAAGTGAACATTCCGTGTCATTTTTGACAATATCGTCAGTGATGGTCACCTTAATATTGTCTGAATAGGCATGACTCGCCACCAATAGCGTAGCTACACCTATGCTCTTCTTGAGCATAACGATCTCCTTGCTTTTATTTTATCTTTTCTTTTTATTCTTAGATTGCAAAATCCCTGCAATATCTAACAATTTTTCGTACTCTGTCACAGCTCGGACAATTTCTCAAGTATTATTATGATTTACCGATATTCGTCAATTAGCGCATAAATTTGTCTGAGGTTTGCATTACTCAGTTTGGTTTTCTCACCTTTTAACAGTTGAATCAGTTGTTCTAAACTTTGCAATAACACCGAGGTTTGATGTGGCCCATGCGCGAGCAAATAATCAATAATCTGTTGATCGATATGAATCCCACGACGCGATAAAACCGACATCACCAGTGTAGAACGATCGGCATACAAACTTCCGTTTGGTACTTTCACACTTACAGCCTGCGTCAGGCGAGATTGTAAATCGGGTAGTTCAAGTTTTAATTCAATCGGCGCAACACGAGAAGAGAACACCAACTGGCCACCTTCTTCATTGTTGTAGTTGATCAGGTGAAAAACCGCTTTCTGCCAATGCGGCACACCACTTATGGCTTCAATGTCATCTAAAGCGACAAGGTCAAAACGCTCTAAAGAGGTAATTGCTTCTGTTGGCGCATCCAGCAACTCAAGTAATGAAACTTGAATCGCTGTTTTACCTACATCTAAATAAGAATCACAAATTGCTGAAAGTAAATGGCTTTTTCCAGAACCCGCACCACCATACACATAAAAACGATTCATTAAACCTGCATGTAACTGACGAATCGCATCGATAACAGGCCCCCATCCCGGCCCAGAAAAATCACTGATTCGGGCATCGAGTTGGGGTTCAATATCTAGTTGCAATTGACGCATGCTGGTTTGTATATCCTAAAGTTCTTTATGGTCTATCTGATCAATCTTACTTGAATTTTCAGATGCTTGCTGAGCTTTTACCGCTTGATTTTTTAGTTCAATATCAACATCGACTTGGTCGGTTTCAATCGTAATTGAACCCGCGGATGAATCTTGCACAACATAAGTAGATGTACTATACATTGGGCTGTTTTCATAAAACTCACGTGCATGTCTTAATAACACCACAATCACGGCAGCCACAGGCAACGCAATCAACATCCCTAAAATACCGCCCAATTGCGCACCAGCCAGTACTGCAAATACCACAGCAACTGGAGACAAGCCAATTTTATCGCCCAACAAGAACGGTTGTAATATATAGCCTTCCACTGCCTGACCAATCATAAAGACCACGCCAACTAAGAGTAATTGCATCCAATCAATACCAAACTGGAATAAACTTGCAATCACTGCGGCAATAATCCCGACCGCAAAACCTAAGTACGGAATAATACTGCACAGCCCAGCCACCATCCCAATAATCAAACCTACTTCAAGTCCAATTAACTGTAAGCCCATTGCATAGACCACACCCAAGAGCACCATGACCAAAAACTGACCTTTGACAAAAGCGCCAAGTACACTATGACATTCTTTAACAATGACTAAGGTCTGTTCTTCATATCGCCGTGGAATAAGACGACGGAAACTGTCCAGCATGCGATCCCAATCTAATAAAAAATAGAATGCAATAATTGGGATCAGTACAACCGTACCACCAATCTGAATGAAGTTCAGTCCAGACTGAGCCAATTTGGCAATCATAGCCTGAATACTGTCAGCACTATAGTTGGTCTGTACATATTCCATAATCGCAGCTGAAATCTGGTCAACATCTAATTCCATTGGGACCAAATTAAAACTGTCAGATAACCAAGGCAGGAATTTATAATTCGCCCAATGTATGCCTGAAGGAATGCTGTTCTTTGCATACATCAGCTGTTCCCACACCAGTGGAACCAAATACCAAAATGCCAATGTAATGACAACGCCAATACCGATAAAAACAGCACTAATAGATAACCAACGTGGTAAGCCAATTTTATGCAGTTTATCGACCAGTGGGCTAAATAGATAAGCGACTAAAAATGCACCAACAAAAGGTAAAACAACAGGCTTAAGTAGATACAACACCCAGAGTATGAGCGCGATTCCTGCCAAAATAAAAATACGTTTAAGTGTACGATCTTGCATGCAATCTCGCCTTTTTCAGATTTAATCGTTATTGAGAAAAATATTTTAGTAAAGATAACATTTTAGCGCAGAAATAACATATGTGTTTCGTATATTCAGGTATAATCGCCCCGCGAATGCGGAGACTTCATTATGAGCAACTCAACTTCTACCCCAAACACTGGTTTAAGCTACAAGGATGCAGGTGTCGACATTGAAGCGGGCGACGCGTTAGTCGATCGTATCAAATCTGTCGCGAAGCGTACTACTCGCCCTGAAGTAATGGGCGGATTAGGTGGCTTCGGTGCACTTTGTAAAATCCCTAAAGGTTATGAAGAACCTGTTCTCGTATCTGGCACAGACGGTGTTGGTACAAAATTACGTTTAGCATTGAATTTGAACCGTCATGACACGATTGGTCAAGACTTGGTTGCAATGTGTGTAAACGATCTTCTTGTATGTGGCGCTGAGCCATTATTCTTCCTTGACTACTATGCAACTGGCCATCTTAATGTAGATGTAGCCGCAAACGTAGTTACGGGTATTGGTACAGGCTGTGAACTTGCTGGTTGTGCATTGGTTGGTGGTGAAACTGCCGAAATGCCGGGCATGTATGAAGGCGAAGATTACGACTTGGCAGGTTTCTGTGTAGGCGTAGTTGAGCAAAGCAAAATTATTGATGGCTCTAAAGTCAAAGCGGGTGACGTTTTAATTGGTGTTGCATCAAGTGGTGCTCACTCAAACGGTTACTCTCTACTTCGTAAAATTTTAGACGTGAAAAACGTTGACTTGACGCAAATCGTTGATGGTCGTCCACTTGCCGATGTTGCAATGGAACCAACACGTATTTACGTAAAGCCTATTCTTCAACTTTTAAAAGAAGTTGATGTACACGCAATGGCACACATTACTGGTGGTGGTTTACCAGGTAACTTACCACGCGTATTGCCGAATGGTGCTCAAGCTGTTGTGAATGAAGCATCTTGGGAATGGCCAGAATTGTTTAAACTTCTTCAACGTGAAGGTGGTGTTGAACAGTTCGAAATGTATCGCACATTCAACTGTGGCGTAGGCATGGTCTTAGTTGTCGATGCTGCTGATGCTGACAAAACAGTTGAACGACTAAATAACCTGGGTGAAAAAGCTTTCACTATGGGGCATATCGTAGACAATGCTGAGTCAGTTGAAGGCGCAGACGAAAAAATCCGTGTGGTATTCGCTTAAGTCATATGATTAAAATTGCTGTTCTGGTTTCAGGAAGTGGATCAAACCTTCAAGCCTTGATTGATGCCAATCTGTCAGGGCAAATTGTGGGTGTGATTTCCAACAAACCTGAAGCCTATGCGCTACAGCGTGCTGAAAATGCAGGTATTGCAACAGCAGTCATTGAGCACAAACAGTATCCTCATCGTGAAGCTTTTGATGATGTCATGCATCAGCAATTGCTCGATTGGGATGTGGATTTGGTGGTTCTTGCGGGCTTTATGCGTATTTTAAGTGAGAAATTTGTCAGTGCTTGGGAAGGGAAAATGATCAACATTCACCCTTCTCTTCTACCGCATTACAAAGGTATGCATACCCATCAGCGCGTACTAAATACTGGCGATCAACTGCATGGCTGTACCGTGCACTATGTGACGGCTGAGCTTGATGCAGGTCAAGCTTTGGCACAAGGTGTCCTGAAAGTTGGCTCACATGATGGTGTGAATAGTTTGGCCCAGCGTGTACATACGCTTGAGCATATCATCTACCCGCAAGTGGTAGAGTGGATTTGTACACAAACGATTCAGCATACAGACCAAGGTGTTCTCTACCGCAATACACTGATGCACGAGCCAATTCAGTTTTGCAAATTTTAAAAATAAAAAACGCCTCCAAGGGGGCGTTTTTTTATGGCTACTGAAAAGTACTATTAAACATTTTATTGAATCAGCGTCTTAATCAGAGTAACCGTTTCTTCTGGTCGCTCTAAAGGAAACATATGGCTTCCCTCAACGATTTGATAAGGAATGCCAAATTTCTTTTTCACTATTTGTGGAAACCCTGGACCAACAAAAGGACCTTTTTCAGCAATCAGCAAATGCATCGGCACTTGTGATTTGCCCTGAGGTAGCCACCATAAAGAAGGATTGGTCCTGAAGATATGAACTTCATCCATTTTTGCAATCGCAAGTTCAACACCGCCACGGACGCGATCTTCCGTTAAAGCATAGTCAATATAAGCTTGAAAGCAGTCTGGATCAAAGTCTTTATAAAAGCTTTTAGGACGTAAAAGTTCAGCTGCTTGCTCACGGCTTTCCCAATGGTCACGACGCCGTAAAGATAGCGCTGCTGGTGACATGGTATCAACCATTTTTAACTTCAACATTTTCGCAAAGTGTAATGCAAATGAGGCTTTGCCCATGATCAAAGGCGGGTCCATCATGATGACTTGTTGAAATAGCTCAGGACGCTGTAATGCCGCCTGAAACGTCAACACTGATCCTAATGAATGTCCCAAACCAATCACTTTACGACCCTGTGCCTGACGAACAATACTGTCAATCACTTGCTGAGTTAAGCTTTTCCAATGGTTATCAATCGGGTAGTTTTTATCTGGCCCTAATAAAGGGACATAGATCACATCATACTGATCTGACAGTAAATCAAATAATTTCTGATAGACCTTAGAAGGCACGCCATTGGCGTGCGCAAAATGAATTAAAGGTTTCATTGGAGTTTCGTGGTCTGTTCAGATTGCATTTGATTTGAAAGTGAAGATGCAAAACCAGCTCCCATCGATGCACCTAAACGGCCTAATACAGCATCTAGTGGGCTATGTACCACGGTATAATCCATCGCTTTATCGGTATTTAGTTCACGTTTTAAAGTATGTAAATTACCAATACGATCCGCAATACCCAGCTTGACCGCCTGATCACCAGTCCAGAAAAGACCTGAGAAGAGTGCCGGATCGTTCGACTTTAACTTTTTGCCACGACCTTGTTTCACAGCATTAATAAAATGCTCGTGTACATTATCAAGTACACCTTGAACATGTGCGCGCTGCGCAGGGTTAACAGGTTGTGTCATTGACAATAAAGCTTTGTTTTGACCAGAGGTCATGGTGCGGTCTTCAACACCCAGTTTTTGCATGAGGCCATTCACCCCATAGTTCGGCATAATCACACCGATTGAACCCACTAAACTCGATGGATTCACCAAGATTTCGTCAGCAGCAGATGCGATATAGTAAGCACCTGATGCACCTGTATCACCAATCACCGCATACAATTTTTTATCGCTATGTGCTTTTTTCAAATATTGAATTTCTTGCCAGATTTCATCCGACTGAACCGGAGAACCGCCCGGTGAATTAATATTGAGTACCACCGCTTGGCTTTGTTTATTTTCAAAAGCTTTCTTTAATGACTTAATCGTGTCATCACTGTTCACGCTTTGCTCGTCAGCAGCAATGGTACCCACAATATCAACCACAGCAATATGCTTAGATGCGGTTGCCTCCGTACCACTAGTCGAACAACTCTTGGTCATGGCAAATAGAATAAACAAAAGATAGGCAAAAGTTAGACATTTGAAAAAGATGCCCCAGCGACGTGCACGACGTTGTTCTTCAACAGAAGCTAAAACTGCTTTTTCTAAAAGTTTCCATTCATTTCCTGTCGGTTCTTCATGTACAGGCTGTTGTTTCGGCGTTTCATTTTCTGGTTTTGGTGGCCAATCGGACATATAACAATCCAAACTTGAATAAAATTGCCCTCATTATATACACTGATTTATACAAAACTGTCGAAACCGTTCATTTTGGCCTATAATATTTTTTGTTTTTACCCACATGTACCATTGACTCTAAAGAATGACTAAAGCACAAGAGCAAAACTCGACCTATCGTTTACTGCGTTTTGTAAGCAAACAACCTATTAAACTTGCACGTTTTTTTGCTAAGGGGTTAGCAGGTTTAGTCAATCTTTTAAAAATCAGTAAAAACAATGATGCCCTCAGACTCAACTTAAAAATTGCACTGCCAGAGCTCAGTGATGAACAACGTGAAGTAATCGCAAGAAAAACAGTGCGTAATGAACTAACCACCTATTTTGAGTTTTTTAGTATCTGGGGTTCAAGCAATCAGAAAAATATTGAACGCGTCCAAAAAGTACATGGCGAACATTTGCTACATCAGGCGCTTGCCGCTCAGAAAGGTTTAGTCTTAATCGTACCTCATTTTGGGACTTGGGAAATTATGAATAGTTATGTTGCCCAATTTACTGAAATGACCATTATGTATAAACCGGTCAAGGACCCCGGTGCTGACTTATTTGTTCGTGAGGCACGCAGCCGTGAAGGTGCTCATCTTGTTCCTACCGATGAATCTGGGGTGCGCCAAATTTTTAAGGCACTCAAACAAGGGGGGACGACCGTAATTCTACCCGATCATACCCCAAAACAAGGCGGTGAAATGATTCCTTATTTTGGCTTTCCTTTAGCTTCAAGCAACCTGAGCGCCAAACTGATTCAAAAAACCAAAGCTAAGGCTCTATTACTTTATGCTATTCGTAATGATAATGGCTTTGATATGTACATTGAAGAAATGAGCGAAACTATTTATCAAGGTACTGCCAATGATGGCACTTTCGTCATTCACCAAGCTATTGAAGATCTGATTCATCGTCACCCAGAGCATTATCACTGGACCTATAAGCGCTTTAAAGCCAATCCTGAGCTTCGAACACTGTATAACCTTCCTTTTAATGAGGCTGTGACGCGTTTAGAGCAACTGCGTATGGAACAACAGATTCATTCGACTGCAACCACTGTCGAGTCTGACGTTGTGTCGTCAGTTCAATAAACCCTGTAGGCTGCGCAATAAAACCAATACTACCTTGCTTTGCTGTTGTTAAGAGTGGGATGTTTAAAGCTTTCAAACGGGCTTGCGTTACTGCACTTGGATGCCCATAGCGGTTATTGAACCCTGCTGAGGCAATTGCTAATTTCGGTTGATAATGTTTTAAAAATGCATAGGCTGAACTATGTCGACTGCCATGATGGCCCAAGACCAATACATCAACTTTTAAGTCTGGATAATCCTGTAATAATTGAAACTCGGTTTGCCAGCCTGCATCCCCCATAATCAGAAAATACTGATAAGGCTGTACATCCTTCACCTGTATATAGACCACACAAGATAGCTCATTTTGCTGATATGGCACTTGTGCCAATTGATTGGCTTTCGGTGACAAAATTTTGATTTCCACTTGTTCTGACCAGTGCCAGATCTGACCTTGTTGACAATAGTTAAAGTTTGACGTAGTTGCCACATCCAATTGCTGATTAGAGTAAACTTGATTGATCGACAACTCATTTTTTAATGTGGCATAGCTTCCACTATGATCTTGATCCAAATGTGTAAGTATCAGCTGATCTAATTGGCTCACGCCTTGCTTCGATAAAAATGGCTGAATAATCTGCTTAGCAACGCTAAACTTCGATTCATCATAGGAGCCACCAACATCAATCATGGCATGCTGTTGCCCATGTTGCATATACACCGCTTGTCCCTGACCGACATCCAAGACGATCAACTCAAAAGGACTGCTTTGGCTACTGAACCCCAACAAAGGAATCAAACCTAGCACGAGCCATGATTTTGGTAGACTCGGTTTGGGCATAAAAACAATGATTAAGAGCACAATCAGTAAAATGACTTGCCAAGTATTGAGAGCAATCGGGTACAACTTAATCGGTAGTAGCACATCCAGCACATTGAGTATGCCCAATAAAAATACCAGCACCCAATCTGCCAACTGAAACAAAAGGCTGCTCAGCGGTTCAAAAAGATAAAAAGTAAATGCTGCCAAAACCTCCAGTGGTACAACCAGTAAACTGATCAGTGGAATAGCGACAAGGTTACTGATTGGGCTCACCCATGAGACTTGCTTGAAGAAAATAATCACCAAAGGCATCAAAGCCACAAATATTTTCCACTGCGACTCAACCAAAAGTTTTAGGCTAAAAACGAGTTTTTTCTGCCAAGACTGCGGGCGAGTCAAATCGAGCCGAATCGTGGTTTGATAAATGCGTAAAAGCACAAAGCACGCACCATAGGACAACCAAAAGGCAGCTGATAGATTTGAAAAAGGATCAAACAGTAAAAGGAGGGATGCACTCAATAAGAGTAACGT
Source organism: Acinetobacter sp. 802_lipA (assembly GCF_058242885.1). Lineage (NCBI taxonomy): Bacteria > Pseudomonadati > Pseudomonadota > Gammaproteobacteria > Moraxellales > Moraxellaceae > Acinetobacter > Acinetobacter sp. 802_lipA. Next base: position 459,789 of record NZ_JBZAYP010000001.1, read on the forward strand.
CAAAGCTGAAATTTTCTGCCTGAGCCAAATCAACACACTTAAACAGAAACAACTGAGTAAAGTACGAAGTGCAGGAATCTCAAAACCGACAAAGGCACAATACAGCAATACGCAGCAACAAAATGGCAATAACAATGCATAAGGTCGTGGGATTTTTAGAAAAATCTGTGGCCAATAACGATTTAGCACCTTTTGTAACAGCCAACACAGCATCACGGCAAAGATCAGCACATGTGGCCCAGAAATCGCTAATAAATGGCTAATGCCAAAGCGTTGAAAAAGTGCTGTCATCTCCTTATCTAAGAAACTTTCATCCCCAGTCAGGAGCGCTAGAATTAGACCCTTATGACTTAAAGGCTGGTTATAAATAAAATAACGAATATTTAATCGCTGTTGTTCTATACCCAGTTGAATTTTATTGAGTATGCCCTGCTGTTTTCTTAAATAATTAGTATAGCCTAATGCAGAAATTTCTGATTCAGACAAGGGTTGTATGTGCTTGAGTTTAAAACCCGACATAAGATTACGTTGCAGATACCACTGCTCAACATCGAATACACCTTGCACCGAATAACTATGTGCAGGACGTATTTCCCCTGTCAGTCGGTAGTATTTCCCAAGTTCCAAGACCTCTTGCTCATCCGAGATCCTTTTTTGAAAACTCAACCACTGCACTGGTTGCACATGTCGGTTCAAGACCTGTATTTCTTGCTGAATGGTCTCAGCACCCAGTTGGTTAATTTTTGCGATATAAACAATAATTTCAGCATCTTCAACTTTTGTTTCTTTATAAGCTAGACGCTGCTGCAAAGCCGATTGTGCATAATGATATCCCGCAGTTAAAAAAAACATGGAATAAATCAGTCCGCATATAAACTGCAAAATAAGGGCGTGTTTGTGCTTAAAGAGAAAAAACTGTAACGGCAAAAGTACGCTGACCAAAATCAGCGCTGGATAAAAAAGGTGATTTAGAATGGGGACGTTCTGCCCCATCAATGCAATTCCTACAATCCAAGCAGCAGCATATAAAAACTTCATTCTTTTATTCAGTTATTTTTTTTATTGGCGCCATAATAAAGCCCACCGAAGTGGGCTTCAATAAATAGTGGCTTTATCTCATATTTTTATCGGCTCTCAGCCTAGTCATTGACCCAAAGACCATCTTGCATATGCAAAATAGAATCGGCGGACTGAGCCAGTTGTTCATCATGTGTCACGATCAACATCGCCATATTGAACTCTTGACGTAAATCCATCAGCAGCTCAAAAATTTTGCTTGCTGTTTTCCGATCTAAGTTGCCTGTCGGTTCATCCGCCATCATTAATGCTGGCTTGGCCACCAATGCACGCGCTAATGCAACACGTTGACGTTCCCCACCCGAGAGCTCACCCGGTTTATGGGTTAAACGATGCATCAATCCGACACGTTCGAGTAAATATTCGGCTTGCTTTTGTACATCTTTAAAGTTAGTACCTTGACGTAACATCAGTGGCATTGCCACATTTTCCAAAGCGGTAAACTCAGGCAACAGATGATGGAACTGGTAAACAAAACCTAAGTGTTGATTACGTAAATAACCACGTTCAGCTTCATTTAAACTGTCAAAACGACTACCCTGCAAAAAAACCTGCCCAGAACTCGGACGGTCTAAACCGCCCAAGACATGCAACAAAGTACTTTTTCCCGAACCACTCGACCCCACAATCGAAACGAATTCACCAGCTTTGACTTGTAGAGAGAGGCCTTTAATCACCTCAACGGTCGACTTACCATCGGTAAAATGTTTTTCAATATTTTGTGCTTCTAAAACAATTTTACTCATAACGTAATGCCTCCGCGGGTTGGATTTTTGCAGCACGCATTGCAGGATAAATTGTTGCAAGGAAACTTAAAATTAAAGACAGGGACACAATGGTTAATACATCTTGCCATCTTAAATACGATGGTAAGTAATTGATAAAGTAGGCATCAAACAGATGAAGTCCCATCACATTGTTTAACCAACCTACAAAACCACTAATTCCAGAGGCGAAAACAATGCCGAGAATCGCGCCCGATACCGTACCAATTACACCAATAATCGTGCCCTGAACCATAAAAATACGGGTAATAGTTGCGGGTGAGGCACCAAGGGTACGTAATATCGCAATATCCGATTTTTTATCGGTCACAACCATCACCAAGGATGACACAATATTAAATGCAGCCACCAAGACAATCAGGAAGAGTAATAAGCTCACCATAGCCTTTTCCATTTGGATCGCACTAAACAAATTGCCATGAGTATAGGTCCAATTCGAAGCATAAAAACCGCTTGGCAGATCCATCACAATTTCATCAGCTACTTTAGGTGCTGCAAAAATATCATCCAATTTCAAGCGAATGCCTTGTGCACCATCAGGTAGACGTAACAAAGTTGATGCATCATTTAAGGCAATGTAGCCCATCATCGAATCGACCTCAGCACCAATGCTGAAAATGCCCACAATTTTGAAACGTTTAAAACGCGGCACTACACCCGCAGGTGAAGGTGTTGCCTCCGGTAAAACCAAAGTCACACTATCATTTAAACCTAAACCTAAGGCATCGGTCATTTGTTTGCCTAAAACAATACCAAACTCACCTTTTTTTAAGTTATCAATACCGCCTTCAACCATGTGGTCTTGGATAATCGAAACCTTTTTTTCATATTGAGGTTCGATCCCCGTGACCATAATTCCAGCCACTTGGCCTTGTGCCGTAAGCATCCCCTGCAATTGAGTAAACGGTGCTACGCCTGTGACGTGTTCCTTTGTCTCAATTTTTTTTGCAAGTTCAGGCCAATCTGTTAAAATTTGTGTTGAAGAAACAGTGGCTTGAGGTATCATTCCAAGTACACGTGTTTTCAACTCTCGGTCGAAACCATTCATTACAGATAAGACTGTAATAAGTACAGCCACACCCAGTGTTAGACCGATCATCGAAACCAGTGCAATAAAAGAAATAAAGTGGTTGCTACGCCGTGCGCGAGTATATCTCAACCCTATATACAGCGAGATTGGTTTAAACATACCATCTAGTCCGAGGTCATAATTATGGAAAATTTACAGCATCAAAACGTTCAAGCAGAACGTCGTGTGATGTCACGAATCGATGCGGCCTTGAGAATTAACTATCAGATCATTTCTGATGATGTTGCCCTGAATGACCCTTACGATCCTAATTTTGTTTTACCGCGCTATTTTCTACTACTCGCAGAATTAGATCAATTTGATCATGCACTAAACTACGAATTAGAACAATTATCTGAAAAAGATCAACAAATTGCTCGAATCTTATCCCTATTTAACCAGAAATTAAACCTGATCACGGGGTCTTTGTACGACACAATTGTACAAACCATGTTACCTACACCTGAACATGTGAACTTTTCAGAAAGTGGTTTGAGCTTTTATAGCGAAAAACAAATTCAAGATGGTACTTATATACACTTAACCTTGAGCCACCCTGAAAACTTCTTCCATATTGCAGCGATTGCACAAGTGGTGTACAGCAATGAAGAGGAAAATGGCAAGTGCCGTACGGGAGCATACTTTATTACCTTGCACCCGCAAGATCGTGTCAAATTGGCCGACTGTATTTCTTTGACGGTCGAAGATCATTAAAAGCCAGAATCTTGGACTAGTTTTGGCTTTTTAACTTTTGGGCAAGTTTCCGACTTGCCTGAAGATCTTTATAAAAGTAAACGAATAAACCTGACAGTAAAACCACTGCACCCAAAATCACCATCATCGAAAGTTTTTCTTGATTCAGCACCGCACCTATAAATAAAGCAATCATTGGTGTCATAACGGTAGTCAGCGATAAAGTCGTGGGTTGAATTTTCTGCACCAATTTAAAATAACAGAACATCGCAATCAATGACGCCATGATGACCGTATATAGCAGCGCCAAACAAGTTTTCAAATCGGGAATTTGCTGCGGTGCATGCTGCCAAATAAATGGCACAATACAGATAGCTGCTAATGTCGACACCAAAATTGAACCTGTCGCTTGTGCAACGGGTTCAATATTCGCATTGACTTTTTTCACCCAGAAAATAGAGGCTGCATAAGAAAAGACACTAAGTAACATCAGCCCAATCCCAAACGGATGGACATGCTGTGCTGTACCTGCAAGGCAAATGATGGCAAGTCCCAGCAGTGCAATACACATCCCAAACCACTGCATCGCACTCAAATAGGTCTTAAAGTAAAAACGTCCGATCAGTCCTGCCATAATCGGTGCCAAACCAAACATCAAGGCAATCATGCCTGAACTAATATAGTTAGTGGCAACATAGGTAAAAAACTGGGAACCAATCAAGCTAAAAGAACCAGCCAAATAACTATGCCAAGCGACTTTATCGGTTGGGAAATGTAGTTTTAAAACCAATAACAAACAAATCGCCAAAGGCAACGCGATGAAAAAACGTAATACCAACGCCCACAGCATATGTAAATCGGTCACACTCCACACAATCGCTAAAGGCGTTGTGGACCAAATAAAAACCAATAATCCATAGGTTGCCATCAGATTGGCTTTAGAAGACATAATCAGCTCGATGCTAAATGGCAGTTTTGCGTTTTTGCTTTTGAATGGTTTGGTCTAAAGAACTAGAAAATTCGCGTTTATCACGCTCAGAAATAGGCGGTGGCCCACCCGTGTTTACACCTGCGCCACGTAATGAATCCATAAAATCACGTAAATGTAGGCGGGCTTTGACATTAGCGGTAGTATAGATTTCACCACGTGGGTGAATTGCGATTCCACCCTTTTCAATCACCTGTGCTGCCAGCGGAATGTCTTGTGTCATCACAATATCATTCTCTTTCATGCGTTCGATGATTTCTTTATCCGCGGCATCCGCCCCACTCATCACTTGAATCGAATTAATACGAACGGAAGGCGTAATCCCGACATTTTGATTGGCCACAAAGGTCACTTCAAGCTGATAACGATCTGAAGCACGTAAAATCACTTCACGTAAAATTTTAGGCAATGCATCTGCATCGACCCAGAGTTTAAATGGCAGCACTGCACATCCATAAACAAAAGAAACTGCCTTAGTCTAACAAACTCAGTGCTTGAGCATAATAGATAAAACCGCTCAAAATTCCTATACAAAGTTTGCTTGATACTTTTTAAGTATCAGAAGGAAATGCTTTTACTATTTTGTCTGTCAAATAAAGTAAGGCTTTAGTCTTTTTTGATGATTTTCCAGTAAAAATAAAATATAGCACTTGAAATATAGAAATAACCCTCGATTTAATAGGGATATATAACCTCATTCAATCGTGCATATGAACAATCAAAATAGTCCAGAAATAATCACCATTGATGACCAAAACTTTGGTAGCCACGTCGAGCATTGGAATTTACTCACCGATAACCCTGCACAAGATGTCCCTAAATGGTTAGGTTTAGCTTTAAATGCACCAATCATGCCGATGGGTTTATGCCAGACTGAACAAGATATGGATGCGGGTTGTTGGCTCATTCAAGGTCCAAGTCAAGCGGCTGTTCAACTGACTCAAGTCATCGCGGTTGAAGACAATAAACCCAAGGCTGTTAAAACTGCATTTCCAAGTTTTAATAGCCCCTATAAAGTGTCTGCTGTAGTTGAACGCATCATTCGCGGTCAATCCAACACACAAGCCGTTTTACGTTTAAACTTAGGCAATAACAGCATTGTCTACGCTTATGACAGCTTATATAGCGTCAATCATGCTCAATACCAAAAAGACCAAACCTATATTGCACATCTCAACGCATGGGCATATGAACTAGAAGCAGTCGCAGAGCACGAGCAACTAGTGGTTGATGACCCTGCATCGATTAAACATCATCGTGCCTTGAACGATATTTTGGCAGCAAACAATGGCATTGCTCCTGCAAACCTACAAGAACAGATTGATGCATGGGAACCAAAGTCGGATGATGACAAAGAACCTGTGACTGTCGATTTTTCAAAAATGGTCGCTTATTTGTATGGCGAAAAGATCGGTCAGGAAGATGAAGCATGGTTCCAAGGGAATATTGTGGGCAAAACCAGCATGCAATTTATGGAACAAGACTACACTCTGCTTGATGTTGCCTTGATTCATGAGGACAACCAACCTGCAACACTGATTCGTATTGCCACTAAAAATCCAGAGTACGCCAACTTTAATATTGGACAATACATTCGCGGCAATATTTGGATTCAAGCCAATATTTATGCATTAAATCAATAATTTATAAAAATAAGCCAACCCAGCCTATGCCAGATCGATGTATAAGGTTGCGTTGGCTTTTTTATTTATATCAGTACGATTTATTTTAATTTGAATTCATTTGTATAAAACTTATCCACATATTTTATTATCTCTTGCTATTTTAAATTCATTTAAAAGAACTTTTATCCACAGTTTTAAATTCAATTATATTATTTTAACGATGAATAATAAAATCCTAAGTTCTATGACTTTCAGATAGTTAGTTATTGGTAGCTACTGGCTTCTGGATTAACAGAGCATAAACTTGAATATTTAAGTGATTATGTATAGTGGAGATCTGATTATTTTTAATTAGTACTTTATTTAAGCAATTTTTTATGTTAAAAATACAAACGTGCAATAGGATTTTAACGATAATTAAATCGGAATAAAAACTTCCATGAAAATTATGCAAGAAGAAAATATACAGCATGTTGAACATCAATTAGAAAAGCGTTATCAGCTTGACGCTTATTCGTGCATGTTTTTTGTGTTAGGCATGATGATTTCTGCCTACTTCTTACATCAGTTCATCCTGTAACTGATTTCACGTCGCAGCCTAATTCAAAAAAGCCAACTTTGTTGGTTTTTTTATGTCTAAAAATATCTGCTACGCCGTATCACTGGATCATTCTTTCCATGTTCTACGCTAAGAAACATGGCACCCACAAAATTACTTGCCTGTCATAAGCAAAGTTGCTCCCTCCCCCCTTACTTGTCACACTCACCTACCACCGCACAAATCGTTAAAAAGTTTTAGGCATTTAGATATGCCTACACTTACAAAATAGCAATTTTACGTATAAAAAAACCTGCAAGTCTAAACTTACAGGCCTCTGAAAATACTATAAAAATTAGAATAAACGATTCATACCATTTAAGGTCGCTACACGATATGCTTCAGCCATCGTCGGATAGTTAAACGTCGTTTCTACGAAATAATTGATGGTATTGTTTGGACTATTCATCACCGCCTGACCAATGTGAATAATTTCCGATGCGTTATTACCGAAGCAATGAACACCCAGCACTTCCAAAGTTTCACGGTGGAATAAAATTTTCAATTCACCCACTGTGTCACCTGTAATTTGCGCACGCGCCAAATGACGGAAAGAAGCCTGACCCACTTCATACGGAATTTTTTCTTCGGTTAACTCTTGTTCAGTTTTACCAATCGAAGAAATTTCTGGAATGGTATAAATTCCTGTCGGAATATCAACCACAGGTTCTACACCCACTTCACCGCTCATATTTGCACCTGCGCAACGACCTTGGTCATATGCAGCAGAAGCCAGTGAAGGCCAACCAATCACATCACCCGCAGCGTAAATATTTTCCACTTCGGTTTGGTATTGATCATTGACTGTAATTTGACCACGGCTGTTTGGCGTAATACCCACATTTTCTAAGCCTAAGCCATCCGTATTTCCTGAGCGACCATTACACCACAAAATAGCATCTGCTTTAATTTTCTTACCACTTTGCAAATGTAGCACCACGTGATCATCATAGGTTTCAAGATGATCAATCTGCTCATTATGGCGAATCAAAACACCTTGTTGACGTAAGTGATAAGACAAAGCATCAGAAATTTCATCGTCTAGATAACTCAACAATTTGTGCTGTGTATTAATCAAGTCAACTTTATGATCGAGTCCAATGAAAATAGACGCATATTCACAGCCAATCACACCCGCACCATAAATGATGATTTTTTGGATCGAATAATCAAGGTCTAAAATTTTGTCCGAATCGAATACACGCGGATGATTAAAATCAAGCGCCGCAGGACGGTATGGACGGCTACCCGTTGCAATCACGATTTGTTTGCACATGATCGTTTCTTTGATGCCTTCAGGGCTAAATACTAAAACTGTATTTTGGTCTTGAACGTAAGCACGACCATGGTAAATATCAATTTTATTGCGGTCATAAAAACGTGAGTGTGTATCAACCTGTTGTTGAATCACTTTATGTGCATTTTGAAGCACTTGCTTCATTGTAAACTGACGCCAGTCGCCCATTTTTTTAAACATTGGGTCACGGCGATAACGGATAATACTCGATACCGTTTGACGTAAAGCTTTACTTGGAATGGTCCCCACGTGGGTACAGTTACCACCGAGCTGCTCACGCACATCCACAATCGCAACACGCTTTCCAGATTTGGCAAGTTTCATTGCCGCGCCTTCACCCGCAGGGCCTGAACCTAGAACGACCGCATCGTACTTAACGAAAGTTCCACCAACGACCTCTTTTTTACGTGGCATTCAACGCTCCTTCTTTAAAAACTTATTACTTATCTTGGGCATATTATGACGTAATTGCAGGCAATTTGCTGTATTTAGCTTACATATATTAAGTGATAACCACATTTAGTAAATGAATAGTATTTCCGCCCTATCAATTCGCATTTCCGCTATACTAATACTGCTATTTTTAGCATCTCCCCCGTCAAAAACAGTGGAATAGTTGAATATGTCTGAAAACCGTAAACCTGAGCAGGGTATCAAACTTCGTGGCGCAGAAAAGGTCGCGCGTATACCTGTAAAAGTTATTCCTACGGTTGAAACGCCACGCAAGCCAGATTGGATTCGCGTGAAAATGGCAGCACCCGAAGAAGTGCAACGCATTAAATCAACCCTACGTGAACAAAAACTACATACCGTTTGTGAAGAAGCTGCGTGTCCAAACCTACCTGAATGTTTTGGTGGCGGTACTGCAACCTTTATGATTATGGGTGACATTTGTACACGTCGTTGTCCTTTCTGCGACGTGGCACATGGCCGTCCAAATGCACTTGACGCAGACGAACCTCGTCACATGGCTGAAACGATTTCAAACTTAGGTTTAAAATATGCCGTGATCACCTCTGTAGACCGCGATGACTTACTTGATGGTGGTGCACAGCACTTTGTTGACTGTATTAAAGAAGCACGTGCATTAAGCCGGAATACTTTACTTGAGATTTTAGTACCTGACTTCCGTGGTCGTATGGACATTGCGCTTCGCATTATGACCGAGTGTCCACCTGATGTGTTTAACCACAACATTGAAACTGTGCCGCGTTTATACAAAGCGATGCGTCCGGGTTCAGACTACCAACACTCTTTAAATCTATTGAAAATGTTTAAAGAATATTGCCCTGACGTTCCAACCAAATGTGGTTTGATGGTCGGTATTGGTGAAACTGAAGAAGAAGTCATTTCACTTTTAGATGATTTGCATGCACACGGCGTTGACTATGTAACAATTGGCCAGTATTTACAGCCTTCTAAAGAGCATGCGCCGATTGACCGCTTCGTTACACCAGAAGAATTTGAACGCTACACTGCGCATGGTCAAAAGCTGGGCTTTAGAAATATTTGGGCAGCGCCGATGGTTCGTTCAAGCTACTTCGCTGACCGCCAATACTATGGTGAACCTGTACCAGCAGTACGTCGCAAAGCAGATCCTGCGAAAAAGATTGCTGTTCAAACAATTGAAGCTTAATTTGCTGTGGTGTTAAACAGTTAAAACGCAAAAATTAAAAGCCCTCATATGAGTAATGCCAGTCAGTTAAGAAATTGACTGGCATTTTCTTGGATATTTTTGTGCTTTAATTTTCACTACTCGCGGACATTGCCTTTGCCTTTTTTCAGGTAATACAAATATTTTAGATTGTTCAAATAATTGCGCTAAATGTTTGGGTAGGTTTCCTGCTGATTCTAAAGGTGTGTGCCTTAAGATATTGATAATACTCATAGATGCAACATGGAAACTGATCCTTAAAGGACTCACCTTTGCATGTTCAGCGATAAACCTCATCTGTCTTCTTAAGATATTATATGCAATAAATACCCCCCACAATTCTTGATAGACCAAATCAGGTTGTTTGCTTCTTAAAATCCTTGCATCCTGTAAATCACTTTTAATTTCCCGATAACACATTTCTATTTCCCAACGCTGGATATAAAGCATTGCAAGGTCTTTGAATGGATAAACTTTAGAATCTGTTAATGATGTAATGTAACGTCTTATTTTTCCTGCATATTCAACTTCAATTAAACGTGCTTCCCAATAGTCACCCAATGACGGATTTATCTTTTTTGCTCTTGCTGAAACAGGCATTTTGATCTGAAAGTCATGGGCCGCATTATGATGAATCACTTCATAACGCAGGTTGTCCTTTGCTCGCATCAACCAATGACTCTCTTCTGCCTGAGATTGCCAGCTCACTAAAAAATCAGCAGAGAAGTAAGCACGATCAAATAGGGTAATACTGCGAACTGGTGCTTTTAATTGACTGGCTAAGGTTAATTCACCTTGATCCATACTGCCCATTTGGGCATCAATCATTTCATGGGTATTGGTATTCACCAGGCAAGTCGCTCTAACTTGTGGGTAAGGTGCAGCTGCTGTTTTGCCTTTGGATGAACCAAAGTGCTTAAAGTTTTCTTCTGTATGAGGCCTTTGTACACGACAAAAAAAGATAACTCATTGAAATAATGGCATAATACTTGTTTTCTGAAGACGAATATGATGACACATTTCAATGAGTTATATCTCATCTTAAACAAATATCTAAAGTGGAACAAGTCACATGCAAAATGTTTTACACTGATTATGCTTGCATTAATTGTAAAACAGACATGTAATCTTTCTTCTGCATCTAAAGCCTTACCCATCAAGTGCTTACCACAATCATTTTATCGACGTATACAACGCTTCTTTGCAGGTCAGTATTTCGATTATCGTCAAATTTCTCAGTTAATTTTCAATATATTTTCATTTGATAAAGTCCAATTAACTTTGGATAGAACTAATTGGAAATGGGGAAAACGAGATATCAATATCTTGATGTTAGCCATCGTCTATCGTGGAATAGCGATACCTATTGTTTGGACATTGCTCAATAAACGTGGAAATTCAGATACAAAAGAGCGTATTGCTTTGATTCAACGCTTTATCTCCATTTTTGGTAAAGATCGTATTGTGAATGTGTTTGCAGACAGAGAATTTATCGGTGAGAAATGGTTTACATGGTTAATTGAAAATGACATTAACTTCTGTATACGTGTTAAAAAAACTTTATTGTGACCAATCACTTAGCCAAGAATCATAAAATTAGTGATTTATTTCGTCATCTTCAAGTTGGTCAAACTGAATGTCGTAAACGACGTATTTGGGTTGGTCGAGTGAAACTGTATATTAGTGCGCTACGATTAGAAGATGGAGAACTTTTACTTGTTGTTTCTCCTATGTTTAATGCTTCTGCTATTCGTGATTATGCATTACGCTGGGAAATCGAAACGTTATTTAGTTGTCTCAAAGGACGTGGATTCAATCTTGAAAATACTCGTTTAACAGACCCTAGACGAGTCAAGAAATTGATAGCAGTGCTAGCTATGGGTTTCTGTTGGTGCTATTTAACAGGTGAATGGCAACATGATCGGAAAAAAGCGATAAAAATAAAGAAGCATGGACGACTTTCAGTAAGTTTATTTCGCTACGGTTTGGACTATGTTCAAATGGCTATTCTACGTTTGATTGGTTTTGGAAAAAAAGAAGAATTTAAGAAAGTGCTAGCAATTTTAAGAAAGAAAAAGCCTGATAGGACAAGGGTCCTATGAAATTTGTCGTGTACAGAGGTATGAGGCATAGACCAAACCACACCATCTACAGCACAAACGCATAGACCGTGAAAGTTGCTATATTGTTGTTGTGAGTCTTTAAACCATGCCTGACTTAATGTCGAAAATAAAGCACTCATGGGTTCTAAGCCTAAGCGTTGTCTTGCTTGTACGGATGCACTCGGTACACAGTATTCTGCCGTACCGAAAACAAGTTGCAATTGTTGAACCACATACCAAATCGGTTGATTTCGAAATAGAGCAAGTCCGATTACCAGCCAAACAACATGTTCAGCAGGCAGTTTTCTTTTTCGAATTGATGCTTTACCTGTTTGGTCTAAGCAATCTTCAATCCAGTTTAAATCAATCAATTCACTGAATTGTGAAAGTGAAGGTAAGGTTTGTTTTAATGTTAAATCTAGATTCTGAGATAAATTCATAAAAAAAGAGCGTATTTACATACGCTCTTTTTACAGCATTTTAACTTTTTTTGCTTAACTGACTGGCATTACTCATATGAGGGCTTTTTTTATTACGATCTTCGTTCTTTATATTTTTCAATTACGTATTCATACATTTCTAACACAGTCATTGTTCAATAAACACCCTAATCTAATTCAAAGTCTAAAATAATCGTGATGCTACACATCACATCAAATTCATTTTATTACACCTTTTTAGTCTACGTTTTGCCTTATTTTCCGTGGAATTCTATAAAACGTATGACTCACCTCACGGTGTAAACAACGGGAGGTTTCAATGGGTTTCATTTTCGCCATTCTGTTTTTAATCTGTATCCTCTGGGCTATTTTTTATTTTGAACTCAGTCGCTTAATGGCAACTGCAATCATTATTTTTGCATCCCTCTTCGCTGCTATTTTTATCAGTCCGTGGTCATTACTTCTAGGTCTGCCCTTAATTATTCTCAGCCTGATTGTGGTTATTGATCCATTACGAAAGTCTTTAATCACTCAACCTGCCTATAAAGCTTTAGCCAAAGCAATGCCGAGTATGAGCAGTACCGAACGTGAAGCATTGGATGCAGGCACCAGTTGGTGGGAAAAAGAATTATTTATGGGCGCGCCTGACTGGAAAAAATTTGATGGTTATGTCTACCCAACTCTGTCTGCTGAAGAGCAATCCTTCTTAGATCATGAAGTTGAACACCTTTGTGGTTTACTGAATGAATGGGAAATTCATCATCACTTAAAAGATCTTCCTGTTGAAGCGTGGCAATACATCAAAGAACAAGGCTTTTTAGGTTTAATTATTCCCAAAGAATACGGCGGTCGTGCTTTTAGCTCCTTTGCACAAAGCCGCATCATGAGCAAAATTTCTTCACGTTCACTGACCACTGCAGTCAGTTGTATGGTGCCCAACTCGCTAGGGCCAGGTGAATTACTTTTACATTATGGAACTGAAGAACAAAAACAACGCTACCTACCAGGACTCGCCAAAGGTAAAGAAATCCCCTGCTTTGGTTTAACCAGTCCTGAGGCTGGTTCAGACGCGGGTGCAATACCGGATACAGGCGTGGTCTGCTATGGTGTGTTTGAAGGCCAAGAAGTACTCGGTTTACGTATGAACTTTTCAAAACGCTGGATTACACTGGCGCCTATTGCGACTGTGATTGGTCTCGCTTTTAAACTCTATGACCCTGATGGACTATTAGGCGATGCAAGCAAAACTGAATATGGCATCACCTGCGCCTTATTACCGGCCAGTCATGACGGTGTCCAAGTCGGTGCGCGACATAATCCTGGTTCACCCTTTATGAATGGCACGGTCGATGGACAAGATGTTTTTATCCCACTCGATTGGATTATTGGTGGGGTGGAAAATGCAGGTAAAGGTTGGCGCATGCTGATGGAATGCTTAGCTGTAGGTCGTGGGATTTCACTGCCAGCGCTCTCCACTGCTTCAGCCGAAATGGCCTATTTAAGTGTCGGTGCTTTTGCCAAAGTCCGCCAACAATTTAAAATTTCTGTAGGACATTTTGAAGGCGTGCAAGAGGCCACCAGTGATATTGCCAGTGGTACATATATGCTCGAAGCTTTCCGCTATATGGTCACTTGTGGTTTAAACGAAGGCGGCAAGCCCGCAGTGATGACAGCCATGGCCAAATACTATGCCACCGAAACCATGCGTAAAATTGTCAATCATGGGATGGATGTCGTTGGCGGACGGGCAGTACAAATGGGGCCGCGCAATTTTTTAGCATTGAATTATCAAGCCATCCCCATTTCGATTACTGTTGAAGGGGCCAATATTTTAAGCCGTTCTTTAATGATCTTTGGTCAAGGCTCTATGCGCTGTCATCCTTATTTATATGAAGAGCTGCAACTCCTTCAAGCAGAAGATACAAAAACCGCTTTAGAGCCTTTCGACACGCTACTTTTTAAACATTTGGCTTATACCTTTAACCGAACAGCACGTTCACTCAGTTATGGCATGTTCGGTGGTCCTTCAGATGCTTCCGCACAGACAGATGATTTCTCACGTCCTTTTTACAAAACCATTAACCGTTTCAGTGCCAACTTCGCTTTAACCGCAGACCTTTGTTTAGGCTTACTTGCAGGTGATATTAAGCGCAAAGAAATGCTTTCAGGGCGTTTAGCCGACATTCATGCTTATTTATTTATCGCGACTGCTATTTTGAAGTTTTATGAAAAAGGACAACGTAGTGAGGTGGAACAACAACATGCTCAACTGGCTTTAGAAAAAGCATTTGTGCAAATTCAGGATGCATTTGATGGTCTGTTTGCAAACTTTCCTAGGCGAGCCGCAGCTTGCGTAGTCAAGTTCATCTGTTTCCCTTTTGGTCGTGTTGCCCAGCAACCAAGTGACCAGCTAAAAACGCAATTAGGACTTGCTATCATGGAAAATAACCCGTTCCGTGAACAACTGAAGCAGCATGTTTTTTACAATACCGATCCCGATGATGTCTTTGGGCGTATGGAAAATGCGTTCCAAGCAGCATTAAAGATTGATCCGCTGTGGACGAAGTTTAAAAAAGCAGAGTCCAAAGGACAATTTAGAGGCTTAGATTTTGAATCACATATTCAACATGCGCTTGAAACAGGATTCATCAGCTCTGAGGAAGTGGATCAGTTGCTTCATTACAACACTCAACGCTTCGATAGTATGCTCACCGATATTTTCGACCATGAGCTTGAACAGACACTAGATTTAAAGAATTCCTATCATACAAAAGCTTCCGATATTCAACCATAACCCTCTCATCGGTTTTCGAAACTCCTAAAAGATAAAAGTCCGTTTACGGGCTTTTATTTTATCCACACAATATAAACCAAGACAACAAAGCGAAGTTTTAAATCCAATACACGTTTAAACGATAGTAGAACTCTTCCACTTCCAAACGGACTTGATATCCCAGTTGGGTAAGTTCTGCTGAAAGATGACGAATATCTTCTAGGGGTAAATGTTTTGGCAGAACTGTAAATACCGCAGTATTTCCCTGTTTCGCACTCTCCTCAATTAGTGAGGCTAAACGTAATTTATAGACTTCAATATCTAAATACGCTTGGTTTGACATAATTTTTGCCTGTTCGGCATTAATAAAAGCAGCCATCTTTTCCTCCAAATTCGCCCAAGTATTGACTATGAAACTAACGCAGATCAAAACAGCGTATAACGTGATTTGGTAACACTGTGTAGCCATCCCTTAAAGAAATAACAATAAGAATCAAATCTATTTAAAAAGGCAGCGACTACAATCCAAGTTTTTCTGTTCACCAAACTCACTTAGCGTTACAGAAAAAATAAATAAAGTTACCATCTATTTTATTTAAATAATAATTGTTATCATTTGCAATATTGTTTACTAATACACCAACTCTCTTCCATGAATAGCACCACTCAAATTGATGCCTTGGTTCATTCGGAAAAAGTCCGTCCGAAGCCTGCCAAAAAGAAGAAAGTCGACACACCACTTAGCTACCGTCTGATGGTGTTGTATCGATTTGCACTTGCCTTGCTTGGAGGTTATCTCCTTGCTGCACTCTCTGCATTAACCATTGCTAAAGTCTTTATTGCAAATCCTGTGAATGCGGCCATGAGCGCCACACTCATTTCATTTTGTCTTAACTGTGCTGCCTTTATTTGGGTCTTTATGGTTCAAAAAACCTTAAAAGCAACGCTCGGTATTGCTGTGCCATGTATTGCACTGTATGCCCTACTCAAATTTTTAGGATAGTTTTTAAATGCGTGTTGATCAAAAAGCGGAAGGACCGCGCCAATCCATGTCATGGTTGCATACATGGGCCAGTCTCATTTTAGGGTGGCTGCTGTATGCAATTTTTGTGACTGGAACCCTGAGTTTTTTCCAAAATGAAATTTCCACTTGGATGAAGCCAGAAACACATCAATCTATCCCTGCGCAGTCTCAAGTGCAACAAATGCAGGTCGCGCTTAACTATTTACAGAAAAACCACCCTGATGCAGGCAGCTGGAACATTCAACTGCCCAACTCACGCAAAACTACAACTGAAGTGACTATTCGTGCCGTTGGTGAAGACCCGAAAGCACGTCGCGGTGGAACACGCCTCACCTTAGACAGTGCGACTGGCGAAGTAATTGAACCACGAGATACGCGTGGTGGTGGGTTCCTGTACCGTTTCCATTTTGAATTGTACGGTTTACCCCGTCTGTGGACACGTTGGTTGGTCGGGATTGCCACCATGTTCATGTTGGTCGCAATTGTTAGCGGCATCATTACCCATAAAAAAATCTTTAAAGATTTCTTTACCTTTCGCTCTGGCAAAGGTCAACGCTCATGGCTAGATGCACACAACGCAACCGCTGTTTTTGCGCTGCCTTTTCATCTAATGATTACCTTTAGTGGCCTACTACTGCTCATGTTTATGTTCATGCCTTGGGGAATTAACCAAGCGTATGAAAATCGACAACAGTTTTTACGTGACCAACAGGCCAGCATGATTGAACAGCCCCCAAAAGCTGAAGATGTGCAGCGCGAAAGTCGAAGTCAACGCGAAGGTGAAAGAGCGGATCGTGGAGAGCGCGGACAGCAACGCGGTGAACATGCTCAAGGTCGTGGTGAGGAACGGCCACAAACCGAACTCCGCCCTGCCCCACTGACAGACTTAGCCCCAATTATGGCAGCGGTACAACAACAGTGGAAAGACAATCCAATTGCTTCGATTAGCATTATTTCACCCAATACAGACCAAGCCAAAATTGAGTTACGTGCCTTGCGTGCTGAAAGCGTCGCGCATCGCAATGTATATGCAACCATCAACTACAATGGGGTCACGGGTCAAGATGAAACGGATAAAAATATACGGATAAAAAACCCATCTATTCCAAGTGGCATCTATAACGTGGTCACCGTCTTACACGAAGCTCGCGGCGTCGATTTGGCTCTTCGTTGGTTGCTATTCTGTTCGGGTATTTTAGGTACGCTCATGGTCGCTACAGGTCTGATTCTTTGGTGTGTAAAACGTGCTCCCCAACAGCAGAAACAAGGCTATAAATCATTTGGTTTCCGACTGGTTGAAGTCCTGAATATTGCGGCCATTATTGGTTTGCCTTTGGCCTGCGCGGCATATTTTTATGCCAACCGTTTCATTCCTGCAGATGTAGAAATGCGTCTAAACTGGGAGATCCGTAGCTTCTTTACCGTATGGTTACTCACTTTGATATATGCCACTTTCCGTACCCACCGCCAAGCATGGTTAGACTTACTTTTATTGGCAACACTCGCTTTCGCCCTGCTGCCAGTGGTCAACTTGATGACAGGTGGTCAAGCTTTGTGGAACAGCGTTGGGCAGGGTCAGTGGATGATTGCATCGGTTGATTTAGCCATGTGGGTAATGGCAGTGATTTTCTATTTCGCTTATGACAAAGTTAAAAAACATCAAGGTTTGCCGAATAAAAAAGTGAAAGTACCTGTTCAGGAGGCCGAAGCATGATTTGGTTTCTGATCATTTGGACTTTAGCAACCTTAGGTTTTTTTGCACTTGCCAGCAGTATGTCTAAGCACCAAAAGCAAATCTTTGCTAAAGAACTAACACTTCAGCAAACACGCTTAGCAACCACTGTGGGTTGGTTCCTGTTAATTGTTTCTTTGCTCATTTGCTTAACACAAGGACATTGGAGTACCGAAATCAGTTATTGGATTGGCGTAATTAGCTTCGCTGCACTGTTTGTTGGACTTTGTTTAAGTTATTTTGAGCAAAAAATTAAGAATATCGCTGTTTCAGTTTTACTCTTATTTATATTCAGCCTAACTTTGCACCTGATCTGAGCCTAAAAGCCAATCTTCGGATTGGCTTTTTCACTTGAAAGCATTAGGCTATCCACAGTTTAAATCTTTGGTTATTTGTATGCCTAAATCTCCTAAAATTCCTGCTGAATTGGTCAATCTTGCAACAACAGGTAATAGTGACGCTCAATTTGAACTTGCTGAACTGTATATGCAAAGTGAAAATGAAGATGACATTACGCTTGCAGAAGAATGGGCGCTTAAAGCAGCAGCATTGGGTCATGTAGAAGCCATGTATTGGCTGGGTGAAGGTTATGCTTTTTATGCCAAAGAACTTCGCGAAGAAGATCCAAACGAAGCAGAAACCTACTTTGGACATGCACATCACTGGTTAAAACAAGCGGCTGAACTAAAACACCCTACTGCAATATTAGAGTTGGCTGGTTTTTACCGTCGGGGCGATGTGGTTGAAAAGGATGTCGCTAAGTCAATTGAACTGGTACAACAAGCAGCGGAACTGGGTGAGGCTCAAGCCATGCGTGATTTGGCTTTCATTTATGAAAATGCACTAGGTGTCGATGCCGATGAAGCAAAAGCCAAATACTGGCACGACAAAGCAGATGCCGCAGAGCAAGAATAAGTAAAAAGCCCATCCTTTGATGGGCTTTTTACTACTTAAAACCTACGCACAAAAATAATATCTAAATCCTGCTTCGGCACAAAATTCTTTTCTGTCATTTGAAATTGTGTCGAACTGATCTTTTTCACCTGACCCTTCCAACAAAATGAAACCAGCTCATTCGGGTCACGCTCAATGGTCAGCTTAAAGCTTTGAATTGGTTTCGCCCAATTTGCACCCGTTTTTAAGATATAGCCCAAGGCTTGATAAGGTGCATATTGCGACTTGGCCTTTTTCAAACCCGCTTTGAAGTTTTGATCTATACAATAGGTTTTTTCATCCTCTTCAGGATATAAAGAGACCGAACCACCAACCAATGGCATGTATTCATGTTGTACATGGGTCAACGCATTGGCCTTAAACTTCTGCTGCCAACTATAAATGATTTGCGATTCCCAATAAATTTCATCATCCGCCTGATAGGGTTTTAAAAGCTGCTGCACTGTTTTGTCCTGACAACGATACAAACGCTGATTAAGCGTAGAGTCTTGTTGCAATAACCACGGATACATCAAATCTCGATCTGAAAAACCACATTTTTTCAAACCTGCAGTCACATCGACGACGTCGCCATTGGAATTGAAGTCACCACCTGCCGTTAAAGCGGGTAAAAATGCACGCACATGCGTTTCTGGCTGAATCTTTTGTACATTGGCTTGTACTTTAAAGCTTTGAATCAATTGTTCGGTATGCGCAAAATCACTTTCACGCGAACTGCCCACACGCGGCAAAGGAAATAAAACAGTTTCAGTAATATCTTGAGCGGTAAGATTTTTAAATTGGTAATTCACCCGAATGATATTTTTACTGATAAACAAATCTTCACTTTGCATACTGATTTTTGGATTTTTCAGATATTGCACACCGCCCGTTGCCACAAAACCCGTGCTGTCATTAGCACTGATCTGCATAGAGATGAACACGCATAGTCCGAGGATCTTTTTCATTTAACGTCTTCTTTTCATGTTTATTGTGCTGTTTCCATGCGAGCACTTGAATGATCAAGCACGATCACTTGTCGGCAGATGCCCTCGACTTGACGTTGCTGTTCAAATACAGATGCAGGCATCGCATCAAAACTATCAAAGAAACAGATTTCCTGCTCATCTATAGAATAAACCAGTGAATGGTTTCCGACGTCTTCTAAAGTATCGTAATAGACAATGATAAATTTATTTTGCTCAAATGCCTGTTGAATTTGTTGGTAATTGATGGCCGCTAAAACTGGCAGCTTTAGTTGCTCAGCTTCTGCATAACTCAATTTTTCTTGTGCTTGAAGCTCTGTGTCTTCATCAGTATAAAATTGAACATCAAAGCCAAATTTCTTTAATCCAACTGCCAAGCCAATGGTTGTCGTTCCGTTTTCTGCATCATAACCACAGACCTCTATCAACTGTTCAATATCCGCATCGATATATAAATGTTGGAGTAGCATCCATACCGCATAAATACCGCCATTGGCTTCAAGGTTCATTAAGGATTCAGGGATATTCACGGCCATAACACAATTCAAAAAAGATGATTGTATTGATAATAAACAAAATGACTTGAACTCGAAATTAAATAATTATTTCAATTTATGGAAACCGTATAAATTTCAGATATATTAACTGTAAATAATCAAATTTCAGAAAATTAGAAATGGCATATCAAGCTACAATTTTAAATGTAATGATCGCATCCCCAAATGATGTCTCAGAAGAAAGACAACTAGTACGTGATGCAATTTATGAGTGGAATGCGATTCACTCAAAACAATTTGGTGTAATGCTAAATCCTGTTGGCTGGGAAACGCATGTCGCACCAGAAATGGGTGGTAGACCGCAAGAAATAATCAATAAACGAATTTTAGAAGATTCAGATATTTTATTGGGAATATTTTGGACTCGCTTAGGCACTGAAACTGGCGAATATGTGAGTGGTACTGTCGAAGAAATTTCAAGACATATCGCATCTCAGAAACTAACCTCCATTTATATTTGTGACAGACCAATACCACCAAGTAAAATTACTGATCAATATCAAAAACTACAAGTACAAATTAGGGAATGGATGCCGAATGGAGTATTAGAATTTTATAATGATCTATTAACTTTTAAACAAAAAATTAAAGATCATATAACACTACAATTACAAAATAACGAATATATTCACAATCTTTTAGATAACTCATCATTTGAAAACGAAGCACCATCCTCAAATAAACATTCAATTGAACCTACAGAAGAAATGGTTCAGATTTTATTAAATGCTGGAAAAAATAACGATGATATTCAATTCATTAGAACTATGGGTGGAGTTCTTTTTAATGTTGGAAATTTAAATATGCATTTAACAGAAGGTAGAGAGCTAGCTAAATGGCAACATACCATAGAAAATTTGGTCAGCTATGGCCTATTGAAAGACAGAGGTTATAAAAATGAATTATTTTATTTAACTAATGATGGCTGGAATGCTTTTGATCAATTAAATACTCAACTAGAAGAAAATCAATAATCTTAACTTTTTAAGCTTGGAACACTTTTAGAATCCAAGTACAATACTTCGCTAGTCGAGGGATGCTGCGACTTTTTCACAGGTACATAAATGTGAAATCGCTAGGCTCGACGATCCGGTTCAAATCCTTTTTGAATCAACAACGGCATCCGCGAACTGAATGATCAATTTTTTATATTAGGAGATCGTGATGAACGCGGTTACTGCTTCATTTACAGATTACAAAGTTGCTGATATTTCACTCGCTGACTACGGCCGTAAAGAAATCAAACTTGCTGAAGCAGAAATGCCAGCACTTATGGGCCTACGTAAGCGCTATGCTGCTGCAAAACCACTTGCTGGCGCAAAAATCCTTGGTTGTATTCACATGACCATTCAAACTGCGGTTCTTATTGAAACCCTAGTTGAATTAGGCGCAGAAGTTCGTTGGACCTCTTGTAACATCTTCTCTACTCAAGACCATGCTGCTGCGGCAATTGCGGCTTCTGGTGTACCTGTATTTGCTTGGAAAGGCGAAACAGAAGAAGAATACATGTGGTGTTTAGAACAACAAATCAATGTGAATGGCACGCCTTGGGATGCCAACATGATTTTGGATGATGGCGGTGACTTAACACTTCTTGTTCATGAAAAATATCCAGAAGTGATTGCAAAAATTCACGGTGTAACTGAAGAAACCACGACAGGTGTTCAACGTCTGTATGAAATGCTTCGTGATGGTACTTTGAAAGTTCCAGCAATCAACGTGAATGACTCTGTAACAAAGTCTAAAAACGACAACAAATACGGTTGCCGTCACTCACTGAATGATGCCATCAAACGTGGTACAGATATGCTTTTATCTGGCCGTCGTGCACTTGTTATTGGTTACGGTGACGTAGGTAAAGGTTCTGCACAATCACTTCGTCAAGAAGGCATGATTGTACGTGTAACTGAGGTAGATCCAATCTGTGCTATGCAAGCATGTATGGATGGTTACGAAGTTGTATCTCCATACAAAAATGGCGTACAGACTGGTAAAAAAGAAGACATCAATGTTGACCTTCTTCAAAATACTGATCTAATCGTAACAACAACAGGCAACTACCACGTATGTGACGCTGCAATGCTTGACTCATTAAAAGCAGGTGCAGTGGTGTGTAACATCGGTCACTTCGACACTGAAATCGACACCAACTACTTACGTGGTTACAAGTGGGTTGAAGTGAAGCCACAAGTACACCAAGTTTACCGTTCTGAAAATGATAGCGACTATTTGATTCTTCTTTCAGAAGGTCGTCTGGTTAACCTTGGTAACGCGACAGGTCACCCATCACGTATCATGGATGGTTCTTTTGCCAACCAAGTACTAGGTCAAATGCACTTGTTCGCTGAAAAATTTGCGGATCTTGCAGAAGATCAAAAACAAGCTGCGATTCGTGTAGAACTGCTTCCTAAGAAATTAGATGAAGAAGTTGCTGCAGCAATGGTTGCTGGTTTTGGTGGCGTCTTGACTCAATTGACTCAAGAACAAGCAGACTACTTAGGTGTAGCTGTTGAAGGTCCATTCAAGTCAGATGCTTATAAATACTAAGTTTTATATTTCCCCTCATCCTAGCCTTCTCCCAGTGGGAGAAGGGACTTTTCATTATTAATTCAATTTATAGTGAAAGTCCCCTCTCCTGTAAAGCGGGTTTTAAGCACTGCTGTAAATCTACGCGCAAGAGAGGGCTCGGAAGAGGTCTAAATAAAAAGCATTTATAAAAAAGGATTTGAACATGTCGAAACACATTCCTATTTCTTTTGAGTTTTTCCCGACCAAAACGGATGCGGGCGCAGAAAAACTGAAAGTTGTACACCAAGAATTACAGCTGCTCAACCCAGAGTTTTTCTCAATTACCTATGGTGCAGGCGGTTCAACCCGTGAACGCACCTTAGCAGCCATTGCAGAATTTAATGGTAAAGGCACACCTGTTGCCCCTCACTTGTCTTGTATTGGTGATGACAAAGCACGTATTGCTGAGTTACTCGACATTTATAAAGATCAAGGCATTGACCGTATTGTGGCGCTGCGTGGTGACTTACCTTCAGGTCAAGTTGGCCTAGGGGAACTACCTTATGCTACGGATTTGGTACGTTTTATCCGTGAACATTCGGGCGATCACTTCCATATTGAAGTTGCCGCTTATCCTGAAATGCATCCACAAGCAGAAAGCTTTGATTTAGACATTCAACGTTTTTGCGACAAAGCCAATGCAGGTGCGAATGCGGCACTGACTCAGTTCTTCTTTAATCCAGATGCCTACTTCTACTTTGTAGATCGCATTCAAAAAGAAGGCGTGAACATTCCAGTTGCACCAGGCATTATGCCAATTACCAATGCCAGCAACTTGATTCGCTTTGCAGATGGTACAGGCGCTGAGATTCCACGTTGGATTCGTAAGCAACTGGCAACTTATGGTGACGATACTGCCAGCATCAAAGCCTTCGGTCATGAAGTGATTGTGAAGCTTTGTGAACGCCTGATTGCAGGGGGCGCACCAAGTTTGCACTTCTACACCATGAACACGACTGACCCTACCCGTCAGCTTGTACTAGACCTCGGTTTAGCATAAGCATTTAAACTAGATTCACCCTATTTGAGAGTAAAACCGAATGCCTCGTTTTTTTATGGAAGCAGAACTCAATGTTGATCACACTGTCGAACTGACTGAAACTGTGTTTCACCACTGGGTAAAAGTTTTGCGTGCTCAAGTCGGTGAAACGGCTACCTTGTTTAATGGACAAGGCGGCGAATATGAAGTGACCTTAAGTGACGTTGCTAAAAAGTCAGCATCAGTTCAGGTCACTGCTTTTAACCCAACCAATCGTACACCTGCGTTTAAAACTTTACTCGGTCAAGTCATGAGTAAAGGTGATCGTATGGACTATGTCATTCAAAAGGCAGTTGAATTAGGCGTTTCCGAAATTCAACTATTAACGTCTGAACGTTGTGAAATGCGTTTGAAATATGACCGCGACCAAAAGAAGATCGATCATTGGCAAGGAATTGCCATCGCGGCATGTGAACAATGTGGCATGAACATTGTTCCCACTATCCATGCTCCAGTCAGCTTAGACAAATGGCTCGCATCTGAATTACCTGCGACGCGGCTTGTACTTGCCCCGAATAAAGAAAAATTCGACGTATTGGCAAATGCAACACCAAACATTGCTCTACTCATTGGGCCTGAAGGTGGTTTAAGTGAGGCTGAAATTACGACAGCCAATGACCACAGTTTTATCAGCTGGTGTATTGGTGAACGTGTATTACGTACTGAGACAGCGCCAGTCGTCGCTTTGTCGATCCTCAATTACAATTTAGTGATTTAAATCACATAAACAGCCGAGTCACCCTTTTGTTCTGTTAATATATTGATTATTATGTACAACAATATTACCCTTGACTTATATCAAAATATAAATTGATTGTGTTTTACACAATGCATTTAAATTTGAAAAAGACACAACACAACGCCATTGGGTCATAAAAAAAATAAGGTTTCGCGATTCATGCCAGATATTTCTACAGAAAATCTTGATCGGCACTTGCAGACTGCGCAAATATCGCATTCCATTAGCCATCTTCGTTTCCTCATCAGTAGTTTACTGATTCTTAATTTTTATATTTTCTGTGCATATCACTATAATTTTTCTCAAGATTCTTTTTATTTTAACCTGTGGTTTTTTATTTCCGAGTTTATTCTCAGTATTTTTTGGCTCGTGAACACCGTGTATTTCAACCCGAAAAATCACTCTGCCAAACATGCACACCGCTGGATTCAAGGCATCTGTTTAAGTATTGGTCTTTTGGTTGCAGCAGGCGTCGTATGTATCTACTACTACTTACCCAGCCTATCTGGCAATTTTAACTATACAAATGCCCTACTCTTATCTGCACTTTTAGTGATTGTCACACAGACCGTTTGCCTCACCTATTTAACGCAACGCATCAGTTATTTTTGTTTGGTTTTTATTCCGTCTATCACCCCTTATGTCCTCTCGCAATTTATCAACTTCGATGCCAATCATACTCTTTTTCACCTTGCTGTGAACTTTATTCTGATTGTGATTTTGCTCTGTGCCAATGCCACCAACCGTATTAATCAGCACTTATCCCGTCTCTCAATTAAAAATCGAGAGCTGAAAAAAGAAGCTGAAAAACAAGTCGCTTGGACCGATGATTTATGCAAGCAGTTACAAAACGAAGTGAATAAATCCAAAGAAATTGAACAACAGTTACAACTGAATAATCAATTGCTTGAGCAAAAAGTACGTGAACGAACCTTTGACGTAAATCAAATCAATAAAGACTTAAAAAATAAGCAAGAAAACCTATCGCTTGCCCATGAAATTTCAGGTATTCGTCCTTGGGATTGGAATATTAAAGATCGGCTCATTTCCTTGACCAATCACAAACAAGAAAAAGTACTTAAAAATTCCACAGAGCATCAACTTCAGCTTCAGTATCTAATTCATCCAAATGATATTGCCCCGTTTAAATCTGCAATGAAAAGTCATTTACGCGGTCATTCAGACCGCTATGAAGCCACTTATCGTGTGCAACACAATAACGGGAAATGGTACTGGGTACATGACACGGGACGCGTCATTGCTCGCGATCCAATCAATCAAAAACCGTTACAAATGGTCGGTATTCGACGCGATATTCAACATGAAAAAAGCAACCAAGAACGTCTTCGACTAGCAGCGAGCGTCCTTGAACAAGCTGAACAAGGGATTTTCATCTTAGATGAAGACCTGCGTTATATCGACGTAAATCCGTTCTTTGAGCGTTTGGCTGGCTTTGAAGCTGCACAAATTAATGGCAAACATCTGTTTGATATTGTTGCGAACTATAAGTCGCATCAACGCAGCACACATAACCAAATCATTGGACAGCTCCTAAAAAAAGGCGAATACGACGGTGAACTTAATGAAAAGTTCCTATCAGGCAAAGAGCTGTGTATTTGGATGCATCTGAATGCCATTACCGACGAGCAAGATCGTGTCACGCATTATATTGGTATCGTGTCCGATTTAACCGAGCGCAAACTACAAGAACAGCGTCTTTCCTATTTAGAAAACTACGATACACTGACCGATTTGCCCAACCGTTTTTACTATAACTATCAGCTTCATCAGTACTTGGTTTCTCAGCAAGACAGCATTAAACAACTGGCGATTATTCGACTCAATATTGACCGTTTCCGCCCATTGAATGAATTCTTAAGCAATAATGGCGGAGATGAACTGCTGCGCCAAGTTGCTCAGCGCCTTCGTTTAACCAATGCTGAAGCCTTGATAGTGGCTCACTTAAATGGTGACGATTTTGCAATTGTATATGAGGTCTCTCATATTCGCCCCTCCGTTCAGGAACATATTGATCGCATTAACAAAGCCTTTAGCCTACCTTTTGATATTTTTGGTCAAGAGCACATTATTACGCTTTCAATGGGGATTTCGCAGTACCCTGAACATGGTCGTCAACTGGACTACTTAAACAACTGTGCAGAACAAGCACTGAGTGAAGCAAAACGTTTAGGTGGAAATGCGACCAAGTTCTACAGCCTGAGTAATACCGTTGCATTGGAAGAAGGGATTTATTTAGAGCGCGATTTAAGACTGGCGATACAAAACAATGAGTTGGTGGTTTACTACCAACCCAAAATCAACTTTCACAATCAGAAAATTTATGGTTTTGAGGCGTTGGTACGCTGGAATCACCCAAGCAAAGGCATCGTGCCACCGGGCCTCTTCATTCCGATGGCAGAAAAAACCAGCTTAATTTCAGATATTGGCCGCATTGTAATTTTACAAACCGCTAAGCAAATCAAAGAATGGAATAAATTGGGTTTTGATAATATCTGCGTTTCGGTCAATGTGGTTGCCCAACAATTACAACGTGGACAGCTTTTAAAGGACTTAGATGAAGCCCTTGATCGATACAAAATCAGTGGCAGTAGCCTTGAATTAGAAATTACAGAATCCACTTTGGTTGAAAACTCGGAAGCGGTGAAGAACCTCCTTGAAACCATCAAATCGCGTGGCATTCATATTTCTTTAGATGACTTTGGCACAGGTTATTCATCGCTGTCTTATCTGACCGACTTTCCAATCGACACCTTAAAAATTGATCGAAGCTTCATTTCAAAAATTGGACACTGCAAACAAGAAGCTATTGTGAGCGCCATGATTGCCATGGGGAAAGCCATGGGTATGACCGTGGTGGCGGAAGGAATTGAGACCGAACAACAACTGAGTTACCTACAAAACTTAGAATGTGATATCGCGCAAGGTTATTTATTTTCCAAACCTCTTCCGCAGCTCGATGCTACCCAATATTTAAGAGATCATCTCGACACACCCTCGTATACATACTTAATATAAATCAGACTGTTTTAGCTCTAAGTTTGCCTTAAAAAGCACCAGCTATCACTGGGATATGCCTGCAACTAATGGTATATTCGGTCTTGTCTACTAAAAACTACCAGCTCCGCTGGCTAACCCACGCTACAAAGAGATTCAGATGGACGATCAATCATTAAAACAGCAAGCTTTGTATTATCACGAATTCCCATCCCCAGGGAAAATCAGCGTTACACCTAGCAAGCAGCTGGTCAACCAACACGATTTAGCCTTGGCGTATTCACCTGGTGTCGCAGCACCATGTCTTGAAATTGAAAAAGATCCTTCAAAAGCAGCGCTTTATACTGCTCGTGGGAACCTTGTTGCCGTGATCACAAATGGTACTGCCGTTTTGGGTCTAGGTAATATTGGTCCACTTGCTTCTAAACCTGTCATGGAAGGTAAAGGCGTTTTATTTAAAAAATTCGCAGGTGTTGATGTATTTGACATCGAAATTGCAGAAAATGATCCTGACAAAATTGTCGATATTGTTGCTGCATTAGAACCGACTTTTGGTGGTATCAACCTTGAAGACATCAAGGCACCAGAATGCTTCTATATTGAACAAAAACTTCGTGAACGTATGAATATCCCTGTGTTCCACGATGATCAGCATGGTACATCCATTATCGTTGGATCTGCTTTACTGAATGCTTTGCAATTGAATGGCAAAAAAATTGACGAAATTAAAATCGTCGCTTCAGGCGCAGGTGCTGCGGCTCTGTCTTGCCTAGATTTACTTTGTGCCATTGGTGCAAAAAAAGAAAATATTATTGTTGCAGACTCACGAGGTCTACTTACAACAAAACGTGAAGGTCTAGACGACTCTAAAAAACGTTATGTACAAGATGTTGAAGGCACTCAACTGTCTGACGTGATTGCAGGCGCAGACATGTTCCTCGGTTTATCTGCTGCGGGTATCTTAACTAAAGAAATGGTTAAGGTGATGGCGAAAGATCCAATTATTTTCGCACTTGCTAACCCAGATCCTGAAATTCTGCCTGAACATGCACACGAAGTTCGTGATGACGTGATCATGGCAACAGGTCGTTCAGATTATCCAAACCAAGTGAACAACGCACTTTGCTTCCCTTACATTTTCCGTGGTGCTCTTGATGTAGGCGCAACCACCATCAATGAAGAGATGAAAATTGCGTGCGTATATGCGATTGCGCGTATGGCACACATTGAAGCAGATGCGGCATCTTATGGTGAAAAATCTGCATCTTTTGGTCGTGATTACTTAATTCCACGCCCACTTGATCAGCGTCTGATTTTAGAAATTGCACCTGCTGTTGCACAAGCGGCCATGGATTCAGGTGTTGCAAGTCGTCCAATTCAAGACTTCTCTGCATACCGTCAACGTCTTTCTGAGTTTGTTTATAACTCAGCACTGATGATGAAACCTATTTTTGCTCAAGCAAAATCTGATCCGAAACGTATCGCTTATGCTGAAGGTGAAGACCTACGCGTACTTCGTGCAGTACAAATTGCAGTTGATGAAGATCTTGCAAAACCAATCTTAGTTGGTCGTACTGCGGTTATTGAAGCAAACATTAAAAAGTTAGGCTTACGTCTTGAACATGGTGTGAACATCACTATTGTGGATCAAGAAAAAAATCCTGACTACGAATTGTTTGCAGATGACTACTACACGCTTATGCAGCGTAAAGGTGTAACACCTGAATATGCACAACGTGAAGCACGTCGTCGTTCAACCTTGATCGCATCGATGTTAGTGAAACATGGTAAAGCAGACGGTATGCTATGTGGTACGTATTCAAGCTATGACATTCACTTAGACTTCGTTAAAAACATCATTGGTAAAAAAGAAGGTCACAACTCTTTCTTTACATTGAATGCTTTAATGCTTGAAGACCGTAACCTGTTCATTGCTGACACTTATGTCAACACCAACCCAACAGCTGAACAGCTGGCTGAAATGACAATTTTAGCCGCTGAAGAAGTACGTCGTTTTGGTATGACACCGCGTGTTGCTCTACTTTCTCACTCAAGCTTCGGTTCAGATCAAACTGATCCAAGCGCGCAAAAAATGCGTAAAGTGTTTGAAATTTTGACGCAAATCGCGCCAGAACTTGAAGTTGAAGGTGAAATGCATGCGGACGCGGCATTGGATGAAAACATCCGTAACTTTGCATACTCAAACTCGCGCTTCAAAGGTTCTGCGAATCTATTGATCATGCCAAACTTGGATGCAGCCAACATTTCATTTAACCTGTTAAAATCAACTTCAGGTAATAATGTTACCATTGGCCCTATCCTACTTGGCGCAGCGAAACCAGTTCATATTCTTACACCGACAGCAACAACACGTCGTTTAGTGAATATGACAGCGCTGACTGTAGCGGAAATTCAAGAAGCGGAGAAAAACGGCGACTAATTGTTTGTCGTTATACACGTATCTTGTGACTTGAGAAAACCTCTATTCTGTAGCATGATGGCTGCAAGAATAGAGGTTTTTTCATGCAAGTTTATTTAGTAGGCGGTGCGGTCCGAGATCAGCTTCTGGGTCACCCCTATCACGAAAAAGATTATGTAGTTGTCGGTGCAACGCCTGAACAACTGCTTGCCCAGGGTTTCCAACCTGTAGGTAAAGATTTTCCTGTTTTTTTACATCCTGAAACCAAAGATGAATATGCGCTTGCCCGTACTGAACGTAAGTCAGGGCATGGGTATCATGGCTTTGAGTTTTATACCGACACTACCGTTACCTTAGAACAAGATTTAATTCGACGTGACCTCACCATCAATGCTATTGCCATGGATGATGAAGGCACTCTGTATGACCCCTATGGCGGTCAACGCGATTTAGAGCTCCGTGTTTTAAGGCATGTTTCTGATGCTTTCGTAGAAGACCCGTTACGCGTCCTCCGTGTTGCACGATTTGCTGCACGTTATAAAACCCTAGGATTTACGGTGGCTGAAGAAACGTTGGCACTGATGCAACAACTCGCAGACTCAGGTGAACTTGAGGCACTGACACCTGAACGCGTTTGGAAAGAAACCTCTCGCGCTCTGATGGAAGATCATGCCGATGAATACTTTGAAGTACTACGTCGCTGTGGTGCTTTAAAAGTGCTTTTTCCAGAAATCGAGGCACTTTACGGTATTCCACAGCGCCCTGAATATCACCCTGAAATTGACTGTGGTATTCATACCATGATGTCATTGCAGCAAGCATGTCGTGCCAACTACGCACTGGATGTTCGTTTTGCTGTTTTAGTGCATGACTTAGGCAAAGCTTTGACACCTGTGGACGAGCTACCGCGTCATATCATGCATGAAGAACGTGGGGTCAAACCTGTGACAGAAGTGTGTGAACGTCTAAAAGTTCCAACGCAGATGAAGCAGCTCGCAATTACGGTCTGTAAAGAACATTTGAAATGTCATCAAGCTCTAACCTTAAAACCAGGTACTTTATGGCGCTTACTGCAACGCTTAGATGTACTACGCCGCCCAGAACGGGTTGAAGCCTTTGTACAGGCCTGTGAATGTGACTCACGTGGTCGTTTAGGGCTTGAAGATCGTGAATACCCACAATCTGCATATATTTTAAAGGTGATGGATGTTGTGCGAAATATCAAAGCGCAAGACCTACCTGCGGATATTAAAGGCCCGGATATCGGTGAAATGCTGATAGAACGTCGAATACACGCGATTGGAGAGCTAAAGGCTCAGTACAGTTAAAACTTGATCGACTCAAATAAAGCGCCACAATCGGCGCTTTATTTAATTTCACTTAAGAAATGGATGCGGGAAAGGTAATCACCTTTTCCAACTGCATGTGTTCTGTTGCAATCATTAACAAACGATCCACACCTAAAGCAATACCTGCACATGCCGTCATTTGAGGCAAAGCAGCCAATAAAAACTCATCGATCGGCATCACATGTAAGCCTAACTTTTCACGTTCAGTATTATCGGCTTCAAAACGCGACCGCAACACCTCCGCATCAATCAACTCATCATATGCATTGGCGAGTTCCAAACCTTCAATATACAGCTCAAAACGTGCTGCAACCAATTCATCGTCTTCATCCATTTTAGTTTTGGCAAGCGAAGCCAGCTCTGGTGGAAAATCGGTCAGAAACACTGGCGTATCAAAACCTAGACTTGGCTCTACAAAATGTGAAAAGAGCAAATCGATATAGCCAAGGCGGTCATCACCCAAGTCCAAATTTAAACCCACGCGGTTACAGCAGTTTTTTAACTCTCTCAAACTGGCTTGCAGAGGGTTCAAATCCAAACGATCTATAAACGCATGCTTATAGCTTAAAATGGTAGGACGAACTTCACCAAAACGCTGCTTTAATGTGACATTCAATAAATCTGTCACTTCAAACATCAAATCCTTCAAGCTGAAAGTCGGTCTATACCATTCCAGCATGGTAAATTCACTATTGTGTTTACGACCATGTTCATCATCACGGAAAACTTTACAGATTTGATAAATCGGCCCACTACCACTAGCCAATAAACGCTTCATGGCAAACTCAGGTGAGGTCTGCAAATAATGCGTTTGTTGCTTGCCTTGTACATGGCGCTGCGCTTGAACTGAAGCCAAATGCACATCGGTCACACCAGCTTGAGATAAAATCGGGGTTTCAACCTCAAGTACTTCACGTTCAGCAAAAAACTGACGAATTTGGCTGTACATTTGCGCACGAGCTCGCATAGCTTTTAAATCACAGGTTGGCTGATAATGGATCACGTCTTGACTCATACCTTCGGCCCTCCGTGTGCAGCCCATTCACGGCGTAGTGGATAGGTCTTTCTTAAATGATCAAAGGCTTTTTGATCAATCATGCCCTCTTTTAAGCAAGCACGTAAGGCTTGGTCATCCCGTGCAATCGGGTAGATTTCACTTAAATGCTGTTGAAGTGCAGATTTTAAATCTTGACCTTCAAAATATTGAGCACATACAGGTAACTGCGACTCGAAGCTTTTATGTGCTTCAAACTGAAAGGTCTTACAAAAGGCTTCATAAATCATTTGTGTACCACGCGCTTTACCTTCTAAGCTATAACCTGCGATATGTGGCGTCACTAGACTCACAGCTTTCAACACTTGTTCAGAAATCACAGGCTCATGTTCAAAGACATCTAATACCACTTTGCGCTGTGTTTTTTCGATGTCAGCCAATAAAGCTTGCTCTTCAATTACAGGTCCACGCGCAGAATTAATCAATATTGCTGTCGTTTTCATCGCAGCGAAAGCTTCGGCGTTGAACAGATGATAAGTTGGATTTGGTCCTGTTTTGGTTAAAGGTACATGCAATGAAATCGCATCGGCAGTACTTAATAAGGTATTAAAATCGACCTGCTGAATCGCATCTTTCTGCACAAAAGGATCATGGCCAATCACATTCCAGCCCAATAGTTTGGCCATATAAGCTAAACGAGAACCGACGTTTCCTAGACCAATGATCCCCAAAGTAAAATCATCCTCAGCGTTCAGCAATGCTGGCTTGAGATGGAGCAAAGCCGTAATCACATATTCAGCCACCGCCTGCGCATTACAACCTGCGGCATTCGCCCATTCAATATTCTGTTTTTCAATAGCGTCAATATCTAAATGGTCTGTACCAATGGTTGCACTCCCTACATATTGAAGTGTGGTGTTATTGATTAATGCTGGATTGACTTGAGTTACAGAACGCACCAACAGTGCTTTGGCATCTACAACATCGGCATGGGTTAAAGTACGCCCTGCTTTGTGCTCAACTTCACCAAATTCGGCAAAAAAATAATCGGTAAATGCGAGATTTTCATCTGCCACGATTTTCATAATGTTTTCCAACGCTTTGTTGGCTCTATGATAACCGTTGCACAAGCTCAACACTATGTTGCTCTGCAATACATCTGAATAAACAGTCACGATGTTTCATCTTCATGGTAAAAAACCGAATACTTTAAAGAATTTTTTAATATAGATTTACTTCGTTCAAAATACTGAAAAATATAAAGTCAACTCCGTAAACGCTATGATAGTACAAACAACTAGACAAATAATTTAATACTGTTATAAAAAAACCTTCTCCCAACATTTCAGAGAGAAGGCAAAACCTCAAGCAAGTAATAAGCGAGATAATTATTTAGATTTATAAGAGAGTTTCATCCCCACGATATAGCCTGTATTGTCCTCAAACTCGCCAACAATACGACGATCCGAAGTTTCACCTTCCGCATCACCAAACCACATATAGCGACCACCTACGCTGAAAGCCATTTTTTGACTAATATTGTATTTAGCAGCCAAACCCGCACCCCAATAACCCTTCACAGGACCTAAAGTTGGTGCGGGGTCACCTGCACCTGAGTCCCATAAACCAGAGACTGCAATTGCTAAATTTGGCGACAATTGTTTGCCTAACTCCTAAAAGTTGAGACTTTCAATCACACGGCTATTTTTTTATCAGTAATATGGATTAATTTGTGAGAAAAATATGAAAAAAAAGCCCCCTGTAACTACAGAGGGCTTTTAAAATTTGGCGGAAGCGGTGAGATTCGAACTCACGGAGGGGTATAAGCCCTCGTCGGTTTTCAAGACCGGTGCATTAAACCGCTCTGCCACGCTTCCATGTGCGCCATCATACGGAGCTTTTGTTTTGATGACAAGTAAAACTTACTGTCAAAGCAACCAACTGCATATTGTTTCATCAAAAACTTATAATTTCGAAGCGATTTCTGCACCTTCGCGAATCGCACGCTTCGCATCTAACTCAGCCGCCAGTTTAGCACCACCAATAATGTGATAATTCGCGAGTGTATTTTGCTCAGCGCTTGGCATTAAGTCTTTCACTGACTCCTGCCCAGCACACACGACGATAGTATCGACACGGAGCAATTGATCTTGTCCTGCCATATCGACCCAAAGCCCTTCATTAGTCACAGCTTTGTACTGAACCCCACGCAACATACGTACTGCATGCTTTTTCAACTGTGCGCGGTGTACCCAACCCGAGGTTTTACCCAAACCTGCTCCAAGTGCAGAGGTTTTACGTTGTAATAAATAAATCTCACGAACAGGCGGATGAACTTCTGCGGCTTGCGTGCCTCCTTCAGAAACATAATTCGGGTTTGGATCTACACCCCATTCACGTTGCCAATCTGCAAGCGGTTGTGGCTGAGGTTGATGCTCTGGTTTCAATAAATACTCAGACACATCAAAACCAATCCCTCCAGCACCAATCACCGCAACTTTTCGACCGACAGGTGCGCCGCGTAACACTTCTGCATAAGACAAGACTTGCGGTGAATCACTCCCTTCAATACGTAATGCACGTGGCACAACACCCGTGGCAATGATAATTTCTTCAAAGCCTTCACGCTCAAGCTGCTCACGATTCACCTTGGTGTTTAAACGTAAGTCGACTCCCGTTTTTTCAATCTGTACTTTGAAATAACGAATGGTTTCATGAAACTCTTCTTTACCGGGCACAACTTTTGCCAAGTTGAACTGTCCACCCACTTCATGACTTGCTTCAAACAATGTCACTTGGTGTCCACGACTGGCTGCAACCGTCGCAGCTGACATCCCTGCGACACCACCACCCACTACCGCAACTCGTTTCGGTTGTTTCGCCTTCAAATAAACCAACTCTGTTTCAAACGCTGCACGCGGGTTGACCAAACAGGTTGCACGTTGGTTTTTAAAAGTATGATCTAAGCATGCTTGGTTACAAGCGATACACGTATTGATCTCATCAACACGATTGGTCGCTGTTTTATTCACCCAAAAAGCATCAGCCAATAACGGACGTGCCATTTGCACCATATCCGCTTTGCCCGATGCCAAAATCTCTTCCGCGGTATCTGGCATGTTAATACGGTTTGAGGCAATCACTGGCACAGCCACGTGCTTTTTCACTTCCGCAGTATAGTCAACAAAAGCAGCACGTGGTACCGAAGTCACAATAGTTGGAATCCGCGCTTCATGCCAGCCAATCCCTGTATTCAATAAGGTAATGCCTGCTTTTTCTAGTGCTTGCGCAATCGTAACCACTTCTTTCATGGTATTGCCATCATGCACCAAATCGAGCAATGACAAACGGAAGCAAATAATAAATTTTTCGCCGACTTGTGCACGTATTCCTTTAACGATTTCGACCGCAAAACGCATACGGTTTTCAATCGGCCCACCCCAACGGTCTTCACGTTGGTTCACATGACGGCTTAAGAATTGATTCAGTAAATAACCTTCTGAACCCATAATTTCTACACCATCATAGCCCGCCTTTTTGGCAAGACTGGCACAGTTAACATAGTCATCAATGGTATTCAAAATTTGCTTTTCAGACATTTGACGCGGTTTAAATGGCGAAATTGGCGATTTAATTGGGCTCGCAGAAACAACAAAGGGTTGGTAACCATAACGTCCAGCATGCAAAATTTGCATTAAAATTTTTGCACCATGCTTATGTACGGCATGAGTCACTAAACGATGTGGAGCAATATCCCCCAGCGTATTCATCGTACCGCCCGCAGGAAGGAGCCAACCTTGACGGTTTGGAGAAATCCCGCCTGTAATGATCAGACCAACACCGCCTTTAGCACGCTCACCGAAGTATGCTGCCAATTTTGGATAATTATAAAAACGATCTTCCAAGCCCGTATGCATGGAGCCCATCACCACACGGTTTTTAATGGTGGTAAAACCCAAATGTAAGGGTTTTAAAATATGTGCATAGCTATTGGTTGTCATCATGAATCCTTATCTTTGGCTTTGCAACTTGTTGCATACTACTTTAGCTGTTTTTTAAAATATTGGGATGACAATTTATAAAAAATTCTTGGCATCTACGGTCAATTCAACTGAGCTCTCAAAAACATATGACAATAAAAAAACCAGTGACGTTGCCCTCACTGGTTTAGTTTTTTAGACCAAAGCCTTTTACTGCCAATGCTTCAGCTTACTGGTTTGACCAATGCCCACATTAAAACTATTGGTAGGATCAAGCTTTTCATAATGCGTTCGTAGTGCAGGTTTTGCTACATATAAATGTCCGACATTATGCTCGGCTGGGTATTCCGCCCCACGTGCATCCAGTAAATGCCACATTTGGTGTTCCAT
This sequence comes from Acinetobacter sp. 802_lipA, assembly GCF_058242885.1. Lineage (NCBI taxonomy): Bacteria > Pseudomonadati > Pseudomonadota > Gammaproteobacteria > Moraxellales > Moraxellaceae > Acinetobacter > Acinetobacter sp. 802_lipA. The sequence goes on from NZ_JBZAYP010000001.1 coordinate 496,615, forward strand.
CGCCAAGGGATCCACGCCCTTTTTCACAATATAGTCCTGATGAAACACATGACATAAAAAGTGACCATAATAGAGTTTATGAACAATCAGATCATCCATCTCTTTGGGTAAGGTTTCCACCCACTCTCGATCATTCCGACGCAATGCGATATCCAGAGCCACAATATCTTCAACTTCTGAACGGTGCGTATCCCGATAGCGAATTGCTGCACCTGCAACAGCAAAACGATGTAAAAATGCTTTACGTCCTTCTTCCTCGCTACAGTGGAAAAAATCACCTGAGCTTTTATCTTGGAAATAACGTTTTAAAAAGCTTTCAACTTGCTCGACATCTTGATTTTCAATCCGAATAACCAAATGATGTTCATACAGATCACGGAAGGCATTCATCCGTTTCGGTAAATGATTGGGCAAAAATTTGGTGATCAATTGCAGGACTTTATCTGACAGTCCTTTCATACCAAATTTTTCTAAGTACACATCGACCTTATCTTTCATTGCAAATGCAGCAGGTACTTTGGCTGTACCGAGTTTTTCAATAAACATAAAGGTGTCTTTACCGTACTCTGCCCCAATGTCATAAGCCACGCGATGAATGTATTCCCCTGCAATCGGCAATCGCGGCAAATCTTTTAGTAAAAAACGGCGGATTTCAGTCAAATCATCATGTGAGTTTGTACCGACGTAAAATACCTGACTTGGAATTTTTTCAAAGGTATCCAAACGTACGGCAAAAACACACACTTTACCTGCCGAACCCGATGCTTCATATAAACGAGACGGATCCGCATTAAAACGTGCAGGCGTATTTTCATCAACTTGTTTAACATCATGTCCATAACGATGGTCCGATGCGCAACAGCCTGAGTTATTGATAATATCGCCGATTTGATAATTTTTCGTTTCAAGCTTGCTTAGAATTTCTTCAGGTGTTTCTCCGAGATTTACCCCTAAATGATTCACCAACTCTAACTGACCATCATCATTGACACGAGCATACAATGCCAGCTCAGTATAAGCAGGACCACGGCGCACCAAAGCACCGCCTGAGTTATTACAGACGCCACCTAAAACTGAAGCTCCAATACACGATGAACCAATCACCGAGTGTGGCTCCCGATTAAATGGCACCAATTCTTTTTCAAGTCGATCTAGCGTTGCGCCGGGTAGACAAATCACTTGCTGACCGTCATTAATGACCTGAATGCCAACCAAACGACGCGTGCTGATCAGTACCACAGGACGGTCATAATCATCGCCAAAAGGCGTTGAACCACCGGTCAAACCTGTATTGGCTGCTTGCATAATCACAATACAATCTGCATCAACAGCCGCTTGCAATACTTGCCACTGTTCCAGTAATGACCCCGGTGCAACAACAGCGAGTACTTTCCCTGCACCGTAACGACGACCTTGGCGGTATAAACGTGTGTCTTTATCGTCAGTTAAAACGTGTTGTTTACCAACGATATTTATTAAGTTTTCAATAACGTATTGTGGAGATCGAGGGTTCATATTTGTTATTTCCAATGATTATAATCCCCCTAAATCCCCCTTTTCCAAAGAGGGACTTTTTCTTTACCTTAGGCATTTAAAGTAAAAGAAAAATTATTTATACCTGCAACATAAATTCTAATCGGTATAACTCCTCCCTTTTAAAGGGAGGTTGGGAGGGATTATATAAATAGCAATAATCACGGTATTGATGTAAATACCTATTGAATGCCCGTTTACCGTGTGAGAACGCTTCTACTGATATAATGAATTACTCAGCCAATTCTTTCTCTAACTTCACCAAACAATCTGAAGTAATATCAGCAATGGTTTTTGCACCTGTTAAGGTCATAGCAACACGCATTTCTTTATCAATCAATTCTAAAAGATTTGAAACACCTTCACCGCCTGCTGCACCTAAAGCATAAACAAAGGCACGACCAAGCATACACGTGTCTGCACCCAACGCCAGCATACGCACAACATCTAGACCATTACGAATACCCGAATCCGCAAGGATTTTAATATCACCTTTGACTGCATCTGCAATTGGTGGAAGTGCGCGTGCAGAAGATAAAACGCCATCGAGCTGACGACCACCATGGTTTGAAACCACAATCCCATCTGCACCGAAACGCACTGCATCTTTGGCATCTTCAGGATCCAAAATTCCTTTAATGACCATTGGCCCATCCCAAAACTCACGAATCCACTCAAGGTCTTTCCACGAAATAGACGGATCGAAGTTAGAACCTAACCAACCAATATAATCTTCTAGACCTGTAGGCTTACCTAAGTATTTAGAAATATTGCCCAAGTCATGCGGACGTCCCATCATGCCGACATTCCACGCCCAGTGTGGGTGGAAACACGACTGCATATAACGGCGCATTGCTGCATTTGGGCCACTCATACCCGAGTGGGCATCACGGTAGCGCGCGCCCGGAACAGGCATATCCACGGTAAACACCAAGGTTGAACAGCCTGCCGCTTTAGCACGTTCCAAGGCATTTTTCATAAAACCACGGTCACGCAGTACATAAAGCTGAAACCACATTGGACGTTGAATCGCAGGTGCAACTTCCTCAATTGGACACACTGAAACGGTAGACAGTGTAAACGGAATACCCTTTTTATCTGCAGCGACCGCAGCTTGAACTTCACCGCGGCGTGCATACATGCCTGTTAAACCCACAGGAGATAATGCAACAGGCATCGACAAAGTTTCATCAAACAGTTTGGTCTCTAAACTTAACTGTGACATGTCGTTCAGTACACGCTGGCGCAAAGCAATTTTTGATAGATCTTCTACATTACGCTTCAGGGTATATTCTGCATACGCACCACCATCGATGTAATGGAATAAAAATGGTGGTAAACGACGTCGTGCCGCTTCACGGTAGTCATTGGCAGAAGAAATAATCATGCTTATATCCTGTTTAATCGACTGGCGCGCTGACGACGAGCTTCTTCCTCATCAATCATTCGCACCTGTTGTACTACAAACTCAATGTGTCCACAGACTGCTTTACGTGCAGCTTCTGGATCACGACGTTCAATTGCATTCATGACTTGAAAGTGCTGATCATGCAATTGATCAAAACGGTGTGCTTCGCTATAGACTTTTCGACGTCCCAAAGCGACGTTGAACTGCAACAAATCGAACAGACCACGCATCATCTGAATCAAAACCAAATTATGAGAGGCTTCAGCAATCGCCAAATGAAATTTCGCATCTGCACGAGCCGCCTCATCATCATTTCCCAAAGCCTGAAAATGGTTAATCTGGTCATAATGATGTCGGATATTCACCAGATCTTCTTGGGTTGCGCGTTGTGCTGCATACCAAGTTGTTCCACCTTCTAAAATAATGCGCGCCTCTTGCACATCAAATCGATAGGCAGGATCCTCACTCATCAAATTACTAATCGGTTGTACGATTTGATAACTGGACCACGTTGCTGGTAATTGTTTTAAAAAAGTCCCCGCCCCCACTTTGCTGACCAACATACCCATGCTGGTCAACTGCGAAATGGCCTCTCTTAAAGAAGAGCGAGAGACTTGAAGCTGTTCACACAGTTTTCTTTCAGCAGGCAGACGGTCTCCAACTTGCATATTGCTTTGTTCAATCAATACACGCAGGCTTTGTACAGCTTTATCGGAGACTTTCATCTGCTTTCCTTAACGTTGATACACAATTTGTGTTATGGAATCATCCATGGGAACACATAGGCTTGTAGAGTAATCATAATACCCATCATAATTGTGAACGTTATACTGTGTTTTAAGGTAAAACGGAATAAATCAGACTCTTTACCAACCAGTCCTACCGCCGCACACGCAATCGCAATCGATTGAGGTGAAATCATCTTACCGGTCACACCACCACTGGTATTTGCTGCCACCAGTAAAACTTCTGGCACACCAATTTGCTGAGCCGTAGTGGCTTGAAGTGCTGAAAACAGTGCATTGGCAGAAGTATCTGAACCCGTGAGGAATACACCCAACCAACCCAAGAAAGGCGAGAAGAACGTAAATGCTGAACCTGTATGTGCAAGGGCCAAAGCCAAGGTCGAAGACATACCCGAATAGTTTGCGATAAAAGCAAAAGACAACACCATACCAATTGAATAAATGGGAACTTTCAACTCATTCAGAGTTTCACCAAAAGTTACCACAGCATCTTTCGGTTTCATCTTCAAATAGGCAATGGTGATCAATGCTGCAATAAAGATCGCGGTTCCTGTTGCCGAGATCCAATCAAACTTGTAAATCGCGTCATAATCTTTAATTTCAGCAACCACTGGTGGCATTTTTTGAATCATTTGATGCAAAAATGGCACTTTGATTGAAATCACTAAATCATGCAATGCACCGTCTTTGGCAAATAAGTCCTTAAACGGTTTCACACTCCAGATCGTCACCATCACAGTTAAAATCGCGAAAGGAGACCATGCTTTTGCAATTTGTCCTACAGTGTATTTTTGCTGTTTTTGTGCAGCCACATCTTCACTCATCGTTGCGTCTTGATCTGCAAAACGGAAAATGTGCTTCGGCTGCCAGTATTTAAACAAAATTGTTAAAGAAACCAAGGATGCAATTGCAGCCGTAATATCGGGTAATTCTGGACCAACAAAGTTAGAAGTTAAGTATTGTGCAATTGCAAAGCTACTTGCACCTACCACAACTGCTGGCCATGTTTCTTTAACACCGCGCCAGCCGTCCATGATTGCCATAATCCAGAACAACACGATTGGCACCATAAATGGTAGCTGACGGCCCACCATTTGGCTGATTTCCATCGTATCAACACCAGAGACTTGTCCAGCAACAATAATTGGAATACCCATTGCACCAAAAGCCACAGGTGCTGTGTTTACGATTAGACAGAGACCTGCTGCATATAACGGTTTAAAGCCTAAACCGACTAATAATGCTGCGGTAATCGCCACAGGAGCACCAAAGCCTGCAGCACCCTCTAAGAAAGTACCGAAAGCAAAACCCACCAACAGCATTTGTAAGCGCTGATCTTCAGTAATTGAGAGAATAGAAGAACGAATGATGTCAAACTGGCCTGTCTTCACTGAAATTTTATACAGGAATACCGCACCAATAATGATCCATGCAATCGGCCATAAACCGTAGAGGAAACCATAAGCCATCGATGCGAATGCCATCAGCACCGGCATCTTATAGGCAAATAAAGAGACAAGAAGTGCAAGTACAACAGTGATCGTACCTGCCACACTGCCTTTTAAACGAAATACCGCGAGCGCCAAAAAGAAGAATATAATCGGAATCAGTGCAATTAGACTTGAAATCCAAATATTCCCCATCGGGTCATACATTTGCTGCCATTGAAGCATTGTCATCTCCTTGAAATGCTTACTAAGATTTAATTTTGAGCATATTATTGGCACTTTTGCCAATATTGGACAGACCAATATAAGCAACCGTAAAGAGAAACAAACCAATAATGACTTATACTTGGCTTATTTTGATTTAAAATGAAGTAAAACTTCAATTAAAAGTTAATATTGGTATGACCAATATTAACTACCTTTACAAACTAGATCATATTTCAATCAAATAAACATCATTGTTTTTACTTATATTTTTATCTGAATAATGCCAATTTTAGACTTTAGTCTAATAATATGAAAAATAATCACCGAACTTAAATCCAGCTTAATACTCAAAAAATGGAAAAATCACACAATATTGGTAATACCAATTTAAAACCAAACAAACTTCACCACTTTTCTGATTAATTTACAGCCTAAACATCTACTAAAAAGACAAAAATTGAGCACACAATATAGAAACCGATTTTATCCAGAAATTTTTCAACAGTATCGATATGCACATGAGCTTTAATATTTTTAAAGCCCTATGATTTTTTAGAAAAACCATTTGGAAAAGTGCTACAATCGCGGACATATGTATTCTTTCAGGCCACCTATTCTCGGTGCCTATATTTATATCGTTAGGATTAACAATGACTGATAATGCAACTATCTTGCAGAATGTCCCAGTTGGCAAAAAAGTTGGTATTGCCTTCTCTGGTGGTCTAGATACTTCAGCTGCACTTTTGTGGATGAAACAAAAAGGCGCAGAACCTTATGCTTATACAGCAAACTTAGGTCAGCCTGATGAAGACGACTACGATGCGATTCCAAAAAAAGCGGAAGCGTATGGCGCAGTAAAAGCTCGCTTAGTTGACTGCCGTTTACAGCTTGCACTTGAAGGTATTGCTGCAATTCAATGTGGTGCGTTCCACATTTCAACTGGTGGTGTACCGTATTTCAACACGACGCCGTTGGGTCGTGCAGTAACAGGGACTATGCTTGTTACAGCAATGAAAGAAGATGATGTAAACATCTGGGGTGATGGTTCAACATATAAAGGAAACGATATTGAACGTTTCTACCGTTATGGTTTGTTGACCAACCCTGCACTTAAAATCTATAAACCTTGGTTAGACCAAACGTTTATTGATGAATTAGGTGGTCGTGCTGAAATGTCGCAATTCTTGATCGACAACGGCTTTGACTACAAAATGTCAAAAGAAAAAGCGTATTCAACTGACTCAAACATGTTGGGCGCGACCCACGAAGCAAAAGATCTTGAATACCTCAATGCAGGGATCAAAATTGTTGACCCAATCATGGGCGTTGCGTTCTGGAAAGACGACGTAGAAGTTAAAGCTGAAGAAGTATCGATTACTTTTGAAGAAGGCTTCCCTGTTGCAATCAATGGTCAACGTATCGAAAACCCTGTTGAGTTCATCCTTGAAGCCAACCGTATTGGTGGTCGTCATGGTCTAGGTATGTCTGACCAAATCGAAAACCGTATTATTGAAGCAAAATCTCGCGGTATTTATGAAGCACCAGGTATGGCACTTCTACATATTGCTTATGAGCGCTTGGTGACTGGTATTCATAACGAAGACACGATTGAACAATACCGTATTAACGGTCTACGTTTAGGTCGTTTACTTTACCAAGGTCGTTGGTTCGACTCTCAAGCATTAATGCTTCGTGAAACTGCACAGCGTTGGGTTGCAAAAGCTATCACTGGTACAGTAACTTTAGAGCTTCGTCGTGGTAATGACTACACCATTATGAACACTGAGTCTGAAAACCTCACTTATGAAGCTGAGCGTTTAACGATGGAAAAAGGCGATTCAATGTTTACGCCAATGGACCGTATTGGTCAGTTAACGATGCGTAACTTGGACATTACCGATACTCGTGCGAAACTTGGTATTTATACCAATACTGGTTTATTAGCAGTCGGTACGGGTTCTGCTGTTCCACAGTTAAAAGACAAAAACAAATAAGTTTGTTGAATGTCAAAAAAACCGCTCATAAGAGCGGTTTTTTTATTTCAGTGACTTACTCTATACAAGGGGATGTGGTTAAAGGCTGGTAATAAATTTGATTACGCCCCAATCGCTTGGCGCGGTATAAAGCCTGATCTGCGATCCCCAGCAACTCGACTTTGCTCAAATCCACCTCACCTTTAAAGACCGTAATCCCTAAACTAATGGTGACAAATGGAGATACTTCAGACATTTGATGCGGAATTTCCAAACGTTCAATCGCTCGGTAAATATTTGAAGCCACCGCATAAGCGCCATGTGCATCAGTTTCAGGTAATAACACCACAAACTCTTCGCCGCCATAACGCGCCACAAAATCCATATGCCGAATCGCATTTTTAATAGATTTTGCAATCGATGAAATCACATCATCGCCCTTTTGGTGACCATAACAGTCGTTATATTTTTTGAAGAAATCAACATCAATAAACAAAATGGATAAAGGTGTTTCATCCTGACGTGATTGCTCATAATAGGTATCCATCATTTCGTCAAAATTACGCCGATTTGATATCTTCGTCAGCTCATCATTCTGACTCAAATGCAGCAATTCTGAAGTATGTATTCGATGTATTTTTTCACTAATTTTAGCACGGCGAATATTTAAAAAAATGATGCGCTCGCGGGCGTAAATCATACGACTAATGATAAACCCCAGCAAACAGCTACCAAACATCACACGCCCCATCACGATCGCATCAAACTTAACTAAAGTCGAAATCAGCACTAAAAATGAAACCCCAGCAGCTACTATGCCTGTGATAAAAACATATCCTGGTTTTACCCCAGTCAGTAAAAACCCCAGTACATAAATCATGCAGATAATCATCATTGCTTGATGGCGCAAAGCTTCGGTATGTACTGACATGGTCAACCAAGTCGTCGAGACCACAGCCCAAAACACAGCAAACATGGCTGCATAAGCAAAAAAAGGCTTCAGCTTGGTAAAATGTGAAAAAACATAAAGGAACAAAAGACAGATAGCACCATTCAGCAACCCAAGCAAGCAATGAGTAAAATCTTGTTTAAAATGAGACTGCTCAATAATCCAGTAATCCCCTGGAATCGTTAAAATGGCAAAAATAAAATAAGCCAAAACACCAGACCAAAGAAAGTCATTAATATTGCGACGCGCGCGCTCCAAGTTTAATCGCCAAAACTCTTGTTCTAATTTCTGAGGAAAAACCTGACCAATACGACGGTTGTGTCGTGTAATCAGCTCTTCCATTTTTTCTTTATCGTACTGAAGTTTGGCGAGGTTGTATTTATATTCCATACCAGACCAGATTTAATTCTTGTGGTTGCTTAAAAATAACACAAATTTACAAAGATAAATCATAATAATCAGACAAGATGCCTTTATTTGTCATTACCATTTTTGCCGTATATGCATTATCATCTGTTTTATTTCTTTGACAGAAATCGCCTTGAATACGATTACGATTCTCCAGCCAGATGACTGGCACGCTCACCTTCGTGATGGTCTTGCATTACAACGTACGGTTCCCGATTTAGCCCAACAGTTTTCACGCGCTATTTGTATGCCAAATACCGTACCTCCTGTTAAAACGGTTGAGGAGGCGAATGCGTACCGTGAACGCATCATGGCGCACGTACCAGAAGGCAATGCCTTCGACCCACGTATGGTGTTGTATTTTACTGACACAACTTCGCCTGAAGAAGTCAAAAAAATTAAAAACTCTGAGTTTGTAAATGCCATTAAACTCTACCCTGCTGGTGCGACCACCAACTCAGACAATGGTGTAAGCGACATTCGTAAAGTCTATGCCGTTATTGAGCAACTTGAAGAACATCAGGTTCCATTACTTCTGCATGGCGAAGTTACACACAATCATGTCGATATTTTCGACCGTGAAAAGCGTTTCTTAGACGAAGTTCTTTCTCCGTTGCTAAAGCAATTTCCAAAACTAAAATTGGTTTTAGAACACATTACGACCAGTGAAGCAGCTAACTTTGTTTTAGAACAAGACCGCAATGTGGCTGCAACCATTACTCCGCAGCATTTACTGTTTAACCGCAATGATATGTTGGTTGGTGGTATTAAACCGCACTTCTATTGCTTACCCATTTTAAAACGCCAAACCCATCAGCAAACTTTGCTCGAAGTTGCAACCAGTGCCAACCCTAAGTTTTTCTTAGGCACAGACAGTGCACCACACTCTAAAAATGCCAAAGAAAATGCATGTGGATGTGCAGGCTGCTACAGCGCACCAACGGCAATTGAACTTTATGCTCAAGCATTCGATCAAGTGGGTAAACTTGAACGCCTTGAAGGTTTTGCCAGCCACTTTGGTGCAGACTTCTACGGTCTACCGCGCAATACTTCAACAATTACACTCGTAAAAGAAGACCAAGTCATCCCTGAGAGTTTAGACTATTTGGATGGTGAACAAATTATTCCGCTGTATGCGGGTAAAACCATTCAATGGAGAAAAGTGTGACAAATGAAACATTGCCAATAATTGGTCAGCGTTTCCGTGGTTTTCTACCTGTTGTTGTCGATGTCGAAACAGCAGGTTTTAATGCACAGACCGATGCCTTATTGGAAATTGCTGCAATTCCGATTATTTATAATGAAGAAGGTCAATTTGTACCGGGTCCTGCACATCATGCGCATATCAACCCCTTTGAAGGTGCAAATCTAGACCGTCGCTCATTGGACTTTATTGGTATTGATCCCTTTAATCCCATGCGCATGGCCATGGCTGAAGACGAAAAAACAGCATTAAAACGTATTTTTAAAGCCATCAATGAAGTCCGTCGCCAACAGAACTGTACACATGCGGTCTTGGTCGGTCATAACGCCCACTTTGATTTAGGCTTTGTACAGGCAGCGATTGCACGTACAGGGACTAAAAATCAAAACCCATTTCACAGTTTCTCTGTATTTGACACCGTCACCTTAAGTGCTGTGATGTTTGGTCAAACCGTTCTTGCGAAGTCATGTATTCAAGCAGGGATTGAGTTCGATGGTAGAGAGGCCCACTCGGCTTTATACGACACTCAAAAGACCGCCGAACTGTTCTGTTATATTTTGAACAAACTCGCGCCGCACCTACTTGACACTCTGGTGGCGGATCAATAGGATACCGCCATCCTCGCAACGTCCCTATCGTCTAGAGGCCTAGGACATCGCCCTTTCACGGCGGTAACCGGGGTTCGAATCCCCGTAGGGACGCCATCTTATTCTATTTCTAGAAAACACCACTTTTCATTTAATCAGTTCTAATTGAACACCGATATTTCATTTCAATTTTAACCATGCGCTAGTTATACGATGCTTCGTGTTTTTCAAGGTTGATTGTTATGTTTAAGAAATTTTTAATCTTTTTATTGATTCTAGGACTTACGCACTATTACTTATAGATTCTCTGTGGTAGCAGATGATTTTTATCGAGAATAAAGTCATCAATGAAGTTTTTGATAATTGGTCTAAATAATTTCTTCTGCCAACGATATATATTTTCAAAGATCCGCTCAAACTGGTTCTTTTGTATCTCAACGTAGGCCATCAAGGCTGAAAAAATATGATTCAAAATCAGTTTAGATCGTCTTACTTGAAACTTTTCAATATGACAAACCTGTTTAATCACCCGGTGATATTGCTCTATTTTCCAATGACTTGAATGTAATTCATGAAAACCCTCAAAGGACAATAAATCATCTTCATCTTGATGCACAATATAAAACCTCTGCTGTTCTTTTAACTGAGTCTTAAATAATTGTACAAAGCCAAAATCTTTGAGCCAGACCACTTGACCCTGATGGAAATTCGGCAATAAACGCAGTTGAAACCATTGTCCTTTTTCTGGGGAAACCTTACGGTTACAGTCGATACCAAACATAAATCGAATACCATATTTTCTTATGGTTTTTAGATTTCCAGTCGATGAATACCAACTATCACCTGTAATAAATTGAATCTTTGCACCCCAACTGAGTACTTCACTTAACATATCCATAAAGTAATCATTCTTGGTTTTACTTTCAGATTTGTCATAAATTCGGAAATTAATTGGAATATTTTGACCATTTTGATCTGTCGCATACAAGGTAATGAGATTAATACCCTTGACGGATCGGTGGTGTTTGCCTGACCAAAAATAGCTAACCAAGTCCATATGCTGACTATACGGTTTATCTAAAACAGTATCATCAATACTGACTATAAGTTTATTATTATCAATATGTTGAATTGCTTCTTGATATAGGTCGTGAGGTGTGTAGTCTTCACGCTCTAGAAAGCGATTTACACTATCATGCGAGATGTTATAAGTCTCGGCAAGTTGTGTGCAGCTAATAGAGTTCGGTTCTGTCATGAGAAAGCCCATATAAATGGGTAGAGTACAAGTTGCTGTAGAAGCATGTTTAATTCGTCTGATCACAGATACTTTATAAAGTATTTTAATACTTTTTTGAATCCGTCAATGCGTAAGTCCTAGATTCTATCACCTTCTATTTTTTATCTATGGTTTGTCCAACAAGGAACCAACAACACCAAACAAGACCCTGTTGCAGAAGAAATACACCCAAGTGCTGAGAACAGCCCTTCTTATCCAACACCTGACCACTAAAAGTCGACTTTAAACATTTGTTTTTTAAATTAATACTGAGATTTCATTAGAAAATTTCAATTCACGTGATTTTTCATCTTATTAAAAACTAGAATATAACTTTAAGCCCATTGTTTGATTTTCTATGCAATCTGCAACGCCGCCTTCGCGGTCTTCAACTGATTCACCGCAAAATACCTCATTAAAACGTGCCATGAGCACACGCCACCTGATCATGTTATCGCTTGGTGGTGCCATTGGTACAGGCCTGTTCATGGGCTCAGGCGAAGTGATCTCTCAGGCAGGCCCTCTCGGTGCTGTACTGGCTTATATTATTGGCGGGTTGATCGCATATATGGTCATGCTTTGCCTCGGCGAGCTTGCAGTACATTTACCTGTTTCTGGTTCATTTGGTGCCTTTGCAACACGTTATATTGGCCCTGGCACAGGCTATATGGTGTCGTGGATGTATTGGCTCGGCTGGTCGGCAACACTCGGCACCGAATTTACCGCAGCAGCCATTTTGGTACAGGAATGGTTCCCACAAACGTCGATCTGGTTATGGACGTTAATCTTTGCCAGTGGCGTACTGATTTCAAACCTCAGTTCAACCCGAGCTTTTGCAGAGTCTGAGTTTTGGCTGTCCATGATCAAAGTCGCAACTGTACTCATTTTTATTCTTTTAGGCTTTGCCTGTATTTTCGGTATCATCCCTTTTCAGGGGGATGAGTCTGCACCCTTATTCAACAACTTGACTGCGCAAGGCTGGCTACCGAATGGTCTTATTCCGTTGTTTACCACCTTATTAATTGTGAATTTCGCTTTTAATGGCACAGAAATGATTGGTATTGCCGCAGGTGAAACTGAAAACCCAGAAAAAAATGTACCCAAAGCCATTCATGCCGCGGTTTGGCGCCTGATTATTTTCTTTGTTGGTACTATCATTGTCATTAGTTCCCTGCTCAGCTACACCAACACAGGTTTACAAGTGGGCGGACATGGCGGCTTAAGCAGCAGCCCGTTTGTAACTGTATTCACCCAAATGGGCATTCCCTATGCTGAAGACTTTATCCGTTTTGTGATTATCACGGCATTATTATCAACCGCGAACTCAGGCTTATATGCTGCATCTCGTATGATGTGGGCCCTGTCCTCACAAAACCAATTGCCCAAGCTCTTTGCTAAAGTGAGTAAATCTGGGGTGCCTTATATTGCCATTTGGGTCACCATGATCGGTGGCTTGCCGGGCTTGCTCTCAGAGCAGTTTGGTGCAGATGTCATTTTTAAGAACTTAATGGGTATTGCAGCTTTTACCATGGTAATTGTCTGGATGAGTATTTGCTGGAGTCAGTTTAACTTTCGTTGCCAATGGTTAAAGCAAGGTCGGGCTTTATCGGAGCTGAAATTCCGTACCCCTTGGTATCCGCTCGTTCCGATCCTAGGCTTTATCTGCTGTACAGCAACAGGCTTAAGTATGGCGGCTGACCCTGAAATGCTTTCAGGTTTTATTGGCTGCTTGCTCTTTATGGCGGCTTGCTATGCCAGTTACTATTGGCTCTATCATAATAAAGACTAAGTACCTTCAGCAAAGTGAGCTCAAGCTTATTTTTTGGGCTCACTTTTGCAACAATAAAAAATTCATTCAATTTAATTACTTGTTTTGCCTAATGTTTGAACTTTCAACCATTACAGAGCAAAAACCCTTTTGACAAATAGGCCTTTAATCCTTAATATACGCATCACCTCGCAACGTCCCTATCGTCTAGAGGCCTAGGACATCGCCCTTTCACGGCGGTAACCGGGGTTCGAATCCCCGTAGGGACGCCATCTCTTGATCTTATCCGATCAACACTTATTCATAATTACTATTATTTCATTGCAGATTTGCAGTTTTTCACTACAATAGCCCGCTTCATTCCTGAACTTATTAACGCTTATGCACTCATCTCCGAATGATGCTTCGCATCAGGGCAATTCTGCGCCTTTAAAACGCGCTATGAGTACTCGACATCTGGTTATGATTTCGCTTGGCGGCGCAATCGGGACGGGCCTATTTTTAGGATCGGGTGAAGTCATTGCACAAACGGGGCCTGTAGGTGCCATTATTTCTTATTTCCTCGGCGGGATCATTGCATATATGGTCATGCTGTGTTTAGGGGAACTTGCTGTTCATATGCCTGAGTCTGGCTCATTTGGTGCTTATGCCAAACGCTATATCGGACCAGGTACAGGTTATACCATCACATGGCTGTACTGGCTAACGTGGTCGGTCACGCTAGGAACCGAGTTTACAGCTGCTGCACTGCTCATGCAGGAGTGGTTTCCAGATAGTTCAATGTGGATGTGGACCTTAATATTTGGTGCTTTTGTATTTAGTTTAAATATGATCTCGACCAAATGGTTCGCAGAATCTGAGTTTTGGTTGGCTTTAGTCAAAGTTATCACCGTTGTTATTTTTATTTTATTGGGTCTACTCGCTATTTTTGGCGTGATTGGCTACAGAGGCTATGAAGCTGCGCCTTTATTTAGCAACTTAACGGCTCAGGGTTGGTTCCCAGAAGGCTTGTTCCCTATCTTTACCACCATGTTGATCGTGAACTTTGCATTTTCTGGTACAGAGCTGATTGGTGTTGCTGCGGGTGAAACCAAAGATCCTGCTAAGAATGTACCCAAAGCCATCAATACTGCGATTTTCCGCTTATTGATTTTCTTTGTGGGTACCATCTTGGTCGTGACTTCACTCCTTCCGCATCAAGAAGCAGGTTTAGCAGCTGAAGGCGTGAGTAGCAGTCCATTTGTGACCGTATTCCAGCACATTGGCATTCCTTATGCTGAAGATATCATTCGTTTTGTGATTATCACTGCGTTGCTATCTGCTGCGAATTCTGGACTATTTGCTGCTTCGCGTATGATGTGGTCGCTGTCTTATCAAAAGCAATTACCAGCAGTATTCTCAAAAATCAATGCACGTGGTGTCCCTTACGTGGCAGTTATCGTGACCATGATTGGCGGTATGCCGGGTTTACTGTCTGAACAGTTTGCACCTGAAGCCATTTTTACAAACCTTTTAGGTATTGCAGCGTTTACCATGGTAGTAGTTTGGATGAGTATTTGCTTAAGCCAATTTAACTTCCGTCGCCAATGGTATAAACAAGGACGTAAAAAAGAAGAATTAGGTTTTGCAGCGCCGCTGTTTCCTATTGTGCCAATCCTTGGCTTTATCTTCTGCTTTATCACCTGCGTCAGTATGGTGTTTGATCCAAGTATGCGTATTAGCTTCTTTGGTTGTTTATTGTTTATTGCAGTATGTTATGCCAGTTATTACACCTTTTATCACAAGAAATCTTAATCCGTATTGTTAAAAAGAGCGACTTCGGTCGCTCTTTTTTTTATACTGTTTTGATCAAGTACATCATCGGTGCATGCACGATGAATATTGTATGGATTCATGGGATGAATCAGCAGCACAAGACTGCACGTACCCTGCTTCAACATTGGCTTGTGATCTTACAACAGGTACTGAGCGAACTTGGCCGCGCAGATGACCTTCCCTATCTTCAGCGGCACAGTCGGCTGGCCTTTTATGGAGATCTTCTAACACGTCAGCATTTAGAAAACACCCTCAATGCCAGCACCCTCATGCCACAACATTGGTCTCCTTTTTCTTTTTTACATCCTATTCACCTGACGCACACCGCTGCACCCAATATCGAACATCAAGCTGAAATTTCTAAAAACCCTCAGCTCACAATTTCAGATGAACTCTCATTCAATAATAAAATTAAATACATCAGCCTCCTCGGCAAAGATCTGGCCTTACGTGACTTAGCTAGTTTAATCAACCACTTCCCTGAGCTGCATAGTAGCTTTATTCATCGTTTTTTGATGGAAGCGTATCTATATTTATCCAATCCACACTTCATCCACACCGTGCATACGCGTCTGCATGAGCACTTACACGGTACGAAACCCAATATTGTGATTGCCCACTCTCTAGGCAGCGTGATTGCCTATAATTATTTAATTCAACACCCCGAACTTAAGATTCAAGCACTAATTACCCTCGGTTCACCACTTGCCTTTCGCGTTATTCAGTGTCATTTGCAGCAACCTATTCAACGGCCTGCAGCTTTATATGGCGATTGGATCAATTTTTATTCAGATGCTGATTTTCTGAGTGCTTTCCCACTGAATCAAAAACCATTTGCTTTTACCCCCGCTATTATCAACAAGCAAATCACCACCGATCTTGCTCATCCTCATCTAATCGAAGGCTATTTACGCCATCCCAAGTTCATCAACAATTTGCTAAGCTTGCTTAAAAAATCGGCTTAAATCATATGATTTTTAATCATTTTATCTAGATTGTTTTAAATTTATGCACTCAACACGGAAAACTGGAATTATTTAGAGAAAAGCGTTTGACACCCCTCTATTTTCACCCTAATATACGCCCACCTCTGAAACGTCCCTATCGTCTAGAGGCCTAGGACATCGCCCTTTCACGGCGGTAACCGGGGTTCGAATCCCCGTAGGGACGCCAATTTCAGAAGTAAAGTTTTATTAAGTCCCTATCGTCTAGAGGCCTAGGACATCGCCCTTTCACGGCGGTAACCGGGGTTCGAATCCCCGTAGGGACGCCATTACTTAAGATCAAAAGTAATCGGTTTTAAAATATAACTTCTGTACTGTCCCTATCGTCTAGAGGCCTAGGACATCGCCCTTTCACGGCGGTAACCGGGGTTCGAATCCCCGTAGGGACGCCATATTCGAGATTGATTTTTTCTAGAGTCATCTCATAAAAAAGCCCAAGTATTATGACTTGGGCTTTTTTATTGCTTGTCTATTTACGATCAACTTCAATTAAAGCGGTCGAGGCAAAAATAGCCTGTGGCGCAATCACAGTTTCATTCAAGGGAATGTTTTTCCCATATCGCTGTTGCATGAGTTGCTTGACTTCAGACGAACTTAAATCAAATTGCTTCAGTTTGGATAACGGAGCCAACTCAATACCTAAAGCATCATGATAGGCCTTCCAGACTATTTCTGAGCAATATAAAGCACGATTGTCCCACTCAAAATAAAGATCATAAGGCTGGCCTAAGTATTGTTCTGCATTCTTGATTAGCGTCTGCTTTTGCTGAACAGTCAAATTCGTTTTAAAGCGCTTCACCACATAATGCCGTTCAACCCCGCGATCAATCCACTGCTGAAGTGCCGTATATTTCACAGGCTGAACCGCCTCTAAAACCCATGCTTTTCCATTTCTATTAACAATTAAACCCATATGGCTATAACGGGACTTGGTCGCTTTTTGTATCCCTAAACTTTGCTGAGACTTCGAAACATGAAAAATAATATCGCCCGTTTGATAGGACATATTCGCCCATAGCAGCTGAGGACTTACCAACAGTAAAACAGCACTTAAAATCGCAACATTTCTATTTTTCATCCTAGATTTCCTTTATTCTTCTTTTTATAGATACGATCAATTACTTAAAACTAAAAATATTTATGATCTTACATCATCTTCAAAACTCACGTTCACAGCGTATTCTTTGGCTACTTGAGGAACTTGAGCTATCTTATGAACTCAAACTTTATGATACAGCACAAGCTAAACAAACGAATCTTAAATTTCCAACGCTCGACATTCCACATGATACTCAGACGATACGACTTACGGAAAGCAGTGCAATCGTAGAATATTTATGTCAACTACACCAGAAGTTGATTATTCCCCATGACCTTACACAGTATTGGAACTTCTGTTTTTATAGCCATTATAGCGATGCCAGTCTCATGCCCAATAGCGATGCCAGTCTCATGCCCAATTTGGCATTGAAACAAGTTTTCCAACACATTAAACAACAAACACCTTTGGTTGTGCGTTTTGTGAGTTTGGCCTTTCAAAGCTCGTTCAATCGCGCTTATTTAAACCCTGAACTCCATCGACAACTTAAAGAAATTGATACCCACTTAAACACGCATGCATACTTTGCAGGTGATGTGTTTAGTTATGCCGATATCTTGATGTGGTTTCCACTCTATGCAGCCAGTTATGCCACACCGCAGTTTGCTCAGTATCAGGCCATTCAACACTATTTTACCCAAATACAAAGCAGACCTGCCTTTAATACTGCTATGACACGCGGGCAATGGTCTGCTTCTTATTTTGAACACTATTGGTCTATCACACAGTAAGTTCTACTTAGGCAGACTTTCTAGAGTTGACTTGCCCTTTAATCACCGCCTTTACATTGCCTTTTAAATAATTAAAAAACACTTTGAGCGGTGACAGTTTCGGATTTGGTCGTTTACCTTCTGCGATATCCTTAAATTGCGCGGCATACCAGATCACTTCCATAATCGCCATTTTATCAATCATCGAAATGCCTGTTTTGATCTTATCAACTGCATAACGTACATCTTGCCCTGCAATTAAACGATTGGTCACGTCGGGTTCTACCGCAAAGGGACGCGCCATCCCAATAAAATCACATGCACCACTTTCTAAGGCTGCGTTCATACCTGCCACTGTACGGAAACCGCCAGTCACCATCAACTTACACTGGACTTGTTCACGAATTTTTTCAGCAAACTCTAAGAAGTAAGCCTCACGTGCAATGGTCGATGCCTTACGTTTTTCTTGCTTCACCCCTGCCATGGCAGGTGCTTCATAACTACCACCTGAAATCTCAATCAAATCAATCCCAGCAGCATCAATGGCTTCAAATGTAGCGATTACATCTTCTTCCGAGATTCCGCCACGCTGAAAATCTGCTGAATTAAGTTTGACTGAAATAATAAACTGCTCTGACGTTGCTGCACGTACCGCTTTATAAATTTCCAATAAAAAACGCATGCGGTTTTCAGCAGTGCCACCCCATTGATCTTGGCGTTTATTGGTCAACGGCGATAAAAACTGACTGATGAGATAACCATGCGCACCATGTAATTGCACGCCTTCAAAGCCCGCTTTCTCACAAATGGCAGCTGAAATTGCAAAGCGCTGGATAATATCAAGGATTTCATCTTCACGAAGCGCTCGTGGCGTTCCAAAGCTCATTGCTAAAGCGGGACTAAATGGTACTGCTGAAGGTGCAACCGTTTCCTTATTTAAGCCCTTAGGACATTGACGGCCCGGATGTGACAACTGCACTAATTGCACCATGCCATGTTTTTTACCAATCGCAGCCCATTGTTTTAGTGGTTCTAAGTCACGCTCGGTTTCAATCACCACCACGCCTGGCTCATTTTTAGCTCGGAAGTCCACCATCACATTACCTGTAATGGCACAGCCTAGGCCTCCTTTTGCCCAAGCCTCATACAAGCCTAAGTGCAAATGATTCGGCTGGCCAGCATGATTAGCCAGTGCTTCACTCATTGCCCCTTTAATCATCTTATTTTTAAAATGGACCTGCCCAATGTCGATTGCGCTTGCAAGCTGGCTCATGAAAATTCATCCTTTAATATTTTTTAGTGTTTTTACTCTATGTGTTTTTTGGCTACAGTCAAGAGAATTTGACAATTCATTTTGTCAAAATTTCTGATCTTTTATTTAGAAAATGATTTTACTGATACTGACTGGCTTGAATCAATTGACGCGTATAGTCAGACTGCGGTTGCTCAAAAAGTTGTTCAGTGGCTTGCAATTCCACTACTTTGGCATGTCGCAAAACCAAAACTTGTTGGCAGAGTGCACGTACCACTTGTAAGTCATGGCTAATAAACAAATAGCTCATACCCTGCTCGTGTTGTAGGCGGCGTAATAACGCCACAATCGAACGCTGCGTACTTCGGTCTAAGGCCGAAGTTGGTTCATCTAAAATCAATAGTTTAGGTTGAAGTACCAAGGCTCGTGCCAAAGCCACACGCTGTCTCTGTCCACCGGATAGCTCATGTGGATAATAGCTTTTAAATGTGACAGGCAACTCCACCTGAGTTAAGACATTCTCAACATGTTGTGTCCTCTCAAACAAAGACAAAGGCTTTAAAGCCAAACCTTCTGCAATGATTTGTTCAACACTCATGCGTGGGTTCAAACTTGCGAACGGGTCTTGAAACACGATTTGAAAATCACCGCGAAGCGGACGTAATGCCTTTTGCGAGAGTTGGTTTAAATCATGTTCTCCAAACCGGATCTGCCCTCGACTTTCAATCAACCTTGCTACAGCCAGTGCCAAAGAACTTTTGCCTGCACCACTTTCCCCCACCACTCCCAAAGAATGCCCTTGAGCCAAGCTCAAGTCCAAAGCTTCAACCGCAGCAAGATACTGTGTCGTGCGATTAAACCAGCCTTTTTTAATCGGAAATTTAACCTCAAGTTGTTTTAAGCGGAGCAAAGGTGCTGCATCTTGTACGTTAATGGCTTGACCAAAAGAATGATTGAGTAAGTTTTGAGTATAAGTAGACTGCGACTGTTCAAAAATCTGCGCAACCGCCCCTTGCTCTACGACCTTACCTTGATGGATGACCACGACATCATCAGCATAGTGTTTCACCAAATTGAGGTCATGACTAATCAAAATCATGGACATGTTATGGCGCTGTTGTAAAGACTTCAGCAAGTCTAAAATTTGAACTTGCAGCATTACATCTAGAGCCGTGGTGGGCTCATCAGCAATCAAAATATCAGGCTCTTGCACCAGTGCCATGGCAATCATGACCCGCTGGCGTTGGCCGCCAGACAGCTCATAAGGAAAACGCTGCAACACACTTTCAGGATTTGGAATACCCACATCTTCTAACAAGGCAATTACTCGTTGCCGCGCTTGTGTTTTAGACCAACCCTGTAACCATAAAGTCTCGGCAATGATCTTTTCCACCCGATGCAAAGAATTTAAAGCGGTCATTGGCTCTTGAAAAACCATCGCGATTTTTTGCCCACGAATCGACCTAAGTTGCGCATCGCTCAACTTTAAGAGATTTTTTCCGTCTAACAGTACTGAGCCTTGCACTTGTAAAACTTTCGGCAACAAACCCATCAAGGATAAAGCACTGACCGATTTTCCTGAACCGCTCTCTCCAACCAGCGCCAAAGTCTGCCCAGCACGCAGTTCAAAACTGAGCTGATCGACTAATACCCGTTCTGAGCTGTGAATGCTCAGGGCATTCACTTCAAGTATCGGAGCTGTTCTATTGGCGTCTAGGGTCAAATGCATCGCGCAAAGCCTCCCCGATATACATCAGCAACGCAAGCACAATAGCCAAGCTAAAAAAGCCAGACAGAGCTAACCATGGTGCATTTAAATTATTCTTGCCTTGTAACAAAAGCTCACCCAATGATGCCGCATCAGGTGGTAGGCCATAGCCCAAGAAATCCAGTGCAGTTAGCGCTGTAATATTGGCTGTTAAGATAAAAGGCAGTTGTGACAGGCTAGAGCTGATTGCGTTAGGTAAAATATGCCGAAAAATAATAGCTCGGTTGGTGACACCTAAACTTCGCGCGGCACGGACATAATCCAACTGGCGCGCCCTCAAAAACTCAGCCCGTACCAGTGGAACTAAAATTGTCCAACTGAATAACAGCATGATTAAAAACAGCCAGTAAATATTTGGGCTAAACATACTAACTAAAATCATCACCATGAACAGCATGGGTAACCCACCCCACACTTCTAAAATGCGCTGCCCGATTAAATCGACCCAACCACCGTAATAGCCTTGTATTGCCCCAATCACAATGCCCAGTACAGTTGAACTGAAAGTCAAAATAAAACCGAACAGCAATGAGACACGTAAGCCGTATAATACTCGTGCCAAAACATCACGACCTTGGTCATCTGTCCCGAGCCAATTTTGCATTGTGGGTGGTGACGGTACAGGGACTGTCAAATCTACATTGGGGGTTTGATATGAATATCGAATCAACGGCCAAACAACCCAACCTTTTGCTTGAATCAGCTGCTGTACCACTGGATCTTTATATTCAGTTTCAGTTTCGAAAACACCGCCAAAAGTCGTTTCAGGATAGTGTTTCAATACAGGGAAATATAAGGTCTGATCATACTTAACCAATAGTGGTTTATCATTCGCGATTAGCTCTGAGGCTAAAGACAGTACAAAAACACAGATAAATAAAATACTACAACTAAGACCGAGCTTATTTTGCTTAAATCGTTTGAAACCTGCCTGTAAAATGGGTGACATCAGCCTCTCCCTTGCGAATCAAAATGTATTCGCGGATCAATCCACTGATACAACACATCGCCAATTAGACGCAGCAGCAAGCCCAACAAAGTAAAAATGAATAAGGTGCCAAAAATCACAGGATAGTCACGCTGCACAATCGCCTCAAAGCCCAATAAACCTAAACCATCCAGATTAAAAATGATCTCAATAAATAAATTACCCACAAAGAAGTAAGCGATTAAAGCTTCAGGTAAACCAGCAACCACAATTAATATCGCATTGCGAAACACATGACCATACAACACTTGAGACTCAGTCAGGCCTTTGGAACGTGCCGTCAGCACATAAGGCTTGCCTAGCTCTTCCATAAACGAATACTTGGTGAGATAAGTCACTGTGGCAAAGCCACCAATCACCATCGCCAAAAGCGGTAAAGCCATGTGCCAGAAATAATCTTTAATTTTGCCCCATAACGACAAATCCGCAAAATTTTCTGAAACCAAACCTTGTAAGGGGAACCATTGGAAATAAGAACCGCCTGCAAAAAAGACAATCAAGAGAATTGCAAAAATAAACGCAGGAACTGCATAGGCCACTGCCAACAGGAGCGATGTAGCCTGATCAAATACTGTGCCGTGCAATCGGGCTTTTTTGATGCCCAAAGGAATCGAAATCAGATAAATTAGCAAAGCACTCCACAGCCCCAAGGACACGGATACAGGTAATTTATCCTTAATCAGCGCTGTAACGGACTGGTCTTTAAAAAAGCTCGTGCCGAAGTCCAGTTGCGCGTAATTTTTCACCATTTCAAAAAAGCGTATATGCATGGGCTGATCAAAACCATAATGTGCTTTGATCTTTGCGAGCATTTCATCACTGAGCCCTTGCGCGCCTTGATAGACATTTGAGCCTCCACCTGCACCGCCCAAATTACCCAAAGTTTGCATAGCTTCCGCTTGTTGAATGGCTTGCTCAACAGGACCACCGGGCGCAATTTGAATCACAGCAAAATTGATCAGTAAAATCAGAAATAAGGTCGGAACGATCAGTAACAGCCTTTTGAATATATACTTACGCATCTCAAAAACCCCTATGCCTGTTTATTGCTTGGCTGACTGACCTAAATACTGACTCACCTGTTTCGCCTGTTTGGCATCACTCCACCAATAATCCAACCCGACATGTAACTGTGGACTTCGTGCCGGTTTTTGATACATGTTCCAATAGGCATACCATTGATCCGCTTTACCATAGGTTGGAATTTGATAATAACCTGCACGCAGTAATCGATCTAAAATACGCGTTTGCACGACCACTTGCTTACGATCAGGCGCTTGAATCAACTGTTGAATCATCTGATCAATTACCGGATTTTGAATACCCGAATAATTATAATTTCCCACCTGATGGGCTGAAGCACTGCCCCACAGTTGCACCTGTTCTTTGCCCGGTGTCAAAGACTGTGGCATCGTTTGTAGGGTCATATCAAAATCTTGAGTCCGCATACGCTCATAGTACTGCGGTGTATCAACCTGTCGAATGTTCAGCTGTATTCCTAGACGCTTTAGATGGCGAACAAAAGGCGTAATTTCACGCATAGCATCACTCGGCTGAATCAGAAACTCAAACTGAATCGGCTTATTCTTCCGATCTAACAGTTGACCTTTGGCATTATATGTATAGCCATTTTTTAATAAAATCTGTCGTGCGATAAGCAAATTATTTCGATTGTAGCCCGATCCATCTGAAGCTGAATAACGCCAGTTCTTTAAAACGCCATCTCGCTGCACAGGATGCAATTTCGCTAAATAAGGCTTTAAAATTTTAATTTCAGCAGCCGAAGGTAGACCCTTCGCCTCTAGTTCGCTATTAGAAAAATAACTTTGCAGGCGTTGATATTGCCCATAGAACATCGCTTTGTTTTGCCATTCAAAATCGTAGGCATAGGTTAAAGCTTGGCGAAAATAAATATCTTGAAAGGGCTGACGGCGAGTATTAAACACAAAACTTTGCGTTGGAATCGGATTGAAATGCTTAAATCGATATTTTTTAACGAGACCTTGTTTCGCTGCGGGAAAGTTATAGGCTGTCACCCATTGTCGTGCAGACTCTTCCTCATGCAAGGTATATAAACCCGACTTAAATGCAGTAAAAGCAATATCTTTGCTGCGATAGTACACATAACTCACGCGATTAAAATTATAGCGCCCTAGATTGACCTTTAAATCTCTGGCCCAATACTTTGGATTACGTTTATAAACAACCCGCTGCCCGGCATTGATTTTCTCTAAAAGATAAGGACCTGAGCCTAAAATCGGTTTGATCGAAGTTTTACTAAAGTCTTTGCCTTGCCAGTCTTTTTTGGAATAAATTGGCATTCTGGCTACAATCAAAGGCATTTCCACATTATTTCGGGTTTTAAAATGCATTTTGACGCTGTATTTGGACAACACTTCGGTCTTGGCTAAATCCGACAAATACATCTGTAAGCCGAAATTGGACTTGGTTTGAAAGATATCAAAACTGAACTTTACATCGGCTGCGGTAACAAGACTGCCATCACTAAACCGTGCGTTGGGGTTTAAATGAAAAATGATCGCGTTAAAGTTTTTCGGGTCATAGCTGACCTTTTCTGCCAGCAATGGATACATTACCGCAGGCTCATCCAAAGAACTACTCATGAGTGAGTCAAATAAATAATTGGTTCCCTCAACCGCAGTACCGCGACCATTCATGCTGTTTAAGTTATCAAAACTCCCAATGACTGCACGTGTTAATTCACCACCCTTCGGTGCCTGCACATTGGCATAAGGCAGATGATCCAATTGGCTGTATTTCGGCGTACTATAGGGTGCAATAAAAGGCATGGTCTGCAATGCAGACCATGCCTTTAATGGAATCGCTACAAGGCTGAACAGCAAGAATGTTGTTCTAACCTTCATCGGGACTTTCTCTGAAATTGCATTTCAACTCAATACTAATTCGGCACCTTAATTACATCACCAATGCGCAACTGCGTATTCGGTTTAATGTCATTGAGCTCAGCCAATTGCGAAGTGTCCATACCATAACGACTTGCCAGTCCAATTAAGGTATCACCACGTTTCACTGTGTACTGTGAAATCAGTTTTGGAATTTGAATGGTCTGCCCAACTTGTAAGCCTGCACGCGGACTCAGGTTATTTAAAGCGGCAAGCTCTGACACAGACATCCCAGCACGGTTTGCAATTGAGTTTAACGACTCGCCTGACTTCACTCTATAAGCTTCAGTTGCACGGCTAGAAGTTGCTTGTGGCTTTGCTGCCACCGTTTCTGTTTTGATTGGAGCTGAATCAACATCACCTTCAATTTTTAAACGCTGACCAACACGAACATTCGCCGTACGGCTCAGGTTGTTCAATTCAGCCAAATAGTTCAGTTGCAAATGATATTTACGTGCAATGCTATTTAAGGTTTCACCCGATTTCACCACATGGATATCGGTTGAGTTATTACTTGCAGTAGTTTGTTTTTCGACTGTTTTCGGCGTTTCAACAGCAGTCACTTCACCCGTTAATTTGAGCTTTTGACCCGCACGTAAACCCGCTGTACGACTCATGTTGTTGAGGTCAGCAATATAATCCATACCCAAATTATATTTCGAAGCAATTGCAGTTAATGAGTCCCCCGACTGAACGGTATAAGTATCTGGTACCGTTGAACCCGCAGGGATCTTAATACTTTGACCCACTTGCAAGCCGCTATTGGTTGACAGATTATTGAGATCAGCCAACTCCGACAGGCTCATCTTCGACTGTGATGCAATGCTATACAAAGTATCACCACGTTGTACTTTATAACTTTCAACTTTGAACTGTGCCTCAGCTTTAACTGAAGACGTTTTAGCACTATTCGTCGTTAAGCTTTTGACATCATTGAGTGGCACATTAATTTTTTGTCCAACCAACAGGTTGCTGCCCGCATTTAAACCCGGTGTTAAATCTGCCAATTCTTGATTTGACAGCGCATAGCGGTCTGCAATCAATTTCAGATATTCACCACGTTTCACGGTATAAGACTGGGTTGCTACTTTAGTTTGGCTGCTGGTTTTTTCATCGTTAGTTTTTGCTCGCGATTGTGCTGTTTCTTTTAAGGAAAGCTTTTGTCCCACACGTACGCCACTGGTCACACTTAAGCCGTTATAGTCAGCCAACTGTTTTAAGCTTAAACCGAACTCATCCGCGATACCGGTTAAGGTATCATTGGCACGAACAGTATAACTGTCAGGTTTAGTCTCAGCTTTCACGGTAGAACGTACTTCTACTTTTTCAGCTTGTGGTTTTGCATCATATAAATAAATTGAAGTACCGACATAAAGTGTGGCATTGGCATCCATTTGGTTCCACTTCGCCACATCACGCCAGTTCACCCCATTTTTGGCAGCAATCAGCGCCAAAGTATCACCCGGTTGTACGGTATAAGTTGAACGTTTACCTTTTGGCGGAACAATCACAATTTCAGAGTCAGTCTTAACAAAATTTTTGCCTTGATTCCGCTTCACTTCATCTGAATCTAAACGGGTATTGTCAGCCACAGACTTTGGATAAGCAAAACCTTTGGTTAACTCTTTGCCTTGCAGTTCAGCCACTGACTGACTGGTTTGAATTGCAGTCAATTTAATTTTACCATCCAGAGGATCTACAATTTCTGTGCCTTGAGGGGCTAAAGCTTGAATTTCAGCTACCACTTCAGCTTGCTCTGCTTTCGTCGCAACTGGTTTCAGAACTTCATCGACAGTTTTGCTTTGACCTTCGGCTTGAATTGCCGCGGTTAACTGCTCACGTTCTGCCGCTGAAATTGGTGGTTCAACGGAAACGGGTTTCACTGGCGTGACAGGCGTAACCGCAACTGGAATACGCGGCGCACTTGGAATATCACTATTAGCAGCAAAAGCAGCGAGGGCATTAGAACCCTTAGGCGTTGAACCACGAGACGGCGTGGAGATAGCTGCACTGCTTGACGACGTTACTGTAGACGAAGTGGCAGGCTTCGCTGCTGTGGTTTTTGTGGTAGTCGTCGCTAAAACAGGTGGTGTAGTTTTCGACGGTGTGATCGATTTGGTGTTCAACGTTGGCGGTTCAATTTTGCTTGGTTGAATCGTTTGGTTATTTTCAGGCAATTTGGTATTTGCAGATGCCCACAAGCCGCCTGAACCACCCTGTAATTTTTTCAAACGTACATCCACTGAAGGACTCAAATCCGCAGGAATTAAAATCCGCATTGGACTTGCACCATCAATCCATTCACCACGGTGTCCCGGATTTAACTGATACAGCTCGGCACGACTTAAACCAGTAATCGATGCAACTTCATTTAGACTCACCGCGCCCACAGTAACTTCTCTAAAGTGCGGACGGTTCGCAATCGGTGGTAAATTGATGTTATAGGCATTTGGATTTTTAATGATCTGCGCAACCGCCAAGAAACGTGGCACATAGTTCATGGTTTCTGCTGGCAGTTTTAATGACCAATAGTCCGTCGGCAAACCTGCGGCTTTATTACGGTTAATTGCTTGTTGAATACGACCTGGACCTGCATTATAAGCCGCTAGCGCAAGTTCCCAC
The DNA here is from genome assembly GCF_058242885.1 of Acinetobacter sp. 802_lipA. NCBI lineage: Bacteria > Pseudomonadati > Pseudomonadota > Gammaproteobacteria > Moraxellales > Moraxellaceae > Acinetobacter > Acinetobacter sp. 802_lipA. The sequence continues at coordinate 524,304 of NZ_JBZAYP010000001.1, forward strand.
GAACCAAACTGGTTATATAAACTACCCAAGAACTCATACGCAGCACGCGTTGACTCCACCACATCACGGCGTCCGTCATATTGGCTACTTTGTTTTAAGCCATAAATACGTCCCGTACTTGGAATAAACTGCCATAAGCCTGCAGCCGCAGCACTACTGGTTGCAGCAGGGTCATACGAACTTTCAATCACAGGCAGTAGAGCCAGCTCTGTTGGTAAACCGCGACGCTCCGCTTCTTTAACGGTGTGATACAAATAACGTGAAGCACGTGCACTTAAACGATCCAAATACGGTTGGCGTGAAATGAACCACCCGCGCTGTGCATCAATACGCGGATTCCAATGATCGCTGTTCATTTTAAAGCCCACGGTCATACGCTTCCAAACGTCACCGTGCTTTAACACCAACAGGCGATCCCCTTCCACCGCGCGCATGTCGGTTGCAGAAAGTAAATCTTCTAAAGAATCTAGGCTATTTGCGTCTAGGTAGTTTGATCCGACTTGTTTGGATTTAGATGTTTGCGTTGCACTTTGCGTCGAGGAGCAACCAGCCAGTCCAAGTGTCGCGAGTGCTGAACCGAGTACTGTAATTTTAAATAATGTCGGTAACATCGGTTGGCCAAAAATGGCAGCTGACTTATACATAAGAAAATCCAAACAACTCGTATAAAATTTATTTTTTAGATCTGCCATTGTAGTAAAGCACACCGCAGACACAAGGCGTTAATTTAACTTGAAATCAGTATAAATGTTACAAGAAATTAAAAAAGCTGCATCTTATACACTTCTCTAGTGCATTTGCGTTATACAATGGTGCCCCGCTTAGTTTTAATTTTCAGTTTACGGAAGTTGTGTATGTCACAAACAATTACCCTGTATGTCGATGGTGCTTGTCGTGGAAACCCTGGCCTTGGGGGATGGGGCGCGTACATTATTACAGAAACTGAAGAACATAAACTGTGTGGCGGTGAAGACAACACCACCAATAACCGTATGGAACTCACCGCGGCCATTGAAGGCATTCTTTTCTGCCCAACCGATGCGAAGTTGGTAGTCTGGACAGATTCAACCTATGTCAAACGCGGCATTACCGAGTGGATTACAGGTTGGAAAAAGAAAAACTGGAAAGACGTTAAAAATCCAGATTTGTGGAAAAAACTCGATGCAGCCTGCCAAGGCCGTGATATCGACTGGCACTGGGTCAAAGGCCATGCAGGTCATGAAGGGAACGAAATGGCAGATCAATTGGCGAACCTCGGTGCCGATCAAACACAGGCTCAACTTCGTCAGTCTAAAACAGCGACAACAGAACCGTCTGTAGATAAAAAAAAAGTTGAACCAGACTGGTTGTTAAACGACCCTTTTGGTTTAGGTTTCGATGACGAAGAAGCCGATGACAGCGAAGATTTAACCGAAAGTAAAATAGACGTTGCAGAAGAAGAGCCAAGTTTAGTCGCTGAACCAGAACTTGATACAACAACTCAGTGTTCTACTGAACAAACGCCTGAAGTTACGGCAAGTGTGGATTTAACACAACTCAAACAACATCCACAAATTGTGATTACTCCACGTAAGGTTGAGGTCTTTGGACCTCGACAGCTCATTCTCGATACAGAGACCACCGGTTTCTATTATCAAGATGGCGATCGCATTATTGAAGTTGGTGCGATTGAAATGGTCAATCGAAAGCTCACAGGCAGCTCGATTCATATCTACATCAATCCGAAAAAACCTGTGGGCGACTCTGAAAATGTCCACGGGATCTCTGATGACTTTTTAAAAGATAAACCGCTGTATCAAGAGATTGCTGACACTTTATTTGCCTATCTCAAAGGTGCGGAAATCATTGCGCATAATGCAAGCTTCGATATGAACTTCTTAGACATGGAGTTCAAGCGTGCAGGATTTGTTGCGCTTTCTGAAGTTTGTGCGGTGACAGATACCCTCGCGATGGCAAAATCTAAGCATCCGGGACAAAAAAACTCACTTGATGCCTTAGTTCGCCGTTACGAAATTCCACAGCGTGACCGTACCTTCCACGGGGCCTTACTGGATGCTGAAATTCTAGCCGACGTTTACTTGGCTATGACAGGTGGTCAGGTTTCCTTTGATATGGATGCCCTGTCACATAGTGAACAACAAAATGGGCAAAGTCAGCGTCAAGCACTGGATATTGAACTGGCGGTAATTCAGCCTTCAGCCGAAGAACTTGAAGCACATGAGACTTGGGTCAAACAATACCAAGAAAAACATGGCACACCCTGCCTTTTTGCCAAATAAATTCTAAAGTTTTTGTTAACTTTTGTATTACAAGATTTTTCAGGTAGGCTATAGTGATGAACAAGTTGCTATGCCTTCTTTGGGCCGCATATAAACACGATAAAACACTAGGATAGGTGCAGATCAATGTCTTACCAAACCTCTATTCATTTTGATCCAACGGCGCTGCTGATAATAAAAAATGAAGTGGATAACTCCATTAAGCTGGTTGAATCAGCTGTGAGCACCTTAGCAGAAGATCAGACTTTACCTTTTGGGATTGACGATGCATTAAACCAATTTGAGCAATGCGCTCAAGTGCTTGCATTGATTGATATGTCGAGCTTGGCCAAAATTGCTGAATATTCCGCAGAGCTTATGCGCAAGATCATGGGGAATCCTACGCAAATTAATACGCAAGATGTGATTGCGCTCAGCGAAGGCACCACCATGCTGAAGCGTTATATTGAGTTCATTTGCTTAAGAGAAGTGAAAATTCCGCAGTTCCTGCTCGACACTTTAAATCGTCTTGAAATTGCTTTAGGCAAACCACTCACTCAAGAAGGTCAACACATCGAGTCGTTGCTCGATTGCATTAGCCCTGACTTTAGCCTACCACAAGCACCGACGCTTGAAAAATCACAGTATGTGCATCGCTTGTACAAGCAATCTTTAAACAAGATGCTGAAGCAAGAAGAAAGCGAGCTTGATTTACAAGCGATCAAGTTGGTTGGAACCTATTTGGCTGGTCTAGCTGAACAAACACCAAGTAAACAATATTGGAACTTAGTTTATGTAGCACTCAATCAAATTGAACAGCTACTCATCAATGAACCACGTTTACGCACTCTGATTAGCATCGAACGTAACATTGCACAGTTCTTTACTGCGCCTGAACGTTTCAAAGCCAGCCTCACCGATCTTGCCAACATTCTTAGTCTGTGTATCAGCCAAGAAGACGAAGTACCCCAACACATCCGTGGCAAACTAAATATTGGCGACGACCTACTCACAGATACGCAGCTGCAAGTTTTCAGTCGTCATCTATATGGCCCAGATTTCGACACGATGCATACCATTAGTGATTTGGTGACCACCGAAATGTCGCAAATCCGCAATGACATTGAGTACAACTACCAAAACATGACGCCTGAGAAGACCCAAGAGCTCCAAGCAAAACTGGTCGATTTGGCGAACATCTTCAAAGTGTTGAACTTAAATGAAGCGCATAATGACTTAAATCGTCAAGCAGCATCACTTAGTCAAGCAGATATGCTGAAAGATGAAGGTTTTGCGCAGCAGTTGATGAACGTGATCTTGTCGGCAATGAACTCTATTGGCGTGCTAGAACGTCACCATACTTCAAGCCGCTTACAGCTTCGTGTCAACAACATGAATATTTCACTAGACCGTTTAGATGAAGCCCATGCTGCGTTATTGTCAGAGGCTAAAACGTCTATTGACTTAAGTAGTCAAGCTTTGGCGCAATATCAGCAAGAACAAGATTTAGCTACACTTGAGAACACCCCTGCGCAACTACGTGAAGTCGCGGGTGCAATGCTGTTCTTAGGCGCTGAAAATGGTCAAACTGCTCTGAATATTTCAGCAGATTTTGTGCAACAACAAATCACGGCTGAAACTGCGCTCACTGCCGCTCAGGTGAATCATGTGTTGGACGCGCTCGCAAGTGCAGATATGCTGATTGATAACTTAAAAAACAAACAGCCTGTATTACACAGTATGTTTGATGTAGCATTGGATAGTAGCCAAAAACTAAAGACTGTTGCCTAATGTCAGAACTTTCACTTGCTTATATTTTCCAACAACAACAACTGTTGGTGGATCATAACTTTCAATTGCCTCGTGTAGAAAAGCTAGCAAGTGATTTAAGTTTCCACTCGGGTGATCAAGTGATTGCCCGAGACCTGCTAGACAATGAGCCGATTCCTGAAGGCTTAGAACTCATCCCAATTCGCCAGTTGCTTCCACTCTGGAGCACAAAACAATTCGAACAGGCTAGCCGAGCTATTCAACTGCTAGAATGGCGTCGCAATCATAAATTTTGTAGTCATTGCGGCCACGCCACAGAAGCACATGCCAGCGAATATGCCATGATCTGTCCTGCCTGCGGTTATCATCAGTATCCACGGGTACAACCCTGTGTCATCACCGTCATTACACGAGGTGAAGATGAAATTCTGTTGGCAAAAAATGCGCGTAATACCCGCAGCAATATGTATGGTTTGATTGCGGGCTTCGTTGAAGTCGGTGAAACCTTAGAAGAAGCGGTACGCCGCGAAACCTTGGAAGAAGTCGGCATTCAAGTTAAAAATATTCAATACTTGGCGAGTCAGCCTTGGCCTTTTCCAAGTAACTTAATGATTGCGTTTAAAGCAGAATACGCATCGGGTGAGCTTTGCTTACAAGAAGAAGAAATCAGTGATGCCCAGTTCTTTAAGTTTGATCAATTGCCTGAAATTCCGTTCAAAGGCAGTATTGCACATGCCATGATCATGCATGCGACAGAAGGCACAACGGTCGCAGATGATACACGTGAGTGGCTGTAAGCTCACTCACCATCTCTACAACAAATACACTTTAAAACCCAATTAATGCTTAAGCGCATCCTCGAGCGCCTGCATAATTTTTTGCTTGGTCGTGAAGTAACGACTAAACAAACTCGATACTGAACCAATCATTGAAATATGACCAATGCGTGGCACCGTCCAAAGTTGACTGTAGTTGCCTTTTTCTTTCAACCTACGATCCAAATCAACAGCATTGCTTAACCCAACAACATCATCATTCTCAGCAACCAACAGATAATGTTTAACCCTATTCGACTCGACGAAATAATATGGCATCACTTCTTGATAAGGTCTGTTCTGATCAAAAGCATCCGCACAAATTGGATCACCTTTATAGTCAAAATGATAAGGGCCTGCCAAACCAATAATAGCAGTAATTTGACTGCGGCATTGTATTTCATATGGCTTCGGATGATAGAGCGCAGACATCACATTAAACGCGCCCGCAGAATGCCCCATCAACACCACTTTTTCCGTTGAAATTTGATATTTAAGCTGATGTACATTGAGATAATTTAAAGCCAAGCTGAGATCATCAATAGAGGCAGGAAAAATATGCTCAGGCGCCAAGTGGTAGTTAATTACAGCCACATCAAAGCCTTCTTTTGCAAAGGCTTCTCCAATAAAACGATAATCTTTTTTATCGCCATGCATCCATGCACCGCCATGCACAAATACAATCAGAGGACGGTGTTCACGCGGTGTTTGCGTGCGAAAGAGATCTAAACGGTGTCGCGCACGTAACCCATAGGCTACATTTTCTTGGACTGAATAACCCTTACGCGGTGTTAAACGGTTTAAGGCATAACTACCGACATCATAAATACGAAAGTCACGATAGAGTAATCTTGCATACTCTACCGAACGATTCAGTCTTTGAACAAAAGGCTGAAGCTTATTGAACATTATTTGGCTCAACTTGGTCTGGGTCTATCGCAACAGGCGTTTGCTCTGTCGGTGTTGAATTAATCATTGGTGACGCAAACGCACTAGTCGTTTGCGACTGTTGCTCTATATTATCCACCAGTGTGATAATTTTAGTCACATTCCCCACTTGCTGTAACACTTGGTTTAAATCGGTAATTTCAGCACCATTTAAACGTCCCATCACATATAACACGCCATCTTCGGTGTGAATACGCACTTTCGCATCTGAAACAACAGCAGCTTTCATGATCAAGCCACGTGTATTTGCCGTAACTGAGGTGTCTTGCATGATGGTGCTATAACTAATTTGGTTTCCAACTGTAATGTAGTTATGCACGGTTTTGACATCCGACATCGCACGCACATTGTCTTCGGCCAACTGACGTAAGTGTTGATCGGGTACTTGTCCTGTTAATAAGACATTGCCATGAAAACTTTCGATATTGACACGTGACTGTTTAAAACGACTGTCCAATTTATATAAGTTAATTTTTGCAGTACGCTCAATTGAAGAGTCAATAAAGACCTGCCCTAATGAACGTGCACCGCTTTCTGTTCCTACAGCGGCTGTTCCTGTCCCACCCGAAATGAAACTTGCACATCCAGATAAACTTGCGACGCATAATACGGTCATTGCAATACGATTGAACACTCAGCAAGACTCCTCAACTTTTCAAACTATTTTAATTCAGCATTTCAGCTTTGATTTTGTTCAAAGATTAATAAAGTCTTGATCAAAAGTAAAAGCATTTTCTATCCATTGCTGATCATAAGTGAATTTTGAAAAATCTTGCTGTATGGTTTTTGCAATTTCTTAGGACTTACGCAGTATTATAGTCAAATCATTATAAAACCAATACAATGGTGCAATGAGTTATTCAGAACATTTTAGACGTAAAATTTTAGCTAAGCTTGAGGAAGGTTATTCTATTCGAGCGGTAGCTGCACAATTTGAAATTAATAAAAATACCATTGTTGAATGGAAGAAACGTATAGAGATTAAAAAAACTCGTGTACGTAAACCTTCTAAAATTAACGATGATGCTTTACGTGAAGATGTTGAAAAGTATCCTGATGCTTATCAATATGAACGTGCTGCACGTTTTAATTGTGGTGTTTCATCTATTGGTGCTGCATTAAAGCGCTTAAATATTACAGTTAAAAAAAGACGTTAAGCCATCCTAAAGCAGATACAAAGCTTAGGGATAAATTTATTCTGCAAGTGAATGAATTAGAAAAAAACCATCCGATTATTTATCTGGATGAAAGTGGTTTTAAGTCACATGATTATAGACCTCATGGCTACTCACGAAAAGGAGTACCCTGTTTATGGCAATATAATTGGCAATTAAAGAATCAGACCAATGCCATTGGAGCAATCCATGAGGGTAAGTTATTTTCAGTCGGTTTATTTGACTGCAAAATCAATTCAGATGTTTTTCATTTTTGGATTGAGCAATTCCTCATACCGGCATTACCAGAAAATAGTGTAGTGGTTATGGATAATGCAGCATTTCATAAAAGAGCAGATATTCAGGAGTTATTGGAACAACAAGGGCATAAAATTCTTTGGCTTCCTGCATACAGCCCTGATTTAAATCCTATAGAACACATGTGGGCATGGGTTAAACGTAAGCGTAAAGAATGGTTGATCGACTCAGTCGATGAGTTATTTCGAGTTTTTTTCGAATCTTGTATGAATAATAAAGTAGTTTGACTATATTTATAGATTCTCTGTGGTAGCAGATGATTTTTATCGAGAATAAAGTCATCAATGAAGTCTTTGATGATTGGTCTAAATAATTTCTTCTGCCAACGATATACATTTTCAAAGATCCGCTCAAACTGGTTCTTTTGTATCTCGACGTAGGCCATCAAGGCTGAAAAAATATGATTCAAAATCAGTTTAGATCGTCTTACTTGAAACTTTTCAATATGACAAACCTGTTTAATCACTCGGTGATATTGTTCTATTTTCCAATGACTTGAATGTAATTCATGAAAACCCTCAAAGGACAATAAATCATCTTCATCTTGATGCACAATATAAAACCTCTGCTGTTCTTTTAACTGAGTCTTAAATAATTGTACAAAGCCAAAATCTTTGAGCCAGACCACTTGACCCTGATGGAAATTCGGCAATAAACGCAGTTGAAACCATTGTCCTTTTTCTGGGGAAACCTTACGGTTACAGTCGATACCAAACATAAATCGAATACCATGTTTTCTTATGGTTTTTAGATTTCCAGTCGATGAATACCAACTATCACCTGTAATAAATTGAATCTTTGCACCCCAACTGAGTACTTCACTTAACATATCCATAAAGTAATCATTCTTGGTTTTACTTTCAGATTTGTCATAAATTCGGAAATTAATTGGAATATTTTGACCATTTTGATCTGTCGCATACAAGGTAATGAGATTAATACCCTTGACGGATCGGTGGTGTTTGCCTGACCAAAAATAGCTAACTAAGTCCATATGCTGACTATACGGTTTATCTAAAACAGTATCATCAATACTGACTATAAGTTTATTATTATCAATATGTTGAATTGCTTCCTGATATAGGTCGTGAGGTGTGTAGTCTTCACGCTCTAGAAAGCGATTTACACTATCATGCGAGATATTATAAGTCTCGGCAAGTTGTGTGCAGCTAATAGAGTTCGGTTCTGTCATGAGAAAGCCCATATAAATGGGTAGAGTACAAGTTGCTGTAGAAGCATGTTTAATTCGTCTGATCACAGATACTTTATAAAGTATTTTAATACTTTTTTGAATCCGTCAATGCGTAAGTCCTATTTCTTTAAAAAAATCAAAACAAATCACATCAAAGCGGCAATAATATTGCTGGAAATGTGGATGATCTTGTAAAAATAACATGGCCGTTTTTGCTATTTTGCGTTGTTTTGAATAGGAAATTGTTTCAATAGCCTGCGCAAAACGCGTTTTTGAGCGTGCTTTGACCTCAACAAAAACCAATTCCTGCCCTTTTTGTACAATCAGATCAATTTCTCCAAAGCGCGAGTGATAATTGGACTGCACATGAACATAACCCTGTTCTTCTAGCACAATCAAAGCTTGTTGCTCTGCCCATTGTCCCAGTTTCATCTCTTTATCTTCCCCCCACTTCTTTTTATTTTTTAATCATCACATTTCGAAAAACTAAATATCGATCAAAAATCTCACGCCTTGATGCTTAAAACCGCTGCTGTGAGTCTCTCGAACCAATCAATTCATTTCATTCTACGTTTTAAAGCTTTCTTGGCGTTTAGATTTCAGTCGAATGTCTTACCAACTCCTGCAAATCCATCGCCGACAACATTCTAGCTCACGCCACGACGGACAATTCAGGTAGAATGCTTACGCGGTACCGGTTGAATGCATCAAAGCACTCAAACCAACCTATCATTTTATTATTTTGCAGCGCGGAGAAAACCCATGAGTGCCCAGTTATTTGTAGTCGCAACCCCTATTGGGCACTTAGATGACATGACTTACCGCGCAATTGATGTACTAAAATCAGTCAAAATCATTGCTGCTGAGGATACACGAACTTCAGCACAATTACTGAAACACTTTAATATTCAAACACCGCTCACCGCATGCCACGATCATAACGAAAGCAACAAAATTGACATCCTTATTCAGCGTTTGTTGAAAGGTGAAGATATGGCGCTTATCAGTGATGCAGGAACGCCTCTTATCAGTGATCCAGGTTTTAAATTGGTTCGTGCGGCACAAGAGCATAATATCCGCGTAATCCCTGTACCGGGCGCATGTGCTGCCATTGCAGCTTTAAGCTCAGTGGGCTTACCAAGTGATCGTTTCAGCTTTGAAGGTTTTTTGTCTTCTAAACAAACCCAACGACTGGCAAGCTTGGAAAAACTCAAAGACGAAACGCAAACCCTGATTTTTTATGAGGCACCACATCGTATTTTAGACAGTGTCAGTGACATGACTAAAGTCTTTGGTGCTGACCGCCCTGTCGGTTTTGCTCGTGAAATTACCAAAACCTTTGAAACCATCAAGAAGATGACATTAGGTGAGTTGGTTGAATTTATTGCAAACGATCATCATCAACAAAAAGGTGAGATTGTATTGATTGTTGGTGGCGCGACCACTGAAAAAGATATGGCACAAGAAAAACTCGACCAGCTTTTAACGCGCCTCTTACAAGATTTGTCAGTGAAAGCCGCATCACAGTTAGCGGCTGATTTGACTGGCATCAAAAAGAAAATTGCTTACCAGCGCGCTTTAGAGCTAACGCAAGATCAGGCTGAATAGGCTTCGATAGCTTGAACTTAAAATAAAAGTATTGCTTTTTTGAAGGAAAAAATAAAGAGCAACAGACGTAAGTGCTTTGGCCTTTCTCTGCTGCTCTCCATGTTAAGCGGTTCCATGTGAACCGCTTAACTCAAATTATGTAGTTATGTCATTTAAAATTTATAAGCATGTGTATGGGTTGACTGATCGTCAGTTACAATCTCTATCGAATTAGCTTGCTTCTTGGTAAATACGACCGCCGGGTAGTTGGCAAAAGTATTGTTTCAATGCATCCAAACAACGATGGATTTTCATCGGCTGTTGTTCATGCTTTGAAATGATGGCATTTAGCGTAAAGTTAGGGAGCTTCCACTCTGGAAGAACTTCCACTAAAGAACCGTTAACCAATTCTTTTTGCACATCCAAATATAAAATACGTGCAACTCCATGCCCATGTTGGCATAAAGTCTTTGTCACTAAAATATTATTACTGGCTACTCTTGATTTCATCTCAAGTTTAACCGCATCACCTGTCACCACATTTTTAAAATCAAAATCATGATTGTTCTTCATAATCGTGATCGGAATAAGATCATGATTTTTCAAATCTTCAGGTCGTGAAATTGGTGCAGACTGATTCAAATAGCTCGGTGATGCAACCAAAATCTGTTCCACGCGCGCCAATGGCACGACATGTACACTTTGATCGTCAACTGTTGGGCTCATTCTTAGGGCAATATCAATTCGCCCATTCATCAAATCCACATAATGATTATCTGCTTCAATATGAATAGATAATCCGCGATGTGCAGACATCCAATGCGACAAAGCAGGAATCACATGATTGGCACCTAACTCTGGCGTAGTGGCTATTCGCAGCTCACCCACGAGATCATCGCGCAATTCATTGATACGTATTTTGCCACGTTCAGCAGCGGCGAGCATTTCTTGACAGCTGTGGAAAAAAGCCTGGCCTGCTTCAGTTAAATTCAACTTTCTTGTTGAGCGATGTAAAAGAACAACTTCCATCTCTTGCTCTAAAGAACGAATTTGCTGACTCACAGCACTTGTAGTGATGCCTAACTCACGCGCGGCGCCACTAAATGAACTCTTTTCGACAACACAAGCAAAAACACCCATTGCCCGTAGTTGATCTAACATAAAATTCTCTCTGGATTCATGAGAAGTTTTCATCTACTTGATAAAAACAACTCATTGTATTATACGGTGAATTTTTTGCGTTGCATCCAGATTTTTTAATTTAATGGTAAAACTATAGTCGGATTGATTGGCTTGCCATCTAAGCGTACTTGGAACTCTAACATGGTGCGTGTTGCACCTGTGGAGCCCATTTCAGCAATTTTCTGTCCTGCCGTCACATTTTGACCGCTCTTCACATTCATCGCACTGTTGTGTGCATATGCTGTGATATAACCATCAATATGCTTAACCAAAATTAAGTTCCCATATTCTTTCAATCCGTCTGCTGCATACACCACTTGGCCATCTGCTGCTGCATAAATTGGATCACCTTGGTTACCAGCATAGCGAATACCTTTCACATTATTTGCTAAATTATAACCTTGCAAAACAGCGCCATTACTTGGTTTTACCCAGCGTAAAGTTGAACTTTTCGAGCTCACAACAGGTGCGGTCGGTACTTTAGCAGGAGTTGTTGTGGTTGTGGTGGTCGTATTTTGACTCGGGAGACCAATATTTTGACGTTGAATTGGAGCGGTTTGTGTAATAGGTTGCGTCGTAGTTGTACGTGGGCTACCCGAGCCTTTTAAACGTAATGACTGCCCCACATAAATACGATACGGCGCAGCAATATCATTCATGTCTGCAACAGAGGTATAACTCAGCCCATAACGAGTTGCAATACCGCTCAGCGTGTCGCCTGAACGAACTGTATAATAGTCTGGTGCTTTCGCAAAACGTGTTGCATTGTTAACCTGTGGTTTAGAAGCACAACCACTCAAAATAACAGTTGAAACTACAGCTGTGGATAACACGACAGTTTTCAGTAGTGCTGTAGGAATTGCAATGAAACGAATTTGAGACAACACAGACATTTATCTTACTCTCTAAAAATACAAAAAATAATCAGTTTAATTTGCGCTAAGATTAGCAAAAAAGTATGTGAAAATAGTATCTCTGCGCGTATTTTCACAAAGTTATAACAAACAGCTGAATACATTCCTTGTATTGCTCAGCTGTAGCGACTTTTACGCACTTATTTGCCCTTGTAATGCATGCAAAACTTCATAGTTGGTTGCATCCATCTGAATAGGCGTAATACTGACAAAACCATTTGCCACAGCGAAAAAGTCTGACTCTACCTCATCATAGCCTCTTTTCGGTTCTGCCACAGCTTCACCTGCAAGCCCAATCCAGTACACTTGACGACCACGTGGGTCAACATGACTGGTAATCGGCTTAGACTGACGACGACGTCCTTGATAAGTAATTTTAGCGCCCTGTAACTCAGCAACATCTGGAATATTAATATTTAAAATATGGCGTGGTGGCAATGCAGGCAAACCTTGCTTTACAAAGTTATGTACCCACTGTGCAGCATGTTGATACTCTTCTGGCCGGTTATACGAACGCACTTCGGGTCCTGCAAGTGATACAGCAATGGCTGGCTGTTTCATTAGTCGCCCCTCAAAGGCGGCTCCAACGGTGCCAGAGTAAAGCACATCATCACCCAAGTTTGCCCCGCTATTGATGCCACTAACAACCAGATCAAACTCAAAGTCAAATAAGCCATTCATGGACAAATAGACACAGTCCGCGGGTGTACCATTGACTGCCCACATGTCGGGTGCAATTTCGATTGGGCGTAAGGGGCGATCTAAAGTCAAAGCACTGGAAAAACCACTGCGTTCACTTTCAGGTGCTACAATCACCACGCGACCTAATGGACGTAAAGCATGTGCGAGCGCTTGAATACCTGGTGCAAAAACACCATCGTCATTGGCTATTAAAATATTCACTGATGGATCTTCTTCAATCTATATGAGTCGGTAAAAGCCTTATACATCTATTTTGCACTCGTCTTCGTCTTTTTAATCTGCAATTCAAACAGGTAGATTTATGGGTAGCTTGAAAAAACTAAATTTTTAAAGCGAAAAGAAAAGCTATAGAGTCCTCGATGCAGAAAGACTATACATTGAGATCAGGCAATCTGAAAAGATGAAATCATTGATCTGGGTGAGTACTTTACTCTTGCATGGGCAGAACAAAAGAGAGAGCTTAAAAATAGAAGAATAAGCATACGTTTAAAGTGTTTACTGGTGAGTACGCCTTCAAAAAGATAAAATATAAATCTCTTGATTTTGTAAAAGCACTCTTCTCTTACATAGAAAAATAACTATAAAGCAAAGAGTTAAAAAATCTAAGAAAGCGAGTTTAGCTATCACTCACTATTACAGAACATGCTTTTAAGTGTTTGGATATTGAGCCAAGTTATTCGCGTTTTTTACTCATTTCGGATAACAAATCCAGTTGTATTTCTTGTATTTGGGCTAACCTATTCCACTGATGCATCAACAGATGATCTAGTTTTTCATTTAAATGTTGAATTTCCAACTCCGCCTTTAAATTAATTTTATAATCGTTTTGCGAGCGCAATCTGTCTTTGGCTTCCTGTCTATTTTGGCTCATCATAATCACAGGAGCTTGAACCGCAGCAATACAGGATAAAATTAAATTTAATAAAATAAAGGGATAAGGATCGGCAGGATGCGTAACCATGACCACTGTATTAACAATAATCCAAATAGCTAGGAAAGTCGCAAAGCACATGAGAAAAGCCCAACTACCGCCAAAGGTCGCAATTTTATCTGCCAGCCTTTCCCCTAAAGTCCAATTTTGATCCAACTGATTTTCAACATTTTTGGTGATCACTTCATGTTGTTGCAAACTTTTAATCACCTCATATTCAAGATCAGTCACTTCCCCCTTTTCAGACTTTAACAGTGAATGAACATACTGAATTCGATATTTGGTTAAGTCTGCTTGGCATATATAACTTTGAGGCGACCATTCTGGAAAATCATGTGAAATTTCTTCAGTAATAGATTTTCGTATTGCCCCATAGGAATGAGGTTTTTAATGAGGAATTTCTGCCCACAAACTAAACATTCATGACTTTGATTTTTTTCGCTCATGCTCGTTCTCTTTTATAATCATTATAAGTTTTAGGGGAGATAAACATCATCGAATAAATTTTAAACTAATGTCAAATTTTCAGCATCACTCAGAGTAGCTCCTCATTAAGATTTTTCTAGACAGTAGCCATGAATAAAAAAATGCCACAGATATAATCATGATTCTGTGTCTCAAATAAGGCTAAACAAGTCCATATCATCAGGCTAAAAATTAAAAAAATCCAGCTTTAGAGCAAGGAGGCAATCAATGCCTAACTCCGCAAGACCTATACACTTGGGTCTACTTTTTCATGCCATATTGCTCACAGGTATCACCGCTAACGTAGATGCGAATACACCACCTGTAATGTTGACTTCTCCTAAAGATTTTATATACCCAGATGTAGATCATGATCTAAGTGAAAGTCTTTATCCAAATGAGGCCGCCACTGCTAAAGAAATCGCGAACATCATTGAAATGACGATCCGAAAACAATATTCCACAGATATCGCGCTACGTGATGCGCACCCTAAAGCACATGGTTGCGTACGTGCAGAATTTAAGATAAACGAAACATTGCCTCAAAACATGGCTTATGGTGTTTTTATTCCGGGAAAAAATTATCAAGCATGGATTCGTTTTTCGAATGGATCGAGTAATGCAAAACAGGCGGATATAAAAAAAGATGCACGCGGCATGGCGATCAAACTTTTAGCCGTGCCAGAGAAAAACCTTTTAGATGAACCTGCGGCTACGCAAGACTTCATTATGATCAATCACCCTGTATTCTTTGTAAATGACCCCGCTCGTTATCTATCATTTATACAAGATATCAATAGCGATCGATTTCTAAAAAAACTACATGTCCCTTTTGCATTAGGAGCCAAAGGAACTTGGATTGCCTTGAACACTAGAAATAAAATTTCAAATCCACTGCAAACCAGATACTGGTCTATGGTGCCCTATCAGTTAGGAGTCGGCGATCATCGTCAAGCGGTAAAGTACTCTGCTCGTGCATGTTCAAGCGTTGTTAGCCCGATTCCAGTTACTCCTCAAAAGGACTTTTTAAGAGCGGCTCTTCGAACGACGTTACAAGATCGTGATGCCTGCATGGAATTTCTAGTACAACCCCGGACATCCAGCACAATGTCTGTTGAAGACTCAATGACTGAATGGAAAGAAGACCAAGCTCCTTTCTATAAGGTGGCCACAATTCATATTCCTCAACAAGTTTTTGATACCACTGAGCAAAATAAGTTTTGTGAAAATCTATCCTTTACACCATGGCATGCATTAGCTGAACATAAACCACTGGGTGCGATAAACCGAATGCGCAAAGTCATATATGACCAGATTAGTCGCGTCAGACATGAGATGAATTCAGCTAAACAAACAAACGCCAACAATACCGGAGATCAATAAGGAGTCCTATGGTTAAACTCAATGGCTTGTTAATCTGTGTGTCTAAAGAAGAAGTCCGTATGGTGATAGAAGTCCTTGCAGCACATATTGAATTAACTCATCAAGAAGAAGGCTGCATTTCTTTTGAGGTCAAGCAATGCCATGACCCTTTTATTTGGGAGGTACAAGAAGTGTTTGATAGTATGAGAAGTTTTAAGCATCACCAAAGTAGAACGGCCTTATCCATTTGGGGAGTGAAAACGCAAAACATTAAACGGCAGTACAAAATATCTGAGGGTGATTAACGATTATGGGGTTCACAGCTTACTTACACGTATAAGCGTTTTTTATTCCTAAATCTTATCCCCCTTGCACCTACTAAAGACCGCCAAAACTGAAGATTAGAAGTCGTTAGGATGATCGTTGGCGATTAAAAAGTCCAAAACAAAAAACTTTATTAAAAAATGACTGGTCAGAACTTTTCATTGAATTCTAACTGAAAATATATATATTGAGTCTCCGCATCCACCATAAATATGTGATTTTAAAAATGATTAAAAGCTTAACATTACGTAATTTCTTCGGATTAGGCATGGCTATCATGATTTCTCAATCTGCTTTTGCACTAGAGGGATTAAGCACAGAAGAAGCCAACACCATCGTAAAAGAAGATATTGCAGCAGCGCAAGTCATGACCGAATTTTGCCCTGCTTTGGTGGGTCAAGGCCCTAAAATTGAAAGCAACATTCAAACTTTAATTCAAACCTATTTACAAGACTATTCAGATAAGTCGATGACCTATGCAAAATTACAGTCAGACAGCGAATACCAGTCGATTCTGAAAGAAGCTCGTACAGATGCAAAGGGTACTGACAAAGCAGAACAAAAGTCAGTATGTGATGACGTTGTAAACTTTGAAGGTTAATTCAAGTTCTACATCTATATCGTAAAGAAAGGATGAATAATGGGGTTATTCATCCTTTTTTATTGGGCTGAAAAATGTAAAAACGATGAAGTGGCTTCAACAGCTTCTATACACTTTTGCGCTTACATTTACTTAAAATTTGTTTAAGCTCATCCTATTATGGCAACAACATATATGCACTTAGGGTTTAGAATGAATTTGAATGTAATGAAAAAAGTAATTTTGGCAGTTTGTGGTTCTTCTTTGATTGCTATCGGTTCTGCTCATGCGGCCAATAAAGACGAAAATATTGAAGTGACTCCACTGCAACAAGTGACGCAGCAAGAGTTGGCTGCAATTTATGTCCTATCAGAAGTTTGTCCAAGTCTCGTTTCAGACCAGAGTCAGTTTGAAAATGGCTACAACACTTTGGCCAAAGAGTATCTACCGCAACAGAAAAACCCGACTGCATACCTTAAAAGCCTCAGCAAAGAGAAAAAATTTAAGCCTATTTTAGCCGAAGCTCAAGCCGATGCGAAAAAAGCAGGTAAAGCGAAAAATCAAGAAATTTGTAAAGAATTGAGCACTTACAGCAAATAATACCAATTGGTTACAATATCTTTGAAATAAGCCGATTTCTCCCGTAGAAGTCGGCAGAACTTTGTCCTAAAATGCAAAGCTCTCGTGCTTATACTAAAGAAATCGGAACCCCTTAGAATGATTCAAAAAAGCGCCCTTGCTGCGGCATTACTCGTACCAAGCATTTCATTTGCAGCAACTGTCTTATCCTCACCACCAGAACTAAATAATAAATCATATGTGCTGATGGATTATGAGACTGGGCAAATCCTCGCATCTAAAAATGAAAATGAAAAATTAGCACCAGCATCAATGACAAAAATGATGACGAGTTTCATTATTGAGCAAAAGTTGTTGGCGGGCGAGCTAACCGAAGATGAAAAAGTTCGGATGAACGAGTCTGCTTGGTGTCGTGGTAGTAGTTCGGAATCATGTATGTATGTGCCATTAAATGGTACTGCGACTGCATTAGAGATGTTACGCGGCATTATCATCCAATCGGGGAATGATGCATCTAAGGCTATGGCTGAACACATTGCTGGGAACGAAGGCACTTTCGTTCACATGATGAACACTGAAGCAAAACGTATCGGCATGACCAATACCAGCTTCATGAACTCAACAGGTATGCCTGCTGAAGGTCACTACTCGACTGCTAAAGACATGGCAACGCTTGCACAGCACATCATTCACGACAGTTCAAAATATTATCCGATTTATTCTGAAAAAGAATTTACTTTTAACGGTATCAAACAAGGCAATCGTAATGCCCTGCTTTATACTGACCCAAGTGTCGATGGTTTAAAAACTGGTCATACTGACGAAGCGGGTTATTGCTTAACAACTTCGGCTAAACGTGGCCCAATGCGTTTGATTTCTGTGATTTTTGGTGCGCCAAGCATGCAAGAACGCGCAACGCAAACACGTGAAATTTTAGCGTGGGGTTATGCAAACTTTGAAACTAAAAATGTTCAAGCTGCGAACCAAGTTTTAGCAAAATCGAAAGTGTGGTTTGGTAAAGAAAGTGATGTACAAATTGGTTTAGCTGAAACCTTCAACGTAACGATGCCGAAAGGCCAAGCCAACGCAATCAAAACACAACTTGTGGTTCAACCGAAACTGACCGCACCGTTGAAAAAAGGTCAAGTGGTTGGTAAATATGTAGCAAGCCTTGATGGTAAAGTGATTGCTGAAAAACCACTTGTTGCGCTGAAAGATGTTGAAGAAGCAGGTTTCTTTGCACGTATGCTTGACCACATCAAACAATTCTTCTCAAACTTATTCTAAGTAATATTTAGACTTAAGTTAAAGCATCCACACCTCGGTCTGGGTGCTTTTTTATTTTATAATGGGCACCTACGCAAAGGCAGAACACCAACATGGCTAAAAATATTCGCCCCTATTTGAACAGCACTCCACAGCTTGGCAACAACTGCTATATCGATGACATGGCAGTGGTGATTGGTGATGTCATCTTGGCTGAGAATGTCTCTGTATGGCCTTTTGCCGTGATTCGTGGTGATGTGAACCATATTCGGATTGGTAAAAACTCGAATGTACAAGACCATGCAATGCTGCATGTTAGTCATAAAAAAGCAGATAAACCAAATGGCTCGCCTTTAATCATTGGTGAAGATGTTACCATTGGTCACCATGTCACCTTACATGGCTGTACCATCGGCAACCGTGTTTTGATTGGTATCAATAGCATTGTTTTGGACGATGCTATCATTCCTGACGATGTGATGATTGGCGCAGGAACACTAATTCCACCAGGGAAAGTGCTTGAGAGTGGCTACTTATATGTCGGTAGTCCTGCCAAAAAAGTTCGTCCTCTGACAGAAAAAGAGTTGGCATTTTTACCGTATTCAGCACAAAACTATGTCAAAGTATCGGGGCATTATTTAGAGTCATAATCATTGGGGGTATTTCCCCCGCATTTGACAGATACAATAATGTTCTTAGAATCTGCTGCAAAGCTTTTGAGTTTTTTTGTTCGCATATCATATTGCCTGACGATGCTGTGAGTATAAACACCGAAAATTCAAACAAGAAAACTATTTAATTTTTAGCCTCTTAATAGCACTTGATAAACCTTGTGCAATCTGACTAAAATTTCAACAACTATTATTAATTATTAAAACGATGCCATCTATCTATCAATTAAAACCAGCATTTCAAAATCTATTACGACCTTTTGTACAACTGTTATACAAATCTGGAATTACAGCAAATCAAGTCACTTTATTGGCGATGTTGATTTCGACTTGCTTAGGCTATTTTCTATATCAACATTATTTAGCCCATCCTATTTCTGGGCTTTTATTGTTATTTCCATTGTGGATGCTCATTCGTATGGCCTTCAATGCAATTGATGGCATGTTAGCGCGTGAGTTTAAACAGCAGTCCAACTTGGGCGCTTTTTATAATGAATTGTGTGACATTATTTCCGATACTGCACTCTATCTTTGTTTTATTGCCTTTGGTTTTATTAATGCAAAACTATTATTGCTTGCCATTTTTCTTGCCCTGCTCAGCGAATATGCAGGTGTAATGGCGCCACTTATTGGCCAAGAACGGCGTTACGATGGCCCAATGGGTAAAAGTGATCGCGCTTTTTGGCTCAGTTTAATTGCTGTTATTATTGTGATATTTCCATACATCAGTACAAATCTACAACTTCTCGGTAGAATTTGTAATGGCATTCTTATTCTCATTGCTCTACTGCTTCTGCTCACCATATTTAACCGAATTAAAAATAGTTTAAAGACAACTTCTTCATAATTTTATTATTCAGAGTAAAAATAGATGTATAACAATAGTCAACACACTTTTACCAGTCATGATGGGACCGAACTGTTTTACCAACACTGGGCAACGGCTACACCATCTACAACAAAAAAAGCCATTATTCTCTTTCACCGTGGCCATGAACACTCGGGGCGTATGGCTCATTTAGTTAACGAACTTAATTTACCAGATTTCGATTTCTTTGCATGGGATGCGCGCGGCCATGGTCATTCGCCCGGTGAGCGTGGTGATGCGCCAAGCTTTTCTGCATGTGTCAAAGACATTCAAGCTTTCGTACAACATATTGAACAGCAATATGCCATTTCTACGGAAAATATTGCCGTAGTCGCTCAAAGTGTTGGTGCTGTTTTAGCTGCAACTTGGGTGCATGATTATGCACCTAGAATTCGTGCGCTCTGCTTAGCCTCTCCTGCTTTTGATATTAAATTATATGTGCCTTTTGCTGAACCAAGCTTAAGGGTGATGGCAAAGTTGCGTGGCAATTTCTTTATACAAAGCTATGTAAAAGCCAATATGCTCACGCATGATAAACAACGTGCTCAAAGCTATGATACCGACCCTAGAATTGCCAAAGCAATTTCAGTCAGAATGTTATTGGGGCTATATGATGCTTCAAAACGTATTGTCGCGGATGCACAAAATATCTTTGTTCCAACACAGGTTTTATGTTCAGGCTCAGATTTTGTAGTCTTCCAAAAACCGCAACAGCAGTTCTATCAAAAACTCCCGCATCCAAAAAAAGAATTTCATATATTAGATGGCTTCTTTCACGATACTTTGGGCGAAAAAGACCGTCATATTGCAACTGAAAAAATCCGTCGTTTTATTCAGCAATGTTTTACTGTGGAATATCAAGCCCCTGATCTTTTAAATGCAGATAAAATTGGTTCAAGTTGTGCCATTGCAGAGGATCTTAGTGCGCCACTCCCAGCGAAATCCATGAAGAATGTATTTTGGGAGTTGACTAAAAAGAATTTGAAAATAGGAAGCCATTTATCTAAAGGCTTAAAAATTGGCGAAGATACAGGGTATGACTCAGGTAGCACTTTAGACTTCGTTTATCGCAATCAAACAGAAAGTGCTAATCCGATTGGTAAAATCATTGACCGACAATATCTCAATGCGATTGGTTGGCGTGGTATTCGTGTCCGTAAACAGAACATTGAGCATCTGGTGCAGAAATACGCTGACATTCTTATCAAAAAACGTAAACCACTCAGAATTATGGATATTGCATCAGGACACGGTCGTTATATTTTAGATGCGGTTACACAACTTCCAAAACGTCCAGACTCGATTTTATTGCGCGATTATAGTGATATTAATGTCCAAGCTGGGCAACAAATGATTGCAGAGCGAGGATTAAGTGATGTCGCTGAATTTGTTCAAGCAGATGCTTTTGATACGCAATCACTTGCATCAGTCAAACCAAAACCGACGTTGGCTGTGGTTTCTGGCTTATATGAATTGTTTAGTGATAATGACCTGCTGCGACAATCACTGGAAGGCTTAAGCAAAGCCATCCTCAAAGATGGTTATTTAATTTACACAGGTCAAATTTGGCATCCTCAGCAAGAATTTATTGCACGCGCCCTAACCTCACATCGTGAAGGTGATGCATGGGTCATGCGTTTACGTTCTCAGGCTGAAATGGATGCCCTTGTAGAAGCAGCAGGCTTTAAAAAAGTAGATCAATGTATTGATGAGTTTGGAATATTTACCGTGTCCGTTGCCCAAAAGCTTTAAAATCACAGGATGACATGATCAGTCTTTGAATCATGTCATCTATGCAAAACTTTAAAATAATAATCTGTGGACGTTTTATGCAAATACTGAACAAAGAAACAGGCACTTGGAAATGGGGAATCCTGTGTTTGATTTTCCTTGCACCGTTTTTCTTTCTCACTTATGGATTTGCAAATCACTATGCATCGCAACTGCCCAATGTGCCGAGTATTGTCTATGACTGGGAAAAACACATCCCGCTTTGGTCATGGAGCATCGTGCCATATTGGTCCATTGATCTTTTTTACGGTCTATCTTTGCTGTTATGTTGGAATAAATTTGAGCTGAAACAGCATGCACTTCGGCTATTTAGCGCACAGCTAATTTCAATCAGTTGCTTTCTTCTTTTTCCACTCAAATTTAGTTTTGCACGACCACCTTTAGATGGCTTTTTTGGCCTATGGTTTGATGTTTTGATGGGTTTTGATAAACCTTTTAACCAAGCACCTTCTCTCCATATCGTTTTATTGGTCATCCTTTGGGACTTCTTCCGCAGACACAGCTCAGGTCAGTGGAAATACTTCGTCGATATTTGGTCATTGCTCATCGGAATATCTGTACTTACCACATGGCAACACCATTTTATAGATATTCCAACTGGTTTATTGGCAGGTGCATTGTGTCTATGGCTATTTCCAATTACGGCAAAATCACCCTTTAAAAAAGATGATCTGCAGACTTTAACGCCGAAGCATTTAAAGTTAGGCAGTTATTACCTATGCGGCGCATTACTTTTTCTAATCTTGGCCTATCTGTTCCAACCTTGGGGATTGTGGTTACTCTATCCAGCAATCAGTCTATTTGGCGTTGCTTTAAGCTACTATTTAGTTCGCCCTCATTTCTTCCAAAAGCAAGCAGATGGAAGTTTGAGCATTGCCGCTACAATGTTATTTGCCCCTTACCTAATCTTTGCGTGGTTGAACAGTCGAATTTGGACAAAGAAACATCCCGAAGACTCCCAAATTTTAAAAATTGAAAATACGACCATTTTTTTAGGACGCATCCCAACACGTTCTACAACACAAAAATATCAGGCCGTTTTTGATTGTGTTGCAGAGTTACCAGTGAATCCGAAAAATTCATATTTTCAATACTCAAGTTTAGACTTAATTCCTTTACAGGCCGACCAACTTGAACGTGCGGTTGAAGCGTTCAACCAATTAATAGCAGCAGCTTCAAGCCAGAGCACACAACAGCATGTATTAATTTTCTGTGCGCTGGGTTATTCCAGAAGTAACGCTATTCTCTGCGCTTGGCTTATGCAACAGCAGCATGCAACACAGGTAAACGAGGCCATTCAAATAGTTCAATCCGCTAGACCGTGGGTTAGACTGAACGACGTACAAATCAAAAATCTCAATACTTATCAGTTGAAACTCAAAGGATCTGCCTCATGAAAATGCGCTTTTATGTGGTGGCCAAACTTTTATCTACAACGTATGGTTTGTTATTTTCAGGCTATATCGCGTTTGTCTTAACTATTTTGGCTATACTACTTAAAAGCTGGCAATCTCTTGAGTTTTGGATATTAATTTTTTTGGTGGTGTTTCAAAAAGTATGCTAGTTAATTCTGTCAATAGAGAAATTGAAAATAAGTAAATTAAATTCACTATATTTTTAATGCTTTATGAGATTTCAATTGTGGTTAAAATATAATCAGCATACTTTTTGAAACACCACCATTTTTTTATGTTTCGGTTTGATGGCGATACAGCATTACCTAGCACTCAGGTTGAAATTTGATGCTGAACTCATTGAAGTGATTGCGCAACAATCTGATACAGTGGCCATCGAAGACTTAACGCAACAGTTTGATCAATCATTACTGCAATTTAAGCTCATGCCAAAATCGAAAGTGGGGCGAGATTGGTCTTTGCGCTTTGCAGGCTGTTTCCGGTTGTTTAAACTGCAAATAACTGTATTGTTTATACAATATATAGTTCTAATGATTCTAATTTATAAATTATTGGCACAATAAACCTCTTTCTACTGGCTAAAAGTCCATTGAAATTATTGATAAGATTGGTTTATGCAATGAATAAAACTCCGCTTCAAAACGAAAAAAAAACAGCTTTAGAGCAAACTCAAAGTCATTTTGCGACTCATTCTATTGCCCGTTTAATTGCATTTTTTACACGGCGTGGAGCGCGTATGCTAACGGGTACACGTAGTTTATGGATCGGTTGCCAGCCTGTGCCCAAACAGCGTATTTATTACGCCAACCACAATAGCCATATCGACTTTATACTACTGTGGTCATCTTTGCCGACAATCATGCGACGGAAAACCAAGCCTGTGGCTGCTTCTGATTATTGGCTGAAAGATGGCTTTCGCCAATTCCTTATTAGAGATACCTTCAATGGTATAACGATTCAACGCAACCGAGATGATCATACTGATCCATTACAACCCGTTAAAGATGCACTTGAACAAGGTTACTCGATTATCTTTTTCCCTGAAGGTACTCGCAATCTAAATGATGATATTGAATTACTACCCTTCAAAAGTGGCTTATATAATTTGCACAAACAGTTTCCAGACATTGAAATTGTTCCCGTTTGGATTTCAAATTTAAGACGAGTTATGCCCAAAGGTGCATTTATCCCTCTACCGTTACTTTCTACAGTTTGTTTTGGTTGCCCTTTAGAACAACATTTAGACATGCATAAGGACATCTTTATAGATTATGCGCAAAAACAATTATTAAAATTAAAAGAGGTTGAAAATCAATGATGTTAGACAACCTTAATAAAACCTATGTCCTATTTGCTATTTTTGCAGGCATTTTAGTTTTTGCTTCAACTGTTGGTTTTATTCTCAAACAAAAAGCAGGTTCTCAATCTTCACCAGTTATCGATAACTTAAATGCACGTATCAATGCATGGTGGGTCATGCTCATCGTGATTGCTGCTGCAATTTTACTGGGAAAAACCGCATTTATTGTATTATTTGGAATTATCTCTTTGTTTGCCCTACGTGAGTTCATTAGCTTACTGCCGACCAGACGGGGCGATTATTTTCCATTACTGATTGCATTCTATTTTGTTATTCCCTATCAATATTATTTGATTTATACCGACTGGTATGGGCTGTATTCAATCTTTATTCCACTCTATGTATTTTTATTAATTCCTATTGCCAGCTTAAAACAAGAAGACACCACCCATTTTCTAGAACGTAGTTCAAAAATTCAATGGGGACTCATGGTCAGCGTATTCTGTATTTCACATGTTCCAGCATTGTTGAATTTGAAACTCCCAGAGTTTAAAGGTGAACCAATTTGGCTAGCCATTTGGTTAATTATGGTGGTTCAAGCCTCTGATGTGTTGCAGTATGTGTGTGGAAAATTATTTGGTAAACACAAAGTTGCACCCGTTTTATCCCCATCAAAAACAGTCGAAGGCCTACTCGGTGGTATTTTCTTAGCCACAGCTTTAGGGACTGCAATGGCTTGGTTAACGCCGTTTAGCTATGTTCAAGCTGCTTGTATTGGATTGGTTGTTTGTATCTTTGGCTTTTTTGGCGGCCTCGTTATGTCTGCGATTAAACGTGATCGTGGTGTTAAGGATTGGGGGCAACTCATTCATGGCCATGGCGGAATGCTTGACCGCATTGATTCTATTTGCTTTTCTGCACCTATTTTCTTTCATATACTTAGATATTGGTGGAGTTAATTGGAAAATTGGGTTAGACAAATATTTAAACGATAAATTTCCCCTAGTCCAACCCAGTTTCAGCACTCGCTTGGCTTGTATTCTGCCTCATGATATTTTGTCGATGCTGCCTAATGTCTATGTGGTGTTACCTTACAAGCGCCCTTTTGTCATTTTTTATTTTCTTAACCACTTCCCAACACTTCTCAAACCAAAGCAAATCTCCATAGCCACCACCGCCTAAATTTTGTAGAATAGCCCTTTTACCCCATGGTGCTTTTATATGACCGCTTGGACAGCTCACGTCACCGTCGCAACTGTTGTTGAAAAAGACGGAAAATTTCTATTTGTAGAAGAGCATACTGCGGGTGTGACACACACTGTATTTAACCAGCCTGCAGGCCATGTTGAATCAGGTGAAACACTCATCGAAGCTGCCATTCGTGAAACTATGGAAGAAACTGGACATGAAGTGTCTATAGATGCGTTATTGGGCATTTATACCTATACACCACCTATGTTTCCAGACCGCACGTATTATCGTTTCTGCTTTTTAGCGCAGTCACTTCATCACAGTCCAACCGCTGAACTCGATACAGGTATCGTGGGTGCAGTATGGATGACTTTGGATGAACTACTCGAAACGGCTCGTGCACGTAGTCCATTGGTGATTAAAGCGGTTCAAGACGCACTTGCGGGTCAAAAATATCCTTTATCGCTCGTTTATGAGCACCAAAATTCTCCCCTTATTTCAAGTTTGGATGCCTAGTCCTATGCAACAACGTGTCATCGTCGGTATGTCGGGTGGTGTAGATTCATCTGTTTCTGCTGCTCTTCTTCTTCAACAAGGTTATCAAGTTGAAGGTCTTTTCATGAAGAACTGGGAAGAAGATGACGGTACGGAATACTGCACAGCTATGGAAGACTTAGCCGATGCTCAAGCGGTCTGTGACAAACTAGGGATTAAGCTACACACCGCTAACTTTGCTATGGAATATTGGGATCGTGTATTTGAGCATTTCTTAGCGGAATATGCTGCAGGCCGTACTCCAAACCCAGATATTTTATGTAATAAAGAAATCAAATTTCGTGCGTTCTTAGATCATGCTATGCAACTGGGCGCAGACTTTATTGCGACTGGTCACTATGCACGTCGCGGCGAAACTATGACCAACTCTAAAGGTGAGGAATACGCACCTTTACTGCGTGGTTTAGATAAAAACAAAGACCAGACCTATTTCTTACATGCTGTGCATGGCCGTGAAATTAATAAGACGTTGTTCCCTGTCGGTGAAATTGAAAAGCCTGAAGTACGTAAAATTGCGGAACAATATGACTTAGTCACGGCGAAGAAAAAAGACTCAACAGGCATCTGTTTTATTGGTGAACGTCGTTTTAATGACTTCTTAAAACAATACTTACCTGCACAAGCTGGAAAAATCGTCTTAGATGATGGCAAAGAGGTTGGTGAACATCACGGCTTAATGTACTATACGCTCGGTCAACGCGGTGGTATTGGTATTGGTGGTTTGAAAGGTGTGGCTGAAGGCGCATGGTTCGTTCTACATAAAGATATTGAAAACAACCGTTTGGTGATTGGTCAAGGTCATGAACATCCACTGATGCAAAGTACTACACTTTGGAGTGAAACGATTGACTGGGTCGCAGGTGAAATGCAGATTCCTGAAACAGGTTTCCGTTGTACCTCACGGACGCGCTATCGCCAAGATGACCAAGATTGTGTGATCTTTAATGATCCGACTACCCCAGGTGGCGTACGTGTTGAGTTCGATGAACCCCAACGTGCCGTGACTCCGGGTCAGAGTGTCGTATTCTACTCAGGTGAAGTTTGTTTAGGCGGTGGCGTGATTCATCATACCAATGCTCCTAAACCTGATTTTATTTAAAGGATTTTAAGACATGGCTGAGTTACCGTTTCAACAGCCTCAAACTTTGAACGAACGCCAAAACCGAGCTTTGGCGTTGGCGGCTGTTTTTCAGTCCGCGCAACTAACGCATATGACCGCCTTAAGCGGTCAGCAA
The DNA here is from genome assembly GCF_058242885.1 of Acinetobacter sp. 802_lipA. Taxonomy (NCBI): domain Bacteria; kingdom Pseudomonadati; phylum Pseudomonadota; class Gammaproteobacteria; order Moraxellales; family Moraxellaceae; genus Acinetobacter; species Acinetobacter sp. 802_lipA. The sequence continues at coordinate 551,677 of NZ_JBZAYP010000001.1, forward strand.
AGTATTGGGGAAAGCGGTAACTTCTATTTAGAGCAATTGATTAAAGCCAGTTTAAATATCCGACCGAAGGGCAACCAAAGTGGACAAACTTTAGACTTCTTTCATCAACTGGCGGACATCTCCTTAGGACTGAAAACCTTAGAAAGTAGCATTACCCAGCCCTTTAATACCTCACCCAAAACTCGAATTCCCAAATTATCCACCGCTAAACTTCCCATGACCTATGCCATGGCACTCTTACAACTCGAAAAGAAAGTGTATAGCAACCCCAAATTCGTTGAAATTATTGAACAGTCCCAACAAAAAATCTTAAGACAGCTTTCTTTTTTCGATAATAACTATTTACACCCAAGCATCATTGCCAACCTCGCACAAACCTATGTCGACACTGCTGGGCAAATTAACCCACGCATTATGGTGCGAGGTAATGCAGAAGCATTTAAAGACTCATCGCATACCAACCGCATTCGAGCTTCCCTCTTCACTGGCTTACAAATGGCACATTTATGGCGTCAGCTCGGTGGAAGTTCATGGGGCATGGTGTTTAGTAAACGCAAATTGCTCAAAGATATTCAAGATCTCGCTCGTTTACAGTATCAGGTGATTTAACACATGATCGACGGGCTTTTTAGTTTTACGTTTAATTCCAAAGTTTAAGGAATCGCTATGAACGCTTTAACCGCACTTTCTCCATTAGATGGACGCTACGCTAGCAAATGTGATGCGCTTCGTCCTTTCCTCTCTGAGTTTGGTTTAATCCATGCTCGTGTGACTGTTGAAGTGCGTTGGTTACAAGCGCTTGCAAACCGTCCAGAAATCACTGAAGTGCCTGCTTTCAGTGCTGAGACCAATGCTGCACTTGATGCAATTGTTGCTGACTTTTCTGAAAACGATGCCAACCGTATTAAAGACATCGAACGTACTACAAACCATGACGTCAAAGCGGTTGAGTACTTCCTGAAAGAAAAAATTGAAGGCATCGAAGAGCTTAAAAATGCGGGTGAATTCATCCATTTTGCGTGTACCTCTGAAGACATCAACAACTTGTCTCATGCATTAATGCTGAAAAGTGGTCGTGATGTATTGGTTGCATCTATGCAGCAAATCATTGACTCAATCGTGGCATTGTCTGAAAAGCATGCTGACCAACCTATGTTGTCTCGTACACATGGTCAGACGGCAAGCCCAACCACTTTGGGTAAAGAAATGGCAAACGTAGCTTATCGTCTTGCGCGCCAAATCAAACAATTCAAACAAGTTGAGCTTTTAGGCAAAATTAACGGTGCAGTAGGTAACTATAACGCTCACCTTTCTGCTTACCCAGACATCAACTGGCCTGCACACTCACAAGCTTTCGTTGAGTCTTTAGGCCTAAGCTTTAACCCATACACCACTCAAATCGAGCCGCATGACTACATGGCGGAACTATTTGATGCTTTACGTCGTTTCAATACGATTTTGATCGACTTTAACCGTGACGTTTGGGGCTACATCTCTTTAGGTTTCTTCAAACAAAAACTCAAAGATGGCGAAGTGGGTTCTTCAACGATGCCACACAAAGTAAACCCTATTGACTTCGAAAACTCAGAAGGCAACTTAGGCTTAGCCAATGCTGTACTGGCACACCTTGGCGAAAAACTTCCAATTTCGCGCTGGCAGCGTGACCTAACGGACTCAACTGTACTACGTAACATGGGTGTTGGTTTTGCACAAAGCTTGATTGCTTTTGAAGCTTGTTCAAAAGGCATTGGTAAACTTGAACTCAATGCTGCACGTATTGATGAAGACTTGAACAATGCGCAAGAAGTTCTAGCTGAACCAATTCAAACCGTCATGCGTCGTTACAACGTTGAAAAACCATACGAAAAACTAAAAGCATTAACTCGTGGTCAAGCCATGACACGTGACATGATGGTGGACTTCGTCAATGGTAATGAACTTGAAGCTGTTCCTGCTGCTGACCGTGCACGTTTAGCGGAAATGACACCTGCAACCTATACAGGTAATGCAGCTGAACAAGCAAAACAAGTTGCTGACTTAATTTCTAAAATCTAATTTTTAGAAACTGAAAAAAAAGCGGAGCTTCGGCTTCGCTTTTTTATCTATAATGCAAACAAGAATATCCTAGATGCATAATTGAAAAACTAATAAAAATGATGACAATCCTGAAAAGTACAACAACGAAAGCTTACTTTGACTATCAACTGAAAAAACCGCATTGGATTGCGCTCATTGTACTCGCTGTCGCCATTGCTTTCGCATCGATCCATCCCCTTGAACTCAGCTCTTATATTTTGCATCAGGTTGGAACTGTATTCATGTTGGTTACGCTGATCATTTGTCTTTATAAAATGGGGCTCAGCTTAATCAGCTTTATGCTTTATATTGGGTTTTTGCTGATTCATATACTCGGTGCGCATTATCTATATTCTTATGTACCCTATAATGAATGGTCAATGCAGTATTTAAACCTAGACCTCAACCAGAGTTTAGGTTGGACGCGGAATATGTATGATCGCTTTGTACATTTAGCGTACGGTCTACTGCTCTACCCATTTTTCTATCGTCTGTTTCAAGTGTGGTTACCCCAACTTTCTAGACTCACCCTATTCTTGCTGGTCATTCAATTTGTAATGGCAAGTAGCCTTATTTACGAATGGATTGAATGGTTTATTGCGATGGGCTTATCACCTGAAGATGCTGAAAACTACAATGGGCAACAAGGTGATATTTGGGACGCGCATCAAGACATGCTTTTAGCCACAGTTGGCGCGATCATCACAGGCATAGTCTGTCTATTGAAAAAGTAGTCCTTTGCTGCCATCCCTATAACACAACAAATCACGACTATTACAGGACTCATTCAAGCACAAGTGATTTGTACATCAGTTTTAAAAACACAATAAAAAACACCACGTCAGGCGTGGTGTTTTTAACTCTTAGTCTTTCGCAGACTCATCTGTTGGCACTTCAGTAATTCGGCCACCGCGAGCAAGGAATGCCGCAACTTCGTCTTCAAGTGCTTGGCGTTGTTTTAATTTTGCAGTCACCGTCAGTGTTTCAGCTTCGGCAACATCACCATCGCTTGCAGCATTATCAGAAGAATCTGATGCGCCTTTTTCCGCTGCTTGAGCTTCGTCTTCGTCGACTGCTGAGTCTTCTACATCATCATAATCATTTGAATCAGTCATCTTAATCTCCCCACAAATGACATTTTAGGTTCCCATGAATTACTGGTTTCCAATTATGTTGAAATTTAACAAGCTCTCAGCCTTTCGCATAGTCTTATTCAATGGAAAATCGTATCTTTTTTAATCAAAATCGTAATCTTATTTTACGACTGGCTAAAAATTAACACTTCCTTTCTTAGACAGCATAACGCGTCTCTTTGAGCAACCTTAAACCATTGGCCTGTGCCATAAAAGCATCTTTTAATACAGGCAGTTTTTCAACCTGTTTCAAACCAAAGTTTCGCGCCCATACCACAGGAAAGAGTTGTGTGGTTTCAATCCAACCGATGGCAGACATGCTATGCATCATGGCATCATTTTGTCCTTTACGGCAGTGTTCATAACGCTTCAGTGTTTGCTCATGTGCCCACACGCCACGTGCTAGATCATGTAGTAATACATCACACAGTACAGCCGCATCAAGACAACCAATATTCACCCCCTGCCCTGCTAAGGGATGAATCACATGAGCTGCATCACCAATTAAAGCCAAGCCCGCTTTAACATATTGCTGTGCAGCACGTGCTTTGAGTGGGAAAGTGGCACGCGGTGTCGCTTCCAACACTTCGCCTAACATGTGATGACTTTCTCGCGTTAACAGCTGGGTAAATTCAGCATCTGAAAGTGCAGCATATTCTTCTGCATAATCATCGGGGAGCGTCCATACGATAGACTGCCAATGCCCTGCTTGCTCTGGTTTTAAACTCGCCATTGGTAAAAATGCCAAAGGCCCCGTTTCTAAAAAAATCTGACGTGCAACGTGTTGATGAGGCTGAGCTGTACGAATGGCACAGCTTAAACCAGCCTGTTTGTAATCCAGCACATCGATATCGATAAATGCTTGTTCTCGTACAAAAGAGTTTGCACCATCAGCACCAATCACCAGTTTCGTTTTCAACACCGTAGCATCGGCCAAATGGATATACCACAGCCCAACACCTTCTTCAACACGGGTAACTTTAACTTGAGTTTGGTAATCGTTGAGTACAGCAAGCATCTGCTGTTGAATGGCTAAATTGAGCAAACTTGGCTCAACCATGGAACCGAGTGCTTGTTCGCCCTGTGGTTCCTGCTTGGACGCATGACCAAAGTTAATTTCACCATAGCCATTTTTATTCCACACCTGCATGCCGCTATACGGCATCTGGCGGGTAATCTTGTCCCAGACATCAACGGTTTTAAGCAAGTGTATCGTCGCTTGACTGAGTGCCAAGACGCGTGGGTTTGCAACACTCAAAGTTTTTTGTTCATCTAAAATAGGTGCAGCATCCAGTACAGTAGCTTGCACACCGCCTTGCGCCAAAAGCAAGGCAGTCAGTCCACCCACCAAACCACCACCAATGATCACGACATCTAAAACATCAGTTTGAACATGACTCATGCTTTTAGCCCCATGGCATAGTTGGCAACGAGTGGTTTAATGCCTGGAATCGTATCAAACACGACCAAACCAGTATTACGAATAAATTTTAAGATTGGATTGCTATTGCTAAAGCCTCGAACCACCGAATCACAGAACTTAATCACGCGTTGTTGATCGGTCAAACGTGAAGCCTCATAGGCTTGCAATATCTCAGTATCGCCCAAGTCGGCATTTTGCGCAATTTGCTCCGTTAAATAACGTACCAAGACGTGTGCGTCTCGCATACACAGGTTAAAACCTTGCCCCGCGACGGGGTGAATGGTATGCGCGGCATTGCCCATTAACACCACCCGTCCTACGGCCTGCTTTTCGGCTAGCACTTGTGACAATGGAAAACTAAAACGCTTACCTGTTTTTTGAAACTTTCCTGCACGGTCGCCATAAGTGTCTTGTAAGGCATCTAAGAAATGTTGATCATTTTCATCGCCCAACCATTCACCTTCTGTGCCTTTTTTCACAGGCCAAACCACGGAGCGACGGTATTCACCTGGAAGCGGTAATAGTGCCAATGGCCCTAAGCTACTAAAACGCTCAAAACCCACATGGTTGTGCGGTTTTGAGGTTTGTACCGTGGTCACAATAGCGACTTGATCATAGTCATGCTCCGAAGCGCCTATTCCTAAGGCTTTACGGCAGAATGAATCACGTCCATCTGCAGCAATGACAAGTTTTGTTTGTAGTGACAGTTGTTCTTCTCCACGACTGGCTTCTATGTAAGCCATATCAGCATCTTGGGTCAGTTGAGTGACTTGTACACCATCAATCAGCTCAATGAATGGTTGCTTTTGAACTTCCGTCAGTAGCACACGACCGAGCCATGCATTTTCGATGACCTGCCCGAAGCTTTCGACTTTTTCTTGTTCTGCTTTAAGCCGCGCCTTACCAAAGCTACCTTGTTCGGTGATATTTACTTCTAAAATAGGTGTTGCATGTTCTTGTAACGCGCTCCATAAACCCAGTTCTTGGTAAATTTGAACTGTCCGACGTGACAAGGCGCTGTTTCGCGCATCAAAACTAGAATGGTATGGCGCAAGGTTTACATCATCATAATTTGGATATTTGATCGCCTCTAAAAGCTTCACCGCAATGTTTTGTTTGGCTAACATCAACGCCAGACTGAGTCCGACCATACCACCACCGACTATGATGACTTCTTGTTGCATGCTTCTATCCTTTTTATGACGTACCTAAAGTCAAAAACTTCAAATACCTATAAGTTTTAATGGATTTATATTACATCAAAGATTTTCTTTTTTATAATGAAATAGGCAATTGTTGGTTGGAGTTGAACTAGAATGATGCATTATTCAAATTATTCCAAACTTGATAGAAGCTCATTCAACCGTTTTTGCGCATCTTCATTAAAATTACTAGCAGCTTGATAATACCAACGTTTTGCAATTTTTAAATCTATATCGAAACCATTTCCATACTCATACATCAAGCCAAGCTTATAAGGTGCAACAGCATTTCTTTGCTTTGCTGCTTTCCGATATAAATTTGAAGCTTCCATAAAACTTTGTTCAACCCCTTTGCCCTTTTCATACATTTCACCAAGAACAGTTTGTGCATCAGCATTGCCTTGAGCAACGGATTTATTTATCCAAAACAATGCTTGCAGATAATCTTTTTGCACACCTTTACCACCAAGATAGAGTAGACCTAAATTAAGTTGCCCAAATTGATCTTTCTTATCAGCAGCTTGTTGATACCAATATTGTGCTAGAGCATAATCCTGAATCACCCCTTCCCCATTTTCATACATCTTTCCAAGCTCATTCTGAGTCAACACATCTCCACTTTGTGCACACTTTAAAATTCGGTCATATGCAGGAATCTTTTTATAATCAATCATCAACGATTGCTTAATTTTATAATCACAATCAATGACATCAAAACCTAAATAGCTTTCGAATAGCTCAACCAACAATCTGCGAGCCAAGGCCGTGTGATACATTGACTGATTCTTTGAAGCAATGTGATAGTACTTAAAATAGTCTTCTGTAAAGTCAAATGAAGAATCGTAATCTATTATTTTTTCTCTCTTTAATTTACCCTTTTCTAAATATTCACGTTCATAATATATTGAAAAATTAAACCATTCCTTTTCAAAGTCTTGTATCTCCCCTTCAAAGTACAAATCTTCATCTTCTTCCTGCGAAACCCTTCTAACCTCCATATTGTTTTTATAAATCAAATAACTATAACCATCACAACTATCTACACATTCAAAAAAAATCACCCAATCATTTAAAGGCAAATCTTCTAATAATTCTTGCCATAACTCAGGATCATTGTAAGCAGAATAAAAAATATCTACATTATCAACAAAAATGAAATTTCCACCAATTTCTTGTATACGAATATTTGTATATGAATCAATAATTTCAACTTCATGCTGCATCCATTTATAAATAATAGCTTTTACTTCTTTAATATCACCTTGGAATGGAAACACCATTCCTGTCATTCGAGTACCCATATTTTTTATTTTTACACTACAAAATTAATTAATTTATCTTACTTCAAAGATTTTCTTTTTTATAATGAAATGGATGTTTTTACGTACTTTCACCGTAAAGAGCCCTGTTGCCAAAGTTATGCAGATAACAGTTTCTTAAACTTTTATTTCACACAAGAGATTTGATGTGGGTGATCCTAGACAGTATCGTGGACAACCGATCCCTCTAAATTCTTGAAATATTTCTGTTCAAAGGCTTCTGGGCTTAACCAACCGTTTGCAGAATGCCTTCTGACCCGATTGTAATAAATCTCTATATAGTCAAACAAGACAGCATTCGCCTCTTTTCGAGTAGCGAACACACTGCCATGTATCACATGACCTTTCAATGTATGGAATAAGCTTTCGGTCACTGCATTATCCCAACAGTTTCCCCTGCGTGACATACTTTGAATACAGTTATTCGTTAATAATAGCGCCCTAAAATCACGACTACAGTACTGTGAGCCTTGATCCGAATGGACCATGACGCCCATTGGATAACCCTGACGAGCCATTGCATAATTAAATGCATCACACACCAATTGACGATCTATTCGATGGCTAGTTTGCCAACCGACTATACGACGACTAAATAGATCTAACATCACACATAAATACAGCCAACCTTGCTTGGTACGGATATAAGTAATATCTGTTGTCCACACCTTATTCGGCTGAGTGACTGAAAATTGGCGATCCAACAGATTTGGTGCTGTAGGCAAACGATGGTTTGAATCAGTCGTATGCTTGTATTTACGCGAAATCCTGCTACGTAAACCAAGCTTTTTAAGCATTCTTCCAACGGTTCGTTCGCTCATGCTGTAACCTAAATCATGCATGTCATATACCAATGACGGTGCACCCAATCGTGCATGATGCTGCCAATATACGGCTTTTAAATCCTTATATTTCTGCGCTGTATAGGCCTGACGTTTTCGCCAGGCATAATAGCCTGAAGTGCTGACACCCAGGCATTTACAGGCAGAAGACACGGTGACTTCATCCACATCCAGATCTTGAATTACCGTGTACTTTTCTTGGTATGATCTGTTAGAAAGTACACATGCGCTTTTTTTAAGATGTCATTGGCTTCCCTGAGCTGTTTGACTTCTTTCTCTAATTCCAAGATCCGCTGTTGTTCTGGTGAAAGTTGACGTTTGCTTGAACCCACTGGATTGGCTTCACGAATCCATTTTTCTAAGGTTGAATAACCCACACCTAATTTCTGGGCGATTGCAGCGATAGGCTCGTGTGAGTTTGAAAGTGCATAATCAATTGCTTGCTGTTTAAATTCAGGATTGAAGCGTTTAGCCATTTCGATCTCCAAAGATTAAAGTTACGTTATCTTTAGAGGGAAGTGCTGTCCATTATTTTGGCTAGGATCACTCTTAATATCGCCATTGGCAACATTGGTGATTTTCTTCTTGCCCGCATCAATGCCCTGAGCCGTAATGCTTGGACCGTCTTTAATGCTGAGGCCGGCATTGTTAATCAGCGTATCGCCCAGCTTTACAGAATCAAAGCTGACATCTTTCTTCGTTGCAACAGTCAGATTATTTGCTTCACGCTTAATCTCAATGTTTTCACCATCCAAGAATTGAACAGTATCTGAGGCTTTTACTGCACTTGCAGCATCACCATTCGCCTGGATTTTCCAAGTTTGGTTTTGCAAGTTGGCAATATCACCCGTATTGCTAGTAATTTGCTCACCCTGTTTGGTCACAGTTTGGGTCAAATTAGTCACATTTTGATTGGTGCTGTTTAATTGGCTGCCATTGATGGCGTCTTTCGAAGACGCGCTGATATCACCATCCGCCACATTGGTGATTTTCTTCTTGCCTGCATCAATGCCTTGAGCCGTAATGCTTGGACCGTCTTTAATACTGAGGCCGGCATTGTTAATCGTCGTATCGCCCAGCTTTACAGAATCAAAGCTGACATCTTTCTTCGTCGCAACTTTGTATTCTTTGCTACCGTCTGCATTGGTGACATCGGTAACTGTGATGTTGTCGCCTTCCACAACGCTAGTTTTCGTACCAGCTCCAGCATTTTTTTCAATTGCTTCTGCGATAGAAGTATAGTCATTACCAGCGACATTAAATGGCCCAGTTAACTTGCCATTATCACCTACAGTAACGCCACCACCAATAATATCTGCAGCACTATTTGCAACATTACCCAATACCACATTGGTTCTGTAAAGTTGGCTACCATTAATACCATCAGTACTTGTAGCACTAATATGACCAGCCGCAACATTTTTAAGCTGACGTTCAGCTCCAGCAGATCCTAAAGAAACTTGATCGCCCGCCTGACTTGCAGCACCAGCAAATGACCCAAATTTTATGCCATCAATCGTTGCTTCTGTTTCTTTTGTTGCATCAGTATCGGTATTTGATTTTGAACCAATTGCGACAGCATTCGTTTTTGTTACTTTAGAGGCATTACCAATAGCAATACCATTACTTTTTTCTACTCTTGAACCAAAGCCTAAAGCTGTTGATTCTTTTGCATGAGCAGCAATAGAAGAGTTTGAGCCTAGAGCTAAACTCTTCTCAGCGCCACCTTCAACAGATGCCTTACGGCCAATCGCGACAGTATCTCCAGTATTATTACCAATTTTAGAAGCAATACCTATTGCAACACCACCGTCAGAATTACCTGAATTGGCTTTTGCACCAATCGCAACTGATGCATTATCCACATCTGTTTGCGCTTGATCAGCAATAGCCCCTGTGCCAATAGCAACACTGTGCGCCCACGCCCAAGTGTCATTACCAATGGCAACACCACCTTTGTCATCGCCACTATTTGCATTTGCATTACGACCAATTGCAATACCATCATTGATGACACGTGCATTATCGCCTAAGGCAATCCCACCAACGGTTCCTGTTCCACCTGAAACACTAGCAGAACAGCCGATTGCAATAGAATTTTGCAAATGGGTATTAGCAGCACGACAACTTGGGTCTGTTGAGTCTGAAATAGCAATAGACCCAGAATTTGCAGCTCCATCATTACCACTTCCAACGTTCACAGCATACAGTTGTGGTGAAAGTGCAAGTAAAGCTGCAGCTAATAGACTTAAATTAATCGTTTTTTTTGTTTTCACTATGGTTAATTCAGTACTAGAATTTAGAACTGCTTTGCTACGAGTTGACGAATGCCCTTTCGCTGTTGCTAGCTCAGAAACGGCAACCCATGCACCGATTGAAGCGTTCCAAATTACTTTATAAATTTTATTCACACCAACCCGACATTGTGACATGAGTCACATTAATAAATAATAAAGAGACAAAATCTACAGAAGGTGGGCATTATATTCATTTTTTATAATTTATCTATACTTGAGATATAATTTTTTAATCTTTTTTTTGCATCAAAGCTATTTAATCCTTGGAACTGCCAAGTTAAAGCTGGCTATGAATACCATCAAGTCCATAAACCAGATCTTTCATATAACGGATATTTTGTTAATTTTAGGAATGCTTAATCAAAATAAAATATGCAGTTCAAATCATAGAAGATCATGAGCATTTAAAATTCATTCTGGAACATTTGGGATCCAATGAAATTCTGGGGATAATTAGTACCAAAAAATAAATTTTTAAACGATTCATACTATTGATTTTAAATATATTATTTCCATATCTGCATTGTATTAAAAAAACTATCATTTAACTCAAACCAGGCAAATAAATATTATATTTCGGGGTGAGATTATTGGAGATTTTAATAAAAATAAACGAGATATTGATGACTGTATTTTCAAAAATTGCATTTTAAACAATCAATTTAAAACCTACATAACAGTATAATAAAATCGACTCTTCCTCGAATCAGTGCTGATTTTAAAGCTAACAATTCACTCTGTTTAAAATAAATACCTTATAAAAAATAAAAGCCGATCACATGATCGGCTTTTATACAGTAAATTGTATTTATCGCGCCATTAACGCTTCAATCTCTTCTACCGACTTCACCACTTTCGCAGTCAAATTCAGTGGGCCGTTTTTAGTTGCTACGATGTCATCTTCAATACGAATACCAATACCACGCCATTTCGCATCGACAGTTTCATCATCAGGTGCAATGTACAAGCCCGGTTCAACAGTCACGACCATGCCTTCTTCATAGGCACGCCACACACCATCTTGCTTATATGAACCCACATCATGCACGTCCATACCGAGCCAGTGTCCTGTACCATGCATATAAAACTGACGGAAACTTTCCTTTTGGATTATCTCTTCAATATCACCTTGCATAATACCCAGATCAAGTAGACCTTGGACTAAAATGCGCACAGCAACATTATGTGGTTCCTTATACGAGTTCCCTACACGCACTGCATCAATGGCAGCAAGTTGTGCATCAAGCACTACATTATAAAGTGCTTTTTGCTCAGGGCTGAACTTTCCATTGACAGGAAAAGTACGGGTGATGTCTGAAGCATAATATTCATATTCACACGCTGCATCGATCAACACCAAATCGCCATCTTTTAGCTCTTTGTTATTCTCTACATAGTGCAAAATGCAAGCGTTTTCACCACCACCGACAATGCTGTTATACGACGGCACACAGCCATTTTGACCAAATACATAATTCAGCTCAGCTTCTAGAGCATATTCCATCATACCTGGCTTAACGGCTTGCATGGCACGAGTATGCGCTTGTGCGGAAATATCTGAAGCTGTTTGCATCAATGCAATTTCTTGTGCTGATTTAAACAAACGCATTTCATCTAAAATACGGTCTAGCTGTATCAATTGTGCAGGTGCAGCAGTCCCACGACGTGACTCACCATTGGCAGTCGTGATCCATTTTGCTACACGCGCATCAAATTCAGGCTGTTGCCCAATACGATAGAATAATTTTTCTTTGCTTAAGAGTTTTTCAATGATTTCTTCATCTAACAAATCTATCGCATAGGCTTCGTCAGCTTCATAGTCATCTACCGCGCCATCCACACCTGCGCGATAACCATTCCAGATTTCCATCTCGCGGTCACGTTCACGGCAGAACAAACTGTAGCTATAACCGTCTTCATCATCTTCAGCAAAGGTTTCAATGACTGCTACGGCTTCGGGCTCAGCAAAACCTGTCAGATAAAAAAAGCTGCTATCAGTACGATATTTATAGTCTGCATCACGATTACGCATCGCCACTGGACTGGTCGCAATAATGGCAATACTGTTCGGCCCCATTTGTTCAGCCAAACGATCACGGCGTTCCTGAAAATCCACTTGCGTTAGTTTCATGTTTGATCTGTCTTTTTTATACCAAAAAATAAAAGTGCCACGCGCACCTATCATGTACGCGCAGCAAATCTTATGCCAATCAGCTTGGGCGATGCGGCGTAAACATTTCTACAACATTGTTCGCTTCTGTTACAGAACGATCGATTTGTTGCTTGTTATGAAAGTGTTTAAGCAGCGAACTTTCATCAACCGCAATCTTTTTGCGGCCTACAGATAAGCTCACAGGAATTAAACGTACAAACTCGTATAACTCTTGATAACTCTCTTCACCCTCTTCGTCATCATCGGTTTCTTCAAACTCAACTGCCGCGACATCTTGTAAATGTTCGATCAGTTCCATTTCATCTGGGCGAATATGACCAGACGCCAAACCAAAGCCCAGCACTACGCCTGCGCACCAATCCGCCAAAGCTTGTACACGGTCTGCCAGCGTATGAGTGTCATCGGGAAGTAACGGTAAATAGTCCAACTCATCGTCAGAAAGTGCATGTGCGACATCTTCTGCTTCATCGGCTAACAAAGCCAAAGCTTCTTCGCTTAACTCAGGAATTTCCAAAGTCGTGAGGATGTGTTGCCACTCTTCACGGCTCGGTGCCTGAGTTACACAAATGATACCCGTGAGTAAACCATGTAACTCACTTGGGCTAGAAATCTCTTCAATTTTAGAAAAATTTGGCTGCCATTCTGACCAACCTGAAATATCGTCTTGCATTCGTTTATCCAATCTCTATACTTCTTATATATTACCTTTGTTTGCAGCACTGTGCGACCACGATATGTTAGAAGAATTACAGCGTCTACAGGCGCATATTGGCGTTTTAAAAACGCGACTTGCTCATTTTGAAAGTGAAAATAGCACTTTAAATGCAGCTAAACTGGATGCTGAAGAACAGCACCGTTCTCAAGTTGTGCAAAAAAATGGCTTAATTACCCAGAAACAAGAACAAATTGATGATTTAACTGAGCAATTAAGCAGCGCTCAGACCCAATATCAACACTTGAACACTGATGCGACTGCTTTAGCCGATCGTTATAGTCGTTTGGAAAAAAGTTGTACGGATTTAAAAAATCGCTTTCAGGAAATCTTGGCTGAGCGTAATGAATTACGTGCAATTAAAGAAAAAATGAACAATGATCAGCGTCAAGCTCAGCAAGAAATCCAAGCACTTCAGCAAGAACGTGAAAGATTGTTACAAAAAAATGAGCATGCTAAAGCCAAAGTCGAAGCCATCATCCAACGTTTGGCTGTTTTAGGCACAGCGCAAGATCATCACGCGCAAGAAATTCAACAACTTGCCCACCCTACTGAAGCTGGCGAGGAAGTTTAAACATGAGCGAACCGATTACTGTTGAATTACGTGTCTTAGGTCATAGCTTTCGTTTAGTCACAACGGAAAAAGAAAAAGCCGACCTTGAACGTGCAGCTCTGCTTTTAAATGATAAATATGATGAATTTCGCCGTAAAGCGCCACGGGTAGAACCCAGTAAAATTATCATTATGGTGGCACTAGAGTTAATGCAAGAAGTGTTGTCGATGAATAAAACACTGCAAGAGTATGCACACGCAGAACGATTACTGGCAAATATTATCGATGACGTTGCGGAACTTGTTTAAACTCGACTTAATTGAATAAAGTATCAACACTTACTCCAGTTGTTTACAGTTCGTAGCGGTGTATGAGTTGCCATCAGTGTGATATTCGTTATACTTAAGGCAACTCTGAGGTGTTCGCCAGCGGGTCTATTCCCCTGCCGATACTTAAACTTATGGATGTGTTCTGTATATTTAGAGTGTATGCCCACTTTCATGTGGGAAACCCAGCAAGTATACGTCGCGTCCACCTTGAACTCATCGGGTTCAGGGTAACGACACATGCAGCGGCATCTTCGGAGTACTTTATTTACTTAAAATAATAATTACATACATCGCTAATATTCTTTAATTTTTATTTTTCAAGTTTATCGCTTTCATCTTGTCTCCGAGCTACAGAACAAAATGATTATTGAATATCTCTTTAAATAACGCTTTTATTGGACTATTAAATCTTAATCGAACCATTTTTCCACTTCATTTGTCCATAAAACAAAGCTAACCAGCCCTCAACTTTTAAGAGTTTTCAAACAAAAACCTGACTTAGCTAAATGCTGCATCAGGTGCATTCACATGATTTATTTTTTTAGCAAATCGATCCAATAATATGCTCTGCGTGACAGGTCACCCCTTGCTGAACCATCAATTGAATCACTCCACTTTGATGTGCAAGTACAGGGACTTCCATTTTCATGGCTTCCATAATCGCCACCACCTGCCCCTCTGCGACCTGCTCCCCGTTTTCTACCTTCCAAGCGCTAATTACGCCATTGATTGGTGCAAGTAAGTGTTCAGCACTCACTGCTGTTTCTGTAGCTGGTTGGTCTTGAGACGTCATTGTAGGGTTTTGTGCAAACATACCCGCAGGTAAGCCTAAACGATGTAATTTCCCATCAATTTCAATATAACTGAGTAACATCGGCTGTTGATGATTCGGAATACTGCGTTTCGTTGGCTTTAAGTCCTGTTTAAAATCATTTTCAATCCAACGAGTATGAACATTAAATGTGGCGGTAAAATCAGCTTCATTTAATACAACACGGTGAAAGTCTAAAACCGACGCAACCCCTTCAATTTTAAATTGCTTCAGCGCACGTTTAGCGCGAGCGATCGCAATTTCACGGGTTGGGCCTGTGATAATCAGTTTTGCCATAAGCGAATCAAAATGACTCGACACCAAAGAACCAGTACGAACACCTGTGTCTACACGTACCCCCTGACCAAATGGTGCTTCAAATAAACTCAATACACCAAAAGCAGGAATGAAGCCACGAGCGGGGTCTTCAGCATTGATACGAAACTCAATGGCATGCCCCTGCGCTTTCGGGGTTTCTTTGATTGAAAGTTCATGGCCTTGAGCCACGCGAATTTGCTCAACCACCAAATCGACTTTGGCCGTTTCTTCAGTAACAGGATGTTCCACCTGCAAGCGGGTATTAACCTCTAAAAATGAAAGCTTTCCATCACGGCTCAGCAAATATTCAACTGTACCCGCACCGACATAGTTGGCTGCCTGACAGATATTTTTAGCCGAAGTTAAAATTTCTTGATATATCGCATCGCTGATAAAAGGCGCTGGCGCTTCTTCAATCAGTTTTTGATTACGACGCTGTAGCGAACAATCACGTGTGCCTAAAACCACAACATTGCCATGTTGATCGGCAATCACTTGTGCTTCAACATGGCGTGGTTGATCTAAGTATTGCTCAACAAAACACTCACCGCGGCCAAAAGCGGCTTGTGCTTCACGTACAGCCGAATCATACAGCTCCTTTACATCTTCCAGTTTCCAAACGACTTTTAAACCGCGACCACCACCGCCAAAAGCGGCCTTAATCGCAATAGGTAAACCAAACTGCTTTGCAAACTCGAGTGCTTCATCAGCATTATTTAAGGGGCCTTGTGTACCATGAACTAAAGGTGCGCCCACTGAAGCGGCTATCTTACGTGCTTCAATTTTATCACCCAACTTTTCAATGGCACTTGGTGACGGCCCGACCCACTTTAAGCCTGCATCAATTACGGCCTGTGCAAATTCAGCACGTTCAGATAAAAAGCCATAACCTGGATGCACCATGGTCGCTTTGGATTTTTTAGCAACCTCAAGAATGGCTGGAATATTCAAATAAGTTTCACGTGCAGTTGCACCGGCCAAACCCCATGCTTCATCCGCCAGTTCGACATGCATACTATCCATATCATCATCAGCATATAACGCAACTGAGCTAATACCCATATCACGGCAAGCATGAATAATACGAACGGCAATTTCACCACGGTTTGCAATTAATAATTTTTCAGTCGTCATCATTTATTCTCAAAATCTGTAAATTCGGTCATTTTTTTAAATTTGATTTGGCAACCTGCTGGAATCTGCGCCACCAAGTCCCAATGGTACTTTGCCACAGCCGCAATGACGGGGTAGCCACCAGTTAAAGGATGGTCATTCATAAACAGTACAGGTTGACCACTGGGTGGAATCTGTAAGGCACCAATACAAGTTCCCTCACTTTCCAACTCATGGGTAATTTTGCGCTGCAACGGCTGCTCACCTGAAAGTCTCAGTCCAACCCGATTGCTTTCATTCGTCACAAGCCAAGCTTGCTGACATAAGCGCTCAATGCTCTCCGCTTCGAACCAATCCGTTCGAGGTCCCATCACAATGTCGAGCTCAACCACATCGCCGACTTTGGGCAAGTTTAACTTCGCAATTTCAGTATTACTGATATTTGAAACTTCAACCTGTCCTTGATAAATCGTATCCCCCATTTTTAGAGGTTCTGGTCCTAATATGGCCAAACTATCAAATGAGGCGCTATTCAGCACAGGCTGTACGTCGATACCACCACGAATCGCCAGATAATTTCTTAGCCCTGCCGTCGGTTCTTGAATCTGAAATTCATCACCTCCATCAAGGGCAATCGCTTGATAACTCTCAAAATCAGCCTTTTGTCCATCACTAAATTTCACGTGGATGTTTGAAATTGCTCCCGTAACCGAAATGACTGTGGACTGATGCATTTTGGCTTTCAAACCACCATTTAAAACTTCAATCACAGGTGTCGGAGTTGGGTTACCAACAATTCGATTTGCACTGTGCATCGCCGATACATCCATCGCCCCTGCAACACCAACCCCAATCTTGGTCTGGTTAAAACGCCCTTCATCTTGAATCAGCATGTGTAGGCTCGGTGCAGTTACCGTAAACAAAGGCATGGATTGTTTGGGTTCAACTGTACGAGTGACTTGCTGTGCTACGCTAACCGTAGTCGGTTGATGTGTGACATCTTCAAAATGGACCGTCATCCCTGGTAACAATAGCGCTGGATTTTTACGCTCTAGATCCCACATTTTTTCAGCAGTCGTACCGATCAACTGCCAGCCCCCCGGACTGTCTTTCGGGTAAATCCCTGAATATTGTCCTGCCAGTCCCAAAGAACCCGACGGTATTTTTTTACGTGGCACAGCTAAGCGAGGAATATCTGTAAATGGTCGATCGGGACTGCTCATATAAGCAAAGCCCGGTGCAAAGCCAATAAAAGCCACATTCCAAACACTTTGACGATGCTTCAAGATAACTTCAGCAATTGAAAGCCCTTGTAACTCTGCAACTTGAGCAAGATCTTCGCCCGTATAGCAGATAGGAATAATCAATTCTTGGACATTACGCTCACCGCCTGAACCAATTTTTACAGTCTGAATCGAAGTAACCAGTGTTTTAAAGGTGGTCTCAATTTCATTAAAAAATACCAAAATCGTTTTTGCAGCAGGGACTAAGTCTTTAATTCCATTCAATTGCATCGTGTGCAATTTATTGTACAACGCCAATGTTTCCTCTAGGCTGTCAAGCTCTATAAGAAAACAATCCGCGTTTACCGATAAAAAACGCATATGCCTATCCTTTTAAGTATTCTTTGGTCCCGCTTAAGCTATCCATGCACGATCAGGAATGTCGGTAATCAACATATGACCGGGAGCATGGCTTATGGCAAAAGGAATTTTTGAGTTCATCACCGCTGCTTGCGGGGTGACACCACAAGCCCAAAATACTGGAATTTCCCCAGCCTCAATACGTGAAGCATCACCAAAGTCTGGCTGATTCACATCACGAATGCCTAAACCTTCAGGATATCCAATATGCACGGGTGCACCATGCACACTTGGCATCCGTGCTGTAATTTTGACGGCATCCGTGATTTGATGGGATGGAATTGGGCGCATAGAAACCACCATATTGCCCGAAATACGACCCGCAGGCTGACATTGAATATTGCTCAAATACATCGGTACATTGGTCTGATCATGGATATGACGAACTTCAATGCCCGCCTCTTGCAGTGCTGTTTCAAAGGAAAAACTACAGCCAATTAAAAACGTTACCAAGTCAGGATGCGCATGATAAATGTCACTAGCATCCGTGACTTCATCGACCATTTCACCCTCTTTCCAGATGCGATAACGTGGAAAGTCAGTGCGTATATCTGAATTTTCTGCCAGTCTTGTGGCATAAACACCTTCCTCTAGCACGTCTAAAACAGGACAGCTTTGCGGATTGCGATGTGCATACAGTAGAAAATCATAAGCCCAATCTTTAGGTACCGAAATCATATTGACCTGCGTCATGCCCGCAGCCATACCCGCCGTTGGTTTGTCAAAGCCTGCACGGATTTTTAAACGTGCGGCTAAAGCGGCTTCAAGCTGCGCTGAATCGACTCGGATATCCTTATACATTGCCTACTTCCTCATGCTTTAAGACAAAGGGACGAATTTCAATATGATGATTTAGCAGTTCAGCTTTAATCGCAGCCGACATCTCTAAAGCACCCGCGGTGTCACCATGTAAGCAAATCGTGTCCGCTTGAATAGGGGTAAATACACCATCAATCGAATCAACGCCGCCATTTTTCAACATAGACACCACACGGCGTGCCACCAAGGCTGAGTCATGTAAAACAGCCCCGTCCAAACGACGTGAAACCAATGAGCCATCACTGTTATAAGCACGGTCTGCAAATGCCTCAGATACAACCTTTAAGCCTGCTGCACGTGCTTGCTCAACCAAATGGGAACCTGCCAGTGCCACCAAAACCAGTTCTGGGTTATACATTTTAATGGCATCAATCACCGCAGCGGCCTGAGCTTGATCGTGTGTAATGGTGTTATACAGGGCGCCATGTGGTTTCACATATTGCACTTGAGAACCAGCAACTTTGGCTAAACCATCTAGTGCAGAAATTTGATACAGCACATCGGCAATCAGCTCATCACGCGACACATCCATATTACGGCGACCAAAACCGACGAGGTCTGGATAAGATACATGCGCGCCAATCGTGACATTTAATTCAACAGCCTTACGCAGTGTCTTTAAAATCCCCAGCGGATCACCTGCATGAAAGCCACATGCAATATTGGCACTCGTGACCACAGGTAGAATTTGGTCATCATTGCCCATTTTCCACGAACCAAAACTTTCACCCAAGTCACTATTTAAATCTACAAACATGGCTTAATTCCTTTATCACTTCACCATCGTCTGGCTTAAAGTTTGGTTAAATAATTAAAGACTGTAGTAAAGGACATATAGCCCATCCACCATGTCAACATACATGTGAGTACACCCAAAATAAGTAACCATTTTGGATAGTTATAATTCCCCATCATATCTTTACGACAAGCGGCAACATAAACAAAAATAGTCAAACCAATTGGCAGTACCAAGCCATTAAAGCCACCAACAAAAATCAAAAGTCCAGCAGGGGTTGCGCCCAGTACGACATACAGCAATAAAGCTAAAGAGATAAATGTAATGGTGGTGTAATTGGTTTGCTTTGGACTGAGGTTTTTCTTAAATGCGGTAAAGAATGAAACCGAAGTATAAGCGGCGCCAATGGTACTACTGATCCCTGCTGCCCAGAAAATTAGACCAAATAATTTATAACCAAAAGTTCCTGCGGCATATTGAAAAGCTTGCGCTGCGGGATTGGCATCATGGCTGGCTAAATCAATACTTGCGCCACTTACCACCACACCCAAGAAAGCTAAAAACAGCACATAACGCATGATGCCTACAACCACAATACCTTTGGTTGCGGCTCTTGCAACTTCATCAATATTTTCAGGGCCAACCGCACCTTTATCCAGTAAACGATGGGCGCCTGCATAGCAGATATAGCCGCCGACCGTTCCACCAACAATCGTGGTGATGATGGCAAAATCAATCTGGTCGGGTGCAAACGTTTGATGAACAGCTTGGCCCACAGGTGGCATCACAATGACGGCAACAATGATAATCAAGATGATTTTGAGCAACCCCAAAACGATCATGCTTTTATCCATGGCCAGCGTGGCTTTTCTTGAAGCAAAAATTAAAATGGCCAAAGCACCACTTAAAATGCCGCCCCATTTGGTGTCCAAACCAAATAAGGCATTGAGACCTAAAGCCGCACCTGCAATATTACCAATACTGAAGAAAAAGCCACCCAAAATGACCAGAAAAGCCAGTAAGTAACCACTGCCCGGCAAGGCTTTATTGGCAATATCCGAGGCACGCATTTGCGTCAGCGTTACGACACGCCAAATGTTTTGCTGCACCACATAATCAATCAAAATAGACACTAGAATGGCAAAGCCAAACGCCGCACCCAATTTCACAGTAAAGACCGCAGTTTGAGTTAGAAAACCAGGTCCCATGGCGGAAGTTGCCATCATAAAGATTGAAGCAACAATGGCCCATTGGCGATCTGATAAAAAAGTAGATTTTAATAAAGACATATTTAATGCGTTCCTCGTCCATTTGAGCTTAATAACGCTATTTTCAAGTTGAACCAAGAACATCATTTTGTTTGCAAATTCTGTTCTTAAATCCCTTTAACTGACAAAGATTCCCTGTTGCCCAACCAAAGCCATGGCGGATCAAATCTTCTATTTGAAATAAGAACATAGGCAAGCGCGATGAACAATACGACTTTTTACATCCATTATTAAAACTAAATAACTGTATTTTATTATTTTTTATTTATTAAATGTCTAATGATAAATTTTACTTATCAGACACGATAAGCTGCTTTTATGGTTTTTCAAACAAATTACGGTTTGAGATAAAGAAACATCACTTGTCAAAAAGCTGCGTGCGCCTCAATTATTTTTTAATTTTCTCAAGCAGTCTTTTCATTGCACTTTCAGAAACAGTGACTGCGACATCGGTTAATTTCTCTTTCAAGGCAGAATCATTTCCTTGCATATAAATCGAGGTGAAATGAAAAGTTTTGAGCTGGATCGGGGTATTTAAAATCTCTAAACGACCATCTGTAATTTCCTTTAGCGCCGTTAAGGTCGGCACAACAGCGATCCCTAAACCTTGCTCCGCAAGACGCAATAAGGTCGCAAGCGAATAACTGGTAATAGACAGCGGCTCATCCAGTGCCTGCTCTTTCATTTTGGCCTTGAGCTCTTTATAGGGATAGGTAATTTTCGGATAGGTTAAAATGGTATGAGACATCAATGCCTTAAATGACATTTGACCCACACTACCTTTGAAAGATGGAGCTGCCAAAAAACTCAGTTCAAAGTCACACAGCGCCTGCTCTACACACTCAAAAGCCAAAGTCGGCCCCAACAAAAAGGCCATGTCCAAATCCCCCGTACGCACACCTTCTTGCAAATTTGGGGTTAAATCCACCACAATTTCCACAGAAACTTTGGGAAACTCTTTTTGTACTTTTTCGATATATTCAACCAGCCACGTATAAACGATGGTCTCGGAAACACCTAAACGAATCGTTCCTGTGAGATGTTGGTTTTCAGTCAGCTCAGCCACCAAATCGGTTTCCAAACGCATAAACTTTTCAGCATATTTAAACAGGGTTATGCCTTTATGAGTGGGTTTAAGCTGTCGAAAGCTGCGATCGAGGACTTTAAAACCTAAATCATTTTCAAGAGAGGTGATTTTTTGTGAAACGGCAGGCTGGGTCGTTTGTAATTTTGTGGCAGCCTTATTGAAACTATTTAAAGTCACAACCCAATAAAATGCTTCTAGATTTTTTAAATTCACCCTGAACCCTGCCTTTACTCCATCCCGCTTATAGTACGGCAGTTACCACTATTTTTTAAGTTCCTGTTTTATATAATTTCAAAATGACTCACGAGAGGACGCTCATTAAAGCTTTATGACTTTCACAAACACATCCATTTTGCATCTTTTAACCAACCGTACTCGGTCTAACCGGATCAAGGCCCTTTAAATTAAGTTGGATTAAGAAAAAACTCTTGAAAGGCTTAATGTTTATTCGCACTACTCGTCATTCCATCACGAATCACCATAAAAAAAGCACCTTTGTTTAAAAGATGCTTTTTAAAACTCAACTTAAAAAGAGACTGTAAAAATCTAAAAATGCTTATTTACTCTTCTGTAAGCGCAAAGCGTTTAAAACCACGGACAGCGAGCTCAGTGACATCGCCACCGCAGCGAACATTGGGGTGAGTAATAAACCCGTTAATGGATAGAAAATTCCTGCTGCAACAGGTACACCCAAGCCGTTATACACAAAGGAAAAAGCAAGGTTCTGTTTCATATTACGAACACCCAGTTTCGCCATATGTAGCGCATCGGCTGCTCCACGAATATCACCTTTAACCAAAGTCACTTGTGCGGTTTGTTTAGCGATATCGGTTCCGTTCCCCATGGCAATTCCGACATTGGCTTGTGCCAAAGCAGGTGCATCGTTAATACCATCTCCCGCCATAGCCACAATTTTACCTTGAGCCTGATATTTCTTCACGATCTCCAGTTTTTCAGTTGGCGTACAGTTGCCATAGACTTGTTGAATACCCAATTCCTGAGCCACCAACAGGGCATTTTGTTCATGGTCACCTGTTGCCATGACCACTTCAATGCCATCATCAATCAGCTGCTGAATAACTTGCTGAGCATTGGCCTTAATCGCATCGTGAATAGCAATATAAGCCAGCACTTCTTGGCTATTACTTAAGAAACTGATCACATTGCCTGTCGCACGCTGCTGATTCAACTGGCTTTGCAAAGTATCATCTAAAGTGATGCCGAATTGCTCAAGCAGCTTTTGGCTACCAATATAGAGGGTTTGCTCGCCAATCTGCCCTTTGACGCCAAAGCCAGTCACATCCTCAAAGTCTGCCACTTTAAGCAATTGCTGTGCAGGAACAATTTGAGTCAGAGTTTGAGCAATCGGGTGACTTGAATATTGCTCAATCGAGGCAATCCACTGTTCAACTTGAGTTTGTTCCACATTTGGGCTGAGCAACTGAATTTCTTTAAGACTCGGCTTACCTTCCGTCAGAGTCCCTGTTTTATCGACAATCAGCGTATTCACTTTACTTAAAGCTTCAATCGCCTCTGCATCTTTAAACAGTACCCCTTTTTGTGCCGCGCGCCCTGTAGTGGCCATCACTGACATTGGCGTTGCTAAACCCAGCGCACATGGGCAGGCAATAATCAGTACCGCCACCGCACACATCAGTGCCAAATCAAATTGTGCACCACCAAACACCATCCAAGCGGCAAAGGTCAACACACTAATCAGTAACACCACAATCACAAAATACTTGGCAAACACATCGGCCAAACGTTGTAACGGTGCTTTAGAACGCTGTGCTTCTGCCACTGTCTGAATCATTTTCGCCAAAGTGGTATTCGCCCCGACCGCCGTGGTTTGAATACGAATACTGCCTTGTTGATTGACCGTACCGCCAATCACCGTGTCATGCACTTGCTTTTTCACAGGCACAGGTTCACCCGTCATCATGGCTTCATCGACATAGGTTTTGCCTTCCACCACTACACCGTCCAGTGGAATCTGCTCGCCCGAGGAAATCTGTAAAATATCGCCTTGTTTGACCATGCCGATATCCACTTCTACCACTTGATCGTTTTGAACCAACTTGGCTGTGTTGGCTTGCAGTTTGAGTAAGGCTTTGAGTGAATCTGCGGTCTTGGCACGCGCTTTCAGCTCCATGATTTGACCAAGCAAACTTAATGATACGATCATACAAGCCGCTTCAAAGTACACTGCAACGCCGTGCCCAGTTTTGGCTTCCATTGGAATAACACTTGGGAAAATCGTTGCCACTACACTATAAATATAAGCTGCCAAGACCCCAACACCAATTAAGCTCCACATATTGAGGTTACGGGTTTTATATGAGGTCCAGCAACGTTCAATAAAGGGTTTACCTGCCCACAGCACCACAGGGGTCGCAAGTACTAGCTCAATCCACGGCTGAATATGCGGTGAAATGAAACTATGAAGATGTGAACCCATCGCCAAGACAAACACGATCAAAGTCAGCGGTAAGGTCAGCCAAAAGCGATGGCTAAAATCCAGCAATTCAGGATTCGGTGCATCATCTAAAGTCGGTTGCATCGGCTCGAGTGCCATACCACAAATCGGACACGTCCCCGGCCCCTTTTGTACAATTTCAGGGTCCATCGGACAGGTATAGTCCATATCCGCAGCCCCTTCAGGCACAGGACGCTGATCGGGTGGAATCAAGTAGAACTCAGGGTCAGCCTTAAACTTATCTAAGCAAGAAGGATTACAGAAATAATAAGTCTGTTGCTGATAATCCGTTTTTAACTCTGTATTCGGATCAACGGACATACCACAGACAGGGTCCATAAACTCAGCTGATCCAGATGGAGCATGATGTTCATGTTGATGTTTCCCACCACCACAGCAACTACTTTTGGCAACTTCTACTTTCGGCTTGGGTGCACAGCAACTGACTTTAGTGTCTGGCTGTGTTTGCGGTTTGAGCGCACAACAGGACGTTTTTTCCTCAGCCACTTTCGGAGTTGAACCACAACAACCTGATGCTTTCACTGCCGAATTTGAAGAATCAGCCTTTACATAAGCCTCTGGCGTTGCAATAAACTTTTGCAAACATTTTTCACTACAAAAATAGTAGTCCTGCCCCTGCCATTCAGTATACGGTTTACTTAAATCTTTTACGGTCATACCGCATACTGGATCAATAAATGTGGTCTGCTCTGTATCTGACACAGCTTTTGATCCGCAACCACAGCCTTTGGAAATAACTACAGCACTACCCTCTTTCGCCTGAGATGAAGCATTGCTTAAATCTGTTTTCGGTTTACCACAACAAGTGCTTGATTGTTTTTCTGAGCCTAAGTAAGCCTCTGGGTTAGTGGCAAATTTATTTAAACAGCCTGAGCAACAAAACAAATAACGAACAGATTGATGCTCATACACATGTGGAGAATCTTCCGCCACTGTCATACCACAAACTGGGTCGATCCTTACCACCGTAGGCGCTAATTTATCTTTGGAACAGCAAGAAGTTTTGTGTTGCTCACTCATTCTGACTCACCTTTTATTTTTTGATTGTGTTAGCATAAAGTCTGTACCTAGGTACTGAGTCAAGCCTTTTGGAGATTATTTTATGCTCACTATCGGCAAACTGGCAAAACACTGTCAGGTGAATGTGGAAACCATTCGTTATTATCAACGCATTGGTCTGATGCGCATTCCTGAAACCACCCAAAGTTATCGCTACTACAGCCAGCAAGACATTGAAACTCTGGGCTTTATTCAAAAAGGTAAAGATGCGGGCTTACAGCTGAGTGAAATTCAAGATCTACTACATTTGCAACTGGATGACCGCGAAAAAGTCCGTCATGTGATTCAGCAACGTCTGGAAAAAATTGATCAACGGATTCAAGAATTAAATGCACTGAAACAGCGGCTTTCAACTTGGGTGGATGAATGTAAAACCACCACCGACAGTTGCTGCCCTATTTTGCAAGAACTGAAAAAAGGTTCAACGATTGCACCATAAACAATTGCCATCTTTTAAATTTGGCGATCACTTTCACACTTATCTTTTCGATACTCAGGACTGCGTTCACCATGTCGATTGAACTTGCCCAACTCAGAAAACAGCTTCGCAAACAACGCCGACAAGTTTCCTCCTACCAACAGCAGCAGTCCGAACAGCAAATTTTACAGCGCTTAAAACGCGTGCCCGAATTCAAACAGGCCAAGCATGTCGGTATATATCTACATGCCTTTGGGGAAATTCAAACCCATAAAATCATTACCTATTGTTTTCATCAAAAAAAAGCAGTGTATTTGCCTATGATTTGCAATATGAATCAGCGCTTGGTGTGGGTCAAAGTTTCACGTCATCAATTTCAAAATAAACGCTTTTCACACCATCCGCTGGGTATGCAAGAGCCCATGGCAACACGTGGCCAGCACGTTTCACATTTAGATCTGCTACTCATGCCCTTATTGGCGTGTGATCCTTATGGCACACGCATTGGCATGGGCGGAGGTTTTTATGACAAAACCTTAGCTTCTGCGCCCTATCACCGTCCGTTTCGCCTTGGTTTGGCTCATCACTTTCAGCTGGTCTCACAGCGCTTGATTCGAGAAACATGGGATCAGCCTTTGGATGGGCTGCTGACCCCTCAACAGCATTTACGCTTCAAGCGCTAAAATTGACATTTTTGACTGTTGAGAATACTTAAAAATCACATGTTTAGTCATTTTTTATACAATTTATTTTGACCTGCCCTTGTATTTTCTAAAATACCCATCACTATAAAAAACATGGCAACACCGTTGTCACTCATTAGGAGTGCCCATGTCTGAAATTATTATGAATCAAGAAACCTTAGAGCCTCAGGTTCCAAGTGTATTACCACTTTTAGCGTTACGTGATGTGGTGGTGTATCCACACATGCAAATCGCGCTATTTGTAGGTCGTGAAAAATCGATCAATGCAGTTGATGTGGCTCGTAACAGTGACAATCTAGTATTTGTAGTTGCTCAAAAAGATTCTCTTTCAGAAGAAATTGATCACGACAACTTATATCAATACGGTACTGTCGCGAAGATTGTGCAAGTTGTGAATCATGAAAATGATGAAAACTGTATAAAAGTATTAATTGAAGGCTTGCATCGTTCAAAGCTAGAAAAAATCATTGATGAAAATGATTATCTAACCGCAGAACATGCGCTTAGCCCAATGTCAGTCCACATTGACGAAACCACGCAAGAAACACGTGTACAAGAATTACGTGCCCTGTTTGCTCAATATGCTGAAGCAAAGCTGCGTAATGCACGTGAACTGATTGCTGCTGCGAACAAGATTGACGATTTACTCCAATTGTTATTCTTCGTAGCGACCCGTGTTCCACTGAATATTGATGTAAAGCAAAAATTCCTCGAGCACGATGAATTTGAAGCACATTTACAAGAACTGATGACGTATTTATTGCAACAATCTGAAGAGCAACAGATTGAGCAAACTTTACATGACTCAGTGAAACGTCAAATGGAGAAAAATCAACGCGAATACTTCCTCAATGAAAAGATGAAGGTCATTCAGCGTGAGCTTTCTGACATGAACGGCGGTGCGGAAGATGACGTTGCTGAAATTGAAAAACGTCTTGCCGAAGCTGATTTGCCTGAACACGTGCGTAAAAAAGCCGAAAGTGAATTCCGTAAACTCAAAGCAATGCAACCTGCGTCTAGTGAAGCGGCTGTGGTGCGTAATTATATCGAGGCTATTTTAGATACGCCTTGGAATAAAGCCAGCAAAGTCAGCATTAACTTAAGCAAAGCGCAAGAAATTCTCGATGCAGATCATTACGGCTTAGGTGACGTGAAAGATCGTATTGTGGAATATCTCGCAGTTCAATCTCGCGTGAAAAAACTCAAAGGTCCGATTCTATGTTTAGTTGGTCCTCCAGGTGTAGGTAAAACTTCACTGGGTGAATCCGTTGCTAAAGCGACAGGTCGTGAGTTTGTGCGTATGGCACTTGGTGGCGTACGTGACGAAGCGGAAATCCGTGGTCACCGTCGTACCTATATTGGTGCGATGCCGGGTAAAATTGTGCAATCTTTAACGAAAGTTGGTGTGAAGAACCCATTGTTCTTGCTCGACGAAATCGACAAGATGGCACAAGACTACCGCGGCGACCCTGCTTCTGCATTGCTTGAAGTACTCGATCCATCACAGAACAGCAAGTTTAACGATCACTATTTAGATCTTGATCTGGACTTGTCTGAAGTGATGTTCATCTGTACTGCGAACAGCATGAATATTCCAGAAGCATTGCTTGACCGTATGGAAGTGATTCGTCTACCGGGTTATACCGAAGATGAAAAAGTCAATATTGCTGAGCGTTACCTTGTTCCGAAAGCCATGAAAAATAATGGTCTACGTGCGAAAGAATTGACTGTTCATGAAGAAGCGATTCGTGACATCGTACAACGTTATACACGTGAAGCCGGTGTGCGTAGCTTAGAGCGTGAAGTCTCTAAAATTGCCCGTAAAGTTGTAAAAGAAGCGGTCAGCAAGAAGGCGAAAAACCTACAAGTCGACGTGACTTCGGCTAACCTTCCAGACTACTTAGGTCCACATAAATTTGACTTTGGTATGGCGGAAGACGAAGCCCAAGTCGGTCGCGTAAACGGTTTAGCGTGGACTTCAGTCGGTGGTGAGTTGCTGACCATTGAAGTTGCAGCTGTGAAAGGTAAAGGTAAATTCATCACCACAGGTTCACTCGGTGACGTGATGAAAGAATCCATTACTGCAGCTATGACTGTCGTGCGTACCCGTGCAGATGAATTAGGTATCGAGTCGACACGCTTTGAAGAAACAGATGTTCACGTTCACTTACCAGAAGGTGCAACACCGAAAGATGGCCCTTCTGCAGGTTTAGCGTTAACAACTGCATTGGTTTCTGCTTTCACAGGCATACCAATTCGTCCAGATATTGCCATGACAGGTGAAACCAGTCTCGGTGGTCGTGCAATGCGCATTGGTGGCTTGAAAGAGAAACTACTGGCTGCACACCGTGGTGGAATTAAGCTGGTCTTCATTCCTCAAGACAACGTCCGTGATTTATCCGAAATCCCTGACAATGTTAAAGAAGGTTTAGAGATTAAAGCGGTGAAATCGATTGATGAGATTTTACCACTGGCGTTGACCTCTATGCCTGAAGCTTTGGTCAAAGCACCCATTGTGAAAGCTGTCGACGAAGGCAAAAAAGCTGCACGCCACTAATTCTGCATCTTAAAAAAAGAGAGCTTCGGCTCTCTTTTTTATTACAATTTACTGTAGATAACACCACACATCTTTATGCTTTTATTTCCTACAATAATTTGATCAAAGGATACATGTAGGACAACTAAAATGAAAAACCCGATTGGCTGGTTTGAAATTTATGTGGATGACTTATCTCGTGCCAAACAATTTTATGAATCTGTTTTTAATATTCAATTAACTAAATTAACCCCACCAACGGATGAGAATTCACTGCAAATGTGGGCTTTCCCCTCAGACATGCAAGCCTATGGCGCTTCAGGTGCACTGGTGAAAATGCCAGGCCTATCCGCAGGAGGAAACAGTACCTTAATCTATTTTTCATGTGACGATTGTGCGAATGAAGCGAGCCGACTTGTTGAGTCTGGTGGAAAAATTCATGAAGCAAAAACGGCCATTGGTGAATATGGTTTTATTGTGCTGGCCTTTGATAGCGAAGGAAATATGATTGGCCTACATTCCATGACGTGAAACGAATGAAACTCCAAATTTTCGCTTAGTTGGTTTGAATTTTTGTATTAAACCTTTTCTGCAATCATGACTCAGACTTGAAAAATCGATAAAAAGCCCGATATAAATAATAAGAACAGATACGCGCTGTATGTTTCTTTTTATTGATGATTTGAAATTGCATGGTCATCTGATTCTCCAGACGGATGACCTTTTATCGCAGTTCTCGCTACTTGGGAACTGCGTTTTTTATGGCTCAAAATACATTAAGGTTTCAATAAATGCTGTACCAGCCCATCGATCACATTTGCCATTTTGGACAAATTCAACGTCGCTAAGCGGTCTGCTTTGGTATGGTAGTGACCATTTCGATAAAATGCGGTATCGGTAATCATGACTGCGGGGATATCAAACTCCCAATAATTCAAATGATCTGAAAAATCAAAAGCGTTGGTAAAGCTCGGAGCAACCAAACGCTGACATTCCAACAGATCAAGTTGCTGCATCGCTGTACAATAGCCTGCACCTAAATCACGTGAGCTTACGTTACTCACTGTCGCAATAAAATTACCATGGGTTGGATAAATCCACTTTAAGCCCACAGGATAGCTTTGGATGGGTTGTTCACTAAAGAACCCGATCATTTCTAAAATATACACGCCTTTAATCTTATCTTTTTGTGACTGAACCGATTTCGCATGCACATAGCTGCCCATTTGTTCAGTTTTAGAAAACGGTGGTTCTTCTAAACTATAGAACACGAAGTCCACATTGTTAGGCAGTTTAGACTTTTGCTCTGCCAAAATACGCGCCGTTTCAATTACCCCTGCAACGCCAGAGGCATTGTCATCTGCACCATCTTGATCGCCAAAGACGTCATAATGTGCCCCAACAATCACGCGGTCTGCCCGTCCGACGTTTAAACTACACACTACATTTCGGTAGATTTGCTGATTGGCCGTAAAGTTTTGATAGTGACACGGAACGCCCAATAAGCGCATTTGTTCTTTGATCCATGCAGAGACACGGTTCAGTTCCTCAAGGTTTTTATAGTTACGTGCTTTGCCCTGACCAATCACTTGCTCCAAATAAACTTGTAGGTTTTGTTCATCAGCCATTTTGACGTTGCTTGCAAATACCTGCCCTGTGAAAGTACCCAGTACAACAATCAACAAAAAAGCCTGTTTTTTTAAAGTTTTGAGCCACATTGTTATTATTCCAAGTATTTCTTATTCCTCTCATCTGTTGAATTAAGCAACATTAGTTCAGTGAATTCAATTGCATTTTGTTTCGTCTCACTGCAAAGCCTTGCTTTCACCGTTATAATGAATCGTCTCCTTATACATGACCCATTATGAAAATCCGTATTCTGACCATTGGTCAAAAAATGCCTGCATGGGTACTGACTGGTTTTGAAGATTATTTCAAACGTATTCAACCTTTTGTGCAAACGCAAATTATTGAACTGCCAATGGCAAAGCGCGGTAAAAATGATTCAGAAGCAGATATTTTAAAATACCGTCAAATTGAAGGTGATAGCATTTTAAATGCAATGAAAGGCAACGAAGTGCTGATTGCTTTAGAAGTCGGTGGCCGTGAGTTTAGCACCGAAAAACTGGCAGAAACCATGAAAGGCTGGATGCTTGAGGGCAATGATATTGTACTGGCAATTGGTGGGCCTGACGGTCACTCTGAAGCAGTACGTAAAGCAGCTGCTTGGCATTGGTCTTTATCCAAACTGACCTTACCTCACCCGATGGTTCGCGTGATGCTGATTGAACAACTCTACCGAGCTATGAGTATTAACCATAATCACCCTTATCATCGTGCAGGTTAAGCTCAAGTAATGTTCCATTTTTGAAACAATACGTTGATATTTCCCCCATTACACAGATGATAAGAATCTGACAAAATTCTTTTCATCTTCTGCTATTAGGCTTTCACAATGAACTTACAAACGCTACCCGGCTTATTCATTTCTCATGGCTCACCCATGCTTGCGTTGAATCCAGAGCAAGTTGGGCCTGCGTTGCATCGTTTGGGCCTAAACTTACCGACACCACAAGCAATTGTGATTATGTCCGCACACTGGGAAAGTAACTCACTTGAAGTAAGTACTGGAGTCCGTCCTGAGACATGGCATGACTTTCGAGGCTTTCCTGCTGAGCTTTATGACATTCGCTACCCAGCACCCGGTCAGCCTGTTTTAGCCGAAGAAATTCTACATTTATTGGCAGAAGCCGGTTTTTCAGCTCATGCAAACAGTACTCGTCCGCGTGATCATGGCGTTTGGATGCCTTTACTCCATATGTATCCAGATGCAGACATCCCTGTGGTGGAAATCTCACTCCCGATGAATCTGTCCGCAGAAGAGATTTATAAAATTGGACAAACTCTTGCGCCACTACGCGAGCAGCAGGTCTTGCTCATTGGCTCAGGGAGTATTACCCATAACTTAGCCGAATTGTCTTGGCATGGTCAGTCACAAGCGGTACCTGAGTGGGCGTCGACGTTTCGTAATCATGTGGTCGCGAAACTTAGCCATCAGGACTTTGACGCTATTTTAGACTGGGAATCGATTCCTTTTGTCCGTCGTAACCACCCAACGTTGGAACACTTTGCCCCAATATTCTTTGCGATGGGTACAGGTCATCGTTTCAATATTGTGCATAGTAGTTTTACCATGGGTGCACTGGGCATGGACATTTACCGTTTTGATTAATGTATAAATTTTACTTATATATTAACAAAAAAATATTTATGGATGCATTTTGAAACCCAAAAGAACTGAATGTATCCATTCTTTTAAAAACAACATCGGATATCATGTATCTTGTTATTTTAAATCAAGAACTTGTAACCCATGAAATTAAAATATTTAGCGATTGCCCTTTTCCCTCTCGCACTGACTGCTTGCCAATCATCTGATATTCAAAAAGTAGGAGATTTGGCTGTGTCTGTACTACAACAACAAAATGCAGATCAAACACTCGCAAACTACCATTGGAGTGCGAACACCGTGGATGCGCCTAAACCTTTGGTTTTAAACTTTGACAAACAAGCAGGTCGTTTAGGCATTGCAACCAGTTGTAACGGTATGGGTACCAGTTGGAAAGTTGAGAATAATCAAATCGTCACGGGTAACCTGATGTCGACTCAAATGGCATGTGAACCAAAAGCCATGGCTCAAGAAGGCGTTGCAGCAGATTTATTTGACAACCGTAAGGCACCGTTTGTTTTAAACCTAAATGATCCTGATGCACCAACACTAACCGTGGTATCGGCAAAAGGTGAAAAAATTGTATTCACAGGTAAGCAAACTGCTGAATCGAAATATCAAAGCCAAGGTGAAACTGTTTTCTTAGAAATTTCACCTGAAACTAAAACATGTTCTGCAGGTGTTGCCCGTATGGAATGCCTACAAGTTCGTGAAGTTAAATATGCTGAAAATGGCGTAAAAACACAGGTCGATAAAGACTGGACGTTATTCTATAACCATATCGATGGCTTCACTCATAACCCTAAAGAGCGTCAAATCGTGCGTGTTAAACGTTTTGAAATTGCCAACCCTGCGGCTGACCAATCAAAATATGCTTATGTTCAAGACATGATTATTGAACGTGAAGCAGTAAAAGGTTCATTGTAATCGTTCAATGACCTAGAAAAAAACCGAGGCCTCAAGCCTCGGTTTTTTATTGGGATTTTTCTAAGTGTATATAAACTTAGAATACGCCTTGAGCAAGCATTGCATCTGCAACTTTTACAAAGCCTGCAATGTTGGCACCATTTACATAGTTCACAGTACCATCTGCTTGTGTACCGTATTTCACACAGTTACGGTGAATTTCTTTCATGATCGCATGTAAGCGCTCATCGACTTCTTCAAAAGTCCAACCCAAACGCAAAGCATTTTGTGACATTTCTAGGCCAGAGGTCGCAACACCACCCGCGTTGGATGCTTTACCTGGTGCGTATAAAATTTTCGCTTCAACGAATTTTTCGACTGCATCTAAGGTAGAAGGCATGTTTGCCCCTTCAGCGACACAAATCACTCCATTTGCAAGGAGTACTTCAGCATCCGCCTGATCTAACTCATTTTGAGTTGCACATGGCAATGCGATATCACATGGAATAGACCATGGACGCTGCCCTTCTAAGTATTCAAAACCATGCTTAGACGCAAACTCAGAAATACGACCGCGCTTCACATTTTTCAGTTCCATCACTTCAGCAAGTAAAGCATCGGTGAAACCTGCTTTTACATATACCGTACCCGCAGAGTCAGACAATGAAACGACTTTTGCACCTAGGTACATTGCTTTTTCAGCAGCGTACTGTGCTACGTTACCAGAACCAGAAATCGTGACTGTTTTGCCTTGGAAGCAGTCGCCACGTGTTTTCAGCATTTCTTCAGCAAAATACACTGTGCCGTAGCCCGTTGCTTCAGGACGCGCCAAAGAACCACCAAAGGTTAAACCTTTACCAGTAAACACACATGAAGTGTCATTACTCAGCTTCTTCATCATGCCAGCCATATAACCCACTTCACGGCCACCCACACCAATATCACCCGCAGGGATATCCGTATTTGAACCAAGGTGACGGTATAGCTCAATCATTAGCGCTTGGCAAAAACGCATAATTTCGCCTTCAGACTTCCCTTTAGGATCAAAGTCTGAACCACCTTTACCGCCACCCATTGGCAGTGTCGTTAACGCATTTTTAAAGGTTTGTTCAAAGCCTAAAAATTTTAGGATCGATAGATTCACCGATGGATGAAAACGCATACCACCTTTAAATGGACCAATTGCCGAGTTGTACTGAACACGGAAAGCACGGTTGACATGCGTTTGACCTTGATCATCCACCCATGAAACGCGGAATTGAATCGCACGCTCTGGCTCAACTAAACGTTCTAGCAAGCCGTGGTCTGCATAACGAGGATTTTTTTCAATGAACGGCCAAAGGCTGGTCATGACTTCCTCTACCGCTTGTAGAAACTCGGGTTGATGTTCATCACGTGTTTTCACGTAATCTAAAAACTCATTAAGGCTGTTATATTTCAACGCTTAATCCTCAGCAGAAAATGGATCAAAATTGGTCAAATTTTATAAACAATGTTAAATTTTGGCGCAAACAATTAAATATCTTTTACCAACAATTCACAACACATTTCTTTTAAAAAACATATTTATCATTTATATAACAATTATTTATATAAAATATACCTAGAAACTGCTTATAAAAAAACACCAATGAAAACACAGGTTTAAAATCTTTTTTTGCTCAAAAATGATGCAATCAATGAACCATTTTAGAACACAGGATTAATCAAAAAAAACATGGTAAAATTCAGTGATCTACCTATTTCTTCTAATATCTCTGCAAATTCATCTGCAGGATTGGTTTACGCATGAATTCGCACATTTCCCTGATCCAAAATATCGATGCTCTCCTTCCCCAAACCCAATGTGGACTCTGCGGACATCGTGATGGATGTCTGCCTTATGCCCAAGCCATCAGCGAAGGTGAAGCAGCCAATAAATGTGTACCCGGCGGGCAGCCTGTAGCCGATGCATTGGCTCAGTTGCTAAACCGACCAGCATTAATTGCAGAGGAAAGTGTTTGGCCTATTCAAGCCGATGGCCGCCCACAGAGAATGAAAGCAATCATTCGTGAAGATGAATGCATTGGTTGTACCAAATGTATTAGTGCCTGTCCTGTAGACGCCATTGTTGGCTCGGGTAAACTCATGCACAGTATTTTGACTGACCTGTGTACAGGCTGTGAACTGTGTATTCCGCCTTGTCCTGTTGACTGTATTGACCTTATTCCAGATGTAAGCGGTATACCGACGGAAATCTTGCGCAAAGCTGAGCAAGATGATTTAAGACAACGCTATTACGCGCACATTCAGCGTGAAGAAAAACAGCGTCTACACCGTAAAGGTCCAGTAGTTCGTGCAGAAATTGATACGGCGTTATTTGCCCAGTTTTCAGCACAGAACGATGCTGTACCTGATATTCAAATCCTCGACAAAGAGCCAGAAATGGCAGCAAAGCTCGATGCAAAAGCCACCATTGAGCTGGCGAAATTACGTGTACAAATCAAAAAACTAGAAAAGCAGCTCAGCGTGCGTGAAGATACGAAAAAACGTCTGTTGTTAGATGACTTAACCCAACAGCTTCATCAGTTACAGGGAGCTTAAGCATGCTCACTACAAGCGGAAAACCCGTAAAAAGCATGACCAAAAAGCAAATCCAAATCTTTTTTGAACGTTTACGCGCGCAACGTCCAAATCCCAAAACTGAATTGAATTATTCGAGTCCTTTTGAGCTGTTGGTGGCTGTGACCTTGTCTGCTCAGGCGACGGATGTGAGTGTCAACAAAGCTACAGATAAACTCTTTCCAGTCGCCAATACACCTGAAACGATTTATGCCTTAGGGGTCGATGGTTTAAAAACCTACATTAAAACCATAGGCTTATATAATGCAAAGGCTGAGAATGTCATTAAAGCCTGTAAGATACTGATTGAAAAACATAACAGCATCGTGCCAAACAACCGTGCCGATTTAGAAGCTTTGCCCGGTGTAGGACGAAAAACCGCCAATGTGGTCTTAAATACTGCTTTTGGACAACCCACCATGGCGGTCGATACGCATATTTTTCGTTTAGGCAATCGTACAGGGTTAGCGGTCGGCAAAAATGTGCTTGAAGTCGAACACCGTTTAGTTAAAGTCATACCGAAAGAATTTATTGTTGACTCGCATCATTGGCTGATTTTACATGGTCGATACTGCTGTATCGCACGCAAACCGAAATGCCATGAGTGTATTGTTTCAGATGTGTGTAACTGGCCAGATCGTTTTGAATTTGGTGCAGCACGTATTGCCACAACGACGATAGAAGCTGAACATTAAAGTTCAGTTTTTTTATTGTTGATTTGATTTATCTTTTAAGTCTTGCTGCAACTTCGGATGTAACTGACGTTCTGGTTGCTTCTTCGACATTTTTTCTTGTTTACTGACATCGCGTAGCATTTTTACGCTAATGTAAAACAAACCCACCAATACCGCCGCAGCAACAATAATTAAAACAATGATTCCAAATTGTGCCACACGCGACTCCATTTTTAGAGGATCAAGAAAAAGAGCCCTAATATGACTTAGAGCTCTTTCAATGTCAAAACATTGCCATGTTTAAAACATGCAATTATTTGTCTTGATCAAGAATCGCAAACAAATCTGCTTGTACTTCGTCAATTGGACGTAAGCCATTCAACTTGTCATAGGTTGGTGCATTTTCACCAGACGCTGCGCGACCTTGGTAGAAACCAACCAACTGTTCAGTTTCAGTGTGGTATGAACCTAAACGCTTACGAATCGTTGCTTCTTGGTCATCAGGACGTTGTACCAGCTCTTCACCAGTTTCGTCGTCCTTACCTTCCACTTTAGGTGGGTTGTAAACGATGTGATAAACACGGCCCGATGCAGGGTGCTGACGGCGACCAGAAAGACGTTGTACGATTTCTTCGTCAGGTACATCAATTTCAATCACGTGATCAATGTTGATGCCTTCATTTTCAAGCGCTTCGGCTTGAGGAATGGTACGTGGGAAACCATCAAAGATACAGCCATTTACACAGTCAGGTTGCGCAATACGTTCTTTCACTAAACCAATGATCAGTTCATCAGATACAAGACCACCATTGTCCATCACGCTTTTAGCTTGTAGACCGAGTTCAGTTCCTTCACGAATTGCAGCACGGAGCATATCACCGGTTGAAATTTGTGGGACATTGTAGCGCTTACAGATCAACTGAGCTTGTGTACCTTTACCTGCTCCAGGTGGTCCGAGTAAGATAATGCGCATAAAAAAACATCCTCATTTAAACAATGTATTTGACACTTTGTACATGTCGAAAAATTCGACATATTTTTAGCATCTAATTATAAGAAAGCTACAAACAAATGTATTGTACCCGCAATGAAGCCCGTTACCCCACCCAATAAAATCAAAATCCATTCGTCTTCCTGAAATGCAGGACGTAATAAGTTTTGAAATTCTTTCGGTGTTAGCTCTCGAATACGGTCTCTAAACATTTGATAGATTTTCTGTGCACGGCTCGCATTGAACGCTGGGTCGCATACAGGCACCATCGTAATTTCAATTGAACGATCAATCAAGTCCGTCTTGAGTTTTGCGTATTCACGTGGCCCCAAAGACAGCTGCAAAGATGTTCTCACCAATGGCGTTTCCATGATTTCATTAATATGACGTTTGACAATACGACGGGTCTTGTCTTTTTTATTGCCATACATCATTTCAGTCATGATGGATTTTAACGTAATCAGGTCTTCTGTGACTACACTTGCAAACACATCAGACACTTCTTCTTGGCGCTTCATGAAAGCGCCTTGTACATTATAAGTCC
Source organism: Acinetobacter sp. 802_lipA (assembly GCF_058242885.1). Classification (NCBI taxonomy): domain Bacteria; kingdom Pseudomonadati; phylum Pseudomonadota; class Gammaproteobacteria; order Moraxellales; family Moraxellaceae; genus Acinetobacter; species Acinetobacter sp. 802_lipA. The sequence continues at coordinate 589,690 of NZ_JBZAYP010000001.1, forward strand.
CAATGCGCGGAATCACAGGTTTAATCCATGGAAACTTACGATCTTTTGTTAATTCAGTCAGTTGTAAGTATCGAACATAGTGTGGCTCAATTGGATTAAACACCATCCAAATCGCAATCCAGTTGGTTAAGAAGCCCCATACCGCGGCCCAAAATGGCACGGTCCAATGCCATGGCACCACAAACCAAACAATCATTTGGAAGATACCAAAGAACATCCCAATGAGTGCACTAATATGCCAAATAAAGTTGATTTCTTTCTGACCCACTTTCAAGAACATACGCACCATCAGTCTGCGGTCACCTTCCATTTGGCTAACCACCATATCGCGCATATCCACAAGTGACTCGACGTTCATGGTCAGTTCGGTCACTAATTCTCTGAGCACAGCCGGAAGCTGTTTGTGTGCCTGCGCATAAATTCGACGCTTAATCGAATAAGGTAAGTTTTCCCAAAGTACGGCATTACGGTCAATCATGACTTCATCAATCAGGTGCTCAAGTTCAAAACCAACTTGCTCACCAATGATCCTCGCCATATCCTCAGGATCCATTGCATCTAAAAATTCACGCAAAGAACCAAGCTTAGATAAGGTGTTATCCGTAATGATGCCTGAAATACGCCCCGCTTTTCTGGGCACAATACCCTGCCAACCCACAGGCAAAGGCCCAATATGAAAACCCCAAAATGTAATCGGGTAAAAGACCATTTTCAGGGCCATCCAAACGTGCGCCCAAGTCACAAAAGCAGTCACAGGAATAATGCTGAGTACAGCCCAAAAATCGGGTCGATTCAAAAAGGTTTGCCACAACTGATTGACGTACTCAAGCATGCATAACTTCCATATTTAATTTTATTAACTGAATTATATAGCGTTTTAAAAAAGATATTGTGTCTATAAACCGAAACTTAGAGTATAGGAAAATTGTAGTCTCGGTTCAGTTTCTGCAACCACATAGCCCGATTTGGCTTCGAGTTTTTCCCCTGCACCAATCCCTACACTGAAAGTGCTGATTCGCTCAGGACTCAGTAACACATAAGCAAGATCTACACCACCACCAAGGCGAGATTCGTACTCGCCATCTACTTTCTTGCTGTCAATATGCCCTGCGTAAACACCGAGATAATAGCCATTTTTATCTTTACCAGTAAAATGAACTGGAAATCTAAAACCCAGCTGACCACCTACAGGGTAATCATCATTGATAAATACCCCAGCTTTTGCATATGCAATGCCATAAGGATTTACCCATTCCAAATTGGTGTGCAGTAATTTCTGCGTTACACCAGCCCCTACATTCCACGTTTGAGCACTGCCAGCAGGAATTTTCGCATCTGGCAAAAAGGAATTATCTTGAGCGTAGGCTACGTTTGCACAGGCAACAAGTGCCAACACTGGATAAATTCTTGTCATTATTGTCACCATTATCCGTAATGTTATTTTAGTAATTGGTCCCTTTTTACAGGATTTTGACTGTAGCAGAATTTATAAAACACTTATATACAGCAATTTATATTTTTGATGTCTATAAAGTCAAAATTTAGGCAAAAATGAAAAACAGAAGCAGCGATAACAAATATCAAAACAGTGTGACATGCGTTAGAATAGCGCGCAGGTATTTTCCTCTTTATCCATGTGTTTAAGTCGATTTGGTATGAAACAGCACTTTCCTTTAAAAAATGTCCAACAAGAAAAGCGCATTTTTCGAAATCGTACCTTTATTTCCATGGGTATTGTGGTTTTCTTCTTGCTGATTTTAGTCACTCGCTATGCCTATTTGCAGCTGGTTCAATTTGACGAGTTTTCAACTGCATCCGATCAAAACCGTATCCGCCTACAACCTTTAGCCCCTGCACGTGGTTATATTTATGACCGCAATGGTGTGCTGTTGGCGGACAACTATCCTGTCTTTACCGCGACGATGAGTCGAGCGGATGTGACGGATATTGATGCCACCATTGAACGTTTAACGCCAATCTTAGAACTCACACCAGATGATATTGAACGCTTTAACAGTCGTATTAAAGCCTCACGTAAAACTGAACGCGTTTCAATTAAACTTAATCTCAATGAAAATGATATCGCTCGCTTTAGCGAAGTTAAGTATCAATTCCCTGGGGTTAATATCGAAACCCAGATGACGCGCTACTATCCACATGGTGAACTGTTTGCCCATGTGATTGGTTATGTGGGTCGAATTAACGATAAAGAATTAAAAAGCATCAATAAAGATTTGTATGCGGGCACTAACCTGATTGGTAAAATTGGGGTAGAAAACTCCTATGAAGATTTACTACATGGTGTACCTGGAAATGAGTCGGTCGAAGCCGATGCGCATGGTAACGTGTTGCGTCATTTAGGTCGCAAAGAACCCGTTCGTGGTAATGACTTATATCTTTCACTCGATTATGGCTTGCAGACGGTTGCCTCAGAGCAGCTTGCAGGTCGTCGTGGTGCCATCGTGGCGATGGATCCACGTACAGGTGAAATCCTCGCCTTGGTCTCAAGTCCAAGTTTTAACCCTAACCTGTTTGTCACCGGCATTAGTCATACCGACTATAGCGGTTTACGCGATAACCTCGATCAACCCTTATATAATCGTGCTGTGCAAGGCGCTTACCCACCCGGCTCAACCATTAAACCGATGTTTGGTTTAGGTGGTATTCATTATGGCTTAATTGATTGGGGCACGGCCATTTCCGATCATGGCTATTTCACACTTCCGGGCGATTCGCATAAATTCCGCGACTGGAAAAAGTCAGGACACGGCGTAGTCAACTTGCATAAATCACAAGTAGTCTCTTGTGATACCTTCTTCTACATTCTGTCGTTCCGTATGGGCATTGAAAAAATGAACACATGGATGCGTCAGTTTGGCTTTGGTGAAAAAACTGGTGTGGATTTACCAAGTGAAAGTACAGGTCTTTACCCCAACCCTGAATGGAAAATGCGTACCCGAGATGCTAAGTGGCTCAAAGGGGAAACCATTTCAGTAAGTATTGGACAAGGCGCTTTTACTGCAACACCACTGCAATTGGCCATGGCAACAGCCATTACTGCCAACCATGGTTCACATGTGATTCCGCATGTTTTACAAACCAGTAAAGGCGCGAAACCACATAAAGACTTAAATGCACCTGATGGCAGGATCCAGTTCAATGGCACCGATCAAGACTGGATACAAATGCGTGATGCCATGGTCGATGTCATTGAAACAGGGACTGGGCGTGGCATTCGCACGCCAATGTATAAAATTGCAGGAAAAACTGGTACTGCACAGGTCAAAAGTATTGCCCAAGGTAAACGCTACAATGAAGCCCTGCTGACTGAACGTCAGTTAGACCACGGTTTATTCGTGGGCTTTGCACCTGCGGAAAACCCTGAAATTGCGATTGCAGTAGTGTGGGAAAATGGTCGCCATGGTGGTTCTGCGGCACAGCTGGCTCGTCCGATCTTAGACTACTGGCTGCTCACACGTCATAAAAATCCAATTCGTCCACAAAACCATCAAATTAGTGGTGGCTTGATGACAGCGGGGATTAAACCGGGTGAATTACCAAGTGGTAGCACTCCACCAGCGACCACAACTGGGGCAAGTACGGCAGCACCAACCAGTACTTCAAATACAGCACCCGCATCAACGGCAACAAATACCAGCCGTTCAGCTACACCACCTTCTGCACCTGTGGAGTCAGACTAATTATGAAAAATCAACTCCGCATCATTGGAGGGGACTGGAAACGTCGCCAACTGCCTTTTGCCAGTATTGAGGGTTTACGCCCTACGCCTGATCGCATACGTGAAACTTTGTTTAATTGGCTCATGTGGGATGTGCAAAATACCAATGTTTTGGATATTTGTGCAGGTTCAGGTGCATTGGCATTTGAAGCCTTATCTCGTGGTGCCTCAAAGGTAGTGATGATTGAACCTGACCGCAGTCAAGCACAGTTTTTAACGCAAAACTTGGAACTCCTTAAAGTCCCTAAGTCTCGTGCCCAGTTAAAAGTAGCGACTGCACAGCAAACATTACCCACCTTAAAAGAACAGTTTGATTTGGTCTTTTTAGACCCGCCGTATAGCCTAGAGCTATGGGAAGAATTGGCACTTTTGGCTGATCCTCTGATTCAAAATAATGGCTATATTTATGTGGAAGCCGACCGAGATTTGAATCAGTTAAAACTTCCAGCATCGTGGATTCAAATGAAGAACACCAAAGCTGGGTCTGTACGTGCAGGTTTATATCAAAAGAAAATAGTGGTTTCCCCATAATCTAGACACTTTTATGTCCTTTTGATTTACGCCATCACGAAAGAAAGTGGTCTTAGCGCATATTAGTGTGGTTCTGAGCTACGCTATGTCTGAAGATCAATATACATATTCAAAATCAAGCTAAGGTTTCAGTGATTTTTCACGCCTAAAAACTATGTAGACAGATCGAAAAACCGTACACTCGCTAAAATTTTAAATATATCGCATATGACTTGGTTGATCTTTATCTTAGGTGCAATGGTGGCGGGTTTTGTACAGGGGCTCACGGGCTTTGCATTTGCCTTAATCGCCATGTCATTTTGGGTCTGGATCTTGGCACCTCAGCTCGCAGCGCCCTTGGTGGTGTTCGCCTCAATCTGGAGTCACCTGATTTCCTTAAAGTCAGAATCAGCCTTTCAACTTGATAAAAATCTCGTTGCACCTTATATCTTTGCAGGTCTGATTGGCGTTCCATTGGGAACCTATCTGCTAGACATCATTCAAGCACATACCTTTAAACTGGTTCTAGGAATTTTTTTGATTCTTTGGTGTCCATTGACGCTACTTAATCCCCAAATTCGCTTCATTCAAAACTCTGGAAAATACGCCGATAGCAGTATTGGTTTTCTTGGGGGTGTATTGGGTGGGTTAGGAGGCTTTTGTGGCTCATTGCCTTCGGCTTGGGTCATGTTAAAAAACCTTCCTAAAGAGCAACAGCGCTCAATTTTAAGGCATTTCAATTTTGCCATTCAGCTATTCACCTTACTCACCTATCTGCTCCGCGGAAATTTAAACTTGCAACATTTACCCTATATGGGCATCTTACTTTTGAGTGTGAGTCTACCGGCCATGCTCGGCGCGCAATTGTTTTATAAGATTTCGGAGCGGCAGTTCAAGCATACGGTACTGGGTTTATTATTTAGTTCAGGCTATTTTCTATGTATCAGCTATCGCTTTCTGTAGTGCTATAAAAACCTGACTCTGCACTTTGGCATTGGCTTGGGTCAGCAATTGTGTGTTTTGTGTCAAAATAGGCTTATCTTTAAACAATTTGGCACTACTAGACTTCCTCCAGCTTCACAAATCTTTATACAATTGGCGCACCTTCCAACCCATCGCTCACCATAATATGAAACTGCCTCTTGCACTACTGAGTTTTTGCTTTATCAGTGCTTGCTCCATAAGCTCATCCAAAGAAATAAAACAAGCCGAAAAACTTCTCCAATCTTTTAACTGTCAAAATATAGAGCACGATCAGGCAGACCACAGCAGTATGACCAGTTATCATGAACAAGTGCTTGCCAGCAGCAAACAAAAAGCCCAATCCTATGTAGAAAGCTATCAACATGGCGATCAAATTTTTGACCTACCCCTGCCCGAAGTGATTGAAACACAGCTACAAAGTTATACGGCCGCATGCCAGTCACTAGGTGGGGTTTTACCCAATCCCTAGCAAAGCCCTTAAAATACGGTTAGCAATAAAAAAGACAGCTCGAAAGCTGTCTTTTTTAATTTCATAGGACTTAAATTTGAAATTAAGACACAGTTGAGCCGTTGTGATAGCGAGTATCGACACTGAAATCTTGAGGAAATTTAGCAGAAATTTGCGCATAAAATGCCATAATTTCAGCCATATCTTTTTCATAATCACCAGTAGGATAAATAATTTTACCCACTCCAGTTTTTTTCTTCGCATAATCCATATAGGCTAACGCAATTGGAACACCTGCACTAACTGCAACATGATAAAAACCTGTTTTCCATTGTTCCTGCTTGGCACGTGTCCCTTCAGGGGTAACCAACATCACCAACTTAGGGTGTTCTTTAAAAAGATCACTCATGAGTTGCACCATACTAGGACGCGGTTCACCTTCATGCTTGGGACGACGGTCAATACCTATCCCACCCATTGCACGAACAAATGGCCCAAATGGTAGTTTCATATAGCTGTCTTTAATAGTGATACGGACATGCACACCTAAGGCTTTTAATGCCAAACGAGCGTACAGTGCATCCCAATTGCTGGTATGTGGTACTGCAATCATTACACATTGATCGATATTCAAATCCCAATGATTATCAATCTGCCACCCCATTAAGGCTAAACTTTGTTCTGCAAGCTTTTCGAACACAAAAAATACCACATTACTGAAAATCCGCGCCGATTCTAGCAATGCTGCTGATCAAATACACGGCGAGACGCTCAATAAAACAACAATTAATCTATAAACGTATATTTTATTTAATTCCAAATATTTCAAGAAAAAACAGAACCTTTGAGATTAAAAGTAAAAATACGTGAATAGTATTCTTTATTGAATATACAGAAGCACTCACAGATCTTCACAGTTTCATCTCCAGCACTACTGTAAGGTAAAACTAAACATTGAATAATATCAGGTGCTGTATATGCAAAAGACTGTTTTAGCACTATGCCTATCTTTCACCATGTTAACTGCATGCTCAAAGCCAAATGAAAACAATCCTCCACCAGATCACAATGTCACGGCATCTCTGGACGACAGTGCTAGCGCAACCGTGATGGATACACCAGACACAGCAAATGCCTTAGATTGGGTAGGCACATATCAAGGGGTTCTACCCTGTCATGATTGTTCTGGGATCGACACTGAACTTGAACTGACCTTAGATCATCATTTTGTGCTGAAACAAAAATTTTTAGGAAAATCGAATAATAATTATGTGAATGAAGTGAAAGGCTCATTTCAATTTTTGAATGACTCTGATCAACTGATTCAGCTAGACTCATCAGGTGATAGCCGTATTTATTATATTGGTGCGCAATTTATTGAAATGCGTGGCGATAAAGGCCAACTACTGGACCAACCTGAGTCCAACTTTAAACTCACCAAATCCTTAGAATAAGACACTCGCAACATTCTGAATGATTTAAATTGCTTCTTTATATATCACAGCATAAATTTCACCCAAACATCAAAAAGGGAGCCAAATTACTTCGGCTCCCTTTTTTCATAATTTACTGCTTTTGGTTCTGCAAATTTTTATTTACTCACTAAAATCAAGCGTTGCAGCCTTTTGTACCGGCGGATAGTCCATCAAAGATTTAATGTGTGAACCCAGTAATGCCTGTAAAGGTTCAGAAATCCATTGCTTGGTTTTAATAATATCTGAACGGCCTCTGATACTATCAAAAGTCTCAAATGGGTCTTGGCGAAGGTTGTACATCACTGGAAATTTTTGCTTTTGATATGGGTCGTAATAATTTTTACTGGTTTCAAAATGAACTTTCCATTGATTAATACGAACTGCACGTAAAATCGATTCATGATAGTACAGAAAATTATCTCGCATACTCTCTTTTGATTTGTCCGTCCAATAGTTGACCGACTTGCATATCGTGTTCAACCATACCACTGCCGTATAAATCATCTTCTGAGGCCGCTTTGGCATGAGTGCTGTTGAAATGCTCCACCTATCATGGTCAAAGAGCGAGAAATTAAGCTTTATTGCGTAGTATTTTCCTTAAACACATTCGTATAAAACGAATTTTCATCCTAGTCTTAAACCCTATTATCACTAAAAATAAAAGAATATCAGTGCCTTACACATTTTATTTTCATAAAAATGCTTTTCTAAAAACCAATGACAACAGTTCTTTAGTGTGGTCGTATCCGTTTAGCAATTTCGTTTTTAGATAAAAGTGCAGTATGAAAAAACCGTTTTAAGCCTGTGCAGAGGTAATGCAAACCTGCCTCTCCATCTGGGGTTTTGAGATAACGGTCTTTTGGACAATCGCCCCAGCAATATTGAAGATATGGACATTTTTGGCAGTATTCTGGCAATGACTTGAATTTGGCATATGCAAATTTCTTTTGTCGCTCAGAAAAAACTAAATCGCCTTGGTGAATCTCGTGAATGTTGCCCAATTTATATTCGGGATAAACAAAATGATCACAAGAGAAGAGGTCGCCATTGTGTTCGACCGCCAATGATTTTCCACAAATTTGACCCGACACACATTTCTGCGCCCCATAGCCAAACATCATGGAAACCATGTTTTCAAACTGGTCGATAAAGACCTGCCCAAAGTCTTTCTGTAACCATTCTTTCCACACAGTTGAAAGGAATATGCCCCAATCATCGGCAGCAATCGACCAGTCGGTTACTACGGAATCAACAGTTCCGGGTTGTGCTGCTGAACTACCCAATTTAGGTAAATCTTGTAGATTCCAATGGCCTGGTGCTGTCTGCTGAAACTGGGCACTTTCCATTCCCGGAATCAGTTGAATCATGCGCGGTTGCACCTGATCGCGGATAAAACGATAAACCTCTAACGGTCGTTTCGCATTATCACGGTTCACCACACATAAGGCATTAAAGGGGACTTGATACTGGCGCAATAACGCAGCAGCCTGCATGACTTTAGCATGCGTCGGTTTTCCACCTTTGTTATAGCGATGGATATCATGCAGCTCGGCAGGTCCAGCTATGGATAAACCCACCAAAAAATCATGCTGTTTTAAAAATGCGCACCAGTCTTCATCCAGTAACGTGCCATTGGTTTGTAAATCATTTTCAATACGTTGCTGCGGTTTCGCATATTTTTTTTGCAGTTCAACCACCCGCTGAAAAAACTCCAACCCCATTAGTGTAGGCTCACCACCCTGCCAACTGAAAACCACTTCATTGCCCGTTTGCGCTTCGATATATTGCTTAATATGTAACTCAAGCATCGACTCAGACATACGCGGAACTTTTGGTTGCTGTAACATGTCTTGTTTATGCAAATAGAAGCAATAACTACAATCTAAGTTGCACTGTGCCCCAGTGGGTTTGATCATCACGTGATAGCGATAAGTTTGTCCCTGCACTTGCAGGTTTCTTAAAGGCGGAGATTCAGCTTGTATAGGTATCATTCGCATTTTTAGAGTCCTCATTTTTTTCAGCGTTCAGGCACAAATTCACAACTGTACAAAACCATGTACACAAGTCATTCTGCGAAAAGAGATTCGAGAGTTTCATTCCATTCATTGCATGACGTCTGCTGAAGACCCAAGTCGTTTGGTATTTTGAATGGATTAACCCGAGTGACTGTTGCCGCTAAACATGCAACAGGAAGGCTGCTATAAGATGACCTTGCAAATCTTTTGATAATTTCAATGTTTTATAATTCATTCTCTTCTTATCCCTAAGCTTAATTTTCATCAGCAAAACCACTGTGTAAGAGTAAAAATCAACAGCCAATTCCAATTTTGGCATACTGAAAAATACTGACCCATCTCACACAGTTGCATCGCTTGGTAGAGCACGTTATCAAACTTTGAAAACAGAGAAACCACTCAAAAGAATGGTAATTGCATTTTTTATGGTCTCTTTTTATTAAAGCTTTCTTCGGATTCAGATCATGTTCTAAAACTTATTATTCTTTAGTGTGTCCATGATGAACAAACCATAAACCAATGATTTTTAATTAATTTTATTACACATATAGTGCTTATGCTTTGAAGATATAAAACTTATATCCCAATGATCAACTGATTGATTTAACGTTTATCCTTCCCCCACTCCCAAATAATCAATATTATTGAATAGTTAAACCAGTTCTCTCTGATTTATTTTATTATCACAACAAATATATTCCTACTTATATTTATCTTTATAAAACCAAAATTTTTTCTATTTTTAAAAACTAGATTTTCATTTTTTCTTATTTTAATATTATTTTATTAGCGTTGTATTGTGAAAAATAAATTATATTTTCCTTTTCTATTTCAAAAATATAGCAAGTATCTTTCTAAAAATTATCGACTTCAGATAAACCCTCAACGACTGACGAACCTTAGTTCCGATGCCATCAAATACAATACAAAAGATTACCAATAAAAAAACAATAATTTATTCACACAAGTCGTCTCCCCACTTATCATAACTATATGAAATAACATCAATATCATATTTATTGATATTCAACCTCCTACCTTTAAAATCATAACTACCACCCCAAAGTGGATTAATAATATTAACCCTATTATTCATACCTAAACAAAATGTATCTATACCTATTCCTTTCCCTTTGAGGACCCACCCATCTTTTTCCAATAGATTTATTACTCGTTCTACATTATGAGTTTTTTTCGGTAAGTCAACAGACGAATTCTGGACTTCTACTTTATTTATAGACTTGACGACATCTAAATCACTACCAAGTAATTCTTTCATCTTTATTTCAAATGGATATTGATCTTTAGGTTGTTCATAAAGTCTATTTCCACACCCCATCAAGGGTAATGCAATAAACAATATAAAATTCAGTCTGTAAATTTTCATATTTAATTTTTAATCAATCCTTTAGTTTTAAAATTTTAGTTTTCAAAACACCACCCCACTACTTATTATATACCCACCCTCATAAAATATTATTAATTAAATAATTTAACAAAATTATTAAATTTTATTACTAAAATAAATTATAAACAATTTAATTTACTCCAACTCTATAACTGGAAGTTTATCTTTACGACAAGAATTTTCCCCGTATTCACTATACGATAATTCAACCAGCCAATCATTTATATCATTATATCTAATTTCTGCCCCATCATAACTATAGTGATGAGGGTTAACAGGGTATAATATTCCCATATAAATTTTTCCACCCAAACAATATTCATAAAAACTATCTTGATCTGAAATCATCTGCCAACCATCTGTTTTTAGTTTAACTTGTATCATTTTAAAATCATTTAATGATAATTTTGACTTTTTAATTTCGGCTATCACATACTTATTAAGAGGCTTATCAACCCATTTTCTTTCATTTGAGTCATATCCACCAAAGTAATTATTAATTATATTAGTGAAATACTTTCCTTGTTGAGTTTCTTTCGTACTTGTACAAGAATTTATACATAAAATTAATGTTATTAATAAGCTAACTTTCATCAAGTTGATCATTTTTTATTTACCGTATTTGAATTCAAGAGGTTTACTCCCAGTTTTCGTTGCGGAATATGCGCATCATTATATTCATAACGTGCTAATACTTCCGCCTGATCATCGACAAAGGTAGCAATCACTTTGGCTTGACTGTTAAAAGCAAACTTGAGTACATGTTTGGCGCGCTTCAATTGGAAATCAATCGCCTGTAAATAGACAGATTGTTCAAATAATAAAGAGGTCAGTACAACTTTTTCATCTGTCTGATCATTAAATTGTTGAATGAGGTGATAATGTTTTCCACCGTTAAACTATGAAAATGAAAATTCCAGTCTGAACCAAAATTCAGCAACAATTCTCCATCGTCATGTGGTACGACACTAAAGCTTTCAAATGGAAAGCTATATTGCACATACACAACTGAAGCTAGTAGTTAGCGTTTGCGTCTATCGCTGCTTTTCAACTATCAATTCTTTACAGTTCCGAATTTATTACTTTTTTCCTTCCTCTTCATCCTTAATTTCCCATTTACTATTAGGATCATTTATTACAATTTGTATTTTCTCGCCATTCTTTAATATTCGAATATTTTCTTTAACGACTTTACCCTCTAACTCAAGTAACTTGTTTCTAGCCACCTCTAACCCGAACTCATTCGCTAAAGTATAATAAGCATATGCAAGGTCAAAATTTTGTTCTACTCCATCACCTTTTTCATACAATGAGGCTAAATTATAGGCAGCACGAGGTTCATTATTTTCTACTGCCTTTTCGTACCAGTAGACAGCTTTCGTCATAGACTTATCTATTACCTCGCCTTTCTTATACATAACTGCAACATTAAATTGTGAGGGTGCATAATTTTTTTCAGCAGCCTTTAGAGAGTAGTCAAAATATTTTTTCTTATCTTTTATCCCTATCCAACCTTCATAATAACAGGGCAGAGTAAAACTTGAAGTGCGACATAAACCACCTAATTAATTTAAAGGGTTTATGGAGTATATAAAATTGTCATACCATCATCTTAACTTTGAAGATCGTACTGCATTAATGCTTGAATCAAGAAAAGAAGGCTTTTCACCCAGAAAATTTGCTGAACTTATTAAAAGACATCCTAGTACGATCTATCGTGAACTTAAAAGAAATAGCATCAATGACGTTTATCAAGCCCGATATGCTTCTGATCACACCTTCGCTAGACGTAGACGTGGTCATAGAAAACTCAAAATCGATTCAATCCTTTGGAAATTTATTGTTGAAGCGATCCGTTGTTTATGGTCTCCTCAGCAAATAGCAAAGCGTTTAAAGACATTTCCTGATTTGGATCAAACAATGAATGTAAGCCATACAACGATTTATTCAACGATACGAGCATTACCAAAGGGTGAGTTGAAAAAAGACTTATTATCCTGTCTGCGTCATGAAAATAAAAAGCGAAAAGCTAACGGTGAACCTAAAAAAGATTCTATATTACAGGATATTAAAACTATTCATGAGCGCCCAGCCGAAGTTCAAGAAAGAAAAATACCGGGTCATTGGGAAGCCGATTTAATTAAAGGTAAAGACAATAAAAGTTCGATAGCAACACTTATTGAACGAAATACACGGCTCTGTATCTTGGCAACATTACCTGATGCAAAGGCAGAATCAGTGCGCAAGGCTTTAACTGAAGCTCTGAAATATTTACCTGCAGAACTGCGTAAAACGTTGACCTATGACCGTGGACGTGAGATGTCAGAACATAAAATACTCGAAGAAGATTTAGGCATAGATGTATATTTCTGTGACCCACATTCACCCTGGCAAAAAGGCACATGCGAAAATATGAATGGTTTAATTAGGCAATATTTACCTAAAGGGATTGATTTAAATCAGGCAGATCAGCATTATTTAAATCAAGTTGCCATGTCACTGAATACTCGTCCTAGAAAAGCGTTAGATTGGCTTACACCATTAGAGAAATTTGCTCAGCTTGTTGATTATCATAAGGCTTTTGAAACTGTCGCACCTCATGTTTGAATTCGCCCAGTTAGCAGTATTTGCAGCTCCCAAACCGTAGTCTAAGTTTGCTGATTTTTCATAATAATCGCATGCTTTTTTAAGGTCTCTTTCAAAATAAAATCCATTAAAATACATAAATCCAATTGAGTTAATAGCTTCTGGCACATTTTTATTCATTGCTTTTGCAAAATATGTATAAGCTTTCTCATAGTCCTGTTTAACTCCTTTTCCATGAGCATATAAACTCCCCATATTATTTTCAGCCACCCCATTATCATTCTTAATTGCCTTTTCATACCAATGAACTGCTTTTTTAATGTCTATCTTTTGATTTAAATAGCCATTCTCAAAGACAACCCCTACTAAATTCTGCGCAATAGGATCATTATCTTCAGCCTTAACTAATAAAGCATTGAAGTAATTTAACTTTTCATTATCATCTTGGCTCTTTATCGCTTCATCAATTTCAGATAAATCAATATATTGACCTTCCACACTAGCTTTATCCGCATTAACATCACAACCTGTTAGGCTCAATATCAATGCAGTAAGCAAAAACTTCATTTAAAAGATTCCTATTTTGTTAAAGGTGTTCATTCAAAGTAGATTTCTTATAAGATCTATTACTAGTAAGTCCAAAAATTAATTGTAAAGATTATTATCAATATCATAAATAATATAGATATTTTAGGTGGTGTTTCAAAAAGTATGCTAGTTAATTCTGTCAATAGAGAAATTGAAAATAAGTAAATTAAATTCACTATATTTTTAATGCTTTATGAGATTTCAATTGTGGTTAAAATATAATCAGCATACTTTTTGAAACACCACCAGATATTTTAATGTAATTCCATAATTTTTTATGGTGGTCTATAATATATATACTTGTTTCCAAGTTAATATTACTAAATATTAAGCAACCTCTTTTTTTAAAAAAATTTTCTAAATAATTTCTAGAAAAAAAATCTATTAAATTAATCAGTATAACTACTGTTACAACCAACTCAATGTTAGATACATCCATAGATTTTTTTTTATAAATATCCATACCGAAGATTTTCTTCTTCAATATTTCATTACTATTTATATATTTTGATGCCATTTGATGGAATATAGCCCAAAAGATAATACTTAATATGAGTGAAATAACTATTAAATCTTTTATATTCATTTTAATCTTTCATATCCATATTATACAACTGCTTGACCTGTTACTCCACCAACATATCCTCCGATAAGAGTACCTCCAACTGCTATAACTTCTACAACGGCCAAAACGGGAAGGCCAACAGTTCCTCCAACAACGCCTATTACCACACCACTGATAGCAGTTCCAATGCTCCCTCCAATTCTTGCACCTAATAGGCCGCCATTAATTTTACCAGTTTGTTTTAAAATTTCTTTCCTTGTACCATCTGAATCACCTTTTTCATAGGCTTGAGCCACTGAATTTACACTACCATAAATATCCCAAGCAAAAACTAATCTTCCATCCCACTTTAAACTTTTACTTACTTTTGATGTTTCATCCATGTTTTTAATATAGTCATCGATACTACTATAATTTTTTGTGCGGCTTTGTTCAAAGTCTCATTAAACTGTATGGTCTAGATTGGACAACTCCAGATTATTCGACCATCTGCAGAAGACAAAAGCATATTGACATTCAAATTAGCTATCAAAAAAGCAGTGGCGGGCTTCATATATTCGTCGATTCCACGAGCTTAAAGTTTTTAGGTGAAGGAGAATGGAAACGCAAGAAACATCAACCTGAACATCGTCGCCAATGGCGTAAATTACATATTGGTATAGATGCTAGAACCCTGCAAATACGAGCAATACAGCTTACAACGAATAATGTGAGTGATTCGCAAGTTTTCGGGATTTACTTGATCAAATCCCACAAGATGAGCAGATTGACTCCGTTTATACCGATGGTGCTTATGGCACAAAAAAATGCCGTCAAGTAATTGCAGACCGACAAGCACATGCGGTGATTCCGCCAAGAAAAAATGCGAAACCTTGGAAAGATACAAAGACCAGCTCGCTAGAGCGAAATGAATTACTTCGAACAGTTAAACGTTTAGGAAGAACAATATGGAAAAATTGGTCAGGCTATCATCGCAGAAGTCTGATAGAAACCAAGATGCATTGCATCAAATTATTAGGCGATAAACTCCGTGCGAGAAACTTTCAAAGCCAAGTCAATGAGATTCATGCACGTGTGGCCGTATTAAATAAATTTACAGATTTAGGCCGACCTCACACCCAAGTTGCCACTTAAATTTAGATAACTTGGAAGAAGTTTAGCTTTTGAATGTTTGTACAACAAAGCCGTGTATCTATTAAAACCAGATAATAAAGGAGATAATTTATATGGGTGTATGTATAGATCTTACAAACACAGAAAGGCGTGTATCTACAGCTGAATTTGCTTTGAGAATGAATATCTCTGAAAAAGAACTATACGATCGAATTAAAAGCGGTCGTGTGAAAAGGCCAATAAAAGATGGGCGTAAAAATTACTGGCTTAATAGTTATGTGCTTGCCTGTATTCTTCATGAGGAAGATTCCATTCTTACGCCAGATTGACGTAAATGTTGTTCTATGACTAAAAGCGCCTGATTTTTTCAGGAGCTTTTTTTAACATGTCCATTCATCTAATAGTCCAATTCTTAACCCATACTATAACTTCTTTAAGAAAACTAAGCATAGAACTATAAAATTAAAAAAAGGCCACAAATAAAATTTGTGACCTTTTTTGTAACAAACTCAAATGTGAGTAACACTATGAATAAGTTTAATTAAGATGATTTTAATTACATTAAATTACAATAACTTAAACCAAATATAGGCAGCTTACATCATTCCGCCCATACCACCCATGCCGCCCATATCAGGCATTGCAGGCTTGTCTTCTGGAACATCAGTAATCATACATTCAGTTGTCAACATTAAACCTGCTACAGATGCAGCATGCTCAAGTGCAGAACGCGTTACTTTCGCAGGGTCAAGAATACCCATTTCTAGCATGTCGCCATACTCAGAAGTTGCAGCGTTATAACCAAAGTTACCTTCACCATTTTTCACAGCGTTGATCACAACTGAAGGTTCATCACCTGCATTCGCAACGATTTGACGAAGTGGCGCTTCAATCGCACGACGTAAAATGTTGATACCTACGTTTTGATCGTCATTCGCACCGTTTACACCGTCAAGTGCAGCTGCAGCACGTACCAGTGCAACACCACCACCAGCAACCACACCTTCTTCAACCGCAGCACGTGTTGCATGAAGCGCATCGTCCACACGGTCTTTCTTCTCTTTCATTTCTACTTCAGTCGCCGCACCAATTTTGATCACAGCTACACCGCCGGCCAATTTAGCAACACGTTCTTGAAGTTTTTCTTTGTCGTATTCAGAAGACGATTCTTCAATTTGTGCACGGATTTGAGTAACACGTTCAGCAATTTGTGCTGCATTACCTGCACCATCAACAATCACAGTATTCTCTTTAGACACAGTGATTTTGTGCGCAGTACCTAAGTCTTGAAGAGAAGCTTGTTCTAAAGTCATGCCTACTTCTTCAGAAATTACAGTCGCGCCAGTCAAGATTGCGATATCTTGAAGCATTGCTTTACGACGGTCACCAAAACCAGGTGCTTTAACCGCACATACTTTAATAATGCCGCGCATGTTGTTAACAACAAGTGTAGCTAAAGCCTCACCCTCAACATCTTCAGCGATAATTAAAAGTGGTTTACCTGTTTTAGCAACAGCTTCTAACACCGTAATCAATTCACGGATGTTGCTGATTTTTTTGTCAACAAGCAAGATAAACGGATTTTCAAGTTCAGCCGTTAATGTATCTTGTTTGTTTGCAAAATACGGGCTGATATAACCACGGTCAAACTGCATACCTTCAACAACGTCCAAAGCATCTTCAAAGCCTGAACCTTCTTCAACGGTAATCACGCCTTCTTTACCTACGCGTTCCATTGCTTGTGCAATGAGTTTACCTACAGTTTCGTCAGAGTTTGCAGAGATTGAACCGACTTGTTCAATCGCTTTGGTATCAGAAGCAGGTTTTGCTGTTGCTTTAATTTCAGCAACCAATGCTTTAACAGCAAGGTCAATACCGCGTTTCAAGTCCATTGGGTTCATGCCCGCTGTTACAGACTTGATGCCTTCATTTAAAATTGCTTGAGCTAGTACAGTTGCAGTTGTTGTACCGTCACCAGCGATGTCATTGGTTTTAGAAGATACTTCACGAACCAATTGAGCGCCCATGTTCTCAAATTTGTCTTTTAGAGAAATTTCTTTCGCAACCGTTACACCATCTTTAGTGATGTGCGGCGCACCGAAAGAACGGTCGATCACAACATTACGGCCTTTAGGACCTAAAGTTACTTTTACAGCATCTGCAAGCACGTTTACGCCTGCAATCATTTTAGAACGAGCTGAATCACCAAATTTTACGTCTTTAGCTGACATACTAAACTCCAAATATTCTTAAATTTTAATCAATTGTATTGCTTAAACAGCAAATGAACGTTCTGAATTAACCTTCAAGAACCGCTAAAATATCAGACTCTTTCATCACAAGAAGTTCTTCGCCTTCAACTTTAACTTTAGTGCCTGCATATGCACCAAACAGTACATTGTCTCCCACTTTTACGTCTAAAGCACGAACGCCATTGTCTGTAATTTTGCCATTACCTACTGCAATGATTTCACCTTGAGCTGGCTGTTCAGCAGCAGAAGTACTCAAAATTAAACCACCTGCAGTTTTAGTTTCCTTTTCTACGCGGCGAATCACAACGTTGTCATGTAAAGGACGAATTTTGCTCATTTCTTGCTCCATAGACATTTTCAAAATGCCATTGTTTACGATGTGAAGATGACTTCTTATTCCTAGGTCATCAACAAAATTTTGATATGACACTTTTGTGGGGATGGAATAAAACGCTTCAAGGGCAAACACAAAATATTTTTATATTTTTGCGCTCTTTTTAAGCAAACCTCATCAAAGTTTAGATACTCAATTCAATCTGAAGTATTTTGCTGCATCAACTCGAAGTGATTTGTTTCAGCGTTAAAGCTCAAATGTTGTACATCAGCATTCGGCAAAATAATATTCAGGCTATTGGGCAAGCCCGCATGTAAACGATAAGACGTTGCCGTTCCTGCATGAATATCCAGCACTGGATGTGATACCCCAAGTTGATAAATCTGATTCAAATCATAAACGGCAGCGTGGTGTAAATGCCCATGTAACAGCCCATTTAAACCATGTTGGCTCCATTGCTCCAATGCAATACGACCAAGCATCGGACAGTCTTTCACACCATGACTATGGTCTGGCGGAGTATAAAAAGGCTGATGCGCGGCGATCAGTTTAATTTTGTGCGTAGGTGCTTGCTGTAATTTCAGGTCAATCTCTTGAATTTGGTTCAGTGAAATATGCCCTCGCGTGTGGTAACGCCGACGAATACTATTCACTCCAATGACATAAAAATGTTCAGTTTCTAAGGTGTTTTCCATTCCCCCAAAAAACAGTTGATAACGTGCAAATGGACTGAAAAAACGATTCCACACATGGTACAGCGGAATATCATGATTCCCTGGCACCACCAAATACGGCAGCTTTAAACTGTCTAAAAACTGCCGACAAGCGTAAAACTGAATAAACCGTGCACGTTGGGTCAAGTCCCCACTGACCACCACTGCTTCAAAAGGATGTTCCTCACATAACTGACGAATGGCCTGCAAACAGGCTTCGCGTTCGGTCCCAAAGTGTAAATCTGACAAATGTAAAATCATGCGGGAACCATGATATTCAGTGCGTGCTTACGTACTGTAATTTTCAGCGGTGGTGTCATCGTGACAATTTCTCCATCTACCGCAACCGTGAGCTTATTACGCTTTGAATGAACAATGACTTCATCTGCTGCAAAGCTATAGACATCGGAAGCCTGATCCAAATTGCCTTTAATCAGCTGCCATAAGGTCTTGAACAAAGTCCGCTTATCACTTTTTGCTACTACCACGCCCGCCACTTTGCCTGCTTCCGCCGCCTCGGCAATACGTAGTTTCATTTCAGCCAGTTGAAGTTGATTATTGCCAAAGAAAATCAATGACGTTTTCACTGGATAGCGTTGTCCATCGACTTCTACTTCAAGTTTTAACTCTTTACGGTCGCGGATGAGAACATCCAATGCTGAGGTATACGCATGCAATGGAAAGCGCCCAAAATGCTTATTAAACTGTTCTCTTTTTTGAATAAATAAAGGATAAAGCCCTAAACTGGCATTGTTCAAATAGATATGTTGATTCAGCTGTGCCACATGTACAGAACGTGGCTGCCCTTCACTAATTGTTTTGGCCGCATCTAATAAATCCAACGGAATATTCAACACTCGCGCAACATAGTTAAATGTACCTAGAGGCAAGATCCCCATAGGAATATCCGTTCCCATCAATTTAGATGCAACTGCATTTAAAGTTCCGTCACCACCTGCAGCAACCACGACCCCTACATTCTCCGCTTGACGATGACGTAGTAAAATATCTTGCATCATCTGATCAAAGTTGATGCACTCACTTAACTCAAATGACTGTATTTCAAAACCCGCAGTACTCAAATCTGCTACCAACTGTTCATACACTTCATCTTTATTTGCAGCATGAAAACCTGATTTTTTATTATAAATAAGTGATAAAGGTTTGAGTTGTTCTGACATTTTGCACCTAAATTTGAAGTAATTGCTCTATTTTTGTCCAAATATTCAACACTTAACAGTTTTGTTATGTAAAATTCAAATGACTACCATTTATTTAATCAATAATAAATCTCAATCACAAAATAAATGCAAGCATATGATTTTAATACTAATATCTTAAATGAATAATCCTCATAAATATAATAAATACACAAAATAAAAGCAAGAAATCTAACCAAACTATTGTTTTTTAATAATTAAAATGAAGCAACTCCATCGAACTGTTCATAATTTAGATACGCCTTTGGTCTTATTTTTTTTATCAAATTATGCTTTAATACAGCCACTTTTTTTTCATCTTTTCATCTCTGCAGTAAATTTTATTGCTGAGATTGTACTTTGTACAAACGTGTACATATTTGAGATAGGCCTCACCATGACCCAAGTGAACGCACCAGAATTCGTTCGTCACCCTAAGCTTATTGCGTGGGTGGAAGAAATTGCAAAATTAACAAAACCAGCGAAAATTGAATGGTGTGACGGCAGCGAAGAAGAATATCAACGTTATATCAACTTGATGATCGCTAACGGCACAATGCAAGCGCTTAACCAAGAAACGCATCCTGGTTCTTATCTTGCTAATTCTGATCCTTCTGACGTTGCTCGTGTTGAAGGTCGTACTTACATCTGCTCTGAAAAACAAGAAGATGCTGGTGCAACAAACAACTGGGAAGAGCCTGCTGAAATGCGTGCCCGCCTAAATGGTTTGTTTGACGGTTCAATGGCAGGTCGTACTTTATATGTAGTACCGTTCTCTATGGGCCCATTGGGTTCTCATATTGCGCACATTGGTATCGAATTAACTGACTCTCCATATGTAGCAGTTAGCATGTCTAAAATGGCTCGCATGGGTAAAGCTGTTTATGACGTTCTTGGTACAGACGGTGAATTTATTCCTTGCGTACATACTGTTGGTGCGCCGCTTGCTGATGGCGAAAAAGATGTTGCATGGCCTTGCAACCATGAAAAATACATCGTGCATTACCCAGAAACACGTGAAATCTGGTCTTACGGTTCTGGTTACGGCGGTAACGCATTGTTAGGTAAAAAATGCTTAGCTTTACGTATTGCGTCTTCTATGGGTCGTCAACAAGGTTGGTTAGCAGAACATATGCTGATTCTTGGTGTGACTAATCCTCAAGGTGAAAAACACTACATCGCAGCAGCATTCCCTTCTGCTTGTGGTAAAACAAACTTCGCAATGTTGATTCCACCAGCAGGCTACGAAGGTTGGAAAATTGAAACTGTTGGTGACGATATTGCTTGGATCAAACCAGGTGAAGACGGTCGCTTATACGCAATCAACCCAGAAGCAGGTTTCTTCGGTGTAGCGCCTGGTACAAATACCAAGACCAACCCGAACTGTATGGCTACACTTCACAAAGACGTGATCTATACCAACGTTGCGGTAACTGACAACGGCGAAGTATGGTGGGAAGGTCTTACTAAAGAAGCACCTGCTAACCTGACCAACTGGAAAGGTCAACCACATGTTGCTGGTGAAAAAGCAGCTCATCCAAATGCGCGCTTCACTGTTTCAGCAGGTCAATGTCCTTCTATCGATGCTGACTGGGAAAATCCAGCCGGTGTTCCAATTTCAGCATTCATCTTTGGTGGTCGCCGTGCAGACACAGTGCCTCTAATTTCAGAAGCATTTGACTGGGTAGATGGTGTTTACAAAGCTGCAACTATGGGCTCTGAAACAACTGCTGCTGCTGTTGGCCAACAAGGTATCGTTCGTCGTGACCCATTCGCAATGCTTCCATTTGCGGGTTACAACATGGCGGATTACTTCTCTCACTGGTTAGAGCTTGGTGAAGAAGTTGCAGCGAAAGCTAAAGCTGCGGGCAACAAACTTCCGGGCATCTACAACGTGAACTGGTTCCGTCGTGATGCTGAAGGCAACTTTGTATGGCCTGGTTTCGGTCAAAACATGCGTGTTCTTGAGTGGATCATTGACCGTTGTGAAGGCCGTGCTGATGCAGTTGAAACACCAATTGGTTTAGTTCCAACTTATGAACAGTTGAACTGGACAGGTTCTGACTTCACTAAAGCCCAGTTTGACCTTGTGACTTCTCAAGACAAAGATCAATGGATCAAAGAGCTTGAAAGCCATACTGAACTATTCGACAAACTTGGTGAACGCCTACCAGCGGCACTTAAAGCTCGCCAAAACGAACTTTTAGATGCTGTTAAGCAATCTACTTAATCTTTCAATTAAGCCAAAAAAAGACCGCTTACGCGGTCTTTTTTTAATCTATTTATAATTTTAAAACTTTATAACTCAACAAAAATTTATCAAGGGGTAATTCATGCTTAAAAAACTCACACTCACAATTGGTTTACTGGGCCTATCAAGCTTAGTCATGGCTCAAACAGAAGTAGCAACAACTCAGCCAGCACTTCATGTTTGCGCAATCAAAGGCACACCTGATTCCACTCAATTTGAAATCAAAAAGCGCATCAAAGTCGCTAAAGGCACTTATGGCAGCGTGGTTGAACTCTATCCGCGTTTTGCTGAACGTGCACATCAAGTCGGTGGTAACGTCGTCATTAACTATAACGCCAGCCAACGATTTGGCTTTTGGCCTTGGCGTATTGTCCGCCCAGTCGTTTGGGGAACGGCTGTAAAATGGAAGACACCTGTAGACTGTAAACAGCTCGGCGGTATCGAAATTTAAATCTAAAAAAGCCGCGATAGCGGCTTTTTTAATAGAACGAAATCAACTGTAGCCATTACACATACTTCACACTATGCAGCATCCCCCTGCATACGACGCAGGTGTAAATCCTGCAAGTAGATGTCTAAAGCTTGAGTTTCTAGTGCATCAAATTTTAAATACAGTTTAGTCCGTCGTTTTAAAATATCTTCACTGCTGATGGCCCACTCACGTTTCACCACATAATCCACTTCTTGCTGATACAAACCATGGCCAAAAGACTGCCCTAAAGTTTGTACATCTTTGTTCTCACCGAGCATATGCCACACTCGACTACCATAACTATTTGCCCAACGATGTGCTGTTTGAGACTCTAGCCCTTTGATTTCATGCATCAACTCTGCACATAAAACCTCGACTGAACTAAAACTTTCCGCACCTGGGAGTTTTGCCTCAGCCGTCCATTCCGCTTTCATGTGTGGAAAATAACGTTTCAGCTGTAGCAAAGCCGCTTCCGCCAACTTGCGATAAGTCGTTAGCTTTCCACCATAAACAGATAACAATGGCGCTTCATCCGCAACAGGCTTAGACATCGCCAGTACATAATCACGTGTCACTTTAGAGGCTTGGGTACTTGCATCATCATACAGCGCCCTTACGCCTGCAAAGCTTGAAATCACATCTCCTTGCTGTAATTGAAGCTTGAAATGATCATTAATCACATCAATCAAATAAGCCGTTTCCTGCTCGGTAATGTGGACATAATTTGCATCACCCTCAAACTCTACGTCCGTGGTACCAATCAGGCTGTAATCATCTAAATAAGGAATTACAAACACAATGCGTTGATCATCATTTTGTAGAATAAACGCATGCGGTTCCGGGTATAAACGCTTCACAATAATATGACTGCCCTGAACCAATCGAATGCCTGCCTTTGGGGTTTTGGACAGTTGATCTTGAATAAAATCTGTGACCCATGCACCCGTTGCATTAACCAAAGTTCGAGCTTTAATTTGGTAGTGTTGTTTTTGATGCTCTAAGGTTAGACACCACACACCCTCCTGCTGAACTGCAGAAATACATCGCGTTTGTGTCCGAATTTGAGCCCCTAGCTCATGTGCTTGGATTGCATTAACCACCACCAAACGCGCATCATCCACAGTACAGTCTGAATATTCGAAACCACGTTTAATGGTGTCTTTTAATGGGCTGTCGACATTAAAATGAACAAGCTCCGAGCCCTCTAATGTTTCTCGTTTTGCCAAAAAGTCATAGATAAATAAGCCTGAACGAATCAGCCATGCAGGACGTAAATAAGGTAAATGCGGCATAATAAAACGCATAGGATGAATCAAATGTGGGGCTTTTTTTAACAGTACTTCACGCTCTAATAGCGCTTCACGCACCAAACGAAATTCTTTTTGTTCGAGATAACGCAATCCACCATGAATGAGCTTGCTACTGGCTGAAGACGTATGACTGGCTAAGTCATCTTTTTCGCAGACGAAAACACTTAAACCACGCCCTACAGCATCGTTTGCAATGCCCACCCCATTGATGCCCGCGCCCACAACGGCAATATCATAAATGGCATCTGTGTCTTGCATATCCACCTCTCTCGTTGAGTTATTGTGTTATTTTTGTTCTTCACGCTAAACTTAACATCAAAATCCAACCTTGTCATATTCCAAAGCCAGTCAAATCAGAGAAAATTCGTTATTCTAAATAAATTAATAACCGCATCTATTTTTACAATTTAATTTTTAATTTTGACTATTCAGTGAAAAATCGACTAATTTCCAAGCTAAAAAACACTTTCTTTTCTAAAAATCAACATTCACCATAAAATAAAAAAGCACTATAACCCCTTGTATTTTAATTTACTATTCACATATTAAAAAATCACAAGAGTTTGTTTTAGATAAGTAAAATGATAATTTCCCATTAAAATAAAGATATTCATTAGAAAAACTTAACAGCATATAAATCATACCAACTTTTAGACTAAAGTCGAATGAAGTCCAAGGATAAGGGGCGTATAACGAAACTGAATTTTTTGTTTAATCTTAAAATATATTGTTTTAACTTTTTCTACTTAAAAAAGTTAAAAGATGTATTTTCCGAA
Source organism: Acinetobacter sp. 802_lipA (assembly GCF_058242885.1). Lineage (NCBI taxonomy): Bacteria > Pseudomonadati > Pseudomonadota > Gammaproteobacteria > Moraxellales > Moraxellaceae > Acinetobacter > Acinetobacter sp. 802_lipA. Next base: position 614,428 of record NZ_JBZAYP010000001.1, read on the forward strand.
CTTCTCTTTGGGAAATTTTTGTGACTGATCTATCTCCCCAAGCTGCTCCAGTAAGCATCGATAAAAAGACCCGCTTAAAATCGATTCTCGGTGGTTCAGCTGGCAACTTAGTTGAATGGTATGACTGGTATGTCTATGCCGCATTTACCTTATATTTCGCGCCACAGTTTTTCCCTGAAGGGGATGACACGGTAAAACTGTTACAAGCTGCTGCCGTCTTTGCACTGGGCTTCCTGATGCGTCCTATTGGCGCGTGGATCATGGGCATTTATGCAGACCGTAAAGGACGTAAATCAGGTCTTACCCTGTCTGTATCTTTAATGTGTGTGGGATCTTTGATTATTGCCTGTGCACCGACCTATGCCAGTGTGGGTATGCTCGCACCTGCCTTATTACTCTTTGCCCGTTTATTACAAGGTTTAAGTGTTGGTGGAGAGTACGGTTCAAGCGCAACCTATTTAACGGAAATGGCTGGCAAAAACCATCGTGGTTTCTTCTCTAGTTTTCAGTATGTGACCCTCATTTCAGGTCAGCTCTTGGCGCTGTGTGTGTTGATCATTTTACAACGCACCATGAGCGAAGCACAGTTATCTGAATGGGGCTGGCGTATTCCCTTCTTCATTGGTGCTGTACTTGCCATTGTGGTGTTCTGGATTCGTCGTGGTTTGGTTGAAACCCAATCTTCAAAAGATGCACAAGAACAGGCTAAAAATGGTGGCCCAAAATCTAGCGCACTTGCTTTATTTACCAAATATCCAAAGCAAGCATTCACTGTGATTATGCTGACTGCGGGTGGAACGCTGGCATTCAACACATTTACGACGTATTTACAAAAATACTTGGTTAACACCTCAGGTTTTGAGAAAACCACAGCAACAGAGATCACCACAGCAGCAATCTTTGTCTTCATGCTATTACAACCTGTGGTGGGCGCACTGTCTGATAAAATTGGTCGTAAACCAATTATGATCACTTTTGGTGTATTGGGTGTACTGTTCACGATTCCAATTTTCAACGGTCTAGGTTCAACCAGCAGCCCAACAACCGCATTCATGCTATGTATGAGTGGTATGGTGATTGTGACAGGTTATACTGCGATTAATGCCGTAGTCAAAGCAGAGCTCTTTCCAGCACATATTCGTGCACTAGGGGTTGCCCTACCTTATGCGATTGCAAATACCATCTTTGGTGGCACAGCAGAGCTTGTAGCGTTGAGTTTTAAAAATGCAGGACATGAAAACTACTTCTTTTACTACATCACCTTCATGATTGGTTTATCTCTACTGACTTACATCTTTATGAAAGACACCAAAAAGCACAGCATGATTACCGATCATTGATGCTTAAGTAAGTATGTAAGCTAATAAACTAGACATAAAAAATGCCTTCTCAAATGAAGGCATTTTTTATGTCTGATCAAATTTTTTGCCGAAACTTGATCGATTGAAATATCGTGAATTACACCCGCGTATGGCATACTAAGAACAAGAATAATGTTAGGAACTTTTTATATGAAAAATACGTATAAACTTTTAGGCTTAAGCTGTATCGTTTTAGCAGTATCTGCATGTCAAAGCACGCCTCGCCAATACAATGGCAATGTTGGCTATCAAATTGAACATCAATCCGCGTCGAGCGCTACCCTTGCTTATACGCTTGCTGCTCGTAAAAATCAGCAACTTGATGAAAATAAATTACAACGTGCTTGCCAAAAGGTTTTAGGTTCACAAAAGAATTATAAATTGGCGATTTTAAGTATTAATGAAATACCAAACACTGCAGCAGATGTTCCCGAATATGGCCGCCAAATTGGTCAAACCCGTGCCACTTTTGGCTTAAGCAATACACCCGACTTACACCAAGGTGAAAACTTTGCAACACGCGAGTCACTTGAAGCACGACCAAGCACACTACATGTTGTTCGCTATACCTGCTCTTAAGACCTTCTGATATATAAAAAAGGGCTTAGTGCCCTTTTTGAACATCCAAAGTTCGATAAAAACTCACATTGCGAAATTCTGGCGACTCATCTAGATCTGGCCAAGTTGTGGCACTACGCTCATCGAGCTTTATGTATTGCGGATGACTAAAATTTTTAACACGACTATCTGCCACCCAAACCTCAGGTGCAAACTTTAAAAACTCATCTAAAAAGAAACGATTACATTGGTCATATAAAACATCAGCAGCCAATAGAACATCGACCTGTTCAGATTGATATAAATCATCCAAATACTCTAGCTCTACGTTATTGAGTTCCGCATTGGCACGGCAAGCATCTAAACTAACTGCATCAATATCACAACAAATTACACGTTTTGCACCCGCTATTTTGGCTGCAATCGCCACCACTCCTGAACCTGCGCCAAAATCCAACACCACCTTATCTTTGACATGATGTGGCTCTGCCAGTAACCACTGCGCCATGGCTAGACCTGACGCCCAACAAAAGATCCAATATGGCGTTTCATTCCAAATACGGCGAATGATTTCATCATCCAGTTTATCGGTTGGAAATACAGGAGGAATGAGCCACAAAGAAATAGATGTTTCAGGAAGCTGTTGCGCAAGCAATTCACAGTTTGGAATCACTTCATGCAAGGCTTGAAGTAAATGATCTGGGGCTTTAGGGAATTGGAAAGTACAGCTCATGGACATTTTATATTTGTAGAATTTTTTAATAAACGCACGACGGAGTCTTACACATTAAGACACATGATATGCATAACCTTCGGTTCGACCTACTTTTGTTTCGACAAAAGTAGGAAAACCATTGCCATTTGCTGAACTCGACTGAAATCATCATTTATTTACTGCTTCGCAGAAACATTTTTATCGAATTTAGTCCTGCCTCGAACAGCAGCAAATGACGATGTCACGACTCCAAAACCAACGTAAAACTGATTTTAGAGTCTTATAAAAATTAACCTAAAGCTTTCTCAGCCGCTTCAACTGTTTGACGAATCAACGTGGTAATGGTCATTGGACCTACGCCACCTGGAACTGGTGTATATGCAGAAGCCACTTCTTCAATACCGACCAATTGAATGTCGCCTACACCACCACCATCACGTGGATGGAAACCAGCATCAACAACCACTGCACCTTGTTTGATCCAATCTTTTTGAATCAATTCTGCCTTACCAACCGCACCCACGATAATATCGGCTTGCTTTACAAAGTCAGCTAAGTTTTGAGTACGTGAGTGACAGATCGTTACGGTTGCATTGGCTTGAAGTAACATCGCAGCCATTGGCTTACCCAAAATTGCAGAACGTCCTACAACAACAGCATGCTTTCCAGCAATTTCTATATTGTTTTCTTGCAAAATAGTCATAATACCTGCAGGTGTCGCAGAACCATATGCTGACTCACCCATAGCCATACGACCAAAACCAAGACAAGTTACGCCATCCACATCTTTTGCAAGAGAAATTGCATCAAAACATGCACGCTCATCAATTTGTTCAGGCACTGGATGTTGAAGCAAAATACCGTGAACATCTGGATTTGCATTCAGTTTTTCAATTTCTGCCAACAATTGTTCAGTGGTGGTCTCTTTTGGAAGTTCAACTTTAAGTGAGTCCATACCAACACGACGACAGGCATTTCCTTTCATACGTACATAAGTTGCAGATGCGCCATCGTCACCCACCAAAATAGTCGCAAGAATTGGGGTACGACCTGATTTTGCTTTGAGCGCTTCAACGCGAGTTAACAAGTCAGCTTCAATTTGTTTTGCCAATGCACGACCATCTAAAACTAATGCCACGGCACATCTCCAAGTGTTGATATGAATCAATTTTGCACATAATACATGATAATTTTAAATATTTTTCGCTATATGCTGTTTTTATGCGCATACGAATGAAAGCACTATTGTTTTTTTTTCAGAGCTTGCTAATATACGCATCAACAAGACGCGGCGGGGTGGCAGAGTGGTCATGCAGCGGACTGCAACTCCGTGGACGCCGGTTCGATTCCGACCTCCGCCTCCATCTTGTTAAAGCCCGAGTGGTGAAATCGGTAGACACAGGGGATTTAAAATCCCCCGCCCACAAAGCGTGCCAGTTCGAGTCTGGCCTCGGGCACCATTCTTATACTTCTAAGTATGGTGCATATAAAGAACCCAGCGTTAAGCTGGTTTTTTTATGCCTACAGAAAAGTGTCACAATACAATGCACAAAAAAAAGAGAGCACATTGACTCTCTTAAAAGTAATATCTCATTTGTTTATCACGATAAGGGTGGTAATAAGTAATGTTGCAGATCTTGTTCTAATTTTTCTTGAAAATGAGCTGGCTCAATAATTTTAATGTATGGAATCCAATAACGTACCAAAGGTAAAAGTTGCATTTCATGACAAATTTGACAATCAATTAATAAACCACCCGATGCATCTTCTAGTACAATTTGTTGCTCTGGCAATAACAGACGTTGCTTAAAATATAAAGCAACTTCAGGTCGCACCGATATTTTCACCGTTTGCTTATGCTTTGCAAACCAAATCCCCTCACTGAGCTCTAATTGGGTCAAAACTTCTAAATGGTGCTCGAAAAGCTCCGACTCATGTACAACCACTTGATCTATTTTACTTAAACGATAAGCACGTAATTCATCAGTTACAGCTGCGGCCAAATACCAACTTCCCTGATGATGAATTAAACGATACGGGTCAACATGGCGTAAACGATCATTATAAATAAAACTGATTTTTTGACGCTTATGAATCGCGCCCGCAAAAACCTGAAAATGTTCAGCAAATTGCTGTGCATTTTCATAATAATAACCTTTGGCAGAGAACACTTGATTCGCTCGCTCATCAAGCAGGCCACGTAAAAAAGACATATCTATAGATGGATAGAGCTCACTGATCCCAGAAAGCTGCGCAAAGTTCTGAATGTCTTGTAGCTTAAAGCGCCCAAGATAAACAGGATCTAAAAAGTACTTCTTGGTATATTCATCTTGAAATAAAGGTAAATACGTATTGAGACGATCAAAATCTCGCTCTATTGTCCGAGTACTCACCTGAAATTCATGTGCTAGTTCTGCAACCCCCAATTGATACCCAGTATTTAATTTAGTCAAAATATTTGCTAAACGCTCCGCAAGGCGTTCATGTGTTGAAGCTTTACGCTTCATATTGCCCTCGCTGCACAATCAATGTTGTGTCTTTATTTATAGTTAAATGCCTAAGCATTATATTCAATATAAGTCACTGAATAATATTAAGTAAAAGACAAACGGTCAGCTTTCAAGCTATGTCATGTTTTTATCAAAAAAAAATCGATCAATGTTTTTTAGATTTCTTCTTCTTTACTACAGTTTGCTGATGCGCTAAACGCTCTATATAACGCTCAAAATGAATTAAAGCTTTATATAGCTTATGTAACTCATCAGGTAAAACACTATTATAGATAACCGCCTTATGCAAGCGCTTGAGCGCACGGAAACCATGCGCATGTGTATATGATGTCGATAAAATTTTCATGACAACCCTCTTTTCTGTTTTATTTTTCATTTAAAACCACGTAAATTTGTCAGGTTTAAATTTAGTTTCAAATTTACACCACGGTTTTGACAGGTTGTGTCGAACAGTTATCATTTTTTAATTTTTGTGAAATTATTTTCTGTTTTCAGTACATTATTTTTATTTTTTGGAAAAATTTTAGGCAAAAGAAAAGCCGACATGATGTCAGCTCTACTTTTTATACTCTAGAAATATTACAGGATTGTTACCACAACTTTACCCACGTGCTCACCCGTGTCCATGCAGGCATGCGCTGCTTGAATCTGATCAAACTCAAAAGTTTGATAAATCATCGGCAAGCAATCGCCTTTGGCCCATAACGGTGCCACATGATCTTGTAAACCTTGTGCAATCTCAGCCTTCTCAGCGGTATTTCGTGCACGCATGGTCGAACCTGTGATGGTTAAGCGCTTCATCATAATTTGCCCCAACTTAACCTCTTTGGCTTTTGCACCCCCTAAAAAGGCAATATAAACCAAACGTCCATCGCGGCGGAGTAAGTTCAAATTCTTTTCTAAATACGGTGCACCCACCATATCTAAAATGACATCAACACCAGCATTATCCGTTTTCTCATTGATCTCGTGTTCAAAGTCTTGCGTTTTATAATTGATGGCATCCGTCAAATTCGCAATGGCTTGTACTTTTTCATCGCTGCCTACGGTTGCAAAGGTTCTAATGCCCAATGCTTTACATAACATGAGTGCGGTGGTGCCAATACCACTGGTTCCACCATGTACCAACACTACTTCCCCTGCTTTGGCTTTACCCATTTGAAACACATTGGCCCAAACCGTGAAAAAAGTTTCAGGAATAGCCGCCGCTTCCACAAAGCTTACATTTTTTGGAATATGTAAAGTTTGACTTTGTGGAACCACGCAATACTCTGCATAACCACCACCATTGGTCAAACCACAAACGTTATCGCCCACTTTAAACTGGGTAACTTCAGCTCCAACTGCAACGACCTCACCTGCAACCTCAAGCCCCGGTACTTGTGTTACCCCAGGCGGCATTGGATATAAACCTTGACGCTGTAAAATATCTGGACGGTTAATACCAAACGCATGGACCTTAACCAGGACCTCATCTGCTTTTGCTTCAGGGATCGCCACTGTTTCATATGCCAGCTTATCCACACCACCCGGCTCTGTAATAATGACCTGTTGCATCGTTGTTTGTGACATGATTTATTCCTAACTCTTGCGATATTTTTCAAGTTTAATAGACCTATTTGATCATAGAAATAAATTGAAATGAATAACACCTTACTTATGTATAGTCTGAAGACTATTTTGCTGCGCGATAGCGCTGATCATTGATAAAAAAAGCAAGCTGCGACTGCACTCGACATCCCTCTCAAACACTACTTAGAACGATTCGGGCCAGATGAAAAGCACAGCTATTCAGTTGCGTGGCTGATCAGGCAAAGATACAAACTGCATTAGAAATTTACGAACCAAAGGCAAAAACACCATGATCAGAGGAAATGCAATCAACCAAGATAAGCTCCAGCTTTTAAGCCAAAGATGGAAAAAATTATGCACTAAGCCTTTATTTAACAGTAAGTTAAAACCAGAAATAGAACCACTCATCAGACCTGAAAGCAATAAAGGCATTAACCAATTTAAGTGTTTGATATGAATTTTGGGGAGCGTGTTGAACATAATCGACCTGAGTAAATAAAAATTAGCTTTGGCTTTGCGTTTTAACGGTTTGTTTTAAAGCTTTCATAAACTGCCCAAAATGTGGCATAAAATTTTTAAACAGTGGAAGGTTTTTATGCTCTAGCATCACCTCACTAAAGAGCTTTAAACCAACAACAAATGATTTCGCTGCTTCATCATCCAGCATTTGACTGTATTGAATCACCTGCAACACGTTAAAAATATCGTCGTGGTTGTAACTGTTAAAACTCAAAGTATCGGTATAGGTCGATGGGTTGCCTTGAGCATCTGCAATGTGTTTGAGTGTGACTTCATAAGTGTGTTGTTTCATTCTGTTTTTCCTAGAGACGTGCAATATTCACCGCTGCTTGATCGATTTGTTCTGCAATAACACGAATTTGTTCAGTGCTCAGCTCACTGCATTGGATCTTGAGCTTTAAGGAAGCTTTGAGGTTTTCCATCGCACGTTTAATGTCAAGATATTGTTCATTATTTTGAATTTTTTTACGCGTATCGAAACGAGATAAAATCTTTTCCACATTTGCTTGCTCAACCTCAAGATGCTTCAAACCCAAGGCCGTTATACGGTATTGCTTACGTTCAGCATCATCTAACGCGACCTGAACAAACTGCTGCTCTTCCAAATAATTCAAGGTTGGATAGATCGTTCCTGCACTTGGGTAATAGCCCCCTCCCACAATTTCACTCATTTCTTTAATAAGGTCATAGCCATATTTAGGTGCGAATGAAATGAGATGTAAGGCTAAAAGTTTCATCTGACCCGCTTCAAATAGGCGCTGTTTACGTAACACTGGCACTATTTCCAAATCAGTAAAGGGTTCAACTTTTTGTGCTTTAGACATACATAAGATACAACTTTAAATTATTAAGATATATCTTAATTAATTTTTTAATGATTGCAACCTCAAATTCTGAAATAGAACATCAAAATTTAAGATCAAATGGGTAAATGTGAAGGATTACTTGATATTTTTAGATAAGATTGCTGAACAGTTGCAATACCGCTAAAATTTAACCTCTGTTTTCACGTTCACCCCCCCTCAAGTGAACTCTGACAAAACTCCTAAAATTCAGAATTAAATTAAAATGACAGATCAACTTAGAAAAAAATTTGAAAACCTACAACTCAATGCTGGGCAAGGCAAGATCAGTGCATTTCTTTCTGTTTCCTTAGGCTTTTTGGGTATTTTTGCTGCTTTATGTTTTTTATTTCCCACTGTGCTCACCACACCAGAGCTACGCCCGCTATATAGCAAACACTATGATGTTTTCTACTATACCCTACTGTTCGGTATCGTCATTAGTGCTGGTTTTGGTACCTATAGTGCGATCATTAAACAGAATAAATATGGTTTTTATGGTTTGTGTATCACCATTTTAGCAGCTATTTTAGGCGGTGGACTGATCAAAGCACCGACATTGCCTGCCCTACCCTTTTATGCAGGTTTTGATTATTTCGTTATTACCTTAATCATCCTTGCTTTAGTTTTCATACCACTTGAAGGATTCTTTGCAAAGAACACTGAACAGAAAATTCTGCGCGTTGGCTGGGTCACAGACATGAAATATTTCATGTTTAGCCATATTGGCATTCAGCTTTTTTCGTTTTTAACGGTCATGCCTATTCAGTATTGGATCACACATATTCCCAATAATCCGATTGTGCCTTATATGCAGGCACAACCGATTTGGTTGCAGTTTATTGAGTTATTGATTGTGGTGGACTTCACCACCTATTGGTTACACCGTGCGATGCATGAAGTGAATTTTTTATGGCGCTTTCATGCCATTCACCATTCAACGGAACAAATGGACTGGCTAGCCTCTTCACGCTTACACATCGTTGAAGTGTTAATGACCCGTTTTATCGCAACCTTACCAATTTTCTTGTTAGGTTTTCATACGTCTGCTGTCTTTGCTTATTTGGTCTTTATTTCTTTCCATGCCATTTTTATTCACTCCAACGTGCGTTTCCGCTTTCCCTATCTGCGCTGGCTAATCGCAACACCTGAATTTCATCACTGGCATCATTCTTCTGAAAAGCCTGCGATTGATAAAAATTATGCAGCCTTTATTCCACTTTATGACGTGATTTTTAAATCGATTTACATGCCTAATCATTTGGCCAGTGTATATGGCACAGTCGGCTATAAAATTCCAAACAGTTTTGTGAAGCAATTTACTTGGCCATTTAAACGTTATGTGAATAAACTGAAAAAGCGCTTAAACAAAGATAATGAGACTTCCTAACAAAACCAATCGATTAACAATCTTAATAATTGAAGCTTGTCTAATCCCTCACCAAAATAGAAAACCTGTATCTCCGCAGGTTTTCTTTCATTTTCCAAGCCTTGTAAATCGAACTTAAATTAAGCTCGCCCTTTAAATTCTTTGACCATACGATCACTCACGTCTTCTGGATAACACAGTGGCGCAGCGCCACCGACTCGATTGTAAGCACTACGTTTACCACACCGACTTCCATTTCTTGCAGTATTGTAAGGACAAGGACAATTTCCCGAATACGCTTGTATCGATTGTTGAATAATTTTTTGCTTAATCGCTTCATCACTTTGCGTAGTGTGTTTAGCATCAGCAGCAAAAGTTAAAGTTAAACCAATAAATAATAATATTTTTTTCATAATACCCCTCTACAAAAGAGGCATTCTATAGCATTGAATTTTTATTGAAATATCACATTATTTATTTGAATAATATTTATTCATCTAAAATAGAAATAAAAAACCCACCTTACGGTGGGTTCCTTCAAATCAGCTCAATCTCTTATAGACGAACCAATTCAACAATTTTATCAGCTAGCTCTTCAACCGCATCTTGAGTGAATGCGACATCTGTACCGTCGACAAGGTCAGTCACCACAACCACACCTGTTTCACGTACTAGTGCAACCTGATCAGCAGTTAGACCCGCTTTCGCAATCGCAACTACACCTTGTTGAATCAATAAGTTTTCAAGTGCTTGTGCATTTTCTAGAGCTTTCGCAGAGACAGTTACCGCAGCAGGTTTTTGACCTAAACGTGCAGCACGGTCTTCCGCTGTGACAGGGTTGCTATGCGCAGACCATTCCACAGACTCTTCCACCATACCCGCACCAATCGTCACGTTGTTTAAACGGTCGATGAAGATAAACGAACCTGTATAACGACTGTCTTGGTAGCGATCAAATACGACAGGTGCATCAAACTCAACAGTGACATTAGCAATGGCGTTCAGCTCAAGGCTATCCACTTGTGCCTTTTCCAATGTGTTGACATTGGTACGGTAGTTAATAGCAGTGACTTTTGCAGGAACGGTTTGCGTACCCACTTTTAGGTTGTACAACTTACCAATCACCAGCGGTTGATCTGCCATCCAAACCACAGTGGCATTGACCGAACGTGAAATTTCTGGCGCAGCTTGATCCGCACGCACAAGCACGTTACCACGCGAAATATCAATTTCGTCATTCAGAGTCAAGGTTACCGCTTGACCTGAAACAGCACGCTCTAAATTACCATCATAAGTGACAATTTCTTTGACGGTCGACGACTTACCTGATGGTAAAGCCACGATTTTGTCACCTACCGATACATCACCCAGCGCAACCGTGCCACAGAAACCACGGAAGTCGAGGTTTGGACGGTTTACATATTGCACAGGGAAACGGAAATCGTTAGTCACCGAACTGCGGTTAATTTCCACAGACTCAAGCGTACCCATCAAAGTTTCGCCTGTGTACCATGGCGTATTTGGTGATTTATTGACAACGTTATCACCATTCAATGCTGAAATAGGCGTAAAGATAATGTTGTTTGGCTTACGGTCACCCAATTGCGCCACAAAACCTGCATACTCCTTCTGAATTTCATTGAAGCGCGCTTCAGAAAATTCAACCAAGTCCATTTTGTTAATCGCAACAATAATGTTCTTAATGCCCAGTAAGCTTGCAATATAAGTATGACGACGTGTCTGAGTTTGTACACCATAACGCGCATCAATCAAGATAATCGCAAGGTCACAAGTCGACGCACCCGTTGCCATGTTACGCGTGTATTGCTCATGTCCTGGCGTGTCGGCAATGATGAACTTACGTTTTTCAGTTGAGAAATAACGATAAGCCACATCAATGGTAATACCCTGCTCACGTTCAGCTTGTAGACCATCTACAAGGAGTGCTAAGTCAGGTGCATCGCCTGTCGTACCGACTTTTTTAGAGTCACGAGTTACTGCTTGCAATTGATCTTCATAAATCAATTTTGAATCGTAAAGCAAACGACCAATTAAAGTTGACTTACCATCATCGACGCTCCCGCAAGTCAGAAAACGCAATAAGTCTTTATTTTCATGTTGTTTTAGATAGCCCAAGATATCTTGGCTAATCAGTTCTGATTGATGAGACATTGCTCAAAACTCCACATATTCTTTAGAAATCGGTTTTTAATCTTCAAATCTACCTAAATCCTCCTTTGATAAAGGAGGACTTTCCTCCATTTTTTTCGGGAGTTCTCCCCTCTTTACTAAAGAGGGGTTAGGGGGAGATTTTAGAAATAACCTTCTTGCTTTTTCTTCTCCATCGAGCCCGCCTCATCATGGTCAATCATACGACCTTGACGTTCAGAGCTAGTTGCAAGCAACATTTCTTGGATAATTTCAGGTAAGGTATTTGCCGTTGACTCCACTGCACCCGTAAGTGGGTAACAACCAAGTGTACGGAAGCGTACCGATTTCATTTGTGGAACTTCGCCTTCTTTTAAAGGCATACGTTCATCATCAACCATAATCAGGGTACCACTACGCTCAACCACAGGACGTTCTGCAGCTAAGTAAAGTGGAACCAATGGAATGCTTTCCAAGTAGATATATTGCCAAATATCAAGCTCAGTCCAGTTTGATAGTGGGAATACACGAATACTTTCACCTTTGTTCACTTTACCGTTGTAAAGATTCCAAAGTTCAGGACGTTGGTTTTTTGGGTCCCAACGGTGTTTCGAGTCACGGAATGAATAGACACGTTCTTTCGCACGTGATTTTTCTTCATCACGACGTGCACCACCAAATGCCGCATCAAAACCGTATTTATCAAGCGCTTGTTTTAAGCCTTGAGTTTTCATGATGTCGGTATATTTTGAGCTACCATGGTCAAATGGGTTAATACCCGCATCTTTCCCTTCTTTATTTTGATGTACGATCAAATCAAAGCCATGGGTTTTTGCCATGTTGTCGCGGAAAGCAATCATGTCTTTAAATTTCCAGCCCGTATCTACATGCAGAAGCGGAAATGGAAGCTTGGCAGGATAGAACGCTTTGAGCGCCAGATGCAGCATCACTGCTGAATCCTTACCAATAGAATAAAGCATCACTGGGTTTTCAAACTCAGCAGCTACTTCGCGAATAATATGAATACTCTCAGCTTCAAGCTGTTTAAGATGAGTAAGTCTTTCCTCATTTAATGACATTGACAGCACCAACTCACAAAAATCGTGTACTTATTACACTTTTAAAAATATATATTCATTATAAAGATTTAGTTATACACACTATTGCTTGTTTTATTATATTTATATGCAAAAACCTCATATAAAACAAAATTGATAAGCCCTATAAGTTTTATTCAACAATTAGATATCCCCAAATAAACTCAAATATTACATCAACTTCATTCAAAGTATTCAGCCTGCTCACTCCTCCACGCTTCGATTCTTCATCTATGTTTCTGCTTGGCAATACATTTACAAAGACCTAAAGTCGGTTTCATTTAGGTTCTATGTATATGACTCACCAAACTCTCAATCTAGAAGACTAAAAATAACACTAGATGCAGACCGGCTTGTTCGTTTTATATATCAACATTATAGACAAAAAGTTTGGATTCCAATTACTTTGAGATTAATCCATAAAATATAAAAAACCCGCAATCAATGCGGGTTTTTTAAGTTCATATCAAACTTAGTTTTTATGACGCATGTGTGGGAACAGAATCACATCACGAATACTTGCTGCATTAGCGAATAACATGACTAAACGGTCAATACCAATACCCTCACCCGCTGTCGGCGGCAAGCCGTACTCAAGTGCTTCAACAAAGTCTGCATCGTAGTGCATTGCTTCATCATCACCTGCATCTTTTTCTGAAACCTGAGCTTGGAAACGTTCAGCTTGGTCAATCGGGTCATTCAACTCTGAGAAACCATTCGCAAGCTCGCGACCACCAATAAAGAACTCAAAACGGTCAGTAATGTGTGGGTTATGATCATTACGACGTGCCAATGGCGAAGTTTCAGCTGGATATTCAGTAATGAAAGTCGGTTGGCGTAGCTGAGTTTCAACAGTTTCTTCAAATACGATGGTTTGAAGTTTGCCCAGACCAAAACCTGGTTTTACCTGCTCTTTCAGCTCTTCTTGTACAAATTTTGCCAAGAATTCACGGTCATTGACATTTTCAGGCGTGAACTGTGGGTTGTGTGCAAGAATGGCATCAAACATTGAAATTTTCTTGAATGGCCCTTTGAAGCTATACACTTCTTCACCATAAGGCACATCAGTTGAACCCAAAATGTCCAGCGCTAAGCGCTCAAGCATATTTTCGGTAAGTTCCATCAAGTCTTTATAGTCTGCATAAGCTTGATAGAATTCGATCATGGTGAATTCTGGATTATGACGTGTCGAAACACCTTCGTTTCGGAAGTTACGGTTAATTTCAAACACGCGCTCAAAACCACCGACCACCAAACGTTTTAAGTAAAGCTCAGGCGCAATACGTAAGAAAAGCGGCATATCCAAAGCATTATGATGCGTTTCAAATGGACGCGCTGATGCTCCACCTGGAATCACATGCATCATCGGTGTTTCTACTTCCATGAAGCGCTGTTCAGTTAAGAACGCACGAATGCCTGAAACCACTTTGGCACGGATTTCAAAAGTCTTACGTGTTTCTTCGTTCACAATCAGGTCAAGATAACGCTTACGATATTTAACTTCAGTATCGTTTAGACCATGGAATTTATCTGGAAGTGGACGAAGTGACTTGGTTAAAAGCTCAAAATGTTCGATATGCACATAAAGGTCACCCTTACCTGAACGACCAATATAACCTTTCACCGCGATAATATCGCCAAGATCTAAGCTCTTAATGGTTTCTAAGGTTTCTGGTGCTAATTCTTTACGCGCTACATATAACTGGATACGACCCGTCATATCTTGGATCACGATGAATGAACCGCGGTTCAACATCACACGACCCGCTACAGACACATAAACATGCCCTGCTGCTTCAATTTCTTCTTTGCTTTTGTCTGCAAATTGATCTTGTAAGTCTTGCGCATAATGTTCACGTTTAAACGTGTTTGGCCATGGGCTAGTGCCCGCTTGTTTGGCTTGATCTTCAATCTGCTTTAACTTGGCATGACGCTGTGCAATTAAATCGTTTTCGGAAATGGCTTGTTCAGAAGTCGATTGAGCGTTTTGTTGCGTCATCTCTGCCTCGTATATGTATTAAAAAACGGAAGTTGCATAGCATAGCAGAATTCCAGACGAATGAGCATCATCAAAAACCACGCGGTATATAAAAAAGTATACATCCTGTTTATTTCGGACCTAAGACGCCCACCGTATAAAAGATCTGTCTATTTCTTAGACCAAAAGCTAACTTCATTTCGCGATCAATCCCTCTACAATGGACATTATAAATCGTGGAAAAGTAAACTTTTCTCCACTCATAAAATAATTTAGTTTTTTAATTGAATGATAAATCATGAGCAGATGCGAATCTAAAATTTTGTTTTTGCATGGATTAGACTCCTCACGTGAGTCCACTAAATTCCATGCCATTGATGCAAAGCAGAAATTTTGTATCGATATCGATTATCGCTATCTCAATTTTTCTACCGTAGCTAGTTTCTACGACGATATTATTGAAAAAATAAAACCTGAGATTATTGTTGGACATTGTATTGGTGCATATTGGGCATTGAAAATGTCGCTGCTACATCAAATTCCGTGTGTAATTGCTAACCCACGCTTAGCCCCTGACTTTCGTGATGATTACCCCAGTATTGATGAGACTGACTTAGACCACAATGTACCGCAAGTGGCCTACTTGGAGCTGGGAGATGAATTAATTGATATGTATGCAGCACAGGAAGTTTTAGAAAATTATATGTTGATTCAAGCAGTTGAAGGTGGACACCACCGATTACTTAAACCTGAAAGTATTAATCAACTGATTGAACATCTAGAACAACAATATTTATAGGACTTACGCATTGACGGATTCAAAAAAGTATTAAAATACTTTATAAAGTATCTGTGATCAGACGAATTAAACATGCTTCTACAGCAACTTGTACTCTACCCATTTATATGGGCTTTCTCATGACAGAACCGAACTCTATTAGCTGCACACAACTTGCCGAGACTTATAACATCTCGCATGATAGTGTAAATCGCTTTCTAGAGCGTGAAGACTACACACCTCACGACCTATATCAAGAAGCAATTCAACATATTGATAATAATAAACTTATAGTCAGTATTGATGATACTGTTTTAGATAAACCGTATAGTCAGCATATGGACTTGGTTAGCTATTTTTGGTCAGGCAAACACCACCGATCCGTCAAGGGTATTAATCTCATTACCTTGTATGCGACAGATCAAAATGGTCAAAATATTCCAATTAATTTCCGAATTTATGACAAATCTGAAAGTAAAACCAAGAATGATTACTTTATGGATATGTTAAGTGAAGTACTCAGTTGGGGTGCAAAGATTCAATTTATTACAGGTGATAGTTGGTATTCATCGACTGGAAATCTAAAAACCATAAGAAAATATGGTATTCGATTTATGTTTGGTATCGACTGTAACCGTAAGGTTTCCCCAGAAAAAGGACAATGGTTTCAACTGCGTTTATTGCCGAATTTCCATCAGGGTCAAGTGGTCTGGCTCAAAGATTTTGGCTTTGTACAATTATTTAAGACTCAGTTAAAAGAACAGCAGAGGTTTTATATTGTGCATCAAGATGAAGATGATTTATTGTCCTTTGAGGGTTTTCATGAATTACATTCAAGTCATTGGAAAATAGAGCAATATCACCGGGTGATTAAACAGGTTTGTCATATTGAAAAGTTTCAAGTAAGACGATCTAAACTGATTTTGAATCATATTTTTTCAGCCTTGATGGCCTACGTTGAGATACAAAAGAACCAGTTTGAGCGGATCTTTGAAAATATATATCGTTGGCAGAAGAAATTATTTAGACCAATTATCAAAAACTTCATTGATGACTTTATTCTCGATAAAAATCATCTGCTACCACAGAGAATCTATAAGTAATAGTGCGTAAGTCCTAATTTATATAAATAAAAAAAGCCTTGGATGTCCCAAGGCTTTTTAATCTGCTTACGCCGCAACAGATTCTGGTTTTGATTTGTCATCTAATACTGACCAAATCTTTAAACCTAAGTCAGCATGCAAATCAGGCAAATCAAGAAAAATACTAGCACCGAGCACTTCATGATTACATTTTGCCACCAACTGTTTAACGGCTTTTAATGTCCCACCTGTCGCTAAAACATCATCCACAATAATCACTTTTTGCGACGGGGTATTGGCTGCCATTTCTAAGCGGTCTAAACCATATTCCAAACTATAACCCACACCTACCACCGGTGGTGGCAGCTTGCCTGCTTTACGTACCAACAATAAACCTTTACCTAAGCGTTGTGCCAATAAGCTCGCAAGCACAAAGCCACGCGCTTCTACAGCAACAAAACTGTCTACTTCCGCCAACTGTTCAGCAGGAATACTTGCAATTAACGCGTCGGTTAAAGGCTCAATATTGCTCATAAACAATGGTGTTAAATCGAAGAAGCAAATCCCAGGTTTTGGAAAATCTTGGACCGTACGAATGTGCGACCACAACGTTGTAGACAAGTTGTTCATAGGAGATCAATAAAATTTGAAAAGGAATAGATGAATTTTACAGCTTTATCTGTGAAAAAAACAGTCAAGTACTGGCCATGCAGCCGACTGAACAACCCAAATATTTGTGTAAGCTATTGTTTTTAATTAAATCATTTTTTTAATAAATATTAGGTATAGATGTACTCAATATTAAAATAGCAATTTAATTCTACATTTACATCACGACCATAGTCTATATTTTTAAGGATTTTAAAAGACTAGCCGATTGAAAAAACACATCTTTTTGACTTGCAATCATCTATATCTTTCACACTTTTGCAAAATACGATCTGGTTTTAAATGATACGTTTTGTCCTGATCATCGCTTTTAGCAGATAGATTCAATCATTAAACTCCGATATTTACTTTACATTCGTATTAGAACTGCGTAAAAATTTAGATTAGCGAAGTATGCTAACAACTCAGATGAATAGCAGCTTGCGTAATGGATTATTTTGCTGAACCCTTTCTTGTTCAGCGTTTTGGAGAATCAAATGAAGAAGTATCAATGCATCGTTTGTGGATGGATTTATGACGAAGCAGAAGGTTGGCCACAAGATGGCATCGTGGCGGGAACAAAATGGGACGATATCCCTGACGATTGGACTTGCCCAGATTGTGGCGTGTCAAAAATCGATTTTGAAATGGTTGAAATCTAATTCATAGTGTTAAAGACCATGCAGCATGGTCTTTTTTTACGTCTTTAAAATAATCTCTGGAGAACCTTATGCATCCCATCGTCATCATTGGCTCAGGTATGGCAGGCTATGCTGTAGCACGTGAATTTCGCAAGCTGAACCCTGAACAAGAGCTGCTTATGCTATGTGCAGATGATGCGACTAATTATGCCAAACCAACGTTGTCCAATGCCTTTGTTGCCAACAAAGCGCCTGAACAAATTGCTTTGGGTGATGCAGAGAAAATGGCAACACAACTGAAAATGCAGATTGCCACGCATACTTGGGTAAAAGAAATTCATGCTGAACAACAGCAGTTAACCCTTGTTAAAGATGGCACTGAATCTACACAGCCCTACTCTCAATTGGTTTTAGCAGTAGGTGCAAACCCAATTCGCTTAGCCATTGCAGGTGATGGAAGCAATGACATTCAAGTTGTAAACAATCTAGACGACTATAAAACCTTCCGCGCAGAACTTGAAAAGCGTGCAGACAAACGTGTAGTCATTTTAGGTGCAGGTCTTATCGGTTGCGAATTTGCCAATGATTTACAACATACAGGCCATCAAGCTACCGTCATCGACTTGGCAAACCAGCCTTTGGGTCGTTTATTGCCAGCGCATGTTTCAAGAGCCTTTAAAGAAAACCTTGAAGCAACGGGTATTCATTTTGTCCTTGGCACCACAGTTGAAAAAGTTTCTAAAATTGAAAATGGTGACTATGTTGTGACCTTGGCCAATGGTCAGTCTTTGGTCGCAGATGTAGTGTTATCTGCGATTGGCTTACAACCAAGCATTTCCCTTGCAAAAGAAGCAGATATTCAAACTAGTCGTGGGATTTTGACCAACGTACAACTTGAGACCAATCAACCACACATCTACGCCGTAGGAGATTGTGCTGAGGTAAATGGACTCTTGCTGCCTTATGTCATGCCAATCATGCAACAAGCACGCGCTTTAGCCAAAACCTTAAATGGTGACACCACTGCGGTGCATTACCCTGCTATGCCTGTAGCAGTTAAAACACCCGCTGCGCCGCTCACTGTTTTGCCTGCGCCAATCGATGCAGAGGTGAACTGGGAAACTGAGGAATTAGACGATGGCATGATTGCCAAAGCCCTAGACAGTCAAGGTACACTTCGCGGCTTCGTACTGCTCGGTGCAACCGCAGCGAAACAACGTTTAGCATTAACAAAACTGGTTCCAGACTTGATTCCAGCATAGGTTTAGAGTTTAAATAAAAGGACATTTATAACAATAGATGTCCTTTATGTGAGGATTACAATAATGAATAGCGCACTCCAATATAATCTTTCACCCTATACCTCTTTCATGCGCGAAACCAAAGTCGACTTAGGCAATGGTATTGAACTCCATGTCGAAATCGGTGGCGAAGACCATCATCCGACCATTGTTTTGATCATGGGTTTAGGAGCACAGCTCTTATTTTGGCCTGATTTCTTCTGTAAATCTCTGATTGATCAAGGGTTTCGTATCATTCGTTTTGATAACCGCGATATTGGTTTATCTTCAAAAATTAAACATCAAGGTCCACGCTTAAACACCCTCAAACTGATGGGGCGTTTTGCTTTAGGTTTAGATAACCGTGGTGCACCTTATGACTTATACGACATGGCTGACGATGTGGCACTGCTTTTAGACCGTTTAGGTTTAGATGAAAGTTATGTGATTGGTGCATCCATGGGTGGTATGATTGGGCAAATTCTAGCAGCGCGTCATCCACAGAAGGTCAAAAAGCTCGGCCTAATGTTCACCAGTAACAACCAACCTTTACTGCCGCCGCCTTTTCCAAAGCAACTCTTTAGTCTAATTGGTCGACCTGAATCGACTGATGAAGAAGGAATTGTAAGCCACTCTTTGAAAGTGTTTAAGATCATTGGCTCGCCTGATTATCACAATCCAATCGAGTCAATTCAGACTTCTCGCAAATTATATCGCCGAAGTTATTACCCTGCGGGTGTACTTCAGCAGTTTTTAGCAATATTATGTACAGGTTCTTTATTGCAACTGGACAAACAGATTCAACAACCGACCCTTGTGGTACACGGTTCGCGAGACCGTTTACTCCCGCCTAGTCACGGAAAGGCCGTTGCAAAGGCAATTATGGGCGCTAAATTTGAATTAATTGATGGAATGGGGCATGATATCCCACCGCACTTCATTCCAAATCTTAGCGAATTATTTGCACAACACTTTAAATCATAATCATTAGGACACTATGGCTGCATTACCATCCTTAAGACAGCTGTCATATCTCGTTACACTGTCAGAAACGCTGCATTTTACTGAAGCTGCACGCCGTTCATTTGTAACCCAATCGACTTTATCGGGCGGGATTATGGAGCTTGAACGCCTACTCGGTGGCGTACTTGTAGAGCGTGATCGCCAAAATGTGCGCTTAACTCCTCTAGGCGAGCAAGTCGTTGCTCGTGCTCGTGTTCTACTGGCAGATGCTCAAGACCTGATGCGTTTAAGCCGAGAAATGAGCGAGCCTTTAACTGGTGATTTACATCTAGGTGTTATTCCAACCATTGCGCCATTTATTCTGGCGCAATTGTTAGATGAAGTGCATAAGCAACTCCCTAAAATTCAACTACATTTACACGAAGCGCAAAGTGAGAAAATTGTAGAAAAACTCGAACATGGCAATTTAGACATGGTCGTTTTGGCTCTACCTTTTGATACACGTGGCTTAAAAGTTGCTGAAGTCGCAAAAGAAAGTTTGTTTTTGGTCTGCAATAAATCAGATATCGCAAGCCAAGCCAAATCGCTGGATGACTTAGACCTTTCACGCTTAATGTTGCTTGAAGAAGGCCACTGCTTACGTGACCATACGCTAAGTGCCTGCCCAATTGGTGAGCGTAAAAACGATCATCGTTTAAAAGCGAGTTCTTTACCCACCCTTGTGGAAATGGTATCGGCTAATCTTGGTTTTACCTTATTACCTGAAATCGCAATTCATACCAATATGATTAAAGCGAATCCAGATTTGATGGTCAAACAAATTGAAGCTGCTCCAAGCCGTATCTTGGCTTTGGTGACACGTAAAAGCACCCCACTACAAAGCGAATTTGATGTGCTATTACAAATCCTGAAAAAAATTACTCAAGATCTGCACTAAGCTTATTTTTGTGCATAAAAAAGGAGTCAAACATGACTCCTTTTTTTTGTGCCTAAATCTTTAGTAGACTCAAGCACAATCCCTAAAGTTATTTAATCACATCTAGCAAATAACGCTGTGCATTATGCTCGGTTTCGCCTTCAGCTAGCGTCGCACGAAGCCAAGTTCCATCACCCTGTAGTAACCAAGCTTGTTGATTATCTTGCAAATAGGTCAACAACCCTTGCTGATAAATACGTTTTTTCAAAGCTGGATCTTCAATTGGGAAACATGCCTCAACACGATTAAATAGATTTCGATCCATCCAGTCGGCGCTCGAACCATAAATACGCGCATCGCCATTATTACTAAAATAGAAAACACGCGTATGTTCTAAGAAGCGCCCCACGATCGAACGTACACGAATGTTTTCCGAAAGCCCTGGCAAGCCCGGGCGTAGACAACAAATTGAACGAATAATGAGATCAATTTGTACACCTGCTTGTGATGCCTCATACAGCTTATTGATTAGTTGCACTTCGGTTAGTGCATTCACTTTCACAATAATCTGCGCTTTCTTACCTGCTTTCGCATTGGCAATTTCATCATCAATAAAGTGGATCAGTTGAGCATGGAGCGTAAATGGCGCATGAAGTAGCTTTTTCAGCTTCGCCATTTTCCCCATGCCTGTCAATTCTTGGAAAATACGGTGTACATCTTCACACAACTCTTTATCGGTCGTAAGCAAACCATAGTCGGTATAAATACGTGCATTACCCGCATGGTAGTTACCCGTTCCCAAGTGCACATAACGAACGAGTTTATTATTTTCACGGCGTACCACAAGAATCATTTTGGCATGAGTTTTATAGCCCACAATGCCGTAAACAACCACAGCACCCGCTTCTTGTAGCACATTTGCCACTTCGATATTTGACTCTTCATCAAAACGCGCACGCAGCTCAATCACCGCGGTAACTTCTTTACCATTACGCGCCGCTTCTGCTAGGACTTGTACAATTTCAGAGTCTGCACCACTGCGATAGAGGGTTTGCTTAATCGCCAACACTTGTGGGTCACGTGCAGCTTCACGCAACAAGTTAATCACAGGTGCGAAAGACTCAAACGGATGATGTAGTAAAATATCCTGCTTCTGCATTGCAGAGAACATGCTTTCCGACTTTTTCAACACTTTAGGAATAACAGGAATATGTGCGTCATACCGTAGATGTGGACGTTTAAAATTGGACAATAAACGCGCCAAGTTCACAGGTCCTTCGACTTTATACAACTGCTCCTGATGCAGATCAAATTCATCTAGCAAGTAGTTATAAATATGTTCTGGACAGTTTTGTGTAACTTCCAAACGTACTGCTCGTCCAAAACGACGTGAACTTAACTCACCTTTCAGTGCTTTGGCTAAGTCTTCAACATCTTCGTTGAGCGCCAAATCAGCATTCCGTGTGACACGGAACTGATAACAGCCTGTTGCTGTCATCCCTGGGAACAAGTCAGAAACATGCTCATGGATGATAGCTGAAAGCATCACATGATGCTCTTTTCCACCTGTGAGTTCATCCGGTAGACGAACCACACGTGGCAATGAACGTGGTGCAGGAACAACGGCCAAATCAATCTGACGACCAAATGCGTCTTTCCCTTCCAAAGTCACAATAAAGTTGAGACTTTTATTCACTAAACGCGGAAATGGGTGCGCAGGGTCAAGGCTAATCGGTGTTAAGACAGGTGCAACCTGTTCTTGGAAATATTTCTTCACCCATGAAGACTGTGCAGGCGTCAGTTCCCCACGGCGTAAGAAGCAAATGTCTTCCTCACGTAGTTTCGGCAGAATTTCATCATTGAGAATACGATACTGACGTTCAATTGCGGCATGTGCGGTTTGCGAAATTTGGTCGAGGACTTGGCGTGGGGTTAAGCCATCGGGGCTACGGCTTTCATTGCCTAGATCCAACTGCTCCATGACGCCCGCAACACGAATTTCAAAGAACTCATCTAAGTTACGTGAAAAAATCAGTAAGAAATTCATCCGTTCTAAGAGCGGATGTAAAGGATCTACGGCTTGTTCCAATACACGTAAATGGAAATCTAATATCGATAACTCACGGTTAATATAGCGATCGTTATACGCGTATTCAGGTTGTAGTATCGGAGATGTACTTGCTGCCGTATTCATAGCTAACCTTTGATTATTTGAATGCGTTTTATCATGATAAGTATGCTTCAATTTTGTGACAATTTCATAAAAAAAAGCCCATAAATTTGGGCTTTTTCACATCAATCAAATTAAGGGATATCGCTATAGCGCATATACTTTCGAATCATGCGCTCGCGGTTTTGCAACTTACGGTCATTTTGATGGTCTTGGTAGTATTTCGGATTGGGTAAAATGGCCGCTAAAAAGACCGCCTGCTCTCGGCTTAAGCTACGTGAACTTTTACCAAAGTAGTGTTGGGTTGCAGCTTCCACGCCATAGATATTATCGCCAAACTCCACCGAGTTCAGATAAACCTCTAAAATACGTTCTTTGCTCCACATCCGCTCCATCATCCAAGTTGCAACAGCTTCCTGACCTTTACGAATGAATGAACGCTTGTTATATAAAAATAAGTTTTTTGCCAATTGCTGAGAAATTGTTGAACCGCCGGCAACCACTTTGCCCGTGTCATTATTACGTTCAAGCGCCGCTTGAATCCCATCCCAGTCAAAACCATGATGTTGCATAAATTTGCCATCTTCAGCCGCAACAATGGCTTTTTTCATGTACTCACTGATCTCATCATAATCACGCCATTCGTGTTGAATGGGTTTGGATGGCTCAGACCAATAATCAATCCGCATAAACATGGTGGTTTCCACTGGCTTGTAACGCCACCACACTAGGCTTGCAAAAACCCACAACTGTACCAAAAGCACGAAGCTGACAACGACTAACAAACTACGAACAATAAAAGCTTTCATGCCAGTGGCTTACTCCAAAAATCATTTTTATTCATGCTAAGCTTGGGCAAATATAGCAAAATTTTAGCAAGAATAGCATGACCGAGCTTACACCTCCGCAAATCAAAACAAAATTTGACGTACATTTATGGTGGATTACCGCCGTCATTATTGCCGTGAATGTTGGGTTGTTTTTTTGGCAAGTCCTGCATGGCATGGATGTCAGCAATCCAAGTACGGCTGATGCCATACGCTGGGGAGCAGACTATGCACCGCTCACCTTCTTGGCTGAACCGATGCGTTTATTGAGCAGTATGTTCTTTCATTTTGGCTTGGTTCACCTCATGTTGAACATGTGGGCGCTGTATATTTTTGGCAGTGTGCTAGAGCAAATGTTTGGACGTGTCTATTTTCTTGCGCTATATGTCCTTGCGGGCCTCATGGGTAGCTTGCTCAGTGGTTATATTGCCATCCAAGACAGTTATGAACTAATTCGTGTGGGTTTAGCAAACCCTGAACTCTTGCCGCGTGTCGGTGCAGGCGCTTCAGGTGCCGTCATGGGGCTGGGCGCAGCGCTGACGGTTCTATCCCTTCTGCCGATGCTCCCACAGCAACGTTTTATTTTAGATAAAAAGACGTTGCTCATCGTGATGGGAATCAACTTAGCCATGGGCTTTATGATTTCAGGTATTAATAATGCCGCACATATTGGCGGCATGTTGATGGGTGCTGTTTTGGCGGCACTTTGGTATCTCTCCCAAAAGACGCAGCAGCGTTGGATTATGCCGCTGAGCCTTGTTTTGGCAGCCTGCGGTTCGTATTGGTTTTACTTACACTGCCAAAACCTTGTGGTCTATATTCAACCCTTATGGTCAGAAGTGTTAATGATGATGCGTCAACAGCTCAATTTCTAAGATTCAACGCTTAAGATATTAAGAGATCAATCACGATTGATTGATCTCTCTCAAACTTTGTAAAGGTGGAATATCACTGAGATAACTTAAGCGATAACGCCCAATCAGCGCGCAGAGTAAGGTCATGAACAATGGTAAAATGAGCCAGATTTCCCAGTGTGGCTGAATGGCTAATCCTATGCGATAACATGCGACCGCACTTATCGCTTCAGCAAATAAACAAGAAACCACACCTGCCATAAAACCAATAAAGCCAATTTCTAGACTGAGCATGCTTCTGAGTTTTTGCTTGGAACCACCAAATGAACGTAACAATGCCACTTCACGTTTACGCTCATCCATAAGTAAGTTCAGGCAAGCAATTAAAACCAGAATACCTGAAATACTCACTAAAACTGCAAGGATCGTGACAATCTGCACCAGCACCGTCACGATGCGCTTAATTTCATCTAAAATTAAACTGACATCAATAAAGACGGTATTGGAAAATTGCTGAATAATGCTGACCAATTTCGCTTTGTCAGACTCAGGCACATAGAAACTGCCCAAATAACTGCCCGCATTTTCATCCATGGTCTTTGGCGCAAAAATAAAGAAGAAGTTTGGACTAAAACTTTCCCATTCCACGGTTCTTAAATTCGCCACTTTGGCGTGAATGACACCCTCTGGTAAACTAAAGGTCAGTTGGTCTCCCACTTTTATCCCAAGCTCTGTTGCGGTATTGGCTTCTACCGAAACTTGTCCTTTTGCTGTCAGTTTTGATGCGCCAGAGACAATCATATTGTCTTTAGGATAACTGTCTGCTTGGGTTAAATTTAACTCACGGCGTAAGGAATTATTTTGCTTCACCAAATCTGCAGCAAAAGGCTGTCCATTTTTGGCAATCAGTCTACCTCGAATATTAGGATAGAGTGGCGTACTGTTCCAATGATTCTGCTCAATTTGTGCTTTTAACTCAGGCATGTCAAAAGGCGGTAAACCATATACAAACTGATTAGGCGTTCCCGCAGGAATTTGCTGCTGCCAGCGCTCTAACAAATCGGTTCGTAATACGGCTAAGACCGTAATTAAACTAAGTCCCAAAGCCAAAGCGGTAATCTGAAATGCAGTCTGGTAAGGCGTGCGAACATAGGCAGAAACCGCATTTTTCAAGCTACGGATAAACTTCAAACTCAGCCAGACCACACTGTATAGCACTGCACACAGAATAATAATCGCACCAATGACCATGGCTGTCAGTACCATGTTTTCAGTCAGAACGATACTAAACAGCACCAGACTTGCCGTTCCTGCGAGCAGCATCCAAAACATAGACGAAACCGATTTTTCTTGACTGCGAATGACACGGATCGGTGGAGTATTCAAAAGCTCCCAAAAACTTGGTAAGACAAAACCCAATAGCACCACAGCACTGGTCAACATGGCAATCGGAATCGGCCCGAGCAGCATATCCCAAGCTGAAAATGCAATACTTAAGTGTGGAATCAGTTGTAACATCAACTGTAACAGGCCATAACCCAGCCCTACCCCCACGACACTCCCGACCAGCATGGCAAGCAAGAACACCACACCCAACAAACTGAGGTAAGCCCAGAGAATTTGTGACTTCGCAGCCCCCATACAACGTAATAGCGCAATGTGATCTTGATTTTGTTGTACAAAGCGTTGGCTGGTCAAAGCAATTGCAATTCCACACAACAAAATCGTTAAGATATTCGCCAACTGCAAAAAAGTGTCCAAATTTGCAATTGGTTTCATTAAGCGGGTATTGCCCTCACTGGCATTGCGTAAGCGTAAGCTGTTTTGTGGCTCCTCAGCATTGACACTTTGAGCGGCCGCATCTACGTCCATAGGTGCTACATTTTGCTTCTTAAAATTTGCTTCAAACTGCTGAGTATTTTGTGCTGTACCTGCCATCAGTAGACGATAGTCAATGCGACTACCGACTTGTATGGCATTGGTCTTGGCAATATCCGCTTCAGAAATAATCACCGTCGGTGAGAACCCAGAAAAGCCCAACTCTTGATTGGAGTCATGCTCAATCAAGCCTGCCACCTTGAAAGTACCATCTGCAATATTCAGTTGATCGCCCAGTTTAACCTGTAGCAAATCCATAGCACGCCGGCTCAACCACACTTCACCCGAGGCAATGTGCTTCGCAATTGGCTGAATGCGTAGCTCTCCACGTAGAGGAAAAGCTTGATCAATCGCTTTGACATTGACCATAACAAACTGATCATTGGTATATGCCATCGAACTAAAGACAGTGACTTCGGATTGTTTTAAATCAAGAGCTGTCGCTTGTGCTTTCCATTTCGGATCGAGCTTTTGACTGTCCGTTAGAACCAAATCCCCTGCTAGCATCTCGGCGGCTTGCAGCGCTACGGCATTTTGAATTTGCTCATTACTAAACTTCAGCGCGGTCGTTGCACTGATCGCGAGAATCAACGCAATAATCAATAAATACACACCGCTACTTTTAAAACTTTGCTTCAGTAAGGGTTGAAATAGCGAATTCATTTTATCCTCCCGTTCGAGGATGTTCGATCAACTGTCCATCGAGTAATTCAAAATGGCGCTGGCACTGTTCTGCAAGCGTATGGTCATGCGTCACTAAAATCAGGGTCGTACCCAACTCACGGTTCAATTGAAACAATAATTGCTCAATTTCTCGCGCAGTTTGACTGTCTAAGTTTCCTGTTGGTTCATCGGCAAAGATAATTTTTGGCTCCGCAATCAACGCACGGGCAATTGCGACGCGCTGCTGCTCCCCACCCGAAAGTACCTTCGGTGTTTGGGTGGCCTGTCGCTCTAATCCAACTTTTTGCAATAAACTCAAAGCGCGTTGCTCCGCTTCAGCGAAGTTAAATGATGCATGAAGCCGTAACGGCAGCATCACATTTTCAACAGCAGTCAGGTGTGGCAGCAGTTGAAAGGACTGAAATACAAAGCCAATATGCTTTAAACGCACATTCGCACGCTGTTCTTCGTTGAGCTTGGAAATACTTTCACCACAAACGATGAGCTCACCACCGCTAGCCTGATCTAAGGTCGCCAAAATACCCAGTAAGGTAGACTTTCCTGAACCTGAACGTCCTGTAATTGCGACTTGTTCACCTGCTAATATGCTGAGACTCAAATCTGAGAAAATGGTCAGTTCTTTTTGCGGAAGTTTAATCTTTTGTGTCAGTTGCTGGGCAGAAATAATCACTTGTGGCATGATGCTTACATCACTATGAACTTGGGTCATAACATCCCTATATGCAAATATTCGTGCAAAATCGCAAATTTAAAAAACGGATTAGTTCATACTTGGTTTTGCTTGCACTGTGCCTAAGCCCCACTTGGGTTTTTGCAAAAACCGTGATGGTTTTAGGAGATAGCATTAGTGCAGGTTATGGCATAGAACCACAGCAAGCATGGGTAAATTTACTGCAAAAACGATTAGACCAACAGTATCCGAAACAACACAAAGTGGTCAATGCCAGTGTGAGTGGTGAAACCACCAGTGGCGCTTTGGCTCGTTTACCCAAACTGTTGCAAACGCATAAGCCAAATGTGGTGGTGATTGAGCTTGGCGGGAATGATGGGCTGCGTGGTCAACCACCTCAGATGATTCAAAAAAATTTAGTGCAACTGATTCAACAGAGTCAAAAAGCCAATGCCACCGTGGTTGTCTTGGGAATGAAAATGCCACCAAACTATGGCACAGCCTATAGCAAGGCATTTGAAAATAATTACAAAGTGGTTAGTCAACAATACAAAGTGAAATTACTGCCCTTCTTCTTGGAAGGTGTAGCGGGAAATAAAAGCCTGATGCAAAAAGACTTGGTCCATCCAAATGGCAAGGCACAAGCTATTTTATTAAATTTAGCTTATCCCTATATAAAAGGCGCTTTATAAAGCGCCTTTTATTCTGATCATATCCGCTGATCAGAAGTCAAAAAAAACCACTTCACCACTTTCAAGTGAGTACTCAGCGCCAACCACTTGTAACTTGCCTTTGGCAATCAAGCTTTCAAGCACAGCTGAGCCATGACGTAACTGATTTACAGAGGCAAATACATTTGAACGTACTGCGTGTTTAGACAGTTTGCATAAATCATGTTTCAGTTCAGTTTGCATCAAGGTTTCAACCGAAGGACGGACACGGTTTACAATCGACATCAAGTTTGCAGATGGTGGGCTATCTGGGTTCATCAGGGTGTCAATGGTGGCTTGAATCGCACCGCAATGGCTATGACCAAGTACCACAACTACTGCACAGTCATAACGCTCAGCCGCAAATTCAACACTGCCAACTTGCGAAGGTGCAACCACATTTCCTGCAACACGAATAACAAACAGATCACCCAAACCTTGGTCAAAGACCATTTCTGCAGGCACACGAGAATCGGAACATCCGAGTACAATGGCAAATGGATTTTGGTCTTCCGCCATCTCTGCTCGTGCTTGGTGAGACAATTGCTTATGGTGGGTTGTCTCACCCGCTACAAAACGTTGGTTACCTTGTTTTAGACGGCTTAAAGCTTCTTGAGCTGTTAGCATTCCTTTTCCCACCCGATTGTTGTTAAGTCGCAATAGTTTAATCCTAGAGAAATTGATTGTCACTTGCAAAAAACATAGCTGCATATTTTTTTAATTTTTCTTGAACTTGCATTTTAGCTCAGCAGAATAGATATCCAGTTCACACTTTATCTAAATGCGGTATATCCTTTCAAACAAATAATTAATGACATTTGCATAAAAGCGATTAGAATCAAACAGACCTGTAAATAAACATAAAAACCATTCAAAATCAGAGCATTTTTATCTTATTCGGTCAGTTTTTTCATTCATCTCCGTTTAAGGATGAACCATGATGATGCGCTCAAAACCCCTCTTAAAATACTGTTTAAAAGTCAGCATCCTGACGTGGGCATTGTCTTTTTCTTTCGCCAGTCATGCGGTGGAAAATACCATCATCAAAGACAAACTCAGTTTACAAAGCTACCTTCTACAAGAACGCGTCACCGCCGGCTTAAAAACCAAAACACTTAAAGTGGATGATATCGTTTGGAGCTATAACGAAGGCGGTGCCGTTGATAAGCCAACGATTTTGCTGATTCATGGTTTTGCTGGAAATCGAGACAATTGGAACCGTGTAGCACAGTTTCTAACGCCTTATTACCACGTGGTTATCCCTGACCTTCCAACCAACGGCGACACCAAAGTCCCAGATGATTTTGATCTCTCTATGCCAAATGTCACAGAGCGACTCCGTCGTTTTGTTGAAGCTATTCATATACAAGATAAGCTGAATGTTGCAGGACATTCCATTGGTGGTTCAATTGCAACTCTATATGCCGCACAATACCCTTTTGACACGCAAAGTTTGTTTTTATTGAACAGTGCGGGCATTTATAAAAACGCCAACACCAACTATGCCAAAGACCCTCAATATTTAAAGCACTTGATTGTGAGCAAGCCGGGCGATTTGGATGATGTGATGCAACGTGTCATGCAAACCCCAATCAAAATGCCCTATTATTTAAAACGCGCCCAAGAAAAACAGTTAATTACTCAGGCTGAAAAAAACAGTAAAGTGATTGATCAATTGGTGACCTTGAACCGAATTTATACCACTGACTCCTTTGCTCGAGTGACCCGAAATATTGAAGCACCCACCCTCATTTTGTGGGGTAAGCAGGACAAAATTATTAATGTCGAAGTGGCGAATGAGCTCAAATCTTTATTGAAACGTGCTGAAGCTCCTGTCATCCTTAACAATGTTGGTCATATGCCACTTTTGGAGGCAGAACAAGCAGTTGCACAGCACTACCTGCCTTTTCTTGCAAAAACACAAAAGTTAAAAAATCCATTGGCTGATAAACTGATTCCACTAAATTAATTTTGTTGAGTACGTATGCAGAAACACCCGATGATTGAGCAGCTCATTGAAGCTCATCTTAATTTTTTAGATCATGAGTTTTCGCAAGCAAGTACCGTACAAAATGAATTCATCCTATTTTATCACTGGTTTAGAAAACAAACTTTGCAGCAACTGTGGAGCTTTGAAGACATAAATGCGTTGTTGCAAAAACAAATCCTAGCCACACCTGCAACCGATCATCTAATCTCACAAATTGCTGAGCACATCAAGTTTGTTTTAATACATCCCATCAATGAATCAACCAAAATTGCCGATGTGATTCCTGTACTTACCATCGACAAAATTGCGCAGTATGTCGCGAGTAAAAGTGGGCACCGTCAACGCCTGATTAAAACTGTGGTAAATAACCCAGCTTTTTCAGCCATGATTACCCAGCTGATTCAACACTCGATTCAAGACTATTTGAACAACTCTGTGATGACTAAACGTGTGCCGGGTGTTTCTAGTTTTATGAAAATGGGCAAGTCCGTACTGGAAACCGTCACAGACTCAAACCTAAATGACACTATTGGGCATTATTTACAAAAGAACATCTTAAAACTCAGTCAAATGAGTGAACAAGTGTTAAATCAAAACTTTAATGATGAAAAGCTATATTACTTTCAAGCCAACCTCTGGCACAAAATCAAAGATATGCCTTTATCAGTTTTGAAAAATTATATTGAAGTGCAGGACTTGCCTCAAACTGTCGCTATGGGGCACGAAATTTGGGCGCATATGCGTCAAACCGACTATCTGCAGCAACAGGTGCATGATGGTGTTTACGCTTGGTACATTCGCAACCAAGAACTTTCTCTTGATTTACTACTACGCGACTTAAATATCGACGAAGCCTTAGTCCAAAATCAACTTCAAGATTTGTTGAACCCTATTATTCAAGAGCTCATCCGATCACATTACTTACGTGATCGAGCACGCTATTATTTAGAACAGTTTTATTATTCTGACCAAGCACAAGCGATTTTAAAGCTTTAAAGAGACAGACCCGTTACTTGAACGGGTCTTTTTATTTAAGCCAATTTCTATAAATTAAAAGCTTGCAGAGAAACTTACGCCATAACGACGCCCGTCTAGAACTTGTTCACCATCAGCATCTTCAGCTTTTTCATCCAGAATATTATAGACACCAAATTTTCCTTTCAAGCTTGGTGTAAATTTATAGTTAAAACCAACATCTAAAAATTGATATGCTGGTGTAGGCTCAGACATACTGGCACGACCTAAATATGCGGATGTTTCACTTCTGTAGTGCAAACGCGTCCAAACATCTAATGTTTCATTAATATCAAAATCTACCGTCGCATTAAACATATGTTTTGGCATTTGATTCAAAGGCTCACCTTTTAGAGCGCCTGATTTCTGCTCAGTTTCTGTATAAGTATAGTTTGTACTTAAATTCACACCGTCGGCAAGTTCTGTATCAAATGTCGCTTCTAGACCTTGCATTATAGCCTCATCAACATTAATTCTTGAGCTAATAAAGTTCCATAAGCGAATGTTACCTGTTGTCGAGTCTATACGACCAAATGGGTCAGCACATGTCCAAGTTGCTGAATTACTGTTACTACCATTTGGTGAAGAACAATCACGAACTTCTGTAATTTTATCTTTATATTGAGTATGGAATACAGTTAATGATGTTTTAGACTTATCCCCTTGCCATGCTGTTCCAAATTCATAGCTTACTGATTTTTCAGGTTTTAAATTATCATTACCCATAATGAAGGCACTACCCTTACCTGTTACAGAGTGTACATCGCTTGATGATTGCTTTAAGTCAGGTTGCTTGTAGCCAGTAGAGACCCCGCCTTTAAATGTCCATGCATTTGTTGGATTGTAGACACCATATAAACGTGGAGAGAAGTTTCCAGCATAATTTTCATCATGGTCATACCGTAAGCCAGTAGTTAAATTAAACTGATCTGTTATCGACCATGTATCCTCTGCAAAAATAGCAAATCCCCAACGCTCCAACTCAGCTATAGGCAAATCCGCATTTTGGTTTGTTGCACGGTCAACAAGCGATTCATTTTTAAAATATAAACCAGAAATTAAATTATGGTTACTTAACTGTAAATTCCATTGTGAATTAGCAAGCCAAGTTTCCAACTCAATACCACTTAAACCTGTCGAGCTGTTTACACGGTCTGGGTTTTTTGAATTCTCATATTGAATATATGAGCTACTGCTTAATAAGTCGCTATAATGACCATTATGAGTCAAGCTAAATACGTCTCTGTAATTCCGTCCATAAGAATCGGTTCCTGTACTTAGAATTGTTTTCCCAGCTGTAGATTCTGACTCCTGTTTAGTAAAGTTTGCCTCTAACTCAAGATCATGTGTATCGTTAATTAAATATGTAAACCGAGAATTTAAACTTTCTACTTCTGTACCACGAAAACCACCAATATAACTATCTTCATTACGTTGACTTTTGTTTACACCCAACTGCATACCTAATTTATTTTCAATTAATGGGCCTGCCAAATAGATTGTCCCATTTTTAATATCACCAGAATTTCCTTGATCCTGTAAAACAGTGCCTAATTCAACCGTTCCAGACCACTCATCACTGACTTTTTTCGTAATGATATTAATAACCCCCCCCCATAGCATCTGTTCCATACAATGTAGATGCAGGGCCACGGATTACTTCAATTCGCTCAATAGCAGCCATTGGGGGTAAAATATTTTTTTCAAAACCACTATCATCACCATTTGGGTTTACATCTTTAGAGTATTGGCGTTTCCCATTTACCAAAAATAAAGTGTAGTTTGACCCCATTCCACGAATACTTACAGTCTGAGCTGAACCCGCTCCAGAAATTACAACTCCGGGTGTGTTTCGTAGTACATCAGTAATATCACTATATTGTCGTTTTTCGAGCTCTTCCTTTGTAATTACGGTCATACTGGCTGGTGCCCGTGTAACATCCTGCTCGTACCCTGCTGCAGTAACAACAATCGTCTGTAATTGTGTTGTTTCTTTCTCTTTCGTGGTTTCAATTGTTTCATTTGCCATCGCAAATGAACTCATTGCTCCTACAACCGCTAAAGCCAAAGTTGATCTCGTTAGATTTTTACCCATAACGCATACACCCAAATACAAAAAAAGGAGAAATTGTATAAATTTCGTAGGGCATTTTAACAAATGGTAAACATATTTCAATTAATATTAATAATTATTCTCAATTACATTTTAGCTTTAGATAAAATATAACCTCCTAATTTAAGGAGGTTATTTATCAAAATGGTTTAAAATTATTTGAAGTACGCGCCTTCTGCCTGCGTATGATCCGTCTGGTCGATAACACGACGTAACTCAGGAATGTGTTGTTGCAGAGTCGTTTCAACACCCTGTTTCAAGGTGACATCAATTGCTGAACAACCTTGGCAACCACCACCGAATTTCAGTACAGCCGTTAAACCATGCTCTTCATCTTCAACAACTTCAACCAATGCACAGTTACCACCATGTCCTGCTAGACCAGGGTTAATTTCAGACTGAAGAATATAAGTAATACGCTCTTCAATCGATGCATCAGGACCGACGCGTGGTACTTTCGAATTTGGCGCACGGAATGTCAACTGCCCACCAAAACGGTCTTTGTTGTAATCAATCACCGCATCTAATAGATATGGAATAGACGGTGTATCGATATACGCAGGAAAGTCTGGATAATCTTGACGGTAATCGGTTGGGATCACTTCTTCAGGCGCACTATATGCCATACAACATTCAGCACGTGGTGTACCCGGATTTTCAACAAATACACGTACAGCAATGCCCGGTGTATTTTGTTTTTCTAATAAATCACGTAAATACTCTTGTGCAGTCGGAGTAATCAATAAGTTTGGAATTTCCTCTGCAACTGCAGTGCTGCTGTTCTCAGTCGACATAACAATCATTTCCTCAAGCTGAAGTTGCTATTTTAACTGAAGATGCGGGGTAATTAAAAAAAATCAACCAAAATTGTCGGATTTATTGTGAAAGTTCATCTTTTCGCTCAATTTAATGGCATTATGACCACAAGATAGTTATATGCAGAACATCTCAGAAATGTTGGATTTACCTTTTAATCATACAGTTACGATCATTATTATTACAGTCATTATTTCTATGGTGGCATTTTCAAATCAGAACGTGATGAACCGTCTGATTTTCTGGCCTCCTGCGATGCAACGTGGACAATACGATCGTTTTATTACACATGGCTTTATTCATGCCGATGGTATGCATCTCCTGTTCAATATGTTCACCTTGTTTTTCTTTGGTAGCATTATTGAAAGTTTTTACCGTCAATACTTCTATGAGTTAGGTTTTGTTTTGTTTTATCTGGGTGGCTTAATTTTTGCCATTTTACCAAGTTATTTAAAACATAAGAATGATGTGCGCTGGGCAAGCCTTGGTGCTTCTGGTGCGGTCTCTGCGGTATTGTTCGCTTATGTGTTGTTTGAACCTTGGAAGCTAATTTTTGTGTTTTTTATTCCCGTACCTGCGATTATTTTTGCAGTGTTGTACGTGGCATATAGCATCTGGTCAGGTAAAAAAGGCAACTCCAACATCAATCATAGCGCCCATCTTTGGGGAGCTGCTTATGGGGTCATCATGACCTTAATTTTAGAGCCGCGTCTTATTCCACACTTTCTGAACAAATTAACCCAGTTACCTATTTAAAGCCGAACGCCTAGATTGCACATGGATTGCATCCATACGCATATAGGCTCAGTAACATTTTTCTAAGCAATGGGTGGTCCTGATTTTTACAATGAACATCAGGACAACTATAAACCAAGGAAATTGCGATAAAAATAATGTCTATATTGGCAACCTTGATGATCAGTCTCAGTTTTACAGCCTGTGCGGTACACACTCCTGAAGGGAGTATCATCGTCGATGATCGTTCTTATTATCCTCATGGCCAAAGCGATTTCTGCCCACTAGGACAGGCCAAAAAGGTCGCTGCTAAACTCAAAAGCCTTCTATTCAGAAGGCTTTTTTATTACATATATTTTTACATAAATTTGGCATGAAATGCCAAGCAGTAATTTGATTTGGCATAGATAATGTTTACAACTGTATATAAATAGCAAATGCCAGTGAGATTTCTTGCATGTCCAATCCCTTAGATGGTCTTCAATTTCCAATTTACTCGAAAACACAAAAAATTAGTACCTCACGTACAGGGAAAGAGATTATTGCAGAGGCCTTAGCCAATGTTGATCACCAAACCTCTGTGGCCGCACTTACAGAAAAGAACTGGCGTAAACAATATCCACGCTATTTTAAATCCTTA
Organism: Acinetobacter sp. 802_lipA; assembly: GCF_058242885.1. NCBI lineage: Bacteria > Pseudomonadati > Pseudomonadota > Gammaproteobacteria > Moraxellales > Moraxellaceae > Acinetobacter > Acinetobacter sp. 802_lipA. Next base: position 650,506 of record NZ_JBZAYP010000001.1, read on the forward strand.
GTTGAATTTGGGATTCTTAATCAAATTGCACCGATTCAAATGGCACAAGATGGGCTCAACAAAACACATAATGTGTTTGAGTTTTATCGCGATGGCCAAAAGCATCTCCTCAAAGATGTAATGTCACTTAAAACCACACCGCTGCATACTATTAAACTCAAAGGCGAAAGTCATGCGACGCCTGAATGGTCTGTCCCTTACAAAGGTACACAGCTTAAAGGGGGGTGCTTTACTTGCACAAATCCAAACATGGTTAGATGCAGGTGTGATTGAACCCAGTCATGCTGAAGCACTGATTGCTTGTGTGGAACATCCTGAATGGTTTGATTTATCAGATCGCACAATGGTTTTGTTCGGTGCGGCATCTGAAGCGGGTCCACTCACATGGTTAGCCCAATGGAAAGCCAATATTGTGGCAGTTGATTTACCGAATAGCCGCGTGTGGAGCAAAATTTTAGACACCATTCAACACGGCAATGCCACGCTATATGCCCCATCGGTTGAAGCTTTGAGCGCGGAAACACCTGTGTCTGTGCTTAAAGAAAAACTTGGTGCGAACTTACTGACACAAGTGCCTGAAATTGCACAATGGTTGGTACAAAACCCACATCAGTTAGATTTGGCCGCGATTGCGTATTTGGATGGTGAAAAGCATGTCCGTGTTTCTGTTGCAATGGATGCGATTATGCAATATGTCAGTGCGCAAAAAGCAGATACCAGTTTGATGTATATGTGTACACCTACCGATGTCTATGCAGTTCCAGAGGAAGTCATTACAGCGTCTGAGCAAAAGTTCAGTGGTCGCTCTAAAACGCAGCAGATGATCAGTAAAAGTATTTCAACCCTCAGCGGGCAACTGTTCTTTAAGAAAAACTTACATGAGCTCGTCGAGTCGGATAATGACAAGTCTTATGGCATCACCGACTGTTTAGTGATTGAGCAAGGGCCGAACTATGCGTTGGCTAAACGTATTCAACAATGGCGTGCAATACTTGCTCGATCAGAAGGTCAGCGCGTCAGCATCAACATTGCACCATCAACCACCACGCATTCCGTCACCAAAAATCCACTGCTCAAAGCCGCATTTAATGGGGCGAGCTTGTTTGATGTTGAAGCCTTTAAGCCTGAAACGACCAATGCCATCATGGCAGCTTTATGGATCCATGACCTGCGTAATCCTGCGTCTGTAGCTAACCCAGAGGTCAAACTTGAACATCCTTTAGAGCTGATGATGCATGGTGCAAACCATGGTGGCTTATGGCGTGTAGCTTATTTAGCACGTACCGCACTGCCCTTTGCAGCACTTTATGGCTTTGCCGCAGATAAACTACCTTTAGACAAAGTCTGGGCGAAGTTCAAAAAGTAAAATATGAACAGCATCGTTCATAAAATACAGAGCTAATAAAAAACGCTACTCAAGGTAGCGTTTTTTATCACTGCTTATTATACATCAGTTTAAACGAACTGTAGAAACAACCAGAACAAGCCACCTGATAAACAGATCGTTGCTGGCAAGGTAAAGATCCAAGCCGAAAGAATGGTTCTTACTGTTGCAAAGTTCAGACCAGACTTGTTTGCCACCATGGTCCCTGCAACCGCAGAGTTCAACACGTGAGTGGTCGATACTGGCATACCAAAGCCATCAGCAGCTGCAATCGTGGTCATCGCCACCAATTCTGCTGACATGCCTTGACCATAAGTCATATGGTTTTTACCAATACGCTCACCTACAGTCACGACAATACGCTTCCAACCGACCATCGTACCTAGACCTAAAGCCAATGCCACAGCCACTTTCACCCATGTTGGGATATACTGTAAGAATGAATCAAGGTTACTACGATATTCTTTTACTGTCTTCTTGCCTGCTTCAGACATCGCTGGCAATTGATCCGCTTTATCCAAACGTTTGAACGCAGTCGTGCTTAAGTACATGTCATTACGTAGTGCAGAAACTTCAGCTTCAGGAATATCTTTAAGATCTCCGTAATGGCCAACACGCTCACCCAAATGATCTGTCAAACTGGCTAAAGCAGGTACAACTTCTGGAGTCATTTCTTTGGTTTGAATATATTGCGTGATCACCGTACGGGCTTTTTCATCTGCAATATCGTTATGATTCGGATAAATCACAGCCGCAGTTTGATCTGAAAGTTGAGCAAATGACTGAATGTGCTGTGAATCTAAATTCTTATTTAAAGAATAAGCCAAAGGCACAATACCAATCAAAATCAGCATGATTAGACCCATACCTTTTTGACCGTCATTTGAACCGTGCGCAAAACTTACACCTGTGCAAGTAAAAATCAAAATGGCACGAATCAGTGGCGGTGGTGGTTTGTTGCCTTCAGGTGGTTGGAACAGTTCCAGTTGTTTCTTAAAGATTTTTTTCACCAATAAGAACAACACTGCTGCAAAAGCAAAACCGATCATGGGTGAAAACAGTAAAGCTTTACCGACTTTAATCACCTGATCCATATCGACACCCGAAGCACCACCGCCTGAATGCATCAGGTAGTTCATAATGCCCACACCCAAGATTGAACCAATCAAAGTGTGTGAACTCGATGCTGGAATACCCAAGAACCATGTGCCCAAGTTCCACAAAATCGCAGCAATCAACATGGCAAACACCATGGCAAAACCTGCGCCTGAGCTGACATTCATAATCAACTCAACGGGCAGCAACGCAATAATACCGTAAGCCACTGCACCACTTGCGACCATAACCCCAAGAAAGTTACAGAAACCTGCCCACATCACCGCAACAGGTGCAGACAGTGCATTTGTATAAATGACCGTTGCAACCGCATTGGCAGTATCGTGAAAGCCATTTACAAACTCAAAACCCAAAGCAATGAACAATGCCGTTGCTAAAAGGATTAAAGAGTAAAGATTCAGTGCAGGAACATGCGATAAGTCAGCAGAAAGCTGAAAGCCAATATAAATTAGCGTTGAAATAATGACCGTTAAAAACACCGGCATAAAAAATTTCGGTGTAGGTACGTGCACATTCGTCGACTTGACCTGTGTCACGTGCACCTGATCTTGGACGGGAGGAATATTAGAATTCATGCAGACGGCTAAAGAGGATATCAATATCCCCTATTGTTCAATTTAATTGTGACAATTATATGACAAATGCATGTCACATGAAGCCAATTTTTTCATAATTGGCTTATTTTAGATCAGCAGTAAATCGCTTATAAGCCTTGAACGCAATGTACTGGCTCAAAATTTAACTTTTCGGTGCGGATTACGCTGAATTATTTTCTTACATTTGACTATGCTGTCTGTAACAATCTGCTCCAATCAATATTTTTCATCTCTATTTATTCTGATCTATAAACATAGCGGGTCTATATTTCACTTTCGTGAAAACCAAAGCTAAATCAGCCTTTTTTATTTGCCATATAGCCAATACCACTTGAATTAGGCATCAATCAACCTGCTTTTCTGCTAAAATATTGCACGTTTTGAAAACCTGTTTGTGAGTTTTGAATGTCTACACTTGCCACCTTAAAAGCACTTCTTGCCGAGCGCATCCTTATTATCGATGGTGCGATGGGTACCATGATTCAGCGTCACAAGCTCGAAGAAGAAGATTATCGTGGTGAACGCTTTGTAGATTGGGCTTCTGACCTCAAAGGCAACAATGACCTTTTGGTGCTAACTCAGCCACAAATTATCCAAGGCATTCATGAAGCTTACCTCGATGCAGGTGCAGACATTATTGAAACCAACAGCTTTAACGGCACACGTGTTTCAATGTCGGATTACCACATGGAAGACCTCGTTCCAGAGATCAACCGTGAAGCTGCACGTCTAGCACGTGCGGCATGTGACAAATATTCAACCCCAGATAAACCACGTTTTGTGGCAGGTGTATTGGGTCCAACATCGCGTACTTGTTCAATTTCACCCAATGTAAATGACCCTGCTTTTCGTAATATTACCTTTGATGAACTCAAAGAAAACTATATTGAAGCAACGCATGCCTTAATCGAGGGTGGTGCAGACATCCTCTTGATCGAAACTGTGTTCGACACCTTGAACTGTAAAGCTGCGATCTTTGCAGTCAAGGAAGTGTTCAAGCAACTTGGTCGTGAACTTCCACTCATGATCTCGGGCACCATTACCGATGCATCAGGTCGTACTCTTACAGGTCAAACCGCAGAAGCATTCTGGAACTCGGTGCGTCACGGCGATTTACTTTCGATTGGTTTTAACTGTGCTCTCGGTGCGGATGCCATGCGCCCACACGTAAAAACCATTGCGGATGTTGCAGATACTTTTGTTTCTGCGCATCCAAACGCTGGTTTACCGAATGCCTTCGGTGAATATGATGAAACCCCAGAGCAAACCGCAGCCTTCATCAAAGAATTTGCTGAAAGTGGTTTGATCAATATTACAGGTGGTTGCTGCGGTACGACGCCTGATCATATTCGTGCCATTTACAATGCTGTTAAAGACATTCAGCCACGTCAGATTCCTGAAACCAGACCCGCATGTCGTTTAAGTGGTTTAGAACCATTTAATATTTATGATGATTCCTTGTTTGTTAACGTGGGCGAACGTACCAACGTTACAGGCTCAAAAAAATTCCTACGTCTCATCCGTGAAGAAAAGTTTGCTGAAGCTTTAGAAGTTGCACAACAACAAGTTGAAGCTGGTGCACAAATCATCGACATTAACATGGATGAAGGGATGCTCGATTCGCAAAATGCGATGGTGCATTTCCTTAACCTTGTCGCTTCTGAACCTGATATTTCTCGTGTGCCAATCATGATTGACTCATCAAAATGGGAAATCATTGAAGCTGGTTTGAAATGCGTACAAGGTAAGCCAGTCGTCAACTCGATTTCCTTAAAAGAAGGTTATGACGAGTTTGTCGAAAAAGCGCGTTTATGCCGACAGTACGGTGCTGCAATCATTGTCATGGCCTTTGATGAAACAGGACAAGCTGATACTGCTGAACGCAAGCGTGAAATCTGTAAGCGTTCTTATGATGTTTTAGTCAATGATGTTGGCTTCCCTGCCGAAGATATTATTTTTGACCCGAACGTATTTGCTGTGGCAACAGGGATTGAAGAACACAATAACTACGGCGTAGACTTTATTGAAGCCACAGGTTGGATCAAGCAAAACCTACCGCATGCCATGATTTCTGGTGGTGTATCGAACGTTTCGTTCTCTTTCCGTGGTAACGAGCCTGTGCGTGAAGCGATTCACTCGGTATTCCTTTACCATGCCATCAAACAAGGCATGACCATGGGGATTGTGAACGCAGGTCAAATGGCGATTTATGATGACATCCCACAAGAGCTCAAAGATGCGGTTGAAGATGTTGTCCTGAACCAGAACCAAGGTGAATCTGGTCAAAATGCTACAGAAAAATTACTCGAAGTTGCTGAAAAATTCCGTGGTCATAGCGGTGCGCAACGTGAAGCAGAAAACCTTGAATGGCGCAATGAGTCTGTAGAAAAACGTCTTGAATATGCCTTAGTTAAAGGCATCACGACGTATATTGATGAAGATACTGAAGAAGCTCGCCTGAAAGCCAAACGTCCTTTAGATGTCATTGAAGGCGCTTTGATGGATGGTATGAACGTGGTCGGTGATTTGTTCGGTTCAGGCAAAATGTTCCTACCTCAAGTGGTCAAATCTGCACGTGTGATGAAACAAGCCGTAGCTTGGCTGAACCCGTACATCGAAGCCGAAAAAGGCAATGCACAATCTAAAGGCCGTGTGTTGATGGCAACGGTAAAAGGTGACGTACATGATATTGGTAAAAATATCGTGGGTGTTGTTTTGGGCTGTAATGGTTATGACATCGTTGACCTCGGCGTCATGGTGCCTGCGGAAAAAATCCTGCAAACCGCGATTGATGAAAAATGTGACATTATCGGTTTATCAGGTTTGATCACCCCATCTTTGGATGAAATGGTGTTTGTAGCCAAAGAAATGCAACGTAAAGGCTTTAATATTCCCTTGTTAATTGGTGGTGCAACCACATCGAAAGCGCATACAGCCGTTAAAATTGATCCGCAATATTCAAATGATGCGGTGATTTATGTCGCCGATGCATCGCGTGCAGTCGGTGTAGCAACCACCCTGCTCTCGAAAGAAATGCGTGGTAACTTTATTGCTGAGCATCGCGCTGAATATGCCAAGATTCGTGAACGTTTAGCCAATAAGCAGCCAAAAGCAGCCAAACTCAGCTATGCTGAATCGATTGAAAATGGCTTTAAAGTGGCTGCGAATTATGTGCCACCAATTCCAAATACGATGGGTACACACGTCCTCACCAACTACCCACTTGCAACATTGGTGGAGTATTTTGACTGGACACCATTCTTTATCTCTTGGAGTTTGGCAGGTAAATTCCCGAAAATCTTAGAAGATGAGATTGTCGGTGAAGCTGCAACGGATTTGTATAATCAAGCGCAAGCCATGCTTAAAGATGTGATCGAAAATAACCGTTTCGATGCCCGTGCTGTATTTGGTCTATACCCTGCACAACGTACAGCTGCGGATACAGTCAGCGTGTTTGATGAAACAGCGCAGAATGTCACGCATACTTTTGAACATTTGCGTCAACAGTCGGACAAAGTCACAGGTAAGCCGAATTTATCTTTAGCCGACTTTATTAGCACCTCGAAAGACAATACTGACTATCTCGGTGGTTTCACTGTGTCGATCTTTGGTGCGGAAGAATTGGCAAATGAATATAAAGCCAAAGGTGATGATTATTCTGCAATCTTGGTTCAGTCTTTAGCGGATCGTTTTGCCGAAGCTTTCGCTGAGCATTTGCATGAGCGTATTCGTAAAGAGTTCTGGGGCTATAAAGCCGATGAGACTTTGGGTAATGAAGAATTGATCAAAGAGAAGTATGTCGGTATTCGTCCTGCGCCAGGTTACCCTGCTTGCCCAGAGCATTCTGAAAAAGCAGTGTTGTTCGACTGGTTAGGTTCTGAAGAAAAAATCGGTACGAAACTGACTGAACACTTTGCGATGATGCCACCTTCTTCTGTCAGTGGTTTCTATTATTCGCACCCTGAAAGTGAATACTTCAACGTGGGTAAAATTTCTCAAGATCAGCTTGAGGATTATGCAAAACGTAAGGGTTGGACTTTGGATGAAGCTAAGCGTTGGTTAGCGCCGAATTTAGATGATTCGATTGTTTAAATCCCCCTCAATCCCCCTCAATCCCCCTTTAATAAAGGGGGAAGAAAATCAATTCGTATCAAACCAAATAAAAAAATCTCCCCTAACCCCTCTTTAAAAAGAGGGGGATGTCATGTGAGTAAATGAATTACGTGACAGCTCCTCCCTTTTCCAAAGGGAGGTTGGGTGGGATTTAAAATTTGACAAAAAATTGTAGACCAGATATTTTCAATAAAATTCAGACACTACAGACTCGCGATGAGCTGAATATTGATGAATATTAATTAAGAACACTTTTAATTAATAAGGGTTTGGTAACCGATATCAATTGGACATTTATGTAACGTAAATGTAGTAGTGCCTCTTAAATAAAAGCATGGTTTTATTAAGAGTTATATCAAATCTATGTATCCGTGAATCCATAGCCAAAACGACTTACGGCATTAAAAGCTTTAAGGAGTTTTTATGCCTGTTCGTCAGACTGCGCTTAAAGAACAAACCCTATCTCAATACAAAAATCATTCTTATGAATATTTACTACTCTCTTGGCTCTTAAGTGATGGCTGGGATGCAAGTATGCCTAGTTTGGATGTATATGCCAAAACTGATATTCAAATTTTAGATGGCCGTACTGTATATCGTATCCAAGTCAAAAGCTTATATTCTGCAGATGATAATATTGTTGTTGAAAATAAATGGGAAGATGCTGATATTGACTATGTCATATATTTCTCAAGAAATGCAGAATGGGGCTATATTGTTCCAGCATTCAAGGAAAAAAAGCGAAATTTAAAATCTCAAAATCATATTCGCTTCCATCAACATCCTACTAATTTTTTGAAAAATTTCAATAAAATCTAATTTACACTCCCTTTAAAAAAGGGAGGAATACCACGAATCTACAACCATCATAAATTTCACGGAAAGTCTCCCTTTTCAAAGGTGAGAAACTACGTTTCGCAAGAGGGGGATTCCAATCTATGTTTAGCAATCCAATAAATCTTCTCAACCACCCCATCAATCTCAGTCAAAATCTGCCTATTATCAAACCTCAGCACGTTCAACCCCAACTGCGCCAAAGCTTGATCCCTCGCCCGATCAGCCTCCAACCCTTCTGCTGTGTAATGCTGCCCACCATCACACTCAATCACCAAATTTGCAGCAGGACAATAAAAATCGACGATAAAATTGAGAATCGGCTTCTGTCTATAAAACTGTAGCCCTAAAATCTGTTTACGTCTTAATCTCTGCCATAATAGTTGTTCAGCATCAGTCATATTATTACGTAAATCACGAGATGGCTGTTTTAAGTTCTTATTGTAGGGTTGCATTACGATGCTCTTTTTTAAATATTCTTTTAAGAATCTTGGCATAATATCTAGCAGAAAATGACAATGCACGAAACATCATCATGAATTCAACCCAACTTTTCCTCGGTGTAATCTTTAGTTCAATTGGTTTAGGCTATTTTCTCTATGGCAAAAAACAAAAAATGACCGTACCCTTTGTAGTCGGTCTGGTTTTAATGGTTTTCCCTTACTTTATTGAAAGTAACGCATTACTAGATGGTATCGGCTTACTTTTATCTGCTGCTCCCTACTTTTTACGTTTTTAATCTCACTCAAAATCAAGCTGTTCTAATTGAATCTCCACCACATTCCAGTGATGCATCATCTCCCGCAGTACAATAAAGTAAACCAAACTAGAAAGACCGTCATCAGCCACTTTAGACACATAGTATTCCCTGCGCTCAACAAATGTATTAAACGCACTTTCAAGTTGCACACGGTCAAGTTGCTGCTGATCTGAAAAAAATAATGTTAAAACCTTTTGGAATAACACATCTGAAGTCACGGCAGTTTTGGGTTGGGCATATTGCATCTGAACGGACTCTAACAGCTCTTCAATCACATAAATCATTGACTCAATCGCAAGCTCATCCAACACCTCATGACGCATACTGTTTGACTGTATAAAGCTTAACCCTTGATCCAACTGTATATGCTGTCCATCCATTTCAAATGAAAGCTGATCTATGCCTAATGAAAATTTTAATACACCATTCAGATCAGTCATCGCTTCAATACTCCAAAGTCAAAGCACATAGCCCCAATGTATTTATACATAACGATAATCAAACTACCGAAATGCAATCGCGCCATCTTCGTTTGATAAGATAGCGCGATTGAAACTGAAGGTCAGCCGTATTCAGTTAGTTTGCTTGAGTCTTCGGTAAAAAGAAGGTTGCCAAACCGAGTAAAGGCAATAACGAACACACGCCAAACACCCATTCAATACCTTTGACATCAGCCAAATATCCTAAGCCTGCTGCAGCGATGCCACTCACACCGAACATTAAACCAAACATCAAACCTGCAATCATCCCTACCCGTCCCGGAACAGCTTCTTGCGCATAGACCACCATGGCAGCAAAGGCAGAGGACAGCACTAAACCTGTGACAATCGACAGCACAGTCGTCCAAAATAAATTGGCATGCGGCATCATCAAAGCAAACGGCGCCATGCCGACAAAGGACACCCAAATTACTGCTTTACGTCCAATTCGGTCTCCAATTGACCCACCGGCAAATGTACCTAAAGCCACCGCTGCCAAAAAGGCAAACAAATGCAACTGCGCACTTTGTAAACTAAGATGGAACTTATGCATTAAATAAAAAGTGAAATAATTGCTGATACTGGCAATGTAAGTAAATTTGGCAAACATCAGCACGCAAATGGTCGACAGCGCAATAACCAATTGACGCCCATGTAGTTTGCTTTGCACTTGATGTGCTTTGGCAGCCAATTGTTTTTTACTGTGGCTGATGCTCCAACGGCTGACACCAAACAGCACCCAAATCGCAAGTAAGGCAAATACAATCAACCATGCCACGGCATGCTGTCCAAACGGCACAATGATCAGCGCCGCCAATAAAGGCCCAATCGCTGTACCTGTATTGCCACCGACCTGAAAGGTCGATTGTGCTGTGCCAAAGCGCCCGCCTGAAGCCATTCGTGCCACACGTGAGGCTTCAGGGTGAAAAGTTGAAGACCCCACACCAATCAATGCTGAAGCCATAAGTAGTACGATAAAATTCGGTGAAAAGGCCAACAGTAAAATGCCACTAAAAGTCACCACCATGCCGAGTGGTAACAGATAAGGTTTCGGATGTTTGTCGGTATACAGTCCAATCCAAGGTTGCAGTAGCGATGCCGTAATTTGATACACCAATGAAATCAGTCCGACTTGCGCAAAGCTTAAGGAAAAATTGGTTTTCAGCATCGGATAAATGGCTGGCAAAACAGCTTGAATCAAGTCATTGAGCAAATGCGCTACCGCTACCGCTCCCACTACTTTTATAATCATGCCTTGCGGTTGTTCATTGATCGTAGCTTCGCCCATACCCTCTTTCATTTGAATTGAAGACGACATACCTCGCAAACTCCATGTATTTTTCATCAGGTATTGATTGTAAAATGTCATTCATAAGACTATCTTCCAATAATCATTGTATAACTGACAATTTTAAACCACACATGCCAAATTCTCTGATTCAAACCGAAATGTCCGAATTGGTGATTGGACTATCTTCTGAACACACTTATCGAGAGATTACCCCTGCGCATACACATTCGCGAGCGCAGTTTCTGTATGCTTCGACAGGGATGATTCAAGTGTTCACCCCAAACCACGTTTGGATCGTGCCACCGATGTGCGCACTATGGATTCCGACCCATGTTGAACACAGTGTGATTTCATTAAGTCGAGTTAAGCTCAATACCGCATTGGTTCAGGCCGATGCAGCTGCACTGCTGGGGCAACATTGTTTTATTATTCGGGTCAGTAAGTTATTGCATGAACTGCTCATTCGGCTCAATGCGATTGAACACATTCCACCTTCTGAGCTGATCAGTTCAGATGAATTGTCTCGATCTTTACAGATTTTAATTTTTGATGAAATTCATAAAGCCAATCTGTTGCCCATTCAAATTCCGTGGCCACAAGACAAACGCTTAATGAATATTTGCCAAGCACTATTAAGCACGCCCGATCAGTTAAAAGATTTAAGTACATGGGCCGATGAAATTGGCACCAGCTCTAGAACCTTGATGCGCATGTTTCAAAAGGAAACGAGCCTGTCTTATCGCGCATGGGTTCAACAAATGCATATTGCCCATGCCTTAAGTAAAATTGCCAGTGGTGAATCTGTCGCGCAGATTGCAAGATCTCTTGGCTATAGCAATCCGAGTGCATTTAGTACTATGTTTAAACGTCATTTGGGACAGACCCCGCAACAGTTTAAATATAAAGATGAATAAAATGACACTCGCGACTAAGCACTCAGGCGATCGACAAATAAAATACCATTTAGATGGTCGATTTCATGCTGCACTATGCGCGCAGGAAAACCTTCAAAAGTGCTTTCCATTACTTCACCAGTCAAAGTGTGATACAGCACCTTAATGCTTTGCGCACGCTGTACCTGACCGCGTTCATTCGGCACACTTAAACAGCCTTCTTCACCTAAGGTCGTTGCTTGCGAAAACTCTAAAATTTCAGGATTGACCATCACCACGGCGTCCATTTCAGGTGCATCGGGATAGCGTAAATTTGGCCGTGAAGCCACAATAATGACCCGCTTTGAAATATAGACTTGTGGTGCGGCAATGCCCACACCGCTCCGCTCCAACATGGTCGCAATCATGGCAGAAGCCAACTGCATGAGCCAGTCGCTATTAAATTCTGTATCTGCGACGCGAGCAGCTTTGAGTCTTAAAATATCTTCACCACGTTGTGCAACAGGTAAAATGACACTCATACACAAATCCTAATTTTTATACCTATTTATTCTTTTTATATCATAAGCTTTTTATCTCGCCTGCGTTATATATTTACGTTGACCATCAGATCAACTATGTGGATTCATGTATAATTTTTAGTTCAGCTCCAGTAAAGAAAGATTGATTATTCATTCAAAAAAGACTTCTTTAAAATCAAATATAAACCTTTATTCAGCTTTGGAAATATACGCATGGATGCAACACCACGTTTGACCAGAGAAGACAAACGTACCCTTGGGCTGTCATCACTCGGTGGTGCACTTGAGTTCTATGACTTTGTTATTTATGTTTTTTACGCCAAAATTATTTCTGAGTTGTTCTTTCCCGCAGGGCTCAGCCCATTTTGGGCCATGCTGAACACTTACGGTATTTTTGCCGCAGGTTACTTCTTCCGTCCACTTGGCGGTGTGGTCATGGCGCACTTTGGCGACCTCATTGGTCGTAAGCGACTCTTTAGTTTATCTATTTTGCTCATGGCTTTACCTACCCTCATGATCGGGGTTATGCCAACTTTTGAAACGATTGGTTATGCTGCACCGCTGCTTTTGCTCCTTATGCGGGTGGTACAAGGCATCGCGATTGGTGGAGAAATTCCAGCGGCATGGACCTTTGTTTCTGAGCATGTTCCATCTGAAAAAATTGGTTTTGCCAATGGCTTACTTACCGCAGGTTTGTCACTCGGCATCTTACTCGGTGCTTTAATGTCACTGTTCATTTCTCTTCAGTTTAGTGAAACATCTGTACATGATTGGGCATGGCGCATTCCCTTTATTGTGGGCGGTATTTTTGGCTTAGTGGCCTTGTATTTACGTAGTTATTTGAAAGAAACACCTGTATTCAAAGCCATGCAAGCACGTAAAGAGTTATCCAAAGAAGTGCCGGTGAAACAAGTCTTAGCCCGTCATAAAACCGCCGTGGTGATTGGTATGCTCTTGACTTGGTTCTTAACTGCTTGCGTAGTGGTCCTGATTTTAGCCATGCCAAACTTACTGACAGGTGCCTTTGGATTTGAACGTAGCGATGCTTTTCAAATGCAAAGTGCTGCGATCATCATGCAAATGCTGGGATGTATACTCGCTGGGACCTTAGCCGACCGTTTTGGTGCAGCAAAAATCCTGATTTTTGGTTCGCTCGGTGTCGCCGCTATCGCGACCATTTTCTATCACAGTTTAGGTGTAGTCAGTCCAACTACGGTGTTTGCACTGTATATGCTTTTGGGATTCTTTTCAGGCACGGTTGGGCTTGTCTCCTATAGCATGGTCAAAATGTTCCCTGCTCCGATCCGGTTTTCGGGCATTTCGTTTTCCTACAATGTCGCCTATGCCATTGCAGGAGGTATCACACTGCCTTTGGTTCAATGGCTCAGCCTCTATAGCAACATTGGCGCGATGTATTATATTTGGCTGGTCTGTTTGGTTTGCTTCTTCACAGCTTTGGTTTATCGAGCTCAATTCGAGACGAAGTACTAAAATGATAAAACCCTTCAATCGAAGGGTTTTATTTTTATATAACCTAATTTGAAAATATGATGTCAAAACCTTTAGCTTAAGGTTTCTGCATGCAGATTTTGGCGCAGTTCATCTTCCACAATATCCAGCTCGATTTTGCTAAACTTACGAATTTCGCCTTCAGCATGTTTTTCTAACATACCACCAATTAATGGCACTTTCACTTTTACCGTCCATTCCAGTTGAAAGTGAATCTGCTCATCATTACCCGATACACTACGTTGACACACAGCTTCTAAAGGTAAGTTAGGGTCTAAACGGACTTCCGAGCTGAGCACAACTAAATTGCTGACGTCGGTACGTTGTAAACGAAATGCATCTTTTAGAAATTTCTTCGCAATATCGGGAATATTGACATCCAAATTATACGCGCGCTTAAGGGTATAAATATCACCAACTTTATTCGACTCCAAAATTTCCAACTTCTCACCGGGAATACGGCGACAAACATTTTCATGTAAGCTAATATCGGCTGCGAGTCGGCGGAAGTCATCCAACGAAACACCTTTGATGGTGGCATTGACTACAAACTGATGTGCCATAGCATTAAATCCTTTATTTTTTGTTTTTGTAAACATCCATGCCCTGATCAGGACTGAAAAACTGGATCTCGTCATCCTGTAGAAGGGTCAAATATAGACGATGCTCCAGCACCGACTATACCTTGATCTAGATATCAATGTGCGCCATTCTGTATGACAATATCATCTGCAATATGAATAAAAACCACACGCTCAAAACAGGCCAAGCGAATATCAAAATGCTCGGCCCCATCATCCAGTCCTGTGACCGCCCAACTTGCACTACTGGGTAAATCCCCCAGCCAAGTGGCCTGATAAAAATCAGCAACCGAAGCAAAGTCCAAATATTGCTGTGGACTTCCTTTTAACCGTTCAATGACCGACTCAAATTGAGCCAATTGTATTTGTTTAAAATCAATCAACACTACTCAGCCTATACACTTTTCAGTTGTTGTTTATGACGTACCTGAGTCCATTGCCACCATCCAAAAGCCGCCAAGCCAACAAAGCCTGCATATAAAGCCGCGGTTAGGAACAAATCTTTATAGATAAACATACCGACATAAACAATATCGACAAATACCCACAGCACCCATGTCGCAATATGTTTACGACTGGTCCAATAAGTCGCCAACAGGCTAAACGCTGCGAGCTGGGCATCCAATAGCGGTACAGCAGCATCGGTCAAATACTTTAAGCTCAGACCAAATACTGCACCAGCCGCAGCGGCAAGCAGCATTTGCAAAATCACTTGCCGAGCTGTAATCGGTTCAATTCGAATCTCATGATCTTGTTGTTTACCTTTGAGCCAGTGATAAAAACCGTAAAAGTTCACCACCACAAAGAAAAACTGCAAAATGGTTTCGCCATACAACTTATAAGTATAAAACAAATAGGCATATAACAAGAAAGCAGCGAAGTTAAACCACCAACACCACATATTGCGCTTAATGGTCAACGTCACCCCAATTAAGCTAATGATGACTGCAAATATTTCAAGGCTAGACATGGTTCAACTGGTATTCAAAGAAGTGCTGCTATTATGAAAAAAAACTCAATAAAGGCAAGACAATTCCACTCAATCTAAACATCGATCTTTTTTCGGGGAATCGGATCAAACTATCGAGTCACAGAATGCATACGCATAAATTTTGACAGTTTTCTAACAATCGTTTAAAAACTTATAAAACGATGCAGGAATAATCAAAATGTCAGAACAACAAGGTCGTGTCAGTCGCGAAGTTCGCGGTTCGTTATTTTTAATTGGTTTAGACCGCGCAGCCAAGCGCAATGCTTTCGATAGTCATATGATTCATGACTTATCACTGGCCCTTACCGAATATGAGGAAGATCCTTCACTGCGCTGTGCTGTAATTTTTGCGCACGGAGAACACTTTACTGCTGGGCTTGATTTGGTTGAGTTGCAACCCAAACTCACTACAGGCGTTTTCGACTTTCCCGCGTCACAAATTAACCCTTGGGGCACCAGTTCCAGACCTCGCACCAAACCCGTGGTTGTGGCAGTCCAAGGCTTTTGCTTTACCGCGGGAATTGAACTAATGCTCAATGCCGATGTGGCAATTGCGGATGCCAATACACAATTTGCCCAAATGGAAGTACAGCGAGGCATTTTACCCTTTGGCGGTGCAACGGTTCGCTTTGTACAAGCGGCGGGTTGGAACAAGGCTATGCGCTATCTACTCACAGGTGACAGCTTCAATGCGCAAGTAGCTCTCGATCTCAATTTAATTACCGAGGTCGTAGAAGCATCCACACCAAACGCTGCATTAGAGCGAGCATTGGCCCTTGCAGAATCAATTGCACAAGCTGCACCACTGGCCGTTCAAGCCACACTGGCTTCTGCACAACAAGCCGTACAGCACGGTGCAGACTATGCTTTTGCACATTTACAAGAGCACCTCAGCCCGCTACTCAAAACCCAAGATGTCCAAGAAGGTGTCATGGCAATGCTACAACGCCGCCCTGCTCAGTTTAAAGGACAGTAAAATCCAGAAATCTGGAACCGACTTTAGGATTTAACAAAAAAGAAGAAATGATAATGCAAGCTACCGCCCATTTAGATTCGACTCAAATAGAGAAAAAAAATGTAAAATTTTCAGCAACCGATGGTTATGTACTTGTTGGTACACGTTATCGCTCATCTGAGCCGATCAAAGCCAACATCATTGTTGCCAGTGCAACAGGTGTACCACAGCAGTTTTATCGTCGCTTTGCCGAGTATGCAGTAGTTCTAGGTTATCAAGTCCTAACTTTTGATTATCGTGGTGTGGGACTTTCTGCACCGAAGCAACTCAAAGGTTTTAGCATGTCCTATTTGGACTGGGGGCAGCTAGACTTGTCGGCTGCCATTGACTCTATCCGCAAAGATGGCAAACCTATTTTTGTGGTTGGACACTCTTATGGAGGCCAAGCACTCGGTTTAACCCACAACCATGACCAAGTCACTGTGATGTATTGCTTTGGCACAGGTGCGGGTTGGCATGGCTATATGCCGTTTCGGGAGAAAATGAAAGTACATGTCATGTGGAATCTTATTTTCCCGCCGATGGTTGCACTAAAGGGCTATCTGCCTTGGAGTCTGCTTAAAATGGGCACCGATTTACCTGTGGATGTCTACATACAGTGGCGAAAATGGTGTAAAAATCCGACCTACTTTTTTGCAGATCCCGAGCAACAACACTTACTGGAACAGTATGCACAGGTCAAAACTCCAATCTATGCTGTTTCAGCGCTGGATGATGACTGGGCTTTACCGAACTCAAGGCATGCATTTATGCAGCATTATCGGCATGCGAACATGCATTATCGCAATATTGAAGCCAATGACTATGGCTTAAAAGAAATTGGACACATGGGATATTTCCGCCAGGGGGCCGAAGCCATCTGGGACGATATGCTGAACACTTTCGATGGCTATTTATCCTCACCAACCCCTACGGAACGTTAAAGCTCTATGCGCCCACAAAAACTGAGTAAAGAACAAATCCAGTTGCACTGCATGCAAACCTTTAAAACCCATGGTTATGCAGGCACCAGTATGGATTTATTGGCAAAGTCCTGTGGGCTCAGTAAAGCGGCATTTTATTATTATTATCCCAATAAAGAAGCTTTGGTTTTAGATATTTTGCATGTTAGCCAGCAATATTTAAACCATAAACTGTTCAGCATTTTGTGTGATACACACTTAGAGTATTACGTTCGCTTTGAACACGCGCACCAACAAGCGGTCAACTTTTTTAGTATTGGTATTCAAGGCTGCTTAGTTGGGATGCTGTCTTTGGAAATCCCACATTTATCCGAACAAATTCATCTCAAAATTCAGTCGATTTTTCAAGATTGGGAGCTGGCGTTGTTGCACTACTTTCAGCAGGTCACGCCTATTGCTCAAGCGGAGGCACTGGCTAAAATCAGTGTTGCCGATTATGAGGGCGCAATTTTAATGACACGTTTAAAACAAGATGACTTCTATTTGACTCATGTCGCAGAGCGAATTCTTAAGCAGTTATCCATGGCTGTGATGGACGTTGTAGAGGCTTAAGCGAGGAGATCAATCCCGAGTACGATGGCTTTTTTTTATGCTCGCGTCCACTACGGTCGATATGCGTATAAAACATGCCATAACGACTTACATAGTATTCAAGCGATTGATCATAGAAACTCCAAAAAATAGACCATTCATTTAAATCCATTTTGCGGATTTGCGTCTGGGTTTTCGCAGGCATTTTGACCAACAAGGTACTTTGCATCAGCATTGCATCTTCTTCAGCCGTGAGCAATATCGCTTGATCTAGAAATAGAGTCGCCACGTCATCGAACAACTCTTGTTCATAAGTATCAACTTCAATAACACGCTCAACCTGAGGTGCTCTATTGGTATGCGTTGTCATTTGAGAAGATGCTGCTCCCGATTCAACCACTTTTTTTTGTCGCTTCAGAAAACGTTGCTTTTTTTGAATTTTGACTACAATAATAGATGCTGCAACCAAAGCAATGAGTATGCAAATCATCAGTAAAAATGTCGCCATGCTCTGCTCTCGTAACAAATATTCCCTTTTAAAATACAGTATTATCGCTCAAATAAACACCAAATTAATTAAAACAGACTACGTATGAACTCAAATGCTCAATTCGATGACTTGTAATTGGGTATTGATTCTCAGACCAATTCAAGTGATTCAACACATATTCGCACAAACGTGAAAGGCATCACAATATGTGATTTTTCACTCACAAAATCACTATAAAAAATAATTAACTTAGTGCGATTGAACAACAAAGTTACATCCGTACTAACAGTAATTCAATTTAATAAATACAGTCGCTAGCATGAAATAGCTGTTTCTATAGCTCTAAGAAGAAAAGATGATACGGGCAGCCCAACTTCAGGACATTCCTGAAATTTTAAATGTCGTGCACGACAGTATTCGATCATGTATCAAAGACCACCATCGCCATGAAAGTACGATTCAAATTTGGCTAGAAAATAAAACCCAATCCAACCTGATTATGTGGATGCACTATAACGACAGCTGGGTCTATGTACTCAATCAGCACGTAGTGGGTTTTATTATGGTCAGTGATCAAGGTCGTATTTTACTCAATTATATTTCATCCGCTGAACAACAGCGCGGCATTGGAAAAGCTTTATTAGAAACTGTTATTGAACATCTTAAACGTAAAAAAATTCGCCAAATTAGTTTAGAAAGCACTCAAACGGCATGCTCTTTTTATCAAAAACATGGCTTTCAAATCCACGCTCAAGACATCCCAAATCCCAAAATGGTGGCTATGGTTAAACTCTTATGCTAAGGGTGATTAACCGAAGCATGACTCACCTAAAAATCACTCATTTTCATCTGATTCATTGGGCATTTTCATCTGATCACGGCCCGCTTCTTTGGCTTGATACAGTTTTAAATCGGCCGCTTTCATAAGGTCGTGAATATTGGCATAACTCGTTTCACGATCCATCCACGACACTCCCATACTCAAAGTCACATAATCTTTGCCATCTAGGCGGTTATGATGCTCAAAGCGCGCACTGCGCACCGCATCTAAAACGGTTTGCATAATCTGGCTAATAATCACAATTGGGACATTATATAAAACAATGCTCTGTACACGACAAATTTCATAGGACCCTTGTCCTATCAGGCTTTTTCTTTCTTAAAATTGCTAGCACTTTCTTAAATTCTTCTTTTTTTCCAAAACCAATCAAACGTAGAATAGCCATTTGAACATAGTCCAAACCGTAGCGAAATAAACTTACTGAAAGTCGTCCATGCTTCTTTATTTTTATCGCTTTTTTCCGATCATGTTGCCATTCACCTGTTAAATAGCACCAACAGAAACCCATAGCTAGCACTGCTATCAATTTCTTGACTCGTCTAGGGTCTGTTAAACGAGTATTTTCAAGATTGAATCCACGTCCTTTGAGACAACTAAATAACGTTTCGATTTCCCAGCGTAATGCATAATCACGAATAGCAGAAGCATTAAACATAGGAGAAACAACAAGTAAAAGTTCTCCATCTTCTAATCGTAGCGCACTAATATACAGTTTCACTCGACCAACCCAAATACGTCGTTTACGACATTCAGTTTGACCAACTTGAAGATGACGAAATAAATCACTAATTTTATGATTCTTGGCTAAGTGATTGGTCACAATAAAGTTTTTTTAACACGTATACAGAAGTTAATGTCATTTTCAATTAACCATGTAAACCATTTCTCACCGATAAATTCTCTGTCTGCAAACACATTCACAATACGATCTTTACCAAAAATGGAGATAAAGCGTTGAATCAAAGCAATACGCTCTTTTGTATCTGAATTTCCACGTTTATTGAGCAATGTCCAAACAATAGGTATCGCTATTCCACGATAGACGATGGCTAACATCAAGATATTGATATCTCGTTTTCCCCATTTCCAATTAGTTCTATCCAAAGTTAATTGGACTTTATCAAATGAAAATATATTGAAAATTAACTGAGAAATTTGACGATAATCGAAATACTGACCTGCAAAGAAGCGTTGTATACGTCGATAAAATGATTGTGGTAAGCACTTGATGGGTAAGGCTTTAGATGCAGAAGAAAGATTACATGTCTGTTTTACAATTAATGCAAGCATAATCAGTGTAAAACATTTTGCATGTGACTTGTTCCACTTTAGATATTTGTTTAAGATGAGATATAACTCATTGAAATGTGTCATCATATTCGTCTTCAGAAAACAAGTATTATGCCATTATTTCAATGAGTTATCTTTTTTTGTCGTGTACAAAGAAAACAATGGCAAACTCTTCCCCACCATAGCGTGCTAAGTAAGCATTATGTGGCAGTACCGCACCAATCACTTTGACCAGATTTTGCAGGACTTCGTCGCCCTTTAAATGCCCATAGTAATCATTATAATTTTTGAAATAATCGACATCCATCATGGCAAAAACCAAAGTTGCATGACTATCTTGTTGTGTTTCAACAAAGCGCTGCTGAATTTCTTGATTCAATGCACGCCGATTATAGGCGCCTGTTAAGGCATCAATTTGAATTTGATATTCGAGTTTTTCATTTAAGTCATGTAATTGAGAGGTGCGCTGTTGCACTTTTTGCTCTAAAGAATCATTCAATTCAATTAAATTATTATTTAAACGTTCGGTATGGTAAGTCTGATAAGCATAGTTACGTGATTGTCGGAACATCACCAAAAGTGCATACAGACTGGTAGAGATAAAAGATAGATGAATAGAATCAATCACATGTAGCGTTAGTAAAAAGTCATGAATGACCGATATACACAGCAATACCACGGCGTATAAATTGATTTTCGAATATTTTTGTTTGGTCTTTAAAGTAAGGTAAAAACCATAGGCAAAATTAAGCAAAATAACAATACTGAAAAATGCGCTATAAAAAGCCAGCTGCTCAAAAACAACTTGCTCGGATAACAAGGTAATGACGATATTCAAGGTCAAAACCAACATGGAGACGGTATAAATCCAACGCTGTAAATAGTACTGATTGAGCAAATACATATAGCTCAAAAAAAACATGACCGCTAAATAGATAAATAAATATTCTAAGCGGATTCCCCACAACCAATTGATATCTAGGAAAGTCGTATAAGCATATGGCGCAGTAAAAAGATTATGTAAGGCAAGAAATAAAATAAAAATACCAAAAACAAAAAAACTTTTACTATTCCGTTTATCTGAACCATGGAACATCGAAAACATGGTGGTGAACATTCCTACACCAAACACCACGCCACAGATCATGGCGATACTCATCATCAATTGCTGATAATGTCGATTAATCGTTTTAGCAATGCCAATATGCATGGGGCTTTCAAGGCCGCCGCGTAAATTGTTAAAGTTTGAGGCTTGTATACTTAAAGTAAAATAGGGGCTGTCAGGGACAAAATAAGCAATCCGCGGTGCATTTTCTGTTTGCTGCGCTCCTGCATTATCCGCGACACCCCCTAAACGAACTAAAAAATCGCCATTGAGATAAACTCGATAAGCACAATTTTGATTGGGGATATGAATGGCTAATCTTCGGCCAATAAATTCCTCCGGAATTTTAAAATGACCGACAAAAGTCCCATAACCCGTATTACTGCCTGTAAGTTCTTGAAATGAAATTGGCAGTTCGGTTGTTTTAGAAGGGAGTTTACGATTAGGCTGAGAAATCAGCTCTTGGTC
The DNA here is from genome assembly GCF_058242885.1 of Acinetobacter sp. 802_lipA. Taxonomy (NCBI): domain Bacteria; kingdom Pseudomonadati; phylum Pseudomonadota; class Gammaproteobacteria; order Moraxellales; family Moraxellaceae; genus Acinetobacter; species Acinetobacter sp. 802_lipA. Next base: position 672,276 of record NZ_JBZAYP010000001.1, read on the forward strand.
ATAATAAGACCATGTACCTTTTAAATAACTGGTGGTTTGTTCGGTGAATTGAATGTCATTGACATTTTTTTGATGCAAATAATACTGCGTGGGCTCAGCTTCATATTGTGCCCACGTCGAAGGTATTAAACTTAAAACCAGCAAACAGCCTAAAATAAGCCCAAACAAAGACTGTTTGCTCAATGAGCTATACAAAAGCGACTCTTCCCTTAAATACGCTCTGCCTAGTAATTAATCTACAAATGTTTTTCTTAAAAACCAAGTGTTTTTACAAATTAATCAAATACATCCTTGTAATTGACTCTTTTATTTATCACTATTTTTGATTAATCACGTGTTTTTACATCATACAATTCAATTTCAAAAATCAAATTTGAATTGGCAGGAATAATATTGCCCATTTTACGCTCACCATAAGCCAAATGTGATGGCACGATGAGTTTACGTTTACCACCCACTTTCATGCCCATAATCCCTTGGTCCCAACCTTTAATGACACGGCCTGTCCCAATCACGGTTTCAAAGTAGTTTCCACGGTCTAAAGATGAGTCAAATTTGGTTCCATCTTCTAACCAGCCCGTATAATGTGTGGTGATTAAAGCACCTTTAACTGCTTCTTTACCTTCACCGACAACCAAATCAATAATTTCTAATTCTGCGCTCATGTTCTCGCTCCAACCTATTCAATTAATAAATCTAGTTAAACTGCATGCTTATTGCAATTTCGTCCATTCAATAATGGCTTGAGCATGGTCCCCAATTAAAGTCCACTCACCATCCATCACATTCAACTGAAGTTGCATGGTACGCTCACACAAGGCTTGAACTGCTTCAGTACTTGCAGTCGACAATTGCCAGATTTCTACATTGTTCAATGTCTTCAACTTACTGTTGCGCTTATACCACTCATCGACCGCTGTGCCATAAGTGACAATCGCCACTTGCTTACAACGTGCACTGGCTTTTTTCACTTTATCTTCGTCTGGGCTGCCCACTTCAATCCATTTCACCAACTGACCCGTGAGGTCCTTTTCCCACAGCGCAGGCTCATTGGTTTCAAATAAGTCTTTGGTAAACTCTAAAGCTTCATCTGCAAAACGTGCAAACGCTAACAAACGCACCATCAAACGCTCAATGGTTTCTGAAGGATGCAATGCCAAAGTCAGTTGATAGTCCCCATATTGGTGGACATCCATATTGGCAATATTCAAATCTGCCTTATAAATTGTAGCTTTAAGCGCCATACATACCATCCTCAAATTTGCCGACTAGCATATAAGATTTCGGCTTTTTTTGCTTAAAACAATTTAAGTCATTGCTCTATGCGACATTCAAAAAGTGCGCTTTCAAAATCCATCCAATCTCTTTCGTTTTGAACAATCAATTCAACTCGATTATCAATCCCTTCCTCGACATCTTGATAGTTAAATTGTTCTGGATTGAAATTAAATGCCTTCCACCCCTGATTAGTATGGAAAATTCCTTTAATCCGTCGCCAATCTTGCTGTTCACAAAGTAAATCTAATAAATCGTAAAAGTCAAAAACCCAACGCTTCGGCATTTTCCAACCGGCAACACTATAACCTTGCGCCGTTTCTACATAGTGATACGGCAACTGTTTAATCTCGGGAAAATCTTGTTGAGTCGCTTTCAACTGTTGCTGAACGTTCAGTAAAGGTTGCTTTAATCGTTTTGTTCCGATGTACTCAAAATCGATTTGTGTAAGCTCAATCTTGCCCTGCTCTGCCATCAACCACTGCTGAGCACAAGGCTGATATTCAGTTTGCAGTTTTTCAAGAGCATCTTGATCTGCTTTTTGCATTTGAGCTTGATGCGAAACCACCACAATCTGCGCCGCTTTTAATTGATCCTGATACAGATTTTGTGCTGTCCATGCATGATCATGTAAACGCGAACCATCCAGCACCGTGATCGGCGCACGCATGTGCAGAGTTGAGTGCCAATGTGGCTCGGTCAGTTGCTCCAGTAACTGTGCTGGATGCCCCAAGCCTGTGGGTTCAATAAACAGCCGATCAGGCTTTTGTTCTGAAAGCAAACGAGACAGTGCAATTTGCATCGGTAGTTGGCTGCTACAACATAAACAACCACCGAGTAATTCTTTCACCGCATAGCCTTCCGTTTTTGGCATGAGCTGTTGATCTACGCCAATTTGCCCAAACTCATTCATCAGTACCGCCCAAACTTCATGTTCAGGTTTCTGACCTAACAAATACATAAGCAAAGTGGTTTTACCCGCACCAAGAAAGCCCGAAATAATATGCGTAGGAACCGCCTGCGGCATCGACATCAGTTTCAAAATTTTATACCTAGCATGGAAAATGATAAAAACAGCACAATAAAATAAGCCGTTATCTTAATTTAAATCACCAATTTTCTCATCTCAAATCAATGGCATCGAATACTCAGCATTCAGTTGGCTGACATTTCATTTAAACCCCTATTGGACAAACTTCCTTACATTTTATTCAACACCGAAATTAGGGTTTCGCACTTAATTCGCATGCTTTGTACAGTTTATGTGAGTTTTCAAACATCTATATTGATCATTAATTCCTCACTTCCTCTCAATCTATTCACAAAAAACTTCTACTTGTTACTTAAAGCTTACTATTTTTTCATCATCTGTAGTTTTAGGTAATGTGCACTTTTCACATTGTTGCTTCGATTGAACCGCAGATATTCAGGAGATAGCATGAAGCTCAGTTCAAATTGATGTGATGATCAGTCTGAACTATTTTTATCTATAAAATATAAGGATGCCAAAACCATGAAACTTTCTCACCTAATTATTGCAACATCTTTAACAGCTGCGAGCTTTGCAACTTTTGCTGCACCTCAACAAGCACCAGCTCAAGAAGACAAAGTTGTAGTATCAACCCAAGAAACAGCTGAAACTACAGACTTAAGTGCAAATGCACCAGCTTCGGAAGCATCAGCAGAGCAACCGAATCAAGAAAAAGCCGCTAAATAATTCAAATGTTGAGAGATCCAGTGGCTTTACTCTCCTGCTGGATCGCAACAACTTTTTAGCGTCACTTGAAACCAAGATATATCCTATCTTGGTTTCTTTTTATTTATGCGCATGGACTATAGCAGTTCAAGATCAACAGGTGCAGAAAGCCAAATTTGCATAGTTTTCCCATATAAGCTTCTATTCAAAACATAAACGTCAGACATTAAAAAAGATCCCCTGTGTAGGAGATCTTTTTTTAAAACTTAACTATGCGATGCTTTTTTATAAATACTGCACGAAGGATGATGGTTCTCTTGTAAGCGCGCGACCTTACGTTGTTCTGCCGCTTCAAAACGGCAACGCTTCCAGTCATTGTCCAAATTCAATGCAGGAATTTGTTTTGGCTTACCATTTTCATCTACCGCAACCATGGTGAAGTAACAGCTATTGGTATGGCGTACTGTACGCTTTTGAATATTTTGTGCTTCAACACGAATACCAATTTCCATTGAAGTACGACCGACATGGTTCACGCTTGCCAAGAAAGTCACTAACTCGCCCACATGAATCGGCTCTTTAAAATTAACTTTATCAACCGATAAGGTCACCACATAACTTCCTGAAAAACGACTCGCACACGCATATGCCACTTGGTCTAACAGTTTCAAAATGGTGCCACCATGCACATTTCCTGAAAAATTCGCCATATCAGGTGTCATTAAGACCGACATAGTGAGTTCAGACTGGTCATCCGCAGCCGCAGCAATTTGATCTAATGGGGACATCGCGTTCTCTAATTGGTAAGATAATAGGATATGTGACATTTATTATATCGGTTTTGAACGCTAAATTTGGTAACAAAACCATCATTATTATTTATAGTGATTTAAGTATCATTCAAAAAAATATATATAAAGAAGACTAAGTTTTTGAATCTATAGGCCTTCTTTAAATTTTAATTTATTCAAAAACATTGTTGCTGTGATATTTTCTTAGCACATAAATGGCTTTGAGCCTGATCCACTGTATTTCGAGTTATAGAAAAGCCCATTCAGGGTTTATTTCTACATCGCGCCAGATCAATGCGTTCTTACTTGAATACTTTGAATATTCAATTTTTGCTTATAATTTTTCTGCGCAAAAACTTTTTGAATCTGTCCTAACTGTGCAACGGTTGCATCGACCCCAGCTTGCATGGTCAACTCACGTCCGCTGACATCAAAGATATGCACCTTTTCACGTAAGTCTGGCTGAATCACAATATCGGCATTTTTCAGCTCAATTTGTGCAAGGTTCTTTTGCATAATATTGATATTTTGGTTAAACAGCCCCCAAACATTTGAGGTTTCGGTATACATTGGCTGCGCCAGAATATCGACCGCGATAATAATATCCGCCCCTAACTTGCGTGCCACATCAACAGGTACAGGGCTGACTAAACCACCATCTACATATTCATCAGCACCAATCTTGGTTGGAATAAACATACTCGGGATCGATACCGATGCCCGAACCGCTTGCCCAGTATTGCCATAGTTAAAGACGACTTTTTTACCTTCTTTTAACTGCGTCGCCACCACATACATTGGGATAGGTAAGCGCTGAAGTGGAACATCGCTCACTTGTTCATTAACATAATCTTCAACTTTTTGACCATCAAAGAAACCTTTCATGTCCAAACGAATATCGCGCACGTCATTGGCTTTCATATTCAGCGCAATCTCACGAATTTGATTGGCATTTTTACCGCTGGCATACAGTGAGCCGACGATACTACCAGCACTGGTTCCCACGATAAAGTCGGGACGAATCCCCGACTGCTCTAAAACTTGAATTGCGCCAATATGTGCATAACCACGTGCACCACCACTCCCCAACACCAAGGCAATAATTGGACGGTTCTGTTCTTTTTTGAGCTGTTTAAAATTGATCTGGTTGAGTCGCTCTTGGGCTTCCCCTGACTCAGTTTCGGCTGAAAAAGCCTGACTTGGCGTTTCTTGAGCAACTTTAGGCATGCTTTGACAGCCGACTAAAGCGAGCAATGTAAACGACATAAGGCTAAGTTTAATGTTTAACATGATTCACCGAAGTTGAGATAGAGCGAAATTTTCCAGCAGCATAGTGTATGAAAATCAGCAGTCCAAGTACTGTTGTTTTTCGTAAAAGCGTCATATTCCCCTATTATAATCTGTTTCAATTTTTCAGCATAATTCAACATGCACACTCAGCAGCTCACTCGCATCTTTCTGCACTTTTTAAAATTGGGCTGCCTGTCTTTTGGTGGCCCTGCTGCTCATTTGGTGTTTTTTCACCGACATTTTGTACAGCAACTTCGGTGGTTGAGTGATGCTGAATACACCCAACTGGTTGCTCTCGCACAATTGCTCCCTGGGCCGACCAGCAGCCAAGTGGGTATTGCCATTGGTTATCAACTCCAAGGCTACCGCGGTGCGTGCGCGGCTTGGCTCGGTTTTACTTTGCCGTCTATGCTCCTCATGGCATGTTTCGCGGTACTGGGTCAGCAGTATTTCAATCAACTCAGTGCGATGACACTACATAGCATTCAGTTGATCGTTTTTGCTGTGGTGGTCTGGGCCTTTTGGCAAATGTTGACAAATTTCTGCAAAACTATCTGGCAATATGTGCTGATGCTACTTAGCACCTTGTTTCTTTACTTTGTGCCATGGTCATTCAGCCAAGTTATCGTCATCTTTGTTGCTGCTCTCGTCGGTATTTATTTCGCATCAGATTCGACATCAAAGCTCCAAGACAGCAGCTTAAAATCAAAAGTCCAAGCAAAGCAGTCTTATCTTTGGCTAATTGCCTTTGTTTTGCCTTTTGTAGTTTTTATGGTGTTGCATTCATCTTCTTCACTCTTCTCACAGAGCCTGTTCAGTTTTTACCAAGCAGCATCTTTGGTTTTTGGTGGTGGGCATATTATTTTGCCACTTTTACATCAGGACTTCGTCTCCAGCCATATTTTATCTGCCGAACAATTTGACTTGGGTTATGCGCTGGCTCAACTCATGCCCGGCCCCTTATTTAGTTTCGCAAGTTACTTAGGTGCTTTACTGCCTTTAACTCCGTTTGTTTGGCTGAATGTGGTTCTAGCCACTTTAGCAATCTTTCTGCCCTCATTCTTTTTAATCTTTGCAGCCTTGCCCTATTGGTCTTGGCTTATGCAGCAAGCTGCAATACGAAAAGCCGTGATTGGGATTAATGCTGCAGTGGTAAGTTTACTGCTGTGTTTAGTGATACAAATGGGACAAAGTTATTTCAAGCATTGGACTGACTTAGTTTTTGTAATCGCTGTTATTTTAATGCTTCGAACCAAACTCCCGATTTGGCTAAGCCTGATTTTAAGTTTTGCACTCTATCAGCTGTTCTTTTACTCTAGCGGTTAAATAGCCATAAAAAAGCCACTATCAATGTAGAGGCTTTTTTATGGCTAAATAATTACCAAATGTCTGATTTCACTTTGTCTTTAAATTTAGGATGGTTATCCAATTTAAACACAGGCTCTTTCACACCTTGTTTCAGCTGTGCCAAATAGTCTTTTAACAGCATCAATAAGAATGGTGTTAACAGCAAAATAGCAAACAAGTTAATGGTGGCCATGATACCCATGAACAAATCCGCAGTGTTCCAAATGAGAGGCACACTCATCACTGAACCGAGATACACCATAATCAAAACAAAGATACGGAAGACGAACATCACCTTGGCATTGTTATTGATAAATTGCACATTCCCTTCAGCATAGGCATAGTTACCAATGACTGAGGAAAAGGCAAACATGAACAAAATCGTTGCAAGGAAGTCATCACCCCAAGAACCAATTTGGCTCTCTAAAGCCATTTGGGTGAGCGCTACGCCTTCAAAGCCCGCATCATGATAAAGCCCTGAGGCCAAAATAATAATCGCTGTACATGAACACACCACGAAGGTATCCACAAATACACCGAGCATTTGTACCAAACCTTGGTTTACAGGGTGCTTTACATCCGATGCAGCTGCCGCATTCGGTGCTGAACCCATACCTGCTTCATTAGAGAATAAACCACGTTTAATCCCCATCATCATTGCCATAGAAACCATCGCACCGAAGAAACCACCAGCAGCAGCTTCAAACTCAAAAGCTTTAGAGAAAATGAGCTGGAAGATATCAGGTAAAATAGCGTAATTAATTACGGCGATATATAAAGCAACAGCCAAATACAACAAGGCCATCAATGGCACAAAACTTTCTGCCACTTTGGCAATACGTTTGATTCCACCAAAGATAATCATCGCGGTCAACAAGACTAGACCTAGTCCAACCCAAGACACCACAATATGAATGCCACCGAGTTCAAATGCTAGATTGGCTTTATCCCATCCCCATGCATGTGCTGTTGCACCTGTAATTGCATTGGCTTGTACTGCGTTAAACACAAAACCATAAGTTGAAATAAGCGCAACAGCAAAGACTACACCCAACCATTTTTGTTTCAGGCCTTGGGTAATATAGTAGGCAGGTCCACCACGGAACTGTTTATTTTCTTGGTCGCGCACCTTAAATAACTGCGCGAGAGATGACTCAACAAAAGCCGAACTCATACCCAAAAATGCAGTGACCCACATCCAAAATACTGCACCCGGTCCACCAATCGCAATTGCGATCGCAACGCCCGCAACATTACCTACACCTACACGACTTGCAAGCCCAGTGACAAAAGCCTGAAAAGGTGTAATGCCATGATCATCATCACATTCCTTACGGCTTGATTTCATGACCTTGATGCTGTGCAAAAATAAGCGCACCTGTACTGCACCTGTAATTAGGGTGTAAAACAAACCGACCGCAACAAGGAAAATCACCAAAAAGTCCCACAGAGGTCCATTCAGTGTATTCACCCACCCGAGTAATGTTTCATTTAATTGATCATTCATCTCGATATCCTAATTATTGTGAGAGACCTGAAAGCAAAAAAGCCCTAGTTTCCTAGGGCAAATTGCATTTCCAATTAGTTAAAATATTGCAAAATAGACTGAATGACAGCCACGTTAATCAAGTCTACAAAGAATGCGCCACATAAAGGCACAATCAAGAATGCCTTGTGCGAAGGACCATACATGTTGGTAATCGCCTGCATGTTTGCAACCGCAGTCGGTGTTGCACCCATACCAAATCCACAGTGACCCGCAGATAACACCGCAGCATCGTAGTTTTTACCCATCACACGGAATGTCACAAATGCAGCATATAAGCCCATCGTAATCGTTTGCGCACCTAAAATCACCACAAGCGGACCAGCAAGGTCAGCCAATTGCCATAATTTCAACGAAAGTAGCGCCATCGCAAGGTACAACGACAATGATGCATTACCAAATACATCAATCGCACGGTCAAAGATTTGAACTTTGAAAATACCTTCCAACACATTACGTAAAATCACACCACCTGCAAGCGCCCAAACAAAAGTCGGTAACTCAAGCATTGTGCCTTTCATATGGCCGGTCATAAAGTCAGCAAAAGCCAAACAGCCTGCAAACAAACCTAATGTGGTAATGGCATTATCCGCAGTGATTAAACGCACACGATGTGGATATTCAAACGGTACATATTCTGTTGAATTAATATCAGTCAGTGGCGTGTTATCACTCTTTTCAATTTGTTCATTGGTGCGAGGCGTTGCCAATTGATAGCGGTTAATGAGTAACTTCGCTAGAGGACCACCAATCAAACCACCAATAATCAAACCAAATGTCGCACTCGCCATACCCAAAGCTAATGCACCTTGGATACCATGTTTAACTTCTAAAATTTCACCCCAAGCACCCGCAGTACCATGACCACCAGTTAAGGTAATTGAACCTGCAATCAAACCAATAAGTGGGTCAATACCCAATAAAGTTGCAAGGCTAATGCCGACAAAGTTTTGCACCACAATAAATGATGCGACAGCCATCAAGAAAATAACCAGACCAATTCCCCCTTCGCGCAATTTAGCAAAGTTTGCACTTAAACCAATTGAGGCGAAGAAAATCAGCATAAAACTTGTTTGCAATTCGCTACTGGTCGTGATGCTATAGCCCCAAAGACTATGCACAACCAAGGAGATAATCGCTGCAACTAGACCACCTGCGACAGGCTCAGGAATGTTGTAGCGTTTCAAGAAACCAATTTTATTTACCAAGAAACGGCCAAGTAACAAAACGATGACGGCTGCAATCAAGGTATAAAAAGCGTTAAAAGTAAATTCCATGACAATTGTCCATAAAGCGGATGCTTAGATTTTGTTATCTGGCTAATAAGCCACCGAATCCATTGATACTTCAAGAGATATTTCGTAAATCTGAGACAAACTCAGTCTTGCGTATGGAAATTCAGGCAATGGGTAAATTGGTAACAAACTAAGCGATCTGATGCATAACATGTTCAGTTCTACACGATGAGTAAACTGAAATAACGTAATGCCCAATAATGTTTGGACACAGATACGGTTTTTGAAAAAAATCACAAAACCGCCCCATATTGCTTTAAAAACAAGCAATAAATGCACAATATGGGCGAAAGACGGACATTATGCAGATTTTTTATAGATAATCTTTATTTTTTTACAATAATTTCCAACTATTTCACTTATTCTTTTCTGACACAATACTTAAGGTAAGCGTCCGCTGAACACACCTTATGAATTCGTCCTATAAGCCTTAATTTAGTCCTCACTTAAAAACAAGTGGGAACTTAAATTTATGACTACAAATAACCAGACATCCATCGCATCTCTTACGATAAAACGAAGAACATATAGTGCTGAATTTAAACAGCAGATCGTTCAGGCGTGTAAAGCATCGGAGGTTTCAATTGCTTCGGTCGCTTTGCAACATGGATTGAATACAAATCTTGTATCCAAATGGATTCGCTTAATTGATGCTAAGCCAGGGAATGATCGCTCACTACTACCGAATAAACCTGCATTTATTACCTTATCTTGCTCCGCACCATTAGATCCTATCCCTACTGGCATGTTAACGGTTCAAATTACTTTACCCCACTCAAAAGCAGAAATTGGCTTGAAATGGCAAGTATCAGAAATATCTGCTTTAGCAGAATTACTCAAGGCACTTACAACATGATCCGTATCGATGAAATCTGGTTGTCTACTCAGCCCATGGACATGCGTGCAGGTATGGATACGGCCATGGCTCAGGTGGTGAGAGCCTTTGGCTACATCAAACCGCATTGTGCTTACCTGTTCTGTAATAAACGTGGCCATCGCATGAAAGTGCTGGTACATGATGGACTGGGCATCTGGCTGTGTGCCCGGCGGTTGGAACAGGGAAAATTCCACTGGGCTAAAGTTCACCAGGGTGAAAACGTAGCTCTCAGTCCAGAACAGTTACAGGCACTAATTCAGGGTTTGCCTTGGCAGCGCATTGGACGACAGCAAGTGGTAACAATGCTCTAAACTAGGCTGCTACATTCTGCTATTCTCCAAACGTTCTATTTCCTCTGCGTCATGACCTCAGGCATACTGCGGTCATGAAAATGCTGCCTGATTTAAGCCAACTGACCCATGAACAACTGCTGGAATTTACCCGGCAGTTGGCGATGCAGCATCAGTCTCTGGCACAATCAAATCAAGAATTAGAAAAATCAAACCAGCAATTGGATGCCAAAGTTCAACATCTTTCCATTCTCACGCAAAAATACGAGCATGAGCTCGCACTATTTAAACAGCACAAATTTGGCAGTAAAAACGAACATCTCACCGCAAAACAAATCCATCTGTGGGATGAAGCGGTCGAAGAAGATATTGCCGCTGTTGATCTGGAACTGGAACGGCTGAATGCAGATAAAACTGATGCAGCGACACACAAAGCCACAGTCAACAAACCTAAACGTCGACTGCTGCCCGATCATCTACACACCATCCGTATCGAGCATGAACCAACATCAACCCAATGTGCTTGTGGCTGCACCTTGCGTCGTATCGGCGAAGATATCAGTGAAAAACTACATTTCAGACCGGCACAGTTCTATAAGGAACAGCATGTGCGTGGCAAATGGGTCTGTGATCAGTGTGACACCCTGACTCAGCAAGCGATGCCCGCCTATGTGATTGATAAAGGCATTGCTTCACCTGAATTGCTCAGCCATGTGCTGGTATCGAAGTATGCCGATCATTTGCCGCTGTACCGTCAACGTCTGATCTATCAGCGGGCGGGAATCGAACTTTCTAGATCAACTTTATCTGACTGGATAGGTCGCTGCGGTGTAGAACTGGAACCTCTGGCCAATGCCTTAAAAGAGGTGGTGCTGCAACAGCGGGTGCTGCATGCAGATGAAACACCGGTCACCATCATGCGGATGGGTGAGAATAATAAAAAACCGAAGAAAGGTTATGTCTGGGCCTATGCCACCACACAGTACAATCCAGTTCAGGCGGTGATCTATGACTTTCAGGATAGTCGTTCAGGCCAGCATGCAGAAGAGTTCCTGAATGGCTGGCAGGGCCATCTAGTCTGTGATGATTACAGTGGTTATAAAGCACGCTTTAAATCAGGCCAGGTCATTGAGGTGGGCTGCATGGCCCATGCACGTCGTAAATTCCATGAACTGCATGTAACTGGGAAAAGTCAGGTCGCTGAACAGGCATTAGTGCTGATTCAGAAACTGTATGCCATAGAAGCAGAACTCAGGAAAAAGACCGATGGTACAGCAGAACAGCGCCGCGAATACCGACAACAGCATAGTCAACCGGTGATGCAACAACTGTATGAATGGCTCAACCAGCATCAACTGACGGTGCCATCGAGTTCTCCAACCGCCAAGGCCATCAATTACACTCTGAAGCGTTGGCCAGCTTTAAGCCGCTATCTGGATGATGGCAATCTACCGATTTGCAATAATTGGGTGGAAGTGCGACACGAAGTCGCTTAATGAAGTTGTTCCCCCCTGCGGGAACCACCCGTGTCACCGGGTGAATCTAGAAGGCTGAATAAAGAGCGCCTTCGACAATGTAACGAGGCACCGCAAGGTGCGGGGTATCAATCGTGAGAGGCGTACCCTTCTGGCAGCCATAGCCGGACAAGGGCTAGATAATCGGTATGGTGAACACATGTGAATCTGCGTAACGATCGTTAAGTTGAACGAGCGGAAATGGCTGATACGCTCGAACCAAAACGGTAATGGAGGTGGGAATTGCGTCTTTCGACTACGCATTCGTGACCCATACGCCTCCCGGTCGATAGCAGGCACCTAAGCCGATGTACTTCAGTAAGCGGAACGTGGAAATCCCGTATTACTCCCATTGGGAAAGCAGTTTGCAAAAACTGCCCATGGTGATGCGGGCGAAGGAACGAGGAAAAAGCGAATGCCAGTCTGTAATGGGTTGGATAGAGGTTGAAACATTACCCCACGCGAAAGCGGGCTGACGTCCTTATGGTCTCTCATCACAAGAGAGTGTGTAGAACCCTTTTAATGGAGGGAGAGCAAATGAATGCAGCAGTATCAGCGTGTGCACCTTCCAGCACATCGTGGGACAGCATCGATTGGATTGCTGTACAGCGTCATGTCAGAGGGCTGCAAGCGCGTATTGTGAAGGCGGTACAAGACGGCAGGCATAACAAGGCGAAAGCTTTGCAATGGCTGCTGACTCACTCGTTTAGTGGCAAAGCATTGGCCGTCAAACGAGTGTCTGAAAACAAAGGCAAAAACACGGCTGGGGTCGACAAGGTGACTTGGAATACACCCAAGGCCAAGACCGGTGCGATGATGTCGTTGAAGAGGCGAGGTTACACGCCCCTTCCGCTTCGGAGAGTCCTTATTCCGAAGAAAAATGGCAAGATGAGACCTCTCGGGATACCCACGATGAAATGCCGGGCCATGCAGGCGCTCCATCTGCTGGCTTTGGAACCCATCGCGGAGACCATCGCTGATCGGAACTCTTATGGGTTCAGACCGCAACGCTCAACCGCGGATGCTGCAGCACAGTGCTTTGGTGTGCTGTCAAGAAAAGTAAGTGCGGAGTGGGTGCTAGAGGGTGACATTCAAGGCTGTTTCGACAATATCAGCCATGACTGGATGATCGCCAACCTCCCAATGGACAAGGTGATTCTACGGAAATGGCTCAAAGCCGGTTACGTCTACCAAAGCAAGCTGTTTCCCAGTCTTTCCGGAACACCGCAAGGAGGTATTATCTCCCCGGTGCTGGCCAACATGACCTTGGACGGACTGGAAACGATGCTGGCGAAGAGGTTCTCTAACGCCAAATGGACAGGCAAAAAGCTGCAACTGGTACGGTATGCGGATGATTTCATCATCACGGGGTATTCTAAAGAGTGGCTCGAAAATGAAGTTCGTCCTGCCGTGGTTGAATTTCTGGCGCAGCGCGGTCTCGTGCTCTCTCAGGAAAAGACCAAAATCACGCACATAGGGAACGGGTTCGATTTTCTTGGCTGGAACGTACGTAAGTACAACGGCAAGCTACTGATCAAGCCGTCAAAGGCAAACATCAGCGCTCATCTTGACAAGCTGCGAGCATTAATCAATGCAAACAAAGCGACACGACAGGCCACTTTGATCGGTTTGCTCAACCCGATTCTAAGGGGTTGGGCCAACTATCATAGTCATGTCGTTGCCAAGAAGGTTTTCAACCAGGTAGACAACGCAGTGTGGGAAATGCTCTGGCGATGGGCTGTACGTCGCCACCCTCGCAAGACACTCCGATGGGTCAAAGATCGGTATTTCAAAGTACAAGGAGCGCGTCGATGGGTGTTCTCATGTGATGAACAGTCCGCCGATGGTCGGAAGCGACAATACACATTAGTGTCTGCCTCGGACACGCCAATTGTGCGACATATCAAGATCAAGGCTGCTGCTAACCCTCATGACCCCGCATGGGATGAGTACTTCGAATCCCGATGGGGTAAAAGAATGCTGGTCTCCGCAAAGGGGCGAGCCAAGCTGTATCGGGTGTGGCTAAAACAAGGTGGTCGCTGCTGCGCCTGTCTTAAACCAGTCACCAAAGATACACCATGGCACAGCCGTCATATTGTGAAGCTAAGTCATGGTGGAACGGATGCAGTTGCTAATCTTGAGATTTACCATCTGTATTGTCCGAGGAGTGTTCAGTTTGCCAATGTCAACGATGTATAACCGGGTGCCGAATGGCGCCTTAGCAGAGGCTTGAGCCGTGTGCTGGGAAACTCGCATGCACGGTTCTTAGGGGGTTGGACGTAGGTAACTGCGTCTGACTACCCGACAACCAGGTGCGGCCTTGGGCGTTGGGACGTAAGAACTGGTTATTTGCAGGTTCGCTGCGTAGTGGTCAGCGAGCGGCAAACATCATGACTTTAATCCAGTCAGCAAAGCTGAATGGGCTGGATCCGTATGCCTATTTAAGTGATGTGCTGAAAAGATTGCCGACCCATAAAGTGACCCAAATAGAAGAATTGCTACCACACCGCTGGAAATCCAACTCAAATTAAAAAATAGACATGGGGTTCAGCGGACGCTTACTACTTAAGTCTATATTCAAAATGTATTTAGTCTGTATAAATTTCTCGACTCAAACAAAACAGGAGCCTAAAGCTCCTGTTTTTTAAACTACATCTATATCATCACATGATTAGAAGCTGTATTTCGCCATTAAGCCAACACGGTTGTCTTTGTAGCTATTACCAGCAAAGGTATCACGTTTACCATTGATATATTCAACACCTAAGTCCAATGGCTTAACTGGTGAATAGATGAAGTTAATCCATGCTTGGTAAACTTCTTCGTTTGCTGTTGAGTTTAAAGTTGCATAATCTGTGCCGTCATCTGCAAATAGAGCGCCATAGGCTAAAGTTGAACGTAATTTCTCGTTGAATTTATACGTACCACCCACTTGTACACCAAACGCTTCATTTTGCTCGATATTGCCATTCACTGGATTTACATAAAATGCTGTATTGCTTCCGTATAAGTAGTTGCTATTGCCCTGTACATAGGACACATCAGCACTTAGTTTTAAAGGATCAATCACTTGATAGTTTACACCAGCAGCTAAGCCCCAACCTGTTTTATCATCACCAGATGATTCAGACTTATAGTGCTCCACTAAACCACGAACAGATGCATTCGCTTTGCCATCTGCAAAACCTTGCGTTAATTTCGCAGTTAATACTGGTAAGCTATATTTCACATCTGAACTAACAGTCTCCCTCTTAGTTACACCATCAGTCGTGGTAACTTTAAGCTGGTTTGCTGAACTATTCCCTTCTTCCGCAGCAATGAATAGTTTGGTTGCAGGTGCTAAATTAAAGCCATAACGTACTTGTGGAATACGTGCTGTCCCCCCCCCCACGTTAGTGCCTAAATCAATCATTTCTGGTGCATGGTTAGACAGGAAGTTAGATGTGGTTTGACCAAACAACCAGTTGTTATAAGTCAAATATGCATGACGAATACGCAGTGCTTCATTTGTTCCAGCGAAGTCGACTTCTACTTTACCGCCAAGTTTGTTATCGCCACCAACATTGGTATTGAAATCTAAACCTAAGCGTGTATTTTTCGCTGTTGCACGAAGTTTGTCTTTTACATCTTCTTTAGAGCTTGCAACTTTGTTGAAGTCGTCGTCCGCACCTTCAATAATGTAGTTTGCATCGCCACGAACAAAACCATATAGGTTAATGTCTGCGCCAGACTTAGATTTAAACGAAGACAGTGGAGATTCAGCTTTTACAGGAGCAGGCTGTGCTTTCACCTGTTGAATCTGAACTGCTTGTTGTTGTTGAACTTGTTGCTGTTGTTGCATTAATGCTTTTAGCTCTGCAACCTCAGCACGTAACTGAGCAAGTTCTTGTTGTTCTTTGGTTGCAGCATGAGTTGTTGTCATCATCAGAGCAGCCACACTAAGTGCTAGGCTTTGAGCGATAAATGGCTTTTTATTGAGGGCTAAACGCATACACAAACTTCCTTTATTACATTGTTAATAGTGAATCAAAAATTCCATTTCAGTAAAATTTTTTGCACAAAAGACCACTCCGTTTTGGTCTTTTCATATGCAAAGTAATCTTATAAAGATGAAAAATCGCACATTTCGATGTTTTAAGATATGACCTTTTATTACTCTTGCCACTAAAGTCTAATGCACACAATTTCAAACTATAATTGATGTTATTCGCGATTGGCTTTGAAGCATCAAATTACAATTTAGACAGACTTTTGCAATAATTAAGTAACAATTCTTCATATTTTCTTAAATATAGACTGAGTTTTATTTGATATCTATACTTTTTTCTTATAACTAAAGTCTTAGTCTAATCGATAACCACCTATGCTCAGTGATGGGTCAAAATTACGTCTTTGCACCAAAAAAGTCTAACTATTCAGACGATTATTGAGCATGGTTCATTGAACGCCCTCAGGCACCAATACACACCCACAGAAAAAGTACATGTGATCGCAGGGAAAAAGCCCAACGAAATACTTGAGCGGGTCTGTCATACTCTATTTAGACTGTCTGAACATCCTGTAAAAATATCGAATAACAAGAAAATTTTACACACCATCCTGAAAAATGGATTTCGGCTTTTATTGAGGGTGTATGGTTTGCTCAATATTCAAAAAGGTTAAAATCGAAAATGGCACAGCAGTAACTGCGGAATGATCATTTTTTGATGCACCTGCCGAACTATTCTTCACAGTCAATCCAGCCATGGGCATCAGCACGAAAATGGATATTGCCATGATGATGCAAAATGTCATGATTACAGCCAAAGCACGAGACTCAGTGACTTGCCCACAAGCCGCATGAAATCATCTTCATGCTCTCGTGTTGAATATACTTGATGCTGTACAGAAAGAAGAATTGGTCTGCGACATGGCACTAGGTTATGCGGATCCTAGGCAGATCGTCAATCGCTTTATAACACCACGCGTGCCAGTTGAAGATTTTGCAGTATTCTTAAACAATGAGTGCGATTTAATGCATTCATTTAAATAAAAAAAGACACTAAAATGAGTCTCTTTTTTATATAGTCACGACTTCAATTTATAGGCTTTTTCGTGCTCAAGCTTAAACACATAATACAAAGCCAAAGCCACAAAAATAGCCATCACAATGGCCATATTCAAAAGTACCGACCAGAGTAGAAAATTAAGAATCACGCCACAAAGTAGACCACAACCAAATTGCATACTGCCCATAATCGCACTGGCCGTTCCTGCCCGTGCACCCTGCTCAGACATTGCAATCGCCATGGCATTTGGCCCTGTAAAACCGATTGCTGCGACAGCGAGAAACATCCCTGCACATACGATATATAAGGGCGCATGCGTCATGCTACCCGCTACCAACAGCAGCCCCACACCAGCTAACTGCAAAAAACTGCCTAATTTTAAGCGCTGAAAAACACTTAACTTTTGTGCCAGACGTTTATTTAAGGTCGAGAACAGCATAATCCCAACTGCATTGGCACCAAAGGCATAGGCAAAAACTTGCTGACTTAAGCCGTAACCATCCATCAGAATGGCAGCAGAAGCACTGATATAGCAAAAGAGTACAGCCCCAGCAAAGCATCCAACAAACATCGGGCGTCTAAAGCTCGAATCTTGCAAAATCGCGCCATAAAGGTTTAAAACTTGATTAAAGTTAAGCTTTAAACGGCGCTTCGGATCTAGAGTTTCCTCAAAGAAAAAATGTACGCAGCACAGGCTTCCCAAGCCCACGACCATCAAAAAGGCGAAAATACTATGCCAACTACTGAAACTCAGTACCAGCGCGCCTAAACTCGGTGCAATAATCGGCGCGATGGTGGTCACGATCATCATACTGGCAAATGCTTGGGCTGAGGCTTGCATATCTAAACGATCACGAATCGCAGCACGGGCAATCACCACGCCTACACAACCGCCTAAGGCTTGCAAAACCCGAGCAGCAATGAGACTCCACTCACTGTTTGCAAACACACACAGTAAACTGGCAATAATGTAGAGACTCAGGCCAAAATACAGCGGTTTTTTTCCGCCCAATTCGGTCACTTACAGGTCCATAAATTAGTTGTCCAATAGCCAAGCCTAAGAAGTACGCAGGTAAGCTGTTGGCCACCATTTGTGTGCTTACCCCGAAGTCATTCGCCATTTGTGGCAAAGCTGGCAAATACATATCAATCGATAGTGGACCGAGTGCAGTCAGTGAAGCAAGTAAGAGAATCCAAGCGTTGGAATAGACCGCTTTTTCCTGTGTAGTCGACATAGGATTAATTTATGTTTTGGAAGGAGAGTTTGCAGACAAGTTTACACGCTCCATAGTATGATTTATAGCAGAGCAGGTGAAATTTCACATATTCTCATATTTGAAAATTGTCCAACCCTAAGTGACAAACAAAGGTGCCCTTTGAAAACATGGCTGACCAGTCTAAAACAGGCTACTTATAATACAACCTTCATGTATAACCTCCGCATGGTTATTACTTTTGCAGGGACGGCTTTTGTTCCATATTTTATGGGTTTTCAACTGGCAACTATCCCACTGACACTCGGCGCAGTTGCTGCAGGTTTAAGTGATATTGATGACCGCTTTTCCGTGCGAATCATGAATTTAATTTTTACCTATATTGGCTTTTTCATTACCGCAACGTCGATTTACTTTTTATTTCCGCATCCAATTTTATTCGCACTGGGTCTAATCGTTTCGTGTATTGGTCTGATTTTACTGGGCTCACTGGGACGTCGTTATGCCACCATTTCCTATGGTTGCTTAGTGGTTTCGGTTTACTCCATGCTCGGTGTCGGACTTTTTGACAACTGGTATACACAACCGTCTTTGCTGGTGATTGGGGCAATTTGGTATAGCGTTATTTCAACCATCAGTTTTCTGCTCTTTCCCGTTCGTCAAGTACAAGACAATCTATCGAAGTGTTATTCCTCACTCGCCGATTTTCTGTTTGCCAAATCCAACCTGTTTGATGTTGATATGACAGCTAACAGCTATCAACAGAGCATGATTGAACTGTCGTTGGAAAATGGTAAATTAATTGCAATTTTCAACGACATGAAAACCGCCCTACTCACCCGTTTAAAAGGTGACCGTGGACAACGAGATACACGTCGCAGTCTGCAATATTATTTTGTGGCACAAGATATTCATGAACGTGCAGATTCAGCACATATTGACTATCAAAAACTGGCGAAAATTTTTCAACACAGCGATATTTTATTCCGCTTTCAACGAATTTTATCCATTCAAGCCAAAGCCTGTAAGGACTTAAGCAGCAGCATTTTAAACCGTCAAACCTATACCCATAATAAGCGCTTTAAACATGCTTTTGAAAATCTCCGTTTATCACTAGAAAAGCTCAGAGACGAACAACAATATGACCAAATTTGGGTCAATGCTCTGTTTTCACTGTATCAAAACTTAAAGTCGATTGATGCACAGCTACGTAACTTAGAAACTGAACGCAATATTAAACTCGAGAAAGCTAAGCATATCGAAAGCCAGCTCAAAGATGATGACCTGAAAGGCTGGGATGACATTAAAGTTCGGATTAAACAACATCTCACTCCAGAGTCGGTGTTATTTCGTCACGCGATTCGTCTGTCTATCGTGCTATTAGTTGGATATATCTTTGTTCAAGTCACCAACATTGAATATGGGTACTGGATTCTACTTACAGCACTATTTGTCAGTCAGCCCAATTTCAACGCCACCAAACGTCGTTTACGTTTACGTATCGTAGGGACGTTGGTCGGAATCATTTTAGGGTATGCCGTATTGTACTTTATACCTTCGATTGAAGGACAACTTCTCGTATTGGTCATCAGCGGGGTACTTTTCTTTGAGCTTCGCAGTAAGCAATATGCACAAGCCACCGCTTTTATCACTATTTTGGCACTGATTAATTTCAACTTAGATGGTATGGGATACGAAGCTGCCCTTCCGCGCATGATGGATACCTTAATTGGCTGTGGACTGGCATGGTTAGGTGTAAGTTTCATTTTCCCTGACTGGAGGTTCCGTCGCCTCCCCCGTACCATTTACCGTTCGCTTTCCGCTCAATGTGATTATTTGGCTGAGGTGATTGAACAATACAAGTCTGGACGCAATAACGGCCTGAATTATCGGGTGGTCCGTCGTGCGGCACACAATACCGATGCCGAAGTTGCTTCACTCATTTCAACTTTAGCCACCGAGCCCGACTTTGACCCAACGCAAAAAAGCTTGGCGTTTGAGTTTTTATGTCTCAATCATACCTTTATTAGTTATATTGCAGCATTGGGGGCTCATCGTGAAAAAATTGACGACCCACAAATTTTAGAATTGATGGATCGCGCTTTTGACAATATCCAAGGTGCGCTACTGCGTGATGAAATGCCTGATTTAACGGCGCAAAATATGCTACAGACCATACGTCAGCGTTTAAGCCAAAATAATGAGGAAGATCAAAAGGCACTGATTATTTTACAACAGCTTTCATTGATGTTTAGCATCTTGAATCAGTTCAGTCGCTTGAAGCAAAGTTTAAGCCACGAACGGGATCATGAGGCCACAGAATTGGCTTCATTATAATATGGATGATTTTGGAACAATATACTCACTGAAATGCTCTAAATAATGCTAAACTTTTTGCAGTTTTAGATCTGTTACTTTCACTATGACCGCGAAAAATTTATACGCTTATACTTTACAGCCTGTGACCTATGAAATCACCGAGGCTGAACAACGCGATGCTCAATTAAAAATTTGGCGTAGCACAAACAAAATTAGCATGAAAGCTTGGATCATCATGGCTGTGGTTACAGCCCTTTCGATTCTTGGCCTAATTTTACTCAAGAATTATTCAACCATCTTTTGTTGGGTTGCTCTCGCCTGCGTCCTAACCTACCTTTTAGTCCGTAAGTTCGGCTTAGAATGGTATGTGAAGCGCAAGATGAATGAATTTCCAGTACAGGAAATTAAAGGCATTCGTTTAGGCGTACAACCTCACGGTTTGATTATGCGCCAGAAAATGGGCATGCAAGAAGGTGTCGGTGCAATCGGTTGGAAAGACATCTACGAATGGTATAACACACCTGAGTTTTTGTTGATTAAATTCAAAGTAAAAGGCGAAGAAGGTGCATACATTCTGCCAAAACGCATGGATAGCAAAAACTTCTCGTTTAATACGATTCGTAAGCATTTAAAAGAAACAGTTGGTGAAGCGCAGCCACTTTAAGTCTTGCTTTCTCCTCTGTAAAAAACCTCCAACTTTTGGAGGTTTTTTTATATCCCAAACTCTCGAATACAAATGATAATGAGAATAAATATTAATTTCTAAATCCATATTATCTTCTCAATCTTCAGGTATAATTTCCGCACAACAAATCGCTCACCATTAAGTATCGCCATGTTTAAAAAAACATTTTTCCAAGTGCATTGGTTTTTGGGAATCACTGCGGGTCTTATCCTGTCGCTTATGGGCGTCACAGGGGCCATCTATTCTTATGAACAACAAATCTTAAAATGGATGAACCCAGATAGCTATACCGTTCAAGCAGCACAAAACAATAAATTAACCCCTGCTGAGCTGTATCTACATTTCCAAAAACAAGATCCTGCCATCAAAATCAATAGTATTACGATTGCTCAAGAGTCAACCACTTCAAGTACGGTCAATATCGAGAAAGAAGGCGCACGTCGTGGTTATAACATGATGGTGAACCCGTATACTGCTGAAGTCCTACCCGAAGTTAAAGGCCGTGAGTTTTTTAACTTTATTCAACAGTTGCACCGTAATTTAACCGTCGGTCCTGTCGGTAAACAAATTACTGGCGCTTGTACCCTCATGCTTATTTTCTTTATATTGAGTGGCCTGTACTTACGTTGGCCCAAACGTCATTCCATCAAACAATGGTTTTTTATTAAACCTAAATTGAAAGGACGCAACTTCATTTGGGATTTGCATGCTGTTGTTGGTACTTGGGTGGTGATTTTTTATCTGATCTTGGCCTGTACAGGACTGTACTGGTCTTATGATTGGTGGCGCGATGGCATGTTTAAAGTCCTCGGCGTTGAACGCCCACAGGCCCAAATGCAAGAAGGCCCCCGTCCAAATGCTGGTGCAGCTCAAGGCCCACGTGGCGAACAGGCTGGTGCTCGTGGTGGCGAATCACGTGAGCAAGGTCGTGGCGGCCCACAAGGTGAGCACACTGCACGTGGCGAACGTGGCCAAGGCGAACAACATGGTGAGCGTAAAGGCTTATCTCCAGAACAAGTACAAATTGCTTTAACCCAAACGTGGACAGGATTTAATGCACAAGTTGATCGAGACTATTCAACCCTGACCCTAAATATTCCGAAAAAGCCCGATGGTACACTTGAGCTTTCATTTGTAGATGCAATTCCACAGCATGAGCGGGCGCGAAATTCAGCGGTCTTCAACTATCAAACTTCGCAAATTGAAAAAATGGAGTTGTATGAGCAGAAGAAGCTGAATGAAAAAATCATGAGCAGTATGCTTCCTGTGCACCGTGGTAGCTTCTTTGGCCCAATTTATCAATTCTTTGCCATGTTTGCATCACTGATGATGCCACTGTTCTTTGTAACGGGTTGGATGCTGTATCTAAAACGCCGTAAGCAGAAGAAACTCACTCAGCTAGCCCGTGGTGGAGCTTTGAATGTTCCGGTCGATCCACATGCGAAACCATGGCTCATTGCTTATGCAACACAAACAGGTGTTTCTGAGCAAATCGCTTGGCGTACTGCAACCAGCTTACAAGAAGCAAGACAACCTGTAAGCGTTAAAGCTGTGCAACACTTAACGCAAGATGACTTAAAAGCTGCTGAGCAAATGCTTTTTGTTGCAAGTACTTATGGCACGGGTGAAGCACCTGACTTAGCCAGTAGTTTTGAAAAGAAATTTTTAAATACAACTTTAGATTTGTCACACCTTCACTATGCCGTGTTGGCTTTAGGCTCTCAAGAATATCCTGACTCCTATTGTAGTTTTGGACATCGCATTGACCGTTGGTTAAAAGCGAATGGCGCACATGCTTTGTTTGAAATCATTGAAGTCAACAACGCAGATAACAATGATATTCAACGTTGGAACAGTGCTCTTGCCTCTGCAACCAAACTTGA
The DNA here is from genome assembly GCF_058242885.1 of Acinetobacter sp. 802_lipA. Lineage (NCBI taxonomy): Bacteria > Pseudomonadati > Pseudomonadota > Gammaproteobacteria > Moraxellales > Moraxellaceae > Acinetobacter > Acinetobacter sp. 802_lipA. The sequence goes on from NZ_JBZAYP010000001.1 coordinate 695,346, forward strand.
GCTTCAAGCCATGAATATTGACAAAACCTTTGATCAATGGAATTTGGCACAACGTGAAGTACTCAATCCAAATAGTGTCGGAGCACATGCTTATAATATTGAGCTAAAAACCAACTTCGATGCAACATGGCAAGCAGGTGATATTGCTGAAGTTCAACCAGGTAACAGCACCGCACGTATCCAAGCCTTCATGCAAAAGCATCATATTGCAGCACAGAGCATCGTTGAGTCTTTAGCCATTTCGATTGAGCAAGCGCTTTGGGATAAGAACCTCAACACAGAGATTGAGCCTTTTGCCAATTTGGAACATTTACTGGAACAATTGAGCCCTTTACCTACACGTGAATACTCGATTGCAAGTGTACCGACTCAACAAGTGTTACGTTTGGTCGTGCGCCAACAGCAGGATTCAGCAGGTGAACTGGGCTTAGGTTCTGGTTGGTTAACCCAACATGCCGAGCTTCAACAACCTATCGCACTACGTATTCGTACCAATGAATCATTCCACTTGATCAATGACAACCGTCCTATCATTTGTATTGGGAACGGCACAGGCATCGCAGGTTTAATGAGTCTACTCCATGCACGTACCCGCCTAGACTATACTCAAAACTGGTTGATCTTTGGTGAGCGTCAACGTGAACATGATTTCTTCTATCAAAGTACGATTGAAGCGTGGCAAACCACAGGCATGCTAAAACGCTTAGATTTAGCGTTCTCGCGAGATCAGGCAGAGAAAGTCTATGTACACCATAAACTACGTGAACAAGCCACTGAGCTTAAAACATGGGTTGAAAATGGTGCCGTAATTTATGTCTGCGGTAGCATTAATGGTATGGCGAGCGATGTCGATGCGGCGCTAATTGAAATCTTAGGCGATGAAAAATTAGATCAACTCCGTCAAGAAGGTCGTTACCGTCGCGATGTTTACTAAACACTAAGTCTAAATGAAAAAACCGAGCCACAGCGCTCGGTTTTTTCATGCGTAAATTTGCTAGAATCATGCAAACGATAACCCATAAGCCTATATGCAAAAATTAAAAAGAGTCATTAGTTTTATCATCGGGTCATTACTGTTCGCAGACGGCTTGTATTTTGTTTTACAACTACGCTTTAATTTTGGCACCCTCTTGCCCTTATTGATTGGACTAGGTCTAATCATTTATGCACTGGCTTATCCTAAACTTATCGCCTATATTCAAACGGCTTTGTTGCACAAAGCTGTTCGTAAGGTCTGATTCAGCAATATAATTCTGAGATGAATAAGCCTACACCTAAAATTTATCGTACAACCAATTGGTCTTCATATAACCGAGCACTCATTAATCGTGGAAATATTTCGATTTGGTTTGATCCTCAGACTCAATGGTATGCTCAATTACAAGGTAAACAAGGACGAAATCAAACCTACTCAGATAGAGCAATTCAATGCTGTTTGATGATCAAATGTCTATTTCGACTTTCTTTACGTATGGTTACAGGCTTTGTGCAAAGTCTTATTCAACTCTGTGGTTTAAGTTGGACGGCACCAGATTATTCCACACTCTGCAGAAGACAAAAGCAAATTGATATTGAGATAAGCTATCAGCAAAGTCATGGTGAACTACATCTACTTGTAGATTCAACTGGCCTGAAGTTTTTAGGTGAAGGTGAATGGAAACGCAAGAAACATCAACCTGAATACCGTCGGCAATGGCGTAAACTGCATATTGGTATAGATGCTAAAACGCTGCAAATACGGGCAGTTCAGCTCACGACGAATAATGTCAGTGATTCACAAGTACTTGGTAATTTACTTGATCAAATTCCACCAGATGAACAGATTGATTCAGTCTATACAGATGGGGCTTATGACACAAAACAATGCCGTCAGGTTATTGCAGATCGACAAGCGCATGCGGTGATTCCGCCAAGAAAAAATGCGAAGCCTTGTAAGGATACAAAAGTTCATTCGCTAGAGCGAAATGAATTACTTCGTACTGTTAAACATTTAGGCAGGACACTATGGAAAAAATGGTCAGGCTATCATCGACGCAGTTTGGTTGAAACCAAGATGCACTGCATCAAATTATTAGGCGATAAATTAATGGCAAGAAGCTTTCCTAGTCAAGTGAATGAAATTCATGCTCGTGTAGCGGTCTTAAATAAATTTACAGAAATAGGCCGACCTCATACCCAAGTTGTCACTTAAATTTGAGCGACTCAGGAAAGCTCTATCTTTAAAATCTTTATGCAACAAAGCCTATTCAAACCAATACAATCAGACAATCAATATGGCGTTGGGCTTGGGCTATTTTCTTTGTTTGGATTTTTAGCTTAGTCATTTTCTTCGTCTTTTTAGGGTTTTCAAATCAACAAAATACCCCTCATGTTGCTGTACCCGCTATTGTAGTTCTTGGGAGTGGTCTGAAGCATGGAAAACCGAGTCCAACATTGGCCAGCCGTTTAGATCAAGCGGCAAACTATGCCAAGCTACATCCCAACAGCATTATGGTCGTCAGTGGTGGCCTATCTTTTCAGCAAAAAAATAGTGAAGCTGAAGCAATGCGGCAGTATCTGATTGATGTACACTATATCCCAGCAGAGCGTATTTACACCGAAGATCAAAGCACCAGTACCGAGTTAAATCTGATCAATAGTAAAAAGATTTTAGCCAAGCAGCATATTTCCCTACAGCAACCGATTGCTATTGTGACCAGCGATTTTCATATCCCCCGTAGTCGTGCTATAGCCATACGTCAGGGTTTGTAACTGCTAATTGAAATCTACTTATTTCTATACTATTATATACAACATGAGTAAATATGTAAGCATTAGCGTTGCAGCTAAAACATTAGGTGTTTCCATTCAAACATTAAGGCGTTGGGATGAAGAAGGCACTTTGGTTGCAGATCGAACCCCTAAAAATCATAGACGATATGATCTGAGTAAGATCACGCCTGAGCAAATACACAAGCCCGATAGTCAACTTCAAAGGAAAACCATTGCATACGCAAGGGTATCGAGTCATGACCAAAAAGAAGATTTAATTCGACAGCAACAAGTTCTTGAAATGTACTGTGCAAATCAAGGTTGGACGTTTGAATTAATCTCCGATCTTGGTTCGGGTATGAACTATAGAAAAAAAGGCTTAAATAAGCTGCTAGAAGCAATCATGAATGATGAAATCGGACGTTTGGTTTTAACGCATAAAGATCGCTTATTGCGGTTTGGTGCTGAGTTGGTTTTTGCCTTATGTGAAGCTAAAAGCGTGGAGATCGTCATTCTTAATAAGGGTGAAAATTTGTCTTTTGAGGAAGAACTTGCTCAAGATGTTTTGGAAATCATTACAGTGTTTTCGGCAAGATTATATGGTAGTCGTAGTAAGAAAAACCAAAAGTTAATACAGGCAGTCAAAGACGCACTATGAGCCGATTCATACGAGGGCATGTAATCCAATTACTGCCAAATAATAAGCAAGCAAGTCATTTCGCTCAAGCGAGTGGTGTTGCTCGTTTGTCGTATAATTGGGCTTTAAAAGAATGGCAACGTCAATATAAAGCAGATAAGGAATATAGAGATCAGTGTGACTATTATGGCGTTCAGGTGGATAAAAAACTTCTAAATAAACCATCCGAAGCTAAAATAAGAAAGCACTTAAACTCGTTCAAGCGTGAGAAATACCCTTTCATGCTTAAAGTGACCAAATGTGCGCCACAACTTGCGATTAAGCAATTGGGTAGTTCATTTGATCGTTTTTTTAATGGTCAATCCAAATATCCAAAGCCTAGAAAAAAAGGCGTAGATGATCGCTTCTCATTATCAAATGACCAATTCAGCATTAAAGATAGAAAAATTAGTATCCCAAACTTGGGTTGGGTAAAAATGACTGAGGATTTGCGTTATCAAGGAAAAATATTATCAGCGAAAATATTTAAACAGGGTGGTAAGTGGTTTGCTTCGATTGCTGTTGAATTAAATCAGCCTGAGAAACTTCACCCCAAAACAGGTTTATCTGTTGGTATTGATTTAGGTGTTTCCAGTCTTGCCACTTTATCTAATGGCGAGGTTGTTCCATCAAGTGCGCCACTAAAGAAACAGCTTGCCAAGTTAAGACGACTTGCTAAGTCTTTTAGCCGTAAAAAGAAAGGTAGTCAAAACAGAGAAAAAGCGAAAACCAAGCTCTCTCGTTTGCACTACAAAATATCATGCTTGAGAAAAAACAATCTTCATCAAGTCACATCTGATTTAGTTAAGCGATTCGATCTGATTGCGATTGAGGATTTAAATGTGAAAGGTATGGTACAAAACCGTAAGCTCTCAAGAGCCATATCGGATATGGGCTTTTATGAGTTCAAGCGACAGTTGATTTACAAGGCTAAACAGCATGGCAAATCAATACTTTCTGTTGGACGATTCTTTCCAAGCAGCAAGATGTGTTCGAATTGTGGTGAATTAAACCAAAACCTGACACTTGCAATGCGTGAGTGGCGATGTTCATGTAACACCCTGCATCACAGGGATATTAATGCTGCCATCAATATTCTAAAACATGCAGATAAAGAATTGGTGGCTACATAAGCCACCAATGGCGGTGAGTTACACCGTGACAGCCTATGGAATTGAGGTAATCCCAAGCGCAATAGCAATTGGTTCTTGATGATGAAGTAGGAATTAAACATTAAACCCACGTAAGTAGGTTTAAGTAGGTTTTAAATAACGGTTATCAAACGCCTATCATGATCAGCGCTCAGACACCTCTTGCCACTCGCTATAATGCATGGTTACGTGAGTATTTTGCATATTGGAGTGGTTGGCTACTCAATAGACTTCCGTCATAAATCAAAAAACGTACAATTTATTTGATCTTAAATTAATCAGCAAAATTATTTAATTCAAGAGATAATCCTTGGATGAAATTCAAAGATATTCAAAAATTATCAGACGTTAAGTTTCGTAGGCTTACCGGTGTTAGTTGGGCTACATTTAACCTCATGTTGGCCGAGCTAAATAAGCATTTACCTCGTCATATTGGTAAAGGACGACCGCATAAATTACCGTTGGAAGATCGTTTGCTCTTATGTATAGAATATTGGAGAGAATATCGAACATTTTTCCATCTTGGTATGAGTTACGGTGTATCTGAAACGAGTGCAATTCGTATCACACGTGTTATTGAAGATACCTTAATCCGTTCTGGAAAATTTAACTTGCCAAAACAACTTCCTAATCGAGATGAAGTGGATTGGGAAGTTGTTGTGATTGATGCAACTGAAATATTAGTTCAACGTCCAAAAAAAACAGAAGAAATGGTATAGCGGTAAAAAAAAGCGACATACCTTTAAATTTCAGCTATCTATGCACTATACAACAGGTGAAATACTGAGTGTATGTGGAAGTCATGGAAGCATGCATGATTTTAAAATATTTAAAAAAAGTATGAGGAAATTAAAATTTAAGCCCTTTTTTATCGTTGATAAGGGTTATTTAGGGATAAAGAAATTGGGTTTTGGATGCCTCATGCCATCTAAAGCAAAGAAAACTGAAAAACTAGATTCTGAATTAAAAAAGTTAAATAGAGAGATTGGTCGTAGACGAATTCAAGTAGAGCATGTATTTGGAAGGATGAAATGTTTTAAGATTTTATCTTGTGTATATAGAAATCGTCGTAAACGATTAAACCTGCGGTTTAATTTACTTGCTGGCATATACAATTTAGATTGGGTGAAAGATAAACAATTAAATTGATTGAAAAATGATTTATGAAGGAAGTCTAATGAATACTAAAATGAAATCCTCATGAATTAATGAAGACGGATTGTCCGTGGCGACGGTAATTGTAATTGTTTAAATAATTCAGGCTTCTGCATTGAAAATTGATATAAATAGTTTTTGATATCTAATAATAATTTTTCTGGTGCAACCAAGACATTCTGCCCTTCTGGGCTTAAATTCATCGAGACCGTGGTTTTTTCTGAACGTAAGAATGGAATCACTTTTTCGACTAAATCGCTAAGACCAATACTCTGGATTTCGTAGCCCGCCCAATTATCTTTCACCAAAAGCTGTGCTAAACCTTTACTCTGCCACATCGCAAAGGAACGTTGACCGGTTGGCGTAGCACATAAAGCCCAGCCATCTTGATATAAGGCAATAACATGGCCTTGATGCACGATAGTTTCGATAAAAAGACGATAGATTTCAAGAGGATCGTAAGCAATATTTTGATTTTTAGACGCAGCTTTGCATTGATATGGGTTTCTCATAAATCTGTCATATTTTAAAATTATTATTGCACAGAAGTGTATGAAAACAGCTTGAGATAAGCAAGGCTTTTACGATAAGGGAATATGGTGGGCGCTGACGGGATCGAACCGCCGACATTCTGCTTGTAAGGCAGACGCTCTACCAACTGAGCTAAGCGCCCTGATTTAAGATTGTCAATCTTAGTGTTCAAATTTAAGCTCAGGGACTTAAATTTATATTTTAAATGGCGCAGCGGACGGGGCTCGAACCCGCGACCCCCGGCGTGACAGGCCGGTATTCTAACCAACTGAACTACCGCTGCAACGGTAATTGCGAATGCAATTAGGGTCATTAAGCTTTACAGCTTGAATATGGTGGGCGCTGACGGGATCGAACCGCCGACATTCTGCTTGTAAGGCAGACGCTCTACCAACTGAGCTAAGCGCCCTGATTTAAGATTGTCAATCTTAGTGTTCAAATTTAAGCTCAGGGACTTAAATTTATATTTTAAATGGCGCAGCGGACGGGGCTCGAACCCGCGACCCCCGGCGTGACAGGCCGGTATTCTAACCAACTGAACTACCGCTGCACATAAGATCTTTAACGTAAAGGCTTGGTGGGCGCTGACGGGATCGAACCGCCGACATTCTGCTTGTAAGGCAGACGCTCTACCAACTGAGCTAAGCGCCCTGATTTAAGATTGTCAATCTTAGTGTTCAAATTTAAGCTCAGGGACTTAAATTTATATTTTAAATGGCGCAGCGGACGGGGCTCGAACCCGCGACCCCCGGCGTGACAGGCCGGTATTCTAACCAACTGAACTACCGCTGCATCGCAAAAAATCTGGTGGGCGCTGACGGGATCGAACCGCCGACATTCTGCTTGTAAGGCAGACGCTCTACCAACTGAGCTAAGCGCCCTCATTAAGGATTCTGTATAAATGGCGCAGCGGACGGGGCTCGAACCCGCGACCCCCGGCGTGACAGGCCGGTATTCTAACCAACTGAACTACCGCTGCATCGCAAAAAATCTGGTGGGCGCTGACGGGATCGAACCGCCGACATTCTGCTTGTAAGGCAGACGCTCTACCAACTGAGCTAAGCGCCCTCATTAAGGATTCTGTATAAATGGCGCAGCGGACGGGGCTCGAACCCGCGACCCCCGGCGTGACAGGCCGGTATTCTAACCAACTGAACTACCGCTGCACATAAGATCTTTAACGTAAAGGCTTGGTGGGCGCTGACGGGATCGAACCGCCGACATTCTGCTTGTAAGGCAGACGCTCTACCAACTGAGCTAAGCGCCCTTAACGTCTTTATCGTTTGTGAGGTGCATTATAGAGAATCTTTACAGGCTGTCAAACGCTTTTCGGCTTGTTTTCACTTTTTTGCAATCGAGTGATTAAAAAATAGGTCAAATGGTATAAAAACAAGTATTTTCTGTATGTTATTTAACATATTTGCGAAAATTAAAATGATTATTCGCTAAATTTATTTTCCTCAAAATACACATTTTCTATGATTAATCCCCTTCTTCTACTCAATATTCATATTTTAAATTACAGCGTTGAATACTCAATAAAATAAGCTTGCACATTTTTTAACAGCTATTTTTAGATTTCAAGTTTATGTTCGGAAATATAAACCAGTGCATTGCAATCAATTAGTTCAAATAACTCTATGACATCCGTATTACGCATACGAATACAGCCATGCGACATCGGCATCCCCATTGGTTCACTATCTGGTGTTCCATGAATATAGATATAACGTTGATAGGTATCGCAGCCTTCCCCACGATTGAAGCCTTCTTCTAAACCACTCAGCCATAAAATCCGAGACAAAATCCAGTCACGTTCAGGAAACTGGTTGGCTAAATCGGTATCGTATACTTCACCTGTCGGCTTTCGAGCAATAAAAACGGCATTTTGAGGTTGCTCAGCACCATGCTTCTCAGCAACCAGATGCCAACCTCGTGGCGTTTTACCACTATTTTCAGTTTCGCCAATACCATTTTTTCCTGACGAGATCAGATAAAATTTATTCTTTTTAGGCAGCTTTAAAGTCTGTTCAGCCAGATCAATCAAGACGTCTGCATCAGCAATTACATAAGACATCAGTTGTCCTCTATTTGTTTTTTATCTATTGATATATTGGGTTCTGGACGTAACCATAACCATATTGCGACAAGCAGCATGGTGGTATTGGTAAATAATTTCACTAAAAATGGTGCATTGGTCAGTAGCATGATCAGTCCACTGATCAACATCATGATACTGGCAAACCATTTCGCTTTACGTGGTACAGTGCCATTGGCACGCCATGCTCTTAACGTTGCGCCATATTTAGGATGGTTGAGCAACCAAGCATCCATTTGCGGCCAACCTTTAGATGCAGCCCAAGCGGCCAAGATCAGAAAAACAGTTGTTGGCATACCCGGCAACAGTGCACCGATAAAGCCTAGGATGACAAAGATCACCACTAAACAACGCCAAAACAACGTTTTCATACCACTTTCCTGAGCACCGAATTGCGGTAGTATAAAGTGTTTTTTAAGTTTATCCGTTGTCCTTCTGCATATTAAGCTTCTTTTTTAAGGCACTCACATGCATCTCATTTCACAGCATCAGTTGTTCGAACCTTGGCTCCAACTCAAACATCCATTGGTTCGCCAGTTGGCTTTTGCTGTAGCCAGTCCAAACATTTTGTCTGCGTTGCCGTTAGAGCTCGATATACAACATGCTTTTCATTTTCATCCCTCACAGATCTGGCAACAGCACTTTCAAACCTATTTACCTCGCCTTAAACAGCTCGATCAAGACCCGAAAGAACTCGAAGACTTTATGGCTCAACTGAAAAGTACCCGTTTAGGTCTGCGCTTTGAAATGTTCATGTGGTTTTGGTTACTGGATCATCGCTATCATGCTTATGAATTGTTGGGTCATAGTATTCAAATCATTGATGGTGCACGTACTACAGGTGAGCTAGACTTTTTAATTAAAAATACCGAAACCAATCAAATCGAGCATTGGGAAATTGCGTTGAAATATTATTTGGGTGAAACAAATCTGAGCTTAACCACATGGTATGGTTTAAATCGTACCGACACTTTAAATCGAAAATTAAAACACTTTACCCATAAACAGTTTCAATTCCAGCAAGCTTTGGACACAGACATTCAGGCTCGCTTTGCCGTTTTAAAGGGGCAACTCTTTCTCCCCCTAATAAATGGTTTCACAGCAGTTGATGCTTTAAACCAATACCCCCTCCCCGATTGGCTCAATCCAGACCGTCGACTAGGTACTTGGGGTAACGTCATTCCAACGACCGACTTGAATTACTATCGCCTACAACGTCAAGAATGGATTTGCCCAAATGCTGAAGTCAGTAGCCAAAATGCACATTGGTGGACCAATGGACTGTACTTACAAAATCAAAACAATCAGTTTTATATGTACCGAAATCCAAATTTGATTTTAACTTGATTTTGCAGAAGTTACTTTATACAAAAATACCTTTGTACACGACAAAAAAATATAACTCATTGAAATAATGGCATAATACTTGTTTTCTGACGACGAATATGATGGCACATTTCAATGAGCTATATCTCATCTTAAACAAATATCTAAAGTGGAACAAGTCACATGTAAAATGTTTTACACTGATTATGCTTGCATTAATTGTAAAACAGACATGTAATCTTTCTTCTGCATCTAAAGCCTTACCCATCAAGTGCTTACCACAATCATTTTATCGACGTATACAACGCTTCTTTGCAGGTCAGTATTTCGATTATCGTCAAATTTCTCAGTTAATTTTCAATATATTTTCATTCGATAAAGTCCAATTAACTTTGGATAGAACTAATTGGAAATGGGGAAAACGAGATATCAATATCTTGATGTTAGCCATCGTCTATCGTGGAATAGCCATACCTATTGTTTGGACATTGCTCAATAAACGTGGAAATTCAGATACAAAAGAGCGTATTGCTTTGATTCAACGCTTTATCTCTATTTTTGGTAAAGACCGTATTGTGAATGTGTTCGCAGACAGAGAATTTATCGGTGAGAAATGGTTTACATGGTTAATTGAAAATGACATTAACTTCTGTATACGTGTTAAAAAAACTTTATTGTGACCAATCACTTAGCCAAGAATCATAAAATTAGTGATTTATTTCGTCATCTTCAAGTTGGTCAAACTGAATGTCGTAAACGACGTATTTGGGTTGGTCGAGTGAAACTGTATATTAGTGCGCTACGATTAGAAGATGGAGAACTTTTACTTGTTGTTTCTCCTATGTTTAATGCTTCTGCTATTCGTGATTATGCATTACGCTGGGAAATCGAAACGTTATTTAGTTGTCTCAAAGGACGTGGATTCAATCTTGAAAATACTCGTTTAACAGACCCTAGACGAGTCAAGAAATTGATAGCAGTGCTAGCTATCGGTTTCTGTTGGTGCTATTTAACAGGTGAATGGCAACATGATCGAAAAAAAGCGATAAAAATAAAGAAGCATGGACGACTTTCAGTAAGTTTATTTCGCTACGGTTTGGACTATGTTCAAATGGCTATTCTACGTTTGATTGGTTTTGGAAAAAAAGAGGAATTTAAGAAAATTCTAGCAATTTTAAGAAAGAAAAAGCCTGATAGGACAAGGGCTATATGAAATTTGTCGTGTACAGAGCAAAAATACATAACGCAACATACGCTTACTCATCTCCTGTAAAACGATGCTATTGTTTAAAGTGTTTATTTTTTAATCTTTAAAAACATCAGAACAAAATCATTTGATGACAATACCAAAATTTTGGAGAATGAGATGAAGAAAATTATTGCTAGTTCATTAGTTATGCTTTTTGTTTTAGCTGGCTGTAATACCGTCAAAGGTATTGGTGAAGATGTCTCTTCAGCAGGTAGTGCTGTATCAAATACCGCTGAAAAAACCCAAGATGAAATCCGCAAATAATTAATATTTGCATCAAAACCTTATCTAAATGATAAGGTTTTTTTATTGCTAAGTTTCGCATTCCAGAGATTAATCGCCTATTATAGTGCCGACTGTTTTATTGACTTTGAAATGCGCATGACCTCTTCTGCTACTCTCGATTTAAGCCTCCAACTTTTACGTCAGCCATCGGTTACACCTGTGGACCACAACTGTCAAAATATTATGGCTGAACGCTTAAAAAAAATTGGTTTCAACATTGAATCTTTGCGCTTTGATGATGTTGATAATCTATGGGCACGAAAAGGCACTGAAGCACCTGTATTCTGCTTTGCCGGTCATACAGATGTCGTTCCTACAGGTAATTTAGATGCTTGGAACTCAGACCCATTTGCCCCTGAAATTCGTGATGGTAAGCTTTATGGTCGTGGCAGTGCAGACATGAAAACCGCCTTGGCCGCAATGGTGGTTGCTTCTGAACGCTTTGTTGCGAAACACCCGAATCATAAAGGCTCAATCGCGTTCCTCATCACCTCAGATGAAGAAGGTCCATCGATCAATGGTACAGTCAAAGTGATCGAAACACTCGAAGCCCGTAATGAAAAAATGAAGTGGTGTTTGGTGGGTGAACCTTCAAGTACTCATCAACTGGGTGATATTGTTAAAAATGGTCGTCGTGGTTCACTCAATGCAGTAATGACAGTGAAAGGAAAACAAGGTCACGTGGCTTATCCACATTTGGCCATTAACCCAATTCACATGGCCTCTAAAGCTGTTGCTGAACTTTGTGATACAGTTTGGGATCAAGGCAACGAATACTTCCCTGCAACCTCGTTCCAAGTGTCCAATATTCAAGCTGGCACAGGGGCAACCAATGTCGTTCCAGGTACCATGACCGTGACTTTCAATTTTCGTTATTCAACTGAATTGACCGCTGAAGAATTAAAAGCACGTGTTTTAGAAATTTTGGATCGTCATGGTTTAGTCTATGACATTAAATGGACGCACTCAGGCTTACCATTCCTGACGCCAGTAGGTGAGTTGGTGAATGCAGCTAAAAATGCCATTCGCAATGTGACTGGTGTAGAAACTGAGCTTTCAACCTCAGGTGGGACATCAGATGGTCGCTTTATTGCTCCTACAGGTGCTCAAGTACTGGAACTTGGTGTACTCAATGCCAGTATCCATCAAATTGATGAGCATGTGAATGTCGCTGATCTTGAACCGCTTGCTGAAATTTACGAACAAATTTTAGAAGGCCTTTTGGCATAAGCGTACAAACCCATATAAAAAAGGAACTCAATTGAGTTCCTTTTTTATTGCATTCAAATTTGGTGGTGTTTCAAAAAGTATGCTGGCATTAAACGAATCCATTATTGATATAAAAGAACACTAAATCAAAGGCTTTGAAATGATTTTCAAGCTTTTTGGAGAAGTTGCAGCTTCTCCTAAAGCCTCGCCTGATTCGATGCCGTAATCGACAATTATTGCCTTCTATACCCACAGTGAAAAATTTACCAATCAACTGTTTGCATTCTTTAAAGGTCGTAACAAAGCTATCCCAATGGTCACTTGATATACATGTATAGCTTACACCTAACTGCTTCAATTTTAATTTAAGTCGTTTTGCAGTGGCTAAATCTCGGTTACCCCATACATAAGCAACAATTTCACCTGTTTCTCGATGATAGGCATAAATTAGCCATTGTTTATTTTGCTTATGACCAACAAAAGTCCAAAACTCATCTACTTCAAGGGTTTCATAATGACTTTGCTGTGCTCGAAGTTGATATTTTGATTGGCTAAGTGTCCGTAGAACTTTACCGATACTTACTCTTTCAATTTCTGCTATATCCCTGACACCACTGCCTCGCACCATGAGGTGTAATATTTTGGTTTTGATACCTGAGTGACAGCCTTGATAACTGAGAGCATGATCACCAATAAATTGACGTCTGCATATTTTACATTGGTAATTTTGCTTACCATCTACTTTTGTGCCATTTTTCTTTATACTGTCACTTAGGCAGGCTGGACACTTGATTTCTAGAGTTATTCGCATTTCTCTATTTTATCAAAATCCAACCTGCTTTTTTTCAGCATACTTTTTGAAACACCACCCAATATTTAACTCGATCAGCTTCGAGACCATACCTTGTGGGTTCAGTTCATCGTCTACGTCTTCTATACTGAAACCATAGTTATCCCAAGCCGTAGTAAACGTGGCATAAATTACATCAAGCTGTTCGTTCGTACCACGCCCAAGCACATGTAAATAGTCACGTACAAATTCAGCATATTGGGTGAGTAAAGAGATTTCCTTCGAGGTAGAAACGATCTCTTCTTGTACCAAGGTTTTAAATAGATTTTCGACTTTTGAGCTGGCATTAAAGACATGCTCAATTTGCGCCATAGACGAACTACCGCGCAATGTATGTAAAGCACGGATTAAACCATTGTAATCTTGTACCTTGGTTTCATCTGCATTTAAGAACTGATCGATAGTCGCTAAATGGTCTTCCGCTTCTTCAATGAAGATCGCTAAAGTTTCTTCAAGGACATCATGCACTTGATCATCCTGCTCAGAAACGTCTGCAACTTGTGGCTCAGATTCAGCCACTTCAATATCGCTCAGCTCTAATCCCGTCACGACATCATTACTATTTAGATGATTAGACAGTTGTAGCAACTCTTCTAGAGCAGGTTCTAAACTTTGATTTTGTTGTAATTGTTGTCCAATTAAAACCAATGGACGAAGGTCAAGATCAATTTCCTGTACCGCTTTAAAAGTCGGATACAGTTTAAATTGATACAGTTTAAATACCGTCTTAGCAAATTTTTGAACCGTTGCCGTAAGCGGTACAGCACCTGAAATCACACGATTTAAGGTGTCTTCAACTGCCCATGCTGTTTCACCTGCTGACTTTGCCCCCACCATACGACCGGAGCCTTTTAAGGTATGGAAGTGACGACGTATGCTCAACAAGGTTTCTTGATGGGTCGGTTCAGCGTACCACTTTTCAAATAATGGATCTAATTCAACGAAGATTTCTTCAATTTCTTCAACAAAAATTTCAAGAATTTCTGCATCTTGATCTAGATAACTATCTTCCGGAAGCGTTGTCGTTTCAACTAAATGTTTTAATATTTCTTTCATAGCTAAGGCTTCTTGCGTTGTCAGCTACCCAAAAAAGGTGCATAAACTTCATTATAACCATCATCCCAAACCAATCTTTTGGCTCAAGCTAATTGAGTTGATGTGTATTCTGATTTTGGTATGCCACTCAAGTAATGAGCAGCATACCTCCCCCCAAAGCAAGCGCTTAATCAGGCAGTTTAAAGTCTGTTACAGACTCACGTAACGCTTCCGCCATGTTTGCAAGTTCAGAGACTGAACGTGCTGTATCGAAAGTCGCAGTGGTGGTTTGTGAGGTAATTTCTTGTACGACGTTCATCGTGGTTGCAATATGACCTGCAGATGCTGACTGTAGCTTTGCTGCATCCGAAATGTTTGCAATCAATTTCGCCAAATTACCCGATACGTTTTGAATTTCATCCAGTGCAACACCCGCATCCTTAGATAAGTTCGCACCGCGTACAACTTCAGACGTGGTTTGTTCCATCGAAATTACAGCTTCGTTGGTGTCGGTCTGAATGGTTTTTACCAGTGTTTCAATCTGCTTGGTTGCTGAAGCTGAACGCTCTGCAAGGCGCTGTACCTCATCCGCAACCACGGCGAAACCACGACCTGCTTCACCTGCCATCGATGCTTGGATCGCTGCGTTTAAAGCCAAGATGTTCGTTTGGTCGGCAATATCGTTAATCAAGGCAACGATGTTACCAATCTCTTGCGAAGATTCACCCAAACGTTTAATACGTTTAGAGGTTTCTTGAATCTGCTCACGAATGATATCCATACCTTCAATTGAACGGTTTACAACGTTCGCACCATTTGCAGCAATTTTTACTGAACGTTCTGCTACTACCGCTGATTCTTCAGCGTTTGAAGATACTTGGTCAATTGACATTGCCATTTCGTTAATCGCGGCAGATGCACCCGCAATTTCTTGCGCTTGGTGTTCAGATGCTTCGGCTAACTGGTTGGTAATCCCCTGCGTACTTGCCGTATATTGTGCAACCTCTTGAGAGGTTTCAGTAATACGCGATACAAGGTCACGCAATTGGTCAATTGCGAAGTTAATCGAGTCGGCAATTGCACCCGTGAAGTCTTCAGATACCGTAGCATATGAACGCAAGTCACCATCTGCAAGATCGGCAATCTCATCCAGTAAACGTAAAATCGCGTTTTGGTTACGGTCATATTCATCTTGTAGACGAGATACACGTTTTTTATCTGATTCACCACGAAGTACAAGTAATTTAAATACACAGAATAAGAAGGCAATCAGGGCTAGAATTAGACCTAAGGCAGGAATTGCAATCGCTAAACCTGTACCACCTGACAATTTGTTCAAATTGCTTAACAAAGCATCCGACTGTTCAAAAATCGATGATGACGCTTGGCGTACTTTAACAACTTGTGATGAGTTCTTTAAGACGGTTGCTGCTGCTGACTTCAGTACATCATCATATTCTGATTGAATACTGGTTAAAGAGTCACGCATTTCAGGGTCATTAATACGCTCTACACCTAAATCCGCACTGCCATTTAACTGTGCGTTTAAGTATGACGCGAAGGTTTCTGTATCTGAGCTAAAGTCATCCGCAGATTCACGCGAGTTGTCTGAACCGGTTAATACCGAACCAATTGAACGTAAAATACGTTCCGCGATGAATACTTGGTTTTTTGCAATTACGACTTGGTTAGCTGGCACATTTTGACGTGCCATTTGGTCAACCATTAAGTTGTATTCGGCCTGAATCCCCGGAATACTTTCACTAATCGCAATGTTGGTATCGTAGAGTTGGTTAATGATTTTTTGTTGTGAAGCAATTAAATCAATATTTTCAGAAACTTTTTTCCACTGTGCATCTACTTCACGCAGTGCGTCTGTGCTCGCGTGAATATCTTTTACTGTTTCTAAATTTTCAGCAAAAGACTTTTGTGATTCTGTCAGTTTTTTAATAGCTTCAGGCGTACCTGATGCTGTTGCTTCAGTTGCCTGACGCGAAATCGTTTGTGATAAAAGACGTAAATCACCCAAGCTACGGGTGAATTCGTTATTTCGAGGTACACTATAGAATAGGTACAACAGTAAGAAAATTGCCAGTACGATACAAAATGCCGCACCCAAAATTAATGGCTTGGACTTTTCACTATCACCAAATACACGTGAAAACTGTTCCGTCTATGATTGAAGTTTTGCTACTAAAGCATTTCCACCTGAGCGGTTACTGCTTCCATCCGTATTTTTCTTTTTAAGTTTAAAGCCCATGCAGCTTCTCCCCGATTTACGCCCTTATAATTTCGCGCGCGACAATGATATTAATTTATAAATTTTATAGATGCGTTCATATACTTTGGATTGTCTAATAAGCGACTGAATAAGAAAACATGCCATTGTTGGTTGTGTTGGTGAAAATACCCTTGGCAATATTCTTTTAAATTCCGATCTAAATCTTCGTGTTTAGAAAAGAAACTTTTCTTATTAAAGTGCTGAATCCCCAGAACCTGATCTACAACTAAACCGACATAGTGGTCATTATGACTAATACAGAGTACTTTTTGAGTTGGTGAATACGCACTACGATGCCCTGATACATAGTGCGCTAAATCGGCAACAGAAAGTAAACGTCCTCGAATATTGGCCAAACCCACAACCCAAGGCTGAGTATTTGGCACTAAGGTATATTTCGGAGGATAAATTACCTCTGCAACTTCACCTAATGGCGCAACGAAATATTGCCCCATCATCTCAAAAGCAATGCCCGACCAGCGGTTTAGCAAGTCGAAGTAATTCGATAAATCCATTTGCTGCCATAGAGCTTATCCTGCGTTCAGGTGTTGCTTAATCACATCAATCAGTTGGTTTTCATCAACAGGCTTAGTTAAATAATCACACGCACCTTGACGCTTACCCCATACACGGTCTGTAGCCTGATCTTTAGTACTGACGATCACTACGGGAATGTGTTTTGTTGTTGCGCCACGCGCAATTTGACGGGTTGCTTGAAACCCATTAACGCCTGGCATCACCACATCCATCAACACAAGATCAGGAAGTTCAGCTTGAGCCATGGTTACACCATCGGCACCATTCGACGCTTCAATCACTTCAAAACCGTGTTTCCCCAAAATTTCTTTAAAGCGGAATGTCTCTGTAGGTGAGTCATCCACAATTAAAATACGCGCCATAATTTTCCCCAATTACACTTATATTATTTATGCTGAAACGTGATTACGAATCGCATTTAATAATTCATCTTTACTAAACGGCTTTGTTAAATATTCATCTGAACCAACAACACGCCCTTTGGCTTGGTCAAATAGACCATCTTTGCTAGAGAGCATCACGACAGGAATATTTTGATAATTTTGTGAATTTTTGATTAATGCACACGTTTGATAACCATCTAGTCGTGGCATCATAATGTCGACAAATACGATATCAGGATTGGCTTGAGCAATTTTTGACAATGCGTCAAAACCATCGACTGCAGTCACCACTTCACAACCTTCGCGTTGCAATAATGTTTCAGCTGTGCGACGAATGGTTTTTGAATCATCAATGACCATTACTTTTAGATTCTGGAATTTATCGTCCATTTAATATGACCCTTCCCATTTTTAGAATGTTTGTAGAAACAGATTCGTAGACGCTTTACAAGTTACGTACACTTTTAACATATATTTACTTATATTTTCAACGAACAGTTTCCGCATAAAACCACACTTCATCTTCTTTTTAAGAACGGCTTCACACTTTCCTATACCCGTCGATTTTTTTTTGACTGATTATATTTTTTATTCCTAAATTTAGGACTAATATAGCACTATTTATTGCTTGTAAATAAGTAATTAGGACTTACGCAGTATTATTTATAGATTCTCTGTGGTAGCAGATGATTTTTATCGAGAATAAAGTCATCAATGAAGTTTTTGATCATTGGTCTAAATAACTTCTTCTGCCAACGATATACATTTTCAAAGATCCGCTCAAACTGGTTCTTTTGTATCTCAACGTAGGCCATCAAGGCTGAAAAAATATGATTCGAAATCAGTTTAGATCGTCTTACTTGAAACTTTTCAATATGACAAACCTGTTTAATCACTCGGTGATATTGCTCTATTTTCCAATGACTTGAATGTAATTCATGAAAACCCTCAAAGGACAATAAATCATCTTCATCTTGATGCACAATATAAAACCTCTGCTGTTCTTTTAACTGAGTCTTAAATAATTGTACAAAGCCAAAATCTTTGAGCCAGACCACTTGACCCTGATGGAAATTTGGCAATAAACGCAGTTGAAACCATTGTCCTTTTTCTGGGGAAACCTTACGGTTACAGTCGATACCAAACATAAATCGAATACCATATTTTCTTATGGTTTTTAGATTTCCAGTCGATGAATACCAACTATCACCTGTAATAAATTGAATCTTTGCACCCCAACTGAGTACTTCACTTAACATATCCATAAAGTAATCATTCTTGGTTTTACTTTCAGATTTGTCATAAATTCGGAAATTAATTGGAATATTTTGACCATTCTGATCTGTCGCATACAAGGTAATGAGATTAATACCCTTGACGGATCGGTGGTGTTTGCCTGACCAAAAATAGCTAACCAAGTCCATATGTTGACTATAGGGTTTATCTAAAACAGTATCATCAATACTGACTATAAGTTTATTATTATCAATATGTTGAATTGCTTCTTGATATAGGTCGTGAGGTGTGTAGTCTTCACGTTCTAGAAAGCGATTTACACTATCATGCGAGATGTTATAAGTCTCGGCAAGTTGTGTGCAGCTAATAGAGTTCGGTTCTGTCATGAGAAAGCCCATATAAATGGGTAGTGTACAAGTTGCTGTAGAAGCATTTTTAATTCGTCTGATCACAGATACTTTATAAAGTATTTTAATACTTTTTTGAATCCGTCAATGCGTAAGTCCTAGTAATTTAGTCAACTTTAAACTGGGGGTATCGATGCTGAGGGAGTTTAATCACAAACTTGCTTTGATCGTGAAAAAAAGGATGACTGCGAAAGTCATTTTGCTGGCTTTGCTAAGTTTGCAGACCATCTCGATTATGGCCGATCCACCTAAAGCGGTCTGGTATCGATATTACGACAGTAAAGGCATCGCAAACGTCAGTAGCAGTGTCACTCCCAACCATATTCGTTATGGTTATGAAGCACTCGATAGCAACATGCAAGTGATTCAACGGGCTCGTCCATACAACGCAGAAAAAGATGCGCAATATGCGCCACAACGCGCAGCTGCGGCCAAGCAACGCGAGTCAGATCTTAAATTAAAACGCGCTTATACCAACAGTCAAGTCGCCACTCAAAAACGCAATACTGCCCTTTCCTATATCTTAAAACAGATTAAGTTCCAGCAAGATGAATTAAAACAATTACAGAATGACCGTATCGGGTTCTTACGCCAAGAAAAAGAGAACATGCGTAAAGGCAAAAGCAATCCGAAACCGCTCCAAGATATGATTGATTATAATTCCAAAAATATTGTGATGAAAAAAGAGCAAATACAGTCGTTACAAAGTCACTATCGTAATACCAAGGCTGAATACGACAGAATTATTGCTCGTTTAAAAACACTTGAATAATCTGCGTTTTATTTACAGTGTGCTGACTTTCGCCGCTAGACCAAAGGATTTGACTCAATGCAGGCTGCACCATGTATAAAAACTAAATTAAGCCGCCAAGTGCTCCCTATTTTTAAACTCAGTCCGCTGTGTTTGTGCTTACTCCTCTCGGCCTGCCAAAAACAAGACGAGGCCACATCTCCGACTTCATCTACAGCTAAAATCGAGCTGATCGCAGAAGACTTGGTCCAGTTCCAAGAAGGGCCTTCTATCCAACGTACAGCCTTTACTGGTACTATTCGAGCCGTCAATCAAAGTTCCATTCAGGCTCAAGTGACAGCGACAGCCACCGCCGTCTCCGCTCAAGTTGGACAAGCCGTTCAGAAAGGGCAAGTACTGGTTCGATTGAACAATCAAGATAATGCTGCGCGTCTTGCCCAAGCTCAAGCTAATCTTGCATCAACTCAAGCCCAAGCCAATCTTGCAAAAAGCATGGTTCAAAGAAAAAAACGTTTACTCGATCAGGGCTTTATTTCTAAAGTGGAATATGAACAAAGCCTTGTGGACTATCAAGCTCAATTAGAAAATGTTCATGCGCAACAAGCCAATGTTGATATTGCCGAAAAAGCGGATCGCGATGGCACTATTTTAAGCCCGATTTCAGGGGTTATTACTCAACGTCAGGTAGAAACCGGACAAACGGTATCCGCAGGACAAACTCTATTTGAAATCATTGACCCGAGTCATTTAGAAATACAGGCCAAAATTCCAAGTGATCGACAAGCAGCTTTAAGTTTGGGAGAAAAAATTGAATATCGGCTGCAAGGCAATCCTCAAAAACTAACAGCCAAACTTGCTCGTATTTCTCCGATTGCAGACCCCTTAAGCCGTCAAATTGTGTTCTTTGCTCAGCCAATTGAAAGTATTAATTCATTGAGTATTGGGACCTTTGTAGAGGGAGACATACTTGGTTCACAATCCATCTCAGGGCAAATTATCCCGCTCGATACCATTCAGGATATACAAAATTCACCTTATGTTTGGGTGATTCGCCACAATAAAATTGAACGTGTTCACATAAAAGTATTGGAACAACGCTATAGCAACAACAGTGCTGTGGTACAGGGACTACAAACCGGCGACCGCATCAGTCGTATAAAGTTTAATGAAAAAGATTTGCATCAAATGGTGACAATCAATCCATAAAATAAGAAAAGGTTGTTGCTATGTGGTTAACCCGTATTAGTGTGAAATATCCTGTTTTTACCATCATGATGATGTTTTGTCTGATGGTTTTAGGCTTAGCCTCTTGGCAAAGAATGGGGGTTGAGGAGTTCCCTGATGTCGATTTCCCCTTCGTGGTGGTTTATACCACTTATCCAGGGGCATCGCCTGAAACGGTTGAGTCTGAAATCACCAAGAAAATGGAAGATCAAATCAATACCATTTCAGGTTTAAAACAGGTCATTTCTCAGTCTAGCGAAGGCTTATCGACCATTATTGCTGAATTTGATCTCGATGTTTCTTCCGCTATAGCCGCGCAAGATGTCCGCGATAAAATTGCACCGGTCACCGCTCAATTTCGAGACGAAATTCAAGACCCGATTGTTGAACGTTACGATCCTTCTGCCAATGCCGTGATGTCGATTGTATTTGAATCACAAAACATGTCACTGAAAGAGCTCAGTTCTTATTTGGATCAGCGCATCGTTCCACAGTTTAGAACCGTTTCTGGTGTCGGGACAGTCAACTTATTGGGTGATGCCAAGCGACAAATTCGCATACAGATTGAACCCCACAAATTACAAAGTTTTGGGATTGGTATTGATCAGATCATCAACACGCTAAAAGCTGAAAATATCGAGGTTCCGGGTGGAACGTTGAAACATGGTAACAGTGAACTCGTGGTCGAGATCAAGTCTAAAGTGATCCAACCTTTAGCCTTCGGCGATTTGGTGATTGCCAATAAAAATGGTACACCGATTTATTTGCGCCAAGTTGCAAGCATTTCAGACAGCCAAGCCGAACTTGAGTCGAGTGCCTATTTAGACGGTAAAACCGCAGTTGCGATTGATATTTTACGCAGTTCCGATTCAAATGTGATTGATGTGGTCGATAGTGCTTATGAGACCTTAGCAGATATTCAAAAACAGTTACCTGAAGGCACCACAGCAAAAGTCGTGGTAGATTCATCCAAAGGCATTCGTAACAGCATCACCGATGTTGCACGTACTATTATTGAAGGTGCAGCACTAGCCGTTTTGATTGTCTTGCTGTTTTTAGGTTCATTCCGTTCCACCGCCATTACAGGCATGACCCTGCCGATTGCCCTCCTTGGCACTCTGACGTTTATTTGGATCTTTGGCTTTAGCATCAATATGATGACCTTACTGGCACTATCACTCAGCATTGGTCTACTGATTGATGATGCGATTGTGGTACGTGAAAATATTGTGCGACATGCAGACATGGGCAAAGACCCTGTCACAGCAGCCCTTGATGGGACCAAAGAAATTGGACTCGCTGTTTTAGCCACCACCTTAACCATTGTTGCGGTGTTCTTACCTGTGGCATTTATGGGCGGTATTATCGGGCGCTTTTTCTATCAGTTTGGCGTAACCGTCAGTACTGCTGTGCTGATCTCCATGTTTGTCAGCTTTACTTTAGATCCAATGCTATCTGCGCATTGGGCTGAACAGCAAAATCCACATAAGCCACCCAATCGAGTTAAACAATTTTTCAATTGGATTTCTGGCAAACTAGATAATCTCAGCCATGGCTATGAGAAATTACTCAAGCTTGCTCTGCGCTTCCGACTCATCACCCTCATGATTGCTGTGGCTTCACTGTTCGGTGCATTAGGCTTATCTAAACTGATTGGAACAGAGTTTGTCCCTGTTCCAGATAAAGGTGAGATTCGGATTAAGTTCGAAACACCTGTCGATGCATCTTTGGAATATTCACAAGCCAAACTACTGCAAGTCGATAAAATTATTCAGCAGCACCCTGACGTTCGAGCAACTTATGCGGTGATTAATGGCGTTACGGATCGTGGTAAAAATCATGTCAGTATTCGTGTAACCGTTACGCCACGCACAGAGCGTAAGAAAAGCTTAACCAACTTAAACAATGAGTTCCGCCAACGCCTACAACAAGTGGGTGGCATTACTGTGACCTCAATTGCCTCCGCAGATGAAACGGTATCGGGCGGACAAAAGCCAGTGATGATTTCCATCAAAGGTCCAGACTTAGCTGAATTGCAAAAAATATCAGACCGCTTTATGGCAGAAATTGCGCAAGTCAAAGGCATTGTCGACTTGGAAAGCTCACTTAAAGCCCCTAAACCGACTTTAGGTGTGCATATTAATCGGGTCTTAGCCAGCGATTTGGGCCTATCGGTCAACCAAATTTCCAATGTCATTCGACCACTGATTGCAGGGGATGATGTCACCACATGGCAAGACAACAAAGGTGAAACCTATGACGTTAACCTGCGCTTAACTGAAAATGCACGTAGCTTACCTAGTGATGTACAAAACCTTTACCTCACATCGCAAAAAACGGATGCCAATGGTCAAGCTTTATTGATTCCCCTTTCTAGTGTTGCGCATTTAGAGCAAAGTCTGGGGGCATCGCAGATTAATCGTCGCGATCTAGCAAGGGAAGTCTTAGTTGAAGCCAACACTGCAGGTCGACCTGCAGGTGATATTGGTGCAGATATTAAAAAAATTGAAGACAACTTTGACCTTCCAGCAGGTTATAGCTTTGACACACAAGGTTCAAACAAAGACATGGCTGAATCCGCAGGCTATGCCATGACCGCTATCACCTTATCGATTGTTTTTATTTATATTGTGCTAGGTTCGCAGTTTAATAGTTTTATTCACCCTGCGGCTATTATGGCTTCCCTGCCACTATCATTGATTGGTGTGTTTTTCGCTCTATTCTTATTTAACTCCACCATGAACTTGTTTTCTATTATCGGTATTATCATGTTGATGGGTCTGGTGACCAAAAATGCAATTCTATTGATCGATTTCATAAAAAAAGCCATGGATCACGGCGTTGATCGTTATCAAGCGATTATTGATGCAGGTAAAACACGTCTACGCCCTATTTTGATGACTACTAGCGCCATGGTGATGGGCATGGTGCCTCTGGCTTTAGGGCTAGGTGAAGGGGGGGAACAAAGCGCACCAATGGCACATGCAGTGATCGGCGGTGTCATTACATCGACACTACTGACCTTAGTGGTGGTTCCTGTGATCTTCACCTATTTAGATGACTTTAAGAACTTTATGCTGCGTCAAGTCCGTAAAATCATGTCATAATAATCAACATTTTTCTGAGGCGGTGTCGACATGCCTCCTCATTTTTTTATCGTATAATCTTTGACTTTCAAAGTTTAAAATTTTAGGACAGTTTCCATGCGCGCGAGTCGCTTTTTATTTGCAACGTTAAGAGAAACCCCAAATGACGCAGAAGTGATTTCACATCAACTAATGCTACGTGCTGGGATGATTCGTAAATTGGCTTCAGGTTTATACACTTGGCTGCCGATGGGCGTTCGCGTATTAAATAAAGTTGCAGCGATCGTTCATGAAGAAATGAACAATGCGGGTTCACTCGAAGTCCTGATGCCCGTAACTCAGCCAGCGTCTTTATGGGAAGAATCTGGTCGATACGTCCAATACGGCCCTGAACTGCTTCGTTTCAAAGACCGCCATGGCAACCCTTTTGTGCTTGGTCCTACCCATGAAGAAGTCATTACCGATCTTGCGCGCAATGAACTCAAAAGCTATAAACAATTGCCTGCAAACTTCTATCAAGTACAAACCAAATTCCGTGATGAAATTCGTCCACGTTTCGGTGTAATGCGTTCACGTGAATTTATCATGAAAGATGCTTATTCTTTCCACGCAAACCAAGAATCACTGCAAGAAACCTATGACATCATGTACGACGCGTACTGCAAAATCTTTACCCGTTTAGGTTTATATTTCCGTCCAGTACAAGCCGATACAGGTTCAATTGGTGGTTCAGGCTCACATGAATTCCACGTGTTAGCATCAAGTGGTGAAGATGATATCGCCTTCTCGACTGAATCTGACTATGCTGCAAACGTTGAAATGGCTGAAGCCGTTTTGGTCGGTGAACGTTCGGCTCCAACCAAAGCTTTAGACGTTGTCGATACACCAAATCAAAAAACCATTGCAGATGTATCAAACTTCTTAAAATCTGATCCTGCTCACTCTGTAAAAGCCTTGTTAGTACAAGGTATTGCAACTGAAGAAGGCCAAGCAACACCTGTAGTGGCATTGTTCTTACGTGGCGATCATGAGCTGAATGAAATTAAAGCGGAGAAGCATCCACATATTGCATCACCATTGACTTTCGCAACAGAAGAACAACTTGCTGCACTGGGTTTAACCGCTGGTTTCTGCGGACCACAAGGCTTAGTTGAAAAAGGCTTAACGGTCATTGTTGACCGTTCAGCCTCTGTCTTGTCTGACTTTGTCGCTGGTGCAAATGAAGTAGACAAACACGTGACTGGTCTAAACTGGGAACGTGATGCACAGTTCACTGAAGTTTATGACTTACGTAATGTGGTTGAGGGTGATCCGTCTCCAGACGGTAAAGGTACGCTGCAAATTAAACGTGGTATCGAAGTTGGGCATATTTTCCAACTGGGTCAAAAGTATTCAGAAGCTTTAGGTTGTAAAGTTTTAGGTGAAGATGGTAAACCATTTACTGTAACCATGGGTTGTTACGGTATTGGTGTAACACGTGTAGTTGCCTCTGCAATTGAGCAAAACTTTGACGAAAAAGGTATTATTTGGCCTACGGCAATTGCACCATTTGAAGTTGCAATTGTGCCTATGAATGCGCATAAGTCTCCACGTACTTTAGAAGCAGCTGAAGCCTTATATTCTGAGCTTATGGCAGCAGGTTATGATGTATTACTGGATGATCGTAACGAACGTCCAGGCGTGAAATTCTCAGACCTTGAGCTTACTGGGATTCCTCACCGTATTGTGATTGCTGAGAAAGGCTTGGATGCAGGTACTTTTGAATATAAAGGCCGTCGTGATGCTGAATCTGTAAACATTTCTAAAGAAGAGTTATTGGCGAAAATTGCAAAATAATTCATTTTAGATTAAAAAAATCCCGCGTATATCGCGGGATTTTTTATGAAAATTTAATTAGCAGAATTTTAAACCACCGTAACAGTTTGATCTAAAGTTTTGCCCTTGTAAGCTTAAATTGGTCAGTGGAAAATCCAAAGTCGTCGTATTCATTGGAACATTCCCAACAACTAAGGCAGAACCACCGACACATCCTGTTAAAAGATTACCGCAATTTCGAGGATTGTCCGTTAGATCTTTATTAATACCCGCAATGGTTTGTTTTAAGACTTCATTGGTAATTGCCACTTTGGTCGTTGGGCTTAAGCTACCCAGTTCGACTTCATCTTCCATTGCCAGCCACCAACCTTTATTCGCACCAACCGCAGCACCCGTCCATAAAATATCTTGGGACTGCAAGGATAATGATGCTGGGTTGTTTAAATACAATGCGTGAATTAAGCCTAAACTTTGGTTCACAGTGATATCTGTTTTAAGCCCAGTAATATTGCCGGACACCTGTTTATCTAAGTTTAAAAAACCGAGTACTTTAGCTGTTAATTGTCCACTAAAATCAATTTGCCCAACAGTACCAGTCCCTTTTAAAGTTACATCCTTCATTCGAGTCCCCGACACAACTGTCGAATTAATCGTAAAAGGCGCTGTAGTTGAAGATAGATTTAAATTATAAGTATCAGAGGTATATGAAATATCATAACAAGGGTCTAAAAAACCACTTACACAAGTTGTCCCAGAACTACTTCCGAGTAATCGTCCTTGCACAATACCATTCATAGTTAATCCTGTATCCGCAAAGGTCATGCTACGAGCTGCAGTCACTGCAGTACCAGATGCAGTTTTGGTTTTCATATATCCACTAAAGGTATTAATTCCATTGGGTATCGCATTATTATTTGCATCTACATCATTATTGGTACCTAATGTCATCAAGCCTTTAATCTTTTCAGCACTCACACGAAAGCCTAACACCTCACGTGTTGCAGCTGAAGTCGGATTTTTAATCGCAAACTGAATAAATGGATTTGTGATTAATGCCGAAGTTGCTGCACGTTGATCAGAAGTGTAGTTTGGATCATCAGGTAGTCCACTTAGACCAATATGATCGATATCAATATCACAACTGTTCGCTCGAATTGAATTATTGTCGCCACCACATCCCAATTGAAGCTTCTTAATATTGGCATTCAGCTCCAATTCTGCACTTAGGGCCAACTTATAAAAACCAATGTTTGATTGATTATATGTTTTCCCTTGTGCATCGGTTGTATTCGTCCCCTGCTGAAACTCTAGATTCATCAAAGATTGACCTTCAACTTCTGACAACTCCTCGTCATTTAAAGCGGTCATCGCATAACTTTGACTCAAGCCTAATGTTGCTGTGATTAGAATTGAAATTAAAGACTTATTCATTTTATTTATTCCTTGTCATTCTTTTTAACGCGGTGTAATCCCTAATGTGCTACGCATAGCCCCACCCGTAATAGCAATATCGGCAACCTTCTGCATGGTACCTGTTGGAGACAATGCGACCTCCGTCCTAAAGGCTGCTCCTTGTCCACCTGCTAATGCCTTATAGTTAAATTGCACTTGATTATCTATGACCACTGAGTCCTTTTGCATATGAATTTTGCCATTCAAACCTAAGTGACCTTGCATTTTGTTCAAGTTAAAACTTGAGGTTTTTGTTGTTGTTCCATTGCTATCGGTATTACTGAGGCTAATAAAACTGCCTTTTTTACTTTCATTACTCAGGTCTGTACTACTCAACGTATTAAACTCAAAATTGGATTTAAATGACAGATAATTGCTTTGCGGTGTTCCGCCTACAGCCTCAAGTCCTGGAATAATAAAGAGTTCACCTTTACCATCCAACATAAAAGCAATCGATGCGAGAACATCATCTTTTTTGGCAAAGTTATTAATCGGTACGACTTCTTTGGCACAACTATTTACCCCTGCTGGACAATTATATAGTGCACCCGGAAGCTGCCCGATTGCGATTTCCGCATTGGCAGCAAACAATAAGCTATCGGCTTTGATATAGATTTCATTTTCATTAAAACCAATCACACCATTGGCTTTAAAATATGAATCAATATTACGTAAGCCTGTATAGTAGTTAACTTCTTCGCCATGCTTACTCATCGCACCATCAATGACGATAATAGACGTTGTTTTAGGGTTGCCTTGACTATCTTCACCATAACCATCAGTTGATACTGCGATGTCATAACCCAACCCATCCTTCACTGTTCCAGCGGTATTGGTATATTTCTTGGCAAAAAATGCTGCATTGACATTTAGGTTATAAATTGGAATACCTAAGCCCCATGTCCCTTCGTTAATATTGTTTACCGCAATAGAATTATCTGAAATAAAGCGAGCTTTACGTGCAATGGCTTGAAAATCGAGTCCACGTACAGCAATAAAAGCCATATTTGAAGCATTGCCCGTTGGTGATGGGTTATAAATCAACTCATAGTTTTGCGCACCCAATATCGTCTTAATTTGGTCATTGACTACAAAACCCATTGAGTTGGTGCGAATGTTATTGATATAAATCTGGCCAAAATCAATATAGGCATTTTGACTGTTTATTGCTGAATTGGGGTCAGTGGAAGTACGTACATTGAGCGGTGATAAATTTGAAAACTCGATGGCGTAACTGCCTGTACCAGTGTGTCCTAATTCAAACGTTGTTGGTGTGCTAGCACCAAGCAAACTATTCCCTGCACGGGTAAAGTCAGCCGATACATTTAAATGTAAGCCGCCAGCATTCTTAAAACCATAACCTGCAGATGCAACCACCTCATTTTCTTGAACATTACCGTTAACACGGTTGACCGTATTAAACTTAGCAACACCAGTCTGGTCAGCATTTAATGCGATCTTGCCATTGGTTAAAGCACCTGATGCCCCTATCCGAATTAAGTTTCGATGAGTCGAGTTTGCTGAGCCATAACGTAAATCAACGTTTAACCCCGGATTTGTGGCATTGCCTACACGGCTGTCATGTACATCTGTCTTATCTTCCACTCGACCTAAAACAACAATATTATCGCCAACACTACCCTTTGAGGTGAGAACTACACCTTCCGTTTCATCGATATAGAGATATCCATCAGCAGATAAATTGAAGTTGAAATCTTTTAAGGTTAAATCTTGATTATTTTGTCCATAACTAATACTAGCATTCTGCAATTTAAAATCTAAATGCACCTTTGAGTCACGGTTAAACAGACCATTCGTCGTTGCTAAGTACACTTCAAAAGGTGAAATAGTTGAAAGCTTAAAACTTCCTAAATTTTGATCCGTTTCACCCGTTGCACAATTTGGTGAACACATCAGCATGATTTGGGCAGCCGTTGCGGTAAAAGGTGACACACTGGCAGAGAGCTGAATGCCGACCCCTTGCGTACCATTGGCTAATTGTGTTGTTCCCACATCAAAATCGAGTTTGGTTTTAATGTTGTTATAACCAGTTGCCGTTTTCATTTCAATATTATGCAAACCCAGTTTTATCGGTGTTTTTCCGACTTCCGCAGGATCGACCCAATTCAATTGTTTAATGTCAACTTTTGAAGCTTCATGGGTAATTGAAATACCATCTTGACCCGTTACATCACTTAAAATCTGATCATTCAAAGCTTGTAATGCATAACTTTGATTCGCTGCACAGATACACAGTGTCAGAAGGTTTAGTTTTATTATTTTATGCATCTCAATATCCTTTTGAAACTATGTGTCTAACAGCGGCTACCCGCAGTGCCCGAGCAGTTATAGCTAAAGATTTTTAGATTTCCATCCAGATGTAAGTTTCCGTGAACATTTAAGCCCATAAAACCTTGTTCCTGACCTTTATCAAAAGTTGGTACAGTTTTACTCGTACCATAATTGTTATACGTTGAGGTATTGAAATATCCATTTTCACCACTTTCTACTGAAAGACTGGAAAAACCTAAGTTACGAATTTTAAGGGGTTTATCATCGAAAAACTTTAACATCATCGCAGTTTGTGGCTTACCTTCTTTATTCAGAATTGTGGTACCTTCCAGCGAAAATTTATCAATTTGCATGGTGCCTTGGAACTGCTTAAACACCAGCCATTTTCGTTGCCCATTTTCCTTATGATTATTTGGGGAAATGGCGATACGACACAGTTCTAATAAAGCGCAATCTTGATTTGCGCGCATTTGATAATAGGCTTCAGTGACAATAGCTCGCCCATTTGCATCTACACCATTGGTCCTAGAGATCGTATTTAAACTCATATCATTGGCATATTGGTGGTTAATCGATAGAGTTAAGCTCAAATCTGCACCGCCCTGTCCAGTCACACCGACCAGTTCCTTATTATCCAAATCGACCAAACCCGCTTGAGACAACATGGATACAGACATCAACATGGTTACACATAATTTTTTCATCATGTCAGTATCCTATAGCCCTGTGGTCTTAATTTTTAAGTGTTGGATCAATACACCATCTATAGCAACCGAACCGAGATTCACAGGAACTGCTGTTCCAGTCCCGCGGAATACCACACCAGTAGATTGTGTCGCCGTATTGGCTTTGAGCGTATTGGTGGTCGGATCTCGTGTCACGCTACCAATCGAAATACTGCTATGTGTTGCGTTATTTCCTTGGTATTGAATCGCAGTACTCCCTGCCCCCGTTTGAACAATATTCGAACCGCAATAGGCCACATTACATGTTGATCCTTTATAGTCAGCATTGTTTCCACCCTGTACATCTGGGTAGTAGGTATAAATCTGCTTATAAATCTCAGGCACATTCGGAATACGCGTGACTTCGAGAATAATATTGCGTCCTTCCGAACCTACAACAAAAGGCTGATAAATATTACCCAAGACCAAGTTAATATTTGGGCTGTATAAATAAAGTCCCTCACTCGCATCAAAAATTGGAGCCAATGAACGATCTAATGCGGGTGTGACTGCCGTACCGTCGTTGGTCGCAGCTGTGCTCAGTCGAAGGACTTTAGCATTCAATAGCGCTTTATTTGCGTCGTTGTTGGCATAGACCAATCCAGATGGATCATCATTGGTATTGATCCGAAGTAAGGCTGCCATCCCAAAGGTTTTATTTTGCTGGTCTAAGGTAGATGCTTGAGTTTGAAACATACGAACCTGTGAACCATTTAAACTCAATCCGTTGGCAACCGCTTGTAAACGTATTCTTTGATTTAAACTTAAATCAGGATCCGCAGCCGCATTGGTTGTTGTCGGTGCACCAGTGATAGGGTCCACTTTATTTTGGGAATTCCAACTTCGTGAAAAAGCATCCCACCATAAACCTAATTTAATATTATTATCTGCGTCACTGGCTAGAACGGTCGCTAAAGGGGCTTCCAGCCCTAGAAAACTCACATCTGAACTTGCATTCGCTTGATGAAACTGTTTAATCCCCGTGGCTGTGCCAGCGCGAAATAACCAAGGGTTAACATCGTTTCCCCATGTAAAGCCCTGATTGCTGAAACGACTATTGGCATTATTATCAGACCGTGAAAGTGCTAAACCATAAATAAAGATGTCCGCTTTGGTTCGTTTCGTGGTCAGATCATCGGCATTGGTATATTTGGAGTAGTTCTCACCCACAGGAATAATACGAATAAAGCCCGTGTCGTATTGTTGTGGATTGGCCACGCCACGGTTATAACTAGAAGCCGTGGAGAGATCATTAGCCCCTTGAAACACCATCTTGAAGTTTTCAGGAAGTAACGCAATGCCTTCACCTGTAGTATCCGCTAGATATTCATCGGAAAGTGACTCAAGGGCAAATGTAGGCTGCGCAAGCATGAGTCCGACAAGACTAGCTAAACAGGATTTTTTCAATCCTGCGGGATATATACGATTCGTCATCTCGACCATCCTTATTATTCGATGCTCCGCATCTTTATGTACTACATCCTTTGCTTGGCATTTTACTCTGCGCACTATAATTTTTATTTGCGTCAACCAAAGCACTCTAATTCACAATTGATTATGCTGAAACTCAGCACAAATGCAAAACCAACTGTCCGATAATATTTATTTTCCGATGAATGAATTGCCATAAAAAAAGCGGATCAATGATCCGCTTTTTTTAATATCAAAAACTTAGGTCTTCGGTAAAGTCACACCTGTTTGACCTTGGTACTTACCACCACGGTCTTTATACGATGTTTCACACACTTCGTCAGATTCGAAGAACAACATTTGTGCAACACCCTCACCTGCATAAATACGTGCAGGAAGATTGGTTGTGTTCGAGAACTCTAAAGTAACATGACCTTCCCACTCAGGCTCAAGTGGTGTGACGTTTACGATAATACCGCAACGTGCATAGGTCGATTTACCCAAACACACAGTCAACACATTACGTGGAATACGGAAATACTCAACGGTACGTGCTAAAGCAAATGAGTTCGGCGGAATAATACAAACATCAGCTTCAATGTCGATAAAACTTTTATCATCAAAGTTTTTTGGATCGACAATTGCCGAGTGAACATTGGTAAAAACTTTAAACTCACGTGCACAACGAACATCATAACCATAGCTCGACACGCCATAAGAAATGAGTTTTTGACCATTTTCATCTAAACGAACTTGGTTTTCTGCATACGGTTCGATCATGCCGTGTTTTTCGCTCATTTCGCGAATCCAACGATCGGACTTAATAGCCATTTATTCTTTCCAAAAAGCTTAATTTCAATAATTGCGTTGTACTTTAACTGAAATCGCTTTCAATGAAAATAAGCGCGTTTAAGTTCGCAAAATTTCTGTCTTTAATTACTAAATTAAAAACTTAAAATCGCAGAATAGCTCAGTGGAATCGAAAAACTCATCAAGACCAGCGACGCTGTTTTTTGCAGGTTAGATTGGTTCAGCCAGCGAATTTTATTGCTCGCTAAAATTGACCCGATAAAAGTCCAAAAGAAAGCAATTGGAACAATTAACACCAAAAACAGCGACATATGTGACAGATAATAATCCAGTTTTGTCCACGCAATGGTTGGGAAAATGGCTGAAGAAAACAATAATGCTTTAGGGTTCAATAATGTTGCCAAAAATAGTTCACGCGCCCGAATAGTCGGTTGATTAAAACTCACTTCAGCATCGGCTGTACGCCATAATTTGATGGCCAAATAAATGATATAGCTTGCGCTGAACAGTTTTAAAATAGTCGGCAATAAAGGCAAGTGTACGGACACTTTTCCAATAAGGAAGCCCCATGCCGTGATTGAAATGAGATAGCCAAAAGCTTCTGCTGGAATGAGACGCAAAGATTTACGAATACCGACTTGAATGCCCGAAGAGGCAAGTAAGGTATTGGTCGGTCCTGGAGTTAAAAGAATGGTTATCACTAAACCAATAAAAAACCAAGTGACCATATTCACAGACCCACATATACATAGCTATAAGCGTAATGACTTGCCTTGCTGAAAGCAATCAAATTTAGTGAACCGTGATAACAGTTTTTTTAATTTTCTAGGACTTACGCATTGACGGATTCAAAAAAGTATTAAAATACTTTATAAAGTATCTGTGATCAGACGAATTAAACATGCTTCTACAGCAACTTGTACATTACCCATTTATATGGGCTTTCTCATGACAGAACCGAACTCTATTAGCTGCACACAACTTGCCGAGACTTATAACATCTCGCATGATAGTGTAAATCGCTTTCTAGAACGTGAAGACTACACACCTCACGACCTATATCAAGAAGCAATTCAACATATTGATAATAATAAACTTATAGTCAGTATTGATGATACTGTTTTAGATAAACCCTATAGTCAACATATGGACTTGGTTAGCTATTTTTGGTCAGGCAAACACCACCGATCCGTCAAGGGTATTAATCTCATTACCTTGTATGCGACAGATCAGAATGGTCAAAATATTCCAATTAATTTCCGAATTTATGACAAATCTGAAAGTAAAACCAAGAATGATTACTTTATGGATATGTTAAGTGAAGTACTCAGTTGGGGTGCAAAGATTCAATTTATTACAGGTGATAGTTGGTATTCATCGACTGGAAATCTAAAAACCATAAGAAAATATGGTATTCGATTTATGTTTGGTATCGACTGTAACCGTAAGGTTTCCCCAGAAAAAGGACAATGGTTTCAACTGCGTTTATTGCCAAATTTCCATCAGGGTCAAGTGGTCTGGCTCAAAGATTTTGGCTTTGTACAATTATTTAAGACTCAGTTAAAAGAACAGCAGAGGTTTTATATTGTGCATCAAGATGAAGATGATTTATTGTCCTTTGAGGGTTTTCATGAATTACATTCAAGTCATTGGAAAATAGAGCAATATCACCGGGTGATTAAACAGGTTTGTCATATTGAAAAGTTTCAAGTAAGACGATCTAAACTGATTTTGAATCATATTTTTTCAGCCTTGATGGCCTACGTCGAGATACAAAAGAACCAGTTTGAGCGGATCTTTGAAAATGTATATCGTTGGCAGAAGAAATTATTTAGACCAGTTATCAAAAACTTCATTGATGACTTTATTCTCGATAAAAATCATCTGCTACCACAGAGAATCTATAAATAATAGTGCGTAAGTCCTATTTTCATTCAATACTTAACATAAATACCGTATAAGACCCTTACCCAATCTAGCATTCATAAAAATGACGCCACATGCTTTATTCTTTTTTCAAATCAATGATTTTATAAATCAAATAGACATGCCTAATGAAAAAAAACTATTCAAATGATTTTTAATCAGTTACTTTTTAAAACATGCGTATTTTTATTCATCAATCTGATCACGCAAAGTCAAGGATAAAAGAGCCAAGTGAATGGCTTTGAAGATAATAAAACGAGGAAAAGTATATGAAAAAATGGACTCAACTCACGCTACTTTCAATTGCACTTGCGGGTCTAGGAGCATGCTCAAGTGACAATAAAACCGCAACTTCAGGCGATGCTCAAACTGAAACCAGTGCACAAGCATCCGACAAACTCCAAAGTAAATTTGTCAACATAGCGACAGGTGGTGCATCTGGGCCGTATAACGTGATTGGCACCAGTTTGGCTGAAATTTATAATAAAACCTACGGTGTAAATTCAAAAACCCAAACCACAGGCGCATCGGTAGAAAATCTTAACTTACTCAAACAGAAAAAAGTTGAAATGGCTTTTGTCATGAGTGACAGCTTAACCGAAGCACTGAATGGCACAGGTAGTTTTGCCAGTGGGAAAATTGATAATGTCCAACAAGTGGCGGCACTTTACCCCAACTATGTGCAAATTGTGGCATCAAAAAAATCAGGCATTAAAAAGCTTGAAGACTTAAAAGGTAAGCGTATTGCTGTCGGTGCCCAAAACTCAGGGGTTGAAGTTAATGCGCGCACCCTCTTAAATGGTTTTGGTATTACTTACAATGACGTGAAGGTCGACTATCTAGGCTATGCTGAAGCCGCGGATGCTTTAAAGGGTGGAAAAATTGATGCTGCATTCTTAACCAGTGGTATCCCCAACTCATCCTTGATGGAACTGCAACAAGGTTTCGATTTACAACTGGTCGGGATTGATCCGGCGAAAGTGAAACAAATCGCCAAAAACCAAACTTATTTCCTATCTCTGAATATTCCGAAAGGCACTTATGGTAATGCAGAAGATATTCCAACTGCGGCCATTATGAACGCTTTAGTGGTACGTTCCGATCTTTCTGAAGATGATGTCTATAAACTGACCAAAACCTTCTTTGATAGTTTAGGACAATTGGCCAACTCACATCAGGCAGCGACAGAAATTAATCTGGAAACGGCTCAAAAAGGCGTGGTTGCTCCGCTACACCCTGGGGCTAAGCGTTATTACGACGAACTCGCAGCGAAAAAATGAAGCTGAAAAAAGGTGCAGTGATTACTGCACTTTTTCTACTCGGTTTATGCGGGCTGTTGTTCTTACCTGTTCGCTATAGCGAAGTAACTGTTGCTCAAATGCAGTGCCGAATTTCAACAGCACAATTTAGTTTGCAGTGGAAACATTCAGTTGAAAAAACCCGTTGGATTGAAAACTATCAACAGGAGCAACAGCACTTTATATTGCGCTACACCGACCTGATTTCTTTCGGTGCAGGCACACCGAATGACTACCCCATCATCTTTCAAAAAGACGGTATGGTCAGAATGAAAGTTAATCGGCGCATTGATCAAATCAACTGGATCATTTCCAAGAATATGCAAGGCAGTATCATCATTCACCAGAGCGTCTGGCCCATTTTTCAACAATATCCAGATTACACCTTGGTGCAAATTACAGCACAACAACAGCCCTTGTGGAAAGCATGGCAGATCGGAGAATGCCGATGACTCAAAATGAAGAAAAAGTTGTCCCGGAACAATTAGATGAGCAGCAACAACAAGCCATTTTAGAAAAATTTGATCGTGAGTCAGTGACTCGTTCCCCAAGCAACAAATCTGTGGCATGGTTCATAGCGGCGATTGCTATTTTCTATTCCTTATTTCATTTATTTATTACCTTTAATCCACTACCCGAACTGATTCAACGTTCCGCCCATGTCGCTATTGGTTTGGTTTTGATCTTTCTACTTTATCCTGCGCGTCAGTCCAGTTCACGACAAAGCATCCCTTGGTTGGATTGGTTACTTGCCTTAGCCTCTTTAGCAACCTTTTTATACCTTTGGAAAGAATATCAAGCCATTATGACCACGCGTGGGGGTATTCCAAACACTTTAGATATTGTTTTTGCCATTTTAGCCGTGGTGCTGGTGGTTGAAGGCGCTCGGCGGGTTATGGGATGGATGCTGCCTATTTTAGGTTTAGCTTTTCTGTCTTACCCGTTTTTTAGCCACTATGACTGGGTCCCTGATCGTTTATTGACGCGTCCATATAGTATTAGTGATATTTTCGGGCAAATGTATTTAAAAACCGAAGGACTTTATTCTTCCGCAATCGGTGCTTCAGTCACTTTCATTTTTCTGTTTATTTTGTTTGGTGCTTTCCTGGCGAAATCAGGCATGGGCAAATTGTTTAATGATCTTGCGATGGCACTTGCGGGACATAAACAAGGTGGCCCTGCAAAAGTTGCTGTCATTTCCAGTGGATTTATGGGCAGTATTAATGGCACAGCGGTGGCCAATGTCGTAGGTACTGGTTCATTCACCATTCCCCTGATGAAAAAAATTGGCTACCACAAAAATTTTGCAGGTGCTGTTGAAGCCAGCGCTTCTGTAGGTGGACAAATTTTACCCCCTGTGATGGGAGCCAGTGCCTTCATTATGGCTGAAACCACGGGTGTCAGTTATGGCACCATTGCCCTTGCAGCCACCCTTCCAGCTTTGCTGTACTATTTAGGCGTGATGGCGCAGGTTCATTTCCGTGCTGGTAAAGACAATTTAAAAGGTGTACCGAAAGCGGATTTGCCACGGGTTAAAGATGTACTAAAGCAGCGAGGGCACTTGCTTATTCCGATCGTGGCTTTGGTATTTTTCCTCTTTCAATCCATTCCTGTCAGTTATGCCGCGGTCTACACCATTGTCTTAACTGTGATTGTAGCGAGTTTCCGAAAATCGACCCGTATGGGCTTCAAAGAAATATTAGAAGCGCTCGCCGATGGTGCAAAACAATCCCTTTCAGTCATGGCAGCCTGTGCTGTGGTGGGGATTATTATTGGTGTAGTGAGCCTGACCAGCTTTGGCTCTGTCATGACCTCCTCGATTATGAGCATCGGTGCAGGCAGCCTATTTTTAACGCTGTTCTTTACCATGATTGCATCGATGATTTTAGGTATGGGACTTCCTTCGATTCCAGCCTATATCATTACCGCGACTATGGCTGCACCTGCTTTGGCAAACTTTGATATTCCCACGCTGGTGGCGCATATGTTTGTGTTCTACTTTGGTCTTTTTGCCAATATTACTCCCCCTGTCGCCTTAGCCGCCTTTGCAGGTGCGGGAATCGCAGGGGGCGACCCAATGCGTACGGGCTTCCAAGCCTTGAAACTTTCTTTAGCGGGTTTCATTGTCCCGTTCCTGTTCGTCTATAACCCTGCCATGCTGATGATTGATACAGCCAATGTCGCAGTCAACGCACGTGAATTTGCTTTTCCTGCATGGACAACTATTGTGAGTATTGTCTTTACCTCAGTAGTCGGTATTTTGGCGCTGGGTGCTGCAGTTGAAGGTTACTTTAAAGTTGGTTTGAACTGGTTCTGGCGAATTTTCTTAGGTGCAGGTGCTTTATGTATGATTATCCCTGAAACTGTGACTGATATTATTGGGATTGTGATGGTGGTGATCGCCATCAGCATTAATATTATGCAAGCCAAAAAACAAAATCAGTCCTATTCACTGTCCTAAAAAAGCAAAAAAAAAGCCCAGCTTAATGTGTTGGGCTTTTTTTCATTTATGGCTGATTTAGAAAATACGGGTCTGGTCTTTTTCAGCCTGAGGCAGTGCGGCTGCAATTTTTTCAGCAATTTGCATATAGCTGTCTGCTGCACTGTCTTCCACTAAAACAGAAGGCTTGCCCGCATCCGCATTTTCACGTATTTGTACATTTAAAGGTAAACGTCCCAACAGAGGAATAGCATATTGCTCCGACAGTTGATCACCGCCGCCTGTACCAAAAATTTGCTCTTCAAATCCACAATTTGAGCAAATATGGGTCGACATATTTTCCACTACACCCATGACTGGAATGTGTACGCGATTAAATAGCTCAATGCCTTTGGTCGCATCCATAAGTGCCACATTTTGCGGTGTGGTTACAATCACCGCACCTGTCACAGGAATACGCTGCGCAAGGGTCAACTGAATATCGCCTGTACCTGGTGGCATATCAATCATCAACACATCTAAATCAGGCCATAAGGTTTGATTGAACAACTGCATCAATGCCCCTGTCGCTTTCGGCCCACGCCAAGCCACAGGAGTATTATGATCACCTGTTAAATGCCCAATCGATAACACTGCCAAACCATAGGCATCTAAGGGTACAAAATTTTCCGCTTCAATCATCGGCGTTTTGCCCGCATTGCCCAACATGGTCGGAATACTTGGACCGTAAATGTCCGCATCTAAGACACCAACTTTTAAGCCTAGCTTTTGCAAAGCAAGTGCAAGGTTTACCGTGGTAGTGGATTTGCCCACGCCCCCCTTGCCCGAGGACACCAAAATCACATTTTGAATACGCGGATGCTTCGGCACATCACGTTGTTGTGGCGCTGCTTTTTGAATCGGTGGATTGTTTGGATCAGTTTCAACGGGTTGTGCAACTGCTTTGGGTGCTGAGCCTGAAGCATCAACCACTGGGGGTAAATTGCTTTTCGGTGCAGCCTCTTTTGCTTGGCTTGAACAGCTTTCACCTTCAGCATGCTGATGTCCACAGCCACCGGACTTTTCTTTATGTCCCGTTTTTTGTTGAATCACATGCATGTTTAATTCTTTGATACCGCATGCTTCAAGCGCAACCGCCAAATCATCATGAATCTTTTGTAAATCATCGGCTTCGGCAGGAAAAGTATTGATGGTAATTTGCAGAATATTGCCCTGCACATTCACTTGAGTAATGCGGTCTTTCAACGCATGGTTTGAATTGGGCAAGATATAGTTTTGCAGTACTGTTTGGATTTCTTCTTCCTTTACCTCCTGCGCAGGAGAAAAAACTGATTTAAGAGAAGAAAGCCACGACATATATGTACTCCAAATTCGAGTATTCAGCTGAATGCTATAGTTTAACCACAAAACGAACTTAGGTTAAGTTCAGTATTTATGGATTATGCCATGAAATTTAGTATTCCTAGCTTTTTAGTTGGTTTTATACGCTGAATATCAAAGGGCGAAGCTTAGTCGCTTAAGCTAACTAAAAATAAAATCGGTGAATTGGATCCTATTTTAACGTAAAGAATTGTAAGTACAATCCAATCTCCCCATTTAAGGTGATGTTATTGCATAGCAAAATATCTATATTCTATTGTTCTATCTTGACGCGATTTGGGGAGAAAAAAATGAAACTTTGGGCCGTGGTTGTTTTGGCTTGCACCATATCTAGCTTTAGTTTTGCAGACACGTCAACCAATTCATTTAAAACCCCTGCGGGTCAAACGGTGACTATCGGTGATCAAGTTCAAGACATGCAGAAAAAAATCGATTTATCGCCGATTTCTATGTCCTCTACCCCAATCAGCAGTGCACCGAATAGCCCACTTGAAACGGTATATGTATATGAAATTGCAAACTATCGTTACACCATCCGCACCGTAAACAATCAAATTCAGAGCATCATGTGGTTTAACTTGGACGCAGACCCTGCACTCAGTACACAGTCTACGCCATAGTATTAGCGAACATTTAAGGCCGACATTCGCGGTTTCGGACGGATTAAGCTTGGTCGTCTTTTTTAAACTTTTGCAGTGTTTCTGTGGCTTTCTTTTTCAACTCGTCAAACTTTTCAGTGGCTTGCACCTTAAATTCTTCCAGTTTAATTTCAGCCTCATGCTTTAACTCAGTGGCTTTAAGTTTCGCCTCATCCAGTTTATGCCCTGCTTCAACTTTAAAGTGATCCAATTTCTCCTGTGCGACTTGTTTCGCATGCTCGGCTTTGGCTTGTGCAGACTCCAACTTTTGCTCAAAAGCTGCATCGCCTTCGGCTTTACTTTCTGCTGCGTTCTGCTTTAAGTCAGTCAGCTGCTTTTCAGCATCAAGCTTGGCTTCTGTAGCCTGATGTTTGACATCTTCCAGCACTTTCTCGCCTTCGAGTTTTGCCGCTTGAGCTTTCAACTTCAAGTCTTCACCCAACTCAGTCGCTTTGGTTTTTAAATCATCGAGTTTATTGTCATTCGTCATGTTACAACCCTCTTTCGTATT
The DNA here is from genome assembly GCF_058242885.1 of Acinetobacter sp. 802_lipA. Taxonomy (NCBI): domain Bacteria; kingdom Pseudomonadati; phylum Pseudomonadota; class Gammaproteobacteria; order Moraxellales; family Moraxellaceae; genus Acinetobacter; species Acinetobacter sp. 802_lipA. Next base: position 736,264 of record NZ_JBZAYP010000001.1, read on the forward strand.
TAAAATTTTGCTTAACTCAGAGTTATACCTTGCTTTTTAAGTGCTGACCTCATTTGCATCATTTGGAAACAATAGCTGTACAGGATGCAGCAATTTAAACGCCATCCTGTACCACTACACGGAAGAAACTAACGCTTTAAAGTACTGATAAAACTGATGACTGCAAACAACCAAATAAACAGAATGAAACTGCGGGCTTGAGTGAAATGGGTCACATCTGCACCGTGTACCATATTATGACGGCTGGCAGTGACACTTGAACTCGCATCCATTTTCAAGGCTTCAAGGCTCAGAAAATACGGATTGATTTCACTGGCAATTTTGACTTTATGCCATAGGCTTTTGACTTCATGGCCTTTCAAGCCTGGTACAATTTTATAGACATCGACAAACTTGGTTTGATTTTGCTGTAAATAACCATGCTCAATCAACGCATCAGTCAAAATTCCTTCAATTTGACCATAAAGAACCGTAATACAACCTGCATAACACTGCTGTTGATACAGTTTTAAGGTTTCTTCAATCACGCTGCGGCGTTGGGCTTGGAATGCCCCCAAATCCATCGCGTCGTAAGCGTCAAGCAAAGTCGCTTGAAAATAGTCTGTTTGGATTAAATTAGGCAGCTGAAACTTAGTCATATCAGCTTCTTTTTCATTGGCCGTTTGCCAGAAAAACAACAAATTGAGCACGTCATTGGCCATTGGTTCATCACTTTCATACTCAAGCTGATCGGCCATTATTGCAAAGTACGGGTCTTCAGACTCGAGCTGACGGAGCGACTCAACCAATTGTGCATGAGCTTGACTACCCATTGAAGCAAGATATTGTTCAGCTTGTTGTAAAAGTCGATTGCCCAGTAGTTTAGTCGCTTGTGGATTTTGCGGAATTCGGGTCACGGGTTGGTCGAAATCAAAATCATCATCGATCATGGACGGCATACTCTTAAAAACGGGCTGAATGTACGTATTATCGCTGTTAATGGCGCATGAATATAGAGAAAATATGCATTAGTTTTAAGCTCCATGACTTGAGTTCTGAACAATCCCTTCAATCTTTCATTAAAAGATGAACAAGCTGCTTTAGACCATGCATTTCCCATGATTTTTTCAGTATTTTGCTCAAATTAGCGATGGATGCTCAATCTAGCGATCAATTCCTATGGGCTTTAGTCTCATTTGAAAACTTTTCACCGATTCACTTGTGCAAGTCGCGGCTATCTAAGGTAAAATCGTTGACCTTATATAAAATACGAATGAGAGAGTCATATCCGTGCGTAATATTTTAGTCACTAACGCCCTACCATACGCCAATGGCCCCATCCATATGGGACACTTACTCGGTTATATCCAAGCAGATATTTGGGTTCGTGCCATGCGTGCAATGGGACACGATGTGACTTATGTATGTGCGGATGATGCTCACGGTACAGCCATCATGCTACGTGCCGAAGCCAATGGTATTTCACCTGAAGATCAGATCGCCAATGTACAAAAAGAACACATCCGTGATTTTGACGGTTTCGGTGTGCATTTCGACCATTATGATTCAACCCATAGCGATGAAAACCGCTCTCGTGCCTCTGAAATTTATGTGAAAAACCGTGAAGCAGGTAATATTGCAATCCGTCCTGTCAACCAGCTTTTTGACCCTGAAAAAGGCATGTTCTTATCGGATCGTTTCATTAAAGGCACGTGTCCGAAATGTAAATCGGAAGATCAATATGGCGACGCGTGTGAAGTCTGCGGGACAACATACAATGCGACTGAGCTTTTAAATCCGAAATCGACTTTGAGTGGTGCGACGCCTGTAGAAAAATCTTCAGATCATTACTTCTTTAAACTGCCGAATTTCTCAGAATATTTGCAAAAATGGACGCGTGACCAAGGTCGCTTACCTGTCTCAATTGCCAACAAACTGGATGAATGGTTTGAAGCGGGTCTATCCGATTGGGATATTTCACGTGATGCGCCGTATTTCGGTTTTGAAATTCCAGATGCGCCAAACAAATATTTCTATGTTTGGGTAGACGCACCAATTGGTTATATGTCGAGTTTTGAAAACTACATTAAAGCTAAACGTCCTGATTTAAGTTTTGACGACTTTTGGAAGAAAGACTCTGACAAAGAAGTCTATCACTTCATTGGTAAAGACATCGTTTACTTCCATGCCCTGTTCTGGCCTGCAATGCTAGAAGGTGCAAACTACCGTACGCCATCAGGTTTATTCGTTAATGGTTTCTTGACTGTAAATGGTCAGAAGATGTCGAAGTCTCGCGGGACATTCATCAAAGCTGAAACGTATTTAGAACACTTAAACCCTGAATATTTACGTTACTACTTCGCGTCTAAACTGTCTGATAAAGTTGAAGACTCTGACTTAAACTTGGATGATTTCGTTCAAAAGGTAAACTCAGATTTGATTGGTAAAGTGGTCAACATTGCCAGCCGTTGTGCAAAATTCATCAACACCAAGTTTGATCATAAATTATCAGCAACTTGTGCAGAGCCTGAATTGGTACAAAGCTTTATTGATGCAGGCGACTCAATTGCGAAAGCCTATGAAGCACGTGAGTTCTCTGCTGCGATTCGTGAAATCATGGCGCTTGCAGACAAAGCCAACCAATATATCGATGAGAAAAAACCTTGGGCTTTAGCGAAAGTTGAAGGCGAAGAGCAACAAGTACACGATGTATGTTCTGTCGGTATTAACCTCTTCCGTCAATTGGCTGTGTACCTTGCGCCTGTACTTCCGACTTTAGCGGCTCAAGTGCAAGAGTTCTTAAAACTAGACCGCTTTGACTTTGCTTCTGCTCAAACGGCATTGGTGGATCATGAAATTGCATTGTTCCAACCGTTAATGCAACGTGTAGACCCGAAAGCAGTTGCTGCAATGGTCGATGCATCTAAAGACTCTTTAGCGGCTGCGGCTGAACCTGTAAAAGTTGAGAAAAAGAAAGAGAAAAAAACTGCACCTGCGAAAGTTGAACCTAAAGTAGGTGAAGCAGAGATCATTGGCATTGAAGACTTTATGAAAGTTGACCTACGTGTCGCTGAAGTTTTGGAAGCTGCAATGGTAGAAGGTTCGGACAAACTGCTTCAGTTAACTTTAAATGTCGGTGAAGCTGAACCACGTAACGTGTTTAGCGGTATTCGTGAGTTCTACCAACCAGAAGACCTTAAAGGTAAATTGGTGGTGATGGTCGCTAACCTTGCACCGCGTAAGATGCGTTTTGGTATTTCAAACGGTATGGTTTTAGCTGCGGGTAATGGCGAAGGTGTTTGGGTGATTTCACCTGAATCTGGTGCTAAAGCTGGTGATAAAGTGTCTTAAGATTTAGATCTTAGATGAAAAAAGCCTCTACGTTGTAGGGGCTTTTTTAATTTTAGAATAAATTTGTTCACGGGGTGGAATTAACCTCGATGTTTACAATTTGTGTAGCCACATTCAAATATTCATATGCCACTCTAACTTTTATGGAAAAATTTTTATCTCTTGTAAACAGATACTCACAAAAACAAGCATAGGAAGCGTGAGACATATCACTAAACGAAGCAATAAATCTTTTTTCTTTTTTATGTATACCTTCATCCTGATGGTAACCAATCAGATTTAACATTGTATAAATCTGATTAACTTTTTGAAAAATATAAAATTCACTTTCTGAATTAAATCCTTTTTTCAGTTGAAAAAAATCATCTAACTCAAAATTAACTAATTCGGCGTTATTTTGTTGCAATATTTTCCATATTTGCACTAGAACATTTGGAAATTCAATTTTTCTTAGATGGTTAAGGTCGACTTTCAATGAATCCCTAAATTTTTTATGTGCTGCTTGTTCTTTATTAGCATCCTCTAAATGTTGTACTGATAATTGAACAAATGATTCATATTCTTTTTGTTGCATTCTGAGTTTAGGAATTTCAACTTTATACTTTTCTATTTCAGATAAAATATATTCATCTTTGTCCTCACAACTTTCTAGAAATTTTAGAGAACTCTCCAAAAATATCAATAAATTATTTAAATTATCAATTTGCTCATTTTCAAGTTTGTTAAAATCCTTAATTCCACCAAACATTGCAAATAAATTATTTCTCAAAGGATGCACAAATTTATTTAAATAGTTATTTTCTACAAATTGGTTAAAGTGTATTAAAGGCTCTTCCCAAGACCTAAAAATAGTATTGGTCACTTCACCATTCTCAGTTATTAAAGTAATAAAATGAGCATTCAATTCTTTAAGTACATCTAAAAAGGCTAAACCATAAACACTACTTTTCCCATTAATAACTGACCGATATATTTCTTCGAGAGTAGTAGGAGAATAAACAGCTTGAACTTCATTTTTCAAAAAATTAAATAATTCAGAATCTTTTTTTAACAAACACTTTGGCTCTGTAAATAGATCTAAAATGTTCTGATCCAAATATGCTAAAGGTTTATCCGAACATTGTTGTTCACTCATATAAATAGCTCCTTTATAATTTTAATTTACCATACAAAACTATGAATAAATTCAATAACTCATAAAAAAACCAGCATCTTTGCACCAATATTTTTTCATCAATAAAAAGCCCCAAACTCACCTAATCTATGCTAAAAACAACCAACTTAATCAATTTTTAATCAGAAAATGAAAAAGCCCATCATAACACTAGCGATCCCTTTACTTTGCCTTTTCCCTTTAATTACTCAGGCAGAAACAACCAAAATACTGCCGATCATTGAACAGCACAAACAAGTTTCAGGCTATTACCAATACCAAGCGGGTGATGTACAAATCACTGCCTTGCTAGACGGCACCAACTTCATGTCACCGAAGCTATTTCAAAACCTTCCAGAAAAAGAAGTACATGAAATTTTAAAGAAATATGCCGCCGACCAAGCCAAAGGCGTACAAACCTCAGTCAATGCCTTCCTTGTAAATACAGGTCATTCGCTGGTTTTAGTGGATAGCGGCGCAGCGAGCTGTTTTGGCGAACATTTGGGTTCAGTATTGAGCAACTTAAAAGCATCAGGCTATCAACCAGAACAAGTCGATACCATCTTACTGACGCATCTACACCCAGACCATGTCTGTGGTATTAGCCAAAATGGAGCGGCAAACTTTCCAAATGCCACAGTGTATGTCTCGAACGATGAAGCCAACTATTGGCTAAACCCGAAACAGGTCGAAAAGCTCCCGAAAGAAAAACAAGCAGGTTACTTAGGAACTGTTGAAAAAATTAAACAAGCCATTGCGCCGTATCAAGCCAAAAACCGCTTCAAAACGTATCAGTTGGGCGATCAAGTTCAAGGCTTTAAAGTGATTAATACCGCGGGGCATACACCCGGACATTTTAGCTATGAGTTAAAAACCAAAGATGAAACGATGGTATTTATTGGTGACATTGTGCACTCTCATACTGTGCAATTCGACAAGCCAGAAACCGCAATCGATTATGATATCGACCCGAAAAAAGCAGTACAAACCCGCTTAAAACAATTTGCTGAATATGCAAAAGGCGGGCAAACCATTGCAGCACCACACTTGCCATTCCCTGCGATTGGAAATATCTATTCAGCAGATAGGAAAAGCTATCAATGGATTCCTGTGCATTTTAAGGATTAATTTATACGAAAATTATCTCTTCTTTGGGGTGAGAGTTAAAAGGCTCTTCAAACCAAATAGAAGTTTGTTGAATCATAAAAATCCCCTCATTTGAGGGGATCTTTTTACTGCTGTGGACTCATCGAATTTTGAACAAAATGCGGAGAGCGAGGTCCATATAGCAACCCTTTTTGCTGCATCAACTGCGGAGCATACAACTGGGTACTCACACTGTTAGACAGTACATAGGCTTTGTCCGATAAGTGATTCGAAATTTGGTCAATCAAAGCACCCACTAACATCCCGACCAGACCGGCGTTGCTATTATTATTGGCTTGTTGGATTTTTTCCTGACCTTCCCATAATAATGCTCCGGTTTTTAAATCAACCAATTTCGCCTCTACCGCAACGGTCGAAATGGATTGAATCACCTGATACTTAGAACCATATTCTTTAACTTTGACATACAGTGCGGCATCCGCTCCAAAGATTTCATTGAGTTTCTGAATTGGGATTTGCTGCGCATCATAGCCGTTGGTTACGCCGTTTTCTTTAAATAGCGTATCGACCACAGAAATAGGGAACACATAATAGCCCGCTTCTGCTACAGGTAAAGTCACGGTAGACCAATACCCATAGGTTGCCCGTGTATCGGGTGACTCATTCACAGGCGGCAACACCAAAATAGATTTTGGCATATTGGCATGATATGCAGATAAGTCACGTTTACTTTTTGGTGTCGTAGCACAACCTGTGAAGAGTGTCACAGCAAGGCCAAGTACGCATAGTTTTTTGAAATGTTTCACTTCACACTCCTTGCCGCAGACTGGGCTGTCATTTTTTTCAAAAGACGATCCATTAATACTGTCGACTCTGGGTAGGTTTGGCGTTCAAGCTCAAAATACTGAACGGCACGTGGCCCATTATTGATATTTAAATTCAATAAGCCCAAATGCGCATACAAGCCCGGAGGCACTGCTGCATTTTTGGCTTTGGCTTTTTCAATATCTTTTTCAAGTTTACCAATCTGTTCTTGTGGAGAAGTCTTTTCTGGCAAACTCAACATCAAATAGGTTTGCTGCGGGTATTCGCCCCAGCTGTATAACGATTTTGGCGCTGAAACACAGCCCACCAAAGTCATGGTGCAGATTGCACCTAAAACCAATACGATTTTTTTCATTGATTCAAACCAGTTACTGCACAGACCACTTATTGGTTTGAATATCCAACACCAAATTATTAACCGCTTCACGCACAGCCAAATCTAGAACTTTACCGTTTAAAGTTGAATCATAAGAAGCGGTAGAACCAAAACCTAAGATTTCACGTTCACTGAGTGCGTACTCGCCTGCGCCTTGCACAGAGTGAACAATTTCTGCTGTTTTTACATCGACAATGTTTAAGTTCACTTTGGCATAAGCAATTTGGGTTTTACCACGGCCCAATATGCCAAATAGCTGGTGATCACCGACTTCTTTACGGCCAAATTCAGACACGTCGCCCGTTAATACATAACGTGCGCCTTTGATGGCTTGAGAGGATTTGGTGAAGCCTGCTTCTTGTTGTAATTCAGCTAGGTTGTCACGGTTTAGGACAGAGAAATAGCCCGATTGCTGTAAATGCGTTTCTAAAATGGTTTTCGCCTGACCACCTAAACGGTCAACATTGTCTGAAAAAATACCACGCATGTAGCTCGAGCGGTTGTCAAATTTCCCTACAGAAACTGGCGTTTTAGTGCCAGTATATTTGACAGTCGCCACTGCCGCTGTTACTTGCGGTGCTTGAATTGTTTTTGACGTTTCTGTTGTTGAACATGCAGATAATGCTAAGCCACTCAAAACGGCCAAAAATATAGATTTATTCAAAATTTATCCCTCAAATCTTTAATTTAAAAATCATAAAAAAATCAAAGGGATTATAACCATTTAGCTTTTAGTTACCTATACAAAATCCAGTTTTGTTGTTGTAAACCTTATCACTTCATTCCAAAAATAAGTTTTAAACCCAACACCGTCATTACCGCCCCTGCTGCGCGGTCAAATACGGCTTTAAACTTCAAATACACACGGCGCGGCTTTTCAGCAGACAATGCCACTGCAACCAACGAACACCAACCCGCATCAATAAAGAAACACAGGATAGGTAGTACAAAATAGTAATAGGTTGGGATTTCTTTGGGTAAAAGTGCAGTAAAAATACTGGCTAAAACAATCGCAATTTTAGGGTTGGAGAGCTGAGTAATTAAACCAGTCATAAAGGCACGGCGTAAAGTCATTGCTTTTGAGCTGGAATGATCTGCCTCAATTGGCTCTTTGGCATGTTTAATAATTTTAAATGCGAGCCAAAGCAAATAGATCCCACCACAGATTTTTAAGGCCAAATACGCTGACGGCACTGCCAACAAAAAGGCTTGTAAACCAAGTACAGCCAACAGACCAAAAATAGCGGCGCCTGTTCCAGTTCCCAATGCGGTAAACAGGCCATGCTTTCGAGAAATCGCAATCGAATTTTTTGCTACATAAATCGACGTCGGTCCAGGGCTCATTGCGCCTAACATTAATGCAAAGGCAATCGAGCCCAAAATCCAAAATGATTCCAAGAGTGACCTCTAAATTGAGAGAATTTATCAGCTGCGATTTTACGCTAAACAAAGTTTTTACGATATTCACTTTATCAGTTATTTTTCACATTTATATCGTGATCAAGCCGCAGCGTGTACGTCCATTATATTTTTTAATGATAAACAAAAAGCCTATTTTTAAGGAAATTCGGCATAGGCCATAGTGAAAACAACAATAGAGCAATTACTCAACAATAAACTTCAACATCAGCTATTTAGATCGTATTAAATTTTAATAAAAAGACAAATGTGTATTAAAAATAGCCATCATATGCTTATTTTTAATTACAAAATATAATGGGTGGATTGCTTCCCTTTTCATACATTTTTCATATATAAAAAGTCATACTATTTTTAAGGTTTTTCTAAATCACATTTTATACTTCATAGTTTTTAACATCATTATTAAAGGTGAACCATGCAAAAGAAGAAGCGCACCCCATTAGACGCACAACAGTCCCATCTTTGGATTATTGGTGGTGGTATCGCAGGTATGGCTGCTGCTGCATTTGCAATCCGTGATGCCAAAGTCCCTGCCAAAAATATCCATATTTTAGAAGAACTCGATATTTCAGGTGGTTCGATGGATGGTGGACATACACCGCATGCCGCGCAAGCTTGGGTAACACGTGGTGGGCGAATGCTGACCGATGAAACTTATTTGTGCCTATGGGACTTATTTTCCAGTATTCCATCTTTGGAAAATCCAGACATTTCGGTGCGTGAAGAATGTCGTGAGTTTAATGAAAAAGTGAAAACCCACGCCAATGCACGGTTGATTGATGCCGAACATGTCATTGCGGATGCAGCAAAGCTTGGTCTGAATACGCTACATCGTGCACAGATGCTGCGCCTATTAGCTTCAAAAGAAGAAAAAATTGGCAGTCGCCGCATTGATGAGTTTTTTGATGAAACCTTTTTTGAAACCAATTTCTGGCGCATGTGGCGCACGACTTTCGCTTTTCAAAAATGGCACAGTGCAGCAGAGTTAAGACGCTATTTCTTGCGTTTTATTCAAGAATTGCCACGCATTCATACCTTAGCGGGTGTGAAACGTACCAAGTACAACCAATATGACTCGATGATTCTGCCCCTACAGCGTTGGTTAGTCGCACAAGGCGTCGATGTGCGTTTTGGACACTATGTCACAGATGCAGACTTCATTACCAATGCTGAAACTCAAGAACGCTACGCTTCACGCCTATATGTACAATTGCCTGAAGGCTCAGAGCAAATTAATCTGAAAGCCAATGATTTAGCTATTTTCACTTTAGGCTCTATTACAGCAGACTCACGTTATGGCGGTAATCATGACGTGCCTGCCCTTATTCGTCATCGAGAAGATCATGGCTGGACGCTTTGGGAAACGCTGGCACAAAAAGCCCCAGACTTTGGCCGTCCAATGACTTTTTATGGCAATGTCGATGAACATAAGTGGGAGTCTTTCACTCTGACCATGAAAGATGACGTGCTACTTAAACGTATTATTGACTATACAGGCAATGAACCAGGCACAGGCGCACTCATGACTTGGTATGAGTCGGGTTGGCATTTATCCATCGTGGTTCCTGCACAGCCACACTTTGCCGACTTACCTGAAGGTTTATATACCTTATGGGGCTACGGTTTCCAAATTGACCATATAGGCGATTACATCAAAAAACCAATGTCCGAAGCCACGGGGCAAGAAATCCTAACAGAACTGATTAAACAGCTCGGTTTTGACGACATTTTAGATCATGTTTTGGCAACGACTGATGTTACTACCGCCATGATGCCATACGCCTCTGCCCTATTCGCCTGCCGTAAACCGGGGGATCGTCCACAGGTAATTCCACAAGGCTCACAAAACTTTGCTTTCCTTGGACAGTTTGTGGAAATTGAAGATGACGTGGTCTTTACTGTGGAATATTCAGTTCGTGGGGCGATGCTTGCCATTTATGAATTTTTTGGGGTGGAACGTGAAATCCCTGAAATTTACAACGGTCTACTTGATCCCAAAGTGGGTTTAAAAGCTTTAGAAACAGTGTTCCACTAAGTTTTTAATATATAGCGATAAGAGCACCTTTATGTCGCCACTATTACATAGTTTAATTTAAGCAACGTTTGGATACACGAGTGTGGCAGGGATGCCACACGTTATCCATCATAATAGGGATGTTATGTATGGGTAACAAAGGCTTTTGCTTTCTTTTGGCTTATCAAAAGTAAGGGTATTGCCTACACAAACAGCTTTTGTACTTTATTGAAATGTTGAGGCCGTGTACGCACCTAATTTTAAATTGGATAAAAAGCAAAATTAGATAAAACTTTATACCTCATTAGTAAATAAATTGACTAATCAACATAGGAAAAACATCTCCACGTTTTAAATAACACTCCGAAACTGACTAAGTGCTTTTCTATCGTTTTCTCATGATTTTAGATTTCATAAAAATTACAAAACTCACTTGAAGCTTTGACTGCACAGATGCAGCATAAGACTCATCTAAAACTTTAAAAATAAATCTATGAAACTAGCAGAAGCACTTTTATTGCGTAGTGATTTACAAACCAAACTCGCCTCTTTACAACAACGCATCAACAATAATGTGCTAATCCAAGAAGGCGATGAACTGAGTGAAGATCCGAATGCGCTGATTGGTGAGGCCTTTAGTATAAATACAGAGTTACATCATCTGATTGAAAAAATTCATGCGACCAATGCTCAAGCTAAAACCAGCACGGGCCAATCCATGCTCAGTGTTTTAAACACACGTGATTTACTGACACAACAGCATCGCATTATTCAACAGGCCATCGACAGCTCACGACGTGAAAATGGTCGTTATAGTTCGAGTGAAATTCGCTGGGTTAAAACCATTACGGTTGCAGACTTGCAAAAACAAGCCGATGCAATTAGCCAGCAACTCAGGCAAAATAACCTAGAGATTCAAGCTTCAAATTGGCAAATCGAACTGATCTAGCCAATTTGAGCCACAACAGTTTGGGCATATTGGGCGAGTACAAGGCCTTTTATACGTTTGTAAGGCTTTAATTCAACAAACGTTTGCAGGAAGTAAGACGTCTACTTCACATTTTCACAAATCTGGCGTAGCACAATGCATCTTTTATACTGCACATCGCACCTTGCACCACCATGTACTGACAATATGCCTCCCTATTTTTACCTATTAGTAGGCATCAGCCTGTGGAGGCTTTTTCTGATTAAAAGCCATATCTTGTGATGGTAGTTTATAGTCACGATCATGCACAGGAACACCACCAATAATCATGGTACGAGCTTCAGTTCTAGGCTGATTCAAATCCTTTTTTGCATCACACGCGGTCAGTTGAGTGAGCAATAAAACCAATACTAGGGTAGATAAGGTTTTCATCATATCCCCTCATTTATCATTATTGTTCTTTCAGCATAGCACTTTTATTTTTCCAATCCTATCGACTTTGTTACAACTCTTATCCATCTACATGAGGGTTCTCTGCGTATTTTTTTATTTAAATAAAAATCAATCATTCGGTTATAAAACAATAATATAAACGCGAATCTCAACTTTTTAAGTCTTTGAAATAAAAAGGACATAACCCAATTTAATTTTCGACTAAGAAAAGCAAAGCAAGTTATGTCCATTTACGAATTTATCATTTCTGTATTTTTAATCATAGAGCAATTTTACTCAGCGATTGTCATTCAACCTTTAAGAAGTAGAGGATTTCCACCCGCTTTAAGTGATATTGAAATTCTTACTATACAAATTGTGGGAGAGTTTCTTGGCTTAGATTCTGATAAAAATATCTGGTTCTACTTTAAACACAATTGGTTTGAATGGTTTCCAAAATTAGGTTCCTATCCTAATTTTTGCAAACATTGTGCAAAATTATGGCATGTAAATCAACAGATTATGTCACAACTAAAATCTGTTTTCGGTTTAGATAATATTCATTTTATCGATGGCTTTCCTATACCTGTTTGTCGTTATGCTAGAGCAAAAAAACATAAAAACTTCAAAGAATCTGCAGGTTTTAGTTATTGTGCGGCTAAACAAGAAAAATATTATGGTTTCAAAGGACATATCGTTATTAACTTTTCAGGAATGATTACAGGCTATACTTTTGCTCCAGCTCATTGTGATGAACGTGATGTTGCACCAGAAATTACTCAAGATATTCAGGGATTACTTGGTGGTGATAAAGGATACTTAAGACCTGAATTAAAACACTATTTTAAGTACCAAGATATTGATTTACAAACACCTTATAGAAAGAACATGACTGATAGCAGGTCTAAGGAAGCTATGGCGAGGCTCATGAATGCTCGTAGAAAAATTGAGACTGTTATAGGTCAATTAACTGAACGATTTCACATTCAAAAAGTAAGAGCTAAAGATTTATGGCATTTAACGCATAGAATTACGCGTAAGATTCTTTCACATACCATTGCAGTAATTTTAAATACACGATTAGGAAATCCACCTTTACAACTGGAAAGCCTTATTCAAAGTTGAGATTGGCGTAATATAAATGATTTAAGTTAACCAAAATTCGATTTAAATATTTATCCGACGTATTGAAAAAACTATCTTGGCGGAGTCTTATCTTGTTTTATTCAATTTCTTCATCAGCCTGCGGCTCGCCCTACTTTTGTTTCGACAAAAGTAGGAAAACCATTGTCATCTGCAAAACCTGTTCATTTCTTGGATTTATTCAAATATAGCGAATAAAACATTATCTTATTTCTTTGTACACGACAAAAAAATATAACTCATTGAAATAATGGCATAATACTTGTTTTCTGACGACGAATATGATGGCACATTTCAATGAGCTATATCTCATCTTAAACAAATATCTAAAGTGGAACAAGTCACATGTAAAATGTTTTACACTGATTATGCTTGCATTAATTGTAAAACAGACATGTAATCTTTCTTCTGCATCTAAAGCCTTACCCATCAAGTGCTTACCACAATCATTTTATCGACGTATACAACGCTTCTTTGCAGGTCAGTATTTCGATTATCGTCAAATTTCTCAGTTAATTTTCAATATATTTTCATTCGATAAAGTCCAATTAACTTTGGATAGAACTAATTGGAAATGGGGAAAACGAGATATCAATATCTTGATGTTAGCCATCGTCTATCGTGGAATAGCCATACCTATTGTTTGGACATTGCTCAATAAACGTGGAAATTCAGATACAAAAGAGCGTATTGCTTTGATTCAACGCTTTATCTCTATTTTTGGTAAAGACCGTATTGTGAATGTGTTCGCAGACAGAGAATTTATCGGTGAGAAATGGTTTACATGGTTAATTGAAAATGACATTAACTTTTGTATACGTGTTAAAAAAACTTTATTGTGACCAATCACTTAGCCAAGAATCATAAAATTAGTGATTTATTTCGTCATCTTCAAGTTGGTCAAACTGAATGTCGTAAACGACGTATTTGGGTTGGTCGAGTGAAACTGTATATTAGTGCGCTACGATTAGAAGATGGAGAACTTTTACTTGTTGTTTCTCCTATGTTTAATGCTTCTGCTATTCGTGATTATGCATTACGCTGGGAAATCGAAACGTTATTTAGTTGTCTCAAAGGACGTGGATTCAATCTTGAAAATACTCGTTTAACAGACCCTAGACGAGTCAAGAAATTGATAGCAGTGCTAGCTATCGGTTTCTGTTGGTGCTATTTAACAGGTGAATGGCAACATGATCGAAAAAAAGCGATAAAAATAAAGAAGCATGGACGACTTTCAGTAAGTTTATTTCGCTACGGTTTGGACTATGTTCAAATGGCTATTCTACGTTTGATTGGTTTTGGAAAAAAAGAGGAATTTAAGAAAATTCTAGCAATTTTAAGAAAGAAAAAGCCTGATAGGACAAGGGCTCTATGAAATTTGTCGTGTACAGAGATCTTATTTACACTATGCAGGTTTCAGATGACGTTTCCGAGTCGCCTATTTCTTGTCGAAATTAGATTAAATTAGAAAAAGACAAAGGGGTTTACAAAATCTTACAGGATTGAATATTTACAACGGACACTTTTGTCCGTTAAATAATAGCACTCCCCAATTAAATGAAATAATCACCATGACCAGTCGCCAACAGCGCGCTGCACAAAACCGCGAGGAATTGCTGGAAGCCGCAGTTCAGGTTTTTCGTACACACGGGATAAATGCGCCCTTACAACAGGTGATTGACGCAGCCAATGTCGGACGGGCGACTTTTTATCGTAATTTTGATGACCGTCGTGCTTTGGTGATTGCCTTAATGGAACAAGCTTTGGAACGCCTCGCAATTCGTGCAGAAGCATTTTCTCAGTATGAAGATGGTTTTATTCGTTTAATTGAAAACCATGTCTATAACTTACCGTATTTAACCGCACTAATGGAATATTGGCGGGTGATTGACCGTGATGATCCTATCATGGTCGATATCTACGCGCGCCGCGATGCTATTTTACAACCGCTGATTGATCAAGCCATTCGCCACGGCGTGTGTCGTCCCGATTTGACCACCCAAGATTACGCCATGATTACGGCCATTTTAAGGACTTCATTTCAAGGACTGACCGATATAGAGCAACAACAACTTGCACAACGTGCAATTGAGCTCTTACTCAATGGTATTCGGGCATAAAGGTCACCACTCATGACACAGCCACCGCGTTTACTCGAACCTGCGCCAAACTGGACTGCTGAAGAAAAACCAACCCTACCCGGCTCTCCTGCCGTGATTGCGCACTCCACGCCTAAGCGCTTCATATATTTTTTTATTGGTTTGTTTGTCGCACTGTCTGCCAGTCTCAGTAACGGTTTTATTACCGCAAATTTACCCTTAATTCAGGGTGAATATGGACTAACACCCTCTGAGGTGGCATGGATTCCTGCGGCTTATGTCATGGCTAATGTCAGTGCGAACCTGATTCTGTTTAAAGCCCGCCAACAATATGGTCTGCGTCTATTCTCTGAAATTGGTCTACTGATTTTTATTGTGGTTTTGGTTTTACACGTCTTTGTGCATACCTTTGAAATGGCGGTATTGGTACGTTTCATTAGCGGCATGGTTGCAGCACCACTCAGCTCTTTAGGCATGTATTACATTATGCAGGCCTTTAAGCGGGAAAATTTTGGTCGCAGTATCTATTTGGCTTTAGGCTTCCAACAACTCGGTATTCCCTTGGCATGGATCATTTCTCCATACCTCATTGATGTGAATAACTGGAATGTCCTGTATACCTTTGAAATTGGTTTAGCGCTGTGCTGTTTCGCAATGGTGGTGTCGCTTAAATTACCCCGCAGTTTAAGAATTGCTGTTTTTGAAAAGCAAGACTTCTTCACCTTTGCCCTGCTTGCGCCCGGTTTTGCCTTTTTGTGTATTGTGCTGACTCAAGGGCCTATCTTGTGGTGGTTTGAAGTGAAATGGTTGGCCTATTTGCTCATTGCAGGGTTCAGCCTGATTGTGATTGGTTTGGTCTATGAGCATTATCGGGTCAATCCACTGATTATGACGCGTTGGCTGGGGACATCATCCACGCTTCGTTTTATCATCGGAGCCTTTGCAATTCGCTTTTTAATGTCGGAGCAAAGTTATGCTGCCGTCAGTTTTCTCAAAACTATGGGCATGGGCCCCGATCAATTTGTCCCGCTCTATGTGGTGATCTTTTTCGGCATCGTGTCTGGAACCTTATTTAGTGCCATCACTTTTTCACGTGAACGGATTATTTGGCACTTACTATTAGCAGAAGTTTTGGTGTTGATTGCTTGCGGGCTAGATTTTCACCTCACCAGCGATATTCGCCCTTCCAACTTCTACGGCAGTCAGTTTTTGGTGGGCTTTGCCAGTGGTGTATTTATTGGCCCACTCTTGATCACGGGTATCTTAAGCGCCATGCAAAAAGGCCCCACCCATATTGTCACGTTCATTGTTTTATTTTCAGCGACCCAAACTTTTGGTGGCTTAGTCGGTTCATCGTTTTACTCTACCTATCAACAAGTCCGAACCCAAAACTATCGTGCTGAGATGATTCAGCAACTCCCCGAAACCAATCCATTGATTGCACAGCGTCTTTTAGCGTATCAACAAAGTTCGCATAGTTACACGCTGGATCAGCAGTTAGAGCAACAACAAGCCTTAAAAAATCTCAATCAAGTGGTGACTCGAGAAGCTCAAGTGCGTGCCTATAACGATGTGATTAGCTTCAATGGTGTCGTTGCCATGTTGCTGTTGTTGTGGGGGGCATTCCTGATTGCACGAAATCAATATCAACTGCGACAACAAGCGAAAATCGGTCCTGCCTAATACTACTGCTCCCTATTTATTGAGAAATTGTTATGTCTGAAGATCAAAAACCAATAGCTCCCGCTGAAACAACTGCAACTTCTGAAGATGCCTCTCAGCCTGAACAGCCCGTGACAGCAACAACACCGATTACGCCGCCTTCGAGTAAACTGATTCCAACAGCAAAACGGACCTTGATTTTGATGTTTGTAGTACTGATCATCGGTATTGGCATCATCTTGTGGGCATGGAAAATTGGGCCATTTGACAGTGCCGTTGAGTCCACTGACAACAGCTATGTCAAAGGTAAAACCACGGTGCTTTCTTCGCAAATTAATGGCTATGTCAAAGATGTGTTGGTCAGTGATTTTGATCACGTCAAAAAAGGACAGGTGTTAATGCATATTGATGCCACGACTTATGACCAAAAAGTGACTCAAGCAGAAGCTGGGGTGGATCAAGCGCAAAATAACCTATCTAATCAAAGCCAAAATATTGCACAGCGTAAAGCCGATATTGTGGCGGCAGAAGCCAAAGTTGAACAAGCGCGAGCAGCCTATAAACTGTCATTGGCACAACAGCAGCGCTATCAACAGTTGGGGGACTCTGGCGCAGCGTCTAAATCAGAACAAGACAAAGCCTTTGCCGATACCCAAAATAATTTAGCTTTACTGCAACAAGCACAGGCCAATGTATTGGTGGCGAAAGAAGCGCTCAAAACCGCTCAAGTGGCTGAGACAGGACTCAAAGCACAAGTGACCAATGCCGCTGCACAACTGGATCAAGCCAAAACAACCAAAAATTACAGCAGTATTATCGCCCCGATGGATGGGCAACTGGGTGAAGTCAATCCACGTGTGGGACAATATGTGGCCGCAGGCACACAGTTGCTCTATCTGATTCCGCAGCAGACGTGGGTCACAGCTAACTTTAAAGAAACTCAAATTGCCAACATGAAAATTGGGCAAAAAGCATGGTTCACGGTGGATGCCCTCAATCATCAGAAATTTACAGGCCATGTCGAGCAAATTTCCCCAGCGGCGGGCTCAGAGTTCAGTGTGCTTAAAGCCGATAATGCTACGGGCAACTTTACCAAAGTGGTGCAACGTATTGCTGTACGGATTGCAATTGATCCGAATCAAACGGGCATTGAAAACCTACGTCCAGGCATGTCCGTAATTAGTTCGGTCGATACCCAATCTGCACAACATTAATCTTGTGCAGAAGAAATTCATTTTCATTTACACTATGCTCTAAGCCGAGTTGATAAAAATTCTATGTTTGACCAAATTGCCCAAACCATTCCCTATCAGCAAATTACTGTCGAAGGATTTGAGGTCAGCATCAAACGTTTAGACTTGGTCCATCCACACATTTCAGGCAATAAATTTTTTAAACTGAAATACAATCTATTGTCGGCGCAGCAACAAGGCTATAAAAAACTGCTGACTTTTGGCGGTGCCTATTCCAATCATATTGTCGCCACGACCTATGCAGCGCAGTTATTTGGTTTTGAGAGTCTAGGCATTATTCGAGGCGAAGAACTGGCCTGTAAACCCCTGAATACAACTTTAAATACAGCACAGCAATTCGGCATGCAATTGCAGTTTGTGTCCCGTGAAGCCTATCGTCAAAAGCAAAATCCAGCATACTTAGCACAGTTACAACAAGATTATCCTGATTATTATGTGATTCCCGAAGGGGGAACCAATCCCCTTGCCATTCAAGGCTGCACAGAAATTCTCTCTGATGCGGATCGAGAAAATTTCGATCTGATTTGTTGTGCCGTAGGGACGGGTGGCACCATTGCGGGTCTGATTGAAGCCAGTGATCGTCAACAGCAAATTTTGGGCTTCTCCGCACTCAAAGGTGATTTTTTGAGTCGAGAACTACAGCAACTGACTGAAAAACGAAATTGGCAAATTACCGATCAATATTGTTGTGGCGGTTATGCCAAAACTAATACTGAGTTATTGCAGTTTATCCATGCTTTTGAACAGCAATATGACATTCCACTGGAACAAATTTACACAGGCAAAATGCTGTTGGGCTTAAGCGATTTAATTCAACAAGCTACATTCCCCATAGATCATCGTATTTTAGTGATTCATTCAGGTGGGTTACAAGGTCGTTTAGCTACGCTTTAGATAGTCCTGAAAAAGCAAAAAAGATGGTCTATAATGCCCTGCTTTATTCTCCCGTGAGTGTGTCATGTCCGCAAATCAATATGATGTCTTAGTTTTAGGTGCAGGTGCATCTGGCTTAATGACAGCCTATATGGCAGCTCAACGCGGACGTAAAGTGGTCATTGTAGAAAAAGCCAATAAAGTCGGCAAAAAAATTCTCATGTCAGGTGGCGGTAAATGTAACTTTACCAATCTGTATGTCGAGCCAAGCAACTTTATTTCACATAATCCGCATTTTGTGATTTCAGCCCTCACTCGCTATACCAATTGGGACTTTATTGGGATGGTTTGTGAGTACGGTATTGAATATGAAGAGCGTAAACACGGACAGCTGTTCACCCTAAAAGGTGCCAAAGAAATTTTAGCTATGCTGTTGAGCGAGTGTGAAAAAACAGGTTTGGTCGACATTAAAACCAACTGTGAAGTAAAAGCCATCACCGCACTCGATGAGCAGGGTTTTCAAATTGCCACGACACTAGGGTATTTTGAAGCCGAATCTGTGGTGATTGCATCGGGTGGTTTATCTATTCCGACCTTAGGCGGCTCTGGGGTTGGCTATGAAATTGCAAAGCAATTTGGTCACCATGTATATCCAACTCGCGCAGGTTTGGTGCCTTTTACCTTTTCAGATAGCTTTAAAGAAGTGACCACACGCTTAAGTGGCAACGCGGTCGATGCGACTTTATCGAATGACTTAAACGCTTTCACCGAAGCCCTTTTATTTACGCATCGTGGGCTCAGTGGGCCAAGCTCGCTACAACTGTCGAATTATTGGGATGTAGGACAAAGCTTCAAAATTGACTTCTTGCCAAGTGTGGATTTGCAAGACTACTTAAAAGCCAAGAAGCACAGTCAACCCAAAGCCCTACTTCGCACTTTACTGGGTGAACATTTCCCGAAAAGTGTGGTGGTTGAGCTGCAAAACCTGATTTGGCCTGAACTGGCTGAAACAGCGATTGGCCAACTGTCGGATGAAAAACTGGAGTACATTGCAACACGCTTGCATGCGTTTGAAGTCAAACCATCAGGAACTGAAGGCTACCGTACTGCTGAGGTGACTTTAGGCGGTGTAGACACCACTGAAGTTTCATCGAAAACCATGGAAAGTAAAAAGCAAAAAGGCTTGTACTTTGTTGGCGAAATACTGGATGTCACAGGACATTTGGGCGGATTTAACTTCCAATGGGCATGGTCATCTGCACATGCCGCATCAGAATATGTCTAAGCCATCTGCTTAAATGATAAATTATTCTAAATAATCAGTGCGTAGCAGTACGCACTGCTTTTGCTTCTGCTGACGGGCAAGCGCTAAGTCCATTTTCGCAATGGCAATATGGACATGGCTCGGTTGAATCACTGAACGTTTCGCCATCAAAGTTTTTTTTAATATTTGCATCATCTGTTTTTTCCTTTTTAAACTGCAATTTATAAAAATAAATCGTGAAATATCCATGCAGCTATCACAAAAGTATAGGCATGTAAGTATTTCTAATTTATGAAATATCCATATTCCACATGCATCAAACATACCAAATTAAAGTTCATTCAACACTATAGACTTTTGTATTATTTTTCATCAGATTCAACCGCATCACGTCCCTCAGTTGCCGCAGTGGGTATTCTTTCAGCATTAGCGTGTGTTGTTGTATCGATCTTCGGTTTTGCAAAGACAAATTTATAAGCACTCACAAAAAATCCAACCGTAATACCCGCAATGATGATTGGGGCAAAATATTTATTTGGGGCTTTTTTTGACATCAGTTTACTCCAATAAAAACACCAACCGCCATCAGCGGTCGGTGTTTAGTGTGATTAATTTAGTCTGGATCTTTGGGGTGAACGTCAATATCTTGTTCAGCTTCACCCGTTGAACCAAAAGGTTTATTTAAAGGTTTATGCGCAGGATCGACCTCTGCTGTAGTGGGAATATCATCTGCATGTTGATATTCCTCTGCAACCGTTGGTGTATCCATTTGCTCTTTCAGTGGGGCATGCTCTTCTTTGCCTTGTGCTGATTGTGTGCTTTCAGCTTTGGCCTGATAAAGTGGATTCGGTTGCGTACCTTCTTTTTTGGCTTTATCTAACAAATCGGTCAAAACCCGTTCCGCAGGTTGACGCCCACCGAGACCAAAAGCCAGTGCAAATGCAATGGCAACTGCCCCAAGCGTTAAGCCAAAGGCCAAGTTTACGATCGAGTCTGCTATCCCCATGGCACGCAAGCCCATCGCCAACACTAAGCCAATGATCAAGACACGAACAATGTTCGCCACCCAACGAGAACTGTTGTATTCACCACGCTCAATCACCTGTGCAACCAAGTTCGCCAACCAGAAGCCCACACCCAAAATGACTGCACCCAATAGGATGTTTGCACCAAACTGGATAAACATCGCAATCAAACCACTGATCTGTTCAAAGCCGAGTCGATTTGCTGCTTCAGAGACCGCAAATAACATGGTAAAGAACACAATGAAATAACCCACGACGCAAGACGCTTTGGTGTTTCCTAAGAAACGTTGCAAGCCAACTTTGTTTGGAATGTCATCTACACCTGTTCCCGACAAGACTTCAACCACAAGACTTGCGACAAAACGTGACACCACATAGGCCAAAATTAAAATTAATGCCGCTGCAATGATGTGCGGAATTGCATTCATGATTTCATACAGCATGGCCGTCGCTGGTTGAGAAATTGCATCAATGCCTAAAGCTTCAAACGCAATAATCAGCGCTGTGATAATAACCATTGCAAAAACAAAAGATCCGAGCACTTTAGCCAAATCTGAGTTTTTAAACAGTCCTACTTTTTCAACCTGTTTTTGTACATCTAGGCTTCTCAATAAGCCCTCAATAATGCCCCGTACAATTTTGGCTAGAATATAACCTGCAAAAACAATTACACCCGCAATAAAGATATTTGGTAGATACAGTACGGCTTCATTGACCATATTTTGGATCGGAAAGAGCAGCCCAGTCAGACCGAGTATCGACAAAACAATGGGTAAGAATAGCAATAAAATCAACCAATAGACAATTTCACTGATGTTTTGACTCAGCGTACTGACTCCGACATCCTGACTGAGTTTTTCATCTAACTGAGTTCGATCCAATCCTTTTTGTAAACCCACTTTGACCAGCTTTGCCACAATCCAGCCAATAAAGCCCACAGCAACAGCAGCCAACAATTGTGGTATAAACAACAAGAACTGTTGAACCATATTACTAAATGGCCCACTTACACTGGTGAGATTGAGAACATTAAGTGCACCGATCACCGCAATAATCAAGATGAGCCAAAACACAACTCGAGAAATAATATTTTCAATATTCGAGCGATGGCCAGTAGCACTGGAAAGTTTTTGGTTGGTCCCGAGTTTGGTTAAAACCTTTTTCACAGCACCTGCAATCAATAATGCAATAATCCAACCAATGATCAGGATGGCGATTGCGGACAGGATTGGGTGAAACTGGTCCCAATAATACATCGCATCAAATCGACCCTGATGCCCTACATAATCATTCATTTTGTTCTCCCTCTTGTTGTGTCTACATCACAGCGACCTTTGCTCAACTACAGATTTTAGTTTTGAAGTGATTGTCTGCCATGAGGTATGAATGAGAAATGGAATACCTTTTGATGACTGCTAAAGAAAAAACCCCTGTACATTACAAGGGCTTTAGTCACATTTAGCGGTCAGTTGCAGTCGCCGTATTGCTATCGGTGGCTACCGCTTCGTCACCTGCTGTTGCAGTGGTGCTATTATTCGGTGTTGCAGGCTCTGCGCTCGGATTCGGATGACCTGGAGGCGCCTCATTCGGATTTGGCTTGGTATCTGCAAACATATAAAATAATAATGCGATTAAGAAAATTCCGACCAATGCCAATATATACAAGGGCACGCGTTTTTTCTTCTGCCGCTCCTCTGGCGTTTGTACATGGGACGGTTTATTGAAATCATGTGGCATATGTTCCCCCTCAATTTTCTATTATCAAGTTGTCGAATTCTCATACTAACAACTGCTTGTGTAGCATTGTGTT
Source organism: Acinetobacter sp. 802_lipA (assembly GCF_058242885.1). Taxonomy (NCBI): domain Bacteria; kingdom Pseudomonadati; phylum Pseudomonadota; class Gammaproteobacteria; order Moraxellales; family Moraxellaceae; genus Acinetobacter; species Acinetobacter sp. 802_lipA. The sequence goes on from NZ_JBZAYP010000001.1 coordinate 758,980, forward strand.
TCAAAGCATAGTGAGATAGTAAACAAGCGCTTTATTTTAAGTTAAATTGTTATTTTTTATGGTTTTAAAAAAAGTCACTCTTCTGTCAAATCAATGTTAAAGGTCATATAAAAAGTATTTCATATAGGCGTAGACAAAAAGAGTCTGGCGAACAGCGCTCTTCAACTGAATTTGCGCTATAATTATGCACCTTGTTTTAGCTGTTTTTGGACTTTATGGCATATCGTCAACAAAGTGTAACGCTTGATTTAGACACTGATGTTACGCACCAATGTCATTTGCACTACACGCGAGACCAACATCTTATTGGTATTATTGAATTTTCTAAGCCTAGTTATATTCTAAAATGGGGCGATCTGGAGTTTTTCCGTCGTCGTACTGAAGAGTTTTCAGTGATGCCTTTTCCTGAATGTGTCAATGCCATGATTATTGACATTCGAAATGTGCAAGCCTTTTTAGACAATGAAACACCCATCATTCCTTGGCGCTTACTGGAAGAAGAATGTCCTGTGCGTTTAGTTGTACCTCAAGACCGTTTAGATCACTATATTGGACTGTTTGAGCCAACATGGCTGACGACGGATATTGAAACGGCTATTTCTGAAATCCGTGAATATATGGATATGTTTGTGCACTAAGCACTTCTTGATACACATCTGCTCATATCCTCTCATTGCGATTGTGCCCTATCATTTGTTCATAACGTACAGTCGCTTTTATTTTTTAGTTTTTAATCCCCTGCGGAAAGTGTAGGACAGTAAACCGAATCTAACTGACCTTTATATACTGCGTCATAAAACGGATCATCTTCAAAATAAAGCACTTTTCTTTGCTATTGCAGTTTTAGCATATTCTACACGAAAAAAATCCATTCTGTCATGCATCCATAACGAAACGCATAGCCAACCCTGTGGCATTAGACATTAGCCTAATAAAATGAATTAGAAAACTTGAAATGGCACGCATTATGCATAATTTTCTTTTTAATATCAGAGGAATATAGCGATGCACTTATTTAAAGCATTATTAACAAAATATTAAAAATCCCTCTTGAGCAGCAAAAGCAATCTCGATTAAGATGCAGACTAAGCTGTAAAAAAATACCATAAAAAGAACATCTTTTGCACAGAATAAAGCTTTAACCCGATTCTGACGTTTTTGATAAAAACAATGCAATTGATGCTGCAAACAAAAGGAGTTTGTACATGACCATGCAACGTAATCTTTCTGCCCTATTTTGTGCAAGTGCACTTGCGCTGAGCCTCAGTGCATGTAGCGACAACAAAGCACCTGCAACGGATGCAGCTAGCACTGGCGCAGATGCTTCACAGTCAGGCACTTTAGATAAGATTAAAAAATCAGGAACCATTGTTTTAGGTTACCGTGACTCCTCTATTCCATTCTCCTATATCGCAGACAATCCAAATCAACCTGTCGGTTATGCACATGATTTACAGCTCAAAGTGGTTGAAGCTGTTAAACAAAAGCTGAATATGCCTGATTTAAAAGTTCGCTATAACTTAGTCACCAGCCAAAACCGTATTCCATTGGTTTCAAATGGCACAGTCGATCTTGAATGTGGTTCAACTACAAACAACAAAGAACGCCAGCAACAAGTTGATTTTTCTGTGGGCTTCTTTGAAGTGGGTTCACGTTTACTTACTGCAACCGATTCAGGCGTGAAGGACTTTGCTGACTTAAAAGGCAAAAAATTAGTGACTACAGCAGGGACAACCTCTGAACGCTATATCCGTCAGCATGAAAAAGAACTCGGTATTGGTGAAGTGATTTCTGCCAAAGACCATGCTGAATCATTCTTGATGCTCCAAAGCGGTCGTGCTGCTGCGTTTATGATGGATGACATTTTACTTGCTGGAGAGAAATCGAAAGCCAAAGATCCAAACAAGTGGCACATTGTCGGTACAGCACCAATTCAAGAAGTTTATGGCTGTATGTTACGTAAAGGCGATACTGGCTTTAAGCAAGTGGTTGATGATGCAATTAAAGCCACTTATAGCTCAGGTGAAATTAACAAAATGTACAACAAATGGTTTGAACAACCGATTCCACCGAAAAATATTAACCTGAACTTTGCTATGTCAGACCAACTTAAAGCCTTAATTGCAAACCCACATGACCGTGATCAGTAAACGATAAAGGAAAGATTAATGTTCACTCAGGCAAAGTTTCTTTGCCTGACCTATTTTAGGGGATTGTCATGAATTATACCTGGAACTGGGGCGTCCTTTGGCAATCCACAGGCGTCGGAGATAGCACCTATCTCAGTTGGATTTTGATTGGTTTAGGCTGGCTGTTTGTTATTGCCATTGTGGCTTGGAGCATTGCAATGGTGCTCGGAAGTATTCTCGGCATTATGCGCACGCTTCCCAATAAAACCGCACGTTCTATCGGCACTGGTTACGTCACCATTTTTCGTAATGTACCGCTACTGATCCAATTATTTATTTGGTTTTATGTGGTGCCGAATTTCTTACCTGGTCCGATTAAGTCATGGTGGATTAACGATTTAAGTGCAGGAACAACAGCGTTGATTTCAGCCAGTATCGGTCTTGGACTGTTTACCGCAGCACGTGTCTGCGAACAAGTCCGTACAGGCATTGAAGCCTTACCTACAGGACAGGTCAATGCAGGTTATGCCATGGGGTTTAGTACCGCACAACTATACCGCTATGTCATTTTACCGCAGTCCTTCCGTACGATTTTGCCGCCTCTGAGCTCCGAGCTGACCAACTGCGTCAAGAATACTTCTGTGGCCTCTTTGGTTGGGGTCTCCGAGATTATTTCGCAGATGAAAACCATCAGCGAATATACGCAGAACACCATCGAAATCTATACCTATGTCACGATTATATTCATCGTTATCAACGTGTGCCTAATTACCTTAATGACGCTGCTTGAAAAACGTTTGCGTGTCCCAGGTTTAATTGCAGGAGCTAAATAATGGAATGGCTCACCGCATTTACCCATGATTTGCAGTTATCTGCACCCGCCCTATGGCATGGTTTAAGTATCACTTTAAAAGTGGTCATCATCGCCACCATTGGTGGTATTTTCATTGGCACGCTGTTGGCACTGATGCGTTTGTCTTCAATTCGCATCTTGAATTTAATTGCCCAAGGCTATGTCAATTTATTCCGCTCGATTCCACTCCTATTGGTATTGATGTGGTTCTACTTTGCTGTACCGTTCATCTACACCACAGTCACGGGAAATTACCTGACCATTGATACCGCTTTGGTCTCAAGTATTGTGGCGTTCATGTTGTTTGAAGCAGCTTATTTCTCGGAAATTGTACGTGCAGGGATTCAATCGATTCCTAAAGGACAGTCTGCCGCGGCTTATGCACTAGGCATGACCTATGGTCAGTCCATGCGCTTAATCATTTTGCCGCAAGCCTTTCGTAAAATGACACCGCTGCTGTTACAGCAAACCATCATCTTATTCCAAGACTCGACCATGGTGTACGCCATTGGCCTACTCGACTTTTTCCGCACCAACTACGTGCGGGGCGATTTGATGTCTCTATTAACGCAATATATTTTATTTGCAGGCCTAGTGTATTTCACCATCAGTATGCTAGCCACATATGCAGTAAAACGATTACAAAGGAGGTTAAGCGTATGAGCGACCAAAAATTAATGATTGACCTCCAAAATGTCAGTAAATGGTATGGCGATTTTCAAGTATTAACCGATTGCACCACACAAATTTGCCAAGGTGAAGTGGTGGTGGTCTGTGGTCCATCCGGCTCAGGCAAATCGACCCTAATTAAAACAGTGAATGGACTGGAAGATTTCCAACAAGGTCAAATCACAGTCGATGGAATTCCGATTAAAGACCCTAAAACAGATTTGACCAAATTACGCAGTCGCGTAGGCATGGTGTTTCAGCATTTCGAGTTGTTTCCACATCTCAGCATTACTGAAAATTTAACCATTGCCCAAATTAAAGTATTGGGGCGCTCTGAAGCTGAAGCAAAAAAGAAAGGCTTAGGCTATTTAGAACGGGTTGGGCTGAGTGCACATGCACATAAATTTCCAGCACAACTTTCAGGTGGACAACAACAACGTGTCGCAATTGCCCGTGCATTAAGCATGGATCCGATTGCCATGTTGTTTGATGAGCCGACATCGGCACTTGACCCTGAAATGATTAATGAAGTTCTTGATGTGATGGTCGAGTTGGCACATGAAGGCATGACCATGATGTGTGTCACCCATGAAATGGGCTTTGCCCGCCAAGTGGCCAACCGTGTGTTGTTTATGGATCAAGGTAAAATTGTCGAAGACTGTAGCAAAGATGATTTCTTTAACACCAAACGCGGTGATCGTGCTCAACAGTTCTTAGACAAGATCTTGCACTAGCACAGACGTGTTATCCCACATTAAAAAAGCAGATCACACGATCTGCTTTTTTAATTCCCGCTCTAGTCTAAAACCAAGCGCGCATTGGTGGCTTGAACAGGACGATTATTCGGATATCCCATCAGTGCAGCGAAGTTTGCGATTTGCTGTGCTGATGCCTGCTGAATATCTTTTAAGACCACCCAACGTACACCTTGAGTACACGGCGGTGTCGTGAGCGAACCATTAAAACGGTAGTACTCGCGATGTGTCGGCAGAAATTGATCTGCGTTTAAATTGAGTGCTTTCTGGGGTTGCCTGTACTGCTGCCATAGTCCATCAAGTGCTTGATTCTTTTTCCCTTGTTCATACATCACCGCAACCACAGCCAGCTCTCCTTTTTCAGAAGCATGGACTAAATGTAATTCCATCGGAAAACTTTTGCCGTGAATCGTATTTTCAGAAGGGCTATGTAAATGCATTTGCAATAATTGAAATCGTTCTCCCTCTAAACTTAAATAACTGCCTTGATGAAAATTGGCTTGTAAAGTATGAGGGAGCTTCACGATACTCGTTGCAGCAGTTTTATAATCAAAATCAAGTGGCGCAAGGTCTGCTGAAATCACATGCTCAATATTAATGGGTGATTGATTATGCCCCGCACAAGTTTGGTATTTGGTGTTGAGCTGGCTCCAATACTGCGGTGCTGTTTGTGCTTGATAACCCCAATCCGAAGTTACTTCACTACTGGCCCAAGCCATCACACATGGGAGACCAAACAATGTTGCTATTAGTTTTTTCTTCATCATAATCCATCAAAAAATATCGGTTTAAAACGCCCCAATATCCTCTAAGAAATCACGCTCAAGCAGCAAAACCTAAAATGCCAATTCTGCCTGCTTGTCTTTGTTTTTTGTGCAAACTCTGTAATCATAACTTTTCAGCAAAAAGCCAATATTGCCCGACTATTTTGTCTCGTTCTAGATGAAAAATGCTGAAATAGGACTGATCATATATGACAATAATTACAATTAATTACATGTAGTTATGTGATTATTCACCTTTTATCTGTGATAAATTAAAATAAGAATGAGAAAATACAATCATGTTTAAAAACTTTCACTGATGCACAATCAGCACGCACATTTCATGGCATGAGCGTTCCAAAAGAGAACAAAGCAACGAAGACTCAAATAAAAATAGTTGCTGACCGAATTTTTTTATCATTTTTTGAGTTACTGCTTTTTTGGCTTAGCTCAAGAGATAAAATATACACCTGTATATTTAAAATGTAAAAACTTAGATAACCATAATATATTCATAAACTTAATATTAATTTATATTTTAACCCATGCACCACTGCAATGCACAAACACCATCATGGTGCATACTTTTGCTTTATATCGAGTCTTGTTATTTTTAAGCAAAACTTAATCAATATTTCCTTTTTGCTGAGATCTTCACGAAATTACAGGCATCAGTATACTGAGTTTCTTTTTGCAAAATTTTGCACTCAAATGGAACCTAAACATGCAAAATATTGACTTACTTTTTCTTCTTCTTGGTGCGGTTTTAGTCCTTGCCATGCATGCGGGCTTTGCTTTTTTAGAACTAGGGACAGTTCGTCATAAAAATCAAGTCAACGCTTTAAGCAAAATTTTAACGGACTTTTCACTTTCCGCAATCGCCTACTTCTTTGTTGGTTATTACATTTCCTATGGACATCATTTTTTCCATATCGGAGATACCTTAGCGGCGGATCATGGCTATAACCTGATGCGCTGTTTTTTCCTGCTCACTTTTGCGGCCGCAATTCCAGCCATTATTTCAGGCGGTATTGCCGAGCGTGCTAAAATGCGCTCACAAGCGATTGCAACCGTGTTATTGGTGGCCTTGGTTTATCCTTTCTTTGAAGGAATCGCATGGAATGGCAACTTTGGTTTACAGCAATGGCTACAGGACACTTTCGGCGCAAGTTTCCATGACTTCGCAGGTTCAGTGGTTGTACATGCTATGGGAGGCTGGATAGCTTTGGCTGCGGTGGTTTTACTCGGTGCACGTGATGGTCGCTACAAGAAAGATGGCCGTGTCAGTGCGCATCCTCCTTCGTCTATTCCGTTCTTGGCTCTAGGTTCATGGATTTTGATCGTGGGTTGGTTTGGCTTTAACGTGATGAGTGCACAACGTTTGGATGCAATTTCAGGACTGGTCGCGATTAACTCACTTATGGCCATGGTTGGAGGAACCTTAGCAGCCAACTTCGCAGGAAAAAATGACCCAGGCTTCTTACACAATGGCCCTTTAGCGGGTCTTGTGGCAATTTGTGCAGGTTCGGATGTCGTACATCCGATTGGGGCATTGGTGATTGGCGCTATTGCTGGACTGATTTTTGTCAAACTTTTCACCTACACCCAAAACAAGCTAAAAGTCGATGATGTACTCGGTGTATGGCCTTTGCACGGCGTATGTGGTGCCTTTGGTGGGCTTGCAGTCGGGATCTTTGGTCAAAAATGGCTTGGTGGTTTGGGCGGTGTTGCGATGATGTCACAGCTGATTGGTGCGCTCTTAGCAATAGGTATAGCTGTTATTGGTGGATTGGTGGTCTATGGCGCTTTAAAAGCCACGATGGGCATCCGTTTAAGTCAAGAAGATGAATTTCGCGGTGCAGATTTATCTATTCATAAAATCTCTGCCAACTCAGATGACAGTATGTTCTAAACACATTTCCACTTTAATGCGGCTCACATGGGCCGCTTTTTTTATTCGTATTGAACATGATAAGAGGCTTTTAGCGCTCTAAATAATCAAAAATCTCGGACAATACAGTGATACTCGGTGCAGACATCTGTACTGAAGGAACATGAAAGCCTGATAACCACAGTGCTTGCATTCCTGCCTGCTGTGCACCTTGTACATCATTGATAGGATGATCACCGATAAATAAACACTGCTCCACATCAACAGCCAGTTGCTGTGCGGTGTCAATAAAAATATCAACTTCGGGTTTGGCTTGGCCAAACAATCCAGAGCTATTGATCACATCAAAATAATGCTGAAAACCCAAGCCATTTAATATAGACAGCCGTGTGGTATGACCACCATTTGAAATAATGGCGAGTTTATATCCTGCTTGCTTTAGACGGGTCAGTGTTTGCTCAGCTTCAGGCATCGCCACTGCACTGGAACCAAACTGTGCAAACCAAAAATTGCTTAATTCTTCTAAATGCGGAGCCACCTGCCAGTTTAACTCCTGTAGCAACGCATAAGCCACTGAAGCACCGATGCTGGGATGAGTTAAATACTCTTTTAAGGGATAACCACCATTATCAATCCGATTCACAATCGACTCAATCTGCTCCACATCAACGCAGTTAAGTTGGCTTTGATAAGTATCGGCAAGATCTTGACTAAAAGCCGCAACACTTCGTCCACGATGCGTCAAGGTATTATCCAAATCAAATAGAACAGCACGTATCGACATGTTTAAACCTCATGTATTTGAGAGCAAATGTAACACTGAACCGACACTTTGTATTCGCCATAAAACGATAACCAAAGCACAGATCATGCTAAAGCCGATGAAACAGCGTTTATGTTAAGCCTCGCTTAAGCTGACGCTGTTTGAATAGCGCTTATTTTCAGAACATGGCCTCACTTGTGTCGGATCAGCAACGTTTTTTCATCCTTCAGTTTTTTATTTTGACGCTAGGTTTTGCCGTATTGTGGCTGCTCTTCCCTGTGGCGGGCACCATCGACTTACAACTGATTCACCCTTTTATGGATCAAACAGGTCATTTTCCACTAAAGCGCGACTGGGCCTTAGCAGAACTGAATCACCGTTATGTCAAAGACATCATCATCGCAGTGTATGTAATTTATTTGCTGAAATGGCTCGCTTCATATAAATGGGCTGCGTTCAAACCCCGCCGTTGGCAAAATGGCTATTTCATTGGTTTAGTACTCATCAGTACCAGTCTCATTGGGATTTTAAAATCACAATCCGCACATGCCTGTCCATGGGACATGACTCTAGCCACGACACATGATTTCTTTTGGGACTTATCCGCCAGCGCAGGACATTGTTTTCCTGGAGGACATGCTGCGACAGGTTTTGCGCTCTTTGTGGGATATTTCGTATACCGTCTAAATGAACCCAAACGGGCGTGGTTTTATTTGCTTGCTGCCCTAGTTCTAGGCTTTGTAATGGGTTGGGCGCAAATGATGCGGGGTGCACATTTCCTCAGTCACAATTTATGGACGGCATGGGTGATTTGGCTGGTCAATGTACTGGCATATGCGCTGTGTTATAAGCAGTTTACACAGCCCAGCCCAAATCAAACCCAAACTACAGCTTAAAGATCACTTGAACTTGTAACCCCCCCAATCCTGCACTTTGTCCAAAGTGCAGTTTGGCGCCAATTTTTTCCGCGGCTTTATCAACAATGGATAAGCCCAGTCCACTGCCGACTTCCAGATGATGATGTACGCGATAGAAACGCTTTAAGATATGATCATAAAGCTCTGGCGCAATGCCCGGCCCACTGTCTTCAATTTGAACAATGGCTTGCTGATCTTGCTGATAAATGGAGACATTAATCACGCCCTGTTCAGGCGTATATTTAATCGCATTATCCAAGAGATTATAGACAATAGAATGTAAGGCTGAACTTTGAGTTTCTATCCAAAGTGCTTCATGCTGTTCTAAGCCCAAATCGATGTTTTTCGCTAGCGCCAGCTCCATCAGTTGCTCCATACATTCAACTGCCACATCACTTAATCCTAGTCTTTGTGTCGGTTCTAAACTTGGTACAGAAGCATCCTGTTTTGCCAAATTGAGCAATTGTGATACCAAATGTTGAGTCCGAATTAAGCCTAGACTTAGGTTTTTTAACGCTTGGTGTTCTGGAAATTCATGCAGCAAAATTTTCATTTGCAAATTCAGTGCGGTAATCGGGGTTCTGAGCTCATGCGCTGCGTCGGCAATGAATTGCTTTTGTTCTTGTTGCGACAGCGAAATTCGTTCAAATAAACGATTCATTTCATTAATGGTCGGAAGAATTTCTAAAGGATAACCGTCTGGCCGAATCTCACTCAGTTCATATGGTTCACGCTGTGCAAGTTCCGCTTTAAACTCATCTAAGGGCTTTAGACTACGTCCAATAATCCAACTCAGTCCCCATAAAGCCAAAGGCATAAACAGTAAATATGGAATCAACATATTGGCCGCCAGCTCTAAAGCCAGCTTTTGTCTTACACTGCGCTGCTGACTGACTTGAATTTGATACTTTTCTGTTGGCAGCACATAGGTATTCCATAGCCCCTGTGCCGTGTGATGGGTATAAAATCCAGCTTTTTTAACGGGTTGTATTAATAAATCAAACTCATGTTGCCGTTGTTCAGGCAGCCCATACGACCAGACATCTACAAATAAATCTTCTTCGTGATAGTGTCTGTCCGCCTCAAATTCACTCTTAATTGGAGCGGGATCATGCGCTGCAACACGCTCTGCCAAATTACGCATTTGTGCATCGAGTATCTCATTGGTCTCTTCAAGGGCAATGCGATATGCTGCAATCACCAACAAACAGCCCATCACAATACTAAATAAAGAGGTATAGGTAATTAGTTGACGCTTTAAGGAAACAGGAGTCGACTTCGCCATCGTTATGCTTCAACCTGCCCCAAACGATAGCCTAAACCTCGAATGGTACGGATAAAGTCTTTGCCAAGTTTGGCACGTAAATGGTGAATATAAACTTCAATGGTATTGCTGTTAATTTCCGAGTCAAGGTCATAGAGCTTTTCTTCCAAATTGGTTTTGGAAAAAATCTTATTGGGATGACTGACCAGAGGAATTAAAATAGCCCATTCTCGGTTCGACAAATCAATGGTCTGCCCTTTGTACTTGGCTAAGTGCAAATCTTCATCTAACTCTAGACCTGCATAACTCAAAGTCTGGCTTTGCTTTTGCTGTTTTAACGCGCCACTACGACGTAATAGTGCATGAATACGTGCCAGCAACTCATCAAACTCATAAGGCTTAATTAAGTAATCATCCGCACCATGGTTTAAACCATCGACTCGATTTTGTAACTGATCTCTCGCTGAAATAATCAGCACAGGCAAAGTCGGATAAAGCGAGCGAATATTTTTTAGGACCTGCATCCCATCCATCATCGGTAGTCCCAAATCCAACAACACCACATCAAATGGATATTGTTGTAATTGCTTTAAACCATCAAAACCATTATTGACCCATACCACATCAAACTGCTGATAACGCAGCAGCGTTTGTGTGGACTCAGCAATCATAAAATCATCTTCAATAATCAATATTTTTGACATGGTCTAAGTGCTCGCTTTGGTCGCAGTACAGTGTTCTAACATATTATTTTTTGAATCAATCACCGTACTTTTTACCCCAAGTAAACTCAATAAGCTTGGGAACAAATGATCTTGGCTTAATTCTTGGCTTTTTTGTTGCCCTAAGCAAGCGATTTGTTGTGGATTCTGCCTTTGCCATGTTTCTGAAAACCACATCAGCATCGGCACGTGGGTCTGTTGACTCGGTGCAATGGCATAAGGTGAACCATGTAGATACAACCCGTGCTCACCAGTCGACTCACCATGGTCAGATAAATACCAAAAACCAGTTTCAAAATTTGAGTTTTGCTTTAATACACCAATCAGTTGACTCAACACATGGTCGGTATAAACAATGGAGTTGTCATAACTATTTTTCAGCTGTTCAGGTGTGCAGGCTTGAATGGCATTGGTTTCGCACATCGGTTGGAAAGGCTGAAACTTAGGCGTTGAACGCTTATAGTAAGCTGGTCCATGACTGCCCATTTGGTGTAACACAATTAAACGTGGCGTTTTATCATCAGCCGCAATACCAGCCATATAGGCTTTTAAGCTATCCACCAAAATTTCATCGCTACATTCACCATCGGCTGAACACCATTTTTTTTGTATCGGTTCAGGAATTTTATACTGCTCAACCCGATCACAAACGCCTTTGCAGCCAGAGTTATTGTCAATCCATGTCACTTTGTAACCAGCACGCTGTGCAAGGTCTAATAAACCTTCACGGTGGTGCGCTAACTGTGCATCGTAGTTTTCACGTGGCATGCCTGAAAACATACAAGGCACAGAAACCGCAGTGGCTGTACCGCAAGAACTGACTTGATTAAAGTTGATGACATTGAGTTTTTCCAGTTCAGGATTGGTCTTTTTCGCATAGCCATTTAAAGAAAAACTTTCTGCACGTGCCGTTTCACCAACCACCAAAACCATCAATTTCGGCAAATTTTGCTGTCCGACTTGCTTCACCAAATGGGCATCTTCACCATAAGTCACCAACGGTAAATGCGGCTGTGATCGATTTTTTTTATAATATGACAGCGTTGAACTGATCGCATTTTGCGGTGAAATCATCCCTTTGAGATCACGATGCTCACGGAAAATCGCTGCATAATCAACAAAGAAAATAAACAACATGCCTGCAATCAGCAAAATAGAGACTGCACTACCGAAGAGCTTGTGCAATAACACGGTTTTGAAAGGATCACAGCGGATTTTGACCTTAAATAAGATGACTAAAGGTAGCACCACCATCGCCCCAATCCACAGCACAAGACGCCATGACAACAAGTCGCGCACTTCATTGCCATCGGTTTGCATCATGTTTTGGATCTGATCTGGTGTGATCGAAACACCTAAACTGTTGACAAAATAGGCACTCATTCCACCAATGATGATCAATAGCGCAGCCACCCCTTTAGCCATCGGTCGCCACTGTAACAGCTGAAAAACCAAATGATAAAAAGCCAACACCACCAAAATGGTAGCACCGATAAAGGCATAAGCTTTGAAACCATGATAGGGCGTAAGCAACTGAACTTGCTTATAGAACATCACGTTTAAAACCACGGCTAACCACAGCGCCAAATATACGTTAAAGCGCGAAAGTGAAACTTCTTTAAAAATAGACTGCAAATTGAACATTTTAAATCATGTCTTGCTGAGCGGATGCCCCAATGTAGTTTTCTAAACTTAAAACTCGCTTAAATAAAAAAGGCGCTGTGGCCGAATATATAAAGTCATACCGATCAGTTAAGCAATCAGACGCCCTTTTTGAGCCGCCCAATATTATTTGATACTCGGAAACGTCATCCGCAACCTGCATCTCCATTTAAAAGGAATGTTTTGGCAAAATGATCATTTAAATGCAGAAAAGCAAAAGGTTTTGCGGATGACAAATGTTTTTGGTTCTTTTGGCTACGCAAAAGAACGGACGAGCTCCAAATATTGAATTTTAAAATACGAAGATTCCATCATGAACGACAAAAAGTTAAGGAGTTTCTATAAAACTCCTTAACTCATTCGCATTAATCTTTAGAGACTTTGCCCTTTCTATCACTTAAACATTAAAATTTGTACTCGATCCCCGTACCTACTACAGGTTGTTTGGTTTCAAATGATGCTTGTTCAAGCGTCAAAATCCCTGCGTAACCATAAGCTTTGACTTGCTTGGTAAAGGCATAGTCAGCACCTGCAATAAACTGCTGCGCATCAAAGTCTTCTTTAGATGTTTTAAAGCTGGTTGAGTTTTGACTGTATTGCGCTTTCACAGTCCAAGCTTTGGCAGTCGGTAAGTTATATTCAGCACCAACCAACCAGCCTTGTGCGTCGTCTATGGCAGCCGCGGCAGCATCATTGCCTTGTACATCCGCCACTTCAGAAGTTTGATATAAGGCTTTCAGCGCTAAACCATTATTCAGATTTACTCGACCAATGGCACGTAAGGTATCTGCTGCTGCAAAGGCACTACCTGCCACCCCGCCAGTCACCTCAGGCGCTGACGCATTCAAAGTGACACGGCCTGCAAAGGTTGACGGAATGGCCTTATCATAACCAATACCTGCAACAAACTTTTTACTGTCATAGACCACTGATGCTGACCAAGCATCGCCCAGACCACGCCCTGCAACTTTTGCCCCGCCTTTAGATTTTTCAATACCACCAGCTTCACCTGTTGCTAACAGTGCCGCAGCTTTCAGTTTACCCGCGCCCACTCCCCAAGCAGGTGTTTCATAGACCAGCACGTTATCGACTCGGTTTTCACCCGTGAAAATCCCCGCCACATCGGCTTTGTTGGCCACATATAGTCAAATCATTATAAAACCAATACAATGGTGCAATGAGTTATTCAGAACATTTTAGACGTAAAATTTTAGCTAAGCTTGAGGAAGGTTATTCTATTCGAGCGGTAGCTGCACAATTTGAAATTAATAAAAATACCATTGTTGAATGGAAGAAACGTATAGAGATTAAAAAAACTCGTGTACGTAAACCTTCTAAAATTAACGATGATGCTTTACGTGAAGATGTTGAAAAGTATCCTGATGCTTATCAATATGAACGTGCTGCACGTTTTAATTGTGGTGTTTCATCTATTGGTGCTGCATTAAAGCGCTTAAATATTACAGTTAAAAAAAGACGTTAAGCCATCCTAAAGCAGATACAAAGCTTAGGGATAAATTTATTCTGCAAGTGAATGAATTAGAAAAAAACCATCCGATTATTTATCTGGATGAAAGTGGTTTTAAGTCACATGATTATAGACCTCATGGCTACTCACGAAAAGGAGTACCCTGTTTATGGCAATATAATTGGCAATTAAAGAATCAGACCAATGCCATTGGAGCAATCCATGAGGGTAAGTTATTTTCAGTCGGTTTATTTGACTGCAAAATCAATTCAGATGTTTTTCATTTTTGGATTGAGCAATTCCTCATACCGGCATTACCAGAAAATAGTGTAGTGGTTATGGATAATGCAGCATTTCATAAAAGAGCAGATATTCAGGAGTTATTGGAACAACAAGGGCATAAAATTCTTTGGCTTCCTGCATACAGCCCTGATTTAAATCCTATAGAACACATGTGGGCATGGGTTAAACGTAAGCGTAAAGAATGGTTGATCGACTCAGTCGATGAGTTATTTCGAGTTTTTTTCGAATCTTGTATGAATAATAAAGTAGTTTGACTATAGTTATTAAAGGTATCTACCACTGAAGACAATTGTTTAACGGGGGTATCAATTTTACCGACTTTCAATGTTCCCAATTTCTGGTCTTGTAAGCCGACGAGTAAATTACGTGGAACGAAAGTATCCGTGCTACCGCCATTGTCCACATAGAAGGTAAATTCAGCTTGGTATAGTGCATTTAAGCGATCTGTCAGCTTCTCTTCACCTTTTAACCCCAAAAACGAACTGTTAGAGTTCAACTCGACCACATCGCGGTCTTTATTTGGCGAGGCATTGTCTTCAGGTAAATAATCGGCCGTGACATCAATTTCACCATAAAAAGTAGGTGCTGCGAATGTTACCCCTGCCACTAAACTTAAAGCGATTGCGGCTGCAATTTGTGTTTTCATTATCAAAATATCCTACGGTAAATTTGTTACAAATATTACCGTTCAGACATATATGACAGAACAATTAAAAAATTATTTAGTTATATTTTTTAATTGTTTACGTCACTATTTAGCACTTTTTATGATTTATTTATGAATGAATTATGAAAGGTCTGAATGCATCGCAATACCACGCCATTTAAAGATAAACCACAGGCTCAACATCGCAATGACTACAATCATACACAGATAATTAAAATAGCCGAGCCAATCTCCCAGTAGACCGCTCACACTATACAAACCACCACTGACAGTGGCCATCAGCGCCACTTGAAAAGTAAAGTCCGTGCCTGCCAGATGTTTACGACTGTACTGCATCACTAGGGTGAGCATGACCACCAACAGCATCGATGAAGTCATATCTTCAAAGGCATTGATCAGATAAATCATCCACGGCTGAATACTGTGCTGGTTTTCATATTGAAAGGCTAACCATGTATAAGCCGCCAGACTGAATATTTTTAGCACCGAATACAGTACTAAAGCCGTGTCACGGCGAATCAACTTCAAACTATAGCCCGCAAGTCCTGCACCGATTAAGGCGGCACATGCACCTAACATGGTGACATAAAGCCCTAACTGAGAAAAACTCAGCCCCAAATCGACCATTAAAGGTTTCAAAAGTGGCCCTGCTAAACCATCCGCTATTTTAAAGCTCAATAGCACTGCTAACCATGCTGCAAGCAAAGGACTCTGGACAAAATAAGCCAAATAGTTTTTGATCTGCTGGAGATTAAAAGGTGTGGTCTGAGCTGCTGATACCTCTCGATGCTTTGGCTCTGGATAAATTAAAATCGGCAGCATGTTTATAAAGACGATTGCCGCCAGCATCAAAAAAGTGCTCTGCCAGCTCAGCCAATCTAATGCCCACAAGATTGCACCACCACCGACTATAAAACCCATACGCGATCCAATCACCTGAAAGGTATTGCCCCAGTGCTGTTGCTCCCCTTTTAAAATATTGACTGCCAATCCATCGGTTGCAATATCTTGCGTTGCCCCGAGCAAATTCATACTCAGGAGGCCCACAAAGAAAGCCCATAAATAAATAGGTTGATTTAATCCATCAATCGGGAGGAAAGATAGTCCGATCAGTACCAGCACCGTAAGAAACTGCAATGGAATAATCCAACTCCGATAGTGGCCGAAACGAGTGATCCCAAAACGATCTAACACTGGCGCCCAAAACACTTTGATCGACCACGGCAACATCAGCAGTCCGAAGCCTCCAATCTGTGCCAATGAAACACCCTGTGCTCTTAAAATGACAGGCAAGGCATGAGTCATAAACCCGACGGGTAAGCCCTGCGCCCAATACAATGAAAACAGCAAAATATATACATTGCGAATCTGTGGCATGCTGTTCCTATATACATGGATTGGTCAAAATGTTCATCTGAGATCGCTATCCCTTCACTTTTTTTGCCAATGAATTCAAGCCGATCACTGCTTATGATGAGAGGATATACATCTTGGTCGATTGAGTATAATAACAATGAACCAATATTTTCCAGAGCTACCAGATCAAGTTCCAAGTCGTAACTCATCTGCATTCACTCGCGCTATTTTTAAGCAGCTTTATTTGGCGCAAGGTTGGCGCTTTGTTGGCGAATTTCCGAACTTGCCTAAAGCGGTAGCAATTATTTCACCGCATACCTCCAATATCGATGCATGGCATGGCTTTACGGCTCTATTGGGCTTAGGCCTGCAAATCACCATTTTTGGCAAGAACAGTTTGTTTCATACCCCACTGAAACCGTTACTTGAGTGGGTTGGCGTCATTCCAGTCAATCGTACCCATGCTCAAGGGTTAACCCAAAATATTATCGATATTATTCACAGAAAAGAAAAAATTTGGGTCGGTATGGCGCCTGAAGGCACACGTAAGCAAGCCGAAGCCATCCGTAGTGGCTTTTATCGCATTGCGTATGGTGCACAGATTCCAATTGTGATGTTTTCCTTTGACTATGCGCAAAAAACTATTCACTGCTTGGGCGTGTTTCATCCTACTGGATATTTTGAGCAAGACCTAGAGCATATTTTAGATCTGTATATCGGCAAATTTTCAGCCAAGAACCCAAAATGGTTGGCCAAGCCTTTACAAAAACGCTTAAAAAATAGCTAGTAAATCAAGGTCGAATCTGCTGAGATGTGCACCATTATTTGTTTTGCATTTTAGTACTGTTGACCATGAATTTTGCTCGTTTATCTCTGATTGGTGCACTCACACTGACTATGGCAGGATGTGATCTTGCATCAAAGAAAACACCAACAACTACTCCCATTCAAGCTCGTGAACCTGTGATTGCGATTGCACTCGGCGGTGGCGGTGCCAAAGGTTTTGCACATATTGGGGTGCTTAAAGTTTTAGAGTCACATGGTATTAAACCTAAAATTGTTACGGGAACCAGTGCGGGAAGTTTTGTGGGCAGTATCTATGCCAGTGGTAAAACGCCTTTCCAGCTTCAGCAAATTGCCTTGACCTTAAAAGAATCGGACATTCGAGACTTAACCCTCAACTCCCAAGGGTTTGTTCAAGGTCAAAAGCTGCAAGACTATGTCAATAAACACGTCGGCAACAAACCGATTCAACAGTTCCCTATCCGCTTCGCTGCAGTCGCTACCCGTCTGGATACAGGACGAAAAGCCGACTTTATTAAAGGCAATGCGGGTCAAGCTGTTCGAGCATCCTGTAGTATTCCGAACGTTTTTGTCCCTGCGGTGATTGGTGGAACCAAATATGTCGATGGTGGCCTTGTTAGCCCAATTCCAGTGAAAACAGCCAAGGACATGGGTGCGGATATTGTGATTGCGATTGATATTTCAGCGCGTCCTGCCGGCAACAAGCCCCTCAATATGTGGGGCTTGCTCGACCAGACCATTAATATTATGGGGCAGCAAAGCATCAATGAAGAATTGAGCCAAGCGACTGTGGTGATTCAACCCAAAGTCGGACACTTAGGCACTTTGGACTTAAAAGCCAGCAATCAATCTATTTTAGAAGGTGAAAAAGCCGCGCAGCTCAAAATTAAATCGATTGAAAAAGCCATTGTCGATTTTAAAAAGACCCCAGCTGCTTTTAAACCTGCGCCCAAAGCCAAATTCTAAAAAATTTGATTTTTAATATTCAAAGACTTATTCATCTGCTAAATTGATATAGATGCTTCTGCATCTATATCCCTATAACGAATATATGAGTAGATGTATGGAATTTGCTTTTGAACCTTGGCACTGGTTTGTATTGGGCGTTCTGTTAATGTTATCAGAGCTGATTCTGCCTGCTTTTGCCGCATTGTGGTTCGGTATTGCGGCCATTATGGTCGGTATTTTGTACTGGATGTTCCCCATGATGGGTGTTACCACGCAGTTTGTGACGTGGATTATTTTGTCGATTTTATGCACTTTACTTTGGTTTAAATTTATTAAACCGCTTTCGACTGACAAAACCAAAGCAGGACTGTCTCGCGAAGCAACCATCGGTCAAATTGGCATGGTGATTCAAGCGAGTCCTGAAAGTGAACACATTCGCGTTCGTTTCCCCATTCCAGTACTCGGTTCAGATGAATGGAACTGTCGTACTTTAGATAAAGTCCACGTCGGCGACCGAGTGCGTGTCGTTGAAATACTGGGCAATGATTTAATGGTCAAAGCACATCTCTCAACCAACGAAAATAGATAAAAGTGAGTTAAGCATATGTCTGGTGGATTTATTGTCGTTTTAGCAATTTTGGCTTTTGCCGCTGTCACCATTTTTAAAGGTGTCCGTATTGTTCCACAAGGTTATAAATGGATCGTACAACGTCTAGGTAAATACCATACCACGTTGAGTCCGGGTCTCAACTTTGTGATTCCTTATGTCGATGAAGTGGCTTATAAAGTGACGACCAAAGACATTGTATTAGACATTCCCTCTCAAGAAGTGATTACCCGCGATAACGCCGTTTTGCTCATGAATGCAGTGGCTTACATCAACATCACCACGCCTGTAAATGCTGTCTATGGGATTGAAAACTATACATGGGCCATTCAAAACCTAGTGCAAACCTCACTGCGTTCAATCGTCGGTGAAATGGATCTTGATGATGCACTATCATCTCGTGATCACATTAAAGCCAAACTTAAAGCAGCCATTTCGGATGATATTTCAGACTGGGGGATTACCCTAAAAACCGTTGAAATTCAGGATATTCAACCCTCTTCAACCATGCAAGCAGCAATGGAAGCGCAAGCGGCAGCTGAGCGTCAACGTCGTGCGACCGTGACCAAAGCCGATGGTGAAAAACAAGCCGCGATTTTAGAGGCAGATGGCCGTTTAGAAGCGTCTCGCCGTGACGCAGAAGCGCAAGTCGTCTTAGCAGAGTCTTCTCAGCGTGCTATTGAAATGGTCACTTCTGCTGTGGGCGATAAGGAAATTCCTGTGGCTTACTTGTTGGGTGAACAATATGTCAAAGCGATGCAAGATATGTCTAAATCGAACAACGCTAAAACAGTGGTGTTACCAGCCGATATTTTAAGTACCATCCGCGGTGTTATGGGACGTAAAGACATCTAACTGATGCTTGGTTTGATTAAATGAGGACAGCTTTCGAGCTGTCTTTTTTATTGGGGTTGTGAAAAAACTCAAGCCTCTAAGGAACAAGCATTAAAAAAGAGGACACGCTATGTCCTCTTTTTTTAATCTAAACACTGAAACTTAGCTTTGGCGAGCCAATAAAAACTGTGAAATCTGATTAAGTTCTGCTGCCGCATCAGTTGGGAAATAAGCCAAAGCAGCAAAGGCTTGATTATGCAAAGTCTTGGCATAGTCTTGTGCAGCCTCAAGTCCCATCAAGGCTGGATAAGTCGATTTTTCGACTTGCTCATCCTTCCCTGCGGTTTTACCCAGCACATCTGTATTTGAAATGATATCTAAAATATCGTCTTGCACCTGAAAAGCCAAACCAATTGCCTGCGCATATTCGCGTAACTTAGGAATCGCTTGATCGCAACCGTCAAATACAGTCACCGCGGCCATCATCACCGCAGCAGAGATTAATGCACCCGTTTTATTTCGGTGGATATTTTCAAGTGCAGCCTGATCGACGCGTTTACCTTCGGCTTGTAGGTCGAGGACTTGTCCACACACCATTTTAGAACTCGCTGTCGCTAAAATTTGCATCTGCTTCAGTACAATGCCCTGATCAACGATAGGGCCTGCATCAAACAGTCGGCTACCTAAAATTTCAAACGCCATGGACTGCAAGATATCGCCCGCAAGCAAAGCCGTATCTTCACCATAAGCCACATGACAGGTCGGCTGACCACGACGCAAAAGATCATTGTCCATACACGGCAAATCATCATGTGCCAAGGAATAACAATGAATCAGTTCCACAGCCACAGCGGCGCGGCGCACGGCTGCTGCATTATTGTTTGGATTTAAATGTGCCGTGGCATAGCACAGCGCAGGACGCACACGTTTGCCACCTAACATGACCGCATGATGCACGGCACTCTTTAACGGTTCCGGAATTGAAAAAGCATCAAGTGCCGTCAATAAATCATCGTGAATACGTTGTTGAGCCTGTTGGAGTGCATTTGCTGATACGTCGGTTAGTGCTGACACATTCGCCTCGAATAACAATAGGATAAATTAATCTGGTACTCAGTTTGCCTGAGCCGATCATTTGAAGTGATCTGTTGGCATGATACTGCTTTCTGCCCGCTTTCTCTATGCCGAAATCACAAACAAGGCACAGTATTCTATTAATTTTTGCAGACGAGGTGATAAGAATGACTTTTCTACTATTTCAAGCAACCATTACACAAGCAATCAGGCTCTAAAATTCACTGCTCATGCTCTTGGTTATTTTTAGCCTTCTTATCACAGACCTAGAGTTGACATAAAAAAGCCTCTACACAGAGAGGCTTTTTACATAGCGTTAATCCAAGCTTTCCGCTGGAATACGCACCCAACCTTCCATCAACACGCGTGCACTACGGCTCATGACAGCTTTTTTTACTACCCACTGACCCTTTTCTTGTATCGCTTGCGCTCCCACACGTAAGGTCCCTGAAGGATGACCAAAACGAACGACTTCACGTGCTCCACCACCCGCGGCCAAATTGACCAAGGTTCCTGGTATCGCTGCTGCGGTACCAATGGCAACAGCTGCTGTCCCCATCATCGCATGGTGTAATTGACCCATAGAAAGTGCACGAACCAATAAATCGGTGTCTTGCTCTGTAATGGTTTTACCACTCGACGAGACATATTGTTTTGGCTTAGAAACAAAAGCAATTTTAGGCGTGTGTTGACGACTGGCAGCTTCAGAAATGTCTTGAATCAGCCCCATCTGTTTTGCACCATAGGCACGAATGGTTTCAAAACGCGCTAAAGCCTTGGCATCGCCATTAATTGCGTCTTGTAATTCACTCCCCGTGTAGCCAATGTCTTCCGCATTTAAGAAAATGGTCGGAATACCTGCATTGATAAACGTTGCTTGGAAGCGGCCAATCTCTGGAACCTCTAAAGTGTCAACCAAATTCCCTGTTGGGAACATGGCACCACCATCTTCACCATCATCGGCTGGATCTAAAAATTCAATTTGCACTTCTGCAGCTGGGAACGTCACGCCATCAAGTTCAAAATCACCTGTTTCTTGAACTTGCCCCTGCGTAATAGGTACGTGTGCAATAATGGTTTTTTGAATATTCACCTGCCAAATGCGGACTGTGCAGATGCCATTTTCTGGAATACGTGCAGCATCGACCAAACCATTTGAAATCGCAAATGAGCCTACAGCAGCCGTTAAGTTGCCACAGTTTCCGCTCCAGTCGACAAACGGCTGATCAATCGACACTTGCCCAAATAAATAGTCGACATCATGTTCGGGCTGTTGGCTCTTCGCTAAAATCACCGTTTTACTGGTACTCGATGTTGCACCACCCATACCATCAATCTGCTTTGCATAAGGATCGGGGCTACCAATTACACGGAGCAATAACTGATCTCGAACGCGTCCAGCCTGTTGCGCAGCTTCTGGGAGATCATCTAATTTAAAGAATACGCCCTTACTGGTCCCTCCACGCATATACGTTGCTGGAATTTTGATTTGCGGTGCAAAACTCATTTTTATTGAATCCTTCATATTTATCATTGTGTTAAGTCAAAAGATCTGATTTAACTTAGGCTCATCATACCTTTTTTCCCTATGCCTACGTAAAATACAGACTTAAGTCTAAAAAAACATCATTTGTGAACGTCCGGTTTCCAAATAAAATTCCTGATTTGATAATTTAAATAAAATTAATATATTGATTCGTATGTTTTTTATTTACAATTCATTACACATTATTTTTCATATGAATAATAACTTTTTTTCATGAATTTTGAGCTACTATGCGATTTCTTCACGATCTATTACAATCGGAAACACTTATCCATTGTCGGGCTGAAATAACTTGAATAAAGAGTCGTCTCAACTTCAGCGTGGCTTAAAGAACCGTCATATTCAATTGATTGCCATGGGCGGCGCAATTGGTACTGGCTTATTTTTAGGTTCCGCACATGTGATTGAATCTGCTGGCCCATCCATTATTTTGGGCTATGCAATTGGCGGTTTAATTGCATTTCTAATCATGCGTCAACTCGGGGAAATGATCGTTGAGGAACCTGTAGCTGGTTCTTTTAGTCATTTTGCAAACAAATACTGGGGCAAATTTGCAGGCTTTTTAGCTGGTTGGAACTACTGGATTCTATATGTTCTGGTGGCCATGACCGAGCTTACCGCTGTTGCGAAGTATATCAACTACTGGTGGCCCCATATTCCTGCATGGGCATCTGTTCTCACCTTCTTTGTGATCATTACCTTAGTCAATTTAGGTAATGTGAAATTTTATGGTGAATCAGAGTTCTGGCTAGCTATTATCAAAGTCACGGCTGTCGTCGCCATGATTGTATTTGGTCTTTATCTTTTGGCTACGGCAGGCGCAGATTCCACGGCTTCATTCAGCAACCTTTGGTCACATGGCGGTTTCTTCCCACATGGCGTTGAAGGTCTCTTCTATATGCTTGCCTTCCTCATGTTTGCCTTTGGCGGTATTGAATTGATTGGTATGGCTGCAGCAGAAGCTGATAATCCACAAAAATCAATTCCTAAAGCAATCAACCAAGTGGTATTCCGTATCCTCATTTTCTATGTGGGTTCATTGACCATTTTGTTATCGCTTGTACCTTGGAATGAATTGCAACTTGGTGGCTTAGATAAGAGCCCATTTGTAATGATCTTCAGTCAATTAGGTATCGGTTGGGCTGCGCATTTACTGAACTTTATTATCTTGACTGCAGCACTTTCTGTATATAACAGCGGTATGTATGCTAACAGCCGCATGCTGTTTGGTTTAGCACAGCAAGGTAATGCACCTAAAATATTCAGTAAAACCAATAAGCAAGGTGTGCCAATTCCAGCAGTCTTGTTCTCTGCATTGCTCATTTTCGGTTGCGTATTGTTAAATTATTTTGCGCCAGAAGATGCTCTCAGCAACTTAATTTACATTGTTGTTGGTGCTTTGGTATTGAACTGGGCCATGATCAGCTTAACTCATCTTCAATTTATGAAGGCCATGAAAAGCGAAGCGAAAAAACCATTATTTCCTGCACTTTGGTCGCCTTTCAGTAACTACCTTGTGCTTGGATTTATTGCTGTAGTGCTTTACATCATGTGGACTCAAGGTTTAAGCGGCGCTGTGATCATGATTCCAATCTGGATCATATTAATGTTCGTTCTATACAAAATTCTGTATAGAAAAGCATAAAATATTCATTTTTAAATAGTTATTGTTTCGGCAATAACTATTTTTTTTGAGTAAAATCAGCTACATTAACCGCACTTTTGCGCTCTTAGCTTAACTGGATAGAGCAGTTGCCTCCTAAGCGACCGACGTGGGTTCGAGTCCCGCAGAGCGCACCATTTTATATTTGTTTTCAATCTCTCTAAGCCTAATCATAAACACTAAAAATTCAATTCATCGCGCCCAGATACTAATAATCTCCTTCAATCTTGGGCGCTGATTCAACAGCCGCTCAAGTTAATGCAAAAAATTCAGCGTGATCAAACTTGCTCGCGGCGACACCTACATCTGGGTTTTCAAATCAGGTTTTAGTAAGTCAAACTGTTCTTGATCTTTTACAATTAATTTTTCGTGCTCAAATCAATTGCTTGGCTGTTTCATTTTCAAATAGCTGTTCTCAA
The DNA here is from genome assembly GCF_058242885.1 of Acinetobacter sp. 802_lipA. NCBI lineage: Bacteria > Pseudomonadati > Pseudomonadota > Gammaproteobacteria > Moraxellales > Moraxellaceae > Acinetobacter > Acinetobacter sp. 802_lipA. Next base: position 783,058 of record NZ_JBZAYP010000001.1, read on the forward strand.
CAGATGCACTAAATGAGCCAAATTCCATACCCAATTTTTCCCTTCCATTTTAGTCCTATAGCACAGATTTCATCCTGAAATCTTGGTATAACAAAGCGCTCCTATTTTAAAAAATATTTTTATGAATAATATTAATTTAATTTATAGGTCAATCATTTATCAATTTTATTTATTGCGTAATTAAATTACGTATTGAATAATAATTTAGATCAAGTATGATGAATTAAAATTTCTACACTTGTTCACTCAACATTAAGAATGTTGCTGAACAGGTGGCCCATTTCAGACAAACGGATTTGTCTCTCTCGCTCTGGAATTGTAGCGACCAGCCCGTTGGCTCTGAAAGGAATCGTTAAAAAGATAAGCAATAGGATTGCTTAAAAAAGAAATGAGGACGTTGTATGAATGAATTAGCCAACCCATTAGAACTATGTGGATTCGAATTTATAGAATTTGTTTCTGAAGATGGTCAGCTAGATGCGGTGTTTGAAACCATTGGATTCAGCAAAGTGGCAAAGCATAAGTCTAAAAATGCGTATTTATGGCGTCAGGGCAAAATTAATATCATTCTAAATTATCAGCCTGAATCGTATGCAGCTTATTTCTATAAAGAACATGGCCCTTCTGCCTGTGCAATGGGTTTCCGAACCAAGAATGCGGCAAAGGCATTTAAAAAGGCGATAGAAATTGGTGCTGAACCAATTTACAACTAAGTTGGTCCGATGGAGCTAAATATCCCAGCGATTAAAGGGATTGGTGGCTCTCCTATTTTCCTCGTCGATTGTGACATTTACCAAAATGACTTCATCTTCTTTGATGATGTACCATCCCATCCTGTCGGCACAGGTTTATATGAAATCGACCATTTGACCCATAATGTGTATAAAGGCCGTATGCAGTATTGGTCTGATTTCTATGAAAAGATTTTTAACTTCCAAGAAATTCGCTACTTCGATATTAAAGGTGAATATACTGGCCTGACATCCAAGGCACTCACGGCGCCAGATGGCAAAATCCGTATTCCGCTCAATGAAGATTCGGATAAAGGAAATGGTCAGATTGCCGAATTTCTCAATGAATTTAACGGTGAAGGCATTCAGCATATTGCCTTCATTTGTGATGACCTGATTAGCACTTGGGACAAACTCAAAGCTTTAGGTGCCAAGTTCATGACACCTCCACCCAATACCTATTATGAAATGCTAGATGAACGTTTGCCTAACCACGGCGAACCTGCTGATGAGCTACAAAAACGTGGCATTTTGCTGGATGGCAATACTAAAGATGGTAATAAACGCCTCCTCTTGCAAATTTTCTCTCAAAATATGCTAGGCCCAGTCTTCTTTGAATTTATTCAACGTAAAGATGACGACGGTTTTGGTGAAGGCAACTTTAAAGCGCTATTTGAGTCGATTGAACGTGATCAAATTAAACGTGGCGTTTTAGATGTATCTAAAGCTTAAACGATTTCTAGAATTTCCCTGTACATATAGTTTTATGTACAGGGAAATTTAACTTTTGCGCAAAAATTATACTCGTAAAATTAAAGTCCGCTCCGATGACAATATAAAAATAAGTACACACATCATCATGGTTCAGGGCTTTATCTCACATGGATGAAGAATAAAAATGCAGCACATTGAACAAGGAAACCTGAAAAAAGGTTTAAGTAATCGTCATATTCAGCTCATCGCCCTCGGTGGTTCTATCGGCACAGGGCTCTTCCTCGGTATTTCACAAACCATCAAACTCGCAGGACCTTCTGTTATTTTAGGCTATGCCATCGCAGGTCTTATTGCCTTTCTCATGATGCGCCAGCTCGGTGAAATGATTGTGCATGAACCCGTGAGTGGTTCTTTTAGTCATTTTGCTTATAAATACTGGGGCAAATTTGCGGGATTTATGTCTGGCTGGAATTATTGGGTACTGAATATTTTAGTGTGTATGGCTGAACTCAGTGCTGTCGGCCTCTATATCCATTACTGGTGGCCTGATATTCCAACGTGGGTTTCTGCTTTGGGTTTCTTTATTTTCATTAATGTCATTAATTTACTGCACGTGAAATTATTTGGTGAAATGGAATTCTGGTTAGCCATTATTAAGGTCGTGGCAATTATTGCCATGATTGCTTTTGGTAGTTACTTGCTGGCTAGCGGTAGTGGTCATAGCCAGTCTAGCTTACAAAATTTGTGGCAGCTCGGTGGCTTCTTCCCAAATGGTATTACAGGCTTAGTGATGGCTATGGCCATGATTATGTTTGCTTTCGGTGGAATTGAGCTGGTAGGTATTGCAGCAGCAGAAACAGATAATCCTCAGAAAACTCTCCCAAAAGCCGTCAACCAAATTGTTTACCGCGTCTTATTGTTTTATATCTTAAGCCTAGTCGTAATTTTGTCACTTTATCCATGGAATATGATGGCTGAAGGTGGTAGTCCTTTTGTATTAATTTTCGACTCGTTGGGCAGCCAAACCGTAGCCGCTGTTTTTAATTTTGTGGTTTTGACTGCGGCTGTTTCTGTCTATAACAGTACCAATTACTGTACCAGCCGAATGCTGCTTGGCCTAGCACAACAGGGCAATGCCCCAAAATTTTTAAGCAAAATTAATCCGCGTGGTATTCCTGTAAATGCCATTATGGTTTCAGCTTTCTTTACTTTAATATGTGTTCTGATTAACTATTTATTTCCTGAAAAAGCATTTAACTTACTCATGATGCTAGTCGTAGCGGCTATTGTGATTAACTGGGTCGTGATTTCTTATACACATTTAAAGTTTAAAAAAGCCATGAATCGCATGCAGGTAAAAACTCACTTCCCAAGTGTGGCCTATCCATTTACCAATTATTTATGTATTGCCTTCATGGCGAGTATTCTGCTCATTATGAGTCGTAGCCCAGATATGCAAATTGCAGTTCTCATGATTCCAGTCTGGATTGCGATTTTACTGACGGCTTAACTCTTTAAACGAAAGCAAGAAGATCATGTTGCGTTGCTTGAAAAAAGTAAAATCACTTCCTTACCAGAAGCGTAATATCGTATTTATCATATTAGGATGTATTCATGTTTCAACATATTGATGCCTATGCAGGTGACCCGATTCTTTCTCTGATGGAGGAATTCAGCAAAGATACGCGCCAGAATAAGGTCAATCTCAGTATCGGACTTTATTATAATGAAGATAATATCGTGCCGCAGCTACAGTCGGTTCAAAAAGCCTATACTCATTTAATTCCTGACTATGACAAAGTCCGAGTGTATTTGCCGATGGATGGGCTCAAGAGCTTTAATCAGGCTGCACAAGAACTCATTTTCGGTCAGGCTAGCCCTGCTCGTCAGCAAGGACGTGTCGTCACCATTCAGACGTTGGGTGGTTCTGGTGCACTCAAAGTAGGTGCAGACTTTTTAAACAAATATTTTCCACAGTCCGAGATCTGGGTCAGTCAGCCGACGTGGGAAAACCATATTGCGATCTTTAATGGCACGGGTGTTCAAACCCATTTCTATCCGTATTACGATGCGGACACCCATGCCGTGAATCTAAATGCGATGCTAGATACCTTAAAACAGCTACCTGCTCAAAGTATCGTACTACTACATCCTTGCTGTCATAACCCGACAGGTGCAGATTTAGAACCACATGAATGGGATCAAGTGATTGAGGTTCTAAAAGCAAATGACTTGATTCCTTTCTTGGACATGGCCTATCAAGGTTTTGGTCAAGGCTTGGAGCAAGATGCTTATGCGATACATGCGCTAGATCGGTCTGGTATGAACTTTATTGTCAGCCATTCTTTTTCCAAGATCTTTTCCTTGTATGGCGAGCGCGTTGGTAGCTTAAGCTTTGTCTGTGATGACGCAAACATTGCCCAAAATGTATTGGGTCAACTTAAAGCGACAGTCCGCCGCATTTATTCTAGCCCAGCAGCTAACGGTGCACTATTGGTGAGTCAGGTATTAAATGACACAGCGTTGTCTCAGCTATGGCAGTCTGAATTAGAAGAAATGCGTCAGCGCATTTTACTGATGCGTCGCTTACTTGAAGACAAACTCAGTCAAGCGCTACCAGATATGGACTTTAGCTATCTGACCCAGCAACAAGGCATGTTTAGTTATACGGGCTTAAGTGCAGAACAGGTCGATTTGCTGAAACACGATTATGGTATTTATTTAGTCCGCAGCGGTCGTATGTGTACTGCTGGCCTGAATTTAAACAATATTGATTATGTGGCTGAGTCGATGGCGACTGTGCTTAAAGCGGCAAGCTCCGCTGAGCCTGTGCTTGCTTAAAATAGATCATGTTCACTTAGGCTTCTCACTCTAGGGTTAGAAGCCTTTTTTATCGTTATTTTTCAGAATTTGAATCAAGGCAACCTAAGTCTACGGGTTTCAGCGTCACTATCTAGTTCCTAATTTTCCCTTCTCCTTTAGACAAGGTGTCAGAAGATGAAATATTGATACTGTCTAGCACGACCGCATCCCATAAAAAAATCCACCAGAGGGTGGATTTAAAACTTAATTCATCTTTTCAATGTAAGCGATGCTTTTATATGGCAGCAGCTGGATGAAATAAAGCATCGATCTGTCGCTGTACGCCAAGAACATAATCAATTGCCTGCCGCATTTGTCCTTCGGGTAACTGATCTTCTGTGCCAATACAAGTAATGACATGATCCAGTTGCTGCGTGAAATTAAAGACTGGAATACTAATCGCATTGATCCCAGCCATCATATCTCCTGCGACTGAAGCATAACCTTGACTCAGAATTTTCGCTTTCAGTTCTAAAAAATCTTCCCAATTTGCAGGATACTGCTCTGGTTTAGCGCTACTTTCCCATTCTTTTTCCAATAATGGCTTGATGATGTGCTCAGATTGATAGCAGGCATGCAAGCGCCCTGTCGCAGATTTCAGCAGAGGCATGCGTGAACCGACTCGAGTAATAATATTAAAGACATGGTTAGATTCTAGAGACTGAACCACGACCGCTCCATCAGCAAACCATTTACTCACATGAATACTGCAATTCAGATGTTGCTGAATGTCCTGAATATAACGCTGGCTTAATTCCAACATATCTGTTCGCTTGAGTGCATTCACCCCAAAAGCATGTGCACGCTCACCTAAGCTATAACGCCCATCAGTTAATTGCTGAGCATAGCCTTTACGAATCAAGCTCACCACATAACGGTGTACTTTGGCCGGATGCATGGATAAAACTTCGGACAGCTCTTTTAACATCATCGGTGCATTATGTGCGGTCAATGCATCCAATACGGTTAATCCAACTTCCAGAGACTGAACCCCTCCCTGTATTTTTTCTTCCTCAACACTCATCGCTTTACCCTGCATAGCTGCATTAGTTGTCATAACTCCATTGGTGAATTGTACTACTTAAATCAAAAATGTGAGCCATCTAAACCTGACTCTCTCATTCAGAGTAGTATAGCTCAACAATTTACACTATTCATAAATAAATTATTTATTGCGTAATTTTAAAATATAAGTATGATTCTATCTAGAACTTAAATTTTCCACGGAAAGGATCAATATCCATGAGCAAACGCTTGAAGTCATTTGTTGAAATCGCTGCACATTCAGATTTCCCGCTAGAAAACCTGCCTTATGGCATTTTTAGTGAAAAACAAAATTTCCTGCCTCGTGCTGGCGTAGCACTGGGAGAATGGGTGATTGATCTGGCGGTACTGGAAGCGCATGGTTATTGCAAACTAACAGATGGCAAACTGGTCTTTAATCAACCGACACTGAATATGTTTATTGAATCAGGTCAAGCCAATTGGTCTAAGGTCCGCGCAGAATTACAAGCTTTGTTGTCCGCAGATAATCCTGAACTTCGTGACAATCAGGCCCTGCGTGATCAAGTTTTCTTCAAACAATCAGACGTCAAAATGCATATGCCTGTACACATTTCAGGCTATACCGATTTCTATTCATCTAAAGAACATGCCACCAATGTCGGTTGCATGTTCCGTGACCCGAAAAATGCGCTGCTGCCCAACTGGTCAGAACTCCCTGTTGGTTATAACGGTCGTGCCAGCTCAGTTATTGTGAGCGGCACTGACATTGTCCGTCCATCAGGACAAATCAAGCTGCCAGATTCTGAACGCCCTGTATTTTCTGCTTGTCGTAAACTCGACTTTGAACTGGAAACTGGTTTTATCGTAGGCAAGTCAAGTCAACTGGGCCAACCTGTTCCAATTGAAAATGCTTGGGATCATATTTTTGGTATGGTGCTGTTTAATGACTGGTCTGCACGTGACTTGCAACAATGGGAATATGTGCCACTTGGCCCGTTTAATGCCAAAACTTTTGCGTCGTCTATTTCACCTTGGATTGTGACGCTGGAAGCACTTGAGCCATTTAAAACCAGTTCACCTGAACAAGAGCCGAAACCTTTGGCTTATCTGCGTGAAGACAACAGCAGCAACAGCTATGACATTCATCTGTCGGTTGAAATTCAGCCTGAGAATGACGACAAAAGTGATGTGATCTGCACAACCAACTTTAAATATATGTACTGGTCCATGGCTCAGCAGCTCACACATCATACGATTGCGGGCTGTAACTTACAGGTCGGTGATTTGATGGGTTCAGGGACCATTTCAGGACCAACCCCAGATTCTTATGGTTCATTACTCGAAATCACTTGGAATGCCACCAAACCTTTAACGCTATCAAATGGCGAACAGCGTAACTTCATTCAAGACGGCGATACCGTCATTATGAAAGGCTATTGCGAAAAAGATGATTTGCGTATTGGCTTTGGTGAAGTCAGCGGCAAAATTCTACCAGCAGTAGATTTTGGTTTTACCCAATAATTGCAGACTAGGATGTTGCCGATGAAACTGTATACCTATTTTCGTAGTTCTGCGGCTTACCGAGTTCGTATTGGCCTGAATTTAAAAGGTCTGACTGCTGAACATGTCCCTGTGCACTTAGTCAATAATGGTGGTGAACAACATAGTGAAAGCTACCGTCAGATCAATGCGAGTGAGCTGGTGCCCACATGGGCAGAGCAAGATTTTGTCTTGACCCAATCGCTAGGCATTCTTGAATATTTAGAAGAAAAATTCCCAGACACAGCCCTGCTCCCTCAAGACTTGCAGCAGCGTGCTTTGATCCGTGCATTTAGTTTAAGTATTGCCTGCGATATCCATCCACTCAACAACCTACGGGTACTTCAGTACCTGACGAGTACATTGGAAATAAGTGATGAGCAGAAGAAGGCTTGGTATAAACACTGGATTTTAACGGGCTTTAAAGCCCTTGAAGCACAACTGGAACAGTCAAATGACAAATTCTGTTTTGGCAATCAGCCGACCCTAGCGGATTGCTGCCTGATTCCACAAGTCTATAACGCTCTACGTTTTAATCTTGATTTATCCGATTATCCAAAAATTTGTTCGATCTATACCCATTGCAACAGTTTAGAGGCCTTTCAACACGCTGCACCTGAAATGCAGCCTGAAGCTGCTTAAGTTTTTTATAAGGATATAAAAATGACCATTCAAATTGAAAAAATCCACCATGTGGCCTACCGTTGTAAAGATGCCAAAGAAACGGTGGAATGGTACAAAAAAAATCTAAATATGGATTTCATTCTCGCCTTTGCTGAAGACCATGTCCCCTCAACCAAAGCCTTTGATCCCTATATGCACCTATTCCTAGACGCAGGAAACGGTAATGTGCTGGCTTTCTTTGAACTACCAACCCAGCCTGAAATGGGTCGTGATGAAAACACCCCAAAATGGGTGCAGCACATTGCACTCAAAGTCAAAGACCGTCAGGCACTGATTGATGCTAAAGAACACCTAGAAGCCAATGGCATAGAGGTCTTGGGCATTACCAATCATGGTATTTTCCACTCAATTTATTTCTTTGATCCAAATGGCCATCGTTTGGAACTGGCCTATGACGATGAAAAAGCACCACAAAAAATTGCCATGATTACTGAACAAATGAAATATGACATGCTGGAAGAATGGAGCAAAACCAAACGCGCACCGCAGCATACGCATTTCCTACATGCAGATGAATTAAGCCATAACTCTCGTACCGCCAAAGTAGACGCCTAAGTCTGGCGGAAGTTGTGCTGATGGTGAATGCCTTAGAGGCAAGTTCAACGATGATAAAAAAACACAAAGCAGCTTCGGCTGCTTTTCTGATTTCAATAGATAGGTTTTCTTATTTTAATTAGCTACTTAGAGTAGCTTGAATCTCCTATCAATCATCAATAATTGCTTTCCATTTGCTTCACGGCGAATTCTATTTCCGTCCTCCTCCGTATCGAATCAAATCGAATTGTTCATGCATGAAACCTGTCTATGCATCCCTTTAAACTTATACGTTTTAGCTAGTCAAGTAGGCAGCAATTTCATCAGCCGCAGCTCTTGCTGTTCTGGACACTCCAATTAAAGTCGCCGATGCCATGCCTGTCCACTCACCATAGCCAACCAACCATAAATTATTTACTTTCATTGAACGCCCATTATGGACAGCAACCGTTTGATCAGGTTCTACCACATCAAGACTTCTTAAATGATTCAGTGAAGCTTTGAACCCTGTACACCAAATCACAGCATCTACGGCTTGTGTTGTACCATCCGCCCAAACAACTGAATGTTCTTCAAATGCATTAAACGGTTCTCGGCTATGTAATACGCCACGTTCACGGGCCTCTTTGACAGTGTCTATCATGACAATATCACCCAGACCACCAACAGGCTGATTGATCACTTTACCTTCCTGTTGGGCTTTTAAACGCTCCGTTGCCCGAAGAAACAAGACCCGCCCATCAACATCATCCGATAAAAATTGAGGTGGTGTTACTGTGACCCAAGTGGTATCTGCAACTTTTGAGACTTCAGCAAGAATTTGTGCACCAGAGTTGCCACCTCCAACCACGATCACTTTTTTATTGATGAAAGGCTCTGGATTTACGTAATGAGCTGAATGTATTTGTATCCCTTCAAATCGCTCATGTCCTTCATAATGTGGAATATAAGGTTGACTCCATGTTCCTGTAGCACTGACCACCGCTTTAGCTCGCCAATATTGTTCGCCAGCATACACATCTAAATAGTCATCTTTTTGTTCAATATGATCGACATGGACTGGCCGAATGGTCGGAAATTGATAGCGTTGCTCGTATGCCAACAAATACTCGATCACTTCATTTCGCGTTGGGTAGGTGTGTTCAGTCGTTGGCATCATCCAACCCGACAACGAACTCCATGTATGCGGTGAAAAAAGATGTAGCGACTGCCAAGCATGCAGCCATGCACCGCCCGCCTGCGATTGATCATCTAAAATCACAAATGGAACTTTTTTACGTTTGAGAAAATAAGCTGTAGCAAGTGCCGACTGACCACCACCAATAATAACCACATCGACTTGTGCTTGTAGTTGTGCCAAAGCATCTCTCCTCTTGATTATAGTGAAGCCATATTCATAATTAAAAAAGCCCAGTCTATTCAACAAACTAAGTGACTTTTAAAAACTGATCAAATCTGTAATTGGACTTTTCAATTACACAAGCTACTTTTCAACATCTTTGATCATCTAGAGTTTATAAACTCCGTTGATTGACACGCTTAGATAATTCTTCTGCCGACTCTTTTCGCTCTGAATAGCGGTCTGTAAGGTACTGACTTTGCCCACGCGTCAGTAGCGTGAATTTATACAGCTCCTCCATAACATCGACAATTCGATCATAAAAGGCTGAAGGTTTCATTCGTCCATCTTCTTCAAACTCTAAAAAAGCTTTGGGAATAGACGATTGATTTGGAATGGTGATCATGCGCATCCAGCGGCCTAAAATACGCATCTGGTTTAAGCTATTAAAAGACTGCGAACCACCACTGACTTGCATGAGCGCCAAAGTCTTGCCTTGGGTTGCACGAATCGCACCACCTGCCAGTGGAATCCAATCAATTTGTGATTTAAAAATTGAACTCATGGAGCCATGACGTTCCGGCGAACACCATACCATCCCTTCTGCCCATGCGAGTAGATCATGCAACTCTTTAACTTTGGGATGCTCAGTGTCCGCATCTTCAGGTAAAGGCAGCCCTTTAGGATGAAAGATTTTTACTTCGGCACCAAACTGCTCCAAGATACGTCCTGCTTCCATTACAGCCAAACGGCTGTATGAACGCTCACGGTTTGAACCATACAGCAGCAAAATACGGGGTGGATGATCTAGCGCTTTGGCCTGTACTTTTTCTAAAGTCGGCTGATCGAGAAGATTCATATCTACATTTTGGAGAGTCATAGAAATTACACCTCTGCTTTAAAAAACTTTTTTCTAAGCCACAAAGACACACTGACTAAAGCAATCAACACTGGTACTTCAACCAGTGGACCAATTACAGTAGTAAACGCCACAGGTGAAGCTAAACCAAAAGTTGCAATGGCTACAGCCAGCGCCAATTCAAAATTATTTCCCGCAGCAGTAAAAGAAATGGCTGTGGTTTTAGGATAATCGTTCCCCATCCATTTGCTCATGAAGAAGCTGATGAAGAACATCACGATAAAGTAAATGGTCAATGGAATGGCAATACGCAAGACATCGAGTGGCAAGCTCACCACATCGTTTCCTTTCAGGCTAAACATCGCCACAATCGTGAATAATAAAGCCAACAGACTCAGCGGACCGATCTTCGGTAAAAAGACATGTTGATACCAATCCAAACCTTTAGCTTTCACTAGAGTGAATCGCGTCATAAAGCCAAGGAAAAATGGAATTCCCAAATACACCAGTACCGCATGGGTAATCGTCCAGAAATCGACATTGATCACTTGCCCTGCAACACCAAAATAAGGTGGTAAGAAGGTCAAGAACAACCAAGCATAGGTACTGAAAAATAAAATTTGGAAGATACTGTTAAAGGCCACCAATGCAGCAACATATTGGTTATCCCCACAGGCCAAACCGTTCCACACCAAGACCATCGCAATACAACGAGCCAGTCCTATCAGGATTAAGCCTGTCATATACTCTGGATAGCTATGTAGAAAAATAATGGCTAATGTAAACATTAGTACTGGTGCTATCACCCAGTTCTGTACCAAAGACAAAGTTAAGGTTTTTTTGTCTTTAAACACTTGTGGTAGCGCGGCATAATCCACTTTTGCCAAAGGTGGATACATCATCAAAATCAAACCTATCGCAATTGGAATATTGACGGAATCCACACTCATTTTATCCAATGCCACTGAGGCTTGTGGAAAGAACACACCGATCGCAATTCCCAACCCCATCGCAATGAAAATCCATAGCGTGAGGTTACGATCTAAAAATGACAGTCTTTGTTGAGCCATGATGTTCTCATTCAATATCTGAGATGTGATTGATTGCAGCAATCAATTCAGGACGAGACATGTGCGCTGTATCGAGTGCCAACAATGCATCTAAACGACGATTAATATGGTCTACAGTCACTTGGAAAGCTTTGAGCTTCTCTTCTTTCGGCAAGTCTAAATGCGAAGGATCAGCTAAACCCCAATGTGCCTTGATCGCTCCACCCAAATAAAGCGGACACGCTTCTTGCGCTGCTGAATCACAAACCGTAATCACTACGTCAGGTTGATATTGTTCACAGTCATCAATGGTTTTACTCCACAAACCATCTGTTGAAAGACCTAGATTTTCTAAAGTTTCTATGGTCAGTGGATGTACTTGCCCTGATGGCTGACTACCCGCACTGTATGCTTTCCAACCCTCTGGGGCACGACTATTAAACAGCACTTCTGACAGGATGCTACGGCAACTATTTCCAGTACACAAAAAAAGGAATTTCATATTGTTCTACTCGCAATAACTATTGATTTGTTGAAATGATGGAGCAACTTTTGGCTGTAAATCAGCATTTTTAAGGGTATTAAGTACGTCTATACACCAAGTAGGTAAATTGGGATTGAGACTGTAATAGACCCATTGTCCTTGACGTCGATCTTGTAAAAGACCAGAAGAGCGTAATAAGGCTAAATGCCGTGAAATCTTGGGTTGGCTGAGTTGTAGTTTTTCAGTCAAATCACAAACACACTGTTCATTATTTCCAAGAACCAACATGACGATGTTGAATCGCGTTTCATCAGCCAAACATTTAAAGAAATTGATTTGATCCATACTTTCACTCACTCTGACATATGGATATATCAATATTCACATATATCCATGAAATTTTTATTTCAATCGCTGCCCATTTGCATCAAGTACTTGTTCACCGTCTTCTTTAGTGAAAGCACCCTTTTGTGGGAGTGGTAAAATTTCTAAAACTAGTTCTGACGGACGACTTAAACGAGTTCCTAATTCAGTCACCACGAATGGACGGTTAATCAAAATTGGATGCTGAAGCATAAAATCTAAAAGCTGTTCATCCATCCAATCATCACGTTCTAGCTCTAGATCATGATAAGCATCAACATTCTTACGAATCGCTTCTCTCACCGTTAAACCTGCATCCGCGATCATTTGAATCAGTTCATTTTTAGATGGAGGTGTTACAAGGTACTCAATCACTTCAGGTTCAATATTGGCATTACGGATTAACGCCAATGTATTACGTGATGTACCACATTCAGGATTGTGATAGATCTTCACTTTTGGAGTAGCAGTCATTTACTCAAACTCAATGGAATCTTTACATATATTTATATATGAATAATCATATATATGCAACTCCATATTTAAAGAATGAAAAATGATCTATATTGAATATATAGTGATCGAATGAGCATGTTAAAATTAGATAAAATATAAGATTTAGAGGTCAAACTATGGAAACAGTCATGATTACTTTGATCTTAGTTATTATTTTGATTTTACTAGGGTCTGTTGACATTTACTGTTCATAATTAACCCTATAAAGGTAGCCATAAAAATATACAGGCTAAAGCAACAGAACTTTGATAATTTCTTTTGAGCTTGTCATATCGAGTAGCTATTCCTCTAAATTGCTTTAATCTACAAAACATATTTTCAACTAAATGCCTGATTTTATATAAATACCAGTCCATATGGTCATTGTTCGATTGGCTATTTGTTTTCTTTGGTATATTCGCTTTAGTCCCTGTTTTCCTGATCTGTTCACGCAGTGGTTCTGAATCATAGCCTTTATCTGCACATACCACTTTTGTCTCTTTTAAATCTAATGTTGATATTAAATCAGGTGCAACTTTAACATCATGTGTGGTTCCATCGGTAATCATGAAATCAATAGGATTGCCATGTGCATCAACAATCAAATGTATTTTTGAGGAGTTTCCTCCTACACTTTTAGAAATAGATTGATTCGCTATGCCGGCAGAATGTTGATGAGCACGTACATGAGAGCCATCAATAAAAATCCACTCCATATCGGGGCATGAGGCTAGTAATTTGAATAATCTAAGTAACTTACCGCTGCTTGACCAACGATTAAAACGTTTGAAAATAGAGTTGGAATGACCAAAACAAGAAGGAATATCTCGCCACGGACAGCCTGTTCTAATTCTATAGAGAATAGCTTCAATAAAATTGCGTAAATTTGAGTTGTGGTGAATGGATAAATTACGCAGAATAACTTTCAACTTTTGCCAGTGTTGATCTGTCAGCATGGTACGAGGCATAGCGAATAGTAAAATTGGGTTCGGCGATTTGATTTTACTACTTCGCTATTTTTTTAAGCTAAAAGTGTCAACACACCCTAGTCATATTTTATAACAAGTAAAAATAAACTATGGCTTTTGGGTCTATGAATAGACTCAGTAATGCCCCCCAATTAATCGGTAAAAAAGTAAGACAGCTTTTCGCTCTCTTCTTAGCTTAGGAATTTCTGAATTATAGCCCATAAAATCAGCAACGCCCTCTAACGCTGTCATAAAGCGTTAGAGGGATAATGATCTCAAGATTGTATTGCTTGGGCTGTCTAATTTGCCGTATTAGGCACCATCACCAGCCCAAACCATATCCACTTTTTTTAAGCATTGCTTAATGCACTGGCTAAATCACCAGTACCCTTCAAGTCAGACACCTGTCCCTCCAAAGGCTGACTAAATTCAATACGCTGAATCTTTGCTGCCCGCTCTGCGGAGAACACTGGGATTTGACTCATCGCAAATTCAGACAGTGCGGTAATGGTCAGTGAGGGATTCACACCTAAATTTCCAGGTACAATCGAACCATCTAATACGCGTAAATTTTGATAACCAAAGACTTGACCAGTGAAGTCCACAACACCATTCGACTTGTCATTGCCCATCGCGACACCACTCATAATATGTGCTGTCGTTGGCGTTCCCAGTAGAATTTCAGTAAGTGCAGAACCTGGCTCTCCACCCAACTTTTGTGCAATCATTTTAGTGGCTTCTTCAGCCGCTGGGAATGAAACGGTGAGTGGCGTGTCCCCTTCTTTTTGCACGGCAGTGATACTATTTTTGAACAGTCGATACCACTTTCTACGCCATTCAAAATGAATAAACGCTTCAGACTTTTGCATTACCAATAAAATAATAGAGTCTTTGGCTTTACCCTTATAACGCAGTACTTTAAAGGTTTTTAAGGGATGTATTAAAGTGTTGAACACAAACTTCATAAAGCGCATAAAGCCCTGACCGGTCACCATCGGCACGTATGGAATATAAATCCATGAAGCATCCGCACCTTCAGGGAAACGTGTGACCTCGATATTGGTATCTGCATCGACTGAAATAAAGGAGCTGATTGCCACACCATCATCCAGTTTTTTACCAGTATTGTTCACTGTGGTCAGGGTTTCCGAGTTCGTCCGAACTTCCTGTCCCAGCAATGAAGAAATATTGGGTAAAGTTTTATGCTGATCACGCATTTTTAACAACATCGGTACAGTGCCCATTACACCCGCAGATAACACCACCCCATGACTGCGCAAACTATACTGACGAACTTGTTTCCCAAGGGTTTCTTTGACTATTACTTCGTAACCTGCGCTACCATCTTCATTCAGTGGTTTAATTTTCACCACTTCTGAACTTGGACGAATTTCAACGCCATTACGCTCAGCAAAATACAGGTAATTTTTCATGAGGGTATTTTTTGCATTGTTGCGACACCCCAACATACAAGCACCACAATAAATACAGGAGTTACGATCTGGCCCATCTCCATTAAAATACGGGTCTTTCGCTAATTGACCTTCCTGACCAGCTGCTTGCGAAAAGAATACCCCTGTGTTGACCGTTTTAAAAGAGTCTGCATATCCAATTTCACTCGCAACTTCTTTTAACGTGTCATCTGCAATATTGGTATAAGTATTATTCGCTGTACCCAACATACGTTGAGCGAGACCATAAAACGGCTTTAAGGTTTCTTTCCAGTCTTTACGAATCTTGGTCCACGCCTCGGACTCAAAAACAGCATCAGGTGGAATTAAATGTACATTGGCATAAATTTGTGAGCCCCCACCAACGCCTACCCCGTGCAAAATGGTGGTTTTACTGGTGAAAGTAAATTGCATCGTACCTCTGAATCCCAGTTCAGGACGCCACAAATAGTTTTTGGTGTCTAAATTGGTGGTTGGAAAATCCTTATCTTCACGGCGTAAGCCTTTCTCCAAAATCAGGACTTTATAGCCTTTTTCACTAAGGCGTAAAGCACTGACCGATCCACCAAAGCCTGAGCCAATCACAATTTGATCATAATCAAAATCTATTTTATTCATCCTATTAACTCCTTTAATAGTTTTATTTTTCTGTTTTTAAATTTAAGCGCTTATGACTTCATCCGAATCAATAAATTCAACAGCCAATTGGCAAATTTTCCGTAAGGCGGCGCGAGAAACTTCAAGCTTGAAAAACCCGCCTGATAAAACACAGGACGCATTTTGGAAAAAGTCAAAAAGCCTTCATAGCCATGATAGTGCCCCATCCCGCTGGCACCGACTCCACCAAATGGTAAGTCATGCTGCCCGACATGAAATAAGGCATCATTGACCGAAACCCCGCCCGACATAACTCTGCTGATATAAAATTCGACTAAGCTTTTGTTATTGCTAAATGGATAAAAGGCCAATGGACGATCACGCTGAACAATATAGTCAACAACATCTTCAGGCTTTTGGTAGGTTTTGACCATCAAGATCGGGCCAAAGGTTTCACGCGTATCAATTTCCATCTCATCATTACTGTTCAACACCAAAGTCAGTGGAAATTTTCGTGTCGCAGCATCAGGCTCTTGCTGATTTAAATTAATTAAACTAGCCCCTTTGGCTTCAGCATCTGCCAAGCTATGTACTAAGCGCTGAAATGCACGCTCATCAATCACAGAAGTATAATCTTTGCTATGAATATCAGGCACATGTTCCTGCACCCAAACTGATGCCGCTTGAATAAACGCTTGTAACCTCGACTCATGTACAAATAAATAATCGACATTGGTACAAATTTGTCCCGCATTAAACTGTTTCACAAACATAATGCGTTCTACAGCTTTCTCAATAGGGTATTTAGGGTCAATCACCGCAGGAGATTTACCACCCAGTTCCAGAGTCACAGGGGTTAAGTTTTGTGCTGCAGCAGCCATGACTTTACGCCCTGTCGCACCAGAACCAGTAAACATCAGGTGGTCAAACGGCAATTTTGAAAATGCGATACCCACTTCACCAGTCTCATCGAAAATCTGTAATTTTTCCGCTTTAAAATATTTGGGGCTTAACTCAATCAGCAATTCAGCCAAATGTCTTGAATTTTCAGACATTTTAACCATAGCCGTATTTCCCGCAGCAAACACGGCCGACAACTGTGAAAACATCAAATTGATGGGAAAATTCCACGGCACAATAATTCCAATCACCCCCAGTGGCTGAGGAATTACGCGGTTCTTCGCACCAAAATACAAGCTATGATCGACATGTCTTTTTTGTACTTTAGTCCACTGTTTCAAGTGTTTGATGCTGCCGTTAATATCATCTGTGACCGTAATAATTTCTGCCAGTAAGGTTTCATGACGTGAACGATTGCCATAATCTCGATTCAGGGCTTCAATAATTGCTTCACGGTGATCGTTAATCAGTGCTTTTAAATTCAGTAAATGTTGCTTACGTTGCGCAATCGTTTCAATGCCTTGTTGATGAAAGCTTTTGCGCTGCAATTGAAAACAATCGTGTAATGTCTGTTCTATCACTGTTTGCTCGATATGAGGCTGAACCGTAAGTTGCATATGCTTTTCCTTTCACGGCTAAAAATGGTGATTCAATACTTCTTTTCTATGTTGATTGAGACAATCTCTTATCCTACTTTAACAAATGACTTGAATTATGCTTGACTTTTTAGGACACTAAATTGATCTTTTAGGACAACACGGAATGTTGTAATGGGAAGTTATATTCGTGCAGCCAGCCTCGGCGGTTTTGAAGACTTAGTCCGTAGTTATGGCGTAAACCCTATAGAAATCTTGAAAGAGATCGGGATTTTACCTGCTTTACTCCGTGATCCAGATTCATTTATTCATTATGATCATTATTTAAATTTATTGGAAAAAGCGGCCTTAGCTTGTCAGGATGATTGCTTCGGTTTAAAACTCGGTGCACTCCAAAATATTAGCACAATCGGTTTGATTGGCGTCTATATGTCCCGACAAATGACCATACTTGAAGCCTTAAGCGTGGCGCAAAAATATGTCTATTTACATGCTGAAGGCATTGTCTTCCACGTCTCGCAACATAATGCTCTGCTCTGTAAGCTGAACTTTGTGCGTTTAAGTGAATACAACACCGATGTACCACAAAAATCACAACTGGCCATTTGCCTTGTCGCGAATATTTTAAAAGATTTGATTGGCCCGCAGTGGCATGCAGAAAAAATTTGCTTCAAGCAAAAAGCACCACAAAAAGGTGCTCAAACTTTCCAAGCACATTTTTCATGTCAGGTAGAGTTTGAAACCGATGAAGATGCACTTTATTTTCCTGCAAGCTTTTTAAGCTATAAACCCTATAATTTTAATGAAGATGCCATCAATCAGCTGATCGTACAGCAGCTTGAAACACAAAGCAGCACCAAAACTGAAGACAATACCGCACTGATAGAGAGTTCAGTCCGCATGCTGATGGCGACAGGAGACTGCAGCATTGAAAATATCGCACTCTGTATGGGCATGCATCCGAAAAAGCTTCAGCGCGCTTTAAAAATGCAAGGAACAAGCTATCGAGATATACTCGAAAATGTCCGAAAAAAAGAAGCACTGCGTATGCTTGATGCAGGCAATGTGAATTTGACGGATATTGCTCTACAGTTGGGCTATGCAGAGTTATCTATTTTTAGTCGCAACTTTAAAAGTTGGTTTGGCGTTCCTCCAACCGAGTTAAGAGACAAAAGTCGAAGCCATATTGTATGACTTCTGGTTTTGCTACTTTGTTCAATAATGAGCATACCTCTGAGTTTCAAGATCAAACCAAATGGCAATATTTCCACGATTAATGAGAACTCGGTTATATGAGGAGCAATTGCTTGTACGGTCAATTTTAGGTGCTGGCTTCTTCATTCGGAAATTATATTGCTAAAGATGGCTTTAAGAATAGGTTTGTACAACAAAGCCCATCCTTCTAATCATTTATGGTTCACAGTAGAGCGATAGCGAACTAAAACTCTAAATTTTTTAATAAATTATGCTTTTAACGGTATAACAAAACTACAGCTTAATTTAAGTCAAGATTGAGTGCTGATTACACCGCTTAATAACCACCTGTATTCATTCATCTATATTTAAAACTAAAGATTTTTGTTCTTAACATTTGTTTCAGCTTTTATATATTTTTTATAACACAACGCAATATAACCGCAACAATTATCATTGTCGCTGTAGACAATATTAATCATGTAAAAAACAATAACTTGATCTTCTAAATAAAAATAATCGATAAATGATCTACGAAATATAATTTTGTATTATAAATACAGTAAAGAAAAAAGTGATACGAATCACAAAAAGGATTTATTTTTACGCTTAATTGAGTAAATTTTAACCAAAAAATAAATTTTATATTTCAAATTATATATTTATATTTTTCATTAACTTAAGTTGAAAAAAAGTGTTTTTTTAGTGTAAAAACTCTATTGCGATCACTTTTTGAACTGATTAGTTATGTCTAGAGCATTTACTCTTATTTTAATTGTGCTATTTTTGTGACACGGAGTAACAAATGATTTCGGTTAACCGACTTCTCCAAAAGCCAAAAAACATAAACACAAAATGAGCAACAAACATTTGCATTTGCACCTCAAGGAAAGACGTAGAATGAAATTAAAGACATTAACGACAGCAATGATTTTAGCAACTGTACCAATGACGGGGGCATTTGCCGCTGCTCTAGATCGTTCAGGTCAGTCAATCTCTGCATTCTTGCAACCTGGTAATTACTTTGAAGCAGGTATTTCTGTATTAGATCCAGATGTATCTGGGAAGGCTATTTCAACTGCTGGTGGCGGCAATCTTTCTGACATGGGAGATGATTACTACTTCCCCTCAGCTGCTCTTAAATTACAAGTAACAGACCACTTCTCATTTGGTTTGATCTATGACCAACCATTTGGTGCTGATGCTGCATACTCAACAAGTGACCCACTTGTTGGTCTCAATACAGGTTTGTTACACTTAAACGGTGAAGCAACTGAAGTAGAAGTTGACACTCAAAGTTTGTCTATGATTTTTGGTTTCCAGCCAAATGAAAATTTCAACATTTATGCTGGTCCTGTTTATCAAACAATTAAAGGTAATGTTCAATTACGTGGTGCGGCATATGGTTCAGCTAACGGCCTTGGCTTATATAATGCTGATTTAGATGAAGATGGTGCAGTTGGCTGGTTAGCTGGCTTTGCTTATCAAATTCCTGAAATTGCTTTAAAAACATCTATCACTTATCGCTCTGAAATTGACCACAAAGCATCTGCTCGCGAATATGGTCAAAGTAACGTATTAGCATTTGTTGGCAGTAGCCCTGTTTACGATGTAGCAACAGATGCAAATATTACAACTCCCCAATCTGTTAACCTTGATTTCCAAACAGGGATCATGGCAAATACAGTTGCCTTTGCAAATGTACGTTGGGTGAATTGGAAAGACTTTTCTATTGACCTAAAACAATTCGGAACTGTTGCAGATACTCTAGGTGCGCTAGGCCAGACTCCAGACAACCCAAATGGCTTTGATATTGTTGGTTATACTGATGACCAATGGTCAGCAAACGTAGGTGTAGGCCGTAAATTTAATGATCTATGGGCAGGTAATGTCTCAGTAGGTTGGGATTCTGGTGCAGGTAATCCTATATCAACTCTTGGCCCAACTGAAGGTTACTGGAATGTTGGCTTAGGACTTCAATATAGTCCAACACCTGCAACCTTTATCGCTGGTGGTGTTAAATACTTCTGGTTAGGCGATGCAAAAGCGCAAGTCGCATCTAACTTTGGATCAGATACTTATGTTGCAGAATTTAATGACAATGATGCTTTAGCTTATGGCTTAAAAATCGGTTACAAGTTCTAATTACTAATACTGAAAAAACCATCTGCAAAGATGGTTTTTTCATTTTCAACAATGACACCTACGCTCTTTTTTATACACTTGTGATTCATTTGAGCAACAAATAAACACTTAAACATTTTGCATAATATTCAATCAGCCACTCAGCATTTAAAAATAAATCCATATAAATCATAAAATTAATATTTTTTTTTAGTGTTTTTACTCTACACAAGTATATTTTTTAACTTTTCAGTTCATTTTACAACCGTAGTTGAGCATTTACTCTTTTTGTATTTATGTTACTTTTCGTGCCAATCACTTACATAAAGCTACAACAAGGAATGTTCCCTATGAAGCTTACAGCTCTTCGCTCGGCTATTTTGCTCAGCTTAATCCCAACAACTTCTGTCATAGCTGGCGGTCTAGATCGATCTGGGCAATCAATGTCTGCTTTTTTTCAATCGGGCAACTATGCTGAAGCTGGTTTTACAGTAATTGATCCAACTGTAGAAGGTACCTCTACAGTTGTTAAAGATGAAAAAATCAGTGATATGGGAGGTGATTACTACTTCCCTTCTGCAGCGATTAAAATACAGCCAACCGATAATATTTCACTAGGATTATTATATGATCAGCCTTTCGGTGCTGATGCAACCTACTCATCAACAGCAGGTACATTTGGTAATGGTACGGAAGGAACTTCTGTTGAAGTTGATACTCATAATCTAACTGCGCTGATTGGTTACCAACCCAACCAAAACTGGAATTTTTATGCAGGCCCCGTATATCAAACAGTTGAAGGAAAAGTTTCATTACGTGGCGCCGCATACGGTGGTACTCGTCTATTAGGTGGCTACGACATAGATCTCAAAGAAGATGATGCTTTCGGTTGGATTGCAGGTGCCGCATACTCTATTCCTGAAATTGCACTTAGAGCTGCTATCACTTATCGCTCTGAAATTAAACATGAACTTGATACTTCAGAAACATTTGCCCTAGGTGCTGTTGTTCGTCCCAACTCAAACACAGAAGTTGTTACACCTCAGTCTGTAAACATTGATTTGCAATCAGGTGTCGCTAAAGATACCTTAGCTTTTGCAAATATTCGCTGGGTACATTGGGATCAATTTGCAGTTAAGCCAACATATTTAGCTGCTGCAACACAAGCTGCAAGAGGTAAAGCACAAAATCTAATCGACTATTCAGATGATCAGTGGTCTATTACAACAGGTCTTTCTCATAAGTTTAATGATAAATGGGCTGGTTCAGCTTCTGTTGGTTATGACTCTGGAGCAGGTAACCCTGTTACGACACTTGGCCCTGTAGAAGGAAACTGGAGTATTGGATTAGGCGCTCAATATAGCCCTGCACAAAGCTATTTCATTGCTGCTGGCGTACGTTACCTATGGTTAGGTGATGCAGATGCACAAACAGGTGGGAATGTTGTTGGTAGCTTTGAAGATAACAGCGCCCTTGCATATGGTATGAAAATTGGCTATCGCTTTTAATTAATCTATGTTAACTAACATTGAATTCAATGAAAAATGGCGCTAATTGCGCCATTTTTTATTATTTTAAAATCAATATATTAAGCAGGAATATCACGAACTGAAGCATTACGAATTGCCTCTTTTAAAGCTGCATAACCATGAATTGCAGGGAATTGTGGGAACTCTTTAATCACGTTTTCTGGTGCATCAAACAAAAAACCTTTATCCGCTTCACCCAGCATAGTGGTGTCATTATAAGAATCACCTGCGGCAATCACACGGTAATTTAGTCCATGCAATCCTTTAACTGCTTCACGTTTTTGGTCAGGTTGGCGCAGCTTATAGGTTGTAATCATACCCTTTTCATCAGTCTCTAACTTATGACAAAAAATCGTTGGCCAGCCCAGCTGTTTCATTAATGGGTGCGCAAACTCATAGAAAGTGTCTGACAAAATAATCAGCTGAAAATGTGTACGTAACCATTCAACAAATTCTTTTGCGCCTGGAAATGGGCCCATCTCAGCAATGACTTCTTGAATATCATTTAAGCCTAAACCATGTTCTTTTAATATATTCAAACGCTGCGTCATGAGCACATCATAATCAGGAATATCACGTGTGGTTGCTTCAAGCGCTTTAATGCCTGTTTTTTTAGCAAAGTTAATCCAAATCTCTGGAACTAACACCCCTTCTAGATCAAGGCAAACAACTTCCATGAATACTCCCTTTTATTTACGTGGAAAAATTTTGAACTATCATAGCTTAATATTTGTCTAATGCATTGCTGTTTTTTAAATCTATTTTTTTCATAAGCATTTATTTTTTAGTGATAAGTGGTTTATTTCAACTCTATTAAAATGCACAGCAAATAACGTAATATAGGTCTTGTTAGATTCCAAGCCTATTGCCAGGATACTCATGACAACCATTCCAACTATTGATCTTGTTGATGCTCTCGCAGCTGAATATGCAGACAAATCACCAAGTGAAATTTTAGCACTTGCACTGAATCAAACGGGTGAAATTGCCATCTCGTTTTCAGGTGCAGAAGATGTCGTACTTATTGATATGGCTGCTAACTTAGGTAAACCTTTTCGTGTCTTTAGCTTAGACACAGGACGTTTACATGCAGAAACCTATCAATTTATCGAAACTGTGCGTAAACACTACAACATTAATATCGAAATTTGCTTCCCAGAAGCAGATGCCGTTCAACAACTGATCAATGAAAAAGGTTTATTCAGCTTTTATCAAGATGATCATAAAGAGTGTTGTGGTATCCGTAAAGTTCAGCCTTTACGTAAAAAATTAGCGACTTTAGATGGTTGGATTACGGGTCAACGTAAAGACCAAAGCCCAGGCACACGAACTGAGATTCCAGTTATTCAAGCAGATGCAGGCTTTTCAGGCGAAGGCAAACAATTGATTAAATACAATCCTCTTGCCAACTGGTCAAGTGCCGACATTTGGAGTTACATCCGCATGATGGAGGTACCTTATAATCCATTGCATGAGCGCGGTTTTATCTCTATCGGCTGTGAACCATGTACGCGTCCAGTGTTACCAAACCAACATGAACGTGAAGGACGTTGGTGGTGGGAGGAAGCGACACATAAAGAATGTGGCCTGCATGCAGGTAATTTAAAAAAGTAAAGACTAAAACCACTGCAAAGCAGTGGTTTTTCGCAACCAATGGATACACACAAAGCGCTCCCATTGTTAAAAAAAGTCGATATACTAGGTTTAGTTCTATAATTCTAACAAGATTGCTCATATAGGAGCGGTCAGATATTGCAGTGAGGCAATCCAGACTATGCGTCCATTACATCCGATTGACTTTATTTTTTTATCGCTTGAAAAACGCCAACAACCCATGCATGTGGGTGGATTATTCTTATTCCAAATCCCTGAAAATGCACCTGCTAGCTTCATTCAAAATTTAGTTGCAGATATTCGTAACTCCAAATCTATTCCTATTCCTCCATTTAACAACAAACTCAATGGTTTGTTTTGGGATGAGGATGAAGAGTTTGATCTTGATCACCATTTTCGTCATATCGCACTCCCACAACCAGGGCGTATTCTTGAACTACTCACCTACATTTCACAAGAACACAGTAGTTTAATTGACCGCGCTAAACCGTTATGGACGTGTCATATTATTGAAGGGATTGAAGGGAATCGTTTTGCGATGTACTTCAAAATTCACCATGCGATGGTGGATGGTATCGCGGGTATGCGTTTGGTGGAAAAATCATTATCACAAGATCCAAACGCAAAGAGTATTGTGCCACCATGGTGTGTTGAAGGCCCTCGTGCGAAGCGTTTAAAAGAACCGAATGTTAGTCGCTTTAAGAAAATAATGAATGGCGTAATGGGCCAGCTTGAGTCAACACCACGTGTCATGTATGAGTTGTCACAAACCGTCATGAAAGATATGGGACGTAATCCAGATTATGTTTCAAGCTTCCAAGCACCCAGCTCTATTCTTAACCAGCGGGTTAGCTCCTCCCGCCGTTTTGCAGCACAGTCTTTTGAGTTTGACCGTTTACGTCATATTTCTAAAAGTTTGGATGTCACGATTAATGACATCGTACTGGCGATTTGTTCAGGTGCCTTGCGTGAATATTTATTGTCCCAAGATGCACTTCCTAAAAAGCCTTTAATTGCCATGGTACCTGCCTCTGTTCGCGATGATGATTCGTCTATGTCGAATCGTATCACCATGATTTTGGCAAATTTAGGCACGCATAAAGAAGATCCACTAGAGCGCCTCGCAATTGTTCGTCGCAGTGTGCAAAATGCCAAAGAAAAGTTCAAACGCATGAACTCAAACCAAATTCTAAACTATAGTGCGTTTGTTTATAGTGCGGCAGGACTCAACATTGCCTCAGGCTTAATGCCTAAGCGCCAAGCGTTTAATCTGGTGATTTCAAATGTCCCTGGCCCACGTGAACCGTTGTATTGGAATGGGGCACGACTCGATGCACTATACCCTGCCTCCATCATTTTGGATGGTCAGGCACTCAACATCACCATGACCAGTTATTTAGATAAACTTGAAGTTGGTTTGACAGCTTGTCGAAATGCACTGCCGAAGATGCAGAATCTACTCACACACTTAGAGGAAGAGATTCAACGCTTTGAAGCGATTGTGGGGGTCGAAGGCCCAAAGTTGCAAGCGGTCAGTTGATGCCGCAAAACGAATCAGAAATACAAGAATAATTAATAAAACTAAGGGGCTTCGATAAGCCCCTTAGTTTTTAATGCTACGACATTGTTTTAATAATTGATGACACGCACTACGAATCATGGCAGTTGTAATTTGTACTTCTTTACCCTGATCATCCACAATATACGCATTATGCGTTACTTTCGTATCTAATAAATGTTTCAAACCAGGTTGAATAATTGCTTCTCTAACACCCATATCACACCTCATTTGCTAAACCTATTTGGGAGAATAAGCTTTGGCTATTTCCGTGTTTCTAGTATTAAAAATCTAAGATCGAAAGTAAAATTTCAGTTGTAACAACTATTTAACCATATATTGTTACAATTTCAGCTCAGAATGATATCGTATTGCTCTTGCGTATATAAATTTTCCACCTGAAATTTAATCACCCGACCAATGAAATGCTCTAAATCCGCGACTGCTGGCGCTTCTGCGGTTAACAAGCGGTCAATCACTGATGGATGCGCAACGACAGTAAAGCCAGTCTGAGATTGATACGCACGTGTATATCTCATGATTTCTCGAAAGATTTCGTAACATACAGACTCAGCTGTTTTCACATAACCCCGTCCCTGACAGGTCGGGCAAGATTCACATAATAAGTGCTCTAATGATTCACGCGTACGTTTACGTGTCATTTCGACTAAACCTAACTCAGAAACCTGTGTAATTTTGGTTTTTGCATGGTCTTGCTCAAGCATCCGTTCAAACTGAGTCATGACCTCAGTTCGATGCTCCTGCTCTTGCATGTCAATAAAGTCGATAATAATAATACCGCCTAAATTGCGTAGTCTCAGCTGACGTGCAATGACCTGTGTCGCTTCCATATTGGTTTTAAACACAGTGTCTTCTAAAGAGCGGCCACCCACATATGATCCTGTATTGACATCAATGGTGGTCATAGCTTCAGTCTGGTCAATCATCAAATAACCACCAGACTTCAACGCAACACGCGTCTGCAGTGCTCTTTGAATGTCTTCTTCGACATTATACAAGTCAAAAATTGGGCGCTCACCCGGATAGTGAATGAGACGTTCTTTGATATTCGGGACAAATTCTTCTACAAACTCTTGGAGCTTGCCATGTATTTCACGCGAGTCGACTGAAATTTTAGCGGTCTTTTCACTCGCAAGATCGCGAATAATGCGTTGGGGTAACGGCAGTTCTTCAAAAATTAACGATGGCACCGCAATACTGATTTGCTTGCGCTGAATAAATTCCCAAAGTTTTGCCAAATAAGCCATATCTTGTGCAATAGCAGCTTCCGCAATCCCATCAGCAGCTGTACGAACAATCACTGAACCCGGAAGTTTATGTTCCGCTTGAATACGCTCAATCATCGAACGTAAACGATCACGCTCAGCTTCAGACTCAATACGTTGAGACACACCCGTATGATTGCCATAAGGCATCATCACTAAATAGCGCGAAGGAATGGAAAGGTCGGTTGAAAGCCGAGCCCCTTTGGTTCCCAGCATATCTTTCATGACTTGAACGGTAAGAATTTGTCCCGGCTGTAAGAGCTCAAAAACATTGGGTGTGGGTTGATTACGTGACCAAACCATATCATTAATATGTAAAAAAGCAGTTCGTGACAGTCCAATATCGACAAAAGCAGCCTGCATTCCCGGAAGAACACGCACCACTTTACCTTTATAAATATTGCCCACTAAACCACGTTTCACCGTACGCTCAATAAATAATTCATTGACCGTGCCGTTTTCAATTAACGCGACGCGACATTCCATAGGCGTGACGTTAATTAATAACTCGTCAGACATAACAAACTCAAAACATTATAAAAAATCTTTTGAGACAGTTAATTTAGTGCCTTAACTGCCTGTAATAACTGTACCGTTTCATGCAACGGTAGCCCCACGACATTGCTATAGCTTCCCTCTATACGTGGAATATAACGTGCTGCAATGCCTTGTATGGCATAGGCTCCCGCCTTGCCAAGAGGTTCAGATGTAGCCCAATATGCTTCCATATCATTCAGGCTTAAATGCTGAAATTCGACTTCAGTACGAACTACTATACTTGAAATTTGCGTATTTGTACGGACACAAACTGCAGTATATACATCATGCTTACGCCCAGAAATTTTTTCCCACATTTCAAATGCATGCTGCTTAGATTCTGGTTTGCCTAATATCTCTTGATCGACCCCTAAACTAGTATCGGCAGCAATCACAATTGCATCAGGATATTGAAGCTGTACTGCCTCAGCTTTGGCACATGCCAGTCGCTCTACATAATCGGCTACCGACTCGCCTGCTTGTACAGATTCATCAATATCTGGACTATAGATATCAAAGACTAGACCGAGCTGTTCAAGCAGCTCGCGGCGACGGGGCGAACTGGACGCTAAAATTAAACGCGCCATTTCTTCAAGATGAAGTAGACAATGGGGAAAGTAAGCACACTACTCAACAGCGGTTGCCAATGACGTGCAAGGGAAAACTGTGCCCCAATCATAATTTGTGCGATCCAGGTAATAAACAAATGCGCGACCACAGCCAAGGTGGTGATGACCCAAATATTGGCAAAGGTCATAATCCGACGTTCACGCGTTAAAAAACGGGACACAAAAGTAATCAGAACAAAACTAAGCGCATTTAAACCCAAAGGTGCATCAAGTAGTAAATCGGTGAAAATCCCAACTGCAAAGGCAAACCAAATCCCGCTCCATGTCGGCTGGCACAGCACCCAAAACAGCATCACCATCATCATAAACAATGGACGCCAGCCAGAGAGCGCATAAGACAAAGGATAAACCATTAACACTGAAGCAATGATCACCGAAAAAATGATCGGAAATAACGGGTCACGCTGTTTGGCAGCACGAAGTTTAGCGATCGGCATGCGGTTGCTCCATCGCTAAAGAATCGGAAAATAACACAACGACATGATGCCCACCCGCTAACTGTGCAGCAGGAACAACATCAATTTGAGCAAACTCACCTGAATTATGACGACTGATTTTTGAAATGGTGCCCACCAGATAACCTGCTGGAAAATGCTCACCTAAACCAGAGCTATACACTTTTTCACCCACTTTGATTTCGGCACTGGTCGGCACGTATTCCATTTTCAAATGCCCCAAATCTCCAGTCCCTGAAACAATGGCACGCATTCCAGATCGCTCTAAGCGAACCGAAAGAGAATGTTCTTTATCTGAAAGCAACATGACGCGACTACTATGCGGATAGACATTAATAATCTGTCCCATAATACCTTTGTCATCGAGCACGGTTTGCCCGACTTTTAACTGACTGTTGGCACCACGGTTTACCACAATAATATGGCGCAATGGATCGGCATCTGTCCCAATGACTTCTGCAATTTCCATACGACCATCAATGATCAACGGGGTATCTAACAGACCGCGTAAACGCGTATTTTCCGCAGATAATTCAGATAATTTTTGTAAACGCACCTGCGCCTGCAATAACTCGGCTTGCATCGCGGTATTTTCACGGCGCAATTGAGCT
Source organism: Acinetobacter sp. 802_lipA (assembly GCF_058242885.1). Lineage (NCBI taxonomy): Bacteria > Pseudomonadati > Pseudomonadota > Gammaproteobacteria > Moraxellales > Moraxellaceae > Acinetobacter > Acinetobacter sp. 802_lipA. Next base: position 811,765 of record NZ_JBZAYP010000001.1, read on the forward strand.
TCAGACTTGGTTTGTTGATTCAGCCACTCTCGCGATAACACGGGATAACTTGCTACGGCATAAATTGGATTATAAGCGGCGTACAAGACATCTCTTGCAGGTTGAATCACATGTGGCATGCGCCAGTTAAAAAACAGCACGACCAAACATGTGATCACTGCAATGATAAATGAGCGAAAAGATGGCGGTTGTCTGGAAAACAGATTTGTTTGCACCCGCCGATTCCTTTATTAGCCTACAAATAACATGTCGTGATTTGGATTATCGAAGAATTCTAAAACTTTACCACCACCACGAGTGACGCACGTTAGAGGATCTTCTGCAACCACCACAGGTAAGCCTGTTTCTTGTGCAAGAAGTTTATCGAGGTTACGCAGTAATGCACCACCACCTGTCAACACTATACCGCGCTCAGCGATGTCTGAAGACAGCTCAGGAGGCGTTTGCTCAAGTGCAGATTTCACAGCTGAAACAATACTTTGTAATGGATCAGAAATCGCTTGCGTAATTTCGTCCGAAGTCACAGTGATCGCACGTGGCACACCTTCAGCAAGGTTACGGCCGCGAACTTCAATTTCAAGTGCTTTGGCATCGGCTTCTGGTAAAGCCATACCCACTTCTTTCTTGATAATTTCAGCGGTGGTTTCACCAATCACGCAACCATGTGCTTTACGTACGTAGTTAATAATTTGTTCATCAAATACATCACCACCAATACGTAGTGAGTCAGCATAGACACAACCTTGCAGTGAAATAATCGCAATTTCAGTTGTACCACCACCAACATCGACCACCATTGAACCGCATGCTTGTTCAACTGGCATACCCGCACCAATTGCAGCAGCCATTGGTTCTTCAATCAAACGAACATCACGCGCGCCTGCATTAAATACAGCTTCACGAATAGCACGACGTTCAACCAAAGTTGATTTGCAAGGCACACACACCACAACACGAGGTGCTGGTGGGAACAGACGTTTTTCATGTACTTTACCAATAAATTGGTTCAGCATGGTTTCGGTCACTTCAAAATCGGCAATCACACCATCCTTCATTGGACGAATGGCAGAGATATTTGCAGGTGTACGGCCCAGCATTTGCTTTGCATCAAGACCTACCGCGGCAACGATTTTTTGTGAACCACTGTGACGAATTGCCACAACTGTCGGTTCATTTAATATAATGCCTCGTCCTGGTGCATAAATAAGTGTATTTGCTGTACCTAAATCAATGGCTAGATCGGGCGAAAACAAGCCAATTAGTCTTTTTAGAATCACGGAGACGTTCTCGATTAAACTTTATGTGGACGCAAGGTGGCAACTTTAACTAAATGTGATGATTTGAACAAGTCAATCGCTTATTATAACGCACGATATTTTGAAATTTTTTAATACTGACTCAGGTGATGTTATGTCTACATCGGATGCACAGCATTCTGCAGATTTAAATGCACAAACAGTTTCAGCAATCGCCAATCTTGCTCGATTGTCGCTAGATGATACGCAATCTGCTGAATATGCTCAAAGTCTAAATAAAATTTTAGGCATGATGGAAACCTTAAAAGGCATCGACACCGATGGTGTTGAGCCGCTTAAAAGCCCATTTGATCACCCACAACCCTTACGTGAAGATGTGGTTTCAGAAACCAATCATCGTGATGAATATCAAGCCATTGCACCGCAAGTGCAAGACGGTTTGTACCTAGTTCCTCGCGTGATTGAATAATTTCTATTCAGTTAAACCATTATTTTGTAAAAATTAACGTAAAGACATTTCTCATGACAGATTTACATCGCTTATCGATTCGTGAACTCTCTGAGGGTTTAGCTGGGGCTAAATTTTCATCTCGCGAACTGACTGAACATTATTTAAAGCGCATTGCAAAACTGGATACACAAGTTAAATCTTATGTAACCGTGACTGCAGAACAAGCGCTTGCACAAGCCGATGCTGCCGATGCTGCAATTAAAGCAGGAACAGCAACCGCATTGACAGGTGTGCCGATTGCACACAAAGACATTTTCTGTACCCAAGGCATTAAAACCACTGCGGGCTCTAAAATGCTGGACAATTTTATCTCTCCTTACGACGCCACCGTTGTAGCGAAAGGTAAAGCTGCGGGCCTTGTCACTTTAGGTAAAGTGAACATGGATGAATTCGCAATGGGTTCGACCTCTGAAAACTCTTATGCCAAAATAACAGCAAACCCTTGGGCACTTGACCGTATTCCAGGTGGTTCTTCAGGTGGCTCTGCTGCTGCTGTGGCTGCCGACCTAGCTCCATTTGCAACAGGCACAGATACAGGCGGTTCAATCCGCCAACCTGCTGCACTCTGCGGTTTAACAGGGCTTAAACCAACTTACGGTCGTGTTTCTCGCTTTGGTATGATCGCTTATGCATCGTCTTTAGACCAAGGCGGTCCAATGGCTCGCTCGGCTGAAGACTGTGCGTACCTGATGAACGTGATGGCAGGTCATGATGCGAAAGACTCAACATCTGTCAACAAAGAAGTTGATGACTACGTAACGAACTTGAATGGCATGCCTGTAAAAGGTTTACGTATTGGTGTTCCAAAACAATACTTCTACGATCGTCCACTAGATGTTGATGTTCGTGATCGTATTTTCAGCGCATTAAGACAACTTGAGAGTATGGGAGCAGAATTAGTTGAGATCGACCTCAACATGACTGAAAGCTACGTGCCGACCTATTACTTGATTGCGCCTGCTGAAGCGTCATCAAACTTGTCTCGTTACGATGGCGTACGTTATGGCTACCGTGCTGAGAACCCAGTTGACCTGATGGACTTATACAAACGTTCACGTTCTGAAGGTTTTGGTGCAGAAGTGCAACGTCGTATCTTGATTGGTACATATGCGTTGTCTGCGGGTTACTACGATGCGTACTATGTGAAAGCACAAAAAGTACGTCGTTTAATCCAACAAGATTTCTTAAAAGCATTTGAAAATATTGATGTAATCGCGGCTCCAGTTACAACTTCAACAGCATATCGCTTAGGTGCAAAATTAGCACCTGAAATCACCTATGCTGAAGATATTTATACTATTGCAGTCAATTTAGCCGGATTACCTGCTATTGCCTTCCCATGTGGTTTTGCAACGCGTCAATCAGATTATTATCCTGACGAACCTCGTGATCCAAATGATTTAGGTCATGGAACATCTGGTTCTTGTGATCCTATCGACTTACCTGTGGGCTTACAGCTGATTGGTAACTATTGGTCAGAATCGCAACTGTTGTCTGTGGTACATCAGTACCAACAAGCGACGGATTGGCATACGAAACGTGCGGCAATTGCTGAGGAGAATGCATAATGGCTCAAGCTCAAAAGAAACCCAAGTCGTTATTAATTGATGGCTGGGAAGTCGTTATTGGGATTGAAATTCACACTCAGTTGGCGACCCAATCTAAAATCTTCTCAGGTTCTTCGACTGAATTTGGTCAAGACCCAAACACCCAAGCTAGCCTAGTTGACTTGGCAATGCCAGGTGTACTACCTGTATTGAACAAAGAAGTGGTCGATTTAGCCATTCGCTTTGGTTTGGGTATTGATGCTTACATCGACCAAGCGTCTGTGTTTGCACGTAAAAATTACTTCTACCCTGACTCTCCGAAAGGCTACCAAATTAGCCAGATGGATAACCCGATTGTGGGCTTGGGTCATATCGATATTCAACTTGAAGATGGTACGGTAAAGCGCATTGGCGTAACGCGTGCTCACCTTGAAGAAGATGCAGGTAAATCGATCCATGACCAGTTTGAAGGCATGTCAGGCATCGACTTAAACCGTGCAGGTACACCTTTACTTGAAATCGTGTCTGAACCCGATATGCGTTCGGTTGAAGAAGCGGTGGCTTATATCAAGTCGATTCACACTTTAGTGCGTTGGTTGGGTATTTCTGACGGTAACATGGCGGAAGGTTCATTCCGTGCCGACTGTAACGTGTCGTTGCGCCGTCCGGGTCAACCGTTCGGTACACGTTGCGAGTTGAAAAACCTCAACTCATTCCGTTTCATTGAACAAGCGATCAATGTTGAAATTGAACGCCAAATGGAAATTTTGGAATGGGATGGCACGATTGACCAAGAAACGCGTCTATTCGACCCTGTGAAGATGGAAACACGTTCGATGCGCTCGAAAGAAGAAGCGAACGACTATCGCTACTTCCCAGATCCTGACTTGTTGCCTGTGATTATTTCAGATGCGCAAATTGAAACTGCTCGTGCTGCATTACCTGAACTTCCTGCGGCGCGTCGTGAGCGTTTCGTAGCGGACTTTGGTGTCACTGAGTACGATGCGCATGTGTTGACGCTGACCCGCGAAATGTCAGACTTTTATGAAGTGGTTGTGGCTGCTGCTGGCGGCACTGCACAAGGTAAAGTGTCTGCAAACTGGGTGATGGGCGAATTCTCTGGTGCTTTAAACAAAGCAGGATTAGAGCTCGCAGACTCTCCTGTTTCGGCTGAAAAACTGGGCGGCATGGTTGCACGTATCGTGGATAACACCATTAGCGGCAAGATTGCGAAGCAAGTATTCGGCTTTATGTGGGATGAAGGCAAAACTGCGGACGAAATTATTGCGGAAAAAGGCTTGAAGCAGGAAACTGATACAGGTGCGATTGAAGCGATTATTAAAGACGTTCTTGCTGCCAATGAGAAGATGGTTGAAGAGTTTAAATCTGGTAAAGAGAAAGCTTTCAATGGTCTTGTTGGTCAAGTAATGAAAGCATCTAAGGGTAAAGCTAACCCTGCACAAGTAAATGAATTGATGAAGAAATTGATTGGTTAATACAATCTAATTTTAAAAGAAAACCCGCTCTAAAGCGGGTTTTCTTTTACCATGATGTAAATTGGGTAATATCGGCCATTCTTTGCAAGCTTACATTAGCCCCTAACTCGCCATCCCAAAACTGTTGACGTTGCGGATTTGTTTGACCATCACCATCCCACTCAACAATTTTTTTGGATTTACTATTTGCATGTACTTTTAAAAGTTGATTTAAATGCGTATCACACCCTGAATACCCAAATAAAATTATTTCATTTACTTCGCTTAAAGATAAAATTAAATAGTTCCAATAGGTTGATAGTACTTCTGAGGCTGTGATTACACTTGGCTTATGTGGAATATGTGTTAAAACAATATGCTTACTACCGAAAATATTCCCAACTGAAACTTGAGATGTCGATAATTTGTAAGTTAGTCCACCTATATCTTTAAATAATGGTGATCCATGTAAATGCATGTAATATCCAAAATTTCGACCATAAAGTCGAACTAGATTAGAGCTATCAAATCCACTACTTGTAAATCCATCAACTAATTGTCCTGAAAATCCACTACAGATACCTGCATTAATAAACTCTTCATAAAGTAGCTTGTCATAATTGAGTGTTGCAACATGTGACTTAGTACTACTAACAAAATTAATCAAAGCGGCTTTAAATACAGTAGGTAAAACATTAGTTGAATTAAATAAATGTGATGCAACGGTATGGATATATTCTTGTGTTGCATCCGTGAACTCTTGACCATAATCAGATAACCAATGTTCTCCATTAGCTGTATTAGGAAAATCATTAAGATAATCACAAGAAGTCGAAACCAAATACAACTTGTCTAATTCTTCTTCTGAGACTGGACACTGTCCTGAAGGAATACAATTTTGGATGAGATCACGATGTACTGTGTCATTCCATAATGCATCATTACTCCAAACGGTATTTAATGCATTTGTTAAAGAGTAATGATTTGCATCGACTGCCATCCCTAAGCCATTACCAAAAATTAAAAGTTTCCGCGCCATCACTTTTCCTATTAAAATTATTAATAAAACTTATCTTAAAAATAATTATTACAAATCAATAAATAATATTTAATTAAATATTTTATATACATCCACATATCTATTTTTCATATATATGGTTTCTAAACCATCTCTTTGTGAACGTTCGTTTTCCACCTTTAAAAATTAAACCTTTTATTTAATTAATAAGTACAGTCTCCTCTTTTTCAGGTGAACTCAAACCACCTATATAATTATCCAAAATCCACTACACTAAACACATTCTATTTTTAAAAATTAACCACTTTCAAAAAATCAAAGGACAAAAATGAAAACTGCCATCCTCACACTTTCTACCCTTGCTTTCCTTAACACCACCGCCTTTGCAGAAAGTAAACTCAATGTTCCACCCAAAGAAGCCAGCCAAATTTTTAAAGCAGCTGGCTTTTCAAAAACAAAACATGGCTGGGAAGGTAGCTGCGACACAGGTGAAATCACCACATACAAAGACCTCAATGGTGACGGCCTAAAAGACGCAGTCATTTCAGACTACGGCACCATGTGCTATGGCAACACAGGTGTCGGCTACCATATCGTTGCTCAGCAAAAAATGGAACATGGAAACTCATTTTTGAAAACATGGGCATCCCTACTTTTCTAAAAACCAAAGGAAAAGACGGCTGGCCAGATATTGAAAATGGCGGCCCTGGATTTTGTTTTGCTGTCTACCGCTGGAATGGTCAAAAATATGATGTCAACCGTTATGAATATAACGGCAAAGCCTGCACATTAGACTATTAACATGTCAGCGTAGTTAATTTCATATCAATGAATCTATAAACTGATTGATTTAACATACTTTTCTATACAGTTAAAACGCCTCAATTGATTGGGGCTTTTTTATAAAAAATAACGTCAGCTATACGACTAAAGAGCACTGAATGACTTAAAAATGACATCTGAACTGTGCTAATTTAGATCAAAATTAAACATAAATATGCACAAACAATAAAGAGGGTTTAAAAATGTCAAAACAAATTTTAATGCTCGTCGGTGACTATGCCGAGGACTATGAAACTATGGTGCCTTTTCAGTTCTTAACGGGTCTCGGTTATACCGTTCACGCAGTCTGTCCCGATAAAAATGAAGGTGAAAGCATCGCCACAGCCATTCATGACTTTGAAGGTGAGCAGACCTATAGTGAAAAACGCGGTCATAACTTTGCTATCAACTACAACTTTGAAGCGGTATACACTGCGGACTATGCCGGTTTAGTCATTCCCGGTGGACGTGCGCCCGAATATTTACGCATGAATGAACGTATTCTTGAGATTGTGCGTGAGTTTGATGCTGCGAAAAAGCCAATTGCAGCAGTTTGTCATGGTGCTCAAATTCTTGCAGCAGCCGATGTACTCAAAGGCCGTACTTGTTCCGCTTACCCTGCGTGCGCAGCCGAGGTGAAACTAGCAGGTGGGACTTATGCGGACATTGAAGTGACAGAAGCTGTAACCGATGGACACTTGATCACAGCGCCGGCTTGGCCTGCACACCCTGCTTGGATGGCACAGTTTATTCAAGCTTTAGGAGCGACTGTGACGATTTAATTGTGTTGTTCCTCAACTGAATTTTTTATGGCATGGTTTATCATCTTTTTAGATTCAAAAATAAAAAAGCTCCTGCGACTCAAGGAGCTTTTTTATAACATTAATGCTTTCGATTCAGTTTATAAATCGCTCTCACTATTCATAATTTTCAAAGACCGAACTATCTCGTCACACCCAACTTATTCCAAATTTCTGGGGTTAAAAAAGTCGTGACCAATTTATTTAAATCCACATAGCGCAAGACACCTTGCAACTGCCCTTTCACTTCAGGGTTCTTTAAAATTTCCTCACCCGTAATCTGTCCAAGTTCCTGAAAACTGTCTCCAACCGCTTGTAAGCCTTCAGCTTGAATCACTGCTTTGGTCTGTGCTGAACATTGCTCCACCAAAATGCGTTGTAAAACCTGTGCGAGGTTTTTATCTAGCTGTGTACGCTGTGCATCGGTGACATTGCTATACACTTTCAGATCTGGATGTGCAGCCAGTGCCGCAAACGTCCACTGCAACACAGTGGTTTTATCTGTTGCTGTCGTTGACTTCACCAAACAATTACTCAGTTGGTCGACTGTAGTACTGGCCGTTGCAACTTGGACTGAACCACACAATGCTGCGGCCAAAAAAGCATGACGAAAAAGAACAGAAGACCGACCTCGTAAAACGCTTAAAACAGGCTGTGACATAAACTCAACTCCAATCAACAATTGCATTCTTTGTATCACAAAGCCCGTCGATCAGCCTGTTATGGAACTGTAAAATTACCGTGTAGTTGGAGAAAATTAAATCGCTCAATTCAAGCGATTTCCCTATCCAACTCAGCAGTTTCAAATGCAGTGAGCTGTGGGTGTATAGTCGGGCATGCATTCCAAAACCAATAAAAATAACCTTTGGGATCAAGCAAAGTATGCATATGAATCGTAGATTGATCACTTTCGCCCTTCCAACACGCTAAAGCAGCATTACGGTTATTGTGTAAATCGATAAATTCAGGAGCAACTTGCTTCGGCATTTCAGGAATATAAAGTGCGTCACCATGTTCTACCCACAAGTCAGCCAAATAAATTTTTCGGTCTTTTGGAAAATATCGTCCTGCTGAGATCACCAACGGCAATTGATTTGGATCGGTCGAAGCAAAAACATGCGGAAAGTCGTGATGCTCTAAGTCTGTGACGACAAAAGGATATAATGTTTTCGCGGCTAGATTGATTTGAGTTGGGTCATAAGGGAAAAAATGACCCGCCAACATGCCATATTGATATTTAATTTGAGACAACTTTTTCTGCGTAGCCTGTACCTCTATCGCCTGTCTAGCTTTCAGCAAAGTCATACCAAATGCGGCAGCAGTTTCTGGCGTGGCTTTGAGTGGCATAAACTCAAAAGAGTTTCCCCCGAATGCTAACTGAGTCTGCTCTCCCCAATGGGCTTGGATCGTTGCTATTTCTTTGGGTACATCATAAACATGTCCCATACTCATACGGGCATTGGTCGATGATGCAGAAATAAGTTCAATAGCATCTTATAGATCAGCTAAATACTCAGGCGTTCCGTCATTTTTGTAAAAATAAGGCTGAGCTGAAATATCAACGTCTATTTCTTGCACGGTCTGATCCAGCAAAGGCGCAGTAAAATAGGTGGCTGGTGTTTGGACATTACTCATGATGTTCTTCCTTTGGTTGAGGTGCTCACATGAAGTTCGGTCGCAAACAGCCGAAAATCTTACTTCATTTGCTTGAGCATATTTTTAGCACCTGTGTGGTTATGGTTTTTGGCTAAGTTCTGCAAAACATATTTTGCTTGCCCTTTAGGGTTGGAAAAACGACTGCTATAACTTGGAATACCCGTTAAACAGCGTGCAACTAATATGCCCGATTCGGTATAGACATTTGAGGCATCCGACCCTGGCAAACGACCATAGTTATATGCGCGTTGTGCACTGTTACAAGCAGCGACTTGGTTGCGTCCACTGTTAATATCACGGCGTGCAGCCACATACAGTTTGGCCTGTTGCTGCTGTGGTGTTTCTACAGCTTTGACGACTTTAGGTGGTACTTCAACTTTGCTTTCTTTTTTAGGCTCAACTTCTTTTTTGCTTTCTTCCTCTTTCTTCACTTCTGCCTTGGTGGCAGGTGCCTTCGTCACCGTTTTTTTGCTTGGCGTAATAGGGGTCATACTTCGTGGTGCTGACTCAGTCAGTACTTTGCTTTGTAGATTCACCACACGAGTATCATTTGAGTTAGGCAGTTTGCGTTCAGACAATGCCTCAATACTCACCAGCCACTGTTCGCCATTATTGAGCTGGCAACGAAAAGTACCCGTGCCCTGTTTTAAACTGTTATAGGTACGAAGTAATTTTTTCGCCCACGGATCTTTCACTAAGCTGAAACTACTTTTTTGTGTCTGATTAAAGCGCCCACCATGTGCTTGGCAATACTGACTAAACATGCTGCGCGGATATAGCGCCTCGATATCTTTTTCATTTTTTACGCCTACCGTGTGATAGACGTATTCTTTGCTGTTTTTATCGGTATCATTAATTTTTCGTTCTACGATTAGTTCTTGTGGTGATGCAATATTTGTAAAAGGTGCTTGTGCTATATTTCCCAGACTGGTACAGCCCTGCAACACACTCCCCAAAACCCCAAATACACATAAAATTTTATAATTCACTACGACTTTACTCTTAAACACCCGCATAAAAACATTAGCGGAAAGCACATAAAATAACAAACTTAAACAACTGTTTTTATTATTTATTTTAGCTTGACGCACACATCATTCTGCTTTGTTTTATGATAACCTCAACAACATTTCATAAATTTAGTTTGAACCATACAACAAAAGTTACAGACAAAATGATGCTTGAGCACATAAAAAACCTGCCGTGAAAGGCAGGTGAGATACATCAAAAATATTTAGTCATCCAAAGTCGATTCAAAAGCTTTTAGACGCTTATAAATCGAGAGCAGTTCAATAATGGTTTTCCATGACAAAATTAGATATTGAAATGACTCTCGTACTTTATCAAACACATTACCAATTTGGTTGATTAAACCTAGAGTCATTTTCCCTGCTGCAATTGCGGGAAATAACACCACCAAACTGTATAAAATATCCAGTTGTCGATACCATGTCGCGACTAAGTTAAAATAAGCATAGTGAAAATAAAGTCTAAAATAATTCTTTCTTACTCTGCTAAACAGTTCGACCAATGTTGCAGGTTGGGCACGGTCTGCATGGTCTTCCCCATACACCAACTCTTTACGGTAAGCCGCTTCAACCTTCTGATTATTAAACTCTAAACCTGGTAGTTTACTTCCTACTACCATTAACAAGACCGTACCAAAAATAGCCCAAATAATAGAAGCCCAAACTAGGGAATGCTTTACTTCACCCACAATAGGCAATTCAGGAACATGCTTTGAAAGCTCAAATAGAATTGGTAAGAAAGCCACCAACACCATCACAGCCTTGATCAACTCAACGCCCAAATCTTCTAAAATAGTAGCAAAGCGCATAGTGTCTTCTTGCACACGTTGTGATGCCCCTTCTATATGACGTAATTTTTCCCAGTGTTGGGTGTAGTATTCATTCATCGCTGTACGCCACCGAAATACATAGTGGCTGGTGAAAAAGGCATTGATCACTGCAAAAGTGACCGCAACCATCGCAATATACAAGAAGGTTAAAGTACCCATATATAGGTCTTTAATGTTACCACCTTTACCAAGCATGCTTTGAATGAGATCCCAAAATGGTCCATACCATGCGTTGATGGCAACACTGACCTGTACACCAAACCAGATGTTAAACAGAATAAATGCGGAGCCCCAAATCGACCATCTTTGCCATTTATTGTCTGAAACAAAACGCCAAAATAAGGCAAAGAGTGTTGTCGCTATAAAAAACCAGAGATAGAACCACAAAAAAGCTGGAGACCAAAAACGGCTCACTCCTATAGGCAGTTCAGCCGTTGCATATCCTTGCGGCCAACCTATGGCGCTTCCCCATGTATTTCCCCCTGTGTACCACAGTACGACATTGATCACCGACCAAAGTAATACTGAAATGAAGAACCATCTAGGGTTTGGGAAAAATGACTTAAACATGAACGATATATATCCCTTTTATGTTTCAGGTATGCAATCCGTGCATACTAATCCTTATTTCTTAATTTAGTACAATCGCATTACAGCAAGTTTGTACACTTTACTTATCCTTATTGGGTTATACGTTATTTGATTTGTATGCCCCTTCACAAGAGCTCAGGACATTATTTTCCGACTTGATCAGTCACATCACAATCAAAATAAATTATTTCAATAACTTATGAAAATACGAACGGGCTTTACCCCAGATTTAAAATAATATTTTATTGCTTATAACTTTTGGGTTTCAAACTGAAAAATTGCTTAGGATTTAAAGCGAGTGCAATGATGGTATTTCTCTGACAACCATACGATTACTTGTTGATTTTATGTATAAAAGAATGAAGTTTGCACATTTTAAAATGACTTCATGCTACTATCTTTTCATTAAAAACTATTGGATCTATGACATGGAAACCCTAGTACTTGAACTGATCAAACCACTCACACTGACAAAAGAAGACTTTCCACCCATTAACTTTGAAGAAGGCACTGTGCTCAAAGTTCTCATGAAAACACCTACTGGTTACTTGGTAACGGCAGATTCTCGTTTTAATTTTACGGTGTCTTTTGATGATGAAAATCAAGTGTGGCAGAAGCTGTAATTTGCAATGCTCTTTAATAAAAGAATAATCCATTCAATAAGATAAAAATAAAAATCCATCTTTTTTTATTAATTTAAAACTGGTTATTTTTATTAAAATTTAGTTTTTTATACCCAATCAGCAAATGAATACCGTGCTGAGAGTTCTCTGTACCTATTGATTTTGTGATTTCTGGGGCTCATTTGTATCGTCGTTATGCATCCATTTTATCCTTAATCTCTTGATTTAATTGATCTACATTAAATCCTTCATCCTTGTTAAGTAAAACTTTGAACTATAAATCAGAAAAAGAGAAAGGATTTGAAAATCTTCAGTCTATAACTCTATATTTACCGAGTCATTCACCAAGCTCACCACTTATTTAAACCTAGGTCTTTCTGCAAAACTTCTCGCTATAAAAAAGCCTCAGATGCGAACATCCGAGGCTTTCAATTTTTAAACGGGTGCTGAGCTAAGTTATTGCGCGGTATAACCACCATCCATCACCACGGCTTGACCCGTTACACCACCCGCCTTATCACTGGCAAGAAAGATCGCATAATCCGCAATTTCTTCTACACTCAATAAGCGTTTTTGCGGCACCATCGCCAAAATCACATCTTCTAATGCACTTTGTTCACTGACATTTCGGGTTTTAGCCAAATCATGAATTTGACCACGTACCAACGGCGTGTCGACATAGCCCGGACACAGAGCATTCACCGTAATACCATCACGCGCGCACTCTAAAGCCGCCACTTTGGTCAAACCAATCACACCATGCTTAGCACTGTTGTAGCCGGCCTTGCCAGCAAATCCAATTAATCCGTTAATCGAAGCCATATTAATCACGCGACCAAACTGCTGCGCTTTCATGATTGGAAATGCGTACTTAATGCCAATGAACGACCCCACCAACATGACATTAATCAACTTTTGATAGACTGCTGTTGGGAAGTCTTCAATCACTGCAACATGCTGAAAACCCGCATTATTGATGAGGATGTCCAACCGACCATAGGTTTTTTGAGTCAGTTCAATCGCTGTTTTATATGCTTCTTCATCGGTCACATCACAAGGCGCAGACAATGCATCAAAGCCTTGCTTTTGAAGTGCCGCCACCGTTTCAGCACACTTCTGGACATTCATATCAGAAATGACAACTTTTGCACCTTCACTAGCAAATTTCTTTGCAATTTCGTGTCCAATACCACTCGCTGAACCGGTAATAAATGCAACTTTATCTTTTAACAGTTGACTCATGATGTACTCCGTTGTCTTCTTTTTTCATTCCAAAGTCTTAAACAATACCAAACCAAGTAAAGGCAGCAATAGCAACAAATACCGCGATGGTTTTAATAATCGTGATGGCAAAAATGTCTTTATACGATTGTTTATGGGTTAAACCTGTCACAGCAAGCAAGGTAATCACGGCACCATTATGCGGTAAGGTATCCATACCGCCAGATGCCATCGCAACAATACGGTGCATGACTTCAGGTGGAATTCCCATGGCTAGAATCGCAGCATTGTACTGATCCGCCATCGCACTTAAAGCGATACTCATCCCGCCAGAGGCTGAACCTGTCACACCCGCTAAAACTGTCGTAGTGACTGCACCATTGACCAACGGATTGGTAAAAGTATTACCCAATGCATGACTAATGATTGCAAAGCCCGGTAAGGCCGCAATGATCGCACCAAAACCATATTCAGATGCGGTATTCATCACGGCAAGTAAAGACCCGCCAATACTGGCATTGACGCCATCTTTGGAGCCCGTATAGACACGACGGAAGTCAAATGAAATTGCCGCGATAATGCCCACAATTAAGGCTAAACCCACGGCCCAAATGGCAGAGGTTTTGGCAACATCGACGGTGTAAGCTGCAAGTCCAATGGCATTAAAGTCGAAACCGTTTGGATACCATTCTTTAATCGCAGTGGATAAATACTTATTGGTCATAGCAACTAAAATAAGAGGTACAAAAGCCAACCATTGACGCGCGGTAGAACCATTTGATGTTATATCTAAGTTTTGTTTCAGTTGTTGTTGCTCGGCTTCTGTCAGCTCAATACCTGTGGCATAACCATCGCCATTTCGAGCGGCTACACGGCGACGCCATTCCAAATAGCTCAGACCCGTTGCTAGAACAAATACCGCACCAATCAAACCAAGAAAAGGCGCTGCATAAATGTCTGTACCAAAAAAGGTCGTCGGAATAACGTTTTGAATTTGCGGGGTTCCCGGCAATGCATCCATGGTAAACGTAAATGCACCAAGGGCAATGGTTCCCGGAATCAAACGCTTTGGAATGTTGGCTTGTCTAAAGAGTTGATTCGCAAATGGATAAACAGCAAAGACCACCACAAAGAGACTGACGCCGCTATAGGTTAAAATCGCCCCTAAAAGTACAACAGTTAGCATCGCATTTTTAGAGCCAATCAGGTTCACAATAGTTTTGGCAATAGATTCGGCAATCCCTGACATTTCAACCACTTTACCGAAGATGGCACCGAGTAAAAACACCAAGAAATAATCTTTAATAAACCCAACCATTTTGGACATAAATACGCCTGATTAAAAAGGCAAAACGTTAGCAGGGTTAATCAGTAAAACCGCCAACAGGGCACAAATCGGTGCCATAAGAATGACAGAAAAACCTCTGTAGGCTGTATACATCAGTAGCCCAAGAGACAATAAAATTACACCCAAATCCCACATATTTTTTACTCCATCCTTAAAGAAAATATGTCTTGATGTGCTGTGATATTAATGGCGAATGATGTCAAATCTAGTTGAATCACAGTGCAATCAGCCTGTGCGGAAAAACCAAATACGCATTCATAGACCGTCTATTTCCCTCATGACGAGATGTCTATTTGCACTCTGATCTATGTACTATATTTATCCATCAGAGCATTAATATTTCAGCTTATTGGGTCAGACTATAATGCATATAAACCCACACATTGTTTGAAAATAATCATTGAGTAAGAAGAAAAATTGATTAATATCCAAGCCCTAGCAAGACTGATAAAACTAATTGCATCAAGTTAAAGGTAAAATTTCACAATCGCACGAAATGACTATTTTTTATATTTTTCATTCAGTTAAAACATATTTTTACAGACTATCACGTTGTTCGATTTATACTGCTTTGACGACTTGATAAAAATGCACCCACTTCCATCACTTGATCTGTTTTGACCGTCTGTTGTATTTTTCATGTAAACCATTTGAGAACAACACGTTCATTTTCATTCAACATCGTGTTGCATCATTGCTCAGGGAAGCTCATGACACTCAAACAATTAAAAGCCTTTTTGGTCCTTGCACGTACGCTTAATTATGCCAATGCAGCCAATGAACTGTGTCTGAGCCAATCCGCTCTCAGCTTAAGCATTAAAACATTAGAAGAAGAACTCGGTGGAAAACTGTTTAAACGCAACACACGTCGGGTAGAAATCACCCTTGAAGGTCAGTCCCTCATTCCCTATGCCAAAAAGCTCTTGGCCAACTGGGAGGATATGGAAAAAGATGTAAAACAGCGCTTTAAACTCAACCGTGGTACTTTAAATATTGCCTCAATGCCCTTTGCCACTCATGCGGTACTCCCCGAAGTGATGCATGATTTTGCACAGCAGCACCCCAACATCAGTTTTTCAATCCATGACATCACCAATGAAAAAATCATTGAAAAAGTTCAAGAAGGCATCTTTGAGATTGGCATTTGTTTTGAACCTAAACCGAATGATCAACTGATTTTTCAGCCCTTATTCAATGAAGACTTTTTGGCTCTGCTGCCCAAACACCACGTCTTAGCCAAACAAAAAAGCGTGACATGGCTTGAACTCTGCTCTTATCCTTTTGTGACCTTACAAAACCCCTCGATTATTCGGCATGTGATTGAGGAACATTGTGCTGCGCTTCAAGTAGTTTTGGATCTAAAAGTCGAATGCCACCAGATCAGTTCGCTTTCACACTTTGTCGCCTACGGCATGGGCGTCAGTGCT
This sequence comes from Acinetobacter sp. 802_lipA, assembly GCF_058242885.1. Lineage (NCBI taxonomy): Bacteria > Pseudomonadati > Pseudomonadota > Gammaproteobacteria > Moraxellales > Moraxellaceae > Acinetobacter > Acinetobacter sp. 802_lipA. The sequence continues at coordinate 827,918 of NZ_JBZAYP010000001.1, forward strand.
ATTCCACGACACTTCCAAAAATTCATCGACCTTGAAAAAAATGTGTTGGTTGAAATTGAGGACAATCAAGCGCAGCTCGCGGTGGGCATTATTTATAAAAAAGATTATGAACTGTCTAACATGTCGTCCCAATTTATTGAAACCACACTTTGGCATCATTTCTAAGCTAAGTTCTCCCTCCTTGACTAAGCGAAACTGAGGCTAAACCTTTATAGTTCAGAATAAGCCGTATGATTATTTGCATAGCTTTCGTACATGCTTTGACTCTTCTTTTATCTATTTTTCTTTGTAAATATTCTGCATTAATGAGTTTTTCTTATTATACGTTAGAAAGATTCAATTTCTAAAAAGTGCAGCGCAATGCTAAAAAAATAACAAGCAAGGAAGATCAGGAAATAAAAGATGAATAAAGTCTTCGCAAATGCAGCCGAAGCATTGGCTGATGTGGTTGCCAATAATCAAACGGTTGCCGTGGGTGGTTTTGGCCTCTGTGGTATTCCAGAAGCATTAATTGATGCCTTAAAAGATACAGGTGTCACAGGTTTAACCTGTATTTCGAATAATGCGGGTGTGGATGGCTTTGGTTTGGGTAAATTATTAGAAACCAAACAAATTAAAAAAATGATTGCCTCTTATGTCGGTGAAAATAAAGAGTTTGAGCGTCAGTATCTCAATGGTGAACTTGAAGTTGAGCTCACTCCACAAGGTACACTCGCGGAGAAACTACGTTCAGGAGGCGCAGGTATTCCTGCATTTTTCACCCAAACAGGTGTAGGCACCCTCATTGCCGAAGGTAAAGAAGTCCGCGACTTTGATGGTCGTCCGCATATTTTAGAAATGTCTCTCACTGCGGACGTTGCTTTAGTGAAAGCCTACAAAGCCGATAAAGCCGGTAACTTGGTATTCCGTAAAACAGCCCGTAACTTTAACCCTGACTGTGCCATGGCAGGCAAATTCACGATTGCCGAAGTTGAACAGGTGGTTGAAATTGGTGAAATCGATCCAGATGACATCCATTTACCAGGTATCTACATCAACCGTGTGGTACTGAACGCCACTCCCAAAAAGCAGATCGAACAACTGACCATTAAAGCAGAGGAAGCTTAATCATGGCTTGGACACGTAATGAAATGGCGCAGCGTGCTGCCCTTGAACTCGAAGATGGTTTTTATGTCAACTTAGGTATTGGCTTGCCGACTTTAGTGGCCAATTATCTGCCAGAAGGGATCAATGTTTGGTTACAGTCAGAAAATGGCTTGCTCGGTATTGATGAGTTTCCAACCCATGATGCAGTCGATGCAGACTTGATTAATGCAGGAAAACAAACCGTCACCGCACGTAAAGGTGCTGCATTTTTCTCAAGCTCAGAATCTTTTGCCATGATTCGGGGTGGTCATGTCAATATTGCTATTTTAGGCGCAATGGAAGTCTCTGAAACAGGCGACTTGGCAAACTGGATGATTCCGGGTAAAAAAGTCAAAGGCATGGGCGGTGCAATGGACTTGGTCTCTGGTGTACAAAAAGTTGTGGTTCTGATGGAACACTGCGCCAAAGATGGCACGCCAAAAATCGTGCCCCAATGTACCCTACCACTCACGGGTAAAGCTGTTGTCAGCCGTATCATTACTGACTTAGGCGTGATGGATATCACTGCTGAAGGTATAAAACTGGTTGAACTGGCACGCGATGTGAACCTAGAACAAATCCAAAAAATGACTGGATTAGAACTCATCATCAATGACTTTAAAGCCGCTTAGTACAAAACGACATCATTCAAAGCAGCTTCGGCTGCTTTCTTATTGGGCTCAATCAAAAAGATTTTCAGTTAGAAAGAGACTTCTTTATAGCCTTTGAATCAAGCATAAAAACCATCATCAGCTTGATTAAGAGTATCTTTATACTCCCGAATTTAGCGAATGATGACTCCCGCGCACATCTTTTCAACCCAAATACCTGATGAAAAACCAAACCGCTCGGCTACTATATTTGCACTCCACATTCAGAGGTTTCCATGTCACAACAAGATTATGAAAATGGTTTAAAAGTTCGCACAGAAGTCATGGGCGAATCTTTTGTTAAACGTGCTCAGGACAATACTGTACCTTTCACCCAACCTTTGCAGGACTGGATTAATGAACATGCTTGGGGCTCAACATGGCAACGTGAAGGTGTCTTACCACGTAAATATCGCTCGTTAATTACCATTGCATTTTTGACGGCACAAAAAAGTCCAACTGAGCTGAAAGGTCACGTTCGTGGTGCGTTGAATAACGGTGCAACGGTTGAAGAAATTCAAGAAGTCCTTTTACACAGTTTGCCTTATTGCGGCGCACCTGCGACTCAAGAGGCGTTCCGCGCTGCGCTGGAAGTGATTCAGGAATATCAAAGCCATTCATAAATAGATTATGCGCCATACAAAAGCGTTTTTTGCAGTCGCATGGCGCGATTCATCTGGTTTGGCTATGCAGCATTTTTCCCTAGCCAAACCATTTCCATTAAAAGGCTTTGGTTACACTCATGCCAACGCTAAAGTTTCGACCATCGGCAGGTTCAAAGAAGCGACTATTGCTGTCATTCACAATCACTGAGCCAACATAGTTACGGTCAAACAAGTTATCGACTCGGGCATAGCTGTTTACTTTCCAGTCACGGTTTACCCATAAGTAGCCGACATTTGCAGCTACAACGGTATAACTTGGCGCAGTATCCGAATTGATATCATCGACATAAATTTTATCCATATAGCGTGCTTCTAAGCCAGCTTGAAAGCCCTGTTCAGGTTGCCATGCAATACGGGTAAACACTTGGTTTTTGGCAATTCCGGGAATCTTATTTCCTTTATTAATGGCTTTCGCATAAGGTTTCGTTGAATCCTTTGGATTCGCTATTTCTGCTGTATAACTATCAAATTCAGCATCAATATAACTAAAGCTCGATTGTATGTTGAGTTCTTTCCAAATCGTTTGTTGCCATGAAAGCTCTAAACCTTGTCGTGTGGTTTGATCTGCATTACGAAAAGTCGCACGACCATCACGTGTTCCCGCTGTCACTATATCGTTTTCTGTATCTGTCTGGAAAACAGCTAAAGTGAAGAGCCCGAATGGATTCTGCGACTTTAGACCCAGCTCATAGTTATCACTACTTGCTGCTTTTAACGCAAAATTCATACCCGATTTCGAAGGATCAGTGTTATAAGCCATTTCGGTAAAGGTTGGCGTTTCAAAGCCTTTGCCATAACTGGCATAGGCATAAATTTCAGGTAAAATTTCCCAGCCTAAAGCTACAGAAGGCAATAATTTTTGATAATCCGTTGAACCACTGTCATCACCATTTTTATCAAGGATGTAATGATCATCTGACTCATAATGTACATTGCTATAGCGTAAGCCTGTATCAAGATGCCATGTGGGTAAGAATTGCCATGAGGCTTGTACATACGGATCTAAATTCCACAGGGTATTATTTTCATTTCGGCGTAAATCACCTTTCACGCCAAATGTACCCGCATGATTATAATTGTTATAACCTTTACGGTCCTCGACCATCCGGTCTAAAGCCAGTCCTGCAACCAAAGTTGTATTCGGCAAAAGTGCTTTTCCTGTCCAGCGAAAATCTGCGCCATAGTAATCTCGGTCAAAATCAATTACTCCACCTGCATGGCGAGGATTGAGTTGTGAAGAATTCGGTATACATTTGCCTGTATTTTCATTTATTGCACACTCAGGAATCGACTGATATTGTACGACTTGTCGGTTTCCCAAATAGAACATGCTATACAACTCTTGCTGGTCATTCAGCGGTTTAGTCCACGTCAGTCCTGTTTGGGTTTGTTCAATTTCTTTACGCACATTATAAGTATTGGTACGGTCATTCACTTGTTTCGGATTAGCTTTCCACTGCTCACGACTGAGACCTTGCGGGTCGTCAGCATCAATATCGACACGGTTCATCACCCAGTTGATTTTACTGCCATCGTCTAAGTTCCATGTTAGTTTGGCATTATTTAATACTTTTTGTGCAACACTATGGTCTCGAAAACCTTCGGTATCAAAATAAGAAGAACTAATCACATAAGCAGGTTGATTGGCCTGTTCGGAACCCCCTTGTAATTGGATATTGGCTTGTTGCTTATGATGGCTGCCTGCATTGAGTCCCACTTGAATTGAGTCTTTCCCTTGTCCTTCTTTGCTCTCAGCTAAAATGGTTCCACCTGATGAGTTACCATATAAAGATGAAAATGGCCCTGTCAGTACTTCGATGTGATCTAAACTATTGAGGTCAATATTGGAACTTTGCCCTTGACCATCAGGCATGGTCGCAGGAATACCATCGACATACATCCGAATGCCACGTACGCCGAAAGTTGAACGAGCGCCAAAGCCACGCATCGAAATCTGTAAGTCTTGCGCATAGTTTTCGCGGTTATTAATTTGTAAGCCTGCAACCCCTTGTAATACTTCGGATAGGTTCACATTGGCATTGTTTTGTACTGTAGCCGCTTGGACTTTTTGAATGGATGCAGAAGTCGATAACAACTCGCTATCGGTATGTACCGCTTGGACGGTGATGACAGGAAGTTGATATTCTGTCGCTTCTGCATAAGCATGCATAGATTGTAAAATAACCGCTGTCAATAAGGCTTGTTTAAAAGGCGCAGGCATCAAATAAGTTAATCGCACAATATTTCCTTGCTTGTTATTACCATAAAAATGGGAAGCCTATCATCTCGGCAGGCTTCCCATACAATAAAACGTTTTAATCGGCTAAGCTATACGCAACCACATAATCACCATGATCAGGCGACTGACGTGCCCCACCTGCGGAAATGACCACATATTGCTTGCCTGTTTTTGGAGAAATATAGCTCATTGGTGTACCTTGGCTACCTACGGGTAAACGCGCTTTCCATAACTCTTCACCATTAGATGAATTGAAGGCGCGCAAGTAGAAGTCTTGTGTTGCAGCAAAGAACACTAAACCACCTTGCGTCGCCATTGGACCACCAATAGTTGGCATACCAATCGGCGCTTTTAAGCCCATTTTGATGCCCATTGGACCAGTATCTTCAACCGTACCTAAAGGCACCTGCCAGGCCACTTGACGGGTTTTCATATCAATCGCCGTCATGGTTCCGAAAGGTGGTTTTTGGCATGGAATGCCCAATACCGACATAAAGCGGTTTTTATTCACTTTATACGGTGTACCTTTCATTGGCACTGCGCCCATACCAGTGTTGACCTTCTCTCCGCCACTGGCTTCAAGTTTTAAGTCTTCAGGCGTTTGTTTAATCAGCTGAATCCACAGACCTAGGCGCATGTCGTTGACAAACATATAACGATGCGTTGGGTCAAATGCAATACTGCCCCAGTTCATCCCACCCAGTGATCCCGGAAAAATTAAAAATATATCAGAACCCGGTGCTGTAAAGAGACCGTCATAACGCATAGACTTAAAGTTAATGCGACACATCAACTGGTCAAATGGCGTTGCGCCCCACATGTCCGATTCAGTCAAAGTTTGATTGCCAATCTGTGGCATTTCAACTGAACGTGGCTGAGTTGCACTGTATTGCTCATCAGGGATATCTGCAGCTTTTACAGGTTGCTCAACCACTTTGGTTAAAGGCTTGCCTGTCACACGGTCAAGTACAAAGAACTGACCAGACTTGGTGCCAATGACAACAGCAGCTTTGGTTTGCCCATTTTGCATTGGAAAGTCGACCAAGCTTGGCTGCATGGGTAAATCAAAGTCCCAAAGGTCATTGTGAACAGTTTGATAAACCCACTTTTCTTTACCTGTGGTTGCATCCAAAGCCAAAACAGAAGAATTGTACTTATGATCTACAGGTTGACGGTTTCCGCCCCAAACATCGACTGACGAACTTCCCATCGGTAAAAACACCGTGTTCATTTGCAGGTCGTAGGACATTGCAGCCCAAGAGTTTGCCGAGCTACGTTTATAGATTTCACCGGCTTTGTTGCACAAACCTATCTGTAAAGGGTTTTTCAGCGATATAATTTTCAAATGAAGAAGCCTACACACAAAATCTACCGCACAACCAATTGGCCCGCATATAACCGAGCACTCATGAGTCGCGGAAATATTGCCATTTGGTTTGATCCTGCTACGCAATGGTATGCGCCATCAAAAGGCAAACAAGGGCGAAATCAAACCTACTCCGACGCAGCCATCCAATGCTGCTTAATGATTAAATCCTTATTCCGTCTGTCTTTACGTATGGTCACTGGCTTTGTGCAAAGTCTGATTAAACTTTGCGGATTAAATTGGATAGCTCCAGATTACACCACGCTTTGTAGAAGACAAAAGCATATTGATATTGTAATCAGCTACCAAAAAGTAGCGATGGACTGCATCTACTCATGGACTCTACAGGCATGAAGTTTCTAGGTGAGGGCGAATGGAAACGCAAGAAACATGGACTTGAATATCGTCGCCAATAGCGTAAATTACATATTGGTATAGATGATAAAACCCTACAAATACGAGCAGTTTAGCTTACAACCAATAATGTCAGTGATTCACAGGTGCTTGGTGATTTACTTAATCAGATTCCACAAGATGAGCGGATTGACTCTGTTTATACCGATGGAGCTTATGACACCAAGCAATGCCGTCAGGTCATTGCAGATCGGCAAGGGCATGCGGTGATTCCACCTAGAAAAAATGCGAAACCATGGAAAGATACAAAGAGTAGCTCGCTAGAGCGAAATGAATTACTTCGAACAATTAAACGTTTAGGCAGGACACTATGGAAAAAATGGTCAGGCTATCATCGGCGAAGTTTGGTTGAAACTAAGATGCATTGCATCAAATTATTAGGAGATAAACTCAGTGCAAGGAGTTTTGATAGCCAAGTGAATGAGATCCATGCACGTGTAGCAGTCCTTAACAGATTTACGGAATTAGGTCGACCACTTACCCAAGTTACGCCTTAAATTTGGCTCAATTAGGGGCGCTTTGCATTTCAAATCTTTGTGCAACAAAGCCCATCGAAAATGGCATTATTGTCCCCACAGATTGGTGGGCAATTGTGTTTAACCCATCCTTCCCCTACCGATTTGCCCATATGGCAGCAGCGGCCTTCCTCGTCTCATCACTTTTGGTGGTTGGCACCGCCGCATGGCATTTACTGAAAGGTCGTCGTGATGAGTTGGTGAAAAAGTCTTTTTCTATGGGTTTATGGATGGTACTGGTCACGTCTTGCCTACAAGTTGTGATTGGGGACAACCACGGTTTAAATACCTTAAAACATCAACCTGCAAAATTGGCAGCCATTGAGGGTCATTGGGAAACCAATCGTGATCATGGCATGCCTTTATTACTGTTCGCTTTACCGAATATGGAAACAGAGTCGAATGATTTTGAGATTGGTATTCCCAATCTGGGCAGTTTGATTCTGACGCATTCCCTAGAGGGTCAGGTCACTGGTTTAAAAGACTTCGCAGCTGAAGACCGTCCGAATGCACTGATTGTGTTTTGGAGTTTCCGAGTCATGGTCGGCTTGGGCATGTTAATGGTTTTACTCTCATTAACAGCACTGTGGCTACGTAAAAAAGGCTCTCTATACGAAAGCAGTTGGTTTCATAAATTTGCCATCATTATGGGACCTACAGGTTATATCGCGCTCCTAGCAGGTTGGGTCACTACAGAAGTTGGCCGTCAGCCTTGGGTCGTGTATGGCGTCATTCGGACTAAAGACGGTTTATCGCATACAGTCACCGCAGATCAAGTCGGCTTGAGCCTGATTATTTTTGTTCTGGTCTATACCGTCGTCTTTGGCGCGGGAATTTACTACATGCTGCGCTTGATCAAATTAGGCCCTGCTTTTTCTACGCCTTTAGATGCCGTGCAAGATACTGGTCCGGGGCATTTTAAAACCCCTTTACGTCCACTCAGTGCTGTTGAAGAATCTATCGATACCACTGATCCTTCTGCTCAAAATAGTAAGGAGAAACCACATGATTGATCTCGCTTTGGTTTGGGTCGGTATCATCGGGCTCGGGGTACTCATCTATGTGGTTATGGATGGTTTCGACTTAGGCATTGGCATTCTGTTTCCCTTTATGAACGGAACGCAAGAACGTGATGTGATGATGAATACCGTCGCGCCCGTTTGGGACGGTAATGAAACATGGATGGTCCTGGGTGGTGCTGGCTTATTCGCTGCATTTCCTTTGGTCTATTCAACCGTTTTATCGGCACTGTATTTACCCATTATCTTTATGGTGGTTGCCTTGATTTTCCGCGGCGTAGCGTTCGAGTTTCGCTTCAAAGCCACGCGCACCAAATACCTCTGGGATCTCGCGTTTATCTGGGGCTCTATCTTATCGAGCTTTTTCCAAGGCGTGATTTTAGGGGCTTATATCCAAGGTATTCAGACCACCAATGGTATTTACAGCGGTGGTGGATGGGACTGGTTCACGCCATTTACATGTTTTACCGGTCTAGGTGTCGTGGTGATGTATGCCACTTTAGGCTGTGGCTGGCTCATTTGGAAAACCGAAAAAGAGATACAGCAACGGATGTTTCATCTCATGCCTCGGCTGATTATTGCTTTACTCATTATCTTCGGTGCCGTGAGTTTATATACGCCGCTGACCCATCCTGAAATTGCACAGCGTTGGTTCTCTCTACCGAATCTATACTATTTTAGCCCAGTGCCAATTTTAGTCTTACTGTTTGTTGGCTTGATTCTATCGGCGTGCAAAAAGCAGCATGAACTAAAACCGTTTATCTATACTTTGGCTTTAGTCTTTTTGGCTTTTACTGGCTTCGTCATCAGCTTATGGCCCAATATTATTCCGCCATCGGTCACTATTTGGCAGGCCGCTGCACCTGAGTCAAGTTTAAAGTTCACCTTGGTGGGGGCTTCAATTCTCATTCCGATCATCATTGCCTATACCTTCTTGTCCTATTGGGTGTTCCGTGACAAAGTACGTATAGGGGATCAGGGTTATCATTAATTGAGGAGATAGACATGAAAAAATTTGTTGATCGACTCAGCCCACGATTATGGTTTATTTTATTGTGGTGCTTTGGCTTTATTTCTCTCGCACTGATTGCGGGTTTCTTTAAGCTGTTGCTGAGTTTTGCTTACTAAAGCCAGCCAAGCATTTTTTATGAATTAGGCACGGGACTTTCAATACATGTCCTGTGCCTTTTAATTGCAGCGAACCCATATGTATAAATCAGAAAAACTTGCGCTCAGCCTGAAACATTTGATTGAAAGTGGTTTTTGGAAAGCCAACGATAAACTGCCTTCACTACGTCAACAAGCTGAAACATCGGGTTTTAGCCTGATGACGGTGATGAATGCCTATCAAGAACTCGAAGCGCAAGGGCTGATTTATTCACAAGAAAAACTCGGTTACTTTGTGACAGGCGATGGACGCTCAGACAGCAACTCCAATAGTGTCATCCTCAACGAAAAAATTGAAATCAACTCTAAAATTTTCAGATACTTAAAATCGATCCAATCTGAACAAATGGTTCCCTTTGGCATTGCCTTTCCCAACAGCCAACTGCTCTACTCTGCCAAGCTGATGCAAACGTTGGGACAACGTGCCAAACACCGTCTTAGTTATGAACAGATGCCAAGTTTACCTCCCGGAAACTTTGAGCTACGAAAACTGATTGCGCAGCGCTACTGTATGCAAGGGATTCCAACAGACCCGTCCGATATCGTAATTACCTCGGGCGGATTAGATGCTTTAAACCTCTCCTTACAAGCTATGACCCAACCGGGTGACTACATTTTACTTCAAAAAACAATATTTTATGGCGCATGGCAAGCGGCTGAACATTTGGGCCTGAAAGTCATTAGTATTCCTGAACATGAAGAACACGGTATTGACCTTGAAGCTTTTAAAGATGCAATTGAACGTTATCCAATTAAAGTCTGTCTGCTGATGCTCAACAGTCACAACCCAATTGGTTTTACGGTCAGTGACGACATCAAATACCAACTGGCAAAGCTACTGCACGAGCGCGATATTTATTTAATTGAAGACGATGTTTATGAAGAACTTTATTTTGATCATAAAAAACCGCTGTCGATGAAATACTTTGATCAGAAAAATTTGGTTTTACACTGCTCTTCTTTTTCAAAAACTTTAGGTGCGGGTTTTCGGATTGGTTGGGTCTATGCGGGTAAATTTTCGGAGCATATTCAGCATCTACAGCTGATGAGCACGCTTTCCGTCAACTCATTTATTCAAAATGCCTTGGTCGATTATTTATCGCATCGACACTATGAAAAGCACTTAAAAACTTTGCGTAACACCTTAAAACGTCTCAAAAATCAGTATTACACTTATTTATCTGAACATTTGTCTGAAGATTATCAAATTCATTATTATCCATCGGGCTATTTTTTATGGATTACCTTGCCTGAGCAGATCAATGGCAATTTAATTTATGAGCAGCTCTTAGAGAAAAATATCAGCATTGCGCCCGGCTCATTATTTTATCAAACGGATAATATTCCACATCATATTCGGATCAATTGTTCATTTGAAATCAATGAACGTATTCAAAATGCCTTAGATGCCTTGATCCAATGTATTTATCCAGAAGCATTTGAATAAAAGTTGAATGGTTTAAATCCAGACTGATTTAAACCATCTTTTTATTTGAAGAGACTCACTGCCCATACTGCAAATATCACCATCCCAGAGATAAAATGACATGATCAGATCATGTCATTTCTCTCAAGCTAGGTATAGGATTTCTCAGCACTCATATTCTGAAAATAGGTGCGATAGATATAGACACAGCCAAGTGAAAAGCCAGCCATCAGGCCGGATGCAACAGGTAAATGCATCACACTGTCTTGTGGAAAGACAAAAACCAAAAATGGAAAGGCATATACCGCAGGAATGCGCATATCAAAGAGCTTGAGCAAAAGAAACATCAAGGGCATATATATGAGGGTGAGCAAGATCCAATCTTGAATCCACAACTGCATAAGCACGGCCATTGAAATCGACAGTGTCAACGCAGCAATCTGCTTAAGGCACATTTTCAACGAATACATCATCATATTTAATGATTCGTACACCACCACTGTAATCGGTGGAATCAGCGCCATCGCTTCAACCTTGAAAATAGCGGCGAGTGCAAAACCGATTAAGGTAATACTGGCATATACACCTATTTTTCGTCGATCAAAATTGCCTTTCTTCTCCACGCCTTGGTTCAGTTTAAAGAGCACAACACTCAACATCAGGATAAAACTGGTGGTAAAAATCGAAATCAAAAACGATATTTCATAGGCTTGGGTCACAATCGGCAAGAAACCTGTGGCCAGTGCGGGCGGTAATATATAGTTAAACATCCGCATCACGAGCAACATAGCACAGAGAACCAAAACCAGTTTGAACAAATATGAAATCGGCATCAAATTAATACAGAACCCGATTACAGCGGTCAAACTGGGTAAAATAAAAATTTTATCTGGCTGATTCAGCCACTGTTTATCTCGATAGACCCATAGCCCAACGGCCATCGCCGCCATTTCAGGCAGAATAATTTCACGATCATTCAGTCCATAGGCAGCCGCCACCATGAGTACTATAAAGACAAAGGCCGCGAGATAGCTTTTGGGGCTTAAGATTGTCTTTGCATGTGACATAGGATTCATATTCGATTCCTTATTGATTTAAAACGATATAAAGCCAAGTAAATACTTCGTCACTGCAATCAGCGATGGCGCAAATAGCACCATAATGATTCCTGAAATAATCATCGAGAGACTGGCAATGACGCCTTCCAATTCATGCCGCTGTCTTGCCCGAGCTATGCCCATAGCATGTGCGGCATTACCTAGTGCTGCGCCCGAAGCAAGATGATTTTTATATTTCATCCAAAGCAAAAGGAGATCTCCCAACAACATACCGACCAAACCTGTAATCACAGTAAATAGCGGAATCAGGCTGATAGAGCCCCCACTTTTTCGGTAAGCACCAAAGCGAAAGGAATCGAAATGGAACGCGCCAACAGGCTATTTTTAACGATGTCATCAAAATCCAATAGGCTCGCCAAAAACCAACTGCTGAAAATACCCACCAACATGGCGAGGCTAGAACTGAAGAGCAACACTTTAAAATGTTGCTGAATCATGCGGCGATAACGAAAAACAGGAATAGCAAAAGCCACCGTGATTGGGCCGAGCATGGCCACCAAATATTGGGTATAAAAGTAATAGTCTTGGAACTGATGCTGTAAAAGAAAGATCAGTACGATGCTCACGCTAGGAACAACAATAATGGGGGATAAATAGATTTTTTGTGTTCGAACAAAAAGCTGCTTTGCCATGAAATAGCACAGCACGGTCCAAACCAAGTAAAAAATTCCCCAGAATTCAGTCATACTAATCTTCCAGTTTTGATTCTTGATTTAGCACTGGCTGCTTTAACAACAACCGCACGCTATATACAGAAACCATCATCACCAAAGCGGTGCTGATTAAAATCACCAGCAAAATTTTCCAACCACTGGCAATCAATAAATCCTGATATTGAATCACGCCAACCACTGGCGGAATGAAAAACAGCAGCAGTTCAGCCAGTAACAGATCGGCACCGCGTTCAACGTGGGCTAATTTCAACCATTTCATTTCAAGTAAAAACAACAGCAGAAAAAACCCAAGTACCCCTGATGCCACAGGCAAATTCAGCAACTTTTGTAAGACATCAGCACAGCTCCAAACGGCCAAAATAATGATGATTTGGTAGCTCGCAGTGTTTAACTTCTTCAGCCGAGTTCGGTCATGCAACATCTCAATTTATGTCCGCATAAGCCCGCTCTTTAAACGGCTGGATCGAGACACGTTTGTAGGTTTCTAAAAAAGATTCATGTGCTAAACGTAGATCCAGATAAGTATTTAAAATTTCTTCGAGCACATCGGGAATATCTTCTGCAGGAAATGATGGTCCTAAAATATCACCGATGGATGCATCATGATCTGAGTTACCGCCTAAACTAATTTGGTAATATTCAGCGCCTTTTTTATCGACACCTAGAATGCCAATATTGCCGACATGGTGGTGTCCACACGCATTCATACAGCCTGAAATGTTCAGATCGACCTTGCCTAAATGATATAAAGCATCCAAATCATCAAAACGGCGAGCAATCGCCTCATACACCGGAATAGATTTGGCATTTGCCAATGAACAAAAGTCACCTCCCGGACAGCAAATCATATCGGTCAGAAAGCCAATATGCGCACGGGCCAAATTGCCACGATCCAAGACTTGCCACAGTTCAAACAGATCCTTTTGGCGTACATCGGTTAAGGCAATATTTTGCTCATGCGTGGTTCGCAGCTCACCAAAGGTATATTGGTCAGCCAAATCTGCAATTAAACGCATTTCATCGGAAGTCATATCCCCCGGAGCCACACCCGCCCGTTTTAAGCTGATTGTGACTATGCGGTAGCCCGCGACTTTATGTGCATGGGTATTGATATTGAACCAGTGTTTAAACTTCGGATACTGTTGGAACAACGCCTCAAAATTTTCTGCATCTAAAGGTTCATAGGCAAACGGTCGAAATACTGCATCCATTTGCGCTAAAACACTAGGCTGAACTTTGAGCAGTGTTTGAGTATGTGCAAACTCAGCTTCAACTTTTTCCGCAAAGCCCGCTGGAGTGAGGGCTTTCACTAAAATTTTAATACGCGCTTTGTATTTATTATCACGGCGACCATGCAAGTTATATACGCGCATGATGGCATCTAAATAGGCAATTAAATCTTCACGGGCTAAAAATGGCTTAATGACATGTCCCGCTAAAGGGGTGCGTCCAAGACCGCCGCCGACTTTAATTTGATAGCCCAATTCTCCTGCTTCATTTTCTACCAAATAGACCCCAACATCATGAAAAGTCTTGGCAGCACGATCTTGTTCTGGGTGTGCACAAACCGCAATTTTAAATTTACGTGGAAGGAATGAAAACTCAGGATGGAAGGTACTCCACTGGCGAATCAGTTCACAGGTGGGACGCGGGTCTGTGAGCTCCTCTTCAACGACACCTGCATACTGGTCTGTCGTGGTGTTTCGAATACAGTTGCCACTGGTCTGAATAGAATGCATGTGTACCGTAGCGAGTTCCTGCAAAATATCAGGGACATCTTCTAGCTGCGGCCAATTCAATTGAATATTTTGACGTGTTGAAATATGCGCATAACCACGGTCATACTTCTGCGCAACCTCAGCCACCTTGCGCAATTGCTCAGAGTTCATTAAGCCATAAGGCACTGCCAAACGTAGCATGGGAGCATAGCGTTGAACATATAAACCATTTTGTAAGCGTAAGGGACGATATTCTTCTTCAGTCAGTTTTCCCTCTAAATAACGCTGGGTTTGGTCGCGAAACTGTGCGACACGTTCATTTAATAAATTTTGATCAAAGTCTGTATATAAAAACATGGGGATGACCTAGGTATATGCATCAATATGAAAGAAAAGCTGTTTTGAATAGCGCATCAAAAATGCAAATTAGGCGAAAAAAGTCGCCTGCTTTCGGGACACACCATGTTGTAAACAGGTCTGCATATACTCGGCATAGACCGATAACTTTTCATAAATATGCTCCGCATAGAACATATCTTCAACCAGCTGGATCGCTTGCTGCTGGTTATAACTGCCATAACTCAACAATAACTGCGCATTCAATGTGGCGAATTTTTCACATAAATCGATATATTGCTGATCTTTGTTTTTAAAGAACAATTTCCGCATATTCCATTCACTACTGTCGATGATGGCATCATGCGCATGGGTAGAAATATAGTTAATTTTGACTTTAAAAAACTGTTCCAGCTCTGCAAGTTTTTGTGTATTGAGCACTAATGATGTCACCAAAAAAATCTGAGAGACATCGGTTCGACATAGTGCTTTGATCAATGAAAAATAGAAAAAATCGACATCATTCAATACGCTATCACTCAAATCTAAATAAACATTGAGAGCCTCAAGCACATCATCTATTTTTAGGTTTTGTTTTTGCTCTGCTTGATAGTAACGATTGAGGATATTGAGTACGGTCGGCGTTGCGGGACTGCTATAAATCACAGGATGGTTTAAATTTGCCAAGATAAAAGGCGCAAATAAAAATGCGACCTCGGCATGTTCTGCTTGAATGGCAGATTGCACAATATACTGAACTTTAGCGCTTGAAAAATCACGTAAGACTTTAGCACGCAGCAAAGTTGCTTCTAAGTTTAAATACTGCTGCGCAAGTAGATGTTGCAGTTGATCTGAAAGACCCTGCCCCTCAACCAATTCAGAAATTGTATTCAGTTGCTGTGTTATAAACATTACGCCACCATCAAGATTGTGATCCCTTCTTGAGTCAAATTTTCAGCTATTTTGGTGTGAATGAGTAGCTACAGTAAGGCTTGAAAAAACTATAACAGCGTGCCTCCTTCTCAAGTTTTATAGGTGCAAAACCATCAAAATTAGAAAAATAAATTCGTTATATAAATAGGAGCCCAATTCCATCATGGCGTTATTTTGAGTGCCTAAAAATTCAGAAACGACTTTTCTCTTTTCCTATTTCAAGCAGCCCCTTTAGCCATTGAATATAAGGTGGAATATAGAAAAGAGAATAAAAGTTATGGCTGACAAGACACCTCTAAAGTTGTTTTGATACGCTCTAATACAACGGTAGTTTTAAACCATTGCACATTCACATTATGATGAAAAAGCTGATCACATAAGGCTTGAAATCGACTCATACTTGGCACCAAGAGTACCAACATAAAATCCGCCTCGCCTGTTACGTAATAGCACTGCTGTACTTCTGGAATTGAAAAACTTGCTTTCAACTCGTCAAGGTCAGTCACGTGGGTTTGATTGACGCGAACCTCGACAAAAATTGTAATCACTTGTCCCAATTTGTCGGGATCAAGCACCGCGGTATTGCCAATAATATAGCCACTGTCTCTTAATTTTTGGATGCGACGTTGTACCGAGGCAGTTGATAAATGCACTAAATCGGCCAACTCTCGGAGTGGCGTTAAGCAATCTTTTTGCAGATGCTCCAATAAAGCGAAATCAAATTTATCCAATTGCATGAGCAGCTTCCTGCGAGAAATTTTCTCATTCAAACGGCTTTGTTGCACAAACATTCAAAAGCTAAACTTCTTCCAAGTTATCTAAATTTAAGTGGCAACTTGGGTGTGAGGTCGACCTAAATCTGTAAATTTATTTAATACGGCCACACGTGCATGAATCTCATTGACTTGGCTTTGAAAGTTTCTCGCACGGAGTTTATCGCCTAATAATTTGATGCAATGCATCTTGGTTTCTATCAGACTTCTGCGATGATAGCCTGACCAATTTTTCCATATTGTTCTTCCTAAACGTTTAACTGTTCGAAGTAATTCATTTCGCTCTAGCGAGCTGGTCTTTGTATCTTTCCAAGGTTTCGCATTTTTTCTTGGCGGAATCACCGCATGTGCTTGTCGGTCTGCAATTACTTGACGGCATTGCTTGGTGTCATAAGCCCCATCAGTATAGACAGAGTCAATCTGCTCATCTTGTGGAATCTGATCGAGTAAATCACCAAGCACTTGTGAATCACTCACATTATTTGTAGTGAGTTGAATAGTGCGTATTTGAAGGGTTTCAGCATCTATACCAATATGAAGTTTACGCCATTGGCGACGATATTCAGGTTGGTGTTTCTTACGCTTCCATTCACCTTCGCCTAGAAACTTTAAGCCAGTAGAATCGACGATGAGCAATATATTGCGCAAGGCAGTCCATTGCAACTCTTCTCATAGTTAATTGCAATATCAATATGCTTTTGTCTTCTGCAGATGGTGGAATAGTCTGGTGCTGTCCAATCTAATCTACAAAGATGAATGAGACTTTGCACAAAGCCAGTGACCATGCGTAAAGAAAGACGAAATAAGGATTTGATCATTAAACAGCATTGGATGGCTGTATCTGAATAAGTTTGATTTCGACCATGTTTACCTTTGGGTTGAGCGTACCATTGCGTCTTGGGATCAAGCCAAATTGAGAGATTTCCTCGATTTATTAATGCACTGTTATAAGAAGACCAATTGGTTGTACGATAGATTTTAGGTGTGGGCTTATTCATTTGAGAATTATATTGTGGAATAAGCCTTTAGAGATAGGTTTGTGCAACAGAGCCCTTAAATAATGGTAATTCCTTATCTTTAAAATAGAGAACGCCCGATGAAATTCATTAGGCGTTTAATTTAAATAAGTGTCAGCTTATTTTATAACTAGATGTACTTGACAATCACGATTCTTTTTCTAAATTGCCTTTAAAAAATCAATCTTGCTATTTTTGTCCTTTCACACCATTTTGTTCAATTTGTACTGCGGCTTGCCAGCTAGGTAGTTGGCTTAAACCTGCTACATAACGTTGGATATGCGGATAATTTTCACCTTGTCCCATATGATAAACTAAAGCATGTAGTCCAAAGCCCATCATAAAGTCAGCACCGGTTAAACGGTCTGCCACTAGAAATTCTTTATCTTTTAAATATTCATTTAAATGGCCAAATACTTTATCGAACTCAACTTGAGTATAATTTTCTAGAAATACCAACTTCGTGCCCTGCTTGGTTTCTATCGTATTAAACGTTTTTAACAAAAATGGCAGCATGGCAGAGCTTTCTGAGAAATGAATCCACTGTAGATAATCGACATAAGTAGATTCATCCATATCTGGTGCTAAATGCGGCGCAAGTTTCTGAATTAATAACTCAACGATTGCGCCTGACTCTGCAATAACTTTGCCATCCCATTCCAATACTGGAGATTTCCCTAAAGGATGGATGGTTTTTAAAGATTCAGGGGCCAAATGCGTGCTTGAGTCACGATAATAGCGTTTCAGCTCATAGGGCTGCTTGATTTCTTCAAGTAACCACAAAATGCGAAAAGAACGTGATTGATCTAAATGATGTAGTTTAATCATGATAATTCCTATTTTTTTAAATTTTTACAACCACTTTGCCAAAGTTTTCGCCTTTCAACATACCATTGAAAGCATTGATCGTGTTATCTAAACCTTGCACCATATGCTCTTTATATTTGATTTTTCCGTCTTTCAACCATTCAGACATTTGCTGATAGAATTCCGGATACTGACTGCCATAATCATCAAAAATAATAAAGCCTTGCATGCGAATACGCTTTTTTAAAAGGGTGGAAATAAAGCCTGGTAAACGGTCTAGCCCTTGTGCTTGCTCGGTAGCGTTATACTGGGAAACCACACCACACACCGGTACACGTGCCGCAGAGTTAAGCAATGGCCATACCGCATCAAACACTTTACCCCCTACATTCTCATAATAAATATCAATACCGTTCGGAACTGCTTGTTGTAATTGTTCTGCAAAATTTTTATCATGATGATTGATACAAGCGTCGAAGCCGAGTTCTTCTACTGCATAACGACATTTTTCAGGCCCACCTGCGACGCCAACCACGCGACAACCTTTAAGTTTGCCAATCTGTCCAACCGTAGCACCAACAGGTCCCGTTGCAGCTGCAACGACTAAAGTTTCACCGGCTTTAGGCTGACCAATGTCCAACAACCCCATATAAGCAGTAAATCCTGGCATTCCCAAAATACCCAATGCCCAAGATGGATGTTCAGGTTGCATACCTAAGCTTTGACATGCAGTCCCATTAGAAATTGCGTAGCCCTGCCAGCCATTTCCTGAAAGAACCCACTCGCCTTCTTTGAATTTTGGGTTTTTAGAGGCCACTACTTGACTGACTGTTCCACCGACCATCACTTCGCCAATTTCAACCGGTGCTGCATATGAAGGAGCATCGCTCATGCGACCACGCATATAAGGATCGAGTGACAAGTAAATGGTTTTTAACAATATCTCGCCTTGTTTAAGTTCATTGAGCTCAACTTGCTCAATACGAAAATCGCTGTGTTTTGGCTCACCCACTGGCCGTTTAGCTAAAACGATGCGTTGATTAATAACTGTTCTCACACATATAACTCCATGTTTTATTTAAAAGTATTTCTCTTCACAATCAAAAATTATGATTAAAATTTCTTTACATCCATTGTAGATGAGTTATAATAAAAAACAATACGACTGGTCTATTTTTTTACAATAGAGTAAATAATTAATATGAAGCCTACTCCTATTAAAAAGTCTGAAGCGAAGCGCTTACACATTCTTAACACCAGTTCAGACCTGATTTTGCATAAAGGTTTTACCGGTGTAGGATTACAGGAAATTTTACAGAGCTGTGAGATCCCCAAAGGCTCGTTTTATCATTATTTCCAATCCAAGGAAGCTTTCGGATGTGAATTGGTACAGCATTATGTAGATAATTATCAAGTCCGTTTAAATGATGTATGGCGTAGCGATAAATCCCCTTATCAAAAGCTGATTGAGTATTTTAATTTATGGATAGAAGATCCTGAAACACAGTGTGGTTGGGCGGATAGCTGTTTAATTGTGAAACTTGCCGCAGAAGTTGCCGATCTATCTGAAGATATGCGCTCCATTATGTCCGCTGGCGTCGATGATGTAATCGAACGTATTGCTGGTTTAATTGATTTGGGTAAACAGGATCAGTCTATCCAAGCAGATACTGAGGCCTCGACGTTGGCACAAGTACTTTACCAAATGTGGTTAGGTGCAGCATTACTGAGTAAGTTGCAAAAAGATAAAACACCATTACATCAAGCTCTGAGAGCAACTAAATTTCTATTAAAAAGTGAAGATTCATAAAAATTAAATTAAATATCAATTACATAATTAATGATAGCAGCCCAATGATTACTTATTAATGTGTTGCTATTAGATCAATTTACAATCCATGAGTATAGCGCACAATGAATTCTCCTTCTAAAGCCCTCATGACTCGTATTTTAGTTGGTTATTTAGGCTTATATCCCACACTATTACTGGTTCTCACTTTATTAAAGCCAATTACACAGCATCAAAGTTTCCCGATGATGGTGTTGATTGAAGTCATAGTATTAGTGCCAGTAACGCAACTGATTTCTTTCCCACTGGCAGGTTGGCTCATTACACAGCTAAAAAATTTTAAGAATTTGTTTTAAGAAGAAATTGTGCTGGCAACAGCAATCCTAAGTCCTTATTTTGCCAACCACAAAGGTTGGCAAAATAACTCACTTAGTCGAGATTAATCTGCGTAAGCTGGATAATCAATATAGCCTTTTTCCGTCCCACCATACATAGTACTTGCATCTACTGCATTCAATGGCCAACCATTGGCGATGCGATCGGGTAAATCTGGATTCGCAATAAATGGGCGTCCAAATGCAATTAAATCGGCCAGCCCTGCCTCTAAAATTCGAGTCCCTCTTTCTGCCGTATATCGACCTGCATAAATAATCCGACCACTGAAAGTGTCTCTGACATCTTTACGAAAATCATGAGGAAGTTCTGGTGCATTATCCCAATCAGCTTCTGCAATCGATAAATAGGCAATCCCCACTTCTTCAAGTATCTTTATAGCCTCAATATAAGTCACATGTGGATCATCTTCAACTAACCCCATGTAAACACGATCTTCCTCTGTACTTTCAAATAGCGGGGCAAAACGCACTCCTAAACGATCTGCACCAACCACCTCAGCAACTGCCTCTACTACTTCACGTAAAAAACGCAAACGATTGTTTAGTGATCCACCATATTCATCTTCACGGTGGTTACTATGTGCAGAGATAAATTGATTTACCAAATAACCATTTGCACAATGAATTTCAACCCCATCAAAACCAGCAGCCAATGCATTACGCGCTGCTTGAGCATAGAGTTGCACTAATTCTTTAACTTCTGCATTGCTTAAAGCACGTGGCATTGAAGGATCAGCCAAGGCCCCTGCATTGGGCCCGGTTTCAATAAAGACTTTAACATTACTATCAGCCCTAATAGCCGAGGGCGCGACCGGTGATGCATGATCGGGTTGCAAAGATGTATGTGAAACACGCCCAACATGCCAAAGTTGTGCAAAAATAATGCCTTCTTTAGCATGCACTGCTTCCGTCACTTTACGCCATCCAGTAATCTGTTCAGGGCTGTAAATACCGGGAGTCCAAGCATAGCCTTGACCACGTGGCTCGATTTGCGTACCTTCGGTGACCATAAATCCTGCCCCGGTACGCTGTTGATAATAGGTTGCCATCAGTTCATTTGGAATATTCCCTGGCTGAGTACTGCGCGACCGCGTTAATGGTGGCAATACAATACGGTTTTGCAAAACATACGGGCCTAAGCTCAGGTTTTGAAAAAATTTGCTGGCTTTCATTTCATTGTATCCAAGTCATCATGACTAAATTGATCTAAATTAAAAAAATACCCTTCCTTCCTGTATATAGAAAAATAAAGGAAGTAAAGCTATTCACTCAGGCCCTTCACCATTAAATGAGGGTTATTTTGCTTATTGCGCCAGTTGCTCAGAGTCAGAAGTTTTATTCACTGCTAAGCACCACAACAGGCACTCGCTACTCTTTATTTCAACAATTGAAGTAATGCTGTAGCGGTTGCAGCAGAAGAGGCTGGATTTTGTCCAGTAACCAGCAAGCCATCTACTTGAACATATACTTGCCAATCATCCACTTTAGAATAATGACCACCGTTTTGTTTAAGCATGTCTTCGACTAAAAATGGTACAATTTCAGTCAAACCTACAGCGGCCTCCTCAGTATTGGTGAAACCAGTCACTAATTTACCGCTAACTAAAGGCGCTCCATTACTCGTTTTCACATGACGAAGAACACCCGGGGCATGACACACTGCTGCAACAGGTTTGCCAGACTGAATCGCCTGTTCAATCAGAGAAATTGAAATCGGATCTTCTGCTAAATCCCACAATGGGCCATGCCCGCCTGGATAAAACACTGCATCATAATCAGCTACAGAAATTTCGCTAAGTTTATGCGTCTGTGTTAATGCTTGCATTGCAGTTGGATCTGCTTCAAAACGATGAGTGGTTTCAGTTTGAGCATCGGCTAAATTACTTTTCGGATCTAGTGGTGGCTGCCCACCTTGAGGCGACGCCAGCGTAACTTCAGCACCAGAGTCAATAAAGGTGTAATAGGGTGCAGCAAGTTCTTCTAGCCAGAAACCTGTTTTCTTACCAGTATTGCCAAGTTGATTATGTGAGGTTAAAACGATTAAAATTTTCATGTTATTTCTCCGATAATTTTCATGATTGAGGAGCATTGTTACAGGGTCAGAGCATGCCAGATACGCGCATTTAGCTTAGATGCTCATCTCGAGAATTTGGCGACTGATCTCTAATGAAACAGTTTTATGTTCGCCTAGCTGTGTAAGATTGTGTGATTTAAGTTGCGTAATGATGATCTCAATATCTGTCTCCCCCAGTCCATAATCACTAAGACGAGTCGGCAATCCAAGTTGCTCAAAGAAGGCTCGAGTACGAGCAATAGCAGTATCAATACGTTGTTCTTCATCACCTTCGACAATCTGCCAGACTTGAGCTGCATACTGTAGTAATTTTTCTCGCTTCTCTTGACGACGCACTTGTAGATTGGCCGGCAACACAATGGCCAAGGTACGAGCATGATCAATACCATGTAAAGCCGTGAGCTCATGCCCAATTAAATGGGTTGACCAATCTTGTGGTACACCAGCTCCAATTAGCCCATTCAGTGCCATGCTAGCAGCCCACATCAAATTCGCACGCGTGTCATAATCTGCTGAATCGTCCAAGATTTTCGGTCCAATCTCAATCAGAGTTTGCAATAGACCTTCGGCAAAACGATCTTGTACTTGTGCATTGACAGGGTAAGTTAAGTACTGTTCCATGACATGAACAAATGCATCGACTACGCCATTTGCTAATTGGCGCGTCGGCAAGCTAAAAGTTTTATTCGGATCGAGTACGGAAAATTGCGGAAAAACATAGGGACTGCTAAATGACAATTTGGCTTGGGTCGATTTTCTGGTGACTACCCCACCGCTATTCATTTCTGAACCAGTTGCCGGAAGGGTGAGTACACTCGCAAAAGGCAAAGCTTGAGTAATTTTAGTACCATGGGTTTCTAAAATCTCCCATGTATCCCCTGTATAATTGACTGCTGCTGCAATAAATTTAGTACCGTCAATTACCGATCCACCACCGACAGCCATCAAGAAATCTATCTTTTGTTCTCGAATCAGCTCTACAGCTTTCATGAGGGTTTCATAACTCGGATTCGGCTCAATTCCGCCAAATTCATGAATTTCTCTTGCACCTAATGCTTCACGCACTTCAGCTAAAGTACCATTCTTACGTGCACTTTCACCACCAAACAACATTAATACTTTTGCTTCTGTAGGCACATAGTCATTGATTTTAACTATTGTATCGCCACCAAAAATAATGCGGGTCGGATTATAAAAGTTAAAATTCAGCATATTTTTATCCTAGGATGATCAGCTAATTGATTTGAAAAGCCACCGTTATTCATCAAATAAACTTAAAAAAAATTGGACAACACTGCGGCTTTTGACTACACCATGTGGTGACTATACATAAAAATAGACCAGTCGTCTATTTTTATAAAAATTATTTCAGCTTGGAGACTTGAGTGATGGTTAAACACATTCAGGCTTGTTCTATACCGCTTTTATTATTGATGTATTTTCACGAGCGATAGTTGGATGGAAGGTATCATCACGTATGACTACTGACATGGTCGTGAACGCATTGGCTAAAACAGTGAATGGCTCATACAAAATAGCAATGATTAAATATTTTAAAAGCAGATTGGCACGGTTTAGCAGATGTACAAATGCGACACTAAATTAGATAGATTGGTTCAACATAAAGCATGTACATAGGTGCATTCGTTTATTTACCCTGTTTTGATATTGACCCATGTAAATGATGAGATTAAGCCATTAAATAAAGTAGCCCAACTTGAATAAAAAGCCTCTGACAAACCTCACAGGGTTAAAGTGCTGCCTTTCATTCAAAATTTCAGGCAGCACCCTCATACATTTAAGCGTCAGTATGAGCTGGTAGTTTACTCGCCAAAACATCTACTTTTTCAATAGACGGTGGCTCTGAAAATAGCTCATCGGCCTGAGCCATCAAAGCAGCTGCAACCTTGCCAGATAAATGTGCTTGGCGACCCGCCTCATCAGGAAATGCATCGAAAATACCAAATGTTGTAGGTCCAAGACGTAGGCCAAACCACGCAACTGTCGCAGGTTCTTCCATTACAATTGGTAAACCGCCTTTAAGGAAAGCTTCCACTTCGTCTTCTTTACCCGGTTTAGCTTCAAGACGGACATATAAAGCTGTTTTAAGCATGACTAAAACTCCACAATTGATTAAAATTAAAACTCATACTGACATTGATAATTGGTGGTGTTTCAAAAAGTATGCTGAAAAAAACAATATGGCTTTTGATAAAATAGAGGTATGAAAATAACGCTACAAATCAAATGTCCTACCTGTCTAAGTAACAATATAAAGAGAAATGGCATCAAAGTAGATGGGAAACAAAACCATCAATGCAAAGATTGCAAACGTCAGTTTATTGGTGCTCATGCATTAAGCTATCAAGGGTGTAACTCAGGTATTACCGGCAAGATATTACATTTAATGATCAGAGGAAGCGGTGTAAGAGATATTGCTGAAGTCGAGCGTATCAGCATTGGCAAGGTATTACGAACCTTAAGTGAATCGATCTATCAGATTCAGCCTAAACAAAGCCACTACGAATGTCTTGAAGTCGATGAACTTTGGACTTTTGTAGGGAATAAGAAAAATAAACAATGGCTTATTTATGCCTACCATCGAGAATCTGGAGAAATTGTTGCTTATGTTTGGGGTAAGCGGGATTTAGCAACGGTTCAACGTCTTAAAGCTAGACTTAAAAAGCTTGGGGTTCAATATGCTCGAATTGCGAGTGATCATTGGGATAGTTTTATTGCAGCATTTCAATGTTGCAAGCAAGTGATCGGTAAGTTTTTTACCGTCGGTATTGAAGGTAACAATTGTAGAATTCGTCATCGAATCAGGCGTGGATTTAGGAGAAGTTGCAACTTTTCTAAAAAGCTCGAAAATCATTTTAAAGCCTTTGATTTGACTTTCTTTTACCTTAATAACGGATTTGTTTAACGCCAGCATACTTTTTGAAACACCACCTGATAATTTATGTATGTCAGAAAGTTTTGTTGTACAAAGGTTAAAAACAATTTTCCATAGCAGAGCCAAAATTTGGATGTTTATTTCGGCATAATGCTATGAATTTATTCAAGTTAAGATCATTAACATTTGAATCAAAAAATCAAGATATGAGATGATTAAATTCAATCTTAGTTATATAAGGATCAATTGATTCGTCCTTAGATTTATAAGCTGACCTCTTCATCTGGAAATTATATTGCTCAAGAAGCATTCAAGAACAATATTGTACATCCTCATATCTATGAAAGTTATTTAGCTAGGAATTTGCTGTGAAACTCTATATGTTTCTCTATAAAGCTCGCAATGAAGTAATAGCTATGGTCATACCCTTCTCTTAGGTTAAGTGTAAGAGGATATTCATGTTCCAAACAAATATTACTAAGAAGCTTAGGCCTTAACTGATCTTCAAGAAAATCATCAGCTGTTCCCTGATCGACTAAAATAGGTAAATGAACTTCAGCGTTTTTGATTAATTCAATCGCATCATAGCTTTTCCATAAAGTTTCGGTTTCACCTAAGTAGTGTGTAAAAGCCTTTTTCCCCCAAGGTACTTGGCTAGGTGCAACAATTGGTGCAAAAGCAGAAATACTTTTATACAGCTCAGGATTTTTTAACCCAATTACTAATGCACCATGACCACCCATGCTATGACCCATAATGCTTTGGACTTGATTGGTCGGAAAATTCAGGTCAATCAGATTTCTAAGCTCTTCCACAATATAATCATACATTTTGAAATGCTGTGACCAGGGTGCCTGTGTTGCATTCACATAGAATCCTGCGCCTTGGCCTAAATCATAATCTGCATGATCTGGTACATCCTCTCCACGTGGGCTGGTATCTGGTGCAACAATAATGACTTTATGTTCAGCCGCATACTTTTGTGCTCCGGCTTTAGTAATAAAGTTCTGTTCGTTGCAAGTCAGTCCTGATAACCAATATAAAACTGGCAACCGCTCATCTTTATCATGAGGTGGCAGATATATTGAGAATTTCATTGAACAGTTTAATGCTATTGACTGATGGCGATACACTTCTTGCGATCCACCAAAAGAAGCATGTTTCTCAATTATTTCCATAATCAATTACCTATGCTGAGCAAGACTTCATGAGAAATCGAGTAAACAAAGAGTCCGACATTCTCCACAGAGAATAGTGATAAAGATTTAAAATGTAGGCAGGTATGTTGAACCTATACACGATGCCTACACAGATAGATCAGTTTTACAGATAATGTGCCGTTTTAGAGGATTCCATGCATGTCATTCATGATGCACATGCATGGAAAACTATAAGGTCTGACAGAATTATTCGTAATGAATTACAGTACGAATTGACTTACCTTCATGCATTAGATCAAAGGCTTCATTGATCTGATCCAAGCCCATCGTATGTGTCACAAATGGTTCTAATTGAATTTTACCGTTCATGGCATCTTCAACCATTCCTGGAAGTTGCGTACGACCTTTTACGCCACCAAAGGCAGAACCTAGCCATTTACGACCAGTAACAAGCTGGAATGGACGGGTAGAGATTTCCTGACCTGCGCCAGCTACACCAATAATTACGGATTGTCCCCAGCCACGGTGTGCACTTTCAAGGGCTGCACGCATTACATTCACGTTACCAATACATTCAAATGAATGATCTACACCCCAGCCAGTCATTTCGACAATGACTTGCTGGATTGGTTTGTCGTAGTCTTTAGGGTTCAAGAAGTCCGTTGCACCAAACTCTTTTGCCAGCGCAAATTTATCTGGATTCATGTCAACTACAATAATACGCCCTGCTTTAGCTTGACGTGCGGCTTGTACGACTGCCAGACCAATACCACCTAAACCAAAGACCGCAACACTATCACCTTCTTGTACTTTAGCCGTGTTGTGTACTGCACCGATACCCGTTGTGACACCACAACCCAGTAAGCAGACATGTTCGTGATTGGCTTCAGGATTGATTTTAGCCAATGATACTTCTGCCACTACCGTATATTCACTGAACGTTGAGCAGCCCATATAGTGGTAAATCGGTTGACCATTGTAGGAAAAACGAGTTGTGCCATCTGGCATTACACCTCTACCTTGAGTTTCGCGAACGGAAATACACAAGTTCGATTTTCCAGATTTACAGAATACGCACTCGCCACATTCAGCAGTGTAAAGTGGAATAACATGATCACCTGGTTTGACGCTAGTCACGCCTTCACCAACCTCAACTACAACGCCAGCACCTTCATGCCCGAGAATAGCAGGAAAAACACCTTCAGGATCATCGCCAGATAAAGTAAATGCGTCTGTATGACACACACCAGTATGGGAGATCTTGATTAATACTTCACCTTTCTTCGGTGGCGCAACATCAACTTCAACAATTTGAAGAGGTTGACCAGGACCAAACGCAACAGCAGCACGTGACTTCATGGAATAATTCCTTATACAGATCTATTTTAAATATGATTTTAGAATCTTGGCGATTTCAGCCAATTCTTCTTTTCGTTGTTGTTCTGTGGTTTCACCTGATACTAAAGTGTCCTTTAAATGAACCTCCAGCATTTCATTCATTAAACCATTAATAGCACCACGCACAGAGCATATTTGTTGCAGAATTGCACCACATTCCACATTGTCTTCTAACGCTTTTTCAATCGCTTGCGTCTGACCTTTGATCCTTCTGACGCGTAGAAGAATCTTTTTTTTGTCTTCAACCTGATTAGGCATCAGACCTCCTTATTTGCTAGCTTTTATACTATAGTACCCCATAGTATAAAAAAAGCAATATTTTTTATAAACCTTAAAAATTTAGGTAGTGTTTCAAAAAGTATGCTGAGATTAAATGAAGTCACTATTGGCTCTGCAACTGGATGCCATAATTAACTTTCCGAATCTTTACAATAACTTATAAAATTAAACTTCTGACATACTCCCCCCCACTTTCGACTAACTCTTTACGAAACATGTTTCTCAGGGATTTTAAAAGCAAAACCTCACGGATTTAGGCATGCTTTCTGCTTCACAGAGCGACCTTTACTGCATCTTTCCTCCACAGACAAAGTGGTATGTCCTACCGCTAGAATATTGCGAGAAGCATTAATATCCGTATTCTTGCTAAAGCCACACTCAATACTGAACTAACACATCTAATCCGATGCCTTATTTTACAATTATTTCCCTCAATACCTATAGTGAAAAGCTTACCAATACTTTGCTGCCAGTCTTTAAATGCAGTGATAAAACTATCCCATTGATTACTTGAAATTCGGGTATAGTGAATACTTAAACAAAGGTGTTGCACTTGTGTTTTGAATCTACTTTTTATACTTGAAGTGTCAACAGACTCTATACAAAATCTGAGAAATATATGAGTGCAGAAGCCACATCTATCAGCCTTCTATCCCCTGTCATACTGCTCACAGCGGCAGTGATTTCAGTCCCCTTAATCAAGCGCCTAGGATTAAGCTCGGTATTGGGATATTTAATTGCAGGATTAATTATTGGTCCATTTGGACTAGCGTTTTTCTACGATTCTGCGTCTATTCTGCATATTGCTGAGCTTGGTATTGTGATGTATCTGTTTGTGATTGGACTAGAAATGCGTCCATCGTATTTATGGAGTTTAAGAAAAGAAATTTTTGGATTAGGCGCATTACAGATTAGTGCCGGTTCATTGGGGCTAACGGCTGTAGGCTTGGTCTATGGCTATTCTTGGCAAGTGAGTTTTGTGTGTGCTGCGGGCTTTGTACTCACCTCGACTGCAATTGTGATGCAACTTTTGGGAGATCGTGGAGACATTGCTCAACCACGAGGACAAAAAATTGTCTCGATCCTGCTTTTTGAAGACTTATTGATTGTACCTTTATTGGCAATTGTCGCTTTTATCGCACCGAATCATGTTGTTGAAAGTACTTCTACGCGTTTGCAGAGCATTGGGGTTGGTTTAATCTCAATTGCAGGTTTAATCGCTGCTGGCTATTGGTTGCTTAACCCTTTATTTCGCTTATTAGCCGCAGCCAAAGCCCGTGAAGTCATGACTGCAGCAGCACTCTTGGTGGTGCTCGGCGCAGCATTACTGATGCAAGTCAGTGGCTTATCAATGGCAATGGGGGCATTCCTTGCAGGGGTATTACTCTCCGAATCCACTTTTCGCCATCAGATTGAAGCGGATATTGAACCGTTTCGTGGCATATTGCTCGGGTTGTTTTTTCTGGGCGTAGGCATGTCATTAGACCTTAATGTCGTGAAAAATAACTGGGCGTTAATCTTAAGTGCTGTACTTCTGCTGATGTTTGTCAAAGCATCCATGATTTATCTGATTGCACGCCTGACCAAAAGTCCACACTCCGAAGCACTGGATCGTGCATTACTAATGGCTCAAGGGGGTGAGTTTGCTTTTGTACTCTTTACTGCCGCCATGAGTGCTCAAGTTATTAGTGCAGTTGAACGCTCAAACCTGACTGCGATTGTGGTCTTGTCGATGATTTTGACCCCCATCATAGGCATTCTGTTTAAACGTTTTACCCAAACTACAGAACAAACTTCTTTGGAAAATATCCGTATTGCCGAAGGACTTTCTGGAAAAGTCCTGATGATTGGTTTCGGTCGTTTTGGACAAGTCTCAAGTCAATTATTGCTTGCTCGAGGTATTGACGTGACTATCATTGATAATGATATCGACATGATTCAAAACGCTGAAAGATTTGGATTTAAAATTTATTATGGCGATGGTTCCCGTTTAGATATTTTACATGCCTCAGGAGCAGATACGGCTGAAGCAATTGTTGTTTGCGTAGACCACAAAGAAACGACGAATAAGATTGTAGAGTTGGTGCAACATGAATTTCCTATGGCCAAGTTACTGGTTCGCTCTTATGACCGTGAACATGCGCTGCATTTAGCAAAACAAAATGTGGATTACATGATACGCGAAACCTTCGAGTCGGCAATGCTATTTGGCGGTGCAATTTTAGAAGAACTGGGTGTTGACCAGGGTGATGTTGAAGAAATTAGCCAAGAAATCCGAGAACGAGACAAAGAACGTTTTGAAACTGAAATTGCAGCAGATGATGTCTATGCTGGTATCGGCTTGCAATATACAGGACCGCGTCCGACTGCACCTTTAATTACACCAAAGCACACAGGGCAAATTCTGAATGAAGATGGCACTCAACATTGACTACTCCACCGGCAATATTCTCCCCGATTAATGAAAGCTCGGTTAATAAATTTTAGGTGCAGGATTATTCATTTGAAAATTATATTGCGGAATAAGCCTTAGAAATAGTTTTGTGCAACAAAGCATATCTTTAGTGAGCGGATGATATCTATTATTCATTATTTAGGAATTATTAAATCCTATAAATATCATTTATTGGATTAATTTACTTTGGTACTGTGCATATCATCCCCCAGTTAAGAATAAGGAACAACTATGAATAAGATGATGAATGCTCTTATCCTAGAAAATTTTGGTGATCATGAATTTACACGTGTAGAACTCCCTATACCTCAACCAGAGGCTGGGCAAGTTCTAGTACGTATTCATGCTAGTGGTGTGAACCCTATTGATTATAAAATTCGTATTGGTGAAGCACCATATGCTATGCCAGAGCTTCCTGCCGTGTTGGGAACAGATATGGCTGGGGTTGTAACTGCTGTTGGTGAAGGTGTCACCGACTTCAACGTCGGGGATGAAGTTTACGGTCTGATTGGTGGCGTTCGTGGTCTTCAAGGATCTTTAGCAGAATATGTTGTCGTAGATGCTGATCTGATCGCATTAAAGCCACGGAATATCTCTATGCGCGAGGCAGCAGTACTACCATTGACGTTCCTCACCGCTTGGGAAGGTTTAGTGGATCATGCGAAGGTCCAACCAGGTCAAACTGTACTGGTTCAGGGTGGTGCTGGTGGCGTTGGTTATATGGTGGTTCAGCTTGCAAAAGCACTTGATGCAAATGTTTGGGCGACTGGTCGTACAGCTGATCAATCACTGATTTCAGAACTCGGTGCAACACCTCTCGATTACACAACAGCATCTTCCGATGACATTATTGCTGCAAGCCCTGAGGGTCAAGGTTTTAACATTGTTTACGACACTGTGGGTGGTCCAGTACTCGAAGCTTCACTTTCCATGACAACTCACTATGGCCACATTACCAGCTGTGCTGCATTTGGTAATCATAATTTAGCGAGTTCATCTCTACGGTGTGCCACAGTGTCTGGCGTATTCGTCCTAATGCCGATGTTAACAGGCAATCGCCGTGCTCATCATGGTGATATCCTTAAGATCGCTACTCGTCTCGTTGAGGAAGGTAAACTGCGTCCTATTGTTGATCCTCGTCATTTTACTCTAGACCAAGCGATTGAGGCTCATGATGCTGTTCAAGATCGCTCTGCCAATATTAAGGTCGTGATTGATGTCATTTAACGCACTTCAGGCCAAGACTTGGCGCTTCAATAGTATTGGAGATACAGATGTTCTGACATTAGAAACACTTCCTGTTGC
Source organism: Acinetobacter sp. 802_lipA (assembly GCF_058242885.1). Classification (NCBI taxonomy): domain Bacteria; kingdom Pseudomonadati; phylum Pseudomonadota; class Gammaproteobacteria; order Moraxellales; family Moraxellaceae; genus Acinetobacter; species Acinetobacter sp. 802_lipA. The sequence continues at coordinate 859,630 of NZ_JBZAYP010000001.1, forward strand.
TTTACCAGCAGCAGGAGAAGTTCTAATCCAGATGAAAACGATCGGACTCAACCGGGCTGATGTAATGTTTCGGCGTGGTACTTATATTCAAAAGGCAGTATTCCCTTCTCGTCTGGGATATGAGGGAGCAGGCATAGTTCTGGCAATAGGTGAAGGTGTAAGCCAATTTTCTCCAGGAGATGCAGTATCGATTCTTCCGACTGACAATCTAGCCAAATATGGGGCATATGCGGACAAACTTCTGATTCCAGAAACTTTTTTAGTTCACAAACCTGATAGTTTAAGCTGGGAAGAAGCTTCTTCAATCTGGATGCAGTATTTGACGGCTTGGGGTGGTGTAATCCATGCTGGTGGAGTTTCGAAAGGAAAAACGATCTTGATTACAGCAGCTTCAAGTAGTGTAGGACTAGCTGCGATACAGATAGCTGAAGCAGCGGGTGCTAAGGTCATTGCAAGTACACAGACGATAGAGAAAAAGCAACGTTTACTGGATCTCGGTGTTAAAAATGTTATAGCCAGTGAAGATGAACCAGATTTGTATGAGGCGCTTGTTTTACGTTTAGGTGGAGAACATCTTGATGTCGCCTTCGATGCTGTAGGAGGGCCACATATTGAACAGATTGCAAAAGCGATGTCTGTGGCAGGAACTATGGTTATGCATGGTGCACTTAGCCCTGAGATCACACCATTTCCCCTTAAAGTTGCATTACGCAAGAGCTTAACCATGCGAGGTTTTTTGTTCCTTGAGGTTCTGCATGACCCTGTTCTAAGGGAGCAAGCCAGACGATTTATTCTTAGCAGTATAGGTGCAGGATATCTTCGTCCAGTGATCGACCGTTGCTTTAACTTTGAGGACATGCATGACGCTCAGCGCTATCTTGAATCAAATCAGCAAATAGGAAAAATTGTAGTTACTCTAGATACATGATGGTCTTATCTGATTCAGGTTTCTATATAGCCCAGCACTTCCACTAAGTAATCAAACAATGCTCGGATTCGCAAAGGTGTCGGGCCCCGCTGTGGACGATATAAATACAGGCGCCAAACAGGAGAGGTTTCCTCATGAAGTATCTGAATGAGCTTACCACTCCTAAGCCACGGCAAAACTAGAAATCCAGGCATGTGTCCGAATCCAACTCCAGCGAGAATAGCTTGAAATTCAGCTTCTAGATCATCTGTAATAAAACGGGGCTTTGATGGCGTAAAGCTTCGACTTTCAGTGAATGTCCATGGCCAGTAACGCCCTGTTTTATGATCGACTAGTGCTGTTAGAGGGTATTTATCTAGGTCAATAATTTTTTTGGGCATTCCAACCTTATCAATTAACTCTGGCGTACCCACAGAATAAAAGTTCACTTTAGCCAATTCCCTTGCCACATATCGATTGTCCGGCAAAAATCCAAATCTGATCCCGATATCTATCCGCTCATCGATCACATCCGAGTGTGAATCTGTTAGCACACAATCCACGACAATATCTGGATAACGTGTTGCAAATTCTGCTAGTGCAGGTACTACCAATTTACGCCCTAACACAGACGACACAGTAAGACGGACAGTCCCACGCATTTCATCTCGTTTTTCCTTGGTGTCTTTTACAAGCAAAGCATCGATCGATCCCACCGCAAAACGTGCTTGCTTTGCCAAACGCTCACCATCAGCAGTAATTTTAATTTGTCGAGTACTCCTGTAGAACAGAATTTCTCCGCGCTGCTCTTCTAGCTCCTTTATTGCCCGTGTCACTACCTGCGGGGAAATACCGAGCTGAGTTGCTGCCTCTTTAAAATTTCGACACTCTGCTGCGACACAAAAGATACGTATCATTTCCAATTTGTTCTGCATGTCCAATCCTGTGTTATGGTAATTATTCCGTAAATAGGAATTCTGAAAGATAATATTATTCATTTATTATACCTAACAAGGCTGTAATACTTAATCCATCAAATATGATTGACAGATAGGTTGAAGGTTACTTGTATGAATAATATAGAAAATAAAGTTATTGTTATCACAGGTGCAAGTAGTGGTTTAGGTGAAGCTACTGCTCGCTTACTTGCTAAAAAAGGTGCAAAGGTTGTACTTGGTGCTAGACGTACTGAAAAATTAGAGGCTATTGTTCACGACATTCGTGCTGAAGGTGGTCAAGCTGAATTTATTGGTATGGATATAACCAAACCACATGAAGTACAAGCACTTATTGAAAAGGCATTAAGCGCATTTGGTCAAATCGATGTATTGGTAAACAATGCTGGATTAATGTCTATTGCACCATTAAGTGAGCTAAAAGTTGATGAATGGGATCGTATGATCGACATTAATATTAAAGGTGTTCTTTATGGTATAGCAGCTACCCTACCTGTTTTCCAAAAACAAAACTTTGGACACTTTATTAATCTCGCATCTGTTGCAGGGATAAAAGTATTTAGTCCAGGAGGTACTGTTTATAGCGGTACTAAGTTTGCTGTAAGAGCCATCTCTGAAGGACTTCGTCATGAAGTTGGGGGAACAATTAGAACGACTACTATTGAGCCTGGTGCAATTGAGTCAGAACTAAAATTTGGTTCTTCTCATAAAGAAAGTTCAGAGTTTGTTACTGATTTCTACAAACAAGCCATACCAGCTGACTCAGTCGCTCGAGCAATTGCTTATGCAATTGAACAGCCTGCGGATGTAGATATTAATGAAATTGTTTTGCGCCCAACGAGCCAAGAGTTTTAATTATTAAATAACATAAAATGGGAGCACTTCGCTCCCATTTTTACTATATTTTTTAAAGTTGAGGACAAATCTATGAAAGCCGTATCGTATGTTATAAATAACCATGATGATTTTAAAAATTCATTGGTAGATATTGAAAAAGCGAAGCCTACGCTTAAGGAGCGTGATGTACTGGTAAAAGTTCAGGCAATCTCTGTGAATCCAGTTGATACCAAAGTGAGAAAAAATTCGTCTGAAGCAAATAATCGTATTTTAGGTTGGGATGCCGTTGGGGAAATTATTGAAGTTGGCTCAAAAGTTACCTCGTTTAAAGTAGGAGATTCTGTTTGGTATGCTGGCGATTTAACCCGAGATGGTAGTAATGCTGAGTTTCAAGCAGTCGATGAACGAATTATCAGTCTTAAACCCATTACAGTATCTAATGCAGAAGCAGCAGCATTGCCATTAACTGCAATAACGGCATGGGAAATGCTGTTTGATCGGTTTCAAATTTCAGAAACAGAAGTTGGCAGTATTTTAATTATTGGTGGTGCAGGCGGTGTAGGATCAATTGCTATCCAACTCCTAAAAGCAAAAACAAATCTGACCGTTATAGCAACAGCTTCACGTGAAGAAACCAAATCTTGGGTGAAATCATTGGGTGCCGACCATGTCATTGATCATAGCAAAGATTTAAATGCACAAATCGAGACACTAGGTATTGAAAATACCAAAATACGTATTCTCTACCAATCATACAGAAACCTATATCAAGCAAATAGTTTCTCTGATTGCTCCACAAGGCAAGCTTGGATTGATCGATGATCCACAAACCTTTGATATTATGCCGTTTAAGACTAAATCTATTTCTATCCATTGGGAGTTGATGTTCACCCGTTCAATGTATGAAACCGATGATATTGAAAAGCAAGGTAATCTATTGCAACAGGTTGCCCAATTAGTTGACCAGCAAAAAATTAGAAGTACCCTCAACCAAAATCTAGGAAAAATTAACGCTGCAAACTTGGAGAAGGCGCATAAGTTGCTTGAATCAGGCAAATCAAAAGGCAAAATTGTACTAGAAAACTTCTAAAACAAATTAAAGGTGAAATAATGACTATTTCAGTAATTGCAAACTTTAAGGCAAAGTCAGATCAAAAAGAGACGTTAGAAGCGCTTTTAAAAAGTGTAATAGAGCCTACGCTTCAAGAAGAAGGATGCTTGAAATATGAGCTTTATATTAGTGAAAATGACTCGAGTAGATATTTCTTCTTAGAAGAATGGCGTAGCAGGGAGGATTTAGATATCCATATAGCCTCTGATTATATTCAAAGTTTATTTGGTAATATCCAATCGCTAATTGAATCAAGTGATATTGTAGAAATCAAAAAAATATAGCTGTATTCGGACATTATGATGAAGCATTCTTCAAATTAACATAGAGACTTAGAAAGCCAACATAAAAATAGGAGCTCTAAGCTCCTATTTTTTCTGGTTTTTTTCATTTTCAGGGCTTTGTTGCACAAAGATTTGAAATGCAAAGCACCCCTAATTGAGCCAAATTTAAGGCGTAACTTGGGTAAGTGGTCGACCTAATTCCGTAAATCTGTTAAGGACTGCTACACGTGCATGGATCTCATTCACTTGGCTATCAAAACTCCTTGCACTGAGTTTATCTCCTAATAATTTGATGCAATGCATCTTAGTTTCAACCAAACTTCGCCGATGATAGCCTGACCATTTTTTCCATAGTGTCCTGCCTAAACGTTTAATTGTTCGAAGTAATTCATTTCGCTCTAGCGAGCTACTCTTTGTATCTTTCCATGGTTTCGCATTTTTTCTAGGTGGAATCACCGCATGCCCTTGCCGATCTGCAATGACCTGACGGCATTGCTTGGTGTCATAAGCTCCATCGGTATAAACAGAGTCAATCCGCTCATCTTGTGGAATCTGATTAAGTAAATCACCAAGCACCTGTGAATCACTGACATTATTGGTTGTAAGCTAAACTGCTCGTATTTGTAGGGTTTTAGCATCTATACCAATATGTAGTTTACGCCATTGGCGACGATATTCAGGTCCATGTTTCTTTCGTTTCCATTCGCCCTCACCTAGAAACTTCATGCCTGTAGAGTCCATGAGTAGATGCAGTCCATCGCTACTTTTTGGTAGCTGATTACAATATCAATATGCTTTTGTCTTCTACAAAGCGTGGTGTAATCTGGAGCTATCCAATTTAATCCGCAAAGTTTAATCAGACTTTGCACAAAGCCAGTGACCATACGTAAAGACAGACGGAATAAGGATTTAATCATTAAGCAGCATTGGATGGCTGCGTCGGAGTAGGTTTGATTTCGCCCTTGTTTGCCTTTTGATGGCGCATACCATTGCGTAGCAGGATCAAACCAAATGGCAATATTTCCGCGACTCATGAGTGCTCGGTTATATGCGGGCCAATTGGTTGTGCGGTAGATTTTGTGTGTAGGCTTCTTCATTTGAAAATTATATCGCTGAAAAACCCTTTACAGATAGGTTTGTGCAACAAAGCCTTAGGGGTGGCGACAATTGAACTCAATAAATAAGGCATTGTTATTTACAAGTTTTGAAAAATTAAATTACTCAGTGATACACATAGTGATACAAGATACCCTTTATTGAGTTGCAAATGGGTCATTTTACCTCAGTCAGTTTTAGCGCCGAATTCAGCGACATTACAGACGAAATTCGAAATGTCCGCTGTTGGTTTGGTTCTAAATTGATTACTTCATCAACTTGAGCGTATGGGCAAAGTGATGATGCGGCTAAATCAACTTTCACATCGTACTCTTGAGGCTTTAAATAAACCGTTGCATGTTCACTGGGCTTCAAGGTAAATGCTTTTTTGCCATCCACATATACCCGATGATTACACGCTGCACCCCAAGCCCCGCCATCTCTAATGATTGTTAGGCTTGCGTTGCGTTCACTTGTCTTCACGCGGTTTTCTTCTTTTATATACATTCTATCGGGGCTTACTTCTTTAGCGTTACTTGAAGCCGTTGGGGTTGTTGCGCACCCGCTAAGCATTGCAATTGTAACGAAGCTGATAAGGGATAGTTTTTTCATGTTTTTAGTGCCTTTGTTTGTTGTTTTAAAAATAATGCCTTAAATATGACCGCATATATGCTCTATTTGATCATGGTTTGCTCTATATTGAGTTTAAATTTAAAAGAACAATAAACCCTACAGCTAACCACTAAAAAATCAAATACAGGGAAAATAGGGGCATAAAGGCTTGAGACAAGGATTGGCGAAAAATACTCCGCGCACGACACACGCTATACACAGCACAATGAGCTAATTCTCTAAGACTTCGCTCATTGTACTTTTTTATGATTGCGCCTTACTCACTGATGAGCAAATACTCACCGCTTACATTTTGTATGATCATTCCGTTTTCTATTTTTTAGAACGGCCATCGATGTTAAGTTTGTGAAAGTTTCTTGTGTTGCTGAGTCAGCAAGGTTTAGAAATTGTTCTTCCGTTAGGGTTTCTACTTTCATGATTTTTTCCTCGGTTTATTATGGGTGGTTATAAATTGTTCTAAACCGATGTTATTGGAAAAACCGAGATAAGCGGTAACTTAACATGATGATTTTTTAACCAATTTATTTATAATTTTGATTGTTTTTCTCGATAAAAATAAGGATAGATTTGAGTTAAATAAATTTCGCTATTTTTTTAATACTCCATTCCTTTTTATTGGTTCGTCAGTTCGCTTCGCGAACTTCCTCTCACTGTTAAATATTATTCCCGCTTGTTGGGTAAATTCTTGTTTAAATATTAAGTGGTGTATATGCCCTATAAGTTAATAGGCAGACAAACACCGCAAAATCACCTTGTAGACTTACTGCGGTGTGGGATTCAGACGTTCGAGCTTTAAAAAAAAGTGAGTAATTATTGCGAAAAATGCTCAATCTAAAAAGTGAGTAATTATTGCGAAGTCTGTCTACCATAAAATTGAGTTATTATGGCGAAGTTACTCTACTTGAAGTTGCGCTTTAAGTTACTCACACACTTACTCAGCAAGCTGTTTAACTCAGCATGTTTGATCAGTAATTCATCAAGGGTGCGTTTATGGCGGCTGTTACTGTAGTGTGCATCATTCCGCTTTCCAAACGTGCCCACGGACTCCATATAGAGCTTCTTGTCTTGCTCGGTTGCTTTGTTACTTTGCTTAGTGAACTTCAAATGATTAAAGGCACATTGAATTATCTCAGGCAAGTTGCCTAGGCCATTATCAACTCCAAGCTCCGACACAGCGCAATTGACCTCTGTTCTTACCCTATACTCACTCTTATTGAGGTTTAGACGGCGGTCTGTCGTCTTGTAATATGATCGATAATAGACGGGTGAGTCTTTAGGATTTACGCCGATACAATAACCATCTTCTAGTTTTTCTAAAAGGTGAATAGGGGATGTTGGGATCGTTTGGAATTCGCCTTGTTTTTTATATACGCACTGATTGGTCGAGTCTTTAACGTATGCCAATGATTTGTAGAGCGCCGTAAGCAAGCCTTTGCTTTTAGCGTTATAGAAGTCGAGTGAGGCTTCTATGCGGGCTACTTTAATGTCCGTTTGCTTTACGCCGTAATGCTCCAAGGGCTTGATAACTGCATTTAATCCTTTCTTGGACTTCACGTTATGCACTCGAATAGTAAATGTGTTTGACTGCTGCTCTAATCCATTGTGATCGGGTTCAACGTAGTAGCCGACGCCTGTCTTTTCGGTTAAGTGCTTTTTAATCTGTTGGTATGTGGTGGGTTTATTCGCCTCAAACTGCAAAACAATAAAATCGATTACAGGTTTAATTTCGATGCCCATTGCCTCAAAATCATAGCTGTGTATGTTGCTGTAAATTTCCGCTTCCCAGGCCTGGGCTAACTTTGCATTATCAGCATAACGCTGATGCATAACTTGTAATATTTGTTCTAGGTCTTCATTCGATACTGTGGGCGGTACGGTGATTACTTTGCTTTCATCTGCTGAAGATTCTAATAGTAATTGGTCAAGCTCGGCGTCTAGTCTTGCCGTTAACAACTCAGCGGCATTGCCACCAAGTGATAACACTTTGCTCGCCAATTCATCTCGACCACAATATAAGCTGTTTAGTTTGTTGAGGGTTTCAGCGTCGCTTTCATAATTAGAATTGACGTAAGTGAGTGAAGCCATATAATCAGCGGTGTAAATTGCGTTCATGTTAAGCTCGTCATAACGTAATGATTAACGCCGCTGTGATTCGTACCCGCAGCGGCGTTTGTTTTTAACTCGTGATTACGCCAATTATTTTGACGTATTCATCTGTTTAACCAACTCGATTTTAATTTCATCGTGTTTGAGTTCGTGTCCTGCTGCTGCATAAAAGTCAACCGCGTACTGACATGCTTTATTGATCCCCGCCTCTGTGTTAAGGGCAAAAACTCCGTCATTTTCCTCAATGATGTTTAGCACAATTTCGCTAATGTCTTCTTGGCTTAAAAGTTTAAGTGACTCAGCCGCTTGCTGTGTTAGATGTTCCATTTTTCTTCTCCCTATACAGCCAGACACATGGTTTGCTTATGCCACTGAACAAGCTCTGCATAATCAAAATATACATGCGCCTGTTTTGATGTGCCCATCTTGCAAAACTTCGGAAAGGAAGGGTCTTTTTGCATTAATTTATTTAAGCCGTCAACGCTCAAGCCAAGAGCCTTCGCAGCCTCTTTTTTGGGGATTCTGATCGGGGTAATATGGTGCATTTTGAAATATCCATGTTTATCTGTTTTCATGAATATTTATACAGGAGAATACTTACTGCCATAAAAGTGGCAGTAAGTACCAAATGTTGTTTTTTTAATCAATCATGATGTTTTTATTTTTGCTTTTGGGTTCGGATTCAAAATTGCTCTCATTCGCTCTTTTAACCTCTTTAAGCCGCTAGCTTCGATTTCCTGTTTATCTAATTGCCAATCTATGTAAGTTGACCTAGTTTTTCCACTTGGTAGTTCGCCTTTTTCAATAAGATACATTTTTTCCCACAACTCTATAGCAAGCCCTAATTCGGGTGCATAGAATTTATTTTCCTTATTTTGCGCCTGATGGAATGATGGAATTGACTTAATTTGATCTTCGTCAAAGAGAAAATCTCCCCTTGTAAATTTTTTACCTACTCCAAGTTCAGCAACTACCAAAGCTAACTCAATTGATTCGTGATCCTTTATTTCATGGAACTTTTTAACGACTGTGTGCGTATTTTCGTTAATTTTACTTTTAAGTAGCACATACTCGCCGACCTTACCGCACTTCATAACTAAAACAATCTCTATTGGTATGCTCTCGTCCACCAATGCGTTGCATAATTCACGAGTGTTAGTTGGCTCAATACCTACCTTGAGATAGCCCTTGTACTCAGTTTCTATCTTTCTGGCAAGATAATCGCCATCTACTTTGAACCCCTGTGCAAACACTTCGCAAATGTCATATTTTCCCCTAATATAAATGTCTAAATAACCATTAGAGACATAGTGCATTAAAGTGAACTCATTACACTTTTGCTTTGTTAGCTTTTGAAGTTCGGCAATTGCCTCTGCATAATTAATCATGAAAATTAGTCCCTGTCTTCTTGAATTGAATCACGCTGTCATCTGCTAGTTGCTCTAAATGATCTGCATACCACTGCATAATATTTTTACGGTCTGGCAAGTAATGAGCCTTGTTATACACCCCTGCTACACCGTCTTTAACATGGGCTAAAGCCGCCTCAATATGACGTTCATCAAAACCACGATTATTTAGCAATGTACTCGCAATATGTCTAAAGCCATGTGGTGTCTGCCTGCCTTGATAGCCCATGCGGCGCAAAGCCATAATGAATACCGTGTCTGATTTGGGCGCATGATTATTTGTTCTACTTGGAAATAAGTAATCAGACTGACCATTTAATAACTTTAAGCTACGAAGTAATTGCACCGCTTGAGTCGGTAATGGGACAATATGCTCGCGGCGTTTTTTCATACGGTCCGCGGGGATATTCCAAAGGCCCTGCTCTAAATCAAATTCATACCACTTCGCTTCTCTTAACTCACTAGGACGACAAAACAACATAGCTAAAAGCTGTAACCCTATTCGACTGTCTAAGGTCGGGTAGCCATTAATAGCCCGCAGTAAGGCAGGCAACTCCCTCTCACTTACATGAGCCATATTTTCTTTTTTGCCTTTCTCTAAAAACTTACCTATACCTTCAAGGGGGTTATAGTCTATCCGCCCAGTAACTTTTGCATAGTCGTAAATATCTCTACACATCGCGGCAATGCGGTTCACTTGCTCGTAAATTTTGAACTTTTGCTGTATTCCCTGTAAGTGATTCATCCATTCGATCGGTCTAATGGAGGCAAATAACTTCTTCCCGAATGTGGGAAAAATATGCTTCTCTAATGCCCCTTTGTTTCGAGTCATCGTATCCGCGACCCACTTATTGAGCTTAGTGTCTAACCACTCACGGGCCAAAGCTTCAAATGTCGCCGTGTTATCTTCAAGTTCTTTCGCTTTACGGTCTTGTTTTGTGATAATTGGATTTAAACCGTTGCCGATGTCATTTAGCAATTCCTGTGCTTTCTTACGTGCTAGCTTTCCCTTGATTGAGGGATATCCGCCAATACCTAACCATGACCATTTCCCATCTAGCTTTTTAAATCTCAATTGCCATGATTTAGTACCATTCGCTTTGACAAAGAAATAAAGCCCATTGCCATCAAGCTCGCGATAATCTTTATCTTCTGATTCTAGGTTTTCCAGAACGGTATCTGAAAGTGGTCTTTTTTTTATATCTGACCTTTTCATTCTTGTATCACTGTGGTTTCAATAATTATCGAATGATACAAGGTGTGATACACAGCAAGCAATACTATAGTTATTGATGATTCTTTATAAATACACATAAAAAAGCCCTGAATCCGTTAAGATTCAGGGCTTTCCAATTCATAAGTCGTTATTTAACGTCATGTGAATTTATAAAATTGGTGGAGGTGGCGTCAATCGAGCTCAAATCCTAACCCATTCATTCTAAATATATTTTATTGAATAAAAAAATTCATTGACCCAATTTTGACCCAGATTAGATTTAGTGCATTGAATCACTTTAAAATCTTGTTCAAATCCGAATTCAGGATTTGAAGTGACGTACGGCATTATAGCAGAAAATTACACCTAAAAATAAATGCAATGTTATAACATTACAATTAACTCATTATGATATTAATAATCACATCAAACTCAGTATAGTTCAATTTTTTAATTTGTACTTTTGCTTAGGACTCTTAGGCTTATCAGGAAGGGTACGTTCAATCACACCTGCTTCTAATGCTGGAGTTAAATAATTTTTTTGGAATGTGGCTCGATGGGACAAGTCCAATAGAGCCATAAGCTCAGTTAAGCTATATTCTTTCTGCTCCATATTCTGGATGAGACGTTTAACTTGATCGCTAACTTGTACGCTAGCTTGAGCGGTATCTTGATCGCTGGCATCAGAACTAAGTATTGCATCTAGAATCATCTGCAAAATAAACTCAATAAAAGGTGCAGAATCTGAACGATCTGTGCTCGCTTGCAATGCATCGTAATAAGCTTTTTGGTTTTGATAAATCAAGCTTTCTACAGGGATGTTGAGAAAAATAGGATTCCACTGGCTTAAGATTAAAGTTTGCCATAAACGCCCCATCCGCCCATTGCCATCAGCAAATGGATGTATAAACTCAAATTCATAATGAAATACTGAACTCTGAATTAATGGATGCTCATTACCTTCAGCCAACCACTGTAATAACTCTCTCATTAAACGCTGGACTTGATTTGCAGGCGGAGCCATATGCACGACTCGATCCCCTGACATCACACCAACACCGCCATGACGATACTGTCCAATTTCATCAATCAGTCCTGTCATCAATATTTGATGTGCTTTCAGCAAATGCGATTCTTGATCAGGATTCCAATCTTGAATTTCTTCATATGCCTTTAGGGCATTACGTACCTCTTGAACTTCTTTAGGTGGAGCGATAATGGTCTTGCCATTCAGAATCGCTGTGATTTGCTCTGTACTCAAGGTATTTCCTTCTATCGCTAAAGACCCTTGAATCGTTCGAATACGATTGGCTTTTCGCAATTTAAGGCTATCTTGGATTTGAGTTAATGCAGTCAAACGCCCTATTGATTCACTAATTTGTGCAATCAAGTGAATAATTTTAGAGGTGATCGTATAAGGCGGTTGATATTTCATGCCATTCCTCATTGATGTAAAAACAAAGCACAGTTGATTAAACTCTAAAATATTAATATTTCATAGCTTAGTGAGTAATATCTGCTATTAACATGCTTATCTTTTCTGAAACAGTGAGCTCACTAATCGCTATTTCTTTTAAAATAAACCTGTGCATTCTCGTTAAAATACGTAGGTTTCTTCATTACAGGACAACATTATGTTTATTTATGCCGACTTCTCACAACTCGTCATCATCAAGCCAGAGGATTACCATTGGGTAAAATCTCCAGGAGGTGAAGTCGATAGAATGATGCTTGATCGTATTGGCGATGAGAAAGCACGTGCAACTAGTCTTGTGAAATACGCACCAGAATCTGCCTTTCCTGAACATCAACATCCTTTGGGTGAAGAAGTCCTCATATTGTCAGGCATTTTTACCGAGAATGCTGAAGATGATTATCCGGCAGGCTGGTATTTACGTAACCCCCATCATTCAACTCATCGGGTTTCCAGTAAAGCAGGTTGTTTAATCTTTGTGAAACTGATGCAAATGACTGAACATGAGAGAGAACCCACCCGGATTAATACCAATGATCCAGCGAATTGGAAGCTTACCGAACATCGGATAATATGCCCATTATTTCAATCGAAACATGAGCAGACCTATTTAGAAAAGCTAAAACCTGATCAAATTTTCGTAGAGAAATCAGAACAAGGGATTGAATTGTTCATTATTAAAGGTCAATTATTTTGCGGCACTGAAATATATCCAGCAGGTTCGTGGGTCCGTCTTCCCCTCAATAGTGCTGCTAAATTTCAGGCAGGTCCATCAGGCGCAACGCTTTATGTCAAAACTGGTCATCTACAACATGCCATAGATGTGTGGGTGAAATGAACAATAATGTGTTTCCAAAATGAAGCTGTCTCGTGTCTAGAATACTTGGAGCAGTTCACTTACCACTTTTAAAACCCATACAAAATGTAATGATATATCACTACATTTCTGATCTTTCTTTTTTCATGTATGATCGACTAAGACAAATTCAGGGATAAGGTTATGTTTGAAACTATTGATGATTTAAAGAAAAAATTAGATCAACATCGCCCTCTCTCTCCGTCAATTGTCAAAAATTTACAAGAAGATCTTATTGTCCGCTGGACCTATCATTCCAATGCAATTGAAGGTAATACACTCACCCTGCTAGAAACAAAAGTAGTACTCGAAGGTATTACTGTTGGTGGAAAGGCATTAAGAGAACACTTCGAAGCGATCAATCATAGAAATGCGATTTACTATGTTGAAGATATTATTCGGAAAGAGGAGTCTTTTTCTGAATGGCAAATTCGTAATATCCATCAGCTTATCTTAAAGAATATTGATGATGATAATGCTGGACGTTATCGTCAGCAAAATGTCCTGATATCAGGTGCTACGTCTACCCCGCCTGATTACACGTTATTAAATGACAAGATGGCTCAATTCGTAGACTGGTATAATAGTGAAGCACATAAACTACATCCAATTGAACGTGCAGCCAAAGTACATGCTGATTTTGTTGGCATTCATCCATTCATTGATGGCAATGGGCGTACATCACGTCTATTGATGAATCTTGAATTATTAAAAGCTGGCTATCCGCCTTGTGTTATCACTGTTGAAAATCGCTTGGCTTACTATGAGGCTTTGGATCAGTGGATGGCATATGGGAAGACCGAAGCTTTTATTCAATTGGTTTCGGATGCAGTAATCGAAGGATTTAAACCCTATCAAGTAATTTTGAATTTAAATTAAGGATTTGGCCAAATAAATATTTCAAATATATTTGCAAGACAAAGACCTATCCATAATTAATCTTCACATTTTCTAAATTACATCCTAGACTGTTTGTCTAACCATGCCTGGAACCCAGACCAACTTTTAAAATCATCCACCGCACGTACAATACAATTTGGACTACGTTCCAAGAGCATTTTACTTAAGGCGCTGCCCGGCCCAATTTCTAAGACAACATCAGGCTGATTTTCTTGTATTGCACTTAAACAAGCATCCCAATCAATCGCATGATTCATTTGGTGAATCAATGCATTCACTGCATCTGTAGTCTTAAAAAACTTATGCCCACCTGAACCACTAATCATGGCCGTGCATAAACCAACAAAGTCTTGCTGCTGTAAAACCTGCTGATAGGGCTGAACCGCTGCATTCATACATACGGTATGCGATGCAATGGTGACATTCAAGCGTTTAACAAAACGTGTTCCTCGCAATTCAAGTTGCTGAGCCAGCTGCTGTAAATTTGCATTAGCCCCACCCACAACAAAACTACTATCACTCAGTTTGATGGAAAGTGCGGTTGCCGTTTCCGTCAACAACGGTTCAAGCGTATTGAGATTGATACCCTGAATAGCCATTAAGCCACTTGCGTGCTGAGTGGCTGAAGACATCAACGAGGCACGCTGCTGGGCTAAATGCAGGCCTTGCTCCAAACCAGTTTGTGTTGCACAAATGAGTGCACTTAACTCTCCGAGTGAATAACCTGAGAAGCTCATAAGGTCTTCAATCTCAGGTTTTAACTTTTGCCAACGACACCATTGCAAAGCAAAAATAAAAGGCTGCGCGAACTCATTCTGATACAGATCCGCTTCGGTTAAATCGGAACAAAATAGCTTCGGCAAATGCTGCTTTAAAATATCTGATACATGAAGCTCACCAGCCAGAGTCAGCAGCTCTTGCACATGCGCTAAGCTTTGGAGTCCTTGCCCACTAAATATGATTGCAAAATTCATGTTCCACCTTCAGCATGAATAAAGTCACCCCCAATAAATCGGCACTGCCTCCCGGACTTAAGCGATGCTGAACGAAATAATCTTCCACTTTAGCCACATCTTGCATCCAATTGTGTTGTAACACACCGCCACGAGCCAAAAACTGCTTGGCTAGATCCTGCACAATATATAAGGCAGATAAACCACCGCGCCAAACAATATTGGTATCTTGTACATAGGCCATCAAACTAAATAAAGTCTGAATTGCAGCCTGCTGTGCATTGGCCGTTTTGGTGTAAATGTCGATATACGTTGGCAAGGCAACATCCATCACCGTTTTAAAACCTGAAGCCACTTCTTCAATCGCCCCAGTGATGCCATATTGACTCCGCATACGTTGCCCATGACTGTTGGGATTTCGCTCTAAATGATGTAACAGCTCATCCTGCCAAGTGCTTTGAATTTTTTGACTGATTGAGCCTGCATTCAACGAACTATCAGTTGCTAGACATTGCCCGACTGCTGCACTGGCAAAACCCAAATTAAAAACTGCCCCTTTATGGGTATTAATCTGCTGAGTTGCAGCCATCATTTTTTGTTCAGCTAAAATGCCACATTGTCGAATCTCTTCAAAATCGGCATCGCGATACCCATTTAAACATTGCGCCTGAAAATAGCCCTGTAAAGCATCCACACTACATTTGAACAAGCTAAAGTCCATGTCACGATGACTGCCCTGCGAACTTGGACAAACCAAACCAGGCTTATGCTCTAAACTGGCTTCATCTAATAACGCCATACATGCCAAACGGTCTAATGTTTCAGCAGTAGCGATAATGCTTGGACATAAAACTTCATGTGGTTGTAGCATTTGCATATTCAAGCTTCCCTTCGAATAATTGTTCTAATCTCAGCATCTCGACACGCTGAATTCCTTTGACGATCACTTGCTGGTTCATTTCAGGAAAAACAGCAATTAATTCATTAAATGACACATGCCAGTCTGGATGTATTTGAATCTCGCCATCCAAGCGCATAGAACTCTGGGTTTGGACTTGTTGAATGAACTGTAAAATTTCTGGTACATCATGTTGATGCTGTGGATACAACAACAGATCTAAGTCTGAAGTCGGCCTGACATAAGCCTCCTGCGTAAGAGACTGATAGGCATAGGAACCATAAACATATACTTTGCAGCCCAATTGTTCTAAGTTATCTGCAAAATCACTCAGCACTTTAGCTTGTAAGATCTGCGAGTCAGTTTCTAACAAAGCCTGTAGAGAAAGCGGTCGAGTAATCTGCTTGATCTCGTGTTTCTCTACTAAGCACGCCACACGATATTTATAGCCCTCAACCAAGCAGTTGATCGCCAGCTTCACTTGTCCCACATCCATATCGTCCTGCCGACAAACGGTCATTGGAATATATTGGCTCAGCAGCTGATACACCTTGTGTTTCACTGTTTCTGGTAAAGAAACATCTAAAAAATGTAAGGTTGCTGAATCACGAAGATAAGCTAAGTCATGACGATCCATATCTGCTTCCTTAACTGTGGACAACTTTCTCAATAATAGTATTACACAGCACACGCCCTTGACGTTGCTGCCCCACCACACGGCGTTGATCTGTCCGATAAGCTTCAAGATGTTGTTGTTGATTTAACAGTGCTTGGCTGACCCAGTCTGTCTCCAAATCTGGCCAAATGGCATTGATTGCGCCCATTTTGTAAAAGTTTTCTGCCCCTGGGGCAAAGATGGCTGAGCTTTGCGACAACTCTTTTAACTTTTCGACTGGAATTTTAGTGACCCGTGCCATCGCGTTTAAGTCCATGACTTTCACTTGCGAATCACTGAGTGCATAAACTTCGTTTGCCATGAGTCCATAAGAGAGAAAGCCGCCACTAACCGCTTGACCGAAAATAATCGCAAGGTTGGCATGTCCACTACGGCGTAATAGATCTACACAAGACGCCAAATGCGCGAAGGTACGGTTTAAGCACAGTAACTCATCGGCACGGGAAAGATCTTGGCCTTGCGTATCCACAATAAAGACCACGGGAGTTTTATTGCCTTGTTGTACCAATTTCAAAATTTCTGAGGATAATTGAATGGCAATGTCTTGATTGATGGGTGCTGCATTAACTGTACCCAAAATCCGTACTGGACCTGCGTCTGTCTGCGCATTGCCCTTAATCACATAACCTTCGATCTGATAATCCAGTTGACGCGGAAACAACTGTTGTAAAAGTAATTCTGTATTCATGAGCTCATCCTTGCTTTAACAACACAACTTCATGGGCAGACAGCATCGGAATTTTTTCTGGCTGTAAAATTCCCATGTCATGCCAAATCTGTAAACCATCATTTTTACCAAACCAGCGTTGGTACTGCTGCTCAAGCTGTTGCTGCTGTTGCAATAATTGTTCTAAGTCTAAAGGAGCTGCCTTAGCATCTAGCTGCGTTAAAATCGCATCACGAATATCGGCAATATCATCCTCAACCAAAGCCTGTACATGATTGAGTAAATAACGATGTTTCCCGCCTGTGACACGCCAAACCAAAGCACGATCTTTCGAGTCAAACTCTTCGACGCCTTTCACTGTTTCAATCACTTCTGGCCCAGACAGTGCCAAACGCCCTTCTTCCGTCATGATGATGGCACTACTCAAACATGCGCTGATACCCATACCACCAAAGGCGCCACAGGTGCCGCCAATCACCGTAATAATCGGAATCCCCGCATTTCTTACCTGCAACATGGCGCGCATAATTTCGGAAATGGCGATGAGACCGGCATTGGCTTCATGCAGACGCACGCCGCCTGAGTCGACAAAAAACAGTACTGCTTGCGCTTGATCTTGAATGGCTTTATGTAAGAGACCGACAATTTTCGCCCCGTGGATTTCACCCACAGACCCGCCCATAAACTGACCTTCTTGCGCCATAATATGTACTGGTGTTCCGTTTACACGCGCTGTACCAATAATCACGCCATCATCAAAACTACCTGGAATATCCAAAGCAGACAGGTGCGGGCTAACCTCCACCTCCGTTGGCTTTAAGATTTCTTTAAAACTCTGAGCATCCACAACTGCTTGAATACGCGCACGTGCGGTTTTTTCATAAAAACTGTTTTTGAGCATCACTTGATCCATGTTCTATACTCCCTTAAACATAGATATTGCTTGGCTTAAGCGTAGATTCACCACCGCTGGGGTCGCGCCCATATCATTTAACTGAAATTTAAGCCCTGCTACTGCATGACGTTGTGCAAACTCATTCAGCACAGACTGCCAAACATGTTGAAAACCGACGGCTGATGTCGTGACTTCAATCTGACAAATATCCGCTTGATCATGCTGTGAAACCAGAACTTCTAAATTTCCAGAACCAACGACACCACAAATAACAGCCGCTTGTTCAGCGCTCAGCGGTGCTGATTGTAATTCAAATTTTAACTTTTCCATGTCGATCACCAATTTCTAAAGCGACTTGGGGGACTATATAAACCACCCGACCATTTAACTAAATCTTTCACCGATTTTGCCGCCAACAAATCACGACTGACCTGTGTTGGATCGATACCCAAATCTTCTGGACGTTGAATAATGCCTCGCTGGCGTAACTCTTCCACTTTGGCCTCATCACGCTGCATCCCCACTGGGGTATAACCAGCCACACCACGGATGGCTTGTTCTCGTTCTTCTGGAGTACGACATAACAGCAAGTTAGCAATACCTTCTTCCGTCACAATGTGTGTGACGTCTTCGCCATAAATCATGATGGGCGGGAGTTCACTCTCCATTTTGTCCTGCAACTGCCACGCATCTAACTCTTCAACAAAAACAGGATGCATATGTTCACGGTACGTTTCGACCAGTTGCACTACCAGTTTGCGACCTTTAATCAGTTTGCCATCGACTGCTTCACGACCTGCTTTGGTATAGGCATAACTGGCATGACGGCGTCCATGCGGATCAGAACCCATATTTGGTGCACCACCAAAACCAGAAATACGGTCTACAGTTGCCGTAGAACTGTTGCCTTGTAAATCAATCTGTAAAGTCGAACCAATGAACAGATCACAAGCGTATAAACCCGCAGTTTGACTAAAAGCACGATTGGAACGCATGCTACCGTCACTACCCGTAAAGAACACATCTGGACGTTCTTTAATATAATCTTCCATCCCCACTTCAGAACCAAAGCTATGGATCGATTCGACAAATCCACTTTCAATCGCTGGAATTAAAGTTGGGTGCGGATTCAAAGCCCAATTGGTACAAATCTGTCCCTTTAGTCCTAAGGATGCCCCATACGTAGGCAGTAACAATTCAATCGCCGCAGTATCAAAACCAATACCATGATTTAAACGTTGAATTTGGTAAGGCGCATAGATGCCTTTAATGACCATCATCGCCATTAAAATTTGCACTTCGGTAATTTGTGCAGGATCACGGGTAAACAACGGTTCTATATAGTTGTGCTTGGGACTTTCGATATAAAAATCGACCCAATCCGCGGGTACATCGACACGCGGTAACTTATCGACAATTTCATTGACCTGCACAATCACAATGCCGCTTTTAAATGCAGTGGCTTCAATAATCGCGGGCGTATCTTCGGTATTCGCACCTGTATAAAGGTTGCCCTCACGGTCAGCCGCATGTGCCGTAATCAGGCAGACATTTGGCGTCAAATCGATAAAGTAACGCCCATACAGCTCGAGGTAAGTATGGATCGAACCAATACTAATTTTTTGCTGCTGAACCAATTGTGCTAGACGTAAACTTTGTGGGCCTGCAAAGGAAAAATCGACCTTAGAAGCAATGCCTTTTTCAAAGACATCAATATGACTGGGTAAAGCCAATACCGACTGCACGATATGTAAGTCATGAACCACCTCTGGATTACACTGACTTAAACTCTTTGACAAAAAGTCGGCCTGCTTTTGGTTATTACCTTCTAAACAAACGCGATCACCACTGGAAATTACCGTTTCCAAAAGTTCAATCACCCGAGCATGCTCAACTTGTTTTGCAAAGCCTTTTTCTTTGGCTAGATTCAACTTTTCTTGTCTACGGGTGCGCTGCTTATCCCATAAGCGCGTCTTAACCATTTGGTTCATGGGGTCACCTTTATGCTGTGCTTAGCCGAAGATGGCATTAATTGTGAGAAAAAATACAGAGGGTCCAAGTAAGCAACCAAGACCTGTATAAAAGGTTGCGACCAATGCGCCATAGGGTACTAAACGCACATCAGTTCCTGCCAAACCTGCTGCTGTACCACTGGTCGTTCCCGCCATTCCACCAAAAACCATGGCAGAACGTGGACTTTTGAGATACATAAATTTTGCAAAGATTGGTGTACCCACCATAAAGAACACTGACTTAATTAAGCCAATTGCAATCGATAATGCAATCACTTCTGAGCTTGCACCAATGGCAGAACCCGTTACTGGTCCAACGATATAAGTCATCGCACCTGCGCCAATCGTGGTCATCGAAACGGGGTCTTTATAGCCCATCAACCACGCCACCATTGCACCAATCACAAACGGAATCACGCAGCCAAGTGCAAGTGCGATCAAACCCACCTTTCCTGCTTTTTTCACTTCTTTGACGTCAACTTCAAACGCTGTTGATGCAATGGCCAAGTCACGAATCATGGCGCCACCGAGTAAAGCAAAACCTGAAAAAATGGCGATATCTGAAATGCCCTTTTCACCTTGAGTATAAATCCCTGCAAAATATGCCAAGACTAGCCCCATAGTGATGGCGATGGCTGAGCTTTGTAACTTCCCTTTGGTGAGGTATTTCGACAAAAGATGCGACACATACATCATCAAACCAGTCACTGCGAGCGCCGCGACGAGGGCATTTTTGGTAAAAACCGTAATTATTTCTTCCATTGCGTTTCTTCCTTGTAACCGTATAACTGATTGTTATTTCGTGTTAAGACAACACCCTTGTCCTTAAGCGGTTTTTTCAGTCGGCTCTACAGCCCATTCGTAGCTTTCGTAGTCACCACTGGATTTATTCAACCAACGAATCACCAATACCGTACCGATAAGCGAGGCAACCGAAACAACAAGCCCCAACATCCCGCCCGACATAGCAGCAACTACGTTTTGGCCTGCCGACATGGCAACCACAATCGGGATATACATACCTGACCAGTACAACACACCAAATTGAGTCACTTGCGGTAAGTGCCCACGTTTCGCTAACAGTTCCTTCGATAGAATTAATAAAATCATGGCGATGGCCACACCACCTACATTGGCTTGCACACCAAGAGCAATCCCGAGGGCATTGCCTAGATAAACACCAAGTAAATGGCAGACTGCCAATATGGCTGTTCCGTAAATAATCATTGCTGAATCCTCCCTGGATCATGCAGCGCTTCTAATAATCTGACTTATAATTTGCTATAGTTATAGCTTATCTGTATCCAGCGTACAATGCTTTGTACTCAAATAAACATAAATTGTATACAATTTTTGGTGATGTATGACTTCAATTGCGGAACTTCCTCTTTCTATTCAAATTAGTAAAAAGTTAGAGGATGATATTATTTATGGCTTTTTTCTACCTGGGACTAAGCTAGATGAACAAGAGCTTTGCGAACGCTATGGTGCTTCACGCACCCCGATTCGTGAGGCATTAAAGCTATTGGCCGCTGAAGGTTTGGTTGAAATTCGCCCACGTCGTGGTGCAATTATTCCAGCCATTAATTCACTTACCCTTTGTGAAATGTTCGAGGTGATGGCTGAATTAGAAGCCATGTGTGGACGTTTAGCAGCACGGCGCATTCAACCTGAAGAAAAGCAAGAATTACAGCGCTTACATCAGTTATGTCAGGACTATTTAAATCAGAACGATTCAGAAAATTATTATGAGGCCAACCGTTTATTTCACTTTGCCATTTATCAAGCCAGTCATAATGCCTTTTTAATTGAACAAGCCTGTACTTTACACAAACGTTTGCACCCGTACCGTCGCCTACAACTCCGCGTTAACCATCGAATGAATCATTCATTTTCAGAACATAGCGCAATTTTAGAGGCCATTTTTGCAGGGGATGAACAAGAAGCTGAGGCTTTGCTGAAAGCGCATGTGGTGATTCAAGGTGAGAAATTTACGGACTTTATTTCAACCTTAGAACATTTAAAATTATAAATATCTATGGCGGCATCAGATTTGGATTTTCTAGTAATAATATTTATGCCGCCTCTCTTCTGAGATGGTGTCAGTTTAACTCGGAATAAATATCCATTAAAAACTTAGCATTAGCTTAAAATTCAATCTGGATTTATACCCAATTTTACCCTTCCTTTATAAACTTTTAATAACCAAGGCAATTCGCAAACAATACTATGGCCACAGGACGCAAGAAACGTCAATACTTAACTTTAGTCATGGCCGATGATCTAAAGAAGATCGACCTTCAGCATATCGACCAGACTAATGAATCAGATCTCAATCTACTTGTTCGGATCTCAAAGCAAAATGACGCTGAAATGGTGATTAAAAAGATCGTTTACTAATTTTTAAAGCTGGTACCGCAAAAACTGCTTCTGGTAAAGATTTACCATTAATCACCATTACCCGTAAAAATGGCGACCAATTCCGTTATTCAAAGCAAGACCGTGACTCAGACTATACGGGTGTATCTACAAGCTACCATGTCACTGGTAAAGCCAAACGTGAAAAGGTTATCACTGGTGAGAAAGGCAAGGTGAAACACTTAAAAGGGACATTTACCAACAAAGCCGAAGCTGAACGTGTGAGTGCTGCGAAGATGGCTGAGATTAAGCGCCAAATGGCGAAATTCAGCATCAATTTAGCGTATGGTGTACCACAAATCAGTACAGGGTCCCCCATTAAGCTTCAGGGCTTTAAAGCTGAGGTAGACTAGCTGAAGTGGATCGTTGAAAAAGCTACGCATAATTACTCTATAAGTGGTTTAGCTACACAGCTCGAATTTGGGACATCTTTAAAATAAGGTCTTTACTATATACACTTAACCTAGACTAAAGTTATGATGACATAAATTATTCATTGTTACTGATATATTATAAAAATCACTAATTCCGTATAATAAATTCAGGGGAAAATAATGCCTGTAGCATCTAAAATATGTGAGCTTGTAAATAATAAAAGTAAACCAAACTGGTGGCGATTCACCATAAATCGAGCCATTGAATGTGGTGAGTTATCATCTGTAGAACTTGAGGAAGCATATTTAATTGCTAAAATGGAATTTGGACTAGAAGAAAAGTGTGCAGACTACACTTCATTAATTAAGCCAGTAGAACTTACGGGTTATCATGAAGAAGTAGAAGAGACAAGATTAGTTTCTATTGGAAATACAACTAATATCTCAAATCTTGTATCACAAAAAAAAATTGAATTTTCAACTACTGGATTAACAGTTATTTATGGGCATAATGGGGCTGGAAAATCAAGTTATGCAAAAATACTTAAGAATGCATGTCTAACCAGAGGTGAGCCACCAGAACTAAGAAGTAATATCTTTCAAGAAAATGCTGGGATACCAACTGCTGAGTTTCATATAGAATCAAATGGTATTTCTGAAATAATAGAATGGAACAATAAGCTAGAACCACATCCTCGCCTAAAATCAATTAGAGTCTTTGATACAAGCTCATCAATTCACTATTTATCTAAGACTGGTCCCTTAGATTTCAAACCTACTGCTTTAAAATTATTGGATGAATTACTAAAAACAAGTGAATTCATAATGAATAAAGCAAAAACAGAAGAAACTTTTTATGCTGCGGCCACTGTTCTGCCAAAGATGAATTCAAATACAACACCTAGCAAATTAGTTATAAGCGCATCTTTAGATCCAAATCAAGTAGATCTGCTGTGTGCAACGCAGGAAGAGTTAAAAGAACTATCTGACCTACGGGTTGAAGTATTGGAATTAGAAAACAATACACCTGAAAAACTTCGAGAAAAATATAAAAATAGAAGATTAAGACTTGTCCCACTTCAAGTATTCCTGACATCACTTATAAATGAATTAGGATCTGAAAAATTTCAACAAATTAAAGAATTACATGAAAAAAAAGTTCAGACAAAAAATGCAGCAGACTTGTTAAGTAAATCAACTTTTTCTGAATTACCCATATCTGAAATCGGATCTGAAGAATGGATGACAATGTGGAAATCCGTTAAAAATTTTATAGAATGTTTAAATAACAATTTTCCACTTTTAGAAGGGGATCATTGTCCGACTTGCTTACAAGTAGTGGATCATGCAACAGCTGCAAGACTTTTAACATTTGATGAATATCTGCAGAATGAATTACAAAAAGAAGCTGCAATTGCATTAGATAATTGGAATGCTGTACTAAAAAAAATTAAGAAATTAAATTTCTCTAAAACTCCCTACGAGGCCATACTCAATGATATTAAAAGCAAAGATGAAGCGTTTAGTCTCCTTTTATATAATTTAATTGACCAATTAAATGAACGGGCAAAAAGTATATTAAAAGATATACCCTCCTTTGATTTTGATGATATAAATTTAGAATCATTAACAAGGCTTAATACTCACATTTTAAAATTAGAAGAGCTTGAAAAAACAGTATTAAATGATGATATTAAAATAAAATCCATTTTATTAAAAAAACAAAGAATCTTGGAAATTGAAGATAGAGAAAAAATAATATCGGTGAAGGATCAAATAAAAGAAGAGATAAAAAAAGCGATAAAAAATGAATTATTTAGTAAAATTAAACGATCAACTTCTACTACCCCTATTACTTTATTGAATAATGAAATAACTAGTTCTGGCTCTATTGGTAAATTACAAGAATTCTTTAACATTGAATTAAAAAAACTAGGTTTTAATCATTTCAACGTTAATACACTTACAAAAGGGACAAAAGGTAATCAAAAATTTAGTCTTGAAATCTCAGGAAAAAATGTGAATATTCTTGATATTGCCAGCGAGGGTGAACAGAAATGCATTTCTTTAGCAGGATTTTTTGCTGAATTAACTGCTGATAATCGAAATTCTGCGATTATTTTTGATGATCCAGTAAACTCTCTCGATCATATATGGAGGCTAAAATTCTCTAAAAGAATTGCAGAGGAGGCAAACAAGCGCCAGGTTATTGTTTTAACACATGATTTACCTTTTCTGAAAATGCTTCAAGAAGAGGCAACAAATATAAAAATCAAAGCTATTACTCGACATAATAAAATAACAGGAATACCACTTGATAGTCCGCCATGGGATGCTTTAAAAACTGTCGATAGAATTGGGCAACTTAAAGTAAAAGTAGTAGAGGCCAGAAAAGCAGCAAAAAACTCAATAGAAGAATATCAACATCATGCATGTATAATTTATGGAAAAAAGAGAGAAACATGGGAAAGACTTGTTGAAGAATGGTTAATTAAAAGTGTTGTTGAACGTTTTAGCCGTGAGATTAAAACTCAAAATACAAGATATCTAACAGATATCACGGAACAAGATGTCCAAAAAATTTATGCCGCTATGAGTAAGTGTAGTACCTATATGAATGGACATGATATGGCTGAAGCGATGTCTGGTGTTTTTCCAGATATTGATGAGTTAGAAAGTGATTTAATAGAACTGGAAGATTACTTCAAAGAGTTAAAGAAAAGAAGGAATTAAGCTCTTTTTTTATTATATTTATAAAATTAAAAAAGTCCTCTGATGTAAATTGAGGACTTTTCTTTTTTTATATCTAAAATAAAATGAAATATTATCTCAAATCATCTAAATTCCCACTAAAATTTAAAAAATCTTGATATAAAGCAACTACCCAGTCTAGGATCACTGCGACTTTATTTTTTATTTAGGAACAGGTCAGGCAGATTCAAAAAGCTATAAATAAGGAATAATAAAAAAGCCCTCTTAGGAGGGCTGACTTTAGTTCATTTTACTCATTAATTAATGTAATTATTCTCTTATTTTTAGACTCTTCCATCATTTTCTGCTTAGTAATTTCGAGATAAGGTGCATCGTCTTCATTTATTTTATTTAGAAAATTTTCTGCATCCTTAATATTTTCTGAATCTAACAACCCCATCAATGCTAATAAGAAACATCCAAAAAGATATGCACCACCAAAAAAATAAACAAACAAGGATACCTGCGTAGGTAACCAATTACTTAGAATACTTGCCAATAGAAAAGGCAATACTAACAGTAGTGCAAAAAAGAAATATTGAGCTCCAAAAATAATAACTTGTTTTTTGACAGAACGACCATCTTTTATTTTTAATGTAAAATTACTAGCACTTACATTTTGCTGGGGAGTATATTCTATAAATTTACGTCCAGATTTATATAGTCTAATAATTTGATCTAAATTAATTAACCGAGCCTCATGTAACTTTACTAGATAACAAATAAAATCATAGTCAACATAATCCAACCTAGCTAGTTCTTGTGCTGCCCTATCAAGAACTAATCTCCTAACTCCATCTTTCTCAAAAAAGTTTTCGAAAAATCTATTTGTCGAATCAAGTTTAGCCGTATAGTCTTTATGCGCCAAAGCTGTGATTTCTTGTCGTTTAAAAAATATACCAATAATTCCAACTAAGGCACCAAGCAGTCCAACGATATGAGTAATTTCCATTAGCCCCTCTAAGCAGTAACAACTACTGGTATTTCAAAAGAAATATGATCTGTATATTCCGCACACATAATATTTATTTTTATTACACCTTCATCAATAGCGTTAGGAACTAGATAATAATTATCAAATTTTATTTTTCTTGTATGTAAAAGTGAATTAGTTATAATGTAAATAGTATTTTTATCGGAGTAGCTATCACTTAAGCCCATATTTACTTTTGGCATTAAACTTCCGTAATCTATAGTCGCTAAGTTTTTTAACACTCCTGACATATATTCCTGCTGTCTTGCCTCGGGTGACTTAATATTTGGAATCAAACTTTTCTGTATGTTCTTTTGATACCATTTAATATCTTCATCAGATTTATCATCAATAATTGTAATAAAATTTGGAAATTCGATTTCTACACTAATCATGTTAGCCAAATTACTACCAATATTTTCAACAGCAATATTTAACTGACTTGATCTTACTTCTAACTGATGAAGTGCTCTTAAAGCGTGATTATGATTATTTATATCTACTTCTGAAATAGCATCAACTTCATCATTATATTCTTGAATATATTTTTTTATATCATGCATTCCCAAAATTGAATGAGTTGTCAATAAATCTCCTGCACGTCGCATTTCCATGCGAGTGGAAATTCTTTCAGGTTTTTCATAGTAGTCATCCTCCCTTAATTTGAACCAAAATAGCTCTATTTGATCAAACTCTTCTATTGAGGTATTCGCTATGTCATTAATGCTTACTTTAAGTAAAGGTTGTTTTACTTTAATCGACTCTTTAATACGTTCATTTTCTTCGCGGAGTTTTCTATTTTCCTCACTGAGCTTAGCTAGTTCTTCAGCAAGTTGACCTGAAATTTGGTTTCCTCTGATCCAACCGCCCCCCCTATGCTTTCTCATGTTTTTATAAAGTGAATTTGAAATCTTATGTTTTAAATCATCTACCGTATCCCAAAATTCGCACAAACGATCAGTCAGAACCTTTTCTCGAAAACGCTGTAGTTTATCAATATTTTCATTGTTAGCATCTCGTTCATGCGGGCGTGTAGGAACATTATCATTACGAACAAAACAAAGTATCTTTAACCCTTTACTGATAGCGTAATCGAACTCTTTTTCTGTAAAGCTAATCCCATCTTGTTTCGAGATCGAACCGTATCGATGACCCAATATTAAAATATAAAAATCACTTGAATCAATTAAATCTTTAATAATTGTCCATTGCTCATCATTATCAGCACCAAATAATTCCATACCTACTGGAAAGTTATAAGATTCTAAAACAGTATTGATTGCGGCACTTCGCGCTTCTATTAAATCTGTATATGTTGAACTAATAAATACTTGGTACTTCGTATCTTGACTCATTTTTTCTTTATAAAATAAACATTGAATTAATTAACATTTATAGCATCTCAACAAAGTTAGATAAATACATATGTATAGGACTTACGCATTGACGGATTCAAAAAAGTATTAAAATACTTTATAAAGTATCTGTGATCAGACGAATTAAACATGCTTCTACAGCAACTTGTACATTACCCATTTATATGGGCTTTCTCATGACAGAACCGAACTCTATTAGCTGCACACAACTTGCCGAGACTTATAACATCTCGCATGATAGTGTAAATCGCTTTCTAGAACGTGAAGACTACACACCTCACGACCTATATCAAGAAGCAATTCAACATATTGATAATAATAAACTTATAGTCAGTATTGATGATACTGTTTTAGATAAACCCTATAGTCAACATATGGACTTGGTTAGCTATTTTTGGTCAGGCAAACACCACCGATCCGTCAAGGGTATTAATCTCATTACCTTGTATGCGACAGATCAGAATGGTCAAAATATTCCAATTAATTTCCGAATTTATGACAAATCTGAAAGTAAAACCAAGAATGATTACTTTATGGATATGTTAAGTGAAGTACTCAGTTGGGGTGCAAAGATTCAATTTATTACAGGTGATAGTTGGTATTCATCGACTGGAAATCTAAAAACCATAAGAAAATATGGTATTCGATTTATGTTTGGTATCGACTGTAACCGTAAGGTTTCCCCAGAAAAAGGACAATGGTTTCAACTGCGTTTATTGCCAAATTTCCATCAGGGTCAAGTGGTCTGGCTCAAAGATTTTGGCTTTGTACAATTATTTAAGACTCAGTTAAAAGAACAGCAGAGGTTTTATATTGTGCATCAAGATGAAGATGATTTATTGTCCTTTGAGGGTTTTCATGAATTACATTCAAGTCATTGGAAAATAGAGCAATATCACCGGGTGATTAAACAGGTTTGTCATATTGAAAAGTTTCAAGTAAGACGATCTAAACTGATTTTGAATCATATTTTTTCAGCCTTGATGGCCTACGTCGAGATACAAAAGAACCAGTTTGAGCGGATCTTTGAAAATGTATATCGTTGGCAGAAGAAATTATTTAGACCAGTTATCAAAAACTTCATTGATGACTTTATTCTCGATAAAAATCATCTGCTACCACAGAGAATCTATAAATAATAGTGCGTAAGTCCTAATGTATTAGATAATTTCTTGCTTTTAAACTAAAACAGCACAGCATGGTTTTATGTTATGAATACAATTCCTGCCTAAATAGAACCTCCGCTTGAGCATCATTTAAATCAGTAAATTGACGACCGTTCTTTTCTCGATCACTGTCGCCATAGTTAAATGACATATAAAGCACACCATTTGGTTTCAAGGCAATTATCAACTTTCCTATGACTTCAGCTAAGCATTCACGCTCACAATGCAATAAAGAGGCACATGCCCAGACCCCATTATAAGCCTCATGCTCATCAGCTTTACTTGACCGTCTGTAAGCTGGATTGCTCTTTTTACAAGCTCTTCTGAGTAATCCATTGCATCAACTTCATAGCCTTTATTTTTAAAAGCCTGCGTATCTCGTCCCGAGCCACAACCAACGTCAAGAATCCGAGTACCTTCAGACAACTCAGCTAAGAAAGGCTGATATAAACTTTCCATATCAACTTCAAACGTTGAAGCTGTAAATTCTTCTGCATGCTTATTGTAGTAGTCTATTGTTTTAATTACGAATACTTAGGCTAAAAATCACAATTAGTCTACTAAAAAACAAAAAATAAGGGAGCAAAAACTCCCTTTCTATTCACGGCTCGCCAACTTATTTTCAATCCACTGATGAATTTCATAAGCAGACCAACCAATACGATTCTGTGTAATTTTTACTTTTTTGGGAAAAGTCGGATCATAGTAAGGTGAGTATTCATCCATCATTTCATAGATTGTTGATCTACCTACACCAACAAATTTAATAACTTCTTTAATACTAATCAGTTGATTCATTTGAAAAGTTTGTCCAACAAACGCATTCATGAAATTTACTCCAAATCAATAATGCGAGCGTTACTGCTCAAATAATCAGGAGGTCTGTAAAAATTAACTAATTCACCGCCCTCACACTCCCGTGCAACCCTTTCTGCATATCCTGTACAAATCCATCATCTTGATTGAGCTTAGATTTAGTCTTGGCTTTCGAATCAACAGGCTGTTGTTCTGCTTGAGAAGATTCTTCCGCGTAAAACTCCCCAACAATTTCCTCATCCTCCTCTGCATTCACCTCAAACTGTGCATTGCTAAAACCATAGCGAGCCATCTGATCTAAAGCCACTTGATTAAAACCACACAATTTACTTTTCTGGTCAATCTCCTTAGCGGTTTGAATCGCTTCTTGTAAATGAACACCCTCCCGTAAAGTTAAATCCACGTAATACACAGGCGTTCGATAGCTTTGCGTAGTGCTCTTGCCTCTTAGAGTGAGTTGTAAAGGTAAACATGACAGTAAGCCATTGGATGCTGCATGGTAATAACTCAGTCTTGCTGCCAAAGTCCGGATACTATTAAAGCCTGTGGTTCTAAAGATGAAAGTACCGAGTTCATCTGACTCATCCAAATTCACATACAAACGCCCATAAGGTTTACAGAGTCCACCTTGTGCTAATGGGCATAAATCTGGAGATGGGCAAGGATGATGTTCTACCCCTTGATTGGTCAGTCGCCGACAAGTTTCACCATTGCCTACACAAACAGGACGGCCTGTTTGACGGTCAAATAAGCTGTACTCTGCTCGAAGATTCAGTTCAGGATCATTGAAGATCATACGGACTGGGATACTTCGCAGTTTTTGATTGGGTGCTTTGGCTCGGAGTTGTTCATCTAAGGGATGTTTCACCCAGCCCTCTTTATTTTGGATTTGAGAGGTAATGGTAAATTGGTCATCCTTTTCAGGGATGCGTTTACCATTCTTTTCCACCATCTTGCCGATACTAATTCGCCCGAGTATTGGCGGTGTAATGGCTAAACCTTTGATCATGTTGATTTCCTCTTTTGAGTAAAATAAATTAGACATAAAAAAGCCCATGCTGTGGGCATGGGCTGATATGAGCTTGCTTGTTGGTATTTCACTTGATGCTTTTATGGATAAAAATGGACTTATGCACCATTGGCATAAATCTGAAAACGCCGTGTCCCTTGCTTGGCTTGTGGAAACTGATCGAGATACTCAGGGTGTGATTTAAGTAAAGCCTTGGTATCCAAAGTAATCGAGTCTTTAGATTTCTTCCACGTCACTGAACCTGTTTTAAAGGTGGCGCGTTCAGCCTCTTGCATCTTGGCCTGAAGCTGATGTTTAAGTAAGTCAAATTGCTCTTGGTGCTTTTCAACTTGGTTGCGTACTCGGATTAGTTGTTCAAACTGTTGATTGGCTTGCTCATCCTCAGATAAGTCTGTCGTTGAAAGCGGTACATGTTCTGGATAAAGCAGTTGTAAAGCTTTGGCTGCCGATTCGCTGGCATCGGCTTCAGGTGGGGTATCCTTTTCCACACATTCCCAGAAGTAACGCTCCGCATTGATGATGTGCTGAATCACGGATTCTGAACGTGTCACTTTAAAGATTCGGGTTTCATGTCCGCAGAGTAAGACACAAATATGCGCTGCTTGCTTGCCTGTCACCGCCAATTGATGTTGCACTTGGCAGAGCACGTATAAAGGCACACCGTCTCGCCATAGCTTGGCACCATACTCCCCTGCGGTTTTACACTCCAGTATTTGTACATCGGAATCTCCAACAACTGAGTAATCCAGATTAGCTAACATAAAATGTTTGTCTGGATCAGGGTGTTGTAATACGGCATTGACTCTACGCACTTTGTAGTTGGTATGCATGCTGTAGTATTCAGCAACTAAGGGTTCAAGTCGTTTGCCCCAGTACAAGGGTGCATGGCCTTCGCTTTGATCTTCGATGTTTTGTTGAATGCGTCCTGTTTTGATCATCCATAGTTCTAGCATCGACATATACGGATTGAGACCACAGGCTGCCGCACAGTCACTGCTGCCAATGCCCTTGCGTCTGACTTCCAGCCATTCGGCTTGCGTCATATTTTTAGTCTCTACGAAACGTTTTGCTGTAAACAGTTTTGGGCGATTGGAGTAGATACTCAGTGTTGCGTTGTTTGGTTGAATTACGGCTGAGTTCATAGTAATTTCCTGTCATTGTTGAATTTTGGGCATAAAAAAAGCCGTGTCCGAAGACACAGCTTTTGAATGAATGAGTTAAGTTATTTGTAAGGTTGAGCTTTTCAGTTAGGCGATGAGTCAGCTTAGGCTAATCAATAGATGCTTTGGAATTAAGCCAACATGCGTAAAGCTTGTTCCAGTCCACGTTGCTTGAGACCCGCTCCAGCACCAAACCATGCAGAATCCAGACGATGATCTTGACTCATAGCACGACGTTCGTGATCGGCAAATTCAGTAATTGAGCATAACAAGCCATAAGCGCTGTCTTTGGCTGAGCTGAGTTCTGCCCCACGACCCTGCCCGTTAAACATAGTCATGACTTTCGACATGGCACGGCCATTCGGTTCCATCTTGTTTTCAGCTTTGGTAGCTGAATTGGCTTGTGTGGCAACATTACGGTAGAACTGAATAATGCCTTCATCCTGTTCCATTGGGCTGAGACTGGTATTGTTAAACACGGCATCAAAATAAGCCGCTGCCTCAAACTGCGTCACTTTACGCTGACTGAGTTGTTTCATTTCATATATGTGCTCATCCCATGCACGGACTGAAATCCCCAATTGCTGTTTAATCTTCTCTGCATCGAACTTAGTGCTGTGCGGTACTTTGACTACACCTGCACTTGAGTTTTGTCCCTTTAAGGCAATGGCTAAGGTGTTATTACACACGACACGAATACTGGTGAATTGTGCTGTAGTGGCGAGTGTCCCGTCACAAGCTGTAGCCAAAAGAATGTAGCCATTACTGACATCCTTACCTTTTAAAGCTGAGCTTTGTCCTGTACGTGCCAATGCCCAGAACTTCTTACCACCTTTGAGTACACCCGCAGTTTCCAGTTCAAAGCCCGATTGCTCAGTGAGATCACGATAAAACTCTAAAATTTGTTTGGGTTGCACTTCCTGATAACGCTGACTGACCACAGACAGCGGTGCATGGGTATCAGAACGGTATAAAACGCGTTGTTCTTCATAAGGCATAATGATGCTTTGTCCTCGATCATTTTTAGCCATATAGCTGACATCTGAAGATTCAATGCGCCAGTCCATACCTGCTTGTTGTGCCCAGACTTCAATCGGTTGATTGTGAGTCAGTTGGTTGCCTAAGCCATGCCAAGGGGTTTCACCGACATAGGCCATTTGTTCAAGTTGATGTGCCATGATTTTAATTCCTATAAAAATTTGAATTGCTGTAAAAGGTCATTGGATAAATTCATTTAAAAATTAGTTACGGATGCTTGGACTAAAATCGCGGTCACAGTCATTGCAGTAATAATGTCGGCTATAAACAGGATGTGAGCTACTTTGGACTTCATCCTCGGTCATCAGCATCCAAATGCCACCGATCAGCACCCCGACTAGGGCGCCTGCAATCGGGGGAATGTTCAAGCTCTTAGAAACACTGATACCCAAGGTCGCTAATGCTATAGGTGACATCACATTGTTTTGCGCTGAAGGTGAATTGCTGTTGATGACGAAATGTTGTGGGGATTCCAACAGTACTGTGTCTCGGGACTGACAATAAGGACATGGCAAACTCATCTGAATAATTCCTGTAATAAAAATGAGTGAAATAAAAAAAGCCTGCTTTGGGGGAAAGCAGGCAAAACGTGAATCGGGTTATTGCATAGGGCTGTTTTGAAGGAGCCACATGCTTCTCATTTAGATGATATGTATCTGTATTTTTTTAGAATGTGATTTTAATCGACGCTTTTTAAATCAATTTTAATGACTTGATACAGGGATCAATTGACCTGATTTTTATCAGCGATTATGATGCAAGAGCTGGCCTACATTGCCAGTCGGTTTTGACAGACCGCAGATCCAGCACGGTATATGAAAGTAATTTTGTATGTCGTGGAACCCTCGTGTCCCCCTGTTGTTGCGGTAGGACGGGAGGGGGACGCCTTGTGCGTGCTGGTTCCTTGGATCCCAGTCTGTCAACCCCTTCTCGTTCTGCCACCATAATCAATTGACAGTGATTCGGTAGAACTTCTTATAATTCCAAGGAGTCATCAATCATGATTCAATTTACTGTGCTTTCTTCCCCTGCACTCGCTCCATTTATACCTATTTGCCGACTTCGGTATTGCATTCCGATTCCAACTTTATTGTCTTGCCCTGTGCACTGATTCATTTCACCGCACTGATCAACCACTGAGTTTTTTAATTCAGGGGCTGCTTTGTGCTGGAACAACATTATGAAATTGATCGTACAGCTCATTTTAATTGTCGTCGTGGTGGCGATGCTAGGCCCCTTTGTTTTTGTGCTTGGCGGACTATGGCTGCTGATTTATCTGGCAGGCTGGCATAAATAAACCCATTCGTATGACTTAAGAACAATAGATAACAATGACTTGGAACAGAAATGAAATATCAAACTTGGTTTGGGGTAATCACCATTGCCTTCAGTAGCACCCTGCTCACTGCCTGTGACAGCAAAGTCAAACGTGACTTTAAAGCAGGTTATCAGGCGGGTGGTTTAGACCGCTCTACCTGTGGCTGTATTTACGACAAAGTCGAAGCACATTACTCGCCTGAATTTATGGAAAAAATGGCGGATGTCACGGTTCGAGAAACAATGCACCCACCTGAAGATTTTAACGTGGTGATGGCAAATGCTGTTCAGCAATGTCAGTCATAAATTCAAGCATCTGGGGAACCACATGAAAAACTATTTAATTATCGGCTACGTGCTGATCGCACTGATTTGCTCAGTGTATTTCAAGAATTTCAGCAGTACCGCACATTACAGCTATGCCTACAATCTCGGTAAAGCCGTGGTTTGGCCTGTGACCATTTTTAAGAACTAAGCCAGAGGAATAACAAAATGAAAAAACTCATCTTGGCCTGTGGCCTTAGTCTGATCTGCACCTCGCTGTTTGCACAATCTAATTCAGCAACTGTGATTGTTAAAAATATCGAAGGCTTTAGTGAATCAGGCGACGCCTTTAGTTTTAAAACCACCACAGGCAAACGCTATCAAGTTTATAACGCAGGTGGTAGCAATCCGATTCAGGGTGAAGAGCTGGTTTCTAATTCCATCAAAACTAAGAAAGCCATTTGCCTACGTTTAGATGCAGATAAAACAGAACCGCGTTTGGTGCAATCAGTTCATAAAGGCAAATGCAAATAACCACACAGAACAAACAACGACTTTATTCATAGATGAAATAAGCAATTTTTTAGGAAGTCAGCCATGAAACTGATCCACCCGATTCTTTTATCCAGTGTATTAATACTGGGCTTAACCGCATGTAGCCCATCCAAAGAATCTCAAGCCGTAGTAGAACCCAAAGCAACAGCAGATCAAAATACGGTCTCTACCGCGAATAGCACTTCTGATCAGTCTGAGACGAGCAATCAATCCGAGGATGATTTTGTCGTTGATAAATCATTTTTAGAAAATGGCGCTGATGCTGAGCAAATGACAGAATTATCACAGGAACCGCCCTTACAGGAAGAGTTCGAAGTCCGTGTTCGCCGTGATGAATCACAATACTCCATGACAGGCTATGTGGATAAGCTCAATATCATGTCACTGAATAATGATCCCACCTCTCTGACCAACGTATCAATCAATCGTGGCAATTGTAGAACCAAAGGTTTTTATGATTATCAGAATATGCGCTATGGCTCAGTGGCCCAAGTCTATCTCGGTTGCGCTGCTGAAAATGTGCGTGAGGTGACCATCACCACCAACAGCGGATTGACCTATACCTATAATTTTTAGCTATTGATAACGAAGATTTTCCATTAATTAAGGGAATAAAAATATTCCCTTCTTTTAACCACAACAATATTATTTATTTTAATATCAATAATTTAAAACACAACCCAAATTTCAGTAGACATATTTTTAAAAAATAATTTTCGAGCTTAAGCCCAGCACTAAAGCATTATCAACATTATTCGTTGCTCCAGGATTGATTACATATTGAATATTAGGTCTAAGCATCAACCATTTCATTGGGAAATATGAATAGTTCAACTCAATGTTATATTCAGCCTCCTCGTTAATGACTTGGTGTATTTGACTGTAACGATCACTAACATCAACTCTATTCATAGCAAAACCAACAATATCATTAGGATGATGATTTAAAAGTCCAACATATTTCAAACCCATTTGTTGCATATTTTCAACTTTGTTAGTGGTTTGATCATGAAAGCTGAAGTTCATAAAGGCATACAATCCCTGATGAGTTGAGTCTTTTTGGGTTAATTGTTGTTCCGCAACTCCCCACATACCATATGTATGATCTTGCGGCTCTCCAGTAACAATATCCTTCTGATTTTTAACATCATGAGCTGTATTGTAAAATCCACCAAGACGATATATCCCTGGTAATTCATTTATTCCTTTTTTAGGCTGCCATACAAATTCAACCGGAATATTCACGCCATCTGCATCATTCGTACTAAAATTCCAACCTTCACTTTCTTCCAAGTTTTTTGGGTTATATTCGAATACACCAAATTGTATAAAGGCCTCAGGGTTAAAACTATATTTAGACATTAGAGCCCATTGGCTTACAGGTGCATTAATCCATTTACTGCCTTGCCATTTCCCCATTTGTGCACCGCAAAATGAATTATTTTGAAAGTCACAAGACATCACATTGAAATAGGTTCCCATGGCAAAACGCCCAACTCGAATTCTGGTAGCTGCGTTCCTAAAATTCTTCTCGATCGACAATTCTGCAAGCCTTGTACCCGAATTACCTCGACCATAGTTTGCCTGTACATTGGCCAATTGTGGTGCTTGCGGATCGGAAATCTGTTCTACTGATACACTCTGTCCTTGTCTTGCCATAATTAATGCTCGAACACTCACCCCGTCTACATTTAACAACTTTTCTAAATCTAAGATTGTACCCAGTGAAAACTGGCTAACATATGTTGGGTCTTGTCGTGGGGCATATCCACCATCTGCTAAATAAGCAATATCGAGATTGGAACTACCATCAAATTTGATTCCTTTATCTGCTAGAGCTGTTCGTTCACCACCCCAGTCCCCTGTTAAATTTGTCCGATTCACATCAAATAAGCTCTCAGCAAAACAAACTGTATTTGTTCCAATAAGTACACCAATAAGACATAAAAAATTACTTTTTTTCATTGCACAATCCCTGCAAATTTTGAATATAAGTTTCCCTAAACAGCTAATTGAATGAGCTATTTTGAATGATTAAATGGAGTAAAAGTGGTGTGATAAAATTGCAGCATGGCGGGACTCCTGTCACATACCATGCTCAATTCACTAACAGAATTGGATTCTCTTAGGTTAAATGATTTTTAATTTTCTCTTTAACGGCTTCTGTAGAAATACCATAACGATCATGTAGTGTTGGCAGTGCACCTGCATCTAAAAATGCATCGGGTAACCCAATCATGTCAAAACGTGGATGTTGCCCATTTCTTAATAACAAGGTTCCAACTGCTTCACCTAAGCCCCCAACCACAGAATGATTTTCAGCAGTAAGTACAGGTCGACCTCCTTTTGCAACTTCAGCTAAAATCGTTTCTTCATCAAGAGGCTTAATGGTTGGGACATGTAAAACTGAAACCTCAATTCCCTCTTTTTCAAGTTCTTCAGCGGCCTCAAGCGCACGCATGGTCAGTAATCCAGTAGAGATAATCAAGAGATCTTTACCTGGCTTAATGACTTGGGCCTTACCTAATTTAAATTGGTAGTTATATTTATCCAGTACCAATGGAACTTGACCACGCAACAAGCGCATATAAACAGGACCTTGATGAGCAGCAACCTGTGGAATAGCCTGTTCAATTTCCAATGCATCACATGGATCAATGATCATTAGGTTTGGCATTCCACGGAAAATGGCAATATCTTCTGTTGCTTGGTGACTTGGTCCATATCCTGTAGTTAAACCAGGAAGGGCTGCTACAATTTTCACATTTAGATTATCTTCGGCAATCGCCATACAGATAAAATCGTAAGCTCGGCGTGAAGCAAAGACAGCATAAGTCGTGGCAAAAGGAACGAAGCCTTCTCGAGCTAATCCAGCAGCAGCACTCATTAGGAGTTGTTCTGCCATTCCCATTTGAAAGAACTTATCTGGATTTTGATTCGCGAAAATATGTAGATCTGTATATTTGGATAGATCTGCTGATAATCCAACAATATCATCACGCTCTTTCGCTAGCGCATTTAAAGCATGCCCAAATGGTGCAGACTTGGTTGGTTGCCCTTCTGCAGCAATCGAAGCAATCATGGCAGACGTTTTTAATTTTTTCTTAGGAGAGTTCGCTAATTGGCTCATGGATCTAGACTCCTTATTTGCCGTAATGGGTTAATATGTTTAAAGCTTCATCCCATTCGCGTTCATCCACGCGAATAAAATGTGTTTTTTCACGGCTTTCTAAAAATGAAACACCTTTACCCATTTTGGTATCGCAAATAATGACTCTTGGGCATGTTCCTTCGTGGCATTTCGCTTGATCGAAAGCGTCAAGTAAAGCTTCCATATTGTTGCCATCTACGCGTTGGGTGTACCAACCAAAAGACTGCCAACGATCTACAATTGGTTCAAAAGCTAGAATTTCACT
Organism: Acinetobacter sp. 802_lipA; assembly: GCF_058242885.1. NCBI lineage: Bacteria > Pseudomonadati > Pseudomonadota > Gammaproteobacteria > Moraxellales > Moraxellaceae > Acinetobacter > Acinetobacter sp. 802_lipA. The sequence goes on from NZ_JBZAYP010000001.1 coordinate 898,169, forward strand.
TGAATGCCCATCGGCTTGCTGATTATTCACATCAATAATTGCAATGAGATTATCTAACTTCCAATGTGAAGCCGACATGACTGCTTCCCATGTCGAGCCCTCATTGAGCTCACCATCTGATAGGAAGTTATAAACAAAAGACTCTGATTTCTTTTGCTTTAATCCGAGGCAAGCACCTACCGCAATGCCTAAACCGTGACCCAATGAACCACCAGTGATTTCCATACCAGGGGTATAAGTTGCCATGCCTGACATAGGTAAACGACTGTCATCAGAACCATACGTTTCTAGTTCTTCAATTGGAATAACTTTTGCTTCGATCAAAGCAGCATATAAAGCAATTGCATAATGACCTATTGAAAGATAAAAGCGATCTCTTCCTTCCCACTCAGGATTGTCAGGCTGATATTTCATTGCATGAAAATAAGAAACTGCAAGTAGATCAGCTGCACCTAAGGCCTGTCCAACATAACCTTGGCCCTGTACTTGTCCCATACGTAACGCATGTTGACGAATGTTATATGCACGTTGCTGGAGTTCAGCAATACGAGCTTCTTTATTAATATTTGACATGATTAGCTTCTCTTATTAACGATTAACCAGTTTTGCTGGAACGCGTAGTACTAGGCTTGCGCCAACAACTAAGACTGCTGTGATTAAGAACATACCTATGGCATTCGAACCTGTATTAGTGGTAATCCAGCCGATGAGAAACGGAGAACAAAATCCAGCGAGATTGGCAAAACTATTGATTCCAGCAATACCTGCGGCAGCTGAAACACCACCTAAAAAGTTGGTTGGCAACATCCAAAACAAAGAAGATGCGGTGAGTACACCTGATGCCGCAATACATAAACAAATCAGCGATAGGGTTAGATTCGAGGCAAACAATGTTGCGAAGGTCAGTGCAATTGCACCAGCACACATAGGAATAATTAAATGCCAGCGACGCTCTCTAAAGTGATCTCCGCTACGGCCTGCTAATAGCATTACAACTATGGCACACATATAAGGTAGGCTGGTCAACAAGCCAATATGCCAGTTGTCGCTAATGCCCGAGTTACGAATTAATGTCGGCAACCAGAAAGTAATTGCATATTGTCCCATTACGACACAAAAGTAGATTCCAGCAAGTAACCACAAGCGTTTATCACTAATGAAGTCTTTAATACTGCTATGCCCTTCTTTCTGCTGATTATCTTGTGCGATTTCTTGCTGAACTAAATTCTTTTCAGCACTTGTTAACCAATGTGCATCTTGAACAGAATCTTTTAGAACTGCGAGGACTAATAAACCAACAACCACAGTAGGTATAGCTTCAAGCACAAACATCCATTGCCAACCATGCCATCCTTGCACATTGTTCATTTGATCCATGATTAAGCCAGACAGAGGTCCACCAATCATTCCTGAAATTGGGATCGCAATAAACCACAGCACAGTCATACGGGCCCGACGATAAGATGGGAACCAATATGTAAGATAAAGTAATAAACCTGGCGCTAATCCAGCTTCAGCAACACCGAGTAAGAAGCGTAAGGTATAGAATTGCCACTCTGTTTCAACAAATGCAAAACAGCCTGACAAAATACCCCATGTAATCATGATTCGAGCAATCCAACGTCGAGCACCAACTTTGTGAAGCACAATATTGCTAGGTACTTCACATAAGAAATATCCTATAAAGAAAATACCTGCGCCGAGTCCATAAACAGCTTCACTGAACTGTAAATCACTCATCATTTGAAGTTTGGCAAAACCAACATTTACACGGTCTAGGTAAGCACAAAAATAACAAAGCATTAAAAATGGCATCAGCCGAAATGCAATTTTTCGATATGCAGATTTACGAATAGCATCTGTATCAGATGAAAATACGGTATCCATCATGCGAGTCCCTTTACATTTGGCCACAATATCCTCTCATGGCCATGTCTCTATTTTAAATTTTCTAATACTAATACTGAGTTTTAGTGAATCAGCATTCCGCCATTTACATCTAAAGTTACACCTGTTAAATAGTCTGATAGATCACTGGCTAAGAATAATGCTGCATTTGCAACATCTTGAGCTTTACCTAAGCGACCAAGTGGAATACCTGCAAGAATGTCATGACGACGATCATCCTGCATTAGACCACCAGTAATATCTGTTTGAATCAGACCTGGTGTAAGTGAATTCACACGAATATTATCTGCACCAAATTCACGTGCCATCGCTTTACCTAATCCTAAAACCCCAGCTTTGGCAGCGCTGTAGTGTGGACCACCAAAAATACCACCACCTCGTTGTGCCGAAACGGATGATAAGCACACAATACTTCCTCCACCATTTTCTTTCATTGAGGGAATTACAGCCTGAGACATAATGAGTGTTCCACGCAGACTGACATCCAAAATACGGTCATAATCATTACGCTTGATATCTAATGTTTTTACAGGTTGGGTAATTCCTGCGTTATTGACCAAAATATCAATTTTACCGTAGTGTTGAAGGGCTTGTTCCACAGCAGCGTGTGCTTGTTCTTCATTAGCAACATTTGCTGCTAGACCTAAATGACCTTCGCCCAATGCTTTAGCCGCATGCTGGCTTTGCGCAAGATCTAGATCAACAATAATGACTTTGGCGCCTTGCTGTGCAAAGATTTCTGCTGTTGCACGACCAATACCACGTTCAGATGCTGCACCTGTGATTAACGCTACTTTTCCTTGTAGTAACATGTCTATTCCTCTTTTCTTCAACATATTTATTCATCGTTAGATTCTCTTTTTTCACAGTGAGCAGCAATAAGGTTAAACTCAACTAGGCATGAATAATATTCATGCCTATGATATTTTTAGTTGATATTCGAAAGAAAAATGGAATTTTAAATGAACAATAGTGAAAAAAATTACAATCAAGTGCCTGCAATAAAAACCTTACAAGCGTTTGAACAAACTGCTCGGTTAGGAAATGTGGCAAAAGCGGCAGAGGTTTTGAGCCTCACACCATCTGCTGTCAGTCATCAAATAGCAAAACTAGAAGAAATGATTGGTCAAAGCTTATTTATAAGGGGCGCACGCGGAGTGACCTTAACACCTTCTGGTGAACGTTATTATCAAGATGTAACGACTATCTTGCATAATTTGATGTTAGCGACTGAACAAGCATCAGATAAAAGCCCAAAAGATAGTTTATATATCCATTCTTCACCTAGCTTTGGACTTCTGTGGTTATTGCCAAGATTGGAATCATTTAAAGAACAATATCCTCTCATTCAGGTGAATTTATCTTGCTCTTATGAAAACCTTCATTTCACACGAGATAAAATTGATATTGATATTCGTCATGGTATTCCGAATTGGACAGGCGTCGAAATTAGAACGGTTCGAAGTGAAAAATTAGAAGTTCTTGCCTCCCCCAAATTACTTGAGCGCAGTCCTGTTTCTAAGCCTAAAGATTTACTAAAAAAAGAATTAATTTTATCAAAGTCCACACTCGTGACATGGCCCCAATGGTTTGCACATCAAGGGTTAAGCATTCCTGAATTTCCTTATACTTTTAGTTTTGATCGCTCATATATGTCACTTGAAGCTGCAACTCATGGGCTTGGATTTGTCCTAGAAAGCAATTTACTTACCCAAAATTATCTAGATTCAGGAAAACTTGTGAAAGTCTTTGCTGATGACTTATCCGTACCCATCTCTGCACACCACTTAGTTTATCCACGTACCCATGAGAACATTCTCAAAGTGAACCACTTTTTAAACTGGATTGGTGACGAAATCATAAAAGATAAATAATGATCAAACAGTCGCTCAAAACAGAAAGCAACCATTTAAACCAGACTTAGAACTATCCGCTGACAATCAAAGGTTTTTCTACGATGCCTTGTCACTCTTAAGTAATGATTATTGGCATGGCTGTTTAAACGGTTTTTTACCGCTTGCAAAGCGCGTTGAATCTGCTTGTCATCCAAACAATTCACTGAGATACCTTTTAAATCATGCTCTTCGAATGAAACGGCACCATAACCATTGGTGACCTCCAACCATTGCTCACCGATTCTACGTGCATGATCCGTTAGAGTGACAGCTTGTGCTTGTCCAGCATAGATACAGAATAACTGAACATAGTAGCCCTGCTCTGGATCATGTTTAATCTGCCACAGCACCGAATGAATTGAACGAAACAGCTCAGTATCTCTGGATCGAATTAACTTTAGAAAAGCACTGAGGTAAAGATCAAGATCATATAAGCGAATCACTGATAGCGCTTCAGGTTGAACCCCTAAACAAATTGGAAAGATGGTTAATTGATCTTGTTGCTGTATACATTCTGATAAGAAGCGTTCAGCCTTTTTCACCTGTTTCTTATACTCGTTCTGATCGGATTGATAATCCGCTTCAATCAACCCAGCTTGATCTTGTACATATTTTCTCTGTACACGACAAATTTCATAGGACCCTTGTCCTATCAGGCTTTTTCTTTCTTAAAATTGCTAGCACTTTCTTAAATTCTTCTTTTTTTCCAAAACCAATCAAACGTAGAATAGCCATTTGAACATAGTCCAAACCGTAGCGAAATAAACTTACTGAAAGTCGTCCATGCTTCTTTATTTTTATCGCTTTTTTCCGATCATGTTGCCATTCACCTGTTAAATAGCACCAACAGAAACCCATAGCTAGCACTGCTATCAATTTCTTGACTCGTCTAGGGTCTGTTAAACGAGTATTTTCAAGATTGAATCCACGTCCTTTGAGACAACTAAATAACGTTTCGATTTCCCAGCGTAATGCATAATCACGAATAGCAGAAGCATTAAACATAGGAGAAACAACAAGTAAAAGTTCTCCATCTTCTAATCGTAGCGCACTAATATACAGTTTCACTCGACCAACCCAAATACGTCGTTTACGACATTCAGTTTGACCAACTTGAAGATGACGAAATAAATCACTAATTTTATGATTCTTGGCTAAGTGATTGGTCACAATAAAGTTTTTTTAACACGTATACAGAAGTTAATGTCATTTTCAATTAACCATGTAAACCATTTCTCACCGATAAATTCTCTGTCTGCAAACACATTCACAATACGATCTTTACCAAAAATGGAGATAAAGCGTTGAATCAAAGCAATACGCTCTTTTGTATCTGAATTTCCACGTTTATTGAGCAATGTCCAAACAATAGGTATCGCTATTCCACGATAGACGATGGCTAACATCAAGATATTGATATCTCGTTTTCCCCATTTCCAATTAGTTCTATCCAAAGTTAATTGGACTTTATCAAATGAAAATATATTGAAAATTAACTGAGAAATTTGACGATAATCGAAATACTGACCTGCAAAGAAGCGTTGTATACGTCGATAAAATGATTGTGGTAAGCACTTGATGGGTAAGGCTTTAGATGCAGAAGAAAGATTACATGTCTGTTTTACAATTAATGCAAGCATAATCAGTGTAAAACATTTTGCATGTGACTTGTTCCACTTTAGATATTTGTTTAAGATGAGATATAACTCATTGAAATGTGTCATCATATTCGTCTTCAGAAAACAAGTATTATGCCATTATTTCAATGAGTTATCTTTTTTTGTCGTGTACAAAGACATATTTTATAAAACCTTCCACCACATGATCAGGCAAGTCTTGAATAGAATCGTAGAACTTAAACGCATTGGCTTTAAAGATGATCTGCTCAAGATGCTTAAACACAATAATGGCAGCAATATAATTATTCCCATCTACAAAGAATCGTCTGGATTTCTTAATCAATGGAATGATCTGCTGTTTGAATTGCTCAACACTGATTTGATTGGTTAAGATTGCTTGAATAAAGATTTCAATTTCACAAAATGTTTGAGATTCATTGTAAGTCGTCATGATAAAACACATCCTAAGTTATTTATTTCATAGACTTAGGAGTGCCGTAACTTTTTAATGGTGATCTAATCTAGAATCCACATTGCTGCAAGGTTTGGGCTACACCTCTACGCCAATGCACTTCAAACTGGCCCGTACCAAAGCTGCGCATATACGGTATCTTTGCGCGTAAATGCTGTGCATACTTTTCAGGATTGACCAGATACATTCCTGTATTAAAAGCATTGCTTACTTCCAATTGAACATTACACTGGATATTTCCTACCCCTAATCGATTATTCCGCATAAACTTCTGCTTATGTTCAGTCGTATTACAATTAAAGTACCATCCCAGATTACCTGTAATACTTTGCCATAATTTCCCAACCTGATCAGCGAGATACCAGTCACTCAGACGTTTAGATGGATCATAAATTAGCAATAAATGGCAATGATAGCCTTTTTTTGCACCCTGCTCTAATGCCCATGCATAGCCCTGTAACCCCATGAAACATCCATCTTGATTAGCTATGCGATTTCTTAAAATATTCATATGCTGTTGAACATCTTGAATACCTATATAGACCTGTTGTTCTTCGAGATAACCCAAATCGACACGCACAAATAACAGCTCAGAATAGTGGGTAATGAGTTTAGTCAGATACTGATACAGTGAATTTCGATTCTGCTGTTCTTGCTGAATGAAACAATTCAACTCATTCCAATAATCATTTCGATATTGATAGAGTACACAGCATAGGGTTTGAACTTGCTGAGTATTAAAATTTAAGATGTATGATGCTGATTGACCATTTAGAAAATGATCAATCCAATACTTACACTGAATAAAATATTGAATGGATTCAGCGTAGTGAAGCTGTGCTGAATAGAAGTGTTGAAAGGCTTCATATAATGTACTGAGTGACTGTTTGAATTGTTGTTCACCCACCTGTTCGAAACAGACATCATAAACAAAATCTTCAATTGCAGTGCAAAGATTAGATTCATTCCAGATCACTGTAGTCAAATTCATGTCGTGATACTCATCATGTTAGGATTCATATCACAGCCATGTCTGTAATCTTTTAATTGTTTAACCATATATATGAGTAAAGAATCATTCAACAATTAAGCAAGATATTGATAAATATATAATTAATAATATATTTAATAACTTTAATAACCTACTAAGGCCAATCTACGGCTTAACAACAAATTGGTTAGACCGACTGAGCATAGAACACATGAATTAACCGAGCAAAGAGAAGCTAAAGTTAATTTTTTAATTATTCACTTTTATCATTTTAGCAGTTGAACCCTTTATTAATACCTTTCTGATCGGAGCTGCTGGTTTTGGTTGGAAAATCTCTTTATAACACAGGTATTTGACGATTGTATTTTTGAACAATCTCTGTTTCTTTTTATCATTAGCAGCAAACACAACGTATTTTGAACTAAATTCTGGTTGGGACAAAAATATTTCAATACATTCAGTTGGATTGATAATATCTAGCGGTTCTCGATTAATTTTAGCTTGTATATGATTGTTAAGAAATCTATCCCAATATTTTATTATGGATACTCCTACTTCATCGAGTTGCTCAAGCTTCGTTCGTGGAAAGAAAAATAAAACATCCGCTGATGTTTTACTTTCATAACCAACATTCCAACTTCCTAAATATCCTGTACTCATCGAAAGTGGTTTAGATCTTTTCGAAAACCGTATAAAGCTGGTAAAAAGCGTGGAAAACTCTTCCTGAGACAAGGCCCCCCAATTTCTTTCTACTCTAAATTGAATTCTATAGGACTTACGCACTATTATTTATAGATTCTCTGTGGTAGCAGATGATTTTTATCGAGAATAAAGTCATCAATGAAGTTTTTGATAACTGGTCTAAATAATTTCTTCTGCCAACGATATACATTTTCAAAGATCCGCTCAAACTGGTTCTTTTGTATCTCGACGTAGGCCATCAAGGCTGAAAAAATATGATTCAAAATCAGTTTAGATCGTCTTACTTGAAACTTTTCAATATGACAAACCTGTTTAATCACCCGGTGATATTGCTCTATTTTCCAATGACTTGAATGTAATTCATGAAAACCCTCAAAGGACAATAAATCATCTTCATCTTGATGCACAATATAAAACCTCTGCTGTTCTTTTAACTGAGTCTTAAATAATTGTACAAAGCCAAAATCTTTGAGCCAGACCACTTGACCCTGATGGAAATTTGGCAATAAACGCAGTTGAAACCATTGTCCTTTTTCTGGGGAAACCTTACGGTTACAGTCGATACCAAACATAAATCGAATACCATATTTTCTTATGGTTTTTAGATTTCCAGTCGATGAATACCAACTATCACCTGTAATAAATTGAATCTTTGCACCCCAACTGAGTACTTCACTTAACATATCCATAAAGTAATCATTCTTGGTTTTACTTTCAGATTTGTCATAAATTCGGAAATTAATTGGAATATTTTGACCATTCTGATCTGTCGCATACAAGGTAATGAGATTAATACCCTTGACGGATCGGTGGTGTTTGCCTGACCAAAAATAGCTAACCAAGTCCATATGTTGACTATAGGGTTTATCTAAAACAGTATCATCAATACTGACTATAAGTTTATTATTATCAATATGTTGAATTGCTTCTTGATATAGGTCGTGAGGTGTGTAGTCTTCACGTTCTAGAAAGCGATTTACACTATCATGCGAGATGTTATAAGTCTCGGCAAGTTGTGTGCAGCTAATAGAGTTCGGTTCTGTCATGAGAAAGCCCATATAAATGGGTAATGTACAAGTTGCTGTAGAAGCATGTTTAATTCGTCTGATCACAGATACTTTATAAAGTATTTTAATACTTTTTTGAATCCGTCAATGCGTAAGTCCTATTCTATATACTACTAAATCTTGGGTAAACATCTGATCTAGATAATCAATTGCTGTTGCATATCGTCTCGCACAAATTTTGTGTTGGATTATATTTGCCTCAGATTTATTGAAATTTTGAGAAACTTGATTGGTTCTGATCTTAAGACTTCCATACTGATAAGTCTGAAGTTGATACCTTTTTTTCAACCTTAAACTATTCACATTTAACTCATTGATTTTTTGAAAACCTAAATTAAATTTATCATCAACCACACACCTAGAAAAAAATACACTGAGCTGTACCGTAATACTTTTAAGAAGGAAGCTCGTCATTTCGTCAGATGAGTATTTTAATAATCTCTGAATTTTATCTTGCTCATCAAGTAGACTAAAATATTGTTGGCAAGCTCTAGTGATTGAATACGTTAGTTCATCGGTGGTTAGTGAGTTAAAATCAGTATAATGACGTGGAAAATCAAAAAGACCTCCGTTAGAAGCTAATAAGTTTTCAATAAAAATCTCTAGACGTACTCCAACGTCAGCTAAATCTGCAAATCTTGTATCTGACTTTGCGTATTCTTTATAAACAAGTTCGGTGACTGCTATTCGCTCAATTGCATTCCTATTGAGATTTTGGCACTGCCAGATTTTTTGAGGATTCTTACCTTCGATTAGATTTTGCCAAAATTTAATATGCTTACGATAAGCTTCCTGAGAATCAATAGACACAGACCGATCTTGCTTCAAAAAAACATTATTAATTGGCAAAAAATCATTCTGGCTATCTTTACACTCTAATTTTATAATTCTATCTATATAAGTGTAATAGCCCAAAACCCAATACTTAAAATTTTGAATACGTTCTTGCTGAAAGTATGAAATCTTTGAAAAATCTTGCTGAGTGACTTTCTTCAATTGCACTAACCAATCACTGATTTGTATACCTGATTCAAACTTATCTCGTATGATTTTTTCTTTCAACTTCTCTATTTTAGCTTTTGTATTGAGCTTTCCTTTCCCCTCAAAAAATAAGATACACTGCAAATTCAAACCAAACTGATGGTCGTTTTCATACTTAAAAAAGCCATGAATAAAGTCAGGAAAATCATTTAAATAATTGTGAATCTTACTAACATAACCCCAATTAATACGTCTAAAATTTTCGCAATTATCCTTATAATTATTCTTTAGATTAATATCTAGACATAAGATTTTTATGTCTAGATGATTTGTTATGATTGCATCAAACTCTGTACATAAATTACAGAACTCACTCCAGAATAACTTATCATCACTACTCCTATTCCAATCGATACTTCCTTTATTTCCCCTAATCCAATTAATTAACTCCACCATGTATCTAGCTGAAAAATTTTGACTAGGTGTCTTATCACAAAAATATGGTATTTCATTACTTTTTATTTGAGATAAAAATTCAAATAATCCGTAAGGAATAACATCCTGTCCAAATTTACAATCTATGTTTGGAATAAAATTAGATAACTTATTGAGCTTATTAAAATAATAACGAACATCTTCCCCAAAATCATCAATCCCATTTTTATAATTTATTTCGAATGCTTTCAATATTGAATTTTTATCACCTATTACATCATCAACAAATTTAGAGTAATACTCCAAGGCATCAACTGACTCTTTAAAAAAGGTCATTCTATCTCGTTCTTCTTGTGATAATTCTGCATATGAATGATAAGTTCTCAATCTAAGCAGGGCGAATTCAAACATGAGGTGCGACAGTTTCAAAAGCCTTATGATAATCAACAAGCTGAGCAAATTTCTCTAATGGTGTAAGCCAATCTAACGCTTTTCTAGGGCGAGTATTCAGTGACATGGCAACTTGATTTAAATAATGCTGATCTGCCTGGTTTAAATCAATCCCTTTAGGTAAATATTGCCTAATTAAACCATTCATATTTTCGCATGTGCCTTTCTGCCATGGCGAATGTGGGTCACAGAAATATACATCTATGCCTAAATCTTCTTCGAGGATTTTATGTTCTGACATCTCACGTCCACGGTCATAGGTCAATGTTTTACGCAGTTCTGCGGGTAAATATTTCAGAGCTTCAGTTAAAGCCTTGCGCACTGATTCTGCCTTTGCATCAGGTAATGTTGCCAAGATACAGAGCCGTGTATTTCGTTCAATAAGTGTTGCTATCGAACTTTTATTGTCTTTACCTTTAATTAAATCGGCTTCCCAATGACCCGGTATTTTTCTTTCTTGAACTTCGGTTGGGCGCTCATGAATAGTTTTAATATCCTGTAATATAGAATCTTTTTTAGGTTCACCGTTAGCTTTTCGCTTTTTATTTTCATGTCGCAGACAGGATAGTAAGTCTTTTTTCAGCTCACCCTTTGGTAATGCTCGTATCGTTGAATAAATCGTTGTATGGCTTACATTCATTGTTTGATCCAAATCAGGAAATGTCTTTAAACGCTTTGCTATTTGCTGAGGAGACCATAAACAACGGATCGCTTCAACAATAAATTTCCAGAGGATTGAATCGATTTTGAGTTTTATGTGACCACGTCTACGTCTAGCGAAGGTGTTATCAGAAGCATATTGAGCTTGATAAACGTCATTGATGCTATTTCTTTTAAGCTCACGATAGATCGTACTAGGATGTCTTTTAATGAGTTCAGCAAATTTTCTGGCTGAAAAGCCTTCTTTTCTTGACTCAAGCATTAATGCAGTACGATCTTCAAAGTTAAGATGATGGTATGACAATTTTATATACTCCATAAACTCTTTAAATTAATTAGGTGGTTTATGTCGCACTTCAAGTTTTACTCTGCCCAGCTTAAACAGATCTATTTTATTCATACACAGTACAAATCACACTAAAACCAACTTAAATAATTGAATATAACTAATTAAAAGTCAACAACAATAAGAAAAAAAACCTATTAATCACAACTTACAGTCCCAAAAAATACATTTTTAAATAATATTAATCACAATTGTGCAAGCTAATTTGATCTTATACATTCATGTTAAATGTACCAACACCTATACAAGTCAAACTGATGCAAAGATTTATTACCCCTCAATTAATCATAAGAATTTAATTCAAATTTCATGTATTAAATTGATTTTAAAAACTCCTAGGACTTTATTAACAGAAAATCTTGTTTACTATAAAATCCAATAATTACGCCCCATAGTATTGAACCCTAATCCCAATACTATGCATAAATATAAAAAGGACACATAAGTTTTTAACAAACAATTAGTTTAATATTTAACTGGATCAGAATTTAATATTATTCACCCCTTACCTCTTACACTACCACAGTGACAATTTAATTATATTTATATCTCAACAAGGTAACTATCATATATACAAAACATCTAGCTCTCTCATAAAAACTCCACACTAAATAAGAAAAACCAGGTATTTGAGCAATAATTAAAAAATTCTATTAAAACTTGAGGGTGAATATCTAAATCCCATACTTATTAAATTAATATTAAAGTCTATTTTTATAGATGACCTAAATCTTGTTTAAGCCAAGGGTTCCATAATCTGAATTTTTGGCTTATTTCGTTGGGTTAATTGATATGCACATAATGATGCGTAAATCCCACTTAGAAATCCATGAATACTACGTGCTTTACTCGTCACTAAATTGTATTGACCTTTCAATAAGCTGAATAACGTTTCTATTTTATTACGCTGTTTTAAGTGATATTCATCTGATGCACAGAGTTGAAAAAACTGCATAGTCTTTTGATGATAGGTAATCAAATCAATACCTTGAATTTTTAATCTGCTTTTTAATTCTTGGCTGATATAGCCACGATCCACATAAAGCCTTGCTTCTAAGCCTTCAACTAAATGCTCAACCATTTTTATGTCCGCCACATGTCCATTAGATAAAGCAGAACATACTATTTCCCCTAATTGATTCATCACGATATGTAATTTGCAGCAATAAAACCAGCCCATCGAACTTTTACCACGTGATGCAATTTTGGCTAATGATTTATGGCGTTGAATCCTTTGTTTTTTACAGACAGGTAAAGTGGTTGTATCAATCCATAAATATTTGCTGCGTTGGCCTTTCATTAAGGCGACATATAAAGCATGTAGTGCCAATTGATGCATATTGATGCATATTGATGAGGTGAATCATCCATTGGTAGCAGGGTAAATTTTTAAAAAGAATGCTTTGAAATTGTTGATATGAGAACACTTATACCAAATGGCACTAAAATTGATTTCTGAGAGACTTAATTTGGCTGGTCGAATTCTTATAGATTGACGACTTTGTTTGAGAAATTTCCAATAAGTTGCTTCAAATTTAAGAAAGAAATCATCGATTACACAGAATAATTCGGTACTATTGAACATCAGGACTAGAGCTTTAAGTTCGGTGTGGTAACTCAACTAATGGCTCTAGTTCCTTTATTTTTCAAGTCAATTTCTTATCCATGATTCGGGTTATAGATAACATGTCATAGTTTCAGCCTCTTAAGCAGAATTCCACTTGCTCACCATACTACTCCATGGTTTTTACACGCTCATCCCTGTACTGTGCACGGTTTAGGCTGAGCGAGTACATTAGTAAGCCTTAAAGGCTACAGTTCTTCAATCATCATGCTCGTCAACGATATACAATGCCGAAGATGATTATTTATACCTGACAGCTAATGTCGTTGAATCAATCCATAAATAATTTAATGAGCATTTAAGAATATCAAGCCCATTAAAAATGGGATTGATATTCTTAAAAATTAGGTAAATTTCACTCAACTATTCATCTCTGATTTCAATAGATGCAAACTCTTGTTCAGGCGTGCCTTCCACCAGATGATGTCTGCTATACAGCAGATAATACAGAATGAATAAACCATAAATTAGCGCTGCCAAACACCATACTTTTGGATTAACCATTAAACCAGCCACCACTGCAGCACAGGCCAAAACCAATGCAATACTTGAAGTGACGATGCCGCCGGGTGTTTTATATGGTCGTGCTAAATCTGGACGGGAAAAACGTAATTTAATATGCGACATCATCATCAACACATAAGAAATGGTGGCACCAAACACCGCAATCAAAATCAGCAAATCTCCTTCACCCGTTAATGACAATACAAAGCCAATTACCCCAGGAATCACAATCGCCCATTTCGGCGCATGTTTATTATTGGTGAGCGATAATATTTTCGGTAAATAACCCGCACGCGATAGGGCAAACACTTGACGCGAATAAGCATAAATAATCGAGAAGAAGCTTGCTACTAAACCTGCTAATCCCACAAAATTCACAAAACTGGCAATCCATGAATGCTGTCCATAGACTGCAATTAATGCATCAACCAATGGTGCTCCTGAGTTTTTCACTTGCTCTGCACCCATCGCACCAGCACTTAAAAACAAAATCAGCAGGGCAAATGCAGCCAGAATCAACATTGAACCAATTAAACCACGTGGTAAAGATTTGACTGGATCTTTGGCTTCTTCAGCAGCCAAAGGCACGCCCTCAACTGCAAGGAAAAACCAGATTGCAAACGGGACAGCAGCCCAAATGCCCATGTAACCGAGAGGCAAAAATGAACTCGCCCCCGCAGTATTTGGCATTACTGCAATATTAAATAAATTGGCAGCATTAAAGTGTGGAACCATTGCCACTATAAACACCAACAGCGCCACACAAGCAATTGCGGTAATGCCAAACATTATTTTCAGAGCCTCACCTGCACCTTTTAAATGAATTGCCATGAAAAACACATAGCAAAACAGATAAATCGGCCAGCCACCTATGCCAAATAAAGCTTCACAATAATTGCCAATAAAAACAGCAATTGCGGCAGGTGCGACTGCATATTCAATCAGAATTGCAGTCCCTGTAAGATAACCACCAAATTGCCCAAACGCCACTCTCGCAAAACTATAGCCCCCGCCTGCTGTTGGCAGCATGGTCGACATTTCTGACATCGACAAGCTCATGCATAGATACATAAATGCCACTACAATCGTAGCAACAAATAATCCGCCCCAACCACCTTGCGCAATACCAAAATTCCAACCTGCGAAGTCACCCGAAATCACATAAGACACCCCTAACCCCACCAACAGTAACCAACCGACGGCACCCTTTTTCAGTTGGCGTTGGGCAAAATATTCGGTGTTATCTGCGACACTCTCCGTCATTATCATTTCATTTTTCATGATGCTCGATCACCTTTTCACCAAATTCGACCACTTTAATATCGGTGAAATATCGGCTTTAAACTTGACAATAAATCATGAGCATAGTCGCTTGAAGTCAAGTTGCTCTTTTTTTTCTTTTATAAGATCAGCTCAAAGTCTGGGACTCCGCACCCAAGATCAGCATGAAAAGGAGTACAACATGAGCGTCCAACAAAATGAATATTTAAGCATTCAACAACTCTACGAATTGGCAAAAAAAGCCATGCAAACCTATCCAGCATGCTATCAAGGCGAGATCAAATTACTCTGCCAATCTGAAAATGCCACCTTTGTTGTGAAAACCGCTCAACAACAATATGCACTACGCATTCATCGTCCCAATTATCATTCCAAACAACAAATCGAAAGTGAACTAGCATGGTTAGATGCGTTAAATGCGCATGGCATCGCGGTGCCGATTGCCATTGCCGACTGTCATGGAGATAAAGTCCAAACTTTGGCACTCAGTCCAGATATTTCAAGGCATGCAGTGCTCTTTCATTGGGTGAAAGGTGTAATGCCTACAGCAGATAATGTCGATCCATGTGATTTTAAGCAGTTGGGTGAAATCACAGCACAACTGCACCTGCACAGTAAAACATGGGAGATGCCAGCCGACTTCCAACGTATTGTTTGGGATCATGAAAGTATGGTTTTTGCCGATGGACATTGGGGTGACTGGCGTCATGCCCCACAGTTAAAATCGGTAGATCATACCGTGATTGATGAGGCAATTTGCCGTGTTGCCACCGAGCTAAATCAATTTGGGAAGTCCAAAGATCACTATGGGCTGATCCATGCTGACCTCAGACTTACCAATCTGTTGTTGAATGAAAAAAAGGTGGGTGTGATTGATTTTGACGACTGCGGCATGGGCTGGTTTATGCATGACTTAGCTGCAGCAATTAGTTTTAATGAACACTATACTGCTGCACCCAAGTGGGTCGAACAATGGTTGAATGGTTATGAAAAAATTGGGCATGTGAGTGCAGAAGAGTATGCGTTGGTTCCCACCTTTATTATGCAACGTAGAATCCAATTGATGGCTTGGTTCGGTTCACATGCCTATACCGACATGGCCAAAAGTTTGGGAGCGCAATGGTCGGATGAAACTGTGCGACTTTGCAAAAAATATCTTAACAACCAAATTCCAGCAGGTATATAAAAAATACCTGTAGGCAGAACCAAACCGTAAAGCATTGAATGGCATAGCTCTTGCTTAATTTAGAACAATATCGGTTCTGTATTAAAAGAGGCTATGCATGATTCAATTTAATCCTCTCTCCATCAACGCTCAAGACATCAGCAACCAAGGCATTTTATCAGCTGCCGCGACAGGCCTAAGTGACTTTATTCTGCAGAAAGGTGCCGATGTCGATCGCATTTTTGGGATCAGTGGTATTAATCCTGAATTATTGCTCAGCCCCACCCTCAGTTTGCAACTCACCAATTATTGCGAAGTCTTGGAACAATCCGCAAAACTATCACATTGCGATAATTTCGGACTGCATTATGGACAGCAATTTCATCCCAAAGCTTTAGGACTGATTGGCTATATTGGTTTATGTTCAGCATCGCTGGAAGATGCATTAAAGAACATGACCTCACATTTTAATCTGCATCAAAAAGATACTTTATGCCGTATGGTTGAAGTCAATGATGCCTATCGTTTCGACTACCAAGTCCAGCATGGTGCAATTTTATCGCGACGACAAGATGCCGAACTCACAGTGGGCATGTTTATGAATGTAATTCGTGAAGTCTTGGGCACACACTATTCACCACGCGAAATTCATTTTGAACACCCACGTCCCGAGTTTTGGCAAGAACACAGTAAACTGTTTAATGCATCAGTGTTTTTTGATCAGCCATTCAATTCAATTTTGATTGCCAAATCAGACCTTAAAACCGCAATGCCACAGTCAGACCCGTTGCTGCTCACCATGATGCTCGACACTTTAAAAATTCTGAATACGCAATCGCAGTCACAAAGTTTAACCAATCAAGTCCGTGCACACATTCAGCAAGATTTGATTCATGGTGAACCCAACTTGGAAAAAGTTGCACTAGATTTACATATGAGTCCATGTACCTTATCACGGCGCTTAAAATCACACGACATCACCTTTACTCAACTAATTGATCAAGTTCGTTATGAACTGGCCAAACACTATATTCAACAGAAGAATTTACCGATTTCTGAAGTAGCATTTTTATTAGGCTATTCCGAAGTCAGTGCCTTTTCCCGTGCATTCAAGCGTTGGTTTGGCTGTACACCACGCCAATTACGACATTAAGTGGTAAGACATCAATAAAAAAGAAACCCCGCTCATTGAGCGGGGTTAAATATGTATGACATTTAAGTTTATTTTTGCAGTTTACTTAAGGCTTGATCCAACGCTCCAACCAACCAATCAATATCCTTTTCTTGGAACACCAATGGTGGACGTAACTTCAAGACATTGCCATATGGTCCCGCAACAGAGGTCAGCACACGATGCGTATTACGCAATTCTTCAATCAAATCCAGTGCCAGAGCTTTATCAGGCATTTTGGTGAAACGATCTTGTACCAATTCGAAACCAATAAATAAACCAGCACCACGCACATCACCAACACAGTCATACTTTTCCATCAGCTTACGCAATTCTGTCAAAAGTAGACCACCAAGGCGCTGACTATGGGCTTGTAACTCTTCTTCTTGAATAGTTTTCAGCACGGCCTGCGCCGCTGCCATTGCCACAGGATTCCCCCCAAAGGTATTGAAATAAGGGATTTTTTGACTAAAGGCAGACAACACATGATCTTTCGCGAGTAAACCTGATACTGGAATACCATTGCCCATAGGCTTGCCTGTGGTAATGATGTCGGGCACCACACCATGACGCCCAAAACCCCAAAAAGAATCGCCTGTACGAGCAAAACCAGGCTGTACTTCATCAGCAATGAAAATACCACCATTGGCATGCACTACATCCACTGCTTTTTTCAGAAAACCAATAGGATTTGGCATTACCCCATCTGATGAAAAAATGGAATCGGCTAAGAAGCCCGCAAACTTAATGCCATTGGCATTCATATCATCAATTTGTGCTTGAATTTGCGCGGCGAACCAGTCACCTAAATCTTCGCCCTCAAAACGATATTGATCAGGTGCTGACACCAAACGAGTTGTAGCAGCTAAGGTCTGTCCTTTACCAAGCGCAGGCGAACAGCCCGAAGTAAGATCACTAGTACCATGATAGGCTTCTTGAGACACAATAATGCCCGTACCACCACTGTATTCACGGGCAATACGAATAGCCAAATCATTCGCCTCAGAACCCGTACACATATACATGGCTTTGTTAATTTCAGTCGGTGTGGTCGCTAAAAGCTCGTCGGTATAATCTAAAATGCGCTCATGTAAATAACGAGTATGTGTATTTAACATCTGCATTTGTTCATTGACAGCATTGATGACCGCAGGATGACAATGCCCAATACTGGCAACATTGTTATAAGCATCCAAATATTGATTGCCTGCGGCATCCCAAAGATACTGCCCTTGACCTTTTACGAGATGCACAGGGTTTCGATAAAACAGGCGGTAAGATTCGCCTAAATTTTGACTACGTCGATCGGTCAGTTTTCGGGTTTCAGAATCTAGTGCACTCGCATGCTCGGCACGGAAGCTATTGGTATCCATAATGGTAGATCGTGTATTCATCTACTATTCCTCTCTCACAAACTGTTTTTTAGTGCATTTGAATGATTTTTATATTGCACAGTGCTCATTTTAAAGACTTGACTTTAGAGCGCGATATGTAATTTTTGAAGTCAAATCTTATAAGATAATTTCTTCACAATACGAACGATAGGATATCTATCTGAGCACTTTTACTATAAAAAGTGAATAAATAGCCTTTAAATGAATTCGCTAAAGAAGCCTGACAAAAAATAAAATTGAATTCCATCATCCCTAATAAATGATAAAACTACTGAAATTTATTTACAGGCTCTATATTAGTAATGTTCATTTATCAACATACAAACTGAACTTTGAGCTATTTAGCAATACTCATCCAATTTTTTACTTGCTCCCCGTACCATTCCATCAACCTTACCCGCTCATCCCAATATTGCGCACGGTTATAGGCTGAGCGGATTCTGTTCTGTGGCACGTGGGCAAGCTGGCGTTCAATGGCATCTGGGTTAAATAAATTGGACTCATTCACGACAGTACTAAATAATGATCTGAACCCATGTGTAGTCATTCGTCCTACATAACCTGAACGCTTAATCACAGCTAAGATCGATTCACTACGCATAGGCTCTTTATTATTTAAACGATGTGGAAATAGCAGTTCCTGATTATGAGAAAGTCTTAAAGCTTTCAGTTCCTCAATCATCATGTCCGTCAATGGCACACGATGTGGCAATCGGTTCTTCATGCGGTCTTCAGGAATATCCCACTTACGCCCTTCCAAATCAAATTCATCCCAATGTGCTTGTAGTAACTCACTGACTCGAACACCAGTCAGCATAATTAAAATGATGGCATGATGTGTCTGAGCATCACTTGGATAAGCTCTAACTTTTCTTAGAAATTCAGGCATATCTGAAGCAGGTAATGATGCTAAATTTTTCACACGCTTATTTTTTAGTGCATAGACCAAATCACCTGCAGGATTATCGTAGCGATAGCCGTGTGCAATAGCGTACTTCATGACCATGCCACAGCGAGATAAGGTACGTTTGGCTACTTCAAGTGAGCCTCTTGCCTCAATCTTTTTTATGATCTGTAAAATTTCAGGAGCTTGAATCTGATTAATACGCTTATTTTCTAATGAAAGATACAATTCATCTAGAGATGCTCTGACATTGCTAATGTGCTTCGGGGACCACGTTTCTTTCTGATTCTCAAACCAATCTTCAGCTACTTCTTTAAAGAAAGGCTTTATGTCCTCATGAAGTACTGATTTTGAATGTTTATACTTAAGTTCATAAGCCATTTCTCTAGCTTTTTTCAAACTAAGTTCTGGGTATGGTCCTAGTGACTCAGATTGACGCTGCCCATGAACAGTATAGCGGACATTCCAATACTTCTGACCTTTAGTCGTAATAATCAGCGATAAACCATGTGAATCTGATAGACGATATTGCTTGTCTTTCGGTTGAGCTTTTCTACATTCTGCATCTGTGAGTGACATATCTTTAACCAGAATTTGTTGTGTTAATTTCTGGGTAAATTTTGCCAATTTTTACCCACACAAAGCAAAAATAGGGTCAAATCGCTTAGGACAGTATCGGACAATACAGCCAATAAAAAAGCCCTTAAACATTGAGTTTAAAGGCTTTTTTATATTCCGATGGACTACTTCGGAAAGAATTTTGGTGGAGGTGGCGGGAGTTGAACCCGCAAACATCAAACACAATAAAACTCAATCAAACTCAGACCTTTTGAATACAAGGGTTTGCACTTTTAATTTCTAATAGAATATGACTGTTTTACACGTCAGTCTGTCAAAAAACCTGTCAAGACCTTATTCATTTCAACTAGGCATTCTGTAAATGGTTCAGATGTCTTTGTAAAAAAGTAGTCATTCAATAAATCAGTCTTACCTCATTTTCATTAATTCACACACTGCACACATACAGTGACATGCACCTTTGTCGAAATCGAATGTGCTGTGCAACCTGATAAAAGGATGCACAGCAATAATGCTTTGATCATGATAGAAACAAAGCCTTTTCTTTAGCACGTCGATTCACAAGCCCTTGCATACGTTTACCGCCCGCATTCACCCATACATCAAACTGATCTGCAGCACCACGAATATCATTGGCATTCAACTTTTTAACCAACGTCGATTTGCTAAATGCATTAGTCCCAATGTTGTAGGCAAGTGATACCAGTGCATCAAACTGATTTTGATTAAGTTGCACTGTGACTGCCTTATTTACAGTAGCTTCAAACTTCTTTAAATCATGTGCCATGTATGTCTTAGCTTGTGCTTCCGTGCAGGTATCACCTTTCATAACTTTAATGCCGTTCGGATAAACTGTGGTACCGAAACCAATCGTCCACACTCCCACTCCATCGTCATAGGCAGCAAGCCGCTTACCCTCAAAACCGCAGATGATATCCACACCAAAAAGACTGACCACCATCTGGTCGATTGCTAGGCCCAACATATCGGCCACTGTTGCAGCTGAGGCTTTTAGAATCACTTGATTAGCAGCATCAACTTGTTTTTGAGTAAGTGTCCCACCGCTGATCTTTCTCAAATAATCAAATATCTGTTTCATTTTACTTTCCTTCGAATATTAAAAAACCGCCCTAAGGCGGCATATCATTTGTTACGTTATTTCTTCAAATCTTCTCTGGCTTCTTTAAGCTCTTTAACCACTTCAATAATAGTTTTACCCTCCTGTTTATTGATGAAGTTAAAGGTCCATCGAACAACAGCCCAACCCGGTAAACCGCATACAAAGAAAAACCCACCTAAAGCAATCATTCCCCAAATGTCCGTTACCCACTCATGTAGCCCCCATTTCACGATAATGAATGCTCCACCAGTTAGACTTGATACAACTGTACAAATCAAACCCACTGCCCACTCTTGTGGCGAGCGTGGCAAACGCATCATGATGACAACCGTTGCAACAAGTGCTATCGCTAAAGTGACCATAATCGCTGCACCGTAGAACTTTAAAAATGCAGCAAAACCACTTGTGGACACTGGTTCCATTTATTTCCCCTAATTTTTGGCAATAAAAAACCCTGATCTAATTAAAGATCGGGGTTGTGTATGGTTATTAAGTTAATTCGCTAAATATTTACCCATAGCTTGCAAGGTATCTGGCTTATCTTGATCAGGCGCTTGCGATGCGAAAATAATATTCGGGTCAATGTAAGGTGTTGTCATTTATCTAAGCTCCTTCCAATTACTCAGTATAGCACCATGCATGGTATAGCTTGAACCACTGGGAATTACGGCAGTTGTTTGGACTGTTGCAGATTGGTTGGTTCTCAGGAGTTCAAGATCATCAATAATCAAAGCTAGGGCTGATCCAGAACTTCCAGATGCAAAGATTGAAATTTGAATTGGTCGACCAGTATTATTTGTGTATGTTGATCCTAATGATCTTGATACATTCTGCCATGTCTGACCAACTCCAAGCAGCGGCAATGAATTTATATCTAAATTATGCGTATGACTTGAAGCGCTAACAGTATTCCCTGTTGATGCTGTTATTGTGCTGGGCGTTCCAAGCGTCACTGTGCGGTTAGCATTTAACTCCCCCCCCCCAGACAAGCCGTTGCCTGCGACTACTGAACGACCGCAATTGGTTGCTGACGCAGCATTTTCATTCTTACCCAGTTTGTCATCCTGTAGTGCCTTGCCCTGTGCAGCAGTTAATGCTTGAGTTGTGCTTGTACTGGTTAGTGTGTCATTTAGTTGAACCAACCCCTTTGCACTGGTGGACGCGGACGGAATATCCTGTGTTGTGGCTGTCGTAATTAAGCCTTTCGCATTTACCGTAATCACAGGAATTTTTAAAGTTGTCCCGTAGGTTCCTGCTTCAGCTCCAGAATTCGCCAGCGTTAAAACGCACGATTCTCCTTTACTCCCATCAAAATTAAATGATCCGGTTGCAGCACCAGAAAAAGAAATCTGTCGTGATGTTTGTAACTTCTGAGCGGCAACTGCTGTTGCATCAGAGTCTAACTTTCCATCAATAATTTCATTAATCTTGGTAGTCAATGTGTTGAATAACCAGTTAAACCACTGACGTGCAGGCTTTTTGCTAACAGAAAATCCATCAGTTAAATTTAAATCATCGGTATTCTTTTGCCCATCTTTAGCAAATTCGGATAGCTTTTCAATAGCCATTTTTAATCCTCAATAATAAGTTCAACACCTGCAGGCAATGGGAAAAACATTTGCACCAATATTCTCTGCATCGTTGTAAATTGCGTAGCGAGGTTTTTAAAAGTCACCGTCATATCTTTGTTATCAAACACTTTGAAATGACTGTGGTTGAGCGCAAGTTCAAGAATTGCTTTGGTTTCATTGATATTTCCTGTGCTCTTATTTTTAAGAATCTTTGCTTTGATCAGTCTTCTTAAAAAATCACCTGTAGGGGTTAGACCTCCAGTCCCCGACTGTCCCGATTCTCGAAAATATCCACCGATACTCGGATCATCTGTTTCCCCAAATGTCATAGCGTTTTCTTGATCAATAAAGCCGAAATACTCAAGCTGAGCTGCACCAGGAATAATTAACGGAGTACCCGTCCAATGCGCTAATTGCTCCAAACAATTACCTGTTGCGGTTTCTAAATCATGGAGCTCGCTCATTTTAGAAAGCAAGTTTTGGCAACCGACAATAGGATCAACTGAAACCCTTATTGATTCTATGAACTTGCTTTTTTGTCGATGCTGACTGGTGACGAGGCCTAAATATTCACTGGTATTTTTACTATCCACTTGTCACCTCAATAGTAATTGTGGTCGCATCACAAAAGGCGACATTACCAAAAGGCAAAGTGTAATCACCCGCATGCTCAATTCCATTTGCAATGGTTTTGATACTTACAACCTCATAGGTTTGTGACTGCTCCGCGCCATATAAATTAGTCACTCCAGTAATTTTGTTCTGCGTGATTTTGTCGCCGATATTCAAGGCATTGGTGTACTCAGCGAGAAGATTCTTAATAATATCTCCTGTATCAGCACTATAATATTCCTTGGTTGTAATGGAAATTTTGAAGCTGATATTTGTCACATCTGCACGATAGATTGAAACGACATCAGGCTCGTTATAAACATTCAATACAGTCACATCGGTATTGCCATACCAATCACATCCCATGGATTTCTTAATATGCATCAGCTTAGCAATTTGGTGGGAATCACCTCCATGAACAACGACACACGCAGACTTTGCAGGAAGGTTATTTTCATCAGTGAGACTTGATTTGTTTTCAAAGGTCACACATCGAGTCACACCATTTAACGCAAGGATCGCCCCACGCAATCCCTCAAGCTGCGACATTGATGCATTAGCGGTTGATAATGACTGACGTTGTCTCAGCTTGGTATCAGACTCAGCATCCTGCCCGACACTCGATGAATTTGGATTGCTGACACCATGCCAACCGCGAGTTGGTTTACCAATCACTGAAACGGTGTTTGGCATAGCGATAACAGCACCCGCCTTTTCTGCGGTAGCCGTAACAACGATCGTACCTTCTGGTGGAATGGTAATAGATACAGGCAGAACCCAAATGTTGTTGCTGGTATCTGAAACATTGGCATTGGTAATACTTGTGCCAGCTACTCCAGTGATCACAACATCGACGGTTGAATACGTCGCAGGTGAAGGTTTAATGCCGTTTAAAGCGACATTACGCGATAATGCTTCCTTGGTTGCAGTCTTTGGCGACATGGTTGAATAAGCTTTAATGGCAGAAGAATTACAGTCAGCAATCGCCTTAGCAATAACACCAATCCACTGCCCATCCTGCGAATCATTTTCGAGGTAAATATCTTCACCGTAGATTTTTCGATTTTCAGATTTTAAATATTCAACAATTTCAAAATAGGTTGGAGCTACTGGTCCTGCATCAGTCATAACAACTGCAACCGACGAAATAGTCATGCTCTAAGCTCCTCTTCTAATAATTCTATGTTTCCATAAATAGTGTTCAGCACAATTGAAACGGTGAGCTTTCGTGTCTCTGGATCTAAGTCTCCTTCGAACTCTTCTATGCTCTGTACACCGGGCGTTTCTAGGACTCGTTGTCGCAATGTAAGCTCATATAAATTGCCTGACCGCTTCCCCAGAATTGACTGATTCCATCCCGTACCGTCTGACGTATCTGCAAACCATTCACCGACCCAAAGCTTCAGGCGAGTTAAAACAGCTTGTGCTACTGCCTCAGGCGAATTAATTAGAAAACTATTCACCCCGACCCCAAAGACGTAGTCGCCATTTTCATCAAGTTTTCTATAGCGCATAAAAAAAGCCGCCTCTCAGCGACCCCTCATTTAACGTTAATTTACTTTGGTCCATCAGAATCACCCCCTCCACGTTGAATCCCACCATGTTTATGAGTCTTAAATTCAATGCCCTCGACAGAAGCCCCACCTGTAAGTGTGGACTTGCCAGTTACATCTAAGGTGGTTTGCATACTGGCCGCGCCTGATACATCTAATGTTTTTTGCATTTCAACAGGATGATGAAAAACTGATTTAGTGCCAATAAAGTGAATTTCACCTGCAGGTGTAATCTGAATTTTGCAGGTGTTGGCATCGTTCCGAATTTCTAAATCTGTTGTAGAAATATCACTAATTTTTGTCGCCTGCGATTGCGGACGAAAAAATGCAAACCCATCTGACAGATCATGCTTTCGAGTATCAAAAGGGTTTTGAATACCACCTGATTGCCACCAAATATCGATATTTCGAGCTGCCAGTGAGACATAACACTCATCACCCTCCTTAATAGGGTGGGTAATGGTAAATCCTCCAGCACAAGGAAACATGACTGGTACATCCATAAGTAAAGGCATCAGCACCAATTCAATTGATCCATCTATTTTTTTTACTGGGATTTTAATTGCGGGTTGTACAACAACAGTCACGGCGTCAGGATTATAGCTATCAACAATGCATGGAAGTGACGTCCATAGATTGGCGAGCTCTCCCTGAATCGCATCTTTGATGATTTGAAGCATATCGGGTGAACGTTCACTTAATGAAATTGCCATTACCCTGCCACCCCCGTGATAGAAACACCAGACTTCGGAACTGTGCCCCCTACAGCGATACAAACTAAACTGTCATGCCAATCATTACCGCGATTATCGCCCGTTCTCTCAATTGAACAGATAATAAACACCCCGTCCGCTCCAGTTGCTAAGTTCGGGTTCTTGTAAGGTTGGTCGACCATTTGGCCACCGTAGTTAATATCATATGACTCAGTTTGCATATTGGTCATATCTACCTGAACTCGTCCGCCCCATTTAAGCTTGGGGTTGAGTAGACAAGTAATATTTAATCCCTCACTTGTTAATTGAGGCATTCCAATCACACCAGTTTGCGGGTTTAAAATCTGCACAGGTTCAATCGTATGTTTATCTATAATGCGCATGTGAATTTCATCGTCTGACAATGTATATGCCAGATCATTGTCCTTGCTAAATTGCTTCATGGTTGTGTCTAGAGAGCCAAATAGTACGCGTCCCCGAATCAGCTTTTGGTCAGACAATTGCGGCGACTCACCAAGCTGTAAACCTGCATCTTCATAACCTTTCAATAGGATGTTTTTAGTTTCTTCAACACTGGTACCTGCTGGCACACACTGATTAATAATGGCGTTATTCTTTGCAGCATCACCTGACTGAGCAAGGATGCAAAGCCATGTATCTGTTTGATTATCACGACCACGTCGATACTGAAAGACTTTACCTTTAAATATGATTTCTAAACCTGAATCTTCATAACCAGCCTCAAGAATAACCTGGCCTTCTATCTTCTGATCATCAATACCACACAGTAAATCCATCGTTTCCTTAGACATATTGTAGATATAAAGTTCAGCCGCCTTAGGTGCTTCAGTCGCGGGCTGGGAGATATGAAAATATATATGGAAGTCTGATAGATCTAATGCCTCAGGAGCATCTTTATTAATTTGGATTGTAAGCCGGCATAATCTTCCCCACTGTAGCGACATATCAATCTCTCCAAAATAATTGAATTTTCACACCTAGATCATTAAAGGATTGGCTTTCGTCAGCATTGCTATTCAGTACAAATAGGCCACCTTTGATTAAGTGCTGATGTTGGTCTAAAAGATTTACACCCTGAATCAATGGTATTGCTGCAAGTATCAATTGCCCCGAACTGTCTAAAATATCGAGGTACCATGCATCTAAACGATAAATAAGACGTAACTTATAAATGATCGAACCAAGGCGAACATTGAATTGCTGATTGGTATTGGTTAGTGGTATCTCATGTAAGGCCATATCAACCCCCAGATACTTTGCTTAAGATTGACTCATTCACTTCTTTTGTTTGAACTGTTCCACCATTTTGAACAGAGGCTGTCCCTGCAGGTGAAGCCTGATTCTCTACAAGTACCGTGGTCTCAGAAGTCATCACCCGGATTACTTTCTTAAAAGTAATATCAATCATGAGGACATGCTCCGTCGTCTTATCGGTGGTGCACGAGAGAGACTTAATAAGCATGTTTGTATAGAGGCGCTTGCCTGTTGAAACAATTAAGGGGAGTTTAGTTTTTTGAAGCAATTGTAATGACTCGTACACGGCGACAAGACTTGTTGCACCGCCAAGTGAGGTACTACCCACATATCCATTAAGTTTGCCAGCACTCTCAGACCAACCCACCTTCATCGTGAGCTCCGGTGTCTCCATGTAGGCATGATCAGAAATAGCTGCACCTGTTTCAGTTGGGTGTTCAGTAATTTTTAATTCATCTTTATGTTTTTCTTCAATCGTCACATCCGCAAAAAGCCCCATGATTGTTCGCCCCTTTCCTGCAAGCAGTAAGGACCCAACCGACTCAGTTAGCAATGAGGATGTGACGGTATTAATTAATGAGCCAATTGCCATGTTTACTTTTCCTTAGGTGTAAAAAAACCACCCGAAGGTGGCACTGAAAAATGATTTCTAACTTACTTTTTCCAAACCTTTCGAAACCATGAAAACATTTTTTTATCTGGGTCGTTTACAGTTACTCCTGACCATGTATCACCATTTTCATTAATTTCAACTACAACAAATCTTTCGTTAGGAACTATTTTCTTTACTTTATCTCTTATTAGCTGAGCAGTGAACTTTCCAGATGGATCTGTTAAAAACCAAGTATCTCCAACCCAATGCCACCAACCAAGGCCATTACTTTTGAAAAACTCCTTTAAAGCGTCATTATGTTTCTGAGTTAAATTCTGCAAACAAACTATATACCTACGCTTCATCATTAACATCCTCACTCGTATCTACTCTGGCTGTGAGTGCTTTAGTGTTTTGAGTGTTGATTGTTTTAAATTCACCATTTAGGCTATCTTCTGGCACATGTTTTTCGAGAGCAAGTTTTTCAATATTGAATTTCTCACTTCTAAGAATGTCAGTTTTATTTGTAAATAAACAAAAGAAAAAAGCAACCAAAATTGCGATAATCATTATAACGACTAAAATAAACAAGCCAATTAATATCAATTTATCAGCATTAAAAATACTAGCTAAAGTAGTTGCACACAGTAATGATCCTAATATCCAAGCTAAGATACTCAGAATAGATGACCTTGAACCAAAGGAATTGGCTTGTTGCAATATATGCTTGACGTAATCCATAAAGCTTTCATAAGCCTCATTATTTAATTTTAAATAAGTTTGCATATTACTAACCTCTTCTTTATAAATCTATAAATTATTGCTTTTTAAAAAATTCCAAGGTGTTGAGATGAGAAAACTATTACTTTTAGCAGTGGCTTCAACTTTCAGTGTTGGAGTTTGGGCTGATTGCTCAACCGCAAAGACCTCTCTCGAGAGTCAAAAATGTCTTAACAATG
Organism: Acinetobacter sp. 802_lipA; assembly: GCF_058242885.1. Taxonomy (NCBI): domain Bacteria; kingdom Pseudomonadati; phylum Pseudomonadota; class Gammaproteobacteria; order Moraxellales; family Moraxellaceae; genus Acinetobacter; species Acinetobacter sp. 802_lipA. Next base: position 926,712 of record NZ_JBZAYP010000001.1, read on the forward strand.
AGGTAAGATCACTGCGACTACAACTAGAAAAAGTGTATCAAAATGCACAAGAACAAACTCAAGCAAAATCTGAGCTAAAACAATCACAAGATCTTTGGGTAAGATATAAAGAAATGCAGTGCGGTGATTTTATTGTCGCTGACACTCAAGGGAGTCCCGCAACAGTTGAGTACGACTTAACTTGCCAATCGACTCTCTATAAACAACGAATTGCATTCCTTAAGAGTATATTTAACTAACCTGCCAGTGGGCTCATTGCATTCCTCGCCATAAACGCCAGCTGATTTTCTTGCTGGCGTTTTACTGCATTGGCCGATTCAATTGGCTCTCGCGCACCATTAATTGTCATATCAGTGGTAAAGCTTTGATGGATAGTTACATTTGAGGCTGTCATATTGGAGGAGTTACTCACTTGAGATTTATGCGGATTACTTTTGGGAATATCCGCATTTTGTGCAAATTTCGCCAAGTCATTAGGATTCTTGGCAGGTGATGGTGTCACTTGTTGATTTGCCTTACTGCTTGGTGTGGTGATGTAAAAAGCACCCGGCTTTTTCCAAGTGTCAGCTGATGGCGTCGCATGCACATGAATTGCATTTCCAGATCCATAGATTTGACCAGATGCCTTCGCTTGCTTTTCTACCTCTCGCACCCATTTTTTAGTCGCTGTGCTCGCTTCTCCTAAAAAATTTGGATTAGCGTAAGAAATGTTGCTACCAACACTTGAAGATTTACCATTTGCTCTTTCTTCAAGATATTTGCGAACAAACTGCTCCATCTTCTTAGATACACGTTTCATAGGAACTTTATCAACACTTCCGTATGCACCCTTTCGTGGGGCATTAATATCAGAAAATGCCCACCGCTGATTCACAACCTCCTTAATTGACCCACCAAATTTTCCAGAAGCTGTGCGGTTCAGAATTGTATCAATTACACCTGCTGCTTGATTTTCAAAGTTCTTACCTTTAAGAGAAGGAACTACTTCTGTTGAGGCTACTTTCATGATTCGCACAATATCAGCTTCCGAAAGTTCAAGTTTCTTCCCAGTTTTAGTTACCGTTCCCTTAACTGCATTTTGTACCGCTTTAGCTGTTCCAAGAGCAATATCTTTAGCAGTCACGGCGGATTTACCCTCATTAATCTCAACAGCTTTTTGAGCTTCCTTATTGCCTAAAAATGCAAGGGTTTTGGCTACACCTGATCCAACTGCATCTAGAGCCTTTCTTCCAGTTTCAGTCTTTGCAATTTTATCATTGAGAGCATCTGCACCTTTTTGGGCAATATTTTTTGCTTCATCTTTGGCGATATCGACAACTTCTTTAATGGCTTCCACTGGATCGGAAATAATCTTTTGAACAAAATTAACGACCTTATCCTTAACTTTTTCCAACATGGCTAAAAAATCTTTGATCTTCGCGATGATCTTATCAATACCGTTCGTCCACTTGGACCAGTCAATTAAAGACTTTCCACCTTCCTTCCATGTCTTGTAGTCGTCATATAGCAAATACAGAGCAGATGCTAAGGCAAGGATGATACCGATCGGCGATGCAAGGAAAGCAAGTCTGAACAACTTAAGCAGACCAATAAAGCCTTTCAACATTGGGATAAACTTAAAAATCATTCCAAATGTTTTAATAAAAGCACCAAGTACAAGGGCTGCCATACCAAAACGAAGAGCGATTCCTAAACCCTCTTTAATCTGCGGATTCAACTGACTGAATGCAGATACACCCGCCATAATTAAAGTGTTTAGTAACTTTAAAATGGGAATTAAAGCTTTACCCGCCTGCATCACAATGACCTGAAAACCTGTCTTAGTCATCATGGTTAGATCACGATACTCCGACATGAATTCGTTGCCTGATTTGGCAAGATCATCATTCATTCCGAGTTCTTTTTGTATCTTCTGGTATTTATCCATGTTAGATACAAACTTACCATCGCGCATGGCCAGTAAAGTATTTTGATCAATACCTAAAGAACTTGCATAGGCATTCGCTTGGTGAGCGGGCATTTTAGATAAAACACCACTTAGATCTTTCATCACCTCAACACGGTCGCGCATTGCGCCATTGGCATCTTTGGTTTGAACGCCAAGACTATTAATCTGACTTTCATAGCCTGGTGAATTACGCATTTTCTCAGCAAGCGACTCCAGAGAGCCGACAGCACCCTCAGCACTACCGCCAAGCTGAGCAATCGCATTGCCATATGCATTGATGTTGGTGACACTGGCACCAATACGCTGTGATGAGAAGTAAAGCTTATCTAGTTCACTTGCCGTCTGACGCACTGCTACGACGGCGCCAGTTGCTAAGGCTAGTAAAGCACCTTTTAATGCTGCTGCTTTAAGCTCCACACCGCCCATGGCATCTTGCATTTGCTTTAAGCCTGAATTGTCAGTCTTAAAACCTAATGCGACCATGAAGTCACGAATTACACCTGCTTGTGCCATGGGAATACCTTTATTTTATAACTTCAATTAGTTTTGCTACGGCAGTAATAATAGGAGCCGCCTGCCAGATTAATATGCCGAAGATAAAAACTAGACCGATCACATACGTCCAAGTTCTTAGAGTTTTACTTTCAGACAATTTATTCATCACTTTATCAACCTGTATATTTAGGTTAAAATTCATTTACGGTTTGCTTCCTTCTGGTCAAGGTTGTGAACACAAAAGACCTCGATGCTCGAACATCGGGGTTTTTGCTTTTCTGGGCTTATTGAAACGCATCCAATCCATTAAAATTATTGGAAATGTTTCCTAAAACTCCAGACATAAAAAAGCCGAGATTAATTCTCGGCTATTCGGTTCATTGATTTCATTATTCACTATTGCAGTAGTCTTTAATTCATTTGAAATTGTAAAAAGCACTTAATACAAGATCACACCCCTTTGCTTTCTCGCTCCCGCGCTTCTTCGATTAAGAACTCATTGTCTGCAACTACATCAAGAGCATCATTCATCAAAGCAATATCAGCTAGATCGAGAGTTCCATCGATTAGGGACTCGTATTTGCACATACCCTTAATGACTGGCCGTAAAAGCCAGTCTTCATGATTTGGCAAACACTTAAAATTTATTCGACCTTCTTCATGCTCGATGCCTTCATAAGAAGATCTTGAATAAAATTTCCCAAGTTCTTACGAATGACGGCAACAACCAATGGAAGAATCTGCATTATGTCTAAATCATCAAACATGATTGATTCACCACGGCACAGTACAGCACCATCACGAATAACCACAGATAAGCACTTATGGATCACAAGATTGGTATCGCCTTCAGACATCCCAGCAATGACATCCATAAGCGGTGACAATGCACTGGAAAGACCATCAAGCTCTTTTAGATCGATATTCTCCAACTCGACATCATCACCTGACTCCATAGACTCAATCACTTTGGAGAGTCCACCCTTTGCAACTTCGCTAATGATTGGAATTAGGCTTGGGATGATTGGAGCAATCTTTCGGGATACGTGAAGTTGATCGAGCGCATTTAAGCGCCCGATCGTGTAGTTTTTACCGCTAATTGTTATCTGCATTTCAATTACTCATATTTGCCAAGTTTCATATCAACTTTTATTGAGTCGAATACCCATTCCACGGTTGAGCCAACTTTTGCATTTGTATAATCAGGAACTTTTTTAAATGCACATTTAGACGCGGTGTGGTTATCACCAGAACCTGTATGGTTGAGTGTGATAGTGTTTTTGCCCCACTTCCGTGTTGATGATTTTTGAGCATTGTAGATATTCATCAACTTGGCATTGGTTGGTGAAGTCTTTAAAAAACGGATAGTGATGGTGCCAGAGTTATCCGCATGAAGGGAATGCATACCCTCACCATCTGCACCAATGGTCATGGTATTTTTATCACCAGCCATGGCAAAGGTAATGCCTTCCTCAGCAATTGCTGCGCCATAACCCAAATCAATTACCCCATCATCGCTTGTTAAAGAGCACTGGGTATCCATAAAAGAATAAGCTGTCATAAAAACTCCTTAGCGATTAACTGAAACGATCACATCTGCAAAGTGAGTGGCACCTGCAAGCTTTGTGGCGATCTGAAATACGGGCGCTTTACGTGCTTCCCGCTCTGATTGAGCTTGATCATCAAGACTATTGGCATAAACGTAGAATGCTTTTGGCAGATAATCACCCGTTTCTAGTGCGCCAAAGCTATCACCGTTCCATTGCCCTTCACCCAATAGCCCATTTGTCACGGCCTGTTCATATGCACGCTCGAGTACACCACATTGGCGATTTACACCTGCAGGTGTTTGGGGAATTTTAGTGTTTGATGTGTAGTACAAATTCCATAACGCTGTTTCCAGATGATTCTGAAGCCAGTCAAGGCCATGGACTTCATCAAAGAATGAGCCATCACACATCACCCCTTCCTGCAGAATGGATGTGCCATTGTTGTAGCTTGCAAAAACATTACAGTTCTTCGCCTTTAATGCATTGGCTTCACTGATTTTCAGGTCTTCAGCTGCAATGCCTGGCAGCTGCTTAAACTTCAGCGTGATTGTGGTATTGGTGCCCATAAAGTTGACACTAAATGCACGACCAAACACAGAAGCTGCTGCATAAGGATTATCAGAAGAGAAAATCGCAAAGGTGCGACGGTAGTTTTTATTCTTAAGCAAATATGCCGTATCTGTTGTGCTAACAGGGCTAAGGCTTTCTTCTTCCTGAGTCGTATAACCAAACATACGCACCGGGTCTGATGCTTCAATTAGGGCTGCTACAGCATCAACTTCTATATCAGTCAGGTCGGCTGCAATGGTTAGGCCGTACCACTTGAGAGATTGGAGGCATTCAGCAACCGCAGCCTGCACTGATTCCGACCCTGTCTTATCCCAATAACCGATATACAGTGTACGAGGCTTAGGTGACTGACCAAAGTATGCAAGCGCTGCTTTGTATTCTGGATCATCAACGCCGTAGTCTTCAGCTACTCCATCAATACCAGAGTATTCGCGCATGCGCTCGATCTTATCAATGACACCACTTGTAGTGCCAAGAATAAGTAATGAACCAAATGAACGTGGTCCCGCAGCCAATGCAGCAAGACTAATGCTGACATTGACGACACTAGAAACAGGTAATGTCATGATGACTCCTAGTTGCGTTTAAAATTAATTTTTTGAAAACTTTCAAAAGGTTTTGAGGCAAAGCTACGCTTGACCTGTCGATTGAATGTCGCGGTCATGTCATAGCGGTGCACGTATTGATTATTGAGAAAGTCAGGTGCCGTAAGAATTTCACCGCATCCTGTAAATTTGATTTTGTATGCCCGGATCTGGGCAATATTTTGTGGAATCCCTAAGCCATCTTTAAATAAATTGGCAAAGTGCTGCCCTTGTGGACCATAAAATGAGAGAAAAACTTCAATGCTTTCATGCCGGATACTGTCCATGTCATCTTCGTTTTGCTGGAAGTACGGACCATCATCACTACGGGTATGTTTCACCCCGAATGCACACCAGTTTTTATCAATGCCTGGTAATGGTGGTGGGTCATTCTGCCAACGCGGTCTAACCATGGCACCCGGTAATGATGTGACTCCAACAATCAAGCCTTGGAAAATATCCTCAAGTTCCTGGTCATTCTGGACAGCTCCACTCGACGGTATATAACCGTCTACTGTAGAGTCCGCCATATTTATCCTGATAGTTTCAATTCACAAATTGCCTTCACAAAGCCACGGCCATAATGTGTATTGTCTAAAACCTGAGACACAATATAACGACGACCTTTCCATGTAATTTCATCGGCTTGATGGTCTGCATCACCAGAAGACAATGCAAACCGGGTATGAATATTAATAGCACCCTTAATCAAGGTGCCATCAGTACGGCGATCCATCTTGTTGCCATCATTAGTCGTCACTACACCACTGAATGTATGAGTGGTTTCAGTCTTCTGACCTCGACCATTGTCTCCCATCACCACTTCAGTCCGGTGGCAAATAATCCCACGTGATGCCAGCTTCGGATCAAGGAGCACACGACTTACATCAAGAGTTGCCACTGTTGACCTCCTTGCCCTTATTCATAATCACGTAGGTGTGTGAATTACGGTATTGGCCTGTATCCACCAATGGCTTTTCAGACTTCCTGCCTCTGGCTTTTCTTGCCTTAAGCGTGGCTGGTTTCAGCGGCGCAAAGTCACCTGCATTAATCAGGTTCTTCACACTCATTGTTGCTTTCATGCCAGCCGTGTTTAAGAAGAAATACATGCGCTGTTTGTTACCATCCAACGCACTATTCACAGCCTTGGTAAGTTGCTGCCCGATAACATCTTGTACAGCTTCAATACCTGGCATCAAATGCGGACGCGGTTCAAGGTTCATTGCAGGTGAACCAGTTTCCAATAGATAACCAATTTGAGCATTGGTCATACCATCTTCATCAGTTCGGGCTTCCCCGTGTGGCACTCCCACAAGCACCTCAACCCTAGACAGTTCCGCAACGGCCTCAAGTATGCTCAGCATGCCTTCACCAGTTACTTTTACTGTCAAAGTTGAATCCCTCCTGCACCGACCATCCGGGCCATCTGCAAAAACTGAATGCCAAATGTGGTTTGATTCCAATGTCCAGCATCAGTCAATGAAACACTGGAAACATCGACCGAATAGGAAACGCCGTCGACTGACTTAGAGGTTTCATTACCAGTCACTTGACCAGCATCTCCACCAATCGCTACGGCGTCCATACTGCGCAAATACAACGTCAGGTAATGCGCTACGAAGAAAGCTAAGCCTTCATCCAGCAGATCATCCCAGCGTGATTCAGGCAGTAACTTTTTTCCCATATTTAAATAGAAGTTGAATTGCGCCGTCGGGTACAGATCAGTATCTGCAAACATTGGCATTGATTCACGAAAGGATGATTCATCTAGCATGATTACTTAGCCTTTTTGTCTTCAGCTTTTGGATCTGCATCTTTGCTGTTGTCAGCAGAGGAGGCATCAGCAATTTTCTGCTTTAGCTCAGCGATTTCTTTTGCATCAGCAATTTTCTGCTTTAGCTCAGCGATTTCTTTTGCATCAGCCTTAGCCTGCTTTTCCAGATCCGCGATTTTCTTGGTCGCTGCATCAGATTGCGTTTGAAGAGCATCAAATTCTTCTTTTAGCTTGTCATAAGCTTCCTGAAGCTCGTGATTTACCACTACGTCCTGGGTGATCTCTTGCGAGTGATGCTTCACAAACCAGTGCTCTGCCACCTCCTGATCTACTTCTTGTAGACCTTGAGGCAGGTTCAAATTGATTTGCTGGCCATCTTGGTCTTTACCCATATTCACTACCAATGGCTTCGATAGGAAAATTTTAACTTTACTCATTAAGCTTCTCCTTATAGGCCATCTGCATAGTAAGCAGTTTCTGGATATACCCATTCCACCGCACCGATACGACCGAAATAAGTCGTCAATTGACGCAAGTCACGATATTCCAACGGCGTACGTTGTAGCGGTACAAGAGGCATACGAACACGTGATTCAGCTTGTGTATAAGTCATCATGCGGTCTTTACCTGCAGCACCACGGCCAACACACCATTTAGAAGGCTGGATGTCTAGTGGCTTACCATTTACTGACATTGCCAGACAGTTGATCTTCAGGAATTCAAGGATCGAGATATTGCCTGCTTCTGACACAATGCGAGTGGTTAATAAACCAAACTGCTGAGGCGGCAATAACAACTTGTCAGGACATACAGCAAAGCCTGAAGCTACCCATGCATTATTAAGAATCAGGTTTACATCGCTCAGAATTTCCTGCGGTGTGGATGTTGCCCAAGTTTTGATCACGTTGGTTGCACCCACCTTGCTTGAGTTCAACAGGCCTTCTACACCGATCATGCCGTCACCGATATAGACTTGTTCATCTACATCCATCTGGTATTTCATTTGCAGACCTGCGAACTTCTGAGCATCGATCGGACGCCCTACCTGTTTCGCAGATTCCAGTTCAGGAATTGTGAACCCGACCTGCATTGCCCATAGAGTCAATGGCAATGCCGTCTTACCGATATCTAGAGCGATACCTTGGATAGCATCAGCATTCTTGCCTACCCACGATTTTCCATTTGGTGAAGCACCACCTGCAGCAGCAAAAGTAGAGTTGGTGAAAGATGATGTTTCATCAGCGATTGAAACGTCAGAGCGCAGGTCAATATCACGTGACCAGGTATAACTTGCTAATGGCTCGTTCAGTCGTGGATCTAAGCGTTCAAGCTCACCAACCAGGAAAGCACCCGTGCTATCAATTGTGCGCGCATCAAAGGTTTGGAAGTTGTCGCGAGTTTGGGCGCGAATCGCCGCCATGCCTGCTGTAACTGCACTACCGAGAAGTAATTTCTTCATGTTTATTTTCCCCAGGCATAAAAAAAGACGCCTATAGCGCCGTCCTTCATGCCTTTTAAATTTTTAGATGTTGTATGCGATTTCTACGTTGCCAGATGCATCGGCGTCATGCATGAAGCGTGCTTTCACAGCAATGGTATTTGCACCATCTGCTGCTGCTTCAATGCCGCCAATTGGCTTGCCAGTTGCAGTAGCACCAATGCGCACATAAACAGCACCACCTTTCTTCGCTGTACCAGCATTACATTTCACCGTCATGTAACCGCGCACCAGAACATCTGTAATACCTTTAGACGGTACTGCTTGCCCTAGATTATTCGTGGTGGAAGTTGTTGGATATGAGCGCACAATCAGACCATAAACCGTGTCAGCTGTGTCAGAAGAGCCTAGTGCAGCCAAGTTGCCTGTGGCATCCATTTTGGCAAATACACCAAAGGCAGCCACTGGCGTCGGCATATTGTGTGATTCGATAGTTGAGTGTGATTTACGAGACACATCACCCGGAATGCCAGAAGGCATACGATATGTATAAGCAGCCATGTTTTATTTTCCTTTGTTCCAAAAATCGCGGTTACGCTGATTGATCTGATCAATTGTTGGAGCTGCACAGCCAAAGTCACGTGTAGTGATACCTGAGCGTACGCCTTTCAAATTATTTTGCTGTTTAATTAACTCTGATGCCCCAATGAATGCTGCATCCAGTGTTTGAATTGGTAGAGTATCAATATTGGCATTTGCACCAATAAACGGCGCTACGGCTTTCTGGCCATCAGTGGTTTGCATTGCAGCTTTTAATGCCTGAAGTTTAGCAAGTACAACCGCTTTACCATTGTTCGCACTATCAATTGTCGGCGGCAGCTTGATTCCTGGTGACAGGATCTCAGCACGCACCATCACTTCTTTAAGTGAATCACCGGTATGGGTTACGCCTTCATTAGCTTTACCTGCAGGTTCTGCCTTTAAGATGTCATCCTTGGTTTTTTCAGGATCATCATCGGGATTGTCATTATCTTCAGTTGGTTTTTCAGGATCATCTGAATCTTTGGTTTTTTTCTTTTCCAAAGCACCAAGACGAGAGTCCATAGTTTTGAGCATTTTAAGGATCTGACGATTCACAGCAGCATCGGACGTTTTGCCATCCAGATCTTCATCATCATCTGAATCCTTGGTTTCAATTTCCAATTCTTCATCTTCAACTGCTTTAGCCAGTTTTTCGGCTTCTTCAGCATCCTTGGTTTTCACCAGGTTACGAATGCGATCAGCAAAACTAATCTTTTTCTTTTTTGTCTTATCAGACATAAAACTATCTCCTATCGAGCAGCGGGAACCGCAACGCCCTTTATCGACTAATGCAACGTGATTTCCAAAAATGTTGCGCTGTACCCCTTTGCCCGGGCTGATCTCAACATAATCAGCATCGTAGCCAAGAGAAATTTCTACTTTCTCACCCATCACCGCATCAATCGCATCTTGATCAGTGATTAATAAGTCAGCTATCAGAAAATCTGCTTCAGCACCTTCTCCACGTCGGACGCTGTGTGCAGTACCTACCGCCAATTCCTTCCAGTTGCTCGGGTTGACCCATTCTTCTGGATGGTCATTGGTGACTGCTTTACCTTCAAAGCTAGCCATGGTCTTTGGATCAAATAGGTCTTCTTCACCGCGCTGAATCAAAATTAGCCCAGTATTATCCGCTGTTACGGGCACTTCGCCGTCGCCATACATCAATGTGCCGATACGCGCCACAGGCACATCACGACATAGCAGGTAGCCTTCTGGTGTGGTTTCCCGTGTCCGTCCGATCTGACCCGTTGTGTAGATATTGGAGCGGTCTTTCGTAGCAGACGGCGCTGGCTTTTTCGGTTTCTTCTTAAACATAGTTCACCTAAATTCAGGCAATAAAAAACCACCTAAATGGTGGTTTATAATTTCGACGCCTGCTCCCAGAGCGTATCAATTTGAGCTTCAGACAACCCCATCATCGCTGACATTACGAAAAGACTGCTATTATTTCGCTCAAACACCGTAGCATCCTGCCATTCGATTTGAATAATTTGACGCTGCATATCATCTTCGATTTGATTAATAAGCGCTTCAATATCAGCAAGAGCAAAGCCATTCATGACAAGTGCTAATCGGAATTGACGGCGTGTTAGTGGTTTTAATGGCGGTTTTTCGTAGGTGACTGCCCACACGTAATCAGGGTTGAATTGTGATAGTGCATTAAGAATCTGCTGCTTATCAGTTAAGCTTTGCATCAACTCTTGAATACCCTCAAATTCAGGATCAATCGCAGCAACACCGTTTTCAATCTGTAGTGCATGAATCTCGACACCGTCTTTATTTGATACAAGTTTTAGCATTTTATTTTCCTTACAGATTACAGATTTACGAAAGCTGGACGCGCCCCGACAGTCGTACCCGTGCTCGAACGAGCGTTATTCAAGTACAAGGCGAACACGCCAGCACTGGCTGCGTAGAACCAACTGCCGCCACGGATGGGAAGGCGCTCATCAGTCATTGTTTTGGCGAAGTAATCACCGTTATATGAAGCGGTATTTTCAATGTGAGGATATAAGCACAATGCTTTCAGTCGAGCTAAAGCTGCCGCAGTCACAGGCTTGGTTGTTGATAAGTTGCGGATACCACCAAAATTAGACCCATTAATTGTGTAGTCTGCTGTGCCGCCATCAGCATACTTGATTGTGCCTGCCGTGGTTCCGCTGCCGTCCGGTGTGACCAGGTTGCCAGTTTCACCATTAATCGCTTTCCATTCAGCAGAAGTTGCACCAAGATCAATCGCTAGTTTTGACGCATTATTGTCTGCAATAACCTGGATTTCACCGTTAAAAATACGCATTCCAGAATTCCATTCCCATACATTACCGGATAAATCAGCAATGCCGTTTTCTTTACCGTTGTGTCGCCACTCAACTGGGCCAGACCCAGTTAATGTGCGTGCTGACCCAGATGTATCACCCGGATTTAAGCCGTCCGCCCTGCGACCGATCAGCAATGGATTTTCTGAGCTTCGGCCATAGTATGTATTACCCATTGGCTGTTTATTATCTTTGTAGCATTGCAAGACCACGGCGCTCCATTCAGCATTTGTGATCAAGTGATGACCATTGCCACACGCTCGTGCTGCTGTAAGAAAGTTTGTGTAGTTAGTGCTATGGCTTGGCTCTACATTCGGCAGACTGAGCAACTCACCATTAACAATTCTTCCCTGATACGTGCCGATAAAGATTTCAGGCTTTTCCACACCGTCTACAATAAATGCTGGGTGTGTACCACTTAATGAAGCATCAATCGTACTCATATTGTACTTTTGAATGATGTTCATGTAAGTGGGCTGGCCTTTAGCCGTGTATAAAACCGTCTGCAATCCACCGCTTGCTACCTCTACAGACTGACGCAATGAGTCTTTGATCAGGATTGTAAGATTGCCGCCTTCGATATTGTTGCCATTTGGGCCGCCGACGTAGTCGATAACCTTCGTTAGATTTTCTTTGAAGCCTGCTTCTGTAACATTACTGCCTACAAGCGCTCCAACCTCTGGTAGATTCGCCACAGCTTACTCCTTAAATTAATTGTTGCCACATTGGGGTGCTGCCTGCAGCGCTCCACATTGGGCTTGTGTCATCTTTATTCCACATCAACGGGGTTTTGTCTGGTCGACTGCTACCACCAATGACGGTTGCTTTGCGTGCTTCGAACACGTTCATCACAATTCCAACTTTTACACCAACCACTCTAGATATAGGGAGCGTCATTTCACCACCTTTCGTTAGTCAGAAGTTAAAACCACAACGGTCACAGGACTTAAATCACTAGCCCATGCCCACAGGGTTACCCCTTCAGGAAAGCTAACTTTATTATCAAGCAAATGAACATCCTTTGAAGGCATGCTGGTACCTTGGGCAAAGTAAAAGTCACGATTACCCATCCCTTGAGCCGCTCCACCTTTCGAGCCATCTGTAATTTTTTGTGGCGTGCCATTCAGCACAAATTTATTCATCGCCATGTTTATCTCACTAATTTCAGGTATTAAAAAACCACTCAATCGAGTGGTATTACAGGGTCTGGGTAGCAACGACAATTAGGCAAACATCCAGCATGTCCAGTCATCCTGTCTAATGTCGGCGGCTTATTCCAATACACAAACTTGCCATTCATTTCTTTATGACTTGGTCTGACATCAATATCACCAGATGTTCGCCAGGTATAACCTTCAGATCCAAGATTCTCAGCACGTGATTGAACAAATACCGATGCAGCCCGACTAATCTCTGTTCTTGCGATAGTATTGGCACGACTCATGGAAACTTGACCGCCTGCCATAATCAATCCTGCAAGCTCTTTCGACCGCCCACCTTCAATCAGCATTCTGGTCGATAGGTCATGCACACGTTGAGCTGCATCTAATGGCAGAGACTTAATCAATCTCACCTGGTCAGATAACAATTGCTGGTAAACGGCGCCAACATCACTATTCCTGATCTGCTCACGTACGCCGTAGGACAGGTCTTTAGCGTAGATCAGCCATGTCTTTTCATCACGCAAGGCGATGTCAGTTATGATCCGTCCAGCCGTGTTATTGGCCCAATGATGCAAAGTATCCGCGTACTGATTCAATGACGCTTGGATCAAAGGCCATGATCGAGGGTCATGAACATCAAACCCTTTCACGATCGTATCGATATAGCCTGAAATCTTACGCAGCTGACGGCTGTACTCGATCTCCATTCGCCGCATCCGTTTCGGATCGAAGTGATTCATCATCATTCTCACTGTCTGGTGGAGGTGGGTCATTATCAGCGTCTTCGATATCGTCATCCGTAATCGTTGAGAAGATACCAGTAGAGCTACTGGCCTGACGTAATTCCTTAAGTGCCGTATGACGACTAATCACACCTTGTTCTTCAGCCTTCAAAATGGCATTGGTTGTCTTCTCTGCCACATTTGATTTCTGCTCTTCACTCATCTGCCACAGGCTGGTGAAATCAAACTTAAATGAATCAGGTAAAGGTTTACCAAGTACCGACAGTGACATTATCTCCAAGAGCCTATGCAACGGCGTACGCAGACGGCGTTCTTGCTGCTGATTGATGTTGTCGTAGTAATTGGATAAGTCAGACTCACCAGTTGAATTTAAACCTGCCGGCGACTGTCCAAATAAACGCACCAATGGAATCTGAGTGGCACCAGAGATCTGCTGACCAAACTGAAGCAAAAGTGTATCAAGGCCAGAGAAGGTGTAAGAGTGTGTTGCAAAGTCATCTTCTGCATCCATCAAGGTCAAACCTTCATTGGACTGCCATTCCCGAATATGATTGATCTGTTTAACCAAGCCCTCAAAAGCACGCCCACCAGTGGCGATAATGTCGCGCAGGCCTTTCACTTTATATGTCCGCAAATGTGCTTTATAGACCAGCTGGCCCGCACCCATGGTGGCACTATCAAAAACAGTTAAACGATCCTCTAGACGCTCAATCACTGACTGCCCCCAAAGGTTTTCAGTCATCGCCTGCCAGTAAGGAAGGTTTACGCCATCGATACGGATGACGCGCGAGTAATGGATGCGCTGACCACACAGGCCGGCTGCATCCTGGAATACGTCATAGTATTTAGGCTTGCCATAGTCTGGGCCATATTCAGTGACTAGATCTTCAAGTGTAGGCTGAACCATCCAGCGGTCTAAAACCATCAAGCCTTTAAACTGGTCCTTACCAATAGTTTTAACATTCAACGGCGTTGAAACGTTTTGGCCATCAATCAGCATGACAGCGAGCGCACCACCGTAGAGACGCCCCCACTTAATGGTATCGCTGAGCTTGTCCCAGATCTGCAACGCATCTAAAGCATCATTAATTACTTCACCATGCTGCGGATCATCGAAGCCTTGTAAGGTTACTCCCTCTCGGGTCATATCCTCGGCGACTACATCAACCACTTGGCCAACAACCCAACTTGAACGGTACATTGCTTCAAGCTTTAGACGGTTACGACTAGTGAGGTTAAAGCCATAACTGGACTGATCGTTTTGGCTGCCAGCACCTAAGCCAACACGAGCCGCAAAGTTCTGAAAACTATCGGCTGTAAATTTAAATAATCCCATAATTTTCTCTTAAAGGCGCGACCAAACTCCAGTTCCACCGCGAGCCATAATGTAGCCATCTAATGAATATCTCAGTGCATCTATGCCGTGGTTCCACTTATCAACAATGATTGGTAGAACTTCATCAGTAAGCCTGTCTTTTTTGTAGGAGTAGCTTCTAAACTCTTCCAGGGTTTTCTTACACCGCGTATGAATCACAACAGTCTCAAAACCTTTAATATGTGCAATGCCATCTTCAACAGATCCAGGCCACTTTTCGGCAGCTTCAATATTGAAACCCTGACGCCGTAGATAGCTAATTGTTTCCGGTCGAGAGCAGTCACCTTTGATTGGCCAGTCCCTTGCACCTGGCACTGAATCATAGAACTGAGCCATTTCATCTAGATCAACACCGACACCAAATGCCTCATACTCAATGTAGAGTGTGTTCTCAAGAATGAATGATCTTATTAATGTGTTCGGATCGTTAGCAAAACCAAAGTCAGCACCAAAGAATAAGCGGTCTGCTGTTTTCCATAACTCATCATCAAAGGCTTCAACCTTGTATTTATTTCTAAAGATTTGTGCCTCTGAAAGCTCAAGATAATCACCTTCCCAGATCCAGCGATAAGTCGCATCATCCAGATTCTTTTGATCCTGACGGCGTTCAATCTCCAAGACTTCAGGGAACCATGGATTATCGCTGTAGTTCATCTCTACACCAACACCAATCAATTCACCTGTAAGATCATCAAAGATTTCTTCATGTCTAAAACGCTGACTGGTAGCGCTATCTCTACGCTCAGGGTTCCAAGTAATCCAAACTTCTGAACCATCCTCACGGACTGTAGGAAGCAATTTTCGCCATGCCATCTCACTGACTGTTTCAGCCTCATCCACCCAGCACAGCAAAATACGTGCTTTGGATTTGATACTGTCCAGATTATGTCTAAGACCAGCAAAACCATAACTCACACGGAGGTTCTTGGTGCGGATGAAATTTTCACCCATCTCATAATATTGATTTAAAAAAGGCACAGAGCGAATCGCCTGCTTGATTTCCTCCATTGAGGAATCTGAAAGTGAGTTCATGTACTCACGTGCACCAAGAATCAATCCACTGATCTTCGCTTCAGCATACATATAACCCTTGATCGCCGTCATTAACGCGAACGATCTCGTTTTAGCTGAACCACGACCACCCCATGATGATCTGTAACGAATATTAGGCGTACTGAATAATGGTATTAATTTTGGCGGTAATTCAATCTGTACCTTTGACATCAGGAGCCACCAATTCAATTGTTGTTGGCATATTTATCGACTTGCCATTCGTAGTGTGATCAACCTCTTGCTTATTGGTGTACTTGCCACCCATTTCTTCTGCAGCCTGCTTGAGAATTTTTAAAGCCATCACAGGGCTCTTGGCTTTATTGATTAGTCGCTGGTATGCCTCTAAGCGAACGGTTTGGTTAGCAATAGGAATGTTTTTAGGTTTGTCCAAGTACTCTTCTCGAGTTTCCTCAAATTCTTTTTTCAAGCTGGCACTTAGATCTTTTCCAGTCCGCTTAGTTGGGTCATATGCTTCACACTGCTGTCGAGTAACATCAATTCCAAATTCTTCTTTGACAAGAACTACTGTTTCTTGGGGGGTATTAAACTGCGCAAGTGAACGCACTATATACGTTTGCACCTCTTTTCTAAGTCTGGCCATAAATCTCAATCCGTCCAAGTACGTCCAAGAAGACGGTCAAAAAAATGAGCCTTTCAGCTCTAACCAATCACACAATTCCCACAACACGCAGATACATTAAAATCAGATACAAATGGCGCATTCTTTGTGATTTCGACTAATCGCTTAACACTATCGCTTGCACCCCAACGTTTGACCACGCCATAGAACTCTTCAACGTCATGGCCTGCCAAGTAATGCTTTGGTAAGCCAGTATTGTCGCTGTACATGATTTCATCATCTTGATCACGTTCTACGCCAATATGATAAAGCTCATGCTCGATCAAGGCACAGAAGTCATGATCTGAAGCTTGTTCACAGAATGATGCGTCTATAGTGATGAGATAAACAGGTACACAACCAAACCAGTCACGCATCTGCTGTTCTTGCCGGGCTTTCTTCCATCCACCTTGGTTGAACATCACTTTTTCACATTGCCCTAGTACCATGCGCTTTTTTGACTGGCATGCAGATGATGCCCAAGCAAAGGCTAAAAAGGTTTCATCATCGTGCAGTAGCTCTGAGATATGGTCATGATCTGGATTGTGGAGCTGACCACCAATGGTTAGATAGTTTTTAATCACCCATTCTTTTAATTCCACGGCGGGCGCAAGCAGAATGGCTTCCTGCTCTTCTGCTCGGTCAATGAGATCCGTCGGTGGGAATGGTCTGATCTGTTCCATTGAATATCTGTCTCTTTAAGTTTTTCAGCCATTGTGATGAGAAGTTAGATTCAATCTGAAGCGGCCCAAATTCATTAATCTTGTATCGATTAGCTGACTCAATGCGTACTACGGTATAACCCATCTCAGCAGCGTCATCGTATCGGTCTAGACTCCAAGCCTTATTCGCCAATTTCCCACCACGACCACCAGACCAAGGACCACCTGAAATCTCAACTAAGATTCGATGTTCAATTAAATGGAAATCAAAACGCCAATGCTTGGTTGATTTAAATTGGAACGTCTTCTCGTATTTGATGCCGAGCACACCTAAAGCATGTTCAAATTTTTCTTCTGCTTCTAAGTATTTTTCTTTTGCCTTTGGTAAAGGTTTAGAGCGTGGTTTGGTTTTAGGTGGGCGCTTTTTGGTTTTCCAGAAGTAGTCGTCTGCATTCATATATTGCGCCCATTAAAAAACCACCCGAAGGTGGTTTAGTTTAAAACAACATCGACATTTGCCCAAACTCATAAATAATTAATGTAAGGACTAAAGCCGAAACCGAGATTATAAGCACATCTTGTGAAGCCATACTTTTCTCCCTTTATTGTTCTTTTTTTATACTCTCACAATTAAAAAAATTATCAACACTAAAAGAATACATTTCTCACAATTTACAGTGATAGATATGTAAGAAATTATACAAGAGCCGTTTATTTGTTAATTATTCGTACAGGCTTGTTCTTAAATTCTTAACCCGCTGTTTCAACTTAATCATGATGCCATCTATCGCCAGCATCTCATCCCGAGTCAAACCCGAACGGCTTAGGTTTTGGTACTTAGACAGTTCAGCACTACAAAATTCTAAGTCTTTTTTCGCTTGTACTTTATCTGTCATAAGAACCCCAAATAAGAAAAGAAAAACCCCGCCAAGTTTGTTATCTCAGCGGGGTTTTATGTGCCGTAATACGTTCGGCTATTAAGTGACTTAAATCTATTAGCACAGGACCAAATTGTATATAAGCTGATACTGTTTTTAATATTGCTTGATGCCAAATAATTTTCGTTGTCTTTCTAAACTAACTATATTTACGTTAATACTGCCAAATACCTTATTAATTGCTTCGATTTGTGAGTTTAATTCCGATCCTGGTCCTGTCCATACTGCATTAGTTGAAGACGTTGAATATAAAAACTTTCCTGTCTCTTGAGCTAATTTAAGATCAAAGAGTCTAATATTTAGTGCTGTAGTTGCAATCCTACCATCATCATGAGTAAAAGTTGCACTAGCCACCTCAATACCAGCATTGAAGGTTTTTAAATAATTGCAGGTAAGTGCATACCCCCTAAAATCATACTTATTCTTATGAATCATATCATTTAGATCACCAGGCACATCATTTCTTGTTGCGATAAAGCATTCCGTTGCGTATGCAGATCCTAATGGATATAAACACAAGAGCGCTGCAATAAGTTGTGATTTCATAAATAAGACTCTTTGGCTTTTCATTCATTTAAGACACTTTAACAAATTATCGTATTTATCACGTGACATTAAATTACAAACCACCAAACCTGAATAGGAATGGTTATAGATGGACTATTTCAATTCTTTCATACAATCACGACACACTTTGATTTCTTCATCATCAATCGTGTAGTCGATCTCAGTCGCACCATGTAGGCCGAATAAACATAATAAGAATTGGAGCATTTGGATCTTCTTATGTGTGGAGTTCTATATGTGGAGCTAAATCCATTCCGATATTTGTAGTTTTAAAGGTATCGAATTCGAAAGGTTTAGAATCTGGCACGCCATGTAGGATTCGAACCCACAACCATTGGTATAGAAAACCCATGCTCTGTCCAGTTGAGCTAATGGCGCTTTATTTCAGACAATAAAAAAGCCCACCATTCGATGAGCTTTTTACGGTAATTAAGTGAATTTCCATATGTACGTCCACTATACCTGAAATATGCCATACCCCGTGCGCACACTCAAGCGGTTTTTTCAAAAGTTTCAAATACAAAATGCGGGTGTCTGCTTTTGATATAAGCAAGGCCGCATTTTAGATCTTGGCGAATTTGGTTCACAGATGTGTCATTACTCCCAGCAATATCGCGTAATGAATTACCTATCACGTAGTGAGACCAAATTGATGAGATCCACTCCTGAAGGATTACATCTTCTACAAGTTGAATATCAAGAAATAGTCTTTGAATTGCACGTGCTTCGTTGCAGTCTAATTGGCAGCATGTTCCTTTTCGGCGTACGCATAGACGATCTCTAAGAGTCTCGTCTGACATGTACATTGCAAGCAGCCGCTCACGTTGCTGCTGCGTTATTCTTTTTGTTGGCATGGTTTTAACAACCATTACCATTGTTTCATTGTCGCCATTTATCCAAGCTCCAAGCTGACGACACCATTCTTCAAAACTGTATTTCGACCAATCTGTCGCTTGCATAATCGTTACTGCTGCCGTCATCCCAAATCCCCTACCATCTTCTCTATTTGCTCAATCGCTTTGCCGCTTTTCACTTGCTCGGTGCTAAACCGTATTACCTGATAACCCATCATTGTTGCTTCGTTGTATTTCTCTAAGTCTCCTAAATACCCTTTACCCCTTGTATGCCTGCCATTACTCCAGATCCCACCTTCCACTTCGACCAATATCTTTTTGCCCTTCAAATGAAAATCAGCTCTCCATTTACGTGAGGGGTGAAACTTAAACTCCTGCTCAAACTCAATTCTTAGCACCTTGAGTTGTAGGCTTAGAGTTTGCTCACCCTCACTCTCTACCTTTTCACCTTTGGCCTTTGGGCGCTTAGATCCTCTTTTGGGTTTACTTGCACCGATCATTTTTTTGTATTCAGCAATGGAATAGCTGCTTGTCACCCCTCTACCTCAAATAACTGTTTAGCCTTTTCTGTAGCCTTAAGGCTCATAGGGCTCTTGCTGTTTGTTTCCAAATACCCTTCTGCTAAAAGCTGATTTACAAAAACATTGGCATTACGTGGTGATATTTCCATCCATTCGGTAACTTCTTTCAAACTGGTTCGTCCAGACTTCTGAATGATTTTCTTTAAAACCAGCACCATGCGTTCGCCTTGTTTCACGGCTTGTTTTGTACTGAATTTCTGCTGCTTCACACTTCACCCCCAACACGATTGAATCCATTGGCTTTCATTGCCTGATACTCATTTGGATTATCAAAAGGATCTGGCCACTCGTTTTGAACCCGCTTCGCAGCTTCACTCACCTCAAGCTTTTGAGGTTTCGGAATTTCACGATTACGGACATTCAGTTTTCGCTTTAGGTTCTCCAGCTGCTGGCATGCAATATCGTTGGTCACGGGTTTGTGGCTTGGATCATCACCAGTAAATCCACATTGAGCAATTGCTTCTAGTAATTCATCCGCCTCATTGCGCTCCTTAGCCTCACTTATGATTCGCTTGTAAACACTGCTATAAACTTTATAAAACGTATCTGTTGAACCTAAATATCCATAAGGCTTTACAACTTCATCAAATGCTTGTTTTGCAAATTTATTGATTTCATGAGATCGATTCTGTTTTTCGTAAGTCAAAGCCTGCAACCAAGCCTCATCATGGCTTTGGTATTCATACTTACCTAAACACCAATCTTTAAATTCGTTTACAGAAGGTGGCCAACCTGAGGTCTCAAGACGAATCAAACCCCGATTAAATTGTTCAAAAGTGATTCCTGAAAGCTTTTGGACAAACTTATCAATCACCTGACCCTTTTTTAAGCCTGACCATTGATCTGTAAAGCGTTTACCGTATGACAAAAGCATGTCTTCAACCAACTTACGCGCATCTTGCTCACTAAACTGTTGAACAGAATGATCTTGATTTTGTGTTAATTCATTACGCATATTTCACACCCTCAACTTCATGAACATCTCGAATTGATGGAGTGTCTTCACCACCAATTTCAGATAGCCACTCATTGACCTCACCCTGAGTTCTATTTCCTGCGCTTGATTGAGATTTTGGTTTTTGAGATGTTGATTGTGTTTCACGCTGACGTTTCGTAGCATCCTTGTTGTTTTGAATCCATGTGTACCACTTAACCAACCATAGACTTGGCGTGTTCTTGGATTCTTCACCCTTAGCTGAGAAGAAATCACCAAAGTTGGTAAACATGGAAATCAAATCTTGGATTTCTGCTTCACTGAATCTTTGTTTTCCAAGTTCAATAAAATCGTTTTGGAGTGGGTATTGATTTACGCATTCGAGAATTGAATATCGCTTATGGTCTTCAGATTTGTATTGTGAGAACTGAATTGCTGGTAATGGAAAATTTTCCTCACACGCGTTACTACTACAATTCTGTTCTTGTTCTTGTTCTTGTTCTTGTTCTTGTTCTTGGCTTCGGAGGGGGTCACAAGGGGCTTCGGAGGGGCTTGTATTACTCGTATTTACACCACGCTTGTTTGACATACAAAATGCATGAGAATATTTATCGTAAAATGCTGATAAAAAAGGATTATCAGGTAGTGAATCATAGTCCTTTTGAACACCCTTGCAGCGGTTATCTGCTGGCTTTAACTCTTCAGCCACTTGAAAGCGTGCCATTTCATACACCCAAACAACCTCTGAGTCTTGATCGTAAGCACAAAACCCTGCTTCACAGGCACTTTGTAGCCCCTTCAAAGCCCCTTCTAAGGTAAGTCCAGTTTCATGGGCAATGTACATAGTTGGCATGTAGTACAGACCCAACATATTGGCATGAGGGTTCGTAATTAAGTAAAGAGAAACCATTAATGCTTCAGGATTCTTTTTTAGCTGCTTTCCTGTTTTACCTACCCAAAAATGAGGTGAAACTTTTGCATAATCACGCATGAGAAATTACCTCCTTTAAAGGGGCTTGCAAGGGGCTACCAAGGTCTGTAAATTGATCAAAATCAACTAGGAAACCAATAAAATGACACTTCTTAAAAAACGTGAAGCATTGGATATTTTTATAAATGAAAACAACACCATTTCGATAATGCACCCAGATGTAGAAGATTTTGAGTCGGGCAAGAACAAGGACGTTATAATTACAATACTTCCAGAAGATATTGATCTTGTTGTATCTGAGCTTCTTAGAATCCAAAAGGAATACTATGAACAGGTTCAAGAAGAGCTTGAAAATGAATAATTGATTCATATTGATTCCCCACCCAATTTGACTAGGCCGCGCTTTTCCAACTGACGAATAATTCGAGGTTCGACAAATTGATTGTTGATCTTGTACCTGGTGCGTGACTTTTCTTTCACCTGGATAAGTTGGGTACCTTCTTGCATTTGGCGACGTATCGCTATGGCTTGCCCCCCCATTTGGGTTGTATGCTCAAGAATGAAATAAGCTTCCTGAGCCTCAATAGCTTGGTTCATGACTGATAAAGGCATTGCGGCAAGTTCTTTAGGTGTGTATATCTTTACTGGATCAAGCAAAGGGATCATCACCTCGATAGGTGCTGGAGCTTGAACATCTTTCTGCCCACGTTTAGCTGAATATCTCACTGAGCACCCCCTTTTTCGATATTTTTAATAAATCGCCCAAACATAAAAATCTGTCCTGCTCGATGCAGGCTTGAAATGATTTCACCTGCATACCAAGCTGAAACACGATGTTCATTCATCAGCATTTCCATAAACTCGTCACGGGTGACGGCAGCATTCTTTTCATCGCCTTTGACCTTGCGAAGATTTGCCCTACGGATCTCCAGCAATCCATCTAATGTGCGGAGTGCTGGCTCGTACCATGATTGAAGCTGCATCATCTGCTTATGCTCAGGCTTTTTTTGAATAACCTTGTTGGTAATCATGGAACCTCCGCTAAGGCTTGCTCAGCCTCTGTTAAACGGCGTTTAGCATTGAGCTCAGTGGTTGAGGCACTACGAACAAACCTTTTGTTTAGGGTTAAGATGCCGATACCGATATACACATCGACGTTGTTCTCATAAACCTCTGTGATTTCATAAATTCCATCAAAGTTGCCTAAAGCTTTATCAAGCACAACAGCATCCCCGATTAAAAAATCTATATTGTCTTCAATAACTTGTTGTGGTAAATTTGCGTCGTTCATGAAAGTGTACCCTCTGAATTGAATACTAAAGCCCGATCTCAACTCTCGGGCTTTTTTTTGCCTGTTTGCTGTGCTAGATTCAGATACATGTTCAATTCCACTAGAATGTTTTTGAACTAGAAAGTCTGAGAGTCGAGCCTCAGGCTTTTTTTTGATTAATACTTGTGTTAAATTTGAATTGTTCATTATTTCCACCTCTAGGGTAATGAATCGAAAAGCCTGATCCCCAAGATCAGGCTTTTTCTTTGTGTGAATTCCCGTGAATCCCTTCCGATCCCTCAAGAAAGCTGACTTCGGTTGACAAGTCCCTTACTAAGGCTGCTAATCCCAAGCGCTCAAAAGATTTTGCTTGTAAATTAAGAACATGCCACTCACCCACGATTTCTTTTTCAAGTAAGAAAGCGAGGTACTGAGCAAGGTCTTTACCCTTAATTTCAGCGAGAGTTTTAGCTCGCTCATGTATTTCAGGAGACAAACGGACATGCGTAGATTTCTTTTCAAGGCTCATAAATCCCCCTTTAGGCTGTTAATGCTTGGTTTCGCAAATAATCGAAGTCCGCTTCTGGGCATAGAGAGTCACATGGAACTTCGCCCTTGCTGGCCTTATCAATGCGGATAGCTAATGGCGCTCCGCACTTCTTATTTACGTAAATGATTTGCTGAAGGTTTCCGACAGTTGTCAGACACTCCTTTGCAAAATCCTTTCGCCCATCTACAGATAGACCAGATAGGTAGGTTTTGAGTTTTTCAACACTGGAGGAAGACATATAGGTCTCCTTAATAAATATATTTAGTAAATACTAATTTTTATTAACATGCATGTCAACAAATCTTTAGTGTTTACGAATTTACTTTTTACTAAAAACTATATGAAATATTAAACATGGATAAAATTGAACAAAGACGCAAAAACCTGCGCGCAGCTATTGATGCTGCTAATAAAGAGTTAGGCTTTAAATCAGACACATCTTTCTGTGAGCACTTTGATTTAAATGCCAGTCATATCTCTCAGCTTGTTAATGGTCATGGGAGCTTTGGTGAGCGCGCGGCCAGAAATCTTGAAAAGAAAGTAGGCTGGGTTGAGGGTTTGCTAGATGTGGCTTCTGATGATTTAAATGTGAATGCTGCTAAAAATAGTCAGTTTGAAAGCAATGTCTCCCCCGTTGATACTCCTTTACAGGCAATTCCTTTGCTTGATTACGTTCAAGCTGGACTCTTCCATGATGTTGGTTACGACGGTTTAAACCCATTGGGGACTAGCTGGACTACCTATAAGAGTCAGCGCCCTGAGTGTGTATTTTCTCTAAAGGTTGAAGGTACAAGCATGTCTCCTGAATTCCAACCAGGTGACGAGATTGTGGTAGATGGTTCACTTGAAGCGAAACCAGGCGCTCTTGTTATTGCTCAAGAGATAAAACACGGCGAAGCAAGAACAACGTTTAAGAAATATCGTGTTATTGGTATCAATGAGTTTGGTGTTGATGTTATTGAGCTTGTTCCATTAAATCCTGACTTTCCAACGCTTAACTCAAATCAGATAGATATCTCAATTATTGGTGTTGTTGTTGCTCACAATCGAAAATTTAAGTACTAGAGAATAAACCTAAGCACATCAAAGCTTGGGTTTTAAGCTATTTAAAGCACACAAATATAAGGAAACAAAATACCAAACATGCAAAGAATTGAAGTAAATTCGCGCAATATCAGCTACGTGCTTTATCAGCACTTTTTATTAACGGTAGTGCTTAGGACTGGTGAGAGATTTATTTATAGACTTCTTGAAGCTAGTACCTTTAACGATTTTATTGAAGCAATTGATAAAGATAAATTCTATAAAAGCCAAATTGATATGAATAAAAGATTTAAACGAATTCAACTTTTTGTGTAATAAAAGTCCTTAAAGAAGGAAAACAAAATGATCGCTACACTTAATAAATCTAAAACTGCGCTAACAATTAATCGTCAAGAATTCAAATTGGCATTAGAAAAAATTGGCGCAGGAATTGATAAACAAATAGCCTCGCTTAAAAAAGCTAAACAAAGCTATGACCCTGCGGAAATTGCACACGAGGTCATTGGTGAAGTGAATATCTTTGAAGCGATTATTGAAGGTTTTAACGAAGCTGAAGGCACTAATCTAAAACTAGCCGATATAACCAATCTTGATACAGCACAAGGTTGGATAGATGACTTCTTAGGAAAATATTCTGATAAATAAACCCTAAGCATGGCTTGAGGTTGATAAGGCGAATTTAAGATGAATAAATTTGACTATATAAAACTAGGGCTACTCTGTGCAGTCGTAACCCTTTGCTGGGTTTCAATGATTTTTTAAACTGCGAACCCGACGCAGCCCTTTAGAACAGATCGGGTGGAGATGTGAATGAGACAAGAAACAAAAGAGGCTTTGGCTATTGAGTTAACCAAAGCTGTGATTAATGAACGATCTAAGAATGAAAGTGCTTTTGATATCACTGATGCAGAATTATGGGTCCATGTATACTTGGAATCCTTGAAGCAAATCGAAAGGGGTTATGATGAGCAAACAAGTGATCCAGGTATATGGCAAAAATTAGTAGACTAGTCACTAATATTAGCTTTATATCCATGCTTTTTAAAAAACTTAGCCATGTGCTTCTCAAATTGAGGCACCTTGCTTTCACAAACATGTACTGTGATTTTTTTAACTTTTTTAATATTAATAAATTCATCTACAGCATTAATGTCAGCAATCCGCTGATTTATATCTTTGTTGCTAAAGTCACGATCATTTGGACTTAAAAGCTTCAATCTAGCTTCTTTTTTTGATTTATTACTCATAACAAACTCCAAACAACCCATCCCTGTGATGGGTTTTCTTTTGTCTATCTTACCATTCACTAAATATTTTACTAATTTTATTTAGCAAATCTATTGACTAATTATTTAGTAAATACTAAATTATCTCTCACAGACATTAAAAAAGCGCACCGACCTGAGAAATCTAATGCGCTTTTGCAAACTTGCGAGATCAATTATGAACAAAACCTTATCCCCTTTCAATACCATCAAGATATCTCTTGGTGTAGCTGCTGTAACAATAGGCATACTTAGCTGTGGGTTTAAGACCTCACCGCAGGCTGCTCAACCTGTAGTTGCCAACGTAGCCGCTTCTGAATATCAACTCCTTGCATTACGCATGACTGGTGATAACCACGGCGAAGCGATTATTCGTTTAGATGGTTTCCGCGTTACTGCACGTTTTGAAGTTGAGGCATTTGAAGACAGCTACGGCGTACCAGGTAGTGAATTCACCGCTGTAGACATAACCAGCCTTGATGAAGTGACCGTTTCAGATGCCTTAGGCAATCCATACAACGACTTCACAAACCACATCGATCATCAGAACTTCAATGCTCTTATTAAGGGTTATATCGAAAAACATCGTTTAGTGGAGGCAGGCTGATGACTAATTTTGACAAATTAATTTTCGCACCTCATTGGGTGAAAATCTGTAAAGAAACGATGGTCGACTTAACTGCTGAAAATGTTGTGGTAGTTGGTTTTGGGGAGAATTGCTTCTCCATCCTTGGCTTCCCTGAGTATGTTTTTGACGCAGCAGACCTTACCGCTTTAAAACATCGCCGCATCGCTAGCTACTACATGCCCTTGCATCAATTTGATGAATTGTATGAAGAGGTATTTGGGACAAGTTTTGTTGACGAGTGTGATGAGCTTGATCTGGGTAGCAGCCATGGATTCATTCGCAACGGAATAGGCTTAAGAAAAGAGTATTTCTTTGGAGGGAAGGTTAAAACATTTTTAATTCAAGATGAATTAGACCTAGTGGCCCTAAGTAAGCTGGAGAGTATCTTATGGCGCTAAATAATCAAACTCCCGAAGTAATTAACTTCGGTAAGCATAAAGGTACCGCTCTTATTGATTTAGACCAACCATACGTACGCTGGTTGCTTAAACAGGAAAGCCTTAATGGTGATTTACGCAAAAGCTTAGAGAGCCTGCCTTGGGTTAAAGATGCTCAGCGACGTAAAGAGTTAGCGATAGCACTGCAACGTACACACATTCCTCTCAGCGAACGCAGGGCTTTTAAGCGTCGTATGGGTTGGGTTGGTTCGAGATAAGGGGAAATACTCATGGCTATACCTATTATTCCAGCAGACCAAGCATTAAACGTTAGCGCGATTATTACTTACATCTATGCAGATCCGGGGCTTGGCAAAACGTCTCTAGGTTTTACCGCAGATAAAGCAATTTCGTTTGACTTTGACCGCGGTGCACACCGTACTGGTGAACTTCGTCGCGGAGCTGTTGTTCCAGTTCAGCAGTGGTCAGATATTGAAAACATTACTGAACAAGACTTAGCACCTTTCAATACGGTTGTTATTGATACCGTGGGTGCAATGCTTGAATCCATCAAGACACATTTGCTCAAAACAGCGAATAACCGTCAGCAAGATGGTGCACTCAAATTAAAAGCCCAAGGCTTAGCAAACATGAAGTTTAAGCAGTACATCAATACGCTTTTAAGCTTTGGTAAGGATGTCGTCTTTATTGCCCATGCCTCAGAAGACCAAAGCGGTGATCAGATCATCTACCGTCCTGAGCTTGGTGGTAAGAACCGAAATGAACTTTACCGTATTGCAGACATCATGGGTTATTTGACCACTGTTACTACTGGTGAAGGTAAAAATGCGAGAGTCATTAACTTCAAGCCATCCCCAACACACCATGCGAAAAATTCAGGTGCTTTAGGTGGTGAGACTGGTGAGGTTTGGGTACCTGATCTTAAGTTACACCCTACTTTTCTTGCAGACTTAATTGCAGATGCGAAGGCTCATATCAACACGCTTACCCCTGCTCAAATTGCATTAAATAAAGCACTTGAGGATTTGGATAACTGGAAACAAAGCTGCGAAGAAGCAGTTTATGCAAGCGACTTAAATCACCTGACCGAGACCCTAAAGCTAGACAAAGAACACACTTATTATCAAAACATGCGTCAAGCAATGCTTGCTCGAGCGAAAGTACTCGGCTGCACATTTGATATACCCCGCGATACATGGATAGAACCTCCTGAATTTAATGGGATATCAGAAGCTCAACGTGATGAGTTGCAAGACCTCCTTGCGCAAGCCGGCATTGATGTTATGACTTATTGTGAAGATCAAGGAATTGATAGCCTATTAGGCATTGAAGCCCAACATTTTGAGAATGTAAAAGCTCACATCATCAACACCACCCAAGGACAAGGGAGAGCCATTGCATGATCTACACCTATTCCTCTATCACCCGTGTGCTGTTAATTCAGCACAACGGGCGGATAAAAACTTACAGCGACATTAACCTATTTGGGATTGAGGACTGTATTCAAAACTTTGTTAATACGTGGGGGTATCGATGATTTTCAGAATTAAAAACAAGCACGCCCTTGCCTTCATGATTTGGCTTGAATTGCTGGGCTATGTAAAGAAGGTCCTAGCTGATGGTAGCTGCACGTTCTCAGGCAAAGGCACAAAGAAGTCGCTGAGCTATGTGTTTGTAAAGAATGACTTAACGGGTAATGCAGCGTGTCAGTCATTGTATGAAGAATTCGTAAATTACCAAGGTTCTAATTATGTCGAAATGAAGGTGTCGTGATGTTTGAAACAAAAATTAAGCCCGATTATTCGGAAGCGGTTGCTAAATTTGTTAAAAGCGGCGGCCAAATTAAACAAGCTGTCAATACAAACAAAGCTGAGTTTAATTACTGCAATGTAGACACAGCGGTTAAAAGTGCTGAGCGCCCGAACAGTCATCAAAATCATATCTTGCGTACGCGTGCTGAAAAGAGTGGCTTAAAAAGTTATAAGCCTGTTGCCCCATGTAAGTCGTGCGGCACCTCCGAACGATCTGTGAAATCAAATGCTTGTCTTGAGTGTGATAGACGTAGAGTTAGAGCCAAAAACGGCATTAGTACTAAAAATATTGAAGCTGTCGGACACTACTTGCTTGAAAAGGGTGAATCGGTGGAGTTCACCAGTAATGGTCAAAAATACGTTTTAAAAATTGAGGTGGCGTGATGGAAGATAACAAACTAGAGCCAGCTGAAATTGTGCGCAGTGAAATGGGAACTTGGACACATCCAGTTTATTCAAAATACATGAATGAGCATCTGGAAAACGAAGAATACGTAAGTCGTGAAGAGTGGGAAAAATTTAAAAGCCACTTTGGTGTAGACACTGTGATGTTCTGGATGGAGAGCCTTGTTAATTCTGATGATTGGGAAATCATGATGGATGATTGTGATATCACCAAGTGGGACCCGATTGCACCAAACGGCTTTTTCTTAATTGATATCAATTTTAGTGAAGATGATGCCTATGCCATTTTCGCTCGAAATAAACGTGAATGCGAGGTGGCGTGATGGAAATTCAAAAAGAAAATCATTTGCTTGAGCAATTTGAAAAGACAAAAACTTTTAAACGTTTTTTCTCAACCTTGTTGCGTTTCGATGAAGAACTAGATTGTTTTATTTCTACAGAAAAATGGCGCGATAAAGAGGCTGAACTACTAACTGCTGCGTGGTGGATGTTTGCTGAAGTAGCAAACCCTCAAGCAGCGCCTGAATGGATTTCAGTTAACGATAAAATGCCCGATGAAGGAGACGAAGTTTTCGTGCATCACTATGGGCACATTGTTCAAGCAACTAAAGATCAAAAGTATTCTGGCGGATTTAAGCAAAGAAATTGCTATGGCTGGGAGGCTGTTAGTTCTTATATATCTCATTGGATGCCGATGAGTGTAGTTCTACCTGAAAGCTACCACTTTTATTATGGAAAACCTGCAAAGCAAGCACAGGAGTAAAGTCATGAGTAAGTTAATTAAAAAAACCTCAGAAGTGGCTCTACATGAAATTCAAAACGCTGTTGCTGAATTAAGAAATTGCCATGAAGAAATCCGAAAAGGTCTTACAGCCCAAACCTATGTAGATATTGCCAATAAGAAGCTTTCAAATGCAATTAAGCACATGCTTGAAGCTGAAAGTTGGGTTGATGCAATTAAGGATTCTCAGGAGCAAAGTCATGAATATCCCAATCCTTGACCCCTGCTTCGGCTCTCGCATGATGCATTTTGATCGTACAAATCCAAATGTCGTATTCGGAGATATTCGTACTGAAAAGCACATTTTATGTGATGGTCGCTCTCTTGAGGTAACACCTGATATTGAAATGGACTTTCGAGCAATGCCATTCAAAGATGGTCAATTCAGTTTAGTTGTATTTGATCCACCGCATTTGATCAAAGCAGGAAATGAAAGCTGGCTAGCTTTGAAGTATGGAAAGCTGAAAGAAAACTGGCGGGAAGATATTCAAAAAGGATTTGAGGAATGTTTTCGCGTGTTGGCCGACGGCGGTGTGCTTATTTTCAAGTGGAATGAAACACAAATTAAAGTCAGTGAAATTTTAGCTTTGACTGATCAAAAGCCTGTGTTCGGACACATCAGTGGAAAGCGTGCAAATACTCACTGGATCACTTTCATGAAAATGGAGATGAGATATGAATGAGGAACTCTTAGAACTACTTTCGCGCTTCGGTCTAATCCCATTAGATTGGGTTAGTGCCAGCCAGTTTTCAGCACTTACAGGCATTAATGAAGAGAAACTGACCCACCGCCGTAAAAATTGGCAAGAAGATCTTGTTTGGACTAAACAAGATGGAAATATTTACTACTCAATTAAAGGTTTCAATGAATGGCTGACTCAAAAAGCACAAAGTCGATGCCAACAGGCGTGCGGATCAGAAACGGGGCGATCCAAATCTACTTCGAGAGAAGAAAGAAAGAGTACAACATCACGCTACCTCACCCCCCAAGTGCAGAAGGTATCTCGGCGGCCGCTAAAATTAGAGCTCAGTTAGTAACAAAGGCTGAATGGGGTATTTTAACTGACAGTGATATTGCCGAAGCAAGAGGCCAGCTCGTTGATGATGATGCAGTCATTGTCAACGGCGGTATTCTATTTCAAGAGGTCGCTCAGAAATATCTTAAATTCTGTGAAAGTAATACCGATACCAAAAAAGGTTATTTAAATATTTTGGAATTTCATTGGATGGGTTATTTCGCACTTATGCCAATCAACTCAATATCAATTGAGAACATTAAAGAGGCTATTATTGATCGTGATTTTAAAACAGCCAAAACTCTAAATAATTGCCTTATTCCTTTACGTGGGGTTTTCGATTGTGCAATAGAAAATAAATTTATTACAGAAAACCCGTTAGACAGCATAAGGAATAAAAAAGTACAAGTTGATATTCCAGATCCTTTTAGTAGACCAGAAATGGACGCAATACTTGAAAATCTTAAAACGACTTTAAAGGGAGATGAAATTTTATATTATTGGTACTACGAACTAGCTTTTTGGACTGGATGCCGCCCCTCTGAACTAATTGCATTAAAAGAGTCAGATTTTGATTTTTTTAGTGGAATGTTCAAAGTTAATAAAAGTCGGGTTCGCGGTGTTGAAAAAAACGTGACGAAAACTCACACGGCGCGTGAAGTTTGTTTGAATGCACGCTCTAAGAAAGCGGCACAAGAGTTAATCAAATATAAAAAGGATAGAAATATTCAGAGTAAATATTTGATGCTCTGCCCTGAAACTGGTGAACCTTTTTTTAATGAGAAACCACCACGCAATAGGTTGGTAGCGGCACTAAAATCATGCGGTATTCGTCACCGCCCTGCTTACAACGCTCGGCACACCTATGCAACAATGATGCTAATGGATGGATTAAACCCCGTTTTTGTATCCAACCAAATGGGCCATAGCTTACAGATGATGATGAAGCGCTATGCGAAGTGGATGCATGGGGATAAGAACAAAATAGAGATGGGAAAGCTCAAGACAGACTAAACCTGTCAAAAACCTGTCAAAAAAAACAAGCGCCTATTAAGGCGCTTGTTTTATTTGGGGAATTTTGGTGGAGGTGGCGGGAGTTGAACCCGCGTCCGCCAGCACTACGCTCGAGAATACTACATGCTTAGATATCGTCTATTGTTTTAACTCTTTGTGACCCGACGAACAGGGTACAAATCGCGATCCTCTTAATTTAGTACAAAACCCCGAGGCTTGGTTTTATACGGACTTGTGTGCGTGCGCTTCAGTCGGACTCTCTAACCACAAGTATTCGGAGAGGCGGACAAGCTGCCCTTAGGCAGCTAGAGCGTATGATTCGTCGTTTGCGACTAAAAAATGCAAATTTGATTTACGAGAGAAAATGCGCTCTCGACATGCATCTATGAGTTTCATCACCAGCGTCGAAGCCAGAAACACCCCCAAAGTAGCGGCAATCATAGCATAGTTGCTAGAAAATACGATCTATTTTCTAAACAAACACACATATTGATGCGCTTAATTACATAATTGCGCTAATATTTTGCTTTTCAAGTCCAACAATAAAATAATTTATGAGCTACTTACTTGCACTCGACCAAGGAACCACTTCGAGTCGTGCCATTATTTTCAATGAACAAGGTCAAGTTCAGGCAACGGCGCAACGCGAAACACGTATACATACCCCCCAATCAGGCTGGGTAGAACAAGATGCCCAAGAGATTTGGAGCTCACAAATTGCTGTTGTACAGCAGGCTCTGGCTTCTGCTCGTATTTTAGCCAAAGACATCAAAGCAATTGGTCTTACTAACCAAAGAGAAACGACTGTCGTATGGGATAAACGTACAGGACAGCCGCTTGCACCAGCCATTATCTGGCAAGACCGTCGCGCATTTGAATGGTGTAATCAGCTCCTACAGCAAAACTTAAAAGATAAGATTCAATCCAAAACTGGACTCCGAATTGACCCTTACTTTAGTGCAGGAAAACTGGTCTGGTTACTTGAGCATGTCAATGGTCTACGCAGATTGGCTGAACAGGGGCATGTGGCCTTTGGCACGATTGATAGTTGGCTGATTTGGAATCTTACCCAAGGTGCTCAACATGTCATCGAAGTCAGCAATGCTTCTCGCACCATGCTCATGAACTTAAGTACCCAGCAGTGGGATGAAGAGCTATTAGATTTATTTAATATTCCGTCTGCATTACTGCCGAAAATCATCAACTCAGATACCTACGTCGCAGATACCGCGGCAGGCTTGCTCGGTGCCAATATTCCGATCACAGGCATATTAGGCGACCAGCAGTCTGCACTATTTGGACAGTCCTGTTTTGACATTGGGACTGCAAAAAACACCTATGGCACAGGTTGTTTTATGCTGTTCAATACAGGCGAGACCGTTCAATACAGTAAAAACAAACTGCTTTCGACACTGGGTTGGAAAACGCAACATCAAACCACTTATGCCCTAGAAGGCAGTGTATTTATGGCAGGTGCGATTGTTCAGTGGTTACGGGATAATTTAGGCATTATTCAAAAAAGTAGCGATGTTGAAAAATTAGCTTGTACAGTTCAAGATACCGATGGCGTCATGCTGGTTCCGGCATTTACTGGACTCGGTGCACCACATTGGGACAGTGAAGCGCGTGCCCTCTTATGTGGAATGTCACGTGGAACCAACAAAGCCCATATTGCTCGTGCAGCCTTAGAATCCATTGCCTTTCAAGTCTCTGATGTACTGACCGCCATGCAAGCCGATATTCAGCAGCCGCTGAAAGAGCTCCGCGTCGATGGTGGCGCCAGTCAAAATGATATGCTGATGCAGTTTCAAGCCGATATTTTGAATGTGCCTGTACTACGCCCTAAGATGCAGGAGTCGACTGCATGGGGTGCGGCGGCCATGGCAGGCTTAAGGTGTGGCGTATTTTCAAGTTTGGATGAAATTGCACAGTCTTGGCAGCTTGAACGTGCTTTTGAACCCAAAATGAACACAGATCAACGTGAATTTCACTTACAACAATGGCAATCCGCTTTAAGACGCGCAAAGTCAGAACTTTGATTATTTAATTCTATTGTTTTGAAATATTCAAAACATCATAAAACTGCATAACATGCAGAATAAAAAACCGCTTCTAAAAGCGGTTTTTTATTACCCTAATGCGCATGTCCGCCACCGCCTGCCCCTATTTTAGGTTTAGGACAGAGCCAAATAATGGATGCTGCAAATAGAAACACCAAGGCCAAGATCAGGAAAATATAGTTTGCCGACAAGGTCAATGCTTCTTTATCCACTAAACTAGAAATATAGCCTAATGCACCTTCCGCGCTCATTCCCTGCTGCATCAACACCGACTGGGTTTGATCTGTATGCAAACTGCCGACCATTTCGCTACGTGCAACTTTGGTATGGTCGTCCCAAATAGTGACAGCAATAGA
Organism: Acinetobacter sp. 802_lipA; assembly: GCF_058242885.1. Lineage (NCBI taxonomy): Bacteria > Pseudomonadati > Pseudomonadota > Gammaproteobacteria > Moraxellales > Moraxellaceae > Acinetobacter > Acinetobacter sp. 802_lipA. The sequence goes on from NZ_JBZAYP010000001.1 coordinate 960,989, forward strand.
GGCGCCTATCGCCCCTGCCATAGTTCTTAAGAAGTTCATTAAACCTGCGGCAGATGCCATTTCATGCGGCAATACCGATGACAGCGCCATGTTTGATAATGGGATAAAGAAAAATGGCACAGCAAAGCCCTGCAAGATTTGCGGTAATGCCAATGCAAAAAAGTCTGCATCGGTAGTCCAGAACGAGCGCATCAAGGTTACCCCGCCCAAGATACTCAAGCCAAAACTGGCCAGGGCACGTTGGTCATATTTGGTTGCTAATTTCGCCACAATAGGTGACATAGCTAAACTACCAAAACCCATGGTTGCGGTTAAATAACCGGCCCAAGTTGCGGTATAGCCCAAATTGATCTGTAACCACTGCGGAATCAGTACAATACTGCCAAAAAATGCGCCAAAGCCAAAGGCCAGTGCCAAGACAGAAATCGTGAAGCTACGGTATCTAAAGATTTGAATATTCACCACTGGATGCCGTTCGGTCAGCTCCCAAATGGTAAAAATCACCAAGCCAATCACAGCCGTTAAAGCCAGTATCACGATCGCAGGGCTATTAAACCAGTCGCGTTCATGCCCCAGATCGAGCATGAGCTGTAATGCCCCAATCCATAAAATCAGGAGGATCAATCCACCGCGATCAATTTTGAGTTTGGCCGTTGCGGTTTCCGCAGGTTTAAGCAGACGCATCGCTGCAAAAGCACATGCGATCCCAACAGGAATATTAATAAAGAAAATCCAATGCCAAGACATGTTGTCACTGATGGTTCCGCCTAAAATTGGACCAAGAATCGGGCCAACCACTGTCGTCATTGCCCACATGCCCATCGCTTGGGATTGCTTTTCTGGAGGGAAAATCCGCATCAGTAACATCTGACTGAGCGGCATGATCGGGCCACCAAATAAACCTTGACCAATTCGGCAGAAAACCAACATTTCTAAACTTGTCGATAAACCACACAGTACCGAAAATATGGTGAAGCCAATCAGACTTAAGGTAAAAACCCTCACGCCACCAAAACGACCTGCGAGCCAGCCTGTTAAAGGGACACAAATCGCTTCAGCCACAGCATAAGAGGTAATCACCCATGTCCCTTGCGAACTCGATACTGCAAGGCTTCCCGTAATATGAGGCACAGAAACATTGGCAATGGTCATGTCCAGCACGACCATAAAGTTGGCCAAAGCAAGGACGAAAGCCGCCAGCATCAGGCGACCACCCTTTAAGTCACCATAGGGAACGTAGCTATTCATGCGCAACTACTTCGATTTCAAATCGATTTGAGCTTCCATCGACAAGCCAACACGTAAAGGATGTTCAGCCAACTCTTTCGGGTCAAGTTGAATACGTACAGGCAAACGCTGTACCACTTTAATCCAGTTACCGGTGGCATTTTGTGCAGGAATCAGCGCGAAGGCAGAACCTGTTCCACCGGAAAAGCCCAAGACCATGCCATGGAACTCAACTGAGTCGCCATAGAGGTCTGAGGTTAAAACGGCCTTTTGACCGGGGCGTACATTTTCAAGCTGGCTTTCTTTAAAGTTCGCGTCGACATATAACTGTGAAATTGGCACCACCACCATGAGCACCGAACCCGGTGCGACACGCTGTCCAACTTGAATTTTTCGGCTCGTCACCACCCCATCAAATGGTGCTTTAATTTCAGTACGCTCTAAATCAAGTAAAGCTTGTTTTAGTTTTGCTTGAGCAACCAAAACATCGGGGGTCGAATTTTCATTGCTGCCTTTAATTAAGGCTTCATTTGCAGCCAAATTGCTTTGTGCAGCTTTCTGACTGGATTTAGCCTGCGCCAAACCCGCTTGCGCCAAGTTATAGCCTGCTTGCGCATTATTTAAAGCAGCTTGTGCCGTGCTTAATTCTTCTTTAGAAATCGCGCCTGTCGCACTCAACTGCTGACGACGGTTCAAATCATCTTGCGCTTTATCCAACTCCGCTTTGGCTTTAGCCACTTGTGCTTCAGCACTATGAATGGCGTCATCACTTACAAAGACTTGCGAGTTTAGAGAGCTACTGTTGGCCGCACTTTGTTTATACTGGCGCTGCGCTTTAAGTAATTCGGCCTGAGCTTGGGCTACAGCAATTTCAGCATCACGATGATCGACCAAAACCAACACATCGCCTTGCTTTACAGTTTGCGTGTCACTGACCAACACTTTTTCAACTTGGCCTGTCACCATAGAGGTAATCGAGGCCGTTTCTGCGCCCACATAAGCATTATCAGTTGAAACCGAATGGTTAAAGAACAGTTTCCAAATCAAGAATAAAATGGCAGCAATGATCAGGATCATAGCCACGAAACCTAAGCTTTTCTTACGTTTGGCTTTCAGTGCTTGATCATTGATTTGATCGGCTGGATCAGTATCTGGCAGTGTATTTGAGGCATCTGTCATTGATTTTTCCTAAATCTAACAGACTTGGTCAGCCGGCATCATCCCTGCGAAAGGGACATCAGACAAGTATTGTCTGCATTGGTGTCGATGAGAAAGTCACAATAAAATTTGATGCATTCTAAGAGCAAATAATCACATTTTGAGAAAATAAATTGTAACTGCTCAGTCTATTTTAGTTTTTAGCATCCAACTTCCTATTAGATGCTATAAATTTCACTTGAATATTAAATACTTAATTAATTTAAAACTAATAAGCATAAGAAGCAATAGCTGTGGCAATCGATTTGCCTTCATCATTGACCATGGTCATGCGCATGGTACAGCCTTTACGCCCTAATCTTAGGGTTTCAGCACGGGCAATAAAGTACTTTCCCCGTCCCGGCGCGAGATAATCGACCCGCATATCCACTGTAGCTAAACGGGATACTTTTTTAATGGTGTCCGCAATCGTGTCAGGTTCCGCTTTTTTATACAGTTCCCCCATCGCTACAATGCCACCAATACTGTCCAAAACCGTTGCAGCCACGCCACCATGTAAAATTTGGAACGCAACATTGCCAATTAAGTAATCTTGCATATCGATATAGGCTTCAATTTGCCCGTCAACGACTCGCATAGTCATGGTGTTGTGCTTAAAAAATGGCGACGCATTAAAAGCCTTAACCAACTGCTCAAAAACCACATCAATATCCACTTTTGCTCCTAAGTGTATGCTGCCCGTCCAGCTTCTTTCACCACTACTCATAACACTCTGCTTCACTCTCAAAACAATAAAAACCCGTCAATATGTGCCCAAAGCCATAAGATAGGTCTACAATACTGACCTAGTTTAATACCGATTATCGAGATTTGTATGACCTATACGTTCAATCGTCCCGCCTTCCCCGCTACTCGCATGCGCCGTATTCGTAAAAATGAACATCTGCGCTCTATGGTTCGCGAGACCCATTTAACGACAGATCATCTTATCTATCCAGTATTTGTCCTACCGGGACAAAACCAAACGCAAGACATTCCCAGTATGCCGAAGGTACAGCGTCTATCTGCGGACTTACTCTTAAAAAAAGCAGAACGTTTACTTGAACTTGGCGTATCGAAACTGGCGCTATTTCCAGTTACTCCCCAAGAAGATAAAAGCTTAAGTGCCGAAGCAGCATGGCGTGAAGATGGTGTGGTTCAAAACACGCTACGTCTGCTGAAAAAAGAATTACCTGAAATGGTGCTGATTACCGATGGCGCACTTGACCCGTATACCACGCACGGTCAAGACGGCATCATTGATGACACGGGTTATGTACTCAATGACGAAACCGTTGAAGCACTGATCAAACAAGGGTTAAGCCACGCTGAAGCTGGAGCAGATGTCTTTGCACCAAGTGACATGATGGATGGTCGTATCGGGGCGATTCGTCAAGCCTTTGAAGCCAATGGTCATATCTACACCTCAATCATGGCCTATTCAGCAAAATACGCGTCGAGCTTCTATGGCCCTTTCCGTGATGCGGTCGGTTCATCCAGCAACCTTAAAGGTGGCAACAAATACAACTATCAAATGGATGTCGGCAACCGCGCAGAAGCATTACATGAAATTGCCCTTGATATTCAAGAAGGGGCTGACATGGTGATTGTGAAACCGGGTATGCCGTATTTGGACATTGTCCGTGAAGTCAAAGACAACTTCGGTGTGCCGACTTTCGTTTACCAAGTCAGTGGCGAATATGCCATGCTCGCAGCGGCCATCCAAAACGGCTGGTTATCGGACAACGTGATTATTGAATCACTGATGAGCTGCCGCCGCGCGGGTGCAGATGGTATCTGGACCTATTTTGCAGAAGAAGCTGCACTGAAACTAAAAGACATGAAATAACAGCACGTTTAAAAGGATTGAATTTCAATGCATATTGCCATCATTGGCGCAGGAATCAGTGGTTTACTGACAGCGCTTGAGCTGATTGAACACGGTTGTTCGGTTGATATTTTTGACCAACAGCAAGCGGGACAAGCGGCTTCATGGGCAGGTGGAGGGATTCTCTCCCCGATGTACCCATGGCGCTATCCACAAAGTGTCAATGACCTCGCCAAATATGGCAAAAGCATATATCAAGCATGGAATGAAAAAATTAGTCCGGTTTCGGGGATAGATTTTGAAATCCATGAAACAGGCATGCTGATTTTTGATGAAACTGATTTTGACATTGGCCTAAATTATAAAGACCAACATCAAGAACCGATGCAGCATTGTGAACTTTTGCAACGCGAACAACTGGAACAGGTCAATCCGCGCATTTCTTCACGCTTTCAACAAGCTATCCATTTTCCACAGTTAGCCAATGTCCGTAATCCTCGACTGCTCAAGTCGATTGTGGAATACCTCAAACGGCAGCCACAAGTCACCTTTCATGAGCAAGCGTGGGTACATACCTTTGACATGTTCAATCAGAAAGTTCAAGGGATAAAAACTGCCGATGGACAAAGCTACCATGCAGATCATGTAGTGATTGCAACAGGCGCATGGTCACAGCATTGGTCCGAACAACTCCAGTGCAGCATTCCAGTGAACCCCGTACAAGGGCAAATGTTACTGTTTAAAACCCCGGAAAACTGGCTACCAACCATGTGTATGAATCAAGTCATGTATCTGATTCCACGTTTAGACGGTCATATCGTTTGTGGTTCAAGCATGGCGGATGTCGGTTTTGACCAACGTCCTTCTCTACAGACCCAGCAAAATATTTATAAAGCCTGTTTGGACATGGTGCCTGAGCTGGCCGATTTTCCCATTGTGAAGCATTGGGCGGGTCTACGCCCAAGTTCGCCAACGGGCGTCCCTTATATCGGAGCATTTCCTGAAATAGCCAATCTCTGGGCAAACTTCGGTCACTATAGAAATGGTCTATGTATGGGGCCTGCATCTGCACGACTGCTACGAGAATTGATGTTAGACCAAAACTTAACGGTTGATGCGACTGCCTATACTCCAGAACGTTTAGCACATTTTGCGTGATGATGCTTCGCCACAATCAGGCTTTGGGCTGAATGAGATGAAGCAATGCTTCTTTTAAAGTGGGATATTTAAACTCAAACCCCTGCGCTTTCAATGCTTCGGGGCGAACAAATTGACCATTCAGCACCAGTTGAGACTGCTCGCCTAAAAGTAACTTCAGCACAAAAGCAGGTAAAGAAAGTACAGGTCTACGTTTCAGAATTTTCGCTGCGGTTTGTGCAAATGCTGACTGGATGACTTTTTCTGGACTGACGACATTAAAAACTTGCTCAGTCGTTTCATGCAACATTAAAAACTCAATCGCTCGCAGCACATCTTGAATATGCACCCAGACCACAGGTTGCCGCCCCGAACCAATACGTCCACATAAGTTCATTTTGATCGGAAACAACATTTGCGGCAAAATGCCAGCCCCACGTCCAAAGACCACACCTAAACGAATAATTTTGGTATTTTGCGATGTGTCTTGCCGTGCAGATTGTTCCCATTTTTGACACAACTCTGACATAAAAATAGACTGCGGCGCTGACTGCTCATTACAACACTCTGTCCATTGTTCAGTCGGATCGATACCATAATAGCCCACCGCTGAACCTGAAATAATACATTTCGGTTTAATCTTTCTTTTAGCGAGATATTGATAGAGCATCGTCGTCTTTTCAACGCGACTGGCGATCAGCTTTTGTTTGCGGGCATCTGTCCAACGCCCCTGAGCAATACTTTCCCCAGCCAAATTCACCACATAATCAATGCGATCATGCTTGAGTTCTTCTAAAGCTCGAATCCAAGTCAAATGTGGGTGAATTTTAGGCAAATTTTTCTGTCGACTTAAGCCGATCACTTCATAATCTTTTTCTAATAAATAATCGAGCAAGTTTGAACCAATAAAACCACTTGCTCCTGTAACCAATACACGTTCTTTTTGCATAGCGTGATCTCAAATGATGCTTTTGCTCAAACTATAGCATTTAGAGGAAAGCTTTACGATTGATCGATCATTTTTGCCGCCATACGCTCCGCTTGTTTACCATAGAACCAATAGGTCAGCACATACAGCGGAATCGCGATCAATAAAATCAGAATCACCACCATACTGATAAATTGCGGTTGTTGGACGTAGAGCATAAAGTTTTGCCAAACTTCAGCATCTCCCTGCGCAAAGATAAATAAACCTAACATGAGAAAGGCAAAGTTATAGCTCCAAAAAATCAGACTAAAACCTAAAGTGAATTTCTTCCGCTCTGCTTGGGTTGGCGCACGGCGCTGCTGCTTAATAAATTTAAGTAAAACCCAAATCATGGCCACCAAATAAGGTACAGCCGTTAATACTGCTCCCATCCCTGTCGGAAGTAGAGCAGCGAGTACACCACAGACACAACTAAAGACAAAACATATGAAAAAAAACCAGAGAAAATATCGTGTTAGCGAAATCATAGCGCTACTTTAAACCCAACCAAAAAATCATTATAAAAAAAATTCAGTTTTTTTTCATTTTCATGTCAACCAATCGAAGTTGATGTGCGTTAAATAGGATACAAGGTCGCAGCAACCGTCAACATTGTACCGGCATCCACAATACGTACGGTGACCTTTCCTAGAGCAATAAGATTGGCTCCAAATTTAAATGTTGTCAGCAGCCGACATTTAAGCGTGAAGCAGTTTTCTTTGACCGACGATTTCATCATCACTCGAATCGTCGGTCTTTATTTTTTTGAGGACTGATTTTTCAGTGCTCCCCCACCTCAATAGATGAAGAAGCCCTTAAAAGTTAATATGAGTTTAAGTGCTGGACGTCTTCTGCATCCTGAATGACATAACCATTACGTCCCCGCTCTTTGGCCAAATACAGATTCTGATCGACCTCTTTTAAAAAGGCCATTTTGTCATTTTTTTGCGTTGGGATAATGGTCTTCGCCCCTAAACTGACCGATAAACGCTGATCCAATGGTGATGTACTATGGCAAATATCAGCGGTACGGATACTCTGTAAAATACGCTCCACCACTTCAATTGCAGACGCTTGTGTTGTATCAGGCAATATCAAAATAAACTCTTCCCCGCCAAAACGTGCGACCAAATCACGTGGTCGTGAGACACTTTTTTTCAGTATTTGTGCAATTTGTTTCAGACAAGCATCACCGAGAAGATGACCATTATGATCATTGTATTGTTTAAAATAATCGATATCCAATAAGATGAGGGTCAAAGGTTGCTGTTCACGCTGGGCATTGAGCCACTCACGTTGGTAGCTATCTTCAAAGAAGCGACGGTTGGCAATCTCCGTCAGACCGTCTTGATACGAATATTCTTCCAGTTGTTTTTTCAGTATTTCTAACTCTTGTTCCTGTTTTTTACGCTCCGAAATATCGAACATAAATCCAACCAAACTATCGACTTCCCCATTGGGTTTGCGCACTACATGCACCACATCGCGAATCCAAATATATTCTCCATTTATGGTCAGTGCGCGATAATCCGCCTCATGATCAACCCCAGAAATCGACTGCGCCACACAAAAATCAACCACCCATGCACGATCTTTTTCATGCATTCGCATCGCCCAATCTTCGACTGTTCTCCACGAGTCTTGCTTCCAACCCAGCACTTTTTCAATTTGTGGGCCAATATAACTAAACTTTTTGGTACCCCAATCAATACTCCAAGGAATAGCAAGTGTTGATTCAATCAGCGTCTTATATACCAGATCATTGACAATACGGGGCGAACTGAAAATAGAATCAGACATAGTTATGTTCTCCTTATACCTTGTCCTATTCAAGGCATGACTTATTTTTTAGACATTCTGCATAAATCATTCTTATAAAGTCTCAAAATTGAATCCGTGATCGATGTTCACATTTCATTTATGACTTCGACACGATATACAATTTCACAGAATTACATAATACCCCATTAAAAGAACATTTTTTAATCATAATTTATCTATTTACTATAGTGTTAATCATATAAACCCATCACATTCTTTTTCACCTAATCGCTCAATAGTTTTTCTGTGCAATTCAACTTAAAAATAGGCACTCAACTATCAGGTCAAAGATTGTCGTCGTAGCGACAATTATCCATCGAATAATTTTGATTTATGTTAGCTTATAGCTCTATTGCGCTTTGAGCTTGGGGTATCTATGGCTGTTCGTTTTTTTCATACATCTGATTGGCATTTGGGACAGTTTTTTTATAACCATTCCCGTCAGTATGAACATGAACAGTTTTTAGCATGGTTACTGGAACAAATCAGTGCAAGACAGCCAAATGCGCTTTTGATTGCAGGAGACATTTTCGATGTCATCAACCCTGCATCGTCCGCACAAAAGCAACTCTATCAGTTCTTAGCAGATGCGCATGCACGTGCACCGCATATGCAAACCCTGATGATTGCAGGCAACCATGACTCAGGCTACCGCATTGAACAAGTTGAACCATTATTGGCCAAATACAATGCCAAAGCGGTGGGAGTGATTCATAAAAATAGTCAACAGCAGATCGATCTTGAGCACTTATTGGTGCCAATTTTAGATGAGCAACAAAATACTGTGGCATGGTGTCTGAGCCTGCCCTTTTTACGTCCTGCTGAAATTACAGGCTTTAATGAACACACCACCAATAGCCAAAACGCGATTGCCTATTTGCATCAACAATTGATCGCCGAGGCTAAAGCTCGAAAAACAACGGATCAAGCCCTGATTTTAATGTCTCATGCACATATGCAAGGCGGCGAAACCTCTGACTCTGAGCGTCCTATTGTGATTGGGAATGAAGAAGCACTCTCCACGACATTATTTGATGAAATCATTGACTATGTGGCACTCGGGCATTTGCATAAACCTCAAAAAGTCGGTGAAGAGCATATCCGCTATAGTGGCTCCCCGATTCCACTATCTTTTAGTGAAATTAACTATAAACATCAAATTGTTGAAGTGACACTTGATCCCACACAAAACGATTCATCCCGTTTTCAATTGAATGTTTTAGCAATACCACGAAGTATTCAACTGCATAAAATACGCGGTGAACTCAATGAAGTACTGGAAAAGCTGCAAGCACTGCCTCAAGGTGCCATCCCAGAGATTGATCAACGTGAATATGTCGATATTGAATACCATACTGCTGTTCCACCGCAGCCCAATTTAAGACAACAATTCGAAGAGGCATTACCCAAAGACCGTTATCGTTTAGTCCGTATTTCACGTCAATATTTAGCGACCGAGCAAGACCCCAATGCACCCGCTAAAGTAAGTTTAGAACCACCAACACCAGAAAAACTGTTTCAGCAAATTTGGGAAAAACAGGGTTATCACAATGATGCAGAAGTGTTGAACGACTTTATGAGCTTAATGCGTGAAGCAGAACAATTCCTTGCAGATGAACACGAGGCTTAAAGGTTTAGTATGAATATTTTATCGATTCGAATTAAGAACCTTGCTTCACTTTCTGGCGAACATTTGATTGATTTTGAAAGTGATCCCTTAGCCAGTGCAGGTCTGATTGCCATTGTAGGGAAAACAGGTGCAGGTAAATCCACCATTTTAGATGCCATGTGCTTGGCATTGTTTAACCGTATTCCACGGCTAAAAGACAGTGATGGCAAACTTCAAGATGTCGATGGCTCAGAGCTACTTACCAACTCCCCCTTGACCGTACTGCGTCGTGGCACTGCACATGGCTATGCCGAGCTATGCTTTATTGCACAAGACCAAAAGCGCTATATCGCGCGTTGGGAATTAAAACGTTCACGGGAAAAAGCAGACGGAAAACTGCAAAGTGTGCAGCGCTCTTTAAAATGTGTCACCGATGGTGTTGTGGTTGCGGATAAAGCCAAAGCCGTCGATGAAAATATTAAACGCATCACTCAACTCAGTTTTGAACAATTTACTCGTGCCGTTTTATTGGCTCAATCTGAGGTCACCGTTTTTTTAAAAGCACGGGACAATGAACGCGGCGAATTGTTGGAATATCTAACCAATTCCGCTATTTTTGGGAAAATTGGTCAACTGGCTTATGAAAAAACCAAATCCGTCGCCACGCAGCGCAAAGAACTGGAAAATGTACTGGGTCATATTGAACTGTTAACCGATGAACAAGTCACAGCGTTATCGACACAATTTCAGCAGTGCGATAGGGATTATAAACAGCTTGAAGCTCAAAAGTCGCAACTGGAAAAACAACAACAATGGTTTGAACGCAAATCCAAACTCGACAGTGAAATCATCAATAAACAACAACTATTCAATACGCAATGCAAGTTACAACAAGATTTAGCTCCTGAGCGCGAACACTTGGCTCGTTTGGAAATCTTTTCAGAAATTCGTGCTGTGGTCTTCCAGCAACAACAGTTACAGCAAACGGTGCAGCAACTGACGCCCCGTATTCAACAACAGCAACAACTGTTCAATCATTTACAGCTTAAATTTGAAAGTGAAAAAACCCAATTTACGCAAGCTGAAACGACAGTGAATGAACTACAACAGTTTGAAAGTACCCATCATGCTGCATTGAATGAGGTGCGTAAATGTATTCAAGAACGTGATTTTATTGGGGCTGAGTTTAAGAAAGTTCAGGAAAAATTGCAGGCTTTAGAGCAGTCTAAGCTCCCCCTAACCCTGCAACAACAAAAGCTTGAACAGCAGATTCAACATATTGATCGACAACAAACTGAGTGTAAGCAGCAACTGGAAAGCTCACAACAGTTTGTAAACTTAGACAAAGGTCTCAGCGCCCATACTCAACAGCTAGAACAGTTCATTCATCAATATCAAAAAATTGAACATCAACTCGGGCCTCGTGCTCAGGCAGAACATCGGCTAGCATCAGAAAAAGAACAATTGCAGCAGTCGATTCAACAGTTCGGGACGATCGAACAACTTGAAATCAAAGTTGTGCAAACACAGCAGCAACGTGAGTTGAAAATTAATAAGCTCAGTCAATTCGAGCTGATTCAGCAAAAAATTCAGCAGTTTTTTGACTTACAGGCTGAGTCTACAGAACAGCAAGTACAACTCGACAATGCCAAAACACAGCTTCAAGCCGTGCAACACAATAGCCAACAAGCAGAACATGCCTTTCAATCTGCCAAAAGTGAACGCATCCAACTGCAACAGGTTTTGCAACAACAACGACTTTTGCATGCTGAAAATATCGAAGATTTACGCTCGGCACTCCAAGACGGCGAACCCTGTTTAGTCTGTGGCAGTACCTCACATCCTTATAAAGGGGAAGATACTGCGCTCTCCAAGGCCCTCTTTGAGCTTCAACAACAGCAGGAACAACAGGCAACACTGAAAGAACAAAATTGCTTTGATGGCTGGCAACAAGCGCAGCAGCAGCTGACTAAACTGAATACTGAAATAGAACAACGCCAAACTTTAATTCAGCAACTTTCTGAAAAAATTAGTACTTTGCAACACGTGTTAATCGAGCACAGTCAAACGACAAATATGACGCTCGACTTCACCCTAACAGCATCAGAATTGAAGACTCAGTTCATGCAAATGGCTCAGCAATATCAGTTGGATTTGCAACAACTCAAACAACAGTCTGAGTTGTTGCAACACAATATTAAAATCCAGCAACAATGCATCCAAAACATTCAACAGATTGAATATTTATTACAAACAGCGAACGGTTTGCACAACCATGTTCAGCATATCGTGCAGTGCTTATCTGAGGCTGAGAAAACGACTTGGCAACAGCAGACCACCCAAACCGCTCAGCAAATCTTGATACGTCTAAATACCCGTTCACAACAACTGGAACAGTTGGAACAATGGCGTCAGCAATGCGAACAAACCACGCAACAGTTCAAGACCAATCAACTGAATATCGAAAATACCAGTAGACACATCACTGAAACCAACAAGCAGCTCAGTGAGATCAAACAAAGAGGACAGCAAAATACAGAAATAGCCAATCAATTAATCCAACAAATGACAGGCTTAACGGACATTAAAGCCAATGAGTGGCTCATCCAGCACGATCAATATCGTCAGCAGACGCAAAGCCATTATCAACAGCTGAAACAGCATTTTGATCAATTGCGCCATCAATTCGAACAAGAAAAAAATCAGCTAGAACAGCTCAAAGCCCAGTTACAGCAGAATCAGACCAGTGCCAGCCAAGTAGAAAATACCCTTCAACACTGGCTCAATGCGCATCCTGATTTCCATAAGCCTGATTTAGATGCGCTGGCTCAAATTAACTTGGCTCAGGAACAACACATCCGTCAGAAATTACAGCATGCAGAACGCCTAGTAAATGAAGCACATGCTGCATTGAAAACTATGCAAGAGCAGTTGAGTGAACATCTGGGCCATCAACCTGAGATTGACCCAGCACAGTTACAACAGCAAATGCAGGAGCATCAAGCGGCAATGCAAACACAACTTGAAATACGCGATCAGCTCAAACTCAAACTTGAGTTGCATCAGCAAAATATCGCGAAACAAAAGCAATTTTCAGATCAGATTCAAGCCATACAACAGGAAGAACACCGTTGGGGGAAAATTTCAGGTCTGATGGGAGATGCCACTGGCAAAAAATTCCGTGATTATGCGCAGCAATATAATCTCGATATTTTACTGGAGCATGCCAACCAACAGCTCAACCAACTCTCACAGCGTTATACCTTAAAGCGTTTAGAGCATTCGCTGAGTCTGGCTATTATTGATCATGATATGGATGGAGAGATCCGCTCCGTTGCATCACTTTCTGGGGGCGAGTCTTTCCTGACTGCCCTTGCCCTATCTCTTGCCATTGCCAATATGGCCTCAGGCTCAATGAAAATCGAATCTCTATTTATTGATGAAGGCTTTGGGACTTTGGATGCATCGTCCCTGCACATGGTCATGAATGCTCTCGATCAACTGCAAAATCAAGGACGTAAGGTGGTGCTGATTTCACACATCCAAGAAATGCATGAGCGTATTCCTGTGCAAATCCAAGTCAAAGCTTTGGGCGCAGGTGCCAGTACCATTGAGGTGGTGGGATAATTTCAGATTTTTGAAAGTCAAAGTTTGATTTGTTTTAAGACACCACCTCTCGGTTAGAAATAAAGGGAGCATCCTACTTGATGTAAATGCTCCCTGTGAGATCCAAACGAATGCTTTAATCCGCTGGGAATGCTTTTGGTGGAGGTGCATATTTAGATGCATCTGCGGCTTTGTCTGTAGTCGCCACAGACTGTAGCGGGTAGATCACGGTACCTATCACACCTGTATTTTGGATGGAACCATGATCTGAGTTTGCAGCATAGGCATCTTCAGGTCGACTAAAGGTAAAAGATGCCACCGCAGAGTCACTCTTACGGAAGCCTTCAATAATCAACTCCCCCTGTGGACGAAGCACATAACCTGAATTAGTACGTGATGCTGCACGTCCATCAATAACATCTAAACCATCCACACTGGCAACCACTTCAAACGTGCTATTGCTATGGTTCTGGTATTTGAGTTGATAACTTTGTCCATCTTTGCCAGATAAATAATACTGCTGACCATCTCGAAATAAAGGCAGTGGACGCTGAGCATCATCTACAATCGAAAAACTGATTTTTCCAGCGGCCAATGACAGACTGTTCACGGCTTTCCCCACGTATTTTTTGCTGGCATAGCGAACTTGTGATTCAGCAATTGGACTACTGGATAAACGTTTTAAATTGACTTCCATGACGTTTGAACTAATCTCATCGCCCCAATTGGTGCCTAATTTTTCACTTTTAGCGACCTGAGCATTCTGAACCGTAGATTCCGCACTCATCTCACTCATTTTAGTATTTGTACTGCTACAAGCTGCTACAAATAAGCTCAGAAGCAGGGAGATAAATAAATAGAGTTTTTTCATTTTGGCTTCATCCTAAATGCAATTTTTATCGTTGTCAGGCAATCATTTTTCATGGTCAATCAGTCCAATTTGTAGACGATTCAATCCATGAGTTTAAATTAAGCCTATTTTTTCAGCAGCCCATTAGTTTTATATAATTGTAAGTTAAGCGCTTCTCACAGCCTTTAAGCTCAAGAAGCCCTATTTAGACTTAATGCTGCGAATAATCTCTCGCTCCGAACAAGGCGGTTCCAACACGAACCATAGTCGACCCAGCTGCAATCGCATCGACCATATCGCCTGACATGCCCATGCTTAAGGTATCCCAGTCTTCAGGATGTACATGCAGCTCTTTCACTTGGTCAAATAACACTTTCGCGGCCTTAAAGGCTTGAGTATTGTTCGGTGCAGGAATCACCATCAAACCACGCAGCTTGATGTGAGGCAACTGACTGATACTTTTTACCAACTCAGCAACCTCATCAGGTTGGCAGCCATCTTTGCTGTCTTGAGCATCGATATTGACCTGTAGACAAAGATTTAATGGTGGTTGTGTTATCAGACGCTGCGCCGATAAACGCTCTGCAATAATTAAACGATCAACCCCATGCACCCATGCAAACTTTTCAGCCAAATGTTTGGTTTTATTGCGTTGTACATGCCCAATAAAATGCCATTCAATCTCTAAATCCTGTAGCGCCTCTATCTTCTGCAAAGCCTCTTGTAAGTAGTTCTCACCAAAGGCGCGTTGACCACAAGCATACATGTCTCGTAACACTTCACTCGGATGTGTTTTAGAAACCGCCAAAAGTTCTACAGACTCCACGTCACGCCCTGAAATTTCGCAGGCCTGTTGAATTTGGGATAACACGTGTTGACGTGAATTTTGCAAGATATTCATTGACAAGGGTCTCATTTCGGTCATCTTTTTTGCTTTGCCTTTCAACAAACTGTTGGTTAAGTTGATTGAAAGCCTTATTATTCTATCAAAATAATTAGCATTTAAATGAACTCGGGGAAATAATGGATATCACAGAATTACTAGCCTTTTCGGCTAAGAACGGGGCATCAGATTTACACTTATCTGCAGGTATGCCACCGATGATTCGTGTCGATGGTGAAGTTCGTCGTATCAATTTACCAGCTTTAGAACACAAAGAAGTGCATAAACTGGTCTATGACATCATGAATGACAAACAACGTCGTGATTTCGAAGAAAAATTAGAAACGGACTTTTCCTTTGAAGTGCCAAGCATTGCTCGCTTTCGTGTGAACGCATTCAACCAAAACCGTGGTGCAGGTGCAGTATTCCGTACCATTCCATCCAAAGTCCTGACCATGGAAGACTTAGGTTTAGGACAAACCTTTAAAGAGTTATGTGAATTGCCACGTGGTTTAGTTTTAGTGACGGGGCCTACTGGTTCTGGTAAATCTACCACCTTGGCGGCAATGATCGATTATATTAACGATAACCGCTATGACCATATCTTAACGGTTGAAGACCCAATCGAATTTGTACACCAGTCAAAAAAATGCTTGATCAACCAACGTGAAGTGCACCGTGATACACATGGTTTTAACGAAGCGCTGCGTTCTGCACTACGTGAAGACCCCGATATTATCCTCGTGGGTGAGATGCGTGACCTTGAAACCATTCGTTTGGCGCTCACTGCCGCTGAAACGGGTCACTTGGTCTTCGGTACACTACATACCACCTCTGCGGCAAAAACCATTGACCGTGTGATTGACGTATTCCCTGCTGAAGAAAAAGACATGGTTCGTGCCATGTTATCTGAATCGCTACAAGCCGTGATTTCTCAAACCTTACTCAAGAAAAATGGCGGTGGCCGTGTTGCCGCGCATGAAATCATGATTGGTATTCCTGCCATTCGTAACTTAATTCGTGAAAACAAAGTGGCACAGATGTATTCTGCTATTCAGACTGGTGCAAACTACGGTATGACCACACTGGATCAAAGTCTGAAAAACTTGGTCACCAAAGGGGTGATCAGTCCACAGACTGCGCGTACAGCTGCCAAGCAACCTGAAACCTTCTTATAAGAAAACAATGGATTTGGGGTATAGATATGGATTTTAACGACTTACTCAATTATATGATTCAACAAAAAGCGTCGGATTTATTTATCACCGCTGATGTTGAGCCCTCCATGAAAATTAATGGTCAAATTGTGCCTGTGGCTAAGGGTAAGCTGACGGGTGATGTCGCGGGGCAACTGCTCAACTCGATTATGAGTGACAAGCAGCGTAAAGAATTTGCAGACACACGTGAGTGCAACTTCGCGATTATGAATCGGGATAAAACTGCACGTTTTCGTGTCAGTGCCTTTCAACAGCGTGATATGCCAGGTATGGTTTTGCGTCGAATTGAGACGCAAATTCCAACCATGGATGAGTTAAAACTCCCGCCTGTACTCAAAGAGTTGGCCATGACCAAACGTGGCATCATCATCTTTGTGGGTGCAACAGGTACGGGTAAATCGACCTCTTTAGCTTCGATCATTGGTTACCGTAACCAAAACTCAAAAGGTCATATCATTATCATTGAAGACCCAATTGAATTTATTCATGAGCATGCAGGCTGTATCATTACCCAGCGTGAAGTGGGCATTGATACGGACTCTTTTGAAATCGCACTGAAAAACACCTTACGTCAGGCACCCGATGTAATTCTGATTGGTGAGATTCGTTCCCGTGAAACCATGGATTATGCGATTGCCTTTGCTGAAACAGGTCACTTGGTATTTGCAACGCTGCATGCCAACAATGCCAACCAAGCCATCGACCGTATTATTCACTTCTTTGAAGCAGACCGTCATAGCCAATTGTTTATGGACTTGTCTTTAAACCTTAAAGCGATGGTTGCACAGCAGTTGATTCCAACACCTGACGGTAATTCACGTCGCGCTGCGATTGAGATTTTGATTAACTCACCGTTAATTTCCGATTTGATCCGTAAAGGTGAAATCCACGAAATTAAAGACCTGATGAAACGTTCTCGTGAACTCGGTATGCAAACCTTTGACCAAGCCTTATTCGATTTGTACAAAGCCAAGCAGATTACCTATAAAGATGCGCTGAAACACGCCGACTCTCCAAACGACTTACGTTTACAAATCAAGTTGTCCGAAGAAGGCGGTGATCGTCTATTGCATGCCAGTGCAAACATCACGTTTGATGGACAAGCTTAAGTATTCCTTTAAACAATAAAAAAGGGCTTCTCATGAAGCCCTTTTTTTAGATCTAAGTGATTACTTTTTACGAAGTGCTTCTTGGCACTCTGCAGCATCACAGTAACCGTATAGGTTTAGGGAGTGACCTGTTAAAGTAAAGCCATGCTTTTCAGCAACTTCGTGCTGCTCATGCTCAATCACTTCGTTGCTAAACTCAACCACTTTGTTGCAGTTTTGACAAACGATATGATCATGATGATCGTCTTGCATGATTTCGAAAACAGAATGGTTATTTTCAAAGTGATGGCGCTGAATAATGCCCGCTGCTTCAAACTGCGTTAACACGCGGTAAACAGTTGCTAAACCGACATCTTCACCTTGTTCAAGTAAAGTCTTATAAATATCTTCCGCACTTAAATGGTGTTGCTTTGAATTTTCTAGTAGTTCTAATATTTTAATTCGTGGAAGTGTAACTTTAAGTCCAGCTTTGCGTAGATCTTGATTTGAAATTGGCATGTAAAAAGGTCTCTCAACAAATTTAAAGTTAGAATATGCAACAAAGTGTAGATGCAGTATGATCTATCCGTGGCTCAATTGCATCATAATTAATTTGGGATAGTGTAGCAAAATGCAAAAAATCATGTTGGCGTTATTCGTCACTTCACTGCTCGCAGGCTGTTCGACCTTGGGCGTTTATAAAGTTGATATTCCTCAAGGTACGCCATTAACTCAAGCACAAGCGTCAAAAATACAAGTTGGCATGAGCCATCAACAAGTTCGCTTTTTGCTTGGCAGCCCGACAGTTTCAGATCCAATGAATCCGCTACGTTGGGACTATATCTACAATTATACCCCAGGAACGTATGCTAAAAAAGCCAAGATTCCTGCTGCACAAGGTCAACATCTGAAAGTCTATTTCGACCCAAACGGTATTGTGCAAAAAATTGAAGGCTTAGAAACCATTCCTGCATCTCAGCCGGGCTTACCAGCATCGAAAGAAGCGATTCTAAACGCGCCCCCACTATAAAGCCTTATTCTAAAAAAGAAACCCCTCAACTGAGGGGTTTTTCATATCATTTCGATTGTTTTAAGCGATTGCCTTTTGCAAAGCGACCCACAGGATTATTTTGTGCACGTATCCTTCTAATATCTTTAGGATTAATGCTCAAAGGTCGGTAAATTTCAACACGATCCCCTGCCTGCAAAACCTGTTGAAGGTCTTTCAAGCGGACACCAAAGATGCCCAATTGCAAAGGTTCAGACAATTCAACCTGCGAGCCTATACCACTCAGTTGAATTGCATCCTGTGCCGTCATTCCCTCAGAAAACGGCACACTGATATGGAACTGCTGGTCTGCTGTTGCATAGGCAACCCAGACTTGTTGAAGCATGCGCATTAAATCAGTTTTCCAAGCACGGCTACAATTGCCAATACGATAGAAACAGGTAATACTACACGCACGGCGATGCGCCAAATATTATAAAAAGCTTCATTACTAAAGTTCATCGACTTACGTAAATGGCTAATTTTCATAATCCAACCAGCAAAAATGGCATAAATCAAACAAATTACTAAGCCCCACAGCATCAGTAAGATGTTAAAAATCGGGCCAGTGGCTGGAATCAACCACACCAACGTTGCAGCTAGCAATACGAGCCACTGAATCACAATATTTAACTGGCGCTGTGCCAACTGCTCACGTGCCATCTGTAACAATACGGCCGCTGCAGCAACCGCAGTCAAGGCAATTGCATATGCAGGCAATGCCGCTTGGACTGCAAAAAATGCAAAAGCAACCACCGCCAAAATTTGTGCAATCCAAATCGGTAAAACAGTCTTGCTTGCAGCATCTTGCTGCTGAACTTGTGCCAAACTGTTCTGCCAGTACAGGCCGAGTCCTAAACCACTTGCCACCAGAGCCAATACTGTTGCACTGCCCCATTCTGAAAATTCAACAGGCGTTACTTGCCACTCAGCGGTTCCTGTACCAGAGATGTTTGCAAGCACTAAGGAAATCAGCACACCGATCGCCGTTAACGCTAAGGTCAATAGACGTGGTGCAAAAGACAACGCAATGGCAACCACAGCCAAAGCAATAAAGATCACAGACGATGTCATATCGGCCAGTGCATATTGATTTAATAGTTGCGCAGCATTAGACAACATGCCACCCGCTAAAAAAGGAATAAAGACGACAGCAAGCCATCCCACAAGACGCCACGTCTGTGAAGCATCGGCATCACGCGTCAAACTCGACAAAGCATTCAATGCCGTGGTTTTTGAACGCTTGGCTAAGGCAATTTCTAAGTAACACACAGGTAAAGCCAAGATCACCATGGTCACTAACCAAAGTAACCAAAAGTCGAGCTGACGTTCAACCTGAATTCCCACCAAGGGTGCAAGTGTGGCAATGATAATAAATGATAAACAAAATGCCATCAGCGGCGATAACCATCGTGACAGAGCATTGTCTTGCATGATGCGTTCCTTCAATAAGTCTTGCGCTATTTTGCCTTGCTCTCTTATGAAAATCAAAAACAAAAAGCAAACCATCAAAACTGATGATTTGCTGCGCTAAATATAATTAAAATTTATTGTTTTTATCCCTCGTTTAGCTCACTTATGAAAAGAACCGAGCAAACCAGTTTTTCCCTTTTTTCTTTTCTTTTTCTTTGATAATGCCCATCATATTTTCTTTTACGGCACCAACATAATCTGCATCATCATGCTGGATATGGTTAATCAGCCATTTCGACAATACTTCATGCAGCTCAGCTTCGATTGAATGACCCAGCTCAAAACGGTCCCGATAAGATTCAATTTTTTTAATAAATAAATCATGTACACGTTTGTGGGGTACACGATATTTATAACCCGCCTCTTCTTGGAGAGACTCTTCAAAAGTGAAGTGAGACTGTGTGTAATCAATAATATTTTCTAAAATCTGTTTCACGCGTTCACGGTCAGTATTGACATCAATCGCATCAATTTCATTGATATAATCGAGAATACGACGGTGTTGATCGTCAATCACATCGATACCAGTATTATATTCTGGAACCCACTTCATTATCACTCCGACCACCCAATAAAAATTAATAGATTAATTACATGAATTAATCATATCGACTATAATTAAAAATAAAAGTGAATCAAATTGGTTGGTTTTATACTATTTTCACAAAATTAAACTTAAGTATTTATTTTAAATAGGTAAATAAATTTAAAACCGACCAAAAGAATCAGTTATTATTTAATCGATTTTATTATTTTATAAGTATGCATCAAAATAAAAGCATGTTTTATTTTATTATCAACATGCTTTTATATTCTAATCATTTTAAAATAAATTAATATTGATCTGCTTTAGTAACGCGTTTTAAAGACGGATCTTTGGCTTCTCGGACTAAACGTTCCACATGGGTCATTTGGTGACGGATCGCTTTGCCATATTGAAATAAAATCATTTCCCCTGGTGCAAAGGCTGTCCACGCTTCATTTTGAGTCAACGGTTCGGTAGTAATCACGGCCACGCGATCGTCTACAGTAGTGACTTGGCTAAAATCGACTTCAACATCAATATCGATCAGCTGCGCAGGTTTAAATGGGTACTCACGCACCAACCAATGCAGTTTGGTAATGGCATAACTAAACAGGGCCTGCCCATTTGATAAACAGAAATTGAACGTGCCATGCTCCGCAATCCGTGGAGAAATATCCGTTAATAAATCAAAAACTTGATCTAGACTTGGCTCGGTATAGCCAAATTTATTCACCAGTTGGTCCAGTAAATAGCAAAATGCACGTTCGCTGTCGGTATTACCCACTGGGGTAAAGCGTCCTGAAAGTACAGGATCAAAGTCATGCAAATCGCCATTATGGGCAAAAATCCACTGTCGTCCCCATAACTCACGGCTAAATGGGTGTGAGTTTTCTAAGTTAATTTTTCCCTGCGTCGCTTTGCGGATATGTGCAATCACATTGCGTGATTTGATTGGATAATTACGAATTAATTCAGCAATCGGCGATTCAACTGCAGATTGATTGTCAACGAATAAACGGCAGGCTTTATCCTCAAAAAAAGCAATCCCGAAACCGTCACAATGGTCTGAAGTAATCCCCGCGCGCTGTGAAAAGCCTCGAAATGAAAAGGTAATATCAGTCGGTGTTGCACAGTTCATTCCGAGCAGTTGGCACATAATCTTGATCTTATTTAAACATATTTATTTATGATGGTTTTATTGTGCATGAGTCCTGACTGGCTTGCAATTCACAATGCTTGATAACCCGACCACATTCACGCATAAAACCATTTTTATAAAACGTATAGGCCTAAAAAAAGCCTCCGAGGAGGCTTTTCAAAATATTTAGTGTTTATTACTGCGATTGGTAATTAGTGTACCGACACCATGATCGGTGAAAATCTCCAACAGCGTTGCATGTGGCACACGGCCATCCACAATATGTGCACTCACCACACCACCTTTCACCGCATCTAGAGCACAACCCACTTTCGGAATCATACCGCCGTAAATCACACCCGTTTCAATGAGACGGTCAACTTCTTGAGTGGTTAGACCAGTGAGCAGGTTTTTATTTTCATCTAAAACACCTGAAATATTGGTCAACAAAATCAGCTTTTCAGCACCTAAGGCTTCAGCCACTTTTCCAGCCACCAAATCCGCGTTGATGTTGTAGGTATTGCCCTCTTCATCCACACCTAAAGGTGCAATCACAGGAATAAAATCACCACTGGTAAACATTTCCAATACATCAGTTTTAACACTGGTCACTTCGCCCACTAGGCCTAGATCAATTTTTTGTACCGTGCCATCTTCCGCAGTTTTTTCCATCAGTAACTTTTGTGCACGCAGTAAATTACCATCTTTACCCGTTAAACCAATGGCACGACCACCATGTTGATTAATCAAGTTCACGATAGATTTATTCACACTACCGCCCAACACCATTTCAACCACTTCCATGGTCGCTGGATCGGTCACTCGCATGCCATCAATACGGTCAGACTCACGCCCCAACTGCTTTAAAAACGAGTCCACTTGTGGACCGCCACCATGCACCACGATTGGGTTTAAACCGACGGTTTTTAACAAAACGATGTCACGTGCAAACGAGCTCTCAAGCTCAGGATCGGTCATTGCATTGCCACCATATTTCACTACTAGCGTTTTTCCAGCAAAACGTTGAATGTACGGCAAAGCTTCAGTCAGGACTTGTGCTTTGTCGAGGCCAGTATGTTGATGTGGCATGTGCCTCTCCTTAATGGGCGTCTAATAGGTCTTGTGCAATCTGCGGATAATCTGCCGTCAGCATGTGCACAAAGTTATGGCGAATTTGATGGAGCCGCTGATCACTGTCCGCGTCGAAACGCACAGTAAAATACTCGCCCGTATTCGATGCTCGAATAATGCCAAATCCATCCTCAAAATCAAGTCTTACGCCATCAATTTTACTCATTTCCGCTTGAAAGTGCTGACTTTGTTTTTCCACATTCGCTAAAACCAGCGCGGGTGAAATCTGATGGGTGCTGATATAAATATCTTCTGTACTGGCACGCTCTGGGTAGTCTGCCAGTGCTTCCGACAAAGTGCATTGCTTCAAGCTTAAGTATTCCAACACACGTAGTGCGGCATATAAACCATCGTCATAACCAAAACCACGACCATCATTAAACACATAATGCCCTGCATATTCACCGCCAAAAACCGCATGTCCTTTAGATTGCGCCAAATATTTCCGCAAAAAAGAACTGCCTGTACGAATCATTTTTGGAATACCCTGATGGGCCAGTACTGTATTTCGAACCATGGTGGAACATTTCACATCAAAAACCACTTCATGTTCTGGATGATCGGCCAAACACATGTGCGCAAACAAGGACAATAAACGGTCTGCTGAAATGATTACGCCCATTTCATCAATCAATACAACACGATCACCATCACCATCAAAGGCAATACCGATATCAGCATGCTGCTGTTGCACGGCGTTTCGTAGCAGATATAGATGTTTGGCTTGAGAGGGATCGGGGGCATGTTCAGGAAATTCACCATTGGCCTCACAGCGTAAAGCATGTACCTCACAGCCGAGTTCCTTTAAGACCAAGACGGCGCAGCGTCCCGCCGAACCGTATAAACCATCCACCACAACTTTATAGGGTCGCGGTTGAGGCATGAGCTGTATATCATTGAGCAATGCCGCCTGATAAGCCAGACAATATTCAGGCACGATCTGATGTGGCAACGTTTGCCAGTTCATCTCTGCATGGCTGTCAAAATATTCATTTGCATCGCGTGCCACCTGCTGGATTGCCTCAGGTAAAGGAGGCTCACCCTGCATAATCCATTTGATCCCATTATCCGACTTCGGATTGTGGCTGGCTGTCACCATAATGCCGTTGCCATCAAACTGACGTGCCGTGTAATACAACACAGGACTAGCACAACATCCGATGATTTGCGCATCTAAGCCCTGTTTAAGACATTCTTTGTAAATAATTTCTGCAAAAGCAGGACTGCTTTGTCTAGCATCATAACCAATGGCTAAACGTGTCTGCCCAGTCTTTAAATATTGAGTTGCGAGCGCTTGTGCAATGGCACGAATCAGCTCAGCACTCATAACATCCAATTTGCCACGGATGTCATAGGCACGAAATATATGTGCAGGAAATTTTGGCTGAAAATCCATAGGTCTAACTTCTAATTTATTCAGATCAACAGCTCTTTCAGCTGTCCTTGTTGTTATGCTTAACGCTGGGTTTAATTTTACTAAGGATTCAAAAAAGAGTTGTAACTTTTTATGAACTAAAAATGATCATTCAGCATTAAAACAACAAAGCCTCTTTTATGGAGAGGCTTTGTTGTTTTACTTTATCACTGAGAGATTAGTTTTGACCAGTATGTCCGAAACCACCTGCACCACGTTCTGTTGCTTCAAATTCATTCACAATATCGAACTGGGCTTGAATCACAGGTACAAGTACATACTGTGCAAGACGTTCACCCGGTTCTAAACTGAAAGCTGTTTGGCTACGGTTCCAAACTGACACCATCAATTCACCTTGATAGTCCGAATCAATTAATCCCACCAAGTTACCTAAAACAATGCCGTGCTTATGACCTAGGCCTGAACGCGGTAAAATTAAACCTGCAAAGTGTGGATCTTCAATATAAATAGATAAACCCGTTTTGACCAAAACAGTTTGTCCCGGTTCAATGACGGTCGCAGCATCAACACATGCACGAAGGTCTAAGCCTGCTGAACCCGTTGTCGCATAGGTTGGCATTGGCCATTCATTGCCTAAACGTGAATCCAACACTTTAACCTGAACTTTCATTCTCTTTTTCCTAGTACAATAAATTTCTAAAACAAAAAAATATTTAGCGCTTAATCAACGCACGTAAATTGTCCAAATAGTGTTGCGCTTGTAATTTCGGATCGACATTGCCCGCCAGTTTCTTTTTACGCCCCAACCATTCCAACTCATCTTGCGGCAACTCATCCAAGAAGCGACTTGGTGTCATTTGCTTCATTTGACCGCCCGCCTTACGTTGTTCTGCAAGCGTGATGGTTAAACCCTGACGCGCACGGGTGATGCCCACGTACATCAGGCGACGCTCTTCCTCAACCGTATCTGCAGCAATCGAGTTTTTGTGCGGCAGTAACTCTTCCTCAAGACCAATCAGATAGACATATGGAAACTCTAGACCTTTAGATGCATGCAGCGTCAACAAGTTTACTTTGTCAGTGTCTTCTTCTTCTTGCTGCTGCTCTAACATATCTAGCAACACCATTTTACGAATTACACTTTCAATGTTTTTCTCATCAACATCTTCAGCACGGTTAATCAAACTTTGAATACTGCTATACAGCACTTCAATATTATCTAGCTTGGTTTTTTCTTGCGCAGGCGTCGCCGCAGACTCTTTGACATAGTCGATATAACCCGCTTCAACCATCATCTTGCGAATAATCGGTACAGGTTCATCATCCTCAAGCAACTCACGGGTAAAGGTGGTAATGAAGTCTGCAAACTCCGCCAACTGCGTGGTGGCTTTTTTAGGAATTACCATAGTGAGACGCTGATCACCCGCTGCTGAAAGCAAAGACAAATGATTTTCTTGTGCAAACAGCCCCAGCTTTTCTAAAGTCACAGGCCCAATAGCACGTTTAGGTGTATTGATGATCCGTAAAAATGCACTGTCATCTTCAGGGTTAATAATGACGCGCAAATAGCTCATCACATCTTTGATTTCAGCCCGTCCGAAGAACGACTGACCACCCGATAATTTATACGGAATCTGCATTTGACGCAGTTGTGTTTCCAGTGCACGTGCTTGGAAATTACCTCGATACAAAATGGCGTAATCTTTCCAATTTTTACCATTCATCAGTTTATGCGTAATTAAATCTTTCACTACGCGCTCTGACTCATCGTCATCATTGCGACACGTAATCACTCGAATTACTTCACCATGACCTTTATCTGACCACAGTTTTTTATCAAAAATATGCGGGTTGTTACCAATCACAGTATTGGCCGCTTTTAAAATACGACTGGTCGAACGATAGTTCTGTTCGAGCTTAATTACTTTTAAATTGTGAAAATCTTCATTGAGCAAAGCCATGTTTTCAGGCTTGGCACCACGCCATGCGTAGATCGATTGGTCATCATCCCCCACCGCAGTGAACTGTCCCATCACCCCAACCAGCAATTTCACTAAAATATACTGTGCGGTGTTGGTGTCTTGATACTCATCGACCAATAAATAGCGAATACGGTTTTGCCAGCGCTCACGTACTTCAGCATTTTCTTGTAAAAGACGCGTCGGCATCACAATCAGATCATCAAAATCGACCGCATTATAGGCACGTAAATTACGCTCATACAGTTGATACAAGTGCGCAAACTGAACATCTTCTGCGGTTTCACAGGTGGTGTGTGCTTGCTCAGGTGGAATCAGATCGTTTTTCCAATCTGAAATCATCTTCATGGCTTTGGCAATCAGTTCTTTACTTTCCGCACCCGATAAATTGTCACGGTGCATCAAGTCCATCAAAATACGCTTACAGTCGTCTGCATCTAAAATAGAAAAATTATTTTTTAATGGCGTGTGTTTCAGCTCTAAACGCAACATGTTTAGGCCAAAGGTGTGGAAGGTCGAGACTGAAAGCCCTTTTGCCTCTTCACGTGACAGCAGCTTGGTGACACGTTCTTTCATTTCACGTGCTGCTTTGTTGGTAAACGTCATCGCGGTAATACGATAAGCAGGAATGCCGCAGTGTTTCACCAAGTAGGCAATCTTACGGGTAATCACCGAAGTTTTACCTGAACCAGCCCCTGCAAGTACTAACAAGGGTCCTTGAGTGTATTTCATGGCTTCAAGTTGCTTGTCGTTTAATTGACTTGCCAGTGACATAGTCTTTCCTCTATTTCATTCCGAGCTCGATTATAGTCATCTCCGCTACAGATGCATAATGCAAATTCATATTTTAACAGTCATAAAAAAACCACCCGAAGGTGGTTTTTCAGTCTTCAATAAAAATTATTGAATTGCGTAGATGCTGATTTCTACACGACGGTTTTGCTCACGGCCTTCAGCAGTCGCGTTAGACGCGATTGGGTTTGCTGAACCTTGACCTTGTGCATTAATACGTGTTGTAGAAACACCTTGAGATGCCAAGTAGCTTGCTACAGATTGCGCACGCGCTTGAGACAGAGGAATGTTGATTGAATCATTACCTGTACTGTCTGTATAACCTGTTACAAGAATACCGCTCTTGTTATCTTCAGTTAAGGTTTGCGCAACTTTGTTTAAAGTTGAATAGAAGTTCGGCTTGATGTTTGATTTGTTGGTATCAAAAGTAATGTTGCCCGGCATGATTAAGCCTACAGAACCATCTGGATTACGGTTAACTTCTACACCAGTACCCGCCATTTGTTGACGAAGTTTCTTCTCTTTGTTGTCAAGGTAAACACCAGTTGCACCACCGACAACTGCGCCAATCGCTGCAGCACGGTTGTTTTGACGGCTAGTATTTGCGTTCCCTTTAGAAATACCATAACCCGCAGCAGCACCAATTAAGGTTCCTAAAGCAGCTTTATCGTATTCTACACCACCAATGTTATTACCAGTGCTTTGACAACCTGTAAGAACCATTGCCCCAACGACTGCGGAAATTGCTAGTGCACGCATCGCATGCCTCCTTCTTTGTGTGTTTTGTTTATAGAACGAATATTGTCGTAAAACGATGATCTAGACCATTGATTTTTTGTTAATAATAAAGCTTTTATTTACAATATGTAATAAAAAATTTCCTTTTCAAGGCTTTCTTCGTCACAATTTCTACACAGTTAATGTTTGGTGCTTTTCTATTTGATCATCCCGTACTATATTGACCTTTAGAAAATAGAACGAGTTGCGAAACGCATTATATTTTAGGGTTTATTTTTATGTCATCACCAAACCAAAAACAACCTTTATTAAAAAAAATCACACGTGGTTTAACTGTTGGTTCAGTCATTACAGGCAGTACTTTTTTTCATGGTCCGCCAGTGCTGGCACTCGGCCTGACCAAACTGTTTAAAAAATCAAAAAAAGTGGATGAGACCAATATTCAAATCACCAACAGCTGGTTGGCTGTGAACAATTATTTAATCGATCATGTCCTACCCAACACGAAATGGGACATTTCTGTCGATGATGATCTTGAGCTAAGTATGCAGGGTCGTTACCTGATGACTTGCAACCATCAAAGTTGGGTCGACACCACGGTTAACCAATATTTTGGTTTAACCCGTATGCCCCTCACCCGCTTTTTTACCAAGTGGGAACTTATTTTTATTCCATTTGTCGGCCAAGCTTTTAAAATTCTAGGCTTCCCGATGATGAAGAGGCATAGTAAAGAACAAATTGCAAAAAATCCTGCGTTGAAAACACGCGATATGGAAGAGGCACGCAAGTCTTGTGAACAACTGCTTAGCCAACCATTCACCCTGTTAAACTATTTGGAAGGCACGCGTTTTACTCCAGAAAAACATGCACAGCAGCAATCGCCTTATCAAAATTTACTTAAACCGAAAGCGGGTGGCTTAGCCTTGGCCTTAAGTATTTTAGGTAATAACATTGATGCCTTGGTAGATATGACCATTGTCTATCCCGACGGCGCACCTGGCTATAGCGAATTTTGGCTCGGAGAAGTCCCACGGATTGCGGTTAATTTGCGTAAGCTTGATATTCCTGCATGGGTACTCGCTGGAAACTATGAAGACGATGCAGACTTTCGTGAACAATTCCAACAGTGGGTCGATCAACTTTGGACTGAAAAAGACCAATTGATTGAAAAAATGAAAGCCAAATACTCAACGTCCAATTTAACCCAGTAAGGGTCTATGCATGATGCAGAATAACCAAGTCAAAAAGTCTAAATATCATCAGGTTGATCCACAAAGTTTGTATTTCAAACTGTTTAGGACTTACGCAGTATTATTTATAGATTCTCTGTGGTAGCAGATGATTTTTATCGAGAATAAAGTCATCAATGAAGTCTTTGATGATTGGTCTAAATAATTTCTTCTGCCAACGATATACATTTTCAAAGATCCGCTCAAACTGGTTCTTTTGTATCTCGACGTAGGCCATCAAGGCTGAAAAAATATGATTCAAAATCAGTTTAGATCGTCTTACTTGAAACTTTTCAATATGACAAACCTGTTTAATCACTCGGTGATATTGTTCTATTTTCCAATGACTTGAATGTAATTCATGAAAACCCTCAAAGGACAATAAATCATCTTCATCTTGATGCACAATATAAAACCTCTGCTGTTCTTTTAACTGAGTCTTAAATAATTGTACAAAGCCAAAATCTTTGAGCCAGACCACTTGACCCTGATGGAAATTCGGCAATAAACGCAGTTGAAACCATTGTCCTTTTTCTGGGGAAACCTTACGGTTACAGTCGATACCAAACATAAATCGAATACCATATTTTCTTATGGTTTTTAGATTTCCAGTCGATGAATACCAACTATCACCTGTAATAAATTGAATCTTTGCACCCCAACTGAGTACTTCACTTAACATATCCATAAAGTAATCATTCTTGGTTTTACTTTCAGATTTGTCATAAATTCGGAAATTAATTGGAATATTTTGACCATTTTGATCTGTCGCATACAAGGTAATGAGATTAATACCCTTGACGGATCGGTGGTGTTTGCCTGACCAAAAATAGCTAACTAAGTCCATATGCTGACTATACGGTTTATCTAAAACAGTATCATCAATACTGACTATAAGTTTATTATTATCAATATGTTGAATTGCTTCTTGATATAGGTCGTGAGGTGTGTAGTCTTCACGCTCTAGAAAGCGATTTACACTATCATGCGAGATATTATAAGTCTCGGCAAGTTGTGTGCAGCTAATAGAGTTCGGTTCTGTCATGAGAAAGCCCATATAAATGGGTAGAGTACAAGTTGCTGTAGAAGCATGTTTAATTCGTCTGATCACAGATACTTTATAAAGTATTTTAATACTTTTTTGAATCCGTCAATGCGTAAGTCCTACTGTTTTTGATCTATGACATTTTTATGGTGTTTCTCATCATTTTTAACTTGTTTTGTTTGTGTGCTAATTTTTTTATCATGAGCAATATCGGTGGATGGTTTTTCCATGCCATTCACCTAGAAAGTGTCTTAAGCTTCTATCGTGAGCATTTGCATCCGTGGGTCATCACCACAGAAGCTTGGTTTATTCTGTTCTTGATTACTGAATTATTGGTGCGTTGGGGCATTGCCATCGTGTATCGACACCATCGTCGCTGGTTTTTCTTTCCCTTCATTCATTGGTACGAAATTTTAGCCATTATTCCTCATTTACGTTTTTTAAGATTATTTCGTGCGGGGGTGATTGCTTTTCGCCTGCATGAGTTGGGCTATAACGTGATTCCTGAGTCGGTACAAGCCAAGGCCAAATTTTACTACCGCGTGGTGATGGAAGAGCTCTCTGACCGCGTCGTGATTACTGTATTGGATGGGGTGAAGCACGAATTAAATACCAGTTCGACCCATAAAAAAATTATCCATGACCTGGTCGATCATCATCGGACTTTATTTGCACAAGCATTGGCTGAAATTTTACAAGAATCTCTCGCCACTGAACTGAAACAACGTCAATATTTTATTGCTCAAAATGTCGGCCTGATTGTGAATCGTGCGATTGAAGATACCCCTGAACTCACCCAATTACTGCGTTTAATCCCAATTGTGGGTGGAAGAATTGAGCAACAAATTCAAAGTATCGGACAACGACTCGGTGAAAACATCACACAAGGTTTACTGGAACCAATGGTGGTGGGAAATCCTGCACAGCCCAATGCCACCTATCGCTTGATAGCTGAAAAAGTCAGTGATTTAAAAATCGATAATCAGTCTTTGGAACAGTTGGTTGAGTCTGTGGTCTATGAAAGTTTGGATGCCATTCGCAAGCAAGTTAAGGTGAAACAGTGGTTAGAAGAGCTTGAAAAAGATGATCAAGCCAAAGAATAAGCATTAAGGTAAAAATATTACAAACGCAGCTAGTGCAATCCTTCATTTTGTTCTAGGATTTGCTCTATTTACAACATCACTTCTTTAGTAAAAAATAAATCTGAGAAGTCTTAAGGAAAAATTATGGCTGATATCCGGATAACTGGCAGAATGGTCAATGCGATTCGCATTACCCTTGACACCAATGATCATGATGCAATCCGACAGCAATTAAGTAAAACATTACAAAATGCATCGACTGCTGGAGCATTAGTTGTTCTGGAAAGTAGCGTTGAGCAAGAGTTAATTTCCTTGATTCAATTATTACTGGATCTGGATGTACAGCCAATGGCAGTACAAGAAGGAATTTTGGCTGAACAAGCCCGTGCCATTCAGTTCCCTGTGATTCCCGCGCAAGGTCATGGTATTAGCTCGCAACTTCAAGAAGTCAAAGCAACCAAAGAGCAAGTGGTTGAAGCCCCTGCTCCTGCTGCGACAGCTTCTACCAATACGCCAGTTGCGGTAGCACCTGTTATTCGCCATGCGACTTCATACCATGACGAAATTTTACGTACGGGTCAGTGCTTGGTGCAAAATCAAGGCGATATCATTATTACCGCAGGGATTAACAGTGGCTCGGAAGTGATTGCTTCAGGAAATATACATATTTATGGTAGTGCTCGTGGTAGAGTCATTGCCGGCGCGGGCGGAAACAGCGCTGCACGCATCTTCTGTCATGCTTTAGAAGCCGAATTGGTTTCAATTGCAGGGACCTATTGTGTTGCAGATGATATTCCAGCGCAGCATTTAAAACGCCCAACACATATTTACTTAAATGATCAACAAGAGCTTGTATTTGAAGCGCTTGAATTTTAATGTATAAATAAACACCAAAAGCCCCAAATGATAAATAAGGGGATTTAAACCATAACAGGAGTGGATTCGGTGGCGAAAATTGTTGTCGTAACATCAGGCAAAGGTGGCGTAGGCAAAACTACGACAAGCGCATCTTTTGCAACAGGTTTAGCCCTACGTGGTCACAAAACTGTTGTGATCGATTTTGACGTAGGTTTACGTAACCTTGATTTGATCATGGGTTGTGAACGCCGCGTTGTGTATGATTTTGTCAATGTATTAAATAACGAAGCTCGATTACAACAAGCGCTTATCCGCGATAAAGATATCGAGAATTTATATATTTTACCTGCGTCGCAAACCCGTGATAAAGATGCCTTAACTGATGAAGGCGTAGCACGTGTCATGGATGAGTTGTCACAAGAGTTTGACTACATTATTTGTGACTCACCTGCAGGTATCGAACGCGGTGCAATTTTAGCAATGTACCATGCCGATGAAGCGATTATTGTGACCAACCCTGAAATTTCATCTGTACGTGACTCTGACCGTATTATTGGTATGCTCGACAGCAAAACCAAAAAAGTTGAAATGAATGAAGGTCGTATTCGTAAACACTTGTGTATCACACGCTTCAACCCTGAACGTGCGGATAAACAAGAAATGTTAACCATTGACGACATTTCTAAAGATATTTTACGTGTGCCAACTTTGGGAGTGATTCCTGAGTGTAAGAGTGTTTTACAAGCATCTAACGAAGGTAAACCAGTGATTCTCTTTACTGAAGAAGCAGCAGGCCAAGCCTATGATGACCTTGTGGCACGTTTCTTAGGTGAAGAACGTCCTTACCGTCATATTACGGTGAAGCCTAAAGGCTGGTTAGCACGACTATTTGGAGCGTAGACATGGCAGGATTTTGGAGTAAGCTTTTTAGTAATGATGAAAAACCGTCTAGTGCTCAAACCGCAAAAGATCGTTTGAAAGTCATCGTAGCGTCTGAAAGCGGTTTAGGTAAACGTCTTAGCCAAGACAAAATCGACCAAATGAAGAAAGAAATCATGCAAGTGGTGAATCGCTATGTTCGCGGTGTAGATGAACAGCACATTCAAATGGCTGTCCGTTCTGAAGCGAATATTGAAATGCTTGAAATGAATATCAATTTGCCTGAAGAACGTTAATCTGATTTTTGATTAGTCAAGTAAATTGAATCAAGGCAGAATATGCGCAGACACAAGAAAGTATTTTCTTTGTCTCCCATATTTTGCCTTTTTTAATGATTAAACCAGCAAGGAGATTGCTATGGCATTATCTCAGCCAGCAACGTTCAATGAAGAATGGTCAGATGAGCGTGTATTTGCCTACTTAACTCAGCTTCCTCCTGAAGGTGTGAATGGCGACTTTCATGTGTTGTACCATGCCTTTAAACACATGCGCCCAAGTGATTATGAGCGTCTGCTCACCCAATTTAAAACGGATGGTCGCGACATTAATGCCACCAATCCAGAAGGTCAACGTATCCATGACGTAATTGCCGCTTATCCACGTCAAGCAGCACCGTTTTTAGAAGTCTTGGCTAAATTTGCCTAACTCTTCAAAAACAGCAATTTTAAAATGCCAGCTCAGTACGGTAGAACTGGCATTTTTTATGTCTGTAAAAACCACATCCAAAGTGGAAAAGTCAAACCGAAACACAAAGTTTGCAAACTAATGATTGCCGCCATGAGTTGACTATCCCCTTGAAAATATTTGGTTAGGACATAGGCTGCTGAGGCTGTTGGGAGCGAGAAGAATACCACCACAATCATGGTTTCAAATGTTGCTAAACCAAATAAAAGACAGCCTACATAGGCTAAAATAGGCACGAAGATTAAACGCCCAAAGGTATTTAGAATTAGCGCTCGGCCAGCATATTTTAACGCATTAAACTGGAGTGCTGCGCCCACACACAAGAGCCCAAGCGGAAGGCTCATCCCTGCTACTAGCTTTAAAGATTGGCTCATGCTCTCGAGCAAATGCATACCTGAAAAATTAAAAATAATCCCGACCAGACAAGCCAGAATCAGCGGATTTTTCGCAACCGACCACGCAATATTTTTATAAGACAGTCCCTGCCCTTGAGAAAAACCAAGTACGGAAAGTACATTCACCAATGGAATAACAAAGGCAATAATCATGGCAAAGACTTGCATCCCTGCAGCGCCAAAAATCAAAGCCATACTGGTCAAACCAATATAAGTATTAAAGCGAATATGACTCTGTAAATAAACGCCAAATTGCGACACAGGCGTACCATACACCGCTTTTAATACCCATAGCACCACACTCATCAGCAAGGTCACAGTAAAGACCACAGCAAGGGCTGGCAGGACTTGCCCGACATTAAAATGAACGGTGGCTAGACTACTGAACAGCAAAACAGGAAACAAAATCCAATAATTCAGTCTTTCAGCACCATGCCAAAATTCTACCGTTAAAAAGCGATACCGCTTTAATACATACCCCATGGCAATGAGTACCACCAATGGAATTAATGCATCAATAATTTGCATGACTGGATGCCTAAACTGAATGATTAAGAAAAAGCCTGCAATCCGCAGGCTTTCTTTTTAAACTAAAATTTCTCGCTTACCGTTCGCACCTTGCGCACTCACGATCCCGTTTTCTTCCATTTGGTCGACAATCCGCGCGGCACGGTTATAGCCTAAACTAAACTTACGTTGTAGCGAGGACACCGAAACCTTGCGTGTTTCCAATACAAAGGATACGCACTGGTCATAAAGTGCATCACGGTTTGGATCGCCATCGCCATCTTCAAAGCCACGAGAGCTTGGCTCTTCATCAAATGGCGTTAAGATTTCATCGACATAATTTGGTGAGCCTCGTTCACGCCACGCATCGCAGATACGGTTCACTTCATCATCGGCAATAAAGGCACCATGTACACGTTCAGGTTCAATTTTACCCGGCCCTAAGAACAACATATCACCATGACCCAGTAAGTCTTCCGCCCCACCAGCATCCAAAATCGTGCGTGAGTCAATTTTTGAGTTCACGCGTAAAGCCACACGTGTTGGAATATTGGCTTTAATCAGACCAGTAATTACATCGACCGAAGGACGCTGCGTTGCAAGTAGCAAGTGAATGCCTGCGGCACGTGACTTTTGTGCCAAACGCGTAATCATTTCTTCAGCTTTCTTACCGACCTGCATAATCATATCGGCAAACTCATCCGCCACAATCACAATCG
This sequence comes from Acinetobacter sp. 802_lipA, assembly GCF_058242885.1. Lineage (NCBI taxonomy): Bacteria > Pseudomonadati > Pseudomonadota > Gammaproteobacteria > Moraxellales > Moraxellaceae > Acinetobacter > Acinetobacter sp. 802_lipA. The sequence goes on from NZ_JBZAYP010000001.1 coordinate 996,077, forward strand.
ATGGTAATGGGGTCAAACGTGGTGCGCGCTCACCAGCAACCGAATCACTGGCTTTCCAAGTCGGATCAATCAGCTCTTCGCCATTGGCAATCGCTTCTTCCACTTTACGGTTATAGTCCGCAAGCTTACGAATTTTTAGGAAAGACATCAGCTTATAGCGACGTTCCATTTCATTCACACACCAGTTCAAAGCACTGACTGCATCTTTCATGTCCGTGACCACTGGGGTAAGCAAATGTGGAATATCGTTATAGTTAGCAAGTTCTAACTGTTTCGGGTCAATCAAAATTAAACGCAACTCATTCGGCGTATATTTCAACAACATCGACAAAATCATCGAGTTCACTGCCACCGATTTACCTGAACCTGTGGTGCCTGCAACCAGCATATGCGGCGCTTTACCTAAGTCAGCAATGACAGGATTACCTGAAATATCTTTGCCCATTGCCATCGAAAGAATGCTATTCGGATCAGTAAAAGCAGGAATGGTCAACAACTCGATTAAACGTACCATTTCACGTGTGCTATTCGGCACTTCAATCCCGATATACGGTTTACCCGGAATAACTTCAACCACACGTACAGATGCCATGGACATTGAACGTGCCAGATCTCGTGAGATATTGGTCACTTTAGAGGCTTTAACGCCTGGTGCTAAATCCAACTCAAAACGAGTCACTACAGGCCCTGGCTGCGCTTCGACCACTTTGGCTTTGACATTGAACTCTTGTAGTTTAATTTCAAGCAATTCAGATAAACGCGCCAACTGTTCAGCAGTGAAATTGACTTTTTTATTGAGGTCAACTTCATCCAGTAAATCCAGTCCTGGCAGCGGTGATAAATCACGACGATGCTCTGCTACTTGCATGGACAAAGACATTGGACGGCCTGATGCATCCGTCAATGGCGCATCAAAATCGAAGTCGTCTTCTTCTTGCGGTTTTCCAGCAGTGTCCTGCCATGCTTCAATAAACGCTTCTTTGGACAAAACTTCTTTGGCTACAGCCGCTGTAGTACTTGTGCTTACGGTATTATGATGCTGAATAGGTGCTTGTACAAAAGCAGATGACTGCGCATAACTACTGCTGGTGCGTACATCTGAAGCAGCAACTTTCTGCTCCGACCAATCCTCAGCAAGGAATTCGTCTAAATCATCCAACTCATCAAGCTGTGCTTTTGCAATTCCACTCGGCGCTGCTTGTAACGCAACGGGACTTGCCGCAGCACTTAAGGTTGCAACCTCAGCCACCGCAATTGGATCTTCAACCACATGTAAATGAGATACCAGTTCAGGCGTATTGAAGGGGCTGTGAACATCCGTTGCTGTTTTGCCATTGGGTACGGCAGCAAGCAGCTCGTCAAAGATTTCATCATCATCCCAATCGACATTTTTCTTCTGTGCAGGGGCATCGTCTTGGAAATAATGAGGATCAGCAATTGGGGTTGTATGATCTTGAACCCCTGCTTGAAAATGTTGTTCTGGGCTAAATGGGCGATCTTCTTCGGCAGCACGAAGTAAAGCATCAATATCATTTTTATGACGTTGATCTTCACCTGAGTTTAATGCACGCCACACTTCCCCTGTCGCTACCACGCGCTGACTGTCTTGTTCTAATTGGTGCGCTTTTTCTATAGTCCGCTCAAGCTCTACCTCATCATCCACATCCACCTGTTGTTCTTGAACACGTTGCTCTTTGGCCACCATGTCATTAAACAAATGCTCTGCTGAATAGTCGCGCTGAGGTGCTTTAACTGATGCCTCTTGCACGGCTACTGGCGCCTCGACCAATTCCGTTGCTTCAATACCCTTTTTCGGTGCCGTTGCAATCACTTCTTTTTTGACGCTTGGCGTCGTACGATCAAAGGCAGACTCGCTTTCAGGTACGTTGCGGTAAAATAAATCTTGTAAATATGCAGGAGTTGCTTTGAGGGTCGCGAAAGTACGGTTCCATTTGATACCGAAAGCCAAGGTCAATAAGACCACGGTAAACACGACCAAAAATAAGGTTGCACCGTAAATGGTTAAAATCTGCGACAAACTTTGTCCCAGTTCATAACCAATAATGCCGCCAGAGGCATTGTCTAAAGTGTCCGCTGGAACTTTCCAAAACAAGAACAGTAAGCTGGCGGTTGCAAGCAAAATAAAGAATTGTGCAGCATAACGAAATGGGCGGTTTAAAAAACTATGCGGCCACCAGACTTGAATGGCTTCAATGAACAAAAACACAGGAATAAGTAGACTTGCCCAGCCTAAAAAACCGAACAGTAAGTCAGCAATCCACGCCCCAGCAACGCCACTGGCATTCGAGACTTGCAAGGTATCACTTGATATATGCATCCAGCCCGGATCAAATGGGGTATAGGTCACGGTAGCAAGGAACAAATAAATGCCAAACGAGACTAAAAATAATGTCATTAATAAGCGCTGTGCATAAGCACCCGACACCTCAGTCATATACTGTCCTGTAACAAATTCTTCATTAATGTTTTTGTTCGAAACCTAAAGCAAAAGTTTCACAATAAACGTCATATTATGCACCTCTTCTTTATAAAAAGATGCACTATTCTTAAATGCTTTATGTATAGCGAGCAGATGATTTTTCCACTTTTTCCCGCTCTACACCGTATATTTCTTCTATATAGCTCAAATCGATTTGATTGATCAATAATATCGACATTGAACTCACACAACTGTTATAGAGTTTCACGTATAATTCCACAAATTTCTAAATAAAAAAAGGATTCTACGTATGAACGCTCGTCACTCACGTTTGATTATTCTCGGTTCAGGCCCTGCGGGTTACAGCGCTGCGGTATATGCCGCGCGTGCTAACTTAAAGCCGACATTGATTGCGGGTATCCAACTCGGTGGTCAGCTAACGACAACGACTGAAGTTGATAACTGGCCGGGTGACCCTGAAGGCTTAACAGGTCCTGCACTGATGGAACGTATGCAAGCGCATGCTGAACGCTTTGGTACTGAAATCATCTACGATCATATCAATGAAGTCGATCTTTCTGTACGTCCATTTGTACTCAAAGGTGACATGGATGAGTTCACTTGTGATGCACTGATTATTGCCACAGGTGCGACCGCTCAGTACTTAGGTCTTGAGTCTGAAGCTGCTTTTATGGGCCAAGGCGTGAGCGCATGTGCAACCTGTGATGGTTTCTTCTATAAAAACCAAAAAGTCATGGTTGTCGGTGGCGGTAATACTGCCGTTGAAGAAGCACTATATTTGTCTAACATTGCATCGCATGTGACTTTGGTTCACCGTCGTGACTCATTACGTTCTGAAAAAATTCTTCAAGATCATTTATTTGAGAAAGAAAAAGAAGGCAAAATCAGCATCATTTGGAATCACCAAGTGGATGAAGTTTTAGGTGACAACACGGGTGTAACCGCAGTTCGCTTAAAATCAACTCAAGACGAATCTACACAAGATATTGATGTCCAAGGTTTGTTTGTTGCAATTGGCCACAAACCAAACAGCGCAATGTTTGATGGTCAATTGAACTTACGTGATGGCTATATCCAAGTTCAAAGCGGTACATCTGGTAATGCCACAGCTGCTTCCGTCGCTGGTGTATTCGCAGCAGGCGACATTGCTGATAGCGTTTATCGTCAAGCGATCACTTCAGCGGGGTCTGGCTGTATGGCTGCGCTAGATGCGGAAAAGTATTTGGATGCTTTAGGCGAATAATCTAAGCCTTGAAAAAGATCGCCTTCCATAGGCGGTTTTTTTATGTATGATCTTAAAGTCATTTTTTATCATGTATACACATCACTATGCAGCAGTTACCGCCTTCTGAGTATATCTTTCCCGATCCGCTTGAAGTTGACCCCGAGGGTGAAGGCTTAATTTGTATCGGTGCAGACCTCTCCCCTTCTACCCTGTTTGAAGCCTATACCCATGGTTTATTTCCATGGTTCTCTACAGGTGAGCCCATTTGCTGGTGGTGCCCCGAGCCACGTTGCATCATCCGTCCGCAGGATTATCAGCCCAGTAAAACTCTCCTTCGGAGCATGAAAAAGCAAGATTATCGCATCACCATCAATCAAGCTTTTGAACGGGTGATCCGTGCCTGCTCACTACCACGCAGCTACGCTGATGACACGTGGATCAGTGAAGACATTATAGATGGCTACTGCGCAATGTTTGATGCAGGTTATGGCTATAGTGTTGAAGTATGGGATCAAACACGCTTGGTTGGTGGACTATATGGCATCAGCATTGGACACGGCTGTTTTGGGGAGTCCATGTTCAGTACCGAAACGGATGTCTCAAAAATGGCCTTTTATACGCTGATGTTGATTGGACGTGAAAATAAGCTGCCTTGGATCGACTGCCAATTGGTCAATGATCATCTGTTAAGCCTCGGTGCTTGTACACTTTCTCGGCAAACCTATTTAAAATCGTTACAAGATGTTGTAAATCAACCCGCTATCGATTGGAAAATGTATCAGGAGGGTGTATTTTCAAGTAAAACAATAGCGCAAAATGCGCGACTGACCGAATAAAGAATAATAGAGGGATTTATCATGAATTCGTATCACCCGAAGTCCCTACTGAATGATTTACAGTATTACATCACGCCACCGCATGACTGCAGCTATCTAGAAAAAAAGTCAGCCCGGATGGTATTTCTCGATCCAGCACATCGTATTGATGTCGTCACGCTGTCCGAACTTTCTCGGGTGGGTTTTCGCCGGAGTGGTGATTTTGTCTACCGCCCAGAGTGTCATCTGTGTCGACAGTGCTTGTCGAGCCGCGTACCTGTACGCGAATTTAAGATGAACAGCAGTCAAAAAAAAGCATGGAAACGCAATCAAGATCTGACTTTAAAAATTACCCGCACTGCGGATGCCACCAAAAAACATTATGACTTATATGAGCGTTATATCTTTAAACGCCATGCCGATGGAGACATGTTCCCACCTAGCCGCGATCAATTTGATAAATTCCTCGTGCATAGCTGTACCGAGAGCTTTTTCTTAGAGCTGTGGAAAGAAGACCAACTCATCTGTGTTTCGACCTGCGACCCTTTAGATGATGGCTTATCTGCGGTTTATACTTTTTTTGATCCCGATGAAAACAAACGCTCACTCGGCACTTTCGCCATTTTAAAACAAATCGAGCTAGCAAAAGCACGCGCTTTGCAGTTTGTGTATTTGGGCTATTGGGTACCACACTCAGAAAAAATGAACTACAAATCGCAGTATTTACCGCTAGAGTTACTGATTGATGGTCAGTGGCGCAGACTCAATCACAGCCTGAGCAGCGAGGAAGTGCAGCAACTGGGAAACTCCTTAATGACCACCCTACCTTCGGGGTGGAATAACGCCATTATTAAATAATGGCGTTATACAGAAGCTTAACTGTTCTCTCATTTAAACAACTCGGAAAAGTCATCACTACATGATTTCACCATAATAATGGCATGCTCACGACCACCATCTGGTTTAGGATAATAGTTTTTACGCAAATCAATTTGATGAAAACCGGACTTTTCATACAAGGCAATGGCCGCCTGATTGCTCTCACGGACTTCTAAGAACACTTGTATTGGGTTGTTTTTGAGTTGTGCCAGTGATGCATCTAATAGCTGGTAACCCAACCCTTTGCCTTGCTGGCTTGGATGAATGGCCATCAACAATAAATTGGCCTCATCAAGAACGGGTTGGAGGATACAAAAGCCTACGACCTGCCCTGCCTGTTCAATCACGGTACTGTGATAAGACTGCATGGACTCTTGGAACTGTTTTAGGCTCCAAGGATGGGTTTGAACTAAATTTTCAATCTGCGCAACTTGGCTTAAGTCCGCAGCTTGCATTAAACGAATCATCTTCGTTTATCTTTCTAAAATGTGGAGGTCACAGTATAAAAAATTTGTGCTAAAAACCGAACAAAAAAAAGAGTGATTTACATCGCTCAAAGAGCCAAAACTGCTTAAAAACCTAATTTTAGCTTCCACTTCTCAAGTAAAGCGTCGGTGTCGTGATGATTAGGATGAAAACCTGGTTTAAAGTACATGATCATTTCACGTGCCATCCCTGTAATAATTCCTTTCGATGGACTATATGCATAGGTATAAATATCTTTCAGCGCAGCCCTGTTCAATTGTTTATCTTGCTTTAATAACCGAAACACAAAATACGACTGCACGCAGAATAAAATGGCCATGGCTGCAACCAGTGATCCCGTTCGTAGTAGATAGGATTTGATTCCCTTTCCAAAAACTCCTTCAAATACATCATAAGCCACAGCTTTGTGCTCATTTTCTTCAATAGCATGCCATAACCACATGGTTTTCATGGTTTCATCGCTCATCAGCTCTTGAATGTGGTTATTGACCAACAACTGAGAGGCAATAGTTGCAGTAAAATGTTCCAGCGCGGTGGTTGCTGTTAAATCCACCATCTCTTGTGTAATACCCACAGGCTTGCCTAGAAAAGCAAACACTTTACGTGTGGTTTGAATTGCACGGTCGGTATAGCGGTCAAGTGTTGCAACATCGTGCCCATACTTTTGCGCAGACGCATTAAAACCTTCATGTTCTTGCGTATGCATCGCTTCTTGACCAATAAAGGCTGAAATTTCTTTTTGTAATTCGGCATTATCTTTGATTGAGGGATGCTGTCTAACGGCACGAACACTGTCGATAAAAAACATTTCACCTGCTGGAAAGAGTGCTGACAGTGCGGTCATAAAATGGGTCAGTCCAGCTGAACCATTCATCCAATATTCAGGTACGCTTTCAAACTCAAAGTTCATCCGACGTACAGGGAAACTCGCGCCCGCACGGTTTGTGATTTTTACCTTCGCATTCATATTTTTGCTCCTATGAATATCCTGAAGACATCCACTGCTTATAGTTGTTTTCGTCTTTTTATCTTACGTGATTAGGCTCCGCCCATAAGTGCAGTTAGGGTCAGCAAAATATCAGTTTAGGACAGTTTTCAGGGTGGATTGTTAGACAATTTAGTGTGCGTAAAGTTCTACGCTATTTTTAGGATGAACACTAAAGCATGCCGTATCTTGCCTAAAATAATCACTTTCGCAGTAAAAATGAATAAATAAAAAAAGCGCCCCGAAGGAGCGCTTTTTTTACACAATCAGATGATTATGCAGTTACTTTAGCAACTACACCAGCACCAACTGTACGGCCACCTTCACGGATCGCAAAACGTAGACCTGGGTCCATTGCGATTGGGTGGATTAATTCTACTGACATTTCTACGTTGTCACCAGGCATAACCATTTCAACGCCATCTTGTAATTTGATCGCGCCAGTTACGTCAGTTGTACGGAAGTAGAACTGTGGACGGTAACCGTTAAGGAATGGAGTGTGACGACCACCTTCTTCTTTAGAAAGCACGTATACTTCTGCATCGAATTTAGTGTGCGGCTTGATTGCACCTGGTTTAGCAAGTACTTGACCACGTTGTACGTCTTCACGCTTAGTACCACGTAGAAGAACACCACAGTTCTCGCCCGCACGACCTTCGTCAAGCAATTTACGGAACATTTCTACGCCAGTAACTGTAGTTACTTGAGTATCACGGATACCAACGATTTCAACTGATTCGCCTACTTTCACAATACCAGTTTCTACACGGCCAGTTACTACTGTACCACGACCAGAAATAGAGAATACGTCTTCGATTGGCATTAAGAATGCTTGGTCGATTGCACGTACTGGCTCTGGAATGTAAGTGTCAAGTGCGTCAACAAGCGCAACAACTGCTTCTTCGCCATACTGACCAGCGTCACCGTTAAGTGCAAGAAGAGCTGAACCACGGATAACTGGAGTGTCATCACCTGGGAAGTCATAAGTAGAAAGAAGTTCACGAACTTCCATTTCTACTAATTCAAGAAGTTCTTCATCATCAACAAGGTCACACTTGTTAAGGAATACAAGAATGTAAGGTACACCAACCTGACGAGAAAGAAGGATGTGTTCACGAGTCTGTGGCATTGGACCATCAGTCGCAGCACATACAAGGATCGCGCCGTCCATCTGAGCAGCACCAGTAATCATGTTTTTAACATAATCGGCGTGGCCCGGGCAGTCTACGTGTGCGTAGTGACGAGTTGGAGAATCGTATTCTACGTGTGAAGTATTAATTGTAATACCACGTGCTTTTTCTTCTGGTGCAGAGTCAATTGCAGCGTAGTCTTTCGCTTCGCCACCGAATTTCTTCGCACATACAGTTGCAATTGCAGCTGTTAAAGTTGTTTTACCATGGTCAACGTGACCGATTGTGCCCACGTTAACGTGTGGCTTATTACGTTCAAACTTAGCCTTAGCCATGAGATCTTCCTTTTTAAACTACTCATGCAGGATCACTGCATGAGCACTTGGTTTTTAACTATGAATTAGTTTGGGCTTATAGTAATCGAAAGATTACTCGTCGTCACCTTTTTTACCGCCAGACTGGAATTTAGAAATGATGCCTTCAGCCACGTTACGTGGAGTTTCAGCATATTTAGCAAATTCCATAGAGTATGTTGCACGGCCTTGAGACATAGAACGCATTTGAGTCGCGTAACCAAACATCTCTGCAAGTGGAACTTCAGCTTTAATTGCTTTAGTACCGCCAGGCAAGTCGTCCATACCTTGAACCATACCACGACGACGGTTTAAGTCACCCATGATATCGCCCATGTAGTCTTCTGGAGTTTCTACTTCAACTTTCATGATCGGTTCAAGCAAGATAGGATCTGCTTTCATGAAACCGTCACGGAATGCGTAAGAACCTGCCATTTTGAACGATAATTCGTCCGAATCGACATCGTGGTAAGAACCGTCAAACAATGTAGCTTTGATGCCAACAACTGGGTAACCAGCAAGGACACCATTCTTCATACGCTCTTGGATACCTTTATCCACAGCACCGAAGAATTCTTTAGGAACTACACCACCAACAACTTCTTCAACGAATTCGTAATCTTTTTCTGATTCAGGATCCATTGGCTCTAAACGTACGTATACGTGACCAAATTTACCTTTACCACCAGTTTGACGTACGAATTTACCTTCTTGTTCAACTGTTTTCTTGATCGTTTCACGGTAAGAAACCATTGGTTTACCAATGTTTGCTTCAACACCGAATTCACGCTTCATACGATCAACAATGATGTCAAGGTGAAGTTCACCCATACCAGCAATAATTGTTTGACCTGACTCTTCGTCAGTACGAACGCGGAATGATGGATCTTCCTTAGCCAAACGACCTAAAGCAATTGACATTTTTTCTTGGTCAGCTTTAGTTTTTGGTTCAACAGCCAATGCAATTACTGGCTCTGGGAATTCCATACGCTCAAGTGTGATGACATTTTTCTCATCACAAAGTGTATCACCCGTAGTTACGTCTTTAAGACCTACACACGCAGCGATATCACCCGCACGAATTTCTTCAACGTCTTGACGATCGTTCGCGTGCATTTGCACGATACGGCCGATACGTTCACGTTTAGATTTAACTGGGTTATAAACAGAATCACCTTGTTTAAGAACACCAGAGTAAACACGTACGAAAGTTAAGTTACCTACGAATTTGTCGTTCATGATTTTGAACGCAAGCGCAGAGAACGGAGCTTCGTCAGATGCTTCACGAATCGCTTTAGTTTCAGCCTTATCGTCAAGAACACCTTCAATCGCTTTAACTTCTGTAGGCGACGGTAAGAATTCAATTACTGCGTCCAACATACGTTGAACACCTTTGTTTTTGAACGCTGTACCACAAAGCATTGGTTGAATTTGACAAGCCAAAGTTTGAACACGTAGACCAGCAACGATATCTTCTTTAGATAGTTCGCCTTCTTCTAGGTATTTGTCCATTAGCTCTTCAGAAGCTTCAGCAGCAGCTTCAACCATGTTTACACGCCATTCTTCAGCAGTAGCTTGAAGTTCAGCCGGGATTTCACCGTATTCGAACTGCATACCTTGTGAAGCTTCATCCCAAATGATCGCTTTCATTTCGATCAAGTCGATTACGCCTTGGAAGTTTTCTTCAGCGCCAACAGGGATTACTACAGGTACAGGAGCTGCACCTAAACGTGTCTTCATTTGTTCAACAACACGGAAGAAGTTTGCACCTGTACGGTCCATCTTGTTCACGAATGCTAAACGAGGCACTTGGTATTTGTTCGCTTGACGCCATACAGTTTCAGACTGAGGTTGTACACCACCTACAGCACAGTAAACCATACACGCACCATCAAGAACACGCATAGAACGTTCAACTTCAATTGTGAAGTCAACGTGTCCCGGTGTATCAATTACGTTGATACGGTGTTCAGGGAACTGTTTAGACATACCTGACCAGAATGTAGTCGTAGCAGCAGAAGTAATGGTAATACCACGTTCTTGCTCTTGCTCCATCCAGTCCATTGTTGCTGCACCATCGTGTACTTCACCAATTTTGTGAGATACACCTGTGTAGAACAAAATACGTTCTGTAGTTGTGGTTTTACCCGCATCAATGTGCGCAGAAATACCAATGTTACGATAACGAGAAATTGGGGTTTGACGAGCCATGATTTCTTGCATTCCTAAATTTTGTTGTTTAAAACAGGCGCTTTAAGCTGACGAACAGCTTAAAGCGATTCGATGACAGTTTGGCGTAAGCCAAGCTGTCACCCTCCTGAATAGGGGCTGTTTTAGTCGCTTAGAAGCGGTAGTGAGAGAATGCTTTGTTGGCTTCAGCCATACGATGCACGTCATCACGTTTTTTAACCGCTGCGCCTTTACCTTCAGCTGCATCAAGCAACTCACCAGCAAGACGTAAAGCCATAGTTTTTTCAGAACGCTTAGCAGCAGCATCTACTAACCAACGCATAGCTAGAGCAGTACGACGGGATGGGCGTACTTCCATAGGTACTTGATAAGTAGCACCACCAACACGGCGTGCTTTTACTTCAACCATAGGACGAACTTTTTCAAGAGTAGTCTCGAAAAATTCAACTGGGTCTACTTTGTTTTTTTCTTGAACGCGGTCTAAAGCACCGTAAACGATACTTTCAGCAATAGATTTTTTACCATCTTGCATTACGTGGTTCATGAATTTAGCGATTGTTTGGCTGCTGAACTTAGGATCCGGAAGGATTTCACGAGCAGCAACTACGCGACGTCTTGGCATTTTAAACTACCTATATATATGACACTTCAGGTTAATCCAGCCGTAGCACAAAGTGTCATGTGCTTTCGCTGGCCTTACTACACGTCGCTTGAATTTCACAAAATTAATGCAGAAATCAGACAAGCGAGACGATAAAGGATTGCAGTTCTAGCGAACTAAGAGGTTAATCTCGAAAGATTATTTCTTAGGACGTTTAGTACCGTATTTAGAACGAGACTGGTTACGATCTTTCACACCAGCACAGTCTAAAGAACCACGAACGGTATGGTAACGTACACCTGGTAAGTCTTTAACACGACCACCACGGATAAGAACAACACTGTGCTCTTGTAGGTTGTGGCCTTCACCACCGATGTAGCTAGAAACTTCAAAGCCAGAAGTTAAACGCACACGGCAAACTTTACGCATTGCTGAGTTAGGTTTTTTAGGTGTAGTTGTGTAAACACGTGTACAAACACCACGACGTTGTGGACAAGCCTTCAACGCAGGAACTTTAGATTTTTCAACTAAAGTCGTACGACCCTTACGGATCAACTGATTTGTTGTTGCCATTTGGCAATTCTCCCGTTAATAAAAAACCCAAAAAAAGACGACTTTTTGAGGGCATGCAATTGTAAGCTAAGACGTAAAAATGGTCAACATTTCAAACTACATGTAATGTTGACCAAATCAGGGCTTTTACAAATTTCTATCTATTTTAAAGGGTTTATTTTTTACTTGGCGCATTTCGTCTTTTTGTAACCTTTTTTTCAGTCGGCTCTACAGCGGGTTTTGCTGTGACTTTTGAAGCCATATTGGGTTCATTTTCCGTAAAAGACTCATTATTGTTCTGTGTGGTCTCCTCAACCTCATCCACTGGATATAAATCTGCAAGATCCTCTTCCATTTGTAGGGCTGGTTGCTGCGGTGCAACAGCATCATGGGGTTCAATCATTTGATCTGCGAGTTGTTCCAGCCCTTGTTGAACACGTTCTTCGGTTGCGACAGGCTCTGTAACTTTGTCAGACTTTTTCTGGATTTTAACCTTGGTAATGCTTTGATGACCATTTAACTCCACTTCAGCCCCAAGTTTCAAATCTGAACCATCGGTCTCTGATGTACTGCGCTGTGACAATAGTCTTGGTGAGGCTTTCACCAAAAGCTCAAGTGAGCGTTCATATGCTGTTAAAGCACTAAGGCTGGTATCTTTTTGTTGGATGATATATTGACGGGCTTCTGAAAAAACCAGTTGTGCTTTTTGGTGTACATCATCAACAAGGCGCCAACTATAAGCTGCACTCACCCCTGCACTGGCAATTGGTGTGAGTTTTGCTAACTTATTCAGTAGCGATAGGTTAGCAATCGACTGCCCCCATTTCAGCTGACCATCGGCATTGGTCAACCATTTCTTTAAGGCTTCAATATCATTGCTTGAACCTAAAAGCTGTTGTAACTGAGAGACATCATGGGTTTGCAAGGTATTTGAAATGGCTTTTATCGCCATCAACAAAGTTTGTTTTTCCGCAATCAGCCCAAGATCAATCTGTTTAAAAATAAACTGGACGATGTCTTGATCGGACTCTTTAGTTAAGTCAAAACCATAAGAACGTCCCACTTGGTAGATCATACGTAACGACATCACCAAGGAAGCAGGGACATCTACGGTTGAGCCCACAAAGCCCGTTGCTCCAGTCAGTGCGCCTTGCAAGATAGCAATAATTTTATTTTGTTCGGACAATGCCTGACTAATCCGTTTTGAACGGTCGACATCTTGGGTCAGCATTTCTAAATCACGCACGCCTGCTTCATCTAAAACGGCATCGACCGAGCTCATACTTGAGCTAAATTGATTGAGCTGGCTAAAAAAATAATCTGCGGCTTTATCGGAAAGTTGTGGCGACACAAAATGTGCCACTCGATTTGCGTTGACATAATGACGTCCCAATAAATGACGCGATACTGTCGGCAGATGGTCTCTTAAGACTTGCTGCGGGTGTTCATAACGCTTATTTTTCGATTTTGTTTTTGTACTCGCACTATCACCAGTTGTAGTATTGGTCAGTGCTGAGGCCGTATCTGGGCTCACTTGGTTTAATATGTTTAAACCTGTATGACTGAGCTTTTTAGCCACTCCGAAGGCATTTGAAAAGAAACCACTGCGCTGTTTATTGTTTGAATCCGCCATTCCGTACCCCGTACTTTATAATCTTTCATTTCTAGCTAAATACTAGGTGTAGTACGCATTTATCTCAATAAGAATATGTGTCTTTTAGTAAAGTTGAAATGCCCTGCTCCTGATTTTAAGACAAGTCAAATTGGCATAGGATTTGCCATAAGAATTAAAAATTCTTTCTGCTATTATGATCTGCATTGAAAACATAAGAGTTGCAATTGGCTTAGAAATAAATTGTTGATTCATCTTTAAGCGCAACTCTGCAAAACCACCATATAAGGGATCTTTAAATGAAACGTGTAGTAATCACTGGCATGGGTATCAACTCATGTATCGGTAATACTTTGGAAGAAGTTACTCATGCATTACAAAACGGGATTTCTGGGACACGTTTTAACCCAACCTATGCTGAACTCAATTTTAAAAGCCATATCAGCGCTGCTGCTGAACAAGACTTTGATGGCATCGACCGTAAGCTAAAACGCTTTATGGGTGTTTGTGCCATGTATGCATACAATGCTGCGGTTGCTGCGGTTGAAAATGCAGGCTTAACAGCAGAGCAAATTGGTGGCAATCCACGCTATGGTATCGCGGGTGGTTCAGGTGGTGGTTCAACTGCATCTGTAGTTGAAATGAAAGAATTGTTAGACACCAAAGGCGCACGTAAAGTTGGTCCGTTCTTCGTACCTCGTAATATGTCGAACACAATTACGGCAAACGTTGGCGTTGCTTTTAAAATGCAAGGTGTTGCACACACCATTACCAGCGCATGCGCAACGTCTGCTGATGCAATTGGTTATGCTTATAACCTGATTCAATTGGGCAAGCAAGACCTCATGCTTGCAGGTGGCGGTGAAGAAGATCACTGGTCTCAAAGCTTGTTATTTGATGCGATGGGTGCACTGTGCTCAAAATACAATGACACACCAGAAACAGCGTCTCGTCCTTACTCTGCTGACCGTGACGGTTTCGTGATTGCTGGCGGTGGCGGTTTTGTAGTGCTTGAGTCTTTAGAACATGCGCAAGCACGTGGTGCCAACATTTTGGCTGAAGTTGTGGGCTATGCGGCAAACAGTGATGGTGCAGACATGGTTGCGCCATCGGGTGAAGGTGCGACACGTTGTGTACTGATGGCACTTGAAGAAGCAAAACAACACGGCGTAGACAAAATTGACTATGTGAATACGCATGGTACGTCGACGCCTGCCGGTGACATCACTGAATTAAAAGCAATGGAACGTGCATTTGGCGAAGGTCAAGTTCCTCCACTCAGCTCAACCAAGTCAATGACAGGTCATAGCTTAGGTGCAGCGGGCGTACAAGAAGCAATCTACTCTGTCCTAATGATGCAAAATGATTTTATTGCACCCAACATCAACGTGACTGAACTGGATGAAGGCGCAAAACCATTTGATATCGTGCTTGAAAAACGTGACGCAAAATTGAATACTGTGATGAGTAACAGTTTCGGTTTTGGCGGCGTAAATGCATGTCTCATTTTCAAAAAGTGGGAAGGCTAAGCCGCTCATTTTAGGGTGACTTGATGGATGCTCCTTCTGATGCTTTCTTGTGGGTAAAAGCATTACATATTATTGCCGTGGTGTGTTGGTTCGCTGCATTGTTCTACTTACCACGGCTCTATGTTTACCATGCCATGAGTGATGATGCCGTCAGTCATCAACGTTTTGAGGTCATGGAGCGTAAGTTGTACCGTGGTATTATGTGGCCGTCGATGATTGCAACACTGATCACGGCACATTTCTTGGTCGATTGGGGTGATGCAACGCGCCACTACCATGAAGCCCTTTGGTTCTACCTCAAAGTCGGTTTGGTTGGACTATTGGTGATTTATCACTTTGTTTGCGGTTATTACCGTAAGAAATTGATTGGTCATGCGCATTACAAGTCACACAAGTTCTGGCGCTTCTTTAATGAAATGCCGACCCTCATTTTATTTGCTGTGGTGATTTTAGTCGTGGTTAAACCGACATTTTAAAATCCCACACTTAAAAAGCCCCGATTGATTCGGGGCTTTTTAATGTCTGTACAAAATCAACAGCACAGTTCAAGATCAGTATTACGAGCGTATCCAAGATTGACGAATTTTTAAATTGAGCGGGGTTGAATAATATTTCTCAATCACCCAACTCAAAATAAACACTGCGATAAAATAAACAGGCAACAACATCAACTTTTCAGCCGCTAAAGTTTCTTTTGGGAAATACACCACTTTCATTAAGCCGAGAACAATCAAATGAAACAGATACATTTCATAGCTACGCTGTCCAATCCAGACCAAACTCCGTGCCGTGTATGAGATAGGTTTAACTTTCAGGTCTTGGGTAAAACACAATATGAGTAACGCTGTAAGTAAAGCAAATACGCTGATGCCCCAACTACTCACCTCTTTGATGGGTGCATAAAAATATAAAGCGGTCATTAGAAACGCTGTTACTGCAACAATCATTTTTTGATTGTAAATTACACCTTTAATATGTTGCGCATATATTGCGGTGAGGCAGCCAATGGCAATTCCATCGAAACTAGAAAAATAATGATACAGATAAGCGCCGCTTCCCTCGCCAAAATGGAGGGCACGAAAATACGGTGCATACGCAATGACAACGAGCAGAAAAATAATAAAGCCTTTGCCCCGACCCAGTGCTAAACACAGGACAGGAAACGCTAAATAGAAGACTTCTTCAACCGATAAAGACCACAATACGCCCAAAGCATAGTTCACCCAGCCGTATTCAATAATCAGTAGATTCATCCAGAAGCTCAAAGCTGAAAGGACGGTGACAGCATAGGACACTTCTACGCCATTGGGCGACTGATTGATAAAGGGTTGTAATCCTAAGCTTCCGAGCACACTGACCATCGTGACCAATAACACCAGACACGGCATGATTCGAGCAAGACGACGGATATAAAAATCTTTCAGCTTAATCTGCGCCAAAGATCCACTGCGCTGCAAGGTATGCTGAGTAATCAAAAAACCTGAAATGACAAAAAACATGGTCACACCATAGTTGCCATTTCTTGCAATCAAAGTACTTAAGCTCTCGCCCCCAATTGAGATGCCGAGAAAGGTATCGTGTAATTTATAAGGAATATTGAAATGGTGAATCAGCACCAACAGGATGGACACGCCACGCAGGATGTCTATTTTATAATTACGCATAAATCATTATTAAAATTTTAAAGTGCCTCATTAAAAGTGAAATCACCTGATTTAGACAGCTTTTATATATAAAATCATACAATTATCTAACACTGAATTAGAACCGATTAATTCAGCTCAAGCAAAAAGAAAGCCCTACTTATGCAGGGCTTTCTTTCAAACATCACGAGTACAGAATGAATTTTAGTTATCCAGTTGCTGCCCTAACAGACGTTTTTTCATACGAGGCTTGTACAGCAGTTGATACGTCACGGCTAGAACAATCACCCATAGTGGACTGATCATGAGTGCACGAAGAGTATCCGCCTCTAAACTCAAAATAATCAACGTAAAGAACAAGAAGATTAAGACCACATAAGACATCCAAACACCGCCCGGCATTTTAAAAGTCGATTTTGCATGTAGCTCAGGACGCAATTTACGGTAGCGGATATAGCACACCATAATAATGCTCCAGATACTGATGAACAGAATCACACACAATGAGCTGGCTAATGTAAAGGCTTCAACCGTGTTTGGTACAAAGTACTGCAGCGCAGCACCTGCCATGATAAAAGCACATGAGAAGAATAAGCCTTTTGCTGGCACCGCACGTTTTGACAGACGCGCTAGGCTCTGTGGTGCTTGCCCTTCTCTTGCCAAACCAAACAGCATACGTGATGTAGAGAACACACCACTATTCATTGAAGACATCACTGAAGACAGTACCACCAAGTTCATAATGATGGCTGAAGTTGGGATACCTGCATGTAAAAATAGTGAAACGAACGGGCTTTGATCCGCAGGAATTTGATTCCACGGCGTCACCGACATCACCACAAATAGCGACAAGACATAGAACAAAATGATACGGGTTGGAATCGCATTCACTGCTTTCGGTAAGTTCTTTTCAGGGTCTTTGGTTTCAGCAGCCATGGTTCCAATCAGCTCTACACCGACAAAGGCAAAGAGTGCAATTTGGAAGCCTGCTAAAAAGCCACTGCCACCTTGAGGGAACATCCCGCCATGCGACCAAACATGACTAAAGCTTGCAACTGAACCGCCCGGTGCTTGGAAATGGCTAAACACCATAAAGCCACCAATCACGATCAGCCCTAAAATGGCTAAAATTTTGATTAAAGCAAACCAAAATTCAATTTCACCAAAGAGTTTCACGGTCAGCAAATTTAACCCAAGGACAAACAGCACACAGCCGACACTGATTAAAGCCTGTCCCATAGGAGTAAAGGCCATGTCTGGTGGGAGCCAAAAGCCAAGATAGTTAATAATGGCTGCCAAGTCCGCAATACCGACCAAGACCCAACCGAGCCAATAGGACCAACCGATATAGTAACCCGCACCTGGCCCAATCAGATCATGAGCCATATCGATAAACGACTTATAGTGCAAATTTGACAATAAAATTTCGCCCAATGCACGCATCAGGAAGAAGAACATGGTCCCGATAATCATATAAATGATTAAGATAGAAGGACCAGCAAGAGAGATGGTTTTGCCCGAACCCATGAACAGGCCCGTACCAATCGCGCCACCAATGGCAATCAATTGCAGGTGGCGGTTGGATAATTTCCGTTGTAATTCATGCGATGATGCATTTGCACCGTCAGCTTGTGGGGTAGTCGTCATAATTTAACATCCTGTTAAAGTCCTTTTTTGCGTATAAACCATGTTCATACAGTGCTCGTTATCCTAACGGGCGGCATTTATACGCTCATCAGCACTTCGGTTGAAACCCAAGCGCTGATATACACGGGGAGAGTTTAAAAATTAGTTTTGTGCAGCCGTCACTGCAATTTCGATCAACCAGTTTGGATTAACCAAATCAGCCTGAATCGTGGCACGTGAAGGTGCTACACAACCA
Organism: Acinetobacter sp. 802_lipA; assembly: GCF_058242885.1. Classification (NCBI taxonomy): domain Bacteria; kingdom Pseudomonadati; phylum Pseudomonadota; class Gammaproteobacteria; order Moraxellales; family Moraxellaceae; genus Acinetobacter; species Acinetobacter sp. 802_lipA. Next base: position 1,014,420 of record NZ_JBZAYP010000001.1, read on the forward strand.
TTCATCCAGTCAATCCAAATCGCATTGACTGTAGAAAAATCAGAGAGATTTTTGATGTAAAGCTGAGCAGATAACAAACGTGATTTATCTGTATTTGCCAAAGCTAAAAGCTCATCAATTGTTGCTAAAATTTCACGGGTCTGACCTGCGACATCATTGTCGGTATTTTTTGGCACTTGCCCTGACAAATACACCACTTGATTAAACACAGTGACTGCACTCATGACTTCGTTGGTGTTGAATTTTTGAATGTCTGAATGTGACATAGGTCTTTCCTTGTATGAAACTGTATAAAAATAAAATTTAATCTTGGATAAAATTGACACGTGCAGTGACAGCACACATCAGCTCATAGCCAATCGTGCCTGAACCTGCTGCGACTTCATCAATGCTGAGTACAGCACCCTGTTTCGATGTACCCCACAGCACCACTTCACTGCCGACTTGGGCATTTGGAAGGTGAGATAAATCGACCGCCAACATGTCCATGCTGACACGCCCGACCAAGCTGCTGCGTTGTCCATCAACTAAAATAGGCGTACCTGTTGCGGTAATCCGTTGATAACCATCGGCATAACCACAAGCCACAATACCCACACGCATGTCGCTTTCAGCAATGAACTTTGAGCCATAACCGACGCTATCGCCTGCTTTTAATTGCTGAATGGCAATCAACTCGCTGCGCAAACTCATGGCAGGTTGCAAGTCCCAGTCCTGAATCGAATGGCTTGGATAATCTGGAGAACTGCCATAGAGCATGATGCCGCTACGGATCACATCCGACTGCAACTGTTCATGGCGTAAGATGGCTGCACTGTTGCTAACAGAACGTGCACCCGGCAGATCATGGGTAATGGCATCAAATAACTGGCATTGATGCGCAATGCCTTCACGTCCGAAACGCTCACCATCGGCATCCGAAAAATGCATCATATGGGTCAAGCGTTGAACTTGAGGCAAACTGGAAAGCTGCTGCCACACTTGACGGTATTGTTCAGGACGGAAACCTAAACGATTCATGCCGCTGTTCATTTTTAAATAAACATCGAACTGCGCCTCTAAAGGAAAACGCGCTAACCATTCGAGTTGATATTCACTATGAATACTGAAACTTAGGCCCAGCTCATGGCAGTCAAATAGGTCTTGCTCTGAAAAAATACCTTCGAGTAACAGAACCGGACCTATCCAGCCTAAAGCGCGGATGCGTTTCGCCTCTGCCAAATCGAGCAGCGCAAAACCATCGGCAGATTTGAACGCTTGATAGACGCGTTCAATCCCATGACCATAGGCATTGGCTTTGACCACCGCATAGACTTGGCTATTCGGCATTTTCGTGCGAGCAACATTTAAATTATGCTGCAGTGATTGACTATGAATCACTGCAGTAATTGGACGTGGCATTTTCTTCTTCCTTGAATCAATATGACCTAAAACGAATTAGGCTGCTGAAGGATAACGTTGAATCGATAGGCCTTCAGTACTGATGTCTGGTTGATGGTTCATCACCAAGTCACTAATAAGCTTGCCTGAACCACATGCCATGGTCCAACCCAAGGTGCCATGTCCTGTATTCAAGAATAAGTTTTTAAAACGAGTCGCACCAATAATCGGCGTAGAGTCTGGTGTCATTGGACGTAAACCCGTCCAGAAACTTGCTTCAGCTAAATTTCCACCTGGGAATAAGTCTTGAGTCACCATTTCCAAGGTCGCACGGCGGTCTTGGTTTAAACCGTGGTTGAAACCACTCAGTTCAGCCATACCACCCACACGGATACGTTGGTCAAAACGCGTAATGGCAATTTTATAAGTTTCATCAAGAACCGTAGACTGCGGTGCAAATGCAGGATCTATAATTGGAATGGTCAATGAGTAGCCTTTGACAGGGTACACAGGCAAATTCAAATTCAATGGTTTTAAGAAATCACGTGAATAACTACCAAAAGCAAGCACATAACGGTCTGCTGTAAGCACTTGACCATCAACCACCACGCCTTTGATTTCATCCCCTTCAACCACTAATTTTTCAACATTTTGGTTAAATTTAAATTCTACGCCCATGTCTTTCGCAAGATTTGCCAAAGCATTGGTAAATAGGTAACAGTCACCTGTTTCATCATTCGGTAGATGTAAACCACCAACCAGTTTGTCTTTGGCATAGGCTAAAGCTGGCTCGACTTTGGCTAAGTCATCTTTTAATAATAATTCGTAGTCGACGCCACATTCTTTTAATACTTGGATGTCACGTTGTACTGCATCTAGTTGTGCTTCATTACGGAAAACCTGCAAAGTTCCTTTCGCGCGGTTTTCATAGTGAATGCCTGTTTCTTTACGCAGTTCACGTAAGCAGTCACGGCTGTATTCAGCAACACGCGTCATACGTTCTTTGTTAATAGCATAGCTTTGTGGATTGCAGTTTTTCAACATTTGCGCCATCCAGTTCAACTGCCACATGCTACCATCGATGTTAATCGCTAAAGGTGCATGGTGTTGGAACATCCACTTTACGGCTTTAAACGGAATACCGGGTGCAGCCCACGGTGTAGAATAACCTGGAGAGATTTGCCCTGCGTTACCAAAGCTAGTTTCTTCAGCAGGACCAGCTTGACGGTCTAAAACCGTAACGCTTGCGCCTTGTTGTGCAAGGTAATATGCACTTGCAACACCGATGACACCACTACCTAAGACAATTACACGCATGACTGATCCCTTACACACACTAGTTTATTTCACTAGTATATTTTTAGGTTAATAGTTTTTTTCACTGTTTTTAATATTATAATCTAGGTAAATCGCCATTTTTGTCGCGCTAAAATTCTAAACATAGGAAATTTATAATGCGTAAATTAGATCGGATTGATCAGCAGATTTTAGACATTTTACAGCGTGATGGACGAATTGCGATTAGTGAATTGGCCTCTCGCGTCAACCTCTCAACCACACCCTGTTCAGAACGTGTCAAACGCTTAGAGCGCGATGGTATTATCATGGGTTACTACGCACGCCTCAATCCACAACTGGTCGATCGAAACTTATTGGTATTTTTAGAAATTAAGCTATCGGCCAAGTCTGGCGATGTGTTTGATCAAGTGGCACGTGACTTGGTCGAAATCCCTGAAGTTTTAGAATGCCATCTGATTTCAGGTGAATTCGATTATTTGGTCAAAGCCCGTTTAAAAGAAATGAGTGCCTACCGACGCCTATTGGGTGATTTACTAAAAAAACTGCCCTCTTCAGCGTCATCGCACAGTTATATTGTGATGGAAGAAGTCAAAGAAAGTTTTTATTTGGATATTCGCTAACAGCTTATTAAAAATATGCATTTTAAAAATGCATTCACTTTAAATGTTTAAAATCTATCGATTCCCTATTGGAAGTTCTGCACCTTGTTTAACAAACTTATGTCTAGTCTTGGCTTACAAGGCATTCAAGTCGATACTCGTCTACACACCACCGCACCACAAGCGGGTCAAGCCATTCAAGGTGAGGTTATTTTTAAAGGTGCCGCGTCTAATAAAATTATCAACGGTATTTATTTAAAGCTCATGACCACAGCCGAGGTTGAATCGGATGATGCTGAGTACAATAGTGCGTTAAGTATTGCCGAATGGCACATTAGCGGGACTTTTGAGTTACAAGCCCATCAGTCACATGCATTTCCTTTTTCGATTCAACTGCCCTTTGAAACGCCAGTTACAGATGTGCCTTGCCGCATCAATAAAACCCGAGTGTGGTTACATACGCATTTAGATGTGGGCTGGGGACTCGATGCCACTGACAAAGACTATTTACAGATTTTTCCGACACCGGCTATGCAGGCGTTTATTCAAGCCATGCAGCAATGCGGTTTTCAGTTAATGACCGTCGATGTTGAAAAAGGTCAACTATGTGGCAACGGCTTCCACTCGAGCATTGGTTGTTATCAAGAACTTGAATTTAAACCTACGCAATTGTTCAACAGCATCAATGAAGTTGAAGTGTCCTTTGTGGCAGAGCAACATCAAACCCATGTACTTTTGGAAGTGGATCGTAAATTTCGTGGTGATAGCTTCAACAGCCTTAGCATTCCGCATCAACAGGCCAATCCTGCACTGTTAGCAAATGAAATTAGACGTATGTTAGGCATTTAATTTTTAATCCCTGCGCACGACTGTTTCAATATAGAAAAGTCGTGCGCAGTCGAAAAAGACGTTCTTTAAATCCTGTCCGAATTAAATCCTATCTGCGTTAAATCAAGTCCAAGACATCGGCAAAGGTTTTAATTCGTGCTTTAGGTGCGGCTTCCGTCAACTCTTGATCAGAACCATAACCGTATTCCACCGCAATGGTTTCAATGCCGTTACGACGTGCACCCAAAATGTCATGCTCACGATCACCAACCATCAGACACTCTTCCGCTTTTAACTGCTCTTTTTCTAAAATATAAGCAATCAACTCTCCCTTATTGGTGCGCTCACCGTTCAGTTCACTGCCATAGGGATGGATAAAGTATTGCAGTAAATTGAAATGCTCTAAGATTTGACGTGCATAAATTTCAGGTTTTGCTGTCGCCAAATACAAGTGATAGCCCTGCTCGGTCAGTTTTTTTAAGGTCGGTTCAACATCGGCAAATAAATGGTTTTCATATAAACCTTTCACCGCAAAGCGCTCACGATAGCCCAATAAAGCTTGCTCTGCCAAAACATCGTCCACTGCAACATTTAAGAGTTTTGCCAAAGACGCTTTTAGGGGTGGCCCAATAATCCAGTCAATGTTTAGATCTTCAGCAATGGGGTGTCCGACTTTGTTTAAGCCATAACGCGCACTTGTGGTAATGCCAACTTTCGGATCTGTTAATGTTCCATCTAAATCTAGCAAAATATGTTTAATCACAGCTGATCCTTCTTGGGCTTTAAATAAAATACTATCGAGAGTTCTGCCAAAGTTGCCTATACTATCGCAAATTTTCGCAACAAGGATATTTCTGTGCGCGCAACCGTACTGTGCTTTTCTGGTTTAGACCCTTCAGGTGGTGCTGGTTTACAGGCCGATATCGAAGCGATTGGTCAAAGTGGTGCGCATGCAGCCATTGCGTGTACAGCACTCACTGTTCAAAACTCGCAACAAGTGTTTGGCTTTGAAGCGACGTCAAAAGAATTGCTGTTAGCTCAGGCGAACGCTGTTGTCGGTGATTTACCGATTAAAGCCGTCAAATCTGGCATGTTAGGCACCACTGATAATATTGCAGCACTGGCTGAGTTTCTACGTGAACATCCTGAGTACAAATATGTACTCGACCCTGTTTTAGTGGCGAACAGTGGCGGTTCACTGGGTGATCAAGCAACCTTAGTCAAAGCTTTTGTTGAGCTGATCCCATTGGCGGACATTATTACCCCAAATACAGTTGAACTACGAGCGTTAACAGGTCTCGATGACTTAGCTACCGCAACGCAAAAACTATTTGAAATGGGTGCCAAAGCGGTACTGGTCAAAGGTGGTCATGAAGACACACCGGACTATATTCGTAATGCCCTGTTTGTGAATGGCGAGCTCATTTCTGAAACTCGCTGCCCGCGTTTAGCTGGTGAATATCACGGTTCAGGTTGTTCGCTGGCAAGTTTTATTGCGGGTCGTTTGGCGCAAGGTGACAGTGTTAAAGTCGCAGTACATCATGCCGAAACATGGCTCTTTGGTGTATTAAAACAGGCAGAAACACCTGTTGAAGGCGGTCAAAAAATTCCCAAGCGTTTTTAAGTAGAAAACCCTGCGTATGCAGGGTTTTGTTTAACGGTCTTGATGGCGTTGTTTTAAATGTGCGACATGCTCACGGTTGGTTTTCCATGACTTTTCTAACACTTCTTTTTCAATCCGAAGCTGAATCCGTTTCAGTTTCATCGCTGGAATCACTTCTGTGTTAAAGGTCTTAATATAATCGACCCATGTTTTACCTTTAAATACTGTACTGGGCATTGCAGTTTTAAACTCACATTCAGGCATAAACACCACAGCAGAATGGATATAATCTACATCAACAATATCTTGCAACACACTTTGCAGCACTTTGACGTGTTTATAATTTTGATGCAGCGGATTTTGAAATTTAAAGCTCTTTTTATAAATTTTCTGCGTCCACATCTTTTGACGCTCACCACCAAAAATCCAGCCCTTATAGTTTTTGGTTTCAATCACAAAAACACCAAAGGGGCTCAATACAATATGGTCAATTTGAGTCGTTCCGCCCTGCTCATCAGGCAAAGTCACATCGTTAATTAGAGTATAACGCTCATCCAAATACAATTTCACATGCGCTTGAACTGCGAACTCGCCAAACCTCCCTTTCAGATAGGGCTTAAACGCTTTTAAAAGGCCGATCCCGAACAAGATCAGTAGCATCCACCACAGCTCTGAAAACACATTCCCCACAATTTGACTCATCATATTATTCATCGTTATTTGAGTTAGAGACACGATTCTTCAAAAGAATACAGATTAAAAAACAAAGTACTTACTTTTAAATTATTAAACTAAAATACGAACGTAAAAACTCCGAAACACACGCTTAATTCGCAATTTTCTCAAGCGTCAATAAAATATCTTTATTGTCCAGACCGCCTGCAAAGCCGACCAATTTTCCATTCGCCCCCACAACCCGATGACACGGCGCAATGATTGAAATTGGATTTTTGCCATTAGCCGCACCCACTGCACGAACGGCTTTGACATTACCAATCTGTAGCGCAATATCTTTATAGCTTCGGGTTTCACCAAAAGGAATTTGCAATAAAGCCTGCCAAACTTGCTTCTGGAAATCTGTCCCCCAAAAATCCAAAGGCAAATCAAAACTTTGACGTTTTGTCGCAAAATATTCGCTCAACTGTTTCTCTGTTTCCAGCAAAATCGGATGCTGATTGTGTTCGACCAGTTCAGCTAAACGTACCCGTTTGGGATTTTCATTTTCCCACAATACGGCAACCAAGGCTTGATCATGTGCCACCAGTCTCAGTACCCCGACAGGAGATGGCATATATTTAAAAAATAAGCGCATGGTTCACCACAAAAATTGTCTATGTATGTAACATTATGACGATGAAAGTTTCATCAGTACAAGCCCAGAAATAATTAAAACCGCTGCGAGCATCCGCATGGCATTGGCAGGTTCACCTAAAATCAAGATACCCACCAAAAATGAACCAATCGCGCCAATCCCTGTCCAAACCGTATAGGCAGTGCCCAAAGGTAAGGTCTTCATGGCATAAGACAGCAACGCAAAACTGGCCACCATAAATACGAGGGTTAAAATACTCGGTGTCAGTTTAGTAAAACCATCCGATACTTTCATTGCATAGGCCCAAACCACTTCGAGCAAACCTGCAACAATTAAAATCACCCACGCCATACGCAAAACACCTTTTATTCCGAGCAGAAACAACAAAGCTTCAAACGAAGGATCGCTTGAAGCTCTACATATTTAAATGAATTTAGCTGGATGAGAGTTTCATCAAAATCAGGCCCGATACAATCAGCACCGCAGCAAACATCCGCATAGCAGTTGCTGGCTCACCTAAAATAAAAATCCCCACCAAGAAAGATCCAATCGCACCAATCCCAGTCCAAATGGTATACGCGGTTCCTAGCGGCAATGTTCGCATTGCATAGGCCAGTAAACCAAAACTTAAAATCATGAACACAATGGTAATGATGCTGGGTGTGAGTTTGCTAAACCCTTCGGACAGTTTCATTGAATATGCCCAAACGATTTCAAACAGACCCGCAAAGATAAGAAAAACCCAAGCCATGCTACTGACTCCTCTTCACTAGAGTCAGGCCGTCCTGACGAATTTTCTCAATATGAGGGAGGTCGTTCATCCTAAATATGCCTCAAATTATAGCAAAGAGCGCACCAAAATGAATTATTTTCATACTTAGAAATCATTAAAGCGCAAAAAAGAGTGATCCGAACCAGCAGATCACTCTTTCAGCACAACATTGGTGCAATCTCAAATATTTACTTTAAACCTAAACGTCCGACTTAAAACTTAAAGCGAATACCCATTCCATACTGCCAACCTTTCTCTTCGTCACTTTCAGCCTGCCAAGCCGTCGCTTCATTGCCTTTGCTATATTCATAGGCAATGTCCACATAAGGCATGACTTTTTTGCTGATCTCATAACGTGTCTCAAGACCAACGGCTGCACTACTGAGACCCGATTTTTTGGCATATTTAGAGTCATCACTGAAAATAATATTCATATCTAAATAAGGTTTAAAAATCAGCTTTTGGGTCAGTAACAAGTCCCGCTCGGTTTCTAAACTAAACGCAGCATAGTTGTCTGCACCAGCATATACGTAAGCATCAGTTTCAAAGAAATACGGCGCTAAACCATGTAAGCCAAGCACCCCATCCACTTTTTCTTCCGTATCCCATCCCTGCTGTTCATACTCTACTTTTTCAGCTCGGTATCGTGCACCTGCCTGTATATCCCAAAAGTCTGAAATCATACGGCTATACAGCACTTTGGCATCATATTCAGCCTTATGCGCTTCCTGCTTATCCGCATGTACCTTGATAAACAGCTTATTTTCATCTGTCCCGATACGGGTTTCAAACTCAGACTTTAAACCACCATCGCCATCTTCATTCAGCAACCACTTGTTATCGACGGTGGTGACCGCATAAATTTGCGCGCCGTGCTCTTTGCGGTGATCATGCGTATGTGCTGTTGAATCATGATTCATCTGCTGTACATGTTGTGCGCTAGTCTGTGGAACAGCTTGAGTTGGAGTGGTCATCGCCTGATGCTGTGCATGTTGTGACATCACGGACTCAGTTGTCATGGACATATTTGCATTTGCTTCAGCAGGCATATGATGCCCTTCATGCGCCATAGCCGCAGCACTCATCAACACGAAAGAACTGCTCACTATGCTTTTAGAAAAAAGATTAATGGTGTACATGATGATCTCCTTTCTGAGCCTTCGACTGTTTGCTTGGTTGAGTCTGAGCTTGCTTCTCCGATGAAGGCAGACCAACCGCATTTTTCTGTTTCAGCATCTGAGTATGCTCATCGGCACTATGCTGATGATGCTCATGTGCCATTTCTTTGGACTGATCTTGGCTTGTAGATTTGGCTTTTTGTTTTTCATGATGTGCATGAGATTCGGCAGCCATAGCAAACGAACTCAATAAGACACTAACAGCTAGGGCAAAACCTGAAAAAAGATTAGTGATGCGCATGTTCATCTCCTTTTGGTTCAGCTTGAGCTGCTGTTTTTTGCTCTTGAATTGGGGTGGTGGACACTTGACTATCACTCACATTGGCCACAATCAGTTTATTCATCATGCCTGAGCTCATGTGATACAGCAGATGACAGTGAATCGCCCATTCGCCTAACTCATCTGCGGTCAGTAAAGCAGTCACTGTTTTGCCCGGTGGTACAATCAAAGTGTGCTTATTCGGCATATCAACGGCGGCTTGTCCATTTTCCAGTTGCATAAACATACCGTGCAAATGCATCGGATGCGCCATCATGCTGTCATTGATAAATTTGATCCGAATACGCTCGCCATACTTCACTTTCAACGGTTCAGCGTCGCTAAATTTTTTCCCGTTGATGGTCCACAAATAGCGTTCCATAGTTCCACCCAAACGAATCACTAACTCGCTCGTCGCCTCACGGGTATCTTTTTGAGGCTCTAAGGATTTCAGATCGCTATATTGCAATGCCTTATCACCTTTAGGCGTAGAGGCATTCGCCCACCCATACACTGGTGTAACAGCTTCCTGTACCGAACTTGCTGTCGTATTCTGTTGCGCATGACCCATCTGTGTATGATCCATCTCAGATATGGTCTTATGATTCATCTTTGAATGATCCATACCAGCCATCGCTTCAGGGTTCATTTTGGAGTGATCCATTTCAGGCATTGTTTCATGGTTTATCTGTGAATGATCCATACCTGAATGTTCTGAGCCGTGCCCCATATCTTCCATGGTCAACAATGAGCGTGGACGTGGCGCAGGCATATGTATGCTCTGTGCCATTGGAGTCAACTCATTGTGTAAAGTTCCAATGGCGTAGCCTGAACGGTCAATCGACTCTGCTTCAATTTGATAATGCCCTGCTTTCGGTTCCACAATCACATCATAAGTTTCAGCAGTTCCAATCCGAAACTCATCCACAGGAACGGGTTTGACGGGTTGACCATCTGCACTGACCACGGTCATTTTTAAGTGAGGAATACGGATATCAAAAAATGACATGGCTGAAGCATTGATAAAACGCAACCGAACCTTCTCATTCGGCTTAAACATACCTGTCCAGTTCTGCTCAGGCGTTTTACCATTGATCAGGAAGGTATAACCCGTGACATCGGACAGATCCGTTTTTAGCATGCGCATTTGGTTCCAGATGGAACGGTCTTGCCACGCGGCTTTTAAGCCCTCGCGCTGTACTTGTTTCCACACATCAGCAACGGTTTCACGCTGATTTTGATAATATTCGGCAGAAATTTTCAGATTCTTCTGAATTTGTTCACTACTCTGCTCATGGAAGTCCGACAGCATCACCACATAGTCACGCTCAGTTTTTTCATGCTGAGCTAAAGGCTTTTTGTCTTTGGGATAAATGACCAATGCGCCATACAGCCCATCTTGCTCTTGTCCTTTCGAGTGTGCGTGATACCAATAGGTTCCACTTTGGCGCACTTTGAACTTATAGACAAATTCGCTCTTCGGCTGAATACCATTAAACCCGTTAAAACCTGGCACACCATCCATTAGCCCGGGCAAAAGCAAACCATGCCAGTGGATCGATGAATCCTGTTTTTTTAAGTTGTTTTTAACCCGAATGACCGCATCATCGCCCTCCTCAAATTCAAGCAGAGGTGCAGGAAACTGCCCATTAACGCTAATGCGTTTTAACGACTTTCCCGTTAAATTGACGGGACTTTCATCAATGACTAATTGGTATTCTTTGACTGCGCCAAAGCTCCAAGAAGATGACATCAGACACGCCCCAAGGATGAGGCTTTATTTAAATTGAATAGACATGACTAAATCCTAATAATTTTAAAAATAAAGTTTTAAAAATCAGGATTAGGCTTTAGGAGGACGTAGAATTTCTTGCCAATAGCCCACTAAATGTTGAGCTTGATAACGAAAATGGGGGGATGATTGTACTAAAGCGGCTTCAAGCTGAACCACTGCAAGCGGTTCAACGTCTAAAAGCGTCAGCGTCGTTTGGCAGTGATACTGTGCACACTCCTGACACTGAACTTGCTTATTTTGCAGCATATCCGAGGCATGACAATTGCTCTTCGCTGTTATGTCGGTCTGAGCCATATGCATTTAATGTCCAGAGACTGGACTCGATGATTTCGTTTGATGACAGTCGGGCATGCTTTGCATACCTGTTGCATGCGCAGAACTTTGCTCACTGGTTGCAGCCTGCATACTCAGCTGCATCATTTGATGCATCGGCGCTGCCGAAGCTTGGGCAATACCACTCCACCCCATTACCAAGGTAATGAGTAAGACAAACCAAGAATGTGTCTTGAGCAGTGAACGCACAATCAATCCTATTTAGTCAGTGAAGAATGATATTTCAACGCAACAAAACGTTCTGTGCATGTAAATGCCTAAGCTTTTGTTGCTGATCCCAATCTACAGGATAAGCAAAGAATAGTTTATACACAAGTTTATAAATTTAAATTCAATTACTGCGACGGTTTAGCCACTACGCACACTTAAACAATAAAGTTATTTTTTAAACAGTGCTATTTTTAAGTAAAGATGAATAAAGCATCAGTAAGAATCAGGCTTTCACACCATAAAAAAGGACTCAAATGAGTCCTTTTTATACATTTAACGTCTAAATACTAAACCATTGCTGTGTAAACGTTTGAATATTAATCAAGTTATCCATATCGTTATCAACATAGATATCCACCAGTTTATCCATAAAGTTATCCACAGAACGCATAGTATTTATACCTATGAGCTTAAACCTTTACCGCACCGACTTTTGCAAGCTCTGCACGCATATCATCAATCACAGCTTTATAATCTGGTTTTCCAAAAATAGCTGAACCAGCAACAAACATATCTGCACCCGCTTCTGCAATCTCGCGAATATTTGCAGGTGACACACCACCATCCACTTCTAAACGAATATCACGCCCTGAAGCATCAATAATTTTGCGTGCTTCACGTAGTTTGTCTAAAGTCATCGGAATAAACTTTTGACCGCCGAAACCAGGGTTCACACTCATCAACAAAATTTGATCGACTTTATCGAGCACATAATCTAAATAATATAACGGCGTTGCTGGGTTAAAGACCAAACCCGCTTTTGCACCGCCTGATTTAATCAACTGTAAAGAACGGTCAATATGGTCAGAGGCTTCTGGATGAAAGGTAATAATGTCCGCGCCTGCTTCTAAGAAGTCACCAATCATGCGATCGACAGGCTTGACCATCAAATGCACATCAATTGGGGCTTTGATGCCATAGTTCTTGAGAGCCTTACAAATACCCGCACCAAAAGTCAGATTTGGCACATAGTGGTTATCCATCACATCAAAGTGAACCACGTCTGCACCTGCTGCAAGTACATGTTCAACGTCTTCACCTAAACGAGCAAAGTCAGCAGAGAGAATAGATGGTGCAATTAAATAAGGCTTGGACATGCGTGTACCTGGCTTATACAAAAGGGAATGAACGCATTATAGCAAATTCAGCTTTTGAACTGGGACTTGTGAAAAAAGAAAGCGCTAAGCTTTCTAAATTTGCAACGTAGCGTTGCAACATTCAACTTTTCATTTGGCTTGAAACTGCTATGGTAAATGATCAATCGACGAGGTAAATATGAAAAGTACTGCGGATATTGTCACGACAGATGCGGCTCGAATTGCAAAACGACTGGTGAATCACTGGAAACATAAGTTTGAAATCGAACAAGAACCCAGTAGTTTTACCATTATCATGCCTGAAGCACGGGTACTGTTAAGCCCTCAAGCCGAACATTTACATGTCAGCATTGAGGCGAGTGAAGAAAAATTGAGTCACTTAGAACACGTGGTCTTAGACCACCTGATCCGTATGGGACAAACGCCACTCACAGCAACATGGACACAAGTTTAAGTCAACGGCTGAATGAATTAGTTTGATAACCGTTGCTGTTGGTTAAATTGGCGAATAGCTGCAATACGCTCTTGGGTCGCAGGGTGACTTTGGAAAAATGAACCAATGCCACCGTCCTCCTCTTCTTCGGACTTCCCTTGCGGCTGCTTTTCTTCCTCTTCGGCACGTGCATCATCTTCCATACGTGCTAAAAAGTTTGCCAAATGTAAGCTGGAGATATGGTTTTTATCCAGCACTTGCATGGCATACAAGTCCGCATCACTTTCAAAATTGCGTGAATAACTGGCACCAACCAAAGCCACGGGCAAAGTTGTAAATAAGGCCGAACTGTCCCCCGTCACCGCAATCAATAGCACACTAAAACCTAAACTGGATAAGGCTTGCTGTAAGCTATGTCGCTCGACCAAGTGCCCTTGCTCATGTGCTAAAACCCCAATAATTTCATGATCATCTTTAGCTAAATTAACCAGTTCATCGGTCAGAATAATGGTGTTGTTTGGCAGCGCTAAAGCATTCGTTCCAATTTGTCCACCTGCACGAAACAATACTTTGGCAGGTTGCCCATTGGCAACAAGGTCTTGATAGCTTTGCATGATTTGTTTTTGACGTGCAAGAGGGACAGTCGAAGGTCCCGTCAGCTTAAACACTTGTTCTTGCGCTTCATCGCCGAGTTTATAGATGGTATCGGCAGGTAGTTGCATCGCGACATAATGTGCTGCGCTTGGAATACCCCATCTTAAAATGGCAAAGATAAAAGCGGCAACAAACACCACACTAAATAAGATGAGACTTGGTGAGCGTTCTAATTTCCAAATCGAATGCTGTACATGCTTTTTGTTCAGCTCAAACCAGTCAGGCAATGCTTGTGGAAATTCAATCCGTGCATCATCTTTCAACTCAATCACAGGTTGAATCTGCCCCAATGCCCCAATCAACTGCATATCGGCATAGTAATAACGACGCTGCTGCTGGTTATAACAGATCAACACCGTTTCTCGGTCTATCGGTGCAATCGTGGCTGGATAAGGCTTAGAAATCTGCCCATCGTAAAAGGTGATGTTTTGTTCCTGCATTTAAGCCTCGTTACAGCGAAATATCGATGTCAAAAATATCACTCAGCTCTTCAGCAATAGCATTCGGGTCATCTTGAGCCAAATTGTACATACGATCTGGATCATTTTTTAGGGTTAAAGTTAATGACTCAATTTGATACTGATACAAACGCACCGCAGCCCATGCAGATAACAAACCGAGCGAGAGGATTTTTAAAATCCAGTTGGTCATCACGATCCATGCATAATGCATCTGACCGCAGTCCGTTTGGAAAGGACTACGCCCCAGCGTGGCTTTATTCCATGTGGTAATAAAAATACGCGCCATCATCAACGGCCAAATCATAAAAGCAGCAATCATATAAATCACCGCCACGATGATCCCAAACTGGGTTGGAGAACTGCTCCCAACTTGAAGAGTGAAGGCAACGAATAATCCTAAAACAAAGACAATTCCAATAAACAAAAACACAGGGACGTACATAGCACGCATATAGTCAGGCCAATCGGCATGTAACTCAAAACGTAATTGCCCGAGTTGTAAATTATCCAGCGTGTATTTTTTAAAATACCAAAACAGCACTGGGAAAAAGATCCCGAGGGTAAAGATGTAAATCAAAATGCCTTTCAGCGCCAAGATATAGGCTTCTTTGGTTGTGCCTGTAAAATAAAAGCGGCTATTGCCAAATTTACTGTTCCGCGCTCGGAAACGAATGGTTGAACGCACCAACCACGGAACCAATAAAAAGATGATGAGGAAACCAATTAAAGAAGCTTGCCAAGATACCTGAGCCAAAGCTGAAGCGCCAAAGTACACGCCCAAAGCAATAATTCGACCAATCAGGATACGTGTAGGTACACCCGTAAAATCAAACTTGCGGCGATAAAACACCGTGTTGCCATAAAAATAGCGTAAGCGTCTAACCTTCGCCCAAGGCGCATATAAACTGAAGGTAACAATGGTCAATAAGATATTCACAATCCAAATGCCAAAGTACTCACGGGCATTACCACGGAATTGGAAACGAAAGGTCTGTCCCAAATAGGCGTTTGGCTCATCCGTGGGAACGGCTGGTGGAGGTGGCCAGCTTGCTTCAAAAGAAGCCTCTACAGGTGGCAAAGATGCCTCTGAATTTTGCATGTATACCCTATCTATTATTTTACTGTTTTATTTTTCAAGAACAAAAAATCAATCACCCAACCATGTTAATGCCAGTGCTGGATGATTTCTAGTCAAAAATTAAGAATAAATACGACAAATCAAGATTTAAGCTTCGAGCTGTACGGCATGAAACTGCAGGTGATCATCAATAAAACTTTGAATAAAATAATAACCATGGTCATAGCCTGCATGTTCGCGAAGCGTCAGTGGCTGGCCCGCAGCCTGACAGGCTTGCTGAAATAATGCAGGACTGAGCTGGCTATAAAACTGATCACTCAAACCCTGATCAATTAAAATATCGGCAAAATGAGCTGTTTTTGTTTGGACCAAAGCGGTTGCATCATGTTTCAGCCACTCAGCTTGATCTGAACCTAAATAGTTTGAAAACGCTTTTTCGCCCCAAGGACATTGGCTGGGTGCGCAAATCGGAGCAAATGCAGACACCGACTTAAACTTCTCAGGATATTTCAAGGCCAAGGTTAAAGCGCCATGACCGCCCATGCTGTGCCCGAAAATACCAATACGCTCTGCTTGTACAGCAAATTGCTGAATCACTAAATCATACAACTCTTCAACAACATAGCTTTCCATCTGGAAATGCTCAGCCCACGGCGCTTGGGTGGCATTAATATAAAAACCTGCCCCTTGCCCAATATCCCAATGATCACCTTGCGCAACCTGTTCACCACGAGGAGAAGTATCAGGCGTTACCAAAATCAGACCTAGCTGTGCTGCTAAACGCTGCGCATGCGCTTTAATAGCAAAGGTTTCTTCGGTACAGGTTAAACCTGCCAAATAAAATAATGTTGGGCACGCTTGCCCTGCTAGCGCTTGAGCCGGCAAATAAATGCCGAACTTACTCTCGCCTTGAAGGCTGATGGAATTAAATCGGTAAATACGCTGTTCACCATCAAAACTACGGTTAGATTGTACTAATTCCATCAGGGTTCCTTTTTAGATCCAAATTAAGGGTTTGCAACAGCTTTAGGTGGAAACAAGCGCTGTTCAAGTTGAGGAAGCATCAGCTCCATATTTTTACCCATCGACCACTGTGGTTCAGACGGTTCAAAACCTTGTGCTGTTTCCCATTGGCTCACAGTCTTTTGTGCTTGGCTAAACGCCGTTTCTATACTGTTTTGTTCACGCATTGCTTGATCAAAAAACGCCCGACCAAAATAAGTATAATCTGCTTCATTGGTACAACCAAAAGACTGACGGTCTGCTGCCGAAGCGGTAATGATCAAAGTATTGTCATTTTGCAGTGCTGGTACAAAGCTTCCAGAGAAGCACGATGAAATAACAATCACACGCCAGCGAATACCCGATGCATCTAAGGTTTCGCGTAACCATTTCGGGTCGACCTGAGTTAAGTCTAAAGGTGCATTTTCCATTTCGAATTGGTTCGGTAAACCATGCGAAGTCATATATAAAAATAACACATCGCTTTCACGGTTCATCTGCTGTCCCATACGACGCAGCGCCATTTCAATACTGTGTTTAGAGGCAATCGGAATTTCTGTTCGTGTAGCAGGGTTATTCACCAACATCATCGAACGGCCCAACGTACCAAAACGCGTATCGAACTGTTCTTTTATTCGCTCGACTTCCGAACGGAATACATCTTGATAACTCGCTCCCGCCACCCCAAGGAAATACCAATGTGACTGGGCAAATTCGCCATATTGCACGGACTCTAGTGCTTTATTGAGTAAGCGACTTTGTGCATAGAAGGCATCTTCTGCAAAGGTTGGTGGCGTTTCTTCTACTTTCCAAATCGGCTGACTGGTCACTGACATTTGCCAAACCACAAGGGTAAACAGCGTGGCCAAGACAATCAGGGCACGCTCCCACCAAGGCCATTTCAGCTCACGCGAAAACACCCACACCACAGCCAAACTCTGCCAGACAAACAATACCATGAATACATTCGGCAGGTAGTCGTAGAAGAAATACGGCAGGACATCAACCATGCCTAAATATTGGATAAAACTTTGTAATAACGCGATATGCGTATCCAACACCAACCAGAGCAGTGCTGGTACCAACATCAAACGCGGATTATTCACCCGTTGAGACAGAAAAATCCCGACAATCAGGGCAATGAAAGGCCAAAGTGCGTAACTAACCAAACCTTGTGGGTTAAAGTCACCGATCTCTCCTGCGCTCAACCAGCTAAATAAAGTATTGGCTGAGCCACCTAAAATCCCCCAAAAAATGAGCTGCATAATCGAAGGATGGACAATTTGCAAAGAGCGTCGTGAACCTAGAAACAACCACATCCCCGCAGTTTGGTTGCTTTTAAAATCATGCCAAAAGTTGATGGAGGGTTTGAAGTCGATCATAAGATTCTAATTAAATTGTGACTTGCGTAGGGACACACTAAGTTTATGCTTGATCAGCATTTTATCAATGATGTTTTTAACTATATAACAAATCTTTGCATACTTTTGAAGCAGTCTTCCACTTCAGTCTAAGCGTTCATGCTGAAAATAGGCATCAAAACGGCATGCATCCCCCAGCCACTGATGAGTAGTTTCTTGATTTGCCAAAAATACGGCCAAGCGAGGACGTTTGACCACCACCCGTTTTGCCACTTTTTGCGCTAAGCCAAGCAGATTATCGCCCAAATCCATCTCACCATCTTCAGGCAATAACATATGTAAAAGTTGCATTTGCTTTTTCACTTGTGCCTGTTTTTTCACCGCTTGCTGATTTTGATCCCGTTGCGGAAACATCGGATCTAGATAAACCACATCGACCGTATTGCCCTGCTCTGCTTGTTGCTGCAGATACTGTGCGGAATCTGAAAAAACCAAGTGAATTCGAGTCACCACAGGGTTTAAAAATGCATCCTGCAAAGCCTGTTCCTTACTTGACTCTAACAAGGTGAATAAAATGGGATGGCGTTCTACCAAAGTGACATTGGCGCCCAAATATGCCATGAGCAGTGAATCATGCCCAAGCCCTGCCGTTGCATCAATGAGCTTAGGTTTTTCAGTCAAGTAGCAAGCACGAGCAATCATTTCAGACTTTAACGACGCACGCTTTAAACGTGGAACTTCAGCTTTCCAATCCGGCTGCATTTTCATGCCATTGGCACAAAGCCAAAGCCCATCGGCATCGGCACACAGACCCAGTTCAGGATGAAAACGGAAGAAACGTGCATTTAACTTTTCGGCGACTTCGATGCTGACCTCGACACCGCGAGAAAAAAGCACAGCAACATAGTGCTGTGCTTTTTCTAAATGCTCTTGTTCCACATATAAGCGCATTGGGCCTACCATAACTTCCAACCCGTAAAGGCAAACAGTAGAATCACTAAGCCTGAAGCGATGCGATACCATGCAAAAATCATGAAATCACGCTTCGCCACATAAGCGACTAAAGCACGAATCAACAGTAAAGCCGAGATAAAAGAAACAATAATGCCTGTTGCCAATACGATCCAATCTTGTTGTCCGTCAAACACATGTGCGCTTTGGTATAAATCTAAAAGACCCGCACCAATAATTACTGGAATACCCAAGAAGAATGAAAACTCAGTGGCTGCTTTGCGCGATACACCTAAAAACATCGCACCAATAATGGTTGCCCCTGAACGTGATGTCCCTGGAATTAAAGACAGTACTTGAATCAGACCAATCCAAATCGCATCTTTGATACTCAGGTCTTCAACTTCATGGACGCGCTCTTGTGGTGGATGCTTTTCAATCCAAATAATAATCAAGCCACCTACAATCAAACCAATGGCAATGGCAATATCATTAAATAAAAGCTCTTTCACCGTTTGACCAAATGTCAGACCAATCAGCACAATAGGAATCGACGCTAAAATTAGCCCAATCCCAAGACGCCGACCTTGGGGTTCACCACTAAAAATCCCCGTTGCTGCTCCCCACAAACGTGCCCAATATTCATAAATGACGGCTGCAATTGCCCCCATTTGAATGGCGATCACAAAGACATCACTTTTTTCTTTGGTCCAGAAATTCATGAGTTCTGAAGCTAAAATTAAATGTCCAGTACTCGAAATGGGTAAGAATTCAGTAATACCTTCAACAATACCCATAATTGCCGCTTTGAGCAGCAGTAAAAGATCCATAAAAAACCCTAATTATGCTTTGCCCTGTTCCGGGATTTTTTTCCAAGCGTTATCACGTAAATAGACTGGAAGTGCAAGTTCAGCACTCACCCAGTGTTGTTGCTGTGCATTCTTGCGCGCAATTGTGGCAATATCTTGCGCAGTTGCACTTAAATC
Source organism: Acinetobacter sp. 802_lipA (assembly GCF_058242885.1). Classification (NCBI taxonomy): domain Bacteria; kingdom Pseudomonadati; phylum Pseudomonadota; class Gammaproteobacteria; order Moraxellales; family Moraxellaceae; genus Acinetobacter; species Acinetobacter sp. 802_lipA. The sequence continues at coordinate 1,034,011 of NZ_JBZAYP010000001.1, forward strand.
TTTGTATTGTATTTGTGATGGATCAATTAAGGTTGCACCTGAACCAACTAAAGTAAACGGTGCACATTCAGTAGCTGCTGCATAGCTTAAAAGCTGTTCTTCATCGACGGCTTGCATGATGCCGTCCGTATCTAATTGAAAACTCGCAATATAGACTTCACTCATACGAGCATCTAAAACTGCGGTGACTGTGGTTAGACCATGCACGCGATATGCGGCTTGTGCGAGCGCTTGTAAGGTTGAGACAGGAACCACAGGCAAATCATGCGACCATGCCAAAGCTTGAGCCACGGCAGCATTAATACGAACGCCGCTAAAAGAACCAGGACCACGACTAAAAGCGATACAAGACAAATCTTCTGTCTTTATATCCAACTGTAAAAACCCTTGTTCAATCATTGGGAGAATCGTTTGCGTTTGTGCTTTTGCGCGCGTATCCAATTGGAAAAAAAGTTCTTTATTTTCATCTACAATAGAGACGGAACACTGCTCATTTGCAGATTCCAATGCCAGCACTTTCATGCACAACCTTAATGATTTAATCTATAAAAACGTGGCTATGATACTCCACTCAAAAGCACTAGGCGAGATGTTCTCAGAACAGAACTAAAAAAGCCTAGAGAAATCTAGGCTGAATGGGAAAAATAAGCTTATAACTGTGCCGGCTCTAAATCGATAAATTGTTTAAAGTGTTCTGCATAATGCAGTGCACTCATTTTCAAACGAGCCTCAGCCGTTTCATCCAAAGTTTTGACCACTTTACCCGGTGAGCCCATAACTAGAGAATTATCTGGAATGACTTTCCCTTCAGGAATCAGCGCATTCGCGCCAATAATACAATTTTTACCAATCACGGCATTGTTTAAAACTACGGCATTAATCCCAATCAGACTATTATCTCCCACAGTGCAACCATGCAACATGGCTTGATGCCCAATCGTGACATAATTGCCAATATTCATTTCAATCCCAGCATCTGTATGTAAAACCGCATTTTCCTGAATATTGGTAAAGTCACCTAAACGAATTTTGCAATTGTCTGCACGTACGACCACCCCAAACCAAATACTAACCTGTTGCCCCAATTCGACTTGACCGATCACTGTGGCATTTTCCGCAATCCAACCATTCCATGGTTGATGCATTGCTTGTGGGGAATGACCTTTAAATTTGTACAACATATTTTTTCCTTAAAATACTCAACTTACTTTGGGAACCGAAAAGTCGGTGAATTGACTAAAAATGGCCACTCTTTATGGTAGCCTAAACCATATTGAAATAATGCAACCAACATCCGTGCTGTCAGCCCCCAAACAATTTCATTTTCCACCCGCATACTGGGAAAATAGAGAGATTGATGGGCAAAACGAACTTCATAAGGCACCGCAGGTACTTCCATCAGCTGTTTAAGTGACGCAAAGAAAATACGATCAATTTCTGTCGGCTGGGCAACCAGTTCAACTTCAGGCGGAATCAGCCCGACCACAGGTTTGACCAGCATACCATTGCGGGCCTTTTGCATCGGCAAATCACCGAGCAGCTGTACATCAAAAGGATTCAATGCGGTTTCTTCATAGGCTTCACGTAAGGCAACCACAATATTACTGGTATCTTGCGGATCTCTTTTTCCGCCAGGAAAAGACACTTCACCAGCATGATTAGATAGGTAAACAGAGCGGCGGGTCAGTAAAACTTTGGGATTGTCTTCATTGGTGATCGCGATTAACACAGCTGCATCTGCCGATTTAATTTTGTTTGAAAACCGTAACTGTTGCTGCAGTATGCGTGTTAATGAATGTTCATCCATTGAACGTCGTCCCCATCATTCTTTTTTTCATCATAGCTGAATTTGATACTGAAAAAAGAGAAATGATGCCAAAATTTAATTTTTAAGTTATGCTGAGTCTGAACTTTATCATTGATGATGAATATGGACTTTTGCAGCAATTGCGGACAAAAAACAACAGAACAAATCCCTCTTGGCGACCATCAATTGCGTCGTGTTTGCACCTCTTGTAGTTCTATTCATTATGTGAACCCTAAAGTAATTTGTGGTGCACTCGCACTTTGGGAAAATAAAGTATTGTTATGCCGCCGTGCCATTGAACCACGTTATGGGCTATGGACCTTACCAGCAGGTTACATGGAGTTGTTTGAAACCATGGAACAAGGTGCTGCACGAGAAACCCGTGAAGAAGCTGAAGCGGAAGTTGAAATTGAACAGCTATATTGCATGTACAATATTCCGCGTATTGGTCAAATTTATGTGCTCTTTAAAGCGAACTTAGTAGATGGAAAATTCGGTGCTGGCGAAGAAAGCATTGAATGTCGTTTATTTGAAGAAGATGAAATTCCTTGGTCAGAACTGGCTTTCCCTAGTGTCGAACATACCTTACGTCACTATTTTGCCGACCGTAAAAGTAATCAATTTAATCTTCATCTCGAAACCCTAGGTACACGCTTAGACCATACAGGTTAATGTTGCCTAATATCAAAAAAAGCCCATCGATGATGGGCTTTTTTTGTGTTTACAACAATATTATTTTGCTAACACCTTATAGCATTCAGCAATTTCAATTGAAACCTCACCCTCACGGAAGTCCGCAGCCGCTCGATTGGCGATGCTATTTTTTTCATAATAGTTATTCAAATACGCTTTATAGATATTGCTCCACTTTACCCCTGCACCAGAAAAATCACTGAGGGAAATATAAGCACTTTCATTAACATTGGCAGACAATAAATTACCGAGATTAACGCGTGCCCCACCAATCACTGTAGAGGTCTGTTTTCCTTCACTATTCACATCACTCACAATATTGGTATTTGCACCAATAACTGCGCCATCAATTTTATCAAAGATAGGATTTGCCAAGAGGATACGGAAGGTTACAGCTTTATTTGAAGTATCTGTCGCACCCAATGTTCCAATTCGGTACTGTACTTGATTGTTATCTGTCGTTAAGGTTGCACCCGTTGTTAGTAGTGGTGTACACGCCGTCGTTTTATTACTAGCGGACTGTATATCAGTACGAATATCACCCGATTCATCAATTGCATGATGTGGGTATAGGATTTTAGACCACGCCTATAAGTGATAATCTACTCCCCAATAAGCATGGGAAATGCTTGTTTTTGGAGTCAACCATGACACGAAGAAAACGTCGTAATCATTCAGCAGAGTTTAAAGTTAGGTGGTGTTTTAAAAAGTATGCTGACATTAAATGAAGCCATTATTGATGTAAAAGAAGGTTAAGTCGAAGGCTTTAAAATGGTTTTCAAGCTTTTTGGAGAAATTGCAACTTCTTCTAAAACCACGCCTTATTCGATGCCTTATTTTGCAATTATTACCTTCAATTCCTACAGTAAAAAACTTACCAATACTTTGCTTGCAGTTTTTAAAAGCAGTGATGAAACTGTCCCAATGATCACTTGCAATTCGGGTGTAGTGAATACCTAATTGTTTAAGCTTTGTCTTCAACCTTTGGACTGTAGCTAAATCTCTCTTACCCCAAACATAAGCAACAATCTCACCTGTTTCTCGATGGTAGGCGTAAATAAGCCATTGTTTATTATTTTTATTTCCAACAAAAGTCCAGAATTCATCTACTTCGAGAGATTCATAATGACTTTGTTTAGGCTGAATTTGATAGGCCGATTCAGTTAAAGTCCGTAAGACTTTACCGATACTAATGCGCTCAACTTCAGCGATATCTCGTATACCGCTGCCTCTGACCATTAACTGTAATATTTTACGAGTAATGCCAGAATTACATCCTAGATAGCTCAGAGCATGGTCACCAATAAACTGACGTTTGCAGTCTTTGCATTGGTAGTTTTGTTTCCCATCTACTTTGATGCCATTTTTCTTTATACTGTCACTGAGGCAGGTTGGACATTTGATTTCTAGAGTTATTTGCATTTCTCTATTTTATCAAAATTCAACCTGCTTTTTTTTAGCATACTTTTTGATACACCACCTAAAGTTAAAGTTGCTCTCGCAGCAATTAAAGGCGACCACACACTCGCTGAACTTTCTACTCAATTCGACTTACATCAAAACCAAATCATCGATTGGAAAAATCAACTGCTTGAGCAATCAGTCAATATTTTTTCACGACCAACAGCACAACAAGAACCAGAGATTGACCTCAAAGCTCTACATGCCAAGATAGGACATCAGGCATTGCAAATTGATTTTTTAGAAGGTGCGCTCAGAAAAATAGGGCAGCTGAGCGGCAAAAAATGATCGATAAGACCCATCAACTTTCGGTACGACAACAATCGCAATTGATTCAAATCAATCGCAGTACGTTGTATTACAAGCCCAAAGAGATTTCATCAACTGATTTGAGTTTGATGCGTCTAATCGATGAAATTCATCTCGACTACCCATTTATGGGCAGTCGAATGATACGAGATATGCTACAGCGTCAAGGGCATCAAATAGGTCGGCGTAAAGTCCGACGTTTAATGCGCTTGATGGGAATACATGCTTTGTATCCAAAACCCAATACCAGTAAGCCTAATCTTGCACACCGTATTTTCCCATATCTGTTGAAAAACATGGTCATCGATCACTCTAATCAAGTCTGGTGTACAGATATCACGTACATTCCTATGGCTAAAGGCTTTGTCTATCTGTGTGCAATTATAGATTGGCATAGTCGTAAAGTACTGGCTCATCGAGTATCGATCAGTATGGAAACAGACTTTTGCATAGATGCGTTGCAAGAAGCAATTGTGAAATATGGTTGTCCAGAGGTGTTTAATACAGACCAAGGCAGTCAATTCACAAGCGAGGCATTTTTGAATGAGTTAAAATTGCGAAATATCCGTATCAGTATGGATGGGAAAGGACGATGGATGGATAATGTAATGATCGAGCGTTTATGGCGCAGCGTGAAGCATGAGGAAGTCTATTTGAAGGCTTACGATACGGTTAAACAAGCGAAACAATCAATTGCTGAATATTTGGATTTTTATAACACGATACGTCCTCATTCAAGTTTGAATAAGGCAACACCGGATGAATTTTATGATCAACATTTACTAAAAGTAATGGCAGCATAATTTAAATATTTAGAGCGGATTTATCACTTATAAAACTGAATTGAGTGGTCTAATTAACGGAACCACATTAGTATTAAGATCTATCCTTGAGTGACTTCATTGCCTGAACTAAGTTATATGCGAGTGATTTTTTGATCAACTGCTGTTGGTCGCAATCCATAGCTTACCGATAAACGGTATTTCCTCTATGCGTACACGTACAATGAGGTAAAATAGCCTGAATTTTTTAATCCTATTTGCGTTAGCATGACTCTAAGCCAATCATTTAAAAAGATAATTTGTGATTCAAGCCTCTCTGTATCTCATATACTACAGGCATTGAATGAGCTCACACAGTTAGTCTATTTACAAAATGTCGATGCACCTGTCATTGCTTTTTTACCCGAGCGTTATCAAGTTTTTCAAAAAAACCAGCACTTTTTCTTTCAACGCACTCAGGATTTTTGTTACATCCACGATGACAAAGAAATAGACATTTCCAGTAATATTCAGCCAAACTCAGAACAAAAAGAAGCATCTTTTAGTGGCGGACTCATTGGATTCGTCAGTTATGATTATGCCGCCCAGCAACACGTTCCTGTTCAAATTAAGCCACAGCCAAGCCTATTTTTAGGTTTATACAGCAGTTATCTACAATGGACTGATGCAGGCTGGCTATTTTGCAGTAGTGATTCACAAGCTGAACACATTTATCGCAAAATTGAATCGTATTTATTCCAGCCATCGGCCTTAAGCCATCCACTCCAACTCGCATCGATCTGCCAAGCACGCTGGACTAAAACCGAATACAAACAAGCCTTTCAGCAAGTACAGGAATACATCAAAGCTGGGGATTGCTATCAAATCAATCTGACACAAGAGTTCACAGCCAAGGCACATGGTCGACTCCTAAGTGCAGTCGAAGCATTTTGGCAATTGACCGATGCACCTTACTCGGGGTATCTCCGTATCGATGATTTTGAACTCTTAAGTTGTTCACCCGAGTTGTTTATTGATTTTCAAGCTCATCGAAAAATCATTACCAAGCCGATTAAAGGCACCATGCCGCGCTTTGCAGATCCAGTCTTAGATGAACAATCTAAACAACGCTTAATGGCTTCGGAAAAAGACCAAGCTGAAAATGTGATGATTGTCGATCTACTGCGTAATGACTTGAGCGTTTACGCAGAAACGGGCTCAGTCAAAACACCTAAACTGTTTAATATTGAAAGCTTTAAGCAAGTCCATCATATGGTCAGCGAAGTCGAAGCAACACTTAAAGCAGAAGTTCATCCCTTTCATGTGCTGCTCTCTGCTCTACCTGGCGGGTCTATTACAGGTGCACCTAAAATTCGAGCAATGCAGATTATTGAAGAACTCGAAGGTGCACCACGTGGAGCGTACTGTGGCTCAATGGGTTATTTTAATTTCGATGGTACTGGTTCTTGGAACATTCTGATTCGTTCCATTCAAAAATTCCAAGATGAGGTTTCACTTTGGGCTGGCGGTGGAATTACCATTGCATCAGAGTGTGAAGCTGAATACCAAGAGTGCTTTGACAAGGTCTCAGCACTGCTTAATTTACTCAATACTTTTGTGCAAACGGACGCTGAATAACCACCAAAATAAAAAAGTGAACCTTCACATCAGTGAAGGTTCACTTTTCAAAGATCACAACTGTTGAAAGTTTATTTTAAAATATCATTTTTCAATGTATCGACTAAGCGTTGATTTTGTTCATCAGTTCCAACCGTGATACGTAAAAACTGGTTAATACGCGGTTTATTGAAATAACGCACAATAATGCCTTGTTCACGTAATTCAGCCGCTAATTCACCTGCATCTTTGCTAGGGAATGATGCAAAGATAAAGTTGGCACTTGATGGCAAAACGTTAAAGCCCAGTGCGGTCAATTGTTCAACCAAATGTTCACGGCTTTGAATTACTTTTTGATTTTGTGCTTCGAAATAAGCTTGATCTTCAAATGAAGCGACCGCAGCAGCTATCGCAAAACGGTCCATTGGATAAGAGTTAAAACTATTCTTCACCGCTTCAAGTGCCGCAATCAAATGCGGTTGAGCAATCGCAAAACCAACACGTAAACCCGCCAGTGAGCGAGACTTAGACGTGGTTTGGCACACCACCAAGTTCTCATATTTTTCCACCAAACTGACTGCCGATTCAGCACCAAAGTCGACATAAGCTTCATCAATCACCACCACTGAATTTGGATTGGCCTGAAGCACTGCTTCTATTGCAGCTAAACCAATATCAATACTGGTTGGTGCATTTGGATTGGTGATAATAATGCCGCCATTGGCTTGTTTATAGTCATCCACCACAATTTCAAAGTCATCATTGAGTGGTAAAATTTTGGTTTTGACCCCAAAGAATTGGCTATAAACAGGATAGAAGCTATAGGTAATATCAGGGTAAAGTAAAGGCAGCTTTTGCACAAAAAAAGCTTTAAAAATATGCGCTAAGACCTCATCTGAACCATTGCCAACAAAGACATTTTCAACAGCAACATTTTGTTGTTTCGCAATCGCCTGCTTTAACGCAGAAGCATCTGGATCTGGATATAAACGCAGTACATCTGCTGAGTTTGCCAAGACTGCTTGAACAGCTTCCACCACTTTTGGTGAGGGTGGATATGGGTTTTCGTTGGTATTGAGCTTCAATAAATTTTGAATTTTCGGTTGTTCGCCTGGCACATACGGTTCTAATGCACGTACTTCAGGACTCCAAAAACGCATTTGTTCTGTAGTAATGTTAAACATTGTCTATCTCATTTATGCACTCAACTTACTTTTATATAAGCCCTCTCCTTCTAGGAGAGGGTTTGGGAGAGGTTTATGATGTCCCAAACTGAATTAAATATTTTCCCCTCTCCTAACCTCTCCCATAGGGAGAGGAACATTCATTACTGAACAAATGAGGGATCTAAATTTATATTATTGATAACGATAACGTGCCGAACGCGCATGCGCATCTAAGTTTTCTTGTTGCGCTAATATATCTGCGGTTTTCGCCAAAGTTTTCACACCTTGCTCAGAGCACATAATCAAACTTGAACGCTTTTGGAAATCGTATACACCCAGCGGCGAAGAAAAGCGTGCCGTACCCGAGGTAGGTAACACGTGGTTCGGGCCTGCACAATAATCACCAATCGCTTCAGGGGTATATCTCCCCATAAAAATCGCACCGGCATGGCGAATATGTTCAGCCATTTCCTGCGCTTCGTCTAGGCAAAGCTCTAAATGCTCAGGCGCCACTTGATTAATCAGCTCAACTGCTTCAGCGCGGTCTTTCACAAGCACTAATGCGCCACGATTGGCAATTGAAGTACGCGCAATCTCCGCTTTAGGTAACGCTTGCAAATGCGCTTCAATAGCCAGTTCTACTTCATTTAACAGCTGTTCATCCGATGTGATAAACACTGCTTGCGCCACAGTATCGTGTTCAGCTTGGGACAATAAATCCATTGCCAACCACTGTGCGTTATTCACGCCTTCAGCATAAACTAAAATTTCAGATGGCCCTGCAATCATGTCGATACCGACTTGTCCGAATACTGCACGTTTCGCAGCCGCGACAAAACGGTTGCCCGGCCCCGTAATCTTATCCACCGCTGGAATCGTTTCTGTACCATAGGCTAAAGCCGCAACCGCTTGTGCCCCACCAATGGTAAAGACACGGCTGACACCAGCCAAATAAGCGGATGCTAATACCAATGGATTCAACTCACCATTTGGTGCAGGCACCACCATAATAATTTCAGGCACACCCGCCACATGCGCAGGCACAGCATTCATCAGTACAGACGACGGATAAGATGCCAAACCACCCGGCACATAAATACCAACGCGATCTAAAGGCGTTACTTTTTGCCCAAGTGTGTTCCCCAAGGCATCCACATAGGTCCAGCCTTCTTGTTTTTGCGCTTGGTGAAACTCACGAATACGGTTTGCAGCGAGCTCTAACGCCTCGCGGACTTCGGTACTCAAACCATCAAAAGCGGTTTTTAATTGTTCTTGGGTCAGTTCTAAATCTGAGAATTGATGCGCGGGATGTCGATCGAACTGTTGAGTGAGTTTAAGAACATGAGCATTACCATGCTGACGAACATCAGCGATGATTTGATCTACGGTTTTTAAAAGTTCTGGGTCACTCACGGTTTCAAAAGCCAACAAATCAGCAAAGACTTGTTTAAAGTTCTGATCTTGAGTCGATAAACGTCGCATCAATTTATCCACAATGAAAATAAAGGGAAGCTTTAGTTTACCTTGTTTCCTGTATTTTGTGGGCAACAATCCTCCAGCTAAACACGGAGTGTAATGAAAAATTACTTTTAACTTCATCGGGAAATGAATGTGACTATGATTTTTAAACTAGAATTATTAAACATGACTAAAAAACAGGCAAAACGAGATGCCCCTCACGGACATAGCCACCTACTTTTCAACGGGGCAATTTAGCCGAATCCAACAGCATTTTTCACAAACCATTACATGGGAAATTGTAGGTGAACAACAGCTGTCAGGTTTTGATCAAGTGCTCAAGCATTGCCAGTCTATCGAACATTATTTTTCGACCGTCGCACATGAGTTCCATATTCAAGCAATTCATGAAACGGGTCATCATGTGATTGTTCAAGGTGAAGCGCAATTTCATGACACCCAGCAGACATCCCGAATTTCTGCTTGTGATGTCTATAATTTTAACAATTTGAATCAACTGGCCCAAATTCAATCCTATTGTATTTCAATCCAATAAAAATATTAAAAAATGAGCAGGTACAAAAAAACCGCCATCATCGATAGCGGTTTCTTTAAACAAAAAAGATCAACTTATTTGTTTTTTAACGCTTCACGTTCAGCGACTGCTGTTTCTAACTGTGCAAGAATTGGGTTTAACAATGCTTGCTTACGTTTGAAACTTGCCTTGTTCACGATCAGACGTGAAGACACTTTACAAATTTCTTCCAAAGGTTCTAAACCATTGGCACGTAAAGTATTCCCAGTATCGACCACGTCAACAATGTAATCGCCCAAACCCACCAACGGTGCAAGTTCCATTGAACCGTACAACTTAATTACATCGACTTGCTCACCTAAGCTTGCATAGTACTGACGGGTTAAGTTTACGTATTTAGTGGCAATTTTTAAACGCCCTTTGGGACGCTCCATGCCAACTTTGCCTGCAGTCATCAGTTTACATACTGCGATTTTTAGATCGAGTGGTTCATAAACGTTTTGTGCTCCATGTTCCATAAGCACGTCTTTGCCCGCAACACCAATATCAGCCGCACCATTTTCCACATAGGTGGGTACGTCAGAAGCACGTAAAATTAAAATACGGACTTGTTTATGGGTGGTTGGGAAAATTAACTTACGTGACTTATCAGGATCTTCCAGTAAGTTAATTCCAGCCGTTTCAAGTAAAGGCAGGGTTTCTTTTAAAATACGACCTTTACTCAATGCCAATGTTAAACCATGATCAAAATTGCCCATTACATCAAAATTTGGATCATCGTTTCTCATATCGCTCATGAACTTACTCGCTTAATTTGGGCGCCTATACCTTGTAATTTCGCTTCGACATCTTCATAACCGCGGTCAATATGATAGATACGATCAATCAGCGTCTCACCATCAGCAGCAAGTGCAGCTAACACTAGAGAGAAAGAAGCACGTAAATCTGTTGCCATCACAGGTGCTGCAGAAAGTTTCTCTACACCCGTCACGACAGCATCATTACCTTCGACCTGAATATTGGCACCCATACGTGACAATTCAGGTACATGCATAAAACGATTTTCAAAAATCGTTTCAGAAATGGTGGCAAAACCACGACCAATGGCATTGACCGCCATAATCTGTGCTTGCATATCAGTTGGGAAATCAGGATGTGGAAGCGTTTGGAAACTCACTGCTTTCGGGCGTTTACCCATCATATCCAGTTCAATCCAATCATCACCACGGGTCACTTCCGCGCCCATTTCTTCAAACTTTTCTAAGACCGATTCCATCAAAGTTGGATCAGTATGTGTGGTTTTTACACGACCACCAGTAATGGCCGCAGCAGCCAAATACGAACCTGTTTCAATACGGTCAGCAACCACAGCGTATTCACAGCCATGTAGTTTTTCAACACCTGTTACCACTAAGGTATCTGTGTCTAATCCTTCAATTTTTGCACCCATCGCGATCAACATTTTCGCAAGGTCCGTAATTTCAGGTTCACGTGCCGCATTACGAATCGTAGTCACGCCTTCGGCCAATGCCGCAGCCATTAAGATATTTTCGGTGCCACCCACGGTCACCATATCAAAAATAACTTCGCCACCTTTCAGACGGCCATCAACTTTAGCGTGTACATAACCCGCTTCAACTTCAATCTCTGCACCTAAAGCTTCTAAAGCTTTTAAATGTTGATCGACTGGGCGCGAGCCAATCGCACATCCACCCGGCAAAGATACTTTTGCACTACCATAGCGCGCCACCAATGGACCCAGCACTAAAATAGATGCACGCATGGTTTTCACCAGCTCATACGGTGCAAACTGATTATCTAGTGTTGAAGTATCCGCAGTAACCGTGTCGCCTTCGTAGGTCATGGTAATGCCTAGACCACCAATCAACTGCACCAAGGTATTTACATCTTTTAAATGCGGCACGTTGGTGAGCTTGGTTGGGGTTTCAGGCAAAATCATTGCTGCAAGCAACGGCAAGGCAGCATTTTTAGCACCCGAAATACGAACTTCGCCTTCGAGCTTAGTGCCACCTTGAATTAAAAATTTATCCATCTAATTTTAAGCTCCGAATAAGCTTGCTTTACGCCATTCTTCTTTAGTCATTGCACGAATAGTCACCGCATGCACTTCGCCACTTGCGATATAAGAATTTAATGGTGCATAAACAGCTTGCTGACGTGCAACAGGACGTTTGCCTTCGAATTGGTCGTCGACAATACGTAAGTCAAACTTTCCGCCTTGCCCACTAACTGCAACTTCAGCTTCAGGAAAAGCAGCTTTTAAAATTTCAGTGAGCTGTTCACTATTCATCACAAAGACCTCTTATAGGACCAACGGTGTAAAAACCTGCCATTTTACTATAAATCTGAAAAATAAATCATAAACCCGCACACTTTATATATAAAAAAAGAGGTTTTAAAAAACCTCTTTTTGCATAAAAATCAAACTAAATGGCGATCGGTTGGTAAACTTGCTGCATTTTACGGTGCTTATCGAGCTGTCTTTTTAGTTTTTCTGATAATTTTTTAATCGACGTATACATATCATCTGCTGAAGCCTGAGCAAAAAATTCAATGCCCGGCAAACGGATAATTGCTTCTGCAATATGATTGCTACTGCCTTTTTTAGTATGTTTATCGACCTGATGATCCTTGGTTAATTTCACCTGCATACTGTTCACCTGATCAATATGCTTGGTCATTTCTGCAAATTTGCAGCGAATGGTATCTTCAATAGCTGGGGTAATGCTCAAATGATGTCCACGAATTGTTATTTGCATATATCTATCCCTCACCTTCATTAGGATTAATGAGGAAAAGCTAAGACGATTTAATGACTGCAAAATAACCAGCGCGCATAGAAACATCAAATCATTTTCGCTATTCCTTAAAGAAAAAAGAGGTTCATTATGTTGTCATAATGAACCTCTAGAATAGTCAGATTTTAAATTTTAGATCAAGACTTTTCGTTCAGAAGATGACGGAATATGTAACGATTCACGATACTTTGCCACTGTCCGACGCGCTACATCAATTCCATCGTCCTTTAACAGATTGGCAATTGCGTTATCAGACAAAGGCTTACGTGCATTCTCTTCAGCAATCAATTTTTTAATCTTGGCGCGAATTGCAGTTGAAGATGCTTCACCGCCTGACGTAGTCCCCACATGGCTTGAAAAGAAATATTTCAACTCGAACAAGCCGCGTGGCGTCAGCATATATTTGTTGGTGGTCACCCGAGAAACGGTCGACTCATGCAATTCAACTTCTTCTGCAATATCCCGAAGTACCAAAGGCTTCATCCCTTCAGCACCAATTTCTAAAAATGCACGCTGATGTTCAATGATACACGTCGCCACTTTCAGTAAAGTTTTATGGCGTTCATCGACACTTTTAATAAAGTTCTTCGCATCCAACATTTGATTACGTAAGTACTGATTATCTTCACTTTGATCAGCACGCTTAATCATATTGGCATAAAACGAGTTCACACGAAGTTTTGGCATCACATCAGGATTTAAAGCCACTTGCCATTGTTCGTTTTTCTTCATTACTACGACATCAGGAATTTGATAATCTGAGTCTTTATCTTCAAACTCAAGCCCTGGATGCGCTTTTAGCGTTTTCAATAAATCAACCGCGCACTTGAGCTGCTCTTGATTTAAACCCGTTTGTTTAATCAGTTTCGCTAGTTCATTGCTGATCAATAGTTCATAGTTTTTCAGCAGATTCATAGCATCATTTCGACACGCGGTCTGCATCGGCAAGGCTTCCAACTGTACCATTAAGCACTCTGCAAGATTCCGCGCCCCAACGCCAAGTGGGTCTAAACGCTGAATATGCTTGAGCACCACAACCACTTCGTCATCTTCGACTTCGTCGTCATAGTCCATGCTTGTTAAAAGATGTTGAACTGAAGTCGTTATTTCTGAAATATCACTGTCTAAAAAACCTTTATCGTCCAAAGAGTCAATAATGCAATAAGCAATCAACATATCTACTTGCGAAAAATGCAACAGATTAATTTGCTCCAACATATGCTCTTTTAAGCCCAAATGACCTTGGCGATTATCTTCTCGTTCTTCAAATTCTGCTGCGCCCAAACTGGTCGGTTGATGCGTATAGACATCATCCCAGTCGGTATCGACTGGTAAATCATCGGGTAAATGGTCGGCGTTGAGTTCGTTGGTCAAATCTTTCTTATCCTGTTCTTGTTCTTGCACACTGGATAAGCTTTCGATAGATGACTGTTCTTCTACTTTTTCTAAGAGCGGGTTGCTGTCGAGTTGAATCTGAATTTCCTGTTCAAGTTCAAGGCTCGATAATTGAAGCAATCGAATAGCTTGTTGTAATTGGGGGGTTAGCGACAAAGAGTTCGAAACTTTCAATCCAACCGATAACTTCATAAAACCCTACTCGTCAATACAACTATTTTTAAAGCACGCTTTATAAGCAATTTTTGTGCCGTTTATTTTTTATAGCATAGAAAATTCAAAAAACCTACATTTTTTGAGCAGATTGTTTTTTCATTTCCTACATAGTTTTAGACTTTATGGATGTTCTTAGTGCATATCAATTATTGAAAAGGATCATTAATACCTTCACACAGACTAAAGTTACACGAAACACTACATCGGCTGCTTTCACTTACTTACAAGAGTCCGTTAAATCAAAACATCTGAATCATTCTGCTTTGTTAGGCTAAAGCATAGACATTTTTTAGGGGGTTTATATGACTCAAAAAGTATTGTTCATAACCTCAAATGTAGGCGTAGAACATGATGAGCTAATTCAGCCTCTCCATTTTCTACAGTCCAAAGGCATAGAATGCATTCATGCCGCGATTGAAGCTAGCGAAGTTCGAACTGTTAAAATGGACTCAGAATCGGCAGCAAGCTATCCTCCAGACGTCGATTTGGATCATGTTCATTATGACGACTACGACTTGCTGATTATCCCCGGCGGTACAGTTAATACTGATTTATTACGCCAACATCCCAAAGCGCTCGAAATTATCCAAAGTTTTAGCAACCAAGCCAAACCGATAGCTGTGATTTGTCATGCACCTTTAGTTTTGATTAAAGCTGAACAGATTAAAACTAAGCATCTGACTTCGCATAAGAATATAAGACTCGATCTGGAAAATGCAGGTGCTATGTGGGTCGATGAGGCCGTTCACACATGTTATGCAAGTGGCTGGACACTCATCAGTTCACGCAATCCAGAAGACCTTCCCGCTTTTAATAAAGCAATATTGAAAGAACTTGAATCCAATTCGTCCGTTTAAGACTCCATAAAACAAAAAGAGCCTGATATTGAGCAGGCTCTTTTATTCATTTTTAAAAGTTACAGACTTTTTAAATATTCAATAATTTCTACTTGTTCTGCCATTTCAGCCAGTTGAAGCGCTGTGTATTCACCTTTGTAGTCGACATTCGCACCTTTTTCAACCAGTAGTTTCACTACATCTAGATAGCCATTTTCAGTCGCCGCTTGAAGTGCGCTATAGCCTTCATCATCTGTCGAGTTCACATCTACACCATTGGCGAGACTTTTTTCTACTTCAGCGAGTTCACCTAAAGATGCCCAATACACCAGTTCAGGTAAATGCAGTTCATCATCGTTTTCAGGAATTGGGGAGAATGAGTTGAGTTTCATAATAAGTTACCTAATTAAATCGAATTTCAGACCAAAGTGTAATCCTGATAACTGTTCAGATAACTCTTTTAGAACTTCATGAATCTCACTTAACACTTCATTATCGCTTACGTATGATTCGATGATTTCATCGTTCCCATTATGAACAAGTAAGAAAATCTTAGATTTTGATTCACTTTTCAACTCTTTTGGAGTTTTTCCTTTAACAAGATTACATTTTTTAAAAGTAGATTTTTGATAATCTAAATTTTTATCCATACTAATAGGATATCTAAACATAGTTGAATTACTATCATATTCTTCTAGTTTATTAGGGTCTGTTGACATTTACTGTTCATAATTAACCCTATAAAGGTAGCCATAAAAATATACAGGCTAAAGCAACAGAACTTTGATAATTTCTTTTGAGCTTGTCATATCGAGTAGCTATTCCTCTAAATTGCTTTAATCTACAAAACATATTTTCAACTAAATGCCTGATTTTATATAAATACCAGTCCATATGGTCATTGTTCGATTGGCTATTTGTTTTCTTTGGTATATTCGCTTTAGTCCCTGTTTTCCTGATCTGTTCACGCAGTGGTTCTGAATCATAGCCTTTATCTGCACATACCACTTTTGTCTCTTTTAAATCTAATGTTGATATTAAATCAGGTGCAACTTTAACATCATGTGTGGTTCCATCGGTAATCATGAAATCAATAGGATTGCCATGTGCATCAACAATCAAATGTATTTTTGAGGAGTTTCCTCCTACACTTTTAGAAATAGATTGATTCGCTATGCCGGCAGAATGTTGATGAGCACGTACATGAGAGCCATCAATAAAAATCCACTCCATATCGGGGCATGAGGCTAGTAATTTGAATAATCTAAGTAACTTACCGCTGCTTGACCAACGATTAAAACGTTTGAAAATAGAGTTTGAATGACCAAAACAAGAAGGAATATCTCGCCACGGACAGCCTGTTCTAATTCTATAGAGAATAGCTTCAATAAAATTGCGTAAATTTGAGTTGTGGTGAATGGATAAATTACGCAGAATAACTTTCAACTTTTGCCAGTGTTGATCTGTCAGCATGGTACGAGGCATAGCGAATAGTAAAATTGGGTTTGGCGATTTGATTTTACTACTTCGCTATTTTTTAAGCTAAAAGTGTCAACACACCCTAATTAACCCGAATCGCGGATAAGAAATTGACTTGAAAAATAAAGGAACTAGAGCCATCAGTTGAGTTACCACACTAAACTTAAAGCTCTAGTCCTGATGTTCAATAGTACCGAATTATTCTGCGTAATCGATGATTTCTTTCTTAAATTTGAAGCAACTTATTGGAAATTTCTCAAACAATGTCGTCATTCTGTAAAAATTCGACCAGCCCAATTGAGTATCTCAGAAATCAATTTTATCGCCATTTGGTATAAGTGTTCTCATATCAACAATTTCAAAGCATTCTTTTCATGGTTGAAACAGGATAAAAATCATTTATAGGACTTACGCATTGACGGATTCAAAAAAGTATTAAAATACTTTATAAAGTATCTGTGATCAGACGAATTAAAAATGCTTCTACAGCAACTTGTACACTACCCATTTATATGGGCTTTCTCATGACAGAACCGAACTCTATTAGCTGCACACAACTTGCCGAGACTTATAACATCTCGCATGATAGTGTAAATCGCTTTCTAGAGCGTGAAGACTACACACCTCACGACCTATATCAAGAAGCAATTCAACATATTGATAATAATAAACTTATAGTCAGTATTGATGATACTGTTTTAGATAAACCGTATAGTCAGCATATGGACTTGGTTAGCTATTTTTGGTCAGGCAAACACCACCGATCCGTCAAGGGTATTAATCTCATTACCTTGTATGCGACAGATCAAAATGGTCAAAATATTCCAATTAATTTCCGAATTTATGACAAATCTGAAAGTAAAACCAAGAATGATTACTTTATGGATATGTTAAGTGAAGTACTCAGTTGGGGTGCAAAGATTCAATTTATTACAGGTGATAGTTGGTATTCATCGACTGGAAATCTAAAAACCATAAGAAAATATGGTATTCGATTTATGTTTGGTATCGACTGTAACCGTAAGGTTTCCCCAGAAAAAGGACAATGGTTTCAACTGCGTTTATTGCCAAATTTCCATCAGGGTCAAGTGGTCTGGCTCAAAGATTTTGGCTTTGTACAATTATTTAAGACTCAGTTAAAAGAACAGCAGAGGTTTTATATTGTGCATCAAGATGAAGATGATTTATTGTCCTTTGAGGGTTTTCATGAATTACATTCAAGTCATTGGAAAATAGAACAATATCACCGAGTGATTAAACAGGTTTGTCATATTGAAAAGTTTCAAGTAAGACGATCTAAACTGATTTTGAATCATATTTTTTCAGCCTTGATGGCCTACGTCGAGATACAAAAGAACCAGTTTGAGCGGATCTTTGAAAATGTATATCGTTGGCAGAAGAAATTATTTAGACCAATGATCAAAAACTTCATTGATGACTTTATTCTCGATAAAAATCATCTGCTACCACAGAGAATCTATAAATAATAGTGCGTAAGTCCTAATTTATTTAAAAATTTACCCTGCTACCAACGGATGATTCATCTCATCAATATGCATCAATTGGCACTACATGCTTTACATGCCGCCTTAATGAAAGGCCAACACAGCTAATATTTATGGATTGATTCAACTACTTTACCTGTCTGTAAAAATCAACGGATTCAACGCCATAAATCATTAGCCAAAATTGCATCACGTGGTAAAAGCTCGATGGGCTGGTTTTATGGCTGTAAATTACATATCGCGATGAATCAATTGGGGGAAATCACTTGTTCTGCTTTATCTAATGGACATGTGTCTGACATAAAAATGGTTTAGCATTTAGTTGATGTTGATGGTTTAGAAGCAAGGCTTTATGCGGATCGTGGCTATATCAGCCAAGAGTTAAAAAGCAGATTAAAAAGTCAAGGTATTGATTTGATTACCTATCATCGAAAGAATATGCAGTCTGTTCAACTCTGTACATCAGATGAATATCACTTAAAACAGCGCAATAAAATAGAAACGTTATTCAGCTTATTGAAAGGTCAATACAATTTAGTGACGAGTAAAGCACGGAGTATTCATGGATTTCTAAGTGGGATTTACGCATCGTTATGCGCATATCAATTAACCCAACGAAATAAGCCAAAAATTCAAATTATGGAATCATTAGCTTAAACAGGATTCGGGTTAATTAATATAGGTATTTCTTCAGGAATGTCAAACCATTTACATCCTGTTCTACTATATATAGAATCACGGTTATTTTCTAAAATAATTAAAAAATTTTCAAATAAAGTTCTAATTGAATGGACATTAAATATTTTTTCTCTTTACCATTTTCAACTAATTTTGGGAAATCATCATTTCCAGTTTTTGATTTTTTAAGACTGATCTCATATATGAAAGAGGGCGAATTCAAACATGAGGTGCGACAGTTTCAAAAGCCTTATGATAATCAACAAGCTGAGCAAATTTCTCTAATGGTGTAAGCCAATCTAACGCTTTTCTAGGGCGAGTATTCAGTGACATGGCAACTTGATTTAAATAATGCTGATCTGCCTGGTTTAAATCAATCCCTTTAGGTAAATATTGCCTAATTAAACCATTCATATTTTCGCATGTGCCTTTCTGCCATGGCGAATGTGGGTCACAGAAATATACATCTATGCCTAAATCTTCTTCGAGGATTTTATGTTCTGACATCTCACGTCCACGGTCATAGGTCAATGTTTTACGCAGTTCTGCGGGTAAATATTTCAGAGCTTCAGTTAAAGCCTTGCGCACTGATTCTGCCTTTGCATCAGGTAATGTTGCCAAGATACAGAGCCGTGTATTTCGTTCAATAAGTGTTGCTATCGAACTTTTATTGTCTTTACCTTTAATTAAATCGGCTTCCCAATGACCCGGTATTTTTCTTTCTTGAACTTCGGTTGGGCGCTCATGAATAGTTTTAATATCCTGTAATATAGAATCTTTTTTAGGTTCACCGTTAGCTTTTCGCTTTTTATTTTCATGTCGCAGACAGGATAGTAAGTCTTTTTTCAGCTCACCCTTTGGTAATGCTCGTATCGTTGAATAAATCGTTGTATGGCTTACATTCATTGTTTGATCCAAATCAGGAAATGTCTTTAAACGCTTTGCTATTTGCTGAGGAGACCATAAACAACGGATCGCTTCAACAATAAATTTCCAGAGGATTGAATCGATTTTGAGTTTTATGTGACCACGTCTACGTCTAGCGAAGGTGTTATCAGAAGCATATTGAGCTTGATAAACGTCATTGATGCTATTTCTTTTAAGCTCACGATAGATCGTACTAGGATGTCTTTTAATGAGTTCAGCAAATTTTCTGGCTGAAAAGCCTTCTTTTCTTGACTCAAGCATTAATGCAGTACGATCTTCAAAGTTAAGATGATGGTATGACAATTTTATATACTCCATAAACTCTTTAAATTAATTAGGTGGTTTATGTCGCACTTCAAGTTTTACTCTGCCGAGCTTTGTTGCACAAACCTATCTGTAAAGGGTTTTTCAGCGATATAATTTTCAAATGAAGAAGCCTACACACAAAATCTACCGCACAACCAATTGGCCCGCATATAACCGAGCACTCATGAGTCGCGGAAATATTGCCATTTGGTTTGATCCTGCTACGCAATGGTATGCGCCATCAAAAGGCAAACAAGGGCGAAATCAAACCTACTCCGACGCAGCCATCCAATGCTGCTTAATGATTAAATCCTTATTCCGTCTGTCTTTACGTATGGTCACTGGCTTTGTGCAAAGTCTGATTAAACTTTGCGGATTAAATTGGATAGCTCCAGATTACACCACGCTTTGTAGAAGACAAAAGCATATTGATATTGTAATCAGCTACCAAAAAAGTAGCGATGGGCTGCATCTACTCATGGACTCTACAGGCATGAAGTTTCTAGGTGAGGGCGAATGGAAACGCAAGAAACATGGACCTGAATATCGTCGCCAATGGCGTAAACTTCATATTGGTATAGATGCTAAAACCCTGCAAATACGAGCAGTTCAGCTTACAACCAATAATGTCAGTGATTCACAGGTGCTTGGTGATTTACTTAATCAGATTCCACAAGATGAGCGGATTGACTCTGTTTATACCGATGGAGCTTATGACACCAAGCAATGCCGTCAGGTCATTGCAGATCGGCAAGGGCATGCGGTGATTCCACCTAGAAAAAATGCGAAACCATGGAAAGATACAAAGAGTAGCTCGCTAGAGCGAAATGAATTACTTCGAACAATTAAACGTTTAGGCAGGACACTATGGAAAAAATGGTCAGGCTATCATCGGCGAAGTTTGGTTGAAACTAAGATGCATTGCATCAAATTATTAGGAGATAAACTCAGCGCAAGGAGTTTTGATAGCCAAGTGAATGAAATCCATGCACGTGTAGCAGTCCTTAACAGATTTACGGAATTAGGTCGACCACTTACCCAAGTTACGCCTTAAATTTAGCTCAATTAGGGGCGCTTTGCATTTCAAATCTTTGTGCAACAAAGCCCCTATGAGCTATTGTTGCATTGCACTTTAACTAGCGCCCTTCAGTTTTTATAATGTGCTAATCCAGCCCAAACAGAAGTCATTCACCAAAGTAATTTGGTGTTATATTCACACAATTTATAGTGATATAAAAATTCAACATTAGTCTAAATAAATGATTTAATTCGCATTAAAAATAAATAAAACCAACCATTAACACTTGTCTTTCTGATATGAAATAAAATAATAATTACCAATAAAGGCCTAATTTAAATTAGATAAAAATATAGTATTTAGTTGATAGTAAAAATTAACTGATAGTAAAAAAGAAAAATAAGTATAGAAAGGTTCATTTAAATAATAATTATGACTATTTAGGATGTTTTATTTAATTACGATAAATCTCAATTAGACGATTGATTCATTTATTATTTAATATTTTCCGCATAAAAAAATCCCCCTATCTCATTTGAGTTAGGGGGATTTAGAATTAATGAGCTGGCGATGACTTACTCTCACATGGATAACTCCACACTACCATCAGCGCTAAGAGGTTTCACTTCTGAGTTCGGGAAGGGATCAGGTGGTTCACTCTTGCTATTGTCGCCAGCACAACTGTTTATGACTATTCGTTGGGTCTTATTTACACATTGTGTACGCCTAACTTTCATCAAATGAGTTATTAACAGGTATATTTGAGTTGGATATTTTATCTAGCTTTATAACTAAATCAAGTTGTTTGCAGTGATTTGAACCACAACACCAACTGTTTGGGTGTTGTATAGTCAAGCCTCACGAGCAATTAGTATTGGTCAGCTTCACATATCACTATGCTTCCACATCCAACCTATCAACGTCGTAGTCTTCAACGGCTCTTTAGAGGACATAAAGTCCTAGGGAAATCTTATCTTGAGGTAGGCTTCCCGCTTAGATGCTTTCAGCGGTTATCCCTTCCGAACATAGCTACCCGGCGATGCGACTGGCGTCACAACCGGTACACCAGAGGTTCGTCCACTCTGGTCCTCTCGTACTAGGAGCAGATCCTCTCAAATTTCCAACGCCCACGGTAGATAGGGACCGAACTGTCTCACGACGTTCTAAACCCAGCTCGCGTACCTCTTTAAATGGCGAACAGCCATACCCTTGGGACCTGCTTCAGCCCCAGGATGAGATGAGCCGACATCGAGGTGCCAAACACCGCCGTCGATATGAACTCTTGGGCGGTATCAGCCTGTTATCCCCAGAGTACCTTTTATCCGTTGAGCGATGGCCCTTCCATACAGAACCACCGGATCACTAAGACCTACTTTCGTACCTGCTCGACTTGTGGGTCTCGCAGTTAAGCGCGCTTTTGCCTTTATACTCTACGCGTGATTTCCGACCACGCTGAGCGCACCTTCGTACTCCTCCGTTACTCTTTAGGAGGAGACCGCCCCAGTCAAACTACCCACCAGACATGGTCCTCGTCCCGGATAACGGGACAGAGTTAGAACCTCAATATTACCAGGGTGGTATTTCAAGATTGGCTCCACCGAAACTAGCGTCTCGGTTTCAAAGCCTCCCACCTATCCTACACAAGTAAGATCAAAGTTCAATGTCAAGCTGCAGTAAAGGTTCACGGGGTCTTTCCGTCTAGCCGCGGGTACACCGCATCTTCACGGCGAATTCGATTTCACTGAGTCTCTGCTGGAGACAGCGCCCCCATCATTATGCCATTCGTGCAGGTCGGAACTTACCCGACAAGGAATTTCGCTACCTTAGGACCGTTATAGTTACGGCCGCCGTTTACTGGGGCTTCGATCAAGAGCTTCGCTTACGCTAACCCCATCAATTAACCTTCCAGCACCGGGCAGGCATCACACCCTATACGTCCACTTTCGTGTTTGCAGAGTGCTATGTTTTTAATAAACAGTTGCAGGGGCCTGGTTTCTGTGGCTGCCAATAGCTCAAGGAGTAAATCCTATCACCGTCGGCAGCGTACCTTCTCCCGAAGTTACGGTACCATTTTGCCTAGTTCCTTCAGCAGAGTTCTCTCAAGCGCTTTGGTCTACTCGACCTGACCACCTGTGTCGGTTTCGGGTACGATTCCTATGTAACTGAAGCTTAGAGACTTTTCCTGGAAGCATGGTATCAGCCACTTCACTGTACAAGTACAGCTTGCTATCAGTTCTCAGCATACAGTACCCCGGATTTGCCTAAGATACATGCC
Source organism: Acinetobacter sp. 802_lipA (assembly GCF_058242885.1). Taxonomy (NCBI): domain Bacteria; kingdom Pseudomonadati; phylum Pseudomonadota; class Gammaproteobacteria; order Moraxellales; family Moraxellaceae; genus Acinetobacter; species Acinetobacter sp. 802_lipA. The sequence continues at coordinate 1,057,272 of NZ_JBZAYP010000001.1, forward strand.
TACAACCTTCCACCTGGACAACCAACGCCAGGCTGACTTAACCTTCTCCGTCCTCTCATCGCATTACATAGAAGTATTGGAATATTAACCAATTTCCCATCGACTACGCCTCTCGGCCTCGCCTTAGGGGTCGACTCACCCAGCCCCGATTAACGTTGGACTGGAACCCTTGGTCTTTCAGCGTGCGAGTTTTTCACTCGCATTGTCGTTACTCACGTCAGCATTCGCACTTCTGATACCTCCAGCATACTTCTCAATACACCTTCATCGGCTTACAGAACGCTCCCCTACCACTTGCAATAAATTGCAAATCCGCAGCTTCGGCATATAGTTTTAGCCCCGTTACATCTTCCGCGCAGGCCGACTCGACTAGTGAGCTATTACGCTTTCTTTAAAGGGTGGCTGCTTCTAAGCCAACCTCCTAGCTGTCTATGCCTTCCCACATCGTTTCCCACTTAACTATAATTTTGGGGCCTTAGCTGGCGGTCTGGATTGTTTTCCTCTTGACTACGGACGTTAGCACCCGCAGTCTGTCTCCCGGATAGTACTCATTGGTATTCGGAGTTTGCATCGGTTTGGTAAGTCGGGATGACCCCCTAGCCGAAACAGTGCTCTACCCCCAATGGTATTCGTCCGAGGCGCTACCTAAATAGCTTTCGGGGAGAACCAGCTATCACCGAGTTTGATTAGCCTTTCACCCCTATCCACAAGTCATCCCCTGGCTTTTCAACGACAGTGGGTTCGGTCCTCCAGTTAGTGTTACCCAACCTTCAACCTGCTCATGGATAGATCACCCGGTTTCGGGTCTACACCCAGCAACTAAACGCCCTATTAAGACTCGATTTCTCTACGGCTCCCCTATGCGGTTAACCTTGCTACTGAATGTAAGTCGCTGACCCATTATACAAAAGGTACGCAGTCACCGAACAAGTCGGCTCCCACTGCTTGTATGCATGCGGTTTCAGGATCTATTTCACTCCCCTCACAGGGGTTCTTTTCGCCTTTCCCTCACGGTACTGGTTCACTATCGGTCAGTCAGGAGTATTTAGCCTTGGAGGATGGTCCCCCCATATTCAGACAAGGTTTCACGTGCCCCGCCCTACTCGACATCATCATATCAGCCCTTTCGTGTACAGGACTATCACCCACTATGGTTGCACTTCCCAGAGCATTCCACTAAAACTGATATGACTTAATGGGCTTTTCCCCGTTCGCTCGCCGCTACTGAGGGAATCTCAATTGATTTCTTTTCCTAAGGGTACTGAGATGTTTCACTTCCCCTCGTTCGCCTCGTATGACTATGTATTCATCATACGATACCTGCCTTATGACAGGTGGGTTTCCCCATTCAGAAATCTCCGGATCACAGGATATTTGCCGCCTCCCCGGAGCTTATCGCAGGCTATTACGTCTTTCATCGCCTCTGACTGCCAAGGCATCCACCACATGCACTTAATTACTTGACTATACAACCCCAAACAGTCGTTAATCCCTACAAGTAGGATTAAGACAGTCTATGATGATTTCTCATCACTTCCTTACAGTTTGTTGCTCTGTGTACTTAAACACTGTACAGCTTCAATTCAATTCACATACCAAAACGCTTGATTCAGTTAATTTCGCTAGTAACTCATTTCTTCAACCTTCATCAATCAGTAATAAATCACTGTTAATGTCGATCTTAAAAACGAGTATGAACAAATTATTTCAACTCAAATATATTCTGTTAATGATTTTTCCAGCCTTCGTCAGGTCAGGAAACTGTGATAAATCACAGAAGTTAATAAGCTTCAACTTACTAAATTCTATAATCCAACCTATCTGCGCGAAGCATAGCTTCTTGCTTAAATTTCAAGGAAAAGCATGCTTTTCTTGTCTTGAAATTTGGTGGAGACTAGGAGAGTCGAACTCCTGACCTCCTGCGTGCAAAGCAGGCGCTCTACCAACTAAGCTAAGTCCCCAGCTTATCAATAAGTCAATGTTTCTGTTTTCTGTATTCAGCATTTAACAATGCTTGTTAGTCAGATTTGGTGGGTCTGACAAGACTTGAACTTGTGACCCCACGCTTATCAAGCGTGTGCTCTAACCAACTGAGCTACAGACCCTCAGATACATCGTCATGAAGAACAACTTGTTGTGGATTCTTACCAATCGTCAATCTTTCGTTAAGGAGGTGATCCAGCCGCAGGTTCCCCTACGGCTACCTTGTTACGACTTCACCCCAGTCATCGGCCACACCGTGGTAAGCGTCCTCCTTGCGGTTAGACTACCTACTTCTGGTGCAACAAATTCCCATGGTGTGACGGGCGGTGTGTACAAGGCCCGGGAACGTATTCACCGCGGCATTCTGATCCGCGATTACTAGCGATTCCGACTTCATGGAGTCGAGTTGCAGACTCCAATCCGGACTACGATCGGCTTTTTGAGATTAGCATCCTATCGCTAGGTAGCAACCCTTTGTACCGACCATTGTAGCACGTGTGTAGCCCTGGTCGTAAGGGCCATGATGACTTGACGTCGTCCCCGCCTTCCTCCAGTTTGTCACTGGCAGTATCCTTAAAGTTCCCGGCTTAACCCGCTGGCAAATAAGGAAAAGGGTTGCGCTCGTTGCGGGACTTAACCCAACATCTCACGACACGAGCTGACGACAGCCATGCAGCACCTGTATGTAAGTTCCCGAAGGCACCAATCCATCTCTGGAAAGTTCTTACTATGTCAAGACCAGGTAAGGTTCTTCGCGTTGCATCGAATTAAACCACATGCTCCACCGCTTGTGCGGGCCCCCGTCAATTCATTTGAGTTTTAGTCTTGCGACCGTACTCCCCAGGCGGTCTACTTATCGCGTTAGCTGCGCCACTAAAGCCTCAAAGGCCCCAACGGCTAGTAGACATCGTTTACGGCATGGACTACCAGGGTATCTAATCCTGTTTGCTCCCCATGCTTTCGTACCTCAGCGTCAGTATTAGGCCAGATGGCTGCCTTCGCCATCGGTATTCCTCCAGATCTCTACGCATTTCACCGCTACACCTGGAATTCTACCATCCTCTCCCATACTCTAGCTTCCCAGTATCGAATGCAATTCCTAAGTTAAGCTCAGGGATTTCACATCCGACTTAAAAAGCCGCCTACGCACGCTTTACGCCCAGTAAATCCGATTAACGCTCGCACCCTCTGTATTACCGCGGCTGCTGGCACAGAGTTAGCCGGTGCTTATTCTGCGAGTAACGTCCACTATCCTAGAGTATTAATCTAAGTAGCCTCCTCCTCGCTTAAAGTGCTTTACAACCAAAAGGCCTTCTTCACACACGCGGCATGGCTGGATCAGGCTTTCGCCCATTGTCCAATATTCCCCACTGCTGCCTCCCGTAGGAGTCTGGGCCGTGTCTCAGTCCCAGTGTGGCGGATCATCCTCTCAGACCCGCTACAGATCGTCGCCTTGGTAGGCCTTTACCCCACCAACTAGCTAATCTGACTTAGGCTCATCTATTAGCGCAAGGTCCGAAGATCCCCTGCTTTCCCCCGTAGGGCGTATGCGGTATTAGCATTCCTTTCGGAATGTTGTCCCCCACTAATAGGCAGATTCCTAAGCATTACTCACCCGTCCGCCGCTAGGAAATGTAGCAAGCTACATCTCCCCGCTCGACTTGCATGTGTTAAGCCTGCCGCCAGCGTTCAATCTGAGCCATGATCAAACTCTTCAGTTAAAAATCATTAGTAGCTTATGGCTACAAATCTTGGCTCATCAATTTTCTGACAAATATTTCTCAAATAAACTTCGAGTAATTTTTACCTTCAATCAATGAAATATTTTCGATCGATCAATCAGTAAAAATCCACACAAGTTGTTCTTCATAATCTCTTAATGATCTTCTTGCTGATTCGTCACCAGCAAGCTAGGTCGGCTATACTACTCTCTTTCAAGAGAAAGTCAACTGGTTTTGTTAATTATTTTTAAACCTATTCAAGACTTCCAGATTCTACCGCTTGGGCTAAATCCTTGTTTCTCAACAAGTTTTAATCAACATCACCGCCGATGGATGTGCATTCTACAGTATTTCCAAACCAACACAACCCCCTTTATTCAATTTTTTATAAAAAAACTTCCACTTGTTTATTTATTCAGCAAAATGGCGTTTTTTTACTAACATTTCTTAAAATTTGATTTAACAATGAGCAATAAAGAGCTGTTAAGATAGTTAAAACATTATTTTTTTAATTCACCTGCTGATTATAAAGTTCCGGAACTCTTTTATATGCAACACATTCGCCACTTATGTGCTGGTCTACTCTTTGTAGGCTTTACAACATTTGCATTTGCTGAAGATGTAGCGCCTGCGGCTGCCAGCGAAATAGATACCAGTGCTGATCCGCAAACAGCTCAATCTTCTTCGCTTAAAGAATTAAAGAATATTAAAGCAAAAGATTTAAAAGTAGATGCCAATGCAGCACAACCTGATAATGTAAAAGATCCACTTCAGCCTTTAAATAGACAAATTTTTGCCGTCAATGATGCTTTAGACCGTGCGATCGTTCGCCCAATTGCGGTGGAATATAAAGAAAAGATCCCGTCTCCGATTCGTGACTCTTATAGTGGCTTCCGTAAAAACCTCGGTGAACCTTGGAATGCGGTGAACCAACTTATACAAGGTCGTCCCGGCCGTGCCGCAAAAACTTTAGGTCGATTTACCATTAATACGGTAACTACTTTAGGTTTTGCAGATCCTGCTTCGCGCTTGGGTTTAGAAACTGAAGATGAAAACTTTGGTACGACTCTCGGCTATTGGGGTGTTCCATCTGGCCCATATCTCGTGCTTCCTATTTTTGGACCCAGTACTTTCCGTGATGGTTTTGGCTTAGTGGTCGATGGCTATGCACGCCCACAAAGATACATTCTAGAAGATGAAGAAGGCCTATATTGGGCTGAACAGACTCTACGTGGTATTGATGTGCGATCGCAACTGATTGATATTGAGGGTGCGATTCAAGGCGACAAATATTCCTCAATTCGTGATATTTATTTACAACGTAAAAACTTCATTATTGCTGAGAAAAAAGGCCAAGAAGCGGAAGGGATGTTTATTGATGATGTCGGTGATGATGATTCTTCTAGCTCTCCATCAACCAATGAATCGCATCAAATGTTAGATACGGAATAACAATGTATTGCAGCTAGAGTTGAATTTTTTTTCTCTAGCTGTAATTTGCTTGTTATAGTAAAGCAATAGCTTAATGCTAAGGATAAGCCATTTTTTTTATGTATTTCATTCAACCTTCTCGCCATATTCCATATTTAGAACAGGTGCTAGACACACTACCAAGTGTGCAAATGATTCGCATAGAAGACATTGATCTTTATGACCCGACTATTATTGCTATTGCCGATATCCAAGATTATTTAGATTATAAATGGACACTGCCTACCATTGTTCTTGCCTTTGAAAATGAAGGTAGTGCTTTAGCCCAAGCTTGGGAACTCGGTGCTTTAGCAGGTTGGATGTGGAATAAGCTGCCCAGTAACCCACAGCAATCCTTACTCAAAATTGATGCGCAATATAAGCGTAATCAAGACAGTCGCGATCTGCCTTCCGCAGCAGAGTTACAAAAGCGACTTTTACCAAACCCGATAGAACTCCAAAACTACACCGTCGAAACGTTTTTTCAGCCTTCTGCTTATTTGTCTGGGGACTGGTTTGATTATTGGAAAATTAGCGATAAAGAAGTGATGTTCTATTTGGCTGATGTATCTGGTCATGGGGTCACCAGTAGCTTATTAACCTCTTGGATGGCGGCTTTTCATGGTCGTGCCAAAACTCCGCGTGGGTTAATTAAGAAACTCAATGGCATGTTGGTTCAAGAGAATATTGAAAAGCACATCACCATGATTGCAGGGATTTTAAACCTCGAAACCCATCAACTTCGCTGGTCGAGTGCAGGACATTACCCCCCCGCAATTATCTTTGAGCCAAATCAAGCTCCTAAAATATTACATACCAGTAGTTTTCCTTTAGGCCTTACTGAAGAGCTGGAAGTTGAAGAGCATGAATGTGTACTCAACCGTCATGCCCGCTTCATTATTTGTTCAGATGGTGCACTCGAACCCTTCAATGGGGGACTGAATGATCAGTTCACACAATTGATGTATCATTTGCAAAATCAATCCTTTGAAGCACCAGAACATGTTGCAGACGATATTGCTATATTAAGTTTACGTCGAATGAATTAATCAAATTATCAATAACTTATTACAATATCCTATCTTCTAAGACTGTTAGATACTTGAGTAAGTATTTGCCCTATGGGATAATTTCCTATCCTTCTCTGCAAATGGCATTTATATGTCAACAGGTCATGTTGAATATGCAAGCTTGAATGGAACGCATATTTTTAAGCTTATTGGCGAAGTGCGTGCCCAATCTTGTATCAGTCTAGACAAACTTTTAAACCGTATTGAACAACAGTCAAATGTTGTTGGTGCAATCGTAGATTTAACCCAAACTACATTCATCGACAGCACTGTGTTAGGCATTTTGGCAAAGTTAGGCTTAAAGCTTAAACAGATCCATAATATCCAAGCTGTCATGTTGTCCACCAACTCTGATATCACTACCTTAGCCAACAGTATGGGGCTAGGGCAGGTTTTTGTGATTTTAAACTACTGTGGCGATCCAAATGTTTGTACCCTCGAACTGATGGAAGAGCACATTACACATCGTAATATGCTAAACACCGTACTAGATGCACATAAAACTTTGATGGAACTGAATCAAAATAATCAAAATATGTTTGAACCTTTGGTCAAACAGTTGCAAAAAGAACAAGACAACCTCGATCAAGTGTCACAGCAACAAAACGCATAACAACAAATTTTGTAGGCCCATTTATGACTTTACTTTCTGTTGTACAGATGAACTCTCAAAATGACATCCAAGCAAACTTCCTTGTCATTGAGTCTCTCATTCAACAAAGTAAAGCAAATGGTGCTGAACTTATTGTGTTCCCCGAAAACTTCGTTTGTTTTGCCGCAGGCAAACAACGTGAGATCGCAGCACAGTTTGAAGACATTCAAAAGCGTTTAGAAAATCTTGCTCATCAATATCAGATCTGGATCGTCGCGGGTACTCTCCCATGCCCGTTCCGTCCAGATGGTTCTGTTATTGAGGATGGTCGTGTTCGTACAGTCAGTCTTTGCATTAGCCCTGAACGTACTGAAGCACGTTATGACAAAATTCATTTGTTTGACGTACAAGTTGGCGATGCTGTGGGTGGCTACCAAGAATCGAAGTTTTTTGAACCTGGTACAGATGTCGTTGTGGCAAAAACGCCTTTTGGTAATATTGGCTTGATGGTTTGCTATGACTTACGCTTTCCTGAACTGGCTTTAACTTTACGCGCGCGTGGTGCAAATATTTTGACTGCTCCTGCTGCATTTACCTACACTACGGGGCAAATGCACTGGCAGTTATTATTACAAGCCCGTGCGATGGATAGCCAAAGCATCGTGTTAGGCGCAGCGCAACAAGGTTGGCATGGTGAAAAGAGACAAACTTGGGGACATGCAGCAGCAACCAATAGCCGTGGTCAAGTTTTGGATTTAATTCTTAACCCGGGTGCACAGTTGATTACTGTACCTTTTGACTTGGCAGAACAAGCTCAAATCCGTGAAAGCATGCCGTTAATGCAACACCGAAAATTAGTGCAATTTTAATCACGCTGCGATCGTTTAAGACAAGGTTATTCTTCGCACAAAAACTTCATATTGATTCACTACTGCTCTTTCATGGAGTAGCTCTAGCTCTCATAAAATACATGACTCTATTTATCTTTAAAATTAATAGTAGCTCGAATCACTCTCTGTTTTCATTCACATCGATAAGCCCCGATTGCGAATGTTAAAAAACAATAATAGGATTCTATACCATTGATTTTTAATTAACTAAACCCTCAATTTAAACGCAAGCATACTCTGTATAAATTTACAAAAACACTGCTTATTCTTTCTGCAATTTAGGACAGGATAAGAACTCAAATACAATATTCAGGGAATCACAATGTCTTTAGAAAAAGTAGTTTATACAGCACATGCTAAAGCGACAGGTGGCCGTGATGGTCGCGCAACCTCTTCTGATGGAATTTTAGATTTAAAACTCACTGTTCCTAAAGAAATGGGCGGCGCAGGTGGTGGAACGAACCCTGAACAGCTTTTTGCCGCAGGTTATTCTGCATGTTTTCTAGGTGCAATGAAGTTTGTTGCTAACCGTGACCAATTAAAAATTACACCGGATACGCCAATCTCAACTTTTTAAGTCATTGAAATAAAAAGGACATAACCTCATTTTAAATCCGTCTATGAAAATAAAATTACAGTTATGTCCACTGAAGAATTTATCATCATTGTCTATTTAATCATAGAGGAAATTTACCCAACTATAGTCTCTGAACCATTAAGAAAACGTGGTTTTCCACCTGCTTTAACCGATATTGAAATTATCACAATGCAAATTGTTGGTGAGTGTCTCAAAATGGATACGGATAAAAGCATATGGATGTTTTTTAAAAACAATTACTTAAGTTGGTTCCCTCATTTAGGTTCATATCCTAACTTTTGTAAGCATTGTGCAAACTTATGGCAAGTTCATCAAAAAATCACAGCCCAATTAACTGCACATTATGGTCAGGATCATATTCATTTTATTGATGGATTTCCTATACCTGTTTGTCGTTATAGTCGAGCAAAAAGACACAAGAATTTCAAAGAACATGCAGGTTTTAGTTATTGTGCTGCACAACAAGAGAAATACTATGGTTTTAAAGGGCATCTTGTAATTAATTTGGAGGGTATGATTACTGGCTATACTTTCGCTCCAGCAAATGTAGATGAGCGTGATGTTGCACCAGAAATCACAGAAAATATTCATGGGTTACTAGGTGCAGATAAAGGTTACTTAAGACCCAGCTTGAAAGAATACTATAAATTTCAGTATGTTGATCTACAAACTCCTTTAAGAAAGAATATGCCGGACTCTAGATCTCAAGAATCAATGAGGTTGCTTATGAGAGCACGAAGGAAAATTGAAACGGTCATTGGTCAATTAACTGATCGCTTTAATATTCAAAAAGTAAGGGCAAGAGATTTATGGCACTTATCGCATCGTTTTATCAGAAAGATTTTGTCACATACGGTCTGCGTCGTTATGAATAAAAAATGTGGTTATTCGCCGATTCAATTTGAAAAGCTTATTTAAAGTTGAGATTGGCGTACCGGATGTTTATATCGAAGGTGATGTAGGTATTGGCCCTATTCCAACAGGTTTTGGTATTCAAGTCACCTTGAACATTCATTTAGAAGGTTTAGAGCAAGCAGAAGCGCAAAAATTAGTGGATGCAGCACATATTGTTTGCCCTTATTCAAATGCAACGCGTGGCAATATTGATGTGACGTTGAATGTAATTGTTTAAGTCATCTCTTCTATCCTAAAGTCATAGCTTTGGGATAGAGATTTCATAACTTACAAGGATTTGGAAATATCTTTTTAAATTTCTTTTGATCATCGATTTCATCTGCCAGCAAAATCAAATTTCCTTTTTGATCAAAATAAGAAGTGCCTTGGAACACAGTGTATTGGGCAATATCAAAAATAGGGACATTTTGAAAAATAGGGTGCTGAGTACTGATCAAAGTATGTCTTTTTTTCGAATTTAATTGGCGAGCTGTGATTTTATTGTGTTTAGAATCAGTTTCAATTAAACAATTACTCTTCGTATCAATAGCGATAAATTCTTGAGTCGCATCATCTTCTTGTTTATTTCTCGATAGAAAACTATGAGCCTGACATGGGCTACCACATGACATTTGAACATGATAATAACTTTGATTTAAACGCTCAATGTTTGGTGATTTCATACCGCCATAAACTTTTTCCTTCTTGCCATTGGTATTTCTAATGACATCACATGACCACTCCATTTCATCATGGCATTTTTTATAAACATTAAAAGTTTTATCTTTTGCAAAACTGAGAGGAGTAAAAAATACCATACCACTCAACACACCAAACAAGGCTAAGGATTTATTCATCATTATAAAGTTCTTTATTTTCATTCTAAAAGTAAAACGGACGCTGCCATACAAACACATCAGGTAATTTCAGGATAATACAACTACACGCATAACCCGTATCTACTAGTCGATATTCATTACTCTGCCGCTTCATTGGTCACACGCAATACTTCTTCCAGTGTGGTTTTCCCTGCCAACACTTTACGTAAACCATCATCACGAATAGAGCCAGAGTTTTGTCGTGCATAACTTTCTAAGTCATATTCAGCGGCATTGCCATGAACTAAACGGCGCATCTGATCGTCCACAGCGACAATTTCATAAATCGCCGTCCGCCCCATAAAACCCGTATGTGAACAACGTTCACAGCCATTCGGTTGAGGTAACTGAAGTTCTGCTTTTGGATTCAAATGCTGAAACAGTTGTGTTTCAAAAGTATCGGCTTCATGCCATGTCACACAGTGACTACATAAGGTTCGCACTAAACGCTGTGCAATGACACCAATCAAAGAACTCGACAGCAAAAATGGCTCAATGCCCATATCTTTTAAGCGGGTCACCGCACCAATGGCCGTATTGGTATGCAGTGTAGATAAAACCAAATGCCCTGTGAGCGATGCTTGTACCGCAATTTCAGCCGTTTCCAAGTCACGGATTTCACCCACCATGACTACATCTGGGTCTTGACGCAGCATGGCTTTTAAGGCTCTCGCAAAAGTCATATCGACTTTGGTGTTGACTTGCGTCTGTCCAATCCCTTCCAATTGATATTCAATCGGGTCTTCTGCGGTCAAAATATTTTTCGAACCATCATTGAGGTCCGAAAGTGCCGCATAAAGCGTTGTAGTTTTACCCGAACCTGTCGGCCCTGTGACCAAAATAATCCCGTGTGGACGATGCACCAATTGAGTCAAGCGTTCATAGTCAGGTTTCAATAAGCCCAAATGAGTCATGTTCAAACGACCGGCTTGTTTATCTAATAAACGCATCACCACACGTTCGCCATGTGATGAGGGTAAAGTCGAAACACGCACATCGACTTCACGCCCAGCTAAACGCAGTGAAATACGCCCATCTTGCGGAATCCGTTTTTCCGCAATATCCAGTTTTGCCATGACTTTAATACGAGACACCAACAGCGGTGCTAGTTCACGGCGTGGTTGCACAATTTCACGTAATTGCCCATCGACACGTAAACGCACCGATAGTTTCTTTTCAAAGGCTTCAATATGAATATCAGATGCGCCAACACGAATGGCTTCAGACAATAACGCATTAATCAAACGAACAATTGGAGCATCATCTTCTTGATCCATCAGATCTTCAGCTTCAGGCACTTGGTCGGCTAAACTAAGTAAATCGGGATGATCTTCTAAACCTGCGGCCACTTGTTGTGATTCACCACTGTCCCCTGCATAGCTACTGCTTAAAAGCTGGTGAAATTCTTCATCACTACACAGTTGATGTTGTGCTGCCACACCTAAAAAACGACGTGCCTCTTGCAAAGCCAACAACGGCGTACTTTCACGGCGCACAATAAAGGCTTGATCGCCTTCGTAACGCAACAGCACGCCATGACGCTTCGCAAAACTATAGGGAATTTGTAATTGTTTAAGCACTTGCATCTTAAAATTATAATAATGATGAAAAATATTATTTTGAGTGTACTCTAAGCATATGACAGCGTGAAGTCTGTTTTTCACTGATTTGCAATATAAGGAAATGTGCTGTTGCCTAATATGAATGAACTGTTTGAATCGGATAGCCCCAATTTAAAATGGTGGGGGGAATACAACTTTGAGTTGAATCAAGCTCGTGCGTGGCAGTTCGGCTCATTACTTTTTCGCCTCACCCGCGGTCTACAAGAATGGCGTTTAGAGTTTCATCGTCCTCAAGTTCAATATGACTATGAGCAAAAATGGCATGCGATAGAGGACCCACATTTCGCCTTTCCACAACCCGTTGAAATTAAACGTTACATGTTTAAAAACACCCATCATACGATTCAGCTGATGCCACGTTTGGCCGATCGTTCAGTGGTGATTAAACCTGTCGATCCGATTTATATTCCAGCGGGTCAGCGCGGGACGCTGTATATCAGCACTCCATTATGGATTTCGGGTTTTATTCAAGGTCAGCGCGATCCCCTATTTGATATTCCTGTGATTTTACCCAAAGAAACTTGGTTTGGGCCAAACCACCGTACAGGTGAAATTGCCTACGCTACGGCTGTCGATGGTCGAACTGAATTGCATCAACTCAAACCACGTGCATTTCGTGCAGTGACGCCCATTGAGTTCCACAACACCAGCCATTTACAACTGCGTTTTGACCGCATGAACGTACCTGTTTCAGCCCTGCCTTTATTTTATAGTGAAAGTACGGATCGACTTTGGACATCGCAAATTAAAGTCTTACATGAAGGCGCCGATCGGCCACCGCGAATCCGTATCGAGAACCGTACGCCTCCGCATGCAGGCAAAGTGATTTATGTACATCCACCTCGCTCTTCGGCGAGCGCATTATTTAATATGTTTGATTCATTCTTCTAAGGGGGACAGATGCCAAACTCAAATATTCCCCAAGAAATTACCAGTAGCCTAAAAGGCATTTTTACCAACATCAATACAGAACGATTAACGGAAATCTTAATTGCCTTAGTGCTGTGTTTTGTTGGTTTTCTCTTGGCACGTCTGGTTTCAAATACCTTTATCCGAACCATTGGCACCAAGTTTAACGCCCACCAACGGCTGGTCTGGCGACGCGGTATTTTTTACTTTATTTTCCTAATTTTTGTGATGGCCAGCCTCAAAGAGGCTGGTTTTAAACTGAGTGTGTTTTTAGGCGCAGCAGGTATTTTGACGGTTGCTTTGGGTTTTGCCTCACAAACCTCTGCATCCAACTTAATCAGTGGATTGTTCCTAATTGGTGAAGGTTCTTTTGAAATTGGCGACACCATTTCAATCACCCTTATTCGTGGCAATACCATTGAAGGTGAAGTCATTTCAATTGACCTCCTCTCGGTTAAGCTACTCACTCAGGACAACATTTATGTACGACTGCCGAATGAACAACTGATTCGAGCGCCTGTTCACAACCTCTCTAAGTTTCCAATACGGCGTATTCCCATCACCCTAGCGATTAACTTTCATGAGAACATCATTAAAGTACGTGAAGTGCTGATTGATGTGGCTAATAAATATCCTTTGGTGCTTGCAGACCCTAAACCTGCCGTCACCGTCACCGCCTTTCGTGAGTCTTCGATTGAGTTACTGTTTGCCGTGTGGTGTCAGCAAGAACACTTTTTGCAAGTGCGTGATGAAATGCAGGAACGTATTCGTAATGGTTTCTTAGATAACCAAATCGAAATTCCTGTGCCGAAAATGGGTTTTGTCGATCATCCGCTTTCGCGTCCATTATCCAATGAAGAAATTGATCAATATGCCAATGCGCAAGCCTTGAAACGAGAACCGAATATCAAATAAATAGCCTCAGCTCCTTATGATCCCTGCAGACATAAGGAGCTGAATTTGTTTAATTGGTCTTTTCCTCAAGTTCAGGCATCGGTGCAATATACGCAATCACCAACATCACCAAACCTGCACCTAAAAATGAAATCACGCGGGTGAGTGTCCCAATGTGAGATAAGTCAAACAATACCAATTTCAGCGTCACCAGAACTAAAATACAGCCGCCAAAAATCCACAATGAACGCAGGTTGCGTTTGGTTGCCGTCAGCATGCAAATGAAAGCCAAACTAACCCAAAGCAAAGTAAAGCTGAGTTGCACCAAAGCATTTTCCCACATTTTCCAGTCATTATAGGGTGTTAGGAAATAGACATGCAGCGCACGTAGCACCACATAACTACTGAGCCAAAGTAGGCTCGACATCATCAAAATGGCACCCAGACTTTTCTCCAAGCCCTCTTTCATTTGCAAATTCAGCATCCAAATGAAACCAATCAGCATTGCAATACTAACCAAGTCAAATGGGTTGAAAATGGGTAGCCAGTACCCTGCAAAAGCTTGTTGGCTAAAGATCTGAGAACACACGATCCAAAACAACATGAGCACTAAGGTATTGCGTGCTTGCCAAAACTGTCTCCATCGCGTTTGAGTCGATTGTGTGTAGCACCATGCAGCAAAGGCCAGCGGCAAAATGACCATGCTTAAATACGGCATACTTGGAATGAGGGTTAAGCTGGTCAGCGCTAAACTCAGTAAAGCACCCAAACTCACCCACTCCTGCTCATCCTCTACGCCCTGTAACGGGCGGAGCCACAGCAACGTGAGTAATCCACTCGTTAAAGCAAACAATAGCCGGTCTAAACCAGTCGACCACATAATGATGCCATCATGGCTCAAGCCCACCAAGAAAATAAAGGCAACTGCATACAACGGAATCAGGCCAATCCATTTGGGTAATAGCCATGACCAACTGGCTTTACGGTAGAGCAACCATTCATTCAGCACTGTATATAAAAGTACGATGATCAGCAGCGCCATCGTCACCTGACTTTTACTGTGGATTTCATCCAAAAGTAAAATAAACAACATGCTGGTTGCTGAAAGCAGTTGTAAGCAAAAAAAGGCAATGGTGGCAAAAAACAACTGTTGTCTAAAGCGCTCTACACTGTTGGCAACGGCAACCACAGCAAAATAACTCAGACATAGCGCCCAATAGACTTCCGTTGGAAAACGATTGAGCTCCACCACATAGTACAGACTTGAGAGCCCAGCCACGGCCAATAAACCCATCGCCAAATAACGATTCAAGGCGGAATTTCGATATAAGGCATACATAAAGATCAGTGCACCCTCAACACTCCACCCCACCACACCCCATTGATCAGGCAGTAAAATAGGGGGAATCAGCGCCAAGAAGACCAAAGTCAAACTGAGATAACTTTGCGCAATCAGCTCAACGCTATGGGCTCTTTTTAGCAGCTGATAAAGCATGGCATAGAGCGCTGCAAAGCCGAGACTAAAGCCTGCCTGCCAAGTCGTTTCCTCAAAATACATCACATACAAAAAAGCAAAAGCAATAATGGGTGCAGCAAAAATCAAAGCCACATCCAAGATCGGTTTCAACTTAAACTGAGTTAAATCCTCGCGTGCCAACAGTTGGCTATAACGAAAACTCAACCAAATAAAGACCGCACTATGTGCCAAAACCAACACGGCCAGCATGTCTCGCTCAGACGCTTTACCCTGATAAAAGGCATAAGCTCCGCCTACGACCACCGTCATTAAAAAAGCAATTTGGTTAAGGACTTTCCACGGCCTGAACGTGCTTAAAACAGCAACCGCAATATTGATGACCAAATAGTAGGCCACCAGTTCTATCGCAGTGGCATTCCGTATAGGCAAAGTAAAAGGTGCCAAATAAGCAATGATCAGTGCCATCAACGCCAGCTCAATCGACTGCTGTTTTAAACTGAGCCAAAGTGTAAGCGCCATCACCACCACAAAGCACAGGCTTGCAATCACTAAACTTGCAATCACACCGTTGTAGTAAGCAAAAAATAAAGTCAAAAATAAACCTGACAGTCCAAGTGCTTCCAAAGCCAAAGCAAAACTACGGTTCTTTTGTAGGAGCGCATAACCAAAGACCACAACGCCCAGACTTACCGCAGCAACGAGACTCAGTTTAACAGCAAGACTCAACTGCCAATGTTCGGTGGCAAAGCGTAATAATAAAATAAGCCCAATCAGCAGTATCACAATCGCAACTTTTAAGACAGGATTGCCCTGCCAAAGCCAGCGTTTCACTTGCTCACTGAGACTTAAATCATCTGTGTTGTTTAGAGTAGTGGGTAAAGAGGGAGAATTTTCAGATTCTGTGAATCGGTCAGATATCACCTGATATGGCTGTGCTTGCACGGATAACAATAGATATTCTAGATGACGCAACCATCGAAAGAAAAAGAACAACCAGCCACTGATCCCCAATCCAATGAGTCCGCCCCATTGTCCCACCATACCGATCAAAATGACGAAAGCAGCAAGGTAAAGCGGCACTTTTGACGTTGGCTGAAAAGCAATGCCCCGTTGTTCCGCCAACCTCGCACTGGGGTTTTCAATGCTATCGACATAGTGCATAACACTCATGATCAAAGCAATTCCACACAATGCACTCAACAGCGGTACAGCCAGAAACCATGCTGCAATAGCAACAATCGTGAGCCCCATCAACCACATCATGCGAATTTCACGCTGTCCAGTTTGCATCCGTTCTCAATCTCTTTTTCTCATCTTCAAATAATACATCAGCTTGTAGTGCATCTTTAAGCGCATAACCGTAACCATCTATGCCAATCGGTACATCAATACACTTTGTTCTGCGTCAAAATCACGTACAATAAACGGGTTATTTGGATAAGGAATCTTGCAATGCCACCATTTGTCTTGGTCGATGGCTCATACTTTTTATTTCGTGCTTTTCATGCTTTGCCACCGCTCACCACGTCAACTGGCTTACATACCAATGCAATTCGTGGGGCAATTTCTGCCATCCAAAAACTGATGCGTCGTACCCAGCCAACACATATGGCAGTCATTTTTGATACGCCAGAACCAACTTTTCGTCATGTGCTATCGCCAATTTATAAAGGTGACCGCCCAAGTATGCCTGAGGAATTATCAGAACAAATTCCATACTTGCATGCCTTAATTCGTGCTTTGGGTATCCCCTTATACATGCTCCCAGGTGCAGAAGCAGATGACATCATCGGGACTTTAGCCAAACGTGCGGAAGCCGCGGGACAGCAAGTGCTGATTTCCACAGGCGATAAAGACATGGCACAGTTGGTGACCGATAAAGTCACCTTAGAAGACAGCTTTAAAGACAAGCCGATGGATGTGAATGGCGTGTTTGAAAAGTTTGGGGTGTGGCCAAACCAAATTATTGATTATCTGACCTTAATGGGCGATGCCTCTGACGGCATTATGGGCGTTCCGGGTGTCGGGGCTAAAACCGCAGCAAAACTGTTAACAGAATATGGCTCGATTGGTGGCATCTTAGAAAATGTCGATAAAATTAAAGGCAAAGTCGGTCAAAACATCAAAGAACATGCTGATGGCATTGCGCTTGATCATCAACTGGCAAGTATTGTCTGTGACTTAGAGACAGGACTGACCTTTGACGATCTTAAACTCCAAGATCCAAATACTGAAGCCTTACGTTCACTGTATACCGAACTGGAATTCCGCCAGCAGTTACAATCGCTCGATCATCCAAACAATCCCAATAGTGCAACCTACAAACAAGCGACGCAACACATTGCCAAATCAGCACAATCTGAAACCGTCATCAATACAGAAGATCAGGCCGTTCAAAGCAGCGTCGATGACCAACTGGGGCAAGCGAATTACCATACTGTGCTCAGTGCAGAACAGTGGACTCAATTATTCAAACGTTTAAGTACAGAAAAACGTTTTGCCTTTGATACCGAAACCACCAGTTTAGACTATCGCGTAGCACAAATTGTTGGTTTCTCGGTCGCGTTCGATGCGCAAGATGCGTATTACGTTCCACTTGCGCATGATTATGAAAATGCACCTGCGCAGCTAGATCGTGAACAGATCTTGGCGCAAATTAAACCTATTTTAGAAGATGAATCGGTTCAGAAAATCGGTCATCATTTGAAATATGATGCGCATGTCTTAGAAAATCATGGCATTGAACTAAAAGGCTGGTATTTCGATACCATGTTGGCATCTTATGTACTCAATGCTGTGGCGACTCGTCACGGGATGGACGACGTTTCGCGTCTCTACCTCAGCCACTTAACCACGACCTTTGAACAGGTGGCAGGTAAAGGCGCAAAACAAAAAACCTTTAACCAAATTGAGATCGAAACCGCCGCGCACTATGCAGCTGAAGATGCCCATGTGACCTATCGACTGTTTGAAGTGCTCGATGCCAAACTACAAAAGCATCCCGAACTGGTCAATATCTTGCACAATGTCGAAATGCCAGTTGCCCGTGTCCTGACCATCATGGAAGAAAATGGCATTGAATTGGATCTAGGCTTCCTTGACCAACTTGGTGTTGAGTTTGCCAATACCATGGCCAACCTTGAAAGCCAAATTACCGAACTGGCAGGACAAAGTTTCAATGTCAGCTCGCCGAAGCAAGTCGGTGAAATTCTGTTTGATAAACTCGGACTCAAGGGCGGCAAAAAAACCGCAACAGGTCAGTACAGTACCTCTGAAAGTGTTTTAGAAAAGATTGACCACCCAATTACCGAGCTAATTTTGGACTATCGCGGTTTATCCAAACTAAAAAGCACCTATACCGATGGCTTATTAAAACAAGCCAACAGTGATACCCATCGTGTGCATACCAGTTACCACCAAGCACTGACCGCAACTGGTCGTCTGTCTTCGACCGACCCCAACTTACAGAACATTCCTGTGCGTGAGGAAATTGGGCGTCAAATTCGTAAAGCCTTTATTACACCACAAGGTCGCGTATTATTGGCAGCCGATTATTCACAAATTGAACTGCGTTTAATGGCGCATTTCTCACAAGATGAAGCCTTGGTCGATGCCTTTAATCATGGACAAGATGTACACCGTCGTACAGCGGCTGAAGTCTTAGGTGTTGCACTTGAAGATGTCACGTCAGACCAACGTCGTCAGGCCAAAGCCGTCAACTTCGGTCTACTCTACGGCATGTCTGAGTTTGGCTTAACCCGTCAACTCGGTTTTAGCCGCGAAGAATCGCGTGGCTATATTGCGAAATACTTCCAACGTTATCCGGGCGTGCTCGACTATATGGAACGTACCCGTCAAATTGCACGTGAACAAGGTTTTGTCGAAACCATTTTAGGCCGTCGCTTGTATACGCCCGATATTATGGCAAGCAATAAAATAATCAAACAAGCGGCTGAACGTGCCGCAATTAATGCACCGCTGCAAGGTTCTGCTGCGGACATTATTAAAATGGCGATGATTGCAGTTGATCAAATGCTGCCTAAAAATCAAGCCAAAATGCTACTTCAAGTACACGATGAATTGGTTTTTGAAGTCGATGAAAGTATTGCGGATGAACTGGCTTCGAAACTAGCAGACGTCATGCAATCTGTTTTGCAAATTTCTGTGCCATTGTTGGTTGAAGTCGGCAAAGGTCGAAACTGGGATGAAGCCCACTAAAACATTTGCGCCTTTCTCCTCTTAGGAGGAAGGCTGGTATGAAGCTCATTTACCTCCTAGAAGAAATATCAACGTCTTCACCTAAAAATTTCAACCACAAAAAAAGGACTCGCAATCGAGTCCTTTTTTTATTCGCTACAATCTTATAAACCAGTGAGCAGAACAATCGCCACTTCATTCATAATCATTTCAGCAATATACAGCGCTAAGAACGCCACGATTGGAGAAAGATCTATCATGCCCATATTGGGCAACAAACGGCGAAACGGTGCCAATAATGGTTCAGCAAGCTCCTGAATTACTTCGATATAAGGCGAACGTGACTGCGTAAACATCACCACCCAACTTAATATAATTGTTGCAAAAATCAGGTAACGACAGAAACGAATCAAGTCCTGAATCATGGTCACAAAAGTTAAAATAACCAAATGCACAGGACTATTCGGCATCGCTCCAGAGAGATACATGACGCCAAAAATTTTCAGTAAGTACAATAAAACCAAAAGTACTAAAGCCGCTAAGTTAACACGGCCTTTCGCTACATTTGGAAAAATACGACCAAACATATCCACAATTTTTGTGGCTTTTACGGTCGACATCACCACTGGGTTATAAAAGTTAACCGCTGCCAACTGCATGAGAAAGCGGAAGAACACCAGTAAAATTGCAACGTTAATAATGATGCCAAAAATTAGCGCAGAGTTTGCACCCATACTTGAACTTTCCTAAATAAAACGATTATTTGCTACTTTCACTCAGCTCTTGAGCAAGTTCCTGACTTCGCTTTTGAGCAGCAGCCAATGCAGCTTGGATATTTTGTGAAATTTGTGCACGATCAAACACTTCAAGTGCCGCTTGGGTTGTACCATTCGGTGAAGTGACATTTTTACGCAATTCAGCTGGTGTATTTGAGCTCGTGATTGCCATTTGTGCCGCACCCAATGCAGTTTGCAACGTCAACGCCGTTGCTACTTTTTCATCTAGACCGAGGTTTTTACCTGCACGGATCATGCTTTCCATCATATAGAAAAAATACGCAGGACCTGAACCAGACACCGCAGTCACAGCATCAATTTGCGCTTCATCGCCTACCCATAAAGTCAAACCTGTCGCAGCAAGTACTTGGCTCGCCAAATCACGGTCTTCTTTATCTACAGCCTCAGTGGCATATAAACCATGCGCACCTGTTTGTACTAAAGCAGGCGTATTTGGCATCACACGAACAATACGATTAGTGCCAGCTAATGCAGCAATCGTTGCAATTTCAGCACCCGCAACAATCGAAATAATCAACTTACCGTCAAATAAACCGTTTAATGGTTTTAAAACATCGGCTAAAACTTGAGGTTTAACCGCTAAGACCACGACATCGGCTTCACGAATCGCAGATGCATTGTCCTCAGTCACCACCAAGTCTTTTTCAGCCAATAAATGACGAACTTGTTCAACAGGATCAGAAACCGTAATGCGAGTTGAAGGTAAACCACGTGAAATCAAGCCACCAATGAGGGCTTGAGCCATGTTACCACCGCCGATAAAACAAATATTACGATTCAACACTGCGCTCATGATTATTTCTCTATCCTGAATTTTTTAACTAAGCGATTAAATTTGGTTGCCATCCACCCGCTTCACAATAAGCCGACTCGACCAACCAAAATCCTTTAGGCGTAAAAACACCAAGCATAACATTATCTATGCTTAATATTTGTATTGTATGACGTTGCCACGGAAAAATTTGTGCGCTCTGAATGGCTTTTTTCAACGGCCAAGCCCCAACACGCCCATACAAATGCAATTTTTCCCCACCTAAGCGCGGTTTTATCTGTAAAGGCTGCTCCAATAGTGCAGAAGACAGTCCATATTTTTGTGTTTCAATCCGATATTGCCCTGAAGCCAATGCATAAGCTTGATCTAAACTAAAACGCTGCTCAATTGACTCAATAATCTGACATTCTTCCGCCAAATACTCTGCTTTACTGACACGAAAGAGTTGCTGTTGATAACGCACATAATAATATTGGTTCCAATGCAATGCGGCTTGGGCATCCACTTTGGATTCAATCACTTCATCAAACAAGCGTTGCACCATATCAAAAGCTGGACGATACAAATCCTCACCTTTCATCCAAGCGGACAGTAACTGTCGCTGTCTCGGTGCAGATAACTGACGAAATGGGGTTAAATTTAAAACCGCAGCATTCCCGCAACTGGCCCAATCTTGCGCCAACACATCGGCCAAAATCGTTTCGGCATCTTGCATCAAATAACTGGTGCGTGCCAAAGCTTGCTGCATTTTCGGAAAGCGTTGTTCTAAAATTGGCCACAATTCAGCTCGGCACCATGCCCGATCATAACTGGTATCAAAGTTGGTTTGGTCTTGAATATTTCTCAGCTGCATCTCAGCAGCCCACAGCTCAATTTGCTGTCTGGACAAAGCCAATAGAGGACGCCAAATTGTAAATTGTTCTCGTATATCGATGCTCTGCATGGCGGCAAGTCCATGAATTCCCGCACCAGAGAGTAAACGGAGTAAAACGGTTTCGGCTTGATCTTGTTGATGATGGGCGAGAACTAAAATTTCATTGGTAAGAAGATGCTTCTGAAAGGCCGCATAACGTGCACTACGCGCTTGGCTTTCTACATTGCCTAGATCAACATCCACCGCTTGAATCACACATGGGACATCCAAGACATAGCATTGTTCTTGAACAAAGCTACCCCACTGCGGGCTGACATCCTGCAATTGATGATCAATATAGATGGCGCGAATGCGCTTGGGAAATAAATGAGACATCAAATGTAGCAGCAGCATGGAATCCATGCCACCACTACATCCGATTAAAAAATGAGGCTGTTCAGGTGTATCCTGAAACTCAGTTAAGACACTAGCCCTAAATTGTCGCTGCCAAACTTCATTAAACGTTGGTAACGTGCTTCGCATCGTTCATTCGCATCCATTGGTTGCAACTCAGCCAATGCATCTTTTAAAACGGTTTTTAAAGCATGCATGACTTGTTCTGGGTTGAGATGAGCGCCCTCACCTTCATCGACCACATATTCAACAATACCAATTTTCTGTAGTTTTTCCGCAGTCAAGGCCAAAGCTTCGCTGGCTTGTTCTGCTTTTTCAGCTGTTTTCCATAAAATAGATGCACAGCCTTCAGGTGAAATGACTGAATAAATACTATGGGATAACATCACCACACGGTCAGCCACACCAATGCCCAGTGCGCCACCTGAACCGCCTTCACCGAGTACAGTTGCAATTACAGGCACTTTCAAGCTTGAAAGTTGTGCCAAAGAGGTTGCAATTGCTTCAGCCTGACCGCGTTCTTCTGCACCCACACCTGGATATGCACCCATGGTGTCAATAAAGGTAAAGACGGGTAGATTAAAACGTTCAGCCATATCGAGTAAACGTTGTGATTTACGGTAACCTTCTGGGTTACTCATACCAAAGTTATGTTGTAACTTTTCACGCGTACTGCGACCACGGTGTTGACCCACAATCATGACTGGCTGACCATCAAAGCGAGCTAATCCACCGATCATTGCACCATCATCACCAAATAAGCGATCACCATGCAAAGCATCAAATTCGGTAAAAATTTCACTCACATAATCTAAAAATTGCGGACGCTCAGGATGACGTGCAATTTGAACCGTCGTCCATGCTTTGGATTGCGCAGCTTTATTCTTCATAGCTCAACCATAAATCCCTAATTGACCAATTTATTCATCGACAAATTGTTCTGATTGGATATCCAGCTCAACATCCCAATGCTTAAATTGCGCTTGCTCATCATGCAAGTCTGCAACCAGCAAAGGCCATTGCGCGGCATTACCAGAAACACTCAGTTGCCATTGTTGCGCATTGCCTACTGTTAATTCAATGGCAGGAAGCATCTGATCGCTACGACTATGATTCAGTAAAACAGCGAGGCGAAGTAACAAACACAGATAGACTAATTTGTTGCCGCCAACCTTCATCACATCGACACGCGCGTCACTGCGCAGCTTACGACGGTGATGGGCCACCAAATGCGACAGATGGTTTTGATCAATTTGTGAGAAGCCCGCAATGTCA
Organism: Acinetobacter sp. 802_lipA; assembly: GCF_058242885.1. Lineage (NCBI taxonomy): Bacteria > Pseudomonadati > Pseudomonadota > Gammaproteobacteria > Moraxellales > Moraxellaceae > Acinetobacter > Acinetobacter sp. 802_lipA. Next base: position 1,080,578 of record NZ_JBZAYP010000001.1, read on the forward strand.
GAATGTTGCAATAAATATGCGCCATGACGATGGTAGCCCGCATGACTAATCGCTAAACCAATTTCGTGCAGATAAGCTGCACGACGCAGTAAATCACTGTCTTCTGTGGTTAATTTCAGTAAATCCGCCACACCATCAAACAAATGCTGAGCCATATTCACGACCCGTTCAGCTTGTTTTGGATCAGCGTTATAGCGTCCCATTAACGCTTGTACAGAACGATCTCGAATATCTTCATGTTGAAAACGTCCCAGCAAGTCGTACATCACCCCTTCACGCAGGGCACCATCTGAATACACCAGTTTATCCAGTTCAAGTACATCGAAAATGGCATAAAGTATAGCGATTCCGGCTGGCAAAACTGCTCGACGGTCTTCTTTTAGGCCATCAAATTCCATCTCAGCGACATGTTTATATTTGAGCAATTTTTCTTTGAGCTTATCTAAACCGTCACGGGTGAGTTCTTCTTTTTCATTACTCCAACCCATATTCACGGTAATTTGACGACACGCTTTAATGGTTCCACTCGAACCGACCACCGTATCCCAACCCGCTTCTTTATAGGTATTGGCAATACCAGACAGCTCCTTACGCGCTGCTACCACAGCTTTATCAAAACTTTTTTGGTTAATTTCACCGTCGACAAAGAAGGCTTTTGTAAATGCTACACAGCCCATTTGTAAAGATTCGGTATGAATGGGCTCAAATTCTTCACCAATAATCAGCTCTGTCGACCCCCCACCAATATCAATCACAAGACGGCGTCCACTGTTTACCATGGTATGAGATACACCTAAATAAATCAGACGAGCCTCTTCACGACCTGCAATAATTTCGATGTGCTTCGGCAAAATTTCTGCCGCTTTTTGAATAAATTCATGTCCATTTTTGGCTTGGCGTAGCGCATTGGTCGCCACAATTCTTAAACGATTCGGCTGAACCGAACCTAAACGTCCGACAAAGCGAGATAAACAGGCCAAACCACGCTGCTGTGCGGCTTCTGTTAAGTTTTTGTTTTCATCTAAACCCGCTGCTAACTGTACTTTTTCTGACATTGACGCAACTTTTTTCACTTCGCCATGGTCCACTCGTGCAATCGCTAAGTGGAAGCTGTTCGACCCCATATCGATGGCAGCAAGTAACTCTTCATCAATTAAAAAATCAGACATGATTTAATATAAACCTATACAGAATTGTGCTTAGATTAATTCACCTCCATGCAATTTAAAAGCCATTTATGGTCAGAAATTGACGAGCTTTTAAAATTTCAGCATATATGACAATTGTGTTACACGATCAGTAACATCGTGAGCATCAATTAGACAAACTCAAACTAAAGGTTGAAAATTTAGGAATCCATCTACTCAGTGATAGCAGGCTATGACATACTATTAGCCATAAAACTATCCAAAAATTGAAACTGGAGTTATCCATGTCTGGCAATATCGTAAATACAACTGATACAAACTTCGACGCTGATGTACTGCAATCAGACGTTCCTGTGCTCGTTGACTTCTGGGCAGGTTGGTGTGCACCGTGTAAAGCCATTGCACCTGTATTAGAAGTATTGGCGAACGAATACGAAGGTAAAGTGAAAATTGTTAAAGTTGACGTCACTGCTTGTGAAGCAACGGCTGTGAACTATAACATCCGTAACATTCCTGCATTACTGATGTTCAAAAATGGAGAAGTTGTCGCTCAACAAGTGGGCGCTGCACCAAAATCGAAACTAACGGCTTTCATTGAAGAAAACATTTAAGCATCTGTTTAGATCAAAAAATGAAATACGCTGTTTAAACAACAGCGTATTTTTTTCGGCTATAAATTGACAAGTCTAACTTTCTCTCTTATATTGCATGATCAAGAGATAAAGGATTATTCAATCCTGCCATTTTCTTAAAAGACACAACACATAAGATCGCCGCTCGGCAATACAAATTGTTTTGACACATTTTTCTTTAAACAATGAATCAGTCCTCTGAATTGTTATTGTGCAAATACAATTGCGTTACTTCATTGCATGTCTGCGGCTAAATGTTGCTTCCTTTTCATCCTGTATTTTAGAATTTTTGATTCTTATCTGACCTCCTATGAATTTAACCGAACTCAAGAAAAAACCGATTGGCGAACTCATCAAAATTGCCGAATTTATGGGCCTGGAAGGAATGGCCCGTAATCGTAAGCAAGACATTATTTTTGCCATCTTAAAGCGCCATGCGATGAATGGCGAAGAGATCTTTGGTGATGGCGTTTTGGAAATTCTGTCAGATGGCTTCGGCTTCTTACGCACTGCAGCGGGTTCTTACCTTGCAGGTCCAGACGACATTTATGTTAGTCCATCGCAAATTCGTCGTTTCAATCTACGGACTGGCGACACCATTACAGGAACCATTCGTCCACCGAAAGAAGGCGAACGTTATTTTGCACTGTTAAAAGTGAACCAAATTAACTACGACACTCCTGAAAACTCACGCAATAAAATCTTGTTTGAAAACCTAACACCACTTTTCCCAACCGAGCAATTGGTGATGGAACTTGGTAATGGGACGACAGAAGATTTAACCGCACGTGTGGTTGACTTGGTTGCACCTATCGGTAAAGGCCAACGTTCAATTATCGTAGCACCGCCAAAAGCGGGTAAAACCATGTTGTTACAAAATATCGCTCAGTCGATCGTGCGTAACAACCCTGAATGCTTCCTCATCGTTCTTCTGATTGATGAACGTCCTGAAGAAGTGACAGAAATGGAACGTACTGTTCGTGGTGAAGTTATTGCATCAACGTTTGATGAATCTCCAGCTCGTCACGTGCAAGTAGCTGAAATGGTAATTGAAAAAGCTAAGCGCTTGGTTGAACACAAGAAAGATGTTGTCATCCTTCTCGACTCAATTACCCGTTTAGCACGTGCTTACAACACCGTTGTTCCTTCATCTGGTAAGGTTTTAACTGGTGGTGTGGATGCACATGCGCTGGAACGCCCTAAGCGTTTCTTCGGTGCAGCACGTAATATTGAAGAAGGTGGCTCACTAACCATCATTTCTACAGCTCTGATTGAAACAGGCAGTAAAATGGATGAAGTGATCTACGAAGAGTTTAAGGGTACAGGTAACCAAGAAATTACACTGGATCGCCGTATTGCGGAAAAACGTGTCTTCCCTGCGATGAATATCAAAAAGTCGGGCACCCGTCGCGAAGAGCGCTTAATGTCTGAAGACAATCTACGTAAAGTTTGGATTTTACGTAAGTTACTTCATACCCAAGATGAACTTGCAGCAATGGAGTTCCTACTTGATCGCATGAAAGAAACTAAAACCAACGATGATTTCTTTGATCAAATGAAGCGTAAAGCGACCAGCTAATCCGACCTGCTTCACCTAAAAAGGCTGTCTTAACGACAGCCTTTTTATTTGGTTGACTTAGCTTACACAAAGCAACATTTCATCCGATTCTCTGTAAACTTATTTGCAAGTTTTTGATAAACAAAAATTTGAAATAAAAAATCTTCATCTTTTTAAATGTTTATTCAGTACTTCTCCAATACAAACCTCATCATTGATTGTTATTTTCTGTTAAAAAAGCCCTGTTTTTAGACCTTTTTTATCACTTTTTTCATCCCAGCTAGTAGCAATTCAAAATGCGCAGTGATAGCATATTTGCAGACCAGTTAGGCTGCTCCTGCATTGTTAGTCCCTAGCAAAATTAGGAACAATAAAAGCACACAACAGACTAACGTCGGTTTTTTTTAATCTCATATTTTAGAGAGTGATGCCATGTTATTCAAAAAAATTGCTATTGCTGCTGCAGTTGCTACTACTTTAGCTTTCGTTGGCTGTGCTAAGAAAGAAGAAGCTCCTGCTGCTGAAGCTGCATCTGAAGTTGCTGCTGCATCTGAAGCTGTTGAAGCTGCATCTGAAGTTGCTGTAGACGCTGCTGCTGCTGCTTCTGAAGCTACTGTTGCTGCATCTGAAGCTGTTGAAGCTGTTGAAGCTGCCGCTTCTGAAGCTGCTCACTAATCCTTTAGATTAGTCAGTAAAAAAGAGAGCCCTTGGCTCTCTTTTTTTACGCTCAAAATTTATCAAAAAACGACATTCCATTATCTGGCAAGAATTGAATCAGCCAAACAATCACCAAAAATTCTAAGCAAAAAAAAGCAGATCAATCGATCTGCTCATTTCCCACACGCTGGCGGAATTTCTGCCCTGCGCGGAAGGTTACTACACGGCGTGCAGAAATCGGAATTTCTTCACCCGTTTTCGGGTTACGACCTGGACGTTGACGTTTATCACGCAACTCGAAGTTACCGAAACCAGAAAGTTTAACTTGCTCACCAGAGATTAGCGCTTGGCTAATCTCGTCAAAGAACAACTCGACCATTTGCTTAGCTTCACGACGGTTTAAACTCGTGAGCTCACTTAGATGGTCAGCCATTTCCGCTTTTGTTAATGCTGTCATGAAGCCCTCAATGTCGCCTGATAAGTGTTTTCCAACACTTGTAAAATATGATCCATACCGGATTTAATTTCAGCATCTTCAAGCGTACGTGATGGGTGTTGCCAAAGAAGTGCAAATGCCAATGAGCGCTTACCGTCTTCAACACCTTGCCCAGTGTACACATCGAATAACCAAGTCGAGTCTAAAAGCTCACCACCTGTTTTTTCGATAAGTTGCTGAATTTCACTTACATTTATCTTATCACTAATTAAAAGCGCAATATCACGTCTAACCGACGGAAAACGTGATAATTCTGTAAAATTAGATACATAAGTTTGCAAAACAGCCGATTGATCAAGTTCAGCCACCCAAGTTGTGCTCAAATCCAATGCATCTTCTAAAGATGGATGTAATCGACCAAAGTAACCAATAGATTGACCATCGACTAAAACCTCAGCAGACTGTCCTGGATGCAACCAGCTACGCTCAGAACGAACATAGTCTACTTGCACACGACCTGCTGCCAATACTTCTTCAATTTCACCTTTGAAATCAAAGAAATCCATAGCTTGAGGTTTAGCATGCCAAGTTTCTGAAGTTTTTGCACCTGTTGCAATCACTGCAAGGGTAGGAATTTGTTTCAAATCATGAATAGATTCAGCGTCTTGATAGTCAAAGCGTAAGCCTAGTTCAAAGAAACGTACACGACTTTGTTGGCGGTTTACGTTGTATTGCACACAAGGAATCAAACTAGAGAGCAGTGTTGAACGCATCACCGCTAAATCGCTTGAAATTGGGTTAGCCAAAGCCAAAGGATTCACAGCCGCATTGAGTTGCTTCTCAAGCTTTAAGTCTGCAAAGCTAAAGCTAATCGCTTCTTGATAACCCAAAGTCACGAGGGTTTGACGAAGCTGAGCTATTTCAAATTGGTCTTGATATTGAGCCAATTTCGCTTCAATTTTTGGCAAACTGATTTGAATATTGTCATAACCATGAATACGCGCAACTTCTTCAATCAGGTCTTGGTAGATCGCCATATCATAACGGTGTGAAGGCGGCACTACAGACCACTGGCCTTCTGCTTTAACCGTCACAGCACAACCTAAACGGGTTAATGCATCCGCAATAAATGCAGCATCTACGCGATAACCCAACAGTTGATCGACTTGTGTTTGTTCTAGCTCAATCGCTTCGCGCCTAGGCAAAACTTCAGCTTGTTCAGCAACAGTAATCGGACCAAATTCACCACCCGCCAAATCAGCAATCAATTGTGATGCACGATGCATTGCCAGCATTGGTAGTTCAAAATCCACGCCACGCTCATAACGCTGTGATGCATCGGTATGTAAGCCAAAGCTACGGGCACGACCTGCAATTGCTAATGGGGCAAAGAATGCAGACTCTAAGAAAATGTCTTGGGTTTCATCGGTAACAGATGAAGACAAGCCACCCATGATGCCTGCAATCGCTAATGCTTTTTCATCATCCGCAATCACCATGACTTTTTCATTGAGCTCAACTTCTTGTTCATTCAGTAGAACCAATTTCTCCGCCGTATTCGCTTGACGAACTTGGACTGAACCTTGAATTTTTGCTGCATCAAAAGCATGGAGCGGTTGACCCAACTCCATCAGTACATAGTTGGTAATATCAACCAAAATACTATGCTGACGAATCCCTGAGCGAACCAAAGCACGTTCCATCCATTCTGGGGTTGCGGCTTTGGTATTCACGTTTTTAATCACACGACCCAAATAGCGCGGGCAGCCTTCAGTGCTCACCACCACTTTTTTCTCATCGGCAATGGTCGCAGCAACGGCATTAATTTCAGGTGTAGTCACAGTCAGTTGGTTAATTACCCCAATTTCACGGGCAATACCACGAATACTGAAACAGTCACCACGGTTTGGCGTGATGCTGATATCAATGACATGATCATCTAAATTTAAATATTCACGAATATCCACACCGACAGGTGCATCAACGGGCAGCTCTAAAAGGCCATCAATTTTGTCTTCTAGATCAATTTCAGATGCACCACACAACATCCCTTGTGATTCAATGCCACGAAGTTTGCCTTTCTTGATTTTGAAATCGCCTGGAAGCACAGCACCAATGGTTGCCACTGGGACTTTCATACCAACCCGTACGTTTGGTGCACCACAAACAATTTGTAAAGGTTCCCCTGAACCAATATTCACTGTGGTCACACGTAAACGGTCTGCATCAGGATGTTGCTCTACCGTCAACACTTCACCAACAACCACGCCAGTGAACGGTTTTGCCGCAGGCGATAAATCATCGACCTCTAAACCCAACATGGTCAGTTGATCAGATAAAGTATTGCTATCAACGGCTGGATTAACCCATGTACGCAACCAATTTTCGCTAATTTTCATTTTGTTAAAAACCTATAAATCTAAATTTTTGAATCCCCCTCTAACTCCCTCTTTTGGAAAAGAAGGAGAACCCCGAGTCATCACAAATAACTCCTCTCCTTCAAGGAGAGGCTGGGAGAGGTATAAATCTGTTTAAGCAAATTGGCGTAAGAAACGCACATCGTTTTGGTAGAACATACGTAAGTCATTGATGCCATAACGAAGCATCGCAAAACGTTCCACACCTAGACCGAAAGCAAAGCCTTTGTATTTTTCAGGATCAATCCCTGCTGCCTGCAAGACATTTGGATGTACCATGCCACAACCAAGCACTTCTAACCATTTACCACGCTCATCCATAATATCCACCTCAGCACTTGGCTCTGTGAATGGGAAATAAGATGGACGGAAACGCACTTTTAAGTCTTTTTCAAAGAATTCGTTTAATAGATTAACCAACAAACCTTTCAGTTCTGCAAAGCTGGTATTTTCAGCGACATACAGACCTTCAATTTGATGAAACATTGGCGAATGCGTTTGGTCAGAGTCACAGCGGTATACACGACCTGGACATACAATACGAATCGGGGGTTGCTGGGTTTCCATGGTACGAATCTGCACACCAGAAGTATGGGTACGTAACAAATGTGTCGCATCGAAATAGAATGTATCGTGCATTGCACGCGCAGGGTGATGCCCTGGAATATTTAAAGCTTCAAAATTGTGGTAGTCATCTTCAACTTCTGGCCCAGTTTCAATCACAAAGCCCGCTTTGGTAAAGAACTGACAAATACGCTCTTGTACTTGAGTAACGGGGTGAATACTACCAATCGTTTGACCACGACCCGGTAAAGTAATATCCACCGTTTCACTTGCAAGTTTTTGCGCCAACGCCGCTTGTTGTAATTGTGTTTGGCGTTCAGTTAAAGCACCGGTAATCGCTTCGCGGACTGCATGAATTTGCGCACCAAAATTTTTACGCTCTTCAGGGTCCATTTTACCTAAAGCTTTTGATTGCTCAGCGAGCTGGCTTTTCTTACCCGTAAACTGCACTCGTACTTGATCGAGTGTAGCAAGGTCCTCTGCTGCTGCAATCGCAGCAAGCGCTTCAGTGGTCAGGGCTTCCAGTGACATAGTAACTCTCAAAGCAACAATTTATAAAATTAATAAAACCCCATATTCTATCAGTTTTTAAGCACGTTGATGAAGCTCTACGATCAGGAAAATTTGTTTAGTACATGGTTTTATAATCAGGTTAAGATAGGGCCATCACAGAAGAGAACAACAAACGATGTCGCTTGATCCTATTTGGCAACAACAACTTACTTTAGTGACTTATGGCAATGAATATTTACGCCACAACCTAAGTTTCCAACGTTGGTTAGAACATGCCATTTTTGACCGACATTGCTTTCAGTTCCGTGACCTAAATAGCCAACATTTACTGGCTCAGCATTTTCAGGTATGGCTTGAAGCCTTAAAAAAACAAGGGGTCAAACAGCTCAGTCTGCATAGCTCAACATTGCTAGCAGATGAAAAGAACCCCAACTCAAATATTGAACTCCTCGCTACACCACATATTATTGTGAGCCATCAAGCACAGCAAAAAACTGCTTGGATTTTTGGTAAAGAACTGGCTGAGTGGTACAGCGCTGAACATGATTTTATAGTTCCAAAGGCACAACAAAGCTCAATCCGTAGCGAAAATTTATGGCGTTTTGAACTGAATCACAAACTCAGCAAACGCATTGAAGCGGATTTACAAACGCCGAAATGGGATGAAATCGAGAACTTTACCGAACAAGAACTATTTAGTGCGCCATTTGCACAAGATTTAGTAGAGCCAGAGACGGCAAACTTACCTTACTATGGGCAACAAGATGCCACAGATGCAGTCCACCGTCTCGCTCTTTTACCAACAGATTACGCTGCTGATTATGCACACCAAACGCTGTATCGTTTAGATACACTATCAGCATTGATCCAGACTAAGATTCAACATCCTTATAATGCAGAAGGCCAAGTACTCACGCCAGATGAGCAATTGAACTTACGTCATTTTGAGCAAAAGATTGATGATTTAAGTACCAAGTTTATCGTAAAAGTGGCCAATCACTATCAAACCGCGCAGCTCACACCCAAAGACACAACTACACCACTGGATGCACGTAATCATCCAACACCTAAATTAAGTGCGATAGAGAGCAGGCCTCATGAAATACACCATAAATCGGGGAAAACTGGGGTGTTTGCTTTAATCGTGATTACGATTTTGATCTGCCTAGTTGGCTATTATTTTGGCTTATAAGTTATTACCGAGATATCTAAGCGCTCCTCTCAATGAGCGCTTTTTTATGGATTCAATTTCTTTAGGCAGTAATTAGAAGATTGAAGGGCCGAATCTTGATTTGTACCTTATGCTGATTGGCATGTTGATTAATATAATGATTAACCGAAACAACCTCCCCCTCTAGCTCCGCATCAGGTCCATACATAATTTTGACTGACTCACCTTTTCTGGGAATCATTTGTAATTCCACCGTGATACTTCCCTGTCCCATTCCAGTAATTTCTGCAAGCATATCCCGCTCCTTTTCTTTTTAATCTTTTTATTTATTAGGCATCGACCACCTTTGAGATTAAAGCAGATTTATGTAACTAAAGCTTAGAGGTTCATCTTAATCGCTGAGTATGCACTGCTATTCTCTGATTTAAACGCTAAGCTTTTCAACAGCCAACTGATCTAAAAAATGACTCACCTGCTTCGGTGTCTTTAAATGAATCCACTGTATATGTTGATATTCAGGCATCTGCATCATTTTTAGGTATTTCTGTCGGTTTTTAGCATGTGTTTTAATCATCCACCAAATAATCGAGTCCCGACCAAACATCCGCAGCAAACTTTCCCGATTATTCGAGTTTTCCCATAAATCCTGTTGTGCCCATGCCCGCTGAACCGCACGCTTCACAGAACGGTAAAGGTTGACTGGAAAAGGTAAGTCCAACCAAATGACAGTATCAATTTCCGCCCATTTCACAGGAATGGCGCGGGTATAGTTACCATCGATCACATAGCCCTGTGTCGCCTTCTGTACTTCTGCCTCAATCTTGGCAAAGAACACCTCATCGGGACATTCTTGCCAGTCATCAAGCCAAAATAGATTATCCAACTCGATATAATGCAAATCTAACTTTTCGGCCAAAGCTCTGGAAAATGTAGATTTGCCTGTAGCAGAAGTTCCTACAACATTGATTCTTTTCATAACCATCTACCAAGACTCGAAAAGAGTTAAAAAAACTATATCTAGAAGTTTCAATACTTAAAACATTATTAGCAATAAAATTACAATTAAAGTAATAGCCTAAAAACGTAAACACCGATATTCTCTGCACCGACAAAACAATAATTTTTAGTATTTATTCAATTAGTAAAATATAGTTATCGGAATTAAAAAGTGTACCTAAATAGAGCTTATCGCCAAATTGCATTTGTGAGTTATGGAAATGAATATTTAAATGGTGCGGTTGATACAGAGATCCTAGATAGGCATCCATTATTATTCAACCATTTTCCAATATTACGTGATACTAAATACGGTACGCTTTTATGCGGTTCTGCTTCACATCTCTTAAGTAGGTTACAAGAATCCGGAGCCATAAAACTGAGTTTACATGTTGCTCAAGACTTGCATATGGAACTCAATGACTCTTCGATTTTTTATTTTTCAACCGATGAAGAAAGTTTCTGTATTGTTGTGCATTATCCTCATAATGAATATAAAGTTTTAATCCATAGCGATGAAACACCAACATGGCAAAGTTTTGATGAACATGGAAACAAAGATTTTTATAATTATTCCAATTATTACCAAAATGTAGAGGCATACACGTTACACCACCCATCCCCTCAAGCAATTTCTACTATAGAACAAGACTTAAAGCCAATCAATTGGGATACTTTTTTTAAAGACACAGAAGCACGTCTTTATTTTAATGATATGGCAAAACAATATGGCAGTTATCCAATTCCATTAGATATCAATAATTGCTATGTCGGCGATTTATTCAATGATTCTATAAAAGAGCAGTATCCGATATTTCCATTCACTATCCGAAAAAATTACGCTTCGAATTTGATAGAAAATACAGCTTTATTAGAACAGCAATATTCCGCTGCATCACATTCAAAAAATGAATATTCCGATTATATTCAAATGAATAATAACGAAAGGGATACTTTTTCAGCAGCCTATAATCAACTGACCCTACTCCGCCCACTAATCTTTAAACACTGTGCAAATCAATATCAGTTTTCAGACATTAAAAATTGTAATTACTTGTCCAATATTCCAGAAACAACAAAAAATTCTTCTTTTTCTATTGAAAAAAATACCGTTCAAATTCGGACATCTAACGATGTAGTAGAAAACACCGCACACCTAAAAGACATAGAACATCAAGTAGAAACAAAGTGCGTAGCTGTAAGCTCTTTTAATTTATTCAAAATCATGAAATTTTTATGGCACATCATTTGGTGTTACTGTGCATTGTGGACTTTGGCTTTCTATTCCGTATCATGGGGAAATACTTTTATACTAACGATTGCATTTTTATATGCACTTTATAAAAGCATCATTCATTCAAACAATAAAAAAGACCGCTAAAAAGCGGTCTTTCTTTAAGTCTTAAAGACTTATGCAGCTAATGCATCTTTAGCTTTAGAAGCTAAAGCAGCAAATGCAACTGCGTCATGCATAGCGATGTCAGCAAGTACGCGACGGTCGATAATCACTTGAGCTTTTTTCAAGCCAGCGATCATACGGCTGTACGATAAACCATTTAGACGAGCACCAGCATTAATACGCGCAATCCATAGAGCACGGAATTGACGTTTTTTCTGACGACGGTCACGGTAAGCGTATTGACCCGCTTTGATTACTGCTTGGAACGCTACGCGATATACGCGTGAACGAGCGCCGTAGTAACCTTTAGCACGAGCAAGAATTTTTTTATGACGGCGATGAGCCTGTACACCACGTTTTACACGAGCCATTTATAATCTCCTTAGATGTATGGGCACATACGACGAACTGAAGCAACGTCACTCACGTGAACCATTACACAGCCGCGTAATTGACGAATACGCTTAGCAGATTTTTTGGTCAAAATGTGGCGTTTGAACGCTTGTTTACGCTTGAAACCGTTAGCAGTAGCTTTAAAACGCTTAGCTGCACCACGGCGAGTTTTCATCTTAGGCATAACAACCTCTTTTGAACACCTGTTCGGAACGTTTGCACCATTGCAAAACGACCTGCAGGTAAGGGAGCGAATATTCTAATCGAACTTTGTCTAAAACAAAAGCAAATAATCAACAATAAAAGCAAGCTTAGTTTATTTCCCGATAAGCTTTAAGCGATGAATTTATAACCGTGGTTTAGTCCAAGTCGTATAATGCCTCATCCATTCCATACTGTACCCTTATGAACGCTACACAGGATGCTTTTGCCGCACTTCGATACCGAGACTTCTCTATTGTTACGCTCAATCAATTTTGTCTGACGCTTGCCATTTTAATTCAGGAAATTATTGTGGCGTATTCTTTGTATAAAATTACCAAAGATCCTCTCACTTTAGGCTTGATTGGTCTGGCAGAAGCAATCCCCTTTATTGCGCTCTCCTTATGGGGTGGTTATTTTGCAGATCGCTTTAATAAGCAAACCATCATGAAAATCTGCTTATTCTTTGCCATTCCTCTGCCCTTGATTTTATGGGGGTTATTTCATGCTTATACCTTAAAGCAAATTGAACTCTCCACCCTGTCATGGGGTGTCTATGCCGTGATCTTTGGCCTAGGAACAATTCGGGGGTTCTATAATCCATCTGCAACATCACTCAAACCCTTTTTAATTCCACGAGACATTTATGCCAATGGCGCCACATGGACCACCATTGGTTGGCAAAGCGGGGTGATTATTGGGCCGATGCTCGGTGGATTTATGCTGGCATTTTTAGGCCGTGAAACCAGTTTAATTAGTGTAGCGGTACTGCTCAGCCTATGCTTCTTACTCGTCAATCTTTTAAGCAAACGCACTTTTCCTAAAATTGAAACGAAACGTGTACTACAAAGTTTAGGTGTAGGTCTTCGCTTTATTGCTAAAACTAAAATCGTCCTCTGGGCCATCTCACTCGACTTAGTTTCAGTGCTGTTCGGCGGTGTGATCGCTTTACTCCCGATCTTTGCTGAAGATATTTTGAAAATTGGGCCTGAAGGATTGGGCTATTTACGGGCAGCACCATCGATTGGTGCACTCATCACCATGATTGCGCTGACGCGTTTTCCGCCCACCCGACATGCATGGCGCAATATGCTGCTTGCTGTTGCAGGTTTTGGCCTATTCACCTTATTGTTCGCTTACTCAAACTACCTCTGGTTGTCTTTGTTTGCTCTTGCTATGACGGGTGCATGTGACAGTATTTCAGTGGTAATTCGTCAGACCATTTTACAAATTTATCCTCCTGAGAATATGCGAGGCCGTGTTGCAGCGGTAAATGGCATGTTTGTGTCGAGTAGTAATGAACTGGGAGCATTTGAGTCAGGTCTTGCAGCAAAATATTTAGGCCCTGTGATTGCAACGGTTTTTGGCGGCAGCATGACGCTCTTGGTGGTCGCACTCAGTTGGGCTAAAACCAAAGACTTATTTGGTGTAGACATCACCCAAGCCGAGCAAAAATAGTTTTAATTTAACAATATAACTTGCGAGTCTTTCTAATTCAGGAAATACTCGCAACAATTATTTAAGTCATGCGCACTGGATGCGTTATAAAAGAAATCGATCATATGAAACCACTCTTCTTGCTCGCATTATCTACACTGCCCTTTCATCTCAGTCATGCAGCTCAGCCACCATTAGAACTCACCATTCAAAAAAGTTCAGCTCAATCGGCGCATTTGACCACGCGTATTCAATGGGTAGATTTTCCCAAACCCCAATATAAAAATAGTGATTTAAACCAACAAAACCGTGCAGCGATTATTCGTGTGTATGCAGATGAAACAGGTGATGTGACCAAAGCGACAGTCCAAGAAACCACTGGAATCAAAGCTTTAGATGAAAAGCTGGTAAATGCCGTGCTTCAAGCCAAAGTAAAACCGTTTATAGAAGACGACACCGCTTTAGCTGTCATTGGTTATCAAGTTTTTAATTTAAACTTAACTCCAGATGATGTCGAAGCATGTAACTATAGCTTTGACTCAAAGAACTGGCGTGCGCAACAACAGCAGCAAAAAGTGCCTTTTCAATATCAGGCTCAACCTACGCTTGCGCTAGATTCAACGCAGTTGAATGGTCATGACCGTCAAATTAAATTTAGCTTTAAAGCCGATAAACACGGCAACATCAAGAAGCCTAAAATTATCAAAGGTTCAGGTATTTACGCGCTTGATCAACAAGTTTTACAAGCCGTTGCAAATAGCAGAGTCAGTGTTAAACGCACAGCAAGCACACTGTGGATCTATAAGAAATCTAAATTTAAAGATGCGATTGAATTCGATCTGAATGCTTGTCGTTAAAAATTTAGCGTGACACGAGTTCTCACTCACTCGTGTCATCTCTCTATATAAACTTTAAACCCATTCAGCACATATAAGCATGTGGCCAGTCGCTCTCAGTACTTGAAAATAATTAGAACTGACTAAACATCCAATATACAAAAAGATAGCGTCCGATTTTCGCAATACTCACCATCACGACAAAACGAACAAAGTTTTCTTTGAGTAATCCTGCAATGAGGGTAATCGGATCACCAATAACGGGCACCCAACTGAGCAATAAAGACCAAAAACCATATTTTTGATAAATGCCCTGCGCCTGCAACATCTTTTGCTCTGAGACGGGAAACCATTTGTTATTTTTGTATTGCTCAACTTTCAAGCCGAGCCACCAATTCACACAGCTACCTAAAATATTGCCTAGGCTGGCAACAGCAACCAACAACCACACTGAATACTGCGTCTGAGCCAACAATCCCACCAAGACTGCTTCTGACTGTAAGGGTAGCAGTGTCGCCGCCCCAAAGGCAGAAAGGAAAAGTAGTCCTAAGGCCCACATCATTTTATGATTTTAAACCCAGCTTTTTCTTGGTTGAGCTATAAGCAAAACTTGACCAGATCAATGCCAGAATCAACAAAAACCAACGTGACCATGAATACTTATCAGCAATCGGTTCAATTGCAGCGCGGAGTACCACCTGATCTTTGGTATTCAGCAATTCAATGATTTTTTGAATGTGTACCGCTTCAGCTACAAATAGCACCAAACATCCTGCAATCCCCACAATAATACTGAGATAGATTTTAGGATTCGCTTCAATAATGCGGGTTAAATTGAGGAAAAACTCTTTTTTCATTACGCTGATGTCCAAACAACCTTTCAACAAAAAAGCCACCCATCGGTGGCTTTAAAGAATGGCTTATACCTTGAAGGCGCTAAGCTTAACACAGTTCAAGTCAGCGCTTCTGTAACTAATTCACTTGAAGCGCCAACGCACGCTGAACCGCGGGGCGCGCTTGAATACGCTCCATATAAGCCTTCACATTTGGATAGTCATTTATGTCAATTTGCTGCCACTCATAACGCAGAATCCATGGGAAAATTGCCATATCCGCTATCGAATACTCTCCAGCCACATAGTTTTGACCAAAAAGTTGCTTATCTAGTACACCATACAAGCGCTTGGTTTCATTGACATAGCGTTCAGTTGCATATGCAATACGTTCGGGAGCAAATTTACTAAAGTGATGGTTCTGTCCAAGCATTGGACCAAAACCACCCATTTGCCACATCAACCACTGCTCAACTTCAACACGAGACTGTTCATCGCTTGGATAAAACTGTCCTGTTTTACGCCCTAAATACTGCAAAATCGCTCCTGACTCAAACACAGAAATGGCTTCACCTTTAGGACCATCTTGATCCACAATCGCAGGGATTTTATTGTTGGGTGAAATGCGTAGAAAGTCGGGTTGAAACTGATCATTTTCTAAAATATTGATGGGAAAGACTTGATACTCCAAACCCATCTCTTCTAATGCGATGCTAATTTTATGTCCGTTGGGTGTTCCCCAATAGTACAAATCGATCATGTGGTTATCCTGTTACTTTTCTCGTTTTAGTTCATATTGTCGAGGTTTGATACTGTTTATAACATGATTCCAGCCTAGAAACATTAGGTTAAACTGAAATTGAAATCTTAAAATATGCATGACTAGCTTCATATAAATAGAATAATTATCAACCAAAGAGAATTTTTTAAAAAACCTTATTTTTTAATCTTGAAATTTTATAGAGCATCCAAATATTAAAAGTACAGCAAACATCCACACCAATTATTGCTGTGACAACCATGCTAATCGAGTCGCATAGGTTGCTTATTTATATCACTTTTCCTAATAGTGGAGGTTTTATCAATGAGTAATTTAAGCTTAATGCCATTATTCCGTCGTAGTATCGGTTTTGACCGTTTAAACGATTTGTTTGATCATGCAATGCTCAGTGAAGCACCACATTATCCTGCGTACAATATTGAAAAAGTCGGTGATGATCACTACCGCATTGTCGTAGCTGCGACTGGTTTTAACCAAGATGAGCTCGCGATCGATTTAGAGAATCAGGTACTTAATATTTCAGGTCAACATGCTGATCAGACCAAAGACAATCATGCTGAGTTCTTGCATAAAGGCATCACACAGCGCTCATTTAAATTATCTTTACGTTTAGATGAACACATTGAAGTACAAGAGGCCAATTATGAAAATGGTTTACTCACCATCCAGCTACGACGGATTGTTCCAGAAGAAAAAGCGCCATGCCGAATTCCAATCGGACAAAAGAAATTAACAACTGAAAACACTTCGGCATAGTCAATCTGTCTTGTCCTGAAATAGATTGACAGTATTCCACTTCAAACCGAGTTAAGCAATTAGCTCGGTTTTAGTTTGCTCATACATCTGATTCGGGGTGTTCATATTTAAACTTAAATGTGGTCTATAGTAATTATAAATCATGATAGATTCCGTAATTAAGTGATCTAACTCCTTCATGGTTTGACATCGTGTAGTTAAAAACTCCTGCTTTAATATTCCATTAATCCGCTCTGCTAATGCATTTTGATATGAGAAACACTGTTTCGCAAGGTATCCATCTGTCATGGAAGGACATATCCCATAATGGCGCAATGCCGATTGATATAGCTCAGAGCAATACTGAGAGCCTCTGTCTGAATGATGAATCATCCTAGTCGCTCGATCCGTCACATGCTGCATCGCCATATGTAGAGCCTGCATAACATTCTCCGCACGCATATCATTCGATAACTTATAACCTTTAATCTGACGGGTATAAGCATCTGTCACCAATGATAAATAATGTACGCCTTCAGCACTCTCAACATAAGTAATATCACTAACAAAGACTTCGTTGGCTTGCACTGCTGAATAATCCTTTAATAAATTTGGATGCTTCTTCATCCAATGCTTGCTATCCGTAGTTTTTGTATAGCGACGCTTGGGGCGAATCAATAAATTATGCTCTTTCAATATTTTAAATAACTGATCCCGTCCACACTTTAAACCACGCTGCAACAATTTGCCTTTAATAAGCCAATACAACTTACGTGTTCCGATACTTGGCATGAGACAACGATATTCCATAACCAACTCAAGTATTTGTTCAGTTACTTGTGCAGTCATTTGAGCACGTTTTTCTGCTTGATAATAAGCTTGTCGAGTGATTCCTAACCACTGACAATAACGTGAAACGCTTAGTCTTCTTTGGCTTTGCCAATCTTTGAAACGTGCTCGGTATACTTTTTTCCAAGATCAGCCCCACATTCTTTATCAATGTGATAAATCACATCCTGAATAAATTCAGTTTTAAGCTTTTCTGCGGCTAACTGCTTTTCTAATTGGCGGATTCGTTGTTGGGGTGTTAATTGGCGTTTAGAAGAAGGCGGCATATTCGAAGTCCAGTCCTGTTGTCCGTGCTTGCGTAACCATACCAGCACAGTTGATCTTCCTTGAATACCATATTTTGCCTGAGCTTGTTTATAAGTAATTTGCCCTTTTTCTACTTCATGTACAACCATCATTTTAAAGGCAAAGCTATAATCACCTTGTGTACGTTTAACTCTTTGTTCTCGTTCATGTTCCATAAAATAAGCCTCTTAAAGGTGTAAACTTATTTCAGGACGGGACAATCAACAAAATAAAAAAAGCACTGCATAGGCAGTGCTTTTTTTAAGATCAATGGATCATTACTTTTTCTTTTTAGGACCAAGCAACATACCCATTTGACGACCTTCCATTTTCGGTGCTTGTTCAACTACGCCCAAGTCAGCCACATCTGCTTCAACTTTTTGAAGTTGAGCCAAACCAAGCTGTTGGTGCGCCATTTCACGACCACGGAAACGAAGAGTAATTTTTACTTTGTTGCCTTCTTCAAGGAACTTAGTGATTGCACGTAGTTTTACGTTGTAATCACCAACATCAGTACCCGGGCGGAGTTTGATTTCTTTCACCTGTACTTGATGCTGTTTTTTCTTCGCTTCTTTCTGCTTTTGCTTTAGATCAAACAAATGCTTGTTGAAGTCCATGATTTTACAAACAGGCGGTTCAGCGTTTGCTACGATCTCAACAAGATCAAGCTCAACACTTTCAGCAGCGCGTAATGCTTCTGCCAAGCTAACAATACCTTTTTGCTCACCATTTTCGTCTACAAGACGGACTTCTTTCGCACGAATTTCATCATTCAAAGCAGGACGGTTTGATTTGTTACCGCCCTGTTGATTACGGTCAGGCTGTTTAATCGCTGTTACTCCACAATGTACCGGCCGCGTTCGGCAACGGCTGCTTTTACTAGGTCAACGAAAGCGTCGATTGACATAGTACCCAAATTTGTTCCTGAGCGGGTACGCACGTTCACTGTACCTTCCTCTACCTCACGGTCCCCAAGTACCAGTAAGTAAGGAATACGCTCTAATGTACGTTCACGAATCTTAAAGCCGATTTTCTCATTTCTCAAGTCTGAAATCACACGGAGACCGTTTTCTTTAAGTTTAGCGACGACTGACTCACATGCTTCCGCTTGTGAATCGGTAATGTTCATCACACATGCTTGGATTGGTGTTAACCAAGGTGGCATAAAGCCCGCATAGTGTTCGATTAGTATACCAATAAAACGTTCAAAACTGCCAAGAATTGCACGGTGCAACATAACAGGTTGATCACGATCATTGTCTTCAGTGACATATGACGCATCTAAACGTTCTGGCAAATTGAAGTCACATTGGATTGTACCACATTGCCATACACGGCCTAAGCAGTCTTTCAGTGAGAATTCAATTTTCGGACCATAGAATGCGCCTTCACCCGGTTGAAGTTCCCACTCCAAACCAGCAGCATCTAAAGCATCTGCTAAAGATTTTTCAGCCATATCCCAAAGTGCATCATCACCCACACGTTTCTCTGGACGTGTAGACAACTTCATTTGCACGTCTTCGAAACCGAAGTCTTTATACACATCTAAAGTCAGTTGAATGAAGTCAGCCACTTCTTGACCAATTTGCTCTTTGGTACAGAAAATGTGTGCATCATCTTGAGTAAAGCCACGAACACGCATAATGCCGTGCAATGAACCCGATGGTTCGTTACGGTGACATGAGCCAAACTCAGCCAAACGAATTGGCAAATCGCGGTATGATTTTAAACCTTGGTTGAACACTTGTACGTGACAAGGACAGTTCATCGGCTTAATTGCATAGTTACGGCTTTCTGAATGCGTCGTGAACATGCCATCTGCATAGTTTGCAGCATGGCCTGATTTTTCCCAAAGCGTGAAATCAACCACTTGTGGGGTACGAATTTCGAGGTAGCCATTGTCTTGTTGTACTTTGCGCATGTATTGTTCAAGTACTTGATAAATGGTCCAACCGTTTGGATGCCAGAACACCATACCTGGTGCTTCTTCTTGCATATGGAACAGGTCTAAAGCTTTACCAATTTTACGGTGGTCACGCTTTTCAGCTTCTTCAATACGTTTGATATACGCTGCAAGCTGTTTTTTGTCTGCCCACGCTGTACCATAAATACGTTGTAACTGTTCATTCTTCGCATCGCCACGCCAGTAAGCGCCTGACATTTTAGTCAACTTGAATGCTTTTAAAAATTTAGTATTTGGCACGTGTGGACCACGGCACATATCCAAATAATCTTGATGGTAGTACAAGCCCATTTCTGTTTCTTCAGGCATGTCTGCAATCAAGCGTAATTTATAATCTTCACCACGCGCTGTGAATTCTGCAATCACCTCATCACGTGGTGTCATTTTTTTGATGACATCATAGTCTTGATCGATGAGCTTTTTCATGCGCTCTTCAATGGCTACCATGTCTTCTGGCGTAAATGGCTTTGCGCTAAAAATATCGTAATAGAAGCCATCTTCAATGACAGGACCAATCACCATTTTCGCTTCAGGGAACAATTGCTTAACCGCATGTCCCACCAAGTGAGCGCAAGAGTGACGAATGATTTCGACACCTTCTTCGTCTTTAGGCGTAATAATTTGAAGGCTGGCATCCGTGGTAATCAAGTCAGATGCATCGACTAAACGACCATCGACTTTTCCTGCAACTGTATTTTTCGCAAGACCCGGACCGATGCTCAGTGCAACGTCCATCACAGATACAGCTTGATCAAATTGTTTTTGATCGCCATTTGGCAAAGTGATAATTGGCATAAAAAATCCTTAAGGAGTGATGCCCCGTACCATGGAGCATATCACCGCGAGATTATGATCGAGGTAAAACCTCAAAAGATAAAAACGGTGGATAAATAAAATCAGTCGAATTTTACACGTGTTATCCACAGGATTAAACCTTTTCCCCTATAAAATTCACGTTTCAGCGCATTTTGAATTTATTTGCCAATCCCACAGCCTCCCTAAAATGAGGGGGATTGATGTTCCGCAATCCTTATCGCTACATTTTATAATGACTCTATCGGTCACTTTTTATTGAACAATACAGCAACACAAGCATACACATTTTGCTTAAAAAGCAGGCTAAAATCTAATTAAAAGGGTTTATATCGCACAGAATCCATAGATTCAGTTTAGATAAACTAAACAAAAAAAATTCAATAAATTCATCTAAAAAGAGCAACTCGACTAAAGCATAAATGCAAGATGGCTGAAAAATGCATATCTTTTAATCAATGGAAAAATAATACTGAATTTGGAGTGATCAACATGGTGAGTGCTTATGATGAGTTACCAAGAACCCCCGCAAACTTTGTGGCTTTGTCACCGCTGCGTTATTTAGAACGAGCTGCCTATATTTATCCCCATCAAGATGCCATCATTCATGGGCACCGCCATATTTCATGGCGTGAAACTTACCTTCGCTGCTGCCAATTTGCCTCACAATTACAAAAACTGGGAATCACAAAAAACGATACTGTCTCTGTTTTGCTGCCCAATGTCCCTGCAATGATCGAAGCACATTTTGCAGTCCCAATGGCAGGTGCTGTCCTCAACACATTGAACACGCGCTTAGATGCCAAAACTATCGCATTTATGCTTGATCATGCAGAAACCAAAGTCTTATTGGTGGATCCAGAGTTTGCATCGGTTGCACAAGAAGCCTTGGCTTTGGTCGGACGCGATATTTTCGTGATTGATGTAGATGATGCTGAGTATGAAAACTGTTTTGCAGCTCCCATTGGTCAAATCGAGTATGAAGACTGGTTAACCGAAGGCGATGAAAACTTTGAGTGGCATTTACCTCAAGATGAATGGGATGCCATTAGCCTAAATTACACCTCGGGAACGACAGGTAACCCGAAAGGGGTGGTCTATCATCACCGTGGGGCTTATATCAATGCAGCCAGTAACATCATTGCTTGTGGCATGACACCTCGTGCAACCTACTTGTGGACCCTCCCCCTGTTTCACTGCAACGGTTGGTGCTTTGCATGGACCATGGCAGCCAATGGCGGCACCAACATCTGTTTACGTAAAATTGACCCTGAACTTATTTTTAAACTCATCGCTGAACACAAAGTCGATTATTTCTGCGGTGCGCCAATTGTGTTATCAATGCTGATCAATACCCCTGAAGAGCAACGGGTTCACTTTGAGCATCGCGTTGAAGTGATGGTGGCAGGTGCTGCACCGCCTGCTGCAATTATTGAGGGCATGCGTCATATTGGCATCAATGTCACCCATGTCTACGGTCTCACTGAAACCTATGGTCCTTCTGCGCTTTGTGCCTCTCAAGCAGGTTGGTCAGACTTATCGATTCAAGAACAAGCGCAGCTGCACTCACGCCAAGGTGTACCGTACCCACTGCAAGATGGTATGAAAGTCCTTGATCCAGATACCATGCAACCTGTACCGCATGATGGTCAAACCATGGGCGAAATTATGTTCCGTGGCAACATTGTGATGAAAGGCTACCTCAAAAACCCTGAGGCGACCGCAGAAGCGTTCGCTGGTGGTTGGTTTCATACAGGCGATCTTGCAGTCTGCCAACCCGATGGCTATGCCAAAATTACTGACCGCTCTAAAGATGTGATCATTTCTGGAGGCGAGAATATTTCATCACTAGAAGTTGAAGAAATTCTCTATCAACATCCTGCTATTTTAACGGCTGCGGTGGTCGCGAAGCCCGATCCTCGCTGGCAAGAAGTGCCCTGTGCATTTATTGAACTCAAAGCAGGTAAAGAAACCACGCCTGAGGAAATCATTGAATTCTGTAAGCAACATCTGGCACGTTTTAAAGTCCCGAAAGATGTAGTGATTACAGAAATTCCAAAAACGTCGACAGGCAAGTTACAGAAATTTGTCCTACGTGATTGGGCCAAAGAGCGTGCAACACGCGAGTTTAGCTAAACAATCAGCAGTCTACTCAAGCAAATATTCTCACATAAAAAAGCGATCTTGAAGGTCGCTTTTTTATGTCTAAATGGCTTAATTATCTGAAATTAAAGCCACTTGCTGAATGTAGTTAAACAACTTCAAACGCGAAGCTTTAAGTTGTTCTTCATCAGCCTGCTGTTTCATATCACGGTGAATACGCAATACATGCTGACGAATGGTATGACGTTCCGCGGCATTATAAGTTTTGGAAAACTCATTAATGACCACATCACCATCTTTGATCATACGATCAACCCAACGCTGCAATTGAGCAGTTTTTTTCGCACCTTGTTGCGGTGTCAAATAAGACAAAATCACCGTTTCATCTTCATTACGCAACAACTTACCAATGCGTAAAAATTGGCGACGACGAGCTTCATTTGATGTAATCAGTTTCACATCCAAAAGAGCTTCAATCAAACGCTCTTCAACAGGTAAGTTTTGAATTTGTTTAGTGTTCAACTCTGCAAGTTGAGAACCCAAAGATGCCATACGTTGTACGGCTTTTTTCTGTTCAGTTTTACTTGCACGTCCTTCTAAAGATTCAAAGTCTTCTTCAGTAAAACTATGCGGTCGACGTGCCACGATTAATCTGCCTCGTAAAATTTTGCTGCAAATAGTGCCTGAATCTCAGATAAAGCTTGTTCTTCATCTGCGCCTTCAAGCACCAAGCGTAAAGTGGTGCCCTTTCCTGCGCCTAGCATCAGGAGGGACATAATATTTTTGGCATCCACCAATTTGTCTCCTTTTCCAATTTGGATTGAAGAACGGAATTTGGTGGTCACTTCAATGAGCTTGCCAGATGCACGCGCATGTAACCCTAGTTTATTAATTACGTCAACAGTTGTGTCAATCATGCCCAGTGCTTCATTTCTCGATGGAGGACCTGAATAGACCATTTTGCCTCAAGGGCTTTTTTTAGTCTATCCACAATATATACAGAGCGATGCTGCCCACCCGTACAACCAATTGACACGGTCATATAGTGACGATGCCCTTCAGCAAAAGCTGGTAACCATTTATCTAAAAACTTATAAATATCTTGGAACATTTCGTGGGTTTGCTCACTTTGTTCCAAAAATTTTTGCACAGGGGCATCTAGTCCAGAATACTTCCGTAGTTCTAAATCCCAATGGGGATTGGGTAAATGTCGAACATCAAACACATAGTCAGCATCTAACGGAATACCATGTTTAAAGCCGAAAGACTGCAAAATCAAAATCAGGTTATCTGACTGCCCCAATTTTGACAGCAAGGTATGCTTTAAATCGTGCACACTTTTATCGGTGGTATCAATATGCACAGTTGAGCGCAAATTAATCGGCAATAAAAGGGTTTTTTCTTCTTGAATACACTGGTTCAAACTTTGAAAGCGTGTCGCCAACGGATGCGGACGACGTGAAGCACTAAAGCGCGCAATCAGTTCTTGGTCACGCGTGGTCAAATAAATAATATCGACCGTACCATGCCTTTGCAATTGTTCAAACACCAAGTCGAACTCTTGCAAATCTGCACGTGTACTGCGTACATCCACACCAAGCGCCAACTGCTCAAGGTTATTTTCCCGATCCAGTTTAGCCACAATCTCTGGGAGTAAGGCCAAAGGCAAATTATCAATACAGTAATAACCGAGGTCTTCCAACACTTGTAATGCAGAGGATTTACCCGAACCAGACTGTCCTGTAACAATTAAAATGCGCTTCATCTTAATCCTTTGAGAGGTGAGCTTGACTAAATAGATTTCACTTTTAAGTTATCAATTAAACGAGTTGCCCCGAGTTTTGCCGCAACAAAAAGCACCACATCTTGGTCAAACGCATCCATTTTTTGCAATGCAGGTGTGCGTGCTTCCACATAATCCACAACAAAACCAGCCTGTGTCAATGTCGCCTTTATATTTGCTAACACATCAGCTAAAGCGGTACCAGTTTGTAGCGACTGTTCTGCAGCTTTTAAACTTTGATAAATGGTCGGTGCCTTTTGACGGTTTTCTTCGCTTAAATAACCATTACGTGAACTTAAAGCCAAACCATCTTCTGCACGTGCAA
This sequence comes from Acinetobacter sp. 802_lipA, assembly GCF_058242885.1. NCBI lineage: Bacteria > Pseudomonadati > Pseudomonadota > Gammaproteobacteria > Moraxellales > Moraxellaceae > Acinetobacter > Acinetobacter sp. 802_lipA. The sequence goes on from NZ_JBZAYP010000001.1 coordinate 1,105,406, forward strand.
TTGCCACACCCATCACTTCAAGCGGCATATTCAAATCACGAACAAACTGACGAATCACAGCCAACTGTTGATAGTCTTTTTCACCAAAGAAAGCAAAATTAGGTTGCACAATATTGAACAGTTTCGTCACCACAACGGCGACACCATCAAAATGACCTGGGCGTTGTAGACCACACAAATCATTGGTTATATCTGAAACAGTAATATTGGTCAAACGTGGACTGTTGCCATACATTTGCTCAACCGATGGTGCAAACACGATGTCACAACCAACCTCGGCCAACAAGCGCTGATCTTGTTCCAAGGTGCGTGGGTAACTGTCAAAATCTTCATTGGGTCCAAATTGAATCGGATTCACAAAAATACTAACTACAACCACATCACAGAGTTTTTTCGCTTCGCGCACAAGGTTCAAATGCCCCTGATGCAAGTTGCCCATGGTCGGGACGAAACCAATACTTTTTCGAGCCGTTCGCGCAGGGTTCAATGATGCTGAGAGGCCTTGGATCGTGGTTTCAGTTTTCATGTTTTACAGCTCGACTTGGAATGTTTGTTCTTTTGCAGGGAATGAGCTATCAAGCACCGCTGCATGGTATGCCTTGAACGCATCCAAAATCGCCGTTTCCCCTGCTTGTTCTTTCATAAAGTTACGCACAAATTTTGCAACACGACCAAAAGTCAGTCCAAGCATGTCTTGTACCACCAAGACTTGACCATCGGTATCCACACCTGCGCCAATGCCAATGACAGGTACATGTGGGAACAACTCACTAATTTCTTTCCCGAGCTGCGCAGGCACACACTCTAATAACAGCACCGCAGCACCCGCATCAACCACCGCTTGGCAGTCCGCAATTAATTGGTCTGCCGCTTCACGTGTGCGTGCTTGTAATTTATAGCCACCAAACACATGTACAGACTGTGGGGTTAAACCTAAGTGTACACATACAGGAATACCATTGCGTGTCAAAACCTGAACCGTTTCAGCCAGCCACGCACCACCTTCAACTTTGACCATTTGTGCGCCCGCTTGCATCACCACTTTTGAGCTTTGCAAAGCATCATTTAAGGTGGCATAGCTCATAAACGGTAAATCGGTCATGATCAAGGCATGCTGGTTACCACGGCGTACAGCTGCGGTATGGTAAGCCATATCTTCAACCGTAACAGGCAAAGTGGAATCACGACCTTGAATCGCCATACCAAGTGAATCACCAATTAAAATGGTATCAATTTCAGCAAGTTCCATTGCCTTTGCCATACTTGCATCATAGCAAGTCAGGCAGGAAAATTTGCGACCTTCTGCTTTAAATTTTCTTAAGTCATTTAAACTAATCATCAAACTATTCCTTTCAACATCTTTAGCTCGGCTAAATTAAATCTCTGCCCAATTGCCTGCATCCAGCACGCTCAACGTGGGTTGTTGTACAACAGGCAACTGTTTCAACGCAATACCATCAATGTGTAAATTGGGGTCTAAATCCAGCAATGGAATCAACACAAAATCACGCTCCATCACACCGACATGTGGCACAGTTAAGCGTTCATGCTGAATTTTCTCTTCTGCATAGATCAGTAAATCTAAATCTAAAGTACGTTCACCCCAATGGCGTAAACGTACACGTCCCGACTCTTGTTCAAAACGTTGCAATTCATCCAGCAAGGCCAACGGCGCCAAGTTTGTGCTGAGTTGCACCACGGCATTTAAATAATTGGGTTGGTCTTGCGGCCCCATCGGTGGGCTTTGATACAGCTTGGAGATCTTCACATCGCCAAGACTAGCCAACTTGTGCACCGCTTCAGTCAAAATCACTTTAGAGTCGCCTAAGTTACTACCTAGACCAATGTACGTGACGATGCTCATTGTGTCGGCCCAAAAATCACGCTGCTTAAATCACGCTGAACACGTTTACGTTTTAAAATTGGGTGGTCTACACCAATCTCGGTTGAGCTGTGACCTGTTCCCTTACCAGTCGGGGTACGGGCTTCAGCGTGTTGCTTCGGTTTACGTGCACGGCGACTGCGTGATTCTTGCTCTTGCACCAAAGGCTCAATTTCATGACTTACCGTTTTGGCAATCGCCGCTTCTTCAGCACTTGCTTTACCACTGCGACGTGATTTTGCACGTTGGCGATTATATTGACTAATGGCACGTTCTTTTTCATCGGTGCTCATCAACTGATAGGCATCCCACCACTGTCCCATGCCGAGCGTACCCTCATCACCGGATTTTTCACGAAGCAACAAGAAGTCAAAGCCTGCACGGAAACGTGCATGGCTAGATAAGGCTTGAATTTGCTGTGCTTTCGGATTGAGTAAACGCGTTTGCATTTCCCACACTTCACGAATGAAGGTTTCGGCAAAGCGCGGAATAATAGTCCGCGTGGCTTGGCGTTTTAATACATCAAGTCCCGCTTGTGCACGAGCTTCAGCCGCAACCATACCTTTACTGCTATAAAACTCACAACGCTCTAAGAACGGCTGCCATAACAACACCGCATAGAAAAATGCAGGGTTGATGGTTTTGCCCACTTGAATGCGCTGATCGGTATTTTTAGCGGCACGTTCAATAAATGGGGTGATATTCGGTTGGATATCTGCAAATAACTGCTTCCAAATGCCGAAATCGATCAACATTGGCAACACACGATTTAAATGTCCCATCGTGAACAACTTCTGAGATTCATCATATAAACGGTGCGGCGAAACATCACGCAGTAACTGCGTCATTTCCAAGGTAAAAACGTCAAGAATTTGCTGATCAATTGAGAAACCTAATTTTGCAGCAAAACGTAAAGTCCGCAGCATTCGCACAGGATCTTCTTCAAAACGTGTTTGTGCATCGCCCAGTAGACGTAAGGTTTTATTTTTAATGTCATCCACAGCATGACAGAAATCTAAGACAACGCCCTTACGTGGCTGATAGTACATTGCATTAATTGAAAAATCACGGCGAGCAAAGTCTTGCTCTATCGTACCCCAATTGTTATCACGCAAAATCATGCCTTGCGCAGAGGTGACTTCTTTCTTCGGCGGTGCACGGAAAGTTGCCACTTCAACCAACTCACGACCTGAATAGACATGAGCCAGCTCAAAACGGCGCCCGATAATACGGCAACGTCGTCCGAAAACTTCTTTTACCTGTGACGGTGTTGCATTGGTCACTGCATCAAAATCTTTGGGATTTAGGCCAAGCATCATGTCGCGAACACCGCCACCGACGATATACGCTTCATAGCCTGCCTTAGTTAATGCATCGATCACATCTAAAATGTAAGAAGGTAATTGAGCGGTTGATAAACCACATTTTGACGCGCGCAAAGTTTGCAAAAGCCGCTGTCTCCTACGCCTAAACGTAAAATTCTAAGATGACGCTAATCATATATCTAACACAATCAAAGGGCAATTTGATTATCGAAAGCAAAGCAGGATTCTGATCAATTCACGAATAAATGACACCGCTTTTTTCACAAGCCCAAACGGGTTTTATTTTTTGCAAAAATTGCCGGTCCAATCCCGCGCACCTGTTGTAGCTCATCAATAGATTTAAATGCCCCTTGTTTCTGGCGATAGGCCACGATTGCCTGTGCCTTTTTTAGACCCACACCCTGAAGCTGCTGTAACTGATCGACACTGGCTTGATTTAAACTAATTTTATTTGCGCTCGACACAGGTTGGGCCTGAACAGGAGACACAGCACGTTTCACGCTCTTGGGGGCTTGAATACGATCATCCCACGCCTGCTGCTCTGCTTTCCAGTTCTGGTAGTTCTGATCAAAAGACTGTGCATAACTGGTCGGCACCCAAGCCAATAAACTCAGTAATAGCAACGCGATGATCAACAAACTTACTTTTATTTTTATCAAGTCAAGCCACCATTTTTATTATTTCAGTTGTAATTTGGCTTGCTCCCACAGTTGATCCATTTCTTCTAAAGACATCTGCTCAATCTTTTTTTGTTGTTGCAAAGCCTGATCTTCAATGAAAGCAAAACGAGTACGAAATTTATGAATCGTACTCAAAAGCGACATTTCGCTTGAGACGCCCAGTTTACGCCCAACATTGATCATTGAAAATAAACAATCGCCAAATTCACCTGCTATTTCATCGGAATTTTGCTGTTGAACCGCATGTTTCAATTCAGCTAATTCTTCTTCAAGCTTGGTATAAGCGCCTGCTACATCAGGAAAGTCAAAACCGATTTGTGCTGCATTTTTTTGAATCTGTTCCGCTTGTTGTAAGGCTGGACCATGTTTGATGCTGTCTAATCGTGACTGTACCTTACCTTGTTTTTCCTGCTGTTTAATTTGCTTCCAAAGCTCGCCCACATCTTCGGCAGACAAAGCTAAAAACTGCTGTGCTTGAAAGACATGGGGATGACGACGGATCAGTTTTTCTGTGATGGCATGAACCACATCTTGAAAATTAAAAGCCCCTTGCTCGGCATACATCTGTGACTGGAAAACCACCTGTAGCAGTAAATCACCCAACTCATCACGCACCTCATCAGCGTTACCTGAACGCACAGCAGCTTCAACTTCATAAGCCTCTTCAATAGCATAGCGGGTTAAGCTTTCTGGGGTTTGCTGTTGATCCCATGGACATTTTTCACGTAACTCACGCATCACGTTCAGCAATTGTTCCATGTTTATCTCTCTTCAAAAATCATATTGATAAAAATGACATTATGACGGCATTCATTTGTTATGCTCAATCCAATCACAACAATAACATCAAGAAAAAGAGCAACAAGGAGCAGTTTCAATGCGCAGTATTTTGATTAGCGGTGCAGCCCAAGGTATTGGTGCAGCGATCGCCCGCTTATTTTATGCACATCAGTACAAAGTGGGAATTTATGACATCAATAGCGCTCAAGCCCAACAGCTGGCAGCCAGCCTCGGCCCGAATGCCAAAGCAGGACAGCTCGATGTTTCCAACTATCAAGACTGGCAAACTGCTTTAGCCGAGTTTGTCACATGGGCAGGCGAGCTCAATATCTTGGTCAATAATGCAGGAATTCTATTCTCAGGGCCTTTTGAACACACAGAGATCAGCGCACATCACAAAACCATCTCGATCAATGTCAATGGTGTACTGAATGGCTGCCACGCTGCATTACCCTACCTCAAACAAGCGAATTTTGCTCGTATCATCAACCTTTCATCGGCTTCAGCCATCTATGGTCAAGCTGATTTGGTCTCGTACTCTGCCAGTAAGTTTGCGGTACGCGGCATCACCGAAGGCTTAGATACCGAATGGCAGAAATATGGCATTCGCGTGTTGGATGTGATGCCTCTATTTGTACAAACTGCCATGGTGCAAGATATGCAAGCGAAGAGTATTCAAAACATGGGGGTACACTTAACTGCAGAAGATGTAGCGCAACACGTTTTCCAACGTGCTGTTGCAAAAGATACGACACTCACTGCAACGCATCAAGCCGTGGGTGCCAGAGCCAAGCTTTTATTTCAACTGAGTAAAATCAGCCCCCAATTTCTCAATCGCCTGACCAACTTGTACCTTTCCAAATAAAAAGAGCCTGCAATTGCAGGCTCTTTCTTTTCAATTCGCTTAGTTACCTTGCACCAAACGACGCGCACTAATGATGCCTGGTTGTTGCTCCAATCGTGCCAACAGTTTTGATAGTTGCGATAAACCTTTCACTTCAATCAACAATTTCATATTGGCAATACCGTCTGCTTCAGAGATGGTATTAACCTGACGAATATTGATTTGATCGGAGAAAATCACTTGAGTCAAATCTTTGAGCAAACCACGGCGATCATAAGCTTCCACCACAATTTGCACACTCTGACCACGCGTTGGCTGCATTTCCCAGTCGGCTTCTACTGCACGTTCAGGTTCATTTTGAATCATGCGTAAGTAGTCAGGACACGCCACTTTATGGATGCTCACCCCACGGTTCAAGGTGATATAACCCGCAATTGACTCACCATGCACAGGCTGACAACACTGCGCCACATGCAGCTCAACGTTATCTAAACCATCAATCAGAATGCCATGCGCTGACAAGGTATGACTAGCACGTGGATTCAACGTCGGCTTCAGCACCAGTTCAGGTTCGTCCTGATCCAAATGCATATGGCGGTTCACCTGATTGATCAAGGCATGCAGACTAATGTCACCATTGACCAGTGCAATCAGAATATCTTCACCCGCTTTGACATTGAAATGATTGCAGTAATCATTCAAATCAATACTTTTTGGGTGAATTGCCAAACGTGAAAGTTCTTTGTTGAGCAGGTCACGGCCCACTTCCAAGTTTTTGCTGCGGTCTTGTTGTCTAAACCAATGACGCAGCTTGTCACGCGCACGTGCCGTCTTGATATAACCTAAAGAGTTCACCAACCAATCACGGTTTGGCTCACGGTCTTTCTTGGTTAAAATCTCAACTTGCTCACCCGTTTTTAAGGTATAAGTCAGCGGAACATAACGCTGATTCACCCGCGCGGCATAACACTTATTACCGACTTGAGTGTGCACATGATAAGCAAAGTCGAGTACGGTCGAACCACGTGGGAGCTCTTTAATATCTCCATCACGGCTAAATACATAAATCTTCTCAAAGTCTTCAAAATCTTGAATTTGCTCAAAATTTTCAGAGTCTTCATCAGACTTATGTACATTCGCATCATTGCGCTCTTGATAGTGTTCAAGTACTGCACGCAATGAATGTAAACGATGGTTAAAAGAGCGATCGGTATTCTTACCACCCTCTTTATAGTTAAAGTGCGAACACACCCCAAGTTCTGCTTCTTCATGCATGCTCTTGGTACGAATCTGAACTTCCAGTGACTTATTTTCCGCAATCACAGCCGTATGCAGTGAGCGGTAACCATTGGCTTTCGGATTGGTAATATAGTCATCAAACTGATGCGGAATATGCCGCCAAATTTGGTGCACGATCCCCAACGAGTGATAGCACTCAGGAACCGTTTTAACCAAGACCCGAACGGCACGAATGTCATAGAGCTGATCGAAGCTCAGGTTCTTACTTTTCATTTTTCGATAAATCGAATAAATGTGTTTTACCCTGCCGCTAATTTCAGCTTCAATGCCATGCTCATTCAAAGATGCACGCAATGTATCAATCACAAACTGAATATATTGCTCACGCTCCAGTCGCTTTTCATTCAGCAGCGTCGCAATTTCTTTATAGCGATCGGGTGCTAAATAGCGAAAGGCTAAATCTTCCAGTTCCCACTTTAACTGCGCAATCCCTAAACGGTGTGCCAGAGGTGAGTAAATGGTTAAGATTTCTCGTGCTACACGCTCTTGACGTTCTTTAGATGAAGTCGCCAATTCACGCAGTGCATAAGTTCGCTCAGCCAATTTGATCAGTACAACGCGCACGTCTTCCGTCACTGAAATCAACATTTTATAAATGCCGTTTAAGTGCTCGCGCTGATTGTTATTAAAGTGATCTTCGAGGTGTTTATTCTGCTCAATGAGGTCGGACAACTTACCCATAGCCAAAGTGCCTTTGACCAGTGCATGCACTTGTTCGCCAAAATGCTCTTGCACTTCCGCCAATGGAATCACGCCTTCGCGTACACCACGATAGAGCATCGCAGCAGCCAAGGTGTCTTCATCGACATGTAAATGGGCCAGAATATCCGCCATTTCAATACCGGTATAAAAGGTATTGGAACGATGATTAACCGTGGTTTCTAACTCTTTTTGTAAAGTCAAATTGGCAACTTCTTCGAGTTGCTCAAGCTTCGCATCATCTAATATGCTTCGAACACGATCTAACCATTCAGCCAAATCATGTTGAGCTTGTTCGGCATGCTCTACAGTCGCCTCCTGAGACAACTCATTAAGTCGCCCAGGTAGTTGCTCACGTACTGTGACCATACCCTTCTCCTACACTTTTACGCTTCATATTCTTTAATCGTTTATCTCATTATCTTTTTCAAACAATGCTATCGACTCAACGTGACCTGTGTGGGTAAACATGTCCATCACACCGGCTTTGACTAATCGATAACCCTGTTGTACCAACAGCCCCGCATCCCTTGCGAATGTCGCTGGATTACACGACACGTAAACGATTCTTTTTGCACCAAAGTTAGGCATATAATGCATTATTTCCTCTGCGCCTGCACGTGGAGGATCTATCAATAATGCATCAAATCCTTGATTTGCCCAAGAATGATGCGAGAAATCTTTTGTTAAATCTTGTGAAAAGAACTTCAACTGGCGAAGAGCATTACGTTCCGCATTTTCTGCACCACGTTGAACCATTTCTTCACTGCCTTCAACACCAACCACTTGTCCTGTTGCACCCACGCATCGAGCCAAAGGCAAAGAGAAATTTCCTAGACCACAGAACAAATCGAGAACACGTTCTCCTTGTTGTAAATCTAGCAAGTCACATGCCAATTTCACCATTTGCGGGTTAATGGTTGAGTTTACTTGAGTAAAGTCATGTGGGTTAAATCCAAATTCCACATCAAAATCATTTAAACGATAATGTAAACGCATCTCTGCATGTTCATCATCGACACGCTTTAAACTTTCTGGGCCCGCAGCTTGTAAATACAACTGCCACCCTTTGTCTAACGCAAATTGTTTTAATCGGTTGACATCCTCTGTGTTTAATTTTTCAGTATGTCGCACCGTGAGGGCGATGTCACAATCCCCCATAGCCAATTCTATATGACCAATGGCCGCTTTGGCTGTTAGACTTTGGAGTAACTGCTTCAAGCGTGTGATTGAACCAAACGCTTGATCTAACACCAAACAACGATCAATTGAAGTCAGTTTATTGGTTTGACGCTCTCGAAAACCGACCACCAACTTATCTTTATTGGGAATATAACGCACCCCAATGCGTGCTTTACGGCGGTAGTCTTCACGTAAAGAGCGCAAAGGCGGCAACCATTCTTCAGGTTGAATCCCCGCAAAATGCTGTAAATGCGATTGCAGTACATTTTGCTTTAAACGAATTTGTTCATCGGGGTGAATGTGTTGCATATTACAGCCACCACAGCTTTTAAAATGCGGACACTTCGGCTCAACCCGAAAAGCAGAGGCTTCACTAAGGAGTTGAACAGCGTCGGCTTCCTCTAAACGCTTTACCGCATGGGTAATCTGCGCTTTAACCATTTCACCCGGCAACGCATAGCTAATAAAGACTTTTTTACCCTGCTTGTCTGCAGGATGGTCTGGATGCGAACCATAGTGCGCTATGCCGCGTCCTTCATGCGAAAGTGACTCAACCTGAAAAATATAATTGGGCTGTTGAGTTGGACGAGGTTTGGCTCTATGTTTCATGTGTACCTAAAGATGGGAAGGGGAAAAATCAGCAGCGGTAAAGGCCGTCTGCTGTGAGGTCTCACGCCACACCGACAAAAAGTCTTGATGCTGCGGTTGAGCCTGTAAAAACTGGATGGTTTGATCGATAAAATGACGATGGTCTTGAGCTAACAATTGCCCTTTGAGCAAGAGCCAACGCAAATATACCAACCATGTATTTAGCACATCACCTTCACAATAACTGGTGAGTTTGAGCCATTCCTGCGCCCGAACATATTCAGGTACATGATACGCTCCATCACCTCGTTTACCGGGATACCCCAATAAATGGGCAACATCATCTAGCTTTTGGAAATGACGTCCATTAAACATTGCCATCACATCCATCAGGTCGATGTGACGCTGATGATAACGGTTCTGATAGTTATTATAGCGCTTTTGTGTGTCAATTTCGCCCTGATCGAACAAAGCAGGTGCAGTTAAACCATGATACATAGCACGAAGCATGATTACAGGTAAGTCAAACTGAGCACCATTCCAACTCACTAAAGTCGGTAAACGCTTATCAAATATAGATAAAAACTTACTGAGAATTTCTGCTTCCGAATATTGTTCACGGCTAAAAGAAAAGAGTTTCATCTGGCCTTGGTCATCCAGCCATAAGCCTGAAATACACACAATTTCATGCAAAGCCAAACGCTGAAAATCCATGCCTGACTCTTGGCGACGCAATTTGGTCAGTGCCGCCTCCAAATCAGCCTCAGGCAAATCTAAACCATATAAATGCGCCCCCGATCTCAAATCAGTCATGGTTTCAATATCAAAGGTGAGCACAGGTAGGCGCATAGCAGAACTCTCTTTTATTGTTTTATTCAGGATCGACCACAGAGAAAAGACCCGTCGATAAATAACGGTCACCACGGTCACAAATAATGCACGCAATGACGGCACCAGGGTTTTCTTCAGCAATTTTAATTGATGCCCACACCGCACCACCTGAAGAAGTTCCTGCGCTAATCCCTTCTTTTTGCGCCAATTTACGCATGGTTCTTTCTGCTTCAATTTGCGGAATATCAATAATCTGATCAATCCGACTGCGGTCAAAAATCGTTGGTAAATATTCTTCAGGCCAGCGGCGAATCCCTGCGATACTTGAACCATCCGATGGCTGTAAGCCAATAATTTGAATGTCGGGGTTCATCTCTTTGAGATATTTAGAGACCCCCATAATGGTACCTGTAGTGCCCATTGAACTTACAAAGTGAGTGATTTTGCCACCTGTTTGCTGCCAAAGTTCAGGCCCAGTCGTTAAATAATGTGCTTCAACATTATCAGGATTACCAAACTGGTTGAGTACATGCCCTTTGCCTTCTTCTTGCATTTGCAAAGCCAAATCACGTGCACCTTCCATGCCCTGTTCTTTGGTCACTTCAATCAGTTCCGCGCCATAAGCACGCATGGCATCTTTACGTTCTTGGCTCATGTTGTTGGGCATAATCAGTTTCATCTGATAGCCACGCATCGCAGCAACCATCGCCAGTGCAATGCCGGTATTTCCACTGGTCGCTTCAATCAAGGTATCGCCCGGCTGGATTTGCCCTCGCTTTTCCGCTTGCATAATCATATTATACGCGGGACGGTCTTTGACAGAACCTGCGGGGTTGTTGCCTTCTAACTTTGCCAATACTGTTGCTTGAGTGTGACTTGCCAGACGCTGTAAACGCACCAGTGGAGTTTTTCCAACATAGTGATCTAACAAAAATTCGTCTGCTTGAAAATCAGTGGATGTAGTACTCATTCTTTGCACCTTGATCGAGGTGCGCCTATTGTATGGAAAAATGCCAGTCCCTGCACCCATTTAGCGTGCTTTTTCGTGAAAGTGATTAAAGCACCATCGATTTTTTATAAAGCGTGCTACACTTCAAAGCATAGGGAATAAATCACTTGCACCATGTCAAATATCAATAAAAAGTTATTTAATCGTCTGCACTTAAACCATGCTTATGGACAGCTCATTGCACTTATTTTCGTGCCGATTATGGTCTTGGCTTGTGTAGGTGCATTACTGGTTATTACCGAAACTTCAAATGCCGCCAAAGCCCAACAGCGACAAATGGCGATAGCGATTTTAACGCGCTATCAGCTAGATGCGGAAGCGGCGATCAATTTGGTGAATGCCTCCCCTTGGCAGTATGAAAATGCACGTTATTTGATGCAAAAGATGTTAGATGAAAAACATCTGATTCGTGCCGCAATTATTGATGAAAAAGGCAATAACAAACTCAGCATTGGCTACCAAGACCAAGCGCCGTGGCCTGCGCTGAAAAAAAATACTGATTTTTTTGGCCCAATGAATTTTAAAGGTAATACAGTATATGGTTTGCCCATCAACCAATTTACAGGCACGCCTGCGCAGTTGGTGGTTGAGTTAGATAACCAGCCCTTACAAATTGCCCGTTATCGCGTGTTGATTGTGTTGATTGCGACAGGTCTGTTGACACTATTACTACTTTTACTCTGTTTAAATTTCTACTCGCGTCGCTGGATTGCGCCGATGTATGAAATTCGCATGCAGCTGCAACGTTTAAATGCCGACACCCTCGATCAACACATGCTGATTAACAGCACCGGTGAATTACGCTTACTACAGCGCGATATTGCCAATGTGGTGAAACGCCTGCATTTTAGTTTTTTAGAATTGAAAGAACACACTGAGCAAACGGAAGACGATTTACGTCGAACCCTTGACACTTTAGAAGTGCAAAACATTACCTATCGTCAAGCGCGTGACCAAGCCATTTCAGCAAGTCAGTCCAAGTCTGTATTCTTGGCCAATATCAGCCATGAACTGCGCACGCCACTGAACAGTATTGATGGTTTTATTCACCTGTTACTGCGTCAAGACAACCTCAACAATGATCAAAACCTGTATTTACAAACCATCCGAAAATCATCTGCACACTTACTGGCACTGATTAATGATGTTTTAGATTTTTCAAAAATTGATGCAGGTAAAATAGAACTCGATACTGCAACTTTTGATTTAGAAGAAGCAATTTTTGATGTTATGGATATGCTGTCTCCTCTTGCTGCACAAAAGCATATCGATATGGCCTTTTACTATGCCGACAATGTGCCAAAGCATGTGGTTGGAGATGCCCTACGCTTCAAACAAATTTTAACCAACCTGATTTCCAATGCCATTAAGTTTACTCCTGATGGTGAGATCATCGTCCGCGCAAGAATGGAACAAGATGATATTGGACAGTGCCTATTGCACTTTAGTGTACAAGACAGCGGTATCGGACTCAGTGGAACCGACCGTAAAAAACTGTTTGAGTCTTTCTCGCAAGGTGATGCTTCGGTCACGCGTCAATTTGGCGGCACAGGTCTAGGCTTAGCGATTTCCAAACAGCTGGTGCATTTGATGCAGGGGCAAATTGGATTTGAGGACAACCAAGAACGCGCGCCCACCGAAAAAGGTTCCACCTTCTGGTTTACCGCCATGTTTATGGTCAATGAAGAAGATGAGTACGTTGAACATCCTCAATTTAGCGACATGCAAGTGGTCTCGTATTTGGCGCATCCTGCAACGGCCAATATTCTGCGTCATTATCTTGAAGACTATGCTGTGGAACACATCGAATCGAGTTCAATTTTAGACTTGTTCAGCCACCTCAACAGACTGCCTCAAGATGTGGAAAATACATGGTTAATTGTTGATCACAGTGGTGATACCGAAGCCTTATTAAAAGAAATTCGTCAGCGTTATAGCGGTAACCTTGCGGTTTATGGTTACCAGATGTCACTCGATTTGACCACGCTGAATGAATATCGCGCACGACCATTATACCAACCGCTCAGTCGGAGTGCTTTGATTCAATTGCTCAGCAATCAACCGCTATTTGAAGAAGACGAAATGGAGTCCTTCAATGGTCAAGGCTTACATATTTTAGCGGTGGATGACCATCTCCCTAACCTGATTGTCCTTGAAGCACTACTAGGCGAATTGAATGTCACGACAACAAAAGCTTTAAGCGGCCAACAAGCCTTAGAGATTTTACAAGAGCGCGCTGAACACGACAGCAAAGCTTTTGATTTGGTATTTATGGATATTCAAATGCCTGTCATGTCGGGTGTCGATACCACACGTGCCATTCGTGCGCTGGAGTCAACCATTGAAAACCATAAGCGTTTGCCCATCATTGCCCTCACCGCACATGCATTGGCCGATGAAAAACAAAAACTACTGCAAGTCGGCATGGATGACTATGTCACCAAACCGATTCAAATTGATCAGATTATCCAAATCCTGACCCATTGGACCACTGATCGCTTCAATAAAGGCTCACCCGTTGAAAAAGCTATCGTGATTGAAGCACTCGATCCTAAGGTGCTCGACTGGCAGCAAAGCTTACAGTTAGCCGCCAATAAAGAAGATTTAGCGGTCGACTTATTGCGTATGTTAATGGACAGTTTTGATACTGAGTTGCATGAAATGAAGCAATTGATTGAAATGGAAGATTTCCCACAATTGGAGCATGTGCTACACCGCCTGTATGGTGCAACACGCTATGTCGGTGTACCCAACTTACAAGAAGCAACAGGGACATTTGAACAGTTTGTTTCAACCTTACGTAAAGAACGTCGTAAAGCCGATGAACAATTTGTTCAAGAAACCATAAAGCGTTTCAATGAACTCAAAGTTGTGATTGAACAAGTACAACATGCGGCACAGCAAATTTTAATCAAACATATCCCATAAAACATTCAAAAGAGCATGGCACGAAAGACAAATTGCGACGTGACTCTTGGTGTCATTTATCCGCACGAGAGCTATGCTATGCTCCATGCGAGCAAAAAATAAGAGTTCTCATCATGGCTTTACTTCGCATTGAAAACAAAAACGGCATTGCCACTGTTTCACTTAACCGCCCAGACAAACGCAATGCGATGAGTTTCGACCTGTTGCGCGAGTTGGTTAAAACTGCTGAAAAAATTAAAAAAGACCGCAGCATTCGTTGTGTCATCCTCACTGGTGAAGCGCAAGTCTTTAGTGCAGGCATTGATCTTGCCGATTTGAACAATCCGAAGAATCGCGCCTATGCCGCATGGGAGCTGATTAAACCGGGACAAAGTCTATTTCAAAAAGCTTTCCTAATTTGGCAAGAACTGCCTGTTCCTGTGATTGCCGCGATTGAAGGGTTTTGCTTTGGCGCGGGTATGCAACTGGCTTTAGCGGCAGACATTCGTGTCGCACACCCTGCAACCAAAATGTCGATTATGGAAAGCCGTTGGGGACTGGTTCCGGATATGGGACTGACGCGTTCTTTGAAAGGTCTAATCGGACTAGATCTTGCCAAAGAATTAACACTTACGGCACGTATTTTCGATGCAACTTATGCCAAAGAAATCGGCTTAGTCACACATCTTGATGAATCACCGCTTGCTAAAGCCCAAGCCATTGCAGAAGAAATGTTACAACGCTCACCAGATGCGCTCATGGCCTCAAAATATGTGCTGGATGCCATGCAGCATGAGCCTAAAAAATCCTTACGTTTGGAAAAAATTTGGCAGCTCAAATTACTGTTAGGTAAAAATAGCCAAATCGCACGTAAGAAAGATAAACAACCCGACGTGCAGTATCTACCACGCCAATATAAATAACAGTATTTAATCACTGACAATCAAAGAGGGTCCCATGAATTTCGATCGACACACTAAAATTGCATTTCTCGGCATGGGACTCATGGGAAGCCGTATGGCCACCCGCTTACTTCAAGCAGGTTTCGAAGTCGCTGTATGGAACCGTACCCGCAGTGCCTGCGATGCACTCATTGATTTGGGGGCGACAGACTTAGCACTACAGAATATTGCTGAATATCCTATAGTCCTAACATGTTTAGCCGACGACAAAGCTGCACTCAGCGTTTATGAACAAATCGAACCGTTTTTGACGGCGAAGCAAGTAATCATCGACTTTTCCAGTCTTTCGGTGGAGCAAACCCTGAGTCTTGCAGCACGTGCCGAACAAAAACAGGTGCAATGGATCGACTCACCTGTTTCAGGGGGGACTGTCGGTGCGGAACAAGGTACGCTGGTCATCTTTGCTGGTGGCGATGCACAGACGATTCAAGACTTGTCTTTGATTTATAATATCTTGTCGCAACGTGTCACCTGTATGGGCAACACAGGAACAGGACAAGCCACCAAAATTTGTAATCAACTGATTGTGGCAGCCAATAGCACGCTGATTGCAGAAGCGGTTGCTTTAGCATCCAAAGCTGGCGTGGACACTCGCTTACTCGCACCTGCGTTTGCAGGCGGTTTTGCCGATTCGAAACCCTTCCAAATTTTAAGTCCACGTATGGCGACTCATCTGTTTGAGCCCGTACAGTGGAAAGTTCAAACCCTGTCCAAAGACTTGAACAACGCCGTGCAGCTTGCTGCGCAGCACCAACTTGACATTCCTGTTGCAGCGCGAGCACTTCAGCAATTGCAAGTACACCAACAACAAGGCTATGCTGAAGCTGATCTTGCCTCAGTCATATTACAAGTAGAACAACAAGCCAAATAAAATCAGGAGAAAATCATGACCAAACTTGCTGTAAATTTATCCATGATTTTTACCGAAGTACCGTTGCTTGAGCGTTTTGCTTTAGCGCAAGCTGCTGGCTTTAAACACGTGGAAATCCAATTTCCCTACGAACTCAGCATTGAACAAATTCAAACTCAGCTTAGGCTTCATGACTTAAGTCTCTGCCTGATTAACGTTCCTGCGGGTGACTTAATGACTGGTGGCAATGGACTCGCAGGTGTCCCCGGCAAAGAGCTAGAGTTTCATCACGCTCTTCAGTTGGCAGTTCAATATGCCAGCGCACTCAAAGTGCCAAGTGTGAATATCCTTGCTGGTAAACAGCCCCTAGATGCCGACCTACTGCCCTGTTTAAATACCTTGTCAAAAAACCTGAAACTGGCCTGCCATATGTTCAGTGAACATGACATTCAACCTGTCTTTGAAATGATCAACGGCACGGATATGCCACGCTTCTTAGTACAAAATATTGCCCAAGCACAGGAAATGCTAGAAGCAGTACAACACCCTGCACTTAAAATGCAATACGACTGCTATCACATGGCCATGATGGGTGAGGATGTGTTGCAAGGGCTACAAGAAAATATTCAAGATATTGGTCACATCCAATTTGCAGACTGTCCGGGGCGGCATGAACCAGATACTGCACAAATTATGTATACAAATATTTTTGAATGGCTACAACACAGCAGTTATGACGGTTTTATTGCGGCTGAATATCGACCAAAAACTGTTTCAACTCAGTCCTTTGCATGGAAGGCAAAATACTTTGCTGCACATCCTCAAAGTTGAACCATTGCGGATTTGAAATTTTCGCCTAAAAACGCTATATTATAAGATGAGTTATTGTCCGGAAAAATTCCCTTTATGAATTTAGAACCATCGCCCAGCGCTTCTAATTCTCACGATTTCGCAATGAATACCCAAGCTGCCGACGTACAAGCTTGCTTAAAAGTTGTACATGAAGCCCTTGAAGATGTAAAAGCAAAAGATATTTTAGCGATTGATGTCAGCCTAATCAGCAACGTCGCTGATGCAATTGTGATTGCAAGCGGTACATCAACGCGTCACATCAAAGCACTTGCTGATAACGTTGCTGAAGAAGCACGTAAAGCAGGCTTCCGCCCTCTCGGTGTCGAAGGCGAACGTGATGCAGAATGGATCTTGATTGATCTTGGCTTTGTTGTTGTGCACGTGATGTTGCCAACAGCACGTCGTTTCTACGACTTAGAAAGCCTTTGGCGTGCAGCCCCAGAAGAAACTGTAGCCTAATATGAAAAAAGCGACCTGAAGGTCGCTTTTTTTATGTCTAATTTTCTTTAAATTAAGCGATGCATATCGACCATTGGGTAACGCTCTTTCACTTGGCGCTTCACATGGGCATAGAGTTGATCTGCTTTTGCTGGACCATAAAATTCACAATAATTTTCATAACATATTGTCAAGACCTGCGCATATTGAGTCATGGGCAAAGCTTCGAGTACTGCTCGATCATTCAAGGCCTGATACTTATCGACCACAATGGATAAAGCGTCTAGCTGCGTTTTCACCTCACGCTCAAACTCCTGCACATCAACGGCTTTGACTGCTTGACAGATATTTTGCATAAAAAACGTCAATGCATCGAGTAACACTGCTCCCCCTTGTTCACTTTTCGATGCTTTTGCAGATGGGTTCAACAACACTTGTTTTTCAACTTGGGCCATCTCTGCCAAGACATTTTTGAGCATGTCTTTTCGGAAGTAACGTAATTCCTCTGTGGTGCAAATTTCACTCAAAAAACGATTCAGGACAAAGGAGGGTTGATCACCATATTTCGCTTCCCAGTGATTCAATACTTGCTCTAAAAGTGTTCCTTGTAAGTACTGACTCAATCCACGTTCGATCGCTTGGCGTTTTTGTAAAATAGTTAATGTTTCGGTCGACATGAGCTATCCTCTTTCATTAATGACGTTTGGTCATATCATCAGTTTCAAACGTCACATCACGCTGAAACTCGGGATAAGACAGTTCTGCATGTTCGGTATAGTCCAAGCCACGTTGTTCATGTTGTTTACTCACCCGCAAACCACCAAGAACGAGGTCTAAGACTTTAAAGACGATCAACGCCACACCAAAACCCCACGCAAAGGCTGTCACAATCCCCAAGCCTTGTACCGCAATGATTCCCGCATTAAACATTTGGTTTTCAAAAAACAACCCCGCAGCCAATGTGCCCCACGCCCCACAAAAACCATGTACAGTCACCGCATCGACCACATCATCCAAGCGGAGTTTTTCCATCACCACAGGTAAAATACTGACCAACACACCTGCAACCGCACCACTAATGATGGCATACACTGGACTCATGGTTGCACAGCCCGCCGTAATTGCAACCAGTCCACCCAAGGAGGCATTAATGGTGCCGCGCACTAAAATCGCTTTACCACGTATTAGGGTATAAACCATATAGGCAACTGCCGAAGCACACGCCGCCAAATGCGTATTCAAGGCAATCCGCCCAATACCCACATCCGCCTTCACAGTAGAGGCCGCATTAAAACCAAACCATGCCAACCATAGAACAAAACCGCCTAGCGCCACCAACGGTAAATTATGCCCTGCCAAATAATGGACCTGTCCATTGCGCCCAAACCGCCCTAAACGGGGTCCCAGCACAATAATTCCAGCTAAGGCCACCCATCCACCAATCGAATGCACCACTGTTGAACCAGCAAAGTCAATGAAACCCATGGCTTTTAGCCAACCTTCGCCATCAAATAAGCTCCCCCAAGCCCATGCACCAAAAATCGGGTATATCAAACCACTGACCACTGCAGCACTCACAATATACGCCACAAAGTGAATCCGCTCAGCCATCGCCCCACTGGCAATCGTCGTGGCGGTGGCAGCAAACATCATTTGAAAGAACAAGAGGTTCCAGTGCCAGTCATCCATAGCATTGGGGGCAAAATGCGAGGTTCCTATCCAACCACTCGAATTGGCACCAAACATCAAACCAAAGCCAATCAACCAAAACACCAAGCCCCCTAAACACGCATCCATATAGTTTTTCATGAGTACATTAATGGTGTTTTTAGAGCGCACCGAACCACTTTCAATCAGGGCAAAACCTGCTTGCATGAAAAACACCAAAATGCCACCGAGCACCACCCAGACACTGTCAAGCGAGAGGCAAATCTCTTGAATATTTTGAGCCTGTGTTGGCAGGGGTTCTGCAGCAAAACTGGGTAAAGTAATACATCACACGAAGAAGAGTAAGTATTTTATTTTTTTCATGAATAATCCCCCAAAGATTATTCATCTCAATTGCAAAATCAATGCCAGTGTTTCAACACCTTATAGATATTTAAAAATGATCTATGTTCGCCAATATAAATGGAGCGATTTAAACAAGGTGAAAAAGCGATACACCATACAAGAGGTCAAAATGAATTTATAAGCTAATTGCTAAAACATGGCTTTTAGTTTTTATAGTATTCATCCACAGCATAATAGTGAACCCTCTCTACCCATCGACCACGATTCAGCGTTCGCTCCGTCACTTTAACCTTTCCCGCTTGAACTGTTGCATCTTCAATAAACTCTTTGACTAAACTCAAGCCGTGTTTAGGAATCACGATATATTCCGAACGAATATGATAACAACACCCACTTTTATTGAAGGTTAAGATTCTTTTCTGTTTTGGATCGACCTCAAACATGCCCAAATTTTCATGAGTTAAGGCCGATAACTCCTGACTCAGCACAAATTTATTTTTAGTCCGATGAAAGACATAAACATCGTAAGTTGGCCCGCCATAAGCACCATAGTTACCATTACGGATGGCGACATCCTCACTGCCGTCAAAATTAAAGTCGGCAAAAATCACGGCACTTTGCTCACCATAAAGCTGCACCACATTGACAGATGGTTTGTCAGTTTCGTCCAGATCCATCGTCAATTCAGCCGAGGAAATACGCTGAAAGCGCTGTACCGTCCCTTTTAGGTAAAGATCAATATTGGCTTGTCCATCGCAGCTCCTGTCCGTACAGCTCGTCGTTATTTTTACATCATAGCGTTTCGATGCATTTTTTATTTCGAAGACTTGAGCCTGAGTAGTTTGACTCAAAACGAACCCACTAAAGATCAGCAACACCTGAAACGAAATCTGATTTATGTTCATCTTGTTTTCTTATTGAAAAGATACACATCATCTTAGCAAAAGCTGCAAACATAAAAAAACCACCCGAAGGTGGTCTCTATACACTCTAGGAGGAGGATTAGTGTCCACCACCATTGATTGCTTTGGTCATATCTTCAACCACTTTCTTCGCATCACCAAAGATCATCATGGTTTTTTCGTTATAGAATAAATCGTTGTCTAGACCTGCATAACCTGTCGCCATAGAGCGTTTGATGACCATAATGGTACGTGCTTTATGTGCTTCAAGAATTGGCATGCCATAGATTGGAGATGTTGGGTCGTCTTTCGCCGCAGGGTTCACCACGTCGTTCGCACCAATCACAAGCACCACATCTGTTGCAGGGAAGTCTGAGTTAATCTCATCCATCTCTAAGATGTCTTCATAAGCCACGTCTGCTTCAGCCAAAAGTACGTTCATGTGACCCGGCATACGACCTGCAACTGGGTGAATGGCAAAGCGCACTTTTACACCTTGTTCTTTCAAGATTTCACACAGTTCTTTCACAGCATTTTGTGCACGACCTTGCGCCATACCATAACCTGGTACGATCACAACGCTGTCTGCATTTGACATCAAGAAGCCTGCGTCATCTGCTGAACCAGAACGATGGTTACGCTGTGCTTGTTTGCCTTTGTCCGCAGAAGCTACCGCTGTACCGCCCATTGCACCACCAAACAAAACGTTGATGATTGAACGGTTCATGGCTTTACACATGATGTAAGACAGAATCGCACCTGAAGAACCCACCAGTGAACCCGCAACGATTAACATATTGTTTTCAAGTGTGAAACCAATACCTGCTGCTGCCCAACCAGAGAAGGAGTTCAATAGCGATACCACCACTGGCATATCACCGCCGCCGACTGGTGCAATCCACACCCAACCAAATGCAAGTGCAAGTGCAGTCATAGCCCAGAATGCATTCATGTTGCCTGTTGTGAAGAAGTACACACCACATGCCAACATTGCAAGGAAAATCAGTGCTTGTACAGGTTTAACCCATGCACCAGAAATGGTTTTTGCCCATTTTTTCGCAGCCAACTTACCATAAGCAAATACAGACGCTGTAAAGGTAATCGCTCCGACGAAACAGCCCACGAACAATTCAAATAAATGAACCTTGCTCATGTGTGCATGTTGCACACCCGCAGCAGTTAATGCAGTTTCATTTTGTGCAAATAAAGCAGTCAGTTGGTTGTTATGTAGAATTGCAGCTATTGCAATTAATACCGCAGCCAAGCCCACCAATGAGTGCATTAAAGCAACAGTTTCAGGCATCTGCGTCATAGGTACAGTACGCGCACGGGCAATACCCACTATCGCACCCAGCACCATCGCACCGCCAATCATCCAAATCACAGGATGATCTGCCACAAAGAAGGTGGTCACTACAGCAATCGCCATTGCGATCATGCCGTAACGGTTACCTTGAATTGCCGTTTTCGGGCCAGACAAACCACGTAAAGTTAAGATAAAGAGGACAGCACCAATCAGGTAGAACCAATCCGCATAGTCTCGAATGAATTCCATATATTAGCCCTCTTTTTTCTTTTGCTTTGGCTTGAACATTTCAAGCATACGCGCTGTTACTGCGAAGCCACCGAAAATATTGATACTTGCTAAGAACACCGCAATTGCACCTAAGATGCTCACCACATTCACACTTTGGAATGCAACATTCGCATCAACACCGATTGCAGGAATCCCCACCGTTTGAATCATTGCACCGACCACGATGATCGATGACAACGCATTGGTTACTGCCATAAGCGGTGTATGTAGTGCAGGCGTAACGCCCCACACAACGTAGTAGCCTACAAAGATGGCAAGGACGAAAATTGTAATTGTTTCAACCATGATCTATCTCCTTAACCACGCTTCAGCAGTACTTGACCGCCATGAGTTACTAGAAGGGCTTTTTGAATTTCTTCTTCAGGATTGATAGCAAAATTTTTCTCTGCATCAAATAAAGTATCTAAAAAGTTCAAGACATTTCGTGCATACAAAGCAGAAGCTTCAGTTGAAACCGTAGACGGAATGTTTGGAATCCCTAGAATGGTCACACCGTTGTCAGTCACAACATTTTCACCATTCTTAGAACCTTCAACGTTACCGCCTGTTTCAACCGCCATATCAAGGATGATTGAACCTGGTTTCATTTTGGCAACCGTTTCCGCCTTAATCAGACGTGGCGCATTACGACCTGGTAAAAGTGCAGTGGCAATCACGATGTCAGCATTCGATACAGCTTTGTCCACAATAATGGCTTGATCGCGGATATAGTCTTCACCTGGCATCCAGCCATAACCATTTTTCGCAGCATCGGCTGCTTTTTGCTGCTCTTCTGCTGACATAGGTACGTCTAACCATTTGCCACCCAAAGATTCCACCTGATCTTTCGCCGTCGGACGTAAATCCGTTGCTTCAACCACAGCACCCAAACGTTTTGCTGTCGCAATCGCTTGTAGACCTGCAACACCAACCCCCATGATCACGACACGTGCAGGTTTTACAGTACCCGCAGCCGTCATCAACATTGGGAACATGCGCTGGTACTCTGCCGCAGCAAGAAGCACAGACTTGTAACCGGACAAGTTAGCTTGTGAAGATAATACGTCCATGTTCTGCGCACGAGATAAAGTTCGTGGCAGTAGCTCCAAAGCAAATGCAGACACGTGTTGTGATGCAAATTGATCAAGCTCCGTATTACGGTACGGGTCAAACATGGCAATAACCGATGTATTTGGCGCAAGCTTTTGAATTTCAGCACCCTGAGGGGCACGTACTTTCAAAATCATTTGGCTACCGGTATAGGCATCATCTGTCAGCGTAGCACCGACTTGCTCATAAGCACTGTCGATATAAGCAGCTTTCACACCTGCTCTACGTTCAATCACTACACTATGACCAGCACTGATCAACTTTTTTACCGTTTCTGGCGTTGCGGCTACACGATTTTCACCGACGACAGTTTCGGCTGGAATTCCGATCTGCATGAGCGTCCCTCAAGCTAGTTTTTCTTAAAGTAAACATCACCGATTAGGCAATATTTTCTCACAGGATGTTCTTATGAATTTTTGGATTCTAATGAAACTTTTTTAAAATACCACCCACTATTTATTTAATAAATACCCATATACTGAACTGGTGATTCATAAAAAATATTGGGTGATATCTCGTTTATTTACTTTGAATCCGCTTAAAAATTGATTTATTTCTATTCAAATTCTGAGCTACAGATCTTTTTACACTAAAATCTGCACTTTTTTTGCACAAAACCAAGTCCTTTAATTCCGCAGTATTGATCTTTTTGACCAATCCAAGAATATGAACCACCACGTTCACATTAACCCGAACCTGTCATTCATCGAGCTTTGCCATCTGCCGTCGCGCAAACTTTGCAGGCATTGACTTGAATGACAGTTTTGCCCCATTTGCAAAAGCTTAGAATTGGCCTGTTCCTATGTTTCATCGATCAAAAATGCCAATGCTCAAAATTTAGTCCAACTGAAACGTATATTTGAAGTGGATCATATAAAAATACGAGGAAGGATTAATCACGTTTAAATAGATCTAAAACGCGGAACGACCAACAAAAATGTTTTTTTCATATTTTATGGGATGATAATGGCGTGCATTGACGCACTAGCCTTAAGCAAAAATGCACCATAATTAAGCAAAAACACTTTAAATAGATGAATATTTCAACAATCAGCCCCAAATGCTTGGTATGCTTTATGAGTGAAAATGATCGAATGCAACAATTTCATACAAAATAGACGGGTGCGTTCAGAATTTTTTAAAGATTTTTATCATTTTTTGACAGGAAATTCGAAATATCATTATTTTTTGATTGTATTAGACGAAAATACTCTCCTGAGAACAGGTCATGCTATTTTCTATGTCTTCATCTTCGACTCATTTTTTATGCAGTCTTTTCTCGCCTGTTTTAGGCTTTTGACCCAGCTTCGTATACAATTTCTGAAACGATGCATCTATTTAGCTCAAACATGATGTAAACGTCTTTCTGAAAAAAATACTCCCTCATCAAAGGCTCATTATGAATACCTCTTTCGACATCAGTCGAGACAAATCTCTGCTCTGGCTGATGGCAATTGTCTGTGGCTTATGTGCAGGGGCAAACTATTATTGCCAGCCTTTGATTTCCTCTATTCAGCAAAGCTTTCAAGCGCCAGAAGAACAAGTGGCTTTGACCGTGACCTTTGCGCAAGTCTCCTATGCTTTGGGTTTACTGTTCATTGTGCCCTTAGGCGACATGCTGAACAAAGCCAAACTGATTCCATTCCTGATGTTTGGCGCATCTGCTGGACTGTTTATCTGTGCGACATCTACCAACTTATCGATGCTCTGGCTAGGCACCATTATTACAGGACTCTTTTCTGTCGCAGCACAAGTACTGATTCCTCTGGCCACGATGGCAGTCAAACCTGAAAAAACGGGAGAAGTGGTCGGTTTCCTCATGAGTGGCTTATTGGTCGGGATTTTACTGTCGACCAGTGTGGCTGGATTACTCTCAGACTTATGGCACTGGAAAATGATTTATGTGCTGAGTGGCATCGCCATGTTTGCTTTGGCCCTTCTGATGAAAGGAAAACTACCCCAACTACCAAAACTTAAAATCACCTATTTCGACATTTTTAAGTCCATGGGGAGTCTGCTGCAACAAGAGCCTCGTTTGGTGTTTCGCTCAATCACGGGTGGATTTGCTTTTGCTGCCATGAGTATGCTGTTTTCAACCATTGCCCTACTTTTAACCTCTGAGCCATTTCAACTTTCGGATGTTTTAGTCGGCGTGGTAACTTTGGTCGGCGTATTTGGCGCACTCTCCACTCAGTGGATTGGTAAATGGGCCGATCGCGGTTATACCCTGCTTTTGACTTGGGTCGGCTGCGGGACGTTAGCCCTCAGTTGGGTGTTCCTATATTTAGGCGGGAGCTCACTCATCAGCTACATCATCGGTTATGCACTGATTAACTTAGGGCTTGCAACTACACATAGTTGTAACCAAAACGTGATTTTCCGTTTACGCCCCGATGCGAAGTCTCGGGTGAACTCCATCTATATGACATTATATTTTATTGGTGGCGCGTGTGGCTCGGCACTGGGTGTCTATGCATGGCATCACGGCGGCTGGAGCAGTACATGTTTAGTCGGTATTACACTGGTGATGATGGCGGGTGTCTTTGCTCTGCTGGATACCCTGTATAACAAAAAACAGGGTATTGCTTAACCCTTAAAAAGACAGTTGACTGAGTCAATTGTCTTTTGGTTTGGGCACTTCTTTTTGAGCGCTAACTGACCTGAGCCACGGGGTAAAAAGGTTTACCCAAATCGAGACTATCGGCATTTTCCAAAGCAATGTACAAAAATGCGGGCAGTAAAGCCGATAAAATTTGACAGCCATCTTGTAGCTGCTTGCGGTTCAATGAACTCTTATAGGTTGAACCACCATGCATCAGTTGATTTCTCAAGGTATATAAACGATTAAACAGTACCAGTAAAATATCAACCGAATGTTTCTGTTGTAGCGCTTTCGCCACTTTTTTCTTTTCTTGTTCAAGCTGAGCCTTACAGATCTCTAAACCAATTTTCTTATTTTGATAGTCCCAATACCCTTGATAGGTGTATTGGTTGTCTAAGAGCATACGAATAGGCTGACTAAATTTGTCCCATAAAATGCTATAAATTCTATGATCGACATCATGCTGGCAAATTAAATGCAAGAACTGACGTAAACTCTGTTTGTCCTGACTTTGCCCCAAGTCTTGTGCATATATCGCATTGAAGGAAATCCAGAGGCTGATAAATTGTAAATCGGGATCATGATCGAGCAGTAATGCCTGCTTTAGCCAACTCAGCCCACGATGTATTCTCAGATTAAACTCATCACTCTGTTGTACTTTTTTAGTTTTAAAAATTTCTTCTAAAAGCAACATCGGCTTTTCCTATACTTTATTCTTCTATGTATTCAACATACTGAATGATTAAGCTAAATTCAATTTAATCCTGCTAGGACCATAGTGATTGATAAATCCCGCTAGTTCAGTGTGAATGTTCTATCGAAAAAAACATTCTGTTTTCTATATTTCAATGTATCTAATGAATATTGGCTGCTCCTCTTACCATTAATTATAAGTTCTAAGCTTGATAAAAGCAGATAATATCTCTCAATGAATGTATTCCATTTTTGTGATAGTATTGCGTGCTATCGGAAATACCTGAATAAAATGAAGCATCGAGTTTCATTTTTCGTCCACTCCCAAAGATCCTCCTATCGGTAATGAATGCATTTCAGCTCACTACATTGTGCTGTATCTTGCTCAATAAATGGATTGACGCTTTGGCTTTGCGACATCTGATTTTCATGTAATTTCCCACATATTTCTTTGCACCGCTTCCGCTCTAAGACATAGGTTGTTCACCATGTCTTTGCAGACAAAAGCTGATAAACACTGATCAAGAGCCTGATTTTTTAATGAATACTGACAAAACCATTGAAACCCCTCAATCTCCACGAATTAGTGTTGCGCCGATGATGGATTGGACACTTAAAATAAAATAACAAATTAATATCAACAACTTAAATTGTATAAAATAATTTATGGTGTAAATTTGGCGTAAATTCTATTTTATGTACCAAAACTTAACTCTTCAACATTCTCACTTCCAAAAAGATTACTCACTGTAAGAAGTGCAGTGTCTGACAATGACTGAGTTGCCAGCACAGCAAGTCTCGTCATTGGGCGAGATATAGATACATAGAAAAGATTCCGAGCACGATAGAAACCTTTCATATTTGTCTTAGTCAGCTTTTTAGTTTCAAGTAGCTCAAGAAGCTGAGGCCAATTATAATGATTCCACCCTCCACCTAAGATTACCAATACATTATCAAACTCAGCACCCTTAACACTATGCTGGGTTGCAAAAGGGGTTAACTTTTCAATAAATCTTGTAACCTCGATAACTTCTTTATACGGGATTTCTCTTAATTTTTTATAACGTTGTGGTCTTGAAGACATTTCAACTTCAGGTATGCCCATCAATGAAATAAGCTCTTCCTCTCTTCTAAGTATACGATCAGGCAGAGATGGACGTTTAGTAATCTTTAAATGGTCTATAACTTGACCAATAGTCCCTTCTATTCTCAACTTTAGCAATCGATCCATATCTCTACGCCACAACATTTTATCTTCATGTTTTGTAATAGCAGGTCTAGCACCCAATATCTTAAACATATCTCCGTAATGTGATGAACTATAAGCCATGCACATTGGCTCTATTACTTCAGCAAAGAACCTAATGACCGGATCTTCCTTTTTTGTAAACTGTTCTGTACGACCTCTAAATAATTCAACAATTTTCGGATAACCTTGTTCAACTGCCAAAACATTGTGACTAAGCATTAATACTTTTGTCTTTTTTAAGTCCCACCCCTCTACTCTTAACCTAGCCATCAACTCTTCACGACAACTACGTGCTATGTCAGAAGGTAAATCTTCCTTTGAATGTGCTGTATTCGTTCTAGGCCCATTATAACTGTTAGTATGGAAAAACCGAGCTTCACCTTTGGCTTCTGGTAAGCTAACAACTTGTGGAAGCTCTGGGCGTAAAGCGTTTAGAACATTTACTACAGCAGGAACTGATCGAAAATTTGAACCCTTTGCAATTTCTTCAATTGGGTATTCAGCTAATTCATACTCACTACTATAAATAGTCTGCCAATGATCTCCGAAAAGACCTATGATTGGTCCAGTCTTCGACTTTAAAAAATAATCAGTAATAGCATCCATAAATTGACGATGAGTATCTTGATATTCATCAATAAAAATTACTGGAAATTGCTGACTAAATAACATCCGAAACTTTTCCTTAGCCAAAAGCATTGCCATCAATTCAGGAATATCATCATGATTAAGTGTAATGCGCATCTCATCTACACTAAAGAATCCCAGATCATATTCTACTAACTGTGATCCAATCCCCCCACTTTGTTCAACTTTCTCTTTTTTATCCTTTAGTTCAATTACCAAATCACGTATTGCCTTCTGAAATTGACGAATGAATGCCCAACAGAAGCCATGAATTGTGTCAACAAGAATTGCCGGATGATCTTCAATTTCTTGAGCAATCTCATTGCGTGCAACTTCTGTATAAGTAATACAAGCAACTTTTCTGCCTGACTGTACTAACGTTGAACCACGTTCGTCGATTAGTCTCTTGAGTGCAGCTACCAAAGAATATGTCTTACCTGCTCCCGCACCTGCTTCAAGTCTAAAACTATAACCCGCATCTAGAGCCTGATTGATCTTTCTCTGAGCTTCTTGTGCAGCAACTAGTGCAGGATTTTCTTTAATCTGACTCATGCTGCTCCTCCTTTGTCTAATGGTTCTAAATTTTGTATAGGAACATCAGATTCAGAAAGCCAAATCAGGCCTTCTCGAATATATCGAGGTACAACCCATTCTTTTACACGAATTGCATATTCTAAAGCGAAATCCGCTTTAGTAAGTCCCTGCGCATATTCCCAAGCTTCTGTAGCAACATCGTCTTCACTTGGTAATGGAAATTGATTAAGGTTCGCTAAAATAAGAGCATCTTCATAGCTTCTTGCACAAATATTAGTTTTTGGATCTTCAGGGATTTGGTAGGCAATTCGACGAAAGTTAACCTGCTTTTCTATGGCATTTTTAGCAATTAAATCAGCTGGAGATATTTGCCAAATTACTTTTTCATCTAAATCTTTAGGACGAAACCAATCCTTGATAGCCGCATTAGAGGTTCTCTCACCTTGAGCTACTGGACATTTTTCCCATATTTTGGTTTTTACTTTCTTCTTATTTTCTTTTTCCACCATTTTAGTTGAGTCTAAATCGGTAATGACTAGAGTCTTAAGTTCAAGAAAGTCGAGGAGTGGATAAAAAACATGAGCATGAGCCCCTCCAGCTTCAATACAAGTTACATACTGGCTTGCTAATTTTTGATGTTCTGGTAAGGATATATCAACTAATTCTCTGAGGCGAGGCATTAATAACCGTTCAGTTGTCCCTTCAACCATAATCACTTTATCTGCAAAATAAAGATCACACTTAGTCAGAGTCATGTATTTATGCAAGAACTCTTTATCAGCAGAAGATATTGTTTGCATGCCCTTTTTAAAATCTTTAACTTTAGTATTTCTAATACTTTTCACTGAATCTTTCTGGTTATAGAAATATCTTACTGCATCAAAACATGCCGCATTAGCAACATGAGAAGAATGTGTAGTAATAATAAACTGAACATTCCAAACGTCTTCTGCTGGATAGGCACTCGAAAGCTTTTGAATAGCAGCATTTAATTGATTAATGAAAACTTCCTGCATCTGTGGATGCAAATGAGCTTCAGGTTCTTCAATGAATATCAAATGGGCTGAAGGGCGAGTAATTTGAGATCGGTAAATTTTGTGATAGCTTTCAAGTTGTAGCAGCATATAGATTAAATTTCGCGTACCAAGACCATTATATCCCTCAGGTAAATGCACACCATCTGTACCGCTATAAACAACTTTTGTATGCCCAGACAAAAGTGCCTCTACATTTAATGAAGTTTCAGGCCTTAATTCAGTATCATTAAGACTTGGAAAACCCATCACCCCCATAACAGGTAATAACTTTTTGAGCATTTTGTCAAAATCACTTTGAACATTAAGCTCAATATCTTCAACAGATTTCTTTAATTTCGCAGCTAACTCTTGATCAGATTCTGTAGCCGTTGGTGCAGCAGCTGTTTTAAACAATTCA
The DNA here is from genome assembly GCF_058242885.1 of Acinetobacter sp. 802_lipA. Taxonomy (NCBI): domain Bacteria; kingdom Pseudomonadati; phylum Pseudomonadota; class Gammaproteobacteria; order Moraxellales; family Moraxellaceae; genus Acinetobacter; species Acinetobacter sp. 802_lipA. The sequence continues at coordinate 1,135,274 of NZ_JBZAYP010000001.1, forward strand.
CTAAGTAATTTTCCGATAACATCAGCCTCACCAAGCTTTGTCTTATCAAGAGTTCTTTGTGCTTGAACAAAGTTACATTGTAATAATGCTGCGAATGCTGAAGTACCCTCGAAATTTCTCTTATTAGACTTATCCGTCGGATCTATCGCACTAACATGCACTTCGTAAATTTTTGATAAATTATTACGTAAACACTTAAAAAAATGTATTTGAGGTTCCATACCTACTGGTGGTTGAGGTAAATCAAACAACAAATGCATTTTTGCTAAGACAGGCCTATATTCAATACAAGCAATCGCTGTTGTAGAGTCCATATCTAAATCAATGATAAATGGTGAAAGAGGTCCTAAAGTCGGGGCATCACTATCGTATCGAAATGTCAAAGAAAGAGTGATTATAGGCAGTGTATTATATATCTGCTCTGGACTTGCCCCCTCTTCTTTCAATTTTCTTGCATTTAAAAACTTCTCACGAGACAAACTAGAAAAATCTTCCAACCTAAAACGGGCTCCTGACTCACCACAAAAACAATCAAATATGCTAGTAAAAGATGTTTTTCCGCTATTATTTCGCCCAACAATCACAGTTGAATTCTTTTCTAATACAATCTCAATATCTTCAAGAAGTCTATACCCCTCAACTCTAACTTTTTCGATACGCATTGTTCCCCCCAAAATACATTGGTTATTGTAACTTTATCTATTTTTTCAAAGGTTTCGCCCAAGAAGAGCATGTAAATTATTTTGTGTAAATTACGTTCTTTATAAATGATTTTTTAGCTAGTCGTCCAAGCATTCGACAACTGCTCAGCCTGCTTCATCACCAACTCAATCGCTTCAGCTGCTTTATCAGGTGGATACTTCCAACGCTGCAAAGTACGACGTACTAATATTTTCAGCTGAGCACGCACACTATCCCGAACCTGCCAATCGACAGTCGTTGATTTCCGTAGCTTCTCTGTAATCTCTCGTGCGATCTGTTTCAGCGTATCGTCTCCAAGCTCTCTGACCGCACTTTCATTATTCGCCAAGGCATCGTAGAAAGCGATTTCATCAGGATTCAAACCAAGTGCAGCTTCACGCTGCATTTCGGCCTGAAACTCTTTTGCCATTTGAATGAGTTCTTCAATGACCTGAGAGGTTTCAATAGCTCGGTTATTGTATTTCCTCAAGGTTTCCTGCAAACGATCAGAGAAGCGTTTTTCCTGCACGACATTGTTTCGTGTCTTTGCCTTAATGCCATCATTGAGTAACTTTTCCAACAGTTCAACTGCCAAGTTACGGTATGGCATCTGCCGTACATCTTCTAAGAACTCATCTGAAAGCAAGCCAATGTTTGGTTTATCTAAACCACACATTGCAAAAACATCTGTTACCCCATCTGCAATGACAGCATTATCCAGAATCTGTTTTAGTGTACTGTCCTTTTCCGCTTGCGACAGTTTACGATCTACAGAGGTATGCTTGCTAATGACCGCTTTAATGGCTGAGTAAAAGGCAATTTCTTTGTGCAGGTTCTTCGCTTCATCCAAGGTGCTGCATAAAGAGAAGGCTTTATTGATTGCCAGGACTAAATCAAGAAAACGCTTTTTACCATCCTTTAAGCTCAGCACATAGTTGGCTGCGGGGATAATCAGTCGGTGTGCCTGAGTTTCATAAGCACTTAAATCCATGCCAACCTGTTCATTGGTTTTGGCAAACATTCCCCGTATCGCATCCATCTTTTCAGCAAGAACCGCATAAGCTTCTTCTGCACGTAATGTTGGTTCCCCTTTACCTTTGGCATCGGTATAGGTTTTTAAGGCTTGCTTCAATTCATTAGCAATGCCGATATAGTCAACAACTAGTCCACCCTGCTTATCTTTAAAGACACGGTTCACACGTGCAATGGCCTGCATGAGGTTATGGCCTTTCATTGGCTTATCTATATACATGGTGTGCGTACACGGTGCATCAAAACCTGTAAGCCACATATCGCGTACAATCACCAGTTGTAAAGGATCGTTTACGTCCTTAAAGCGTTTCTCAAGGCGTTTTTTAGTTTGCTTATTGTAGATATGCGGCTGTAATAATGGTTTATCTGAAGCTGAACCCGTCATCACAATTTTGATTTTGCCTTTTTCAGGATCAGGGTCATGCCAATCTGGACGTAAGGCAATAATCTCATTGTAAAGGTGGACACAGATCTCACGGCTCATGGTCACAATCATGCCTTTACCCGCCGTGGCTTCTGTACGGGCTTCAAAGTGTGCGACTAAATCCGCAGCAATCTGTTTCAGCCGTGGTGTGGCACCCACCAGCTTTTCTAGTCGGCTCCACTCACTTTTAGTCTTTTCTCGGTTACCAACATCTTCTTCATCTTCTACAACCTCATCGACTTGATCAGATAGCTCTTCAATTTCAGTCTGATTGATGTCCAGCTTTGCCAAGCGTGATTCGTAGTAGATCGGGACGGTTGCCCCATCATCCACGGCATCCTGAATGTCATAGATGGAAACATAATCACCAAAGACAGCTCGGGTATCTTTATCCTCACTCGAAATAGGGGTTCCAGTAAAGCCAATAAAAGCAGCATTCTTTAAAGCATCACGCATGTGCTTGGCATAGCCGAACTTGTATGTGCCATCATTATTTAGTTTTGCTTTCAAACCATATTGGCTACGATGTGCTTCATCTGACATCACCACAATATTGTGGCGTCCATTCAGTAATGGATGCTCACTCTCACCTTCCAATAATGCAAACTTTTGTACCGTGGTAAAGATGATGCCACCTGACTCACGCTCAGCTAAAAGCTGTCTCAGCTCATCGCGGTTATTGGCTTGTACTGGCGTTTGTTTTAATAGTTCTTGAGCATTACTAAAAGTTTCAAAGAGCTGTCCATCCAAGTCATTACGGTCGGTTACGATCAACAAGGTCGGGTTGTGCATAGCAGGCTGTTGTAAGAGTTTCCCCGCATAGCAGCACATGGAAATACTTTTACCCGAACCTTGGGTATGCCAAACAACACCTGCTTTTTTGTCTCCGGTTGGATTGGCTGCTGTAATGGTAGCCTGTACGGCTTCGCGTACTGCATGGAACTGATGATAGCCTGCAATTTTCTTAATAGTCTTTTCGCTATCTGTTTCAAACAACACAAAAAATCGGATGTAATCCAGAAACAACTCTCGATCAAAGAAGCCTCGAATAACTGTCTCTAGTTCCCATTCTAAAGCAGGTTTATCATCTTCATTCTTAATGGTACGCCACGGTAAAAAGCGTTCCTGATTCGCCGTAAGTGAACCGACACGAGCCGTTACCCCATCACTCACCACCAAGGCTTCATTAAAGACAAACAGATCGGAGATTTCTTCTTTGTAAGTTTGCAGCTGGTTAAAGGCATCCCAGATATCTGCATTTTCATCGGTTGGGCTTTTTAGCTCCAACACGGCAAACGGAATACCATTGATAAAACAGATGATGTCAGGGCGTCGCGGCTGCTTCACACCTAGAATGGTAAATTGATTGACCGCAACAAAACGGTTTTGATGCACATGATTAAAGTCCACCAAGAAGGCATGGTCATGTACCCAATCATCCTGTTTCTTATAGGTGACAGATACACCTTCCAATAACATACGATGGAAGGCACGGTTATTGGTCACCAAGTCCAGACTTTCAGGTTGATTCAGCTTTTGCAGAACTTGCTCAAAACAACTTACAGGTAAATGCGGATTCAAGCGTTCAAAAGCGGCCAGAACATCAGCTTCCAGTAAAATCTGTTTATAGTCTTTGCGTAAAGGAGTGCTACTATCAGGTGCAATATCAATACCATGAACGACTTCCCAGCCATTTTCGGCGAACCAATCAAGGCAAAGGTTTTCGAGTTGTGTTTCGTTCATGATTAATATTACCTGGTATGTTGTCTTTAAGTTTTTCTGATAGATAAAGTTTAAGTTTCTAAAGCACCAGGCCTTCTTTACGTGCTTTTTCCTCGTTTATTACAAATATATTCATATCGTTAATATTCCATAATTTTTTTATTTTATGTAAACGCTGTCTAAATTTGTCAGTTATTTGGGGTAAATGTTGATTAGGTACTTTAGGTATAATTAGCCTTAATTGAATTGTAGCTTTTTGCCAATCAATAAGTTTATGATTAGATGGTAGCTCTTGCTCTACAATAGAGTTTTGTTTTAAACACCCCATCATTTGTAATGGTAGTGCATTTTCAAACTTCTCAAAAATTTCATTCCAATAATTCTCATAATCGGATGTATTCCTAGGATTTGGTATACTCGATTTAGCTTCAACCATAAACATCTTTTGATTTTTTAAATAAGTAAACTCAACCATTTTAAAACCATTACCTAGAGATTTATGGCCTTTGGAATGTTCTATTTTATAAAAATCATCACGTGGGAAAGAACCAAAGCTCACTCCTGACTCTTCAAAAAAAATCATATATAATCAAACCCCTTGAAATTCAGCTTCAAAAAGTCGAATTGACTCATTAATGATCTCATTATCAGGTAGACCATCATTAAGCAAACAGGTTTGTTGCCAACTTCCATTTTCTGTTGCCATAAAAGTTGGAATAGGCATTTGATACTGATGAGCAATTAATACCAATTTTTTGATAACGTAATAAGAGTGAGTAGCAAGAAAAAATTGAATACCAGCTTTAGCAAGAACACTAATTATATCTAACAGTTGCACAATTGCTGTCGGATGCAAAGCAGACTCAGGTTCATCAATAAATACAATGGAATCTTTATCAAGATAGCGATTACCTAAAAGAGTATCAAGAATTGCAACCTTTTTAACACCTTCAGCTGTAGCCATCATTGAGTACTTACTATTTCCTTTTTTATAAATCCAGCTTTGGCTTTTATTATCGAATTCAACCTTCCCTGAAAACATATTTTCTAACTGTTTTCGAGAGCTTACAAACGCATCTGAATTACGCCCCTTTTGCGTAGGAATTTTAAGAGCAGTAATTAGATCGACATAAGTTGCATCAAAGCCAAATAATTTATCGATTACTGCCGACTTATGAATAACATCAATCAGTGACAATACTTCTTTAGGAGGTAGGAAAATTGAATTAGATTCTCTTTTGGTCAGATTATTGTGAATAGTACTTACTTTAACAGTTGTATCTTTTCCAAAACTAAATCCAAGTGAGCTATTGTCATCCAAGCTAATTGATACTGAGAGCTTTTTGCCCTCACCTTTGGTAACTATGTCACCAATTTTATCTGTTTGAAATGTCCAATATAATTTATCACTCAAAACATCGGAAAACTCTTGATTATTTTTCCCTCTATTGGACTCCTCATGGCTACGTATCGCACTATATAAAGCTTTGAGCAGAAAAGTTTTCCCTGTGCTGTTTTTACCCAAAATTAAGTTAATTTGTCCCAAATTTTTACCATGAGAACTAATAATTGGCCCATAGTTCTCTAAATCAAAATCTTTAATCATTCTTCATCTCACATACACTATTTTCTATCTTCATCAGAAATTAAAGTAATCTCACCCGACAATAACTTTGGCAATAAAGCATCTCTAATATCAATTAATTTTAAAGATTCATCTGACTGCTGTGATAATACAAATGGTTTTATCTTTTCTGCAAAAATATTTTGAATTTTAATATCTGGTTGCAATAAATCTATAGTTTCCAAGTCTTTTCTTTTAATACTCGATTGAACAGTAATAACCAATCTAGCATCTACATCATTCCTAAATTTGGCGCTATTCATTTGATAATACATAAATAGTGGATTTACTTTATTCAACTTAAATCTTAATCCTAATATATTTTGTGCAATTGCTAGAGTTCTATTAGCAGGAACAATACAAAGGCGACCTATAGTGCCCACTGTTGACATTATCAAATCATTTTCCTGTAAATGTGCTCTAAACCAAGTATTAAAAGTTTCTAAGCTCACTTTTTTGTCAGTATTTAAATCAGGATTTAAAGAGAATTCTGGTAAATGTTTTACCTCCAATAAAGGAATCCCTTCCGACTGAATAGGAGGAGTCTTACCTCTATTATCAATATACTTTTCAACAATATTACTAAACCGCGTAACCTCCCACCCCTTCGGTACTTCCCCTAACTCACTTTCTACCAATTCATCAGGAAACAGTGCAGCAGTTGCTCGCAATTCCGCCAAATCATCTTCAGCCATTTGCTGAAGCTCAACTTCACTTTTACCGCTAATAACACACATCGCAGCAAACTCAGGATTGTTCCCTTCTTGTTTTGCTACAATTTTGGCACGGACAGGGTCAAAGTCGATAAACCAGCTTTTAAAGAGGGCTTGGGCAATCGATTCTAAGGTTTGGTTAATTTGATTGTTGAGGTGGATTTTGTCATCTAGATCACCAAGAGTTTTGGCTATTACTTTTTCATTTATATATCCTAAGTTTTTGACCAAAACACTTGATAAGTGATTGCGATTTAATGTTGGAACACCTGTTCCAACATTAAATCGATGAAAATCTATACTTTTCAGCAAATAATAGACATATCTGGCATCATGTCCTTTGAAGTCTTTAACCCACAAAGTCGTATTAAGAGGCCAAAATTTCTCTTTAATATATTGGCCTCCCCCTATACTGCCACTTCTACCAATTACAACCCCTGGTGCATCAACTTTATATTCATTATGAAATCCAGCTACTCCTGTAGATGCTACGACAGGTATATCTCCAGAAATCCTGTCACTCTGAGGCAAATCAAATCCTCTTTGTAAAAGTATAAATTCATTTAATGGCACATAATTTTTATTACTCACTACATTCCCCAAATTCTTTTTTAATCGCCCAATGCCCACGAGTTCCACCCATACGCTCAAGCCAGCCTGCATCTTTTAAATGATTCAGATGCTTTTTCACTGCTGACTCATTAATACCGAGCTGCTCCGCCATAGCACGATAGGAAACTTTCGGATTTTTTTGAATCAAAACTAAAATCTCTTTTTGACGATCTGTCAGCATTGTTTCTTGGATTGAGCCACCTATTGAGCCACCTATTGAGCCACCTAATTGCTCAATCGAAGGACGGTAAAACTCCCAATCGACAAAATCACCTTGTGCTTTCAGTTGAGGTTCGGGATTGCCTGCTTGCAAACAAAGATCTTTGATCCGGGCAATCCCACTGCCCCATTGCTCGATATAACCCAGCTCTTTAAACACACGGGCCAAGACACGGTTACGAATCTCTGAACGACCTTGCGCTAAATCCTCTTCAGTCAGACCATTGGGCAAACCACCCGGCGATACAATATTCAGGATGTCATCATAAATGCCAACCTTGATATCACGCCCTGCATTGCTATAGTCACGATGCAACACTGCATTCACCAAGGCTTCACGAATGGCAGGAATGGGGATTTCATAACTTTCTGTACGTTGTAACCCTAAAATTTCAGCACGTAGATGCAGATGATTCTTGATGAATTGCTCTGTTTGCTTCAACTGACTAAATAAGTCTCCACGGTATTCTTTTTTATCCAAAAACACCGTCATGGTCGTGCCTTTAAAGCGGCTACATTTAATCTCAACCTGCTCATAAAGCCCCAACAAAATGAGTAACCCATGACTTGGGTAATCCTGTCCATTCTGCTGAATGATCAATTTAAGATTACGCATTTTCTGCAAAGACAGTTCTTTGCCCAGCTCAGCAAAGGCTTGCTTTAAAGGCTGTAAATCGATGTCATCTAAACTGTATTGCGGATTCGGCTGCTCATCAAAAGTCTGGTTCAGACGTTGCAATTCAAGTTGCTGGATATACTCAGGCGATGCCACACGATTACTTGCACCTAAACGGATATAAGTCCCCTGTGCCTTGCCTTGTGGCTTGAGATAATAAGGCAACAATGAACCACGGCTGACTTCAATCACCAGCAACTCTATGCCTTGGATATTCTCGATATAGATATACGGCAGAATGTTGGGCATACAGAGTTCATTGATCATCGAAGTGATCTGATCTTGCAACTCAAAAATATCATCTTGAATACCTACGAGTTGGCGATCATCACTTACACCCACTACCAATTTACCACCACTGGTATTGGCAAAAGCAATCAGGGTCTTTGCCACCTGTTGCCCTTTCGGTAATTGCTCTTTAAATTCAAGGGCTTGACTTTCACCCTTCTGAATTTCCAGCAATAAAGGATGATCAGAACTCATAGCCCAAGCCCTTTAGATTCTTTTTAATCTCACTTTCCAAGACAGCACTTTCAGCAAATTGTTCTTTGAGCTGAGCAGTCAAACGCAGCATTTTCTCAGCGAATGGCTCGCCATCATCTTCCTGCTCGACTGCACCAACATAACGTCCCGGAGTCAGTACGTAATCGTGCTTCTGAATATCCTTTAACTCAGCAGAGAAGCAGAAACCTTTCTCATCTTGATACGCTTCGCCTTCAAAATTTTCGCCTTGTTGCCAAGCATGTAAAGCATTGGTGATTTTAGCAATATCTGCATCGGTAAAGTCACGCAGTACGCGATCTTTCATATAGCCCAAATTACGGGCATCGATGAACAGAGTCTTGCCTTCACGGTTGGCTTTCTTTTTATCTAAAGACAAGCCATTCTTTTTGTCCTTGGTTAGAAACCAGATACAGGCTGGAATTTGCGTGTTGGTAAACAGTTGTCCTGGTAATGCAACAATACATTCCACCAGATCGGCTTCAATCAGGTTCTTACGGATCTCACCTTCATTATTGGTATTTGAGCTCATCGAACCATTGGCAAGTAGCAATGCCATACTGCCTGTAGGTGACAAATGGTGCAGCATGTGCTGCATCCAAGCAAAGTTGGCATTACCTTGCGGTGGCGTGCCGTATTTCCAACGCACATCATTTTCTAAAGAAGCATGCCACCAATCCTTGATGTTAAAAGGTGGGTTAGCCATGACAAAATCGGCACGCAAGTCTGGATGCTGATCCTCTAAAAAGCTGTCTGCATTCTTTTTACCGAAATTAAAATCAATCCCGCGAATCGCCATGTTCATGGCTGCCAGTTTCCATGTGGTCGGGTTGCTCTCCTGACCATAGATAGAAATATGCTTTTTCTGTTCAGACGCTTTGTAACGCTTTTCCTGTGCATGTTGTTCAATGAACTTTTCACTAGATACAAAGAATCCGCCTGACCCCATTGCTGGGTCATATACGCGCCCTTTATAAGGCTGTAACATTTCAACAATTAAGGTAACAATACTTTTAGGTGTGTAATATTGCCCACCCTGCTTGCCTTCAGCTAAGGCAAATTGTCCTAAAAAGTATTCATAGACATGTCCAAGAATATCTTTACTGTGCAGATTTAGTTTTTCACCGTTGTATTCAGGCTGAGTGAAACTGGTATCAGAGAAGGTATTAATCAGATCTAGTAACTTATCATTATCTAATTGATACTGTCCGATGCGATTCAGAATACCTTTCAGTTTTGGATTGGCTTTTTCAATTTCATCAAAGGCATTATCAATCAACCAAGATACAGAGCGTAACTTCACGTCCTGTCCTTGTTCATCTTGCCAAATGATTGAGCCAATTGGTAAAGCTGCTGCATCACGGATATTTGACCAGCGGCCTGCTTTTGGCACCCAAAATACGTTTTTTTCTTGGTAGTAATCCAGTATTTCTAGTTCATCAGCAATAGACTGTTGGTATTCTTCTTCGCTGTCGTACTGATCACGCGGCATGTAATAGATGTTGTGATCGTCTTTTTGTGCAAACAATTCTTTGAGTTCAGATTGCCGTTCATCAAAAGCATCTGATACGTACTTTAAGAAAATCAGTCCTAAAACAATATGCTTGTAGTTAGCGGCATCCAGACTGCTGCGTAATTTATCGGCGGCTTTCCAAAGCTTGTCATCTAAGTCATTTAGAAACTTTTGTTCCAATGAATGCATTTTATTTCCTCAATCCAAGATCAACCGCTTTGGTTTTATACTTAATGTTAAACAATGTTGCTAAGTTAGCATATCAATGACCTATTAAAAGTCATGCACTTAACAAAAAAAATAGAGATTAATAAAGTCCTGTCATTTTAACGGGATAACTTTAGCTAAAATAGTCCTTTAACAACTGCTACGTCTTATAATGTCGTAAAAAAAAAGAGCAACCTAGAAAGTTGCTCTTTTCCAACCAATCGATTAATTGACGGGTCTGACTGATCGCTGCAACCCCTGCTGAATACCCTGCACAAACCCTTCAGGCGAAGCTTGTTGCTCCACCGTACGGTTTTGTTCTTGTTCAGGGTAGTATTCCTCCAGCACCTCTAACCCTTCCTCTATATCCGTTTCAAACCGTGCATTGGCAAAACCCTTCCTTGCGGTAAAGTCTAATGATTCTATGAATACACCTAACTTTTTCAACTAACTACAAATGTGTTGCACTTGGGATTTGAATCTGCGACTTTAAAAAATATTCATCTTAAATTTTATACTTATTTTACGCAAAATTTACGATAATTTTATTATATATCAATAAATTAAACCATAACATACATTACTTCAATGACTACTAATTTAAAGTGTTATGAAAAAATTATACCATCTACTTTTTAGCCTTATACCGCTCTATTCAAGTTATGCTTTTGCTACTGGAGATGAAAGCTCTCCCGCTTTAAGCTTTTCAGGTAATGTATCATTGGCCAGCGACTACCGCTGGCGCGGCCAAACGCAAACCCAGAATGATCCGGCCTTGCAGGGAAACTTTGTTTTAAGCCATGCTTCAGGATTTTATCTTGCTGCATTTGCATCGAATGTTGATTTTGATGACGAAGTAAATTTAGAACTGGATCCCCAGATCGGCTATACAGCGCCAATCGCGCTAGGTTCAATCCATCCTGCAGTTGATCTTGGCATGCTGCGCTACAATTACATCGGCAACAGCGATTTAAATTATAATGAATACTATTTCAAAATGATCTTTAATGCGTTGCTGCATCAGAACGATAGCTTTACACCAAGCATAAGCTATACCTATAACTATGGCGGCAAAGCTGCCAGTGACAGTATAGGTAAAGATATCTCAAATTGGTATTTTAATGTCTTATATGCTACACCGATTGCTCAAACTAATTTTGGCACAAATGTTAGCTTAGGTTATTCCAAAGCAAATCAGGACATTTATGGTTCTGAAGCAAAAGACCTTTTTTTTGATTGGAAAATTGGTGCAACTTACCGCTATAAGCCAATGGGAATAAATGCAGAATTAGCAGCGGTTGGTAGTAATTTAAAAACCAAAGACTTTACAAGTCAAAATAAAAAAGGGGTAAAAACTGAAGCAGTATTCACCCTGACTAAATCTTTTTAAAAGTTAAATGCCAATAGTATCAGCAATACTATTGGCATAATTATTTTACTTGAGTGATTTCAATATATGATCTATCTCACTTCGATTAAAACCTCTTTCTTTAAAAATAGTATGAATTATTTTTTTCATACTTTTTGACGCATACTGGTATTTCTTTACTAAAATGTCAGAATCAATTTCCTGTAAACTATACTTCAAATATAATTCTTCATTGAGCTTCTGATTTCTAGCATCATCTTCATTATTTATCGTGTTATACATTTTTAAGCAGTTAAATATCCCAATGTTGTTCGATCAAAGTAATTTGGCTGTACATATACTGATGCTCAGCACGTTTAACTGCACACCATAATTCCATAAATCTTTTGCCGAGATATTTTTGCAAAACAGTATTCCGGTGAAAAAATGTTAAAGCATCCAGCTGATTCGTACTTAAAAAGTGCGGCTGATGTTTATTTTTTATCTGAGTGGCTTGCTGTGGAATTTCCAGATTCTGTGTCAACCCATGCAGTGTGCCGATCAAAATCAGGGCTGCAGTTAAATAAGGATTGCAATCCGCACCTGCAACACGATATTCCAAGCGTTGATTTTCATTGTCCGAACGTGGTATGCGAATGGCCACATTGCGGTTATTCACGCCCCAATTAGCTTCTAAGGGCACATGGTTTCCAGCTTTAAACCGGCGGAATGAGTTTACATTCGGGGCAAGCACGGCCATGGACGGCGGCAGCAAGACTATCAGCCCGCTGATCGCCTTTAATAATTGCCGTGACGGTAAAGGATTCTGCTTCATGCTGAAAATATTCTGCTGGTCTTGATTTAACAAACTCATGTGAAAGTGCATGCCGCTGCCCGCTTTATTCAGATCAGGCTTAGCCAAAAAGCTTGCATGTAACCCATGTTCTACAGCGACTTGCTTAATGGTGCGCTTTAGCATCATGATCTGATCGCATAGCTTCAAAATATCACCGCTATGCTGAATATTAATTTCGTATTGTCCGGAAGATGATTCCGAGACTAAGCCTGTAATCTGAATCCCCTGCAAAAGGGCAATCCGTTCAATTTCATCCAGAACGTCTTGATACTTATCTTGCGCATTCACATCAAAACATTGATTTAAATAAATCTGATTGGAGCCAGATTTTTCATTGCTGTCAAATAAATAAAACTCCAATTCTGCGGCCATGCAAGGATAAAAGTTTTGATCATGCAGCGCTCTTAAACTTTTTTTTAAAATATTGCGCGGTTCAACTTCGCAATCTTGATGATTGTCATCTTTCATGGTTAGGAATAACTGTGCATTGGACTCTGGATTTAAAGCGCAGGGCTGCAGGCTTCCCAATATAGGTTTACATAAATAATCCGGCTCACCGATCGTTTTTCCTAAACCCGATTCTTCAATCACTTCTCCATCAAGACTCATGGCATAAATAGACATTGGGAAATAACAGCCTTGTGCAATATTTTTTAGACCGACAATATCTATGCGCTTGCCGCGGACATGACCATTCAGATCGTGCAGGCAAATCTCAACATGACGGGTATTGGGATAGCGCTGCAGATAGTTTTCGATTTCTTCTGAAAATAGAATATCTTCAATATCGCAGCATTGACGCGCAGATGGCATGGATTCAGGGACCGCTTCTTCGTCAGCTATATTATGTCTAGCCATGAGTAAATTACTCATTATTTTGTCCTGTTAAATATTAACAATGATCAAAATAAAACAAGTTCTACCGAATGTAACGTAAATAAACCGTAAAAAAGCACCCAACTAATATGATTATTTTTTAAACTATTAAAACCACGAAAAAGCTAATTTAAAATAAGTTAAAACATAAAAATAACAATAGATCTCTTTCATAAATCAAAAAACGATCTTCTTTTTGGTTAATATTTGCACTCCGGATTTCTTAGCATTCGTGCATAGGTGGTGTTTTAAAAAGTATGCTGACATTAAATGAAGCCATTATTGATGTAAAAGAAGGTTAAGTCGAAGGCTTTAAAATGGTTTTCAAGCTTTTTGGAGAAATTACAACTTCTTCTAAAACCACGCCTTATTCGATGCCTTATTTTGCAATTATTACCTTCAATTCCTACAGTAAAAAACTTACCAATACTTTGCTTGCAGTTTTTAAAAGCAGTGATGAAACTGTCCCAATGATCACTTGCAATTCGGGTGTAGTGAATACCTAATTGTTTAAGCTTTGTCTTCAACCTTTGGACTGTAGCTAAATCTCTCTTACCCCAAACATAAGCAACAATCTCACCTGTTTCTCGATGGTAAGCGTAAATAAGCCATTGTTTATTATTTTTATTTCCAACAAAAGTCCAGAATTCATCTACTTCGAGAGATTCATAATGACTTTGTTTAGGCTGAATTTGATAGGCCGATTCAGTTAAAGTCCGTAAGACTTTACCGATACTAATGCGCTCAACTTCAGCGATATCTCGTATACCGCTGCCTCTGACCATTAACTGTAATATTTTACGAGTAATGCCAGAATTACATCCTAGATAGCTCAGAGCATGGTCACCAATAAACTGACGTTTGCAGTCTTTGCATTGGTAGTTCTGTTTCCCATCTACTTTGATGCCATTTTTCTTTATATTGTCACTGAGGCAGGTTGGACATTTGATTTCTAGAGTTATTTGCATTTCTCTATTTTATCAAAATTCAACCTGCTTTTTTTTAGCATACTTTTTGATACACCACCCGTGCATAATCTGCGGATGAAATACATCGATTCAAACAAGCTTTCTGATCCTCAGTTCAAGCGATACACAGGCATCTCATGGTCAACTTTCTATTTGATGGTTGAGCAATTGCAGAAGCATGTCTCTGCCAAAGACAGACCGCCCAAGTTAAGCCTGGAGGATCAGGTTCTGCTCTGTCTGAGCTATTGGCGGGAATACCGAACCTTATTTCACGTTGCGACGAGTTACGGGGTTTCAGAGCCCACAGCCTCAAGAATTGTCCGTCATGTTGAAGACTGCCTGCTTCGGTCCAATCTGTTTAATTTACCCAAAGATTTACCCGAGGGCGAAGGCATCGACTGGAATGTTGTGATCGTGGATGCCACGGAAATTCCAATCCAAAGGCCTAAAAAAACAGAAGAAAAGCTATAGCGGCAAAAAAAAGACCCATACCTTTAAAGTACAAGCCATGATTCACTACAAAACTCAGCAAATTCTGAGTTTATGTGCCAGTCGCGGGGCAGTGCATGATTTCGAGTTGTTCAAACGCAATTTAAACCAGATTCCTTTTGGGGCTTTTATCCTGGCAGATAAAGGCTATCAGCGGATTTATGTGTTGTATCCGAATAGCCTGTTGCCATTAAAAGCCAAAAGACACTGTAAATTGGATCCTGAATTGAAAATCTATAATCAAGAAATCAATAAAAGATGAATCGGAATTGAGCATGTATTTGGCAACCTGAAAACCTTCAAAATCCTTGCTGAGCGTTATCGAAATAGATGTAAAAGGCTTAGTTTGAGATTCAATTTAATCGCTGGAATCTACAACTTGGAACTGAGCAAAAAATGATTTATGAAAGAGGTCTAATTACTCATGTAAAATAAATGGCATATTTAATATTAATAAATCTTCAAAAATCGCAAACCCACTCCCGGTTCAGTAATAATATATTTAGGCTGCACAGCATTATCATTTAACTTCACTCTTAATTTAGCCACCAGAATCCGTAAATAATGCGTATCTTCTTGGTGCGTTGGCCCCCACAGCTCTTTCAATATTTGCGGCTGAGTAATCAATTGGCCTTTATTTTTCGCCAATAAATTCAGCAGCTGATATTCTTTGCGTGTTAAGGAGAGCAATTGTTGATTTAAAAAAACCTGCCGTTTGGAAAAATCGATTTTTAATACGCCATCATCAAAAATTACAGTATCAACAGTACTATGCTGGTGCTGCCTAAGCAGTACACGAATGCGCGCCACCAGCTCCTGAACACTAAACGGCTTGGTGACATAATCATTTGCGCCAGCATCCAGAAGCTTCACTTTTTCTTCTTCATTTGCCCGCACAGACAGCACTATCACTGGAACGTGCGACCATGTGCGAAGCTCAGACAAAACCTCATAACCATCCAAATCTGGCAAACCCAAATCGAGGATCACTAAATCCGCGCCTTGCAAAGCTAGGAGTTCCAAACCCTTTTGGCCATTTTCAGCCAAAAGCGTTTTATAGCCTTGCGCTCTGAGTGCTATATCCAAGAATTTTCGAATCTGATTTTCATCATCAATAATCAAGACATTGGTCATGGAGCTGGCTGATTCATTCTGTTCTGGCATTTTCCCACCTAAAAGCTGCTAGATGCTTTAAGTAATTTGCTGAATAGGAAGCTGTATGCGGATACATGTTCCTTGATTGTTCTTGCCTGATGATGCCATGATTTTCCCCATATGCGCACCCACAATCGCTTTCACAATCGTCAAGCCCAAGCCTGTACCATATTGCCCGCGGTCGCCGCGCTGCATGGTATAAAACATGTCAAAAATGCGTTCCCGCTCACCTTCCGGGATACCCTGCCCCTTATCAGTTATGGCAATTTCGATCTCATTTTCATTCACCTGCTGCACCTCAATCATCACAGCTTTATTTTCTGGTGAAAATTTTGCGGCATTTTCCAGTACATTAAAAATGGCCTGTTCAATCAAGGCGGCATGTACAAATAAACTCAAAGATTCTTGAGGCGCATGCACTTCAACCAATGCATCTGGCATATAACGGTTTAAACGGCGCACTGCTGAACCGATCAGTTCATCAACTCCAATCCAGTCCCGCTTCAAGCTTAAGCCTTCATGGCCTAAACGGGTCATATCCAGTAGGTTTTGAATATAGCGGTCTAAACGCTCCCCCTCTAAATGAATCGCTTCCAGCAAGCTGTCCTGATCATTTTCATTCATGGAATGGCGGTAAGTGCTCAAAGTATCCGCTGCTCCAATCATCGACGCCAAAGGCGAGCGTAAATCGTGCGATACGGATGATAATAATGCCGAGCGCAATTTTTCCGTTTCAGAATTCACATTGGCTATTTCCAAAGCCTTGGTCAGCTGGGTGCGGAAAATCGCCTGCGCAAGATACTCTACCATGAGTTCAGCGAGCTGTTTTTGCTCCGTATTGATTACTGCTTGCACATCTTTAAGTTTCAACCCCACCACGCCTAAGCATTGCTTGGAAGCCAATAAGGGCAAAAACCACCACTCATTTTCCGTCAAGGTTTGGGTAAAGCGACCGGACGGTTGATGGTTTTTGAATGTCCAATCGGCTGAAATTTTTTCTTTATTACTCATGATAGTCGATGATGCTTGAGTTGCTGCAGTATCTGGGAAATACAGCCAGACATCTGCATTGAGATTTTTACTCAGGCTATGTTCAGCAATCTCCTTGATTTGTGCCAAATCTAATGCTGTGGACAGCTTCTGCCCTAAATCCTGCATAATGCTGTTATAACTGTTCGCCGTTTTGAGTGCAGTCACCTGCTCTTTCAAACGTGACGCTAATCGGCTCGAAATTAAAGCCGCGCCCAAAAATGCAATCACGGTGACAATCCCCTGATGTGCAGAAATCTGAAATGTAAATTGCGGGGAAATAAAGAAAAAATTATAAGCTAGAAAGAATAGGATGGCTGAAAAAGCTGCAGCCAGCATCCGTGTTTTTGATGCCACAAAAACCACAGCGGTGATAAAAATCACCGAAAGATCTTCAATCCCTAAATACTTTTCCCCTAAGCTTGCAATCACAATGCTGATGACCGTGGTGGCTAGTACGTACTGTATTTCTCTCAGCGACAAGAATGCCCTTTGAGTGAAAAAGGACAGATGCTTATTCTCTGCAATAATCGGCACTATACTGAGTTCAAAACTGGGCCGGTATTGCAGTAATTGATCAATCAAATTGAGCCTTAAATTCAGCGAAAACTTTTGCGGAGCCGCTTGCGCTAAAACTAAGGTTGAAATGCCGCGGTCCATCACATAATCAAATAAAGTTTTAGCATGTTGCTGGCCGTAAAGGACTTCTGTCATTCCGCCCATTTGACGCGTTAAGTTTAAAGCCCGTTCTATTTCACGGCTTTGCGAGTTTTCCTGTTTATTCATGATTTGCGTATCATGAGAAAAAGCAACAACCGTCCAGTTTGCCGCACGATGCTCGGCAATACGGCATCCAGTCCGAACTAAAGCTTCAGAATGCCCTTTGCCATCAATCATAATTAAGACATGATTTTTTAAGGGGATTTGAGCAAGCCCTTGAATGGCGAAATTTTCGCGTACATCATTATCAACATAATTGGCAACGGTTTGCATTGCCAGTTCACGCAGTGCCGTTAAGTTGGAGCTGTTGAAAAATCGCTGTAAGGCCTGTTCCGCCTGCTCAGGCACATAAACCTTCCCTTGGTTTAAGCGCTCCAACAGCTCATTCACAGGCAAATCAATTAAGCGGATATCTCTAATCCGTTCGAACACCCGGTCTGGCACGGTTTCAGTGACACGAATCCCAGTGATTTGATATACCACATCATTCAAACTTTCCAAATGCTGAATGTTCATGGTGGTAAAAACATCAATACCAGCATCTAATAATTCATTGATGTCTTGCCAGCGTTTTTCATGACGGCTGCCGGGCATATTAGTGTGGGCAAATTCATCCACCAAAACAATACTGGGCTTTTTATCCAAAACGGCATCTAGATTCATTTCCTCCAGATGCTGCCCTTGATATTCAATAGCCTTGCGCGGAATTATATCTAAACCAGAAATTAAATTTTCAGTTTCTCTACGGCCATGCGTTTCTACATAGCCAATGACGATATTAATACCCTGCAGCGCCAGTTCATGCGCACGAACCAGCATGGCAAAGGTCTTTCCCACGCCCGGAGCTGCGCCTAAAAAAATCGTCAGCCGCCCAGACTGATAACGCTGTGTATGTTGCAGCAAAACATCGGCTTTATTGGTTCGTTGATCAGTCATAGAAGTAATCTTTATTTATTGCTTTAAAAAGATGTTTTTAAATTCATTTAAATGCGTCTAAAGTCAGCTTGGCTATTGCTGGGCAATATGGATGCCACCGTTGGGCGGAGGTATAGAACATCCCCTCGCCCAACAATCGTATGTAACTCAATTCAAATTATTTAATAGCGTTCAATCACTATATTTTAATCTTCAAGCCATTCATATCACTTCCCGCCCCGATCCAAAGCCAAATTCAATTCAAGCACATTGATACGTGCCTGCCCTAAAATCCCAAAAATCGGCTGAACCGTATGCGACTGAATCAGTTTTTCGACATTCTGTTCAGGCATATGCCGTGCATGGGCAATCCGCTTCACTTGAATCATGGCTGATTGCACGCTAATTTCAGGGTCGATGCCACTGCCTGAAGCGGTGACCAGATCCGCAGGAATTTTAGATTTTTCAATCTGTTCCTTCGCTGCGATTCGATTCAGCCGTTCCTCTATGGCTTTCTGCAGTTCAGGATTGGTTCTCGCCATGTTGCTTCCGGCCATCGCCATAGGATCATAATTTGCGGCAGATGGACGCGGATGGAAATATTGAACTTGGGCAAAAGGCTGTGCCACTAAGCGTGAACCGATCACTTGATTATTTTCGACAATCAAGCTGCCGTTGGCTTGTTTTGGAAAGAGCATTTGTCCTAAGCTGGTTGCAGCAGCACTATATACAAAGCCGCATAAGCCTAGAGCAATGATGGTCATTCCAAACGAAGCGCGCAGTTTCTCACCCCATGATGAGTCTGCCAATTGATGATTTTGCATATTCACTTTGTCATCCTCAAAAAATTTATAGGGCCAAGATTGGACTGATCAGCAGATCAATCGCTTTAATGGCAATAAACGGTAGCAGCACCCCGCCCACACCATAAATCAGCATGTTGCGGCGCAATAATTGGGTAGATGTCGAAGGTTTGAATTTCACACCGCGCAGTGCAATTGGAATCAGCAGAGGAATAATGATCGCATTAAAGATCAGCGCAGACAGGATGGCACTTTCAGAACTGCCTAGTTGCATGACATTTAACACATGCATTTGCGGAATTGCCGCGACGAATAATGCCGGCAAAATTGCAAAATACTTTGATACATCATTCGCCAAGGAAAAGGTGGTTAATGCACCGCGAGTAATCAGCTGCTGTTTGCCTATTTCAACCACAGATAGCAATTTGGTTGGATCAGAATCTAAGTCCACCATATTGCCTGCTTCTTTGGCTGCTTGCGTTCCCGAGTTCATGGCTAAGCCAATATCTGCTTGGGCCAACGCCGGTGCATCATTAGTACCGTCACCGACCATCGCTACCAAATGTCCTTTGTTTTGCTCGGTTCGAATGCATGTGAGTTTATCTTCTGGTTTCGCTTCAGCGATATAATCATCCACACCAGCCTCTGCTGCGATGGCCGCTGCTGTGAGCGGATTATCTCCGGTCACCATCACAGTTTTAATGCCCATTTCACGTAAGCGCGCAAATTTTTCTTTAATGCCTTGCTTAATCACGTCTGATAGTTCAATGACACCCAACAAATTCTGGTCTTTAGCCACGACCAGCGGCGTTGCCCCTTTTGAAGCTATTTGTTCTACGCGCGCTTTCAGTTCGGCATGATTTTCAAGGTTTTGCGAAGCGAATTTAAGAATGGCATCCATAGCGCCTTTACGCACTTGATGACCATCCGCCAAGTTAAGGCCTGAAATGCGTGTGGACGCATTAAAAGCGATAAATTCAGCCTGTTCAGGCTCGGCCACTCTTTCACCTTGCTCTTTGGCCAAAGCAACCACCGATTTACCTTCTGGCGTTGGATCGGCCAAAGAAGTCAGTACCGCCGCTTGGCGAAGTTCAGACTCCGTCACTCCTGTTAAGGGATAAAAAGCAGTCGCCTGACGGTCACCGTAAGTAATAGTTCCGGTTTTATCGAGTAGTAAAACATCTATATCGCCTGCAACTTCAACCGCCTTGCCTGATTTGGCAATCACATTGGCTTTGAGCGCTCTGTTCATCCCTGCAATTCCAATAGCTGGCAATAAGCCGCCGATGGTGGTTGGAATCAAGCAGACCAATAGCGCCACCAATAAAATCGGGCTGATTTCAATATGCAGGAAATGTCCAATCAACGGCAGGCTGACCACGACGATGATAAAAGTCACAGTCATCACGGTCAGTAAAATACCTAAGGCAATTTCATTCGGTGTTTTTTGACGGTTTGAGCCTTCGACTAAAGCAATCATTCGGTCGAGAAAGCTATTTCCCGCCTCTGCGGTCACTTGCACGATGATCCGGTCGGTTAAGACTTTGGTTCCGCCAATCACCCCAGATTTATCTGTGCCCGCTTCACGGAGTACCGGCGCAGATTCACCTGTTACTGCAGCTTCATTGATCGTAGCAAAGCCCTGAATTATTTCACCATCTGCGGGAATCAATTCCCCTGCACGCACTTCAATCAAGTCATGCATGTTCAATTCAGCCGCTGAAATCTGCACCCCATCCATATCATCTTTAGAATGGATCCGGCGCGCCGTCAAATTCTGACGCGCTTGACGCAGGGATGACGCCTGTCCGCGGCCTTTGGCTTCAGCAACCGCTTCGGCATAATTGGCAAAGAGAACCGTCACAAATAAAATCAACGTCACCAATAAGCCAAAAACCAAACTAGATTGACCTAGAATTGTACTAACCAGTGTAATCAGCGTCCCAAGCCAAACGATGGCCATCACCGGATTTTTAATCACATGCTGCGGCAGCAGTTTAATAAAAGCATTTTTCCATGCTTCAGCTTGAAATAAGGTTGAAGCTATGGTGTTTTGCTGTGTTTGAACAGTGTGTTTTGAATGATTCATTGTACTCCCCCTTAACCTTGAACCAATAACAGATGATCAGCAATTGGCCCCAAGACCAGGGCTGGCATAAATTGCAATAAGGTCAACATCACCACAATGGCAATTAAAGTCAGTGCGAATGTTGGCGTTTCGACTTTTAAACTGCCGCTGCTTTCAGGTGCTTGGCGTTTAGCAGCTAAACGTGTAGCGATGATTAAAGGAATAATTAATGTCGGGAAACGGCCGAGCAATAAAGCAATACCGCATGTGACATTCCACCACACGGTATTGTCTGATAGCCCTTCAAAGCCTGAGCCATTGTTGGCAAATGCAGACACATATTCGTACAGCACTTGAGAAATGCCGTGGTATTGCGGATTACTGTTGCCCGTCAATTCAGGAAAAAATACAGTTATTGCGGTTAAACCAAGAATGACGATGGGTTGGATCAAAATCACAACAGCGAGCAGCTTGATTTCACCGGCTTCAATTTTGCGGCCAAACAATTCTGGGGTGCGGCCGGTCATTAAGCCTGCAATAAAGACTGCTAAAAACAGATAAATAATGAATTGCTGTAAACCACAGCCAATCCCGCCCCAAATGGCATTGATCAGCATATTGGACAATTGCACCATACCTGTGAGCGGTGCAGATGAATCATGCATCATATCCACTGAGCCGTTATTGACTTGGGTGGTGACCGCTGACCACAAAGCAGATGATGCCTCGCCAAAACGCACTTCTTTACCTTCCATGGCGGAAAGCAATGTCGAAGTCGATGAAAGGCTTTCTGACCAGATAGCGCTAGTCGCAGAAATGATCGACATCAGCAGCATTGAAGCAAAGACCAAGCCTGCGAATTTGGCGCGTTTGGTGAAAAAGCCCAGCATAAAAATCACCGAAACAGGGATCAGTAAAATCGCAAGCATTTCCAGAAAGTTTGACAATGGTGTCGGATTTTCCAAAGGTACACTGCTGTTCGGACCATACCAGCCACCACCATTACTGCCCAATTGCTTAATTGCTACCATGGGCGCAACAGGGCCTAAAGGTATTTTTTGCGTTGTTAATTCGCTGCTTTGGTCGATGACTTGAACTTCTGGGCCGCCTTGAAAAGTCGATGGTACGCCTTGGCTAGTGAGCAATAATGACCAAACCATGCATAAAGGAATCAGAAAGCGGAACGTCGGACGAATCACATCGGCCCAATAGTTGCCGACATTAATTTGTTGCACTTTATGCTTAAAGCTGGTCTGTTGATCGGTTTCAGAAAGTGCATTGGATTGTTTGTAGAACAGTGCTCGAACTGTAGCCACCACCATCGCCAGGCCCATCATCGGCGTGAAGATCTGCAAGCCGACAATGCCGACCATTTGCGATAAATAAGACAGTTGCGCCTGTCCTGAATAGTGCTGCTGGTTGGTATTGGTCAGAAACGAAATCATGGTATGCAGCGCCAAATCCCATGACATATTCGGTGCATGGTTTGGGTTCAACGGCAGGCTGGCTTGAACCATAAATAGAGTCCAAGTCACCAAACCGATCACTGCACAGCTCATGACAAAATTGAATGAATAGGTTTTGACATTCATCCCCCGTTTGGGATTGATTCCTAAAACCGCGTAAATGGGCTTTTCAATCCAATTGAATAGAGGATCAATTTTCATATCGCGGTTGTGCATAATTGCTGCGAGGTATTTACCCAAGGGATAAGCCAGAACAAAGACGATGGCTAAAAGCAAAGCAAACTCTAACATGGCATTTCACTCCTATGTTTCAGAGCTGAAATCTGCATGCAGATATTGAAATAACGTTTATTTTGATTATTTAGTACAACGCAATTTTTTTGATGCTGTACCTGCTGATGCGCGTGAATGACCGCACTCATGTTTTTCATCCTAAGCATTGGGATATTCCAAAATCCAGTATGAAAAATAAGACCGTAAAGTCTCTATTCATAACTTTGGATGCCGCGTAAAGAAAGCGTAAAAATTTAGCTCAATGCACTTATAAATGCAGAAAAATATCTTAAAAGTGATGGCTATTATTATTCTGTGACTCACTTTATTTATGGATATAATTTCAGTACTTAAAGCCTTATTTTTAGGTTTTATAGAAGGTTTAACGGAGTTTTTACCCATTTCCAGTACTGGTCATTTAATTTTATTTGGCCATTTAATTGATTTTCATTCAGGCTCAGGCTGTGTCTTTGAAGTTGTCATTCAACTGGGCACAATCTTAGCCGTTTGTTGGCTCTACCGTAAAAAAATTATTAATCTACTACATGGTTTTATATCAGGTGATTACCATGCGAGACGTTTTGCGATAAATGTCTTCATTTCATTTATTCCTGCAGTAGTGATCGGAGTTATAGCTGTTGATTTTATTAAACAAGTTTTATTCAGTCCTTCGGTTGTGGCATCTGCACTGATTATTGGTGCACTGTTAATTTTTGCTGTAGAAGCGGCTTTGTTGCATAAATATGTAAGCATCTGATTTAAATAAATTTAATTTTGGATCAAAAAATAATCAAAACTTTTAAAATCATATAGTTATGAAATCTTTGTGCAACAAAGCCCATTCAAATTAAAAAAGTTTTATGTATGGAATACCCACTTCATGAATTGCTTTCAAATTAATACTACCGAACTACTTTTTATAAAGTATCGTTCTATGACCGTTGAACTAATGACAGTAGTTTCTGACTATTATCCCCACCTCAGCAAAGCCGAAGCACTGAGAAAAGCGAATAATCAACAATTCCCTTTCTCAGTATTCAAAATAGATAAAAGTAAACGTGCTCCATTTTTGGTACACATTAAGGATCTTGCTGCTGTCTTGGATAAGCAATATTCAGAGGCATCCAAAGATTTTGCTACGTTTCATCGATGAGGCGTAGCACCTCCTCCAACTGTAATATATTTCTTCTCGCTTTCACTGATACATAACGCTGTAAACTCCCCCAAGAATCGTGCAAACTTACTTTCTGAATTTCAGGAATAGTAAAACTCTGTTCAGCTAATCGAGTACAGCCTTCATGTCTCAAGTCATGAAATCGTAAATCTTCAATCCCCAAAATTTTACAAGCTTCTCTAAACTCTTTACCCAAAATTTTGGGATTCAAAGGCAATAACAAATTTTCATTATGTCCAAGCTTTAGCATCCGTTCTCGAACTTCTGAATGTTTCAGTCTTTTGATCAGCTCCTTACAAGGATCAAGTACATCAAATGACTTATGATTACCTTTAGAACCATTAGGATTCTTTAAATCATGCACTTTCCACGTTGAATGATGTGGGTCATAATCTCGAAGATACAATCGTGTTAATTCAGCTTCACGTCTGCATGAGAAAATTGCAAACCACATAATCAAATGCATTGGGTATTTAGAGCCATAACGATTTAGCTTCCATCGTTCTGCAAAATACTTCGTCAATGCAATCAATTCATCTCTCGAAGGCAGTCGGTCTCTTTTTTGACTGGAGGATATTTGACGTGTTTTTCTTAACTGAGCAGTAGCCTTATCGAAGCTATTTAAATCAATATCCATTTCCCACATAACAGCAGCATGAGAAAGAACACCTCTGATATGTAAAAGCTCATGTTGCAGTGTACTAGTCGCAATAGGTTCAAGATCGAGGTACGGAATTCCACCCTTCCTTAAAGCCACATGCTCGGCTAAATGTACTGATTTTATTTTTGTGATAATATTGCGCGCAATTGGTAGCTTCTTAATTAAGAGCAGAGAATAGCGTTTCGTCCTTCCGTACTCGCTCCCGACTTCATCCAAATATTTATCTATGGCATCTGATAAGGTCAGATCAATCAACTTTTCTTTGCCAAGCAAAATATCAGGATTTTCTTGAATTTCGACTTCTCGTTTCTTAATCCAGTTTTCAGCTAATTTCTTTGAGTGAAATGTTTTACTTTCAGAAAAAGCAGGAAAGCCCTTTCGAGTGATTCGAATCGCAGCACGATAGTTAACTTTACCATCTGCACCTTTCCTTGCTGTAATTGAACCCATAATTTACACCAAAAGCTATTTTTTCTATTATGGTGTAAAATTTGGTGTAAATGCAAATGGATTCACCCACCTAAACACAGGTTCAAACAAATTCTCGCAGGTTGCAGAATATAGATTAAAGGTATGATTTTTAATGACTATTAACAAAAACATTGAAAACACTCAATCTCCGAGAATCAGCGTAGCACCGATGATGGATTGGACGACCAAAGATTATCGTTTCTTTGCCCGCTTATTTAACCCGAATGTCATCCTTTATACCGAAATGGTGACCACTGGCGCGATTCTGTTTGGCGGTGCAAATCGTCATCTCGACTATAACAATGAAGAACACCCGATTGTGCTACAACTCGGTGGCTCAAATCCTAAAGACTTAGCCACTTGTACCAAAATGGCACAAGACTGGGGTTATGATGAAGTCAATTTAAATGTCGGCTGTCCAAGCGACCGTGTACAAAATAATAAAATCGGGGCCTGTCTCATGGCAGAACCTGACCTTGTCGCTGAATGTATTGCTGAAATGCAAAATGCCGTGGAGATTCCAGTCACGGTAAAGCATCGTATCGGGATTGATGACATGCATTCTTATGAAGAAATGCTACATTTTGTCGATACAGTCACGAAAACGGGCTGCGATAATTTTATCGTACACGCACGTATTGCCTTGCTTCAGGGGCTTTCTCCGAAAGAAAACCGTGACATTCCCCCACTACGTTATGAAGATGTCTATCGTTTAAAGCAAGAACGTCCAAATCTATTGATTGAAATTAATGGCGGGATCAAAACCTTTGCTGAAACACAAGAACATCTTAAACATGTGGATGGTGTGATGATTGGTCGTGAGGCCTATCATAACCCTTACCTTTTGGCTGAGCTGGGTCAATTGTGGAATTTAGAGCTGCCTAATCGTTTTGATATTATCGAGCAAATGCTGCCTTATATTGCCAAGCGTATGGCTGAGGGTGCGCCATTGTCGATTATCACGCGCCATATTCTTGGGCTATTCCAAAACCTTCCGGGCGCTCGCAAGTGGCGTCAGGCTTTAAGTGGTGGTAATGCCAAGACTTTTGCCGATGTTGAAAATGCAATTCTTAACATTAAAGACGCGATGCAACGCACCGAAGATTATTTAAAAGAACACACTCTCGCCCAGTAATTTAGAACGTTGATCTAAAAGAAAAAAGCGAAGCATCTGCTTCGCTTTTTTATGTTTCATCGTTATAGCCGAGTGCGCGCTTTCGCTAAAGCACGCTTTTGTATATTGGTGACACATTTTATTTTTTCAGTTTTAAAATCATAATAGGAAATATATTTTCCTGAAAGATACTCACTAACAATTGGCTCTTTTCAAAATAAGCCGTGGTTATACAGTGGTGTAAATCAGGCGTGGCATTTACTTTGATCTGTTCAACAAATTGACTTTGCTGACGAATTTGATCCTGTAATTTTAAAATACGATTCATATTTTGAAATTCGATGGATTGCGCAATCTGTTGTATATTTTTTAAATGACAAGCCTTTGTGACATCATCATGATACTGATGAATTGACCAAACCAATAATGACTGTATATCACTCATCATTTCTTTGGCTTCATTGACCTGATTTAAAACATAAAAATGACGAACGGTTGAGTAAATAGCATATACAACACCACAACTCAAAATGATCCCTAAAGCCACTATTGTAACATCAAGTTTGGAATGCCCTGAAAGATGAGTCATGGAGCTGCTTTATCCCTTTATATTTTAAAAGTGCTTCAGGCGAACTCTTCTTTTATATAAGAGCTTAACCGGTAAATTTACTCAGAGCACGCCAGTATTTGTCTTTAAACAGACTGACCTCTATTTCAAAGTTGTCTTTATATTTTTCAATTACTTGATCAATGACTTTGGATGGCTTTCGAAACTCTTTACACGCAAAATATATGGTTCTTAAGTGATTACCCGTTTCACGACCAATATTTAAATAGCCATCTACATCCTTAAGCTCTTGTAATAATTCGTCTTCTATCAAATTCAGTAGCTCATAATCTGTAGATGCAGGCATGCCATTTGAATGCTGACCATCATAAGAGATTTCAATCAACATCATCCACGGATGTGAGGCTTTTTGATCCCATGTTAAAAGTGTACGATTTAAAGTCGCCAGCAACGGTAGACCTTCATTGGTTTCACCTTCCAAACTGACAAATTCATCAGCATCCGTATTTGAACGGGTAATTTTGTCTAATCTTGAAATTTCACTACTTTTTAAAATTAAAATGTTTTTGAGCAAGTGAATCGGTAGCAATTCGTTTTCGGCACCTTGCTTAGACTGCACAGAAACATTGTCTAATTTGGTGATCGCATCATACTCGCCCAAATAGTTATCGAGGAAAATATACACAGCCTGTAAAAACGCATCGTTTTCAGCTGCATTATATTCATCATGTACTACAACCAGATCTATCTCATCGGGATATTCCGCTTGCTGATTAAAATAAAAAGATAAAGTTTCCTGACTAAACTCATAGCCATGCATATTAATCCCGACTTGATGAATATCGCTTTCAGGTTTAAGTGCAGTGAACTTCCACCCTGCAATCTCTGGTGCAGCTGCAATCAGCTCTTCCACAAAAACAATATTTGGAATGATGCCATCAGGGGTAAGAATTAATTCAGCTGTTTGCGGGGTCAACATGCCCGTCAGAAAAAAGAGGCCGCTATGGACTTTTTCCAATTCAGGCGTCAGTCGATCAAAGAAATCTCGCTCGATTTCAGTTTTACTGCCTTGATTCACAATGTGGTGAAAATGCTGTTGATGCTGCTGAAACCATTGCCAAAATGCAGTATATGCATTTTCATTCGCAGGCATTTTTTGTTTTTGAGAACCCCATAATTTTTTTAAAAAGCTCATTTTTCTTTTCTCTTTTTTCTATTGGTTTCAATATTTTTTGTGGTCTATGGACTGTATCAATATATTGATGTATGCAGTCCAATTAAACCTAAAACAGTATTATTGTTTCGCTTTCATTCCATCTAATTTTTTCAGCACTTCCGCCACTGCCACCATCGCAAAGCTTGAAGTCACCACCACCGCAGAACCATAGCCACCACAGCGTAGGCCTGCACTTGGACACACATCTGCACTGGAAAATGGATTATCAATCGAATAGACACAGCTAATGCCGAACTTTTCTTTTGGTTTTTTACAAATCCCCATGCCACGCAACTGGGTTCGAAGCTTTGCCAACATTGGATCTTGTTCAGTTTTAGACAAATCAGCCACTCGGATTTTCAATGGATCGAGCTTACCCCCAGCTCCCCCTGAAACAATCAATGGAATTTTATTAAAACGACAGTGTAACATCAGTGCTAATTTAGCTTTGACGTCATCAATACAATCTAAAATTAAGTCTGGTCTATGCTCTAAAATTTCTTTGACGTTTTCTGGAGTCAAATAGTCATCGATCAAATTGATTTTGATCCGTGGATTGATGGATCGACAACGCTCGGCCATGACTTCAATTTTTTCATGGCCCAAGGTTGAGGTCATGGCTGGCAGTTGGCGGTTAATATTGGAAGCCGCAATCGAGTCCATATCAACCAGTGTTAATTCGCCAACGCCTGTACGCGCTAAAGCCTCGACTGCCCACGAACCTACACCACCAATTCCGATCACCATCACATGACTTTTTTCATAATATGAAAAGGCCTCGTCTCCATAAATTTTGGCTACACCAGCAAAACGGCGGTCATATTCATCATGTTGCAGATCAGTCATGCGTACATCTATATCGGTAAAATCGTGTTCATTTTACCTGAATACGACCTTGGATTGAATGTATCGCTACAAACAATAAAGCCCTGCTACTGACAGGGCTTTATTCCATTGAGATTAGGCTGCAATTAAATTACGCAGTACATAATGCAAAATGCCTCCAGCTTTAAAGTATTCCACCTCATTCAAGGTATCAATACGGCACAACACTGTAAATTGGTCTTGGCTGCCATCTTCTCGAAGTACCTGAATATCCAAAGTTTGATGAGGCTGGATATCATCCGATAATCCATGAATCGAAAGTACTTCACGACCTGTCAAATTTAAGGATTGGCGCGTTTGTCCATCGACAAATTGCAATGGCAATACTCCCATACCAACCAAATTCGAACGGTGAATTCGTTCAAAACTTTCGGCAATCACCGCTTTAACCCCCAATAAGTTCGTGCCTTTGGCAGCCCAGTCACGTGATGAGCCTGTGCCATACTCTTTCCCAGCAATAATGATTAACGGCGTATGTTGCTGCTGATAAAACATAGAGGCATCATAAATCGGCAAGGTTTCTCCTGTTGGAATATAGATCGTGTTTCCACCTTCTTCTCCACCGAGCATTTCATTTTTAATGCGGATATTGGCAAAAGTGCCTCGCATCATCACTTCATGGTTCCCACGTCGAGACCCGTAAGAGTTAAAGTCTTTGGGTTCAACCCCTTGCTGTTGCAAATAGCGTCCTGCGGGGCTGTCTTTCTTGATATTACCCGCTGGGGAAATATGATCGGTGGTGACCGAGTCTCCAAGCACAGCCAAAATACGTGCCTGTTCAATATTGGTAATCGGTTTCGGTGGCTTACCTATCTCTTCAAAAAATGGCGGGTGGCGAATATAGGTTGAATTCTCTTGCCAAGCATAGGTCTGACTTTGAGGAATCTGAATCTCCTGCCATGCTGCATCACCATCAAATACTGCGGCATATTCTTTATGGAACATCGCGGTATTTACGCTCTGTAGCGCATGATCAATTTCAGCCTGACTCGGCCAAATATCCTTCAAGTAGACTGCTTGCCCATCTTTGCCGAGGCCGATCGGTTGCGTGGTCAGGTCTGTACGGATATTGCCCGTCAAACCATAAGCCACCACCAAAGGTGGCGAAGCCAACCAGTTGGTTTTCACCAGAGGATGCACACGCCCTTCAAAGTTACGGTTGCCTGAAAGCACTGAAGCGACATTGAGATCATGGCACTGAATGGCTTCTTCAATCGGTTCAGGCAGTGGTCCAGAGTTGCCGATACACGTGGTACAGCCATAGCCAACCAAGTTATAACCCAACTCATCCAAATACGGTGTTAAACCTGCCGCAGCCAAATAGTCGGTCACTACTTTAGAACCAGGTGCAAGCGAACTTTTCACCCACGGTTTACGCTGTAGGCCTTTTTCAATGGCTTTTTTGGCAAGAAGTCCCGCGGCTAACATCACGCTGGGATTGGAAGTATTGGTGCATGAGGTAATGGCTGAAATGACCACATCACCATGGTTCAAGGGGTAGGATTTTCCATCAATGGTGCAAGATGGCTCCTCATGCGGTAGATTAGCTTTTTTAGCTTCAACAGCTGTGCCACCACCTTCATTTTCTAAACGCTCTTTCGCCTCTTTGGCGGGCTTTAGCGTTAGTTCCATCAAATCATGAAAAGTTTTAGGTACATCTGCTAGCAAGACACGATCTTGCGGACGTTTAGGGCCTGCCAAACTGGCCTGCACTGTGCTCATGTCCAAGCTCAACGTATCGGTAAAAACGGGTTCATCACCTGCATTTCGCCACAGGCCTTGCGCTTTACTATACGCTTCAACCAAATCAATCCGTTGTTGCTCACGACCTGTCAACGCTAGATAGTCCAAGGTCACGTCATCAATGGGGAAGAAACCACAGGTTGCACCATATTCAGGGGCCATATTGGCAATAGTGGCGCGGTCAGCCAAAGGCAAGTCGGCCAAACCATCGCCATAGAATTCAACAAATTTACCAACCACGCCTTTTTGGCGTAGCATTTGTGTGATGGTTAGAACCAAATCTGTTGCGGTAATGCCTTCATTGAGTTTTCCTGTGAGTTTGAAACCGATCACTTCAGGAATCAACATGGATACAGGCTGCCCGAGCATCGCCGCTTCAGCTTCGATCCCGCCAACACCCCAACCGAGCACGCCTAAGCCATTGATCATGGTGGTATGCGAATCTGTTCCCACCAAGGTATCAGGGAACGCAAAAGTTTGTCCCTCATCCTCCCCCAACCATACCGCTTGAGCCAGATACTCTAAATTGACTTGGTGGCAAATTCCTGTACCGGGCGGGACAACGCTAAAGTTATTAAAGGCCGATTGTCCCCAGCGTAGAAATTGATAGCGCTCACCATTGCGTTGCATTTCAATTTCGACATTTTCAGCAAAGGCATCTTTATCTGCAAAATGATCGACCATCACGGAATGATCAATCACCAAATCGACAGGGGATAAGGGATTTATCAAATTCGGATCGCCACCCGCTTGTGCCATTGCGGCACGCATGGCAGCCAAGTCAACCACGGCGGGAACCCCTGTGAAATCCTGCATCAACACACGTGCAGGCCGATATTGAATTTCTTGATCAGAGCTTCTAGTTTTTTGCCAATCGACTAGGGCTTGAATATGCTCTACTTTTACACTTTTTTGATCTTCAAAACGGAGTAAATTTTCGAGTAAGACCTTTAAAGACTTGGGTAAATGATCAATATTACCCAATGTTTGGGCGGCTTGAGGGAGGTTAAAAATTTGATAGGATTTTTCACCCACCGTGAGTGTTTGTAATGCATTGAAACTATTGATTTTGCTATATCTGGCCATTCGGTTGCCCTCCCAATATTGGCGAATGTATTTATTATGATGTTCTTTCTTTAATGTAAGCCTGTTTAGAAAAGAATGTGTTCCCTTTTGGTTATCTTATTTTTATCGAGATTATTGTCTTATTCTTCTAAAATTTTAAATGCAACGCAGCCAATGAGTTCTGCCAGAGTTGAGTTGCTAACGACCGCTCAGACTGATCCAGTGTCTGTGCGAGACTCTCCAAAACATAAGGTAAATTTACCGGTGTATTGCGGGTGGGATGCTCGGTCGATGTTTGACAACACAACGGTGTCATATCTGGACAGTCCGTTTCAATCACCAAATGTTCGCTACCAAGTGCTTGCACCACTTGATGCAATTTTTTGGCATTTGGATTGGTGATTTGTCCTGTTACCCCTATTTTAAAACCGAGTTTGACCAAGACCTTGGCTTCTTCCACCCCACCACTAAAGGCATGAGCGATACCACCAAATTTGAATTTTTGGGCTTTTAAAATAGCAATGCTTTCTGCATGTGCTTTGCGAATATGCAATAACACAGGTTTTTGATATTGCTGAGCAAGTTCCAGTTGTGCGGAAAAATAAGATTGCTGCTTGGCGAAAAGTGCAGGCTGTTTATGCTCTTTTAAAAAGGTGTCTAAACCAATTTCACCCACAGCTACGCAGTCCTGCTGCTGCAAAACCTGTTCTAAACGCTGTAAATGTTCAGTCTGATGCTGTTCGATATAAAACGGATGTAAACCTGGGGCAAGATAAGAGCATGGAACATTCTCCCAGCTTTTTAATTGCTGATGTGTCTGAATCAGCGCATCAAATCGTGATTCAAGAAAACCAATAAGGACCAGTGCCTCTACCCCAACACGTTTTGCTTGTTCGGCCAAATGTTGCCGATCAGTATCAAAATCGGCAACATCAAAGTGAGTATGGGTGTCGAACAGAGGCAAGCTCATGCTTGATTAACTCTTGGCTTCTGAAGCAGCCTGTGCGCTCTGTTTGGCTTTGGGTAAATACTCAGGCTTTAAAATTTTCTGGAGTTGATCATAACCAAGAGTTAAGCGTGGTAAACCCACCACATAAGGACCAATTTCATACTCGCCATATTGCAAAATTAGACCTTCAGTACCCAAGTAATAATTGTTACTCAAACTAAACTTCCACGCTTGCTCATATTCATCGACATTGGTCGCTAACTTAGAGTCGACGATCCAAGCACGAAAGGCTTCATGCGCTACTCTATTTAACGCCGCCTTCTGATTCGGCAACAATAGATCATCCAAACTCACCAGCTTTTGCTGCTTCAAGTCAAAATTATAATAATGCTGTGACGATGAACCATGTGCACCGCCTAAGTAGCTGCTGGTGTTCAATACCACCGTGGCCAAAGGATCTTTGGCATTTAGAATTTTCGGCTTAATCATCAAACTAATTTGATGGTTCGAACTTAAGGCTTTCAACTCTTGGTCTAAACCCAGAAAAGCAGCCAAATAAGGTTGAACTTGTTTCTCTAGTTTCAGTTTAGGGGTGATGACTTGGCCCACTACTGCAGGTTCAGAACTTGCCGCCACCGCACTTGATGCCGTGGTATCAGAACTGCTATGCATCGGCGAAATATCAATAATCTGCGAGAGATCTTTCACAATTTGTTGATCAATAAAATCATCAATAAATGCTTGATTACTTTGCAAACGATCAATGTTTAATTCAGGGCAAGCATTGCCATCACACTCAGGTAATTCGAATTGTAATTTTTCTGTGTCACCGACCAGCTTTAAGGCTGTTTCTGCCTCTGAAGCCGCTGTGGTTTGCGTTGCAGGAGTTTGAGGCTCTTTATCTTTTGGTTGGCAGGCTGTCAAACTGATGGCAGCTGCAAGTACGCTGATTGTCAATATTGTTTTGCTTTTTAACATAAATAACCTATTACCTTGTGAAGCCAGCTCTTGCTTTGGCCAATGCACTAAAACAACTGGGTATAGACATCGGCTTTTAATACCTGTTGAGTTTGTGCTTTCGTCAAATAAATATCAAGCTGAGTGCCATCTTTTACAATCTCATGAGTCCGATAGTGTAAACCAATGCCCTCTTGGTCAAAAAACCAATCTGCTTGCCCCCAGTACAACTTCGCTGGTGCAGATTTTCGCACTTCAGGTTCTTGTTTCTTCAACCAGTCTTGATACGCTTTTTGCACCAACACATTCATCGCCAGCTGCTGTTTCGGGTGAATTAAATCTAATAATGCCACCGCTTTTTGGTTTTTACGATCCGCAACAAAGAAATAATAACGTTCCTTAACATTTACATTCTCTTGATTGGTATCAACCCCAATTTGCATCAATACAAACTGATTGCGCTGATACGGTATACGCGTATACATCGCCAAGCTATAAGCCTTATTGCCCTTGAATTCAGCTTGCCATGTATCCGACTTTTTCACATAGGCATTAATGGCTTGCTGTAAGCTCATGTCTTGTTTTAAGCCAATCTGATCTTGAATCACTCGAGCCTGACTTTTGGCAATCCATTGGTTTAACCACGGATCTGCCGTTGTTAAGCTTTGCAGATCTAATTCAATACAATTCTTGGTTTCACAAAACGGTTGTGCAATATCAGCCGCTTGTTGCTGAATATTTAAATATGGTAACACTTCAGCCTGCTCTGTTTTAAATACCGAGCTTTTGGCATCTGCGTCTGTTTCAGATTGTTTAGAGGAGTCACATGCCGTCAATAAGACAGTCAAACTCACCAATATTGTATAAATAGCCTGTTTCTGCAACATGCGTCTTCCATGAAATTCATGATTAAAATAAAGTATCTTGCATAATAAAACAGCTTCACGAAGAAGCTGTTTTATTTTTTAACATCCCGATTAGTGTTCGCGGGTATTGCGGAACACGATGTCTGGATAGCGCTCTTGCATCAGTTGTAAGTTCACACGACTCGGTGCCAAGTAGGTCAAGTGACCACCACCATCTACCGATAATTGATCATGTGCTTTTTTCTTAAATTCATTGAATTTTTTGTCATCATCACATGACACCCAGCGCACAGTGTTAATGCTCACAGGCTCGTAGACGCAGTCGACTTTGTATTCTTCTTTCAAACGGTATGCCACCACTTCAAACTGAAGCACACCTACCGCACCGACAATCAAGTCATTGCTATTTTGCGGCATGAAGACCTGTGTTGCACCTTCTTCTGAAAGTTCTTTTAAGCCTTTTTGTAACTGCTTCGATTTCAATGGATCTTTCAAACGTACACGGCGGAACATTTCAGGGGCGAAGTGCGGGATACCCGTAAATTGTAGTTTTTCACCTGATGTAAAAGTATCGCCAATTTGAATCGTACCGTGGTTATGTAAACCAATAATGTCGCCCGGCCATGCCTCTTCTAGATGCTGACGATCACCGGCTAAGAAAGTCAAAGCATCACTAATGCGCACATCTTTATCTAGACGCACATGCTTCATTTTCAAACCTTTTTCATATTTTCCTGAACAAATACGCATAAAGGCAATACGGTCACGGTGTTTCGGGTCCATATTGGCTTGAATTTTAAAAACAAAGCCAGTAAAACCTTCTTCAGTCGCTTCAACCAAACGATTTTCTGTTGGGTGTGCTTTAGGTTCAGGTGCATAATTACTAAATGCATCTAACACATGGTCTACACCAAAGTTACCTAATGCTGTACCAAACAATACAGGCGTTTGACGACCCGCAAGGAACTCTGTGCGGTCTAAAGGCTCATTGGCCATTTGCACCAACTCTAGAGACTCTTCAAATGCCGCCCAAGCCAGCTCACCGACTTTTTCACGTAAGTCTGGATAGTCATAACCATCACGGACTTCGATTTCAGTAATGGTTGAACCAAAACCTGCTTTATACACATAAAACTTCTCTTCGATCAGGTTAAACACCCCAGCGAAGTCACGACCTGTACCAAGCGGCCAAGTGATCGGCACACATTTGATTTTGAGAACATTTTCAATTTCATCCAACAGCTCTAAAGGCTCACGGATTTCACGGTCCATTTTGTTCACAAATGAAATGATTGGTGTGTCACGCATACGACACACTTCCATCAGTTTCACGGTACGATCTTCAACACCTTTTGCACCATCAATTACCATCAAAGCTGAATCGACCGCCGTTAAGGTACGATACGTATCTTCAGAGAAATCTTCGTGTCCCGGCGTATCCAGCAGGTTGATCATCTTGTCTTTAAAGGGAAACTGCATGACAGAGGTGGTGATCGAAATACCACGTTCTTTTTCCATTTCCATCCAGTCTGAAGTCGCAGCACGGTCCGATTTACGGCTTTTCACCATACCAGCAATCTGAATGGCTTGTCCCCACAACAGCAATTTTTCTGTCATGGTGGTCTTACCAGCATCGGGGTGGGAAATAATAGCAAAAGTTCTACGAGCCGCTACTTCTCTAGCTAATTGATCTTTAAACATAAGGGAAATCTTCAATAGGTACACGGTTTTGTACACACTTATAAATGTGTATCCAACCCGTAAAGTGATAACTTAAAATTGGCGCAATTGTAGCAGATTTATGAATGAGATTTTATTGATAATTTTCCCTTAACCCACCAGCGCAGTACATCGCATTCGTCGTCAATTCGGATGCTTTCCCGCTCTGGTAGAGGATAAGAATAGAACGCTACAGCGCTATCAGCTACAACTTAGATGTACAGAAACATTGTTTGATCCGATCTGAACATACACTTAATCACGCTGCATCCAATGACAACTCGGAGTAAAACTTCCGTTGCCCCTCATACATCAAGCATTATTTTATCTTGTTTAAGCCTAATCTGAGGCCATTTTATAAACTTCATTCAAACTCTGGATATACGAAGCTATATTTCCCTGTTTTTATACGTTCTACTATAGCCAAAGGGGGCATAACCACACCTATTTCTGCTTTACGGTTTTCTCCCTCTAGGTTTCCAACATAAGTAAATTTATCATCATTAATGTGCCATACAAACCAATTGTGAGAAATTTTTATTGGTTCTTCCCCTACCATAACACCATAATCATCTGTGTCTCTGAATAATATTGTAGAAGTTCCACCCACATCAGATATGTTTCCAACTTTCTCCCAAAGATTCATTTTTATG
The DNA here is from genome assembly GCF_058242885.1 of Acinetobacter sp. 802_lipA. NCBI lineage: Bacteria > Pseudomonadati > Pseudomonadota > Gammaproteobacteria > Moraxellales > Moraxellaceae > Acinetobacter > Acinetobacter sp. 802_lipA. The sequence continues at coordinate 1,172,205 of NZ_JBZAYP010000001.1, forward strand.
CCAAATTTAGTGACGCAATGTGCATAAAAATCGACATCATCACTAACGATATCCAATAATGTAGGAGTTGCATGGATAGGGTATACTTTTTTAAATGCTCTGATCACATCACTATTTAATTGTGTTAAATCAAAAGCAATGAGCTGGAAATATTTTTTCACCTCATTATCCAACTTTACAGAAAAACATCACCAACCTTAGTAACGACTCTAACCATAATTATTTAATTCCAAATTGTTCCCAATGTTTTGAACTGAACAGCTTGGTATACGGACAACAGGACACTAAAACGAATAGATTCTAAAGAATGCATAAAAAGCCGATATCACTAGATAGAGGATTTTGCGAACACTGCTTATTTTTTATTAGACTCTCAACTGAATTACATCACCATAAAAGCGATCAGCCATCGGCACAAATTGTAGATATCGCTTAATTGAAATAAGTTGACGACGTATACTCAAACTCTTCTAAGCGCTTAACATCCATAGGCATACCCAACAAATAGCCTTGTAATTGCTGACAGCCTAAACGCGATAAAATTTCCATTTGCAAAGGACTTTCTACACCTTCTGCCGTCACGACTAAGCCTAAGCGAATCGCTAGATGAACAATACTTTCTAAGATCATTTCATCTTTTGAGCCAACAGTCAGCTCATGAATAAAACCGCGATCAATCTTCAACTCATCTACAGGTAGGTTTTTTAAATATAAAAAGCTAGAATGTCCTGTCCCAAAGTCATCAATCGCCAAACGAATCCCCATTTCACGTAAACGCTGTAAGGTACGAATGCTAGCTTCGATATGGTGCATGGCCGTACTTTCAGTGATTTCAATAATTAAATGATTTGGATTGACTTTGTATTTATCAAAAAGATGCTCAAGATTATTAAATAAATGCTTATGCTCAAACTGCACCGCCGATAAATTCACAGCAATTGGATACAGTTCAATTTTCTCTCGTTCCCAGATTTGCAGTTGTTTACATGCTTGCTCCAAAGCCCAATACCCCATTTGGATGATCAGTCCCGTTTTCTCCGCGCCTTTAATAAACATATTGGGGGTCAGCAAGCCTAAAGTCGGATGCTTCCAGCGAATCAACGCCTCGACTCCACAAATCCGTTGATCTTGGATGGTAAATTTAGGCTGGTAATACAAAACAAACTGTTGTTCTTCTACTGCTTTATATAAGTCATTGATCAGCTTAGTTTGGCTTTTCGCTTCTTGTTGGTCAAAGCTGTAGTTAAAAATAGAATAGGTATTTCGTCCCTGATATTTTGAGGTCAGCATCGCTGCATCGGCATTAATCAATAAATCTTGCAAATTACTACCATGTTCGGGATACATCGCAATACCAATACTCGCAGACACATTGATTTCTTTACCCGCAATCAAAAAGCTATCTTGAATCAACTCCAGCACGTGCTCCGCCATTTGGCACGCTTGCTCAGGAGTGGCCTGCTCCAGCACCATCAGAAACTCATCCCCACCAATTCTGAGAATTTTTTCATTTTTACTTAAGTGACGATGAATTCGTGTGGTCAGTTGAACCAATAATTGATCCCCAACATGATGCCCAAAGACATCATTTACGGCTTTAAAGCGGTCTAAATCGATATATAAAAAGGCAATGCTTTCATTGCGGAAGCGTTGATCTGTAAACAAAAAATGGGCGTATTCCGCCAAATACAATCGATTGGGCAGCTTGGTTAAATTGTCCTGTACAGCCTGATTTGCCAGCTCTTTATTGGCCAGAGAAAGTTGAATATTGCGCTCTTCTAAACGCTGCTCCAGCACCGCAACAACAAATGCTGCCACCAAAATCAAACAGGTAATAAAGATAACAACAAATAAAACGATGCTTTGACCTGCTTCAAGGGTCATGACCAGTTTGTCACTATTGGTTGGATAGAACGAGACTGCAAGCATACCAGTATAATGCATACTTACGATGGTCAAGGCCATCATCCCTGCAACATACCATTGGTACAACAGTTTTTTGCTGACCGCACTTTTATATTTAAAGATCAGCCAAAAGGTTAAACCCGAGCCACTGATGGCAAGTAAAATAGAGAAAACTGTCAGCAAGGGATCGTAAACACTCTGATAGCCCTCAATAATCAGACCCATCATGCCAGTATAATGCATGCCCGAAATACCAAGCCCCATCAATACCGACCCCAAAACCAATCTTAAAAAAGGTAAGGTCTGACGCGTGGTCAACCAAATTGAAAAAACAGATGCAATAAAAGCAATAAAAAAAGAAAGAATTGTCAGTGCAGGGTCAAAATAACTATGCGTCGGCAAATCACAAGCCAACATGCCCACAAAATGCATGGCCCAAATGGCACAGCCTAAGAAAAAACTACTGAGTAAAATGAGCGCTGTTTGAAATTTTTTACGCCAAGCACGAAATAATAAGCGTTCGGTCGACACTGCAAAAAAACACGCCAACAATGCCACAACAATTGAACCTAATACCAAACTAAAATCGTAATGCACATGCATCATATAAAATGTCCGTATTAATTTCTCTAGGACTTACGCATTGACGGATTCAAAAAAGTATTAAAATACTTTATAAAGTATCTGTGATCAGACGAATTAAACATGCTTCTACAGCAACTTGTACATTACCCATTTATATGGGCTTTCTCATGACAGAACCGAACTCTATTAGCTGCACACAACTTGCCGAGACTTATAACATCTCGCATGATAGTGTAAATCGCTTTCTAGAACGTGAAGACTACACACCTCACGACCTATATCAAGAAGCAATTCAACATATTGATAATAATAAACTTATAGTCAGTATTGATGATACTGTTTTAGATAAACCCTATAGTCAACATATGGACTTGGTTAGCTATTTTTGGTCAGGCAAACACCACCGATCCGTCAAGGGTATTAATCTCATTACCTTGTATGCGACAGATCAGAATGGTCAAAATATTCCAATTAATTTCCGAATTTATGACAAATCTGAAAGTAAAACCAAGAATGATTACTTTATGGATATGTTAAGTGAAGTACTCAGTTGGGGTGCAAAGATTCAATTTATTACAGGTGATAGTTGGTATTCATCGACTGGAAATCTAAAAACCATAAGAAAATATGGTATTCGATTTATGTTTGGTATCGACTGTAACCGTAAGGTTTCCCCAGAAAAAGGACAATGGTTTCAACTGCGTTTATTGCCAAATTTCCATCAGGGTCAAGTGGTCTGGCTCAAAGATTTTGGCTTTGTACAATTATTTAAGACTCAGTTAAAAGAACAGCAGAGGTTTTATATTGTGCATCAAGATGAAGATGATTTATTGTCCTTTGAGGGTTTTCATGAATTACATTCAAGTCATTGGAAAATAGAGCAATATCACCGGGTGATTAAACAGGTTTGTCATATTGAAAAGTTTCAAGTAAGACGATCTAAACTGATTTTGAATCATATTTTTTCAGCCTTGATGGCCTACGTCGAGATACAAAAGAACCAGTTTGAGCGGATCTTTGAAAATGTATATCGTTGGCAGAAGAAATTATTTAGACCAGTTATCAAAAACTTCATTGATGACTTTATTCTCGATAAAAATCATCTGCTACCACAGAGAATCTATAAATAATAGTGCGTAAGTCCTATTCTCTTTTTCTTCATTTATATCCTTTTTATCAAAGGCGAAAAGCATTACTACCCGATTAAGAATCTTATACAAACAGGTTCAGGTCAAGAAAAAATCACAGAGATATCATTAGAATTTATAGATTTATTTTACCTAGCAGATTGCTTTGGCAGCCTGCCAATCCCACATTTGTGTTTTGAATCACAATTTAAATAAAAAGCCAGTCGAAACTGGCTTTTTAATACATTGCGTCAGAGATTAAACTATTTTGCAGTGCCTTTTTGCAACTTGGCATAATCTAACAAGACATTTGCAGATTCAGTCACAAATGCTTCCTCTTCAGGCAATGCAGGACGTTGATTCGCTTTCATTTTAGCGCGTGCTTCAACCAAAGCTTCCATAGAAGCTTGATAGCTTTCCCAGTTTGCATAAGGCTTTTGTCCTGCAATCTGACGGCGCTTGTTTTCCGAGTCTAAAGTCTGTTTTTCCAGTGCCAACAATTCAGCTTTACGTTGATCAATATCTAAAACCACACGTTTTTGATCTTCGGTCTTTTTCGAGATGTCTTTACGCTGTTCAAGATAGTTAAACTGCGGGTCGACTTTAACGCGTGCTTGCGACAGCTCACCTAAACGTTTTACATACGGTGTGATACTGCCTTCACGTTTAAACGGCGCAGTTGGAATCGTATCCCATTCAAGCGCATTTTTCGCTTTACGCTCACCAAACTCTTCATTGTAAATATCTACCAGCTTCACGTCTGGAATCACGCCTTTGTTCTGCGTACTGCCACCCGTTACACGGTAAAACTTACGTTGCGTTAGTGTCGCTTGACCATGCGCCAAGTTGTCGAGCTGAACTTGTGCGGTTCCTTTACCTGTGGTGGTGCTACCAATCACAATGCCACGTTCATAGTCTTGAATCGCAGCAGAATAAATTTCGCTTGCAGATGCAGATGCTAAATTCACCATCACTGCCAATGGACCCGCATAGGTTTGCGCACCATTGTCATCGTCTTCGAAAACGCTCACATTGCCATTACCATCTCGAATTTGCACCACAGGACCTGACTTAATCACCTGTCCAAGCATGCGAGCCACTTCTTCAAGCGAACCCCCTGGGTTATTACGTAAGTCGATAATAATCCCTGAGACATTCTTGGCCGCTAAAGTTTTCAGCGCATTGTTGGTATCTTCAGATACAGAGCGATATTCTGTGCCCGCACGACGTGCACGATAGTTCAAATAGAAAGACGGAATTTCAATCAAACCAAAGGTGTATTGTTGTCCATCACGCGTTACATTCACGGTACGTGAACGTACCCCAGCATCTTCTTCTTGAATGACGTCACGGGTAATGGTCACATTACGTGCTTGGCTCATCGGCGCACCTGAACCGAGTAACCGTATGGTGACTTTGGTACCACGTTTACCACGGATTAAACCCACAATTTCATTGCTCGGCCAACCGATGACATCCACCATTTTTTCGCCATCTTGTGCCACACCAATGATGCGGTCACCCGACTTCACCTGTCCTGACTTGCTCGCTGGACCACCTTCCACAATGGTTTCGATTTTGGTGTAGTCTTCATTGCCCCGTTCAGGTCGAATCGACACCCCAATCCCTTCAAGCTGCAAAGTCGTCTGGCGGTTCAATTCCATTGCATCGACAGGTGGGAAATAGTTACTGTGCGGATCATAGGTAAGCGTCATCGCATTGAGTGTTTTGTCTAACACATCATCACTTTTCACCCGTGAAATACGTTCTAACTGGCGCATATAACGCTTGGTTAAGGTTTGTACTGGGGTTAAATCTTCCGAGCTAGTGAGATCTTGTCCATTGGCCAATTCTGGGTTGGCTTTAAGCGCTTTTTGCTTCGCCAACTCTTCTTCTTTGCTAATGGTCAAATTAATCAGCTGCGAAACCAACATTTTGTTCCAATGCTGACGCTGCGCCGCTTCATTGGCAAAATACGGTGCCTTTTCACGATCCGTTTCGATATAAACATTGGCTTGTTTTAAGTTCTGCGGCTTTTTCAGCTCATCCAGCATATAGGTATAAAACTGGGTCAAACGATCTCGATACTGTGCATGAATCGCATACGGTCCACTTAAGTCCCCTGCTTTTAAAGCCGCACCTAAGTTTGAGCCATATTTACGCTTATAACTCTCTACTTCAGAGGCAAGAAACAGCGAATGGTCTGGATCTAAACTGTCCAGATAGAAATCGAGAATACGCGCCGATGTTTTCGCATCTAAACGTTGATTGAGATAATGTTGACGGTCAACCAAGGTCGCCAGTTGACGAGACACCAAAGCCTGCTCCTGCGACGGAACAATAGCTTGTTTGGTTACAGCGGTAGTTTCAGTCGCTGCAATGGCTTCATTAATGGCATGAGTGAAAAAGAATCCACCCGTTGCAATTGCAACCGCACAAGCAATGGTTTGAAGTTTCATAAATAATTCTTAGTTCCTTGGTTTTTGACCAAAATTACAATGTCATTTTTCGACATGAATTGAGAATATTCAAAATCTTAAACAACTTAATCTGTTTATGTCGTGTAGTTTTATCATAATCTGTGCTGACAAAATGTAGCAAATCATTGCAAAATTCGGGTATTGTTTTCGACGACCTGTTTCGCTCTCATTTCAGAGCCAAAACAGTCACTGACCAAAAAATCAAATACGGACACCCAATATGATTGGCGCATTGATGCTCGACATCGCAGGCACAGAACTTACTCAAGAAGATATTGCACTATTACAAGCACCGCAAGTCGGTGGCATGATTTTATTTGGACGAAATATTGAATCTCCTGCACAAGTTCGCGCCCTCACCGACCATATGCGCCGAATTCGTCCTGATATTTTGATTGCTGTCGATCAAGAAGGCGGACGCGTTCAACGCTTAAAACAGGGCTTTAGCCTACTTCCAGCAATGGGTAAGTTTGGCGAGCTATTCTTAAGCGAACCTGAAAAAGCCTTAAGCTTGGCAGAACAATCTGGCTGGTTGATGGCAACAGAAGTTCTTGCCGTCGGTATCGACTTTAGCTTTGCCCCTGTACTCGACCTCAATGACATCAGTGATGTGATTGGTGACCGTGGCTTTGCCAAAAATATTCAAGACATCGTACCGCTGGCCAGTGCATTCCTAAAAGGGATGAAAGCCGCAGGCATGGCATCAACAGGCAAACATTTCCCCGGTCATGGTTCAGTCAAAGCAGACTCACATGTCGCAGCAGCCATCGACTCACGCACGTATGATGAAATTTATGCCAAAGATATGCAAACCTTTATCAAACTGATGCCGCAGTTAGACGCACTCATGCCTGCCCATGTAATTTATGACCAAGTCGATCCAAACCCAGCAGGTTTTTCGCCGTATTGGATTCAAACCGTGCTACGTCAGCAACTGGGCTTTGATGGTGTCTTATTCTCAGATGATTTAAGCATGCAGGCCGCATGTGTTGCAGGTGGTGCAGATTCCCGCATTCAAGCCGCACTCCATGCAGGCTGTGACATGGGACTGGTGTGTAATGACCGAGCATCCGCATGTGTAGCCTTGGAGGGAATCAACCAACTGGCGCTGCCAAACCAAGCTCGCTTAGAACGCATGCGTGGTCAGATTCCAAATATCAGCGTTCAATCGACACTGCATTTAGGTGAAGATTGGGCCAAAGTACGCGACCAAGTGGAACTGTTTAGATTAAGTTAAGCACTTCATCTTTGACCATTTCAACCGCGATATTTCGGACAAAGGGACATCACAAGATGTCCTTTTTTCATTATGATAAACTCAAAATAAATCAACAGGCTTGCTCTGCATTGCCCAAACAACAACGCTAAAACAACAAAATATCAGGTACGGATACCATGACAGATGCTTTATCGGCTCATCGCCACATCTCTTTTACTGCACACTATACAGGCTATATTTGGTATAGCATGGGCATCTCACATCCTGTATTTGCCACCCGCAAAGGGAAGTTACTGGCCAAACTGGTGCATCCACTCGAAAGCTGGGCTGAGAAATATGTCGGTGGCAGTATGCGCACGACCTTAAAACAGCGTCATCAAATGATTGATGATCACCTCAGCACACTAATCCAGCAGCATCCAAACTTACAAGTTTTAGAAATTGCCAGTGGCCTGTCCCCACGCGGCTGGAGCTTTCGCCAACAGTATCCTGAGATTGACTATCGTGAACTCGACTTACCAGACATGGCACAAATGAAAACTCAGGCCTTAAAACAGATCGATCAGACCAGTCCAACGGTTCTCTCCGCCGACTTATTTAGCGCAGATTTTGCCCGTGCCTTTGAGGTGTTTGACCCAAACCGCCCTTTGGTGGTGGTGAGTGAAGGTCTGATCAACTACTTTAGCAAAAACATGCTCGCTCAACTGTTACAAGGCATTGTCCAATACGGACAGCAGTTTGATCAGTTATATTATCTGACTGACCTCTACCCTGAACCTGTGAAAAATAAGCTGGCTAATTTTATCTGGAGCAGTAGCAAGCTTTTAAAATGGATGTCTCGTAGCGCCTTTGGCTTTCACTTTGTCAGTCCGCCTGAAGCGGCTCAGTTTTTCAAACAAGTAGGCTTCCACACTGTTACCGTTCACCAACCCACTTTAGCTTTCAATAGCACTCAGTCTGACACTTCAAACTTAGATCAGCAGGATCACTTAGGCGACTTGGTCTGGTTGATACATAGCCAATGGCAAAAGCCCAATCAACCCGAGCAATAAACTTAGTCCCCATAAAAAAACAGCGATGACACGCTGTTTTTTATTTTTGACTTTCACTTAACTCACGGCTTCGAGCAACGTCTGTTCTTGTTTCTGACGCCCCACAAAGCGAAGCAGTCGCTCCGCGAGTTCAAAACTGCCATGTTTAAATAAGGCACGAAGGTGCGGTCCATCTTCGGCAAAAATTAAACATTCAATCTGAAACTCGCCTTCGTCATCGCTCAAGTGCAAAGCTAAATCACGCGGATATTTAGCCGCCACAGCAGCCAAGTCTGACTCAAAACGTAAAAGCACCCCAAAGTAGTTCAAATCCATCACTTCTGTCGCAATCACCAAATCCGAATGGCGATAGCTTAAAAAGGTTTCAGGGTGTTGAATCTGAACCCGCTCTTCACCACGGCGCTCCATTTCCAACATTTGTGCTCGACTAAAGGGGATAATCCCGTCTAAGTGTTGAATGGACTCGTCCTTCAGAAACGTCGCAAACAAATGCATGGTTTCTTTACGGCGTTGTAGCTGTGGCACATGGTCTGCATTGGCAATTTGCGCATATTCCATGTCAGGACATTGCAATGCAAAATTGGCATTTTCATGTGGCAAAGTAAAACTGTCATATTGGCCACAGGCCACCAAGACTTTACACTGTGGAATCGGCACATCGGTGAGGCGAAGCAAACGATTGCAGTTGATTTCATAGCGCTCTTGTTCTGTTGCGGTAAACTCCGCCATCTGTCTGAAGAACAAACGCTTGGCTGTGGGTGACATTCTGGTTTTATCCATTTTGGCATGATTGACCAAATACAAAATCACTGCCTGACCAAACTCATCCATGCGTTGTTCACGCATTAAATGTAACGATTCCTCCAGCAACATCCGCCAGCTTTTACGGGTCTTTTGCATAACGCCCATTAAAATCATACGGTCAATCAGCTCTGGTCGTTGATCGGCCAGACAAGATGCCACCACTGAGCCCAGTGACATGCCCATCACTGAAACTTTGTCTAATCCTTCAATGTCGAACCAAACACCGAGCATTTTCGCGAGATCACCCAGTTCTAATGTTCCTGCAGACAAGCCCGTATCGATATTACGAATTTGTTGATTGGCACCCATTGAAGGCAGATCAATCAGGACAATCGGACCGGCATCGAGCAGTTGCTCAACACAGTATTTGTAGGAATTAAAGTTTTGAAACGCCCCACCAATAATCACGATAGGAGTGCGATGGAATGACTCTGGCCGAGCAATCGCCATGTATTCGACTTTCCAGCCCTCAATCCATGTGGTTCGTGCAGGTTCTTTAAAGCTGTTACGATGGTAAACATCAAAAAAACCTAAGCGTAAATTAGCGTCATACAGCTCGGCATCCCTTTGAATCATAGAATTCATGTTCCTTCCCTCTACTCTTGCCTATACTTTTTGTTTTGCAAGAAATGCACGATCACGCCTGTCAACGATAACAGGGTGTTCAGTGTTGTAATAATTATGCAAGGACTTCATGTCCTAAAATTCATTCTATACAGAGCACTGTTTTACACGCAACAGATTGTGTAACCGCTCATCATGTTTTAGATAAAAAACAATTTCAAAATATGTATAAGTCCGCCTATACGCTGGATTTTTCATGTAGAGACTATGCGGTCGAGTGTTAGGCTGTTACTATCTTCTGTGAAATTTCTAAGTGATCAAACCGCTATGCAAGAGTCGATTGAACAATATATGCAAACGGTAGGACAGCAAGCACGTCAAGCTTCTCGTATTTTGGCGCGTGCCTCTACCGAAACTAAAAACAATGCGTTGTCAGCTATTTATACTGCTTTAGTCAACAGTGAGCCCACTATTTTAGCGGCGAACCAAGCAGATATGAACAAAGCACACGGCAACAACTTAGACAGTGCTTTACTTGATCGCTTAGAACTGTCTCCCGCACGCTTTAAAGGCATGTTGCAAGGCTTAAAAGATGTGATTGGCCTCAAAGATCCTGTTGGTGAAATCACCGATATGGCCTATCGTCCGTCAGGAATCCAGCTCGGTAAGATGCGCGTTCCTTTAGGCGTAGTTGGCATGATTTATGAGTCTCGCCCAAATGTGACCTTAGAAGCCGCCTCTTTAGCACTGAAGTCTGGTAATGCCATTATTTTACGTGGTGGTTCTGAAGCGCTCGAATCCAATAAAGCCATTGCTGAAGCCATCCAACGCGGTTTAAAACTGGCGGGTTTACCTGAACATGCGGTTCAAGTCATTAACACCGCAGACCGCACAGCCGTGGGGCAACTGATTACACTCACTGAATTTGTCGATGTGATTGTTCCACGTGGAGGCAAAGGCCTGATTGAACGTATCAGCAATGAAGCCCGTGTCCCTGTGATTAAACACTTGGATGGGAACTGTCACGTTTATGTTGAAGCGCAAGCTGACCTACAAAAAGCCCTACCGATTGCGCTCAATGCAAAAACTCACCGTTACGGCGTATGTAATGCCATGGAAACTTTGCTGGTCGATGAAAAAGTCGCAGATGAGTTTTTACCGCGTGTCGCTGAGCTCTACACTGAAAAACAAGTGGAGTTGCGCGGCTGTGCTGAAACTCAGCGCATTTTAGGTGCGGCAGTCAAAACGGCGACCGAAGAAGACTGGTACACCGAATACCTCGGTCCAATTTTAGCGGTAAAAGTGGTATCTGGTATGGAAGAAGCGATTGAGCATATCAATAAATATGGCTCACACCATACCGATTCAATCATTACAGAAAACTACTCTCTAGCTCGTGAGTTCTTGGCCGCTGTGGATTCGAGTTCTGTCATGATCAATGCCTCGACCCGTTTTGCCGATGGCTTTGAATATGGCTTAGGTGCAGAAATTGGCATCTCAACTGATAAAATTCATGCCCGTGGCCCAGTCGGCTTAGAAGGCCTGACTTCACAAAAATGGATTGTGTTTGGTGATGGTCAAATTCGCCAATAACTCATCCGACACATTTTAAATATCTATGTTCAGCTCTTTCCAAAGGGCTGAACATTTTTTATATCTAAACATTCTCTGCCTCTGCGAATCCTTAAAATCTAGAGGAAATCATGCTTTTTTTGATGGTCACGTTGATTGTGCATGTGATTATGTCTGGATCTAAAACGACATATCAAAAATAAACAGGAAAGCCACAATATATTCAGCTCTTTTCAGCAGATAGCGTGTTATTTTTAAAGGGTTGAAGCTGATAAATAATTCAGCATCATTTCATGAATAAATGAAAATCATGAACCGATAAATTTTAATTATTATTCATGAGACGGTCGATAGTGCTTAAGTCTAATCACCTAAAGTCTATCTAGGACTAAAAATATACACATGATACAACATAAAAAATGATCAAGATTGCATAAGAACGTACTGCATGAAGATCAGTTCTAGGACGGATAATTCAATTAGAATCAGGTATTAAAACGTGTCTACATCAGTATTAGTAATTAACTGCGGATCTTCATCAATCAAATATGCGCTCGTTTCTGAACGTCGTGAAGATCGTATTTTCGGTTTAGCTGAGAACTTAGGTTCTGCTGACGCTCGTATCAAAGGTATTACAGCGGGTGGTCAACCCCTTGAATTGTCTATTCCACATGCCGATCATGAAAAAGCATTGGAAACCATCTTAGAACGCCTTTCACATTATAACCCTCAAGCCATTGGTCACCGCGTAGTACACGGCGGCACATTGACCAAAGCTGAGCTTTTAACAGAAGAAATTGTAGAACGCATTCGTGCAGCAACACCACTTGCACCATTACACAACCCTGCGCACTTGGTTGGGATTGACGCCACTATGCGTTTATTCCCAGAGCTACCACAAGTGGCGGTATTTGATACAGCATTCCACCAGACTATGCCTGCACATGCTTACCGCTATGCTGTGCCAAAGTTCTTATACACTGAACACAATGTCCGTCGCTATGGCTTCCATGGTACGAGCCATGCTTATGTGTCTGAACGCGGTTCAGAACTGGCAGGTAGCTTTAAACAAGGGGGCTGGTTAACTGCACACTTGGGCAATGGTAGCTCTACTTGTGCGATTTGGAATGGACAAAGTGTAGATACCTCAATGGGTTTAACTCCACTTGAAGGTGTCGTAATGGGCACACGCAGTGGTGATGTCGATCCAAGCTTACATAGTTTCCTTGCCAATAACCTAGGCTGGGACATTTATAAAATTGATAAAATGTTGAATAGCCAATCGGGCTTACTCGGCCTGTCTGATCTATCAAATGACATGCGTACTTTGATTGAAGCCTCTGAACAAGGCAATGAAGATGCGACTTTAGCTATTGAAGTGTTCTGCTACCGCCTCGCAAAATCATTGGCCGCACTGAGCTGTGGTCTACCACGTCTTGATGGCTTGTTCTTCACGGGTGGTATTGGTGAGAACTCGGCATATATTCGTGAAAAAACAGTCGCTTTCCTACCGCACTTTGGTTTTAACTTGAGTAAAGAAGCCAATGACAGTTTAAAACGTGGTACCGAAGGTCGTATTGATACAGGTACAGGCCCGCAAATTTGGGTTATACCGACCGATGAAGAAGGCCGTATTGCCAAAGAAACTGCATCCGTGGCCGATGAGGTGATTCAAACTGCTGCAAAAAAGTCTGAAGACAATGTAGCGATCGCTTAAGCGGTCGTTACATTCCCTCAAGTCTGTTTTAAATTATTGTATGACGAATAAATATATGAAAACGATTTTACTTGTGCCCACTGGGGAAGGCGTCGGCTTAACATCCGCTTGTCTGGGTTTGGTTTATGCGCTGGAATGCCAAGGTGTTAAGGCTGGATTTTTAAAACCTTTTTCTCAAGAACTGACTACAGGTGCAGACCGTACCACAGCGCTCTATCACCATGTTTCAAAAAACGAAACCGTTGAACCGATTAGTTATCACACCATTTTGCAACAACTCAGTGCAGGTGAAAATGATGAGTTGCTTGAAGATGCGGTTCGTTTGCACCGTGCTATTGCGCGTAAGCATGACCTGATTATTGTTGAAGGCTTAGTCCCGAATAGCCGAGATTCTTTTGCTTCTGAACTAAATGCACAACTTGCGCAAGCACTCGATGCCAAAGTCATTATTGTCAGTAATGCAGACATTAACAAGCCAAGCGCGACGGCTGAAAAAGTCGATAGTCAACTACGCTACTTTGGGGGTGCGAGTTCAGAGCGAACTGCGGGTGTGTTATTGATGCGCACCAAAGGCTTGCCCGATGACTCAGCACACATTCCAGTGACGTTTGACCCAAGTCTGCGTTTAATCAGCGATACCAATAAATTTATAATTGAGCTCCAAAAGACCCATCCAAAGCTCGGATCAGACAAACTCCCTGTAATAGGCTTGGTTCCGTTTAGCAACACGCTTAGCGTACCGCGTATGTCGGACTTGGCTTCACACATTCAAGCGGAATGGATCAATCAAGGCGACGCTAACCAACGTCGTGTGTTGCATAGCAGTTTGATTGCATCGAACATTGAGCACGAACTTCATAAGTTTGTCGCAGGCGAGCTGATCATTAGTGCATCAGATCGTATCGATGTGCTTTTGGCATCCAGCTTAGCCAGCAGTAACGGTATTCCACTGGCAGGTTTGGTCCTAACTGAACACCATACACCAAACGAGCAAGTGCTTGCGTTCTGCCAAACAGCGATTAAGCAAGGCTTACCAATTTTACATACAGCGCTCAGCACGTTCGACACGGCGCAGAGCTTAGCCAATCTCAGCAATGAAATTCCGGTCGATGATACGGAACGTGCTGAACAAGTCACTCGTTTTGTTTCGAGCCATATCAATGAAGAATGGTTAACGGCAATGTTGAATGGCTCGTACCAACCTCGTCTCTCGCCTTCGGCTTTCCGCCATGAGTTGGTCCAAAAATCGATTGCTGCGAAAAAGCGGATTGTTCTACCTGAAGGCGATGAGCCACGTACAGTTCAAGCAGCAGCTATTTGCCAATCTCGTGGCATTGCACACTGTATCTTATTGGCAAAACCTGAAGCTGTAGTAGAAGTGGCTAAAGCACGTGGTATTGAGCTTCCACATGATTTAGAAATTATCGATCCAGATTTGATTCGTGAAAACTATGTCGAAAAAATGGTGGAACTGCGTAAAGGTAAACTGAATGAGCTGCAAGCGCGTGAACAGCTGCAAGACACAGTCGTTCTGGGTACCATGATGTTGGCGCTCGATCAAGTCGACGGTTTGGTTTCAGGTGCAATACACACCACAGCCAATACTGTACGCCCAGCCTTCCAACTGATTAAAACAGCGCCTGAGTACTCACTGGTCTCTTCCGTGTTCTTTATGCTGTTACCCGATGAAGTCTATGTGTATGGCGACTGTGCGATTAACCCAGACCCAAATGCCGAAGAGCTCGCTGAAATTGCGATTCAATCGGCTGATTCAGCAAAGGCCTTCGGCTTAGACCCACGTATTGCAATGATTTCATACTCTACGGGTACCTCTGGTGCTGGAGCTGAAGTTGAAAAAGTCGCTGAGGCAACACGTATAGCGAAAGAACGCCGTCCTGATCTATTGATTGATGGCCCACTTCAGTACGATGCAGCATCGGTTGAAAGTGTCGGACGCTCGAAAGCACCTGATTCTAAAGTTGCAGGTCGTGCCAATGTGTTTATCTTCCCTGACTTAAACACAGGCAATACGACCTATAAAGCCGTGCAACGCTCTGCCAATGTCGTAAGCGTCGGCCCAATGTTGCAAGGTTTGAACAAACCTGTAAATGACTTGTCTCGTGGTGCTTTGGTGGATGACATCGTGTTTACGATTGCACTCACTGCAATTCAAGCAGAACAGCAAGCAACAGCTTAAAGTAACTTGATGTGATCCAAACCATCCAACTGAGCAGTTGGATGGTTTTTTATTTTATAGCGCTCAACAATATGACCAAAGCTTAACTTCTATATATTTACGAACATAGCCCAAACACAGATAAAACAGTAAGACTTTACTTTTCAGACACTTAAACAATATACTCAAGCGATATAATTAAATTCTAAATCATTGGTCTCATAATGAATAAAAAATTGCTTCCAATTCTAATAGTGACAACATTTTCACTGACAGCATGTAATGAATCTAAGCAGCACCAAACACCGTCAGACTCAACCACAGCATATAAAAACTTAAGTACAGCCAATCCAGCTGACATTAAAGCGGATCTTGATGCCCTAGATCAGATTTCGAATAAAAACTCTCAAGCCATTTTGAACGCACAAGATGCGCTTAAAGCGGCTCGTCAAAATAAAGAAGTCGATACCATCCCCGCCCTGCTAGAACAACTGAAAACCCATTCTCTTACGTTTAATACTGCACTAGATGCAACAAACTTCAAAAGCCAAGAAGGTGCTGCGTTACGTGAGAAATTTAAGCAAGTCCATTTACTTGGTGTGGAACTGGCACAAGAAAATACTAAAAGTCCACCACAGATGCAGCGTATAACAGCACTTGAAGCAGAAATCAGCGTCATACAACAAAGCTCTATCAGTGAAATGAGAGCCTTACAACACATGATTTACCCTCAACTGAATTCAGGGGCATTAAACAACACGCGACAACAGGTAAAATCAGACCCTGAGCTCAATGTTACGGCTCATACTCCACCCCATAGCACCTCACATCTGAGTCAAGATAATGCCGCAGACATCAAACATGACCTCATTGCACTTAGAGCCGTATCTCAAACCGCCAAACAAAAGGCGCAAGATTCTTTTACGGACATGCAGCATGCGATAGACAGCGGTAATAGGAATGCGCTTATGAAGGCTGTTAAACAAACCACTACGCGAATTCATGACCTGAATCAAAAATACGATACTGTGACACTCAAAAGCGCTGAAGCAACAGCAGCTCGTGAAAAGTTGAAAGAAGAAAATAATCTCCAAATCGAAATGGGTAATATCATCTTATCGGACTCACCAGATCGACAGAGGTTTGCTGAGTTGAGTAATAAACATGACAATTCTCAAAAAATGGTTGAGATTGAGATGGAAGCACTTCGGCTTAAAGCCAATACAGCGTCATGATGAGCTCATGCAGATTTGGTTCAAGCTATTGTCAGTAGAAAAACCCTGACAGCTATAGATACGACTATGTCCAGTATAGCCAATGATCACAGCGGTAACGCTGTATACATTTATTTCGCCGAAGTTCTATTCTTTTAAATTGCTATAATGACCGACCTAATTGATAAAATTGAAAATGACATTAATAGAAAAAGTAGTCCCTGTTATATTGCGGGATATCAATCAAAGAACAGAAATATTAGTTTTTAAACATCCTATTGCAGGCATTCAAATGTAAGCGTCCGCTGAACACACCTTATGAATTCGTCCTATAAGCCTTAATTTAGTCCTCACTTAAAAACAAGTGGGAACTTAAATTTATGACTACAAATAACCAGACATCCATCGCATCTCTTACGATAAAACGAAGAACATATAGTGCTGAATTTAAACAGCAGATCGTTCAGGCGTGTAAAGCATCGGAGGTTTCAATTGCTTCGGTCGCTTTGCAACATGGATTGAATACAAATCTTGTATCCAAATGGATTCGCTTAATTGATGCTAAGCCAGGGAATGATCGCTCACTACTACCGAATAAACCTGCATTTATTACCTTATCTTGCTCCGCACCATTAGATCCTATCCCTACTGGCATGTTAACGGTTCAAATTACTTTACCCCACTCAAAAGCAGAAATTGGCTTGAAATGGCAAGTATCAGAAATATCTGCTTTAGCAGAATTACTCAAGGCACTTACAACATGATCCGTATCGATGAAATCTGGTTGTCTACCCAGCCCATGGACATGCGTGCAGGTATGGATACGGCCATGGCTCAGGTGGTGAGAGCCTTTGGCTACATTAAACCGCATTGTGCTTACCTGTTCTGTAATAAACGTGGCCATCGCATGAAAGTGCTGGTACATGATGGACTGGGGATCTGGCTGTGTGCTCGGCGGTTGGAACAGGGCAAATTTCACTGGGCTAAAGTTCATCAGGGTGAAACCCTTGCACTCAGTCCAGAACAGTTACAGGCACTGATCCAGGGTTTGCCTTGGCAGCGCATTGGACGACAGCAAGTGGTCACAATGCTCTAAACTAGCTTGGTCCATTCTGCTATTCTCCAAACGTTCTATTTCATTCTTCTCATGACCTCAGGCATACTGCGGTCATGAATACACTGCCTGATTTAAGCCAACTGACCCATGAACAACTGCTGGAATTTACCCGGCAGTTGGCAATGCAGCATCAGTCTTTGGCACAATCAAATCAAGAATTAGAAAAATCAAACCAGCAATTGGATGCCAAAGTTCAACATCTTTCCATTCTCACGCAAAAATACGAGCATGAGCTCGCACTATTTAAACAGCACAAATTTGGCAGTAAAAACGAACATCTCACCGCAAAACAAATCCATCTGTGGGATGAAGCGGTCGAAGAAGATATTGCCGCTGTTGATCTGGAACTGGAACGGCTGAATGCAGATAAAACTGATGCAGCGACACACAAAGCCACAGTCAACAAACCTAAACGTCGACTGCTGCCCGATCATCTACACACCATCCGTATCGAGCATGAACCAACATCAACCCAATGTGCTTGTGGCTGCACCTTGCGTCGTATCGGCGAAGATATCAGTGAAAAACTACATTTCAGACCGGCACAGTTCTATAAGGAACAGCATGTGCGTGGCAAATGGGTCTGTGATCAGTGTGACACCCTGACTCAGCAAGCGATGCCCGCCTATGTGATTGATAAAGGCATTGCTTCACCTGAACTGCTCAGCCATGTGCTGGTATCGAAGTATGCCGATCATTTACCGCTGTACCGTCAACGTCTGATCTATCAGCGGGCGGGAATCGAGCTTTCTAGATCAACGTTATCTGACTGGATAGGTCGCTGCGGTGTGGAACTGGAACCTCTGGCCAATGCTTTAAAACAGGTGGTGCTGCAACAGCGGGTGATCCATGCCGATGAAACGCCGGTCACCATCATGCGGATGAGTGATGATGAGAAAAAACCGAAGAAAGGTTATGTCTGGGCCTATGCCACTACACAGTACAATCCAGTTCAAGCGGTGATCTATGACTTTCAGGATAGTCGTGCAGGCCAGCATGCTGAAGCGTTCCTGAAAGACTGGCAGGGCCATCTGGTCTGTGATGATTACAGTGGTTATAAAGCACGCTTTAAATCAGGCCAAGTCATTGAGGTGGGCTGCATGGCGCATGCTCGTCGTAAATTCCATGAACTGCATGTGACCAAGAAAAGTCAGGTCGCTGAACAGGCCTTAGTGCTGATTCAGAAACTGTATGCCATAGAAGCAGAACTCAGGAGAAAGACCGATGGTACAGCAGAACAGCGCCGCGAATACCGACAACAGCATAGTCAACCGGTGATGCAACAACTGTATGAATGGCTCAACCAGCATCAACTGACGGTGCCATCGAGTTCTCCAACCGCCAAGGCCATCAATTACACTCTGAAGCGTTGGCCAGCTTTAAGCCGCTATCTGGATGATGGCAATCTACCGATTTGCAATAATTGGGTGGAAGTGCGACACGAAGTCGCTTAATGAAGTTGTTCCCCCCTGCGGGAACCACCCGTGTCACCGGGTGAATCTAGAAGGCTGAATAAAGAGCGCCTTCGACAATGTAACGAGGCACCGCAAGGTGCGGGGTATCAATCGTGAGAGGCGTACCCTTCTGGCAGCCATAGCCGGACAAGGGCTAGATAATCGGTATGGTGAACACATGTGAATCTGCGTAACGATCGTTAAGTTGAACGAGCGGAAATGGCTGATACGCTCGAACCAAAACGGTAATGGAGGTGGGAATTGCGTCTTTCGACTACGCATTCGTGACCCATACGCCTCCCGGTCGATAGCAGGCACCTAAGCCGATGTACTTCAGTAAGCGGAACGTGGAAATCCCGTATTACTCCCATTGGGAAAGCAGTTTGCAAAAACTGCCCATGGTGATGCGGGCGAAGGAACGAGGAAAAAGCGAATGCCAGTCTGTAATGGGTTGGATAGAGGTTGAAACATTACCCCACGCGAAAGCGGGCTGACGTCCTTATGGTCTCTCATCACAAGAGAGTGTGTAGAACCCTTTTAATGGAGGGAGAGCAAATGAATGCAGCAGTATCAGCGTGTGCACCTTCCAGCACATCGTGGGACAGCATCGATTGGATTGCTGTACAGCGTCATGTCAGAGGGCTGCAAGCGCGTATTGTGAAGGCGGTACAAGACGGCAGGCATAACAAGGCGAAAGCTTTGCAATGGCTGCTGACTCACTCGTTTAGTGGCAAAGCATTGGCCGTCAAACGAGTGTCTGAAAACAAAGGCAAAAACACGGCTGGGGTCGACAAGGTGACTTGGAATACACCCAAGGCCAAGACCGGTGCGATGATGTCGTTGAAGAGGCGAGGTTACACGCCCCTTCCGCTTCGGAGAGTCCTTATTCCGAAGAAAAATGGCAAGATGAGACCTCTCGGGATACCCACGATGAAATGCCGGGCCATGCAGGCGCTCCATCTGCTGGCTTTGGAACCCATCGCGGAGACCATCGCTGATCGGAACTCTTATGGGTTCAGACCGCAACGCTCAACCGCGGATGCTGCAGCACAGTGCTTTGGTGTGCTGTCAAGAAAAGTAAGTGCGGAGTGGGTGCTAGAGGGTGACATTCAAGGCTGTTTCGACAATATCAGCCATGACTGGATGATCGCCAACCTCCCAATGGACAAGGTGATTCTACGGAAATGGCTCAAAGCCGGTTACGTCTACCAAAGCAAGCTGTTTCCCAGTCTTTCCGGAACACCGCAAGGAGGTATTATCTCCCCGGTGCTGGCCAACATGACCTTGGACGGACTGGAAACGATGCTGGCGAAGAGGTTCTCTAACGCCAAATGGACAGGCAAAAAGCTGCAACTGGTACGGTATGCGGATGATTTCATCATCACGGGGTATTCTAAAGAGTGGCTCGAAAATGAAGTTCGTCCTGCCGTGGTTGAATTTCTGGCGCAGCGCGGTCTCGTGCTCTCTCAGGAAAAGACCAAAATCACGCACATAGGGAACGGGTTCGATTTTCTTGGCTGGAACGTACGTAAGTACAACGGCAAGCTACTGATCAAGCCGTCAAAGGCAAACATCAGCGCTCATCTTGACAAGCTGCGAGCATTAATCAATGCAAACAAAGCGACACGACAGGCCACTTTGATCGGTTTGCTCAACCCGATTCTAAGGGGTTGGGCCAACTATCATAGTCATGTCGTTGCCAAGAAGGTTTTCAACCAGGTAGACAACGCAGTGTGGGAAATGCTCTGGCGATGGGCTGTACGTCGCCACCCTCGCAAGACACTCCGATGGGTCAAAGATCGGTATTTCAAAGTACAAGGAGCGCGTCGATGGGTGTTCTCATGTGATGAACAGTCCGCCGATGGTCGGAAGCGACAATACACATTAGTGTCTGCCTCGGACACGCCAATTGTGCGACATATCAAGATCAAGGCTGCTGCTAACCCTCATGACCCCGCATGGGATGAGTACTTCGAATCCCGATGGGGTAAAAGAATGCTGGTCTCCGCAAAGGGGCGAGCCAAGCTGTATCGGGTGTGGCTAAAACAAGGTGGTCGCTGCTGCGCCTGTCTTAAACCAGTCACCAAAGATACACCATGGCACAGCCGTCATATTGTGAAGCTAAGTCATGGTGGAACGGATGCAGTTGCTAATCTTGAGATTTACCATCTGTATTGTCCGAGGAGTGTTCAGTTTGCCAATGTCAACGATGTATAACCGGGTGCCGAATGGCGCCTTAGCAGAGGCTTGAGCCGTGTGCTGGGAAACTCGCATGCACGGTTCTTAGGGGGTTGGACGTAGGTAACTGCGTCTGACTACCCGACAACCAGGTGCGGCCTTGGGCGTTGGGACGTAAGAACTGGTTATTTGCAGGTTCGCTGCGTAGTGGTCAGCGAGCGGCAAACATCATGACTTTAATCCAGTCAGCAAAGCTGAATGGGCTGGATCCGTATGCCTATTTAAGTGATGTGCTGAAAAGATTGCCGACCCATAAAGTGACCCAAATAGAAGAATTGCTACCACACCGCTGGAAATCCAACTCAAATTAAAAAATAGACATGGGGTTCAGCGGACGCTTACATTCAAATCGTAAAAGGTACAGTTGAGACGAATGAAGAACTAGAAGAGGCAGCTTTACGAGAGCTTTATGAAGAATCGGGGATTTCGTCTGCACACATTCACTCATATTTGGGTTTACATCATCCATCTGAACAAGGTCTTAACTGGCATGTATTTATCTGCCATAGCACAGAAACTATAAAAGTGAATAGCCACCGATTTTGTAGACACTTTTATGCAATGATGATGGCGGGCTAGAGTTTAATTTCTTTTGGCACCCTCTGTTTGAGTCACCAAGCGCTGAATGGCATCCATTATTCCAAGAATTACTAGCGTTTATAAAATCAAAATATTGAGCCGTAGCTTAGGAGAAATTTTGATTCACTAGAGCTAACAGCGTATAGATTTAAAAGCCCAGATCTCGTGTCTGAGCTTTATAAACTGTAGTGTCTTTAGATCTTCATCACTCAGCTTCGCTTCAACATTTGACTCAGTCTAAACTTGGGCGGCTTGATAAAGAAAATTGCATTACCACATAAAATCAAAATCACCCCAATCACCGCATTCATATGCCATTGATACCCTTCCCAGATGGTCGAAATCACCAAAGCCACCAAAGGAAATAACAAAGTACTATAAGCTGCCTTACCTGCCCCAATCCTTCCGACCAAATAGAAGTAGGCGGTAAAGCCAATCACTGAACCAAAAATAGCCAAATACAATAAAGCACTCACTGCACTGAATTCCATAGCAGGGAAAAACTCGTCTTGTTTAAATCCAGCAATCAATGCCATCAAGATTGAACCATATAGCATGCCATAAGCATTGGTGGTAAAAATATCCAATCCGTTTTTCTGATGGCGCGCACTGATCATATTGCCCAGTGAAAAACCATAGGTTCCTAACACACAAAGACCAATCCCCATCAGCGTATGATTATTTAAGGCACTCCCCACCACATCATGCCAAAACAAGGCAATAATCCCCAATCCACCCAACAAAGCCGCAGGATAAAAACGGGTAGACACCTGTTGTCCAAAGAACAGTTTGGCGTTGAGGGTATTAAAAATGACTGCCATCGAAAAAATTACAGCCTCTAAACCACTGCTGATATATTGCACCGCATAATAGAAACAAACAAAGTTAAAACCAAAAATACAGCATGCTTGTAACATACAAAATAGATGATCTTTTACAGCCAGCTTTTGCAGTTTTCGGCACAAAACAATAAAAGCAAACAACACCAGAGCCGAAATAAAGAAGCGCCAAAACACGGCTACATTGGTCGATATCCCACTTTGTTGTTGCAAACTAATCGCAATCCACGTCGTTCCCCAGATTACAACCACCAAAGCATATAACAGCGCATTCATACTCTTTCAACCAAACTCAAACCACTCACGCTATTGTGCTTGGTTTAGGTTTCTCATTTCTTGCACCTTCTTGTGGTCACTATCATGAACTTGTGGTTTTTTACTGATTTTCTGATATAGATGACAAAATGAAATCAAAGTCCTACACTCATTCTTCCATTCGGCACTGCGTATAGATGATGAAATATCAGATTCTAGATCAATTACAACAACATAAAGCTCAACTCCTCGACTCGGTCGAGTTGGGTTCAGGCATGCAGCTGGCCATGTGGCAAAACAACCAAGACCGTGTCAGTGTTTGTAGTAACCACCATACACTCAGTATGTATATTCAAGGTGGATATCACAGTTATCAAAAGACAGCTCAAGGTTGGCATAATGGCGGTGGGCCAGATCATATGTGCTTGATGCCACAGAATTTTGAGTCAACATGGGATCTGCGCGACCCACTGACTTTTGTGCATCTGTACTATACTGAAGAACACTTACAACGCGTCGCTGAACAAGTGTGGGATCGTGAGCCGAGCCAAATTATTTTAAATCCGCAAAGTTTCGTAGCTGACCTACAGATTGCCATGATCTATCGACACTTTTTACTCAATGGGGCTTGGCAGAACAGGGAAAATCACTTGCAGATGAGTACTGCCACCACGCTTCTGCTCAACCATCTAATTAAAAATTATAGCCATACCGAATGGCAAGCCCCTGAAGTCAAAGGCGGGCTGTCCCCGTATACCCTGAAGCAGTTATTAGAATGGATTGATCAGCATATTCAGCAAAGCTTGACCCTGTCAGATTTAGCCGAGCAAACTCAGCTCAGTGAATACCATTTTGCCCATATGTTTAAGCAATCTATGCAAATGCCACCACACCAATATGTAATGCAACGTCGACTTGAACTGGCACATCAAGCTCTACAGCAAACGACTGCTAATATGACAGACATTTCGGAGCAGTATGGATTTAGCTCCAGCAGCCATTTTAGTCATCGCTTTAAAAAGCATTTTGGCTACACTCCATCCCAAATGCGGAAAAATTAGAACCCGTCGATAGGATAAAGCGAAGATTTGAAGATTTGAAGATTTGAAGATTTGAAGATTTGAAGATTTGAAGATTTGAAGATTTGAAGATTTGAAGATTTGAAGATTTGAAGATTTGAAGATTTGAAGATTTGAAGATTTGAAGATTTGAAGATTTGAAGATTTGAAGATTTGAAGATTTGAAGATTTGAAGATTTGAAGATTTGAAGAAAGCTTAAAACAAAAAAAGAAGATAAAGCTTAAGCCTGATCTTCTTTTTGACCGTACATCCAAGTCGCTGCGATATATACACAAAAGCCCGCAGCCATCACTAAACCTGTCAACATGCTCGATGTCCTATTGTTTGATGAATGCATTATGCGAAAGTTTTATGACAACTTTATGACAGTGTTGTCATATTTCAATATTATTATTTTTACATTATATTCAATACCTTAAGTAATAAATCATATTCATAATCCAAATTTAGACATGAAATATTTCATTAAATTTAGATATTTTTGTCATATTTACCACCGTTTATAACCTCATTTTCTCATCAATTTTGTTCAACTATTAAACTTTCGCCTAAAGGCTTCGCAAAACATCCACAACCTCGGCATTTTGTCTTATAATTTAGCCCGCTAGCTATCAGCCCGCTCAAGAGATATTTGTATGACCACTATTATCAAGCAAGATGATTTGATCACATCGGTCAAAGACGCGCTTCAGTTCATTTCTTATTATCACCCACAAGACTTCATCCAAGCGATGAGCCGTGCGTATGATCGTGAAGAGAACAAAGCTGCAAAGGATGCGATCGCACAAATCTTAATTAACTCGCGTATGTGCGCAGAGGGTCACCGCCCAATCTGTCAAGATACAGGTATCGTCAACGTATTCGTTGAAGTGGGCATGGATGTTAAATTTGATTTAACTATGAGCTTAGACGATGCAATCAACGAAGGCGTACGTCAAGGTTACCTAGAAAACTCAAACGTACTGCGTGCTTCTGTATTGGCTGACCCAGCATTTGGTCGTAAAAACACCAAAGACAACACCCCTGCTGTGATCTATCACAAACTTGTTCCAGGCAACAAAGTGGATATTACCGTTGCGGCAAAAGGTGGCGGTTCAGAAAACAAATCTAAACTGGCTATGTTAAACCCATCTGACTCAATCGTGGATTGGGTACTTAAAACTGTTCCAACTATGGGTGCTGGCTGGTGTCCACCAGGTATGTTGGGTATTGGTATTGGTGGTACTGCTGAAAAAGCCATGATGCTTGCGAAAGAATCGCTCATGGAAGAAATCAACATGGACGAATTACTTCGTCGTGGCCCTGAAAATAAAATCGAAGAACTTCGTATGGAAATCTTCGAAAAAGTAAACGCACTGGGTATTGGCGCGCAAGGCCTAGGTGGGTTAACCACAGTTCTAGATATTAAAATTAAAGATTACCCATGTCACGCTGCGGGCAAACCAGTGGGTATGATTCCAAACTGCGCAGCGACTCGTCACGCGCACTTCCAACTTGATGGTACAGGTGTTGCACACATTCAAGCACCTAAACTTGAAGACTATCCATCAGTCACTTGGGATTCATCAACCTCTAAGCGCGTTGACCTCGACACCATTACCCAAGAAGAAATGAACGCTTGGCAACCAGGCGACACCTTACTTCTGAATGGTACAATTTATACAGGTCGTGATGCTGCACACAAACGCATGGTCGACATGCTGAACAATGGTGAAGAGCTTCCTGTCGACTTAAAAGGTAAATTCATTTACTACGTTGGCCCTGTAGATCCAGTCGGTGATGAAGTGGTTGGTCCTGCTGGCCCAACAACAGCAACACGTATGGACAAATTCACACGTCAAGTGCTTGAAGCAACTGGTATGTTCGGCATGATCGGTAAAGCGGACCGTGGTCCTGCAGCGGTTGAAGCAATCAAAGACAATAAAGCGACTTACTTGATGGCAGTGGGCGGCGCAGCTTACCTTGTGTCTAAAGCAATTCGTGAAGCTGAAGTGGTTGCTTTTTCTGACTTAGGTATGGAAGCGATTTACAAATTTGTAGTGAAAGACATGCCTGTATCGGTAGCAGTTGATGTAAATGGCACATCTATTCACGCGACAGCACCAAAAATCTGGCAAGCGAAAATTGGTAAAATTCCAGTAGTCGATGCTGCAGCGGGCTAAAACTTAAGTTTTACTTTTTTGGATACCCTTAACATGCTAAGGTCATGTTAAGGGTATTTTTTTACCTACTTTTATAGACTTAATCAAAAAATATAGACCAACAATGAAAAAATTAAATCACATCCTTTGCGGTATTACCTTATGTGTCCTCAGCACAGCTTCTTTTGCCAAACCCGCGACCGAAGCATCGGTAGAGAAGGCGCTCAAACTGGGCGATATTAAAGGCACATTAGCACAGTCTCAGCAAGAAATGCGCCCCATTTATGACCAGCAAGCCGAAGAAATCATTAAGAATATTTTTAAAACATCTACACTCAATAATGAACAACAAAAAGCAGCCAAGCAAATCGCTGAAATCACGGCATCGTTTAGCAGTAAATTGATTTCTGATCCGAAATTTATGCAAATGCTTAAAAATGTATATATGCAGACCTTTACCGAAGAGGAAGTATTGGCCAACATTCAGTTTCTTGAAACACCTCTAGGCCAGTCTATCAATAAAAAAAGCAGCAAAATGATGAGTGAAATCATGCGCAATAGCATCGCCATGTCTGCTGAAATGATGCAAGATCCAGCTATTCAGCTGGAAATGAATCGTCAAATTGAAAAGACCCTGACACCATTATTTGAACAAGCCAAAAAAGCACAATAGCTCACTTACCAGGTTAAAGGATTCCACAGCTTAAAGGGTTTCATCAGCTGAACCTCTTCACTTGGATCATATTTTGCGGGTTTAAGTTTTTGCGCTTTCTTTCGTAGCTCACCCGTGTGTTGATCTTCCGCTACAAAGTTGTAGCTGTTCGACTTTAACTGGGTAAATGCAATCTCTTGAATCGCAATTTTTTCAGGGATAACCGCCAAAGGCCCCGAAACATCACGGCGTGTGGATAAGTTCTCTTCATCATACTTGATGAAATAAGACTGCCGTTATTTAAAACCTACTTAAACCTACTTACGTGGGTTTAATGTTTAATTCCTACTTCATCATCAAGAACCAATTGCTATTGCGCTTGGGATTACCTCAATTCCATAGGCTGTCACGGTGTAACTCACCGCCATTGGTGGCTTATGTAGCCACCAATTCTTTATCTGCATGTTTTAGAATATTGATGGCAGCATTAATATCCCTGTGATGCAGGGTGTTACATGAACATCGCCACTCACGCATTGCAAGTGTCAGGTTTTGGTTTAATTCACCACAATTCGAACACATCTTGCTGCTTGGAAAGAATCGTCCAACAGAAAGTATTGATTTGCCATGCTGTTTAGCCTTGTAAATCAACTGTCGCTTGAACTCATAAAAGCCCATATCCGATATGGCTCTTGAGAGCTTACGGTTTTGTACCATACCTTTCACATTTAAATCCTCAATCGCAATCAGATCGAATCGCTTAACTAAATCAGATGTGACTTGATGAAGATTGTTTTTTCTCAAGCATGATATTTTGTAGTGCAAACGAGAGAGCTTGGTTTTCGCTTTTTCTCTGTTTTGACTACCTTTCTTTTTACGGCTAAAAGACTTAGCAAGTCGTCTTAACTTGGCAAGCTGTTTCTTTAGTGGCGCACTTGATGGAACAACCTCGCCATTAGATAAAGTGGCAAGACTGGAAACACCTAAATCAATACCAACAGATAAACCTGTTTTGGGGTGAAGTTTCTCAGGCTGATTTAATTCAACAGCAATCGAAGCAAACCACTTACCACCCTGTTTAAATATTTTCGCTGATAATATTTTTCCTTGATAACGCAAATCCTCAGTCATTTTTACCCAACCCAAGTTTGGGATACTAATTTTTCTATCTTTAATGCTGAATTGGTCATTTGATAATGAGAAGCGATCATCTACGCCTTTTTTTCTAGGCTTTGGATATTTGGATTGACCATTAAAAAAACGATCAAATGAACTACCCAATTGCTTAATCGCAAGTTGTGGCGCACATTTGGTCACTTTAAGCATGAAAGGGTATTTCTCACGCTTGAACGAGTTTAAGTGCTTTCTTATTTTAGCTTCGGATGGTTTATTTAGAAGTTTTTTATCCACCTGAACGCCATAATAGTCACACTGATCTCTATATTCCTTATCTGCTTTATATTGACGTTGCCATTCTTTTAAAGCCCAATTATACGACAAACGAGCAACACCACTCGCTTGAGCGAAATGACTTGCTTGCTTATTATTTGGCAGTAATTGGATTACATGCCCTCGTATGAATCGGCTCATAGTGCGTCTTTGACTGCCTGTATTAACTTTTGGTTTTTCTTACTACGACTACCATATAATCTTGCCGAAAACACTGTAATGATTTCCAAAACATCTTGAGCAAGTTCTTCCTCAAAAGACAAATTTTCACCCTTATTAAGAATGACGATCTCCACGCTTTTAGCTTCACATAAGGCAAAAACCAACTCAGCACCAAACCGCAATAAGCGATCTTTATGCGTTAAAACCAAACGTCCGATTTCATCATTCATGATTGCTTCTAGCAGCTTATTTAAGCCTTTTTTTCTATAGTTCATACCCGAACCAAGATCGGAGATTAATTCAAACGTCCAACCTTGATTTGCACAGTACATTTCAAGAACTTGTTGCTGTCGAATTAAATCTTCTTTTTGGTCATGACTCGATACCCTTGCGTATGCA
This sequence comes from Acinetobacter sp. 802_lipA, assembly GCF_058242885.1. NCBI lineage: Bacteria > Pseudomonadati > Pseudomonadota > Gammaproteobacteria > Moraxellales > Moraxellaceae > Acinetobacter > Acinetobacter sp. 802_lipA. Next base: position 1,200,985 of record NZ_JBZAYP010000001.1, read on the forward strand.
ATGGTTTTCCTTTGAAGTTGACTATCGGGCTTGTGTATTTGCTCAGGCGTGATCTTACTCAGATCATATCGTCTATGATTTTTAGGGGTTCGATCTGCAACCAAAGTGCCTTCTTCATCCCAACGCCTTAATGTTTGAATGGAAACACCTAATGTTTTAGCTGCAACGCTAATGCTTACATATTTACTCATTTTGTATATAATAGTATAGAAATAAGTAGATTTCAATTAGCAGTTACAAACCCTGCTTCTACGGTAAAATCGATATACTTCGGCTTTTGAAAATGGTTAATACCCAAAGGACGACTACTCGATAAACGATAAGTCCCTGCGGGTAATTCGACCCAATAGTAATGATTGTTCAGCAGGCTTGGAATGCGCTCTTTATTGATAAATAAACTCGACGCCACAATTTCTTGTCGGTTCCACTTTGAATCTGGACGATACAGATAAACCATCGCCGCTTGTTCATGCTGGGGTTGGACACGCTGAAAACGCTGTCCTAATTTTTGGTTGACCCATCCACCTACGCTAAACACTCCAATGCGGTACTGCTCGACCATACCTGGATCGTGTTCAAAATCAACCTCATGGCTGAGCGTTGATGTTAATTCAGGTTGTTCAACTGTCGCTTTTCCATGACAACCCAATAAAATTAAACTGCTTAAAAGCGTAATCGTCATTGCACGCATGACTATTCCTCACGGCATATTTTTTATTTTGATACTGAATTTTTAGTTTTAATCTAGGCATCCCAGCCTATGATGCAGAGTAGCATTCCCTCTTTTTTTTGAATATAAAAAAACGTGTGAAAACACTCGATTTTCACACGTTTCAGATGAATAACAACTTAAGCGGACTTTGAATTAATCACTTTTAAATCAACTTTAGCTGCATCTTTCTGTTCGATTCTTGGTAAACGCTCTGGCTTAAATAATGGTGCAGCCGTACCGTTAATCACGTCTTCATTCACCACAACTGTGCCAACATCGGTACGACTTGGTAAATCATACATGGTTTCAAGCAGCGTATTTTCTAAAATAGAACGTAAGCCACGTGCACCCGTGTTACGATCCAAAGCTTTTTTCGCCACAGCGCGCAGTGCTGAGTCTTCAAAAACCAGATCAACGTTTTCCATATCAAACAAATGTTGATATTGACGAGTCAATGCATTCTTCGGCTCAGTCAGAATTTGCATCAAAGCTTCTTCATCTAACTCTTCCAAAGTCGCAATTACAGGCAAACGACCAATAAACTCTGGAATCAGACCAAATTTCACCAAATCGGTCGCTTCAACTTGACGGAACAAATCAGACAATTTCTTGCCTTCATCTTTCTTCTTCACTTCAGCCGTGAAGCCAATTCCACCTTTTTCTTGGCGCTGTTGTACGATTTTTTCAAGACCCGAGAATGCCCCACCACAGATGAACAAGATATTTGAGGTATCAATTTGAATAAATTCTTGCTGTGGATGCTTACGACCACCTTGAGGTGGAATAGAGGCAACCGTACCTTCGATCATTTTCAGTAACGCTTGTTGTACACCTTCACCCGACACATCACGCGTGATCGATGGGTTTTCAGACTTACGGGTAATCTTGTCGATTTCGTCGATATAGATAATACCTTTTTGCGCTTTTTCTACATCGTAGTCTGCTTTTTGTAGAAGCTTTTGTACAATGTTTTCAACATCTTCACCGACATAGCCTGCTTCGGTAAGTGTCGTTGCATCAGCCATAGCAAAAGGAACATCGAGAAGACGTGCCATGGTTTGCGCAAGCAAGGTTTTACCCGAACCTGTTGGTCCTACTAATAAGATATTACTTTTCGCAATTTCAACAGCATCGTCGTGTTTATGTCCACCATGTGTCGCTTTAAGGCGTTTATAGTGGTTGTAGACAGCAACTGACAAGGTTTTCTTTGCCACATCTTGACCAATGACATATTGATCTAGTGCCGCACGAATTTCGTGAGGTTTAGGCAAGGGTTTTGCAGCCCAGTCACCCGACTCAACTTGTTGACTGGTTTGCACCAAGTCTAAGCATACGTCCACACATTCATTACAGATGTACGCGTCCTCGCCTGCAATCAGTTTCCCAACTTCAGACTGCGTTTTACCGCAAAATGAACAATGCTTTTGTCCTTGAGGATGTTCGGACATATTCACTCCAATTCTAAACTTTTAAAACTTATGGACGTTTAGATAACACTTCGTCCACGAGACCATATTCTTTTGCAGCTTGCGCTGTCATAAAGTTATCACGGTCAGTATCACGTGCCACAGTTTCATAGTCTTGACCACTGTGCTCTGCCATTAAACGGTTTAAACGTTCTTTAATGAACAGAATTTCACGTGCATGAATTTCAATATCAGATGCCTGACCACGGAAACCGCCTAACGGTTGGTGGATCATGACACGTGCATTTTCAAGGCAATAACGTTTACCCTTCGCACCTGAATTCAACAAGAAAGCACCCATTGATGCTGCTTGCCCCATACAGTAAGTCACAACATCTGGTTTAATAAATTGCATGGTATCGTAAATCGCCATACCAGCAGTCACCGAACCACCTGGTGAGTTAATGTAAAGATGAATATCTTTATCTGGGTTTTCCGCTTCTAAAAACAACATTTGCGCGACAATCAAATTCGCCATGTTATCTTCAACTTCACCAGTCATAAAAATGACGCGTTCACGCAAAAGACGTGAATAAATGTCAAATGAACGTTCACCGCGAGATGACTGTTCTACAACCATTGGAACTAAGGCATTATCGATAGTTGGAATATACATACGTTTACTTATTCCTAAATTTTTTGTTACTCAACTCATAGTCACAATATGAGGGATAATTGCTGAAAATGCAAAATATTCTCAAGTAAATAACAGATATTTTTTGCATAAGCTTTATGAACGCAAGGCCTTTTAAAAAAACCAGATCATAATAAAAAAGGCGCTCAAAGCGCCTTTTTTACTTTAGCTAAACTTAGCCTTGTTGACGAGCTTGTTGCTCTTTCAATAAGTCTTCGTAGCTTACAACAGTATCTGTTACTTTAGCAGACGCTAAGATGTGATCAACCACTTGGTCTTCTAACACAACAGCTTCGATTTGCGAACGTTGTTGCTTGTCATTTTTGAAGTATTCGATCACTTCAGCTGGATCTTCATAAGAAGAAGCCATGTCTTCGATGTAAGCATCAACACGTGCTTGATCTACTTCAATTTTAGCATCAGCTAAAACTTTGCTTACCAATACGCCTAATTTTACAGATTTTTCAGCTTGTTCTTTGAACAACTCATCTGGAAGCATGCTTGAGTCAAATGCTTTCGCACCTTGAGCACCAAATTGCTGAGTGAACTGTTGGATCATTTGTTGACGTTGACGGTCAACTTCTTGAGCAACCATAGACGTAGGAAGTTCAACTTCGTTTGCAGCTACAAGTGCATCAAAAGCTGCACCTTTCACTTGATTACGCAAACCATTTTTCACTTCACGTTCCATGTTTTTACGAACGTCAGCTTTTAACTTCTCAATGCCTTCTTCTTCAGTTAGACCAAAGATTTTAAGGAATTCAGCATCAACTTCTGGAAGTTTTTGTTTTTCAACAAGCTTCACAGTAATTTTGAATTGAGCTGATTTACCAGCAAGGTTTTCAGCTTGGTAATCTTCAGGGAAAGTTACATCAATCACTTTCTCTTCGCCTTTCTTCATACCAACGATGCCGTCTTCGAAGCCAGGGATCATACGACCTGAACCTAAAACAAGTTTAAAGTCTTCTGCAGAACCGCCTTCAAACTTTTCACCGTCTACTGAACCTTCAAAGTCAAAAGTTACTTGCATGTCTTTTTTAGCCATGCCTTTCGTTTCAGCCCAAGAAGCACGTTGCTTCTGAAGGTTTTCGATCATTTGATCAACATCTTTGTCGTTTACTTCAGATGCTTTACGTTCAACTTCTAAACCATCAAATTTCACGTTAACTTCTGGATAAACTTCAACAGTCGCTTCGTATACAAGCGCGTCGTCTTTTAATTCAGATTTTTCAATGTTTGGCATGCCGACAGCATTGATTTTTTCTTGTTGGATCGCTTCAAATACTGTGTCACGAATAATGTCGCTTACGACTTCTTGGTAGATACCCGCGCCATATTCACGACGAACAACATTTACTGGCACTTTACCTGGACGGAAGCCGTTGATCTTCACAGTTTTAGCAGTGCGTTTTAAGCGAGCTTCGAACTGCTCGTTAACACGGCTCGTCGGTACAGATACATTTAAACGACGGGTAACACCCGAAACCGCTTCAGAAGTTACTTGCATGGCTTCCTCAATCTTTTGGTAAGAACAATTTTAAAAAGTGCCACATTATATGACAACATTGAACGATATACAAAACACCCGATTGAAACCACATATTTTTTTCTTCATTTATCGTTTTTTATTTTGAATATTTTTAAATCGCTACTGATTAAGCGCAAAGTATTATATTTTTTATGGCTTTTTGTTGAAAATGATAAATATTACCATTAATATTTGCGTCAACTTTGATCGTTTTTTTCAATTTTTTTCTCGTCCATCATTGGAACTCTAGTTATGAGTAAGTTTAATCTACACCCTCTTTCATTGGCATTGCTTGGGGCAATCACCACTCCTGTTTTCGCAGAAACAACAACTGAAGATTCATCGCCACATCAGCTTTCCACCATTGTGGTTTCAGCTGCGGGTTTTGAACAAGATATTAAAAAAGCACCTGCTACAATGACGGTCATTACAGCAGAAGATTTAAAAAATAAACGTATTAATTCGATTGCCGATGCCTTAAGCGATATAGAAGGCGTTGATATTAGTCCCACAGCAGGAAAAACAGGTGGTCTGAATATTCGTATTCGTGGAATGGATTCAGAATATACACTCGTTCTAATTGATGGTCGCCGTCAAAACAGCACTGGTGACATTACTCCAAATGGATTTGGCGAATCAAACAACAGTTTTATCCCTCCAATATCTGCGATTGAACGTATTGAAGTCATACGCGGCCCTGCATCAACATTATATGGCTCTGACGCCATCGGTGGTGTAGTCAATATTATTACTAAAAAAGTTTCAAATGAATGGACTGGAGCAGTCACTTTAGAAGGAACATTACTCCCTAATAGTTCTGATTTCGGGAATCAACGCTCTGTAGATGCATATGTTACTGGTCCACTTATTCCAAACCTCCTTGGTATTCAATTAAGGGGCCGCAAAGCTGAACGAGATCAATCAAACGTAATTCGTAGCGATGATGAAGGTACTGAAACAGAACTAACTCAGGGACAAAACCCAACCAAGTCAGACTTAGAAAATATTGGTGTTCGCTTAACTTTAACACCAACGGATCAACATGATATTTCTGCGGAATATGAGCAGACAGATCAATGGTATGACAACTCTAAAGGACAATTAGGCACTTTAGGTGCAAACGGCGGTTATGATAAGTCCCAAGAATATAATCGTGAAAAAATGATTCTTTCGCATACATGGCGCAGTAATATCGGCACTCTTGAGTCTAGTCTCGCAAATACTCAAACAGAAACGGTAGGTCGCTTAATTCCGGCTCGCGCGCAAAATATGTCTCAGGCAATAACACTACGTTTGCTTGAAAGCGAAGATACTATTTTCGATACCAAGTTTACGACTAATTATATTAATGGTCATAACATTACTTTAGGGGGGCAATGGTGGGATGCAAGCATTCGTGATGGACTTCGTGTTCAAAAAGAAGTTTCTTTTGAGCAATTAGGACTATTCGCTGAAGATACATGGTCACTTAATGATAGTTTGGCATTAACCTTGGGGTTACGTTATGACAATCATGATACTTTTGGAGATTTTTGGACGCCGCGTGCTTATTTAGTCTGGAATGCAAATGAAAACTGGACATTTAAAGGTGGCTACTCTGAAGGCTACAAAGCGCCTCGATTAGAACGCCTAACCACAGGTATTTATAATGTTAGTGGTCAAGGCCGCACACCTGTTTTCGGTAATCCTGATTTAAAACCTGAAACCAGTAAAAATTTAGAACTAGGTACGTATTTTACGAATAACTCTAATTTTGACTTTAATATCACAGGTTTTTTTAGTGAAATTGAAGACAAAATTATGACAGGTAATGCTGAGTTACGTTGTAATACTGATACGAATAAACAGCAATGTGAAGACTATATGCTTTCCGTTGGAACGCCTTGGACAATGGACTATAACCGAGGTGCTCCAGATACATGGAACGTTACGCGCCCAATCAATGCCGAAGAAGCTGAAGTTTATGGTATTGAAACTGGTCTAAATTGGGAGTTTGCAGAAAACTGGAAACTAGGCCTCAATTATACTTGGACCGAGACGGAAATTAAGGATAAACAACTTAATAACCCTGTTCTAAATGATACACCAAAGCATATGGCAAACGCCTCTTTGAAATGGCAAGCTGCCGATTTCGTCAATTTATGGGCACGTGGTGAATATCGTAGTGAACGTGCACGTTTTACGTCAAATTACGAGAATCTAACCGTAGCTAACCAAGCTGTTTATGATGCTTTAGGAGATTATAAGGCTTATACACTGTTCCATATTGGTTCAAACTTTATCGTTAATGATAACTGGGACGTTGGTGTGGCTTTATACAATGTCTTTGACAAAGACTTCAATGATTATGAAAAAATAGGGACAGGCGATTACAATCGTTATAGTAACACCCAAGAAGGACGACGCGTTCAGCTAAGTACCACCTTTAAGTTCTAATCTACATGCAAAACCCTGCTTCGGCAGGGTTTTCTTCGTACATAGCTAATATAGATCCAACATAATTTATACATATTCACTTGAGAAACACCTTCAAACTTAGCTTAAAAATAATGGATTCTAAATTCCAATAACATTATAAAAATATAATCTAATTTTCCAATTTAAATAAAAATCAAGAACTTATGTTAAATTCATTACATTATTACATTTATTTTTTCTACACAAATATATCTAAGCATCGACAATTCCAATGTAATAGTTATGCTACAAAAAATAAGAATCATTATTATTCGCATACTAATTTACAACGCTAGAACTAGATTCGTTATGGCCTTCATCAAAACACGTAAAAAGCTGGTTTCTTCAGCAATCGCTTCAACACTCTCTGTGGTTGCAGTCAATGCTGTTGCGCAAGATCAAATCGCGCAATTAGAAACAATTCACACGGAAGCGGCAGCAGAACAAAGTTTGAAAGTAGACAAATCTGCAAACAGCAAGTTCGTTGCTCCCCTACTCGACACACCAAAGTCAGTATCTGTTATTTCTAAACAGTTGATTGAAGACACTCAAGTTACAACTTTAAGCGATGCTTTACGCACAGTACCTGGGATCACACTTGGTGCAGGTGAAGGTGGTAACCCAAATGGTGACCGTCCATTTATCCGTGGTTATAACTCTGAAAGTTCAATGTACGTAGACGGCGTACGCAACTCATCTTCGCAAAACCGTGAAATGTTTGCAGTAGAGCAAGTTGAAGTAATCAAAGGTTCTGCTTCTTCTCTTGGTGGAGCTGGCTCTGTTGGTGGCAGTGTTAACATGATTTCTAAAGTTGCTAAAAAAGGCGATGCTTTAGAAGGTTCTGTTGCTGCAGGTACAGATAACTACCAACGTATTACTTTAGATGGCAATAAAGACTTTGGTAATGGTATTGCAGCTCGTGTTGCTGTAATGGGACACCAGAATGAAAAAGCTGGGCAACATGACGGTGCTGAATACAAACGTGCAGGTATTGCGCCAAGTATTACTTTTGGCCTAGACAGTGATACACGTGCAACATTAAGCTATTACTATTTAAAATCTGATGATACACCTGACTCAGGTGTGCCTTACAATTATGATGCTACAAAGAAAGCAACTGTAGGCAAACCTGTAGATGTAAAACAAGGCATATACTACGGCTTACATGATCGTGATTTCCAAAAACAAGAAAATCAAATTGGTACAATCAAATTAGAGCACGATATTAATGATAATTTAACCATCACGAATACTGCTGTTTATAACAAGTCGACAAATGATTACCTTTGGACTCAACCAGACGACTCTAAAGGTAATGTATTAAATGACAAAGTATGGCGCCGTATCAACTCACGTATTACAGATACCGACATCTTTACAGATCAACTTGCGTTAACTGGTAAGTTTAATACGGGTACAATTAAACATAAATTTAATGTGGGTGCAGAATATAGCGACCAAGAGTCTAACAAAGGTAGCTATACAACAACTTACCCAGGTTATGCTGGTACAACAACTGGTGGCTTCAATAGTGATTGTAAAATTAATGATGCATGGTGTACTTCTTTAACTAATCCTAATTCTAAAGAAGAATGGTTAGGTACAGCTGTAGCGAATCGTAATACGACAACTACCACGACTAAAGTTACTTCAGTTTATTTACTGGATAATATCGAGTTCAATCCACAATGGTTATTGGATTTAGGACTTCGTTGGGATAAGTTCGATACAGAACAAGTGACTAATGCTACAGGTGCTAAGCTTGAAAATAATAAAGACTTTTTCACCTATCAAGCTGGTTTAACCTTCAAGCCTGTTGAAAATGGTTCAATTTATGCAAGTTATGCAACCTCTGCAAACCCTGTAGGTGTCGATGGTGGTGATGGCTCAGAAGCAATTGGCCAAGCCTACATGGATTTAAAACCTGAAGAAGCACGTACTATTGAACTAGGTACGAAATGGGATCTTTTCAATGACCGCTTAAACCTTACTGCTGCTATTTTCCGTACCGAAAAACAAAATACACGTATCCAACTTGATGCTGGCACGTATACCAACGGTGGGGAAAGCAAGGTTGATGGTATTGAGCTTACCGCGACAGGTAAAATTACGGATAAATGGGATATTACTGCTGGATATTCTTACTTAGATACAGAAATGACCAATCCAGGTCCGTCATGTACACGTGCAGGCGTATGTACATATCCTAACCCAGCGAAGGGTAAACAATTACCAAATGTTCCAGAAAATAGTGCAACTCTCTGGACGACTTACAAAGTATTGCCAGAATTAACTTTAGGCGCTGGTGCAATTGCAATGGACAAAGTCTATGGTGATGCTGCAAATACTAAATTTGTTCCAGGTTATGTACGTTACGATGCAATGGCGCGTTATAACGTGAACAAAAATGTGGATCTACAGTTAAATGTCAACAACTTGGCTGATACACGTTATTTCACTAAAGCTTACGCATCTCACTATGCAACAGAAGCTGAAGGTCGTAGCGCAGTACTCTCTGTAAACTTTAAGTACTAAGTTCGATAGTTAATTCCATAACTTAGTTATGGAACAAAACAAAAATGGCCTCTCATTGAGGCTATTTTTATATATGCTTAAAGACTAAATAGATCTTTCATTTTCAGCAGGTCGTGTTGTGATCCATCATATTCCCAATGTATTAAGCAAAGAACAGGTACAATACTTTCGCCGTGAAATGGCAAAAGTCGAGTGGATTGATGGTAAAAAAACCACAGGATCACTCTCAAAAAATGTAAAACAAAATCAACAGCTCCCCGAAGATCACCCTCTCACACAACACTTAGGCAATATCATCTTAGAAGCACTTGGACAACATCCACTCTTTATGTCCGCTGCCCTACCTTTAGATATTTTGCCGCCTTATTTTAACCGCTATGAACAGGGCGAAACTTTTGGCTTCCATGTGGACAATGCCATTCGCTGGGTAGCTGGAAGCAAAGATCGGATTCGTACTGATGTATCCTGCACTGTTTTTCTAAGCGAACCTGACGAATATGAGGGTGGCGATTTGGTGGTAGAAGACACCTATGGTTATCATGAAGTAAAACTACCCGCGGGTGATATGATTTTATATCCATCTACTAGCGTGCATGAGGTAACACCAGTGACCTCAGGCTGCCGTGTCGCTTCGTTCTTTTGGGTTCAAAGTATGATTCGAGATGATGCTGACCGCCATATCTTATTTAATCTTGATCAAACTATTCAGAACCTACGTGTGCAACTCAGTGATCAACATCAAGAAGTGGTCAAGCTCACCAGTCTGTATCATAACCTGATGCGCAAATGGGCTGAACTGTAAAACAATAATCCCAGCCCAACGTCAACTACTGTAGCAACTGGACCGTTCCATGACATCAAAAACTGTTTTGCCACCACTCACCCAAATTCCTGCCTCATTGCAAACGATTGCAGACTATGAAATTGAGGTAGAAAAGCATCTACCCGAGATGGTCTGGCACTATTTGCAAGGTGGCGCTATGGATGAGATCAGTGTTCGGAATAACCTCGCTCAGTTTCAAAACTTGCACTTAATACCACGCATGTTAAGAGATCTCACTCAAGGCAATACGAGCTGTGAAATCTTAGGGCAAATCTTTCCACATCCTATTTTTGTGGCACCGATTGGTCATCAACAGCAGTTTCATTCTGAAGCAGAAGCAGCAACCGCACTGGCAGCTGAAGTACTCGGTAGCAATATGATTTTGAGTACTTTTACCAACACAGACATGCGAACATTCAAACCTGAAAATCCCTACAAATGGTTTCAACTGTACTGGCAAGGTGACCGCGATAAGTCTTTAGCTTTACTGAAGCTCGCTGAGGCACAACATTTCACCGCCATTGTAATCACTGTGGACTCTCCACATACAGGCATCCGTGACCGTGAACGTCGTGCTTTCTTTCACCTTCCTGAAAACATGCAGCATCCGCACACTCCTGCCCATATTCCACTGCCTGAACTGCAAGAAGGCGATCATCCCGTGTTTAATGGGCTAATGAAAATTGCTCCGACGTGGGACGACATCGCATGGATGGTTCAACAGACTGATTTACCCATCCTGTTAAAAGGCATCGTCAGCCCACTCGATGCCCAACTGGCCATTCAACATGGCATACAAGGCTTAATTGTGTCTAATCACGGCGGTCGAGTTTTAGATACCTGTATTCCTCCACTCAAAGCCTTGCAACTCATAAAAAAAGCCGTTCCGCATGACTTCCCTCTTTTATATGATGGGGGTGTGCGTCGCGGCTCAGATGTGTTTAAGGCCATTGCTTTAGGTGCTTCCGCGGTTTTAGTTGGAAGACCATGTATTTATGGTCTTGCCACTGCGGGTGCCTTAGGCGTTGCCCATGTGCTTAAAATCTTAAAAGAAGAATTTGAGATCACCATGGCGTTGATGGGCACTGCAACCCTTGCAGATATACAGCCCGATATGGTCATAGAGTTCTCATAACCTCTTCAAAAAAGCGAATGAAATGAATCAAATTCTTAAAATGAAGAAAAAGATCAAACACATCTCAAAAATACACGGAAATATTTCCCCTATATATCAAATTAAAGGGAAATATTTTTTCAGATACGACTAAAAGCCATAAAAAAAGAAAAATCTTTTCGACCGAACTGGATTAAACTCTTAAATATAACGTTACAAGGTTACTCACGGTAAATCTAAGTCGTATCAAATATTTACGTTTACAAACACCCTGAAGACTCCCTTGTAAATAGAGACCATAGACACAATCTATATTCAGTAGTAGGTTGCTTTTTATTACCCCCCTTAAATGCAACCCGTACTATGTAAGGAGTTACCTCATGATGTTGGCTGATCCAAGTAAAAAATATCGTCGCATGTATCAACGTGTTGACTTGCCAGACCGTCAATGGCCAAACAACGAAATTACAAAAGCGCCTATTTGGATGAGTACTGACCTGCGTGATGGTAACCAAGCGATTTTTGAACCGATGGACATGGAACAAAAATTTAAAATGTTCCAAATGTTGGTGAAAATTGGATTCAAGAATATTGAAATCGGTTTCCCTTCAGCCTCTCAAATTGACTTTGACTTTACCCGTAAATTAATCGAAGAAAATCACATTCCAGATGATGTGTATATCGAAGTTTTAGTTCAAGCACGTGATCATTTGATCCAACGTACCTTTGAGTCTTTAGCGGGTGCAAAACGTGCAATCGTGCATATTTATAACTCAAATGCACCAACTTTCCGCCAAAAAGTCTTAAATGTTGATGTTGCAGGTGCGAAGCAATTGGCGGTCAATGCAGCCAGCAAAGTCAAAGAATATGCAGCGCAATATCCTGAAACGGAATGGGTGTTCCAGTACAGCCCAGAGTGTTTCTCTGCAACTGAATTAGAAGTTGCAAAAGACGTGTGTGATGCAGTTACCGAAATTTGGGAAGCATCGCCAAGCAATAAAGTGATTTTAAACTTACCTGCTACGGTTGAAGTTTCAACACCGAATGTTTATGCAGACCAAGTTGAATGGATGCACCGCAACATTGCTCGTCGTGATGGCGTGATTATTTCTGTGCACTGTCACAACGACCGTGGCTGTGGGATTGCTGCATCAGAATTGGCGATTATGGCCGGTGCAGACCGTGTCGAAGGTTGTGTGTTTGGTAATGGCGAACGTACTGGTAACGTCGACGTCGCTGCAATTGCTTTGAATATGTACTCTCAAGGTGTTGCGCCAAACTTAGATTTTTCAAATATCAATGAAATCATTGCAACGGTAGAAGAATGTACAGGTTTGCCTGTTCACCCTCGTCACCCATATGTAGGTGACTTAGTCTTCACCGCATTCTCTGGTTCGCATCAAGATGCTATTAAAAAAGGGTTTGAGTTCCAAAAGAACGAAGAAATTTGGGATATGCCATACTTGCCAATCGACCCGAAAGACTTGGGCCGCGACTATGATGCTGTGATTCGCGTCAACTCACAGTCAGGTAAAGGCGGTATTGCTTACTTGTTAGAAGCAAATTACAACGTGGTATTGCCACGTCGTATCCAAATTGAATTCTCTCAAACCGTACAAAAACGTACCGATGAAGAAGGCACTGAAATTACCGCACAAGAAATTTGGAAATTGTTCAAAGAAACTTATGTGGACACCAAAGATACACATTACTCGACTAAAAACTACCGTTTGTATGACAACAACGGCAAACAAGTGGTTGAGCTTGAAGTTGAAGTGAATGGTGAAACGCAGCAATTACGTGGTGAAGGCAATGGTCCAATCTCTGCAATGTTGGATGCTTTACAGTTACCAATTGACGTCTTGAGCTACGAAGAGCGTGGTATTAGCTCTGGAGCAAATGCAAAAGCCTTGGCTTTGGTTGAGTTACAAGTCAAAGGCACTGGAAAATCAGCCTTCGGTGCGGGTATTCACGACAACATTGTGACCTCATCGATTGAAGCGATTATTGCGTGTACCAACCGCTTAATTGATCAAGGTGTGTTAAGCACAGATCAAGTGATTGCTGCTGCGGTATAAGTATTAGCAATAATAATTAGCACTAAAATGACTTTAGAAGGATACCCTCAAGTGGTATCCTTTTGTTTATTAACCCCAAAGATTTAAGGCGTATTATTCCTGTGTCTTTTCCTGCTGACTCCGTGGGTATCGTTACTCCACAAAAGTTTACTTTTGAAGGGCCCTTAGAGCTCGAATGCGGTCGTATTCTTCCTCGTTATGAATTGATGGTTGAAACCTATGGGGAACTCAATGCAGATAAATCCAATGCGATTTTAATTTGCCATGCACTATCAGGTCATCATCATGCTGCGGGTTACCATCATGCTGACGATAAAAAACCGGGTTGGTGGGATGCTTGTATTGGCCCAGGTAAAGCGATTGATACTTCAAAGTTTTTCGTGGTAGCACTGAACAATATTGGGGGCTGTAGCGGTTCAACAGGGCCAACTTCGCCAAACCCTGAAAATGATAACCGTCCTTATGGTCCTGACTTTCCTTTAGTCACCGTCCGTGACTGGGTTAAAACCCAAGCTATTTTATCCGATCATCTGGGTATTCAAGTCTGGAGTGCGGTGATTGGTGGTTCGCTGGGTGGTATGCAAGCCTTGCAATGGTCGGTTGATTATCCTGATCGTTTGCAAAAATGCGTGATTATTGCCAGTGCGCCGAAACTGTCTGCTCAGAATATTGCCTTTAACGAAGTCGCACGACAGTCAATTTTGTCTGATCCAGACTTCCATGATGGTCGCTATCTTGAAAATGATAGCTATCCAAAACGTGGCCTAATTTTGGCACGTATGGTCGGTCATATTACCTATCTATCTGAAGAAGCCATGAAACAAAAGTTTGGCCGCGACTTAAAGTCAGGCAAATTTATGTATGGTTTCGATGTCGAATTCCAAGTCGAAAGCTATTTGCGCTATCAAGGTGAGCAATTTAGCCGTAACTTTGACGCCAACACTTATCTGATTATGACCAAAGCTTTGGATTATTTTGATCCTTCGCGTGAGTATGAACAGTCTTTAGTTAAAGCCATGTCACAGACCAAATGTCAGTTCCTTGTGGTGTCCTTTACCACCGACTGGCGTTTTACCCCGCAACGTTCACAAGAAATTGTGGATGCGTTGATCACCAACCACAAACCAGTGAGCTATTTAGATATCGACGCTGAACAAGGCCATGACTCGTTCCTGTTCCCGATTCCTTTGTATGTAAAAGCATTACGTGCATTTTTGGGTGGTTCTGAACACCTTCAAGCAACCCAGGAGGCTGTGTAATGCGTATTGATCATCAACTGGCAGAAAAATGGATCAAACCTGATTCTAGCGTACTCGATTTAGGTTGTGGTGACGGTGAATTACTGGCTCATATGAGCAAAAAGCACAATATTCGCGCATATGGACTGGAAATTGATCAAGAAAAGATTGCAATTGCAGTCGGTCGCGGGTTAAATATTATCCAACAAGACTTAAACTTGGGTTTAAGCCGCTTTGCAGACCAGTCTTTTGACTATGTCGTTATGGCACAAGCCTTGCAAGCGGTAGATGCACCAGATGTTTTATTACGTGATATGGTGCGCGTAGGGAAACAGGCGATCATTACTTTTCCTAACTTTGCCCATTGGAAGACCCGTTCTTTCTTGGCACTGAAAGGAATGATGCCCGTTTCTGAAGTTTTGCCGTACATGTGGTATAACACACCCAATATCCACTTATGTACTTTCCGTGATTTTGAAGCACTTTGTGCGGAAAATAACATCAGAATTATTAATCGACTCGCTGTAAATGGGGATCAACAAGATAGTTTACTCAGTAAACGTCTCCCGAATTTGTTTGGTGAAGTCGCAATTTATCGAGTGAGCGCTCTATGAAAAAACTATTCTTAAGCACGACACTACTGGTTGGACTTTTGAGCATTCAAGCTCATGCAGATTATGTTTCCCCAACCACGTCTGTTGCGAGTCAAGCTGCACAGTATTCTGTTATGGATATCAATAGCTTAATTAAAGCGGCAAAAGCAGGTCAGCCTGCTGCGCAGTTCTATCTTGCAACCAAGTATCAACAAGGTAAAGATATCTCTGCAGATGAACGACAGGCCTTTGCTTGGTACAAAGCCGCTGCAGATCAAGGTCTTTCGGCTGCTCAGCTAAATGTTGGTCGTATGCTTGCAGATGGCCTAGGCACCAAAAAAGATGAATCTTTAGCACGTCAATACTTTGAAAAAGCAGCCAGCCGTGGTGATAACCGCGCAAGCTTTAACTTGGCGATGATGGAAGAGCAAAAGAAAAACTACATGGGTGCTTATCAATGGTATGAGCTTTCAACCCGTGATGGCATGCTCGACAATAAAGTGATTACGCTTTCTGAAGGCAAGAAAACAGCCTTAGCGGCAAACTTAACACAAGATCAAATTCGTCAAGCACGTGACCGTGCAGACAAGTGGATTCAAGCTCAATAAGCTTTTATTTCCATACTCAGCACCTTCGGGTGCTTTTTTATTGCCTATCCATGAGTCGGACTTGTTAAAATAACCGCATAATTTTTAAAGCACGGATCTTTCACATGGCATCAACTGATTGGTTATCTCAAGGTACCTTAGTCCTCGCAAGCAATAACAAAGGCAAAATTGCGGAATTTGAAAAATTATTTGCAGAGCTGAACTTACCTGTTGAAGTGATTGCTCAAGGTAAATTGAATATTGAAGATGCCATTGAAGATGGTTTGAGCTTTGTCGAAAATGCGATTATTAAAGCACGCCATGCTTCTAAAATTTCAGGAAAACCAGCCATTGCAGATGACTCTGGGATTTGTGTCCCAGTTTTAGATGGTGCTCCAGGGATTTACTCTGCGCGTTATGCAGGTGAACACGGCGATGATGCGGCCAATAACCAAAAGCTCTTAGCTGAACTCAAGCCACTGCGTAAAGACGCTCAAGCGATTGAAGGCATGTTTGTATGCGTTTTAGTGTTAGTGCAACATGCTGATGATCCTCTTCCACAAATTTTCCAAGGCATTTGGAAAGGTGAAGTACTGGAGGCTGCACGTGGTGAAAATGGTTTTGGTTATGACCCGCTGTTCTGGTTACCCGAGTTAGGGCTTTCAAGTGCAGAAATGAGCAAAGAAGAAAAAAATAAAATCAGCCATCGTGGTCAGGCTATGCAACTGTTTAAAGCCAGTTTAGAACAATAAAAACTAAGCTGTGTAATGTTGCCCCTTCTCCCCTTGGGGAGGAAGGTGGCGAAAAATTTTCTATATTCTCCTCTATCGCCCTTGCGCAGCAGTACTATGCATTTCTAGCTAAAGTGAGTGCTTAGATCACAGCAAATACATGCAGCAATAAACCATAAATACTCACCACGGCACAGCTGATGATCGTACCTGAAGCAATGTATTTTGCCGACGTGCCTGTACCCTGATAATGCGTTTCCAAAGCCACAATATTGGCTGCTGGCGGTAAACAGAACAATAAGAACATGACCCCAATATATTGTTCAATATTAGGAATAGCGAAGTAACGATAACTCAGCCCACACAGCACCACGCCGCATGCCAATTTTAATAAAGCTGTCTGACTACTTTGCCACAGGTCCGCTTTCTCAACTTTGGTGTGCCTCAACCACATACCCAATACACACATGCCAGAGAAGCTCATACAAAATTTGGCTGCACTATAAATCACATCAATCAGATCATGCTGTGACCAATGTTGCACGCCAACGAAACGAAAAATAAGGGCTAAAATCAAAGCAATCATGGGTGGAGCACAGAGCACTTTTTTAAAAATAAACGAAAAAGCTAACGGTGTTTGGCTCACAGCTGTCACTGCCCAGAGATTGCCAAAAATAGAGCCACCGATATATAAAGCCACCATTGCTGGACTAATTTCTGTGCTAAACAACGCAATTGCAAAAGGAAAGCCTAACCATGCCATATTGACATAACTAAAACACAGGGCGCTTAATTTATTCTTTGAAAAATATAGGAAAAAGTAAAATAAGAGCACTGCCACGACAAAACTGAATAACATCAGACTAAAGCTACCAGCCTGATAAAACACCATGTTGTAGACAATAACAATCGGAATAAAGCAACGTGCTAAAAGACTTGAAAAGCCTGTTTTCAACCGTGTTGCCAATGGGGTGGATGCAAGGAATAAACCACTAAGAAAGGCCAACAGAGGGAGCAGCAACGTCACTTCAATATCCTTGAAATTTCACCGAATCATCATAACACTGCTTTTTCTCAAAATCTGTGCGAAGCGATCGTTTTGTCTTGAAATTGAAACATCATCGTCACCGCAATGTCACACAAGCCTGTTGATATAGGGAAAACGAAAAATGATGAGGATCTACCCATGGCGGGACTATCAATTTGGCATGTACTAATTTTTGCAATTGTGGTTATTCTTCTTTTTGGTACAGCCAAACTTAAGAACTTAGGTAAAGATGTCGGTGGTGCGGTGAAAGACTTTAAAAAGTCGATCCGTGATGAGGAAGCTGAAGCAGCTCAACTCAATGAGCCACGAACGATTGATGCTCATGTCAAAAGCACCGAAAGTTCTATTAAAAGCTAAGCGAGCACTGCCATGCTAAATGTAGGTATGACGGAACTCTTATGCTTTGCTATCGTTGCATTATTAGTTCTAGGTCCTGAGAAACTACCTGAAGCAGCACGCTTTGCAGCCAAATGGTATGGCAAAGCCAAACGTTTTATGAATAACGTTCAAACTGAGGTAGATCGTGAGCTAAAGCTTTCTGAGTTTCGTCAGGAAATTCAAAAAGAAATTGAGCGTATGACCGAAATAGAACAACGCTTACAAAAACAACTCGATCATCTCAGTAAATCAGCTCCAACAACAAAGACTGAAAATACGGCTGCATATGAATATCAGTGGCTCACACCCTCTCCATTAACACCATTTTCAATCAACCATCTTAAACAACATGGTACACCTTTGTTTACTGCAGCAAATATACCTATTCAGCCCCAATTGAAGATAGCCGTATGAATCAAGTGTCAACAAGGCCAGACTCAAACACAGGCCAAGATGAAGAATTAGAACAAATGCCTGTCATGCAGCACTTAATTACACTGCGCAAGTATTTATTTAAAATCGTCGGCATTACCCTGTTGCTGTTCTTTTGTTTATTGCCTTTTCGAAATACGACTTATCAACTGTTATCTGAGCCACTACGCCAACAACTGCCAGTCAACTCAACCATGATTGCGACAGATGTCACAGCAACATTTATGGCACCGTTTAAATTAAATCTATTTGTTGCTCTAGTGTTAGCAATGCCAGTCATCATTTACTTAATATGGTCTTTTGTGCGACCTGCACTATATGAGAAAGAGCGCTTCTTGGCGGTTCCACTGCTTGTGGGTAGTATCGCACTGTTTTATATCGGGATCGCGTTTGCCTACTTCATTACGCTTCCAGCAATTTTACATTTTTTTATCAGTGTCTCGCCTGAAAGCGTCGCTCCAATGACGGATATCAATAGTTATCTCAGTTTTTGTTTGAAACTCTTTTTGGTTTTTGGACTCACTTTTGAAATCCCAATTATTACTTTAGTGCTAATTTTAATTGGTGTCGTTAGCACACAGAGTCTCGCTGAAAAGCGTCGTTTCATTGTCGTGGGATGCTTTTTCATTGCGATGTTTGTCACTCCACCTGATGCACTTTCGATGATTATGCTTGCGGTACCCATGTGGCTGTTATTTGAAATTGGTTTATTTTTCGGAAAATTATTAGAGAAAAGAAAAACAACAAGCCACTAAAACTTGAGAATTACAAACTTCCATCTTATTTCCTCCAACACTGTCTGGAGGATTTTTTATTTCATGTTGTATCTATTGCCCTATCAAATACTGTCTTCAAATTGACCCTAAACTGTAAATAAAACGTCACTTCTGCTTCATACAATCTAGCTCGACTTATTTACAATTATTGATATGGACTTACTATGACAGCCACAACAAATCAGCCAAGTCGTCGTGATCTTCTAAAATGGTTTGCGGGAATCCCTTTTTTACCGCTTGGGGCAATGACTACTGCAGCAGCATTGAGCGGTTGTAATGATAGTGACAATGACACAGCGGTAACACCACCTGTGACAAAACCTGCAAATCTAAAAGCTGCAACATTTACAGCGATGGCAGCGCCTATTGCAATTGCAGACCGTGCTAAAACATCAGTCAGTTCGAAACTCAAAATCGACTGGGATGACTCAACCAGTTCAGAGTATCAACTTGGCTATAAAAGCTTTTTTGAAACAGGCAATACTGTGCCTAAATGGGGCGGTGGTGAAATTATTGCTGGGGGATATTTTAACGCCAACGGCGACCCAATTATGGATACATCTGTTCCAGCGTCGCCACGCCAATTCTTTTCAGACTGCCCAGATGGCTCCTCGCTTATTCATTTAGACGGTGCTCAAGTCGAAGGTGTGAATAACCCAGTATTCCATGTGGTGCAATTTGAATATGCCTCACAAAACCTAGCAGGCGCGAGCGAGTATGGCAACTTACCCTCCCCAATTGCAATTTTGACATTAGACCAGAACCAAACAACAGGTCATTTAGAGCTTAAAAAATACTTTAATGTCGATACCTCTGCAGTTCATGGTTTATGGATTACTTGTGGTGCAAGCATGTCACCGTGGAACACACATTTATCTAGTGAAGAATATGAACCTGATGCATTTGAACAAGGCATTGGTGGACCAAGTCCAAAAGGAATCAGCAAAAACTTCTTTGGTGATGAGGCCGCAGCTAAACCATATAACTATGGTCATTTACCTGAAGTGATCGTAAATAAAGACGGCAGTGGTAGTATTGTTAAACACTTCTGTATGGGCCGTATTTCGCATGAACTGGTACATGTCATGCCCGATAACCGTACCGTAATTATGGGTGATGACTACACCAACGGTGGCTTCTTTATGTTCATTGCCGATGTCGCAAAAGATTTGTCAGCAGGTAAACTTTATGTCGCTAAATATGTATCTGAACTGACAGAGAGCAGTACAGGACAAATTAAATGGATTGAGCTAGGTCATGCAACTAGTCAAGAAATTGAAAAAATGGTTAATGTTGACAATATCCAACCTAGCGACATCATGGAAAGTTTAACAACTAATCCAAATGACGCATCATATACCAAAATTATTTTAGCCAAGAAGAAGCTTTGGGTAAAAGTAAAACCAGGTATGGAAAAAGCAGCAGCCTTCCTTGAAACCCACCGCTACGCAGCACTCAAAGGTGGCAGCATGGCCTTCACGAAGATGGAAGGGACCACCATCAACATTAAAGACAAAGTTGCGTATTCTGCTTTAGCAAATATTCAAAATTCAATGATCAAAGACAATGCAGCTTGGGTTGCCGCACACAATGTTTCATTCACGAAGAAAATCACTGCGGGTGGCGTACTGGCACATGATTTAACAGCAGGACAGAACACAACCGATGGGCAGCCTATCAACAGTGAATGGATTCCGTATCAATCGAAAATGCTATTGATGGGTGAGGACATCACAGTGGATAGCTTAGGTAACACAGCAAATCCAGATAAAATTGCAAGCCCTGACAATTTGAAGTTCTCTGAAACACTACGCACCTTATTCATTGGTGAAGACAGTGGTAACCATCCAAATAACTTCTTATGGGCTTATAACGTGGATACCAAAGCAGATCCTGTACGTTTACTCTCAACCCCTGCAGGAGCAGAATCGACTGGTTTACATGCAGTAGACTCAGTAAATGGTTGGACTTATATCATGAGTAACTTCCAACATGCGGGTGACATGAAGAGCTTATCTGAGGACTTAAAAGCAGCAACTTTAGCCAATTACAACAATGGCTATAGTGCAAGTGTCGGTTATTTAACAGCAGACTTGATGCCATCAGTAGAAAAGAAAAAGACTGAAACCAAAGCTTCTTAAGTCATTCCAAAAAAAATGCCGACTTATGTCGGCATTTTTTATGATTTAAAGAGTACAGCCTGTTCCGTGATTTTTCCTTTGAACTCACCCTGCTGCTGCTTTTCCAGCCAAGACCATTGTTCATGGGTCATGCGCAGGAAGTTAGAACAGCGTGTCCCATAAATAGGGCTTTGAATAAAAGTCGAAGACAATAACTCTTCCATATCCAGACTAATCCCAGTTTGTGGCAACAAGTCTGGAATAATCTTGCGCTCATCCTCCAAAATATCCCAAGCTGTCGCCTCTAACTCGCTTTGTAAGATGTGGGATTTTTGCAACATCGGTAAGAACTCTTGGGTAAAGCGCTTACGTAAATGTTTGGTTTTTTCCCAATGTTCCGTCATCAAACCATTCGACACCACATACACGCCTTTCGGAAGAACCTGTGGTGCTTCACCACGATTGCTCATATAGACCGCCTGATGCCGATCCCCCATAAAAAGATTAAAACCCGCATAGTCACATTGTTTTTTCTCTAAGTCTTGTGCAAAACGAATCGGGGTTTGTTCAGACTCTAAAAAGGATTGAATCAAATGTCCGCGAGACGTTGGATAGCTGGTTTGATCCTTCCCATCGCGAAAGTTGGTCAAAACAGCCCAACGTCCTGTTGGTGTTATCCCCATCCATGTGCCGCCAGACTGCAAATCTTGCCCTGCAATAATCGGGCTATTTTCCCATTGCTTTAAATGGCTCGAAGGACGCTGATAGAACTCATCTCGATTTGAAATCAAACACAATGGCATATCATCCAAGACCTGCCATGCTATTGCCACAATACACATAAACGATACTCATCATCTTTACACATTGAATGTACAACATTTTTCATCTCTTTCAGCTAAAATCTGTTCAAAACATAATGACTAGGAATATGCATGCTGACCTATCCAAATATTGACCCCGTCGCAATAGCACTTGGCCCTTTACAAGTCCATTGGTACGGACTGATGTATTTATTGGCCTTTTTGTTTGCTTGGGGACTAGCAAGCTACCGCGCGAAAGAACGAGGTTGGACACCGGACATGGTCTCCGATCTGATCTTTTATGGCGCTCTAGGTGTAGTTATTGGTGGTCGTGTCGGTTACGTCTTCTTTTATGGCTTTGAGCAATTCCTTGCAAACCCTATTTGGCTATTCCAAGTCTGGACAGGCGGCATGAGTTTCCATGGCGGCTTCTTGGGTGTAATGCTTGCCATGCTGTTCTGGTGTAAGAAATACAAAATGACTTGGTTCCAAACCCTCGACTTTATTGCGCCATGTGTCCCTACAGGGCTCATGTTTGGTCGTATTGGTAACTTTATTGGCGGAGAGCTTTATGGTCGCCCTGTTGCAGACCCAAACTTTGCACTGGGTATGATTTTCCCAACGGATCCGCTACAGCTAATTCGCCATCCTTCTCAGCTCTATCAGGCCTTTTTTGAAGGGTTATTGTTATTCATCGTACTGTGGTGGTTCAGTTCAAAGCCACGTCCTCGTATGGCGGTTTCAGCGTTATTCCTGATCGGTTATGGTATGGCCCGCTTCATCGTCGAGTTCTTCCGTGAACCTGACAACGGACAGCTGTTCATCGCATGGATGAGTAAAGGTCAATTCCTCAGTCTGCCAATGATTTTGGTCGGCGCGTGGATGATGTGGTATGCCTATCAAAAGAGAATCTATGATTGGGGCCCACAAAAGAATAATGGCTAATCCGATGAGCGGATAAAATATTGGGGGCATCATTGCCCCCTTTTTTAGGACCAAATTATGCTAAAGTGACATATGTTTGGTTTTTAAATACATCACTCCCATGCTCGAATTTTGGTTTAATCCCTCAATTTCTATTCTTAAAAAATTACTTATTTTTATCGCAATTGCTGTTGTAACAGGTGTGTTGTATTGGATGGAACCCCTGAGCCTCAATGCCATTTTAATGTTCTTGGGTACTGGGATTGTTTTTCTGATTTGTCGTTACTGCAAAATTCATTTTGCCGCCAAAAATCCTACAGGTTTTTTATATCGTCTACTGACTTGGATTCCAATTGCGCTACTTTTGGCACTGATTTTTATGAATATTAAAGATGGTGAGCTGCTGATTCCAGGTGCACAAGGGATTGGTTTTATGGCGCTGGGGATTTGCCTATTTTCCCCCCTATCTCTTTTGCATAGCAATACTCAGCCTGAGTCCAAATAAACCATGTTGAACTTTTGGTATTCTGAACGCTGTAGCCGTCAAATTAAACTCATCGTTTGTATTGCCACTTGCGTGATGATTTTTATGGCAGCACAAGTTCAACAGCTTGGCACAATCTTTATTGGTTTGAGTCTCGTGATTGGCATTGCAACGCATCTGCTACGTGGTGTGCAATTGAAGATTGGTCAGGACAATCCGTATCGTGAAGGCTTTTCGCGTTTGGTTATTTTTCTGCCCCTAATTGCCCTGATTTGTTTGCTAGGCTATCTACCCGCGCAAGATAAAATTCCGCTGGCGCTCCAGTGTATCGGCTTTAGTGGAATTGGTTTATTTTTAGTATCGATTCACGCACAGCGTGAAAAAAGAATTTAATCGGGATGCGGAGTTGCTCTACATCCCGTCAACATCTGCTTAATCCATTCGATAATAGCTGTAGTTCACATTTTGGTTACGGTAAACCGCATAACCACTTTGTTTAAAATCAGAAACCCAACCATTGCCTGAATAAGCGGCAATATGTCCATAACGGTTTTTTGCAGTACGGTCGATAATATAAATATCGCCTTTTTTAGGCTGATCAAAAGATAAGTTGATTTTACGATAACCAATGCTGGTTAAGGTCTTCCCCCAATCTGCCGCAGCCACAGGATGGCTCTTGAAGCGTGCACCCGCAGACTCTAAGCCAATGCGAATACTTTTAGCACATTTTTGGGTGCTGGTTTGACGGGTGATATTTCTTAAGAAACCTGTAAATTTTTCAAGATCCACACGCTGATGGTTGCTAATGGCCCTTTCTCGTGCCTGCTTCGAGCTTAAAATATCCGAAGCGGTGACATTTCGCTCTGACTGAGAACGTATTATGATATTGGTTTGCGCAGGCGCATAGACGTCATTCATATTTACGTTTTGATCATAAGGCATACTAAAACCAACTCTCCTCCCAATCATTAGGGGTGTGCAACTTTTCGAGTTCGAAATACTAACCGCTCAGCATCGAACTTTCATGTCGTAAATGTAATATTTTTTTTCAAAATGCAACACAACCTTTCTAAAGTTTTCTTTTCTCTGTACTTTTTGAAACTTAAATTAACTAAAAAAATTTACCCCTTACCCAAGTCCTTTTTCGGCTTAAGCTCAAATTTTTCACCATTGGCTAATGAAGTCCTTAGATATGGAATGGATTGCCCATCTAAACGGCTATCTATTTAGATTCGATACAACTCAATTATTGCAGTTTAAATCCTGCACAAAACCACTTTAACCTGGTTCTCTGTAATAGCTTTCACATAACTTTTATATGAGTAATCATCTTGCCTGACTTACTAATCTCGGGTGCGCAATAAGGCACAATTCAGTATAATCATCCGCAGATTTTATAATTTAGAGTGGAAAGAACAGGCACTTCTATTAAGAGGTCTGTTCCCCCAAAGTGTTTATTTGAGAGTTTTATGAAAACGTATTTAGACCTGCTACAACACATCCTCGATCACGGCGGTGATAAAGGCGACCGTACTGGTACAGGTACGCGCTCAGTATTTGGTCATCAAATGCGCTTTGATCTTTCTCAAGGCTTCCCTTTATTAACCACTAAAAAAGTGCACTTTCGTTCAATCGTGATTGAACTGTTGTGGTTCTTAAAAGGCGATACCAATGTGCAATATTTACAGGACAACAAAGTCAGTATTTGGGATGAATGGTCAACTGCAGAACAAACTGCGCGTTTTGGTCGCCCAGAAGGTGAACTGGGGCCGGTGTATGGCCATCAATGGCGTAATTTCGGTGCAACCAAAAAAGCCGACGGTTTCTATGAAAAAGATGGTTTTGACCAAATTGCATGGTTAGTCAATGAAATTAAAACCAATCCAAACTCACGCCGTCTGATTGTATCGGGTTGGAATCCACAAGAAGCTGGGCAAGTCGCCCTTCCTCCGTGCCACACTCTCTTCCAGTTCTTTGTTCATAACGGCAAACTGTCTTGTCAGCTCTATCAACGCAGTGCCGATGTTTTTCTAGGTGTGCCTTTTAATATTGCCAGTTATGCGCTACTCACTCATATGATCGCGCAAGTCTGCGGTTTAGGTGTGGGTGACTTTGTCTGGACGGGTGGCGATACGCATTTATATGCCAACCATTTTGAACAAGCGAAGCTTCAGTTAAGCCGTGAACCTTTAGGGCTGTGCCAACTGAAACTCAATCCTGCGGTTAATGATATTTTCGACTTTAAATTTGAAGATATCGAAATCGTGGGTTATGAATCACATCCTGGGATTAAAGCACCCGTTGCTGTTTAAAGCAGATAAAGCCGAATTCAATCTCGCCTTGAATCAGCGAGATTGAGGTTTACCCATAGATGTTCTTCCTCTCCTTGAGGAAGAATAAGAAATATGACCCAACATTTGAGCGCGTTATGGCCTTTCAAAACTTAGAAGTTGTACATGTAGTGGCAATGGATCAGCAACACTGTATTGGTAAAGGCAATGACCTACCTTGGCATATTTCAGCCGATCTAAAACACTTCAAAGCCATCACGCAAGGTGGTGTGGTCATTATGGGCCGTAAAACGCTGGAATCGATGGGCCGTACTTTACCCAAGCGTGTCAATTGGGTCATTACTCGCGACACTTCTTGGACTTTTGACGGTACAAAGGTGGCTTACAGCATCGAAGAAGCTTTAGCGCAAGCTGTTGCCGATGTTCAAGCTTCAGAAAAACCTGACAGTATTTTTATCATTGGTGGCGGTGAAATTTTTAAACAGACCATCGACATTGCGGACCGTTTAGAACTCACGCATGTTGAACTCGATGTGCAAGGTGATGCGCATTACCCTGCCATTCCAGCAGCATTCAAAAAAGTCGCGTCAGAACAACATATTGATGACAAAACTGGAATTGCTTTTGAGTTCGCAACCTATCAAAAATAAAGCATATTCTTTTTGCTAAAAGCACGATGCACAACATGATCAAAATAGAATTTTGGCGGACACTGGGCTTTGGATTACTCCACACCCTGTTTAGTATTTTTGTCTTGTTGAGTTCAATTTGGCTGTGTTTTGCATTGTGGATTCAAGAGCCTTTGGGCTGGTTGGTCAGCCGTCTTTTTATTGGAATCTGGATTGCTTTTGCGCTCAGCATTTTGGGCATCTATATCACCCAAAGCTTTTTTGGTCGTCGCCTCGATATCATCCTTTATCTCCTTGGCTTTTTACTGGCTTTGTCTTGGTATTTTAGTTTAGATGCTCGCCAAGACCGCGACTGGCAACCTGAAGTAGCAAAAATCTTGCATTATGAAAAACAAGGCGACCATGTCACCCTTCATAATGTCCGCAATTTCACATGGCACCCTGACGGCTCCTATACTGAACATTGGGATACCCGCTCTTTCAATCTGAATCAAATCACTGGGGTCAATATCATTACCTCATACTGGATGGGGCCGCAAATTGCACATACTTTGGTCAGTTTTGATTTTGCCAATACCGCACCGCTGACCTTTTCCATTGAAATTCGCAAAGAGAAAAATGAAGAATTTTCAGCGATTGGTGGTTTTTTTAGAAAATATGAGCTGAGTTTAGTGGCCTCAGATGAGCATGATATTGTGTATACCCGCAGCAATATTCGTCATGAACAAGTCTATTTCTTTCCTGTTCGCCTCGGACAGGCTGAAAGTAAAGCACTGTTTATAGAGTATTTACATAAGGCAGACGAGCTCGCCAAGCATCCTAAGTGGTATAACACCCTCACCAGTAATTGCACCACCTTGGTGTTTGATATGGTTCAAGCCGTTTCACATGACGCTTTACCAACCGACTATCGTATTTTAGCTTCAGGTTATTTGCCGAATTATTTGTATGATTTAGGCGCGATTAGCCCACAGTGGGATATGAAAACATGGTATCAAAAAGCCTATATCAACCCACGTGTAAGCAAAGAAACAGAGTTAACCAGTCGTGAGTATTCACAGCTCATTCGTCAGGGCCTACCCGTTGACCAAACTCGCTAAGGTCTACAACGAGAAGCTGCAAGTTAAAACTGGCAATCAGCGACAAAATTTGCTTTGATAGTTCAGACGATACATCACAATAAGAGTCTGATCCCATGTTAAAAAAACTGATTGCAAGCAGTCTTTTAGCGAGTAGCTTAATCATAACTGGCTGCCAAACGACACCACCTCCAGCGGATACCATTGAAATGGCCAACATTCAACAGCTCCAGCAGCGGACTTGGATTTTGACGCAAATGGGCAATACCGAAATTAAAACAGCACCCAATGAACGTAATATTCCAAGCCTTCAGTTTTCAGCCGATAACCGCATCAGTGGTGCAGATGGCTGTAACCGCATTATGGGCAGCTATACCGTCGGACGCGATACGCTCACCTTGAGCCAGCTCGCAACCACCCGAATGGCCTGTATCAATAACAGTGCTGTCCCGCAACAGTTCCAAGAAGCGCTGGCAAAAGTGACACATTACCAAGTGTTTGGTAAAACACTGAAACTACTCGATCGACATGGTAACTTGCTGCTACAGTTTGGCTCTGCCATTCAACCACGTTAAATTGTTTCTATAAAAAGCCTGTAATCACAGGCTTTTTTAATCTGTAACAGACAACATTGTACTGAACCAATCAGCCCTTATATAAACAGATATAAACACAATTAGGATTTTAAAATGCAACAAGCACTCTTTGGTGGTGGATGTTTTTGGTGTGTAGAAGCGGTTTATTTAGAGCTTCAGGGCATACATAAAGTGACCAGTGGTTATGCAGGAGGAGATACCGACAACCCAACATATGAAGATATTTGTCGTGGCGATACCAACCACGCCGAAGTTATTTTAATTGATTTTGATGAAACTCAAATCAGCTATGCTCAGCTGCTCGATGTGTTTTTTGCCACTCATGATCCTACGACACTCAACCGTCAAGGCAATGATGTCGGCACTCAGTATCGTTCAGTCATTTATTATTTTAATGATGCGCAGCGTGTTGATGCAGAGCAAGCAATTAACGACTTAAAGGCAGAAGGTCTCGATATTGTGACCGAACTCAGTCCTGTACCAACGTTCTATTCGGCCGAAGACTATCACCAGAACTTTTACGCTCGTAACCCTTCTCAAGGCTATTGCAACTTTGCCATTCCGCCAAAACTGATGAAGCTGCGCTCTAAGTTTCAGGCTTTATTGAAAGACAGCAAATAACTTAATAATTCACCATAAAAAAAGCGACTTCAAGAGTCGCTTTTTTTAACATCAACTTAGTTATCGCTTACGAAAGCAATATCCGCCAGTCCAGCTTCACTCGCACGAGACATCACTTGTGCGACCATATCGTAACGAGATTCTTTATCTGCACGAAGTTGAACCGTTGGCTTGGTTTCCAACTCACCCGCTTCATTAAAACGCGTTTGTAGTTCTTCTAAGCTAATCACTTGATTATCCCAAGCCACTTCGCCATTTGCATTAATGCTTACCGTAATGGCTTTAGGTGGAGGATCTACAATATCAGCCGTCGTTTTTGGTAAAGTTAATGGAATTGATGGGTTGGCAACGGTCGCTGTCACCAAGAAGATGATCATCAAAACCAGCATAATATCGATCAGCGGAATGAGATTCATCTCATTCATGCCAGCATCGTTATCGTCACCCAATTGAAAAGCCATTAAGCTTGACCTCCAACTAAACCTTGTTGAGTCGCTTTACTTTCTACTGCCGCAGGTGCTGAGTCTTGTTGCAACATGGTATCAATGAGCAAGCCGTGTGCTTGGTCTTGAAGCTCATGTGCCAAAGTACGGTTTACACGCGCACAGATGTTATACGCTAACACCGCAGGAATCGCGACAGCTAAACCTAAACCCGTCATGATCAGTGCTTCACCTACAGGAGTTGCAACTTGCGCTAAGCCTGCTTGACCACTTTTACCAACAGCAACAAGGGCATGGAAAATCCCCCATACTGTACCGAACAAACCCACGAACGGTGCAAGCGATGCAATCGTACCTAGAACTGAAATACCTTTCTCAGCATTCGCTTTTTCAGCAGAAATTTGACGAAGAAGGGCTTGTTCTGCAACGGCTTTACGTTGTTCAAAGTTCAATACAGCAAACTTTGATTTTAACTTAGCTAAAGCTTGTGAAAGTTGAGCATAAGCTTGTTGTTTCAATTGACGTGTACCCATGATACGTAAAACAAAGATGGTCCACGTTGCAATCGACATTGCCAACAAGATGAAATACAGTGTTTTACTGACTGCATCAGCATGTTGCCAATAAACTGAAAAGTTCATACTCGAACTCCTGATAAAGTTAGCGTTTTGTATTCAATTCTAAATCAAATGGTTGCTCAGCCCGAATTGGATAAGCCACACCATTTTCTTTATAAGGTTTAAATTTAGCGCCTTTGACAGCTCTTAAAATCTTTTCATCTAAAGCAGGTACACCACTTGAACGAGTAATACGGGCATTCACAATCGACCCTTTTTCATTCGCCTCAATCAGCACCACGACTCGACGGTTTTCACCTTGTAAATCTTGATTACTATAAACTGGTTTTGGAGAGCGGCTCCATTGCACACCTGAACCACCAATCGACACCGACTTCGGTGAAGTATCAGCTGGTGCAGCCTGAGTAACAGGTTTCGCTTGCTCTGGTTGCACGACAGGTTTTTCGACTTTTTTCTCTGTAATCGTCGTGGTGACTGTCGGTTTCACTGGGGTTTCGGTTGGTTTAACAACCGGTTTAACCACTTCTGCTTTTTTAACTTGTTGAACCTTTTCTACCTTTTTCGGTGGGGTTGGTTGTGGTTTTTCCACAATCTTCACTTCCTTCGGCTTAGTCGGTTCCTTTTTCGGTTCTTCCTTCGGCTTAGGCGGTAGCGGTTTTGGTGGTTCTTGAATTTTAACGAAGCGAACCTTCAATGGTTCTTTTTCAATCGGTTTGAGTTCAGGAGCTTTCATGTGGTTCACTGCCCACAATACGCCCATATGGCCCACGACAACCGCGATCAAAGCAGCAAGAACTTTCTTTTTCATCGGGTTGGGAGTCTGCATAGGAGAAATAACTGTTGAACTCATTAAAATCGGTGACCTAATTTAAGCGGAGTGGCCACTGGGTTGGTTTCCACTATAACGCTTATCGTTTAGTACAATAAAGTAGCGCAATGATAAATGAGAAGTGTTTTCATTTGCAACTATTAATTTGTCACTTTTTATGGTTTTTTCTAATCATACCCAAACAAAAAAAGGCATACTTAATGTATGCCTTTTTCAATCTTGCTTGCAACCCATTTTTTATTGGAAAACGACTGTTTTGTTACCATCAACAATAATACGGTCTTCTAAGTGCCACTTCACTGCACGTGCCAAGACATTACGTTCAACATCCTGACCCAATTCACGTAATTGATCAACCGTAAAGTCATGGTTCACACGCTCTACATCCTGCTCAATGATCGGACCTTGATCCAGATCCGCAGTGACATAGTGCGCGGTTGCGCCAATAAGTTTTACACCTTTTTCATGCGCTTGCTTATATGGGTTTGCGCCAACAAAAGCAGGTAGGAAGGAGTGGTGAATGTTGATCACTTTCATTTCCCACTTCTCGACAAATGCTTCATCTAGAATTTGCATATAACGCGCAAGTACCAATAAGTCATTGCCTTGCATTAATTCATCAATTTCAGCATAAGCTTCGCGTTTGTTGTCCTTCGTTACAGGGACAACTTCAAACGGAATGCCAAAGTTCTCAACCGCTTCGCGTAAAGTTTCATGGTTAGAAATCACTTTGGTGATTTCGCACGGCAAACCACCACGCGCATGACGCCATAACAGCTCAAGTAAGGCATGGTCTACTTTAGATACTAAAATCCCGACTTTTTTCACGTCGCTGACCAGCGCCAAACGCCATTGCATTTCATAACGCTCTGCTACATTTGCAGCAAAAGTTTGAGTGATGCTTTCTTTACGAGACTGTAAATTGTCTAGTTCAAACTCAACACGCATAAAGTAACGTCCGCCCTGAGCTTCAGTCGCGTATTGATCAAGCGCAGTAATATTCGCGCCTTGATGATACAAAAAGCTCGATACAGCTTGCACGATCCCTGGCTTATCTTCACAAGTAATCAGTAAACGTGCCGTGTTAGCAGTTGTCATATTCATGTCAGTTTAAATCAGTAAAATGAAAATCAAGCCAAGTATTCTAGCGCTTTTTACTCAGCTGTCAAAACACCTTATGGCTTATCATCCGATTTAAATGACGCCAAGCTCGAAAACAGTTCAGACGGCCCCATCGTATCCAACAAGCGCTCATACGTCTCACGACTTTCACCACGCAAATAGACCCCTTCTAAGAACACCATTTGACGGAGTGCCTGCCAGACCCACTTTTCTTCTAATGTATTGGAATCAGTGATATGACCCGACATATAAAGGAAGTTGGTCCAGTTGGTCAGTACAATCCATAAATTGATAATCAGGGCTTCAATTTCAGACGACGTCATTTGCATCAGACCTGCATCAACAAAGGCCTGATAGATCTTTTGCCCTTGCTGCATCACCTGCCCTGCAAAACGTGGATACATCTTGCGGAAGTCTTCATTGTTTTCAACCAAATGATAGACATCACGGTGTAAAAAGCGATAAGCCCACAACTGGCTGCTCAGCACCTGAAAATAACGAATTTTATCATTGGCATCTAACAGACGATCATCGGGCAAAGCCAGCATCTGTAGCGTTTCGCCTTGATACTGTTCCATGAGCTCTTTGATAATTTCACTTTTATTGCGAAAGTGATAATACAAATTGCCCGGACTCATATTCAATTCAGCGGCAATATGATTGGTCGTAACAGAACGTTCTCCACGCTCGTTAAAAAGCTGCAAACTGAGTTGCAAAATACGTTCTTTGGTTTTCAACGTTTTAGTTTGAGACATCCTAAAATAACCATTCATTCAGTGCATTAGAAGACTAACACATAAAGTAACTTGACTAATTAGAGCAATTACTCTAAAAATTAAACATAAATTGAAATTTGAAATGGTAGTGCGGCATGAACAGTCAAACAAAAACAACTTCATTGACACCACATTCTTATGATATTCAGCACCTACATGATGTGCTTGAACAGCAAAAGCACGCTTATTTACGTTATCCATTGCCAACCGCAAAAGAGCGTATTGACCGTTTGGCACGACTTAAGCGTATCTTAGTTAAGTATCAAGATCAATTTGCCGAGGCAATTAATCAAGACTACGGCAACCGTTCCACCAGTGAAACCAAAATTGGGGAATTGCTCACCTGCCTTGAACACATCAAATATTATAGCAAGCATTTAACCACGTGGATGAAACCCTCGAAACGTCACGTTTCAATCATTCACCAGCCAGCTAAAGCATGGGTGCAATATCAACCTTTAGGTGTGATCGGCATTATTACCCCATGGAACTATCCTTTATTACTCTCGATTGGCCCCTTAATTTGTGCTTTGGCAGCAGGCAACCATGCCATGATCAAAATTTCCAGTTCATCAGGCAACTTTGGTCGCATCCTTGAAAAAGCACTCTCTGAAGCCTTTCCTCAAGAATTAGTTTCCGTGACCAATGGCGGTGGCGCGATCTCAGATGCCTTTTGTCGTCTGGCTTTTGACAAGCTTATTTTCACAGGTTCAACCAATGTCGGTAAAACCGTCATGGCTGCTGCGGCAGAGAACCTCGTTCCATTGATCCTCGAACTTGGCGGAAAATCACCGGTATTAGTACATCCTTCTATTCATTTACGGGATGTTGCGCAGCGTATTGCTGCAGGAAAACTGTGGAATGCAGGTCAAACCTGTGTGGCACCTGACTATATGTTCTTACCTAAAGGTAAAACTACCGAGTTCATTGAGCACTTCCGCGAGTGTGTGGAAGAGATGTATCCTGACATTCTGCATAATCCAGACTACACTTCAATTATTAATGACCGCCAATACAACCGCTTGCAAAGTTATCTTGAAAATGCACGTGAGCATGGAGCACAGGTGGTTGAAATCAACCCAGCCCATGAAACCTTCTCCGATACACGTAAAGTGCCCCCTACACTGTTAACTGGCGTCACGCCTGACATGCGTATTATGCAAGACGAAATCTTTGGACCACTGCTGCCGATCATGGAATATGATCAAATAGACGATGTTATCGAGTTTATTAATAGCCGTCCGCGTCCACTTGCATTATACTACTTCGACTTTGATCAGGCGCGTGCAGATTATGTTGCACAGCGTACTCATTCAGGGCATTTCGGACAAAACACGGTTTTGACCCATGTCGCACAAGACGATTTACCATTTGGTGGCGTTGGTGCATCAGGTATGGGGAAATATCATGGTCCAGAAGGTTTCTTCAGTTTGTCGCATGAACGGTCAGTGATGTCGAATCCCAAGTTATATAGCTTGAAATTCATTCTCCCACCGTTTAACAAACCAATTCACAAGTTGATTTCAAAGACCCTTCTTCGCTAAATGATCAAGGCATGACCTATCGCACGGGTTCATGCCTAGTTTTAATGAAAATCGCTTGTCTTTTAAGCGCATTTTTGGTATAAAACGCCCCTTGAATGATTTCATCCGTTTACTTAATAACTAGCGCACAATCGGTGCTGTCTAGCAATGGAGTTCACCATGTCTAAGGTTTGCCAAGTTACCGGCAAGCGTCCAGTCGTTGGCAACAACGTCTCGCACGCCAATAACAAAACCAAACGCCGGTTCGAGCCGAACCTGCATCACCACCGTTTCTGGTTAGAAAGCGAAAAACGTTTCGTACGTCTTCGTCTAACTACAAAAGGTATGCGTATTATCGACAAATTGGGTATCGAGAAGGTTGTTACTGACCTACGTGCTCAAGGTCAAAAGATCTAAGGAGTCTGAACAATGCGTGATAAAATTCGCCTAGTTTCTACTGCTGGTACAGGTTATTTCTATACCACAACTAAGAACAAACGTACTATGCCGGAAAAAATGGAAATCAAAAAATTTGATCCAAAAATCCGTCAACACGTAATCTTCAAAGAAGCTAAAATTAAATAATTTTAGTTTTTTGGAAAAAACGACCTGGTTTAGGTCGTTTTTTTTTGCTTTTTTTTCGTTCGACTTGTTAAACTTTTAATCTCTTTTGGCACCTTTTGTGCTTTGCTTCTTTTTCACCCTTAACTTTTGCTTAAGGAGTTTTTAGTGCCTCATGACGTAGATCTCATTATATTACTTGCTGTCGGTTTTGGGCTTGCGCTCATTTTCGGCTATCTTGCCGTACGCTTACGCCTTCCCCCACTGATTGGTTATCTGATTGCGGGTATCATTATTAGTCCCAATACCCCTGGTATTGTCGCGGACATTCATCTGGCGAACCAATTGGCTGAACTTGGGGTCATGTTCCTCATGTTTGGTGTGGGCATGCATTTTTCCCTCAATGACTTATTACAAGTTCGACGCATCGCATTACCTGGTGCTATTTTACAGATTGCTGTCGCGACCCTGCTCGGAATAGGCGTCAGTATGATCTGGGGATGGAGTCTTGGCTCTGCCTTAGTCTTCGGCTTAAGCCTGTCTTGTGCCAGTACAGTGGTATTGCTCAAAGCACTGGGAGACCGTGGTCTACTCAATTCGGTCAACGGTAAAATTGCCGTAGGTTGGCTCTTGGTTGAAGATCTAGTCATGGTCTTGGTACTGGTACTCTTACCCGCTACAGCAGTGCTACTCGGTGGAGAAGCCCTTACAGGCAGTGCTGATGACAACATTTGGCTTACCTTAGGCATCACCTTACTTAAAGTGGTAGGTTTCATCGCTTTTATGCTAATCATCGGGAAACGTCTTGTTCCAATGATCATGCAATTTGTCGCTCGCCTTGGTTCGCGTGAACTGTTTACCTTAACCGTGGTGGCTGCTGCGGTCTCAATCGCCTTTGGCGCGTACAAAATTTTCGGTGTTTCCATGGCGTTGGGCGCTTTCTTTGCCGGGATGGTCGTGAAAGATTCTGACTTTAGCCACCGTGCCGAAGAAGAAACCCTTCCTCTACGTGAAATTTTTGCCATTTTGTTCTTTGTTGCAGTCGGCATGTTATTTGACCCGCGCATCTTAGTGGAACAACCGGTGCATGTGCTTGCAGTCGTTGCAATTATTATGGTCGGCAAAACCATTGCCGCTATGGCACTAGTACTCTTTTTCCGCTACCCCATCAATACTGCCCTCACCGTCGGTGCGTCACTGGCACAGATTGGTGAGTTTTCCTTCATCTTAGCGACACTCGGGGTTTCACTTAAACTCTTATCCTTAGAAGGGCAAAACCTAATTTTGGCAGGAGCACTCATCTCTATCACCTTAAATAGTTTTGTGTTCTCCGCAATTGAGCCTGTACAACGCTGGATTCGTGAGCGCTCGCATCTAGCACGCTTACTGGAGCGTAGTGGTGACCCACTGGCAATGCTGCCTGATGAAGTCTCACAAGACTACTTACGTGACCAAGTGGTAATTGTTGGACATGGTGAAGTAGGGCGTCGCATTACCAAACAATTGATGGCTGAAGACATTAAAGTAGTGATTGCGGAAGAAAACCGTGAAATTGTAGAAAACCTGCGTGAAAAAGGCATTGCAGCTGTTTCTGGGATGGCGACAGACCCTGGGGTACTGATTCAAGCCCATATTCAACATGCGCGCTTGCTGGTACTCTCTCCGATGGATATTTTAGATATTCATAAAATCGTGGATATTGCCAAAACCCTCAATCCTGAGATTCAGGTCTTGGTATGTGCGGAAAGTAAAGAAGAAGCTGAAGTGATTCGCCGCGATCAAATTGGTGAAGTTTATTTTGCAAAAGAGGAAATGGCGAAAAATATGAGCAATCATATTTTAAATCAAATTCAGATTGCTCATCATCAAGCACCCACCCACTAACCAACCAACCAACACTGGATACAAAAAACGCACTGTTCAGTGCGTTTTTTCTTATTCGGCTTAGCTGAAGAACTGTGGCTTTTCATCCACAACTTCCGCTTGCCACTCGCCCACTTGTTTTTCAAGTAAGCCGTATAAAGCCGCTTGCACCATCTGCTGCGCAACGACTGTTGTCTGGTCGCCTAATAATGCTTTGAGCTCTTCATTAAACTGGATCGTGACTAAAGGTGCACTCTCCGAACCTGCGTTACGTAGTGCGAGCTCACCACCTTCAAGTTGAACCAATTCTAAAATGGCTTCTTGATTTCCAAATAATTCTTTCAATTGTTCTATAGACATATTTCCTCCATGTTCAACATGGTGGCAAAGGCAGTTGCACTTTGCTTCGCTTAGACTTATTGATATAAGGACAAATTTTCAAACTTCAAGCGTTGGTCATCGCTTTTAGAATTCAACCATCTCATTCCGAAAGCCATCGATCAACGCCGTTAAGTCTCGATGCCACTCACGTAAAATTTTGGTATCGGGTAACCATGCCTGAGGGGTTTGAGTCACTTTAATGATCAGATTGGATGAAGTTTCTGACTCAGGTTCAGGTGTACTCGGCTCTGGCGCATACTGACACAAGCGATAAGCACGTTTTAACTCGGCAATGAAACCTTCTTTCGAGAGTTGTTGCATTACAGTCACTTCAGGCGAGACTTGGCCCTTAGCTGCCATATGCTCCTCTATGGACTTCAAGGTCGGGGTAAAGTCATTTAAGCGGTAGTAACGGACCAACTCTTGTAGAAACGCAAGCACCGCGCCATGCAAGTGAAACACAGCAGCCTCACGGTAAGCCTGAGCTTGTTGCACATGATCAATTTGTTCTGCTTGTTGACATGAAAGTCGAGCAAAGTAGAGTTTTTGGTTAGTGCGATCAGCATGGTAACGGGCAACACGAGTCATGAAGGGTGTTCCTAAGTTTTGGCGTTTATAACAATTCTAAGAGTAATCTTTCTATACAGCAGTGCATAATAAAAATTATGCATGATCTATTTCAATAAAATAAATCTTTCTTTTTGCTATGACAGGCATCGAAATATGCATGGGACGCACATTTGTGAGTACCCAAGCCCAATATTCCTTTTCCCAATATGATGCCATCGACGAATCAAGCTCATCTTCTCTCCATGAGTGAATCGACTCAACATCAACCACAGCAACAGCATACCCCCAACTCTTCATCGTCCTCGTGGGTTAAATAGTGCTTATTTTCCACAATAATCAAATCTTTAAGTGGCCATTGCTCTGGTCGCCAAGAACGGATCTCTAAGGTTTTATTTCCTTGAGAGATTTGTCGTCGCATCGGTGCAACAATCGATAAAGCTGGATAGATTTTTTTCACTTTATCCCATAAAAAAGGAGCATCGATTGCTCCTTTTTACTTATGCTTCTGGCTTCTCAGGTTTATCTTCCGCCTGTTTGACGCGAATACCAGTACCATGCAAACGTAGTGTATTAAGCCCTTTAATAGCTTTAATCGCTTCACGTGCGTGTGGCATTTCAACAAATGCAAAACCTTTCGATTTACCTGTTGCTGCATCAAGGATTAAATTACATGATGCAACTGTGCCATATTGCTTAAATAATTCAAGCAGTTCAGCTTCAGCCACTGTACGCTCTAAATTACGAACTAAAATTTTCATCTTACAACCTTCAAAAATAGGCAAAATCATCAAAAAGCAATCGCCTACGCTACTTTCTGAACATTGCACAACAAATACCACAATGTAATCTGTTTAGTTTAATCGAGATTAATCCCAAAATCTAAATTAATCGATTGGCGCTCAATTAAAGCACTCTTTACGGTTTGCTGACGAGGCTTATGATGGGTTTCCATGCTACACAAATTTCGGGTCAAATCATTTAAAAAGTAGCTTTCAACTTTACGCCCTTGCTCATCAATCACGTCTCGTGCCCACAGACTTAAATTTTGCTTGGTTAAAATCAGCTCATTCTGAGCACGGGTCAGCGCCACATATAAGACCCGACGCTCTTCTTCGACATCTTTAAAATCACCTTGGGCACGGGCATGTGGATATTGCCCTGGGGTGACATTGACCACATAACAGACCTTTTGCTCTGTACCTTTGGCCGAGTGAATGGTAATCAGGGTGACGACATCACTATCGGACTGGCGTTCAATTTCAGAAATCGACACAGGATCAAGCACATATTCCTCTAAGAACTCACTTAACTGGGCATGTTTAGAAGCCAATTGCTTCACCAGTTCAAAGTCCCCTTGGCGGCGATTCCAGTCTTTTTTATAATTTTCCGCCAATTGTGCTTCAATCGCCTGAATACCCAAACTGACGCAAGCCTGTACTTCCTGTTTCAGTACCGTCATTTGCTTCATGATCAACAAGGTTTCAGCTGGAATCCGCCCAAATTTCTCTAATTTACCAAAGATTAGATCAAACTCAGGCTCCAGTAAAAGTTGCTGAGCAAGACGGCTTGCACCGACATCTCCCACCCCATTCCACAAGGTAAGAAAACGCATCCATGCAATATCATCGAGAGGATTGGCAATCACGCGCAGCAAGCTCAGTAAATCTTTCACATGCGCGGTTTCAAGCAGTTTCATGCCCCCAATAAATCGATAGGGGACATTGGCTGCAATACATGCTGCCTCAATATGCCGTGCTGCAAAGCTGGAACGCACCAAGACCATATGATCCGACCAGCGCTGTCCCTGTAAGTAATGGCGCTCTTTAATGTCGATCGCGATCCATTTTGCTTCATCAAACTCATTTGGGAAAATGTGCATGCGAGGCTTCACGCCCTCCCCCCGATGAGCATCTAGGCGTTTGTTATATTGAATCTCAGATTGATCGAGCAGCCAATTGGAGAGGTCTAAAATTTCTTGGGTTGAACGATAGTTTTGCTCCAATTTAAACACCTGAGCATTCGGCACACGGTCTTTAAAATGGTGAATATTTTCAAAATCTGCCCCACGGAAACCATAAATTGACTGTGCATCATCGCCGACGCAGAACAGGCTCACTTTGTCTTTAAGGGGCTCAAGCAAGGCCCACTGCAAAGGGTTGGTGTCCTGCATTTCATCGACCAGCATGTGTTTGCAGAGCGATGCCACATAGTCGGCTAAACCATCTGACTGGTCGAGTGCTGAGGCCACGATCGCAAGAATATCGTCATAATCTAAAAAGCTACGCGCACGTTTTCGTGTCTCGTACTCTTTCATGATTTCCGCAATTTGATCTTTAAAAGCCAAATGCTCAGGATGCTGTTTTTCTAAGGCATCACTCAACTTTTGACGCGTATTTCGTGCAAAAGAATACAGATCACACAGTTCTTGCGGTTTAGGTAGCTGATTGGGATTTTTCTTGTCATCTTTCCCACGAATCAGGCGGAACATCATCAGTTGATCATCACGATCAATAATTGAAAACTGCTCTAAACCAAAGGCTTTCGGTACACGGCGCAGCAGATACATACAAAAAGTATGAAAAGTAGAAGCGCGTAGCCCTTTGGCTTGCTCACCTAAAGCCAGCTCCACTCGCGCCACAATCTCGCTGGCTGAACGACGGGTAAAGGTTAGAATTTGAATTTGGTTGGCAGGAATCCCTTGATCAATCAGGTATGCAGCACGTGCCACAATGGTTTTCGTCTTGCCACAGCCAGCCCCTGCGAGCACCAGACTGTGTTGCGACTCAGTCGTGGCAGCTTGTTTTTGTTGCGGGTTTAATTCATCAATTAGGCTGGCTAAACTCATAATCACTCATCAATTCGTGGATGCTGCTAGTCTAACAAATCTATGACGTCAATATGAGGCTCCAGCAATGATTATCCATTTCTGTCTGAAATACACCTTCAGATCTATGACCCAGACCTTATGCTCGAACCGCTTACTGCCTCAAAAATTTAAAATTAAGCTTACTCAGTATGCTTTATAAAGCAAAAGTCGAGTGATGTCCTCACAACTATTTTGCAAATGCTGTTCTGCATTTTTCAATGCTGTTGCTAAATCACAGTCAGGTTCATTGATCGAAACAATTTGACTAAACCCTTCATCAAATAATGCCTCAGCATCCTCTCCGACACGTCCAGCAAAGGCAATCACTGGTTTATTCAACTGCTTGGCTAACTGAGCCACCGCCCACGGCGTTTTGCCAAACTTGGTTTGGAAATCGATACTGCCTTCACCCGTGAAAACATAATCGGCTTGCTTTATTTTCTCCGCCAGTTGAGTTTGCTCAATCACCCACGTCGCGCCAGACTGAAGCATAGCGCCTGTAAAAGCCATTAGACCAAAACCTAGCCCACCTGCGGCGCCTGCCCCTGCAACATTACGTATCTGTAGATTAAGCTGTGTTTCCACCACATCGGCAAAATGACTCAAATTTCGATCCAACTTCTCAATCATCTCTGCGCTCGCCCCTTTTTGCGAGCCAAACACATGCGATGCACCCTGTGCTCCACACAGCGGATTAGTGACATCGGAGGCAATTAAAACTTGAATCTTTTGCAAGCGTGGGTCTAAAGCCTGCATATCAATCCGTTTAATATCTCGTAAATGACCACCACCAACGGGCACGTCCCGCCCTTGTGCATCTAAAAAGCGTACTCCAAGCGCCTGTGCCATACCACTACCTGCATCATTAGTGACACTGCCTCCAAGAGCCAAAATGATTTTGGACACGCCTAGATCCAATGCATGCCGAATCATTTGCCCCGTTCCCAAAGTTGTGGTCAGCAATGGATTTCGCTGTGCGGGCTCAAGCAGATGAATACCATTGGCTTTGGCCATTTCAATAACAGCCGTTTGCCCGCCATCAAATAAACCCCAATACGTTTTCACTCGTTGTGATGGCAAGGGCCCTGTCACCTCACATTCGACTTTTTGGCCAGCTAAAGATGTTAATAAAGCATCGACTGTGCCTTCGCCGCCATCGGCCATAGGCACATGTATACATACAGCATTAGGAATTATGTTTTGAATTCCACGCTGCATCGCCGCACAGGCCTGTTCTGCTGTCATACTTTCTTTGAATGAATCGGGCGCTAAAATAAAAGTTGTCATCATCCATAATTTTTTTAGAAAATTTAATTTATTAATAACACGATTTATAAATTTCCCGCCCGCATTTTTCTCTTTTCATTGTCCTTGGCACAGTTCGTTATCATTGAAGTTGAGTACATTTCGATAAAGTTAAAATAGCCTCAATGATTTTTTAATTTTAAACATAGAAGAGCTTTACTGTGCTGTCACCAAAACGACTACCATAGTTCATTTGGTTTTAATGCATAAATTAAACAAAGTGCGAATCAATTAGCCGATAAAATCATCATTAAACATTCAACGCTCTTTAAAAAAATAGGTGATGTATGGAACGAATTAACTTGGGAAAAGCCGTACCTGAACTCTATAAAACAGTATTAGAACTCGAAAACTTATCCATGCAAAAATCCCAACAAGCAGGTCTTGAGATTGGATTTTCACACTTGCTGAAACTGAGAGCCTCACAGATTAACCAATGTGCGTTCTGTGTACGTATGCATACACAAGATGCCATGAAAGCAGGTGAATCAATCGAACGGATTGCCCTCATCAGTGCATGGCAAGAAAGTGGATATTTTTCTGAAAAAGAACGCGCCGCACTGATTTTAATTGAAGAAATCACACTCATTGCTCAGCAGCATTTCCCCGATTCGGCGTATCAAGAAGCAGCAAGAATCTTATCCGATGCAGAAATTGCCGCTATTGAATGGATCGCGATTGTGATTAACACGTGGAATCGTATTGCGATTTCAAGTCAATATGCCGTCAATCCATAAGCCTGCCATTCAGCTTTACACATAATATAAAGCACACGAAAAAAGGGAGCCTGCATGAGGCTCCCTTTATTTTTTAATCATGCTTTATTCAGATTGGCTTGCTGGTGGAATCTGCTTAATGGCCGCCGCTAGAGTCAGATAATTAATCCCTTGGAATAAAATATCAAAAGCAAGGAATAAGCCCAGCACCCAAAATGGGGCATCTGGTGTAGTTAAAATCATAATGCCGGCCAGCAGGGTTAGAACACCAGAAAAAAGTGTCCAACCCCAACCTTGGAATGCTCGAAATAAGATTGCATTAAAGATACGAATGACCCCTGCAATAATCAAGAAAACCGCTAAAACACTGGTCAAGACAATGGCTGTTTTCACAGGTGTAGTAAATGCGTAATAGCCCGCAACCAAATACAACACACCAAACAAAGCCCATAGCCAGCGGAAGCCACCCTCAAAAATCTTAAAGGCTGCGATGAAGTGTAGAACACCACCTATCATCATTAACACGCCAAAGATAAACACTACGGATAAGGTGGCAAAAGGCAAAGCGGCCAAAAGAACGAAACCAAACAACACCAGTAAAATCCCTAAACCCAAATACCATTTACGATTTTCATGGAGTTGATGGCGAACTAAATCATTACCGACTGTTTTCATCTTCTTCTCAAGTTTGATTTTCTTTCACTTAGTTTTAACATGTTTTGCATCGAACTTGTAGGTTTGAGTTTATCCACACAATCAATCCATGCTGTGGATAAACTCAGCATTATCCACAGTTATTTTTTCCACCCAATTTCAATCGCAGTGATCTCATTCACCAATGTTTCATCAATCGATTCAGGCATTTTACTCTGTGTTTGTGAGGTTGGAATGTGCCCGGCCATTAATTCAGCTTTGGATTGAGGGAACAGCGGTTGTTGATTTGGATATGCATAGCCCGCAGGATACATCGGCTGTCCTGTGGCTAAGTCGTATTTATCACTGGCACCAAAGGCATGTAAAAGCTCATGTGCAAGAACGACTTTGTTTTGCTCGGTTTGCTTGTTAGATGCAAATAAATTCACCGAACCGATGCGACCTTTTTGCAAAGCTGTCGAGTGTTTCAGCTCTTTAGTCAGTGCTGAGTCATAATAGTTCAAATACAAAGTAACAGTTGGTGCACCATCTGAACCTTGATGGTTTTTCCATGCATAATAACGGAACTTTAAACTCCACAAGACCGTATCCAATAAACTTGCCTGTTCAGGTACTTTCGGCGGTAGCTGTTTGAGTTCGCGCCCAAGTTGGAAGTAAATCGCAATCGGTTGGCCGTGATATGTCGCCGACATCTGCTCTAAATAACCCTGTACCCCTTTTAAGTTTGCAGGCGTCAATTGCTGTATATATTGCTGAGTTGTACCTTGTCCATCAGCATTAACTGGATGGAGTAATACAATAATAGGCTTGCTCCAATCTTGGTTCTGATCCCGATAAGCGTTCAAAGCAACCACCAATAAAATCAGCAGCAAGATTAAAATACGAAGTTTTTTCCACATCTTTGATCCCCAATTTTTAATAATTTTTTATCACAATGATCAGCACATTACGTAATTTCTAAATGTATTATAGGTTGTTGTAATACAAAGTTTTCCCAAATAAAGTCGTATAATTTTCTTTGATTTGAAAATATAGCCAACGTTTTAGCTTCAGATAAGCTGCACCACCGATATTCAGTATGCTCATGATTCAATAGAACAGATTGGTTTTCAGCACAGAAGCCAACAAATGCGGGAATCATTTCAATCACATTCAAGCCTGGCTCATAAAACTGCTCGATGTAATCTGCGCTAAATAAACGTTGGGGCTGAATGGCGGTTTCTTCTTTGATTTCGCGAAGTATCGCTTGGCTGGCGGGCTCCTTTTCTTCAACCTTTCCTGCGACATGGC
Organism: Acinetobacter sp. 802_lipA; assembly: GCF_058242885.1. Classification (NCBI taxonomy): domain Bacteria; kingdom Pseudomonadati; phylum Pseudomonadota; class Gammaproteobacteria; order Moraxellales; family Moraxellaceae; genus Acinetobacter; species Acinetobacter sp. 802_lipA. The sequence goes on from NZ_JBZAYP010000001.1 coordinate 1,245,139, forward strand.
ACCAATAATCACCTTTAACACGCTTCATCAATAACAGTTTAATTTCACTCTCAATTTTTGACAGTAAAACTGCGGATACAACAACAGAGCGAATAGGAATCATACATTAACCAGAATCTTTTTTTCTTTATAGCTGTGCATCATATAAAAAATGCCCACCAAAGTGAGCATTTCTTGATTATTTCTAAGCAATTAGAACTTAAGCTTCAACCCATTTTCCATCATTGAACACCAATGACCATTTGGTTTGCTTACCTTCAGGCGTTTCAGAACCAATATATTGCGCTTGATTCTTACGGCTAAATTTCACCAAAGTTGGATTCCCTTCAGGGTCAACATCAGGTGCTTGCAAAATAAACTGATACTTCGGATCAAGCTGATCGGCAACACTACGAAGTTCCGAAACTTTAGGTGCACGTGTTTCACGTACTTTCGGGAACTTACTTGCCGCCAAGAATAAACCTGCTGCCCCATCACGTAATACAAAAAAGTCATCATGCTTAGTTGAACGTAAATGTTCCATCTTAATCGGGTCTACACGCGGAGGTGCAGGCTGACCACTTTTTAAGACTTTACGTGTGTTATCACAGCTTGAGCAAGCAAAATAAGGTCCAAAACGACCCGTCTTCAGCTGCATTTCCCCATCACACTTATCACATGGAATGGTTGGACCATCATAACCTTTGATTTTGAACTCACCTTCTTCAAGTTCAAAACCAGCACAGTCTGGGTTATTACCACAGACATGTAGCTTACGACCACCATCGATCACATAACTGTCCATCGCAGTTTCACAGATTGGACAGCGTTTTTTCGACATCAAATCTGCCGTTTCTGCTGCGTCATCATCAGAAAGTGCGGCAAGTGATTCAACAGGCGTTAAGTTCAACGTGCCTTTACAACGCTCTTTCGGCGGTAAGTTATAGCCAGAACACCCTAAGAAGACACCTGTGGTTCCCGTACGAATCTGCATTGGGCGGTCACATTCTTTACAGTGAACTGCTTCCACCTCTACTGGTTGATTGCGGCGCATGCCGCCTTCACCTTGCGCATTGGTCAGGCGTTTTTTAAAGTCGCCATAGAAACTGTCAAGCAACTCTTTCCAATTGCGTTCACCATCGGCCACTTTATCGAGCTGACCTTCTAAGTCCGCGGTAAAGTCATAGTTCATGAGGTTATTGAAACTTTCATCTAAACGATCAGTAACAATTTCACCCATTTTTTCTGCATACAGACGGCGGTTCTCGAGTTTGACATAACCACGGTCTTGAATGGTCGAGATAATCGCCGCATAGGTCGATGGACGACCAATGCCCTTTTTCTCAAGCTCTTTCACCAATGACGCTTCAGTAAAACGTGCAGGTGGCTTGGTAAAGTGTTGCGATGGATCTAATTTTTCAAGCTTCAGAATTTCACCGACTTTCACCGCAGGCAATAACACATCATCGTCCGACTTGTTTTGACCACGTACTTTAGTGAAACCGTCAAAGACTAAGGTGCGACCTTTGGCTTTAAGCTCAACACCGTTGGCATCCACTAAAATAGTCGATGACAAGTATTCTGCTGGTGTCATTTGACACGCGACGAATTGACGCCAAATCAAATCATACAAACGTTGTGCATCACGTTCCACACCCACCAAGCTGTCGCCTTTTAACGCCACATTTGATGGACGAATCGCTTCGTGGGCTTCTTGTGCACCCGCTTTGTTACCATAGCGGTTCGGCTTAGCAGGCAAATATTTCGCACCAAACTCGGTCTCAATATGATGACGTACCATATTCACCGCATCGTCACTCAAAAAAGTCGAGTCGGTACGCATATAGGTAATAAAACCTGCTTCATACAAACGCTGCGCCAACATCATGGTTTTCTTCACAGAAAAACCCAGACGTGTACTGGCTGCTTGTTGTAAAGTCGAGGTGATATACGGCGCGCTCGGATTCACCTTGGTCGGTTTATCTTCACGTGCTGAAACTTTGTAATCTGCGTCTTTAATGAGCTTCAATAAAGCATCGGTATCGGCTTTATTGCGTAGCTTTAAGGCTTTACCTGCTTGTTTGACGGCTTCTAAACGAATCTCATCAGTTTGTGACTTAGTGTCTGCAAAAACTTGCCAGTATTCTTCGGGAATAAAGGCACGAATTTCACGCTCACGCTCAACCACCAGTTTAACTGCGACAGACTGAACACGGCCTGCCGATAAACCACGGGCAATTTTTTCCCAAAGTAATGGCGAAATCATAAAGCCGACAACACGGTCTAAAAAGCGGCGTGCTTGTTGCGCATTGACTTTATCGATATCAAGGCGTGCTGGATGCTTGAATGCATCTTGGATGGCATTTTTGGTAATTTCGTTGAACACCACACGTTGATAACGTGAGTCATCCCCACCAATCACTTCTTTTAAATGCCAAGCAATTGCCTCTCCTTCACGGTCCAAGTCCGTTGCGAGATAGACCTCGTCAACTTGCGAAGCAAGCTTTTTCAGTTCAGCAACCACATGCTCTTTGCCTGGAAGCACTTCATAATGTGCTTTCCAGTCATGCTCAGGATCAACCCCCATACGATTGACCAGTGCATTTTGTGCTTTTTCAGCTTTCTGAGCATCGGTCAGTTTGGTTCGTGTTGCTAGCTTCTTTTCTGCAGTCTTACTGGAACCACCTGTAGGTAAATCACGCACGTGACCCACAGACGACTTCACAATGTAATTCGAGCCTAAATATTTATTGATTGTTTTCGCTTTTGCAGGCGACTCCACAATCACTAAAGCACGCTTTTTCCCAGCCTCAGGAGAATCTGCTGTAGTACTTTTGGATGTGGACCGAGGAGCTTTCGCCATATTAACCGTTAATCCTGTTTCAATGGGTCTGTAAAATTAAAGTTCAGCCAAAGACTGTAAATATGCTTTCATGGCATCTAACTGGGTTGCTCTTAAGTCAGAATGCTCATCCCAATAGAGTCCCACGCAGTTTGCTTGCATATCAATAGCATAAATACCCTTTAATTCAATGGGTAAATGTTTAAACTTGTCATCACCTGTAATGAGCTCAAGCTGCTGATCAACAACGCGAGCGCGCATTAAAGGTAGGCGTGCTTCTGGAATCAGGACACTGTAGTACGCCACCATGCTGGCACGGTTTTCCGAAGCCATTGGTATTTTCGTCCAGTCAGGTGCTGCGACTAAACGCGGGTGTAAACCCATCTTGCGCGCTTTATCACGCATTTCACCTAAAGCTTTTTCTCTTGGACTTACACGAAGTCCAAAAATCGAGCCGAGGATGAATAAGATGATAAATCCGACAACCCAAATTCCAGTATTTTCCATAGCACAACCTTTTTATTCCTTTATTAGAGTTGCATAAGCACAATATAAAACGCAAGTTTGAACGATAAAATTAATTTAAGAACATTTCATGACTATATAGAACTTCGTGTCCATTCCAGTAAATATAGCCTTTATCGAGTAACTCTTTCAGTAACATACGCACATCTGACTTCGGAAACATTTGCTCAAGCAAATCACGTAGTGCATAGATATCTTTGGGTTTATTGGTTTTTAACTCGCGCAGTTTTCGTGCAACCTCAAGCTGTACAGGGTCAATCTGTGCAAAGTTTTTAAACAACTCTTGTTGCACGGACTGCGTATCTGCAGTTGGTTCAAGCTTATCCACGACACTGTCTTTTTGCAGTTGTTGTAGCGCTTGCTGCATGCTTTGCGGCTGTGAAATTGGGTCTTGTTCATCTAAATTCAGTGCCAACCACTGCTTCAACACTTTTTTACGAAAGCGAATTTGCTCATCATACCTTTTGATGATTTTGAGATTAATCAACATCCCCACTACCCGCTGCGTCTTTTCAGGTACGAGTTGCAAAATATTACTTATTGAATTTTTTAGACCGTCCAATGTGTTCGGCTTGCCTGACATTTTTCCCAAAGCATCACAATATTTTTTGACCATTTTTAAATAAGGCTGATTTTTGATGCTGTCTAAACTGGGAAGGTGACGTTGACTCGGTACAGCTTCAGACTGAATGAGGATCAAATTGCTCTGAATATCCGAAGATTGCATTAAGTCCAAAAGTATTTCTGCTGTATTGACCGCAGAGATAATTTCAACCTGCGTCTCTGGCTCAAGCAAAGCCATTAACTGCCCCACCACCACGGCATATTCGAACTCTTTTTGCTCGGCTTTGGGCGTGTCTAGAATCACCACTTGACCACTACTGATCCAAACAGCCAGTTCCGTCAAATCTTGCAATGCATACTCAAATTGACCTTGGCAATGAAACAAATACAAAGTCGGATAATGCTCCACAATCTCGCGCAACAATTTGGCAGTCGGAACATTATTTTCAAGGTCAAGAAGAACAACTTTTTGAGTCATAGGACAGTTTTTATGGGATGCACCAGAAAGCGGGTATTAGAGTAGGAACTGCATCAAAGGTCAAATGATTTCGTCAGTCAAATCGAGCTTTGAGTTGGGTAAAACAAAAAAAGAGACAAGGATCAGCAATATCTTCACCCCACATCACAGCATTTTTTAGCCCCAGACAGCAAATGCACTTAATAATGTGGTGGACGATCGGCCATCGGGTCAAATGTTGCAACTCCATCGGACAAATCTGAAGATTCAACACGTTGATACAAAATTTGCATTTGTTTTTTTAAATCAGCAATTTCCAGTCCTTGAATCACCAATTGTTCATTGAGTTGTTCAACTAAATCATCTAAAAATGCAATTCGGACTTGCAAATCTTCAATGGGTGCGGACAATGGCGCTTGATTATCAATATTTTGTTGTTTAGACACTTCAAGTCCTCATTTGAGATTTTTCAGGAAACATTATGGCCTATATTACTTTAAGGGATGTCCAACTTGCGTTTGGTGGACCTGCCTTGCTCGACGGCGCGAACTTTTCATTAGAGCGCGGTGAACGAGTGTGTTTAATTGGTCGTAATGGTGAAGGTAAGTCTACTTTACTTAAACTGATCGAGGGAAGCTTATTACCCGATTCTGGTGAAGTTTCTCTACAAAATGGCATTACCATTTCGATGTTGGCGCAAGACGTCCCAATGGACTCGGGCAAAGTGGCGGATATCGTGGCAGACGGCGCAGGTGAAGCCGCTGATGTGCTCAGAGCCTATCATGAAGCTAGTGATGCTTGTGTACTTGGAGACATGGAAGCGTGTGACCGCATGGGTAACTTGCAACACAAACTAGATCAGTTAGATGGCTGGGCTTTAGAAACCAAAGTCAATTCTATTTTAAGTAAAATGGGCCTAGACCCAGATGCCGATTTGGCCGATTTATCGGGTGGTCGTAAGCGCCGTGTGCTGCTTGCTCGTGCGCTCCTTACTCAACCCGATGTGCTATTACTGGACGAACCAACCAACCATTTGGACGTTGAAAGTATTGAATGGCTCGAGAAGTTTTTACTTGATCAAAATAATTTAACTTTACTGTTCATCTCGCATGACCGTTCATTTGTGGACAGCATTGCGACTCGAATTGTTGAACTCGACCGCGGCACTTTGCGCAGTTACGAGGGTAACTATTCACGCTACCTCGAACTAAAAGCAATGCAAATGGAAGCAGAAGAAAAGCAAAATGCTCTTTTTGATAAGCGCTTAGCTGAAGAAGAAGTATGGATTCGCCAAGGTATTAAAGCCCGTCGTACCCGTAACGAAGGTCGTGTTCGTGCCCTAAAAGAATTACGTGAACAATCTAAAGCACGCCGTTCACAACAAGGCAAGGTCAGCATGGCAACGCAAGATGCTAGTCGTTCAGGTAAAGTGGTCTTTGAAATTGAAAACTTAAGTGTTCGCTTTGGTCATGATGCACCTATCATCAAAGGCTTCTCCGCATTGGTGCTCCGCGGTGACCGTATTGGTCTTGTTGGTGACAACGGTGTCGGTAAAACCACCCTCATTAAAGCCATTTTAGGCGAACAAGAACATACGGGTACGGTAAAAACAGGTACGCAATTGGAAGTGGCTTACTTCGACCAATTACGTAATGCCCTCGACCTTGAAAAATCTGTCAAAGATAACGTGTCAGAAGGTTCTGACCATGTCGATGTGAATGGTAACCGTCGTCACATTTACAGCTATTTGCAAGATTTCTTGTTCTCACCAGAACGTGCGCGTACACCAGTCAAAGCTCTTTCAGGCGGTGAGCGTAACCGTATCCTTTTAGCCAAGTTACTACTTAAGCCATCTAACTTAATCGTGATGGACGAACCCACCAATGACTTGGATATGGTGACACTAGAGCTGCTAGAAGAAATGTTGTCCGACTACAAAGGCACCTTATTGCTTATTTCGCATGATCGTGCCTTTATGGATAACGTGGTAACCTCAACTTGGGTGTTCGATGGTAAAGGCAATATCGATGAATACATCGGTGGTTACCAAGATTACTTACAACAGCGACCAGACCAAACTGCGGTTGATCAAAAAAGTGCTGTGAAAAAAGCAGCGGCGAAAGCTGAAGCGAACGCAGCACCTGCTAAAAAAGTCAAACTCAGCTATAAAGATCAACGTGCGCTTGAACAACTGCCTTCCGAAATGGAAGCACTGGAAAAAGAGCAAGCGGAAATCAATGCCTCACTTGCAGATGGTTCACTATTTATTTCAGATGCAGACAAGGCTATGACATTGTCGAATCGTTTGACTGAAATTGATGAGCTATTGCTGGAAAAACTGGAACGTTGGGAAGAACTGGAAAATTTAACCAAATAATTTTCCGTAAGTTCCATAAAAAAACTCCGCACAATGCGGAGTTTTTTATATTTAACGCGGCGGGCGATGCCCACCACCGCCAGGATGTATGCCAGCACCTCCACCTGGATGTATCCCACCCCCGCCAGAATGAATTCCACCACCACCTGAATGACTACCTCCTGGATGGATATGATCAGGATGTTGCCCTCCTGGATGTCCACCGCCATGACCATTAGGTGGTGGACGATGGTTTTCTAGTGGAAAGGGTGCATACCCTGTCCAACCAAACCCATGATAATAATGATTATAATCATCATATGGACTATAGACACAGCCCGTTAAAGAAATGAATAGCACGCCGCAACTGATAATGTTTTTTAGCATTTTTACCCCCCTGTTCTTATCTTTCTTCTTAGTATTGAGAATTTCACCCAAATTAAAACAAAACAAATGTTGTGAGATATTTAGACCATGTTCTCCTCTGAGCATGAATACATCTTCTTCGCCCACCTCATAAAAACTATCACAACTTGATATGAGAAGGTCCTGTACAACAGGTTCATGGTGAAGATTGCATCTTCATTCTTGCTTCATGCTAAACTCGAAACATTCTTTTTTCAGCCTTTATCGCAATTTATGAGTTCGAAGCCAGACTATCAACCCGGTGAATTTCAGTGGTCTTTTCTGCATCCCAAATATTGGGGCGTTTGGATTGGTATCGTCTTTCTCATGATATTGGCGATTCTTCCATGGGCAATTCAACACCGACTGGCCACCCTCTTAGGCAATCTCGGTTTTAAATATCTGAAGTCGAGGCGTAAAACCACCGTTCGTAATCTGGAGGTGTGTTTCCCTGAATGGTCGGCCCAAGAAGTCCTTGAAAATGCCCGTTTAGTTTTTGTCGATCAAATGCTGGGCGTATTTGAAACGCTGAATGCGTGGTATAACCCAAAGTGGTTTACTGGCCGTGTTAGTATTGAAGGTTTAGAACATATTCAAAAAGCACAAGCAGAAGGTAAAGGCGCACTGCTTTTAGGAACCCACTCTACTTTGCTCGATGCGGGTGGTTATCTATGCGCGCAGTATTTTGAACCAGATGTGGTGTATCGCCCACAAAATAATCCACTGCTGGATATGCTCATCTACCGCTGCCGCGCCACCATTTATGCACATCAAATTGATCATGATGACATGCGTGGTTTGGTCCGCAACTTAAAAAATGGCCATGCCATTTGGTATAGTCCAGATCAAGACTTTGGTTTAAAACAAGGTGTTATGGCGCCATTTTTTGGCGTTCCCGCAGCGACAGTTACCGCACACCGTCGTTTATTGAAAATGACCAAAGCCGCAGCCATTCCTCTGTATTTTTATCGTGATGGGGATATTAAAAACCCACAATACAAAGTGTTGATTGAACCTGCGGTGGAAAACTTACCCAGTGAAGATGAAGTCGATGATGCGACACGCGTGAATCAAATTATTGAAAATCAACTCCGTATTGCTCCGACTCAATATATGTGGTTCCACCGTCGCTTTAAAACTCGCCCTGCAGGCTATGACAAGATTTATTCTTAACAAAAAAAGGGCTGCTTAAAAAGTTGAACCCGAGTTCTGCGTCCTGCAAAACTCGGGTACATGAGGTTGTGCTTTCAACGTTATTCTTGTTTTATTCGGTGGCATTCCATACCTACATCATATCCATGATGATTTCCATCAGCTTCAACTTCCATACTGGGATGATCCATTCCCGCTCCATCTGCTGATGAGACTAGAATACGGGGATACTAAATGACTAACCATTCGTCAGATTCCCAAATCCCTGTAAGCCATATCCTACACTGATGAAATCCGAGCACCCCGTATGTTTACTGGTAATCTTTGGCAATTTTATCTGTAACCTGCTTACCTTCTCGTTCCGCTTTCTCAATTCCATCTTCAATCGCCTCTTGCGCTTCTTGCTCATCGGCTTCGGTTTGTTCCAGCTCTTCTTGTGCCAGCTCAAACACCCGACCTGTTTGTAGCACCACATATACAGGAAAATGATCTGAACCAATATGTGCTAAACGCTGCATCTGTACTAAGGCAAAATCCGTACTGTGAAAAACATGATCCAGTGACCAGCGCAGCAAGGGGTAGTCGGCATGAAAAGTATTGACAAAATGTCGTCCGACGCGAGGATCTAGCAGCCCACTGATCCGTTGAAAAAGCCGTGTCGTACGCGACCATGCCACGTCATTCAAATCCCCCATCACAATGCAACTTTCATCCAAATCTTTAATCTGATCACCAACTATCAATAATTCAGCATCACGTAAAGTAGAGTCTTTGGCTTCGGTCGGACTTGGCGGTTTCGGGTGTAAGCAATACAGTTGCACTGGCTGTCCTGACCTTAAGATGACTGTGGCATGAATCGAAGGAATTTCATCGCTCAAAATAAACTTCACTTCAATATCTTTAAGCGCTAAACGACTATACAAGTGCATGCCGTACAGATTATCCAAAGGCACTGCAACCCGATAGGGATAGTCATCTTCCAGTACATTCAAGGCTTGTTGCCAATGTGCATCTGACTCTAAAGTCAAAATCAAATCCGGTTGATGCTGATGAATCTGCTGCAGCAATAAGTGATATTGAGTATTGGGCGTTAGTACATTCGACACAATTAAAGAAATCTGACGCTCTGACTGTAACTCTGTTTTGGTAACCGTTTTAACCTGTTTTTTCCACACAAAAGTATAAGGCAACACCATTTTGAGTTGGTACGCCACCGCCGCAATTAACCCAATCAAAATAGCTTCACGCACCCAATCCCAAGGCGCATCCCAAAGCAACATCAAGATAAATGCAATCAACCCCAACGCCAAAATCTGTAAGCGTGGAAAATCTGCACCTCGAAACCACCATTCATCTCGAGGAATCAGTGACCAGAAGCTTAACCAAATCACAACACATGCCAGCAACTCAACCCAGATCATAGATACCCACTCTTATATTCTTAATTTTTTGTAGATTCATAAATTAATATCAATTTTGCATGTAACATAAACAAGATATATTGCACAATATAATTGCTGTTTTCATTGTGTAGTGCTTGCAGTTAAGCGCTCTTTTGATACACTCGAATCCCCTTTTAATTTTTAACGCACCGAGGCAAAGTGACATGAAAGTAGGTCTGGTCGGTTGGCGCGGGATGGTTGGTTCCGTCCTTATGCAACGAATGGTTGAAGAGAATGATTTTGCTCATTTTGAGCCATTTTATTTCTCTACCAGTAATGCAGGCGGTGAAGCGCCTGCGTTTGGCGGTAAAACTGCCCCAGCACTTATGGATGCATCAGACATTAACAGTCTGAAGCAAATGGATGTCATTATTACCTGCCAAGGTGGCGACTATACCTCAGAAGTTTTCCCAAAGCTGAAAGCGGAAAACTGGGCAGGCTATTGGATTGATGCGGCATCTACACTTCGTATGGAAGATGAAGCCATTATCGTACTTGACCCTGTCAACATGAATGTCATTAAAGATGGTTTAGTGAACGGTACCAAAACATTCGTGGGCGGTAACTGTACAGTTTCACTGATGCTGATGGGCTTAGGTGGTTTATTCCAAAACAATTTAGTGGAATGGGCAACCTCGATGACTTATCAAGCAGCATCGGGTGCTGGTGCGCAAAATATGCGTGAACTGATCTCTGGTATGGGCTATTTGTACAACAACACCAAAGATTTGTTAGATGACCCACGCTCTCCAATTCTAGATATCGACTCTAAAATTGCGGAATTACAACGTGGCGAAGGTTTCCCTTCAGCAAACTTTGGCGTGCCATTAGCAGGCTCACTCATTCCTTATATCGACAAACAATTAGACAGCGGTCAGTCGAAAGAAGAATGGAAAGGTCAAGTTGAAACCAACAAGATCTTGGGCAACCAGCAAATCGTTCCGATTGACGGTCATTGTGTGCGTATTGGTGCGATGCGTTGTCACTCTCAAGCTTTAACTTTGAAGCTGAAGAAAGACGTGCCTCTCGATGAAATCGAAGATATGTTACGTAGCGCGAACCAATGGGCAAAAGTGGTTCCAAATACCCGTGAAGCGTCTATGACGGACTTAACACCTGTGGCTGTAACAGGCACATTAACAGTTCCTGTTGGTCGTCTACGCAAATTAAATATGGGCAAAGAGTACTTAGGTGCTTTCACTGTCGGTGATCAATTGCTTTGGGGTGCTGCGGAACCCTTACGTCGTATGCTCCGTATCCTGATTGACTACAAAAATACTTAAGTATTTACCCGCTAAAGTATTAAGCCGATCACACTTGATCGGCTTTTTTTTGTAACCTCAATGTTAACGTTTTACAAATAACACACAACTCGCTAATCTATAATTTTCGCTTTGCGATCTGTGACCGAGCTAAAGATTAAGATGACCGTAAATAACAAATTAAAGATAGCCATTTTAGCCATTATTGCTTCGCAAAATGTGAATGCGATCACTGTTGATCCTATTCAAATTCAGGTGGTGTTTTAAAAAGTATGCTGACATTAAATGAAGCCATTATTGATGTAAAAGAAGGTTAAGTCGAAGGCTTTAAAATGGTTTTCAAGCTTTTTGGAGAAATTGCAACTTCTTCTAAAACCACGCCTTATTCGATGCCTTATTTTGCAATTATTACCTTCAATTCCTACAGTAAAAAACTTACCAATACTTTGCTTGCAGTTTTTAAAAGCAGTGATGAAACTGTCCCAATGATCACTTGCAATTCGGGTGTAGTGAATACCTAATTGTTTAAGCTTTGTCTTCAACCTTTGGACTGTAGCTAAATCTCTCTTACCCCAAACATAAGCAACAATCTCACCTGTTTCTCGATGGTAGGCGTAAATAAGCCATTGTTTATTATTTTTATTTCCAACAAAAGTCCAGAATTCATCTACTTCGAGAGATTCATAATGACTTTGTTTAGGCTGAATTTGATAGTAAGCGTCCGCTGAACCCCATGCCTATTTTTTAATTTGAGTTGGATTTCCAGCGATGTGGTAGTAATTCTTCTATTTGGGTCGCTTTATGCGTCGGCAGCCTTTTCAGCACATCACTGAGATAGGCATACGGATCCAACCCATTCAGCTTTGCTGACTGGATTAAAGTCATGATATTTGCCGCTCGCTGTCCACTGCGCAGCGAACCTGCAAACAACCAGTTCTTACGGCCCAATGCCCAGGGACGCATTGAGTTCTCTGCCCAGTTATTGTCAATGGGTAGATTGCCATCATCCAGATAGCGGCTTAAGGCTGGCCAACGCTTCAGACTGTAATTGATGGCCTTGGCGGTGGGAGAACTCGATGGCACCGTCAGATAATGTTGGTTGAGCCATTCACACAGTTGTTGCATCACCGGTTGGCTGTGCTGTTGTCGGTATTCGCGGCGGTGTTCTGCTGTACCATCGGTCTTTTTCCTGAGTTCTGCTTCTATCGCATACAGTTTCTGAATCATCAGTAATGCCTGTTCAGCGATCTGACTTTTCCCGGTCACATGTAGCTCATGGAATTTACGACGTGCATGCGCCATGCAGCCCACCTCTATGACATCGCCTGATTTAAAGCGTGCTTTATAACCACTGTAATCATCACAGACCAGATGGCCCTGCCAGCCATTCAGGAACTCTTCTGCATGCTGACCTGAACGGCTATCCTGAAAGTCATAGATCACCGCTTGAACTGGATTGTACTGTGTAGTGGCATAGGCCCAGACATAACCTTTCTTCGGTTTTTTCTCATCATCACCCATCCGCATGATGGTGACCGGCGTTTCATCGGCATGGATCACCCGCTGTTGCAGCACCACCTGTTTTAAGGCATTGGCCAGAGGTTCCAGTTCCACACCGCAGCGACCTATCCAGTCAGATAACGTTGATCTAGAAAGCTCGATTCCCGCCCGCTGATAGATCAGACGTTGACGGTACAGCGGTAAATGATCGGCATACTTCGATACCAGCACATGGCTGAGCAGTTCAGGTGAAGCAATGCCTTTATCAATCACATAGGCAGGCATCGCTTGCTGAGTCAGGGTGTCACACTGATCACAGACCCATTTGCCACGCACATGCTGTTCCTTATAGAACTGTGCCGGTCTGAAATGTAGTTTTTCACTGATATCTTCGCCGATACGACGCAAGGTGCAGCCACAAGCACATTGGGTTGATGTTGGTTCATGCTCGATACGGATGGTGTGTAGATGATCGGGCAGCAGTCGACGTTTAGGTTTGTTGACTGTGGCTTTGTGTGTCGCTGCATCAGTTTTATCTGCATTCAGCCGTTCCAGTTCCAGATCAACAGCGGCAATATCTTCTTCGACCGCTTCATCCCACAGATGGATTTGTTTTGCGGTGAGATGTTCGTTTTTACTGCCAAATTTGTGCTGTTTAAATAGTGCGAGCTCATGCTCGTATTTTTGCGTGAGAATGGAAAGATGTTGAACTTTGGCATCCAATTGCTGGTTTGATTTTTCTAATTCTTGATTTGATTGTGCCAGAGACTGATGCTGCATCGCCAACTGCCGGGTAAATTCCAGCAGTTGTTCATGGGTCAGTTGGCTTAAATCAGGCAGCATTTTCATGACCGCAGTATGCCTGAGGTCATGACGCAGAGGAAATAGAACGTTTGGAGAATAGCAGAATGTAGCAGCCTAGTTTAGAGCATTGTTACCACTTGCTGTCGTCCAATGCGCTGCCAAGGCAAACCCTGAATTAGTGCCTGTAACTGTTCTGGACTGAGAGCTACGTTTTCACCCTGGTGAACTTTAGCCCAGTGGAATTTTCCCTGTTCCAACCGCCGGGCACACAGCCAGATGCCCAGTCCATCATGTACCAGCACTTTCATGCGATGGCCACGTTTATTACAGAACAGGTAAGCACAATGCGGTTTGATGTAGCCAAAGGCTCTCACCACCTGAGCCATGGCCGTATCCATACCTGCACGCATGTCCATGGGCTGAGTAGACAACCAGATTTCATCGATACGGATCATGTTGTAAGTGCCTTGAGTAATTCTGCTAAAGCAGATATTTCTGATACTTGCCATTTCAAGCCAATTTCTGCTTTTGAGTGGGGTAAAGTAATTTGAACCGTTAACATGCCAGTAGGGATAGGATCTAATGGTGCGGAGCAAGATAAGGTAATAAATGCAGGTTTATTCGGTAGTAGTGAGCGATCATTCCCTGGCTTAGCATCAATTAAGCGAATCCATTTGGATACAAGATTTGTATTCAATCCATGTTGCAAAGCGACCGAAGCAATTGAAACCTCCGATGCTTTACACGCCTGAACGATCTGCTGTTTAAATTCAGCACTATATGTTCTTCGTTTTATCGTAAGAGATGCGATGGATGTCTGGTTATTTGTAGTCATAAATTTAAGTTCCCACTTGTTTTTAAGTCAGGACTAAATTAAGGCTTATAGGACGAATTCATAAGGTGTGTTCAGCGGACGCTTACATTTGATAGGCCGATTCAGTTAAAGTCCGTAAGACTTTACCGATACTAATGCGCTCAACTTCAGCGATATCTCGTATACCGCTGCCTCTGACCATTAACTGTAATATTTTAGGTGGTGTTTTAAAAAGTATGCTGACATTAAATGAAGCCATTATTGATGTAAAAGAAGGTTAAGTCGAAGGCTTTAAAATGGTTTTCAAGCTTTTTGGAGAAATTACAACTTCTTCTAAAACCACGCCTTATTCGATGCCTTATTTTGCAATTATTACCTTCAATTCCTACAGTAAAAAACTTACCAATACTTTGCTTGCAGTTTTTAAAAGCAGTGATGAAACTGTCCCAATGATCACTTGCAATTCGGGTGTAGTGAATACCTAATTGTTTAAGCTTTGTCTTCAACCTTTGGACTGTAGCTAAATCTCTCTTACCCCAAACATAAGCAACAATCTCACCTGTTTCTCGATGGTAAGCGTAAATAAGCCATTGTTTATTATTTTTATTTCCAACAAAAGTCCAGAATTCATCTACTTCGAGAGATTCATAATGACTTTGTTTAGGCTGAATTTGATAGGCCGATTCAGTTAAAGTCCGTAAGACTTTACCGATACTAATGCGCTCAACTTCAGCGATATCTCGTATACCGCTGCCTCTGACCATTAACTGTAATATTTTACGAGTAATGCCAGAATTACATCCTAGATAGCTCAGAGCATGGTCACCAATAAACTGACGTTTGCAGTCTTTGCATTGGTAGTTCTGTTTCCCATCTACTTTGATGCCATTTTTCTTTATATTGTCACTGAGGCAGGTTGGACATTTGATTTCTAGAGTTATTTGCATTTCTCTATTTTATCAAAATTCAACCTGCTTTTTTTTAGCATACTTTTTGATACACCACCATATTTTACGAGTAATGCCAGAATTACATCCTAGATAGCTCAGAGCATGGTCACCAATAAACTGACGTTTGCAGTCTTTGCATTGGTAGTTTTGTTTCCCATCTACTTTGATGCCATTTTTCTTTATACTGTCACTGAGGCAGGTTGGACATTTGATTTCTAGAGTTATTTGCATTTCTCTATTTTATCAAAATTCAACCTGCTTTTTTTTAGCATACTTTTTGATACACCACCCAAATTCAATCTGCACCTGGGGAACTGTTGTATGCAGAATTGAACTTTCACGATGCCGATCCGAATGCTCCGATTCAAGCCAGTCTAGCTAGCGCAGAAGATTTAATGTCTCTTGGTGTCATGCATCAGCCGCCCAGTAATCTGAACTTTTTTACCCGTCGTACCAGCGCCAGTACAGGTGTAATTACGATTACTTCTTCACGCCCTTTAACTGAAGCGGAACTGAACATTGTCGTCAAAATCAAAGAAGGCAATGCGGCACGACTACAACATATTAAAACAGCCAATAAACGCTCGGCAGCACTTCAAGCCCGTACGAATAATAATGAAAAAGCCTTAAAACCGGTGGTGATTGTCAATGAAAAAGATATTGCGCTGAACTTACCTGTCAGCACACAATTCAATAGCTTAAAAACAACAGCTGCGCCGACGACAAATACGACGCCTCTCAAACTCAATAACCATACCCCACCAAGCATAAGTGCGACCGCTATTACAGCGCCAACGCAAGTTATTTCAGTAGCCTCTACACAAATTGCAGCAGCTGCTCAAACATCAGCTCCACGTGTTGAATCGATTACGCAAGCGAAAAAATCGGCAGATCCGTTAGTGCAAAAGTATGCCGATTCAGTTCAAAAATCAGATGCACCCATTTCAGCACAGGCTAACCCTCAAGCCACTCCATCGATAGCAAAAACAACACCTGCTGCCCCTGCAACTACTGCACGCCAAGCCCCACCTCAAAGTGCCCATGTTGTTCGGTCGAATGAATCTCTATGGGGCATTGCATCGCGTATTGCTGCAGAAGAAAACCGTCCTGTCGGTGAAGTCATGCAACAAATTAAAGCCAAGAACGAACATGCCTTTATTCAAGGCGACGTAAACCGCTTACGTCGTGGTGCCAACCTCAATTTAACAGGTCTACAAACGGCAAAATCAGAGCAAAAGGTCTCCGTTTCATCACTTCCAAAACAAAGCTCACAGCAATCTGGCAAGGCGAAATACCGCCTCAATCAAGCCGAGATGAGTTTGGTTGCAGAGAAAGAGCAAGATTCAAGCCACGGTTCTGCCAAGAAGTCGACAGAAAAGAATCAAACATCAAACGAGTTGTCATTAAAAGTTATGACATCCCGTGAAAAAACCGTTAAATTACAGAGAAACGTAACACAATTAGAAGTGGCACTTAATCAGAAAGATCAGAGAATTCAATTACTAAACGCTCGTCTTGCACAATTGCAACAACAATTGAAAGCACAACAAACTGAGAAAAAGCCAACACACTAAAGTGTTATTTTGATTATTTGATTTTGGATGAACTTGCACAAAGACAAGTTCAAAAGGGGTAAAACATGCTTATTTATGTGATTCCATTTATCTTACTATTGGTTGTTGCCATAGTCTTAAAAAAGCGTGAGGCGAGTAAAGAAGCAGAACCAAAAACTCAAAAAGCGGTTGCTGCAAAAAATAAAGCCAAAAAAACCAGTTCGTCTAAAAAATCCCCGCAACAAACTCAAGTCGTTGAAGATGTTGTTGCTAAAAAAGCCACGACACCACTCGCCACAGATCTACGTAATAAAATTGAAGGCCAAATTCGCGACCGCAATTTCTTCTCAGCTGAAGCACAAATCAACCAAGCCCTAAATAAAGACAATTCACAACACGAATTATATTTACTGCTGCTCGATATTCACTTGCTCCAAAAAGACGAGTTTGCCATCAGCCAATTGCTGAATCATTTACGTTCTTTAGAACTGGATGATATTTTGGCGCAAGCAGAAGCCAAAATATCGGATTACGATCAATTAAATCAAAACCCTAGCCATGACACACTTGAATCAAAGTCAATAGGAGTTGTTCCATCAACACCAAAACCTGTAGAAGCAACCAATACTGCTGACTTTGATGCCCTGATGTCATCAAATAATGCTGCGCCCGCTCCTGTGCAAGCTTCTGTTGTTGAACCAGTTCAAGACATTAAACCGCTTGATTTTGATACCTCAGCATTTACCACCACAACAACAGCTCAACCTGAACCGAGCATCGAAGTCCAAAGCTTAGAATTTGATATCTCAAGTTTAAATACACCAACAGCAGAACCCGCTAAACCTGCTGAAGAACGTAAACCACTCGATTTCGGTTCACTCTCTTTAGAAAGCACGCCGGCTCAACCAGCAGAAACTGCTGCAGCCGACATCCAACCTTTAGATTTTTCATTCAATCTCGACACAGCGCCAGAAGTAGAAACTTCACCGCTTGCTGCGGATGAGCGTCCTGAATTTACATTTGATTTTTCAAGCGAATCCACGGCTGAAGCGGCAAAAGACACCCCTGCTTTTTCTTTCGATACGGTTAGCTCAAGTGAAGCGATAGTAGAAGAAACTCCAGCAGTTGGTACGTCAAACCTCAGTTTTAGTCTAGAGTCTACTGCACCTGCCAATACGGTGGATCAAAGCGATCCTCTGGTACAGTCTTTCCCTCAACTGAGCGAAGTCAATGAAATACACTTAAACCTTGAATTGGCTGAGCAATACATTCAACTCGGTGCTTTCGAAGCTGCACGTGAAATTTTGGTTGAACAAGAACCAAACTACTCTATGGAACAACGTCAGCAAGTCGAACAGTTACTGAGTCGCATAGCATCCTAAGCCATTTCGTTTTAAACTAAAGCAGTCATCACCGACTGCTTTTTTTATAATGAAAAAAATTGCGCTTATCTATATGGGTGGAACCTTTGGCTGTATTGGCGAACCCTTACAACCAATGCCTGCCGAAGACTTTATTCCCAAGCTCACACATGTCTTGCCGATTCATCTCGACATTGAATGTTTTATTGCACCTGTCATTAAAGACAGTAGCGCCTGTACGGTTGCAGACTGGTTATTGCTGATTCAGCAGATTCAACAATTGCAACTGCAACAATTCCAGCATTTTGTCGTGATTCATGGCACAGATACCTTAAGCTATGCCAGTGCTGTCGCGGCACACTTTATTGCAGATTCCGCACGTGTGGTTTTCACAGGTAGCCAATATCCATTACTTAATGTACAAGGTACAGATACGCGTGAATTTAGCGATGCGATTAGTAATTTGAATTTTGCCTTAGATGCGGTGATGAAACATCCTGTCGGAGTGTATCTAGCTTTTCATCAACAGGTATTGCATGCGCAAACCGCGTTAAAACGACATACCACAGAACTGGATGCTTTTACAGGCGTCATGGCTGAACAGCCGATTCCACATAGCTTAAAAACACACATAGTACAAACAGGTGATGTAGAACAATCTCACCAATTCAATTGCCTCAATCTGATGATGCAACCTGTTGCCTTAGCTCAACAATTGCAGAATTTGAAAAACCTGCTTACAGCCCCACCACATTTCCTCATTTTGCAAGGTTTTGGAACGGGTAATTTAGCTGTGAATGCCGAGTTGATAGCACTTTTCGATGAATTTTACGCACAAGGCTGTGTTGCTATCTTAAGCACCCAAGTCCCTTTCGGCCGTACTGATCAGCGCTATGCAGTTGCCGCGTGGACAACTCAGGCCAAAATAATTGTCAGTGATTGCCTCGGGCATGCAGATCTGTATGCCAAAGCCCTTAAAATGTATTTACAATACCCCAGCGCTGAAGCACGCTTCAGCCATTGGCATGATTTGGGTTAATTTGAGGTACATATGCAACGTTTTGCGATCGGCATTGAGTTTTGTGGAACACACTATCGTGGTTGGCAAACCCAGCAAACAGGTGTGATCAGCGTACAAGAGACGATTGAAAAAGTACTCTCTAAAATTGCCAATGAACCGATTAGCTTACATGGTGCTGGTCGTACCGATGCTGGCGTCCATGCCACCAATATGGTGGCGCATTTTGATAGCTCGGCACTTCGTTCAGAGCGCGGTTGGTTAATGGGCAGCAACAGCCAACTGCCAAAAGATATCTCGATCCAGTGGATCAAAGCGATGGATCAAGACTTTCATGCACGCTTCAAAGCGCAGGCACGTCGTTATCGCTATGTGGTCTATAACCGCCCGCAACGCCCTGCTCTTATGTATAAACAAGTCACACATGCCTATTATGCATTAGATGTAGCGAAGATGATGCAAGCTGCTCAAAAGTTCGAAGGCACGCATAATTTTGAAAGCTTCCGTGCAGCCGCATGCCAATCCAATCAACCTGTGCGCCATGTCAGCCATTGTCGCTTAATTCAACATGGTCCATATTTGGTACTCGACATTCAGGCCGATGGCTTCTTACACCATATGGTCCGCAATATCATGGGCTGCTTACTGGAAATTGGTCAAGGTATGTATGAAGTCGAGCATATTGAGGCTATTTTCGCAGCAGAAGACCGCAAAGCCGCAGGCATTACAGCCCCTCCTGATGGGCTGTATTTCATTCATGCCGACTATCCAGCACAGTTTGAGCTACCTAAGCAACCGCTTGGGCCGCACTGGCTAAATATGCCTGAATAATTTATTTTTGAATCCTCCCCCGCCTGCTTTTTTAAAGGAGGTTAGGAGGGATTTCTTAACGCTGCTTACGCTTTCGATATTCCACTGGGGTTTCATTGGTCCAGCGTTTAAATGCACGATAGAAGGTACTTGGCTCAGAAAAGCCCGTCAAATACACGATACGCTCTACACTTTCAGCCGTATTGGCCAAAAGTTTTTTCGCCAAACGACAGCGATAATCAGACAAAATTTGCTGGAAGCTGGTATTCGCCTCACTAAGTTGTGTGCGTAACCGCCTTGGGGTAATACTGAGCTGTGAAGCCACTGTTTCAAGTGTGGTTTCACCACTTTCTAGGGTTGAACCTATCGCACGACGGACTTCACCCACCAAATCATAACGGGCTAATTCTTGAAGTTTTTCAATCGCTAACTGCTCATGCAGTTGCAATAATTCAGGTTCCGCTTGCCACAACGGATAAGCCAAAATACTTGGGTCAAAATATAAGCGGGTTTCTTTTTGCCCTAGACTAACCGGGCACTCATATACGCGGAAATACTCATCATCAAACGCGCCTTTACTGAAGTTAAAATCAATATAGATCGGTTCAAAGCGCCCTTCAGTAATAAATTTAAAGAACCGTAAAATACCTGACATCGCACATTCAGAAAAATGTCGATTGACCAAATTTTCAGCCCAAGGTTGTTCTCCATTGGTCAAATAACACCGGTCATCTTCAACCACCAACTTGGCATGAAAGGCATCACTGATCAATCGCTGATAAGCCAAAGCGCGCTTCAAGCCCTCACCAAAGTTTTCCGATGAAATAAACAAATGCTCAATTACTTGACCACGGTATAAAGGCAGATTTTCACCCAAATGTAGACCGATGTCTGGATCGCGACTCACCTCTTCTGCCGCCACCCAAAAAGCGTATTGTGCGCTCAAAGGCGTACGCTCATTGGTTTCCATCTGATTTAATGCAACACCCGCCTTTGTTAAAATCTCTTCTGTTGGCAACCCTGAACGACGAATCGCTTGGTAGCCTAATCGCAAGACAATCGATGCATCCGTTAGCTGACCCACGCTAGAACCTTCCTTGTATGTTCTTCATTTATACATAAAACATTAAAATTAGATTAACTGCGATTGACCGAACTGACAACAACTTATACAGTTTTTTTGTTGAAAATATTTATTCCTCTTGTTCGCTTATTTTACTGACAGATGATCAGGCAACCGCCCATTCCGCCTTGTTTTATGCAAAAAAATTGACTATAATTTGCGCCTTTCCAATTTATTCATTCAGGTAGGCTATGGCCAATAAAGAGGAACTCATCGAGTTCGAAGGCGTTGTCACCGAGACGCTTCCTAATACTATGTTTCGTGTACGTTTAGAAAACGGTCATGAAGTGATTGCTCACATCTCTGGTAAAATGCGTAAACACTATATTCGTATTTTGACTGGCGACAGTGTTAAAGTAGAAATGACACCTTATGATTTGTCTAAGGGTCGTATCACTTATCGTGCGCGCTAAGTTTTAGCGAAGCGAAAAAGCCACTTTTTAAGTGGCTTTTTTAATGTCTGCGCTCAGACTATACGTTATACATCGGCTATATTTAAACCAAAAATCAAACTATAATTAAATGAGCTTTGTACACGACAAAAAAAGATAACTCATTGAAATAATGGCATAATACTTGTTTTCTGACGACGAATATGATGACACATTTCAATGAGTTACATCTCATCTTAAACAAATATCTAAAGTGGAACAAGTCACATGCAAAATGTTTTACACTGATTATGCTTGCATTAATTGTAAAACAGACATGTAATCTTTCTTCTGCATCTAAAGCCTTACCCATCAAGTGCTTACCACAATCATTTTATCGACGTATACAACGCTTCTTTGCAGATCAGTATTTCGATTATCGTCAAATTTCTCAGTTAATTTTCAATATATTTTCATTCGATAAAGTCCAATTAACTTTGGATAGAACTAATTGGAAATGGGGAAAACGAGATATCAATATCTTGATGTTAGCCATCGTCTATCGTGGAATAGCCATACCTATTGTTTGGACATTGCTCAATAAACGTGGAAATTCAGATACAAAAGAGCGTATTGCTTTGATTCAACGCTTTATCTCTATTTTTGGTAAAGACCGTATTGTGAATGTGTTCGCAGACAGAGAATTTATCGGTGAGAAATGGTTTACATGGTTAATTGAAAATGACATTAACTTCTGTATACGTGTTAAAAAAACTTTATTGTGACCAATCACTTAGCCAAGAATCATAAAATTAGTGATTTATTTCGTCATCTTCAAGTTGGTCAAACTGAATGTCGTAAACGACGTATTTGGGTTGGTCGAGTGAAACTGTATATTAGTGCGCTACGATTAGAAGATGGAGAACTTTTACTTGTTGTTTCTCCTATGTTTAATGCTTCTGCTATTCGTGATTATGCATTACGCTGGGAAATCGAAACGTTATTTAGTTGTCTCAAAGGACGTGGATTCAATCTTGAAAATACTCGTTTAACAGACCCTAGACGAGTCAAGAAATTGATAGCAGTGCTAGCTATCGGTTTCTGTTGGTGCTATTTAACAGGTGAATGGCAACATGATCGAAAAAAAGCAATAAAAATAAAGAAGCATGGACGACTTTCAGTAAGTTGGTGGTGTATCAAAAAGTATGCTAAAAAAAAGCAGGTTGAATTTTGATAAAATAGAGAAATGCAAATAACTCTAGAAATCAAATGTCCAACCTGCCTCAGTGACAATATAAAGAAAAATGGCATCAAAGTAGATGGGAAACAGAACTACCAATGCAAAGACTGCAAACGTCAGTTTATTGGTGACCATGCTCTGAGCTATCTAGGATGTAATTCTGGCATTACTCGTAAAATATTACAGTTAATGGTCAGAGGCAGCGGTATACGAGATATCGCTGAAGTTGAGCGCATTAGTATCGGTAAAGTCTTACGGACTTTAACTGAATCGGCCTATCAAATTCAGCCTAAACAAAGTCATTATGAATCTCTCGAAGTAGATGAATTCTGGACTTTTGTTGGAAATAAAAATAATAAACAATGGCTTATTTACGCTTACCATCGAGAAACAGGTGAGATTGTTGCTTATGTTTGGGGTAAGAGAGATTTAGCTACAGTCCAAAGGTTGAAGACAAAGCTTAAACAATTAGGTATTCACTACACCCGAATTGCAAGTGATCATTGGGACAGTTTCATCACTGCTTTTAAAAACTGCAAGCAAAGTATTGGTAAGTTTTTTACTGTAGGAATTGAAGGTAATAATTGCAAAATAAGGCATCGAATAAGGCGTGGTTTTAGAAGAAGTTGTAATTTCTCCAAAAAGCTTGAAAACCATTTTAAAGCCTTCGACTTAACCTTCTTTTACATCAATAATGGCTTCATTTAATGTCAGCATACTTTTTAAAACACCACCCAACTGTCGCTTGAACTCATAAAAGCCCATATCCGATATGGCTCTTGAGAGCTTACGGTTTTGTACCATACCTTTCACATTTAAATCCTCAATCGCAATCAGATCGAATCGCTTAACTAAATCAGATGTGACTTGATGAAGATTGTTTTTTCTCAAGCATGATATTTTGTAGTGCAAACGAGAGAGCTTGGTTTTCGCTTTTTCTCTGTTTTGACTACCTTTCTTTTTACGGCTAAAAGACTTAGCAAGTCGTCTTAACTTGGCAAGCTGTTTCTTTAGTGGCGCACTTGATGGAACAACCTCGCCATTAGATAAAGTGGCAAGACTGGAAACACCTAAATCAATACCAACAGATAAACCTGTTTTGGGGTGAAGTTTCTCAGGCTGATTTAATTCAACAGCAATCGAAGCAAACCACTTACCACCCTGTTTAAATATTTTCGCTGATAATATTTTTCCTTGATAACGCAAATCCTCAGTCATTTTTACCCAACCCAAGTTTGGGATACTAATTTTTCTATCTTTAATGCTGAATTGGTCATTTGATAATGAGAAGCGATCATCTACGCCTTTTTTTCTAGGCTTTGGATATTTGGATTGACCATTAAAAAAACGATCAAATGAACTACCCAATTGCTTAATCGCAAGTTGTGGCGCACATTTGGTCACTTTAAGCATGAAAGGGTATTTCTCACGCTTGAACGAGTTTAAGTGCTTTCTTATTTTAGCTTCGGATGGTTTATTTAGAAGTTTTTTATCCACCTGAACGCCATAATAGTCACACTGATCTCTATATTCCTTATCTGCTTTATATTGACGTTGCCATTCTTTTAAAGCCCAATTATACGACAAACGAGCAACACCACTCGCTTGAGCGAAATGACTTGCTTGCTTATTATTTGGCAGTAATTGGATTACATGCCCTCGTATGAATCGGCTCATAGTGCGTCTTTGACTGCCTGTATTAACTTTTGGTTTTTCTTACTACGACTACCATATAATCTTGCCGAAAACACTGTAATGATTTCCAAAACATCTTGAGCAAGTTCTTCCTCAAAAGACAAATTTTCACCCTTATTAAGAATGACGATCTCCACGCTTTTAGCTTCACATAAGGCAAAAACCAACTCAGCACCAAACCGCAATAAGCGATCTTTATGCGTTAAAACCAAACGTCCGATTTCATCATTCATGATTGCTTCTAGCAGCTTATTTAAGCCTTTTTTTCTATAGTTCATACCCGAACCAAGATCGGAGATTAATTCAAACGTCCAACCTTGATTTGCACAGTACATTTCAAGAACTTGTTGCTGTCGAATTAAATCTTCTTTTTGGTCATGACTCGATACCCTTGCGTATGCAATGGTTTTCCTTTGAAGTTGACTATCGGGCTTGTGTATTTGCTCAGGCGTGATCTTACTCAGATCATATCGTCTATGATTTTTAGGGGTTCGATCTGCAACCAAAGTGCCTTCTTCATCCCAACGCCTTAATGTTTGAATGGAAACACCTAATGTTTTAGCTGCAACGCTAATGCTTACATATTTACTCATGTTGTATATAATAGTATAGAAATAAGTAGATTTCAATTAGCAGTTACAAACCCTTTATTGTCAGTTGTTTTAGTTCCATATGTTTCTTACTCCTTCAAGCTTGTAGCAGCTCTCCAGCACAACACCAGACCGTCGTTTCACCCGCTAAAATTGCGCTCCCCGACTATTTAGAACAATATATCGGCCAAGATGTATCGAGCATTCGGCGCGAACTCAACTTACGTCAGCTCGGTTATGAAACCTTAGGTGCGCCGATTCAAACACCAAACCAACTGAGTTATACCATTGTCAGACGGATTCAAATTCCAACTCCTATGCCCACTATGCGCAGTGACAGCAGTGTCGGTGCAATTCCTATTCCCACACATACACCATTTTATGATGTTCAGTTAGAGTGCCAAGTCCACTTTTTATTAAAAGATAATATTGCACAATCAATTCAATATCGAGGCAAAGCCTGCAAAGGTTATTAAATCTTGAGCATAAAAAAACGCAGCGGATGGCTGCGTTTTCAAATTGTTTTGGCTTACTTCAGTGCAGCCACAACCGCCTGCCCCATTTCCGCAGTACCCACTTTGCTCATGCCTTCAGACATGATATCAGCGGTACGCAAGCCTTGATCTAGGACACTGCCTACAGCATCTTCAATCGCTTGAGCAGCAGCTTCTTCACGGAAAGTATAACGCAACATCATAGCCACTGAAAGAATAGTGGCTAATGGATTGGCAATATTTTGTCCTGCGATATCGGGCGCCGAACCATGACATGGCTCATACATCCCTTTTGAATTTTCATCTAAGGATGCTGATGGCAACATCCCAATTGAACCTGTCAACATCGCGGCTTCATCAGACAAAATGTCACCAAATAAGTTACCTGTCACAATCACGTCAAACTGTTTAGGCGCGCGCACCAACTGCATTGCAGCATTATCAACATACATATGCGACAAGTTAATGTTTGGATAGTCAGCTTCTTTCATCGCCGTTACGGTTTGCTTCCAAAGCTCCGTCACTTCAAGTACGTTGGCTTTATCAACTGAACAGACTTTGCCGCCACGTAAACTGGCCATTTCAAAAGCCACTTTCGCAATACGCTTAATTTCAGACTCAGCATAAACGTCGGTGTTAAAACCTTGTTTTTCACCATTCTCAAGTTCACGAATCCCCCGTGGCTGACCGAAATAAATCCCGCCAGTTAATTCACGAACGATAAGAATATCAAGACCCGCTACAATTTCAGGCTTTAAGCTTGATGCATCTGCCAATTGCGGATACAAAATAGCTGGACGTAAGTTCGCGAATAAATTCAATTCACTACGAATTTTTAACAAACCACGCTCTGGACGGATCGAACGCTCAATGTTGTCCCACTTCGGACCACCTACCGCACCAAGTAAAATTGCATCTGCATTTTTAGCTTGTGCTGCGGTCACATCTGGATAAGGTGAACCGTGTGCATCTATGGCAGCCCCACCGAGTAGGCCCTGTTCCCACGTTAAACCTAAATTGAATTGATCATTGACTCGTGTAAGTACCTGTTCTGCGGCTTTTACAATTTCAGGACCAATGCCGTCACCAGCCAAAATCAAAATATGTTTAGACATGAAATATTCCATTGTTGGTGAGTTCTGACTCACACGATTAAAGTTTTTGTTCTACAAACTCGCCCAAGCCATTTAAGACATTGTAAGGTTTGCAAAAACGACGAATTGTTCTTTGGTTTTGTTTTAAATCGACACACAAAGGGTCAGGTGCAGACATATTCAATAAGCTTCCCTGATGTCGACTGCGTGCACGAAACATCCTAAAGGTGTAGCGTTCCGCAGGCTTAAAACGATGAATCACATGCAGCGTTTCAGCGCGATCGACCGAAACAGGATAGAAGCGAATCACCAGTTCATGTTGCCCCGCTGGCACTGACAGAAACAAGACATTCGCTTCATTCAAATCATCTCGTTTTAGACGCACGACCTTCTCTCGAATGGCCTCACGGCTGACGCGATGATTGTCTGCATTAACAATTTTGATCTGATTCCATCGTTCAAACTCGCAGTTCACTGTACCAGTACAATAAAGCTGCGCATTATTTTTACTCGCTGGGGTATCCTGAATCCGCTTAATGCTTGCCGTATTCATACTTTGGCAGGCAGTTAATGTTCCCACCAACGCCAGTAGAGCGATACGACTGTAACTCGTCACCATTGTTCAAGCCCAACCTTTACCAGTAGCAAAACGTTTAAAATTCTTTTGCTCGATATTAACAAGAGATGGACTCAAGCACTAGATGCATCGAATTTTCAATTAAGCATGAATTTCAGCAAACACCCACGGACGTGATGCTTTGGTCTTTTCTTCATAGGCTTTGATGTCATCTGCGACCTGTAAAGTTAAACCGATATCATCCAAACCATTTAACAAACAGTGCTTACGAAATGGATCCACTTCAAATGTGAAGGCTTCACCCGATGGTGTACGCACTTCTTGCGCGTCCAAATCAATCGTTAGCTGATAACCTTCTGTTGCTGCACATTCTTTGAAAAGTTGATCAACAATTTCTTCAGACAAAATCACAGGTAACATGCCATTTTTGAAACTATTATTGAAGAAAATGTCGGCATAGCTGGGCGCAATCACAGTACGGAAACCATATTCTTCCAATGCCCACGGCGCATGTTCGCGGCTTGAACCACAACCAAAGTTCGCACGAGAAATTAAGATGCTCGCACCTTGGTAACGTGGCTGATTCAATGCAAAATCAGGGTTTTTAGGACGTTTAGAATTGTCTTGCCCCAAAAAACCTTCATCTAAATAACGCAATTCATCAAATAAGTTTTCACCAAAACCCGTGCGCTTAATGGATTTCAAAAACTGTTTTGGAATGATCAAGTCTGTATCGACATTGGCACGGTCTAAAGGTGCAACGATACCTTGTTCAACGGTATATTTTTTCATGTCTATGCTCCCAAGCCCGAATTAAAATGAACGCACATCGACAAAGTGACCTGCAATCGCTGCTGCGGCTGCCATTGCTGGACTCACCAAATGCGTACGACCGCCATTGCCCTGACGACCTTCGAAGTTACGGTTAGAGGTCGATGCACAGTGCTCACCGGGTTGTAATTTGTCTGCATTCATGGCTAAACACATTGAACAACCTGGCTCACGCCATTCAAAGCCCGCTTCAATCAAAACTTTGTCTAAGCCTTCAGCTTCGGCTTGCGCTTTGACTAAACCAGACCCTGGAACCACCATGGCTTGTTTAATCGTACTTGCCACTTTTTTGCCTTTGGCAACTTCAGCCGCGGCACGAATATCTTCAATGCGAGAGTTGGTACATGAACCAATAAAAACACGGTCTAACTGAATATCTGCCAACGCCTGACCTGCGGTTAAACCCATGTAGTTATAAGCACGCGTCCAATCATTGCGTTGCACTTCATCTTTGGCTTGTTCTAAAGTTGGTACAGCTTGAGTCACTGGAATCACCATTTCAGGCGATGTACCCCAAGACACTTGTGGCTCAATCTCTTCACCTTGCAATACAACTACAGTGTCAAAATGCGCATCTGCATCCGAATGTAAGGTATTCCAATATGCAACAGCAGCATCCCACTGTGCGCCCTGTGGTGCATATGGACGGTCTTTGACATAAGCAATGGTTTTGTCATCGACAGCAACCATACCCACACGTGCGCCACCTTCAATCGCCATATTACATACCGTCATACGGCCTTCGATCGACATATCACGGAACACTTGACCACCAAACTCGATCGCGTGACCTGTACCACCCGCAGTACCAATTTTACCAATGATGGCTAAAACCACATCTTTCGGTGTTACGCCCTGACCCAATTGACCATCAACACGTACCAACATGTTTTTCATCTTCTTTTGAACCAAGCATTGGGTTGCCAATACATGCTCCACTTCAGATGTACCAATCCCGTGCGCCAAACAGCCAAATGCACCATGTGTTGCCGTATGTGAGTCTCCACAGACCACCGTCATACCTGGTAAAGTCAAACCTTGCTCAGGCCCGACTACATGTGCAATACCTTGACGGACATCATTAATGTCGAACTGCACCACATTAAAGGCTTTACAGTTGTCATCTAAAGTTTGAACTTGGATACGCGAAGTATCATCTTCAATACCTGCGATTCCCTCTGAGCGCTCTTTGGTCGATGTTGGAACGTTATGATCAGGGGTTGCCACATTCGCACT
The DNA here is from genome assembly GCF_058242885.1 of Acinetobacter sp. 802_lipA. Lineage (NCBI taxonomy): Bacteria > Pseudomonadati > Pseudomonadota > Gammaproteobacteria > Moraxellales > Moraxellaceae > Acinetobacter > Acinetobacter sp. 802_lipA. The sequence goes on from NZ_JBZAYP010000001.1 coordinate 1,274,184, forward strand.
TAAACGCCATGGTTTACGGCCCGCCAGTTGTAGGCCTTCAAAGGCTTGCGGAGAAGTCACTTCATGTAATAAATGACGGTCGATATAGAGTAAAGCCGAGCCATCGTCGCGTTGTTTTACTAAGTGGTCATCCCACAATTTGTCATACAATGTTTTTGCTTGTTGGTTTTCGCCTGCCATGTCGATTGACTCCACTGGACTGGGTAATTCTTTCATTAAAATCGATTATAACGACGATTTCACATAAATCTAATTTATCATTTTTATTAATTTAAAAACTTTTTGGAATTATTTTAAATTCATACCACTTTGTTTCAATCCCTTTGATTACAAGCCCTCACCGTTGGTTTTAATTCAAGCCCTATACGCCTATTTCTCAACCTGTTGTAGGCCTCACAGTATATTTCCCTGCTCAGCCATGCAAGGCTTATCTCCCCTATTTAGACCAATACTTTTGAAGCTCACTTCGTTGATCTGAATAAAAAGAAAGCGACCTATGCATAGACTAAAGAGTGAAATCTACAGAAGCTTGTTTGCTCACGTCAAACATTCCAAACAATCGACTACGTCACCTTACATTCAAAAACCCAATCATGAGCAATCAAAATTTCATTTTGACTTTATTAATGATAATAATTACTATTTGCAAATGAAAGGCATTATTGAGAGGGTATTTATCATGGCGAACATTCAGAAATTTGTAGCGAACAATCAGCGCATATTCAAAAAAACCCTAAGCTATTACATCATGCACATTACCGTGGCCATGATTGTGGCTTACTTTGTCACAGGTAACTTATGGATGGCGGTCACACTCAGCTTATTAGAACCAACCGTGCAAGCCTTCGCATTCTTTTTCCATGAACGTATTTGGGAGAAAAAGAACCGTACTACCGAAGAAAATATTCCTGCTTAAGCCCTTATATCAAGCGCCCTCTCAACTCTCCAAAAGATCACATCAAGTGATCTTTTTTTATTTTATTCCAGATCCAATAAGCTCCCGTTCATTTTAAAGATCGCAATTCATATAAAATTATTTTATAATTTAATTATACTTTCATAACTAGATTATCCTTATGAATCTTGCAGCCTTCGAAGCTTTTGTAAAAGTCATGGAAACCGGCTCTATTTCTTTAGCCGCAGATCAGCTCTTCATTACGCAACCTGCTGTAACCAAACGTATTCATAGTTTAGAAGAATATTTTGGTGTGAAACTGTTTGAGTCTGCGGGTCGTGGTGTACAAGCCACGCATGCCGCACATTCACTGCTGCCTAAAGTTAAAAACTGGCTCAATGAACTGGGTGACATTCACCATACCTTGAGTCATGAACAAGGCATGGTCCAAGGCAAACTCAAAATTGGCACCAGTCACCATATTGGTTTACATCACTTGCCGAGCCATTTGCGTAGCTATGTGCAAAGCTTTCCAAATGTCACCTTAGATGTACACTTTGTCGACTCCGAGCAAGCGCATGAAAAAGTACTGGCTGGCGACTTAGAATTGGCTTTTTTGACGCTTCCCCCCAAACTCGATGAGCGTTTGCAGTACGTCACCATTTGGGAAGATCCTTTAGTTTTTGTAGCAGCGCCGTTTCATCCGCTAGTACAAATGCAAAACCTACAACTCGAAGACCTGATTCAATACCCAAGTTTATTGCCTGCATCACAAACCTATACCAGCCAAATCACCTTGGCAGAGTTTGAAAAACAAGGGCTGAAACCTAAAATCACCATGAGTAATAATCCACTCGAATCGATTCGTATGTTGGCATCGATTGGACTGGGTTGGTCAGTGCTTCCAAAAACGATGATTAACCAAGACCTACAGCAGTTGAATGTGAAGTTCGAAATGAACCGTCAACTCGGTATGGTTTGGCATCCGGGCAGAACCCAATCTCGTGCGGTGCAAGAGCTGATTGCAATGATGAATTAAGCTTTACAGGCATTAAAAAACCATCCACAAGGATGGTTTTTTATTTTGCTCGAGCGAATTAAGAAGCACTTATAGCCAATGCAACCAGCCCAAGCCAAATCACCAGCAAGATCGAACCTGCTACGATATTTGTACCCCCACGATTTTCTAATTCAGTATTGACGCTACCACTTCCCAACTGGCGAGTTTTGGCAATCTGTTGATCGACATGATGTCGATATAAGGTATTCCCAAACATTCCAAATGCTACGGCCAAGCCAATATTTGCACCAGAACTTTCAATCCCCAAAAGTATTTCAACAATCCCTATAGCCACAATCAAACCAATGGCCATAAAGCCATAACTGTACATTTTTCGATAAAATAACCAGACCACACCTAAGAAAAAGGCGGCAATATTAAAGCCTGCATATTGTTTCTTTGGCGTGATTTTTTCAAATTGAGCTTGATAGTAAGACGCATATTTCGCACCGACAAACAGGGCACGATCTTGTTCTAATTGATTAACTGAAGGGACGTGTTCTAAAGACGTAGAGTCAGGAAAAGCTGGATGATCGAAAGACATAAATTTCTACTTTTATCTTATTTTTATACAGAGAGGCAAAGCTTCGACGCTCAGCCTCTTTGAGTTCTACTTATTTTTGGATGAGTGAATCTTCATGCAGGGATTCATTCAGCTGATCTACAATAATGGCCCACTCACCGTCCGATTTAATTTTTTCTGCCAAAAACTGACGTTGCGCTTCAGTCCAATACTCTGCGTCAACAATCTTGGTTTGTGCATTGAGCTGATGCGTTACAATAAACAAGGCGATGGCCTCTTCACTCGCATCTAAACCGAGTTGCTCAAACAGGTGGGTCATTCTTGGTCGTACACTCATATTTTTTCTCCACGCTTATGTTCTAATTTTTGATAGTCAAAATAGCTTTAGCCAAGATTCAACATAGCATATTTGGCTAATTTTCCAAGATCAGCCCACCTATAGCCCCACTATTTTATCTCTTTCAAATAAAGAAGACTGCCCGAAAGCAGCCTTTTTAAACAACGAAAGACAGATACTTAAATCGACCAGTCTTGAATTTCCCATGCCTGCTCTTTAGCCAATGCTTCTAGGCGGTCATCTGGATTGACGGCAATGGCATGGTCTGCGTATTCCAGTAAAAAGCGATCATTGATGGAATCTGAATACGCCCAAGACTCGCTAACATCACGCCCTGCAAGCCATTGATCTAAACGCGTCAATTTGCCTTTTTGATAGCATGGTGTATTGATCACTTTGCCCGTATATTTACCCTCAACCACTTCAGCATTGGTCGCGATAATTTCACTAATCCCAAACTCACGGAAAATCGGTGCGGTAATAAAATCAGAGGTTGCGGTAATGCCAACCAAAACATGTCCAGCATCGCGGTGTTTTTCAATGGCCGCAAAACCTTCGGGACGCATTTGCGGGCGAATCACTTTGTGCATGAACAGTTCATGTAGTTCAGTAAGGTAGACATTGTCATGTTGGGTTAAAAATTCAAACACAAATTCATTATAGGCAATCGGGTCGAGCTGCCCTGCTTTGTAGTCTTCATAAAATTTATCGTTCATGGCGCGATGGCGAACTGGATCGACCAAGCCTTCATTCACTAAAAACTCTCCCCAAGAATGATCTGAATCGGTGTTTAACAAGGTGTGATCGAGATCAAATAGCGCCAATTTCATGAAAATACTCGTAAAAACTGAAATTTAAGAAAAAATTTGTAAATCTATCTCCGCTAGTCGATAGAAATTCGTTAAGATCATAGCAATTTTAACATTTTTAAACTTTGCTTTTTTCGAGTTGGATACAGAAATAAAAATCCCCGATCGCAAAGTCATAAATTACACAATATTTAGGTAGCCAAATGATCGATTCGGAAGGTTTCCGACCCAATGTCGGGATCATTTTGGCAAACGAGTTTGGACAAGTTTTATGGGCAAAACGCATTGGACACAATGCTTGGCAATTTCCACAAGGAGGTATCCAATATGGAGAAACCCCTGAACAGGCACTTTATCGTGAGCTGAGAGAAGAAGTTGGCTTACTGCCCGAACACGTCCAAATTGTAGCGCAAACTAAAGGTTGGCTGCGTTATCGTTTGCCGCACCGATACATTCGTACAGATTCCGATCCCGTATGTATTGGACAAAAACAAAAGTGGTTTTTACTCAAACTCACTGCTCCCGCTCAGAATATTCGTTTGAATTTGTCTGATCCGCCTGAGTTTGACCAATGGCAGTGGGTCAGTTATTGGTACCCGCTGGGGCAAGTTGTGAATTTTAAACGCGATGTATACCGCAAAGCGATGGTGGAGCTGTGCAATCAGCTCCCTCAAAAAAAGCCTTAAAAAATCTAGACGTCCTACAGATTTTTTAAGGATCTCTTGTTATAAATAAGTTGGACGCACATTATTTTTGGAGTAGACGCGATGTCGAATATGCAACTGGATACCCTTCGACGCATTGTACAAGAAATCAATGCGTCCACCAGTTTGCATGAATCACTCGACATTATGGTCAACCATGTGGCGGAAGCCATGCATGTTGATGTTTGCTCCATCTATTTACTCGACGAACGCAATCAACGTTATTTGTTGATGGCATCGAAAGGTTTGAACCCTGATTCGGTCGGCCATGTTTCACTGCATACCAGTGAAGGCTTGGTTGGTCTGGTGGGTCAGCGTGAAGAAATCGTTAACCTTGACAATGCACCGAAACATGAACGTTTTATGTACTTACCTGAAACAGGTGAGGAAATTTATAACTCGTTCCTCGGTGTACCCGTCATGTACCGCCGTAAAGTCATGGGCGTGCTCGTGGTGCAAAACAAAGAGTCGCAAGACTTTAGTGAAGCTGCGGAATCATTCCTCGTCACGCTCTGTGCTCAGCTTTCAGGGGTCATTGCGCATGCGCATGCGGTGGGCAATATCGATGTATTTCGTAAACCCAGCAATCTACCTGCCTACAAAACCTTCCAAGGTGTCCCAGGTTCAGGTGGAATTGCATTAGGGCGTGCCGTCATTCTCTATCCCCCTGCGGATTTGGCGGCTGTCCCTGACCGTGAAGCCGATGACATCAGTGAAGAATTAGAGCTGCTGGATCGTGCCCTCACCTCAGTGCGTGATGAAATCAAATCACTTGATGACAAAATGCAAGATGCCCTCATGGCGGAAGAGCGCGCCCTGTTTAGCGTGTTCTTACGCATGTTGGATGAAAATGCGCTGCCAGCGGAAATTAAAGAACAAATTCGTGATGGTAACTGGGCACAAGGTGCGGTGCGTATCGTCATCGATAATCACATCGATCTGTTTGAACAGATGGAAGATGACTATCTCCGTGAACGTGCCGCGGACTTAAAAGATCTCGGACGACGGATTTTGGCCTATTTGCAAGAAGCCGACTCCAGCCATCGTGAACTTACCGATGAAAGTATTCTGATTGGAGAAGAAATCTCAACCGCAGCCTTGGTTGAACTGCCAGTCGATAAAATTGCAGCCATCGTAACTACCGAAGGCGCCATGAACTCGCATATGGTGATTGTAGCGCGCGCACTCGGTATTCCAACCGTTGTTGGTGTCACTGAACTGCCAATTAATACCCTCGATGATGTGGAAATGATCGTCGATGCGCACCAAGGGCGTGTGTTCATTAATCCACCTCGCCGTTTACGTAGTCGCTATAAAGAAATTCAAAAAGAAGAAGAACTGATTGCCAAAGATTTAAAACAGTATGAAACTAAAGATGCCATCACCCCTGATGGTGTCGCAGTCAAACTGTTCGTCAATACTGGCTTGATGATTGATGTGGTCCGTGGTGTACAACGCGGTGCCAAAGGTGTTGGTCTATATCGCTCTGAAATTCCGTTCATGCTGCGTGATCGCTTCCCAGGTGAAGAAGAACAGCGTGCGATTTATCGTCAACAGTTGAGCCACTTTGCCAACAAACCTGTGGTGATGCGTACCCTCGATATCGGTGCAGATAAGGACTTGCCTTATTTTTCAATTGAGGAAGAAAACTCCGCATTGGGCTGGCGCGGCATTCGCTTTACGCTCGACCACCCTGAAATTTTTTCTTCACAAATTCGTGCCATGCTCAAAGCCAGTATTGGTCTTAATAACCTACACATTCTTCTGCCAATGGTGACCAGTGTCAGCGAAGTAGAAGAAGCCTTGTACTTACTGGAGCGTGACTGGGTCGCGGTGCAAGAAGAAGAACAGGTCAAAATCACCAAACCAAAAATCGGGATCATGGTCGAAGTACCAAGTGTCTTATTGCAGATTGAAGAATTTGCCGAGTTGGTTGACTTTTTCTCGGTGGGTTCAAACGACCTGACACAATACTTACTGGCCGTTGACCGTAATAATCCACGGGTTGCCAATGTCTATTCACATTTCCACCCTGCAGTTTTACGTGCACTCACCCGCTTAGTCAAAGAGTGTCATAAGTACAACAAACCAGTCAGTATTTGTGGGGAAATGGCGGGCGATCCTTTGTCTGCGATCTTACTGATGGCGATGGGCTTCAATACCCTATCAATGAGCTCAAGTAACATTCTGCGTGTACGCAAAGCCATTTGTCATGTCCCAATGCCAGATGCGGTCGAATTGTTAGAGCGTGCCTTGAAAATGAGTAATCCACTCATTGTGAAAAGTCAGATGGAATATTATTTTAAAACTCATGGTTTGGCCGACATGGTCAAGTCAGCAACACGTATTGTGACGGCTTAAAGGTCTTCACACCCAAAGAAGCGGCATTAAAAAAGGGAGATAATCATCTGAATATCTCCCTTTTTTGTGCTTGTCATAGCCTCGTTTTGCATTTTTCTTTCGGTCTACAAAGACTTGACTTTGGTTGACTTCATGCATGTGTTTAGCCACGAAGTTGTGAATCACAACTTTTGGCTCAGCTTTCTTCTTTGCCATTTTTTTCACCTTGTTGATGTGATCATCTCACTGATGATGCGCTAGAAATTTTACGCCTTTTTGAACGTATTACAAGCGATTTTGGCTGAACCTATATCACCAACTCATCCGCTATTTTCCAATTCAATTATAGGTTATGGCAATGCTTTATTTTGCACTGCCTTTGATCCATATACTTAAAATGTCGCTTAGCCATAAAGCTGCTCTAACAATAAAATCATCGCAATCAACATCATCAATGCCCCTGACACTCGACTGACCACCCTAGCAGCCTGTGGGCGTGTGCCCAAAACTTTCTGCGCACTAAATCCAACCAAGAAATAAACAGCCGCACAACTCATAAGGTGAATTCCCGCCAATAAAACAATTTGAGAGGTGGGCGACAAAGCCGCTTGCGGGTCGATAAAGGGCGGCAATAAAGCCAAAAATAACAGCAGGACTTTCGGGTTTAATCCACTCAAGTAAACGCCTCGAATGTACCATGACTTTGAAGATGCAATGGCAACCTGATCATTGCTAATACTCGCAGGACGCATCGATAAACTCAGCCCCATCCACAGCAAATAAACAGCCCCAACGCCCGTGAGTACTTGAAGCAATACGGGCTGACTGGTCACCAATGTGCCCACACCCGCTGCAACAATCAGTGCCGCCATCAAATGCCCTGTTAATAACCCGGTTACCGCAGGCAAGACTCTTTTGCCCTGTATCCGTTATTTAAAACCTACTTAAACCTACTTACGTGGGTTTAATGTTTAATTCCTACTTCATCATCAAGAACCAATTGCTATTGCGCTTGGGATTACCTCAATTCCATAGGCTGTCACGGTGTAACTCACCGCCATTGGTGGCTTATGTAGCCACCAATTCTTTATCTGCATGTTTTAGAATATTGATGGCAGCATTAATATCCCTGTGATGCAGGGTGTTACATGAACATCGCCACTCACGCATTGCAAGTGTCAGGTTTTGGTTTAATTCACCACAATTCGAACACATCTTGCTGCTTGGAAAGAATCGTCCAACAGAAAGTATTGATTTGCCATGCTGTTTAGCCTTGTAAATCAACTGTCGCTTGAACTCATAAAAGCCCATATCCGATATGGCTCTTGAGAGCTTACGGTTTTGTACCATACCTTTCACATTTAAATCCTCAATCGCAATCAGATCGAATCGCTTAACTAAATCAGATGTGACTTGATGAAGATTGTTTTTTCTCAAGCATGATATTTTGTAGTGCAAACGAGAGAGCTTGGTTTTCGCTTTTTCTCTGTTTTGACTACCTTTCTTTTTACGGCTAAAAGACTTAGCAAGTCGTCTTAACTTGGCAAGCTGTTTCTTTAGTGGCGCACTTGATGGAACAACCTCGCCATTAGATAAAGTGGCAAGACTGGAAACACCTAAATCAATACCAACAGATAAACCTGTTTTGGGGTGAAGTTTCTCAGGCTGATTTAATTCAACAGCAATCGAAGCAAACCACTTACCACCCTGTTTAAATATTTTCGCTGATAATATTTTTCCTTGATAACGCAAATCCTCAGTCATTTTTACCCAACCCAAGTTTGGGATACTAATTTTTCTATCTTTAATGCTGAATTGGTCATTTGATAATGAGAAGCGATCATCTACGCCTTTTTTTCTAGGCTTTGGATATTTGGATTGACCATTAAAAAAACGATCAAATGAACTACCCAATTGCTTAATCGCAAGTTGTGGCGCACATTTGGTCACTTTAAGCATGAAAGGGTATTTCTCACGCTTGAACGAGTTTAAGTGCTTTCTTATTTTAGCTTCGGATGGTTTATTTAGAAGTTTTTTATCCACCTGAACGCCATAATAGTCACACTGATCTCTATATTCCTTATCTGCTTTATATTGACGTTGCCATTCTTTTAAAGCCCAATTATACGACAAACGAGCAACACCACTCGCTTGAGCGAAATGACTTGCTTGCTTATTATTTGGCAGTAATTGGATTACATGCCCTCGTATGAATCGGCTCATAGTGCGTCTTTGACTGCCTGTATTAACTTTTGGTTTTTCTTACTACGACTACCATATAATCTTGCCGAAAACACTGTAATGATTTCCAAAACATCTTGAGCAAGTTCTTCCTCAAAAGACAAATTTTCACCCTTATTAAGAATGACGATCTCCACGCTTTTAGCTTCACATAAGGCAAAAACCAACTCAGCACCAAACCGCAATAAGCGATCTTTATGCGTTAAAACCAAACGTCCGATTTCATCATTCATGATTGCTTCTAGCAGCTTATTTAAGCCTTTTTTTCTATAGTTCATACCCGAACCAAGATCGGAGATTAATTCAAACGTCCAACCTTGATTTGCACAGTACATTTCAAGAACTTGTTGCTGTCGAATTAAATCTTCTTTTTGGTCATGACTCGATACCCTTGCGTATGCAATGGTTTTCCTTTGAAGTTGACTATCGGGCTTGTGTATTTGCTCAGGCGTGATCTTACTCAGATCATATCGTCTATGATTTTTAGGGGTTCGATCTGCAACCAAAGTGCCTTCTTCATCCCAACGCCTTAATGTTTGAATGGAAACACCTAATGTTTTAGCTGCAACGCTAATGCTTACATATTTACTCATGTTGTATATAATAGTATAGAAATAAGTAGATTTCAATTAACAGTTACAAACCCCGACGAAATAGCATAGGCCCAATCTATACCTGGTGTCATCACAAACAGGATCGAAACACCCCAAAATGCAATCATAATATTCAGTGACATCCCTTTCCTCTCTTATCCATCACCGTTTTGAGGTTTAATCCAATCAAAACATGATCTGTATCAAATAATTTTGAAAGGATATCCTTTAGGCTCTAAAATGTGCTTTCAAATATTTGTGCAATAACACCTAAAAAGGGGAGATTCTTCCACATGGATAAAATTGATAAGAAGATTCTTGCTGAACTACAAGCCGATGGTCGTTTATCTGTTACGGAGTTGGCGCATAAGGTAGGGCTTAGCCTCTCTCCCTGTCACCGTAGAGTCAAAGCCTTAGAAGATGCAGGTATTATCAAAGGCTATCGCGCACAGTTGGATATCTCCCAGCTTGGCTTGAATTTCTCCACCATTGTTTTTGTGACGCTCAAAAATGGCGATAAAGATTCGGTACAAAGTCTTGAAGACGCGATTCTTAAGGTTCCTCAAATTGTGAAAGCGCAGCGACTTTTTGGTGACCCCGACTATTTGCTGCATGTCGTGACCTATGACTTAGAAAGTTATCAAAAACTCTATGATGAGCACTTGTCAGCACTGCCAAATGTGCAACGTCTCATCTCTACCATGGTGATGAAAAATATTATTTCCAATCGTAGCGTCTTGTTCTAACAAGAATATGCTCTAGGGTCAGCTAAATACCTGTAATTGATCTGTCTTTTTCTGAATGGCCTCGCGATTTCAAGAAAATCTGTCCTGCTCGGTGCTAAAAAGTCCTTGTTAATGAATGATGTTCAACAAAATCGAGAAGCCTCGCTTCAATAAAAAGAAAGTGGCTAGAACATATTTTAAATTGAAGCGTGAATCATATTATTTCTCACCATTTTTTTGTTTGCTTCCCTTGATAAAAGCGCTAGATTAAATCTTAATCACAGACAAAATAAGAGCATCGCCATGCCACTCGGAAAAGACAAAGATGCAACCATTGTGGTCAAAGATACGCCAGACCAAGAAAAGTATGAGTTTCTAAAAGAAAAAATTCGTTATAAGCAGGCCTTGCGCGAAAACTCCAAAAAAATTGACCACCAAAAAGTCCGATTAAACATCCAAGCGGATGCACTGCCAAGCAAAACCTTTTTTATTATGAATGCCTTGGCTGCCGTTATTGCAGGCTATGGACTGCTGTCCAACTCTGCTGCGGTGGTGATTGGCGCGATGTTGGTTGCCATGATGCTGGGGCCGATTTCAGGCATTGCCTTGGCTTTAATTGATAACCGATGGCTGCTGTTTAAAACCGCGTTGTCGACCTTGTTACTTGGCGTTGCAATGATTTATAGCATTGGGATCATTTTAGGGCTGGTGAACTATGACCTACCTATGACCAATGAAATTTTATCGCGCACGCAGCCAACCATTTTGGATTTGATGATCGCTTTAGCAGGGGGGGCCGCAGGTGCTTTTGCCTCAGTATCCCCTCGCCTATCTGTGGCCGTGGTGGGTGTCGCCGTTGCGACGGCCTTAGTTCCGCCCTTGGTGGCCAGCGGGATTTTATTCGCGCATATGGAATGGAAAAACTCAGCCAATGCATTTTTACTGGCAGTGACCAACATATTCGCCATTCAGATTAGCTCATCTTTAGTCCTGTGGATTGCAGGCTTTAGACGGGGTTCCACCGAAGAAGTGCAGAGTAATGTCAAAGAGTTTCTCAAACGTAATGCTGTTAGCCTAATGTTCTTGGCATTTTTAGGGATTTATCTCTCCTTTAACTTTTATTCTATGCTCCATGCTCGCCTGTATGAGAGCGGCAATGAAAATATCATCAGTACGGCGTTAAATCACGATAATAATATTATTGATACCATCCAATACGATAAAAAAGAGGGTTTCACTTTAGTCCGTGTCTCTATCCGTGGAGATATTCCGCCTAGCCCAGCGCAAATTGCAGCACTCAATCAAAAGCTATTGCCAGACTTGAACGATAACCCAAGCATTGTTCAAGTCCGCTTTATTCCGATTGATATTATTCAGGCTGAAGACAGCCCCAACGTCAAACTCGAACAAGATGAAGCGCAAAAGCTTTCAGTACAATAACGAGCTTTAAGCTGCCAATGCTCTATGCAGTAGTCGTTCTACGTCGGGTTGTTTCATCTCAAGCATCCCGACAACCCGACCATGAAATGGACTATAACGGCTTTGAATAAAGCCATCCGCCACATAGTCTGGTGCATGCCGTTTCAGTAGGACTGCTTGTGCCAAAATCACCAAACGGCTGACCAAACTGCGGCCCATAAATTGTAGTTCATCAGATTTCTGCTGGAACAACTGAAATAGATTTTGCAGCTCTTGTTTCAACTGTTCATCTTGCATAGCCGTGGTGGCCAAATCTTGAAACAGGATTTCAATCGACTCTACATCACGGCTGATAGCACGCAGCACATCCAAACACATGACATTGCCTGAGCCTTCCCAAATGGTATTGACTGGGGCTTCTTTAAAAATACGTGCCATGATGCCGTTGTCGACATAGCCATTACCACCAAAGATTTCCATCATTTCCCCTGTCAGCTCAACCGCACGTTTACATATCCAGAACTTCGACGCTGGGGTCATAATACGTTTCCATGCTACGGACAGCGCATCCTCCGCTTCATAGCAATGTGCCAAATGAAAACTGAGTTGCATCGCCGCTTCTGTTTCTAAGGCTAAATCTGCCAATACGGCGCGCATCAGCGGTTGTTCAGCCAAATGCTTACCAAAGGCTTTGCGCTGACGGGTATAGGCAAGGCATTGCACTAAGGCTTGTCTAAGCATGGCAGTACTGCCCACCGAACAGGTCAAACGGGTATAGTTCGCCATTTCAATGATGGTGGGAATACCGCGTCCAGCTTCCCCAATCATGATGCCCCACGCCTCTTTAAATTCGACTTCCGAGCTGGAGTTACTACGATTGCCCACTTTGTCTTTCAACCGCTGGATATGGATCGGGTTCTTGGTTCCATTCTCCAACCAACGTGGTACAAAGAAACAGGCCAGACCATCCTGTTCCGTCTTTGCCACCACCAGATGCGCATCACACATAGGTGCAGAGAAAAACCATTTATGCCCTGTGAGTAAATAGGCTTGACCGCGTCCCGACTCTGCGATTGGTACAGCGATGGTTTCATTGGCACGGACATCTGAACCGCCTTGCTTTTCGGTCATGCCCATGCCCAGCCAAATCGATTTTTTCTGGCTGATCGGCACATCACGTTCATCGTATTCTGTAGAAAGCAATTTATCGCCGATTTTGGCCCACAGTTCAGGTTCGCGTTGAATCAGTGGAATACTGCCTAAGGTCATCGAATTTGGGCACAAGTTTCCGCACTCCACCTGCCCTGCCAAATAAAAACGTGCTGCCCACTCGACCCATTTTGAGGATGAATTGGGATGATTAAACGGATGTGCATGGGTATCGAACTGACGATTTAACCCCATCCATTTATGCCATGCAGGATGAAATTCGATAAAGTCTTTACGTCGTCCGCGTGCATCGAAGGCAAGTAAAATTGGTGTATGTCTATTGGCCAAATTGGCATAGCCATAATATTCCGCCGAACCTGCGATTTTCCCCAATTCTGTGAGTTTTGCCTGATCCTGACTGCCATAACGAGTCAGGATTTCTTGTAAAACGCTATCGGTTTCAAACAGGTTGTAATTTTCCAGTTCGTCAAACTGATTACTGATTTGATGGGTCATCCATGCCGTATTCATATCACTTTGCTCTTGTTATGCTGTGCTTTTCATTTCAGTATAGAGAAAAATTGAGTCTGCCATGTTCAGCTTTGTGCTATGAAGAATCCTGAGATCCAAGTCCGTCGTAGACCGCGCCAGTCGCGAGCCAAACTCACCCAAGAAGCTTTGCAAGAAAGTTTTGTTCGGCTTTTGCATGAGCGCCATGCACACGAAATTACCATTCGGGAAATTACCGATGTGGCGGGAGTCGGTTTAGGTACCTTTTATGAGTACTTTTCAAAGAAGGAAGATTTGATTGCATTGACCATTCATCAGCATGTAAAAAGTAATGCTGAAACCTTAAAAAGTTATGCACAAAGGCTGATCGAGTTATCCACAAAATTGAGTTTTGAGGACTATTTACAGCAGATTATTCACTTTCAGCTTGAGCAGATTCAGGCTCGACAGTTTCTCTGGGCGCAGACTTTTTTGCTGGAACGACAGATTTCAAACATTGAAAGTTACCGTAAAAGTTATGCCATGATGGTGCAGATGTGGCATAGCATCCTTGAGCCTTATGTTGGAGATGAAGTGCAACTCCAGCAAATGAGTTTAAATGTGCAGCGGGTATGTTATGGCTTTGTGTCGCAGACCTTGCTGGTTGAGCCTGAGTTTGCAGAATGGGTAATGTTGGAAGGAGATATTATTCAAAGTTTAGGAAAGCTTAATTTTGAATAAAAATAGGCGTTCTATTCATTTTCGCGCTTACATTTAAGTTTTAAATAATTGATATATATAACAATATTAAAATTAGGATCGTGTAAGCCCTATTATCTAAAATGGAATCAATATTTCAGGGTATTCCTTGGAATTTTGTATCGTTTAATTCTTATGGTTTAATAACAATATCGTTAAAAAATTATAAAAAATAAATGAAAGCATTAATCACTGTAGGTTGTAAAACAGATCATGGTGGAATCATTGTTTTAGGTGACTCATCTTTTTTAGCCGAAGGTAAGGCAGTACATCTTGATGGTATGACTCATTTTTGCCCTAAATGTAAGGTTCAATCACGTGCAATAGCATCTAATCAAGGTTTTATGGTCGTGGGTGGAAAAAGCATTGTTGCTGTTGGTGATACCTCTAGTTGTGGATCAAAATATTTAAAAATTTCTGATTTAGCTGTGATGAGTAGTGGGGCTAGTAGTCCAAAAATTGTATCTAATAATACTAATAGTTTTGTAGCTGAACCTAATTTTAAATACGGACAAAAATTTGTACTACAGGATGAGTTAACAGGAGAACCTTTAGCTAATGTATGTTATGAAATATACATGAATGGTGAAACTTTCCACGGTAAAACGGATAAAGAAGGGTTTACTCATTTTATTACTAGTGAAACAGAAGAAGAACTAGAAATAAGAATAATTTTAGAGGATCATGAACATGGCGAATAGAGTAACAGGCAGAGGAAATCCTAAAAATACTGTTTTAAAGAGTATAACTTCTAAATTACAAAAAATAGATGCAGAGATGAAAAATCAAGCTGCTACTATTATTAAAGTCGGAAGTAAAAGACTGTTAACTTCTGGTGAAATAGCTATGTCTCGCCTGATTTTTAAAGATGCAATTGATTACTCTAAGGTCTGGATACATTTAGGTGGCTTAATACATACAAAAACAGGTAATGCCATGACGCCTGCTGGGGAAATCTATTTACCGAAAGATGATTACTTAAAAACACCTGACTATAGCAAAGCTACAGGTGAAAACCGTCATTGGTTTATTCATGAAATGGTACATGTTTGGCAATATCAAATGGGGACATCAACTGGTTGGCTTGGGATAAAACAATTATGTAAAGGAGGATATACTTCGGAGGTCAATTCTGTTGACTCGGATAATGAGTTAGAAGCCTATGACACGGACTTAGGAGGTAGAGATTTAAATAAAAAATTTCAAGATTTTAACTTTGAACAACAAGGTAGAATTATTGAGTTTTGGTTTGATGCTTGTTATTTACAAAAAGTTAATCCCAAACGGGATCATCATCAAAAAAGTTTACAATTATTAGACTATGTTGAGAAAATATTAAGAGATTTTTTACTTAACCCCTCAAATAAAAATTTATTACCGAAATCGTGATTATGAAAAAAATAATATATAGTTTTGTAGCAATGGTGCTTATAGGTTGTAATCAGCAGAGTCGAGATCTTAATACAAAAATTATTAATGATAATTTATGTCTTTTCACGAATGAATCTAAAGATTATGGAAAAGATAATTTTCTAGTTCATTTTGCAAAAATTGACTTTTCTAAAGAATATAGAAGTGAATATGAAAAATCTTACTCAAAAACAGACTTACCTATTAGTGAAAAAAATTGTATAGCTATCCCATTAGATAAGTTAGAAAAAAATTTAGCTTATACAATTACTTTAAGCACTATTAATAAGTCATTTAACTCTCAAATTTGTATTTTAGAAAATAACAGCGGTATTAGTATTAAACAGGTAGAGGCTGGAAAAAGCACATGTGAATAACTCCTATCGCATTAATCCACTTTAAAATTAACATAATTCACGCCATACAAAAATAATACAAAATTTAATAATATCAATATATTGAAATAAAAAACCGTCCTTAAGGACGGTTTTTTATTTCAATTAAACTACTTCACGTCAAAACGGTCTGCATTCATTACTTTCATCCAAGCGGCAACAAAGTCTTTTACAAACTTCTCTTTGTTGTCATCTTGCGCATAAACTTCTGCATATGAACGTAAAATCGAGTTTGAACCAAAGACTAAGTCTGCACGTGTCGCCGTCCATTTGGTTGCCCCTGTCGCACGGTCCACGATTTCATAACGGTTTTTACCCACGGGTTTCCAGTTATATTTCATGTCGGTTAAGTTGACAAAGAAGTCATTGCTCAATACCCCTACGCGAGCCGTCAACACACCTTCTGGTGTACCTGCATAGTTTGTGCCGAGTACACGCATACCACCAACCAACACCGTCATTTCAGGTGCAGTCAAACCGAGTAATTGTGCACGATCTAACAACATTTCTTCAGGCTGTACGCTGTAATCTTCTTTGACCCAGTTACGGAAACCATCATGCTTAGGGAGTAAATCTTCAAAAGAATACACATCTGTTTGCTCTTGAGTCGCATCACCTCGGCCTGCAAGGAACGGAACTTTGATATTCACACCCGCAGCGTGTGCGGCTTTTTCAACCGCTGCCGTACCACCCAGTACAATCAAGTCTGCAATGCTGACTTTTTTCGCTAGACTTGCTTGAATTTCTTCAAGCTTCGCCAAAACTTTAGCTAAACGTTCAGGCTCATTGCCCACCCAGTCTTTTTGTGGCGCAAGACGGATACGCGCCCCATTGGCTCCACCACGGTAGTCTGAACCACGGAAAGTCCGCGCACTATCCCAAGCGGTATTAATCAATTCAACCGAAGTTAAACCACTATTCAGCAACTTCGCTTTTAACTCTTCAATTTCAGCTTCAGACAAAACATAATCGACCGACGGAATTGGGTCTTGCCAAATTAGATCGTCATTCGGTACATCTGCGCCTAGGTAGCGAGATTTTGGTCCCATGTCACGGTGAGTGAGCTTGTACCAAGCACGCGCAAACACTTCAGACAAGTAAGCTGGATCTGCATAAAAACGTTCTGAAATTTTGCGGTATTCAGGGTCCATTTTCAGCGCCATATCAGCATCGGTCATCATTGGGTTGCGGCGTACATTGGGGTTATGTGCATCAACAGGTTTATCTTCCTCTTTGATGTTAATCGGTTCCCATTGTTTCGCACCCGCAGGACTGGTGGTTTTTTCCCATTCATAAGTAAACAACAGATAGAAAAACTCGTTATCCCATTTGGTCGGGTGTGTGGTCCAAGCCCCTTCTAAACCACTGACCATGGTGTTCGCGCCATTGCCTGTACCTTCAGAGTTATGCCAACCGAGACCTTGGAACTCCACGTCTGCGCTTTCGACATCTGCCCCTAAGTTCTCTGCTTTACCATTCCCGTGCGCTTTACCTACAGTATGACCACCCGCAGTAAGTGCGACAGTTTCTTCATCATCCATTCCCATACGGTCAAAAGTGACACGCATGTCTTGTGCAGTACGGAGGGGATCTTGGACGCCATCAACCCCTTCTGGATTGACGTAGATTAAACCCATTTGTACCGCAGCTAATGGATTTTCAAGCGATTTACGGTCTTGGTCATTGGCATAGCGGTTTGCCGTTGGTGCCAGCCATTGACGCTCTTCACCCCAGTAAATGTCTTTTTCTGGTGCCCAAATATCTAGACGGCCACCACCAAAGCCAAAGGTTTTCAGGCCTGCTTCTTCATAAGCCACGGTTCCTGCAAGAATGATTAAATCGCCCCATGAAATTTTGTTGCCATATTTACGTTTGATTGGCCACAGCAGGCGACGGCCTTTATCGGTGTTGACGTTATCAGGCCAACTGTTGAGAGGGGCAAAGCGTTGGTTCCCTGTGTTGGCGCCGCCACGTCCATCTTGTTTACGGTAAGAACCCGCCAAGTGCCATGCGGTACGTACAAACATCCCAATGTAACTACCATAGTCAGATGGCCACCATTCTTGGCTGCTGTTGATGAGTTCACGGAGGTCTTGTTTCACCGCTTCTAAATCCAATGATTTGAAAGCGGCTGCATAGTCAAAATCAGGATCCATCGGGTTGGTTTTTTTATCGTGTTGCGACAGAATGTCGAGATTGAGCGCATTGGGCCACCAATCAGAATTATTGGTGCTGGCTAAACTCGTTTGTCCACCATCTTTCTGGTGAAATGGACAACCTGATGCTTGCATATTCTGTGTCATGTCGAGCTCCAAATTTGATCATCAAATTATGATTATCATGAACCGTTTAAAGTAATTATTACTGTTCTAACATAGCCCCTTTTGATGACAATCTAAAGCGAGTTTTACGAATAAAAACAATCGGATTCTTCTATGTAAATCTTTAAGAAAGAAAGAATTTTAATTTTTCAACAAGATAAGATCCGATGAAAAAACAGCAGAAAGAAAGGCTTTTTATGCGAGGTTGATGGGCATTTTCAATTGAGTTCATCGATTAAAACTGAGACGCCCCCATAAGTAATGAACGCGGCTCAAATTGAGTAAAATCAAACAACAAAAGAAGCGTACTTTCGGTTTTTAGATTTTATTTGAAAGATATTTTGTGATGTCGTTATGGTCTTGGTGATGACTGTTTTTGCCCCAGCCATCACATAATCTTTATATAAAGCATTCATTACACAGTTAAACGTCGACCTTCTCTTAAACAGACAAACGGATTCATCAGCTTTGAGCTATTTTTCATCGCCACTTTTAAGTCAATTTCGGGTTGTTCACGACTTTCATCGGTCAGCTGAAAGGTACGATAGTGAATGGCCATCGAGCATTTGGCATGCAGGTCTTTGTGTGCTTGAAAAGCATCTTGCGGATTCATATGCATATAGCGCATGAGCTCACGCGGTTCATACGCCCCGATAGGCAGTAACGCAATTCGCGGTGCGCCAAAACGCTGATGCAGCTCTTTAAAGTGCGGTGAATAACCCGTATCCCCCGCAAAATAAGCATAGTCAGCGCCACAGTGAACACTAAACCCGCCCCATAACGCACGATTTTGATCGCGCAGACCACGGCCAGAACCATGCTGTGCTGGGGTGTAGACCAGTTTTAAATCATGCAGACGCGCCGACTGCCACCAATCCATTTCCAGCACTTGTAAGTGCTTGGGTAAATACCATCTATTACCTAAGCCTGTATAAATGGGCATAGCGAAACGCTCATACAACCAATTCAGACTGGCAATATCCATATGGTCATAGTGGTTGTGGCTCAAGAGCACTGCATGGATGGTCGGTAAATCTTCCAAGGCAATGCCAGCAGGCATAACACGGCGAGGTCCCCGCCCTTGCTTCGGACTGACATGTTCCGCCCACACAGGATCGGTCAATAAGTTATAGGGTCCAATCTGCAGTAATACCGTGGCATGCCCCACAAACCACACCTGCCAATCCTTTAAATCGGCATGAGGCCGATCTTGCGGCAGGCTTTTTTTATCGGCATGAAAGTGCGCATACTCTTGCGCCAAATCTACATTCCATGTCGAAGATTTACGCTTAATCAACCATTTCAGCAAGTCGCCTCGGCTACGGCCCTCAGGTCGACGAACCGAATTGACAAAGCGAGTCCCGTTATAATGATCGGAGTGTAGAAACTGAAATTCGGGCTGTCGCCATGTATGGGACATGGTATTTTCAGTCGGAATTTGATAATGGAGTTCAGTTGATTTTGGCTTCATTTAACGTCGTTATCTTTATTGCAATACACCAGTAACAGGACCAGTTTTGAAAACTGACCTCTACCTTAACCTATTCCAAGCGTCCTTGCATTCGCTCTAACCACACTTTTTTTGATTGCGGCTTCACAAAGAGTGCCACAATTTCAGGATGTTTTTGTTTAATTTTTACTTCAATTCGATTAACACACGCTTCTATCTCATCGGTAGTGAGGTGATCTTCAAATTCTACACTCAATGAGGCCAAAACCTGTTTGGCGCCCATTTGCTCGGTCAGTAAGCCGTTGGCCGACAGTACGCCTTCATCGTCTTGGGCAATTTTTAAGATATTTTGCCGTACATGCAGGTCCGCGGTTTCACCGAGCAGTAAACCTTTGGTTTCCCGTGCCAAAAGAAAAGCAGACACCGCCAGAACCAGCCCAATCAGAATGGATGCCACCCCATCCAGTGCAGGCATATTTAAACGATGTGCCAAATAAATACCCAGAAAGGCAATCAACAGACCAATTAATGCAGCAGAGTCTTCAAATAGAACTGTAAACGTGGTGGGGTCTTTACTGCGACGAAAGGCCTCAAAATAACCTTGCTGACCTTTCGCCTTACGAAACACTTTCAGAGCAACACACCATGAAATACCTTCACTTACAAATGCAAAGCCAAGTACAACATAATTGATGGTCGGGTTTAAAATGGGTTCAGGATGCAAAATGTGCATGATCCCATTGTACATAGACACCAATGCCCCTAAGGCAAAGACCATAAGAGATACAATGAAGGCCCAAAAATATAGCTCTCTCCCGTAGCCAAAAGGATGATTAAAATTGGCGGGTTTATTCGACTTCTTCAGTCCATATAACAGTAAAATTTCGTTTAAGGTATCCACAACAGAGTGAATGGCTTCACTCAACATGGCAGAGCTGTTGGTCAAATAAGCCGCAATAAATTTTACCAGCGCAATGGCTAAATTCCCCAACAGCGCGGCATAGACCACCAGTTTATTTGAATCTGCCATATCGATTTTTAGCCCATATGTTCAATTAAATTATATTTATGTTTTTATCATATCCAATTTCAGCAAAACGCAATTGTATTTTTATGTAGTTCACCTCACCCGATTTTCAGGTGATTGGAATGAACTATTTTCAATATTTAATTAATACCTTTTAGCAATTATTAAACCTGTTATTTCATATACGAAAATCTCAAAAATCAACCCAAGATCATTTATTTTCTAAATAATTGAATCATCTTCACGGCATTGTTGTTTATCGATTATACTTTACTGCAGTCATGGTAAGACATTTTTTGGATTAGTCAGTGGGTTATTTATATGGAACTTAGACACCTTCGCTATTTCATTACTGTTGCTGAAGAACTGAACTTTAGTAAAGCAGCACTGAAACTTTATACCGCTCAACCCTCATTAAGTCAGCAAATCAAAGACCTTGAAGAAGATGTCGGCGTACAGTTACTGTATCGAACCAAGCGAAAAGTTGAACTCACGGAAGAAGGTGCTGTTTTCCTTGAACAAGCACGTCTCACCTTGGCTCAGGCAGACAAAGCGGTCGCTATGGCACGCCAAGTGTCACAGGCCAAACAGCAGATGCTCCGCATTGGTTTTGTCCCTGTTGCGGAAATGAAAATCTTTCCTTATGTGCTGCCCAATTTAAGAGTACAAAACCCAGAATTAAAAATTGAGTTGTTCAGTATGAACAATACTGAGCAACTGCGTTTGCTGAAAAAAGGTGAATTGGACATTAGCTTTACACGAAATAATGTCCATAGTGATGAAATTGAAAGCCAGTTTGTACTGCGTGAACCACTCATTTTCCTATTGCCGAAAGATCATCCTTTGGCCCAATACGAGCGAATTCCGGTTAAAGCATTAGATCGCATTGATTTTATTATTCCCGCAGCCGAGCAGTCACAGACTTTACACCAGACCATTTTGGAATTTGCCAAAGCCCACAATATTGAATTTAACATTGTGCAAAAAGCTGACAACATCCTATTCAATATCAACGCGATTGGCTTGGGGCTCGGCTGTACAATTTTACCCGGTTACATTGCGCCACTTAGCATGAACAACACGGTAATTCGTCCACTTGAGGTTGAGCTGCCGTATTTGGATCTGTATGTGAACTATCGTAAAAATAACAGCTCAATGGCAGTGACTAAATTTATAGAATTACTGACTCGGGTATTTTATTTGGATATTAACCGCGAATAAATCCGCAGTGAGTCCTGATTATTCATCTCATTCGGCGCGCCACTATTTTCTGAATAAAATAAATAGTTACGCGCCTTTCTCATAGAACTATACGCTGTAAGACAAGCATATTTTCACCATTTTGTTTTTCAGTGATGTCGATGACATCTCGCTTTTTCATTTTGTATTCTTTTTAAGCTAGGATAGGCTAATAAAAACTAACTTTTGTCAGGTTCCCTACAGCTGAAGTCCGAACACAGACTGATACTGAAGACGTAGGTACTGATACTTAAGTAGGCACTGCAATTTTAGCAGCACGAAAAAAATAAAACGAAGAAGGAGAAAATTATGCCGATGCCCACTTTGCAGCGTTTAAAAACAGCAATGAAATTTCGCCCCTTCTTTTTCATTAGTTTTTTGCTGACTGCTGTTTTTTATACGCTGCTGAATACATTTAGCGACTGGTCTTGGTCGACCAATCTATTGATCAGTTGGAATATTGCCGTTTCAAGTTATTTACTCAAAACCATGACCACCCTGTGGTCTGTTGACCATCGGCACATTCTGCAACATGCACAACAGCAAGATGCCAGTAAATGGATCATTCTACTGTTGGTCATCCTGACTTTGCTCATGTGCTTAATTGCGATTGTATTAGAATTGACTCATCTTCCGAATGACCCAACCATCAAATATGGGCACTTGGCGCTGTCCTTACTCACCATTATTAGCGCATGGTTCTTTATGCATACCGTATTTGCCATTCATTATGCGCATGATTATTATCTGGCTCTCGCAGACCAACAAGATGCAGGCTTAGACTTTCCCAAAACGGCTCAGCCAACCTATCCCGACTTTTTATATTTTAGTTATGTGATTGGTACTTCTGCGCAAACCGCGGATGTTTCCATTACCTCGCGTTCGATGCGTATTCTCAATATTCTGCATATTATTTTAGCTTATGGTTTTAACACCTCAATTCTCGCCATTAGTATCAATGTCGCAGCAGGTTTTATCACGCTATAGTCAAACCGCTTAATTACCCATACACTCGTTAAAGAAACGACTAAAAAGCTTATCTATTGAGTTAACCAACCATTTTTTCCTTTTTGCTTTCACCCATGCCCACATTTTTTCAATAGGATTAAGGTCAGGACTATAAGGTGGTAACCAAAGTATTTGATGCCCATGTTGGGTTAATAGATCTTGTATATCTGGTCGTTTATGGAAGGCTGCATTGTCCATGACAATTATACTATTCGAGGGTAATTCTGGTAATAAAAACTTATCTACCCAAAAATGAAATACATCCGAATTTACTTTGCTATCAAATAAGCCAACTGCAAATAACTTACCCTCATGGATTGCTCCTATTGCATTGGTTTGATTTTTTAATTGCCAATTATATGTTCCATAACAAGGAGTTCCCTGTTTTGAATAACCATGAGGTCTATGTTCATGAGATTTAAATCCACTTTCATCAAGATAGATAATCGGGTGTTGATACCTTAATCGGTTTAAATCTTTTAAATACTGTTCTCTGAGTTCTGTTTTTGCTTTCGGGTGCCGTAAGGTCTTTTTTTAACTGTGATATTTAGACGCTTGAGCGCATCTCCAATTGTAGAAGTGCTACAACCAAAACGAGCAGCGCGTTCATATTGATAATCATCAGGATATTGCTCAACATCTGCACGTAAGGCATCATCATCAACTTTAGATGGTTTTCTTGGTCGAGTTCTTTTTATTTCGATTCGCTTTTTCCATTCGACAATTGTATTTTTATTAATTTCGAAGTGCTGAGCAACCGCTCGGATAGATTGACCTTCTTCAAGCTTGGCTAATATTTTCTTTCTAAAATGTATTGGATAACTCATATCAGTATTGTATTGGTTTTTTGGCGTGTGGACTATATAAGTACCCTGTTTTTCATTTCTTTGTCATCCTCTCAAATGACAACCATCCAATATAAAGGCAATAATTAAAGCTCTTTAGGCGACAACATCACAAAAAAAGCCCCATCAAAGAGCTTTTTCAAATCACAAACCTAATAATGTAATGAACAGTTCATTCGCCTTAAAACATACTAAAGACAAAAACTTTAAAGATGATCGACCCAAAACTGGCAGGCTCACTCTGACCATCTTCCACAGGCTATATATTTAGACGACTCAAGTTAAATCACTTGTTTAAGGTCAACATATTGCAATAAATGCTGCTGCAAGCTCGGCACATCATCCGCGATGGCTAAAGGTTGATATTGTCTGAGCGTTTCAGGTGTGTGCACCCCATAGCTCACCCCGATTCTCGGCATGGCAATATTACGCGCCATTTCTAGGTCATAACTGGTATCACCGACCATAATCGCGCGTTCAGCAGACACACCCGTTTCAGCTAAAATTTCTTCCAACATCAAAGGATGCGGTTTAGATTTAGTCTCACTGGCAGCACGCGTTGTCACAAATAGTGCCTGGCTCTGCGTTTGTGCCAATACTCGATCTAAGCCTTTACGGCTTTTACCTGTCGCCACCGCCAACTGTAAACCCGCTTCACGTAAGCCATTCAACATATCAGCTACGCCGTCGAACCAGACATCGCCTTTCGAGTTCGCCACATAATGCTCGGCATAACATTGCAAAATCTCAGTATGTAGCTCAGGTACTTGAGGAAATAATCGCTGCGCGACTTCTGGCAAACCTAAACCAATAATACTTTTTGCTGCATCAGCAGTTAAAGGTTGTGCAAATTGCTGCGCGGCAAACAATAAACTCGCCACAATCTGCCCCACTGAATCAAATAATGTCCCATCCCAATCAAAGATTATCAGTTCTACAGGTTTGTTCATGCTGGGGTTCCAATATTTACTTTTATAAAGTCAATTTACACGATGCATTTGCTACACAATGGCGACAAGAAGAAGTCGCTGTTGAGCTGACTTACACTTCCCTTTAAAGCAGTGCTTAAAGCGCGTACAGGACATTCCATCAGCTCAACAAAAGTCATGGCTTTATCACTTCTCCCAAAATGAAAGGGAAAAGATTTAGTCCTTCTTCTGTGCTCTTAGCTGCGCCACAATACTCTGCATATCTTCAGGCAAAGGCGCTTCAATTGGCGCATAACCTGGGATGTCTAAACGCATTGCATGCAGACATAAACGACGCGGTTTCGGTCCTTTATATTCTGTTTCATGGCCATATTTATCATCACCGACCAGTGGATGACCAATGCTTAAACCATGCACACGAATTTGATGGGTACGACCTGAAAGTGGCGATGCATAAACTAAGGTTGCATGCATAAAACGTTCAGCCACATTCCACTGCGTTTTAGACTCTTTACCTTCACTTGACACACGCACACGACGTTCACCATTGGCCAGTTCATAACGGTGCAAAGGCGCATCAATTAACTGCTTGTCTAAACTCACCACACCTTTGACTACAGCAGCGTAAGTTTTCTTAATTTTGTGTTCACGCAACATGTCTTGTAAGCTTTTTAACACACTACGCTTTTTAGAAATCATCACCAAACCTGAGGTATCACGGTCAATACGATGAATCAGTTCTAAATATTTTTTACCTGTCGCGGCACGTAAGCCTTCAATCAGACCATAAGCCACACCACTGCCGCCATGCACGGCAATGCCAGATGGTTTATTGACAACCATCAATCCTTCATCTTCATACACCACACGGCTCAGTAAACTCTGTGCTACTTTGTCAGAAACAGGCGCCGCATTTTCATCTTTTTGTTCATAGCGAATTGGTGCCACACGAACTTGGTCACCAATAGACAACTTAGTTTCTGCTTTTATACGCTTTTTATTCACGCGAACCTGACCTTCACGAATCAGGCGATAAATACGACTTTTAGGCACACCTTTTAAACGGCTAAATAAAAAGTTATCAATCCGTTGCCCTGCTTGATGCTCGTCCACTTCAAACCACGTCACGTTTTGCCATTGTTGGGTAGAATTCATACAGTTACTGCGACCTAAAAAATACGGAATTTGAATAAAAAATGACCATTTAGGCTATGCTTTACACAAGAAAGACTAGCTTAGCCCATAGGCAGATGGTACAAGGTTTGATATAGTCAGCGCACGGATACCACCATAAGTGAGTCAAAAGCTTAATCATTTCAATTTTAAATTGAATAGTTAAGAAAATAACTCAACTCAGCTTGGAACGGTCCCAAAAGAATTATGCCGACGCCGAAGGCTTATTATATCGGCAAAACAGCAAACTGTTAGGTTTAATTGTGCATCTGCACATAAATCAGTTTGCCCAAAAAAATATGTGACCAACGAAGGTTGGTTTTTAAACGTAAACTGATATACATCAGATTAGTCGCTCCCTGATGTCGTATTCAGGCCACAGCGTTGATGCATATGGATCTGTTCAGTTGTAAAGGTACGATGATAATTCCGTATCAAGACACCCTATCCAAAAAGAAGGGTTGCTCTTCGAGCAAATGTGACAGTGAAAGTTACTTACATCCAATGCACCGCTTGTCCGCCAGTGAAACGCGCAGGAGACTTTAATCGTTTAAAGATTGAAGCCGTATTGCCATCATCAATATGTGAATCAAAACCGAAGCCGATCAAAAAGGCAGGTAATAAAACTCAGACCACAATTGGTTTATTTGAGATCTGAGTAAAATTGGTCCGTGATGTTTGATGTTCGCTACGTGTTTAGCGATAGTTTGCTGTGTATCACTATTAGGTGTTACACCCATGAAACGTATGTTGATTAATGCAACACATGCAGAAGAGATTCGCGTTGCACTTGTCACTGGGCAGCGTCTTTACGATTTTGACTTAGAGAATCGTACCCGTGAACAAAAAAAATCCAATATCTATAAAGGTCACGTGACTCGCGTTGAGCCTTCTTTAGAAGCCGTCTTTGTTGAATATGGTGCGGGACGTCAAGGCTTCTTGTCTATGCGTGAAATCGCAAATTCATATTATCAAGCAGACCCACGCCAAACTTCAAACATTCGCGAATTGATTACTGAAGGCACAGAGCTTTTGGTTCAAGTTGAAAAAGAAGAACGCGGTAACAAAGGCGCTGCCCTTTCTACCTTCATTTCTCTAGCTGGTCGCTATTTGGTACTTATGCCAAATAACCCGAAAGGTGGTGGTATTAGCCGTCAAATTTCAGGTTCAGTACGTGAAGAATTGAAAGAAATGTTGGCATCGTTAAATGTACCTCGTGGCATGAGCGTGATTGTGCGTACTGCGGGTATTGGCCGTTCTCAAGAAGAATTACAACTCGACCTACAGCACTTACTGGATCTTTGGGCGCAAATCCAAAATACAGCAAGTTCTGGTCCGTCACCAATGTTGGTTCACCAAGAAGCGGGTGTGGTGACGCGTGCAATTCGTGATTATCTACGTGATGATGTTGCTGAAATCTTAATTGATTCAGAGCAAGCCTATAACGAAGCCTATAACTTCGTAAAAGCAGTCATGCCTCGTCAAATCGACAAGCTAAAAACTTATACGCTAAATGAACCGTTATTTGCGCATTTTGGTATCGAAAGCCAAATTCAAACCGCTTATGAACGTGAAGTTAAACTTCCTTCAGGTGGTTCAATCGTTATTGACCAAACCGAAGCATTAGTGTCAATTGACATTAACTCTGCAAAATCAACCCGTGGTAGTGACGTTGAAGATACAGCGCTCAATACCAACCTTGAAGCAGCGGAAGAAATTGCACGTCAACTACGTTTACGTGACATTGGTGGTTTGGTTGTAATCGACTTTATCGACATGACCAAAGACCGTAACCAACGTATGGTGGAGGCGAAACTTCGCGAAGCAACACAAAGCGACCGTGCCCGTATCCAATTCGGTCAATTGTCTCGTTTTGGCTTGATGGAAATGAGCCGTCAACGTCTACGCCCTTCACTTGAAGAAGCAACAGGTTATGTCTGCCCGCGCTGTCATGGCACAGGTATGGTTCGTGACTTACGTTCATTATCGCTTTCAATCATGCGTAAAGTAGAAGAAATTGCGCTGCGTGAACGTCATGGTGAAGTTCAAGTACAGGTTCCTGTTGAAATTGCAGCATTCTTATTGAATGAAAAGCGTCACACGCTGGTTTACCTCGAACAAACCTCAGGTGTTCGTGTGACTGTGCTTCCGCACCCACACTTAGAAACCCCACATTACGAAATTTCGTATAACCCTGAAGGCTTTGCACCAACCAGCTATGAACGTACAGAAGCAACACGTTCAAGCGAAAAAGAGTTGGGTTACGAGTCATCAGAATGGCATTTAGATGGCGCAGATCATGTGCATCAACATGCCGCTCCTGCGCCTGCACAACAAGAAAAAGGCAACAAAAAACCTCGTAACAACGCGCCACAACAACAAGTCGCGCAACAAGCCCCTGCCCAAACGGCTCCTTCAAGCAGCCCATGTGCATGGCTAGAAAACTTGTTTGTACAAAAACAAGCTGTGACTGTCGATCAATCACGTTCTGCAAATAATGCTGCTGCTGCCATTGAGCAAATGGTGAATGGTGGTGCAGTGAGCCGTGGTCAGTTTGGTCAAGTTGGTACGCCTGCTGCGGCACCAGTTGCACCAAGCAATAATGTCTACATGAGCTCTGCACCTGTTCATGCAAAATCTGAACACCGTGAAGATAAGCATGTAGAGAAAGAAGAACGCGGCACACGCCACAACAAAAAGCGCCCTAATAAGCACAAAGAGTCACGTGAGCAAAATGCGCAACATGACAACCAAGTTCATGAAGAAATTGTGCAGGTCTCTCGTCAAGATCAACAGCGCCAAGATCGTTATGAACAACGTCCTGAACGCAATGAACCACAACGCCAAGACCGTCATGAACAACGTTCTGAGCGCGGTGAACACCAACGTCAAGACCGTCCAGAGCGCAGTGAACAGCAACGTCAGGAACCGCGTGACAACAAGCGTTCATCACGTCGCCAACACGGTGAGCAACAGCAAAACACTGATGTTCAAAACGAACAGCAAAATGCAATGCCACGTCGTGACCGCCGTAACCAACCTCGTCCAGAGCGCCCAAATCGCCATCGCGATCCAAGTGTACTGAATGAGCAAGCGACTGAAACAGCGCCAGCTGTGGTTCAAGAACCTCAAGTTAAAGTTGAGTTGATTGAAGCACCGCGTCAAGAAATGATCACAACAGCCCATGTGGTCAATGTCGATCAAGCGCAAAGTGAAATCGTGGCATTAACTCCGCCCGCACACACTGCAACCGAAACTAAGCCTCAACAAACTGCTGTTGCGAAAGCAGAAGTTGAAATAAATGCCGAGAAAGTGGTGCAGGAGAAAGCAACTGAAGTTGTAGCAGCACCTGCTGAACAACACACAGAGCAAAAACCACGTGAAAGCGTAAAACGTGCCAGCAATGACCCACGCCAACGCCGTCGCCAACAACGCGCTGCACACACACAGCAAACTGAAACACCTAAACTCACACCTTCACAGGTGCCAACTTTAGGTCAGTACACCATCAGCAGCTTGATTCGCCATGTCTATGGTGAAGACTGTTCAGTGCTGATTGAGCAGTTTGGTTTAATTCCAACCTTCAACCGTGCCCTTCAGAAATTTACTGAAGAGTATGCAGCAACGTTAAGCAAAACTGTGACAACGCCTGCTGTTGAAGCAGAGAAAAAACCGGTCACTCGTGATGTTGAAATCACAAAAGCGCAGCCTGAAGCAGAGCCAGTTCCAGTATTGGACCTGACACCGCCTGCACCTGTGTCTGAACAACGTGTTGCAAATGACCCGCGTGAGCGTCGTCGTTTAGCTAAACTGGCTGCTGAACAAGCCAAACAAGCGCGCGAAACAACACCTGTTGCTGAATCGTCAGCGCCTGAAACAGCGGTTGTTGCAGAAACGCCTGCTGCTGAAGCTGCGCCTGCTGTAACTCCAGAGGAAAACGAGCCTGCTCTTGTAACAGAAAGCGAAGCGCCTATTGCCGTTGAAAGCAGTGAAGTGAAAAGCATGGCTGATGTAGCTGCGGTTGAAGAAGTGGAAGTTGTTGTTGCTCCGGTTCAAGCCAAAGCGCCTAGAGCATCAAAGCAAGCTGAAAAAGTAGAAGCGACTGAAACTGTAACGGAAACAGCTGCGGACGAGTCAGATAAATCAGACTCGGACAAGCCAGTTCGCCCACGTCGTCCACGCGGTCGTCCACCGAAAAAAGCGAGCCCGACTGAATCGTAATTCGCCCTAGAGTTATAAATTTTAAAAACCTAGTCATGTCAGTGGCTAGGTTTTTTTGTTATTTTCGTCAGATTAGGTTGATTGCACTAGACCGAAACGATTAAAAGAACAAGTGTAGAAACTGAGCACTATTCAAACGCATTGGATTGCATAAAATAATTAGGATTCATATGAGCCAACACCCATCACATGACCTCATTGGTATTACTGACGTTGCAACAAAACTTCCTCAATTCATCAGTAAAGTTCCCAACTTACTCAGTGGATTAAAGCAAGCATATTTACGTACCCCAAACACCCCAGCAGGCCTCGGGATTGCTTTTGAAAAAGCAGTGAAGCGCAACCCTCACGGTATGGCCCTGCTTTTTGAAGATCAAAAATTTAGCTACCAAGCCCTCAACGAATGGGCAAACCAAATCGGGCATTATTTTTTATCCATCGGGGCAAAAAAGGGGGATGTCATCACAGTGATGATTGAAAACCGCCCTGAATTGGTTGCAACCGTGATTGCACTTGCCAAAATTGGCGTTACTGCGGCTTTAGTCAATACCTCTCAAATCGGTAAAGTGCTGGCGCATAGTATTAATCTGGTCAAACCCATCGCAGTCATCGTGGGTGAAGAATGTCGTGCCGCAGTTGATGAAATCCGTCATGATTTAAATCTCTCTGCGGATCGTTTCTATTGGTTTGCCGACCAAGAAACCCAAAAAGATGCAGGCCTTGCACCACAAGGTTTTAGTAATCTTGCTGAAAAAATTGATGCCTTTGCCAAGTTCAATACCCCAACCACACATAGTGTGCTGGGTAAAGATGGCTTGTTTTATATTTATACATCAGGCACAACCGGTCTACCTAAAGCCGTTATTTTCACGCATAGCCGCTGGACATTGGCTTATGGAACCTACGGGCACGTACTCAACCTCGGCAAAGACGATGTAATGTATGTCACCTTGCCGCTGTACCATGCAACAGGTATTGTGGTGTGTTGGTGTGGCGTGATTGCAGGTGCTGGCACCTTGGCTTTACGCCGTAAATACTCCACTTCTGCTTTTTGGAAAGATGTGCAAAAGTTCGATGCCTCTGCCATAGGCTATGTGGGTGAGTTATGTCGCTACCTCATGGATGCATCACCTTCAGATTTAGAAAAAGGCCACCGTGTCACCAAAATGATCGGCAATGGCATGCGTCCGAATATTTGGGACAAATTCAAACAGCGGTTTGGTATTGAAGAAATTTTAGAGCTTTATGCATCGAGCGAAGGCAATGTCGGCTTTAGCAATGTATTTAACTTTGACAACACTGTCGGTTTTTCACCCACGCCTTATGCCATTATCCAGTTTGATAAAGAAAAAAATGCGCCTGTTTATGATGCCAAAGGTGGCTGTATCAAGGTCAAAAAAGGCGAAGTTGGTTTATTGATTGGTAAAATTACCCGCCGCTCCCCTTTTGATGGCTATACCGACCCTAAAAAAAATAAATCAGTGATTCTTAAAGATGTCTTCAAGTCTGGAGATGCTTACTTCAACACAGGGGACTTAGTCCGCGACATTGGTTTCCGTCATGCCCAATTCGTCGACCGCTTAGGCGATACCTTCCGCTGGAAAGGCGAAAATGTGTCCACGACTGAAGTTGAAAATATGGTCAGTGAATATGACAAAATCACCGAAGCTGTAGTGTATGGTGTTGAAATTCCAAACACCAATGGTCGTGCGGGAATGGCTGCGATTATCCTGGCAGACGGCGCTGAACTGAATGAGCAGGATTTAGCCCAAATGCTCGTGAGCTTTAAAAAATGTCTGCCTGCCTATGCTGTACCCGTTTTCTTACGCGTACAAAAGCAAGTTGAAACTACAGGAACGTTTAAATACCAAAAGAACAAGCTCAAAGAACAAGCCTTTGACCCTAAAAAAACGGATGAACGCTTGCTGGTCCTGTTACCCAACAGCAGTGCCTATGCAGATTTAACGCAACAAGTCTTTGATAACATTCAAGCCTATCAATATCGTTTCTAAACTCAAATTGCTTGTTTTTTAGCTGCCTAATCGCAAATTTGATGTATTTATAATCAAACATCAACAAGTTTGCGATTTTTTACTTGCGCTCGATGCATATCTTGCTACAATACGCTCCATCAAATGATATGGGTCGTTAGCTCAGCTGGTAGAGCAGCGGACTTTTAATCCGTTGGTCCCGCGTTCGAATCGCGGACGACCCACCATTCCTTTGATACCCTTGATGGGTCGTTAGCTCAGCTGGTAGAGCAGCGGACTTTTAATCCGTTGGTCCCGCGTTCGAATCGCGGACGACCCACCATCTTTCTTGTAAAATCTAATTTTACAAACCTGCTCAGGTTCGAATGCTTTAAAAATTTCTTTTTTTAAACTTTCAGCGAATACTCTTTCGCACACCTTGCTCAGGGTCGTTAGCTCAGCTGGTAGAGCAGCGGACTTTTAATCCGTTGGTCCCGCGTTCGAATCGCGGACGACCCACCATTTATTTAAATCCTCTTTAATTGCATTGATGTGACATTTATTTAGCGACACGCTATTTAAGTCATAAAATTCGCACGCTGTTCATTTCTTCACTATTTTTATTCTTCAGTCTTATTCTGTTGCTTTGCCCAATTCCATTTTAACTATGAATTAAGCTCACGCTTTAATGTATACGCACGCTCTAATTTCGGAAAACCTCGTGCATACAATTTTTGGTTAGTGGCATCTAGATTATTACTTTTATCTAAATCCATTTGCAGCGTTTGCGAATCCACCACGCGATAATAAAAATTAATCCCCTCTTTACGATGCACGATCAGCTCTGTTCGCTCTTTATTCATGGTCCACGTATCACGGCGATAATTTAAGTTTGAAAAGCCAGGGCGTTGTTTTTCCGAAAAGACCTTACCTAAGCGTACAATGCTGCGATGCACCGTACCATCAGGTAAAAAATTGAGAATAAAATCAGCCTTCCCTGTTTCACAAGGGAAAAAATAACCATCACATTGAATTTGTGTGCGATAACGCCCAATAAACTGCTGTTCACTAATATCAAGCGTGCGAGGTGCATACTCCGAATCATCTTGCATGGTTGCCCGCCCTGCCACCTCAGTCAGCTTCTTCCCCGACTCAGCCGTAACAGCAGCATCCTCTACCGTGCTATTTTCATGTTGTTGTGACGCCTCCGACAGCCCACCATCACAGCCAGCTAACGATACACCAATTAGCGCCACCGCTCCTTGCAGTAATGCGCCAATCAAACCCTGATGCTTTCGTTTCAACTTCATTCCACACTCACTTTCTGCACGTGATTAATCTCCATAACCATCACGAATATTCCATCCTGACCCCTGGTGTTTTCTCGGATTCAAATGACTTGCTGACTTTAAGCAGCTGGCTCAACGCCAAATAGAGCACATTTTAGTCCTGATCAAAACCCCAGCTTTTATCTCTTTACATAACTTTACTTTTTAATTAGCTCCGTCACCTTTAAAAACGTAATTCCATCTCCATTTTTAAATTATGAGTGCATAAAGCCACTCAGATTTTAATTTTTAAGGAGACCTAGATGGCCAATGTTGGTTTATATCGCTCAAACCGCTCAAACATGATTGCTGGTGTGATGGGTGGTATTGCTGAACGTTTTGGTTGGAACGCAAATTTACTTCGTATTGTTTTCATCAC
Organism: Acinetobacter sp. 802_lipA; assembly: GCF_058242885.1. Taxonomy (NCBI): domain Bacteria; kingdom Pseudomonadati; phylum Pseudomonadota; class Gammaproteobacteria; order Moraxellales; family Moraxellaceae; genus Acinetobacter; species Acinetobacter sp. 802_lipA. Next base: position 1,307,922 of record NZ_JBZAYP010000001.1, read on the forward strand.
CATTTCACTGTTAAGTGCAGCATTCCCTGGAATTTTGGTTTACCTGATTCTTTGGTTGGTGATGCCGAAACAAAAAGACCAAATCGAGCATTCTCCACAGGCTCGATCGGGTTATAGCAATACGATGCGTACCGTTAATCCAGATCATCGCAACCCATAAGCGCGCATCTTTCGTCTCAAAAAAGTTTCTTTTTATGCTACGACAACTTCCCCCAAAGTGTCGTAGCTTTTTTTTTACCTACGACACTCACATGACTTAGCGATGTTGCAACAGACGATACAACGCTGCAATCATATCAGCACGGCTAATGATGCCGACCAAAGCCTTGTTGTCAACCACAGGGATATAGTTAAAAGAACGTTCAACAAAGTACGGTATCAAATCTTGTAGTTCTTGATCCGGCTGTACCGTGACCACCTGACGTTTCATAATGTGCTTGACTTGATCTTGCCAAGAGGTACGCAAATCCGTTGCCTTTTGGAACCATTCCACCACTTCATATAAAGCTAAGGTGCCGCATACGTGTTCAGCTCGATTTAACACAGGTAAACTCATTAGATTGACCTGTTTAAATTTTTCAACAGCGACTTGAATGTCTTCATCTTCATATAAACAGAGGACATCTTTACTCATAATGTCCCGACAACGTAGGTCTATATGAAAGCGAGTATCGGCCTGCGCTTGGGCTTTTAAAATCAGTTTTTGTAAATCATATTCACTGATGTCGAGCAACTGTGTTTCTTGGGCTAAAACTTGATGAATATCTTCAGGTTGGATCGTGACCTTCTGGGTTGGGGTCGGGTCGGTGCTACGCGTATTGACTTGCGCCACGGTTGGGTATTGCTTCCCGAGTAAACGGTTGAACACAATCGCAATCACGAGAAGCAAGATCGAGTTGAGTAAAACAGGATAAAACACAAACTGATAACCTAACTCGTGTACCGTCTCGCCTCCCAACACCGCTGTAATCGCCACAGCACCACTCGGTGGATGCAAAGAGTCTGTCGTCATCATCAAAATAATCGACAAAGCCACAGCAACACTAAACGCTTCAGTTAAGTTGGAAATATAGAGTGCGCAGGTCACCCCAATGACGGCTGCAATCGTATTCCCAATCACAATATTCCATGGCTGAGCCAAAGGACTGGCTGGTACGGCAAAAAGCAACACCGAGGACGCACCCATCGGGGCGATATACCATGCATTGATCCCACCCAAAAGCCACCAACTTATGAGTGAAGACAGTGCTAATCCCAACAATGCACCTAAACCACAGAGCATTCTTTCCTTTAGCGGTAACACTTTAAAATTCGGTTTTAAGGTATTTAACCATTCAAGTTGCATATGAAACACAGCCACCCTTCTACTTTTTCGCACTTAACCGGTGCAAAATTATACGTGGTCTCACCAATAAGATGCATCTATTTTACATCTTATTTTTATGAGTAATTCTACTGAATTCTTTAGTGAACGTATTGCTGTAACTGTACAACCCGTTCAGCACACTGCTGCATAGGACAAAAAGCATACATAGGCGATCCAACATACTGGCCTGCATTATCACACTCTTGCTCAACATAGGCTTTCCACAAGCGTTGTGATTTCAAAATGGCTTGATAACGTTCAGGCTGCTGCCATTCGGCACTTTGCACCCGTATTTGATCGAGTAATGCCACAATTTGCTTTTCGTAGCCCTGTTTGGCTTGATCCGCACAAATTTGTACCACGCTATTGTTAATCCCTGCCAGTTGCTGCTCTTGAATGGTTTGCTCGACACATTGATTATAAACATCCAGCTCGGCCTCTTGCTGCTGTGCGTGAACCGCTCCACTGAACGTAGCCAGCAGAACAAGGATCTGATGATAAAATTTTGGCATGGGGGTGCTCTTGGTTTTATTGTGCAGAAATTTAATATAGCAAACTCGGGCAATTTGGCTCAAACCAGAGAAAAGACGGTCTATGTAATACACGCAGCTCAATCTTTTTCAACATACAAAAATCGTGCTATCTGACTTCTCTCACGCAACCACCACAGTTAAATTTTTAAATGAATGAATCCTGCTGAACCCTTTGCCACTCACTCGCAAAATCCTTATACTTAGAACCAATTTTTTCTTATATTTATAATGGATGCTGCATGAGTCGCGCCATATCGCATATTGATACATTCCAAGGCTTAATTCTTGCCTTACAAAACTACTGGGCTGAACAAGGTTGTGTCATTTTACAACCTTACGATATGGAAATGGGTGCAGGGACATTCCACACTGCAACATTCTTACGCGCACTTGGGCCTGAAACTTGGAACGCAGCATACGTTCAACCCTCACGTCGTCCTAAAGACGGTCGTTATGGTGAAAACCCAAACCGTTTGCAACACTATTACCAATTCCAAGTGGTACTAAAACCAAACCCAGATAATATCCAACAGCTTTACCTAGACTCGTTAAAAGCCATTGGTATTGATACCCTCACTCACGATATTCGTTTCGTAGAAGACAACTGGGAATCGCCAACACTCGGCGCTTGGGGCTTAGGTTGGGAAGTTTGGCTCAACGGTATGGAAGTGACTCAGTTTACTTACTTCCAACAAGTCGGTGGTGTTGAATGTTACCCAGTAACAGGTGAAATCACTTACGGTCTTGAACGTTTGGCAATGTACTTACAAGGTGTCGATTCTGTTTACGATCTTGTTTGGACCAAAGGTCAGTTTGGTACAGTGACTTATGGTGATGTATTCCATCAAAACGAAGTTGAGCAATCAACCTATAACTTTGAATACGCACCAGTCGACAAAATGTTTGAATTATTTGACTTCTATGAAGCCGAAGCATCTCGTTTAATGGAAGCAGAATTACCACTTCCTGCCTATGAACAAGTCATTAAAGCATCACACAGCTTTAACTTACTCGATGCACGTGGTGCGATTTCTGTAACCGAGCGTCAACGCTATATTTTACGTGTTCGTACTCTGGCACGTTCAATTGCACAAAGCTATGTGGCGGCTCGTGCCAAGCTTGGTTTCCCAATGGCAGAACCACATTTACGTGATGAAGTTTTAGCTCAATTGAAAGCTCAGGTTGAAGCAGAAGCGGCTCAAGCAGAAAAATCAGCGGAGAACAAATAATGTCTAAACATACAGTTTTATTTGAACTTGGCTGTGAAGAACTTCCACCAAAAAGCTTAAAAACTTTACGTGATGCATTGCAAGCTGAAACAGAAAAAGGCTTAAAAGATGCAGGTTTAGCTTTTGATTCTATCGAAGCCTATGCAGCGCCTCGTCGTTTGGCATTGAAAATTATCAATGTAGATGGTGCTCAAGCAGATACTCAAAAACGTTTTGACGGCCCTGCTGTACAAGCTGCTTATGATGCAGAAGGTAAGCCAACCAAAGCACTTGAAGGCTTTATGCGTGGTCAAGGCATTACTGCAGATCAAGTTTCAACGTTCCAAGCAGGTAAAGTTGAAAAAGTTTGTTATTTAAAAGATGTCAAAGGTCAAAGCCTTGATGTTTTACTGCCACAAATTTTACAAACCGCTTTAGATAACCTTCCAATTGCAAAACGCATGCGTTCTGCGGCAAGCCGTACTGAATTCGTTCGTCCTGTAAAATGGGTTGTATTGTTAAAAGACAATGATGTTGTTGATGCAACCATTCAGGATCATAAAGCAGGTAATGTGACTTATGGTCATCGTTTCCATGCACCTGAAGCGATTACTTTAGCCAATGCAGATGCATATTTAGATGCGCTTCGTGCTGCAAAAGTTGTAGCGAATTTTGAAGAACGCCAAGCAATCATTGACCAACAAGTGAAAGCTCTTGCTGATGAAGTCAATGCAATTGCGATCGTTCCTGCTGATTTACGTGATGAAGTGACTGCATTGGTTGAATGGCCTGTTGCGCTTCGTGCGAGCTTTGAAGAACGTTTCCTTGCTGTGCCTCAAGAAGCATTGATCACTACCATGCAAGACAACCAAAAGTATTTCTGTTTGGTAAATGCTGATAATAAACTTCAACCTTACTTCATTACTGTTTCAAATATTGAGTCTAAAGATCCAACTCAAATCATTGAAGGGAATGAGAAAGTTGTACGCCCTCGTTTGTCTGATGCTGAATTCTTCTTCTTACAAGATCAAAAGCAACCGCTTGCATCTCGTAAAGAAAAATTAGCCAATATGGTTTTCCAAGCACAGTTAGGTACGCTTTGGAATAAATCTGAACGTATTGCTAAATTGGCTGTGGCTTTATCTGCAATCACAGGTGCAAACCCTGCGGATGCAGAAAAAGCAGCTCTGCTTGCAAAATGTGATTTAACTTCTGAATTAGTTGGCGAATTCCCAGAACTTCAAGGGATTGCTGGTACTTACTATGCACGTATTGAAGGCGAAAACGATGAAGTTGCGGAAGCTTTAGGTGAACAATATTTACCTAAATTTGCAGGTGACGTTTTACCTCAAACTAAGACAGGTACTACGATTGCCCTTGCAGATCGTTTAGATACGTTGACTGGTATTTTCGGTATAGGTCAAGCGCCTACAGGTTCTAAAGACCCGTTTGCTTTACGTCGTTCTGCGATTGGTATTTTGCGTTTAGTGACTGAAAATAATCTTGATATTTCAATTGAAGAATTGATCAAGCTTGCTTTGGCTGCTTATGGCGATGTATTGAAAGACCACGACAAGACTTTGGCGGATGCTGTTGCATTCCTTGAAGGTCGTTACCGTGCGAAATATGAAGACCAAGGCGTTGCCGTTGATGTGATTCAAGCAGTTCAAGCACTTTCTCCAAAATCACCTCTTGATTTTGATAAGCGTGTAACTGCGGTGAATCATTTCCGTAGTTTACCTGAAGCTGCTGCTTTGGCTGCTGCGAATAAACGTGTTGCCAATATCTTGGCGAAAGAAGCTGCACCTACGGGTGAAATTGTTGAATCTAAATTGGTTGAAGATGCTGAAAAAGCACTTTATGCAGAGATTCAAAATGTTCTACCTGTGGTTCAACCACTTTTGGCTGCAAAAGACTATACCGCTGCGCTTTCTAAGTTAGCTGCACTTCGTGCACCAATTGATGCCTTCTTTGAAGGTGTGATGGTCATGGCGGATGATGTGGATTTGAAAGCTAACCGTTTGCGTTTACTGGCTCAGTTACGTGATTTGTTTACCAGTGTTGCGGATATTTCGGTGTTGCAGCATTAAGCTAATTATTTGAAATAAAATGAGAATCCTACTTAAATAAGCGGGGTTTTCTTTTTTGAGTAAAATAATGGCTAAACCACGTATTTTTGTTAGTTCAACATACTATGACTTAAAACATATCCGTGCTTCATTGAGCTTGTTTATTGATTCACTAGGTTATGAATCCATTTTATTCGAGAAAGGGCAAATTGCTTTTGTAAGCGATGATCCTTTGGATATTTCATGCTATAGAGAGACTGAATCAGCAGATATATTTGTTCTCATAATTGGTGGAAGATATGGTTCGGAAACAAGTGAAGTTCAAATAAAAGACAAAACTCAATATACAGATTATAATAGTATTACAAAAAAAGAATATGAAACTGCTAGTAACAATCATATACCTATATATATTTTAATTGAAAAGGGTGTATATGCAGAATATCAAACTTATAAACTAAATAAAGATAATGCTGATATTGAATACGCACATGTAGATAGTATTAATATTTTTAAACTGATTGATGATATTCATAGCAAACCTAGCAATAATCCTATATTTTCTTTCGAAAAATATAATGAAATTGAAGAATGGTTACGTGAGCAATGGGCTGGAATTTTTAAAGACTTTCTAGTACGCAGAGGTACTTCCAAAAAATTAGACTCTTTACAAAATCAAATAAAGAAACTTGAGACACTTAACTTTACCTTGAAAAACTACTTAGAAACGCTCCTAAAGGAAAGTGATCAAAATGAAAGAGATGCGGTAATTACTCAAGAGAATCAAAAAATTGATGAAATTATTAATCTAGAGAAACTCAAAGAAAATAAACTTTTTGAATATATCTTTAGAAACAAAGACCTTGATATTAATTCAATTGAAATCATTGATTTTATAGCTGTGCTTAATGAAAGTATAAGTTTAAGTGATTTTATTAAAAAATTAAAAAGCATTGAATCAATTGAATTACAAGAAGATAAGTACAAGCGTTTAACTTTTTTAAATAGGACCAATGCACCAAAATTACTAAATGATGTAAACAATTTAAGAAAAATTATCAACCTTCCTCCCTTTGAAACTCAAGAATAGTCTCAAATAAATATATTTACAGATAAACGGAAATTATTTTCCGTTTATAAATAAAATATTTCAAATAAATATTTATAGGCAAAACTATTGCTTCAAAAATCATCTTGGCTTCAGTATTAACAACTTTAGTCCTCACCACTTGCTCAACGACGCCGACCAATCCCAATGGACCTGTGGTTTTAGAACAGCATAAAAAATCTCTACTGAGCCAAACACAACTTGGCATTTCTGATTAAATGAAAAGACAACTGCCTTATTGAATTTACAAATAGCTTTGAAAGAGTTAAATAATTTGTATCTAGGTATATTGTGTTCATTCTTAGTCCATACAATTATGTAATTTTGATTAACTGTCCAATAATTACAATATCCTAAGGCACTTTCACAAAAATTAAAATTTCTGAAATTCTATATCTTGAACAATCTTTCTTAAATTGTATTAATTTACCCATACTTCGAGATGAATATTTGCAATAAGGCCCTAATTCCCTATACTCAACTTAACAACTCGCAACAAGAACGAACCTTATGAAATTAAAAACTGTACTTTTCGCTACTTTTGCTGCCCTTTCTATTACAGCATGTACATCTCAACCAACGATTCCACAGTTGACAGCGGGTGTATTACAAGAAGTCCAAGACATTGAAGTCTATCCGGACACAACCAATAACAAAGCAAAATTGACCAAATTTGAAGATAAATGTGTCATCGAATTTACCGGTAACCTCAAAGCAGGCAAAGTCGTAGAACAGTGGGCGTTCCGTGACTACACCCTCATCACAGGTGGCTCAGCAACCTTTGCACTCGATGGCACAAGCACAGCAACCAAATTTGAATTACACGATGCAGAAGTACAGAAAAACTTCCTCGCACTACGTAATCACTTTGCAAAAGAAGCCTTAGCGCAATGTAACTAAGCAAATCGTCATCACTGGTGCAACATCAGTGATGACTTCTCTCTCAAACACCTTCTGTTTCATATCTTTTATTTCAACACCAGTCTTCATACTTGTTACATTTAAAACAACGACCACGCATAAACTTACATAATTTTAATGAATTAACTGAACGACACAATTTTCAGCCCATTGTTCATGCGCTGTTGCCGCATTGTGCGACTTTCATATCAAATGCTATTTTTGAGCTAATTTCTGTCTATGATGACTGCTGTTCTGAACTCCTCATCGGGTTCTGTCATAAGAGGTAGAAAATCAAAGATGAAAGTTTTAACAAAGACACTCACCGCTTCGGCTTTAACCACTGCACTTTTAGCTTCCACTTCCCTATTTGCAAATACCGCAGCCAATACATCGGCCAATGTTCAAGTTCAAACCTCGCAGCCAAGTGTATTGCAAAACTTAAAACATGATGTCAAACATGCCGCGCATGCGACAGGTGAAACGGTTGAGCATGGTGTCGACAAAACCAAAGCATTCAGCAAAGAAAAATGGCAAGACACCAAAGAATTTTCAGCTGAAAAATCTGCTGTCGTAAAAGATAAGGCAGGTGAGGTAAAACACTCTGTTGAGCATAACACCAAAAAAAGTGGTCACTATATAGCGGATAAAGCGAAACAAGGCCAACAAGCGACCAAACAAAAATGGCAGGAAACTAAGCAGGCTGTCAGTGGTCAGCCCAAACGTGCAGACGTAAATGGGCAAGCCCAAGTGGAACTAGATACACCTGTTGCTAAAGCCAAAGTCGGTTCATCGACCGATGCTGCCGTTGGCGCGAAGTAGAAGTTAAACTCCTCCAGAGTTGAAAGAGTCCACATGCTGGGCTCTTTTTTAGCTATATACGTTTGCACACTACGCTTGTTTACAACCAAGCACATGAAATTCACACAAAGAGGCTTTATGCTAAAACGCTGATTTATGCACGATAGCCCAAGAGGTACACTGCTCTATGAACATGATGAAAACAACACTCTTCTGCGCTCTTTTAATGACAACAGCAGGTGTATGGGCACAAACAGAAACCACCACTCAGCAAACGCAAAAGCCAATTACGCCTTATGGTAAAAACCCCAACATCTTTCACGTTTGGGCTTATAAAACTCAAGAAGGTGTGATTAACACGGCGGAAAAAGTCGGGACTGCAACAGAAAAAGGCATCCAAAAAATTCGCCCTTCTGCACACCAAGCTTTGGACAGTGCAAAAACCATCACCAACAACACCGCAGAACAAGCCAAAGAAACAGGACAGCAAGTCACCCAAAATGTAAATAAAAAGCTGCATGAAACCAAGCAAGTGATAACTGGTCAAACGGATCAGCCTGCCCCCATTTACCAAGGTAGTTTAAGTCAACCGTCATCAGCACCCGTAGATGCTCCTGCGGTTCAAACACCGTCAGCCTCATCTGCACAGCCTGTCACCCCCCAAACAGTGAATGAACCCACGATTACCCAAGCACCATCTTCCTTTACACCAGCCCAAGCAGAAGAAGAAATTAAAGTGACTAAGCTTTAATATCAAAAAAGCCCATCATCTGACGGGCTTTTTCGTTGTCATTATTTGCTTTAATTCACCCGACGGATTGGCTGCCCAGCTTGAAAAGCTTGAGCATTTTCCACTAACTGCTGCACCATGCGTTGACGTGCTTCGACACTGCCCCACGCACTGTGTGGTGTAATGATTAAATTCGGCAGACGAACATCCAATAAAACATTACCCTCTTTAGGTGGTTCAACGGTCAATACATCAGTTGCTGCACCCGCAATTTCACCCTGTTTTAACGCGTCTGCCAAAGCTGCTTCATTGACAATTCTGCCACGTGCACAATTAATTAAAAAGGCCCTTTTTTTCATTTTTGCGAAAGCTTGAGCATCAATCAGGTCACGCGTGTCATCGGTTAATGGACAATGCAGACTGATAAAATCTGATTGCGCCAGCAAGTCATCAAAGCCCACTCGTGTTGAGTCAGCGTGTGGACGGTTTGGCAAATTGCCCACCAAAACTCGCATTCCAAATGCTTCAGCAAGTTTAGCCACCGCCTGCCCTAATTCTCCATAGCCTAAAATGCCCAATGTCTTGCCTGAAAGTTCAATAATTGGGTAGTCCAATAGACAAAACTGAGAAGCTTTATTCCATTCGCCCTGCTGCACCGCACGCTCGTATTGCAGGCAGGAGGTTGCAAGGTTAAGCATCAACATTAAAGTGTGCTGTGCCACCGCTGCCGTGCCATAACCCTGACAATTACACACCACAACACCTTGTGCTTTGGCTTGCTGCAAATCGATGTTATTGGTGCCAGTGGCAGAGATTAGAATCAACTTTAACTGAGAGCATTGTTTTAGGGTATCGGCATCCACCATTACTTTATTGCTAATAATCACATCTGCATCTTGCACACGCGCAACAATCGTCTCAGCATCGGTACTTGGGTAAAGGATCAGTTCATCAAAAACAGCATGCAGTGCATGAAAGTCCAAATCATTTTTATCTAAGGATGCATAATCTAAAAATACGGCTTTCATTGCTCACGTCCAGTTGTTCTGCATAATGATAGAGCGCTTATTTAAACTAACTCAGCTTCTTTTTTCAACGTAAACACTGTCTTCACCACTTAAAAATAGCCGCAACACACAGAAAAAAGCCCGCTATTTAACGGGCTTATTACGATGAATACGAATAGAAATACTGATCTGTTTAATCACATAAAACGTCAGGATCAGTAAGAGAATGAGACCACCACCGAATGTCAGATAGGCTGGGTCTAAACTTTGTGCCAGTACGCTTTGTGATGTTGAAATAAACAGTAATGTTATAAATACAGCCGACCAATGTCTTTGCATTGCTTCCACCCTATTTGATCTTTATCCGTATTGTTTTAAAGATAAACAATACTTTCATATTAAACCAAATAGGGCGCAAAACAAGTGCTTAGCTTTAGACCAAAGCCCTATATGAATAAATCACATCAACACATCTGACTCAGCATCGCTTGACACCAAAAACTGTGCTGTTTCTGGAATATCTTCGACCAAATCAAAGCCACCATATTCATCACAGCTAAAGTTAAACTGCTTATAACTAATCAAATAATAATCACTGTATTTTTTCATTAACAATGGATGCATTCCAGCGCCCAATTCGGCTTGTTCATGCACCAACTTCATGATCTGTCTGTCATTCATGACGATGGTATAGCGCATATCGTTATAGTAAATGTGTACTAGTCCATTACCCTTGGCAAAAATCGGCAGCAGAAACTTATGATTCAGCGCAATAGCATCTGGTGCATAGCTTTCAATCTTTTGACTGATCATATTGAACACTAAACCATGTCCAAAACTATCCATCAACTGACAGCTATTTTCTTGCGGCAAGTTGACCTGAATACCCAATTTCAGCAGATCGGTCTGGCTCACTTGTCGATTGCTGAGTAACTCGCGAATAATGCTTTGTTTTAGCTTGCTATCAAAAAATTGACCATCTAACTCAAGCTCATTATTTTTCAGAATTCGCCCCAAAGAAAAGCGATGACGTGGCAACAAGTTTTCGATCACTTTACGGTAGTAAAACTTGCTGTTCTTTTTCACTTCACGAATTTTTTTATAAAAATACGGCGCATCAAACTCATGACGTAAAAAATCGTGCAACAAATCTGAACTGGCTAAAACCGCAATCGCATCATGCCCTGTAAAAGGTAAGTTCAGGGTATTCAGATTCGGCACGACCAATTGTAATTTTTCATAATGCGCACGGTCTTCAGGGCAGTAAGGGTCATAAATAACAATGTATTCACACTCTGCCGAGACATCCTTCGCTTGAACCTGCATGTCATGGTTCAGCTCAGGCTGATAGAACATGTTATAGCGGTTATCCGTCACCTGTTCAGGGTCGATCGAATACTGCGGCACCAAGGCTACCACGCGCTTAAATCCAAGAAGTTTAGAGTATTTAATCGCTGCATAGCCGCCCATCGACCCTGCATAGGCAATGCGGGTTTGAAAGGGGGCAATCCAAGCGCGAATTGCCTCTAACATCGCCAACATCGAAGACTCTGGAAACCATGACTTCTGTTTCGGCATAATGCCAACCACATTGAAGCCAAACTTCGCCAGCGATTTTTCTGCATTGATCGACGTTCCCTTGGCACGGGTAATCAGATCACCAAAAGAGAAAATAAGTTCGTCCGATGAACCCTGTAAAAAAATGACACGAATCTGTTCATCTTCAAAAATAATTTGTTTCGCCATGTCCATGCTGAGAGATTTCATTCCTATAAAGTGAGGTCATGTTCGTTCCATACAGCATAAGCGATTTCATCGAACCAAATGTGTTATTTTATAGATGCAGAGCAGATAAAAAAGCGCAAAATATGACACAATTACTCCATCCTGCGGCACAACACGGGTTTAGTGCAGCTGCTGAACTTTATCAACAAGTGCGTCCAAGTTATCCACAAGAGATCCATGTCTGGCTCACCGAGCAACTGCATTTAAACGCAAATTCACGTGTGATTGATCTTGCCTCGGGTACAGGTAAGTTTCTGCCTTATCTGATTCCACATAGTGGACAGCTCACTGCCATCGAACCGGTGACCGAAATGTTAGCTCAGCTCAAACTGGCTTACCCACAGGTGGAAACATTACAAGCCTTTAGTGACCATATTCCCCTGCCTTCGCAAAGTATCGATGCAGTTTTATCTGCGCAGGCCTTCCACTGGTTTGCCAACATGGACAGTTTAAAGGAAATTCACCGTGTCCTAAAACCGCAAGGGCATTTGGGCTTGGTCTGGAACCAACGTGATACTCAAGTCGACTGGATCAATGCACTCGCAGAACGACTCGCGCCTTTAGAAGGAGATACCCCGCGTTATCATAGTGGGCTATGGAAAAAAGTCTTTGAACATCAAAACTTATTTCAGCTCAAAAGCCTGCATCAGTTTGCACAGCAGCAAACAGGTACAGTAGAACAAGTCGTCTCAAAACGTCTCCTTTCGACCAGCTTTATTGCCGCAATGCCACTCGAACAACAGCAGGATTTAAAACATCAGTTTGAACAAATTGTGCAGCAGTACACGGGCAAACAGCCACAAGACGAAATCAGTTTTCCTTACATCACCTATGCCTATCACTTTCAAAAAATAGCAGAATAATAGGACACCGATATGAACCCACATACTCTTTCATTAAAACAGGTTCTACTGCCGCTTCTTTTAGGTGGCAGCTTAATCCTCACAGGCTGTAACAAAGCCAATGAACGTGCTGAGCAAGACACCCTTTCAAGCGATGACAAAATTTTGCAAGAACTCAGCTCTGAACCGGTCAAAAGTTTTGCAAAAACAGCCAATGATCCACACGATATTGCGCTCTTGGCCGACTATGACCAGCGCTTTAGCAGCATGAGTGATGAAATGGAAGATGAGCTGATAAAAATGCGTGAGGCAGGCACGCTCACGGATGAATTTGCAAAAACACGTCAACAAGACAATATTCAGTCTGCACTGAATATGCTGAAAGAGCTGGATTTAAAAACAGAACAAGGGCGCTACATTCAAACTCTGATGTACCAATATTGGGATAACCAAGCCAAAATCATCCAAGATAAAACCGCAGCACCACATGATAACGTGAAAGGTCTCGGTGAGCTCATTCATGCCCAAGAGCAACTTGAACACTGGCAGTCGCAGTACCCAAAAGCTCAAGATACGATGTCGACAGGCTACTAACTCAATCTCGGACAAAGAAAAGGGATCCGATGATCCCTTTCACTTAGATCTATTCTAACTATGGGCGTTCAGCATATTGCGGTAATGCATCACAAATGTTGTCCCACTCGGCTTGAGATGCCACAAAAATATGCTGCGTCGGCTTTTGCTGTAACGGGGTATCTAAAGTGCCGATCCGCAAACGGTAAAACTCAGGTGTTTCAGCTTTAATACTGATCAAAGGTGAACCACAGTTGCCACAGAAACAACGCTCTGTGCCTGCACTCGATGCATATTTTTTTACAACGTCCTGACCAGAGGTCAGTTTAAAATCCGCCTTAGCAATCGGTGCATTGGTTGCATATGCCGTTCCATTGGCCTTGCGACATTTTTGACAATGGCATTGAATAATATCGCCAATCGGCCCATCAATTTGATAAGTCACTGCACCGCATAGGCAGCTGCCCACATACTGCTGAAGATCCGACATCATGATGCTCCTTGAATTTTTTATTCAAATTAGCACAGCTGATTTTCAGTTGCATCGCTTACGGCGAATTTTTTGCCACATTCAAATACTGCATAGCGCCCTCACCTGCGGCACGCCCTGTTGCAAAACATGCAGTGAGTAAGTAGCCCCCTGTGGGTGCATCCCAGTCCAACATTTCCCCACATAAAAAAACGGCGGGATTGGATTTTAATTGTAGCTGCGGGCTCAGGCCTTCACGGCGCACACCGCCAGCACAACTAATCGCTTCTTCAATCGGACGAAAACCAGTTAAAGGAATCTGTAATTGCTTCATCTGCTGCGCCAGTTGTTCAGGGTGATTCCAGTGTTCTTTTGCAACCAACTCTCGCACTAAACTTGCCTTAGCTGCATCTAAACCAGCTTTACGCCAAACATTACTTAAAGACTGTTTTTTTGTCGGTTTCAGACGTACAGCCAATTCTTGAACAGTGACATCCGGCAGCAAGTCGAGCTTCAAAATTAAAGACTGTTGTTGCTTTTGCTGCGCACGCAGCGCTCGACCTTGCTTATAGACCAAACCACTTTCTAATCCATAATGGGTGATGACGATATCGCCCATACTTTTTTCGGCATCGCCCACCCATGTCGAAATTCGTTTCAATGGCTGCCCAAAGACGGGTTGCATATAGGTAGACCATTCATGTTCTACTCCAGCATTGCTGGCTTGAAAAGGCTCAATTTCATCGGCCTCCAACCAGTTTTGCCAAGCGCCATCACTACCGAGCTGAGACCATGACACCGCTCCGCAAGCCAAGACGATCGCATCATAGCTCTGGCTATGCACTTGATCACTAACCAAAGACTTGATTTCAAGTGTATGTTCTTTGAGGCTGAGGCATTGATGACGATAGTAAAACTTGACGCCTGACTCAACCAAGCGTTTCAACCATGCACGTAATAAAGGCGCAGCTTTCATTTCAATCGGGAAAATACGCCCAGATGTTCCGATATAGGACTCAATGCCTAAACCTTTCATCCATGCTTGAATCCATGTGGCATCCCACTCACGAATCCAAGGTGCTAGCCATTCAGCTTGATCATAACGACCGATAAACTGCTCTACAGGTTCGGCATGAGAGATATTTAGTCCTGTTTTACCCGCCATCAGAAACTTACGTGCAGCAGATGGTTTTTGCTCAAACACATCGACCTGAACATCATATTGACTCAATACTTCTGCTGCCATCAAACCGGCTGGGCCCGCCCCAATAATTGCAATACGCTTTGGCATGATTTATTCAGCTTGATCCGAAGATTGCGACTGTGGGTTCTGACCTCGCAAGGCCTGAAACGCATCAAAACGCGTGCAATAACCTTCAGGTTTCGTGATGATCAACTGTTGGCAGAGCTCGCCTCGTTCTAAATATTTAATTTCAAAATGCGTGCGCGCTGAGCTATCAGCAATGCGCTCTTTCACAAATGGTAACTTCCACACCTCAATCAACTGTTGCTGTGCTTCTTCAATATATTCTGGAATATTGCTGGCTAAAGTAATTTTTCCGCCCACTTGTAAACGTGAAATCAGAAACTCAAAAAACGGCATATTCAACCAGCGCTGCGCAGGATTATGCGGTTCAGGGTTGGGATAAAGAATAAAAAACTGTTCAACCTGCTGCGGCTGCAAGGCATGTACCACCCACGGCAAGGCATCGGCATGTACCAGCTGTAAATTCTGCTGACCTTCTAAGCCATGTTGTTTCTGCATCGCCACAAACTTTTCACGGGTACGTTCAACCGCAATCAGCTTTTTCTCAGGATGATGGGCCGTAAACAATAAAGCATGTTTACCCTTGCCCGCCCCAATTTCCACACATAGTGGATCAGGACTGATCATTTGAAAATCACGAGGCGCATGCATACGCTGGGCTTGAAATTGACGAATCGGCATAATCAGATCAAACTAAGAAAAAACCGCATCAGTCTAACAACTGCCAACGTTTTTGCCTATTTCAATCCGAAAATTTTATCTGGAGTCGATCATGCCACACACTTTCCCTTGTCCCCGTTGTGGAGAAATGAGTCAATGGGAAGACAACGCCTTTCGTCCTTTTTGTTCTGAACGCTGCAAACTGATCGACTTAGGTGCATGGGCCAATGATGAATATCGCCTCCCAACGCAAGATGCACCGCAGGCAGAAAATTCAGAAGAATAATATGTTTAATTTCATGATATTTTTCATATTTTAAGCGAAATTGTTCATTATTTAATATCTTAATATTCGCTTAAAAGGATAATTCGTCGACTATACTCCCTCCAAAATTGGTACATGCTCACAGCATGATCAAGTCACAAAAATAACATCCTATAAGGGGGGATAAGATGAACATCCTGAGTAAGACTATTGTTTTAATTGGCGTTTTACTTGCGATCTGTCTATTCAGTTTTGGCATCTATATGCAAGATCTGTTAATCCTCTCAGTTGGACTATTAGTGGCCTTATTCTCCATCGTGTTTGCTCTAGAAACCCAACACATTTTGCATAATCCATTTCGCAAATAAAAAAGTCAGCAGCTGCTGACTTTTTTATTTTTCAATGAGACCACAAAGTGCTTAGCCTGCTTTTCCTGCCACAAAAGGGTTATGTTGTTTTTCAAAACCAATGGTACTGATTGGACCATGTCCTGAAATAAACTGCGTCTCATCGGGTAAACTAAAGCATTCACGCTGAATAGAGTCAATCAACTGCTGATGATTGCCGCGTGGAAAATCGGTACGACCAATGGAGCCTTTAAACAACACATCGCCGGTCCAAAGCAGACCATAGTTTTTGTTATAAAACATCACATGACCCGGAGTATGTCCAGGGGCAAAACGCACTTCAAACGCTTCATTGCCCAGTTTAAGGACTTCACCACCTTCAAGCCATGTCGTGACGTCCACCTTTTCAGGAACAGGAAAACCATAACGCTGCGAGACTTCTTGGATCATATCCAACCAAAAGGCATCTTCTTTATGCGGGCCAATCACAGGGACATCCCACAGTTTTTTTAATGCCCCGACTGCTCCAGCATGATCTAAATGCCCATGTGTCAACCACAGCGCTTTTACTGTCAAACCCAATACTTCAATTTCAGCTTTAAGTTTTTCAGGCTCTCCACCTGCATCAATTAAAATTGCTTCTTTACTGTCACTGTCCCAGACAATCGAACAGTTCTGCTGAAATGCCGTTACAGGCACAATTTTAACTTGCAACATAGCGTGTCAACCTCAATTCGTTTTGCTGGCTAATGTCTGTTTTAAGGCGTCAAGATTAGCCTGAACCAGCGTATTGAGCAATTGCAAATGATCTCCGCGACTATTCAAGGCTGGAATATATTGATACCGCTCTCCACCTTGAGACAAAAACAATTCAGCATTTTGAATCGCCAGTTCCTCTAAAGTTTCTAAGCAATCCGCTGAAAACGCCGGACTCATAATTTGCACCGATTTCACACCCTGCGCCGCCCATTCGGCCAGTAAGACATCGGTATACGGTTTCACCCACTCTTGTTTCCCAAAGCGGGATTGGAAACTGATCGCCCATTCGTCCTCCGCTAGGCCTAATTCGGCCGCCACCAACTGCCCAGTGATACGGCAGCGGTCGGCATAGGGATCGCCTTTATCGGCATAAGGTTGTGGAATACCATGGAAAGACATTAACAGCTTTTCAGTCACCCCATGTTCAGCACGGAAATCGCGCACACTTTGCGCCAAAGCCTGAATGTATAAAGGGTGCTGATAATAATCGCGAATAATGCTCAGCCCTGGCAAATTGCGCTGCTTTGGAATCCACTTCGCGAAAGCATCATATAAGGGCGCGCTGGATGTTGCCGAGTATTGCGGAAACAAAGGAAAAAGTACAATATGATCTTGCGGGTTTTGACTCAACTCAGCAAGCAAAGGCTGAATGCCGGGATTACCATAGGTCATCGCAGGAACAATATTCAGCTCAAACTCAGGATATTGCAAAATCAACTGCTGTTGTAACGCGGCCACTTGAGTCAGCAAAATTTCTCGCATTGGAGAATCGCTGCCCCACACCATCTCATAAGCATGGGCAACGCGTTTCGGGCGAAACGGCAAAATAAATAAACGGAGAATAATTTGCCAAAGCGGTTTGGGAATTTCAATCACCCGCTGGTCTGACAAAAACTGATCCAAAAAGCGACGCACTGCTGAAGCTGTCGGTGCATCAGGCGTTCCCAAATTTGCCAAAATAACAGTAACTTTTGCTTTTGTTGCAGTAGACATTCAACCCTCGTGGCTCGTTTTCGAATGTCTCTACTGTAACAGTTTTCAGTTCATTATCTAAATGGATAACTACGAAGATTGAAATTGAAAAGGCCGATCCTTTTCCAATAAATTACTCTCCAAAAGTTTCATCGCCTTCGGGGTCAACTGCCAGAGCATGCGCTGACGATCATCTCGACCCGACTGAACAATCCAATCATTTTGACGCATTTGCATTTTGATACTGTGCAAAGCACGAATATTAATTTGTGAGCGCGCAACAGCATGGGCACGAGGCATTTCTAAGCGTGCATCATTTAAACCAGTTTCGTTTAAATATTCATTAATGCGTTTGGAGAAATACTCTTCAGGAGTTGGGTGAATAAAGGTTGTCCCCAAAACCGAGAGTAATTGCGCCCAAGTCATCTGCTTTTGAATTTTCAGCTCTTTAAAATTGCCATCTTGATAGGCATGCATCCGATAATCAAAGGCAAAAAATTCATGCATAGCCACTTTGGGTAAAGACAAAAATGGATCGACTTCACGTTTACCCGCTTCAGTTTCCAATTGCACCAATTTGGCTTTGAGTTTATCAATTTCGTCATGCAACACTTGGGTGTTCTGCGGACGTACCCAACCCGATACAGGATAGCGCTCTAGCATTTGCGTCATATTCAAGCGAACGGCCATTTCCAAGTCACGCATGGTGCGATAAGTGAAAACCTGATCGACTTCGTTTTGGAGTAGTTTTCTAAACTCTTTGAATTTTTCACGCAGCTCAGCTTTGTCGTCATGTAAACATAACTCACGGGCATCAGGATCATCATGCATAAATACAATAATCGGCTTTTGTTTGGTGACCGCATAAATGTATTCAAGGTGCATATATCCCACCCCTGACACGGACTGTTCGCCATATTTGCTGCCCAGCAACAATATGACATAGTCACAGTCATCGATCTGACGACGTGCAAAAGCCGTTGAAAGTGGTGTCCGTTGTTCTAATCCCCAAAAAAAAAATCCCATGCCCACTAAAGTTTGGGCCAAAATGATCCGCTCTGGTTGCATCTCGCTTCCAGAAGTGGTTATAAACACTTGATAACGCTTATCGAGCATCGGTTATCCTCATTATTCTTCGCAGCATCCCATCCCCCAAATTCCATTAGATAGACACTGCGACTAACTCAAGCATATTAGGTTACAATTTTTGACTATATTAGGACTTACGCACTATTATTTATAGATTCTCTGTGGTAGCAGATGATTTTTATCGAGAATAAAGTCATCAATGAAGTTTTTGATAACTGGTCTAAATAATTTCTTCTGCCAACGATATACATTTTCAAAGATCCGCTCAAACTGGTTCTTTTGTATCTCGACGTAGGCCATCAAGGCTGAAAAAATATGATTCAAAATCAGTTTAGATCGTCTTACTTGAAACTTTTCAATATGACAAACCTGTTTAATCACCCGGTGATATTGCTCTATTTTCCAATGACTTGAATGTAATTCATGAAAACCCTCAAAGGACAATAAATCATCTTCATCTTGATGCACAATATAAAACCTCTGCTGTTCTTTTAACTGAGTCTTAAATAATTGTACAAAGCCAAAATCTTTGAGCCAGACCACTTGACCCTGATGGAAATTTGGCAATAAACGCAGTTGAAACCATTGTCCTTTTTCTGGGGAAACCTTACGGTTACAGTCGATACCAAACATAAATCGAATACCATATTTTCTTATGGTTTTTAGATTTCCAGTCGATGAATACCAACTATCACCTGTAATAAATTGAATCTTTGCACCCCAACTGAGTACTTCACTTAACATATCCATAAAGTAATCATTCTTGGTTTTACTTTCAGATTTGTCATAAATTCGGAAATTAATTGGAATATTTTGACCATTCTGATCTGTCGCATACAAGGTAATGAGATTAATACCCTTGACGGATCGGTGGTGTTTGCCTGACCAAAAATAGCTAACCAAGTCCATATGTTGACTATAGGGTTTATCTAAAACAGTATCATCAATACTGACTATAAGTTTATTATTATCAATATGTTGAATTGCTTCTTGATATAGGTCGTGAGGTGTGTAGTCTTCACGTTCTAGAAAGCGATTTACACTATCATGCGAGATGTTATAAGTCTCGGCAAGTTGTGTGCAGCTAATAGAGTTCGGTTCTGTCATGAGAAAGCCCATATAAATGGGTAATGTACAAGTTGCTGTAGAAGCATGTTTAATTCGTCTGATCACAGATACTTTATAAAGTATTTTAATACTTTTTTGAATCCGTCAATGCGTAAGTCCTATATATATCAAAATACTCGACTTATTTGTTTAAAAATTAATCAGATATGTTTGAAATAGTCCAATTTAGTTCTGGTTCAAGCAAAAGTTGTAAGATGGGTCTCAAACTTTCTGCATTATTCCCACTGACATAACATTCAATTCGAACATCACTATCATGATTTCGTTCAAATAATAACTCATTTTTGATTAAAATACGGGCTGTTTGTCGTGCAACTGCCAGTCCAGAGTCAATTAATGTCAGTTTCTGACCAAAAATAGATTGTATCGCTATTTTCAAAAAAGGGTAATGGGTACAGCCTAAAACTAAGTAATCTGCACCCTGATCGACAACGGGTTGTAAAATATCTTTTAAAATAGCTAAACATGCCGCACTCATCTGTGCGCCGCTTTCAACAAAAGGCACTAAATCTAAGCAGGTCACTGGAATCACCGTGACTCCCGAAGGTTGTGCAAACTTCTCAACCACATCTTTAATCAGCTGCCCGCGAAAGGTCGCAGGGGTCGCTAGAACGGCCACGGTTTTGGATTTGCTTTGCAATACCGCAGGTTTTAGGGCCGGAACCAGGCCGATAATCGGGAAGTTGTCGCCATAGTGCTCGCGTAAATAATCCAAACTAAAGGCTGAAGCGGTATTACACGCCACAACTGCAACCTTACAGCCTTTGCGGTAAAGCCACTCAATCGCTTGTGCAGTCAATTCTCGGATATTTTGATCATTGCGTGGCCCATAAGGCACATGTGCGGTATCGGCAAAATAAATAAATCGTTCATGCGGTAAATGCTTGGCAATTTCTTGAGCGATGGATAAGCCGCCTATCCCCGAATCAAATATCCCGATTGGCGCATTGGCTGTCGCTTTTGGCATAGGGTTGATCAGAGGAAATAAGGGCTGAATGGCACTCATGGGGACTCGTTGCAGTATAAAGTTAAAAGATCAATCAAGCTTAAACCTCAGGTGCCTAATTGCAATAGCAAATCACCACTTTGTAAGCACAGTTTGACCTGACCCGCCGCATCGTCGCTTAGCTCACCCATTTCCACCAAATGAAAAAAAGCAGCACGCTGAATCAGTGCATTGATGCCAAAACGAACATGCACATAAGGACGTAGCTCCCCTTGGAAGGCACGCATAAAAATGGGATGGTCTTCATCAACAATCACCACATCATGCGTGGTCGTGGTCAGTTGTAGGTAGATTTTTCCTGCAATTTCGACTTGCTCGACTTGATTGACAAATAAAGGTTCATCTTCAACCTCGATTTCAATCTGCTCGACAGGAGTTTTGAGATAAAACTTATCTTCTTCTTTCCAAAGTACCGTTGCAAACAGCTCAATCATGGCTTGGCGTTTGATCAATTGACCTTCGTGCCACCATTCTCCATTGGCTAAAACCTTCAAATCCATTGCGCCACAATGCTTTGGGTGCCATTGATCTAAAGGGGGGATTGACCTTTTGTGACCGGACTGTCCACCTTTTATGTATTGTGCAATACCGGTTAAGTTTTTATTATCAGCAATAGCTACTTTTTTCGTCGGATTTGCTGAGTTGTGCTGCTTATCCATAAAATTCATGCCTGTCTGACGGAAAAATAATATGATTCAGCCAATTGGCTAGAACTCGGTTTAAACCTATACTAGCTCACAATATAAAAGACACGATGATAAATTTTGTGTCTGGGAACTAAGAACACTCATGGCAGCACCGTTCTTTGAGTCAAAACGGTTGCCACCTTTAACCATATGAGGAGTCCTACATGGAACACATCGAACGTGAATCGATGGAGTTTGACGTAGTCATCGTTGGCGCAGGCCCTGCTGGCCTTTCTGCTGCGATTAAAATTCGTCAACTTGCAATTGAAAACAACCTTAATGATCTGTCCGTTTGTGTCGTAGAAAAAGGCTCTGAAGTTGGTGCGCATATCCTTTCAGGTGCTGTGCTCGAACCGCGTGCGATCAATGAGTTGTTCCCAAACTGGAAAGAAGAAGGCGCGCCTTTAAATGTGCCAGTAACTGAAGATAAAACGTATTTCCTAATGTCTGCTGAAAAGTCACAAGAAGCGCCGCATTGGATGGTTCCTAAAACCATGCATAATGATGGCAACTATGTGATTTCACTTGGTAACGTGGTGCGTTGGTTAGGTCAAAAAGCTGAAGAATTAGAAGTGTCTATTTTCCCAGGTTTTGCTGCATCTGAAATTCTTTATCATGCCGATGGTACCGTTAAAGGTATCCAAACCGGTGATATGGGGATTGGTAAAGATGGTGAACCAACACATAACTTTACACCAGGCTATGAACTACATGCCAAATATACGATTTTTGCGGAAGGCTGCCGTGGTCATTTAGGTAAACGCCTGATTGCCAAGTTCGATCTAGATAAAGATGCAGACCCGCAACACTATGGTATCGGCATCAAAGAACTATGGGAAATTGACCCTGCAAAACACAAGCCAGGTTTGGTGATGCACGGTGCAGGTTGGCCTCTAGCTGAAACAGGTTCTTCTGGTGGTTGGTGGTTATATCACGCTGAAAACAACCAAGTTACTTTGGGTATGATCGTGGATTTATCTTACGAAAACCCACACATGTATCCATTTGCAGAAATGCAACGCTGGAAAACACACCCACTGATTAAGCAGTATCTTGAAGGTGGTAAGCGTATTTCTTATGGCGCACGTGCTGTTGTCAAAGGTGGTTTCAACTCACTGCCGAAGTTTACCTTCCCAGGTGGCTCTTTAATTGGTGATGATGCAGGCTTCCTAAACTTCGCTAAAATTAAAGGCTCACATACGGCCATGAAATCTGGCATGTTGTGTGGCGAAGCGGTATTCGAAGCGATTCAAGCAGGCGTTGAAAAAGGTGGTGACCTTGCCATTGCACGTGTGCTTGAAGGTGAAGACTTCTTTGCAAAAGAGTTAACAGCTTACACAGACAAGTTCAACAACAGCTGGTTAAAAGAAGAGTTATATCGTTCTCGTAACTTTGGTCCAGCAATGCACAAATTTGGCACGTTCGGTGGTGGTGCATTTAACTTCATCGACCAAAATGTGTTTAAAGTCCCGTTTACACTGCATGACTTAGTGCCTGACTTCAGCACACTGAAAACTGTAGATGCAGCAACAGTGAAACCGAACTATCCAAAACCAGATGGTAAGTTGACCTTTGACCGTTTATCTTCAGTATTTGTATCGAATACGGTGCATGAAGAAAATCAGCCAGCACACTTGAAACTGACTGATGCGTCTATTCCTGTGAATGTAAACCTACCAAAATGGGACGAGCCAGCTCAGCGCTACTGCCCTGCGGGTGTTTATGAAATTATGGAAGAGAACGATGGTTCGAAGCGTTTCCAAATTAACGCAGCTAACTGTGTGCACTGTAAAACGTGTGATATTAAAGATCCATCTCAGAACATTACTTGGGTAACGCCTGAGGGTGGTGGTGGTCCGAATTACCCTAATATGTAATTCCTTGCGACACGGCAAAGCAGTTGCTTTGCTAACCGTGTCGCATAACCGAACATGTAATGTTAAAACGGGCTTGCGCTGAGGCGCATTTCCGAGTAAGTAATCGCTTTTAGATTAAAAAATCCCTTCAGCACTGAAGGGATTTTTTTTAATTAATAGGCATCTGACTTTTTGCTAAAAACCATCACTGTTGGCCCTATCGCGGTATGTCCAACCCCATGATCTTGATAAATTTCAATCCGATAATCGGCACACTGATAAACATATTTATTTTCAGCTTGTTTCCAACCGTTTTGCGCCACCCGAAAGCGTTTTAATACTCGACTTTTAAAAACATCTAAATCGGTTTCATACGTCGCAAGTGGCCCATCTAGAAAACTTAAACTGTATGAAATAATCATTTTAGAATGCGGATCGTAACGAATATGCTGAACCCAGCTCACACCAGCTTTTTTAATTTGGGTATCTACACCTTGTGCAAATTCAAACTGATAATTATCGCCCCCTAAAATAACCGTTTTTGCGGTGGGATGATGCTGTTGAAATTCACGAATATGCTGTCCAATTTTTAAACCTGCAACATTCATCGTACCTACAGGAACTTCACAAGATTTTGCCCAAGAAATTGAACAAAATAATGCAAAAATATGAGCCCATAAGAACACATTTATTCTTTTCATTCTGATTTCCTTGGATGAACTTGATTTCTTTTTCTTTACTCAAGTACATTTTAAAAGGCTAAGACAAATGTCCTAACCTTTTTTAACTAAATAATGAAATTCTTTATTGCCGTTTTCGTCTAAGCGCTCTTCTTGCAGCAAAAGTTCATGCCCAAGATGCATACAAAATTTCGGAATATCCCATGAAGTTGAATTGTCCGTTGCAAACACCTCCACTACATCTCCCGATTTAGACTTGCGAATGGCTTGATGCAACATCATCACAGGCTCTGGACAGCGTAAACCACGGGTGTTTAATTGGATGCTTGGGCTCACTTCCAAATCAGACATATTATAAACTCAAAAATTTAAAAACTTGCCAATTTTAACACAACTGCCCATTTCGCATATCTGTTTGCATAGTTTGATGGCTGATGAACCTCATGTATAAAAGTATTGATCTAATCATTCATGCAATCCTTGCTTAATTACAATAGACAACTGTGTTTTCTACGGTATGATAAAATTAAGTTTTTTAGATATTAAGAGTCTTTAGGAAAGATCATGCACGAGGAATCAGGCCCGTCGTGGGGAATGCGTGGCTTACGCAAATGGTTAGGTACCGCGCCAGAAACTCGCGATGAACTGTTAAAGTTAGTTCAAGATTCACGTCGTTTTTTAGAACCCGACACTGTTGCGATGTTAGAAGGCGTATTAGACCTTCCAGCAACCAAAGTCCGCGAGGTCATGACACCGCGTACATCGATGATCAGCCTACAAGAAGATGATGAGTTACTCGACATTTTGCATACCTTGGTTGAGTCGGCACATTCACGTTTCCCTGTCTTTTCATCCGATCAACCAGACAATGTCGTGGGCATTTTATTAGCCAAGGACTTATTGCCTTTTTTGACTGAACCAAACAATAAAGTGGATATACGTGCGCTGATGCGCCAACCTTTATATGTCCCTGAAAGCGCACGCTCAGACCAAGTACTTCGCATGTTGAAAAATACCCAAACGCACATTGCAGTGGTAATTGATGAATATGGCACGACCTCAGGTTTAGTGACGCTAGAAGATATTTTGGAAGAGATCGTCGGTGAAATTGAAGATGAACACGACAAGATCGATGAGGAAGCTGAATATATTATTCCCGACAATGACCCAACGACCGCAAATACGTGGCTGGTTCAAGCACTTACACCAATCGAACACTTTAACAATCTTTTAGATGCAGACTTTTCTGATGATGAGGTTGAAACTGTGGGCGGTTTATTGCTTCAAGAAATTGGTTTAGTGAGTGATTTACAAGGTCAGGTGATTGATCTTGAAAATTGGGAATTTACCATTGTAGAAGCAGATGCACGTTCTATTCATCTGATTCGAGCCGTTCGTAAATGAGAGCTTACTTTGACAAACTGTTAACCCCCAATCCACAACAAAAACAGTTACCTTTAATTTATCCGCTTTTAATTGCCTTATTTTCAGGGGCGGTCTTTAGTTTTGCACTCGCCCCTTATCATTATTGGTGGTTGGCAATCTTATCCCCTGCACTGCTCTATGCCACTTTACGCAGTCGCAGTGCAAAACAAGCCTTTGGTATTGGTTGGGCCTATGGTTTTGGCCTCTGGTTCGTGGGGGCTTTTTGGCTCTACACTTCCATCCATGTCTATGGCGATACCAATAGTGCCTTAAGTGTGGGCATGATCGGCATTATGGCCTTGGTCATGGGCTTATTCACGGCTGTCCAAAGCTTTATTTACCGCCGCTTTTTCCCTGAAACACCCCTAACCTTCGCCCCGCTTTGGGTGCTTTTTGAATGGGCGAAAACTTGGGTTTTCACAGGCTTCCCATGGCTGTTTGCAGGCTATGCCTTTACCGAACGCTTACTGGATGGGTATGCACCATTATTTGGTATCTTCGGGGTATCGTTTGTAGTCTTGGTGTTGGCCTGCGCACTGGTCGAAGTTTTAAACCGCCGCGTTTTTTGGGTCATCCCCTCTGTTTTATTGGTGCTTGGCGCATGGGGCGCATCAAAAATTGAATTCGTCTCCGCAAAAAATACGCCGCCATTATCGGTTTCTTTAATTCAGGGCAATATCCCACAAGACTTAAAATGGCTCACTGAGTATCAACTAAAAACACTTGGAATCTACGCTGATTTGACCAAAACAGAATGGGGACGAGACCTCATTGTTTGGCCTGAATCCTCTATTCCGATGTTCCAAAGTGATATCGAACCCTTTTTAGCTGCAATGACGGCACAAGCCAAGAAAACCAACACAGCGTGGGTCACCGGTATTCCATACTGGGATATTTCAGGCTCTGAAGCGGCAGGTCGACCACTGTACTACAACAGTATTATGGCCAATGGTGCTGAAGCCGAAGGAATCTATAAAAAGCAACGTTTAGTGCCTTTTGGTGAATATATTCCACTATCTGGTTTACTGAAATGGGTGTTGCCAGCCATGCAGAATGATCCGTCGATGAGTGGTTTTTCACGTGGCGAACAACAGCAACAACCGCTTTCTATTCATCAGCAGCATTTAGGCGCGGCCATTTGCTATGAAGTGGCTTATCCGAACTTGACGCGTCGTAATGCCAGCCAAAGTGATTTCTTGGTGACAGTTTCCAACGATGCATGGTTTACAGGAACCGCAGGCCCTTTACAGCATTTACAGATGGTTCAAATGCGTGCCAAAGAAAATGGACGCTGGTTTATCCGTGCCACTAATACAGGCGTGACGGCGTTTATTGACCATCAAGGGCATATCGTAAAACGTGCCCCACAAGATGTGGCAACCGTGCTTCGTGGCGAACTGCCTGCTATGCAAGGTCAAACGCTATATACCCGTTTAAGTGACTGGCCAATTTTAGGTTTTTCAGTCTTTTTACTGATCTTGGGCTGGATCTATCGTCCACGTAAAGTCGATGTATCGTTTAAGTCTCGTCGATAATTCCTATTGTTAAATCATACTTTTCCAAAGAAAAACCCAAGCTGAGCTTGGGTTTTTCTTTTTCATTTATAGTAGTTTGGTACCTACTGGAACATCTGTATCAGGCACACACAGCACCACACCTGCGTCTGAATCATGAAAGCCAGTCACTAAGCACTCAGACTGGATGGGACCAATTTGCTTGTTTGGAAAGTTAACCACTGCCACCACCAATTTACCTAACAACAGTTCAGGTTGATAACGCTCAGTAATCTGCGCACTCGATTTCTTAATGCCAATTTCATGACCAAAGTCGACATGTAAAATATAAGCAGGCTTACGTGCCTGCTCAAAAACTTCGGCCTGAATAATTCGCCCGACTCGGAGCTCGACTTTTAAAAAATCCGCCCAATCAATCTGTTCCATATTTCACTCTATATTTATATTTTCTACAGTATAGGGAGTGAACACTAGCATCATATACAACGAAACAGACAAGCGATCCTATCTTTCCGCCATTCTTCATGACGCAATAAAAAACCGAGCGTATGTGCTCGGTTTTTATCACAACTATAAATGTCAGTATTAAATTTGACTGACCAAATAGGACACCATACCGGCTAAAAAAAGCATCGGGGTATAACGGTAGAACATGACCACTTTTTGTTCTAATGCTGTAATCTGTACTTGATCGAGTGTGAGTACGGTTGCTTTTAACGCAGACCAAAAGCTCAAAACCGCCCATGTGCTGAACAGACTGATTGCAAAGAAACCCACCATGATTTGGCTGCTGCCTTCAGTCGACTGCCAGACACTTAAAACACCTTGAGCAACAGGAAGCATACTCAAAATCAAAAGAACAGATTTGAGCATCGACCAATGGAATTGGCTCATTTCATCCAACAAGGTTAATGCTTTCATTCTATTCTCCTCAGGCAAATCAGTTGCCATTGAGAACATTATGCAAGGATTTAAATAAATAAAAAGCCTATTTTTATCCATAATTTACATTATTTGTAATCAACAAATATGGGAATAATTCTTATTATAAATCTCAGCTGATGCTTATTATATTTAATAATTTAAAATCATAATCTTAGATATTAATTTTAAATTAAGATGTATTATCATTACAGTCCACATTGACATAACCTATGCACTGTAATGATATATTCAATTAAACCCAATATATAATAATTCTCAATTAAGGTTGATACTGAATATCAGCATCGGTTTCTTCACCACCTTGCTGTCCATCTGCGCCAAAAGAATATAAATCAAATGGTCGTCCATCGGTCCCAGGTGCAACATATTGAATGTCATTATCCCAACTGTCTTTCGGATATCCACCTTTCACATAACCGCCGGGCAACCAATTTTTTGCAGACTCAGGCTTATTCACCAAAGCGTCGAGTCCACCCTCTTGCATCGAAGGATATTTACCATTATCCAATTTATATTGATCCAATGCCGCAGCAACACCTTTAAGGGTAATGACAGTGGTATCCACTTTGGCTTTTTCACCGCGTCCCATCACATTGGGTACAATTAAGGCTGCCAATACACCTAAAATAACAATCACCACCATGACTTCAATTAAGGTAAAGCCTGAAGCTTGGCGTCTATAGATTTTTGATTGCATGTGAATTTTCTCTTCCATCTTATATTTTTAAAATTAAATCATGTTGTTCATATTGACGATCGGTAGCATCACGGCGATCACAATCACCAAGACAATGCTTGCCATCAGAACCAACATCAGTGGCTCCAGTAAAGCCAGCAAGGTCGATATGAGCGTTGTCACCTCTCGGTCTTGCATGGTCGATGCGCGCTCCAACATCCGATCCAATTCACCCGACGTTTCACCACTTTTAATCATTTGTACCATCATCGGTGGGAAATAACCACTGCGCTCCAGCTGGGTCGCAAGGTTTCCACCTTCAGTCACTTTTTCTGCGGCATGATTGACCGCATCGCGAATCACCCAGTTATTACTCACCGCCGCGCCAATTTTTAACGCATCCACCAAGGGCACACCTGACTGGGTCAAAATCGATAAGGTACTGGCAAAGCGTGCGGCATTTATACCACGTGAAAGTTTACCGAATAATGGCAGTTTGAGCGTTAAACGATCAAAGGCATAATGCCCTGCTGTGGTTCTTAAAAATCGCAGTAATAAGCCGATGCCTAGTACACTGCCCACCAATAAAAATGGCCATGCCACTCGAATAAAATCGCTGGCTTTCATCAAGGCAACGGTAATCCATGGCAAGGCATCTTTGCTTTGGTCAAAGGTTTTGACAATGTCAGGCACAACATAAGTCATGAGCCCCATCACGATGGCAAAAGACATCAGCATTAAAATAATCGGATAAATCATCGCGCCTTGGATTTTCTTTTGCATCGCAAAGCGATTTTCAGTGTAGTCTGCCAGCTGATCTAAAATTAAGTCTAAATGTCCTGAACGTTCGCCAGCGGCAATCGTGGCAATGTACAACTCTGGAAAGCGTCCAGATTGCTGTAAACCCTGTGCCAATGAATGACCTTCCAGTACTTTAGAACGCACTGACATCAATAGATTTTGTACATGTGTTTTTTCTGACTGCTTTCCAACCGCACGAATGGCTTCTTCCAACGGAATGGCCGCCGCCACAAGTACCGAAAGTTGACGTGTCAATAAGGCCAAATCATAGGCGGTAATTTGTTTTTGAAACCATGTTTTACTGCTGTGCTTATCTTTTTGTTCAACAGGATCAACCGAGACTGGGATCAGCGCTTTATCACGAAGTTGTTGCCGAATTTGACGTGCTGAATCACCTTCGAGCACGCCTTTTTGCTGCTTTCCTGCGGCATCGAGTGCGGTAAATTGATATGCTGGCATGTTTACGCTTTCTAATTGTCCATTTAGTCATTTGGCGCTGTTGCATGTCGGCACCAAAATCATTCATATTCTAAGTTATAAATTATGTCATCACTCTAACACAACTCATTCATCGCACAACGACAATTTCATCAGGACATTTTGAGCTTTTTATGCCAGAAACTACACTTTCCACAACACCAAGCTACCGTATTCGTGTGGCTGTTCCCGTTTATCTATATGACTGTTTTGACTATAGTTTAACGGCTGAACAATACCACCAAGCTGAAGTGGGTGCACGTGTGGCTGTCTCATTTGGTCGCCAAAATGTGGTCGGTGTCATTGTTGAGAAACTCACTGATGAGAAACCACTCGATTTAGGCTTTAAACTCAAAGCCATAACTGAGTTGCTCGATGACAGCGCTATTCTAGATGCTAAAGTTTTAAGTTTATTGACATGGTCAGCGCAATATTACCAATTTCCCATTGGGGAAGTGATGCATACTGCTTTACCCAGCTTTTTACGCCAAGGTAAACCCTATAATTTACTGGCGCGAATGTGGAAGCTGATTGATGATCATGCCGAAGACAAATTGAAGCGTTCTGAAAAACAACAAGATGCCTATAAAATTTTAAAGCTGCATCCCACAGGAACGTCTGAAAACATTCTAAATTTGGCTGGCATTGAAACTGCGACCTTAAAGGCCTTAGAAAAAAAGCAAATCACCCAGTGCATACTTGAAGCCCAAGACTTTAAACCACAAGCTATGACGCTGGCGCAAATGCCCCTCACCCCCAATGATGAACAAAAGCGTGCCATTCAAAACATTCTCAAAGCTCATCATAGCTACCACGCTTTCTTACTGGATGGTTTAACCGGTAGTGGGAAAACTGAAGTCTATTTGCAAGTCATGCAAGAGGTTTTAAAACAAGGCAAACAAGTCTTGGTATTAGTGCCTGAAATTGGTCTCACCCCACAAACAGTGAGCCGTTTTCAGTCACGTTTTCACTGTCATATTGCGCTACTACATTCAGGTTTAAATGATTCTAAGCGCCTTCAAGCCTGGCAAAGTGCGCAAACGGGCAAAGCCTCAATTGTGATTGGCACACGTTCTGCCATCTATACGCCCCTTCCGCATCTGGGTTTGATTGTCTTAGATGAAGAGCATGATCTATCTTTCAAGCAACAAGAGGGCTTCCGTTACCATGCTCGTGATGTGGCTTTATACCGTGCGCACTTAGAAAACTGTCCGATTATCCTCGGCTCTGCAACGCCAAGTATCGACAGTTATGCGTTGGTCGAACAAGGTAAAATGACCCGTTTGGAGTTGGACCAACGTGCAGGTGTGGCCGTGATGCCGAAAATGCATGTGATCGATCTAAAAGTGGCACAAAAACAAAATGGCATCAGCCAACAATTGATTCATGAAGTACAAAAGCGCTTAGACAAAAAAGAACAGGTGCTGATTTTTTTAAACCGTCGCGGCTATGCGCCTGTGTTGATTTGTGAAAGTTGTGGCTGGCAGGCCAAGTGCCCCCACTGCGATGCCAATTTTACCGTGCATCGACAGCCCTATCAGCATTTGCACTGTCACCACTGCGGCACCATCCACCGCATGCCTGAACACTGCCCACAATGTCAGCATAGCGAACTAAAACCAATTGGTTTAGGCACCGCAAAAGTTGAAGAAAACCTACAAGCACTGTTCCCCAACTTTGACGTAATTCGGGTGGATCGTGACTCGACCAGTCGGGTCGGCAGCTGGCAAAGAATCTATAACAAAATCCAAAAAAGTGAACCCATCATTTTGCTCGGCACCCAAATGCTGGCCAAAGGACATCACTTTCCTTATGTGACTTTGGTGGCGATTTTAGACATCGACTCGGGCTTACTCAGTGTTGACTTTCGCGCCACAGAACGTACCGCACAGCTCATCATCCAAGTCGCTGGACGTGCTGGGCGCGGTGAGAAAAAAGGCGAAGTCTATTTACAAACTCTACGTCCAGACCATCCTTTGCTGAATACCCTGCTGGAATCGGGCTATCGCAGCTTTGCCAAGCAAACGTTGAAAGAGCGTAAAGCTGCATGGATGCCACCTTATCGCTATGCGGCTTTATTGCGCTGTGAATCCAAAGACCAAGAACTGAACCAAAGCTTTTTACAAGAGCATGCACAAGTACTGCGCCAAGCCTCAGAAAACAGTATTGATATTTGGGGGCCCATTCCTGCGCCGATGGAACGTAAAGCAGGCCGCTATCAAGCGCATATGGTACTACTGTCCAAAGATCGAGCGCGGATGCATTTTTACATTCGTCAGTGGTGGCAAAATGTCTGGCACAACAAACCGCATGGTATGAAATTGAGCCTTGATATTGATCCACAAGAGTTAAGTTAAGACTTGACGTAAATAAGGCTTAGACCTGAGTCGCGTTCTCCCTTAAACTTCCAACATAAAGAAAAAAATTTAGGACAGGGCAATGTCTCTACTGCTTAAAATCACCCTCTTTTTGGCTGCGGCACTGATGATCGTTCCGTTGGCTAAACGGCTGGGGATTGCCACGGTACTCGGCTATTTATTTACAGGCATCTTACTCGGTCCCAGTGTATTCAATGTCGTCCATGACCCTGAAGACATCCATAAACTCGCTGAGTACGGCGTGATTTTCTTGATGTTCATTATTGGACTCGAACTTCGCCCACAACGTTTATGGGAAATGCGTAAATCCATTTTTGTGATGGGCAGTTTACAAGTAACACTCTGCGGCGTGCTACTGGCGTGCATCGTCTTTTTTGCCCTGCAACAACAGATTGCAGCCAGTGTCGTGATTGGTTTTGCCCTTGCCCTCTCCTCTACTGCGTTTGTGTTGCAGCTGCTCAGTGAAAAACAGCAGCTCAATACCACTTTTGGTCAGCAGTCCTTTTCCATTTTACTCTTTCAAGATATTGCCGCGATTCCGCTGATTGCAGTCATTCCACTCCTTGCAGGGACAAACTCAACCCATCATGGTGTGGCCTACTTTGCAGCGATTGTTGCTACCTTTACAGGCTTGTTTTTATTTAGCCGCTATCTCATGCGCCCTTTTTTCCGCTTTGTGGCCAAAAGTGGCGCACATGAACTGATTACCGCAGTCGGTTTGTTTATTGTCTTAGGCGTAGTCGCGCTGATGGATGTCTTAGGTATCAGTACCACCTTGGGCGCATTTTTAACTGGAGTGTTACTTGCTGACTCTGAATTCCGTCATGAACTGGAAGCCAGTATTGCACCATTTAAAGGTCTACTTCTCGGTCTATTTTTCATGACCGTCGGGATGAGCACGCAAGTTTCGCTGCTGTGGGAAAGCCCAAGTCTGATTGTTGGCGGTGCGTTATTGCTGATGTTGGTCAAACTGCTGGCCTTAACAGCCATCGCTCGCTACTTCGAGTTTTCATGGCGCAATAGTTTGATGCTGGCAACCTGTTTGGCACAAGGCGGTGAATTTGCTTTTGTGGTGCTCAATGTTGCCATGAGTGAACACGTGATTACGCAGGCCATTTTAGAGCCGATCAATTTGATCGTGACATTGTCGATGATTCTGACGCCTATTCTGTACTGGCTGATGAGTTCGTGGGTGGTGCCACTATTCGAAAAAGAAACCACACCCGTCTATGATGAGATTCCTGAACAGCATAACCCGATGATCATTGCTGGCTTTGGCCGTGTCGGACAAATTGTGGCGCGTTTGGTTCACTTACAACACCAAACCTTCACAGCGATTGACAGCAATATAGACAAGGTCGATTTCGTTCGCAACTATGGAGGCAAACTCTACTATGGTGATGCCACTCAACCCGATATCCTGCGTGCAGCCGGTATCGAACATGCCAAAGTGTTTGTGCTAGCCATCGATGATATTGAAGACTCCATGAATGTGGCACGCCATATTCGACTCAATTATCCAGATTTAAACTTGCTGGTCCGTGCCCGCGATCGACATCATGTGCATTTGTTGCGTGACTTGGGGGTAGAACATATTTGGCGTGAAACCTATTTATCATCTTTAGGGATGGCCTATTTTGCCCTACGTAATCTCGGAATTGCAGAACAAGATGCGTATAAGAGCATTGAGTTATTTCGCGATTATGATGAAAAACTGCTCGCACAGCAGCAGAGTATTTATAACGACGAACAGAAGGTCTATGAAACACATCGTAATGCTTTGGCCGAATTAGAACACTTATTTGAAAGTGATACGCAGCTCCGTCAAAGTCCTGTTGGCGTTGACCTACAACGCGAGTTACAACATGACCGAATAGATGTCACACGGGATGAAGTAAAATGACTTGTGTTTTACAATATCGTCACCATTAAGACAGGATATTGGAGAAATTTATGTCTGATTTGCGTCAACGCTTTTATATTGAAGATAGTCCTGTTCGTGGTGAAGTGGTTCATCTAGAAGAAACCCTACAAACCATCTTGGCGCAGCGTGATTATGCACCTGCAGTCCAAGTGCTGTTAGGTGAAATGCTTAGTGCCACGGCATTACTTGCCAGTACTTTAAAAATTAAAGGCCGTATTAGTTTACAAATTCAGGCTTCAGGTAGTTTCAAATGGGCCATGGCTGAATGTAATCACCTTGGTGAAGTACGTGCCTTGGCGGATTATGAAGCAGATCCTCGCTTTAATGCTGCCGACAGCAGCAGTACGGTATTGAGCACCCTCATTAGCCCTGTACTATTTATTAATATTGAGCCAGAATTTGGTGAGCGTTATCAAGGGATTGTGGCTTTAGACAAGCCAAATCTTGCGGGTTGTTTAATGCAGTACTATGACCTGTCTGCCCAAATTCCAACACGTATCGTTTTGGCCAGTTCAGCCCAGCGTGCTGGCGGTTTACTTATTCAGCTGTTACCACGTAACAGTGAAGAGGAACAAGAACGTGTTGATCAAGACTTATGGCCACGTCTGACCATGTTGACTGAAACGCTCAAAATCGAAGAGTTAACCGATTTAGAATCCAGTGAAATTCTTTACCGTTTATACAACGAAGAAGAAGTACGCTTACCTGAAGTTGAAGTACTGAAATTTGGCTGTACCTGTTCTAAAGAACGTTGTGCTCAAGCGCTTGAACAAATTGGCGCTGAAGCCGTTCGTGAAACGCTAGAACATCAAAACCCGATTACCATGGACTGCCAGTTCTGTAACACGCAATATAGCTTTAGTGCAGAAGAAGCCTTGGGTTTATTTGGTGAACACTTAAGCTAAGCGCGTCATGTGCAATAAAAAAAGAGCAACTAAATTGCTCTTTTTTTATGCCTTTGTTCTCATAAAAATAAGATAATTCAAATGATTCATCACTTTTATTCATAGATATTTCACTGGTCACACCGCTTAAATTTCGTTATAAATAAACCCATAATTTTTATATGTCTTTATTTTTCTCTTCCATTGGGGTTTTATCATCATGAAATTTTCTTGCAGTCTTTTCGTACTCAGCAGTTTATGTGCCTTCTCCAGTTTTGCAGCAACTGATCCTTTGGTCGGAAAATGGAAAACTATCGATGATAAAACAGGATACTCTCTCAGTGACGTCATGATTGAAAAAGACAAAAACAATAGCTATAAAGCAGTCATCGTAAGTACGCGTGAAATTCCAGGTGCGCTAAAAATAGAAAACTGTAGCAAGTGTGATGGGGTCAATAAAAATCAACCCATCGTCGGCATGACAACGCTCAGCCATTTGCAGTTAGACAATGCCAAAGATTCGACCTATAGCCATGAACAGTTCCTCGACCCTTTCACAGGGCTACGTTATGACGCATATGCACGACTCAGCAACAATGGTAAGCACTTACGAATTCGAGGAACGTCGACCGAAAATGGCGGTGGGCGCAACATCACATGGGTCAAATACTAAGTATCCCTCATCCATCAAAGCCCCTTTCATCGGGGCTTTTTTCTTGTCATGTTTTGAAACAATAAGGAACATATCTTTACTGTTGAAATCTGCTGAAAGGCTGAATAATGATTGAAACTTAATCAATTTATTTAATCTTATTTATGCCGAAGAACCATTATGAAATACTCGGTTTAACGCGAGATGCGACCGCCGAACAAATTAAAAAAGCCTATCGAAAATTGGCACGTAAGTATCATCCCGATGTCAGTAAGGAGCCTGATGCTGAAGCACGTATGCAAGAATTGAATGTCGCCTATGACACCTTAAGTGATGAAACGAAAAAAGCAGAATATGACTTTGAACTCGATCATCCGCAAGGCTCACAGCAATTCAACCCCAATGCAGGCTTTGGCGGTTTTGAAGATGCATTTCGGAATGCCCAAGGTGGGCAACAGGCACATGATTTTTCAGGATTTGAAGACTTATTTGGCCGTTTTGGTTCAGGTTTTGGAGGATCAAACTATCAATATCAACGCCAAAATAGCACACGCCATAAAGGCGAAGACCAACATGCGCGTTTAGAGGTCGATCTTGAGGTTGGATTCCACGGTACCACCCAAACTATTACCTTACAAATTCCTACTTTAAATGCCTATGGTGAAGCGGAAATTCAGCGCAAAACGCTGGAAGTTAAAATTCCCAAAGGCATGAAAGAAGGGCAACAAATTCGCTTAAGTGGTCAAGGACAGTCAGGTATTCAGGGTGGTGAAAATGGCGACCTGTATATCGAAATTTATTACAAAGATACGGAGACCACACGCGTTGAAGGAGTTGATGTCTATCACCAACTGAATATCAGTCCTTGGGAAGCCGCTTTGGGGCAAAGCATCACCGCCGCGCTCCCTAATGGTCGGACATTACAAATTCAAATTCCGAAAAATGCCAAAACGGGGCAGCAACTCCGTTTAAAAGATCAGGGGATTCCAGCCAAAAAGGCAGGACATTTATATTTAATTTTAAACATTGTTCAACCTCCTGCGCAGAGTGAGCAAGAACAGCAAGCCTACCAAGCCTTTGCTGAAGCCTTCCCTCACTTTAAGCCGCGTCAGTCTTAAGGAGAAAGTTATGACGACTATTCAATATCGTGAAATTATTTTAGACGGATGTCGACACGCTGAAATTGTTGATGAACAACATAGCTTTGATTTAAAGCATTTTGCTGAAGCCTGCGGACAAAGTCCTGAATGGGTTTTACAGCTGTTGGAATATGACATTCTGCCTAACCGACCCGATAACCGCATTCACCAATTTTTTGGTGATGATGTCTCACGTGCACGGCGAGCCTATCGCTTACAACGTGACTTTGATGCCAGCTTTACTGCAGTCGCAATGATGCTGGATTTGATTGAGGAAGTTCAAAAACTTCGTCGTGAAGTAAAACATTTACATTTCACTGACCCAGTTCAAACGACTCAACACTAGTTCTATAAAGAAAGATGGGCGCATGCCTTTCTTTCTTTTTTTATTTTTGAATAAGAGGATTAGACGGCAACCATGAAACTCAAAGTTTGTAATAAAAAGACTAAGCTCATGTTTCCTGAATACCGAGACATGATTCAACAGCTTAGAGAAGACAATCCGCATTTTTCTAAAATGTTTGACGACCATGAAGCTCTCGATCAGGAAATTTGTTTACTCGAACAAGACCCTGTCAGGATTCATCGTGGAGAGATTGAGCCCCTCAAACGCAAAAAGTTGTTCATTAAAGATCAGCTTTACCGGATTTTAAAAGGAGCCCAGTTAAAAACCTCTTAAATTAAATCTCCCTGCGACGCCCACATATCCGAATAATAAATTGAACAAGGATAGCGTCAGCATATAAAGAAATACCCTAAAACCCATTGGCTTTAATGGTCTATGCGGAAAATCACCGAATTATTTTAATTTGGTGATTTTCTCTAAATCTTTGATGGTGCCCTTCACGGTTTGCTTGATCGGCTCATAATCGATAAACCAAAACAAATTCATATGTTGATCCGCATGCTGCTGTGCCAACATATCAATGACACTTTTTTCGCCACGCCCGACCAAATGACGTCGATAAAAATAATACAGCAGAATCAATGTCGTTATTAACATGATACCTAACATGATCCAAAACCCTGTTGGAGACTTCAGTCCAGGAATAAACTCAAAGTTCATACCATACACCCCTGTCAACAAGGTTAGCGGCGCAAAAATCGCGGTAATAATGGCTAAAATCCGCATGTTTTCATTGGTTTGATTGGCAATGGCTGAAAAATGTAGATCGATAGCTGCTTGCACTGCATTTCTCAAGCGAATGGTATGCTTTTGAATACGTTCAATATGACTGGTTAAATCATCGACACGTACCAGCATGATGTCTTGTTTTTCACTACGTTTTTTCCCTTTCAAGTGCGAATAATTATCGACAATTTCATCGCGTAATTCCTGCAAAGTTTCGATTTGTTCTTCGCACAAATTTTCCACTTGTTGGAAAGCCATATTCTCTTGCAACAGTTGATGCCACTTGGTAAAGCGACGATGGCCTTGTAAAAGCTCTTGCTGCCAAAACTCCACTCGACGCGTCAGCGGAACACGTAAATCGAGATAACCATCCACCATGTTATTGAGCAGTCTCAAGGTCAAATCTAAAGGTGTTGCGGGTAGTTTTCGTGGCTTATTATGTTCTTCAATCGGACGGCTCAACACCGTTTCCATACGCTGAATATAGCTTTCAACTTCTTTATTGCCCTGCTCTCTAACCGTAATCAAAACTTGCGGCGTAAGCATAAAGCTAATCGGGGTCGTCGCCAGACCAAAGACCCGTTCATGTTTTTCAGTCGCTTGCGTATCAAGCTTGATTTGATCATCAGGTGTGATCAGCTTACGAAAGATCAGCAAGTCATAATCTTCCAAAGTGTCAAAGGCACAAGGGTGTTCTAAATTTAGAATGTCACGCAGATGATATTCATTCATCCACAGTCCCGTTGCCGCATAAATGTCCTGCTGCCAATGTTCTGCCCGATTGACCACATCGTCACGACTACACTCCACCCAAATAAACTCGGCTTCCTGCTCTGCAATCGGCTGTTTCTGCACATAAGTATGCTGTGCGGTGGGATGTTGATAGAAATAATAGCTTTGCATATCTCATTTATTATTGTCTGTCTTAGCCAGCATGATGCCATAAAAAAAGCCCTGAGCAAGCCAAAGTTTAAATTGGCCAAGCTCAAGGCTTTTCTAAGACAACTCAATTCACATGGCAAAAACCATGTGAATTGACAAGAGATTAAACTTGTTCGATATCTTTCATCGTCAATTTGATACGACCACGGTTGTCTACATCCGCAACTTGTACCTTAATTTCTTGACCTTCTTTCAACACATCTGCCACGTTTGCAATACGCTCGTTCGAGATTTGTGAAATGTGAAGTAAGCCATCAGTACCTGGAAGGATGTTTACAAACGCACCGAATTCAACGATACGAATGACTTTACCAACGTAAATTGTACCTGGTTCAATTTCAGCAGTCAGTGCTTGGATTTTTGCAACTGCAGCAGCAGCAGCAGCTTTGGTTTCACCAAATACGCGTACTGTACCGTTGTCTTCAATATCAATTGCAGCTTTGGTTTCTTCAGTAATGGCACGGATGGTCGCACCACCTTTACCAATCACGTCACGGATCTTGTCTGGGTTGATGTTGATCACTTGGAATGTC
The DNA here is from genome assembly GCF_058242885.1 of Acinetobacter sp. 802_lipA. Lineage (NCBI taxonomy): Bacteria > Pseudomonadati > Pseudomonadota > Gammaproteobacteria > Moraxellales > Moraxellaceae > Acinetobacter > Acinetobacter sp. 802_lipA. The sequence goes on from NZ_JBZAYP010000001.1 coordinate 1,347,450, forward strand.
GGTGCATGCATTGAAATTTCAGGGCGAGCACGTGAAATCACTTGGTTCATTTCATTCAAGATATGCATACGGCCTGCATACGCTTGGTTCAATGCCGCTTCCATGATCTCTTCAGTGATACCTTCAATTTTGATATCCATTTGAAGCGCGGTAATACCGTTCGCAGAACCAGCTACTTTAAAGTCCATGTCACCTAAGTGATCTTCGTCACCTAAGATGTCAGAAAGAACTGCGAAACGCTCGCCTTCTTTCACTAGACCCATTGCGATACCTGCAACTGGCGCTTTCAATGGAACACCTGCATCCATAAGTGATAATGAAGCACCACATACAGAAGCCATTGAAGATGAACCGTTTGATTCAGTAATGTCCGATACGATACGAATCACGTACGGGAAGCGATCAGCCGCAGGAAGAACTGCTTGAACACCACGACGTGCCAAACGACCGTGACCAATTTCACGACGCTTAGGACCAGATTCACGACCTGTTTCACCGACAGAGTATGCAGGGAAGTTGTAGTGCAACATGAAGTTGTCAGTTTTAGTACCGGCTAGGGTATCAACCATCAACGCATCACGGGTATTACCTAAAGTGGTAGTTACCAATGCTTGAGTTTCACCACGTGTGAATAATGCAGAACCGTGTGCACGGCCTAATACGCCCACTTGAACATCAATGGCACGAACAGTTTTCGTGTCACGACCATCAATACGTGGTTTACCAGACAAGATGTTGTCACGTACCGTACGGTATTTCAAGTCTTCGAATAATTCGTCAACTTCAGCAGCAATACCAGTTTCATCTTCTTCAGGAACAAACTGAGCAACAGCTTCAGCATGAAGCGCATCTAATGCTGCATAACGGTCTTGCTTAACAGCAATTGTGTATGCTTCAGAGATTTTCGCTTCGAATGCTTCTTTCAATTTACCAAGAAGTTCTTCATTTTTAACTGGCGCAACCCAAGTAGATTTAACTGCGCCCGCAGCTGCAGCAAACTCTTTAATTGCTTGAATTGCGATTTGCATTTCGTCATGACCAAAAAGTACAGCGCCTAACATTTGGTCTTCAGAAAGTTCTTTCGCTTCAGATTCAACCATCAATACAGCAGCTTCAGTACCTGCAACCACAAGGTCAAGATCAGATTCTTTAAGCTGTTCTAAAGTTGGGTTAAGGATGTATTCACCGTTGATTAAACCAACACGTGCGCCTGCGATTGGGCCTGCAAATGGAACACCAGCAATAGACATCGCAGCTGAAGCACCCAACATTGCAGCGATATCGCCTTCCATGGTTTTGTCAGAAGAAATAACAGTCGCTGTTACTTGGATTTCGTTGTAGAAACCTTCTGGGAACAATGGGCGGATTGGACGATCAATAAGACGTGAAATTAAAGTTTCAGCTTCAGACTGACGACCTTCACGCTTACCGTAACCACCTGGGATACGACCTGCAGCATATTGTTTTTCTTGGTAGTTAACAGTCAACGGGAAGAAATCTTGGCCTGCTTTTGCTTTTGGTTGAGCAACGATTGCAACAAGAACCTGTACACCACCCATGGTGATCACAACAGTGTTTGCTTGACGAGCAACACGACCTGTTTCTAAAACAACCGTGTGTTGACCATATTGGAATTCTTTACGAATAATATTAAACATAGACATGTATTTTTCTTTCCTGATTTTTATTCTAGTGGAGACCCCTAAGGTTTGGCATTCACATCGCCATTTCAGGCAACTGTATAAATGACAAAGCTTAGAAGCCGACCTCACCAGAGACTAAAAATATGATTTTAAGACACAAAGAAGGAGCGAAACATTCGCCCCTTCCCCATTACCTCACAGAAGCAAGGTAGACTTTCTTTTTCAGTAATAAAGCATTCAAAATGCGATAGTCCGAAAATAAAAGTTTAATCGAATTAACGACGTAAACCTAAAGCAGCAATCAAGTCGCTGTAACGAGTAGCGTCTTTACCTTTAAGGTAATCAAGAAGCTTACGACGTTGGTTAACCATACGGATAAGACCGCGACGGCTATGGTGGTCGTGTTTGTGCTCTTTGAAGTGACCTTGTAAATCATTGATTTGAGCAGTTAAAAGAGCTACTTGAACTTCTGGTGAACCAGTGTCGTTTTCAGCGCGAGCAAATTTAGCAATGATCTCTGCGCGATCTGCGTTTGTTAAAGCCATTCGATTTCTCCGAGATGCTTATAAGTTACATTTGATACAAATCAACTTGATTCTTCAAAACCAAGTTGACTGCCGTGCATCACTACAGCAAGGCATTATTTTAAGGGATCTAGCGCTATATTGCAAAAATGTTTTATGTTCGCAGTCAATTCAGCAACTGACGGCTTTGCACAAATCATGCACAATCATGACAATTCTGATTTTCAACATCAGACTCAGACCCAATAAAAACGAAAAATAGAGAGAAATTTGTGAAAATTTTATCTGCCAATACCTGTTATGTCCCGCATGACCTCAACCACGTGATTCGTTCTAAAGATGAGGTCTCCGCTACCTTGGGTGGCATGAATGATGCACAAATTCAAAGCATTTGGGCCAGTGTAGAGTCTCTATATAAAACAGGAAACTACCCTTTCATCAGCCTCTGTTTACGTCGTCAGGGACAAATATTGTTAAATCGCAGCATTGGTTATGCGCAAGGCAACTCAGCCGATGGTTTAGCGGCAGATGCGAAAATTGGCACACCCGATACCCCTGTTTGCTTATTTTCCGCCTCTAAAATCGTTACAGCCATGCTGATTCATATGTTGGATGAACGCGGTGATCTGAATTTACTCGATCCGATTAGCCACTATATTCCCGAATATGGCGTAAACGGTAAACGTCGTGCCACCATTTTCCATTTGCTCGCTCATCGTGGTGGCATTCCTCGCATTGACAGTAAAGTCACACCTGAGCTGTTGTTTAATCAAGATCAAATTTTAGAACGTCTTTATGCTGCACAACCCGTTTCAGCCTCAGGCACACATCTGGCGTATCACGCCGTGACGTCAGGTTATATTTTAGGGGAAATTATCAAGCGGGTAACAGGTCAAACGGCCCGTGAATTTCTTGCCGAAAATATCGAAAAACCCATGGGCTTAGATTACTTTAACTATGGCCTAAAACCTGAGTATCGAGCGGATGTCGCTTTAAACTATGCCACAGGTCTACATCCACGTTTAGGCACAGACCATTATCTTAATCGGGTACTGGGCGGTGGTTTACAGTTGGCGGTCGATGTGACCAATGATGCGCGCTTTATGGACACGATTTGCCCAGCGGGCAACATTTATACCAGTGCCGAACAAGCTGGACGTTTCTTTGAAATGCTCTTGAGTGGTGGAGAATACCAAGGCAAACAAATCATGAGTGCCCAAACGGTATTTCGCTCGACATTGGCCACGTCAGGGGTCAGTTTAGATCGGACATTATTAGTCCCGATGCGTTATGCCTTAGGCCCAATGTTAGGGAGTAATCCTATTGGGTTATTTGGACCCATGACTGGGCAAGCCTTTGGACATCTAGGGTTTTCCAATATTCTCTGCTGGGCCGATCCAGAACGTGATATTAGTGTATCGCTATTAACCACAGGAAAATCTGTCGTCGGGACCCACTTACCGGCTTTAGCGAAAACGCTTTATCAAATCTCAAAACATTGTCCCAAAATCTTAAAGCACCAACGTCGCTCCTTATTTGCAACCGATCGAAGCGAAACAGATTTAGTCTGAGCATAAAAAAAAGCCCAAGTAAACTTGGGCTTTTTTGCGCTGTAGTGTTCTTTTATTTTTGTTCTTGTTGTTTTAGTTATCATTATAATAATGCGCTTTTCCGCGTCTTGTATTAAACATTCCATGTTTAATCATTTACATCCTTATGTGACAGATTTTGCCACATCACACAGAAGAAAAAAGTCGTATTTCACTCATCTTCATGTAAGCGATTGCTTACATAAACTCCTCATTTCCTCCATTATTTAGCCTAAACTTCTCTAAAAAATGCAATAATTAAAATTTAATTAATCAAAAACAATCACTTAAAACATAAGCCGTGCAATACTGAGACAGTATCTCTTCAATATTCAATCTATAACTGTATTTTATGCTTCGAGGAATGAATGGCTATTTTTTGTCACATTTTGCCAATTTATCAGATATAAAAAAGCCTTGTAGTCTCTCCCAAAACTACAAGGCTTAGCGGCTGTAAGTTTCCTCTTTCACCTACTTCACTGTAAGTTCGCTGTCTACTGACGTTATTATTATCTTTTTGCGATTATACTCAACATTCCGTGTTGAGCTCTTTATGTGAAGCCATCTTCTCAAAATCCTCAACAAAGCTCTATGCGCAAATCTCCTGAATCCCTGTAAGCCATTTCGTACAAAACCCCTATTTGTTTATTAAATCTTCACAATTGAATTTGTTGATTAATTTTTCTTGATAGACCACTTTCTCGGGTGGTTCGAGTCACCATAGCATGTACGAATGCATCAGCATCGACCAGTAAACTGACCACTTTTTTCGCCCGCGTAATTGCGGTATAAATCAACTCTTTACTGAGTAATTTTTCAGCCTGCCGATCTAATACCACCGCGGTATGGGTGAACTCAGAGCCTTGAGATTTGTGAATGGTCAGTGCAAAAGCCGTTTCAATATTTTTGGGTAATCGTGTCGCGGCTACCCATTTATCCAGACTGGGGAAATACACCTCAAACTGCAATTTACCTTGTTGTATACGATGTAAACACAGGCCAATATCGCCATTCGACAAACCCAACTGATAGTCGTTATAGGTCATCATCACTGGACGGCCCAAGTACCATTCGCCTTGTTTAATTTGTTTTGACTGTTCTAATAGGCGCTGCTCGATTTGCAGATTGAGCTGTTTTAAGCCGAAATGGCCGTGACGTATGGCGGCTAAAATACGGTAATCATCAAAATGTTGAATCACTTTGGGTACGAGAGACTCATTAGGATTTTGCTGATATTGCTTTAAGGCCTCGACATAGCCCTGAAAGCCAAGCATCAACAGATCATAATAATGTTGTAACTGCTCTGCAGATAAAGCCGGCTCAGGCAACAACTCAAGTTGTAGATAATCGACCTTGACCTGATCCAACTCAACCGCCTTCAACGTCGTGGCATTTACCACTTGCTGTTGAAAAGTATGCAATACGCTCTGTTTTTCGGCAGGATGCGTCGTTAAGTCAAAACACGGCTGCTGTTGAATAAATTGTGCCAACTTTCCAATCAATGCATCTGATTTGAAACGACGGCTATTGACCAAATTGACTCTATTTTCAGCCAAAGCTGGAACCTGTTGTAGATCGGCGAGTACAGAGCCGACATCGACCGAAGCCAACTGATCAGCATCTCCCAATAAAATCAAACGAGCTTGATTCGGCATGGCAGCAAAGAGCATCTGCGCCAAATTTAAATCCAGCATGGATGCTTCATCAACGACAATCACATCATAAGGTAAAGGTTGTCTGCTATGAAACCGCGGTTGCTGCGTATTCCCAAGACCCAAAAGTCGATGTAGCGTCACAGGGTTTAAGTTTTTCAAATCTAGGGTAATGAAGTCTTGTAACTTTTCATCTTGAAAAGAGTTCTGAAGGGCTTCTTTCATCCGCTGCGCCGCCTTACCTGTCGGTGCAGCCATCGCAATACGAATATCAGGCATACTTTGTTTGAGCACTGCAATAATACGCGCCAAGGTATAGGTTTTCCCTGTGCCTGGGCCACCTGTAATGATCGAGAGCGCCTGCTCAGCCACCATCGCCAAAGCCTGTTTTTGGTGTGGATCTTCTAGTAAATGAGCATAAGCTGAAATATCCACTTGCGTTAAATTTTGCAGTTTTAACCGTGCCACTTGCTGGGCCAAGGACTGCTCTAAAGCCCAATAACGATACAGATATAATTGCTGCTGATCGTAAACAAACGGCGCTTTTTGTTGCTGTGCCTGCTGTTCATCCATGACCAAATCATCTAAGACTGTGACAGCTTCAGCTGCAACCGAGATACAACTCTCACCGCGTAGCATAGCTTCAAGAACCTGTTGAATCATTTCACTTCGGGTTTCAGTAACCCCTGTTTTACTCAGCGGTGACTGCTGAATAAACTGACTCCAACGCGTTAACCATGTGTCTACCATGGCAGCCTGATCAATACTGGCTTTATGAACATTTTCCACACGGTTATCCTCAAAGTTATCCACAACTTAATTGTTTGTTTATGAGTGACTAATTTCACTTAATTCAGAAGTTTTTCCTACATGATTTTCAATAGAAGTATCCTCAGCAAAATGACCCAAGATGGCATCTAATCTTAAAATAAACTCTGGGCTAGCACGCCAACTTAAAACCCCTTGATCAGGCTGCCCATTCATCCCTCTCAAATAAAGATAACTCGCCTGTCCCAGATGTTTTTCAATGTCATAGTTCAGCAAATTCACTTTTAAATAGCGATGCAAAGCCACCAAATACAAACCCGCCTGCAACCAATAACTGGCATGTGACATATTCAATTGGATTGCGTCATGATTGTAGCTCTGCTGATCCGCCCCTAAGAAGTTACTTTTATAATCGGCGATGTGATAACGCTGACCATCAAAATAAACCAAGTCTATCGAACCTGTCAGATAACGAGCAGAATTGGCTTCATTTAAGTCGAGTAGATCAATGCCGTATTCTTGAAATAATGCCTGTATGCGTTTAATCGCGAGCACATGATCGGACAATGACAAATAAAAAGGAAACTCAGCCAAGTGTTCATCGGCTTTGAGTTGCTTCAACTGAAAACTGTCATGTAAAGGTGTTTCTAGCACATCTGCTAACCATTCTTGCATCCACAGCACCAATTGAGTTTCATCATCCTGCCCAAATTCGTGTTGATATTTGCCCAATAACTCTTGCCACAGTAAGGGGCTATCATTTTTAAAACGACGATGAATTTCCAGTCCCCAGTCACGTGAGTCCTGAAAGTCAATGTGCTCGAAAATTTCGTGCAGGAAGGTTCCCGCAGTCGTCCCCATTGGAAACTGCCGTTTAATCCACGCCAAAGGCTGACTCAGTTCCACATCCTCAAGTACAGGATGATTGATCTCGTCATCCGCACTGCCCACTTTCTCGCTCAAAACAGCTAAGGCATCCATTGCCTCTTTGCGACTCAAATGCTGTGTCAACGCACTAAAACTGGTTTTGGAACGTGGATAAAAACGCTGTTCAGGAAAGGCCAAGGCTTGCAGTTGAATGATCTCTTGCTGCTCGGCTGGCTGTAAACGAATCGGCTTTTCAGTCAGCAGCCCCTCATCACCACTGGCAGGATGTTCAAACAGATTACCGGCTTGGCCACGCCAAAATGCCAATGCCGTATTTGATTTATATTCCTGATCTTGCAGTAAGGCATACACGCGGTGGCTCGCACGGGTCAGTGCGACGTACCATAAGCGATGCTGTTCTGCTTCGGCTCGCTCATTGTGTTGATCAATCGCGGCTGGGTCTAACAGGTTGGCATCATTTACTGCCACGATGCGCTGTAACTCGCTCCGCCCTGTCGTCGGATTGATCTGTTCCAGAGTTGAAAAGTTTAAGGTTTTATTCATTTCCTTAAAGTCTTTGTCGGCACCCAGCAAGAACACAATTTTAAACTCTAGACCTTTGGACTGATGAATGGTCATCAGCTGTACGCCTGTGGCATTGGAAAGTTTGCGTTCCAGCTCCCACTCACGTTCCGCAGGCAAATGCAGCTGTTTGAGATACCAATGATACAATTTCTGCGCGCCTTGGAACTGCTCACTATGTTGGCTCAACAACTCAGTCAAATGCCGTAGATTGACCACAGTCCGTTCGTTGTCTCGGCTTTGGTAAGCCACCAAGTTTTTCCACACTTTAAAAAGGTTTAAAACGTATTGCCATGCACTTAAAAAGCCTTTATTGATCCACATGTCGCGGATGTCATCAAAATCCGCCATAAACTGGCTCAGACCGTTGGCTTGTTTTTCCAGTTCCAGTAACTGTTTTAAATCAATCGCCAACAGCCGACTCAAAAGTGCACGGCGAACTTTGGCCTCATCAAAAGGATGCATCATTGCGGTCAATAATGCACCGACATCTTTCGCAACCTGACTTTCAAACACACTGCGTTTAGATGGACGGTTGACCAAAATTCCCAAACGCTCTAGTTCAAACTGAACTTTGTCCAAGCCATCATGGTTTTTGGACAACACCGCGATATCATTCGCACCCATAAACTGTGGCGGATCATCTGCCACATACAGTTGCTGTTGAATGCCTTGGTTGATTAAATCACGGATTTTCCATGCCACTTGTTGAGCTTCATTTTTTTTGTCTTCAAGTAACAGCCAGCGCAGCGGTACATGGTTTTCACCTTGTGCATCGACCAAAGCGGGATGGGGACGAGTCCCTGCTTCTACAGGCTGGTAATAGACCTGCTCACCAAAGTCCTGTTGGCGTTGAAATAAAGCATCTACCACCTGTACCAGCTTTTGCACAGAACGATGATTATATTTCAAACTATACTGCCGACCTTGCTTTGCCAAAACATCTAAACGTGCCTTGTTATAGGTCAGCATGTCCCCCCCACGAAAGCCATAAATGGCTTGTTTCGGATCACCGACCATAATCATACAGCCTTGGTGATAACGCTGTACATCACGCCAAATTCGCGCCAGCATGTCATCTTGGTCTTGGTTGGTGTCTTGAAACTCATCCACTAAAATGAGTGGATAGCGTGCTTGTACAAACTGAGCAAAGCGCCTGCCCTGCTCGCCCTGTAAAGCTTCTGACAAGGTACGGATTTGCTGGGCAAAAGTCGTTTCACTCTTTTGCTGTAAGACTTGTGGTAAACGCTTTTTCACCTCGGAGCTTAAGTAATATTTTAAATACGCATCCAGCACGTCCAAATTGAGCTCTAACTCTGCCAACGCCTCTAAGAAACTGCGGACCTGTCGCCACACAGGATGCTGCTCAAACTGTTCTAGTACATCTACAGCACATTTGTTTAAGACTTTTTTCGTCGCGAGGTCGGTCAGATGTTTTAAGGTTTTTTCAAAATGTGGCGCGAATAAAGCATAAGCTCGTTGCTCTTTCAGGGCGGTCAAAAAAGCAGGTAAATCCTGACATAGAATACGCTGCATCAAAGCATCGGTACGCCACTTTTTCCCCAGCACTGCATGGTATTGCCCTTCGGGTGCATAATAGTCTTTCAAGCTTTCAATCTGCGCCACATCCAGCGCGGTAAATTGATCAATGGCCTGCTCAAATTGCGTCAAATCAAGCACAGGTTTTTCTACCTGTTGAAACTGTGCCGATGCAAAGTTCAGACTATTTTCAACAATTGGCACATAAGCCTGTTCGGTTTTTAATTTTTGTTTTAACAGTAAATAATTCACCACAGGCTGCGGCTGTGCCTGAATCCACTCACGTAACACATCATGAATGAGCTGCTGAGTATAACTCTGCGCATCATCGGTGATATCCGCACGCTCAATCTTGCCACTTTCAAAAGAAAACTCACGCAGTAACTTTTGACTAAAACTGTCCAGTGTGCCGACGAACAGCTCATCTAACTGATCAATCACCAACTTCAAACGCTCTTGGGCAAAACCGACCCGTTGTGCATAGTCTGTGAGCACCTTGGTAAAAAGCGGATCTTGTTCAGCGGCAATTTTGGCCTGTATCTCTCGCTCAGTCAGACTCTGACAACCTTCAAAATAACGTAAAGTTTCGATCAAACGAGCCCGAACGCGACTTTTCAGCTCCGCAGCGGCAGCACGGGTGAAGGTGGTTGCAATGACCTGATTCGGCAAATAGGCCCCAAGAAAAATACGCACCATCAAACTGGATAAAGTAAAAGTCTTGCCTGTGCCTGCTGAAGCTTCAATCCAATGCAAGCCCTGAAAGCTCATATCGGCAATGGGTTGATAAGACATGTTCGATGTAGAGGCCTGAGACTGCGCTGTCATGACTTAGTCCTCAAGGCTTTGCTGATGCAAAAAAATCGGATGATATAGTTCATAAGAAAACTGCTCACAGGCATGGGCAAGTAATGCCTTGGCATCCTGCTCTTGTAGAATAAACTGCCAGTCGCGGTGTGCTTTATTGGCTTCGTTTTCAGTCATTGAAAAACCACTAAAGCGACCATCTTCTTCCCACACTTTATAAATGGCGTCCATGTCCGCAATCACCATCTGTTCCTGATCATTCAGTTGCCATTCATGCGTTTTATCTTTTTCTGCAATTTTCAGTAACAAGGCCGCAGGTAAAACCAAAGGCTGAGTTTGTGCATACTCCCATGCTTTCAACCAAGGTTTGAGCCATTCACGCGCCTGATTTGAACTCACACCAGTACATAAAATGGTTCGGTCACTAAACACCACGATGCGTTGATATTGCTGTCCGCCCTCTCCCAAATTGACATAAGCCAACCACAGTAAATACTCTAACCAAACTTTGGCACGGCGCTTTGCTCTGGCACTGGATGCTTCTACACTGACCCATTTTTCAGCACTGTATTTGGCTAAAGTAACATTGATCTGTAAATGTTCATTCACCTTCCAGACTTGTTGGGTCGTGGCTGTAGCCTCGGGTGCATAGCGTTGTAAACGTGTCAGCAAGCGCTGCTGCTCAAGCACGCTCATTTGCCAGACCCCATCTTGGACTTTACCAATCGGCAGTTGATCCATCAAAAGATTGGCATCTGCCGCTGCCTCATGTTGTTGTAAAAAATGACGAATGGCATAACGTCCTAAACCATCGAGCAGTAACGGTTCTTGCGTTGCAGGAATCCCTTCTGGTTTTAAGTTTTCCACGCCTAAAGTCTTGAGATACAGCCTTGCAGGGAAAGTGATGTCCTGAATCCACTGCTGACTATCAAGAACTTGAATATCTTGCTCTAATTTTGGATAAGGCGTGTTAACCCAACTACTCCGTTGCCCCGATGCATACTGTAGTTGTTTCGCGACCTGAAACCATTGATCCTGAAAACGAATACTGTGCTCAGACTCAAAACCACGCGGATCAAAAGGCAATAAAGGATGGACATGATACAGCGATGCCAACTGTGCAGGGACAGTCACACCATGCTTATCAACCGTTGCATTGACACTCTTGCTTTGTATGTCAGGCTGCACAATAAAGGCCATATGCTGAATCAGTTCTTGCAATACCGTAGACGGATCACGGACTTCACCATCGTTGATATCAAAGCCATTATAAAATAACCATATGTTCTCTTGTGCCAACAACAAGGCATCTAGAAAAGCCCCTTGATCATCTTCCAAACGGGAACGATCCCCCAGTTGTGGCTTCAGCAAGTCCATCAGGTCAAAAGGCAAATGCGCACTGCGGTTGGGAAACTTGCCACTGTCCAAGCCCAACATCACGATCAACTTATACGGCACAGGTCGAATCTGGCCAATTTGACTAAACGTGATCTGCCCCGTGGGTTCTGCATAGTCCAGTTGCGCTTCTAAGGTCTTTTGGATTTCTTCTAATACATAAGGCAAAGGTAAACTTAAACTGCGCAGTGCATGATGGTCGTGTTCATCATAAAAACTCGCCAAGGTCAGCATACGTTCTTGTTTTTTGACCATCTTATACACTGCGGCCAAAGACTCGACACCCGCAGCTTCAAACTCGCGAATATCTTCCATCAAACGATTCAGCCAAGTTTCAGCAGTCGTCCGTTGTCCAGTTTCATGCGCGATCATCCACTCGGAACGATGTTTAAAATCTTGATAAATTTCAATCAAAACACCAATCAGCTCAAAATCACTCGACTGTACTTGGGCATAGCTCAAGGTCTCATGAAACAGCACATGCTCTGGGACAGCGGCGCCTAAAGCCAAACGATCTAAGGCAAACTTCAGACTATAACGATAATCTTCATCCCCTTCGGCCAGACTACGTTTTAAATGCTCGGCATCCAATCCACGTTTAAAGCCTGCGTTGATCAACAGCTCCGTCATTCGCTCGATCATATTCATGTCTAAGCCGTAACGTTGTTGCGTTGCATTTAAACTGAGCCAATCAGCAAAGTCCTCAATACTGAAACGCCCCCGCACCAAGACCATCCGTCCCAGCACAGCACGCCAGGCATTTAAGGCATCGAGTTGAGTCACGCCTGCCAGCTTAATCGGCAGATAAATACTATCTTTACTGAGTTGGTGACCCTTTTGCAAAGCTTCACGCTCATGCGGAGGAGGCGCAAAAACACTGCGAATAAAAGGTTCTAGCTCAGTCAAACTGGGCGTCAACACTAAAATATCGCTTGGACGTCGCGGTGCATCAGCCGTGCCCTGAGCCAACCAATGCGTCAGTTGATCTTTGAGGACTTCAAGCTGTCTAAGGCTGGAGTGACAGACATGAATCTGTATCGAATCATCTTGTTCAGCCAAGGCATACTGATGCTGCGTAGGTTCTACCAAATACAGGACATCAGACTGAATTTTACCAAGTAAAGTTTCTGGATATTCATCGACAAAGATATCGGCCCAGACGCCGTCTTCACCTGAAGAAAGGCTGGAAAGTAAAGAGAAATGGTCGCGCGCTTGTTTACCAAATCGGGTCAGTAAAGGATGGCGAGACTCTCGGGTTTCTGCATTAAAATTGAGGGTAAACTCATCAAAAAACTGCTGAATCTCGGCATCATTGGCATTTGGATTTTTTTCAATAAAACGCTGCTTCACCCGTGCGTCATAACGCGCTTTCCAATTGGGATCGACACTGTCCGCCCAATATTCTTGCGATGGGTTATAGTGAAAAATAAAGATCTCGAGGTATTGTCCCAATCGATGTAAAAACTCCAATTGCCTTGGCGGTAAATCTAAAACCGTAAATACCACCAACTGTGCAGGCAACTTTTTAAGTGCAGCGTCTCGGGTCTCTGCTTGATCGAGTAAGCCCCAAAATGCAGTATCAATACGCTGAATTTGTTCAAAGTCAGCATGGAACACCACTTGCCAGAGCCAACGTTGCCATGCTTCCAATTCATAAGCTTGATTGAGTTGAAAAGCACTGAGTTCTTGCTGAGTTTTAAAGAACATCTGCTCCAAATCGAGCGGCTGGTTTTTGCCCCACGCTTGTAACCAATTGGTCTGGCAACGGCAACTTTGCGGTGGGCAGCCTTTGGTGCAATGCCCACGATAATCCATATAAAAACTAAACAGCCGTGAAACCTGCTCCGCGACCCAATACAGCATGCTTTGCTTTTTGAGCTGTTTATCGATGCCTTGTTGCAAACGGTCAGCGCTGGCATAGATCCGCTGAATAATCGGATACAACGGATGAGCAACCTCTAAAGGATTCAGCTCGGCTTGTATAAATTCTTTTAAGGCTTGAAAGACACGCCATTTAATAATCAATCGCGGAATATTGGCTTTACGGACTTCATCTTTTTGGTCGACCAAAACCCACTGATAAGCCGACCATTGAAAACCACGAATACGATGATGAAACTGCGTGTTGGCACTGATGCCCTGCTGTTCTGCCAACTTTTGTGTTAGCCAAGCCTCAACCGCAGGTGAAGGTACAATAAAATGCTGTGCTTGCAGCACTTGAAAGGCATTTTTGGCCGGTTTAAAGACGGTTTTTTGCATGGCTTGCAACAGAACATCAATACGCTGACTTTGTATTACGTGTATCGCCATGTTTCCTCTCAAATAACCATCTTATGAAAAATCTACAAAAGTACACAGATTATTGACTATACTTCTGGTTCTGTCTATGTCACTTTGATGACATATTTCTATTTAAAATTTGCTTTAAAATACGTACTTTAAGCAAAACTAGAATCAATGTGAATCAGGATATTTTAGGATTTAGAAAATGAAATTAGAGCATATTCCAGAAAAAATTGATCCCTCTTTAAATTTAGAACAAATCCGTGAAGAGTGTTTGGATTTAGTCAAAAAGCGCGCCTATTTTTCCGCAGGTGCAGCGGTTATTCCAGTCCCTTTCCTTGATGTGGTGATTGATGTGGGCATATTGTCGCAGTTGATTCCCGAAATTAATGCCCGCTTTGGTTTAACCCCAGAGCAAGTCAGTGTCTACGACCCAGAAACCAAGCAAATACATTGGTCAGAACTGCGTAAACGTGGCGTGGAGTTCTCAGGATTGGTGGTGGCACGTACAGCCGTGAAGAAATCCCTCAATAACATGGCAGCCAAATACATCACCAAACAAGTCACCAAATTCATTCCTCTTGGTGGGCAGATGATTGCGGCTAGCTTGGGTTATGTCATGATGAAAAAAATTGCGGAAACTCATGTGGAAGAGTCGTATAAGCTCGCCAAAGGCATTCAACTAAAACAAGCCGCTGAACAAGGTGTTCCTGTTGCAGCGCCAGTGACCCAAATTCCCTTAAGTTAAAGAACTAAATCCGCCTCTATAAAAAACGGTCAAATGACCGTTTTTTTTAAGTTTCTTAATCTGTGTCGCGATCCGCTTTGAGCTGTTTTAAAATTGCCCTTAAGACTTCAATGCGGGCCTGTTGTTTATCATTGGTGGAAATAATATACCAAGGCGCATAACCTGTATCGGTATGTGCAAACATATCCGCGGCTGCCTTTAAATAGTCATCCCATTTGTCGCGATTTCGCCAATCTTCTTCGGTAATTTTAAAGCGTTTATGCGGGGTACTTTCGCGGGCTTTAAAACGCGCCGCTTGTTCATCTTTATCAATCGCCAGCCAAAACTTAATCAGTACGGTTTGACTGTTGCTGAGGTTTTTTTCAAAACGATTGATTTCCGCATAAGCGCGTTGCCACTCTACCTCGGTTGCGAAGCCTTCTACCCGCTCGACTAAAACGCGTCCATACCACGTCCGATCAAAAATAGTGATGTCATCCGACTGCAATTTGCTCCAAAAACGCCACAGATAAGGACGGCGTAACTCATACTTTTCAGGTGCGGCAATGGTATGAATTTCATATTCTCGTGGGTCGAGCTTTTTCACAATACGCTTAATCGCCCCCCCTTTACCCGCAGCATCCATACCTTCAAAAGCAATCACCACTTTACGGTCATCACAGCGCATGGCATCGGCCACTTGTTTGGTGAGTTTTTTCAATTCTGATTTATAGTTCGCATCCTCAGCTTGAGGGACTTCAAACTGAGTCAGAATATCTGGTATTGGTGCTTGCTGCCATTTTAGCGCGGCCTTTTTTTCATGCTCTGGACAGTGACGCAGCGATGTTAAAATTGCTTGTGCAAAATTGTGATTACGCAAATCCTCATCTTCACCATCAATGATTTGCCAGTCATCGGTGAAGCGCGTACGTAGCTTTTGTAAGGTGTCATATTGTTTTTTATTGCGCCAGTCTAGCCCATGCAACTTATGCCAATGCACTTCGCTCGGGTCCATATCGTCTAGACGCTTTTGCAAAGACTTCCACGACAAATCGAACCAAACTTTTAAAACATCTACGTTGTTATTTTTTAAGTCCTGCTCAAAAGCCCGCATATTGCTGACGTATTCATCAAACAAAGTGTCGTCTAAAGGTTTTGAAGCATGCATGGCCGTAGCCAACAAGTCCCCATACCAGTTACCAAACCACACCATAATTTGCCCTTCGGCAGGTACAAATCGAGTATAGGGCTGCCAAAAAGGCTGCTTCAGATTAAACAGATGCGGTGGATCGGCTTTGACATATAAAAAACGCGGATCGACCCATTCGCGCAGCTGTTTTACCGCTTCGCCTTTACCCGCAAGTTCAATTCCACTGACCAAAATCACCAAACTTTTTGCATTGCTCTGATCACGGGTATTCATCAACGCATATTGCGCTTCAATTAAGTCCAGTGAAAGCTGTTCTTCGTTCAGCACTGTACTGGCGATCGTTTCTGTATCCATTGCCCCTCCTTTTTTCTATTTAATCAGATCACTAGATCCTAAAAAATGATGGTCTAGATGATTTTCATATGTATCTTTTGACTACTTCTACATCAAACTGACCACAAATAAATAGTTTTTTTGTCACTTTGTCATAGCGAGTTCCGTCATCACGCACTAAGATTTAGCTATCTTTAAATAGAACTGAGACAGCAAATGTCCAAACTCGCCGCCCTCGATGAGCTTTTAGAACAGTATTACCAATTGCATTATCATCAAGATTCGGTGCTCTTCCAACGTTTACAAGATGTGCAAACTTGGCAAAAACAGCGAATGCAGCGTACCCACAACAAAACTTTCACAGAAAAGCAAAATCTGTTGATGGCCGAGTATTTTATCAACCGTTTATATGGTGGCCCAGATTTTGATGCTTTGGCGGGACAAATTGCGCGCTTGAGCAAATATGCGCACAAAGCAGAGAAATTAATTCCTGAAAATGCCATTAAAACCGGTACCTCTGGGGTTGAGTTGGCGATTTTGGCGGTGCGACTGGATGAACAAGTAGCAATGCAATTGCTGAAAGATCACCATCCCTATGAAGCCTTAACCGATGATTTGATGCGCCAAGCCTACTTAAAACTAGAACAAGGCGAAGAACGCTTGAAACAGCTATATTTACTCGATCAATTGGGTAAGAACCTCGATAAATACATGCGCTCTTTTATGGTCTATACCGCTTTTAAGATGTGTAAAGGGACGGCCAACAAATATAACTTCAATATCATGTATGATTTTATGCAAGATGGCTTTTTGGCCATGAAACCGCTAAAGTCGGCGGAGAAATTTGTGAAAGACTTTACTGCGGTGGAACGTCAAATTATTGATAAAGTACATTCGGGTCATCTATACCCATTTCAGTAAATTTCAGATTATTCCTTGATAAAAATAAGGCAGTGGCTGCATAGCTCTGCTGTTTTTCTGTATATTATTCAGCACAATTGCATGATGGTTACTGTACAACGTCCTAGAATCTGTCATCATGCATGCACTGCAACATTTACCCTATTGCTATGTTAGGAGTGACTCCCATGTCGAATGAAAATCAAACGCCTACCGCTACTCAAGAGTCGGCACAAAACACAGACAAAGTGAGTCCATTTTTAACTGAACCATTACCCCAAGGTACGGCGCAAGGTCAACAAAAATCATTACAACAACAGTTGACTGATACCCCAGTGACGGGTTCTGTACCTAAATACAATCTTCCTCGCGGTGCCAACACAGGTAACGTCGGCAGTACCACACACTTTGGTTACCAAACTGTCAGCAGTGAAGATAAAGCGCAAAAAGTGGCGGAAGTTTTCCACTCGGTTGCCAGCAAATACGACATTATGAATGACTTGATGTCTTTTGGTATTCACCGTCTATGGAAACGCTTTGCGATCAATATGTCAGGGGTACGTCGTGGTCAACGCGTATTAGATATTGCTGGCGGGACAGGCGACTTGGCTAAAGTGTTTAGCCGCGAAGTTGGCCCTACAGGTCATGTAGTACTTTCAGACATTAACGAATCCATGCTCAATGTTGGCCGTGACCGCCTGATTGATGCTGGATGTACCAATGTTGATTTCGTATTAGCCAATGCTGAAACCTTAGAGCCATTTGAAGATAACAGCTTTGACCTACTCACGATCTCATTTGGTCTACGTAATGTGACCGATAAAGATGCAGCACTTGCTGCGATGTACCGCGTGCTTAAGCCAGGTGGTCGCCTACTGGTATTAGAGTTCTCTAAACCTGTATTTGAACCGTTTTCAAAACTGTACGACCTATACTCGTTCACCGCACTGCCGATCATGGGTAAAATTATTGCCAATGACTCAGAAAGCTATAAATATTTAGCCGAGTCCATTCGTATGCACCCAGACCAACGCACGCTAAAAGGCATGATGGAAAATGCAGGCTTCCAAAACTGTGACTATCACAACCTGACAGGCGGTATCGTTGCTGTACACCGTGGTTTTAAACTTTAAAATTAAACGTTTAAGGGCAAATTATGTGGTCGATTCTGGCACTCGGTGCAGTTGAACGATTAATTCATCATGTGATTAATTTGGATGCGATCACTCGCATCCAGCTCAATGAACTACAAGGCAAGATGTTACGTGTGGTGATCGCATCCCCGCAACTGTCTGTAGATGTGTTCTTTGACCAAGCCAAAGTGCGCTTAGAACCTACCGTTACAGGGCATAGTGAAACAGCGTCCATTTTCGAACAACGCCCGTTTGACCAAGCTCAATCTCACACCCCAGCAACCGCAACTTTAACGGTGGCCAATGTGGTTGAGCTGCTCAAGCTATTACTGGCGGATGATATCGGCAATATCCCGCTCCAAGGTGATTATCACCTTCTACAGGATATTCAACGGATTATGCAACACGCTGAGCCTGACTTGGCTGCGTATTTAAGCCCATGGATTGGCCCAAGTTTGGCGCATGAATTGGCTAAAATTCAGCTGGCCCCAAAACACATCAAACAGGCCTTACAAAGTCATTTTTTCTTTGCTGAAGATGCCTTGAAAGAAGACAGTGGTCTATTTGCCCCACGTTGGCAAATGGATGATCTGCATCAAGACACCCGCATTTTTAATCAAAACTTAGATCGTGCCGAAGCCAAAATTCAACAGCTTCAAGCACAGATTGACACTCAAGACTCAACTCAAAACTAGGTATTTACATATATGATTCCGCACGTTTCACGTTTACTCGAACTTTGGCGCATTGCCGCGCACTATAGACTCGACACGTTGTTTCCTGCGGAAGAATTGCCTGAAAAAGCGCGCCATGCGCTGGGTGTAATTCGTATGCACCCTGCGGCATGGTCCAGTCGTGAACGAAAAAATCCACTGAAGCTCAAACAAGCTTTAGAGGAAATGGGACCACTGGCGATTAAAATGGGACAACTACTGTCTACTCGTCGTGACCTAATTCCACCTGAAGTGTTACAACAACTGGTTTTACTCCAAGACCGTGTCAAACCGTTTGGTTCTGATGTGGCGAAAATGCGCATTCAAGACTCACTGAAAGCCGATGTAAACACGCTGTTTGCTCGCTTCGACGAACAACCCTTGGCAGCAGCCTCGATTGCTCAAGTACATACGGCCGCTTTACATGATGGTCGCGAAGTGGTGGTGAAAGTCACCCGTCCCGCTATTCGTAGTCAAATTTTACAAGACTTTGAAATTTTAGAATGGCTAGGTGATTTTCTAGAAAAACGCCTAGAAGCCGCGCGTGCACTGCACTTATCTGAAATTATTCAGGACTATCGTCAGGTCATTTTAAATGAACTGGATTTGACATTAGAAGCCGACAATACCCGTCGTATGCGCCATTATTTTACAGGCTCAAGCATGATGTATGTGCCTGAAGTCTATATGGATAGCAAGGACGTGATGGTGGCCGAACGCATTACAGGCGTTCCCATTTCAGACATTGAAACCTTTGAAAAACTGGGGATGGATCGTAAAGATTTGGCGGAAAAAGGCTTAACCATTTTCTTTACCCAAGTCTTCCGTGACAACTTTTTCCATGCCGACATGCATCCGGGCAATGTCTTCGTTGAAACCCTAAACCCAAGCCAACCACGCTATATTGCGCTGGACTGTGCCATTATGGGTGAGTTATCGAAGCACGACCAAATGACCGTGGCACGTATGCTACTTGCGGTCATGAACAGCGACTTTATGCAACTGATTCAAATCGTGCATCAAGCTGGTTGGATTCCCCCGGGTACAGACCAAGATGCACTAGCACGTGAAATGCGTCGCACGGTCGGGCCAATGGTGTCCAAACCCATGCATGAATTGGACTTCGCGGGCATTTTGATTCAAGTGATGGATATTGCACGACGCTTCCATTTGGAAATTCCACCACAGCTGATGCTGCTGCTTAAAACCCTCGTGCATGTTGAGGGTTTAGGGACTGACCTTTACCCAGAGCTGGACATTTGGAGTTTGGCAAAGCCAATCCTGACCGATTGGATCAAAGCGCAAATGAATCCACAAAAGAACCTAAAAGAGCTGGGACAAAAAATTCCAGATTTACTTTTAGGGGCACAAGACTTCCCAACGCTGTTGGTCGATAGCTTAAATGGTCTCAAAAACCAATCAGCTTGGCATGCTAAACAGCTCAATGAACTGCAAAGTATGCGCCTACAAATGGAGCATCAGCAAAAACGCAGTTGGATTTTTGGTAGTCTCATGGCCATTTTGCTGTCGATTGCGATTATCTCGCCTTGGTTTATTTCAGTGATTTTAATTGTACTCACCAGCTTACTGGCGGTGTGGCGCGTGTTTAAATAGACACTTTCTGCTGTATTAAAAGCCTGAGTCTCTCAGGCTTTTTTATGTTTAGGTTTTATGTCGGAAGTGACTCCCAAGTCATTCTTGGATCACTTTTGCCAATGCGCTCATTCTCTCACCAGTTAAAATGACAATACATATTGTCTATTTTGAATGATCACGATGACTCAAATCCTGCATAAACACCCTCCAGCTTTAAGCATTCGTGCAGGTAAATTAGCACGTCAACTCATTCAAAGCGAAGGCTTACAAGCTGAGCAGGTCGATATTGTACCCGGTGCCGCAGGTGGGCCCAAAGGGATCGGGATTCAAGGTTTAGACCAAGCTATTTTTGGTGAATTCTTTGCTCGTGCGCCGCAAAGACGGACTTTGATTGGTTCGTCCATTGGCAGTTGGCGCTTTGCCAGCATCTTAACGCACGGTGCAAAAGCAGGTACCGAACGTTTAGGTGAACTCTATACCAATCTCTATTTTGACAAAAAAATGCAGCGTCAAGAAGTCAGTGATATTTGCCGTGGCATGCTGCTCGACTTGGTGCAAGGCAAAGAAGCGGAATTGGTCAATCATCCCGATTACCACCTCGCGGTACTGTCGATTAAGGCTCAACACATCTTCCAAAGTGACCAAGTTCTCCCGCTCTTGGCCTCTGTGGCAGGTATCATCGGCACAACCGCTGTTGCGCGAAAGCATAGTCGCCACTTTATGCAACGAGTGATTAGTCAGCCCAGCAATAGCAAACAATTTAAAGTAGAAGATGATTTCCTCACTCATTATCACAGTCTCACCGCTAGAAACGTTCTGCCTTGGCTGATTGCTTCAGCCTCTATTCCAGGCGTGATGGCCGCGATTCGCGATATTCCAGATGCACCACAAGGCAGTTATCGTGATGGTGGTCTGATTGATTATCACATCGATCTGCCTTTTGAGAGTCAAGGCATTGTGCTTTATCCGCACTTTACGGACAGCATTACGCCGGGGTGGTTTGATAAACTGTTTAAACGTCGCGCCAATCCTGAAAACCAAGCCCGTACGCTGCTCCTTTCTCCGTCCCAAGACTATTTACAGAGCTTACCTTTAGGACGCCTGCCCGATCGTAAAGATTTCACCCTCAAAGGGCTCGACCAAAAACAGCGCATTCAAATGTGGAACCAATGTATTTCTGAAAGTCAGCGCTTAGGTGATGAGTTCTTGGAAATGGTGGAAAAACAGCATTTTGCACAGGTCATACAAGATTTATAAACAAAATTTGCGCATGAATGTAATCTTGTTTAATCTGACCAAATAAAGAAAATCGAGATTACATTTTTTCTATGCTAACAATAATTTTAAGTGAACAAGAAAAATATGCTCAAATCATTGAATTAAAAAATGAATCATGGGAAAAAAGTATTATTGCAAGCTCGTTAGAGGATTCCATTCAAATCAACATCGACCAATTAAAAAAACCTGATGATATTCGTCATGCATTCATTTTAGACAATGGTTAAATCATTCGATCTATGATTTCTAATCACTCCCCCCACTTCGCCATCATCGGTGCAGGAACCGCAGGGTTAGCCACTGCGATTTTACTGGCTCGACAAAATATTCAAGTCAGTATTTTAGAGAAAGCCTCAGAACTTGAACCTGTCGGAGCAGGACTGTTACTACAGCCCTCTGGTTTAGCTGTTTTTGAGCATTTAGGCCTTTTAGATGAAGTTTTAAGACTGGGTGCAAAAGTCACTGGGCTCAAAGGTCAATTACCGAATGGAAATTTACTGGTCAATAGTCATTATCAACAAGCGCATCCTGATTTTTATGGTGTAGGGATTCATCGAGCAACGTTATGTCATGTTTTAGAAAATAAATGCCGTGAATATCCAGAACTCATTACGTGGTATATGAATACCGACATTCAGAAATTAGAAGAAACATCCTATCAAGTTCGGGTTTTGGGTAGTAAAGATAGTGAATCATTTGATCAAGCTTTTGATGCTGTGATCATTGCCAATGGCGCACGCAGCCTTTTAAGACCGAAAGAATGGGTAAAGGTTGATCAAGCTTATCCTTGGGGAGCCAAATGGACAATTGTTCCCGAATGTCTTGAATTAGATACAGAAATTTTACATCAGTTTCATGATCGCTCTAAAATCATGATGGGAATCTTACCGACAGGTACAGTGCCACATGAACCCAAGCAAAGACTGTCGAGTGTATTTTGGAGTCTTCCAAGCCATCAGCTAAATAACTTTCTACACAATTCACAAGCTTACTCAGACTGGTTAAACCAAGTGTCTAAGCGTTGGAAACCTGCTGCGGATTGGTTAGAACAAGTCATTGCCCGGCCTGAACAAAAATCACAATGGTTGACTGCAAATTATCGTGATGTGGTGCTGTCTAAGTTTGGTGAGGGTCGTATTGGTGTCATGGGTGATGCAGCACATGCGATGAGTCCACAACTGGGGCAAGGTGCAAATATGGCCCTTTTAGATGCATGGGCTTTGGGGCAAGCGGTTCAAAGTGCAAGAAAAAATGAAAACATTGATTATGTTCAACTCTGGCAAACGTATCATCAACACCGTCAAAGTTCGACGGCGTTCTATCAATTTTTAAGTCGTTTACTCACACCACTTTACCAATCTGACCTATGGTGGGCAGGTGGTTTACGTGATTTAAGCTTTGCTTGGATGTATCGAATCCCCTATTTCCGTAAAGAAATGGCGGTGACGATTTCAGGTTTAAAATTAGGCATGTTCAGTCAAATGAACTATCGGGATATTGCAAAACAAAACAATCATTCTGTGTAGAATGCGATGACAATCATCGTCATCCGCTTTGGATGGGTGACTGATGGTTGAATTTCTAAAATATATCAATTAAGCCGCTGTGAGATAACTGTAGAAAGTTTCTCCTCTATTCTGTTTAAATCACGTAGACTATAGCGCGCTACGTTAACATCGTAACACTCTCAATATTTATTCGCTTGGTGAAATCTTATGAACAATTTGCAATGGCTCGATGAAGTAAAATTTAACGAACAAGGTTTAGTCCCTGCCATTGCACAGCATCACCAAACGGGACGTGTCTTGATGGTTGCATGGATGAACCGTGAAGCTTTGGCTTTGACGGCTGAGAAAAACCAAGCCGTATATTTCTCTCGTTCACGCAACAAGTTATGGCACAAAGGCGAAGAATCTGGGCATTTTCAAACCGTACATGAAATTCGTCTCGACTGCGATGCCGATGTAATTGTGCTGCAAATTGAACAGCACGGCGGAATTGCCTGTCACACAGGGCGTGAATCATGCTTCTACCGTAAACTCACGCCAAATGGCTGGGAAATTGTGGATGCACAGCTCAAAGACCCGAACGCGATTTATGGCGAAAAATCGAAAAATCCACATACATTGGCAATGAATGCCTCAACGGCTCAGTCTGAGCAAGTTGAAGTTTTGTCCTACCTCGGTCAAATGATGGCTGAGCGTAAAGCAGCTGATCCTGACTCGTCTTATGTTGCAAAGCTGTACCACAAAGGTCTCAACAAAATTTTAGAAAAAGTCGGTGAAGAAGCGGTTGAAACCATTATCGCGGCTAAGGATTTTAAATCTGAAGCCAATGAAGACCATAAAAATGATTTGATCTATGAAGTGGCAGATCTTTGGTTCCATACGATTGTGGTTTTAGGCTATTTCGACTTAGACCCTCAAGTGGTTCTTAATGAATTGGCACGTCGTCAAGGGCTTTCTGGTTTGCTTGAAAAAGCCAACCGCAGCCACTAAGTTTATTGCCTGTGTCGAATATCATCAAACCGAGCGCGACTTATGAGCAAGCCATTGCCATTGATAACGCGCGTCTGGGCAAATCGTTTAAAGTGATTGCCTATGCAGGCACAGGTAAAACCACCACACTGCAAATGATTAGCGATGCCATGCCACAAAGACGTGGCATGTATTTAGCGTTCAACAAAGCCATTGCCAGCGAAGCGCAAACGAAATTTCATGGCAATGTCGACTGCCGAACCTTTCACTCGCTTGCTTTTCGCAGTGTTCCACGTGGAGTGACGGACAAACTTCGTCTGCCTCGTTTAAGTCCGAGTTTTATTGCCAAAGAATACCGCCTTGAACCCATCACCCTAAGACGGATGATGGGCGGACGTTATGAAAAATATGTGTTGATGCCATCACGCTTGGCCAGCCTTGTGGCCAATGCTGTGAGTCACTTCTGTTCAACCAGTTCTCAGTATCCTGCACCGCGACATTTGCAAGCACCGAGCTGGTTACATCCCGATGATATCGATTCACTACAAAAGCACCTCTACCCTGCCATTGAACGACGTTGGTTAGAGTCGATTGATCCCAACCATCAGGCTGGGATTGGTCACGATATTTATTTAAAACTGTGGGCGCTGTCTGAACCCAATATCCCAAGTGACTATGTGTTGTTTGATGAGGCACAAGATGCTGACCCACTGATGTTGGGCATCTTACTGAAACAGCGCAATACACAAGTGATCTATGTCGGAGATGCACACCAACAAATTTATGCATGGCGCGGTGCTGTCAATGCCATGCAACAACTGCCTTTGCCTGAGTCACGTCTCACCACCTCGTTCCGTTTTGGTGAAGAGATTGCATTGCATGCCAATGCTATTTTAGGCGCCTTGAATGAAACCGTGCCGCTCATGGGCAACCCTCTGCTCAACTCCAAAGTGGTCAACAAACCTCATACCAAAATGCGCGATGCGATTTTATGTCGCACCAATGCGCGCGCCATGGAATTGCTGCTCTCAGGACTGGTCCATGGTGACAAAGTCAGCCTGCAAGCCGACCATGTCAAACTGAACCGCTTTGTCGATGCCGCCGCGATGCTTAAACAAGGCAAACGCGTCACCGATGTGCCTGAACTGGCCTGGTTTAATTCTTGGCATGATGTACATGAATACTGCGAAACCAATGACGGCAGTGACATCAAGCCTTTAGTGAAATTGGTGGATGATCATGGCACCGATCCACTCAAAAAAGCCCTAGCGAAGATTACGCCGATTGAACAAGCGGATTATATTATTTCTACCGCACACAAAGCCAAAGGCTTAGAGTGGAATCGCGTTCACATCGAAGATGATTATCAGTTTAAGGTCAACGACAAAGACCATAAAATTAGTGATGAAGAGTTAAGACTGCTTTACGTGGCCTGTACACGTGCTAAAGTAAGTTTAAATATCCATCACATTTACGACCTGATGCAACAGCTGAAAAAACAAATGCCAAGCTCATTACGTAAAGTTGCTGGATAGTCGAATGTAAAAATAGTCACAACCGCTGCGGGTGTTCTATGAAAATTCAATCGATTCACCTGAAACACATCCTGCATTTTGCTGACCTTAAAGTCGATTTTTCTTATCACGATAAACCCGTCACTTTAATTTTAGGCGATCAAGCCTCAGGCAAGACCTCGATCTTACGTTTTAGCTATCAGGCTCTGACTTGGTTTGCAGCCCGTTATAAAGATTTACGCTCTGCAGGTGTGGTGATGTTAGATCACGACATTATGCTGAACCGCCTACAGTCCAAAATTGATATTCAAGTTGCTGTGCCCGCTGAGCTGTATGCTCTCAAACCTACGGCAGCCGATGCTGCGCCCGAACCCTATACATGGCAACTCTACAAAACCTTAAACCAACAAGGCATTGGCATCAGTCGAGTGGAAACATTGGAACTCGAACAACTGGTCAATCTATATCAGCAGGCAACGTTACAAGATCCGCTGCAAGGTTTGCCGTTGATTGCATATTATCCTGCGGAACGTTTTGTCAATGAGATGAATATTCTCAGCAAGAACAATCCCCTGATTTTCCAACATGCACATGCCTATGAAATTTCAGCTATTCCCTATACCACCTTTGCGCGCTTCTTTGAGTGGTTCCGTGAAATCAGCGATATTGAAAATGCGCAAACTGCACAGTTTTTACAAACGATATTGCATCAGCCCAAAAGCATGCCACCCGATATTCCCTTAAGCTATAAACTGGCTCAGGCTCAAGCACACATCCAGTCGCCCAGCCTACAAGCGCTTAAGCAAGCGTTAGCAACCGTTCTGCCCGAAATAGAAGATCTTTATTTGCAATATCATCCCAAGTTACAACTGATGGTGCGCTACCATGGCAACAGCATGCTCTATCAACAGCTTTCCAATAGTATTCGCAACTGGGTAGCGCTCGTTGGCGATATTGTACGACGTTTATGCCTACTCAACCCTGAAAGCCTGTTCCCGTGTTTAGAAGGTGACGGCGTGCTATTGATTGACGCGATTGATCATCAATTGGATCAAAATATGGCGCAAGTCATGTTAAAACGTTTAAATCAGGCTTTTCCTCGACTACAAATTATCGCCTCAGGCAACCGAAGTGAGTTGCTGGAACAAGCCAGTGAGTTTCAATGCCTCAAACTGGAAAATAAGCAATTAAGTCCGATCCAGCTCGAACCACTGCAACACCTGTTCGATGTGATTTACCAAAACCTTGCCAATCATGAAGCGACGAGTGGAAGCACCGAACCGATTGCGGCTGAACCCCAAGATTTAAGTGTGGCTGAATTATTCACACAGATTCAACAGCAACTCTCTCCCGAACAGCAACAGCATTTGATTACTTTACTCAGTGCTGAAGATGATGCTTCATCGGCAAATCCATTAACTTAGCCTGCTTCATAAGCATATCTATTTCAACCCTCAAAAACAGGCGACCAATGGTCGCTTTTTTACATTTCTTGCACTGAGAAAGTACCTGCCATCCACCAAGAAACAACCATCACGCGTATAATGTTTTGCGTCAGCGCAAAAAAGATTGATGTTGTTTTAGTCATGTTATATGATCGTTTTTACTTGCAAATTTCCAACTGAAATCGGATTTTGCTATAACGCTTCATGAGTTGCGCAACACAACTTCATTATTTTTAAATTTCACATTGGCTTTCAAGATTGAGACTCTTGGGCTGCTCTTTGCAGTCCTGTAATCCTTGAAAGATGAGATTCACCAATAGGTTTTGACCTATTCACGACAATGGAAACGAGTGTGCTACCGATTATTATATTGTTACCGTTAATACTTGGCACAACCCTTGTCTCATTACTGAAGCAGAGCTCACGCAGGCTAACCGCCTTCGCAGCTGTTGGGGTCAGTATGACAAGTTTAGGCTTATTACTGACCCAAGCACGAGAGGTGTTTAATGGCGCTGTCATTACGCAGTCGTGGTCATGGTTGCCGCAGCTTGGAATTGACTTCAGCTTCCGTCTAGACGCATTAGGCCTACTCTTTGCCTTACTCATTAGTGGCATCGGGACGCTCATTTATATTTATGCCTATTTTTATTTAGGCCCAAAAAATTCTCTCAATAAACTCTATCTACTGCTCATGTTGTTCATGGCAGCCATGCTCGGGATTTCTCTCTCCAATAATTTAATTTTACTCCTCGTTTTTTGGGAGTTGACCAGTATCTCATCTTTTCTGTTGGTCGGTTATTGGAGCAATTACGACGCGGCGCAACGTGGCTCACGAATGGCATTGACCATTACGGGTATGGGCGGATTAGCCATGCTAGGTGGTTTCATCTTGCTCGGCCAAATCACAGGTACCTACGAGATTGATCAAATCTTGACGATGACAGCACAAATTCAAAGTCATGCTTTATTTGTTCCTACGTTGCTGCTGATTTTACTCGGTGCTTTTACCAAAAGTGCGCAATTTCCATTCCATTTTTGGTTACCCAACGCGATGGCAGCTCCGACCCCCGTGTCTGCTTATTTGCACTCAGCAACCATGGTAAAAGCGGGCATTTTCTTGGTGGCACGACTGTTACCCATTTTTGCGGGTGCGGCACTGTTCCACAATTTGGTCACCTTTATTGGCCTATTTACCCTGTGTATGGCTGCGTTTTTTGCCATATTTAAAGAAGACCTGAAAGGTTTATTGGCCTATTCAACCATCAGTCATCTCGGCTTGATCATGTGTCTCTTGGGGATCGGATCACCATTGGCTGTGGCTGCGGCTATTTTCCATATTATTAACCATGCCACCTTTAAAGCAGCGCTGTTCATGATCGCAGGTATTATCGATCATGAGTCAGGCACACGTGATTTACGCAAGCTTAGTGGGTTATGGCAACTGTTACCTTATACGGCCACTTTGACGATGGTCACTGCTGCATCGATGGCTGGCGTGCCCTTGACCAACGGTTTCTTATCTAAAGAAATGTTCTTTACTGAACTGCTTAGCAATCTGTCTGGTCCTGTGCTCATCTGCTCCGCAATTGTCGCGACACTGGCGGGGATTTTTGCAGTCGCTTACTCTGTGCGTTTGGTACATGGGGTTTTCTTCGATGGCCCAGTGGGCAAGCAAGTTCCGAACAAAGATGCGCATGAGCCGCCGTTTGGCATGCGTGCACCGGCCACTTTACTGGCGATTTTGTGTATTTTAGTCGGCTTATTCCCTGCTCTCTTGGTTGAAAATATCGTCAACAGCACAGCACGCGCCAGCACCCAAGTGATGGACTTTGAAGGCGTACATCTTGCTCTATGGCATGGTTTTAACATGCCATTATTGATGAGCCTGATTGCATCGATTGGCGGTCTGATTTTCTATTTCAGTCTCGCGAAGGGTGGCAAAATTCGAGAAATTGATCTCGATCCATATCTAGGTCGTCTACAAGGTCGAGTTGCCTTTGACTTATTCCTTAAGTCACTCCTGCTCAACTCGCGCAAATTTAAACGATTGACTGAAAACGGTAAATTACAAAGCTATATTCTTTGGATTGTGATCTTCAGTATTGCCATAGTCTCACTTCCATTTTTAGGACAAGGGCTGACCACAGGTACCCGTGAACTCACCCATGCCCCTGCTTTAGCAGTCGTACTATGGCTACTGTTATTCTCTTCGTGCTGGATGATGCTATGGTTCCACCACGAACGGATTAAAGCGGTATTGATCAGTGGGGCGATTGGTTTAGTCGTAACTATGGTCTTTGTCTGCTTCTCTGCGCCTGATTTGGCTTTGACACAAATCACCGTAGATGTGGTCACCACCGTACTGTTATTGATGAGTTTATCGCTTTTACCACAACTCACTCCCTATGAGTCGAGTGTATCACGCCGTTGGCGAGATGCCCTGATTGCGATTGGCGGCGGGCTTGGCATTGCATGGATCACATGGCTTATCTTGACCCGTGATCACAACTCCATTTCATGGTTCTTCATGCAGCAGTCGATTCCATTAGGCGGTGGTACCAACGTGGTCAACGTGATTTTGGTCGATTTCCGTGGTTTCGATACTTTCGGTGAAATTACAGTCCTTGGCATTGCAGGCATTGGTGCACTGTGCCTAATGGATGGTATGCGTACCCACGGCACCACCATGACCAAAGGTCTTAGTTACCGTTTTAATCCATCGCCATTGATGCTTCGTATCACTGCGTCTTGGATTTTACCTATTGCCTTGGTAGTCAGTCTGTATATTTTCCTGCGTGGACACAATCTGCCTGGGGGCGGGTTTATCGCGGGTTTAATTACCGCTTTGGCCTTGATTATTCAGTACATGGCACTCGGTCAGGATCATGCAGAACAACTGCTCAAAGCCAAGTCTGGTCGTTTGTATGAAATCTGGATTGGAACAGGTCTGGTCATTGCAGGATTAACAGGCTTAGGTGCATGGTTCTGGGGACGTCCCTTCCTCACCAGTGCACACTTTTATGTGTCGCCACCGATCTTAGGAGAAATGCACCTAGCGACAGCTGCACTGTTCGATGTCGGGGTTTATATCACGGTTGTGGGTGCAACCATGCTACTTATTTCAGTACTCGGGGACTCGCGTCACTCTAGTATGTCTGGTCCAGTACCGAAGGGGGATTAATATGATTAGTTTAGAACTGTTACTTGCCTCCGCTATTGGTCTGTTGACTGCCACAGGCATCTATCTGATTTTGCGTGCCCGTACCTTCCCTGTGGTACTTGGCTTGGCCATGATTGGTTATGCCGTCAATTTATTTTTATTTGCCATGGGGCGACTTCAACTTAATGCACCCGCAGTACTCACGGAAGCCAGCAAAGCCACTGACCCTTTGCCACAAGCCTTGGTGTTAACCGCGATTGTGATTGGCTTTGCTACCACAGCGTTTATTGTACAATTGGCTTTACGCAGTCGTTATGAAACAGGAACCGACCACGTTGACTCTAAAGAAGAAATACCACAAATTGACCCACGTGAGGATGAGCCATAATGAATGACTTCATCCAATTTTGGACCGAACACACCCCAATTTTTAGTATTTTAATTCCTGCCATTACTGCCTTTATTTTGGTATTACTGGGCAATCCTGGATCAGGTTCTTTAGCACAAGACTGGCGACAACCGTGGCGTCGAGGCATCAGTTATACCTCTGGCCTTTTGGGCTTATTTACAGCGGTCAACTATCTAATCTTTGCCAGCTCTGGGCAAATCAGTGTTTATAACCTGAGTGAATGGGCTGCACCGTTTGGTATTGTTTTGGTCCTCGACCAACTGTCTGCCCTGATGCTGGTTTTAACCTACGGCTTAGCTGTTCCAGTGATGTGGTTTGCCAGCAAAGAATGGGATGAACGTGGCCGTTACTTCCATGCCATGTGCCATTTCCTACTGATGGGTTTAACCGGTGCCTTCCTGACAGGCGACTTATTTAACCTGTTCGTATTCTTTGAAATTTTGTTGATGGCTTCCTATGTCCTGTTACTGCACGGTCAAGGCAAAGCGCGTTTTCAACTCGGCATTCACTATGTCACCATTAACTTGTTGGCATCAGCCCTGTTTCTGATTGGTCTGGGCATGATTTACGGTAGCGTCGGCAGCCTCAATATGGCGGATGTTGCACGTCTGATGCCTCTATTGGAAGGCGATCAACATCGTATTGCTGTTGCTGGCGGGTTGTTGTTGTTTACAGTCTTTGGCATTAAAGCAGCCATGCTACCTGTCGGTTTTTGGCTACCGAAAACCTATGCGGTTGCAACCACTCCTGTAGCAGCCCTGTTCACCATCATGACCAAAGTCGGTATTTATGCCATTTTACGTGTTAATGGCACCGTATTTGACGATGCAATTAGCCGTGAAATCCTGCAATACATTTTATTGCCGATTGGTTTAATTACCTCAGTCTATGGTGTGATTGGCGCGATGGGTGCGGAACGCTTACGTCGTTTCATTGGCTTTATGATTTTGTCTTCTGTCGGCACGATTTTAATCGCCATTTCCCTGTTCAATACCTTGGCATGGGCAGCGGCACTGTATTATTTGGTGCACAGTACCATTATTGCGGCAGCTTTCTATATTTTAAGTGGTTGGATTACCTCTCAACGTGGTGAGTTTAAAGACCACTTTAAAATTGCACCGCAAATGAAACAGCATAAGGTGGTGGCGTTAACCTATTTCACCATTGCCTTGATGATGGCAGGTTTACCACCCTTTAGTGGCTTCTTAGGCAAAGTGTTTATTCTTCAAGCCACCGCACACTCACCGTATCAATTGCTGATTATTGTGACCGTTTTAGTGGTGAGTTTATTAAGTATTATTGCGTTTACACGTGTGGGTTTCGTGATTTTTTGGCGCGCAACTAAACCAGAAGACAACCCGGATGAAGCTGCTTATGCCGCGTACCAAGCTTTGCCTGAACAAGCACCGAAGCGCAATGACAAAACCATCTATCTCTTGTTGGTCGGTTTAATCGCTTATATGGTGTTTGCAGGTCCAATTCAAAAGTACACTTACCAAACGGCTGAGCAAATCCAAAATAATGTGCTCTATGAACAGACTTTACTCAAAACTGATGAGCATGGGCAAACCATTAGCGTACAACCTTTCGACAGTGAAAATTTACCTGAAACCAAATATGGTGGCGAACGGGTGGATCCAAATGCACATTTGATTCCATATTTAATTTCAGAAGAAACACTGGAAGGCGAACATATTTCCGAATACAAAAAACGCCAAATGCAACAGCAACAACAGGCTGAAGTGAATCCCGATGCTGAAAGCCTACAACCGATGGTGGAGCCTTAAACATGAAAAAAACGTCGTTTTTGGAGCGTTGGTTACCCCACCCTTTTGTCTCGGTGATTGTTGCGCTGAGCTGGGTGATGTTGGCACATAGTGTCGATGCAGCCAGCTTAGTGATGGCATTTTTACTGGCTATTTTTATTCCGCGTCTGATCAGACCATTCATTACTTACACTCCAAATATTGAATGGAAAGCGGCGCTGAAACTATTTTTTGTGGTGTTATACGACATTGTGGTGTCGAATATTCAAGTGGCTAAATTGGTCCTTGGTCCGATTGATCGTCTACAACCCAAGTGGTTTCGTGTTCCGTTGGAAACACAACATGAGGAAGTAAACACCTTACTGGCGATGATTATTACCACCACACCAGGCACTGTTTCAGCAGGCATCGATCAAGATCGCGGGGACATTTTAGTTCATGCCCTCAGCACCGATGATGAAAATGCCGAGATTGAAAATATTAAAGCGCGTTATGAAAAACCGTTGATGCAAATTTTTGGCGTCGAAGCAGGAGACAAAGCATGACTATTTTGCCTTATGCCCTCGGGATTTGTTTAATCGCCGTCACCATTTCAATGTTGCTGTGCTTAATTCGCTTAATCATCGGTCCATCGATTGTAGACCGACTCTTAGCACTCGATACACTCTTTTTAAATGCAATCTGCCTCATTATTATTTTAGGCATTTACTGGGCCAGCACTTCATTATTTGAAGGTGCTCTTTTGGTTGCGATGCTCGGCTTTGTCTCTACAGCCGCTTTAGCACGCTACTTCACCTCAGGTCATGTGATTGACTAGGAGCGAGATCGATGCAACTTACGATGGAAATTTTAGTCTCCATTTTTCTCATGATCGGCACTTTCTTCATGCTGGTCGGAGGGATTGGAATGGTGCGCCTGCCCGATTTATTCATGCGCCTGCACGCTCCAACCAAGTCAAGTACCTTAGGCTTAGGGAGCTTCTTGATCGCGGCAATGATCTATTCTGCATTCCAAGGACGCTTTGGTTTTGCTGAGCTGTTATTAACGCTGTTTGCCTTCTTAACTGCACCTGTATCGGCAAATTTAATGGCGCAAGCGGCTTTGCACTTACGCTTACGCTCACTAAGTGGTGACGTTCCAGAAGCACTCAATCGTCCACTGCCTTGGCAACGTACTCGTCGCAGAGCTTTTAGCAATAAGCATGAAGACACTGAACATCGTCTTTAAATGCTTGTGTCCTTAAAGATATAAAAATAAATACATTTCTAGCGCTTCAGCACTGACATGGTGGTGTTGCGCTAATCTGTATATTGTACTAATGATAAGGTTCAAACGTATTAGATATAGTCAAATCATTATAAAACCAATACAATGGTGCAATGAGTTATTCAGAACATTTTAGACGTAAAATTTTAGCTAAGCTTGAGGAAGGTTATTCTATTCGAGCGGTAGCTGCACAATTTGAAATTAATAAAAATACCATTGTTGAATGGAAGAAACGTATAGAGATTAAAAAAACTCGTGTACGTAAACCTTCTAAAATTAACGATGATGCTTTACGTGAAGATGTTGAAAAGTATCCTGATGCTTATCAATATGAACGTGCTGCACGTTTTAATTGTGGTGTTTCATCTATTGGTGCTGCATTAAAGCGCTTAAATATTACAGTTAAAAAAAGACGTTAAGCCATCCTAAAGCAGATACAAAGCTTAGGGATAAATTTATTCTGCAAGTGAATGAATTAGAAAAAAACCATCCGATTATTTATCTGGATGAAAGTGGTTTTAAGTCACATGATTACAGACCTCATGGCTACTCACGAAAAGGAGTACCCTGTTTAGGACAATATAATTGGCAATTAAAGAATCAGACCAATGCCATTGGAGCAATCCATGAGGGTAAGTTATTTTCAGTCGGTTTATTTGACTGCAAAATCAATTCAGATGTTTTTCATTTTTGGATTGAGCAATTCCTCATACCGGCATTACCAGAAAATAGTGTAGTGGTTATGGATAATGCAGCATTTCATAAAAGAGCAGATATTCAGGAGTTATTGGAACAACAAGGGCATAAAATTCTTTGGCTTCCTGCATACAGCCCTGATTTAAATCCTATAGAACACATGTGGGCATGGGTTAAACGTAAGCGTAAAGAATGGTTGATCGACTCAGTCGATGAGTTATTTCGAGTTTTTTTCGAATCTTGTATGAATAATAAAGTAGTTTGACTATAGTGTCACATCCATTACATTGACCAACATAGATGGACTGATCAATCTGCTTAATACTCAATCTACGCAAAAATTAAAATGATCAAAGTGTCCCACTATTAAATCATTGCCCATATCAATCCAGTCCACAGCAACTTGATGGTCAAAATAATCCCTAAAAGCTCAACCCTCTATTCCCTTATCATAATCCTGTGTAACACATTTCAAATCTTGATCTAGCTCCAGCCATTACTCCGCATAAAAAAAGCCACCCGAAGGTGGCTTTTTGATTCAGTTAGACTGAATTATTCATCATCTTTGTTTGCTTCGTCAGCGGGTAAATCCTTCACTGCTTCAGCAATCAGGCCAAACATATAGTTACCATATGCATTGGTTTTATCGTAATGGAAACGCAAACGCGGTGTAATACGTGTCTTAATACGACGGCCGAGTTCGTGACGCAAGAAACCAGATGCTTTGTTCATCACATCTAAAGTTTCTTTATTGGCTGCTTCACTTTGCTCATCGCCAAGCTCACGGCCCATCACAGTCACATATACTTCAGCATAACCTAAGTCTGGACTAACCTTCACCGCAGAGATGGTCACGAGACCACCTAAGCGTGGATCTTTCAACTCTTGGCGAATTAGTTCAGACAACTCACGTTGTACTGTATCCGCCATGCGCTTAAGACGTTGACTACCCGCCATTAAAGACTCCGTTTGATCAATTGAACATCATAGACTTCGATCTTGTCTTTTTCTTTGATGTCTTTATAACCTTTAACCGCAAGACCACATTCCATACCTGCGCGAACTTCTTCAACCACTTCTTTATAGCGACGAAGTGACTCAAGCTCACCTTGGAACACAACCACGTCATCACGAAGGACACGAATCGGTTTATTACGGTGTAACATACCCTCAAGTACCATACAGCCTGCTGCTGCACCAAACTTACTTGAGTGGAACACTTCACGTACTTCAGCCACACCCAGAATTGTTTCACGGTGTTCAGGCGCAAGCTTACCGCTCATCGCTGCTTTCACATCATCAATCAATTGATAGATGATTGAGTAGTAACGAATATCGATGCCGTCAGCATCCGCTTTTTGACGAGCTGCGTTATCCGCACGTACGTTAAAGCCAAGAAGTACCGCTTCAGAAGATTCAGCTAGTGTTACGTCAGATTCAGTGATCGCACCAACACCTGAGCCAATAACACGGACTTTAACTTCGTCTGTTGCAAGGTCAGCAAGAGCAACGTGTAATGCTTCCAATGTACCACGTACATCAGTTTTCAATACCACATTGACGATAGGCACATCTTTCTTGCCCATAGACGCCATGATATTTTCAAGACGCATTGCGCTTTGACGCTCAAGACGTTTTTGACGTTCACGATCCATACGCGCATCGGCAACTTCACGTGCTTTTTTCTCGTCATTCACAACCAGAACTTCATCACCCGCCATTGGCGCTTCAGGTAGACCTAAAATTTCAACTGGAATTGAAGGACCTGCAGATTGAATACGTTTACCGTTTTCATCTGTCATCGCACGTACGCGACCGTAAGATGCACCTGCAAGAACAAGGTCACCTACTTTCAATGTACCGTTTTGAACAAGGATAGACGTTACCGCACCACGGCTGTTGTCTACACGTGCTTCAATCACGACACCTTGAGCAGCACCTTCTTCAGATGCTTTCAACTCAAGTAATTCAGCTTGGATTGAAATAATATCTAGAAGTTCATCAATACCTTGACCTGTATGTGCTGAAACCATTGCAACAGGAACGTCACCGCCCCATTGTTCAGGAACGATTTCTTTCACGGTCAATTCATTCAATACGCGATCTGGATCAGCAGATTCTTTATCCATCTTGTTGATTGCAACAATAATTGGTGTACCTGCAGCACGTGCGTGATCAATCGCTTCAGCTGTTTGTGGCATTACACCATCATCCGCTGCAACAACCAATACCACGATGTCTGTCGATTTCGCACCACGTGAACGCATTGCAGTAAATGCTGCGTGTCCTGGGGTATCTAAGAATGTGATAATGCCTTTATCAGTCGTTACATGGTACGCACCGATGTGCTGAGTGATACCACCCGCTTCACCAGCTGCCACTTTTGAACGACGAATGCGGTCAAGTAACGATGTCTTACCATGGTCAACGTGACCCATAATGGTCACAACAGGAGGACGAGTCGTTTGAGCGCCACGTGCTTCTTCTGCTGCTTCAAGTAAGTTATCTTCAGCTTGCGTATCCGATACAAGAACTGGGTTATGGCCCATTTCCTCTACGATTAATGCTGCAATTTCTTGGTCAATCGCTTGGTTCTGAGTAACAAGCTCACCCATTTTCATAAGTGACTTAATTACTTCACGTACCTTAACTGCCATTTTCGCAGCCAAGTCAGCAACCACAATGGTTGAACCAATTTCAACATCATAAACTTGCTTTTTAACCGGTTTTTCAAAGCCATGCTTGTTTGCAGAGCTTGTTTTCAAACCACGTTTATGCGAGTTATCACGGAAAGATTGCTCTTCACCACGACGACCACCTTTCTTCGGTGCGCGTGTAGCTGGCGTATTGGTACCACGTTTGATTTCACGGTCTTCTTTCGCAAATGAGTCTTCATATGCTTGGCCAACTAGACCCGCAGCAAGTGGAGAATCATCCACTACACGAATGGTCGCAGTTGCATCTTCGTTTGAATACTTAGATGCCATTTGACGCATTTGTTCAAGTGTACGTTGCTGCGCTTCTTCAGCTGCCTTACGACGTGCTGCTTCTTCAGTCGCTTTTAATTGAGCGGCTTGAGCTTCACGTGCTTTTTTCTGTTCAGGTGTTTCAACAACTTTAACTTGTGCTTTAACCACAGGCTTATTGTTTGATTTACGCTTCACAACTACCGCAGCTTTTGCTACTTCTTGCTTCGTCGTTTCTTGCTTTGCAGCAGCACGCATCGCTTCAAAGTTTGCAGCCGCTTTATTTACTGCTGGAGTTTCAGCTTTAGGTTCAACCATAGCTTGAACGTTCGCACGAGCTTGTTGCTCCGCTTGCGCTTTTGCCAAAGCTTCCGCTTTAATTTGTTCTGGATCTGGCTTGGTAAATGTATGTTTCTTGCGAACTTCTACATTAATCGTTTTTGCCTTACCTGAGGTACTCGCTACTTTAGCGGTACTGGTCGTTTTACGTTTCAACGTGATTTTTCCTGCCTGACCATCGTCTTGACCATGAATTTTCTTCAAATGGTGCACGAGGGCATCTTGTTGTTCAGTAGAGATTATATCGTCCGATTTACGCTGTGGTAAACCAGCATCACGAACCTGCTCTAGGAGCTTCTCAACAGGGCGGTTCACACTGAGAGCTAACTCTTGTATCGTCTTATCCGTCATGTAGATCTCCTAGTTAAACCATGATTCGCGCGCTTTCATAATAAGTTGACCCGCTTTCTCTGTACCTAGACCTTCAATATCAGCAATATCGTCAGTCGCTTGGTCAGCCAAGTCATCAATTGTGATGACACCACGTGCTGCAAGTGCATAAGCAATCTCTTGCGTCATCCCTTCCATTGCAACGAGTTCCGCGCTTGGATCTTGGATGTTTTCTTGCTGCTGTAATGCATCAGCCAATGCAACTTCTTTGGCACGACTTTGAAGTAATTCAACAACTTCAGCATCTAGCTCGATTTCGTCAAATGTTTCAGCTGGAACATAAGCAATCTCTTCTAAAGAAGTAAAGCCCATTTCAACCAATGCCATTGCCAAATCTTCTTCAATATCTAGACGCGATACAAATAGGTCTAAGTATTGTTGTGCTTCATTTTGCTGACGAGCATGATACTCATCTTCAAGCATCATGTTGAGTTTGTAGCCTGTAAGTTCAGAGGCTAAACGTACGTTTTGACCTTGTGAACCAATCGCACGCGCTAATTGATCGCTAGTTGCGAAAATAATGTCCGCTGTACGTTCTTCTTCATCAATCACAATACCCGATACATCTGCTGGCTCTAAAGCACTTGCAATGTACTGTGCAGGATCATCAGACCATACAACAACATCAATACGCTCACCGTTCAATTCTTGCTGAACTGCTTGGATACGTGTACCACGCATACCAATGCATGCACCCACTGGATCAATACGATGATCATTGGTTTTCACAGCAATTTTAGCACGAACACCAGGTTGACGCGCTGCCGCTTTAATCTCAATGATTTCTTCAGAAATTTCAGGAATTTCTTTCTTCATCAAAGCGATGAGCATTTCAGGCTTGGCACGTGACAATTGTAGTTGAGCACCACGACCTTCACGATTCACATTGAACAAAATCGCATTTACACGTTGCTTCGGACGCAAAATTTCTTTTGCAATCATTTCTTCACGTGCAAGATACGCTTCAGCATTGTCACCTAAGTCAATGATAAATCCATCTTTGGTTTGCTTTTTCACTTCACCGTAGATCAACTCACCCACTTTAGACTCGTAGGCATCTGCAATCAGCGCACGTTCAGCTTCGCGAATCTTTTGAACAATGACTTGTTTTGCAATTTGCGCCGCAATACGACCGAAGTCAATTGAAGGCACTTCAAGCTCACGAATATCACCAATCGACCATTGTGCAGGATCAACATCTGAAATCGCATCTTGACATGCTGGCATCTCATGATCTTCATCCGCAACCACTTCCCATTGACGGAAAGTGCTGTATTCACCCGTTTTACGATCAATCTCTACACGAAGCTGAGCTTCTTCAGAGTTTGTTCCTTCGTAAAATTTCTTTTTAGTCGCAGCAACAAGCGCTTGTTCTAAGGCTTCGAAAATCGCTTCACGAGGTACACCTTTTTCATTACTAACCGTTTCAACTACGGTAAGAATTTCACGTGCCATAAGCCACCTATTCGTTCAGATTCTTATTTATTAAATGAATTAATCTTGATAGACCAAATTGGCTTTATCAATATTATTACTATCGATTTCAAGCACCTGTTGCTTTTCCACTTCGACTTGAATCATTTCAGCTTCAAGATCTACAGCAACCAATTTAGCTTGGAATTTACGACGGTTATCGACCGCACTGATCAAACGGAAAGCGATCTGTTGACCAATATATGCAGGTAATTGTTCAAGTTGGAAAAATGGACGATCCCAACCCGGAGATGACACTTCAAGTGCATATTCACCTGAAATTGGATCATGGACATCCATCATTGCGCCGACTTGCTGGGTCACGCGTACACAGTCTTGTACGCCGATGCCACGGCCCTGCTCTTCTTCACCATCTTCATTGATGATGGGTTCTGCATTTTCGTCGACAGCTTTGTCGATATAAATGCGCAATAAAGAACGTTTTCCTTGAGGAAGGAATTCAATCCCCCAAAGATCAACACCACAGGCTTGCACTGCAGGAGCAATTAAGTCTTGGAGTGCTTGAGTTTTATTTGATAGCTTCATTTACTCTCGTCATTTTTGTGCGATTCAATGGCCGAAACAGACCACTACAAGCCAATACAAACTATAGTAGTAGTGGAACATGACACTTTGACTTTCACCGTATCCGGCTCACATCGACACTACACGATAGCCAATAAAAAAGGGCGTAATCGCCCCAATTATTGCACAGAAAATTAATATCCACTGTGCAAAAAGGCCCACCTTGTTGTGAGCCTCTTTTTAGAAACTTGGTAGCGGGAGCTGGATTTGAACCAACGACCTTCGGGTTATGAGCCCGACGAGCTACCAGACTGCTCCATCCCGCATCAACGTGCAAAAATTATATACAAATATGAATTATTTTTCAATCTAAATACTTCGTACTTGCTCTGATTTAGTTGCACCTAAATCAAATTGGTAGCGGGAGCTGGATTTGAACCAACGACCTTCGGGTTATGAGCCCGACGAGCTACCAGACTGCTCCATCCCGCAACAAAACGCAAAAATTATTCAATTTAATCACTTAAACTGCTTATTTTAGTCTGCATCTAAAATAAGATTGGTAGCGGGAGCTGGATTTGAACCAACGACCTTCGGGTTATGAGCCCGACGAGCTACCAGACTGCTCCATCCCGCATCAAAACGCAAAATATTCTTAACTTAATCACTTAAGTTACTCACTTTAGTTTGCTTCTAAAATAAGATTGATTGGTAGCGGGAGCTGGATTTGAACCAACGACCTTCGGGTTATGAGCCCGACGAGCTACCAGACTGCTCCATCCCGCATCAACAGAATTTGCTGCATACACCAACTTAATCTTCTGGATTCATAAGTTGGTGCGGAAGGGGGGACTTGAACCCCCACGCCCGAAAGCACTACCACCTCAAGGTAGCGTGTCTACCAATTCCACCACCACCGCAGCTGTGACGCATTCTAGTAGCATCGTCACAAAAAAGAAAGGACTAATTCCAATTATTCGCTTGTTTTAGGTGCAGCTGGCGAAGTTTCAGTCGATTGTGCAGGTGCAGAACTTGTCGTTTGCACTGACTTTAAGCTATAGACATCTGTGGTTTGCTTTTTGGCAAACACAGCCAACGACAAACTGGTGATAAAAAACAAGGCCGTCAAAACCGCAGTCAATCGGGTCAAGAAATTACCTGAACCTGATGCACCAAATACAGTTGCAGCACCGCCACCACCAAACGAAGCACCAGCATCTGCACCTTTACCATGCTGGACCAAAATCAGCACGATCATCAACACAGCTAAGATAATATGTACTACCAGCACAAAAGTTTGCATGCTGAACTCCTAATTATTTTGTATTTGCAAATGCTTCGACAATTTTATAAAACGACGTTGCATTTAAAGATGCCCCACCGACGAGTGCACCATTGATATCTGGACAGGCCGCTAACTCTACTGCATTTTCAGCTTTTACACTACCGCCATATAAAATGGCCATGTTCGCGCCATGACTGGTAATTTGCGTGAGGCCTTCACGGATTTTAGCATGCATGGTTTGCGCGTCTTCTGGTGAAGCAGTTTTTCCTGTACCAATGGCCCAAATTGGCTCATAGGCAATCACAATATGAAGCCACTGCTCTGCCGTTACCACACTGGCTAAATCGCAAATTTGTTGTAAAACCACTACTTCTGCCTGACCAGACTCACGCTGCTCTAAACTTTCACCGACACAGTAAATGACTTTTAAACCCGCATTTAATGCATTTTGGGCTTTCGCATTTAAAATTGCTGCGCTTTCAGCAAAATATTCACGACGTTCTGAGTGACCAATCAAAACATATTCGATTTGACTATCTTTGAGCAGCTCTGCGCTCACCTCACCGGTATATGCACCCATGTTGCCAAAACGCGAAACATCTTGCGCTACAGTAAAAACTGAACGTACAGCATTCGCCAACTCAGCCTGCGTTAAAGTCAAAGCAAGCGTCACAGGCGCCAGCCCAATATTACATTTTTCTTCTGCTATTTCATTCTCTTGCAAGAGCTGTTTAAATTCTTGAAGCAATTGCTTGGCATCTGCCTGCATTGGGTTCATCTTCCAATTGCCGACAACCCATGGCTTAATCGTCGAACCCGACATACAGCACCCTATTCAAAACAGTTCATTAAAACGGCCTCATTCTACACGGTATTTATTTTTCATAGATAGTTTTCTTCTAGAATTTCTTCGGCAATCAAAATAATACGAATGAAAATAAAGACATCTTTTTGTAAAAAAACCGCCTGCTATCACGACCAGTTCATGCTTTTAAGCGATATTAAGGTAGTGACAACACTTTCAGATATGGTATTTTTGTGCAACAAAAGTATAATTTTACGATACCAATTATAAACAATTGAGAAGTTAAGGATCTGGGGAATGTCAGTATCAAATGGTTTGCCTAAGTTCACAGGCTTCATTCGACGCTTAGTCGAAGACGGACGCATGCCTGCTGAAAATATGCAGCAGGCAATGCTCTCTGCAAAAAAAGCTCAGCAAGACATCGTTCCTTATCTGATTGAAAATTATAAACTCTCCCCACAAATGATCGCTGAGACGATTTCTTTGGAGTTTGGAGAGCCTGTTTTTGACTTAAGTGTCTATGATTCGGTACAAATTCTACGAGATCTGGTCGAAGATAGACTTATCACCAAGCATCGTGTGTTGCCGATTTACCGTCGTGGCAATATCCTCTATATCGCCACCAGCAATCCAACCAACATGGATGCAATGGACGCGATTCGTTTCAATTCTAAAATGAACATTGAAGCGATTATTGTTGAATATCCTCAGCTTGAAAAACTAATCGAACAAAATTTCGCGCAAGCCGATAGCTTTGAATTTTCTGATGAAGATATTGATTTAGACTTAGAGCAAGACCATCAGAACTCCAATGACGAAGAAGATGACTCGCCTCAAGGGGATGAAGCACCGATCGTCAAATACATCAATAAATTACTGATTGATGCGATTCGTATGGGCGCATCAGACTTGCACTTTGAACCTTATGAAAAATCTTACCGTGTCCGTTATCGAGTAGATGGGGTTCTGCGTCATATTGCCAGTCCACCACTACAACTGGCGACTCGTCTTGCCTCACGTTTAAAAGTTATGTCACAAATGGACATCTCTGAAAAGCGCGTCCCGCAAGATGGCCGAATTAAATTAAAGCTGTCGAAAAGCAAAGCCATCGACTTCCGTGTCAACTCACTTCCAACCTTATTTGGCGAAAAGCTGGTTCTACGTATTCTCGATCCATCCAGTGCTATGCTGGGGATTGATGCTTTAGGTTATGAACCAGATCAAAAAGACCTATTTATGCAGGCTTTAGACAAACCGCAAGGCATGTTGTTAATTACTGGCCCGACAGGTTCAGGTAAAACGGTATCGCTGTATACAGGTTTGAATATTCTAAATAAAGAAGACACCAATATTTCAACTGCGGAAGACCCTGTTGAGATTAACTTAGAAGGCATTAATCAGGTCAATGTGAACAATAAAGTCGGCCTCACCTTCTCTGCTGCGCTGAAGTCCTTCTTACGTCAAGATCCTGATATTGTGATGGTTGGTGAGATTCGCGACCTTGAAACAGCTGAAATCGCAATTAAAGCTGCACAGACAGGTCACATGGTCATGTCGACACTCCACACCAATAGTGCACCTGAAAC
Source organism: Acinetobacter sp. 802_lipA (assembly GCF_058242885.1). Lineage (NCBI taxonomy): Bacteria > Pseudomonadati > Pseudomonadota > Gammaproteobacteria > Moraxellales > Moraxellaceae > Acinetobacter > Acinetobacter sp. 802_lipA. The sequence continues at coordinate 1,391,028 of NZ_JBZAYP010000001.1, forward strand.
TCTGACACGCTTACGTAATATGGGGGTTCCATCTTTTAACATTGCGACATCGGTCAATTTGGTGATTGCACAGCGTTTGGCACGCCGCTTATGCAGCCAATGCAAAGCCGCTGTCGATATTCCTGAACAAAGTTTGCTCGAAATGGGCTTTACTTCCACAGATATCAAAGATCCAGATTTCAAAGTTTATCAACCGGTGGGGTGTGCTGAGTGCCGTGAAGGCTATAAAGGACGTGTTGGTATTTATGAAGTCATGAAAGTCACGCCAGAAATTTCAAAAATTATTATGGAAGATGGCAATGCCTTACAGATTGCGGAAGCATCTGCAAAATTAGGATTTAACAATTTACGTTGTTCAGGTTTACTCAAGGTTATGCAGGGGGTCACTTCCTTACAAGAAGTGAATCGTGTAACCAGCGAATAGTTGAAATATTGAAAGAATAAGGATAAATGCATGGCTGTCAAAAAAGCACAGATGATGCCAACCTTCAATTATGAAGGGATTGATCGTAAAGGGGCAAAAATTAAAGGGGAATTGCCTGCACGTAATCTCGCCCTCGCCAAAGTTACTTTGCGCAAACAAGGGATTACCATCAAGAGTATTCGAGAAAAGAAAAAGAATATTCTTGAAGGGATAATGAAGAAAAAAGTGACCACACTGGACATCACGATTTTCACTGGACATCACGATTTTCACTCGACAGCTCGCAACCATGATGAAAGCGGGCGTACCGCTGGTTCAAGGTTTTGAAATTGTGGCTGAAGGCCTAGAAAACCCATCTATGCGTGAAGTTGTCCTCGGCATTAAAGGTGAAGTTGAAGGCGGTAATACCTTTGCGGGAGCACTCAAAAAATATCCGCAATATTTCGACAACTTATTCTGTTCATTAGTTGAATCAGGCGAACAATCAGGTGCGCTTGAGACCATGCTGGACCGTGTAGCGGTCTATAAAGAAAAAAGTGAATTGTTAAAGCAAAAAATTAAAAAAGCCATGAAATACCCAGCAACCGTCGTTGTGGTTGCGGTGATCGTGACCATTATTTTGATGGTCAAAGTTGTCCCAGTGTTCCAAGATTTATTCAGCTCCTTTGGTGCAGACTTACCTGCATTCACCCAAATGGTGGTAAATATGTCTGAATGGATGCAGAAATACTGGTTCATTTTGATTATTGTCGTTGGTGTTGTGATTACAGCTTTACTCGAAACCAAAAAGCGTAGTAAAAAGTTTCGTGACATGTTGGATAAAGCTGCACTGAAAGCCCCGATTTTTGGTGATTTAGTCTATAAAGCAATTATCGCGCGCTATAGCCGCACCCTGTCTACCACCTTTGCTGCGGGTGTACCCTTAATTGATGCCCTCGAATCTACCGTGGGTGCAACCAATAACGTAGTCTATGAAGAAGCTGTGATGAAGATCCGTGAAGATGTCGCAACAGGGCAACAACTTCAATTCGCGATGCGTGCCACCAATAAATTCCCATCAATGGCAGTACAAATTGTAGCGATTGGTGAAGAATCTGGTGCGCTCGATGCCATGCTGGATAAAGTTGCCACTCACTATGAAAACGAAGTCGATAATGCGGTGGATGGCTTAACAGCAATGATGGAACCTCTGATCATGGCAGTCTTGGGTGTACTTGTGGGTGGCCTAGTAATTGCCATGTATCTACCAATCTTCCAAATGGGTTCTGTGGTTTAATGCAAGAAATAATTTCCTATCTGATCAATACTCCAATGGCGCTGTATTTTGCCGTTGGAGTTTTTAGTTTGTGCATTGGTAGTTTCCTGAATGTAGTGATCTATCGCACTCCAAAAATGATGGTACAAGAATGGCGCACCGACTGCCAACTTCTGCTTCATCCTGAACAGCCTATTATTGATGAAACGAAACTCTCGTTGAGCAAGCCTGCCTCGACCTGCCCCCAATGTAAAAGTGCCATACGCTGGTATCAAAATGTCCCTGTGATGAGTTGGTTACTGCTACGAGGAAAGTGTGGCACTTGCCATAACCCGATCAGTATTCGCTACCCTGCGATTGAACTCCTGACCTCCATTTGTGCATTGGTCGTGGTTGCAGTCTTTGGCCCAACAATCCAAATGTTGTTTGGTCTCGTACTCACTTACATTTTAATCGCCTTAACTTTTATTGATTTTGACACTCAACTTTTACCTGATCGCTATACCCTCACCCTTGCAGCTCTGGGTTTAGGGGTCAATAGTTATGCGATTTACACCACACCAACGATGGCTATTTGGGGTTACATCATTGGCTTTTTATGCTTATGGATTGTCTACTATCTGTTTAAGCTCATCACAGGTAAGGAAGGTATGGGTTATGGCGACTTTAAGTTACTTGCTGCTTTAGGCGCATGGATGGGCCCTTTGCTGCTGCCGCTGATTGTGCTACTTTCCTCTTTCGTAGGTGCCATTATCGGCATCATTCTGCTCAAAGTGCGCAAAGAAAATCAGCCTTTTGCTTTTGGTCCATATATTGCCATCGCAGGTTGGATTGCCTTTCTGTGGGGTGAGCAAATTATGAAAATATATTTAGGCAATTAAAATATAATATGTCATTTATTTTAGGTCTGACAGGCGGGATTGGCAGTGGAAAATCTGCCGCAAGCCACTGGTTTGAACAACAAGGCATACAAGTAGTCGATGCCGATGTCGTTGCTCGAGAAATTGTTGCTGTAGGTCAGCCTGCACTTCAGCAAATTCGAAGCAGCTTCGGCGAGTGGGCCTTACTGGACAATGGCGAACTGAATCGACGCGCTTTACGTGAACACATTTTTCAGGACCCGCCTGCCCGTAAGCAACTGGAAAAGATCACCCACCCTGCAATTCGTCAGTCCATCATGCAACAATTACAAGCCGCGACCAGTACATATGCGATTTTGGTTTCACCGCTACTTTTAGAAACCAATCAGCATGAGCTGACGCAACATACGCTTCTGATCGATGCTTCAATTGATATCCAGATTCTCCGCGCTTCACAGCGCGACCATCAAACCATTGAGCAAATTCAAACCATCATTAAAGCGCAAATGTCTCGTGAACAAAAACAAGCGTTGGCCGATGATATTGTGGTAAATGATGGACACTTGGAACACTTATACGCACAACTCAGACCTTTGCATTTAAAGTATTTGGCCCATTCAGAAGTCTAAAAAAAGCAGTCGATTATGACTGCTTTTTTTGTTGTGCGAGTTGGGCTTTCAAACTGTCCTGCCGTATCCAACGCCATGGCTGCAAGGCCCCGATTCCCATTCCTACAAGACCACATAAAATGGCAACACTCAAAGGTTCATTGAGCAAAGGAACCGCAATAATCGCAGCAATAAAAGGCGCCAACGTCACAATACTGCCTGTTTTAAATGCTCCCAAACGCTTAATGGCTTCCACATAAGTGAGGGTCGCCACGATGACCACAAACACGCCATGAAATATCACCTGAGCAATCAATTGCACAGGTTGCACATGCGCTAGGGTTTTGGGGAGGAATAAAACATAAATTGGCACAAAAATAATCGCAGCCCAAATCGCAACACCTGCCATGGAGTGCCACGCCGACAGTTTCCATTGTCTTAATAAAACGGTAAATGTTCCCCACAGCACAGCACTGAGGAAAAACAAGCCATCACCTAAACTAAAAGCAACACCTGTTTCTTGATACATCAACCCACTCATGGCCGCCAGTGCCAGCAACATAATACTGAGGCTGAGCCAAGTATGCCGATCAAATGGTTGTCGAAATAAAAGATAAGCTGCGACAGCCGTGCAAAGTGGAATACAACCATTAAGAAAAATCGCAGCATGTGCCGCAGGTACATAATGAAAGGCACTATAGACGGTGATGCAATAACACACCCCACCAATCATCGCCAAAATAAAAGGCTCTTTCTTCCACAAAAAGGCGGTATCTTTTTTATAGATCAAGATTGGCATTAAAATGCAAAACGCCAACAGAAAACGTAAGGCGGTAATATCCCACGCACCAATACCCCAATTGGCACTGAGCCGCGCCGTTAAGGTAAATCCCCCCCAAATACACATGGTGATGGCAATAAAGATATAGCCTTGTTTTTGAGGGGTCATCATTGGGCTTACATTGAATCAGGAATTAAAAAATCTTAGACATTACGTTGACGGCATGCTTCATACAAAGCCATACCCGTTGCTACACTGACATTCAAACTTTGTAGATTGCCCGCCATCGGAATATAAACTGTTTGATCGCATTGAGACTGGGTAATTGGACGCAGACCAGTATCTTCAGCACCCATCACCACACATACAGCCGTTCCAGTAAAATCGAACTGTTGTAGCGGCAAGGCTTTTTCATCCAACATGGTACCGACCACACGCACATTAAACTCATCTTTAATTTGCGCTAAAGTCCGAGCCAAATTGGTCACTTGGATAAATTTAACTTTTTCAGCACCACCTGCCGCAACTTTGCGCGCGGTCGGGGTCAAACTTGCAGAACGATCACGAGGCACAATTACAGCTTCGACACCCATTGCAGCCGCAGTACGGATACATGCGCCGAGGTTATGCGGATCGGTGACTTGATCTAAACCCAGCAATAAACAATTTGGCGATTGTTTCAGTAAGGCTTCTAAATCTTTTTCATTGAAAACTGGATTAGGACGGACCGCAGCCACAACCCCTTGGTGAAATGGCAAGCCCGCCATTTTTTCTAATCGATCACGACCGGTTTGTTGTATGCTAATACCAAACGGTTCAGCCAACTCAAGTACACGCTTTAAACGCTGGTCGTCGCGCCCTTTTAAGGTAAAAAGCGTCAGTACGCGCTCAGGTTCAAGTTCCAACAATGACTCCACCGAATGAACGCCATAGAAATATTCAGGTTTAGCCATGTAGGACCTCTAAAAAGATAAATGACCATCGACACGATGTGCCAAAATAAAAATCCTGTAAAGCTGACTTTACAGGATTGCTGTGCAACGGATAGTTTAACCGATTTCGCTTGAAATTACTTGGCGAGTATCAGTTGAAAGCTTAACCTTCTAGATGGCACACATAGTCCAACACTTCGTCAGTTTCAATTTTAAAACGACTATTGCCAGGCACATAAAAAGACTGACCTGCGCGGAACAATTCGCTCTCTTCGCTGTCAGCAATTTGTACACGACATTCGCCTGAAATAATTTCCATACGCTCTGCTACATGTGTTTCAAACGTCAAAGCTTGCTCTGTCGGAAGAATAACCCCTAACGTTTTTTTGGTGCCATCTTCAAATTGCACAGTATGACTGATGCATAAACCGCCAAAATAAACATTGGATTTTTTAATGACAGAGACATGGTCGAACTGAGTTGACATGCGTACACTCCAGATAATGCGCATTTATATTCGTATTGATTCGCTAGTTTAAAGGTGTGCGATTAACTAATCAATCGATGTTTTATTCCCCTCAATCAATATTTTGTTAAAGTCCGACCATCGTACAATTGCCTCAATTTCTAGCCTATTTTGGCGTGTTTTTTGCCCGTGCGTCGGTTCGCTGAGTCGTTCTCTTTCTATATACATCGCATACCCACATGTTTGTGCTGTGTTTGCTATAACAGTCGGATTTAAAAAATCTGCTAGGTCGACTTTCAGATTCACGCTAAAATAAGCCGAATTTGCACAAAACGAATAGCGTTGCCGTCTTGTCGGCTGAATAAAACTTCACTATCTTAAACTAAAACTTTTCGCAGCTCGGATGCGTTTATGCTGACACATTTAACTTTAATTAATTTTGCTTTAGCCGATCACTTAGCACTTGATATCGATCAAGGTTTTAATGTCCTGACTGGGGAAACAGGTGCAGGCAAATCATTATTGCTAGATGCTCTGTCCGCCTGTCTGGGAGAACGGACTGACACCAACTATGTCCGTTTCGGTTCAGACAAAGCCGATGTCACCGCTATTTTTAGTTATCAAGAACACAGTCCTGAAGCCGTATGGTTAAAGGCACATGAGTTAGATGATGAGTCAGGAGAAATTCATTTAAGACGGGTGATCTTTGCCACTGGCCGCAGTAAAGCATGGATTAATGGTCGTCCGAGCAGCTTAGCTGAATTGAAAGAAATCGGGCGTTTGCTGGTACAACTGTATAGCCAACACAGTCAACAACAGCTATTAGAACCACCTTATCCAAGACGCTGGTTAGACCTCTATCATAACTTCTACCCAGAAGCGCAAGCTGTGCGTGAAGCCTATAGCACATGGCAAAAAGACATTCGTCAGCACCAAGCCGCATTGGATGCTCAAGCCACGCGTAAACAACGTATGGATACTTTGAATTTACAATTAGAAGAACTCGAAGATGTGGTGCAAATCGACTATAAAGAGATTGAACAAGAGTTCGACCGCCTGTCTCATCATGAAAATATCATGCAGGACTGTAGTTATGCCGTGACGGCCTTAGATGATGCTGAACAAAATATTAATCAAGAAATTTCCAGTATTATTCGCCGCTTAGAGTCACATGCTGGACGCAGTGAACAGTTGGCCGAGATTCATACGTCTTTGCTGAATGCACAAAGTGAGCTTGACGATGCCACGGCCAATCTACGTCAGTTTATTGACCGTCAAAGTTATGACCCAGAACGCATGGAAGAGTTGAACACCCAGCTTGAGATGTTCCACCGTTTTGCCCGTAAGTACCGCACGCAGCCAGAACACTTAAAACAAGAGCATGAACAATGGCAATCTGAACTGGCACAGCTCCATTTATTAGAAGATCCAGAAACACTAGCTGAGCAAGTTGAAGTCTCGCATCAGGACCTGTTAAATAAAGCCCAGTACCTTGACCAAATTCGTCGCGATGCAGCCGCACCATTGGCAAAACATTTAACCGAACAGGTCAAACAATTGGCTCTGCCTGAAGCGCACTTTGAGTTTAAGTTTGAACCAATGGAGCAGGTTTCTAGTGAAGGCCTAAGTTTTATCCAATTACTGTTCACCGCCAACAAAGGCATCCCACCGCAACCATTAGCCAAAGTTGCCTCAGGGGGGGAGTTGTCACGTATCGCGTTGGTGATGCAAGTGATGAATGCTGAAAAAACTGAAGCTGAAGTTTTAGTTTTCGATGAAATTGACGTCGGTATTAGCGGTGGCACAGCCGAAATTGTCGGTCGTCTCTTGGCCGACTTGGGTTCGCATGTGCAAATTCTGTGTATTACCCACCAAGCTCAAGTTGCAGCACAGTCCGACCAGCACTTGTTGGTGAAAAAACGTCAGACCGACCCTGCCAGTAGCACCATTTTAAACTTAGAAGAAGATGAGCGTATCGATGAGCTCGCACGCATGACAGGCGGCGTTGAAATTAATGACACCACGCTACAACATGCCAAGCAGTTACGTCAGTTGAAGTTTCAATCTGCCTAATTTATGTAGACTGGATCACAAAAAAAGATTTGGAGAAAGTGCATTAGTCTAGTAACGTGGTAGATAACAACATTTGACTAGAAGCATTTTAATTTCAAGGAGAAGCCTTTAGGTGAGCAAACAATATCTGACGCATCGCTGTCTCATTGCCCCACCCGATATGGCAGATGAAGTCTTTGCCCATACCGTGATTTATTTGGCCCGACACGATGAGGAAGGTGCTCAAGGCATCATCATCAACCGCCCCTCAGGACTTTCAGTCAAAGAACTGCTCAATGATCTTGAAATTGAAGCCGATCACGTACGACCACATGATGTTCTCCAAGGTGGGCCTTTGCGTCCAGAAGCTGGCTTTGTCTTACATACGGGTCAGCCGACATGGCACTCTTCGATTGCTGTGGGCGAAAATATCTGTATCACCACGTCTAAAGATATTTTAGATGCGATTGCGCATAACGAAGGCGTGGGTCGCTATCAAATTGCTTTGGGCTATACCAGTTGGACCAAAAACCAATTGGAAGATGAGCTGTCTCGTGGTGATTGGCTAGTCTGCGATGCTGATATGGATTTGATTTTTAATATTCCTTATGACGACCGTTGGGACGCAGCCTATAAAAAGCTCGGGCTGGACCGAACCTGGTTGTCTTCTGAGATTGGACATGCCTGATTTAAACACACCTCAAATGATTATGGCATTTGATTTTGGTACACAAAAAATGGGCATGGCAGTCGGTCAAGCACTGATTGAAAGTGCAACACCTTTGGCTTTGTTTCCAATGAAAGATGGCATCCCCAATTGGGATGAACTGCATAAAATTATTAAACAATATCAACCCAATGTATTTTTAGTCGGTCTACCACTCAATATGGATGATAGCGAGTCAGAATTATCTGCTCGAGCACGTAAGTTCGCACGTCGTTTACGCCATCAAACCAATATTGAAACATGGATGGTGGATGAACGCTTAAGTACTCGTGCAGCCCGTGATGAGCTGAGCCATTACCATGCGCAAGGCCGAGGCAAAAAAGTTTCTGCTGATAGTCTTGCCGCAACATTATTTATTGAAAGTTGGTATCGCAATCCTGAAGGTCTAACACCTTAAGTAAGCCTTTCTTAAAACAGATGACATGGTTTTTATGACTGGAGTCGGATCTCAACACAGCAAATTGTCTTGTCCTGAAATAGATTGACACTATTCCACTTCAAACCGAGTTAAGCAATTAGCTCGGTTTTAGTTTGCTCATACATCTGATTCGGGGTGTTCATATTTAAACTTAAATGTGGTCTATAGTAATTATAAATCATGATAGATTCCGTAATTAAGTGATCTAACTCCTTCATGGTTTGACATCGTGTAGTTAAAAACTCCTGCTTTAATATTCCATTAATCCGCTCTGCTAATGCATTTTGATATGAGAAACACTGTTTCGCAAGGTATCCATCTGTCATGGAAGGACATATCCCATAATGGCGCAATGCCGATTGATATAGCTCAGAGCAATACTGAGAAGCCTCTGTCTGAATGATGAATCATCCTAGTCGCTCGATCCGTCACATGCTGCATCGCCATATGTAGAGCCTGCATAACATTCTCCGCACGCATATCATTCGATAACTTATAACCTTTAATCTGACGGGTATAAGCATCTGTCACCAATGATAAATAATGTACGCCTTCAGCACTCTCAACATAAGTAATATCACTAACAAAGACTTCGTTGGCTTGCACTGCTGAATAATCCTTTAATAAATTTGGATGCTTCTTCATCCAATGCTTGCTATCCGTAGTTTTTGTATAGCGACGCTTGGGGCGAATCAATAAATTATGCTCTTTCAATATTTTAAATAACTGATCCCGTCCACACTTTAAACCACGCTGCAACAATTTGCCTTTAATAAGCCAATACAACTTACGTGTTCCGATACTTGGCATGAGACAACGATATTCCATAACTAACTCAAGTATTTGTTCAGTTGCTTGTGCAGTCATTTGAGCACGTTTTTCTGCTTGATAATAAGCTTGTCGGGTGATTCCCAACCACTGACAATAACGTGAAACGCTTAGTCCTCTTTGGCTTTGCCAATCTTTGAAACATGCTCGGTATACTTTTTTCCAAGATCAGTCCCACATTCTTTATCAATGTGATAAATCACATCCTGAATAAATTCAGTTTTAAGCTTTTCTGCGGCTAACTGCTTTTCTAATTGGCGGATTCGTTGTTGGGGTGTTAATTGGCGTTTAGAAGAAGGCGGCATATTCGAAGTCCAGTCCTGTTGTCCGTGCTTGCGTAACCATACCAGCACAGTTGATCTTCCTTGAATACCATATTTTGCCTGAGCTTGTTTATAATTAATTTGCCCTTTTTCTACTTCATGTACAACCATCATTTTAAAGGCAAAGCTATAATCACCTTGTGTACGTTTAACTCTTTGTTCTCGTTCATGTTCCATAAAATAAGCCTCTTAAAGGTGTAAACTTATTTCAGGACGGGACATCCATTGATCTTAAAAAAGCACTGCCTATGCAGTGCTTTTTTTGAAATGAACAGAGCTCAATTTAGTGCTGTGACTCGGTAATATGTACTGTCACGGTTCGCCCCGCGACAAAGGCCAATTCATTTTTCGGAATATCATCCAGTGCAATTTTCACAGGAACGCGCTGCGCTAAACGTACCCAACTAAAGGTTGGATTTACATTGGCCAACAAACCTGTACTTGTAGTTCGTTCACGATCTTCAATGCCTGAAGCAATCCCCTGCACATGTCCTTTTAAGATGTTTGAGTCGCCCATCAACTGTACAGTCGCAGGTGCACCGAGATAAATTTTATTTAACTTAGTTTCTTCAAAATAACCGACCACATAAAGCTGCGAGCGATCTAATAATGCCGCTACCGCCTGCCCCACTTTGACATAATTCCCTGCTTTCATCTCAAAATTAGACAGTGTGCCATCGGCTGGTGCTAGGACTTCGGAACGGTTTAAGTTTAATTCAGCCAAATGTAGATTACTGGTGGCTACATCGATTAATGCCTGTTGCTGCGCAATATTGGCTTTGGCCTGCTGAATCGCCGCTTGCATTTGTTCATGTTCGGCATGTGATTGATCTCGTACGGCAAACATCTGATCTTGTTCTTGCTTTGATATAGCACCATCCATCAAATTGGCATAGCGTTCTGCATTTTTATCGGCCAAGTGACTATTGGCTTGTGATTTGGTCAAATTGGCTTTGCTTTGAAACAACTCCGCTTCGGCAGCAGCCAAACTGGCTTTGGCTTTAGCCAAGTCTGATTTGGCTTGTTCCACATCAAGCGCCTGACGCGCCACATCAATTTTAAACAGCACCTGCCCTTGTTTGACGCTTTGATTATCGTGCACTAAAACTTCAGTGACTAAGCCTGATACATCGGAAGACACTTGAATCACATCGCCACGAACCCGCCCATCACGTGTCCACGGTTCAGCATTATAATAATGCCAAAGATGCACGAGCACCGCGATCGCAATACCCGCAATCAGCACTAAAGTGATGGGACGGCTCAGTTTACGCCAATCAAAGGATGTCATTTCTTTTACCTCATTCATTTTAATCAGATATGCGCTTAGGCAAAGCTCACGATAAAACCCCAATGGACTACGCCAAGCACAGTAATGTAGAGGCATAAATAAAAAATACTGGGTAAAAAAATCCAGCCTTTGTCGACCCAAGGATCGGTCACCCGCATGAGTAACCGTAATACGATGTAGGCCAATACCGCCTGAATGACCAAAACTGGCACATACACACCATAGATATTAAGTTCACCCATCGTTATGCTCTCAGCAAACGGACTTGAGACATTTCATCCCATGTCGCATGACAGAGACTGCTTTGAATATTATTCAGTGAAACTTGCAAACGCCGAGCAATGCTTAGGTCTTGCAGGTGTATAAGCTCGGCCTGAATGATCTGAATTTTGTCCAAAATGTGTTGTCTGACCTGTAGGTCGCTATGGTCTAATTCTTTAGCGTGAAAATAAGCATCCATTTGGCTTTGTAGTTCTTGTAGATGCAGCGTGATAGAGGCCTGCATAGGCATTTTTTCAATCAGTTCTTGCACCCGAGTTAAATCAATCACCGCACTGGATTCAATCAGGGCCAAATTGATTTTTTGCTTCAAACGATCGGACTGTACCAATTTGGTATTCAGTATGCCTATCCGATCCAACATACTGCGCAAATGCACTCTAAATTCCACCCCATAAGGTAAATAAAGCGCTTGTCGTATCGCTTTATAATGTAAAGACAGGATTCGCTTGGCGGTAATGTCCGGCGACATCGCACGCACCAAGTGAATCACATAGACAGAAATGATGGGGCCAAGCACCGTCCCAATCGATACATCAAAAAACATCACTTGATCAAGGTGATAACGGTTTTGCAGATTTAAGCCCATGACCACACCCATTATCAAAGGTAGCGCCAAACCTGTGAGCGGCGGATGTAAAAACAGCATCAGACAGTACATACAAAAAGGGGCCAACACCACAGCCAACATCCAAAAAGCGCTGATGTGTGGGAAGATGCCATAAGCATAAATAAAGACAATAATCGCCGCATACAGACTGGCACGGATAAAGATTTTTAAGGCAGGAACGGGGTTGTCCATACTGGTCAGAATACAGGCACAAATAGCGGCCATCTCTGCCATCATAAAACCCGCTTTCCAACCACTGACAATCCAAAAGCCAGTCGCCACAAGCACCACAATAAAAGCTGAAATGCCGCCACGCACGGCTACGCCATGATCTCGATGTAAATTGGGATAGTTTGTACTAATCGGGGTCACGATTGCGGGTAAGCTGTCATCCCCCTGTTGGATACGCTGCCAAATCAACTTAATGGCACGTATATTTTGGGTGAAATGACGCACATCCATTTTTAAACTGGCCAACATGACTTGCTGCTGTGGCAAGGCACTGTCAAACACGGCTTGAAAACTCGACTCAAACTGCTCAGGTAGCTGGTTTAAGTCCTGCTCTAAAATGACCTGATCACTTTGTAAAAACTTTACAATCTGTGCATGCGCCTTTTCTAAAGCTGGACGGTAGCATGCGTCAATGTGATCTAACTGCTGAATTCGCTCGGCCATGGCCACCAAGTTCGTCACCAACATACTGAGTTGATGCAGCATTTCTTGGAGCGGTTTGGTCATGCCCTGCAAGGTCGATTTTTCATAGCTCAAGTGCACGGCCATCACATGAATATCGGCAATATCCCGCGTGATATGACTAAGTGTAGTGCTGTAATTAATGGCCTTAACATCATCTGTCAGAATCTGATCAAAAACCGCTCGGGTGTCTTGAAAAGTCTGTGAAACACGGGTTTTGACTACGGGACCAATATGCATGGGAAACAGTACCGCATTCACCACTGCACTACACAGTACTCCCACCGTGATTTCAATACAGCGACCAATCGCCATATCAAACATGGAAGTGGTTTCAATGTTATAGACAATGTTGTAGCAAATAATGACCGTGGTATAACCCGCCAACATAAAAATATAGCTACGCGGCGTCCGATCCAACAATGAAAAATAGAGACAAAACCCGACCCATGTGGCTAAAAATAATGTGAACAATTCAGGAGTGTTGATCAGGTTTGGCGTGGCTGCAATCGAAACGATTGCTCCCAACAACGTTCCCAACACCCGATAAAGACTTTTTGAGGAGGTCATACCCGCATATGGGTTTGCGATGACGAAGACCGTTCCAATCGCCCAAATGGGATAAGCCAAATCTAATGAAAATGCGACATAAAGTGAAAGCATGCCTGCCAAAAAGGTTTTCGTCGCAAAAACCCAGTCCAATTTATTTGGACGGAATGCGAGTAACTGTTTGGTGAGGAACATAAATTCATCTCTAAATGCGCTGAATGACAACATTTAAAAAACTCTTCAACACAGTATTGCTCAGACAAACAGCATCACTTCGTCCTCACCTCATGCGAAGACGGATGAAAAAATGATTCAAATAAATGAAGTCTTTTACAGACATGGTCAAAGACAGCGCCATGTTGAAAGGAAAGAAAATAGCTCAATAAATAACAAAAGCATTATTCATTAAAAGACATTTATAATGATAATTTTTCCAAAAATATGGATTTTTGTCAATTAAAATATCTTAATATGATAATTTACATATTTCTAAGATCATATTTCACCCTTTTTATTGCATTACAAATGCTGATAAAAGTCCACGAAAGCCATGCGCCCAGAACGAAAGCCATGTCGAGTCTAGGGTTTTTGTTATATAGTAACTGTCGCTCAAATGGCATTTATTTTGACTAAGTAGGTTCTTATGGCACTTTCAAGTTTCGGTAAAATTCTCACTGTCTTAGACCTCTTTTCTGTGTCACGCCCGATTATCAATGTCGATATCATCAGTGCCGAACTGGGGCTATCACAGCCCACCAGTTACCGTTATTTAAAGGAATTGGTATCCGCAGGACTTTTACAGCGCTTAAGTGGAACCAGTGGTGACTATACTTTAGGCTCTCAAATTGCTGTGTTGGACTATATCTCTCGAACCACAGACCCACTCTTACAAATCAGCATTCCTTTTATGCAAGACATCGTTGAGCGAACGGAGTTTTGCTGTATCCTCACCCAGCTCAACGCAGAGCACTGTATTGACCTATATGGTGAAGTCTTTAAAGACCTTGAGTTATTTTCTTATGGGCGTGGTTGCCCACGTCCTGTGTATTTGGGTTCATCGCCTAAAGTGGTGATTTCACAGCTCAGCAAAGCTAAAATTATTGAATATTATCAAAAATTTTCGGCTCAGCTGGCCGAGGTCAATTTTGCCGCGAGCCAAGATGAATTTTTACAGAAAATGAAAGCCATTAAGAAACAGGGCTATTATTTTTCCAACGGCGAGTTCGACCCCAACCTTGCCAGTCTGTCTGTACCAGTCAAATTTTCACCCAAAGATACACCGTTGGCACTGACCTTATTGGCTTCGAAAAACCGGTTTGAATTTGTGGATCTGAAAAAAATGGTCGAAATATTAAGACATAGCGCCTTACAAATCGAACAGAAATGCCATCTATTGCATAATATTGAGGCTTAACTCAACTTAGCTTTGAGGCGCTGGATAGAAGTAGCGAAAGGTTAAATTCAGACGCGGCTCAGTGATTTTGCTGGATTTCATCAAAGCATGTTTCCAGTAGCGCTGTGTCTGTCCACGCATCACGATCAATTGCCCGCTGTGCAACATCAGCTCGACTTTTTCCTGTTTAAACTTGTGCTTAAAGCAAAACTTACGAGTTGCGCCAAAACTGAGTGAGGCAATCACCACATTTTCTTGCTGCGGCGAACGTAGTGAAGGCTCATCATCACTATGCCAGCCCACGGCTTGGCTGCCATTTTCATATAAATTGGCTAGGCACGAGTTAAATGGATGTCCCACCAATTGCTCAATATGTTGTTTTAAACGAAACAAAGCGGGATGCCATAACAGTGCTTGCTTGGCACTGCCCGAATAGTGATATTGATAGTCGGCATCACCATACCACACCACTTTTCGTTCCGTGACATAACGTTTGCCATACAGTACGACTTCGTCAGGTTGCCATGCCAAATGTGCTAAAAAATAATCCAAATATTTCGCACTTTGTTCCGCAGTTAAAATCAAGCCCAAGTCCTGCACCTGCCCATCGAATGGCAGCAAGTTTTCTTGCGGTTCAGGACTAAACAGATCTAAGGTCATGACTTTTCCTCCTCTGCAAACAGTTTAACTGAATTTAGAACGACACAAATCAAAACAAAGTCACAGCTTGTCGCCTAGCCTCCTTATGCATACACTCATGTGAACTTTCACAATAAAAAGAAGCATGTATGAACCTTTGGCAGTTGTTTCAAAAGCTTCGCCCCTTTGTCCGTCCCTATCGGATATTGGTGATTGCGACCTTGATCCTGACGCTGATTGGCTCCTTCACCGCGCAGGTCAATGCTCTAACTTTGCAATACGCCGTCGACAGTATCAACCGTCTGGTCGAACAAGGCCAAGGACTGACCGAAGGCCTCCATATTTTGATCACCATTTCTATGATTTTACTCAGTAAAGAAATCATCAGTGCCTTGGTGCAGTTTGGTCAAAAGTTTTATGGGGAAAAGCTCCGCATTCTGGTATCGCAAGACTTGGCACAAAGTATTATCGAAAAATTCCTTAGCTACCGTTTGGCTTTTTTTAATGCCGATCAAAACCAAGCGGGTAAGCTACAAACGCGAATTGACCGTAGCATTGGTTCACTGACCCGTCTGGTACAAATCTTTTTTATCGATATTTTGCCACTTTTTAGCAGTGCCATTGTGGCACTGGGGCTGATGTACTATGCCAACTTCTACGTCGGTTTGGTGGCGACCAGTATTATCCCAATTTACTTTTGGCTGACCTTGCAACAAGCTAAGAAACTGGGCGGATGGCGGCGCAACCTGCGTGATGGCCGTGAAAAAAAGAGCCAAGGCATTCTCAGTATTATCCAGTCGATTAGCGTGATTAAGTCCTTTAACCGAGAGTCCATTGAATCGACTAAACAACTGAAATTGCAAAAAGCACTGACCGATAACCAGATGCAAACGCGTCAACTCAGCTTTTTATTTGATGGCTTAAAGACCTTTATTGAACAAATCGGGATTGTGCTGATCATCATCCTCACGGCGTACTTTGTACTCGATGGACAAATGAGCATTGGCATGATCATGTTTCATATTTTGCTGTTTAATAATGTCTCCGCACCCATTCGTTCATTGCACCGTATTTATGATGAAGTGAATGATGCGATGATTTACGCGGAAAGCTTTTTTAAGATTTTAGAAGCAGATGATGAAATCGAGCAAAGTGGTACGCTCAAACCCACAATTCAGGGAAAATTCAGCCTAAAGAGTGTCGATTTTTTCTATCCGAATGGTCACCATGCGCTTAAACAAGTCAACATGGAAATTCGACCCAACAAAATCACAGCGTTGGTGGGCTTATCTGGTGCAGGCAAATCCACTTTAATTAGCCTATTAGATAAATTTTATCAGCCTGATGCAGGAAAAATCGAACTCGATGGAATTGATTTACAAGACATCGACACCGCCTATTTACGCGATCACATTGGCCTCGTCTTACAAAAAAATCACATTTTCCAAGGCAGTATTTTAGACAATATTCGCTATGGAAAAATCAATGCCAGTGATGACGAAGTGTATGCTGCCGCAGCAAAAGCCTCTATTCATGAACAAATTTTGCAGCTACCCGCAGCTTACCAATCCGATGCACTGATGCTTTCAGGTGGGCAACAACAGCGCATTGCACTGGCACGTATGTTCCTCAAAAACCCACCGATTATTTTTCTCGATGAACCGACCGCCAGTCTCGATGCGATTGCTAGCGAGCAAATTAAACATAGCCTCGATGAGATTAAACAAGGGCGAACGGTGATTATTATTTCGCATAGTTTGTCACAAATTATCGATGCCGATTATACCTATGTCATGAAGGAAGGCTGTATTGCTGAACATGGAGAACATGAAGCGCTGTACCGTCAGGATGGGGTCTATAAGGAAATTTTCGATGCCATGGCCAAGAGCCTCAATATTGAAAAAATTGCCAAGACTTTTGAAGATGATACTGAGGAAGAAATGCATAGCTAATGAATCTCAGGTACAAAAAAAGCTCCCGCAGGAGCTTCTTAAAAATCTTACAATCAAGGCTGTTTTAAGTACGGCCAAGCCGCTTTGAGATAAATAAACATCGACCATAAAGTCAAAATTACTGCGGTATACAACAATGCATAAGCCAACATTTCAAGCGGCTGCCAATTCAGTAAGAACACGGTAATCGCAATCATTTGAAAAGCGGTTTTATATTTCCCGACCGTAGACACGGCTACATTAGTACGCGCACCTAATTCCGCCATCCATTCACGCAGTGCTGACACCGTAATTTCACGGGAAATAATCACAATCGCCGCAAATGCCATCGAAATTTCAGGTTTCCACTGTACCAACACGATCAGTGCGGCTGCCACCATCAATTTATCCGCAACAGGGTCTAAGAAACGCCCAAATGCAGAGGTCTGATTTAAACTCCGCGCCAAATAACCATCGAACCAATCTGTCACCGCTGCAACGACAAAAATAGACGTCAACAAAATATGACGAGACATACTTACCGCTTGTTCAGCGATACCCATTACAGGGGGCCAATAGGCCACCAACAAAAAGACCGGAATTAAGGCAATACGCGCCAAGGTCAAGATATTAGGAATATTCAGGATGCGACCTGTAGTCATAAACACCGCCCGTTGTTTCCCTCATGTACGATGAAAATGCACACTTTTTTGAGGTTTAATCCATCGTTAATAGCGCCCACTTTATACGAATTGACCTAAGGTGTCACTAGGCAAACACGGTAACTGTTTGACGCGAAATTGCAATTAAACGATTCTGATCATCCCACAAATAGGCGGCTTCGGTGGAATATCCATCCGCAGCATATTGCGTTTCAACGTGGTATTTCATCCAATCGTGTAACTGATTTTTCAGCGGATGCACATAGGTCAAATGCCATGTTAGCGAACTGGCAGGTGCCATACTTTTAAACATCGGTAGCACCCCTGGTGGCCAAATGTCCATCGACACCATGAGGTCGGCTACGGTCATGTCTCGATTTTCATGTAAGTCTGGATTAAAGCGATACCAGCCAGAAAAGTCAGGCTTTGGGCTGGCTGTACACGGATGCTGCCCTGTCACCCAAACCATATCCAGCTGCTTAAAACACTCAGGTGCAAGCGGGTGATGCGGCGCTGTTGTAAGACCATCAACCGATGGAAACGCGGGTGCTACAGGTTCTTGATGCACATGGATACTCGATTCACGCTGTGTCCCGAAGCTTGCCACCAAAATACTTTGAACTGCATCATCCTGCCATAAACGTACTTCCAAGGTCGTAACCGATTTGCCTTGACGGAGAATCTCGCTGGTTAAACGAACTTTGGCTTGTTGTACTGGGCCAACAAAAGTCACGCTACAACTGAGTAAATGCTTCGTGTCATCGGCAAGAGTCAACAATGCTTTTTGCATCATTAAACCTGCGACCAGTCCCCCATAAATCGTGCGTCCTTGTAACCAACCTGTAGGAATATCAATCGATTCTTGTTCTGCTATAGCTTGATAACTGTGTTGAAGTGACATGTGGCATCCTTGTTTTAAATTCCGTCCATATCTTTACAACACAATTCAACCAATGTGAATGATCAATGACCCATGCGTCAATGAGCACTTTTGCCATCGCAGTAGATGCGGTTCTATTCATGCAAAACTTTATAAATAGTACGGGCCATCACTTCGCCCAAACCGGGGACTCCGGTTAAGTCTTTCTCGGAGGCCTTTAACACACCTTGAATCCCGCCAAAGTGCGTCAACAAATCGCGGCGGCGTTTCGGACCCAAACCTGGAATCACTTCCAAAATCGATGAACCCCGTTTTTTATCACGTTTAGCTCGATGTTTAGTAATCGCAAAGCGATGTGCCTCATCACGTACCTGTTGAATCAAATGCAATGCTTTATGGTCTTCAGGCAACTGAATTTTTGTTCCATCGGTAAAGTGTAAGGTTTCAAGGCCCGGTTTACGCCCTTCACCTTTTGAAACCCCAACCATAAAGGCCTCTAAACCCAGCTCTTGCATGACTTCCATCGCCATATGCAACTGCCCTTTGCCACCATCAATCAGCAGTAAATCAGGCAGCATAGCTTTTTTATAACGACGAGTCAGCGCTTGGCGCATTGCGGCATAGTCATCACCAGCGGTAATGTCTTGAATTGAAAACTGACGATAATCGCGCTTACGAATGCCGCCACTGTCGAATACCACACACGAAGCCACGGTTTCTTCACCCATGGTATGTGAGATGTCAAAACATTCGATCCGATCAATCGGACGTCCCACCACTTGTTCAAGTTGATGGAAACGCTCATTCAGCTCAAAGTGATTGGCCAATTGCCCTTTGATCGAATGCTGTACATTCATCTGTGCCAGCTCTAACCATTCTGCACGTGTCTCACGCACGCTATGTTTAATCTGTACTTTCTTATCAAACTGTTGTTGTAACGCTTGTTCCAGTTCTTTTCGATCGGGCAATTCGACATTTACAATCAACTCACTGGGTACTTCATCCGCCACTTGGAAATAAAAGTTCGCTATGAAGTCGGCCAGCATTTGCCCCAAATCATCTCCGAGCATATCTGGGAAGTAGCTTTTACCTCCGAGCATTTTCCCGTTGCGCACATGCATGATCTGCACACAGGTCACTCCTGCCTGATAGGCAATCGCTAAAATATCGGCCTCACCTTTGAGCTTATAAATAGCTTGTTGAGACTGGACATCCCGCAGCAGCGCCATACGGTCACGGTAAAACACCGCTTTTTCAAATTCTAAGGCTTCGGCCGCTTGCTCCATTTTCGCAATCAGTTCTTGATTCAGCTCTTTGGTGTCCCCTTGTAAAAAACGAATCGAGTTATCGACATCATTTTTATACTCTTCAGGGCTAATGAGTCCCACACACGGTGCTGAACAACGTTTGATTTGATACTGCAAACAAGGACGCTTACGCTGTGAAAAATAGCTATTTTCACACTGACGAACATTAAACAGCTTTTGTAAAACCAACAAAGTATCCCGTGCATTATAAGCACTCGGATACGGTCCAAAAAACTTTCCGACTTGGTGTTTGCCTTTGCCCCGACCCGATGCAATCCGAGGATAAGGTTTGTCGGCAGAGACAAAGATATACACATAGGACTTATCGTCCCTGAGCATAATGTTATAGGGTGGACGGTGCAGCTTAATCAGGTTTTGTTCAAGCAGCAGTGCTTCAGTTTCGGAACGAACGACTAAGGTTTCGATGTCATAAATACGCGCCACCAAAGCTTGGGTCTTCGGGTGCTCAATAGTTTTGACAAAATAACTAGAAACACGATTTTTTAAATTTTTCGCTTTGCCCACATACAGCAGTTCACCATCTTTGCCGAGCATGCGATAAACGCCCGGCAGTGTGGTCATATTGGCTAAAATTTTTTCGATATGTTCTCGTGCGTTTTCGTTCACAGGGTTCCCTAATTTTCTCGGCTCGCCGTCAACTGTTCTGCGTAGGCTTAGCCTTTGATCTGTCTTTTAGATTGGGCAGATCTGACACATTTCAAGCTTATTGCTAGTGCGTTTCAAAACCAGTCCGCTGGTAAAAGACATTGATACTGAGATTGAAGGCTTACTCCAGATCCATTGCTTCAAAGTCGATCCGTTCAAACACACCTTGTTCATTGCGGGCAAAGTGACTTCCCGCAGGTGCATTTAAGTGAGCAATGATGTCCGCATCATAATTGGCAATCACATTGACCTCATAAAGGCCTAAATTTTCAGGGTCTTCAATATAGTCATCCCCTTCTTCACCCGATAAAAACACCCAACCACTTTCATCGCTAGATTGTGCTTCTTCACGGTACATATAAGCCACTTTTAGGCCTTGCACCGTAATCATATCTGATGCGATACAACTCCCCATATGCGGCACTAAAGTTTGAATTTGTGTCGGACTCAATTGATACGACTTCATAAGCATATCCTTCAACGGCAAGTAGACGTTTTGCATGTGGAGGTTTGTGGGATGAACAGAACTCAAGTTTATTTTACTTTAGTCCTCACGGCATATTTGAGCAAGGCTTTCACTCGCTTAGTCCCGTAAAGCATACAACTTGCCTAAGACTGTATTTATGACAATTTTAACGCAGCTTTAAACGCGACTTTGTCTTTCGGCGACACCAAAATGGTTTTGGTTTGGCCCTGTTTCAAGTATTCAATCTTTAGACGATCTAAGGACAAGGCTGGTGAACTGATGGAATTATCTGTTTCAGAAACCGACTGTATCGCGCTTAAGGGAATGACCCACTTAAAACAGAGACTGCGAATTGTCAGTTGCTCCTGATCGACCACATAGCGGGTACTCCACAGCGGCCACCACAGCAAAACAATAGTCAAAGCATAGACTACAACGAACAAGAGGTTTTGCATCAAAATGCCTTTGCCATAGGTGGTCAAAATCAATTGGGCCAACAGGCCTGACATGGCAATAATAAACCCCAAAAACCACCAGTCCATCTTCGAACGAAACTTTTGCACCTTGAAACCTCATGCTTTATCTAAGTTATAGGTTGCGATCTTAAAAATGACACAGATACGCGCTCATGTTGTTTTTAGTTTTAACTGGATAAAGCATAAAGCCATGCGTGGTTCGAATCCACTGTAAGCCTTGAAATAAATAGAAAAATCAAAAGGGCAGATAGGCTTCCCCTTTTCTGCCCAAATAAAAAACGCCCCTCAGGGCGTTTAATGTGCTTTAAAACACATAAGGTTGAACAAAGATCAAAAAGAAAATTCCGAGCATCAGGAACCACTTTAAGCAGTAGTACAGTTGACGGTTGGTTTTCTTCAAAGCTTTGGCTTTGATCCGCACTTGATAGACAGAACCAAAGACTTTATTCAGCCCACCCGTTTGATCCCCAGCTTCATTTGGAGAGCTGGCAGCGGTCATCACTTTTTTACCAAACCAGTGATTGAAACGTTCCATAAAGCGTGTCTTTAATGGACGCTCGACATCGGCAAAGAAAATAATGCGGTTTTGGTCGGTCTTATTTTCTGCATAGTGAATATAAGTTTCATCAAAGACCACACTTTCACCATCACGCCATGAATAGCGCTGACCATCCACATCAATAAAGCAGCGGTCATCATTCGGTGTGATCAGCCCCAAGTGATAACGCAATGAACCCGCATAAGGGTCACGGTGACGAACCAAACGGCTGTCTGGTGCCAGTTCGGTAAACATCGCGGCTTTAATGGTCGGCAAGGTTTTCAGCAAGGTTGTGGTTTTTGGACAAAGCTCAGCAGCTGACGGATGCGCAGAGTCATACCATTTCAGATAAAAGCGCTTCCAGCCTGTTTTGAAAAAGGAGTTAAACCCCAAGTCATCATAACTACTCGATGCTTTAATTCCGCCTTTTTCATATAAAGCTTTTGCTTCATCACGAATCATTTCCCAGTTTTCATCCAACACTTTTAAGTCTTGAAAATGCTGAGTGTCGATATACGGCTGATTCGGCACCTTTGAAAACATGTACATGAGGTAGTTAATCGGTGCAAGAATCGTTGAATGATCGAAAAATTGACGATAAAACGAGTGACGAACCTTCCCACGTTGCTGAATATAAAATGCAGAAAGAATAAAAATCGCCAGAATGATCCACTTAATCATATGAAAACCTGGAAACCAAAGAAAACGAAATAAAAGAAAAAGACCGGTATTCGGTCTAGACTGCAAATTGTAACATAGGCTGCAAAGTACGTCCTATTTCCAGCTTTTCATC
This sequence comes from Acinetobacter sp. 802_lipA, assembly GCF_058242885.1. Classification (NCBI taxonomy): domain Bacteria; kingdom Pseudomonadati; phylum Pseudomonadota; class Gammaproteobacteria; order Moraxellales; family Moraxellaceae; genus Acinetobacter; species Acinetobacter sp. 802_lipA. The sequence continues at coordinate 1,413,875 of NZ_JBZAYP010000001.1, forward strand.
ACAAGTTTTCATTCTGTTTGGGTTTACCTGCAAGTGCAGCATTGACTAAATTGCCAAAATCGGCTCAAAGGTTGACTTGAAATATAAGGACGCTGTCTAATCATTTTTTAATCACTCATCCATAAAAAATCTTAAACGAAACAAAAACTTCACTCTATTTAGGCCGCATTATTCAAAAATACATCACGCAAGCACACGAAATAATTGAATAAAAATAGATGACCCTTGCGTCACGGCTTGATACAACTTGTTATGTTCTTTTTCGATATAGTTATCGTAAGATTGGCGGAGCATAGATGTACGTAGGAATGACGTACTCGCTTCACAACATCAACTTAGAAGTCCTCCAAAATAAAGGAGATCAGGCATGATCCACGCTGGCAATGCCATTACCGTCCAAATGCTTTCGGACGGAATTGCAGAATTCCGCTTTGACTTACAAGGTGAGTCGGTCAACAAATTTAACCGTGCAACGATTGAAGATTTCAAAGCTGCAATTGACGCTGTTAAAGCAAACGGTGACATCAAAGGCTTAATCGTTACTTCGGCTAAATCTACATTTATCGTTGGCGCAGATATTACTGAATTTGGTGCAAACTTCGCTCAAGGCGAACAAGCGATTGTGGATTGGGCATTGCCTGTTCACGACATCTTCAACGCATTTGAAGATTTAGAGATTCCTAAAGTTGCAGCGATCAATGGTATGGCATTGGGCGGCGGCTTTGAAATGTGTCTCGTGTGTGACTATCGTGTGATGTCAGAAGCGGCTCAAGTCGGCCTTCCTGAAATCAAACTGGGCATCTTCCCTGGTTTCGGTGGTACGGTTCGTTTAAGCCGTCTAATTGGTATCGACAATGCAGTTGAATGGATGGCAATGGCTAATCCTAAAAAACCAGCTGCTGCACTAAAAGACGGTGCGGTTGATGCGGTTGTTGCTGCGGACAAACTTCAAGACGCGGCAATTGACTTGGTGAAACAAGCCCTTGCTGGCCGTGTAGACTGGAAAGCAAAACGCCAAGAAAAACTTGACCCAGTTAAATTGAACCCAATCGAACAAATGATGGCGTTCAACTCGGCGAAAGGTGCAGTTCTTGCAAAAGCAAATCCTGCTCAATACCCTGCGCCTAAACTTCTTCTTGACTCATTACAAGCAGGTGCAAGCCTTCCACGTAATGAAGCACTTCAAGCTGAAGCGGCTGGTTTTGCAAAAGCAGCGATTACACCACAAGCAAATGCATTAATTGGTCTATTCATCAATGACCAAGTGGTGAAGAAAACTTCGAAGAAATATGAAAAAGGTGCGCACCCTGTAAACCAAGCGGCTGTATTAGGCGCGGGTATCATGGGTGGTGGTATTGCTTACCAAGCGGCAAGCAAAGGCACACCAATTATCATGAAAGACATTGGTAACCCGCAACTTGCTTTGGGTATGAAAGAAGCCAATGGCTTACTGACCAAACAAGTTGAACGTAAGAAGATGAAACCTGCTCAAATGGGTGAAACTCTTGCGCGCATCCGCCCAACTTTAAGCTATGACGAGTTTAAAGAAGTGGACATCGTGATTGAAGCGGTAACTGAAAATCCAAAAGTAAAAGGCATTGTACTTGCTGAAACTGAGAAGAATGTTCGTGACAACACGATCATTGCTTCAAATACTTCAACCATTTCAATCACACGTTTGGCTGAAAACCTACAACGTCCTGAAAACTTTGTCGGTATGCACTTCTTTAACCCAGTACACATGATGCCATTGGTAGAAGTGATCCGTGGTGAGAAGACTTCGGCTGAAGCGATTGCGACCACTGTGGTTCTTGCTCAGAAAATGGGTAAAACACCAATCGTTGTAAACGACTGCCCAGGTTTCCTTGTAAACCGCGTATTGTTCCCTTACTTTGGTGCGTTTGACCTTCTATTGAAAGACGGTGCTGACTTCCAACAAGTCGACAAAGTCATGGAAAAATTCGGCTGGCCTATGGGTCCTGCTTACCTAATCGACGTTGTTGGTATCGACACGGGCGTTCACGGTGCAGAAGTCATGGCTGAAGGTTTCCCTGACCGTATGAAGCCTGACTTCAAAGGTTCAATCGAAATCATGTACGAAAACAAACGTTTGGGTCAAAAGAACGACGTTGGTTTCTACAAATACGAACTTGACCGTAAAGGCAAAAAAGCCAAAGTGGTTGATCCAACTGCGTATGAGCTTGTTGCTACTGTGGCAACTGCGGAAAAACGCGAGTTTGATGCTCAAGAAATCATTGACCGTATGATGCTTGCTTTCTGTAACGAAACTGTTCGTTGCTTAGAAGACAACATCGTAGCGACTGCTTCTGAAGCAGACATGGCGATGATTATGGGTGTAGGTTTCCCTCCATTCCGTGGTGGTCCATGCCGTTACATCGACCAAACAGGTGTTGCTGAATACGTTGCACTTTGCGACAAATACGCACACTTAGGTAAGGCTTATGAAGCGCCACAAATGTTGCGTGACATGGCTGCTAACAACAAAAAATTCTACGGTTAAGGAGCAACGTGAATGGCTACTTTAAATCCACGTGACGTTGTCATCGTTGATGGCGTACGTTCAGCAATGGGTAAAACCAAAAACGGTATGTTCCGCAATGTACGTGCTGACAGCTTATCGGCTGAATTGGTTCGTGCTTTAGTTGCTCGTAACCAGTTTGACACCAATGAAGTTGAAGACCTGATCTGGGGCTGTGTAAACCAGACTCTAGAACAAGGGATGAACATTGGCCGTAACATTGGTTTATTGGCTGACCTTCCAAAAACTGTGGCAGGTCAAACAGTTAACCGTCTTTGTGGTTCATCTATGCAAGCGCTACACACCGCTGCTGCACAGATTGCGACTAACCAAGGTGATATCTTCATCATCGGTGGTGTAGAGCACATGGGTCACGTCGGCATGATGCACGGCATCGACCTGAACCCAGAAGCATCTAAACACTATGCAAAAGCGTCTAACATGATGGGCTTAACGGCTGAAATGTTAGGTCGTATGAACGGCATTACCCGTGAAGAACAAGATGCGTTCGGTGTGGAATCTCACCGCCGCGCTTGGGCTGCAACGCAAGAAGGTCGTTTCAAAAACGAAATCGTGGGTGTTGAAGGTCATGATGCCAATGGCTTCAAAATCCTTTGCGACATCGACGAAGTGATTCGTCCAGATGCAAACCTTGAAGCATTCAAAGGTTTACGTCCTGTATTTGACCCGAAAGGCGGTACAGTAACAGCTGCGACTTCTTCAGCTTTGTCTGATGGTGCATCTGCAATGTTGTTGATGTCTGCTGAACGTGCTCAAGCTTTAGGTCTTAAGCCACGTGCTGTGATTCGCTCTATGGCGGTTGCAGGCTGTGACGCTGCGATCATGGGTTATGGTCCTGTACCTGCAACTCAAAAAGCGCTTAAACGTGCTGGCTTAAGCATGGCGGATATCCAAACCATCGAGTTAAACGAAGCATTTGCTGCTCAAGGCTTATCAGTGATGAAGGGCTTAGGTGTTTATGAGAAGCAAGACATCATTAACTTAAATGGTGGCGCGATTGCACTGGGTCACCCATTGGGTTGTTCTGGTGCACGTATCACAACGACGTTGTTAAACGTGATGGAACAACAAGATACGCAAATTGGTCTTGCGACCATGTGTATTGGTCTAGGTCAAGGTATTGCAACCATTATCGAACGTGTTTAATTTTTAATTAAACACTAAGATAAAAAGAACCCCGCTTATTGCGGGGTTTTTTCTAGCTTTGTAATTTATTAATGATGGTTGAAAAATCAACATCTATCCAATCTTTATTCCATTCGTCATATACGTCCACAGTTCCTGATTGGGGAAATGGATTCGGCTCAGAGAATTGAACTAAGCTCGGTAAGATAACTGAATCACCTACTATAAATGCTTCTCCTTGACTCAAAATCGGCAACATATCTACCAACGTGTTTGCACTATCAGGTAGTAATGATTTGATATAATTTTGATCTTGGTAATTTGTTAAACGTAAAGCTATAAAATTGCTGCACTGTGAAAGTATGGTATCAGATACCTCGGAAGGTCTTTGGCTAACAACCATAAGACTTATTCCGTATTTTCTTCCTTCTTTAGCAATACGCTCAATAGCTTTACGAGATGCTCTGTAATCAATCTTTTCATCACGTGGCAAATAAATATGAGCTTCTTCGCATACTAAAAGTATTGGAATATCATTTTTAACGTTATGAGTATGTTTAATTTTCGAATAATGAAACGAAAAGTCAAACAGTAGACGAGATACCAAACTTACTACAATGCTGAGAACTTCAAATGGAATAGCTGATAGGTCTAGGATAGAAACGTTCGATCTATCTAAATAACCAATAAATTGTTTTAATATTTTTTCACAGTCATTTGTTTGTAATAAGTTACCTTGTTCATCCTTACTATCTAGTAAAAAATTTAACCTTTTATCAGATAGTTTAGTTTCCAATCTTGATACAAATCTAGTAAATTCACCTTTAAAGCCATCACTTGACGATACTTTTGAATCATTAAAATAGGCAACTTTAGTAGTACCTGATGAAGGGTAGAAGTCTAAATCTTCCCATAAATTTTCATCTATATTTTTTAGATCTTTACGATTTCTAATCGCTAGGAATGTACCACCATCACCCTCATAAGTTGTTAATTTATTTTTATTCCTTATGAAGGTAAGAACCTCAAATATTGAAAAATACAAAGGCGTATCATAGGTAATTTCTTGGAAAGTCGGATTATATTTTTTCTTATTTAAAATCACGGCATTTTTAAATTGTGAAACTTGATTGTGAGAATTAGCTTCATTACTTTCAATAAACAATGACTCAAGTTCTTCAGAATTCATCAACCAATAAGGCAAAAATATTTTATCTACAGTTAAAATGTTCAGATTGAATTGCTGCTCCTCTGCAAGTTTAAAAGCAGATGTATATTCAGCATGTAAATCTAGAATAATAATATGAGCGTTTTTTTTTGCATCAATATTTAAATTATGATTATTTTTAATTTGTACAACGCTTTGTAACAAACTTGCAACTGAACATGATTTACCAGAACCTGTTGAACCAACAATTGCGCTATGTTTAGAAAAAAAGTTGTTCCCATTAATTTTAAATTTTTGATTTTTATTACTTGATAAACTACCAATTTCAAAATTGTAATTTTTGTCATTTGAATAAATTAAGTCCCAATCATTATCATCTAACAAAAATGCTCTTTCAGTCGGGACAGGTAAAACTTTTCCACCTCTAATAAATTTATATTGATCTTCATCCTCATACTCAAGAAAACCTATTGGCATACAAGTAATACTGAATTTCCATAATTCGCCTTCTTCATTGTTAGTGATTGTCCCACCTATATTCTCAATACTACAAATTACAAAGTTATGATTACCATCTTCAATTTTTAATAAATTGCCTACTTGTAAACTATTTTTATTACTCTCAAATATAGTTAAATCATCTATATAGACTGTAATGTTATTAGGCGAACTAAAAAGAACTTGTCCTATTTCTACACTCATACTTCATTCCTAAAACTAAAAAGATATTCAATGTCTTTAAATTCACTAATTAATATTGTTTCGGAAGTAAAATTAATTTCAGAATCCACTAATCCGAAAACTTTACTCTGATGAAAAAAGTCTTTTCTAATTTCAAAACTTTCTTGCTTTATAGTTTGCGCTCTTATATGAAAGTCAGGAGTAATGGTGCTTCTAGATTTTTTTCGTATTAAACAGTCTTTATAAAACCTACCACTTCTCCATACTCCTCCAACCATTCCGTCATTCACCACTATATCTTGATCATCTAACAAGCGAACCAATTCATTAAATTTTTCTCGTTCAATATCAAATATAAAACTAGCAGGTCTATGGGTAGTTTTTTTTAAATATTTACCAACGTACGTATTTATAAATTTAGCAATTTCATTTGCTTCAACAGTATTAAAACCTTTAAAAATAAAGCACCTTGAAAGTGAGTTAGCGCTCATATCTGTTCTAAAATCATCTCTGAGCTTTTTTAATAAAGCATTTCTACTTTTAGTCATCAAAGTCCATTTATTGATAACTACTTTGGATTGTTTAATCAGAAAGTCAAAAATTTCTTGTTGTTTCACCTTTCTTGAGTCATGGTCTTTAATGCTTGATATTTTTTGAATTTTAGCAATTAAATTTGGATAAATTAATCCATCAGCATCATAGCCTTTAAATCTATCCAATCCTTCAATTCTGCTCTTAATCTCATCTTCTAAATCTTCTATCGAACGACCAAAACGTATCACTAAGTGATCTAAAAATTTGTCTTTATCCAAACCCTCTAGATTAAGTTCAGTTATTATTTTTTTCAGAGTTTGATCTTCTGTTTTTAAAATACTTCCAAGATCCTCAACAGAAAGTTTCAAATCCTTTTCTTCCTCACTCGGAACATATATAAATAGTACAAATGATATATCATCGTTTGGACGTTCTAAAAAGGTCTTGATCATTAATATTATTGGCTTATATATCAAACTCAAAGTGAATGACTTAGCTGATTCATGATATTTGCATTGAATAGCTCTAATTGAATTATTAGCATCATATACATCAACGTCTTCAACAATCCCCTCTACGTGAATCGTCCCTGTTGAAGAATCTAAAATTTCCAATATTGTTTTATTAAACTGATAAATAAATCCTTTAATAGTACTATCAGCCACCCTAGAGCTCGGCATTAAAACCCCCTAAAATTTATTCTAAATTAATAATTTATATACCATAAAAGATGAATCATTACACAAATCTTATTCTATTCTCTGTGCCAACAACGTCGCAAAATGCTGCTTAATCCGATTGCCCTGCTCATCGACCCGATGCAGCTCCCCTACATTTTCATTGTATTTCACAATATTCCAACCCTCATACAAAGCACTTAACTCTCCTGCTTTAAACGCAAATGGAAAGTCAGGCTGCGCAGGAATATCATCGGTATCCATCGCACAGACAATCAAATTCAACCCGTTCACTTTGGTAGCTTGCTGCATCTGTGCAATCAAAGGCTTCACCTTTGAGGCTTCTAAAAACATCATCACCACCGTACAACAAATAAAGTCGTATGTACCTGTAATGCTTGGGTCAGCATTTAAATCACGCTGTTGCACATGAATATTTTGAATGCCTTCGGCATCTATAATTTGCTGTAATTTTTGCAAACTTTGCGGATTCACATCCCAAGCATCCACCTCAAAACCCTGCTGGCTTAAGTACAGCGAATTTCGCCCTTGTCCACAGCCGACATCCAAAGCCCGACCACCGTGTAAATACGGCATAGCCGCCAAAATTTCTGAATGCGTGGGTGAAAGCTGATATTTCTTATTAAAATAATCCTGCGGAGTACAGTAAAACTGTAGTTGACACTCTATGTCGTCGCTGGTCGAAACAATCTTGTGCCATGCTTGAGGCTGAATAAACGGTGGCTGTTGCTCAGCTGTAAACAGATGTTCAGATTGCACTTGACCAGCTTCATCTAAAAAAGCAAAGCTCAGTTCTCCTTGATAAATCTGTAACTTCGCCCACGTACCCGCTTTGGTATTGTGTTTATTTTTAAACCCTTGCGGAATGGTTTGCGCAGTCCACACAGGCAGTTCTTTATAACAAATCAAGTCTTGCATCAGCCTAGTCCCCACCTTGTTATGACGTATTCGCCAGTCCATAATTTTTTATCAAGCGCCTGCATGATCATAGCCAGTTCCTACTCAAATGAACATTCATTCGTTATCTAGAAACAGCAGATGGATAAAAAATAAAATCTGTTGCCACGGCATTGAGCGACTCCTAGAACGTTCATGACTTTAAAATTTTGAGCTTTGGCGACTTTTTGAACATTTTAATGATAGGCTTAAAGACAATAGGACTTACGCATTGACGGATTCAAAAAAGTATTAAAATACTTTATAAAGTATCTGTGATCAGACGAATTAAACATGCTTCTACAGCAACTTGTACTCTACCCATTTATATGGGCTTTCTCATGACAGAACCGAACTCTATTAGCTGCACACAACTTGCCGAGACTTATAATATCTCGCATGATAGTGTAAATCGCTTTCTAGAGCGTGAAGACTACACACCTCACGACCTATATCAAGAAGCAATTCAACATATTGATAATAATAAACTTATAGTCAGTATTGATGATACTGTTTTAGATAAACCATATAGTCAACATATGGACTTAGTTAGCTATTTTTGGTCAGGCAAACACCACCGATCCGTCAAGGGTATTAATCTCATTACCTTGTATGCGACAGATCAAAATGGTCAAAATATTCCAATTAATTTCCGAATTTATGACAAATCTGAAAGTAAAACCAAGAATGATTACTTTATGGATATGTTAAGTGAAGTACTCAGTTGGGGTGCAAAGATTCAATTTATTACAGGTGATAGTTGGTATTCATCGACTGGAAATCTAAAAACCATAAGAAAATATGGTATTCGATTTATGTTTGGTATCGACTGTAACCGTAAGGTTTCCCCAGAAAAAGGACAATGGTTTCAACTGCGTTTATTGCCAAATTTCCATCAGGGTCAAGTGGTCTGGCTCAAAGATTTTGGCTTTGTACAATTATTTAAGACTCAGTTAAAAGAACAGCAGAGGTTTTATATTGTGCATCAAGATGAAGATGATTTATTGTCCTTTGAGGGTTTTCATGAATTACATTCAAGTCATTGGAAAATAGAACAATATCACCGAGTGATTAAACAGGTTTGTCATATTGAAAAGTTTCAAGTAAGACGATCTAAACTGATTTTGAATCATATTTTTTCAGCCTTGATGGCCTACGTCGAGATACAAAAGAACCAGTTTGAGCGGATCTTTGAAAATGTATATCGTTGGCAGAAGAAATTATTTAGACCAATCATCAAAGACTTCATTGATGACTTTATTCTCGATAAAAATCATCTGCTACCACAGAGAATCTATAAATGATAGTGCGTAAGTCCTAGACAATAAAAATTCAGCTTAACTATATTTCAAATGAGTCGGAGTCTATCGATGTTTGCATCACCTTTAAAAACCATCATTTGCTTAGGCGTCATGGGAACATTATTCACAGGCTGTGCCACCAAAACCCTGATGACCAAAGACAATAAAACCTATACCCGTACCAACAAAGTGACCTTAATCGAAGACCAAGTGGTGGCTTTTGGCAAACCTGCTCAGCCTCTGCCGAATTTACCTGCGCATAGTTTAGTGATTGCAGGGCAACAAAAAAGTTATGTCCTTACCCAAGGTGGGCCTCAATTTGTCAGTTTGATTGGGAAACTGGACCCGAAAAATATTCAAGTGACCCGAGAACTAAGTTTCTATTCAGAAAAGAATGATGGTCATTTTACAGGAACACTACCACTGTCTTATGTGAAGCTCAAAGAAGACATCAGCAAAAAAGATCTAGAATTTTTTATTGAAAATGGGGCAAAGGAATGTTCGAGTTCCAGTGATGAACGCATGTTTGCACAGCGTTTCTGTTTTGAGATCAAACTGGCAGGTGTGGTCTACCCTGCCGCGAACAATTTAGCGTCCTTAAAAGCCTTGAGTAAGCCTTATCAGGTGAGCATTTATACCCATCAAGAGGAAAGTTATAAATCGAAGTCAGGCATGAATCCTTTTGAAAAATTAGTGCTGCTACCTTTTGCCGTGGCAATTGATGTGGTCAGCCTGCCGTTCCAAGCTGCCGATAAAATCTTTGATTAATTCAATACAAGCACAGCGCCTAGAACGAATCGAGCGCTGTGCTGTTTTGTGAAGGATTTAAATTAAGAGTTCGCCCATCAACCAAGCCATATACTTTTCTTTATCCATAAAGTCAGGCGCGCTGCCCGTATCTAGACTGAAGTACTGTTGGTTAAACTGAATCACGATTTGTTCGGTGTGATGCCAGTCTTCGATCATTTTGAAATATTGGTTGAAGAAAAAACGATTCTTCCCCCAGTTGCTTAAGCGTTCTAATTTTGGATAGTTTTTATTTTCTACAAACTCACTATACACATGCTGAATATCATCAAAAACGTGTATGGTTCTCATGACTCACCTGCCTGCACTGAAAAGTCGTCATCGTTGTGATGCTTTAACTCTAGCAGCCAATTTTGAACAACAGATGACAGTCCGCTTACAAGACTGTCATCTTTGCACGGTGTTATAACTTCTGTTCCACCTCTTTTTGGGTCTGTTTTTCGACCTGCAGCATCTGGCTATTCAGTGCCAAAATCTCTTTATACAGCGCATTAAACTGCTGTAGTGGTGCATCCTCATAAAACATAAAGGTGTTATTTTTCTTTTCCCATTGGTTATTTTTCAGCACCAAGAAAATTTGATCCGCTTTGGCTAAATTCTGCTGTTCAAGACTAAATAGGCGGGTAGCTTCATGGCTTTTTTCACTGGCTTTCATGCTGTCGGTCAGTTGATGGCGGAACCGCGAAGATATTGCTAAATCTTTGGCCTGAGCAATGGCATCTTTTTGACGTTGTTCAACCTGCTGTGCATAGCTCTCAACAACGGCATGTACATCTTTCAGCATTTGCTCCGTTTCAGCATAATTGTTCTTTTTGTCTTTGTTTAATCGGTCAATATTTAGAAACTGATCCCAATTTAAGGCTTTTAAATCTCGCAGATATTGATTACGCGCTTCGGCATTTTGCAGCATATGACTGAGCACAAACTCCGCCATAATTTGATAGTCACCTGTCAGACGTGGGTCTTTTACATCGACTTGAATTGGTGTGGTCCAATCTTGAGCTTGTTTGTAAATTTGTTCGGTCTTTTCATACAGCACCGTTTCATAGCTTTGTAGCTGCTGCTGCTCTTTTTGTTGTTGAGAATACTGATAAAACATCCAACCAAAAACGGCACTGGTCGCAAGAACTAAAATCAACACGATACGTCGCATGTTCAGCTTCCTCTTCATTTCTTTTCATCATAGCAAATAAAGGCACATGATCAATATTTCAACATGTTATCGATCTTTGAGGATGCTAAGCCCGTACCTTCCCCAAGTGGATGAAGAATGTACTGGCGATAAACGAATTAGGAAGTATTACTTCGCTGGAGCTGTTCTCGGTTGCTGACTATTCTGTTGAATCCCTTGTATAAAATTCCGATCAATCTGCCCAATCGAAATTTGTTCACGGGCAATTTGTACATTGGTCGCATTACGGTCAATGCCAAACGGCTGCAACATGATATACAAGCCTTCAGTTGGATTAGACGACTGCAAACCAGCGGCAATGTTTAAGACATGTTCACGTAACAAAGGAGGCACAGAATTTAGATCTGCAGTGACCGCAGGTGGCAAAATATCGATGTTTTGAGTGATGGTCGGATCTACCACAAAAGACTGCGCATCATCCTGTAACTGTACGATACGGTGCTGCAAGGCTTTACGAATGTTTTCATCCTGTTGATAAGGAATCACGCCCGTTTCAGCACGTAGCTCTGATTCCGCCATGGTTTTAAAAGTCGGTAGACTCACGATCTCACCATTGGCTTGCAGCAAAGTCGGCATAAAAAGAAGAGCGTAACAAAAAACGGGAAGAGAATTTAAAAATTTCATAAAACAATCCCAAACGATAAGAGATATAAAAAGGCATGCTCAAACTGAGCGCCTTCACTCTATTGTATATTTTTCGATCTTTATGCTGCGTAGTTGTCAGATAAACGGTCAAACCCAGAGGGTTCAACTGATTGAATCCATAGCGAAACCGCTTTTTTTAATGGCCCTGCTTTAAATTTTATAACTCATCCCCATCATTTCCTTAGTTGCTCTTTTTACTATTTTTGAGAAATCGCATGCGTGTAGATATTTGGTCAGATGTTGTTTGTCCTTTTTGTTATATTGGCAAAAAACGTTTAGAAGCGGCGGCTGAACAAGCTGGTGTGGAATTGGAAGTGCACTGGCACAGTTTTGAACTGGATCCAGATGCACCAGTACGCCAAGAAATTTCGAACTCAGAACGTCTCGCACTAAAATATGGTCGCACAGTCGCTGAAGTGGAAGAGATGCAACGTAATATTGCCAAAATGGCTGCGGAAGAAGGCATTGAATTTAACTGGGAAAATGCCAACTCAGGCAACAGTTTCAATGCACACCGTATAATTCACCTTGCTCAAAGCCATGGTTTAGGCAATGAAGCTGAAGAAGCCTTTTTCTTTAGCTATATAACGCAAGGTTTACCGATTGGTGAACGTGAAACCATTGAAGATGTGGCCTCTCGTATTGGCTTAAACCCAGTTGAGGTAGATGATGTGCTGGATTCTGACGAATACGCAGATTTCGTGAAGTTTGACCAAGAAGTGGCGCGTGAACAACTGAAAGTAACGGGTGTACCTTTCTTTGTTTTCGATCAACGTGTGGCTTTAGCGGGTGCACAGCCGCGTGAAGTCTTTTTACAAGTCCTTGAAAAAGCACAAATGCCAGCAGAAGAAAATAATGCGGCACAGTGTTCCGATGAGTCTTGTGAAACACCCAAATAATCATAAGGATACTGGTTTCAGACCTTAACTGAGCCCTATCTATAGATGAGAAAATCCCCGACCTGCGGGGATTTTTTTATAGGTTAAAAAAAATGGATTTATGTTTAATCGACCAAGAAACTAATTTTAAGATTGACCCGATATTCTACAATTTGGTTGTCCTTAATCACCACTTTTTGTTCATTGATCCAAGCACCTTGAACATTCTTCACCGTCTCAGTGACTTTTGCGATCCCTGTCTGAATCGCATCTTCAAAACTTTTCGCACTGCTTGAATTGACTTCTACCACTTTTGCAATGGCCATCTGTTTGTCCTCAGCTATTGTTGTTTTTGCCTGTTCATCTTAGGTGAATTTTTAATCAAAAATAGATAACTTAAACATTCCACAGCAAAAACTTACACAGTATGCACAATCAAAAGACTTCAAAATGATGAATATTTAAACAATTAATCATGTAACTCCAAGTCCTTTTTCAGGTCTCATTTCAGACAAAAAAGTCCTACTTTCAAGCTTCATTTCAAACTTGAAAATCTAAATTTTCACTTTAAATTTAAACAGCTTAGCACTGGAGTAAAAACTCTATACCAAGCTAGAGCATTTATTCTAATTTATTGTTTTTTAACAATAAATGAACTCACCATTCATCTTTTAATGGCCTAAACCAGCGCTTAAATCGATCATTTTTTGATATTATTCATGCGAAATTTATCTTTTTAAAACTCCCAGTCCCCTTAGTGAGACCTCCTTTTTAGAGGAAATATCATGAACGCTGTTAAATATGCTTTGGCTGTCGCTGTAATGGCTCTTTCTGCAACTGTTTCTGCACAAGTTGTTTTTGTTCCAGATTTTCCTGTAAAAAAACCAGCAGACACTCAAACGGCAACGGCTGATGCTCCTGCAGCTGCACCACATCAAGAAGCGTAATTTGCGCTGACTTGGTCAAAAATAGGCAATGTTGATTGCCTATTTTTTTGCCCAAAATTGCAAAGAACTGACAAAAAATTTCAGCTATGAACCCTCTAGGGCAAAAATATTTAATTCAATCTGTGCTGAAATCGAAATTATCTACATTTTTCACTACCCTTTTCTCGTATCGAGAGCAGAATAATTTTTGCCTATTTATTCTTTTCTAATTATGATCAAACAAGAAGACCCAATTCCAAAACCAATAAATTAAATGCACTCAATAGCACATGCCTATGCAAAATTTACAAGCCCTTATCCAAGGTCGTATTACGCCCCAAGCCATTGACCTTGATCAATTGATTGCGTTTGCACAGCAGTATACGCAGCCGACTTCAGCCGAATATAAATTACTTGAACTGGCCATCAATATGGTTTTGGCAAGCTACTTGGAACAAGCACAAAAACAACTTTAGAGTTCAGCGCATGAAAGCAATCGAAAAAGCACTGCTGATCAAAGAACTGCATCAATTGATTGATGGTTTGGAACATCAACCTCTGTCTTTTTTTGAAATTGCGCGCTCGAAAAAACGCATCCGTGAAATTTTTGCACTCTGTGATGAACCCATTTTTCAAAAACAACTCGAAGCCTATAAGGCGCTGACTCAGCCTCAAACTGCGGCTGAACGCTGGATACAACAAAGCCCCTATCAGCATGCCTACATTGGACTATTTCATTATAAATCTGCTTTAAGCGATGCCTTAAAACAGCAGGCGGCTTTCGCATGGGGTGTTTTGTATAAATCAGGTTTAGGTTGGCAAATTGCTTTTCAAAGCACCCCACCTACACTGTATAGCAGCCCATGGCACATAAAGTTTGAACACGCTTACCAATGGTTTTTGATCCATGTGCAAAGCGTTCAACAGCCCGAGAACGTACCTTTTCTCACAACATCTGAAACATCCATAGAAGTTGCAGAAGTTGCAGAAGTTGCAGAAGTTGCAGAAGTTGCAGAAGTTGCAGAAGTTGCAGAAGTTGCAGAAGTTGCAGAAGTTGCAGAAGTTGCAGAAGTTGCAGAAGTTGCAGAAGTTGCAGAAGTTGCAGAAGTTGCAGAAGTTGCAGAAGTTGCAGAAGTTGCAGAAGTTGCAGAAGTTGCAGAAGTTGCAGAAGTTGCAGAAGTTGCAGAAGTTGCAGAAGTTGCAGAAGTTGCAGAAGTTGCAGAAGTTGCAGAAGTTGCAGAAGTTGCAGAAGTTGCAGAAGTTGCAGAAGTTGCAGAAGTTGCAGAAGTTGCAGAAGTTGCAGAAGTTGCAGAAGACCAGTTTATCGTCCCTATTACAACAACATTCGAGGAAAAAACTGACATAGGGCATGCACAGGACAATGTAGTTACCGATGCTTTTGTTTTCACGGGTATTGAGCTTTTAAGCATTGCTACAGATGATACATCGGCTGAACGAACCCAAGAGTCTGAGTCAGACTTCCTCGAAGTCAGCCAAGATTCTGGTCTGGTTTTATCTAAGGCTGAAGCAGCGCTTCATTTCAATACGGAAATACAACTTCCATTTGACTGTGCCCCAAATGCAACTCAAATTGAAGGAACTGAACTCCGGTCTTTTAAAGAAAACACTGTAGAAGATGTCGTCCCAATCAATGCTATTAAACTAAGTATCAAACAAGATAAGGAACCTGAAAATCAGCTCGATATCGTACAAACAGATTTAGAGCCTCAACCTGAAGTATTAGCAGAAAATCATTTGATTCTCAAAAATCAGCCTCTTTTAAGTGATGAGCTATCTCAGCCTCAGGAAGAACTTATCATTGAGACTGCTGCAGTCATTCGATTTGAACTCAAGCCAAGTACGTCTATTTCAACGCTTGCCATTCAGGACTTTATCCAAAGGCAGGCAATCTTAGCTGAACCACAAGATGTAGATATTTCATCTGAATCTCAACAGCAAGATCCACTTGAAAGCGAGGTGACAGCACCATGCCCTGTTTTGCAGGATAGCCATACAGAAAATTCAGAAGCATCAGCTACTGCTGCGCAACCCATACTGCCCACACAGATTCATTTGGGGCAATATCAAGCGAAATTGTGCACGCTGCATCAACCAAATTTAGATCCTAAGCTCTATGGCCTCGACATTTCAGGGCACACTGAGATCGGTCAAAATATCGATTTTCTGATCCACAGCGACCAACTCGATCACTGGTTGGACTATCCCATCTATTTGGCAGAACAGACCCAGCAGCACGGAGAGTTTATTAAGTATTTGGCTCTATTCGGTGCTGACAGTCCCACGGAAGCCATTCGCCTGAGCCAACAATTTGCCCAGAGTGGTCAGCATCAAGTCGCAGCCATCCGCGAAATTGTATGGGACCAGCTACAAAGTCATATGCATGATGCATTTTCGATTTTTCAGCTGTATACCCAACAGGCCAAACTGGTATGGCATATTGAAGACTATCATCCATTTATTCTGGCCGATCTACTCAATAGCCGTAAATTCATCCAGTTTGAAGAAAGCTCCGCGGACGCAAATACGCCCATTTTAGTGTTAAAAGAACGACAAAAAATTCGAGTAATTCATGGTCAGAAGCGGGTTGAACTCTCACGTACCGAGATCGCGTATCCGTGCTTGGTCTTAGACCGACAGCACGGCATCAGTTGGCAACTGATTCAAAATACGATTTCTACTTTGCCTGAACCTATCACTGTGTTTCAATTATTTGATTCTATTCAAAAACAACTTGGCAGCGAGTTGTAGAGTTTTGTATTTTCTACTTGTGTTCTTATGTGAAATTTACAACACTAAAACATCGAAGAACAATAAAGTACGAAAGCATGCTAAGAACTCAACATGTGGGATCCATCTCTTTATTTTTCTGCCTAAGTTTAGGTACATACGTCAACGTGGCTTGGGCGGAAAGCAATACCAACATCACACAACATTTTGTGCCACCTCACGACGTGGCTGAAATTGACAAAATCGCATCGCCCCCCAAAGGTAGTGGACTTTTATATCAAATTCCACAGTGGATTGACTCACTTCCAACCGTTCTACCTGAAGAATCGGACGAGCTGATTGTGCCCACGACTGATCTCACTGAAGAACGCACATGGGTCGACCGCCAGCAAAAAGAAGTTCGAAACTGGGCAGACCGAACAGCCGCCAAAATGGACAATTGGTTTGGTGAAACTGATCCTAAAAAACCGGCCACAGCCACCTTACGGGTCTTGGTCGATAACCGCTGGAATAAACATGATGAATACGATGTAAAACCACGTATTCGAGGTCGAGTCAAACTTCCAACTTTAGAACATAAACTCAGTGTGGTGTTTGGGGATGACTCATTAGATAACGAACTGCAAAACAATGTTGCAATTACCAATGAAAATCCACCCAGTGCGAATAACGATAAAACATTTGATCGCCGCCAAACCCGTGATGCCAATAGTTCAATAGCATTAAGATGGTCACAATTGTCAGATCGCCTACCTTTTGAAACTGATTTCGACTTGGGGGTCCGTTCAGGGGATGATATCTATGCGCGGATCGAGTTATCGAAAGAATGGAAACTCGACAATGATTTTCGTGCTTATGCTGAACAGATTTACCGTTATGGTATCGACAGTGAAAATTACTTACGTACCAACCTAGAGCTGACGCATGCACGACCCAATCAGCCATTTTTATCCAATCAGTTCAGTCTGACCTATGCAGACGATCAAGATGATGATCTGCTCTGGGATAACTATAGCTTTAGACAACACCAATTCTTTCATGGCAATCGTTTTAACTACGGCATTTACACTGGTGGTTTCTACAACAACGATGACCTGCGCTTGAACCGTTGGGGGCCTTTTGTCTCGTGGCGTCAACCCTTCTTACGCGAGTGGTTTTATATCCAAGGCGATTTAAATTATTTTAACGATCACCGTGAAGACCGCAGCCATTACGTCAGTGCCTTGGTCCGTTTTGAGGCTTTATTTTAATGATATGGTGAATCTTTAAGCTGAACTGTGGATAAGTTCTCACTTATCCACGGATATCCACATCAGCTTCTTTTCCGCCAATTAAATCGATGCGTTCAACAGATATTAAGGTGCTTGCCCCAATGGGTTGACATAAAAAAGCCTATCTTAACGATAGGCTTTCTTTAAACATATAATGGTTTATTGAAGCAATAAGCTGTTAATCCGTTTGATATATTCGGCAGGATCATCAGGTAAGCCGCCTTCAGCAATCAGCGCTTGGTCAAAAATTACATTGGCCAAGTCATCAAACTGTGCCGAATTTTCTAATTTTCTTACCAATGGATGCTCTGGGTTAATTTCCAAAATTGGCTTGCTTTCAGGTACGGCCTGACCCGCTTGTTGCAGCATACGAATCAGTTGTGGAGAAAGTTCTCCCTCACCTGTCACCAAGCATGCAGGTGAATCGACCAAACGTGTGGTCACACGTACTTCTTTGGTCTTGGCTTTCAATGAGTCAGACAGTTTTTCAACCACAGGTTTAAACTGCTCTGCGGCTGCTTCAAGTGCTTTCTTCTCTTCGGCATCTTGTAAATCACCTAAGTCGACTGCACCTTTGGCCACGTTTTGCATTGGTGTGCCATCAAACTCATGTACAAATTCCATTGCCCATTCATCGACACGGTCTGCCATGAGTAAGACTTCAATTCCTTTTTTCTTAAACAGCTCAAGTTGTGGCGAGTTCTTCGCAGCATTGAGACTGTCTGCAGTCACATAGTAAATCGCTTTTTGCCCCTCAGGCATACGCGCTTTATAGTCCTGCAAAGAAGTGCTCACCGCATCATTGTTTGAAGTTGAGAAGCGTAAAAGTTTTAAAATACGCTCACGGTTACCAAAGTCTTCACCTAAACCTTCTTTCAACACTGAACCAAATTCACGGTAGAAGGTTTTGAACTTCTCTTGATCTTTTTCATCTTCCGATTTGGCTAAAGCATCCAGCATCGTCAATACACGGCGTGCATTCCCTTCACGAATAGTTTTCACATCACGGCTTTCTTGTAACAACTCACGACTGACATTCAGTGGTAAATCAGCACTATCGACCACCCCTTGGACAAAGCGTAAATAGTTTGGAATCAAATTATCCGCGTCATCCATAATGTAGACACGTTTTACATAGAGCTTAATCCCCGCTTTGGCTTCACGGGTAAAGATATTCGCCGCAGCTTTGCTCGGTACATACAACAGCTGTGTATATTCGGTACTGCCTTCGACGCGGTTATGCGCCCATGCCAGTGGTGCTTCAAAGTCATGGCTGAGATTCTTATAAAACTCGACGTACTGCTCTTCAGTCACTTCATTTTTATTACGTGTCCACAGAGCGCTGGCTGAGTTGATCGCTTCCCATTCATCTATTTTTACATACTGACCCGGTTTTGGCTCTTCACCTTCGACCGCTTCTTCTTGCTGCCAAACCTCTTTTTGCATCTCAATCGGCAGGCTAATGTGATCTGAGTATTTATTGATAATTTGCTTCACTTTATGCGACTGTAAATAGTCCAACGCATCTTCACGCAAATGTAAAATAATATCGGTCCCGCGGCTGTCTTTGTGGATCTGCTCGACTTCGAACTCACCCGTGCCCGCACTGACCCAACGTACCGCCTGATCAGCATCCACACCTGCACGGCGTGATTCTACGGTAATTTTGTCAGCCACAATAAAGCCTGAGTAGAAACCGACACCAAACTGACCAATCAGTTGTGCATCTGATTTTTGGTTACCTGTAAGCTTAGACATAAAGTCCTTGGTTCCAGACTTAGCAATCGTACCTAAGTGGTCAATCGCTTCTTGTTCAGTTAAACCAATCCCATTATCTGAAATGGTCAGTGTTTGATTGGCTTCATCAAAGCTGACGCGCACATGTAGGTCTGGGTCATTTTCATAATATTCAGGATGATTAATGCCTTCAAAACGCAATTTATCGCAGGCATCGGACGCATTTGAGATCAATTCACGTAGGAAAATGTCAGGATTCGAATACAGTGAGTGCGTCACTAAATGTAATAGCTGAGCCACTTCAGCTTGGAAACTATGTTTATGTGCGTTTTGCTCGCTCATCAATCGCTCCTTAATGTATTAAGTCTTATAGAGAATGCTTAATGAATTGGAGTGAGCGATACGTTTTTCAATAGCAATCGCAAGTTTTTTTGCTTTTTTTTAAAATGGGCCCTGACGGTTAATACGATCTAAATGTAGTTCTAACTGCTGCTGGCGCATTTTATACACATCCATAAGGCAACTTTGTGAATCACCACAACGGTCACGGAGACTCAACCACTTCACTTGCTCATCCTGAATCATGCCACGTGTCCCCATCGGAACAAGACGTTTTAAAATGGTATAAGTGGTGGCCATTTTCACATCGGCGTCATTGATTTGGCGATACTCACAAATCGCATGTTCTGTCGTCGTTTTTGCTTTATCACAATTAAAACTTGCTGCTTGAGCATGCATGCTCCAAGCCAAACTACACACTAAACCAATCCCGAGCATAGCTTTCATTTTTATAACTCTCTTATTCTGTTTCTATCCATTCTATAGATGATTTTCTTTTAATACTGAATCATCGTGATTTATTTCAACGTTGACCACTATTTAACTTTAGTCTTTGCATAAAAAAACCCCATCATCGATGAGGTTCTTAAAAAGCTACTTTTGATTATTAAAATTTGTAGCTATAACCTAGGGTATAAATCACTGGATCGATATCTAATTTAAAGTTTTCAACCACAGTTTCAACTTTTGGGTTTAAGTCCGCATAACGAACATCGACAAACACACCCCAGTTTTTCGCATCAGCAGGTTGGTAATTAAAACCAAGTTGTGCAGCGTAGCCGTAGTCGTCTTTGACTTTAACTTTAGTTCCTGCAAGTACACCTGAAGTTTCTTCATCCCAAGCAATAAATGCTGTTGCACCGACACCAATATAAGGCGTGAAACCTGTTGAATTTTTAAAGTTATATTTTGCAGTCACTGTTGGCGGCAAATGCTTAAGTTTTACAGCATTGCTACCATTTACTGTCACGTCATGGCTAATTGGCGTCGCCAATAGCAGCTCTGCAGAAATATTGTCATTAAAGAAATATTCAACCGATGGCGTAAACGCGAGTTCGCTATCTGCTTCAACCGTTAATGTACCATTCGCAATTTTCGTGTCCTGCGTTGGCGCAATTGCAGATCCACCGACTTTGACTTGCCATTGACCTGCCATTGCAGCAGATGCAGAAAGACCCATTAATGTAATTAGAGCAATTTGCTTCAACATTTCAAACAACCTCTGTTTGTAAAATAATTAATATAAAAATCAACATTAACTCATCATAAACAAGAGTGTAATTAATATGCAATTATAATAATAATGTATTTTAAATGCTATTTTTAAGTGATTGTTTATAATTGATTTAAATATTAAATACACTGTTTTAGTTGGTTTTAAATTAATAACGAAAAATCAAAATAAATATATTTTAATTCCAACCTTTTTAATCCGAATTAACATTATAAACCCGATTATTTTAATCTGAATAAATAATAAAAAAGGCGATTTAAAATCGCCTTCTTATAATAATTGGAGGGTAAATTACAAAACCATGGCCGCAATCCAACCAAAAATCATGAGTGGAATATTAAAGTGAATAAAGGTCGGGATCACACTGTCTTTCATGTGATCATGCTGACCATCCATGTTCAAACCCGAAGTCGGTCCCAAAGTGGAGTCAGAAGCTGGAGAACCCGCATCACCAAGTGCCGCAGCCGTACCAATAATCGCAATGGTTGCCGCTGGACTGAAACCAAACTGGATACACAAAGGCACATAAATAATTGCTAAAATTGGAATGGTAGAGAACGAAGAACCGATTCCTAAAGTAATCAGTAAGCCAATCAATAGCATCCAAAATGCAGCGAGTCCTTGGCTAGAACCAATCCATTGCACTGATGCTTCTACCAATGCTGGCACTTGATTGGTCGCAGAAATAACAGATGCAAAACCTTGTGCTGCAATCATAATGAAACCAACTAATGCCATCATTCGCATACCGCTAATAATCACATCATCTGCTTCTTTCCATTTAAAAATGCCCGCACAGCTCAAAATCGCAACACCAACCAGACCAGCTAAAATCATGGAATCTGATGCAATTTGTACCCAAAGCGTAGCAACTACCGCAATGAGAGCCATAGATAACGTAAACTTTGAAATTTCAGGTTTAGACTTCTCACCCGTGATATCAAGTTCAGAAGAAATACTTTGCTGCACTGGTTCCACATGTACTTCTTCGTATACACGTTTCTTACGGTAACTAAAGAATACAGCAACCAATAAACCGACAAACATGCCAAAAACAGGAATGGCCATTGCTGAAGGGATATCGGCATAATTGATTTTAAAGCCGTAGGGTTGCCCGAAAGTATTAATGTTTTGACCTAAGATGTCATTCAGGAAAATCGCACCAAATCCAAATGGTACTAGCATATAAGTGGCAACCAAGCCAAAGGTTAGAACACAAGCAATTAGTCGACGATCTAACTGAAGATGGTTAAACACACTTAATAAAGGAGGAATCAGGACTGGAATAAACGCAATATGCACAGGAATGACGTTTTGTGAACAAATGGCTGCTAACGCGACGGTTATAAAAATCAGATATTTAACCCGATTTTGTGCCTTTTCATTGCTCGAACCTTTCAATGTTTTAATAAGCTTATAGGCCAACAAGTCAGGTAAACCTGAGCGTGCCAAAGCCAAAGCAAATGCACCTAAGACCCCGTAAGCCAACGCAATTTTTGCGCCGCCCCCAAGCCCATTGTTAAATGCTTCGAGGGTACCGTGTAGCCCTAAACCAGCCAATAAACCACCTGTGACAGCACCAATAATTAATGCAAATACTACAGGCACACGAGCTAATGAAAGTCCAAACATGACCCCAATAGCGGCAAGAATTGCGAACATAGTGAAAAGAGTGACTTGGAAGAAAGGCGCATTTTATCAGAAAATAACCAAAAAATTCTGCCCTTACAGGTCGCTAGCGCCTTTCTCTTTCACAGATCATTTCAGCTAGCTTCAACACAACGCCAGTTTTGAACAAACCTTTTGATTTCTTTAGCAATTACCTCTGGCTGGCTCAAGATTGCCCAATGGTTGGCATTCACATTCACCCGTTGAAAATCCTCGACCCACTTCGGCATTTCATCGATTAACGCTGGACTTACAAACTGATCTTGCTCCAACACAATCGCTTGTACGGGACAAATTGCAAAGCGTTCCCGAGGTTTCGTCAGACGTGGGATAAAGTTCGCGCGGTAGAGCGCAACCCCGTGCTTACCATCGGCAGCAATGTGATGATTCAGCGGTAAGTCTGAACGTCCTTCTAAACGCGATAAAACTTTGCCCCAATGCTCAGGACTAAAAAACTGCCATACGCTTGGTGCCAGAAAAGGCAACTGAAAGGCCGCAATGTACCAAGACTTCGTTAATTGCTTAAAAAATTGAGGCTTGTATTGTGTGAACTGTTCACGCATCCAAAATGCGGCATGGTCTAAGCATGGGCCTGAAATAGTGGTAAATGACAGCATACGCTCTCTAAATTTTGGCTCAGTCGCGGACTCCCATGACTGAATCGACCCCCAGTCATGCGCAACCAGATGAAAGCTACGCTGCGGAATCACACTATTCACCACACTTTCCAAATCTAGCGATAGCTGAGGCAAGGCATAGGCCCATGTAAGACGCGGCACACTCGACATCCCTGCACCGCGAACGTCATAGGTCACAATATAATAATCTTGCACCAGATGCCCAATCACAGGCTCCCAGACCTCTTGATTATCTGGATAGCCATGCACCAAGACCAGCACAGGATTGTTCGCATTGCCCCATGTTTTCACATAAAGTCTTTGCTGATCTGTAGTTTGTACCCAGTAACTTTGCTGCTCCATATTCAGCTCCTTATTGTTATTGACTGTTTTTTATACTTTACTGGCAAAACGATCAATGCCAATTGATTTGATCTTCTCTAGTATGGATAGAAGTTCATCAGATACCATTGACCGAAATGAGCATTTTAAAAAAACTTGTGACACAGCCAATTGTCGCGAAATACTTTCTCAATCATTTTGCTCCCTTTAAAGGTGCAGGGATTCAAATTGAAAAATTTGACCTTAAACACTACCACATTCGCGTCAAAATGCCCCTGACTCGACAAAACCGAAACATTGTCGGCGTACATTTTGGCGGGAGCTTATATGCAATGGTCGATCCTTTTTATATGACCCTGCTGATGCATCACTTAGGCAATAAGTATATTGTCTGGGACAAAGCAGTCTCTATCCAATTTCTCAGCCCAGGGCGCAGTACAGTCTATGCAGACTTTCATCTTGATGCCCAAGAAATCGCGACTGTGAAACAACTGGCCGACAACTATGCCCCCGTACATCGTATTTATACCTTAAATATTTACGATGAAGCTGGCATTCGAATTGCCGAAGTGGAAAAGACTTTATATATCCGTCGTAAAAAACCTAAACCAGCACAGCTATAAAAAAAGCACTTCCATGAAGTAATGCCAGTCAGTTAAGAAATTGACTGGCATTTTCTTGGATATTTTTGTGCTTTAATTTTCACTACTCGCGGACATTGCCTTTGCCTTTTTTCAGGTAATACAAATATTTTAGATTGTTCAAATAATTGCGCTAAATGTTTGGGTAGGTTTCCTGCTGATTCTAAAGGTGTGTGCCTTAAGATATTGATAATACTCATAGATGCAACATGGAAACTGATCCTTAAAGGACTCACCTTTGCATGTTCAGCGATAAACCTCATCTGTCTTCTTAAGATATTATATGCAATAAATACCCCCCACAATTCTTGATAGACCAAATCAGGTTGTTTGCTTCTTAAAATCCTTGCATCCTGTAAATCACTTTTAATTTCCCGATAACACATTTCTATTTCCCAACGCTGGATATAAAGCATTGCAAGGTCTTTGAATGGATAAACTTTAGAATCTGTTAATGATGTAATGTAACGTCTTATTTTTCCTGCATATTCAACTTCAATTAAACGTGCTTCCCAATAGTCACCCAATGACGGATTTATCTTTTTTGCTCTTGCTGAAACAGGCATTTTGATCTGAAAGTCATGGGCCGCATTATGATGAATCACTTCATAACGCAGGTTGTCCTTTGCTCGCATCAACCAATGACTCTCTTCTGCCTGAGATTGCCAGCTCACTAAAAAATCAGCAGAGAAGTAAGCACGATCAAATAGGGTAATACTGCGAACTGGTGCTTTTAATTGACTGGCTAAGGTTAATTCACCTTGATCCATACTGCCCATTTGGGCATCAATCATTTCATGGGTATTGGTATTCACCAGGCAAGTCGCTCTAACTTGTGGGTAAGGTGCAGCTGCTGTTTTGCCTTTGGATGAACCAAAGTGCTTAAAGTTTTCTTCTGTATGAGGCATAGACCAAACCACACCATCTACAGCACAAACGCATAGACCGTGAAAGTTGCTATATTGTTGTTGTGAGTCTTTAAACCATGCCTGACTTAATGTCGAAAATAAAGCACTCATGGGTTCTAAGCCTAAGCGTTGTCTTGCTTGTACGGATGCACTCGGTACACAGTATTCTGCCGTACCGAAAACAAGTTGCAATTGTTGAACCACATACCAAATCGGTTGATTTCGAAATAGAGCAAGTCCGATCACCAGCCAAACAACATGTTCAGCAGGCAGTTTTCTTTTTCGAATTGATGCTTTACCTGTTTGGTTTAAGCAATCTTCAATCCAGTTTAAATCAATCAATTCACTGAATTGTGAAAGTGAAGGTAGGGTTTGTTTTAATGTTAAATCTAAATTCTGAGATAAATTCATAAAAAAAGAGCGTATTTACATACGCTCTTTTTACAGTATTTTAACTTTTTTTGCTTAACTGACTGGCATTACTTCCATGAAGTGCTTTTTTTGAAATTTGAACTTAAAACATTATTTACGTTCTTCAATTGCAGCGCCTGCACCACCGCCGATGGCACCACCAATGGCTGCGCCGGTATTACCACCAAACACGCTTTTACCCACTGCTGAACCAATCGCACCGCCAACACCACTGTAGGTTGCACTACGGTTTGAGCCACCTTGAGTTTTACTGCCCACAGCTGCACCAGCACCGCCACCAATGGCTGCACCTACACCGCCACCGAGGCTATTCCCCGCAGCACCACCTACTGCACCGCCTAAAGCCGCTGTCCCAATACGTTGCTCAGAAGCGCTCATATTTTCACAACCTGCCAACAGCATCGTCGAAAGAGATGCCACTGCAATAATGCTCATATACTTTTTCATGAGATTTGTCCTTATTGGCTATTTCTTACAGCATAAAAGATCAGTATGAACTTAAAACTCGTAAAATGTTACGATTACAGCTGCTATTGCTGAAAATTTGTAAGCAAGAAGCCCTCCTTAGAGGGCTTTATACCGTATTCAACTCAAGCTTATTCAGGCTCTTTCACCACAACCACATCTTTGGTGGTGGTGCCATTTTCTTGGAGCACCGCACGCGTCACACTTTCTTTACTGTTTGGATCTTTCACTTGATCCAGTTTCAGCTCCTTACGTACAGGATGCTGCCCTTTCTTAAACTCAATCCCTTGTGCATCAACTTGCTTACCTTCTGCAAGGACAACACCACCTTGACTCAAGGTCGATTTCACTTCAACTTTGGATGTCGGAACAATCACGCTACCCTTTTGCACAATCGGTGCCGACATTTTTTTATCTGAAAATTGGCTGGCATTTTCCTCGAGAACCACTTCACGTGCCACAATATCTTTACCGCCATTTTTCACTTCAAAAATAGTCGCTTCGGTCGTCCGCACTGGGGCTTGACCCGCGACACTGCGAATAATCTGTGTTTTGACAATCGGTACAACAGCCTTATCCTCCACGGTGATGGTATTCGGCATCGGTGCTGCCATCGTTTGGCTCACAAATGCGAAGATGCTTAAGCCCAATAGTTTTGATGTCAATTTCATGTGGAACCACCTCTATTTTTTAATCGTTAATGAAGTAAGGAGATTTGTGTACTTATATTTTTAATATAGGAAAAATGTGAAATTTATAAAAGCTTAAATCCTCTTTTGTAACAAAAGGACAAAAAAAAGCCACTCGAAGGTGGCTTTTTCACGCGTTTAAAGGGCTAATTATAGACCGTTAAACTCATCGCTAAATGCTTGGCTTAATGCTTGATCCACATCAGAGAAGTCATTTACAAGCTCATGCTCTGCAGCTTCAGCTTCTTGACGACGACGCTCTAAGTGATACGCAAGACCAGTACCTGCAGGAATCAAACGACCTACAACTACGTTCTCTTTCAAGCCACGTAAATCATCTTCTTTACCTGTTACAGCCGCTTCAGTTAACACACGTGTAGTTTCCTGGAACGATGCAGCAGAGATGAACGAGTCAGTAGACAACGATGCTTTGGTAATACCCATCAATTGACGTTCAAACTTCGCAGGGAACTTGTTTTGCGCAAGAACAGCTTGGTTCTCTTGCATCACGCGGATGTAATCCACTTGCTCGCCTTTGATGAAGCTTGTATCACCGCCATCAGTGATATCAACTTTACGCAACATTTGACGTACGATCACTTCAATGTGCTTGTCGTTGATTTTTACACCTTGCAGACGGTATACGTCTTGAACTTCGTTCACGATGTAGTTGGTCAGCGCAACTTCGCCTTTCAAGCGTAGGATGTCATGTGGGTTTTGTGGACCATCAGAAACAGTCTCACCACGGTTCACATGTTCGCCTTCGAACACGTTCATGGTACGCCATTTTGGAATCAGTTCTTCGTAAATCTCAGAACCATCATCTGGAGTAATCACTAAACGGTTCTTACCTTTAGTCTCTTTACCAAAGCTTACAACACCTGAAATTTCAGCAAGAATCGCATGCTCTTTCGGTTTACGTGCTTCGAACAAGTCAGCTACACGCGGTAGACCACCGGTAATGTCACGCGTACGTGAAGTTTCTTGTGGTACACGACCAATAACGTCACCCACACCAATTGTTTCGCCATCACGGACAGAAAGAATCGTGTTTTGTGGTAGGAAGTAGAACTGCTCATCACCATCAGTCGTATCAAGAACAACCGCAGGACGTAAATCTTTACCAGACGCAGGACGTGCAGTCACAGGTAAGATTTCAATCGTCGTCATACCCGTTGCATCATCAGTTTTAGAGGTAACAGTTACGCCATCAGCGATTTGGCTGAAACGTACTTTACCTGCAACTTCTGTTACAAGTGGGTGTGTGTGCGGATCCCAAGTCGCCACAATACCGCCAGCTTCTACAGCTTCGCCATCTTTCAACAAGATAGACGCACCGTATGGCAGTTTATAACGCTCACGCTCACGACCTAAATCATCCGCAATACCGATTTCGCCTGAACGAGAAGTCGATACCAAGTGTCCTTTGGCATGTTGTACTGTTTTCACATTGTGGAAACGTACAGTACCTTTGTTACGTACTTGTACGCTGTTTGCAGCAGACGTTCGGCTTGCAGCACCACCTACGTGGAAGGTACGCATTGTTAACTGTGTACCCGGCTCACCAATCGATTGTGCAGCCATAACACCCACAGACTCACCAGGGTTCACCTGATGACCACGTGCAAGGTCACGACCATAACATTTCGCACATACGCCGAATGTAGATTCACACGCAACCACTGAACGTACTTTAACTTCATCGACACCTTGCTCTTCTAGGAAGTTTGCAAGTTTCTCATCAATCAAAGTGTTACGTGGCAGGATAATGTCATCAGAACCTGCTTTCTTCACATCTTCAGCAACAACACGGCCCAGTACTCGAGTACCTAAGTTCTCGATCACGTCACCGCCTTGAATGAACGGAGTCATTACAAGACCGCCCAAAGTACCACAGTCAGGCTCAGTAATAACCAAGTCTTGCGCTACGTCTACAAGACGACGTGTCAAGTAACCAGAGTTCGCTGTTTTCAGTGCTGTATCGGCCAAACCTTTACGTGCACCGTGTGTTGAAATGAAGTACTGAAGTACTGTCAAACCTTCACGGAAGTTGGCTTTAATCGGGGTTTCAATGATCGAACCATCTGGTTTCGCCATCAAACCACGCATACCCGCTAACTGACGAATCTGAGCTGCCGAACCACGGGCACCTGAGTCAGACATCATATAGATCGAGTTGAATGATTTTTGCTTCTCATCTTCACCCTGTTTGTTTTTAACAGTGGTAAAAGACAAGTTGTCCATCATCGCTTTCGCTACTTGGTCATTCGTACGTGCCCAAATATCGACAACTTTGTTATAACGTTCGCCAGCAGTTACGAAACCTTGTTCGAACTGTTGCTCAATTTCACGAACTTCAATTTCTGCTTTTTCAATAATTGAGTACTTCGCAGGTGGAATCACCATGTCTTCCATACCTACCGATACGCCTGAACGTGTCGCTTGACGGAAACCTAAGTACATCAATTGGTCCGCAAAGATCACGGTATCTTTAAGACCTAATTTACGGTAGCAAGAGTTAATCAATTTAGAGATGTTTTTCTTGGTCATCTCAACGTTGATTTGTTGGAAATCCATACCCTCTGGCACAACTTCCCAAAGTAAGCAGCGACCTGGTGTGGTATCCACAACAATAGTTTGCTGCTCACGGTTACCATTTTCATCAATCACAGTCTGGTGTACACGTGCTTTTACGCGAGCGTGTAAATTTACCTGACCTGTTGCAAGTGCACGGTTAACTTCGTGAGTATCTGCAAACACCATGCCTTCACCTTTGGCATTGATCGCATCACGAGTGATGTAATACAAGCCTAAGACAACGTCCTGAGACGGTACGATGATTGGCTCACCGTTCGCTGGAGACAAGATGTTGTTGGTCGACATCATTAACGCACGCGCTTCTAACTGCGCTTCAAGTGTTAATGGTACGTGTACCGCCATTTGGTCACCATCGAAGTCGGCGTTAAACGCAGCACAAACGAGTGGGTGAAGACGGATTGCTTTACCTTCAATCAGGATCGGTTCAAATGCTTGCAGACCCAAACGGTGAAGTGTAGGCGCACGGTTCAACATCACTGGGTGTTGACGAATCACGTGAGCAAGAACGTCCCAAACTTCTGGGGTTTCGCGCTCAACCATTTTCTTCGCAGCTTTAATGGTTGTTGCTTGGCCAGATGCTTGTAGTTTCGCGAAAATGAATGGCTTGAATAATTCAAGTGCCATTTTCTTCGGAAGACCACATTGGTGCAAACGTAAAGTAGGACCTACAGTAATTACCGAACGACCTGAATAGTCAACACGCTTACCAAGTAAGTTTTGACGGAAACGACCTTGTTTACCTTTGATCATGTCAGCCAAAGATTTAAGAGGACGCTTGTTCGAACCCGTGATTGCACGACCACGACGACCGTTGTCTAACAATGCATCTACAGACTCTTGTAACATACGTTTTTCATTACGTACGATAATGTCTGGCGCTGCAAGGTCAAGAAGACGCTTCAAACGGTTGTTACGGTTGATCACACGACGGTAAAGGTCGTTCAAATCAGAAGTCGCGAAACGACCACCTTCAAGTGGTACTAACGGACGAAGATCTGGTGGAAGTACTGGAAGTACATTCATCACCATCCATTCTGGCTTGTTGTTTGACTCTTTAAACGCTTCCATCAACTTCAAACGCTTAGACGCTTTTTTAAGCTTAGTCTCAGACGTTGTGTTTGGAATTTCTTCACGTAAACGTGAAATTTCGTTTTCAAGATCGATGTCTTTTAACAAGTCTTGAACAGCTTCTGCACCCATTTTCGCAGTGAATTCATCACCGTGTTCTTCTAAAGCGTTGAAGTATTCTTCATCGTTTAAAAGTTGGTATTTCTCAAATGGAGTCATACCTGGGTCAGTTACTACGTAAGATTCGAAATACAATACACGTTCGATATCACGTAAAGTCATGTCTAATAATAGACCGATACGGCTCGGAAGTGATTTTAAGAACCAAATATGTGCAACTGGAGAAGCCAGCTCGATGTGACCCATACGCTCACGACGAACTTTCGCAGTTGTTACTTCAACGCCACATTTTTCACAAATGACGCCTTTGTATTTCATACGCTTGTATTTACCACACAAGCATTCGTAATCTTTGACTGGGCCAAAAATTTTGGCACAGAATAAACCATCACGTTCTGGTTTGAACGTACGATAGTTAATGGTTTCAGGCTTTTTAACTTCACCATGAGACCATGACTTAATCATTTCTGGTGACGCAAGACCAATACGGATGCGATCAAACTCAACTGGAGCATGACCATCTGAATCCGTCTTTTTGCGCATGATATCGAGCAAGTCTTTCAATTTTTTTCTCCGTGTGTTGTGGAGACTTTCACTACACAACTGGGTCACAAATATTGTTTTTTACTGAAATTTGGGAATCTCGAAAAATCCCCCTAAATCCCCCTTTGTAAAGGGGGACTTTCTCCCCTCTTTCTCAAAGAGGGGTTGGGGGAGATTTCTTAGTCACCATTTTTCAGTTCAATGTTGATACCTAAAGAACGGATCTCTTTGGTCAATACGTTGAACGATTCAGGCATACCTGGGTCCATATAATGGTTACCATCTACAATGTTCTTATAGATACGGGTACGACCTTCAACGTCATCCGACTTAACAGTAAGCATTTCTTGAAGCGTGTAAGCTGCGCCATATGCTTCAAGCGCCCAGACCTCCATCTCACCGAAACGCTGACCACCGAATTGTGCTTTACCACCAAGCGGCTGTTGAGTTACTAATGAGTAAGAACCAGTAGAACGCGCGTGCATCTTGTCGTCTACCAAGTGGTTCAGTTTCAACATGTACATGTAACCTACAGTTACAGGACGGTCAAACTGTTCACCTGTACGACCATCATACAATACTGTTTGACCAGTACGTGAAATGTTCGCAAGCTCTAACAAGTCTTTAATTTGTGATTCTTCAGCACCATCGAATACTGGCGTTGCAAGTGGAACACCCGCACGTAAGTTACCCGAAAGCACCAAAATTTCATCATCAGTTAAGCTATCAAGATCTTCTTGCTCGCCACCAACTTTGTTATAAATCTTGTCTAAGAATCCACGAAGCTCAAGTACAGTACGTTGCGCTTTTAACATCTTGTCGATTTCTTCGCCAAGACCTTTCGCTGCCATACCTAAGTGAGTCTCTAGAATCTGACCCACGTTCATACGTGACGGTACACCCAGTGGGTTCAATACGATGTCGACTGGAACACCATTGGCATCGTGCGGCATGTCTTCAACAGGTAAGATGTTAGAAACAACACCCTTGTTACCGTGACGACCCGCCATCTTATCACCCGGTTGGATGCGACGTTTAACAGCCAAGTAAACCTTAACAACTTTCAATACACCTGTTGTTAATTCATCACCTGTAGAAAGTTTGCGTTTTTTCTCTGCAAATTTCTCATCAATTTCAAAGCTCTTCTCTTTCAAGAACACTTGAATTTGAGTTAAACGCTCTGCAATAGCTTCATCAGTCGGTTGGATTTCAAGTAAATCAACCAACTCTAAACCAGACAATACGTCTGCAGAAAGCTTATCGCCACGCTTGGTTGTACCACCACCGTTAGACTCTTGACCTGTCAACAAACGAACAATACGTTCACGTGCTGCTTCTTCGAAGATTTTGTATTCTTCTTTCAAGTCTTTACGGTATGAATCAAGCTGAGCTTTTTCAATTGCTTGAGCACGTTCGTCTTTTTCAAGACCATCACGTGTAAACACTTGAACGTCAATCACTGTACCTTTGGTACCTGATGGAACACGTAAAGATGAGTCTTTTACGTCAGCTGCTTTTTCACCGAAGATTGCACGAAGCAATTTTTCTTCTGGTGTTAACTGCGTTTCACCTTTAGGCGTTACTTTACCTACAAGGATATCGCCAGCAGTCACTTCAGCACCGATATATACGATACCTGATTCATCAAGCTTAGACAGTGCAGCTTCACCCACATTCGGGATATCCGCTGTGATCTCTTCAGCACCTAATTTCGTATCACGTGCAACACATGATAATTCTTGAATGTGAATCGAGGTTAAACGGTCTTCTTGAAGTACACGCTCTGAAAGTAAGATCGAGTCTTCATAGTTGTAACCATTCCACGTCATGAACGCAACGCGCATGTTTTGACCGAGCGCAAGCTCACCGCCATCTGTTGATGGACCGTCAGCCAATACATCGCCACGACCCACTTTATCACCAAGTTTCACAAGAACTTTTTGGTTAATACAAGTGTTTTGGTTCGAACGTGTATATTTGATCAGGTTATAGATATCTACACCTGCCTCGCCTGCAACCATTTCGTCTTCGTTGACACGAATCACGACACGTGAAGCATCGACAAACTCGATACGACCACCACGACCCGCAATCACACACACACCTGAGTCATGCGCTACATTTGCTTCCATGCCTGTACCTACAAGCGGTTTGTCAGCAATCAATGTAGGCACAGCTTGACGCTGCATGTTTGAACCCATCAATGCACGGTTGGCGTCATCGTGTTCAAGGAATGGAATCAGTGATGCCGCAACAGAAACAACCTGCTGTGCAGAAACGTCCATATGCGTCACTTTTTCAGGCGGCATACGTACGAAATCACCTTGGTGACGTACAGAAACAAATTCTTCTGTTAAGTTACCGTCTTTATCTACGCCAGAATCGGCCTGTGCAATCACAGTACCTACTTCTTCAATTGCAGATAAATACTCAACTTCATCCGTTACACGACCATCAACCACTTTACGGTATGGTGTTTCTAAGAAACCGAAATTGTTACATTTCGCATAAACAGAAAGCGAGTTGATCAAACCAATGTTTGGACCTTCCGGCGTTTCAATTGGACATACACGACCGTAGTGAGTTTGGTGTACGTCACGTACCTCAAAGCCTGCACGTTCACGTGTCAAACCACCAGGACCAAGCGCCGATACACGACGTTTGTGCGTAATCTCAGACAATGGGTTGTTTTGGTCCATGAACTGAGATAATTGGCTTGAACCAAAGAATTCTTTGATTGCAGCAGCCACTGGTTTCGCATTGATCAAATCTTGCGGAGACAAGTTATCTGTTTCAGCTTGGCTTAAACGTTCTTTAACAGCACGTTCTACACGAACTAGACCAACACGGAATTGGTTTTCAGTCATTTCGCCTACTGAACGTACGCGACGGTTACCCAAGTGGTCGATATCATCGACTTCACCTTTACCGTTACGGATTTCAACCAATGTTTTGAGTACATCAGTGATATCTTCGTTCGACAAAATACCTTCAACTTCACGAGACTTCTGATCCGTACCCACTTCGTAAGGACGACCCAAACGACGGTTGAACTTCATACGACCCACTGGAGAGAGGTCATAACGTTCTGAAGAGAAGAATAAGTTATTGAATAAGTTTTCAGCCGCTTCTTTCGTTGGTGGCTCGCCTGGACGCATTACTTTGTAGATTTCTACCAATGCTTCTTCACGACCTGTCGTGGTGTCGGCACGTAAAGTATCTGCAACGAATGAACCACGATCGATGTCATTGGTGAATAGAATGTTAAATTGTTTAACACCACCTTCAGCCAATTTCACCATCACTTCATGGCTTAACAAGGTATTAGCTGCAATCACATCACCATCTTTAAGTGGGATGTCTTCCGCAGTAATGCGCTCGTACAAGTACTCATCTGGCACAGAAAGCTTTTCTAGGCCAGCAGCTTCCATTTGACGCACATGACGCGCGTTGATACGCTTGCCTTGCTCAACAATGGTTTTGCCATCATTGTCTACGATGTCAAATTGTGCCATTTCGCCACGCAAGCGTTCTGGAACAAGGTCAATCTGGTAGCTACCCATGTCTAGGTATACAGGCACTTTTTCATAGAACAAGTCTAAGATTTGCGCATTGTTATAACCCAAAGCACGAAGAACCACAGTCGCGAGTAATTTACGACGACGGTCAATACGCACAAATACAAGGTCTTTTGCGTCAAATTCAAAGTCTAACCATGACCCACGGTAAGGAATAATACGTGCAGAATAAAGCACTTTACCACTAGAGTGGGTTTTGCCTTTATCGTGGTCAAAGAACACGCCTGGTGAACGGTGTAATTGAGATACGATTACACGCTCAGTACCATTAATAACGAATGTACCGTTATCGGTCATGAGTGGCATTTCACCCATGTACACTTCTTGCTCGCGCACGTCTTTAATTGATTTAGTTTCGCGATCTTTTAAGATCAAACGAATTTTTACGCGCATTGGTGCTGCATAAGTTGAGCCACGAAGAATACATTCGCGTACATCAAACTCAGGCTTACCAAGACTATACTCAACAAATTCTAAAGCAGCATTGCCAGAATAACTTTCTATAGGAAAAACTGAACGAAACGCGGCTTGCAGACCGATATCTTCGCGGTTTTTTGGTGATTTGCCATCTTGTAAAAATGTTCTGTACGAGTCGACTTGAATCGCGAGCAAGTACGGAGCATCCATAACACTAGGCAATTTACCAAAATTCTTACGGATCCGTTTCTTTTCGGTATATGAGTATGCCATCTGGAGTCCTCGGAAAGTAAACCGAGCCCGCCTGCAGAACGGGCTCAGAAGGAATTACGCAGGCCGATATGGCCACCACTTTTTACAAATGCTGCAATTTTCAGTGGTATTGAAACGCTTACCAATATTTTTCAAATTTAAAAATATTGGTAAGCGTTTGATTCTTTTCTTTATTTTAATTTGATGGGTTTTCCACCAAGCAAACAAAAATCGAGCCGATTATTGTAACGCAAAAAGGCTGATGACCCAAGAGCCATCAGCCAATTTTTGGGGTGAAATTAACATTCCCCCCCTGGTAGCATTACTTAATAGTAATAGTAGCACCAGTTTCTTCAAGTTTTTTCTTAAGTTCTTCAGCTTCTTCTTTAGAAACTGCTTCTTTAAGAACTGAAGGAGCGCCTTCAACCATGTCTTTAGCTTCTTTCAAGCCAAGACCAGTGATTTCACGAACTGCTTTAATCACAGCTACTTTGTTCGCGCCGAAAGAAGTCAACTCAACGTTGAATTCTGATTGTTCTTCAGCAGCAGCAGCAGCAGGACCTGCAGCTACAGCTACAGCAGCAGCAGATACGTTGAATTTTTCTTCGAAAGCAGAAATAAGTTCAACAAGTTCAAGAACAGTTTTTTCAGCAACTGCGTTTAAGATTTCTTCGTTTGTTAAAGCCATGAGAGTAACTCCAAATGGGTATTGAATGATGTGTGTTTAAGTTTGAGCTTATGCAGCTTCTGACTCGTTTTTCTCTTGAAGCGCTGTAAGTAAGCGACCCAATTTCGAAATAGGAGCTTGAAGAACGCTTGCAAGCATAGTAAGCGCTTTCTCTTGGTTTGGAAGATTCGCGATAACGCTAACTTCTTCGCCTTGATAAAGTTTGCCTTCAAATGCAGCAGCTTTAAGTTCAAATGCTTTGTTAGTTTTCGCAAATTCTTCGAATAAGCGTGCCGCAGCACCCATATCATCTGCAGAAGTTGAGAAAGCTAAAATTGTTGGGCCAACAAGGTTGTCGTTCAAGATATTGAATGGAGTATCTTGAAGAGCACGTTTAGCCAAAGTATTACGTACAACACGTGTAGCAACACCTAACTTACGAGCTTCAACACGAAGAGCAGTTAATTGCTCAACAGTTAAACCTTGGTAGTCAGCAACAACAGCAGCAAACGCAGTAGAAGCAACTTCAGTTACTTCAGCAACGATCTGTTTTTTGCCTTCGATAAGAAGAGCCATTGTAAAACCTCCTAACGGTGATTTATGTACTTACGCGAAGTACACTCCCAATTCGCAAGTTCATCACTGAACCTACACGCGGAGGATGAACAAATCACACCACCGCGTCTACTCAGGCTGGGAAATTAAGAAAGTAATCGAAATTACTCTCGCCTGAGGTCTTTGACGCTGATAAATCTACATTTACCAATTCAAAGTTTGCCTAAGTTTGCAATATACGACAGAGCGTTTCTTGCGTAAAAATCAAAGCAGCGCTTTGATTTTTACTCAGGGCTTTAAAATTCTGTCTAAGTAAAACTTAGTTAGAAACGTTGCTTACATCAACAACAAGACCAGGACCCATAGTTGAGCTCAAAGTGATCTTTTTGATGTATACACCTTTAGATGTCGCAGGCTTTAACTTTTTCAAGTCTGCAATCAAAGTTTCAACGTTTTGACGAACAGCTTCAGCAGAGAAATCTACTTGACCGATCGCAGCGTGGATAATACCCGCTTTGTCTACACGGTAACGTGCTTGACCAGCTTTTGCATTTTTAACTGCACCAGCTACGTCAGGAGTTACAGTACCCACTTTAGGGTTTGGCATTAAGCCACGTGGACCAAGAATCGTACCCAACTTACCCACAACGCGCATTGCATCAGGAGCAGCAATTACTACGTCAAAGTCAAGGTTACCCGCTTGAATGCTTTCAGCAAGGTCATCAAAACCAACGATGTCTGCGCCTTCAGCTTTAGCAGCTTCAGCAGCAGCGCCTTGAGCAAACACAGCTACACGTACAGTTTTACCAGTACCTGCAGGAAGTGTAGTCGCGCCACGAACAACTTGGTCAGATTTACGAGGGTCAACACCTAGGTTTACCGCAACATCCAAAGATTCTTTGAATTTCGCAGCAGGAAGACCAGCAAGAACAGCTACTGCTTCTTCTAAAGTGTAAACTTTGTTTGCTTCAATAGCAGCAGCAATGGCTTTTTGACGTTTAGTTAACTTTGCCATGTCTTATAGCTCCACTTCCAAGCCCATAGAACGTGCAGAACCAGCGATGGTACGAACACGTGCGTCTAAATCAGCACCAGTTAAATCTGGTTCTTTAGTAGTCGCGATTTCTTCCAATTGAGCACGAGTCAACTTACCAACTTTAGTTTTGTTAGGTACAGCAGAACCCTTTTGGATACCAGCAGCTTTCTTAAGAAGAATAGATGCAGGAGGAGTTTTCATGATGAATGTGAACGACTTGTCGTTGTACACAGTGATCACGACTGGAATTGGTAAACCAACTTCAAGTTTTTGTGTCGCAGCATTGAATTCTTTACAGAATGCCATGATGTTAACACCACGTTGACCCAATGCAGGACCAATCGGTGGAGATGGATTCGCTTTACCAGCTGGAACTTGCAGCTTGATATAGCCGTCAATCTTCTTAGCCATTTCAAATTACCTCTGGGTACAAACGCCGATGAAGGCTCCCCAATTTCTAAGTAACGATACCGTTACAACAACAATGCCTGACTTATAAATAAGCCAGGCGTTTTTCAACCACTTCGAATTAAACTGATTTTTCGACTTGGCGAAATTCCAGCTCAACCTGAGTTGGTCGATTGAATACATTAATGGTCAACGTTAAACGTGACTTTTCGTATAGAACTTCTTCCACCACACCTTTAAAGTCTGTGAATGGACCGTCAATTACGAGTAATTCTTCGCCTGGTTCAAACATCGTCTTCGGACGTGGTGCTTCACCAGTATTGCGTACACGAGCAAGAATCGCATCTGCTTCACGTTGGGTAATTGGCGCCGGTTTCTCAGCCGTACCACCAATAAAACCTAAAACTTTTGGACATTCTTTAACAATGTGCCAAGTTTCATCATTCATTTCCATTTCGACCAATACATAGCCTGGAAAGAACTTACGTTCAGATTTACGTTTCTTACCATCCTTCATTTCTACCACTTCTTCGGTAGGAACAAGGACTTCACCAAAGCTATCGGCTACAGCGCTACGCTGGATTCGATCATTAAGTGAACGCATCACTTGTTTTTCATAACCTGAATAGGCATGAATAATGTACCAACGTTTCATAGCTCTCTTACCCGATAATAAACTTCATTAACCAGCCCAAAATGTAGTCAAAACACCATAATAAAATGGATGCAACAACTACAACCGCAAGCACCTGCCAAGATGTGGTCATGGTCTCTTGCTTCGTTGGCCAAGTCACTCGACGCAGCTCAATTCGTGAGTCTTTCAACAAACGAGCAAAGCCTTTGCCTTGATGGGTGGCGTATAATAAACCGAATGCCACGATGATACAAGCCAAAATTACCCCAACGCGCACCCAGATATCGTTGGCTGGTGCCCAATACGCTGGTAGGTGTTGATTCACCATGGTCGCACCAATTAATAAAATCAATGCGATAATCCATAAGACGACGTCTAGGGGAGAACCAGATTTAACTACTTCAGCAGAATTATTTCTTTGAGGGATTGCCGCGTCGTTTTGTGCGTCGCGTAATTTTTCATTCGACATTTTTGTACTCGTCGTAGGTTTCGCGACTTATTATATGACCAGTTTTGCCGACATCAAGCGTCTTTTATAAAAAAGTTGGCAGGCCAGGAGGGACTCGAACCCCCAACATTCGGTTTTGGAGACCGACGCTCTACCAATTGAACTACTGACCTGCAAAACAAATTGGAGCCGAAACCCCAATTTGTAATTTTATTTTATAATTATGCAGTTACTTTAGCAACTACACCAGCACCAACTGTACGGCCACCTTCACGGATCGCAAAACGTAGACCTGGGTCCATTGCGATTGGGTGGATTAATTCTACTGACATTTCTACGTTGTCACCAGGCATAACCATTTCAACGCCATCTTGTAATTTGATCGCGCCAGTTACGTCAGTTGTACGGAAGTAGAACTGTGGACGGTAACCGTTAAGGAATGGAGTATGACGACCACCTTCTTCTTTAGAAAGTACGTATACTTCTGCATCGAATTTAGTGTGCGGCTTGATTGCACCTGGTTTAGCAAGTACTTGACCACGTTGTACGTCTTCACGCTTAGTACCACGTAGAAGAACACCACAGTTCTCGCCCGCACGGCCTTCGTCTAGAAGTTTACGGAACATTTCTACGCCAGTAACTGTAGTTACTTGAGTATCACGGATACCAACGATTTCAACTGATTCGCCTACTTTCACAATACCAGTTTCTACACGGCCAGTTACTACTGTACCACGACCAGAAATAGAGAATACGTCTTCGATTGGCATTAAGAATGCTTGGTCGATTGCACGTACTGGCTCTGGAATGTAAGTGTCAAGCGCGTCAACAAGCGCAACAACTGCTTCTTCGCCATACTGACCAGCGTCACCGTTAAGTGCAAGAAGAGCTGAACCACGGATAACTGGAGTGTCATCACCTGGGAAGTCATACGTAGAAAGAAGTTCACGAACTTCCATTTCTACTAATTCAAGAAGTTCTTCATCATCAACAAGGTCACACTTGTTAAGGAATACAAGAATGTAAGGTACACCAACCTGACGAGAAAGAAGGATGTGTTCACGAGTCTGTGGCATTGGACCATCAGTCGCAGCACATACAAGAATCGCGCCGTCCATCTGAGCAGCACCAGTAATCATGTTTTTAACATAATCGGCGTGGCCCGGGCAGTCTACGTGTGCGTAGTGACGAGTTGGAGAATCGTATTCTACGTGTGAAGTATTAATTGTAATACCACGTGCTTTTTCTTCTGGTGCAGAGTCAATTGCAGCGTAGTCTTTCGCTTCGCCACCGAATTTCTTCGCACATACAGTTGCAATTGCAGCTGTTAAAGTTGTTTTACCATGGTCAACGTGACCGATTGTGCCCACGTTAACGTGTGGCTTATTACGTTCAAACTTAGCCTTAGCCATGTTCATCTTCCTCGTTTACGTCGAACACAGGTATAAACAACTCAGTATCGACACATCGCCTAAAAAATCAAACACCAAATACTTGAAAAGCAGACTAATAAGCCTGCTTCTTTAAAAATTTGTAGAAATTCTACTAAACTGTAATCTGGAGCTCTTATCGAGATTTGAACTCGAGACCTCTCCCTTACCAAGGGAGTGCTCTACCACTGAGCTATAAGAGCAAATATAAA
The DNA here is from genome assembly GCF_058242885.1 of Acinetobacter sp. 802_lipA. Lineage (NCBI taxonomy): Bacteria > Pseudomonadati > Pseudomonadota > Gammaproteobacteria > Moraxellales > Moraxellaceae > Acinetobacter > Acinetobacter sp. 802_lipA. The sequence continues at coordinate 1,454,383 of NZ_JBZAYP010000001.1, forward strand.
ACTTCAAATGGAGCGGGAGACGAGGGTCGAACTCGCGACATGTAGCTTGGAAGGCTACCGCTCTACCAACTGAGCTACTCCCGCACGATGTTGGTACAAAGACCACTTTCTTGAAGTCTTAAAATTGGTGGTGAGGGAAGGATTCGAACCTTCGAAACTTTCGTAGCGGAGTTACAGTCCGCCCCCTTTGACCGCTCGGGAACCTCACCATTTTACACTTACTTCAGTGTCGCTCTTTACTTAACCTACTCAACTCTCTAAGATGGTGCCGGCACACGGATTCGAACTGTGGACCTACTGATTACAAGTCAGTTGCTCTACCAACTGAGCTATGCCGGCGTTTCTTAGTGTTTCGTACGTTTCGTATCGGAACGGTGTGCAGTTTAGCAAAACTCAAAATCCTTGCAAGTGTTTTTTTCAAAAAAAACGTCAAAAACTCACAAAATCAATCCGTTTGACGATAATTCAACCGCTTTGATCACTGCGCGAGCTTTTATTTGGGTTTCATTCCACTCAGATTCAGGATTTGAGTCATAAACAAGCCCCGCTCCTGCCTGAACATAGACCTTATTTTCACGAATCACACAGGTACGAATTGCAATCGACATGTCCATTTCACCATGCCAGCCTAAATAACCAACAGCACCGCCAAAAATTCCACGTTTTACGGGTTCTACTTGGTCAATAATTTCCATCGCACGAATTTTTGGTGCACCTGAAAGTGTGCCTGCGGGGAAAGTTGCTTTAAAAACATCCAAGGCATCCACATCATCACGAACTTCGCCTTGCACATTAGAAACAATATGCATGACATGCGAATAACGTTCGATCACCATTTGATCAGTCACTTGCACTTTGCCAATTTTCGAGACACGACCAACATCATTTCGACCCAAGTCAATCAGCATTAAATGTTCAGCAATCTCTTTTTCATCCGACAGCAAGTCTTGTTCTAACGCCAAATCTTCTTCTTTTGTTTTACCACGCGGTCGCGTACCTGCCAGCGGACGTACGGTTGCAATCCCATTTTCAAGGCGAGATAAAATTTCAGGGGAAGAACCGACAATATGAAAAGGCTGATTATTTTCCAAAGTTTGCCCCTGTACCAAGAACAAATAAGGCGATGGGTTCAAATGACGTAGCGCGCGATAGACTTGTAAAGGTTCACCATCAAAGTCAGAGACCATACGATGCCCTGGCACCACCTGCATCACATCGCCCGCACGAATATACTCTTTCACCGTTTCAATCGATTCTAAGAATTTTGCTTTGCCCGTGAGTGACTCAAAATGCGGTGCAGTATGCGGCGTGGCTTTTAGACTAATGGGCGTTGCGAGTAAATCTTCCAATGCATCCAGTTGCTGCTGGGCTTGGTTATACGCATCCGCATCGACCACATCGGCATGCACGATCAGGAATAGCGTATCTTTTAAGTTATCAAACACAATCACTGTTTTAGACAACATCATCCAAATATCAGGCAAACCCACTGGGTCTGCTTCTGGCGCGTTGTTTAAACGCGGTTCAATATAACGTACCGCATCATAACCAAAGTAGCCCACCAAGCCACCGGTAAAGCTTGGCAGAGCAGGTAAATCAGCTTGAGTAGGTACTTTATACTGCGACTGAAAATCTCGGATGAATTGGAACGGATCTGTACAGGGTTGCTTTTTTATAGTGCCATCGGCTTGTTGAATGGTCAGCTCACCCGCGTTGCATGAGAACACGGTAGATTCACCTAAACCAATAATAGAATAGCGTGCCCAGTTCTCCCCACCTTCCACAGATTCAAACAAATAGGCTTGCTTATGCTCTTTTAGGCGCGCAAAAACTGACAATGGTGTCTCAGTATCGGCTAAGCGCTGACGATAGACTGGAATCAGGTTATACCCTGCTGTTTTGAGTTGATCGAATTGAGTTTGCGTTGTCATGAGTGTTCTCTATTTTTTTCAATATGGCGTGATCAGTTTTTAAAATTAGTGGTTTGAGTTTCGCCATCGAAAAGCCATATGTTTACTCATGTTCATTCCTTCGTTTACAAAGTTACCCAATCAGTTCACACAGATTATCCACCACTTGCTGTGGCTGACAGTCTAAAATATTTTCACCATGATTATAGCCATAGCTGACCACAACACAATCAATACCCGCACGGCGTGCAGCCTCAACATCATTGGATGAGTCCCCAATCATTAAGACCTGATCTTTGCTTTGTGCATATTGCTCAACACAATGTAACAATTGACGCGGATGTGGCTTACGCTCTTCGAAACGATCGCCGCCGATGACATCAGCAAAATAATGGGTCATGCCTAACTGATCGACAATAGCACGCGCAGGCGCTTCAGGTTTATTGGTCACGCAAATCATGGTTTTCTTTTGTACCAAGCCCCATTCTAAAAACTCAAGAATGCCATCGAAAGGCTGAGTTTCCACACATGGGTCGGCATTATAAATTTTTAAAAACGTCTCCAACAATTGTTGTCGCTGGGCAGGATCAACTCTACCTGTTAAATGTTGCAAGGTACTTTGACAAAACAGCGCTGTTCCCTTCCCAACCCAGACCCGCACCTGCGCCTCAGTAACAGTAGGCAGCTGCAAAGCATTCAGGCTCATATTCATGGCACGATGCAAATCTGTTGCTGAATCCACCAAGGTTCCATCTAGATCGAAAAGTAAAACCTCTCGCTGTGCCAAATTTGCAATATTCATTCACCCTCACCCATTTTTATCGTGTACTGCCCAAAAAAATCAAGGCATGCTTGTGCATGCCTTGATTGTAGTGTGATCTGCGTTTTATTTGAACATCAGCCAAGCAATAATCGCTAAAATAATCAAGACAATAATCGAGATTAGCCCCAGCGAGGCATTTTTCTGAGTTTCTGCCTCTTGCTCAACCTGTACTTTTGGAGCCTCATTATTCTCAACCTGAGGCACGCTAGGCGCATTCAAATCCACCCCTGCTGGAATAGGAGCGGGTTTCGGAATACCGACATTTTGCGGCATCCCGTCACGCGTTAAACTCACATTACCATCGCGTTCTTTTAGCTCAGGCATACCCTGATCGCTCATATGCTGTGCCGCTGTTTTTGGCTGTTCTGGCTCAATAACAGGTGCATCAGCACCGACTTCCGCTTGGGCAGTTTCTGAAGTAGCTACCGCTTCTGATGGCTGGCTAATCGGCGCTTCAACCACAGCTGCACCTAAAGTTGCAACCTCTACCGATTCCACCACGTCTTCTAGCGCTTTAGCAGGCTCAAAGACCGAAAACTTTAAGCTTGCAAACTGAACGATATCGCCTTGCTTCAACAACGTTTCTGCCGCAATTTGCACATCATTCACATATGTGCCATTTGAAGAACCCAAGTCTTGTAGCCACAAAGCGTGTTCTTTCAGTAAAAAGGCCGCATGTTTACGCGAAATTTCAGATTGTTGTAATAAAATATCCGCTGCTTGATGACGACCGACCAACATATCACGATCAATGCTAATTTCTTGGCCCGTTAATTCGCCAGTAATTGCTTGTATTTTCCAAGTCATGACTTATCTCTCTATGTGCTGATTTATGATAACACAGAGAATATTCTTTACCATTTCACCTTCCCTTACAGATGAATGGCAGGACAGCTAGGCTGAACCTATCGAGACATTCTCAGTATATCGCTCAGGGATGGAATAGCTTGTCGATACCACCTGTGCCATGTGTGCCACACGAGCACCTTGAACATTTTCCATCATTAGGTTCAAGCCAATCTGAGGATGAACCGTCGGGTATAACTGCCGCAAGGTGGTATTTTTAGGAACACTCGCAATCGGCTGTTTACGAATCGCAGGTTCAATGGCCACAGGCGTTGTTTCAACCATCGGTTGCGTTGTGGTTGGACTGCTTGGCACTTGTTGATACGATTGTGGCAAGGCCGGTTTGGTTGATGTCACAGGCAAACGCTGTTGGAAAACATCATCGACATTTTCAGGCAACTTGGCAAAGCTACCATCTTTATCCATGGCTAACTGCAAACTATAAAGCTGACTGTAACGCTGCTGAGAAAGGCGACGCGCAGACTCCCCATCTCCCACAATCGTCGGATGAATGAAAACCAGCAAATTACGTTTCTGATCCGACTTACCATCTGAGCGGAACAAACGCCCTAACCCTGGTATTGCACCAAGACCTGGAATCGATTGGCGTGAATAAGATGTGTTATCTGAAATCAAGCCGCCTAAAACGATGGTATTGCCATGTTCAGCCAAGACTGAGGTTTTAATCGCACGCTTACTGGTAACCAAATCCTGCGCTTCACCTTTATTAGTTTTGACATCCGAGACTTCTTGTTCAATCTCTAAGCGGATGGTGCCACCTTCACCAATATGTGGCACCACCTTAAGCGTTACACCCACATCTTTACGTTCAATGGTGGTGTAGGGGTTAGCTGTACCTGAAGAGGTGGTAGAAACTGAGCCTGTTACAAAGGGCACATTTTCACCCACGACGATATAAGCCTCTTCATTGTCCATAGTGACAATCGATGGTGTAGACAGCAGATTCGACTTGGTATTACTTTTTAACGCTTGGATCATCGCGCCATATAACTGACGCGAGCCATCACTGCCTTCTTTATAATCCCCAAGGATTAACGAACCACCCGCGCCAATTGCACTTGCAGCCCCCGCACCGCCCCCCGTTAAATAGTTTGCAGCAATACTCTTGAGACTCGAACCAATATTGTCAAAATTGATAATCCCAACACCACTGCTTAAATCACCCATCGCCCATTGCACACCCAGCTGGTCAGCATCGTTTCCTTCCACCTCGAGAATAGTCGCCTCAATCAGGACTTGCTGACGACGCGTATCCAACTGCTGAATAGCCGACTCGATTTCACGCATCAACTGAGGGTCTGCTTTAACCACCAATGCATTTTGCGAACTATCGGCAATAATACTGACCCCATTACTGTTAAAGCTAGTGATGTTGTTCTGATTGCGATTGGACTGGCTGTTTAAGTTAATACTTGGCGTGGAAATCTGTGAAGATGAACCTTCACTCGAGCTATTATTTTGGTTATAGCTGGAATTACTATTGTTATTACTGTCGTTAGACTGACTAGAATTAACAGCCTGCCCTGAGACCAAACCTTGTAAAATTTCGGATAAGCTTTTAGCGCTGGCATATTTTAAGCGGAACACCTTCAAGCCGCCTAAACGCTCCGCAGCAGGCACATCCAGCATCTCGATCATTTGGCGAATACGTTTACGCGTCGCGGTATCCCCTTTTAGAATAATCCGATTGGTACGGTTATCTGCAATAATTCGTATTCTGGAGCCTTTTAAATCTTTGATCGAGCCCGTTCCGCTCATACTTTCTAGTAACCCAATCATTTCCTCAGCCTGACTCGACTGCAACGACACCGCTTCGATATCATTTTGTCCCGTCCCATCCAAGTTACGAATAATCGTCTCAAGCTGATAAATATTGCTGGCGCGATCTGACACAATCAGTGCATTGGTGCCATTCACTGCAGATAAATGCGCAAACTGCGGCATCAATGGACGCAGTGCAGGAATCAAGTCATTGGCATTGGTGTTTTCCAGCCAAATCACCCGCGTCACAACCTGATCGCCTGTGGCACGGTGACGAACATCATAGGGAATGCCTGAACTTTTAACATTACTGTCAGGCACAATTTTAATGGTCCGCCCAGAAGGAATCGCAACCACACCATTGACATTCAAGACCCCTAAGAACAAGTCGTAGACTTCTTGCTTATTCAACGCTTTGTTTGAAATCACCGTGACATTGCCGCGTACCCGTGGATCAACTGCAAAGTTTTTCCCAGTAATATCGGCAACTTCATTAATAAATGCAGTTAAGTCCGCATCGCGCAGATTAATTTTCCACGTTTGTGCATAGCTGGCTGTACTCACCATGGCAAGCAAAGGCGCTGCGATTGTCAGTGCCCAAGCAGGGCGGTGATTCAATAAAGCCATAAATCCAAGTCATTCCTAACTAATATTGGTGATGTTCGATCACTGAAAATTCTGTTGTACCGTAATGATACGATCACCACGTTTCACTTCTATTTTTACTTGTCCTTCACGGCGCGCACGTTCTAACAACTGCGCATCGTTTTGCCCCTGTCCGATCGTTTGACCATTTAAAGACATAATTTGATCCCCAGCCTGCAAGCCTAAACGGCTTCGCAGTGCAGCTGGTGTTTGCTCAGTGACTTGATAACCTTGCCCTGTGTTATTGGTATTTACACCCAAATCTTTTAAATATTGCTCACGATCTTGTTGTAAGTTCTGTACTGCTTGGCCTAATGCTTGCTGCTCTTGACTCACAGCAGGCGCTGCAACGGGTGCTGTTGCTGGGGGCACAATTTGCTGATCTAAATTATCAATCCCTTGAAAAAACAATTCTCGGGTTTGCCCACTGTTATTTTTGAGAATCGCGCGATCCCAATACACCTCTGACAAATAATAAGCGCTGCCTTCGATGTTTTCCCCCACCCGATAGCGCTCTGCTACATTATTTGCCTTAATCACAGCAGATGAGAACTGACTGGGTTGTCCAACCACCACCCCTTGTAGCTGTAAATTGAGCTGATCATCTGCAGGATTCTTACTTTGCTCTGCAAATAACGCAAAATTGGTAATATTCGGAACTTGTGGTTGCTGTGAACCCAATTCAACGCGTGGCATTTGCATGACTTGTGGTGGCGCTACCCAAAGCCAAAATAAGCCAGCCAACTTCCAGCATAGTGCCAAGATCAAAAGCATTAAGCACAGTGGCACTATACGTTCAAACTGTTTGAGATTCACTTCTGGTAATTTTTGCAGATCAAAACCCATTAAAAGCCCCCACTAAGTAAAGGCTGACGTGAACTCACCACATAACTATCTAGGCCTGCTTTACCTTGATATGACGGGACATTCAACATAAGACGCTGGGTTAATTGCACATCTAACATCAGACTTGGGTCGATGGTCAGGTTCATCAGTTTTTGTTGTCGTTGATCGCGTAAATCGACCATCAGCTTATTTTGCTCCTGCGACAAACGGCCCGCTAACGATGGAATCTGCATTTGTTGTGGGCGCTGCGCAAAGATATACATGAGTTCGCCGCCTGCCCATTGTATTCCCCCATCCACTTGATCAAATCCCTGCTCTTTTTTATAGTTAAAATCAATTTCTTTTAACTGAATCGCATTACTTGGCCATTGCCAATTGGCCAACGACTTTAACGTTTCAGGTGCAATTTGTCCGTTTAAATCACGTACCATTATTTTTTTCCCAAACCCATAGGCCAAAACGCCTTCAAGCTTGGTATTGGCACTATAAATTTCGAGATTGGCTCCTACACGAAGGAGCAGTAAATCTAAAGGTCGGGTGGTCCAAAGCACAGTTCCACGTAATTTTCCAGTTTGCCAATCGGCCTGTCCATGCCAAATATTACCGCTGACGTTATGTAAAACTTGGTTGTTTTTATAAAATTTTGCAATGAGCCATGCCGCAGGAATTTGCAGCAAAACAAAAATTAAAAAGGCAACGACTGCAAACATCCACCACGTGATGTATTTAGGTTTTGTGATTCTCCCACCACGAACTTTCAATTATTCTTCCTTGCTTCATTTCTTGTCTTTCTTTGATAGACATTATGCATAATTTTACAACAACACCAAACTTTAACTATAAAAAAACCAAGCAGATGATGCTTGGTTTTTTGAGCTTATGTCACATCTGTGACAAGGTGATGACTTAGATTAGAAAATCTTCAAGCTTCGCACCTTTTTCTAACTGAGCCACCAACCAACGTGGTTGCTTACCACGGCCAGTCCATGTCTCAGCAGCATTGCCTTTGTTACGGTAACGCGGTTCAACCGACTTACGTGTGCCTTTTTTACGCTTGGTCGCGCCAAACTCTAAAATTTGTTCAATGCTTAAGCCTACATTTTCCGCAATCGCGTTAATTTGAGTATAAGCATCTTCAATTGCTTGATCTTTTTTAGATGCAATTAAAGCTTCCGCTTCGATTTGTAGACGCTTTAACTCTTCTACGGATAAATTACTAATATCTGGCATTACATTAACTCCATTAACCAACATTTTATTTACTGAGTCTATTTAATAATATTTTGATTAGACCAAAGACTCAACTCATCCATGACTTAAACAACAATACTTAGACAATATTTATATAGTCTAACGACTTTTAAAATAAATAAAAAGAGATTTATATTTGGTGACCGACGGTTAACTCAAATTCTTTGAGTTTTTGACGCACCAGTTCAGGAATTAATGTTTTCTGCATATTGGTTTTATTAACACAAACAATGACCGCTTCTGCTTCCGCAACGAATGCTTGTTGCTGTTCACTCCATAATAAATAGTGCATACGAAATGCACTATTTCTGAGTTCTTCAATACGTGCACTAATTTTTAATTGGTCTGGATAAAATACTGGTTTTAAATATTTGCACTGATTTGATGCAACAACAGTCAGCACATCAGCAGATAAAATACCCGTATGTTCAATATAAGCCAAACGAGCACTTTCAACATAACGATAATACATGACATTATTAACATGACCAAAGGCATCCATATCTCCCCAAGCCACGTGTTGAGTATAAACCAATGGGTAATCTAAAACGCTCTGCATTATGCACCTATATTTTCATTTCTACAAAATTTGCATTATTTTCAAAAATTAAATTTAACTGTTTAATTAAATCTTCATCACCATTTAAAGTCGATTTGATTCTTAAATAGTTCATTAATACATTATCGGGATATAAACTTAATAACGCATCTGCCTGCTCTTGCATGCCTAAAGCAGTATAAATATGCCACTTGGCAAAACTCAAAACCGGCACACTCGTATACTTCGCTTCCCATGCTTCAATGTGTTGCTGCAAGTCCACATAATCGGGTTGCTGTTTCAAAAGTTGCTGCTGGAACCACAAATAAAATACTTCCGAATTAAACTGCTGATTGAGCAAATAAATCGACAAGTGTTCGTGCTGTTCACTCATGTCTGGCATACGTGCTAATAACTTAAGCCACAGCAGTTGAACATCATAACTGCGGCTGAAAATCTGATCAGACAAATCCAAATAACGTTGTTTTAAATCCTCTAAATTTTCATAATTGGCTTGATCAAATTTTATCAACAAACGCTTCAGCCATGCTTTTTTCACATCTTGATCTAAATGACCATATTGGGTTGAGCGTAAATACAGCCACGGAAACTGAATCGCAAAACGCCCCCATAGCTCTTTTAAACACGCTTCATAAGCGGTTTGCACATCTTTAAGCCAAGGTGAAAGTTCATGTTGATTGAGAAACTCTAGATGGGTTAAAGCCTGTTCTGCATCTTCTTGTGCTAAAAACAGTTCAATACGCTGCAGTTCAGCCAACTCAAAAGCCATGGCATTGCTTTGGCTCAAGGCGCTTAAGGCTTCAGGGAACTGCTCCTGCATCAAATATAAACGTGCATCGATTATACTTTTGAGCAAGCCCGACTGCGCGAAGGCATTTTGAATAAAGGCTTGTTGATCTCGACCTGCATCCAACAGCCAAATCACAGCCAGTTGTTCATAAGGATGCAAACTTTTAAAATCAAAAACAGTTTCCGCTTTGCGTTTTTCTCGACTGAGATACCGTTTTAGCCCCAACCAAACCAAATGCAAGCTAAAACTAAGCAGTGCTAGAGCAATAAATACGATCCAGAGATTGGTTTGTAACTGCCAGTCATGCCAAAACACGTAGACATAACCCGCACCATGCCCATAACTCAAGACACTCAACACAGCAATTGCAATTAAACTCACCAAACCATAAGCAATCAGTATTTGTTTCATTCCATTACCCCAACAACGCACGCGTACTTAAAATAGGCGTTGGGACAACCACCAATGTTTTCAGCTTATTCAGCTGTTTCAGCAGCTCTTTGGCTTTAGGGTCTGGAAGTTGCTGGATCAACAGCATTACTTCGGTTAAGTCTTTTTGGTATTCGGTATATTGCCCTGCAGCTAAGGCTTGGCGTGCCAACAATAAACGTAACTGGGCTTCTTTAAGCACGATTTGTCGTTGCATTAACGCTGTTGCAGGTGCTTGCGCAGGTTCGAGCCTCAACCATTGCTTCCAAAAGGATTCGGACGTATCGCGCGTGGTGTTTAACTGAGGTTGTTGTATTTCTCGACTTAAAGCCTGATCAATCTGTTGCAGCTGGCGGTTAATCAGCGCTTGCTGCTCATTGCGCTCAGCCACAAACTTCTGAATGGTTTGCATATCTCGCGCTATGACCTGATGCAAACTTTGCTTCAACGCCACAGCCAAGTTATATTTTTCCAGCTGCATATCTAAAAAAGCCAACTTATCGGTGGCCACCACATACTGCTGTTGCTTTAAGGCAAACTCAACCAAGTCCAACTGTTGCTTAATAAACAAAATTGGATCAATACCCTCAACCACCAATTCGGCAGGTTGGCTACTCGTCACATTCGCTGCTGTTGGGTTTTGTTTCAAAGTTTCTTTTTGACGCTGCATAGCCACGACTTGATCGTTCAAGTTGGCGCTGCGCTGTTCGATTTGGTGCATTTCATTGAGCAAAGTAGCTTGCTGTGTACTCAACCCCCACACGTCATAACTTAGCTTCGCAATCCACGCCAATGCAGCCATCAATACAATGATAAGAATCTTCTTCATGCGTTCCCTTGCTCACTTTGTAACAACTGTACAATCGTGGCTGTCTTTAAATCTTTCAGTACACTCATTTTAAACGGCACATGCATTTGCTGTTGATACTGCTTCAAGATCTGTGCCAAACGCTCACCCAACACCAAAAAGTGTCCTTGTTGCAGGAGCTGAATATTTGTGTCCAGCAGCGCTAACCAATTCAGCCAACTGGCCTCACTGCTGATCAGTGCGACGTAGTGATTATGTTCTGATAAACATTGAATTAATTCAGCCTGTTGCTGCATCGTTTCATTTGGACAGCGACGCTCATACAAAACAAAGTTCAGTATAAGACGTCCGTGTTGCATTAAGGTGTCCATCATAAACTGACGCCCACCTTCTCCTCGCCAAAATGCAATACTCGCATCACTGGCCAAGTTCTGCAAAACAGGCAGTTGTAACATCCCTTCAGAGGTTTCCACCTCAGGCACCACACTGTCCAAACCATATTCGCCCAAAGCCTGCGCTGTTTTTTGTCCGACTGCAATCCATTGAATATGCTGTAAATCGGACACCGTTAAACCGCTTTGCAGCAAATGTGCCATACCAAACTGCACGGCACTGGGGCTGACCACCACAATCACTTGGGTGTGCGCTAACTGCTGATACAAGCGTGCTAGGTCATGACTCCATGCTCTAGGCAACAACTCCAGTAACGGCAATGGATAGACCTCAACAGCCTGTTGCTCTAGTGCCATCGTGAGGCTTGCCGCGCGATCAACAGGGCGCGTATTAATAAACAGCATCGTTAAGAAATATTAGTGATAAAAGGCTTTGAGTAAATCACCTGCACCTTGAGCCAATAACTCTTGTGCAAGGACAACGCCCAAATGCTCGGCTTCAGCGGCATCACCCGCCACTTGTGCTTTGAGGAGCGTTTGCCCATCGACACTCCCCACACGCCCTTCAAGCTGAATACGGTTGTCTGCTAAAGTGGCATAGCCTGCAATAGGTACCTGGCATCCACCTTCAAGATAAGCATTGAAAGCACGTTCAGCGCGAACACAGGTATCGGTTTCTACATGTAATAAAGGATGAATCAAATCCAATACCGCTTGATCATTTGCACGGCACTCTAGCCCTAAAGCGCCCTGACCCACAGCAGGTAAACTCAACTCTGGGCGAATGGTATGACGGATACGTTCTGCCAACCCCAAGCGTTTTAATCCTGCACTGGCCAAAATAATGGCATCGTACTGACCTGCGTCTAATTTAGATAAACGCGTTCCCACATTCCCACGTAAATCAATAATCTCTAGGTCGGGTCGTTGTTTTAAAATTTGGCATTTACGGCGCAAACTCGAAGTACCGACCTTTGCTCCTTGTGGCAAGGCATCAAAACTAACATAACTATTCGACACAAAAGCATCTAAAGGATCTTCACGCTCACAAATGACGGCCAGCGACAAACCTTCAGGCAAAGCCATCGGAACATCTTTCATCGAATGCACCGCCAAATCAGCACGACCATCCAACAAAGCTGCTTCAAGCTCTTTGACAAATAAACCTTTGCCACCAATTTTTGCCAATGGCGTATCTAAAATTTTGTCCCCTTGGGTAACAAAAGTCACTAACTCTACTGTGAGCCCCGCATGCAGTGCTTCTAAACGAGCACGAATATGTTCAGCTTGCCAAAGAGCAAGCGGGCTTTGTCGAGTAGCGATCTTTAGGGTTTTCATAAATTTTAGTATGTGCCAATAAGAATGAAACTATCTTAAACTGAATTTACCCCATTGGAAATGTATTCAGCCCAAAGCGCCCCGCCTCAGCAGCAGCAGAGCCATTTAATTGGCGTGCTAAAGCTTATGTAAGCGCTCTCGCAAGCCCGGTAAATGCCGTCGACTCACTGCTAGGCGCTCATCTAATTCACGGCAACGCACTTGATACTGCCCAGAGTTGACCACTTCAAGCCCTTCTAAAAAGTGAACTGAAACCAAGGCATTACGGTGAATACGAATAAAGGCCTCCCCAAACTCATGCTCTAAGTCTTTTAAGGTTTCATCAATTAAGACACTGCCGTTTTTGTGGCGTACCGTGACATATTTTTGATCCGCCAAAAAATAATAAATATTTTCAATGGGCACCAATTCCACACCACGATAGGTTTTCGCTGCGATTTGATGTCGCTTTACGTTAAATTCGTCCATATTTTCTTTTTGTTTTATCTCGCTCATTTGAGCTTGGGTTAATTTAGTGAGGTGACCGAGCACCTGTTGCAATTCCTGTTGCATCACTGGTTTTAATAAATAACCTTCAGCATGTGACTTAAATGCATCGAGTGCATGTTCATCATAAGCTGTACAAAACACCAATGCAGGCATCGGTTCAAGTTGGCGCAAATAATGCGCACAGGTCAAACCATCCATTTCTGGCATTTGAATATCTAAAAGTACCACATCTGGTTCATATTGTTGAGTTAATTCAATTGCTTGTTGACCATGTGAGGCTGTTGCCACCACTTGATGTCCGAGCTGACTCACCAATCTAGACAAACGTTCGATTGCTAAAGGCTCATCATCACAAATTAGGATGTCCATTTATCTCCTCCCCAACAGTCACCTTGTTTATTTTTATAGGTTCACTGCGGCTTATTTATATTGATACTGCACAACAGTGGTATACATTCCCTCCCCTGCATAGGTTTGAAAGCTCACAGTTCGCCCAAAATATGCCTCTAGACGCTGCTTCACATTTTCAATGGCAATACCATGTCCTTGTCGTTTATGAATTGTTTCCTTTGTAAATGGGTTAGTTATGACGATATTAACTTGATTTTGCAATATTTCAATCAGTACACTTATCGTACTCTTAGTTAAAAATTTTTCAACACCATGAAAAATACTATTTTCAAGTAAAGGTTGTAAAGTTAAGAGTGGAATTTGTACCTGCTTACACAATTCGGCATGCTCGATTTTCCATTCAACCTGTAAACGATCCCCCAAACGAATTTGCTCAATCGCCAAATAACGCTGACACAACTCAATTTCATCACTGAGCTTGACCAGTTTTAACTCTTGGAAACTGGCTCTAAACAGACGCGATAGATTGAGCAACATCTGTTCGGCTTTATCTGGGTCAATCGCAATTAGGCAAATCACATTGTTTAAACTATTAAACAAAAAATGCGGGTGGATACGGGCTTGCATGGCTTGCACCCGTGCATTCAGCTCACTATTTTGCTGCCTAAACCACTGTTCTCTTAGGTACAAATAACGAAAACAAAAGCTGCCTAACAGCAAGCCATAGCCCAAATGCAAAGCAACATCATTCCATAAGATGGCTGAAGTCAAACCATTGAAACTAAAATTAGCTCCAAAGAAGATCAGTATATTAAGGCTGAGCGTGGTCACCAAAACAATGATCTGTAATAGAAAAAAGCCTGACAATAAAGTCATACCTAGACTTAAATTCTGCAATTTTTTTTGCCCATACTGCATCAGTGCGGTAAAAGACAGTAAAACCCAATTGATATACAGCATATAGCCCAGCACATGCTCAAACACCAAGTTTGTCCAAGACTGTGCTTCAGCCAATGCCAACAGCATGGCCAACAAATTTCCGCCGACAAATAATTCCAACAAATGCGGCCATTGCACGATTTTGCTAAATAAATAAGAGATATTTGGCTTAGCCCTACTGGAAGTTAAATTTTGCGCATCTTGAACTTCGGCAAGTTGTCTTGAATTTGTTATACTCATGCGAGTTCTACCGCTTTTTATCTTATTGAGCCGACATGACCACATCTTCTAATTCCTCAAATCCGTCACAAGCCCAAACTTCGGGTATGTGGGGCGGTCGTTTCTCTGAAGCTACTGATGCCTTTGTTGCTGAATTTACAGCATCTGTACAATTTGACCAACGCTTTTATAAACAAGATATTGCAGGTTCTAATGCTCACGCGACCATGCTTGCAAAAGTTGGCGTTCTGACAGAACAAGAACGTGATGACATCATCAATGGCTTAAACACCATTCAAGCTGAAATCGAAGCGGGTCAGTTCGAATGGCGTATTGACCTAGAAGATGTGCACATGAACATTGAGTCGCGTTTGACTCAACGGATTGGCATCACAGGTAAAAAGCTCCACACAGGTCGTAGCCGTAATGACCAAGTGGCAACCGACATTCGCCTCTATGTCCGCGATGAAATCGATGCCATTTTAGAATTACTGAAAAAATTACAAAAAGGTATTTTGAGTATTGCTGCTCAGAACACATATACCATTATGCCGGGCTTCACCCACTTACAAACGGCACAGCCTGTGACTTTTGGTCACCACCTGTTGGCATGGTTTGAAATGTTAGTGCGTGACTCTGAGCGCCTCATTGACTGTCGTAAACGTACTAACCGTATGCCTTTAGGTTCAGCAGCACTTGCAGGTACCACTTACCCAATCGACCGCGCATTTACAGCAGAGTTACTGGGTTTTGAAGCCGTTTCTGAAAACTCACTCGATGCAGTATCTGACCGCGACTTCGGTATTGAATTCAATGCTGCGGCGTCTCTGATCATGATGCACTTATCACGCATGTCAGAAGAACTGATTCTTTGGACGTCTGCACAGTTTAAGTTCGTAAACATTCCAGACCGTTTCTGTACTGGCTCTTCAATCATGCCACAAAAGAAAAATCCAGATGTTCCAGAGTTAGTGCGCGGTAAAACAGGCCGTGTCTATGGCGACCTGATGAGCTTGTTAACACTGATGAAAGGTCAACCATTGGCGTATAACAAGGACAACCAAGAAGACAAAGAACCGTTGTTTGATGCGATTGATACCGTGCGTGGCTCGCTCATGGCTTTTGCAGACATGATTCCTGCTTTGGTGCCAAACATTGAAATCATGCGTGAAGCAGCCCTGCGTGGTTTCTCAACCGCAACGGACTTGGCTGATTACCTTGTAAAAAATGGCGTAGCTTTCCGTGATGCACATGAAATTGTGGGTAAAGCCGTTGCTTTAGGTGTACAAGAATCAAAAGATCTTTCTGAATTAACTTTAGAACAACTTCAACAGTTCTCTGACTTAATTCAAGCGGATGTATTTGAAAAAGCACTAACCCTTGAAGCGTCAGTCAATGCACGTAACCACATTGGTGGAACTGCACCTGCGCAAGTAGAAGCTGCCATTGAACGTGCCCATGCGCGTTTAGAAAAACTTTATGCTCAATAAGGACATCTAGATATGACTCGACAAGTTTTTTGCCGTAAATATCAAACAGAAATGGAAGGTTTAGACTTTGCACCTTTCCCTGGCGCAAAAGGCCAAGAACTTTTTGAAAGTATCTCCAAGCAAGCTTGGGGAGAATGGTTAAAGCACCAAACCACTTTAATCAATGAAAAACGCTTAAATGTGTTTGAACCTGATGCGAAAAAGTTTCTTGAAGAACAACGTGAGAAGTTCTTTAACAATGATGAAAGCTTAGAAAAAGCAGAAGGCTTAAAGCCTGAGGCGTGATAAAGCGTTGCACATTTGAAAAGCCCCAACATCGGGGCTTTTCTTTTTATTCATACAATGTTCTATCTAAGCACAGGGATGACCAACCCCCAAATAGATGACATATTGATGACCCAATTACGCTATAAAGCCGTTATTTGTATCTAAATAATTAAGTGTAAACATAGCGCTACACAACCATTGCAAAACTCAACATTACACTACAAGAACCTACATGACGCAGAAAAACATCTTTCCTATAATGGCATTCAAGGATAGAGGGAAACCTCTTATCGATAACGATAAATATCCCCGATTTTAGTCTCAGATTTCCCCCAAAGTCTGAGATTTTTTTTATCTAAAAATTAAGCAACCATTAAAAAGCACAACCGAAGTTGTGCTTGAAAAATAAGATACGCTTTTTTATTTTTGGATATGTTTTTCAACTTCTTCAAAACTGGTATGACGCACATCCAAACCTTTCACCATGTAAATCACTTGCTCAGAAATGTTACGCGCATGATCGCCAATACGCTCTAATGAACGTAATACCCACATCACATTAATCACACGCGCAATATGACGCGGGTCTTCAATCATATAAGTCATCAAAGTACGCGTTGCAGATTGATATTCACGATCAATATCAGCATCGGCCATCATCACACGTAGCGCTTGTTCTGCATCTAAACGTGCAAAAGCGTCTAGGGCATCATGAATCATGACACGGACTTGGTTACCAATATGACGCGTTTCCATATAACCGCGCGGGGATTCGCCATCTTCACATAAGCTTTGCGCAATACGAGCAATTTTCGCCGCTTCATCACCAATACGCTCTAGGTCGGTATTGGCTTTCGACATCGCAATCACCATACGCAAATCAATCGCAGCAGGATGACGACGCGCCAAAATCAAGGTCAAGGCTTCATCAATTTCACGTTCGAGCTGATTCACCGCATTGTCTTTAAACTGAACATCGACCGCTAAGTTGGCATCGGTGTCGAGTAGTGCATGAATTGCATTCGCCACTTGTTGCTCTACCAAACCACCCATGGTCATAAATTTGGTGTTCACATCCTGCAAATCCTCATTGAACTGCGAAGAAATGTGATGGTTTAAAACAGGACTATTTGGCAAAGGACGTACTCCACAGCAACATCATGAGGGACTAAAGATTGAGCGATATTAAAGCATAGCAATTGTGAAGATTTGATGACAAGACCCTTTTATAAGCGTGCTTTGTCCACCAACCATGCATTCATTTCTTGAATATCTTGTTCAGTCAACTTACCCACAGATGCCTTTAAATGCAAGACATTGATCAGATAGTCATACTTAGCATTGACATAATCTTGCTTGGCCGAAAAGGCATTGCGCTGTGCCAGTAAAACATCGACCATGGTTTTTAAGCCTTCTTGATACTGCGCTTGTGAGGCACGAGAGACGAGGCTGGATGATTCCATAGCAGCTTTACGTGCTTGCAACTTGGCTTGGTCTGTTTCCACTTGCAAATAAGACTTTTTCACCTCGGTGTTGGCTTTACGGATGGCGGCATCCAATTCGGCTTCAGATTTTTTGACGTTAACAGCGGCTTTTTGAATCGACTTCTTGGTTCGCCCACCGGTATAAACATTCCAATTCATCTCAATACCAATCTGATCAAAGTTGCCTTTGGCCGACATAATATTCTCAGGAGTCTGCTCACTATAACCATAGCTTCCCACAGCTTCAATTTGCGGATACAACGCAGCTTGTTCAACCCGTTTTTGATCTTCAGCATAGCTCTGTTGTAAGCGTGCCTGCTGAATGCCTAGGTTCTGTGCGAGAGCTAAATTAGTCCATGCTGAAAGTTCTGCAGGATAAGGCTTTTGAAACTGAAAGTCTTCACGCAGCACTGCCAAGTTTTCTTGATAAGGCCCGATCATTTGCGCCAGTTGTTCCTGCGCCAAGACCAGTTGTACATGCGTCGCAATGCGGTTGGCCTGTGCGCTTTGGAATTGTGCATTGGCTTCACTCACATCACTTTTTGCCACCAAACCCTCTCTGAGTTTGGCATTCATCATATTCAGTTGCTCAAGTAGAGCCCGTTCTTCTTGTAAATTGGCTGCGGTTAAACTTTGTTGGCGCAGTACATTAAAATAGGCTTCCGTCACCGCTAAAATGTGTTGCTGTCGCTGTAGCTGTAAATTGACTTCACTTAAACTGAGGGAGGTCTTGACTTGTTTCAACCCTTCCCACGCATCCCAACGAAAAAGGGGTTGGCG
Organism: Acinetobacter sp. 802_lipA; assembly: GCF_058242885.1. Lineage (NCBI taxonomy): Bacteria > Pseudomonadati > Pseudomonadota > Gammaproteobacteria > Moraxellales > Moraxellaceae > Acinetobacter > Acinetobacter sp. 802_lipA. The sequence continues at coordinate 1,472,821 of NZ_JBZAYP010000001.1, forward strand.
CGCCGTAATCGCCACTTGTTTGGTGGTGGTCGTATCGGGCATGGAAAGAACCGAACTCACCTGCCCAATGGGTTGATTTTTTCGAGTCACATTCCCAGACAGACCAATGGTAGGTAGTAAATTGCCTTGTGCAATGCCTAAATTGAGTTGATCTGCTTCATATTGGAGTAAATTGGCTTGCCAGTTGGGATCATTGACTTTGGCGCGTTGTAAAGCGTCGACCAAATCCAAGGCATGACTCCACGGCGCGAAAAACAACACACAGCTGGCTAGGATACATTTAATCTTCATTGTTTTCAGTCAACCTTTCCGCCTCACTGGCCTCGTTCTGAGCAACGCTATACTAAAACGGGTTGTCATTTTTTTCGTATATTTTTTATTGCACTGGTTACAATAGCGCCCACTAATTTGTTCATTATGAAGTAAATATTAAACAGTGTCACAGCCCGTTCAACAAACTCATTCACAATACTACACATTAAAAATTCCATTCCCCCTATAAAATGAGCCATGGAGAAAAGGAGTTTCTCTACTGTGTTGTCGCTGAACTGAGTTTTTTGATCGAGTCGCTGTGAATCATTCTTCTTTATTTTCGCTTAAACCTTACGCACTGATTTTCATGTGTGTGCTGTTGGCTGCCTGTCAGAAACCTGAACCTGTTAGCTTTCAAGAGCCTGCGCAAATAGAAGCGTCTTCAACTCAAACCTTAGACTTAACCGACTTGTGCCAAAAAATTGACAAAAACATGTCAGAAATAGATGCGCAGCGTACGACTTTTGCTTTAGAGCAAATCAATCAAGATCTTAAGCTGTGTTTGCCTTTACTCGGCTTTCAACAACAAAAGCATTTATTGGGTTTATCCAATAAAATGTACCATGACTTCTTATCGGTCGAACGTACGCCGCAACAGCAGCGCGCTTTTGAAAGCTATGCTCTAGAAATGGCGCAACATCCGACCATTCAACAAAGTCTTTTTGAGCAACTGACCATTCGTGACCAATACCTTATCAAACACCAAGGGCAGTCTTATGTCGAGCTGTTTGATGCAGGCGAAGGACAAGTGCATTACCGCCGTAGCCCTGAATATTTAGCCAAAATTTTTGCGCCATATCTACCTGTCGCAGAGCAAGAGTTTATTGAACATCTGGCGACACAGAATCAATACCCAGCCGTGATTGGGAGTCAGGTCAAAATTGACGCCAAAGAAATTGCAGATCGTGCGCTGTATTGGGAAAGCTATTTACAGCAATATCCGAAAAGTAGCTACCACCAAGATGCACGTCATCTATTGAATCTATACTGCACCCTCTTGTTTATCGGACTGGATACTCAACGCGTTTACGACGGCTATACCGTGCAAAGCAACTATTTAGAAGAAATTGAGCGCCTTGCCGCATTAAAAAATTCAATGGTGACGGATCAAGCGCGCTTATTTTTAAAGTTTGTGGCACTCAGCCCTGAACAAAGAGCGGCTCAAATCATCTTGCCTGCATCCGCTCACGCGCAGCGCCTCGGTGCAGATCAACTCTTACAAAGACAATTGGCGCATTTTATTCAACTACGTATGGTCCAACCCGATCAAGGCAAAGACTGCTTAAGCGATGCCATTTGCTTAGAACGTTGAACAGATATCCTTTCACACTTTGAATAAAAAGGTCGCTGTTTTTAACAACAGTGCATGTTAAGATGATGCATCGCTTGACGGAGCGCGAGTAATTGCTCGCTGAGATCAGCTAAGACTTTTCAATAAAGTTTTGAAGCTGAGTACCGTTGAACCTGATCAGGTTAAGACCTGCGTAGGAATCAAGCCATCTAAAAACTGAACGCCTTTCATTGAACTGTTTCCAGTAGAAATACATCCGTTGCATTTGTACCCGCAAATCAACAACACACAGAAATAGCTTCAATTGCCATCGTTTTTGGTCGTGCTTGATTCGTTGATGTCATTCATAAGGATCATTGCAATGAACCATTTAACGAATCTTTCCGCTGAAATTTCAGCACAACATGAACAAGATGCCAAAGATCTGACCCGTATCTTGCCTGCCTCTAAAAAAGTCTATATCCAAGGTTCGCGCCCAGACATTCAAGTCCCCATGCGTGAGATTGAACTGACCGAAACTCCAACAGGCTTAGGCGGTGAGTACAATCCACCGGTGATGGTGTATGACACCTCGGGCGTGTATACCGACACCAATGTCAGTATTGATCTGAACAAAGGTCTACCGAATGTCCGTGAAAGCTGGATTGAAGAGCGCAACGATACTGAAATGCTAGATAGCCTCAGCTCAAGCTTTGGTCAAGAACGTTTACACGATATACGTACCGCTGATATTCGTTTTGCTCATATTCAAAAACCACGTCGTGCCAAAGCAGGCCACAATGTCACGCAGATGCATTATGCCAAACAAGGCATCATCACTCCTGAAATGGAATACATCGCTATTCGTGAAAATCAGCGTCAACGTGAAGGAGTCGATGCACGTCAGCACGCGGGGCAAAACTTTGGTGCGCATAACTTGATGGAAATCACGCCTGAATTTGTGCGCAAAGAAGTGGCTGAAGGGCGTGCGATTATTCCTGCCAATATTAACCACCCTGAAATTGAGCCAATGATCATTGGCCGAAACTTCTTGGTGAAAATCAATGCCAATATTGGTAACTCGGCTCTCGGCTCTTCAATCGATGAAGAAGTCGCAAAAATGACGTGGGCAACCCGTTGGGGTGCAGACACCATCATGGATCTATCCACAGGGAAGAACATCCATGAAACCCGTGAATGGATTATCCGTAACTCACCTGTTCCGATTGGTACTGTACCGATCTATCAAGCTTTAGAAAAAGTTGATGGGGTGGCGGAAGACCTGACATGGGAAATCTTCAAAGACACGCTGATTGAACAAGCGGAGCAAGGCGTAGATTATTTCACCATCCATGCAGGCGTCTTATTACGTTATGTTCCAATGACGGCGAATCGCCTCACTGGTATTGTGTCTCGTGGCGGTTCGATCATGGCACAGTGGTGTTTGGCCCATCATCAAGAAAACTTCCTCTATACGCATTTTGATGAAATCTGCGAAATCATGAAAGCCTATGATGTGTCATTCAGCCTCGGTGATGGTCTACGTCCGGGCTGTATTCAAGATGCCAATGATGAAGCACAGTTCTCTGAATTACGCACTTTAGGTGAGTTGACTCATCGTGCTTGGAAACATGATGTGCAAGTGATGATTGAAGGTCCGGGGCATGTGCCTATGCACATGATTAAAGAAAATATGGATCTACAACTTGAAGTCTGCCAAGAAGCACCCTTCTACACTTTAGGGCCATTAACCACCGATATTGCACCGGGTTATGACCATATTACTTCTGCGATTGGTGCAGCGATGATTGGTTGGTATGGAACTGCTATGCTCTGTTATGTCACCCCTAAAGAACACTTGGGCCTGCCGAACAAAAAAGACGTCAAAGATGGCATCATCACCTATAAAATTGCAGCACATGCGGCAGATTTGGCCAAAGGTCATCCGGGTGCGCAAGTTCGTGACAATGCCCTGTCTAAAGCACGTTTTGAATTCCGCTGGGAAGATCAGTTTAATCTCAGTCTTGACCCAGACACGGCGCGTAACATGCATGATGAAACCATGCCAAAGGAGGCGCACAAATCTGCGCACTTCTGTTCGATGTGCGGTCCTAAGTTTTGCTCGATGAAAATCACACAAAACGTGCGTGATTATGCACAAAATCAGCAAAATGCTACGCTGAATAAAATTCAGCAAGAAGAGGTTGAAAACGGTCTCGATAGCATGAAAAAACAATTCCATGCAACCGGACAAAACTTGTACCAAAAAGTGTAAGTTGATAAAAAACCTTTTGTAATCATGCGATTCTCAGTTAGGATGAAATGATAAATTTCATCCTGATTGCGCTTTATGAACATAATTAAGCAAGCTACATATCACAGTGAAGATGTCCAAATTGTAGACAGGGCCTTTGTTTTTCAGGGTTTTGTTCAAGTAGAAAAAGTAAATTTACGTCATCGCCTGTTTAATCAAACTGAGTACACCGCTGTGATTTCACGTGAGCTCATTCAGCGTCCTGAAGCTGCGGGTGTCTTGATTTATGATGATGCACAACAAAAATTTGCCTTGATTGAACAATTTCGTATTGGTGCTATGGATGATCAAGATTCAGCTTGGCAGCTGGAGATTATTGCGGGAGTACTCGATGGTGATGAATCACCTGAAAGCTGCATTCGCCGTGAAGCATTAGAAGAATCAGGCTGTCAGATTGAACACTTACGACATCTGTTTAGCTTTTATCCTTCAGCAGGTGCCTGTGCGGAACTGTTTCATCTGTATAGTGCTGCGGCCGATTTACCCGAACAAGGTGGTGTATTTGGTATGCCCGATGAAGGTGAAAATATTTTATTACACCTGATTGATTATGCGCAGATCGATACATTACTTTCCAATGGTCGGCTCAGAAATGCGCCTGTCATAATGGCCTTGCAATGGCTACAACAACAGATTAAAACGACAAGGAATGTCTAAGGGGTCAGGCATGACTTTAAATAATGAAAAAAATTGGACCATTATCCAAATTTCAGATACGCACTTGATGGATCAAGATCATCTGGAGTTTGTACGTATGAATCCAGAGCAAAGCTTTCATCATGTGATGCAACATATTGCTGAGCGTCACCCACAGCTGAATGCCATCGTCCATACAGGTGACTTGGCACAAGTACCTGTGCCTCGAACCTATCAACGCTATTTAGACTTTATGCAGAGTTTAAAGACGCCGTTTTATCAGGTTCCGGGCAATCATGACAATGCCGAGCACTTCCCTTTTCATCAGCAGCAAAACAAAGTTCATATGATTCACTTTGGCCCTTGGAGCGTAGTTTTACTCAATAGTGCTGTCAAAGGTAAAATCGATGGCTGGGTCGATGAAGCACAATTGAACCAACTGGAACAGATCCTACAAGAATTTGCCCAGCAACACATTGTGATTGCCTGTCATCATCATCCTTTTGAAATGCAGTCAAAATGGATTGATCAACATAAACTCAAGAACACCCAAGACCTCACTGCGGTTCTTGCCAAATACCACAATGTCAAAATTGTGCTGTCGGGACATGTCCATCAAGAATCATGGCGTGAGTGGCATGGTATTCAGTTTTACTCGACGCCGTCTACTAGTGTCCAATTTAAACCTTTAAGCGATCATTTCGCCTTAGATGAGCAAGCACCAGGTTATCGTATTTTACAATTAAACGCAGATGGCAGCCATGAAACCCACGTAGAACGTGTCTTACACGCACAGCAAAAAATAAATGTTGAAATTTCAGGTTATTAACTTTTCATTTTTATCGTTTTCAATTACCTTAGTTGCTCTTACGAAAAAGTGATCAATTTAATCCAAACATCAAAGACTATCAAAATACTTAAAAAGTCTATATGATGACGACCCCCGAGGGTGAATCTCCTCGAGGGTGGATAAAAACACTTGCATATCACCATATTTTTTGCGTATTAAAGATACGTATATGATGAGGATTGCCCTAAATGGCGAATGACAACCAAAATACTGTCTTAGACGAACAAACTGATGTTGTAGATGAAAAATCTACAAAACGTGTGCGCAAAACTAAGCCTAAAGCGACTGACGGTGGTTCTACTGCAAGCTTATTTGGTATTGAACCTTATCAGCCGAAAAAAAATGAAGAATACATGTCTGAAGGTCAGCTTGAGCACTTCCGCCAAATTTTGTTGGCATGGAAAGCAGAGTTGATGTCAGAAGTTGACCGTACACTCAACACCATGCAAGACGAAAACACCGCTTTGCCTGATGTGAATGACCGTGCGACACAAGAAGAAGAGTTTGCAATTGAACTACGTACACGTGACCGTGAACGTAAACTCATCCGCAAAATCGAGCAATCAATTGAAGCGATTAAAAACGATGACTATGGTTTCTGTGAAACCTGTGGTATCGAAATTGGTCTGCGCCGTTTAGAGGCTCGTCCAACTGCGACTTTATGTATTGACTGCAAAACACTGGCAGAAATCAAAGAGAAGCAAAATAACGGTTAACTGTGACTGTTGATAACTCTCCAGCCAAGCATCGCTTGGCTCTTGCGCAGCGGCGAAACGATGTTTCGCTGACTCGCTACTCAGGTCGGTTTGCGCCATCGCCAACCGGCCCTTTGCATTTTGGTTCACTCATCACAGCCGTTGCCAGTTATTGCGAAGCTAAAGCACATCAAGGCACATGGTTGGTTCGTATCGAAGATACCGATATCCCGCGTATTTACCCTGGCAGTGAAAGCCATATCTTGCGTTGTATCGAGGCTTTCGGCTTTCAGCCCGATGCGGAGATCATTTTCCAAAAAGATCGTCTCGACCTATATGAAGACGTGATTCAACAACTGCATCAACTCAAACTGGTCTATGCTTGTCAGTGCACCCGCAAAATGCTCGGTTCTAACCACATTTATGCAGGCACCTGCCGTGACCTTGCTCTGCCTTTTGAGCAACAAGCCATTCGCGTCAAAGTGGAAGATGTCGAGATTTGTTTTGATGATGCTCTGCAAGGCAGACACTGCTCACAACTGGCACATGAGCTCGGTGACTTTGTACTGAAACGCCGCGATGGCATTATCAACTATCAATTAGCGGTAGTGGTAGATGACTACCTACAAGGCATCACCCATGTGGTTCGTGGTGCAGATCTATTGGATAATACCGAGCGCCAAATTTATTTAGGTCAGCTCCTAGATTACCCGCGCCTGAGCTATATGCATCTGCCTTTAGCTATGAATGATCAAGGGCAAAAGTTGTCTAAACAAAACATGGCACAGGCGCTGGATCTTAACCAAGCATCTACACTACTCGCTCAAGCGATACGTGCTCTAAATCAGCCAACTGTTGAGCTAGACACCCCTGAACAAATGTTGCAACAAGCCATTGCACAATGGGATGTTTCGCTGATTCCATACCGTACTACCCTGCATGGTACCTATTTATAGCAAAACCATCGCGGCAGAAATTCAACGCGAGGTATAGCGCTCAACGTTTCAATTGAAGCAAATTCAAAAAATTTAGACCATTACAGTCACATTCATCATAAAAGAATGATAGATAGATGTGCTGATGAGAAACACAATTTAGAAAGGACTCAAACGCTATCCGCATAAAACGAAAAATGAGTTTCGTCTGCGGAAAGCGTGATGAAAGAAGAACCCGCTTAGAAGCTGGATTCTTCTTTGGTTGGATTAGCACTTTGTGTTGTTGCATCAATTTTCAAAATCAAACTGATCATCACTGCACACATAATCAGTGATGAACCTCCATAACTAATAAAAGGTAGCGTCAAACCTTTGGTTGGCAGCATCCCCATATTCATACCTGCGTTTACCAAAATTTGCAGTAAGAAAATAATCGATACCCCATAAGCCAAATAACCCGCACGCAAGTACTGATTTTTCAAGGCACGATGACCGACTTTGATACAGCACAGCAACATGGTAAAGGACAGAATTAAGACCGTAGTGATCCCGAAAAAGCCAAACTCTTCGCCTAAAATGGCCAACATGAAGTCGGTATGCGCTTCAGGCAAGTAGGCCATTTTCTGTACACTGTGGCCAAGTCCTACACCAAACCATTCACCACGCCCAAAGGCCATCAAGGCATTCGAAAGCTGGTAACCAGTACCTAGCGGATCTTCCCAAGGGTTTGAGAAAGACATTAGACGTTCAAAACGGTAAGGCTCAAATACAATCAGAAAGACAAAGGCCGCAAAAATTGCACCAAAAGCCATACCAAACTGAATCAACGGCGCGCCAGCAAGGAAGAAGATACCGAGCATCATCAAACTAATCACCACGGTTGCACCCAAGTCGGGCTCCGCAATAATCAAACCCACCGTCAAAAGCATAATGATGCCGAGACGGATCAAACCTTTGATGTTATTTCTTACTTCTTCGGCACGGCGTACCACATAGTCCGCTGTGAAAATCGCCATCATCACTTTGGCGACCTCAGAAGCCTGTAACGTAAAGCCCGCAACACGAATCCAGCGGGTTGAACCATTGACCTCCGTACCGACGACCAACACAGCGGCCAGCAGTAAAATGGTCAAAATCCACAACGGAAAGGTGTTATTGAACCAAACATTGAGCGGAACTCGGTATACCGCATAGGCCAAAACGCCAGCCACAGCAATTGAAATCCCGTGACGAAGGACATAGTGAAATGAATTCTCATGAAGGCGTTCAGCATAAGGCATCGACGCAGATGCAACCATGATCGACCCTAAACACAACAACGCAATGACGCAGAAGATCAACACATTACGTGGTGTCACTTCGCTGGGTACACGCGGCGCCCAACGGCTATAAAACTGGTTAATTTTATTGATCGTTGTCTGAGCAAACTCAGCCATCTCAATTTCCTTATTATTTTTAGTGGAGTTCTTGCACACAAGCGACAAACTGATGCCCGCGCTGTGGGTAACCACTGAACATATCAAAACTTGCACATGCAGGTGACAATAACACGACATCATGGGCTTGGGTATGGGCTTGGCAAAGTGCAACCGCCTGCTCTAAAGTCTTAGCATGCAGTAAGGTCGTTGTTCCTGCCACGGCTTTTTCAATCAACGCCGCATCTTCACCAATCAACACAGCCACCTTCACGTATTTGCTCAAAGCCTCACGTAAAGTGCTAAAGTCTTGCCCTTTGCCTTGACCACCTAAAATGATCGCGACTTTGCCGCCTTTGGCTTCAATCGCAGCACCTAGACCATCAATCGCAGCCAGTGTTGCGCCGACGTTGGTGCCCTTAGAGTCATTATAGTAACGAACACCCTCAACGTCTTTCACAAACTCACAGCGATGCTCTAAGCCTTTAAAGCTTTTCAGTGTTTCCAACATCGACTCAAGTGGAAGATTGATTGCCTCACCCAAAGCCAAGCAGGCCAATGCATTGACCACATTGTGTGTGCCTTGAATATACATCTCTGCACTGTTCAATAAACGTGTGCGGCCACGAGCCAACCAGATCGTACCGTCGTCATCTCTTAATACACCGTACTGATTCATATCAGGCGCATTTAAACCAAAGCTTTGCATTGGCGTAGCATCAGGGACCAAAGGACGAGTAAGTGAGTCATCACGGTTATGAACGACTTTTTTCACACCTTGGAAAATGCGATGCTTCGCGGTGTGATAGCCCATCATATCGCCATGACGGTCAAGATGGTCTTCACTCATATTCAGCACCACCGCAACTTCAGCTTGTAAATTTGAAGTGGTTTCTAACTGAAAGCTGGATAGTTCTAAAATGTATAAATCTGGCTCATCTTTGGTTAAATCCAACGCTGGGCGACCAAGGTTCCCGCCTACCGCGACTTTCACGCCTGCATGTTCAGCCATCAGACCAATCAAGGTTGTCACGGTACTTTTTGCATTCGACCCAGTAATGGCCATAATTGGCTTATCTGTTGCACGGCGTAGGATTTGAATTTCACTCACCACGGGAATGCCTTTGGCAATCGCAGCTTGAATTTCAGGTAATTTCGGATCGAGCCCAGGGCTAATAATGATTTCTTCAGCAGACAACAACAGTTCTGCGTCAAACTGACCAAAACTGGTTTGTACCTCTGCTGGAATTTGGTCATGACCGGGCGGGGTTGATCGAGAGTCCGTTACTGCAACGCGGTAGCCTTGGTTATGTAAAAAATTGACCGCTGCAACACCAGAAATGCCGAGCCCTGCAACGACCTTAAGTCCACCACGTTGTATTAACATTTTCGCCCCATGCTTGGTCTGAGATTTATCTGCGGAAATGTTAGCACTTTGCTGTTTTGAATGCTTTTTCTGTTTTGACTTTCCTGCACTTTTTTTGTGTCAGTGCGTAAAAAAGCCGCCCCTGTCGGACGGCTTTTTTATTTGTGAGCAAAAATCGTTTTATTTCCACTTCACCGCTTGGACTTCAGGCTTTTTCGCATTACTGTCTTCTGTTGCTGGACAAGCACAGTTTCCGCCACACCCGCCAGCCATTGACGGCTTTAACCACGTCGCTAAACGGGTCCAACCGCGAGCCTCACACAGCATGGACAAGGACATGAAAACTGAACCCGATGTCTTAGGAAATACTTTCTTAAATACCACCACTGCACTCCAGATCACTAGACCAGCAACAATTAGAATTTCAATCATCTCAATCTCCTCGCCTATTTACGCCGATTAGCCCAAATAGTGCGTTGCAATTTGATAGGTCAGGAATGACATTAAATAAGCCAAACCAAACAAGTAAATGGTCATAAAACTCACGGTTTTCCATGAACCTGTTTCACGTTTGACCGTCGCCAAAGTCGCCAAACAGTGCGGCGCATAAATAAACCACACCAATAAAGACAGACCAGTCGCCACCGACCAGCCGAGCTCACCGCCACTACTGATCAGTGAAGCCAAACCTTGTGACATGGCATCTTCATCAACAGCGGATAAGGCATATACCGTACCTAAAGCTGCCACCACGACTTCACGAGCAGCCATGGCTGGAATCAAGGCAATACAAATCTGCCAGTTGAAACCCAGCGGTGCAAAAATTGGTTGCAGTAAATGACCGAGCATACCGGCAAATGAATAATCAATTTCAGGTAAAGTCGCACCGTCTGGGGCTTGCGGGAAAGTACACAAGAACCACAACAAAATAGACAATGCGAAAATGATGCCGCCGACACGACGCAAGAAGATCTTGGCACGGTCAAGTAAACCAATCCAAATATTCTTTAAGTCAGGGAAACGATAGCTTGGCAACTCCATCATCAACATATGTTGTGACTTGTCTTTATGGAAGAATTTCAGAACGAAAGATACACACAGTGCGCTCACAATCCCAGCCATATATAAAGCAAACAACACCAAACCTTGCAGATTGAAGATCCCCCAAACAGTTTGTTCAGGAATAAAAGCAGCAATTAACAAGGCATATACAGGTAAACGTGCAGAACACGTCATTAACGGTGCCACAAAAATCGTAGTCAAACGGTCACGTGGATCACTAATAGTACGCGATGCCATGATGCCCGGAATTGCGCAGGCAAAGCTAGACAACAATGGAATAAAGGCACGCCCAGAAAGACCTGCTTTAAACATCAGCTTATCCAGCAAAAACGCGGCACGCGGTAAATAACCCGACTCTTCCAATACCAAGATAAAGAAGAACAAAATTAAAATCTGCGGTAAGAACACCACGACACCACCCGCACCCGCAATAATCCCGTCCACCACCAAACTGTTAAGTAAAGGGTGGCTAATGGATGCACCAATGGTTTCACCCAGCCAACCAAAGAAGGTTTCAATCCCATCCATAAACGGCGCTGCCCAAGCAAAAACGGCTTGGAAGACAATAAACATCATCACTGCAAGGCTAACTAAACCCAAAACTGGATGTAGGAAAATCTTATCTAGAAAATCAGTTCGCTTGTCTTCTTCATCGACGTACTGCACAGCGTCATGTAATAAATTTTCTACTTTCTCATGTGCAGTGTCGCCTTTTAAACCCGTCAGCTCGGTATAAGGCACGGCATATTTGCCCTGCTCTAAAGCGCTAAGCAGGCTTTCAATACCCGAGTTACGCACCGCAACGGTTTCAACGATCGGCACACCCAAGCGCTCAGAAAGCTTTTGGGTATTGATTTGCATGCCACGGCGACGTGCTTCATCCATCATGTTTAAAACGATTAACATTGGACGGCCCAATGCAATCAGTTCAATCACTAAACCAAGGTGAAGTTTGAGGTTGGTTGCATCAACCACACATAAGAAAGCATCTTGCTGACCTTCGTCTGCAATTTTTCCCATCACCACGTCACGGGTAATCATTTCATCAGGACTGGTGGCGTCTAAGCTATACGTCCCTGGCAAATCCAGAACGCGAACCGCTTGACCGGAAGGAAGAGTAAATTGACCAACTTTACGCTCAACCGTTACACCCGCATAGTTACCTACTTTTTGGCGTGTTCCAGTGAGATGGTTAAATAACGAAGTTTTACCGCAGTTTGGATTACCTACAAGGGCAACACGCAAGGCATCACTCATCTAGGTGCTCCTTCGACTTGAATTTCAATTTTTTCAGCTTCAACTTTTCTTAAGGCGAAACGTGTAAAACCCACTTGGATTAAAATTGGATCGCCACCAAAAACACCTTTGGTAATCACCTGTACTTTTGTACCTGCGACAAAGCCTAATGTTTCAAGACGACTAGCCACCAAATCAGTCTGAGCTTCGCCATCCAAAGTATGATTCACTTTGTTAATGATGGCAGTTTGTTTGACTTTTAAATCAGATAAACGCACCGCATCCAACCCTTTAATATTTTGAACAGTATACAAACAAATGAGAATAATTACCAAATCAGATTCGATAATGATTCGCATCTGTTATAACACATCGACAAGCGAGAATGATTACACTACATTGAATAAAACCCCTATTCCTTGTTTTTGTCTTTCCGTGATGATGTGCTTGAGAGCTTTATGTTAAATAAAAAACCGCGTGTGCCTGCGCCTGTTCAAATTCCAACTCAGCTCAGTTTTTTACACGGCTTTAAAGATTATCTCATTGCACAAACCGTCAGCCCACACACCCGAAATGCTTATCTCTCTGACTTATTGCAGTGCAGCGAGTGTAGTCGGGTGAGCATGCCTGAATGGTGCAGTGACGATGTCGCCGATGTTCTGCTGACCCTCACCAAGCAAGGCAAAAGCCCGCGCTCCATTGCGCGCTGTCTGTCTGCTCTGCGTTCTTTTTTTAAGTTTCTACGGGAACAAAAACTGCGTTCAGACAACCCTGTTGCGCTACATAAAACACCCAAAATTGGCCGCGCACTGCCTAAAGATTTGTCCGAGCAAGACGTAGATGCCTTAATCCAAGCTCCAGATATTGAAACCGCTCTCGGACTCCGTGATCGTGCCATGTTTGAAGTCTTATATGCCTGTGGATTGCGTGTATCTGAGCTACTGAACTTACGCCTAGACTTAATCAATTTAAAACAAGGCTATTTAAGAATTACAGGTAAGGGCAATAAAGAACGCTTGGTACCTTTGGGACAAATCGCAGTGGAATGGGTCGAAAAATACTTAATTGAATCCCGCCCGCAATTATATAAATCTGCAACCGACTATCTGTTTTTAACTCAACATGGCGGCATTATGAGTCGGCAAAACTTTTGGTACGCCATTAAACGCTATGCCTTACAAGCAGGAATTCAGGCTGAACTGTCTCCACACACCTTACGACACGCTTTTGCAACGCATTTACTCAATCACGGCGCCGACTTGCGTGTGGTACAAATGCTATTGGGACATAGTGATCTGTCCACGACACAAATTTATACCCATGTCGCGCAAGTGCGTATGCAACAACTGCATGCCAGCCATCACCCAAGGGCTTAAGGTCTTGATCATCCATAACTTAAGGCTGTTTTTAGCACGAAGACTACGAAGTATTACCGAGTCCTGTACTTTTTTTGCTATGCTTGGTGCTCTGTTTTTATAAAGTCAAAAGAAAAAGGGTTATCTATGTTATTTACCCGTAAACCATTGTTCATTGCCTGTGCCATTGCTTCAAGTGTTCTATTTACAGCATGTTCAAATAACACTGAAGAAAAAAAACAAGACTCTTTAACAGCAAGCGCACCAGCCACAGGTGAAGCGTCGACCTTGACGGAACGTAATGCAAAACAACGTTTAATTGATACCCTTCAAAAGCATTTCAAAACAGCCAATATCAATGCCAAAATCATCGATATCAAAACCACTGAAGTACCAAATTTATTTTGGGTCAATCTTGAAGGGATGAGCTCGGTTTATACCACGGCAGATGGTAAATATATTATCCAAGGTGATGTGATTCGCTTGGGCGATAAAACCCTCCACAACGTCAGCGACAATCTGCAAGCTGAAGCCAACAAAAAGCTTCTAGCAGGGCTCAAAACTGAAGACTTACTGGTTTATAAAGCCAAAGGCAAGACCAAGCATGTGGTTTATGTCTTTACCGATGCCAGCTGCCCTTACTGCCATAAACTGCACGAACACATCCCTGAAATCACAGCTCAAGGCATTGAAGTGCGTTACATTGCATGGCCGCGTGGCGAACAGTTCATGCCAGCCATGGAAAGTGTGTGGTGTAGTGCAGACCGTCAAGCTGCCTTTGATCAAGCAATTTCAGGTGCTCAACTTCCACCAGCGACCTGTAAAAATCCAGTGCGAGATCAATACCAGTTGGGTCTGAACATGGGCGTAAATGGGACACCTGCGATCTACAATGAAGATGGTGAATATCTCGGTGGCTATTTGGCCCCAAGTGAATTATTAAATCGCCTTAAATAACTAATTTTTATTTGTTATTTAACTAATATTTATAGTTGAACATAAAATGATTTCTTTCCTAGAGTCTCACAGTTTTTTTAGCTATGATCTAGGCTTGGTTCAATATATATAAGTAAATTGGAGTGTGACGTGAAACCAGTTCGTCTGGCAATCCTCGGTCTTGGTACTGTGGGTGGTGGTGCCCTTAAACTACTAAAAGAAAATGCTGCTGAGATTAAACGTCGCACCGGTCGTGAAATTCAAATTACCTATGTCGGCACACGCCGCCCTCGTCCAGACTTAGACTTAGGCGATGAGGTCAAGCAAAGTGCTGACCTACTCGACATTGTGCGTCAGCCTGATGTCGATGTTGTGGTTGAAGTCATGGGTGGTATCCATCCTGCCTACGAAATTATTAAAGAAGCCATTTTGCATGGCAAACAAGTGGTCACCGCGAACAAAGCTTTACTTGCAGAACATGGCAATGAGCTGTTCAAACTGGCGGATGACAATGCCGTGCAAATCGCCTATGAAGCTGCGGTTGCAGGGGGCATTCCCATCATTAAAGTGATGCGCGAAGGTCTAGCTGCAAACAAGATCAATTGGTTAGCAGGTATCATCAATGGTACAGGCAACTTTATCTTGACTGAAATGCGTGAAAAAGGTCGTGCCTTTGCAGACGTATTAAAAGAAGCGCAAGAGCTTGGCTATGCTGAAGCAGATCCAACTTTTGATGTCGAAGGCATTGATGCTGCGCATAAACTCACGATTTTAGCGTCGTGTGCTTTTGGTATTCCGCTACAGTTTGACAAAGTCTATACCGAAGGCATCAGTAAAATCACAGCGCAAGATGTGAAATATGCTGAGGAACTAGGTTTCCGTATCAAGCACTTGGGGATTGCTCGTCGCGCAGCGAATGGCATCGAACTTCGTGTTCACCCAACGTTGATCCCTGCCGAAGAACTGATTGCCAATGTCAACGGCGTTAAAAATGCCGTCTTGGTACAAGCACATGCTGTCGGCCCAACCTTGTACTATGGTGCAGGTGCAGGTGCAGGTCCAACCGCTTCTGCGGTCGTTGCAGATGTCATTGATATCGTCCGTGATATCTCTTATACCGAAGACGGTGCTGGAACGATTCCACAATTGGCCTTCGAAGCACTGACCAATGTGCCAATTTTAAGCCGTGAAGAAATGACCACAGGTTATTACATCCGGATTAATGCAGAAGATCAAACGGGCGTCTTGGCCGATGTAACCACGATTCTCAGTCGTGCGGGCATCAGTATCGATGCCATCATGCAACAACCACGCTTAAAAGACCTTATTCCAATCGTGATTTTGACTGATCCTGTCGTTGAATCAAAAATGGACGAGGCACTTGCTCAAATTCAAGCCTTACCCGTCATTCATGGCGAAATCGTGCGAATTCGTTTAGAATCGCTTGATAATTAATCGGGTTGAGGAAAAGAACGCTCTTCTCTTCCTCACCAAGCTCTACACACAATTGGAACATCATCATGTCGAATGCCAATCGTTATACTGGTTTAGTTGACCGTTATCGCGACCGTTTACCAGTGTCTGCAACTACTCGCGCTATTTCTTTAGGTGAAGGTAATACGCCACTGATTAAACTCGAGAACATTCCACGTTTAATTGGCAAAAATGTTGAAATTTATGTGAAGTACGAGGGCTTAAACCCGACTGGTTCATTTAAAGACCGTGGTATGACCATGGCAGTCACTAAAGCCGTTGAAGAGGGCTCAAAAGCAATTATCTGTGCCTCTACAGGTAATACCTCAGCTGCGGCTGCGGCTTATGCAGCGCGTGCAGGCATCAAAGCGTTTGTGTTAATCCCAGAAGGCAAAATTGCCATGGGTAAAATGGCGCAAGCAATGATGTATGGTGCCATCACCATGCAAATCCGCGGTAACTTCGATGACGGTATGCGTCTGGTCAAAGAAATTGCAGATAAAGCCCCTGTAACGATCGTAAACTCAATCAACCCGTACCGTTTGCAAGGCCAAAAAACCATTGCTTACGAAATCGTAGATGAGTTAGGCCGTGCACCAGATTACCACTGCCTACCCGTGGGTAACGCAGGGAACATTACTGCACACTGGATGGGTTATACCGAAGCCGTTGCCAACCAACCTGCAGATCAATTTGAGCAAGTGATTTACGATGCTGAAACAGATCAGTTCACGGGTCCAAAACCTGAAGGCTTACCAACTATGGTTGGTTACCAAGCAGCAGGTGCTGCGCCATTCTTACGTGGTGCACCCGTTGAGAACCCTGAAACAGTTGCAACGGCAATCCGTATTGGTAATCCACAAAGCTGGAACCATGCTAAAGCGGTGGTTCGTGACTCTCAAGGTTGGTTCGATGAACTGACTGATGCTGAAATCTTAGAAGCACAGCGTTTACTTTCAATGTATGAAGGTGTCTTTGTAGAACCTGCTTCTGCAGCGTCGATTGGCGGTGCAATCCGTGACATCAAAGCTGGAAAAATTGCGGAAGGTTCTGTGATTGTCTGTACCGTAACAGGTAATGGTCTAAAAGACCCAGATACTGCAATCAAACAATGTTCTGATGCGGTCATGCTGTCAATCGATGCAACTTTAGAACAAGTTCGCGATTCAATTCTTTCAAACATGTAATTGAGAGAAGACAAAAAAAAGCCCTGCATATGCAGGGCTTTTTTATGACTCAATTTTCGTTGTTGAGTGAACAAAAACAAAGTCGGGTTAAATACGTTTTGGTAATTGGCTTGCCCAGTTCATTAGGCGCGTTGCATCATTGGTACGTGCTGCAGATGAGTCCGCACCCAATAACACCACCACTGCTGGACGGTTATTTAAAGTGGTATGCATTACCACACAACGACCGGCTTCATTAATGAAACCTGTTTTTGAAATATTAATATTCCAACCACCATTACGAACCAAGGCATTGGTATTGTTTGATTTCAATACACGATAGCCCAAGTTAAAGTCATAGCTGGCTGTGGTTGAGAACTGACGAATCAGACCATACTGTGATGCGGCATTGACCAAAATACCCAAGTCACGTGCTGAAGCGACATTACCTGGATGTAGACCTGTCGACTCCATATAATGGGTTGAATTCATACCCAAAGATTTGGCTTTGGCATTCATCGCCGAAACAAAGGCTGAGCGACCACCCGGATACGTCCGTGCAAGCGCTGATGCTGCTGGGTTTTCTGACTTCATTAATGCAAATAACAATGCCTCTGCACGGTTCATACTGTCTCCTGCACGCAGGGACGAGCTTGAACTTTTACAACCCGAACACGAAAAGTCCGCTTGCTGTAAAGTAATGTTTTCAGACATATTTAAACGCGCATCTGAAATCACCACGGCCGTCATCAACTTAGTAATCGAAGCAATCGGCAGCGCGGTATTACTGTTTTTACTGTACAGCACTTCACCTGTATTGCCATCCATCACCAGTGCTGCACGAGCATTCACACTGGGTTGGTTGGAATATTTGGAGGTATCGAAAATTTGTACCGTTTTTGAGGTACTATTGTTCGTCACCACACCGTTAGAACTGCGAATACTGGTGGTGACTTTTGTTGAACCCTGAGGAGCGTACTCTTCAGGATCTTCCATGAGATCATCATTCAGAAGCTGTTCTGCATCTGCTGCAGACCAGCTCATGCTTGCTTGGCTAGGGCCCGAGCCCGGATTCATCACCAAGTCTGCAAAGCTATGGGTACTGACCGTCGTTGCAATCGACCATCCCAATAGATGCATTAAAAATTTATTTGATTTTTTCACTTTTCTTCACTCAACTTCATAACCCATCAGATACTTTTGCGTATTCACGCCAATATGCCTTACATTTGTACACAATGCGAACAGCATTGCCGTCGACAGCGTGCATATCTTTTCAAATAAGCCTAAGAATAGGATTGCTAATTTTGTCGTTTCATTGCAAGCTTATTTTGCTTTATGTAACAAAAAATATGGTTTTTATAGTGAGGAAGAGCTAGGTGATCACAGTTTTAGTGGTAGATGACCATGAGTTAGTACGTACAGGGATTTGTCGAATGCTCGAGGACCATGCCGATGTTCAAGTCATTGGCCAAGCTGAATCTGGTGAAGAAGCAATTAACCTCGTCCGTCAACATCACCCAAATGTGGTTCTGTTAGATGTCAACATGCCAGGTATTGGTGGAGTTGAAACCACACGCCGCTTACTGCAAACCGCACCCGAGACCAAAGTACTGGCAGTCAGTGGCCTAGCTGAAGAGCCTTATCCTTCCCTGTTACTCAAAGCTGGCGCCAAAGGCTACATTACCAAAGGTGCGCCCGTGACCGAAATGGTCCGTGCGATTAATAAAGTGATGCAAGGCGGTAAATATTTCAGCGCTGATATTGCTGAACAACTGGCCAGTTCTTATCTATCGGATACACAAACCTCACCTTTTGATGCTCTGTCTGAACGTGAAATGCAGGTGGCGATGATGGTCGTGAATTGCATCAGTGCACAAGAAATTTCTGACAAGCTTTTTGTCAGCGTAAAAACGGTCAATACCTACCGTTACCGAATTTTTGAAAAGCTCAATATCGACAGTGATGTGAAGCTGACTCACCTTGCTATTCGTTATGGCTTAATCAAACCCTGATGCAAGCTGACTAACACCCGCATGCTGCAATACTCTACCAATATTCAGTTAAATCAATACCGTTTAGGTGTTTGGTATGCGTCTTATCGACTGTTTATTTGCTGCTGTTTGTTGTTGGTTTATCTACTGACCTATGAGCAGTTGTTTTCAAATTATCAATATCCAATATTGTATCGTTCTGTCCTGATTGGCTTTATTTTTATCAGTGCCTTTCAGCTATTGAGCCTCAAGCATGTGCGCAAGCGCATACCACTTCAGCTCACCTTGTTGTTTATCATCGATGTCATTAGCCTCAGCTTACTCACTTTCGCCACCGACGGTCCGAACTTACAGTTAAGTTTATTGTTTGTGATCACGATCTTTGCCTCTTGTGTATTGGTCGATAAACAAAAAGCACTCATCATTACCTTGATTGCTGTGATTACACTGGTTTATCAACACTTTATTGGAACGCTATTTTCAATTAGTTCATTGAATACCATTGGCAACAGTGCCGTGCTCTCCTTTTTGTTCTTTGTGGTTTATGGGTCTGGACAAATTGCAGTACGACGTTTTCAAGTCCTTGAAAATTTAAACTTCTATCAGTCCCAAGAACTGGACCAACTGCAAAACATTAACCGTTATATTTTAGAGCAAACCGAGCTCGGCTATTTGGTGCTCGATGAAAACTGCCACATGGTGCTGAGTAATCCTGCCGCATGTGCATTATTGGGTATCTCCCCGATTTATGCTCACGATAAATATCCTTTGTACAAAGCACAGCCTGATTTATTTGAACTCCTCAAATTCGACCAACTGAAGAATGGAGAAAAATTCCAATTTACATCCCAGCTGAGTCGCTTTCAAATTCAGATCGAAATTCAAAAACTACAAGTACCGAATCAGACACTCACCTTATTCGTCCTGCAAGATGCACAAAAAATTAATCAACGTGTACAACAACTCAAACTGGCTGCACTGGGTCAACTTTCTGCCAGCATTGCACATGAAATCCGCAATCCACTGGCAGCCATCACGCAAGCCAATGAATTAATGCAACTTAACGACCCACAACAAGAACTGTTGCATAACATGATTGCCAAACAAGCCTCACGGATTGATAAAATTATTGGCGATACACTGAACATGGCACGCAGTAAAGAAACCTATCCGACCTTGATTGATGTCGCCTCTTTTTTAGAACGTTTTATCGTTGAAGATTTGCCCGATGTCAAAGATCAAATTGATTACCGCATTTCCGATCAAGCTCAGATTCAGTTTGATGAACAACAACTGAGGCAAGTGCTGATCAACCTGATTCGAAATGCCATTCGGCATAATGCAGCTGAAGCCGAGCACATTCACATTCGAGTCTATAGCTATAAAAACCTCGTCCACATTGATGTCTGCGATTTTGGTGAAGCGGTCGCCACTCAGGATCAAAGCACCCTGTTTCAACCGTTTTTTAGTACCTCAATCAATGGAACTGGGTTAGGATTATATTTATCCCATAGTTTCTGCGAAGCCAACCAAGCTAAGCTATACTATGTAGAACAAAAAATAGGGGCATGCTTTCGGATTGAATGCCCCCGTATAAACAATGACGTGTAATTTTTGGGGTTAAACGTGGAAAAAAAACCACTTGTTTTATTGGTGGATGACGAACAAGACTTATGTACACTGATGCAAATGTCTTTAAGTCGGATGGGGATTGATACACATATTGCCTATCGCTTACAAGAGGCGGTTCAAGCCCTGAAAACGCATCAATATGATGCCTGTCTAACCGATCTTAATTTACCCGATGGTAATGGTCTGAGCTTGGTCGATTTTATTGCTCAAAATTATCCTAATTTGCCTGTTGCAGTGCTGACTGCTTACGGCAATATGGATATTGCGATTGCAGCACTTAAAGCTGGTGCGTTTGATTTTGTCAGTAAACCAATCAACCAAAAACATTTAGAGCAACTTTTACAAAAAGCCTTTAATCAACCCATCAATCAGCTGCATATCCAAGAAGATACGCTTGAACATCGTCTGCTGATTGGTCAGTCCCTTCCTATTCAACAGCTACGCATAACCTTAAAGAAAATTGCACGCTCGCAAGCCCCTGTCTTTATTACGGGTGAATCAGGCACTGGCAAAGAAGTGGTGGCTAATCTGGTACATCGCCTGAGCAATCGCAATGAAGGGCCATTAACTGCGGTGCCATACCGACCGAACTGATGGAAAGTGAATTGTTTGGACACCGTAAAGGCAGCTTCACAGGGGCCACTCAAGACAAACAAGGGCTGATTCTCTCTGCACATGGCGGCAGTTTATTTTTAGATGAAATTGCCGAGTTACCGCTCACTATGCAGGTGAAACTGCTGCGCGCGGTACAAGAAAAACGCATTCGCCCAATTGGGAGTGACACGGAAATTGATGTCGATTTTCGTGTGATTAGTGCCAGCCATCAAGACCTAGAAGCACTGGTACAACAAGGCAAGTTCCGTCAGGATTTATACTTCCGCATCCATGTCATGGACATTGTACTGCCTGCTCTACGTGAGCGTGGCAATGACATTATTCTTTTGGCACAACATTTCATTCAGAAAATCTGCCAAGAATGGGACATCCCAGTCAAAGCATTGAGTGAACGTGCACGTGAATTTTTATTGGCCCAATATTATCCAGGCAATGTGCGTGAACTACGCAATATGATGGAACGTGCCATCACTTTAAGTGATGAAAGCAGTATCGACTTACCACACTTGCAAACAGCTCCACTGCGACCGATTGCTCAGACCAGCTATGCCAATGCCACGCAACAAGGTGCTGTTGGCAATGATCAGCTCAGTCATGTGCCTTCGCGTAAATTGCCCGAAGAGGGTCTAGAGCTGTATTTAGAAAAAATTGAAAAAGAAATTTTGATGAATGCGCTCAATCTCACCCATTGGAACCGAACACTGGCGGCTAAAAAGCTCGGCATGTCTTTCCGTTCTTTACGTTATCGCTTGAAAAAATTCGGGCTAGATGGCGAAGACGATTCCGTTTAAAGACTTAACGACGATTCATTAAAATCTCTGCCACATGTTCAACATAGCTTTCGTCTTTGAGTTCATGTGGCATCGGATACACTTGATTCGGTGCAATCCCCACCCCCTCAATCATTTGCCCACTTGGGGTGTAATAGTGTGACACGGTCATTTGTAAGGCTGCACCATTGGAAAGCGGAAACAGTTTTTGCACCACGCCTTTACCATAACTTTTTTCACCCATCACCCACGCCCGTCCATGCTCCTTCAACGCAGCGGTAAACACTTCCGCAGCCGATGCAGAGCGGTCATTAATCAAAATGCCCACTTTTAAATTTTGAAACTCGAGGCTAGGTAAGGCCTGAAACTGCTGATCCCCTTCGGAACGGCTTTGAGTTGAAACAATCACCCCTTGATTTAAGAATAAATCGGCAGATTCAACTGCGGCAGACAACAGCCCCCCGGGATTATTTCTGAGGTCTATCAAGACCGCTTTTAAACGCGAAGACTGATGCTCTTCAATCAGTTGCTGAATTTCATTGGCCGTATCCTGCTGGAATACCCGCACCTTGAGCACCAAAACTTGGTTATTCAACAGTTGCGCCTGAATATCGGTTTCAACCTTTTTGGTTCGGACTAAATTGATCGGGGTTGAGTTGGCTTTCAACTGCAAGCTGACGGTACTACCAATCGCCCCACTGAGTAATTCATTGACTTGAGCATGGTTGAGCTTGCGTAGCTCTTGATCATCCACTTTAAAAACGGAGATCCCATTTTTTAAGCCCAGTTTGCTGGAATCTGAGTCAGGTTTTAATCCACGAATCAGCCATTGTTGTAAGCGAGAATCAAACTCTAAGCTGAAGTCAACTGAAGCCAAATCCCCTTCGGTATATTGCACCAGTTGTTTATATTCTTGAGGAGATAAATAGCGAGAATAACGGTCTAAGCCACTGACTAAACCTTTAATGGCCTGTTGAAACAGTGCTTCATCACTACGTTCAGCCACATAATTGTCTTTGACTAAACCGTAGATTTGCACAAATTGTTGAATTGATTCAATTGGAACCTCAACATAACCTTGTTCCAGTTCATCATCAAAAGCGGGGGCTGCCGCAGTTTTTGCAACAGCCCCCATCGGGTGGATCAGACTCAGACCTAAAGCAATCACTACACCTATTGAAGTCCACGATGCTTTTGCCATTTACCCACCCAAATTGATTTATACGTCTAATGTAATTAAGTTACGACCTTGCATGTCTGCTGGAACAGGAAGATGCATCAAGCTTAACAAGGTTGGTGCGACATCGGCCAATACGCCCCCCTCAGCAATAGTAGCTTGAGTTGGGCCGACATAGATAAAAGGCACCAATTCTGTCGTATGCTGGGTATGCACCTGACCACTGTGATAATCCTGCATTTGTTCAACATTACCATGGTCAGCCGTAATTAACATATGGCCTTTTTGTGCCATCACCGCCTCATAGACACGGCCTAAGCATAAATCAACAGCTTCCACTGCTTTCACAGCTGCATTAAACACGCCCGTATGACCCACCATATCGCCATTGGCATAGTTCACCACCAATAGATCAAACTCACCAGAGTTAATCGCAGCCACCAATTCATCGGTTACTTCATAGGCGCTCATTTCTGGCTTGAGGTCATAAGTAGCCACATTCGGTGATGGAATCAAAATACGTTTTTCACCCGGATATTCATCTTCACGACCACCACTGAAGAAGAACGTCACATGCGCGTATTTCTCAGTTTCAGCAATACGTAATTGGGTTTTACCAAGGTCTGAAAGATATTCACCAATCGAGTTTTTTAATGCTTCAGGCATATACGCCACAGGTGCATCAATACTGGCTTGGTAGCGTGTCAACATCACAAACTTAGATAGGTTTGGTACAACTTTACGCTCAAAGCCTGCAAAATCTTTTTCAACAAACGCTTTGGTAATTTCACGCGCACGATCCGCACGGAAATTCATAAAGACGATGCTGTCACCATCTTGAACTTTCACGGCATCGCCAATGCGTGTTGCTTTGACAAACTCATCAGATTCGTCTGCGGCATAAGCCAATGCTAAACCTTCAACTGCTGTAGCTGCAGTACGTGTTGCTTCAGACTCTGTGAGTAAACGATAGGCTTGTTCCACACGGTCCCAACGGTTATCTCGATCCATCGCAAAATAACGACCAATCAGACTCACAATACGACCTTGATTTGGATATTGAGCAAACAATGCATCTAATTTTTCTAAAGAAGGCTGTGCACTGCGTGGTGGGGTATCGCGACCATCTAAGAAGGCATGAAGGTATACAGTTGCACCGCGTTTTAACGCAAGTTCAGCCATGGCAACAATATGATCTTCGTGTGAATGCACCCCACCTTCAGACAATAGCCCCATGATGTGCAACGCACCACCCGCGGCTTTGGCTTTTTCAACGGCATCAACCAAAACTTCATGTTTGAAAAAAGCACCCGTACGAATGTCTTTGGTGATTCGGGTAAAGTCTTGATAGAGCACACGACCTGCGCCCAAGTTCATATGGCCCACTTCAGAATTGCCCATTTGGCCATCTGGCAAGCCCACGTCTTCACCAGAACCTGAAATTAAGCTATGCGGATGCTTTGCTTCAATCGCTGTTAAATTCGGTCGATTCGCTGCTAAAAATGCATTGTCTTCGATCGCTTCACGGTGTCCCACACCATCCATAATGACCAGTACGTGAGGGATTTTGCCAGCAGTTGCATCCGCCATAATAAGCACTCTTTTTTTGTCTACAAATTCATCGCTCTATCTTACCGAATTTTCGGTCAAGACTCTATGCAGGCATGATGGTTTAACACCATCATCCGCATTGTTTTCTTCAATATCGTACAGTTATCGCGCACGTTGTAATAAATAACCACCTGCGAGAAACATCAGTAAAATCGGCACAAAAACAAACCATGCGGGTGAAGGCGAATAAACCAAACTTGCATAACCCAAGAAGTCTTGTAGGTAAAAGAAACCTAGGCCTGTAAACAGTGCAATCACCAAACGAAAGCCCATCGATTGTTGGCGCAGTGGGCCAAAAATAAAGGAACAAGCAATCAACACCAAAGCAATTAAGGCAAATGGAGACGCCACTTTTTGCCAAAAAGCCAACTGATAAGTTTTAGGCACTTGGCTGTATTCATGCATATAGCTCATGAAACTGACCAATTGACTCGGTGAAAGGTCTTCAGGGTCAATCGTCACCATGTGCACATATTTCGGCTGCAGTGCCAGTGCCAAAGGCATTTCAGCGGCCTTTTGTGCCGTAGCATTGCCTGTCGGCAGCAAATCAACTTGGGCAGTATTTTCTAAAATCCAACGACCATCTTGCACAAACTGACCTTGCTCAGCATTTAAAACGCCTTTCAAACGAGCATTATTGTCAAAGTCGACCACTTGCACATTTTTTAGCTGACCTTGAGAGTTGGCATAATCGACATAAATAAAACGCTGCCCTTCTCGTGTCCAGTAACCACGTACTTCACCAAGTTCAGCCGCAGTTCGATGGCTTTTCACACCTTTGGCTTGCTCATTGGTATATGGAATCACCCATTCACTTAAAGCGAATGACAGTACCACCAAAATTAAAGCCGAACGAATCACCCAGCCGACGATTCGCCAGAGACTCACCCCCACTGAGCGCATCACAATCAGTTCACTGTTTGAAGCCAAAGTGCCCAGTCCCAGTACCGAGCCAATTAACGCGGCAATCGGTAGAATCTCATAGAGATATTGCGGTGCTCCCCACAGTACATAACGTAAAGCATCCCAAGCACCATAACCTTCTTTAAGGGAGCCTAGCTCACCCAAATAGGTAAACAGAATTTGCAAGACCGATAAAATAGCGGTAGCACCCAGCATCGCCATCGCGGTGGTTTTGGTCACATGTTTTGCGACTATACGACGTGCGAACATGATTAAGACCCCGCTCGTTGTAATGTTTTCTTAATTTTCGGGGCCAGCTTTTGTTTACGCGAAAACAAAGCCGCTGCTATCGCATAGATCACCAAGATCATTGGATATGCCCAAATCCCCATTTCTTCTTTACTGACTCGGGTTTTAATGGCCATCAGCGCCACGATTAAACTGGCAAAAATAAGCAATGCAGGAAACAGCTTTAAGTAACGTCCTTGGCGTGGACTCACTTCAGATAAAGCCACAGCGAGAAGCAACGCCACTACAATGGCAAACGGTACAAAAATACGCCAGCCCAACTCACTCGCCACAACAGGATCATGACGATTATCCCAAAGTTTCATGGTGGACAATGCTTCAACATCGGCACTTTCAAACTTTGCTTCTTTATCATTTTCTAAGCGTAGGCGATAAGACTGGAACTCGGCTTGGCTATACCGTGGCTGTCCCGGATAGATTTCATAACGGCGACCTTGCACCAAATCCACCACATTGGCTGGATCATTTTCAATTTCAACCCGCGTGGCTTCTTTGGCCAAAATCATCACATCAGGCTTACCTTCTGCTTCAGCGCGTTGATAGAAGAAGATGTCTTTGAGGTTTTTACGGTCTTCGGATAAATCACCCGCATAAATGGTATAAGGACCCGATGAAATAAACTCTTTGGGTCGAACCAAATCAAAACCGGTACGCACCGCCTGACTGGTGGTGAGCTGCTCAAACTGACGAACACCCCACGGCGCCATCCAAAGCATCAGCACTGCCTGAACGGCAAGAAACACCACGGTCATAGGAATCAGCAGTCGCCCCAATTGGTTACGACTGACGCCACTGCCATTGAGTACCGCCATTTCATGATCGACATACAGACGACCAAAAACCAGCATCAGTCCAATAAAAAAGCCTAGAGGAAGAATCAGCGTTAAAAATTCAGGCAAACGATAGCCAATAATGCTAAATAAAATACCTGCATCTAAGCGACCCTGCGCGGCTACGCCAAAATACTTGATCAAACGACCGCCCATCATGATCAAGGTCAATAAGGCGATCACAACCAAGGATGTCGACACCACTTGTTTGACCAGATAACGCCGAATAATCAAATTAATTCTTCCAAAAATAGGTGAATAAAAACTAGCGCTAGTTTACCCGAATAGTGAAAATATAAAACCTGTACTCTTGTTGCACTTTGCAACTCTATTCATGTTAATGTTTCAGTGGTTTAATCATTTTCAAACTTTATAAGGCTTAAATAAAACTTATGAAACTCTCTATTAATACGTCATTCACAGAGAATACGTCTAGCCAATTTTTGTTGATATTAGTAGATTCTGAAAACACGCAACACCTTGCAAATGCTTATCAAATTAATGATTTAAACAACTTAATTGAAGCGACTCAGTTTAAAGCCGCATTCAATGAAACTTTGAGCCTCATTGGTCAAATTCCAGCAAGCCCCAATGCAGCCTTGGTCGGTGTCGGGAAAGCAACTGAATTACAAGCGGCAAAGCTGGTGAAAATTGCTCAAACCATTATCAAAGCTTCACAAAAAAAATTCAAACACATCAGTCTTGACCTTTCAGTCCTTCCAGCTGAACTCCATTATTTATTTGCCCTCAGTTTGACGCAAGCGGCATATGCTTTTGATGAATTCAAATCAAAAAAAGCAGACAACGTGCTTGAACAGATCAGCCTGATTGCTGCTGAGTCGCCGCTGAATGCTGCGCAACTGAAATTGATTGAAGCCGTGCAATCTGGTCAAAGCTTTGCTCGTGACTTAGGCAACCGTCCAGGCAATATCTGCTTCCCTGAATATTTGGCAGAGCAAGCCTTAGAACTGGCAGCCCAATATCCTGACCTACTCCGTGTTAATGTCCTTGATGAGCAGCAAATGGCTGATCTGGGCATGCATTCCTTCCTTGCGGTGAGCAAAGGTTCAGACCGCCCAGGCCGTATTATTACCCTTGAGTATCAAGCTGAACGTTCTGAAGCCCCAGTGGTCTTGGTCGGTAAAGGAATCACCTTTGATACAGGTGGTATTTCATTAAAACCGGGCGCTGGTATGGATGAAATGAAATATGACATGTGTGGTGCAGCATCAGTTCTAGGGACACTCCGTGCTCTATGTGAATCACGTTTAGCCATTCATGTCGTAGGTACCATTGCTGCAGCTGAAAATATGCCTTCAGGCAAAGCTACACGTCCGGGTGACATCGTGAGCACCATGAGCGGTCAAACCGTTGAAATTTTAAATACCGATGCAGAAGGTCGTTTGGTGCTGTGCGACACATTGACCTATGTGAAGCGCTTTAACCCTGAACTGGTCATTGATATTGCAACCTTAACGGGCGCCTGTGTCGTGGCACTCGGTTCAGTCTTAACGGGTATGTTTACCCCAGATGACAAACTGGCGGCCGAACTATCTGAAGCAGGTCAAAATAGCTTTGACCGCGTCTGGCGCATGCCTGTGATTGATGACTATCAAGAACAGTTAGACTCTCCATTTGCCGATATTGCCAACATTGGCGGGCCTAAAGCTGGTGCTGTAACTGCAGCGTGCTTCTTGCAACGTTTCACCCGTGATTACCGTTGGGCGCATTTGGACATCGCAGGTACAGCATGGAACTCGGGTGCCAATAAAGGAGCAACCGGTCGTCCAGTACCCTTATTGATGCAATTCTTAGCTCATCGTGCGCAGTCTAATGGCTAATATTAGCTTTTATCTGTTTGAACAAAGCCCTGAACGACAAGTCGAAAGTGCTTGTCGTTTATGTCGAAAAATCCTGCGTCAGCCAGAGCGAATCTGGCTGTATGCAAGCGACACTGAACTACAACAGCAATTGGATGAACGTTTGTGGAGTTTTGATGACACGAGCTTTATTCCGCATGGCATTGATCAAATCGATGCGCGCATTTGTATCTCAGCTCAACTGCCTGAGCAATCCGACTGGATTGTGTTCAATTTTAACGATCAAGCTCTTGAACAGTTCGAAAAATTTAGCCACATTATAGAAATTATTGAAAATAACGAATCGGCCAAACAACAAGGTCGTGAAAAATTTAAACAATATAGACGTCTCGGGGTTGAAGCTCGAACCTTCAAGCTTTAAATGATCCCCCGTCTAAATAAGGAGATGCGTAGTGGCATTGAATGTTGGTCCAGATTTTAAACAGCGCTGGTTAAATGTACCTGATGCTGTTCGTCAGGCCTTTATTGATGACCTGAGTCGCGTCTGCGATGTACTCAAACCTGAAACAGGTTTGCACAGTTGGATTGAACAAGACCAACGTGCTCAAGCTGTCTCGACCCAACGAATTGAACAAGCGTATGCCGATCTGAAAGCACAGCTGATTGAAGAAGCGCGAATTCGTAAACAACAAGCGTTGGAAAAATCTCTGGCAGACAAACGCGCAGCACAGGAAGCTTATGCGGAGAGCCTCAAAAAAGATGAAATCCGTCAGTTCAATGAGCAAACCCAAGCTTTAAATGTGATGCGTCAAAGTGTCGATCAGGAAATTTCGAGCTACACTGCACGCTATGAGAAAACGCCTGAACAAGCTCTGGACTATGCCAAAGGTAAATTTGGCATTGATGACTCACAAATTTTGTCGGAGTTAGAAAGTGTCCGTTTACGTTTAGAGCTTGAAGCGGAAACCTTAATTGAAGAGTCTGTAGCCAGCTATCGCAGTAAGCTACAAGCCGCGGCTCAAGAAGAAATTGACTATATTTTGAAAAATTCAGACTTTTCTGATGAAGTGGTATCCAACTCTGCCTAACAGGCCTTGGTTTCCACTCAGACTCACTGCGGTGAGTTTTTTTATGCACCCTTGTTTTGCTCGGCTGATGTAGTCTGTTTCGATCTCAAACCAACACATCAACCATAAATGATAAGGTATTGCCCACACCATAACCAATCGCCAACAAACTACCAATCCAAATCAGACCACCGGTCACGTTGTACCACATAAAAGTCGCCAAGCTCATATGCCCTGCGCCCGCAGCAAAAGGCGCGAAAGAACGCACAAAAGGAATAAAACGTGCCACTAAAATGGTTTTACCGCCATGCTTTAAGAAATATTGATTGGTCTTCATCATATATTCGGGTTTCAGCCAACGTGAATGCTGATGGGCAAATTTAAAGCCCAGCTTCTGACCGGTATAATAATTGACGATATAACCCAATACCGCAGCAATCATCATCAAAATACCCATGGTGTGGATATGGATTAAATCCGAGCTGGAACATAAGGCACCAATGGCAATCAGTAAACTGTCACCCGGCAAAAAGAACATAAAAACGAAGCCCGTTTCTGCAAAAATAATCAGAAAAAGAATCGCATAAATCCAAAGGCCGTATTCTGCAAGCAGTACGGGCAATAATTGTTCTAGATGGAGAAAAAAATCAATCATTGTCACCTATCCGTGCAATGAACTGCGTACTATCTTTCATCATACTCAATTGCTTACCTATTCATTTCAAAAGAAAAACTCCCTCATTTTGGGCAAATAGGGAGCTCATCTTTTGTCTATTCTTGCTGCAATCTAAACGATTTTTCTATTTCAAGAAACCATTTTGTGCCAAAAAGTCTAAACTAATTTTAGATTGTGGGGGAGTTTCCGCAGCTTTATCGCCCATCATCAAACGTTCAATGTAGCGTGCTAACACATCCACTTCAAGGTTCACTTGACTACCTGCTTTCCACGTTCCAATGTTGGTTCGTTCAGCCGTATGCGGAATTAAATTGAGGCTTAAAATACGACCACGCAAATGATTAATGGTTAAACTGATCCCATCGACCGTAATCGAGCCTTTTTCTGCCAAGTAACGTGCAATCTCAGCTGGCGCAGTCACTTCAAAATAAAGCGAGCGTGCATCTTCACGCACAACGGTGATTTCACCCACAGCATCGACATGACCTGACACAATGTGTCCACCAAAACGTGTGGTGGGCAACATCGCCTTTTCCACATTGACACGTTGTCCAATTTTCCAGTGGGCTAATGTGGTTCGGTTCAAACTTTCACGTGAGACATCGGCAGCATACCAGTGCTCCCCCCAGTCAATCACTGTGAGGCAAATGCCATTGGTGGCAATCGAGTCACCCAAATGTACATCTGACATATCAAGATCCGTACCAATGCGCAACCGCACATCGCCACCGACATTTTGTACGCTTTCAACTGTGCCTAGACTTTCAATGATCCCTGTAAACATTTCTGATTTCTACCTCTATATTTTTACCACAGCGCCAACTGTGTCGTGACCCCAGATGTATCGACCCCACCCAATTCGGCATAATGGTACAACTGCCCAAGCAACTGACGAATTGGCGGACCTGGCTTGGCATGGGTATCAGTGATCACAATAAACTCTAACACACGCGCACGCTCAGACTGACGCTGTTTACTCACGCGATAACGCGGTACATCCTGCGTTAATAAAGTCACGCGACCTCGCTCCAAATTGGCTTTGAGCAAGTCCCCTGCTTCAATATTACCATCGGTTGAATAACTGGTCAGAATGTAACGTGCATTGATGGTGGAAAGTAATTTTTCATATGCCTCTTTGGCATACTTTGACGAGTTATAAGGACTCGGACGCTCTTTGCGCCACGCACGGTCAATTCCGCTTTTAAACCCTTTGGTGTCTGGTGTCGGCAAATCTACCTGATCCCATAGCGTTAAAGCATTTAAGACATGATAATTACTGCTGTAAGCATGCTGGTTATAAGGTGGATCTAGATAAGCTACATCGACCTCAAAACTGCTCATTTGATTTGCCAAATGCTGCGCATCGACACACCACATTTCAGCCATCGGGTTCTTTTGCTTATTATCACCCACTTCACTAAAACGACTTGGAGTCAACCACAGCAAGGATTCAATCCGCTCTAGCGCTGTTTGGGTTTTACCGCCCCAACCGTGGTGGAAGCTTTTAAAGACGCCGGAAGTATTGCTGACAAAACTTGCAGAATACAGCAACGGTGCCAGTAAAGCAGACATCTCCACATCATCGATTGCCCCTTGTGCCTGCCATGTGGCAATTTGCTGACGAATCGCATCAATGCGCATGCCGTTGCGACGCTTAAAGAACAAACGATCTCGGCTTGGATCATAGATTTCATCATTTCGCGGGCACAGATTATGCGTTACCCAGCCCTTAACTTCAGGCAATCGGTTTAAATAATCAATGGCTTTTTGATAACCACCCAACTCTTTAAATGCAGGCGCTTCGGTACAAGCCAAAATGGCATGGTTCAGCGCATGGCTATACGGTTCCCAGTCGTTGGCAATCACGCGATAACCATTTTGACGCGCCAAACGCGAGACCACGCCCGAACCCGCAAAGAAGTCGGCAAAAATAGGCGCACGACCATCTGCACGGTTTAAAGTCCCTGTACTCTCAAGCGCCTCTAAAATCAGATGCAACAGACGGCGCTTATTCCCCAAATAAGGAACAAGTTGATGAAAGAGATATTCATCGGTGGTACGTGCCGCGTGACGACGTTTATGATAAACCGTAGACTCTGAACTCATAATGACTCTTGAGAAGGGATAAGCGTTAAGCGCACATCATCACCCAATTGTGTGACATCCATGAGCTTAAAGCGGAGTTGCTCTGCCATCTGAGAAAACTCAGCATTAAACATTGCACGTGCAGACTGACCCAATAAGGTCGGTGCTACATAACTAATCATTTCATCGACCAACTTTTCTTGTAAAAAAGCCGTCGATAACGTTGCACCTGCCTCAACCATGACATCGTAAATTTGATGCGATTGAACCAACTGCTTTAATAACTGATCTAAAGGCTGAACAGCAAACTGTAGCACGCCTAAATCAGCCAATGCTTGACGATAAGGCCCCATCACCATCACGGTGTCAGGCTGCTGTAAAATTTGAGCCGTCAGAGGCAATCGGCCTTGACGATCTAAAACCAGACGTTTTGGTTGTACAACCGTTGTCAGATCCGCAACACCCTGAAGCTGTCTGACATTGAGCTGAGGATCATCGGCCAGTATGGTTTCAATCCCCGTGATCACGACGCCAGAAATGGCACGAAAATGCTGAACATCTAAACGTGCGGCTGGGCCTGTAATCCATTTCGACTCACCCGAAGCCATCGCCGTTCGACCATCTAAACTAGAAGCAACTTTTAAACGCACATAAGGCATACCTGTAGCCATGGCTTTTAAAAAGCCCGCATTCAACTGATGCGCTTCGGCTTGGCAAATACCAAAATCGACCTCAATGCCTGCTTCTTTTAAAATTTGTACCCCTTTACCGGCCACCAAGGGGTTGGGATCTGGACAGGCAATCACAACACGCGCCACACCTGCCTCGACCAAACCTTTGGCACACGGCGGTGTACGCCCATAATGTGCACAAGGTTCTAAAGTGACATAAGCCGTTGCGCCTTGGGTCTGTTCGCCCGCTTCGCGCATCGCAAAAACTTCTGCATGTGGCTGACCCGCTTTAGGGTGATAACCTGTCCCCAGCAACAGCCCATCTTTGACAATGACACAGCCTACATTTGGATTTGGCTTGGTGCTGTATTGACCTTGCAGTGCTAAAGCAATCGCTTGTTTCATCCAAGCTTGGTCGGCGTGTAAAGCACTAGACTGTAATTCAGACATGGATGCCAACTCGCTTAATGTTCACGTTGTTGCATTTGTTCAATTTGGTGGCGAAAAGCATCGACATCTTGAAAGTCTTGATAGACCGATGCAAAACGTACATACGCAACATGATCCAACGAAAATAAAGATTGCATCACAATTTCACCAATGGTGCGTGATTTCACATCACGCTCACCTAAACGGCGGATTTGCAGCTGAATATCGCTCAAGACGGTTTCAATTTGCTCTTGCGTCACGGGACGTTTTTGTAAAGCATGCATCAACGAACGACGCAATTTCGCTTCATCAAAAGGTTCACTTTTTCCATCCGACTTGATCACACGAGGCATGACCACTTCATAACTTTCAAAGGTTGTGAATCGTTCACCACAACTAATACATTCACGACGACGACGAATTTGACAACCTTCAGCGGCCAAACGTGAGTCGATCACTTTACTGTCTTCGGCGTTGCAAAATGGACAATGCATAGTGGTTAAATTGAACAAATTTGAATGGTTTTAGAGTGTAGCAAAAATTCGGTGTTTTGTAGAGTTTTACGCTAGATATAGAAAAAAAACAGCCCTTTCGGGCTGTTTCACACAATATATTGATTATACTGTTTATTTATTATTCTATTGATTAGTCCACGCGTTCGCCATGTTGGCTCAAGTCTAGGCCCATACGTTCATCATCAGATTCAACGCGAATTCCAATCACCAGATCAATCACTTTTAAGATAATGAAGGTTAATACTGCTGAGTATGCAATCGTTGCCAACACCCCTTCAACTTGAACCCAAAGTTGATGCATCACATCACTTGGTGCTTTGTCGCCCATGATGAAATCGCTGGCAAAGAATGCCGTTAAGATTGCACCGACAATACCACCCACACCGTGTAAACCAAACGCATCTAAAGAGTCATCGGCTTTTAAAGCACGTTTCAAGGCACTGATACCCCAGAAGCACACCACACCACCGATTAAACCCATCGCCAGTGCACCGCCGACAGTCACAAACCCTGCTGCTGGTGTAATCACTACCAGACCAGCAACCGCGCCAGATGCAGCACCAAGTACTGAACCTTTACCACGTGCAACTTTTTCAGTAATTAACCAAGAGATTGCCGCTGCTGCTGCTGCTACTTGCGTCACAAGTAATGCATAACCTGCTGAGCCGTTTGCGCCCAATGCAGAACCACCATTGAAACCAAACCAACCGACCCACAGTAAGCTTGCACCCACAACGGTTAATGCCAAGTTGTGTGGAGCCATTGATTCACGGCCTAAGCCCATACGTTTGCCCAGCATGTATGCAGCAACCAAACCCGCCACACCTGAGTTGATGTGTACAACGGTACCGCCAGCAAAGTCGAGTGCGCCATCATTTGCTAACCAACCACCGCCCCATACCCAGTGAGTAATTGGTGCATAGACCACGACTACCCAAATCGAGATGAAAGCGATAAATGCGCCGAATTTCATCCGTTCTGCAATTGAACCACTAATAATGGCAACGGTAATGATGGCAAAGGTCATTTGGAAAATAACGAATAGAACTTCAGGAATCGTCCCTGTGAGTGCATCTGTGGTAATCCCAGTCAGCATGAACTTATCTAAGCCACCAATAAAGGCATTGCCCTCACCAAAGGCCAATGTATAACCAATGATGACCCATGCAATACTTACCACTGCTGCAGCAACAAAGCTATGTGCCATAGTGCTTAAGACGTTTTTCTTACGAACCATACCGCCGTAGAATAACGCTAAACCTGGAATGGTCATTAATAAAACCAGTGCTGTGGAGACTAAAATCCACGCCGTATCACCTGTATCTAATGTTGGTTCTTCTTCTGCAGGTGCGGGTGCTTCTACTGGAGCAGCAACGGCTTCAACTGCTTGTACCGCTGGAGCAGCCACATCCGTTGTTTCAACCACTGTGACTTGTTCTGATGGAGTTGGCGCTGTTGCTGCTTCTTCAGCCCAAGCAACAGAACCACCTAAAAGTGCGCCAGATAAGCTCAGCGCGAATAGCATCTTTTTCATTCGTATCCCCCAACCTAATTTGTGCGAGTTATGTGTTACTCAGCAAACTTCATGCCAAATTAAACGGCATCGGCACCTGTTTCACCTGTACGGATACGGATGACTTGCTCTAAATTTGTGACGAAAATTTTACCGTCGCCAATTTTTCCTGTACTAGCCACACGTGTGATTGACTCAATCACCGCGTCGACCATTTCATCACTGATCGCGATTTCGATTTTTACTTTTGGTAAGAAATCAACAACATATTCAGCGCCACGATAAAGTTCAGTATGACCTTTTTGACGACCAAAGCCTTTGACTTCAGTTACCGTGATCCCTTGAACACCAATTTCAGACAGTGCTTCACGCACATCATCCAATTTAAACGGTTTTACAATTGCAGTTACGAGCTTCATGTTTGTTTTCCTTCGGCTTATTTCACCAGTAAGGTTTTATGTTCAAATTTCATGCCAAAAATTCTTAGGTTGGGGGGAAAAGAAAGTCTGACATGAGTTTTCTTTATACCCTATTCTATACATTTAAATGCGTTTTGAGCTTCAAAATTCAGGTTTTTTAGTCGAAGATTTATGATTTTTTTACAATCGATGAAATCATATTTCATCTGAAAGGCTATAGAGTCAGAAGCAGCAATGGTACACTGCTGTCACTTCTCCAACTGTTGGATATAGAAATGATTGAAACTTTATTACAAGCCATACTGGAACAAGTCGAACAACCTAAACAAGACTTAGAACATAATTTACGCGCACTGCTGAATGAAGCAGTCACCAAGATGGATTTGGTTTCCAAAGATGAAATTGAACGTCAACGTACTGCACTGAATAATGCCAATTTGCGTTTAAATGACTTATTGAAACAAGTGGAAGCTTTAGAGTTACGCATTCAGAACAAAAAATGAGCACCTGTTTGGTGCAACAAAAGACGCATAACGAATTAAAATAATGCACTATAATGGAACAAAAGATGTCTTTTGCCAAAATTTACACTCGAGCTTTGCTCGGTTTACACGCACCTTCGGTTGAAGTTGAAGTTCATCTGAGCCAAGGACTACCCTCTTTAACTATTGTGGGGCTTCCTGAAGCAGCCGTTCGGGAAAGCAAAGATCGGGTGCGCTCCGCCATTATCAATAGTGGTTTTCAGTTTCCGACCAAACGCCTCACCATCAACCTTGCACCCGCAGACCTGCCCAAAGACAGCTCACGACTGGATTTGCCTATTGCACTGGGTATTTTAATTGCCTCTGGTCAGCTCCCTGAGCAAGGAACTGAAAATTTTGAATTTATAGGTGAGTTGGCACTTGATGGGCAACTGCGACCAATTTCAGGTACTTTAAGTATTGCGATTGCCTGCCAGCAAGCTGGGCATCAACTGATTTTACCTGAGGCCAATGCGCAAGAAGCCTCTCAACTGCCCAACTTTCAAGTGTTTGCAGCGCAACATTTAAAACAAGTCTGTGAGCATCTGTCGCAAAACCATCTCATCCAACAGTTTCAACCCACGGCGCTAAAAGCCTCACAGCACTACAAATTTGATTTGGCCGATGTTAAAGGTCAACTGCGTCCGAGACGTGCCTTAGAGATTGCGGCAGCAGGTGGTCATTCTTTGCTATTTAAAGGACCGCCAGGAACAGGGAAAACCCTATTGGCTTCACGTTTAGCCAGTATTCTCCCACCCTTGAACACGCAAGAGAATTTGGAAGTGGCGAGTATTTACTCGGTGGCCAATCATCAACATCCTTTTGGACAGCGGCCATTTCGTGCACCGCACCATACAGCTTCTGCGGTTGCCTTAGTCGGTGGCGGGTGTCATTTCCAAAGAACTATGCGACATTACAAACAACTATGCGACAAATAATCTGATAAGTAAGAAGAAAATAGATCCTAACTAAATAAGGTAGTTATAAATATTTTTAATGTTGCTTGAATTGACCATCCTGAATAAGATCATCTAATTCATCTTCAAAGTCCTCTAACTTATGTTTTAATGACTTTATTGAATGGATCAATCTTGTATTTTGTGGATGCCTTGGATTCTTTAATTTGTGATAAATTTCTAACAATTCAGATCGTTGAGAATTAAGTCTATCAATTTGAGCTTCAAGCGCCACTCTCGGTGTCCATTTAGCAAGGAGCTCTTGTTCATATTTATTTAATTCCTGATCTGACATCACTTCTAATTGTGCATTCATTTAGCTGTGTTCCATTACTTACATTCGTTTATTTTAGAATAAAACCCCACATAAAGATCAAATGTCCAATTAAAAGGAGAATCAATCTATTCAAACTCCCCCTGTTTGATGAAGACTTTGATATTAAACAATTGGATAATTATGAGAGAAGTAGATTTAGGTTCTAACTTAGTAGAGTTCTATACAAAACCTATTCGAGGTCGGCTTTTTGTAGTTGGTGACCTACATGGTTGCTATACATTACTTATGAATAAGTTAGAAGAACTAGAATTTAACTTTCAGCAGGATTTATTGGTCTCCGTTGGAGATTTGGTTGATCGCGGCCAAGAAAATCTTGAATGCCTAAGTCTTATTAATGAGCCCTGGTTTAAAGCAATCCGTGGCAATCATGAACAGATGTGTATTGAAGCAACTTTTGATAATGAAATGAAAGAAATGCATGCTTATCATGGTGGAGACTGGTTATATAAGCTACCTACTGTTCAACAACAAATTGTTGTTGAACAGTGTCTCAATTTACCGATCATTCTTGAAATTCATCATAATAATAAAGTTTATGGTTTTGTGCATGCAGATATACATATCAATGACTGGGATAATTTCAAACAAGAGGTTCTTAAAAATAACTACTTCATTGAAGGTGAACAATCTGCCATGCAAATTGCATTATGGCATAGAGGACGTGTCCGTTTTAGTACATACAATCCTATCTATAAGACTGTAACGGGAGTTGATGAAATTTATTTCGGCCATACTGTAGTCAAGGAACCTGTTAAGCATCAGAATTGTTTTTTTATCGATACTGGTGCTGTTTTTGGGGGACCTTTAACCATTCTTGAACTATAAGAGATCTATGTTAGGTT
This sequence comes from Acinetobacter sp. 802_lipA, assembly GCF_058242885.1. Taxonomy (NCBI): domain Bacteria; kingdom Pseudomonadati; phylum Pseudomonadota; class Gammaproteobacteria; order Moraxellales; family Moraxellaceae; genus Acinetobacter; species Acinetobacter sp. 802_lipA. Next base: position 1,511,534 of record NZ_JBZAYP010000001.1, read on the forward strand.
TCATATTTTAGTATCTTGACGTAAACATACTTCTTTCAGGAAATTTACATGTTAAAATGTAAAAACCAAAACACTATATATAGTATCCATAAAAACAAAAAACACTATATATGCATAAAAACAAGCTTAAACCCATTAAAACGAAACATTTTAGGAATAATTTGAAGAAAAATTTGCATACTCTTTTCTGTTCAGTTATTATTCGATTAACTTGATCTGTAAGTCAATCATCTTGGAGGTGAATATGACTCATTTCAATCCTGACATGCTTAGTATTGCACGAAACTTTCGTGGTCTTAGTCAAACTGAACTAATTGCTGAAATGGGACAGTCTATTACCCAGGCTTCATTATCTAAAATTGAAAGTGGGGACTTAAAACCCTCCGATGAAGTTATCCATAATCTATCCAATGCCCTACATTTCCCTATACGATTTTTCGAACATATTGAAAAGCTAAATGCACTGCCAATTAGTTTGCATGCATACAGAAAAAAAAGCTCTACCACAGCTAAAGCATTGAGCCGCATGAATGCTGAAATGATGTTAAAAATGGGCCATGTACAAACATTAGAATTATTCACAAATGTGCCAAAAAGAAAAAATTCCTTACCAACTTTTAAAATTGGCCTAGATATAAACACTCCTCAAGAAGCTGCTAAAAAACTTAGGTCATTGTGGGCATTAGGGAATGAACCTCTTGAAAACCTAACTGCCACTGTGGAAGATGCAGGGGTTTTAGTCTTTTTATGCGACTTTAAAGATAACAATGTTGATGGCGTATCCTTAAAAATGCATGGTGTGTCTCCATGTGTATTTCTAAATGCAAACCAGCCAAATGACAGAATACGCTTCACACTAGCACATGAACTTGGGCATTTGGTCCTCCATGAAGAGCCATCTGAGTTCATGGAAAAAGAAGCAAATGACTTTGCTGCCGAATTCTTAATGCCAGAAGAAAAAATTATTGATCAATTAGGTTCAACTAATTTAGCTCACTATCTAAGACTTAAAAAGGAATGGAAAACCTCAATGGCAGCCTTAATCTATAGGGCGTCAGAGTTAGGAACTATAACTTCAAGTCAAAGTGCCAATTTATGGCGGCAGATGGCTATGCGTGGTTATCGTAAAGTTGAACCAAATGAATTGGATCGAGAACCGACATATAGAGTAGCTTCAATGCTCTTTGACTACGCAATAGATGCAAAAAAAACATCAACATCTGTCATTAGTGAGTTATCTCAATTATTTGACTTATATGAAGATGACTTTAAAAAACTATATTATTTTGACCTAGATTCAATGGAGACTATTGAGATGGTTTCATAAATTAAAAAGCCGACTCTATTGGGTAGAGTCGGCTTGATAGATTTTCACACAGGAAAGGCATATGGCTCTAAGCCCTACGCATACCTCATGTTAGATCTGGCTGTCAGAACCCCATTCTAACATTTAGGCCCGTAAATCTCAAGATTTACCCGCTTATTTTGGTATGCGCCCTGAAAAACGAGCCGCCAAAATAGGAGGGCTAACAATGCCTACCGAAAATCAAGACTTCGTGTTTTGTAAATCTTATCGCCATAAATCTGGAAAAATTATTGTCCATCCAACTGGATATTTTAAATTTCCCAGAACTCGGCCATTGAAAGAAGAAAAGGATGCTATCCGTAATAAAAAATCGGATGATCCTGATAACTCAAACTCAATATCGTAAACAAGGTTAAATAACCTACTGCTATGCAACAAAGTTCACAGCAGTACGTTACTTAATTTTTCTGATCGCACTTAATTTTATGCCCCATTTTAGTACATGGGCTCAGAGAGAATTATGACAACTCAACAGCAGTTTCTTGACCTACTTTCCGATATTGAACCATCTACAACAACGGTTAATGATTGTTCAAGCGCACATAATACGCTTCGTGATGCTTTAAAAGTGCATAATGAATTCAGCAAAGTACATGTGCATACATTCTTATCAGGTTCTTATAAAAGAAATACGGCAGTACGTCCGACTACCATAGGCGGAATCACACAAAGGCCAGATGTAGATATTATTGCCCTTACAAATCACACAATTAATGATGATCCTCAAATTGTCCTTGATGCAGTACATACTGCATTAAAGGATATTGGATATACCGATCTTACCGTTAACCGTCGTTCAGTAAATGTTAAGTTGAAAAAAGTTGATATGGATGTTGTCCCTATCATTTCAGATGGATATGGCGGCTATCTGATTCCAGACATTCATCTTGAAGAATGGCTAGTTACCAACCCTCCAGCCCATACCGAGTGGACTGTTGAGGTGAATAAAAATGCAAATGGTCGATTTAAGCCTCTTGTGAAGCTATTTAAATGGTGGCGTCGTGAGAACTTGTCTGATTTAAAAAGACCAAAAGGATTCATTTTAGAATGCCTGGTTGCCAAGCATATGAATTACTACGAATCCAACTATGAAAAGTTGTTTGTTTATCTTTTAGAAACGATCAGGGATTCTTATGGGATTTATGCGTCACTAGGCATAATTCCACATTTAGAAGATCCTGGTGTTGCAGGCAATAATGTTTTTTCTGCGGTTACAGCAGATGAGTTCAAAACTTTTTATGAAAAGGTAGAAGAACAAGCTGTTATTGCACGAAACGCCTTAAATGAAACAGATGATGATAAAGCATTAGCCCTATGGCGGCAGGTTCTGGGTAATCGTTTTCCACGTTCGGCATCACACAAAAGTGCAAACTCTGCTGATATGGCCAGCTCTTTAATCCGTTCTGCTCTAGGTGCGGGATTAACCTTTCCATCAACCCCTGTTTATCCAAATAAACCAGGAGGCTTTGCGTAATGGAACTGCTAAAAACACCATTAGAACGCCTAGCTCAAGAACGGCAGTTATTGACTGATCTTGAGAAAGAGAAAAATAGTTTTAAGATTCAGGAGTGGAACTCAACAGACACAAATGAACTGCATTTGAACTTCTCTCTAAAGATAGGAACTATAGATTTTAATGGTGTTTTAGTATATCCAGAGCTTTTCCCAGAGCTACCAGCATATATACGCCCACAAAAATCTGGTGAAAGATGGAGTATCTTGCACCAGTATGGTGGTTCAGGAGTGCTGTGTCTAGAATATGGCCCAGATAATTGGAATACCAATATCAGTGGAGTGGATCTAGTTAGAAGTGCCCAGCTTCTTTTATTAACAGATGCAATGACTGTATTGGAGATGAATGTAGAACCTGTACCATCTAGGCATTCTGAAACAATAGGTCAAAAATTAAGAGGTGTTTCAGAAAGGTTCATTGAAACACCTATGTTACGTCACATACTCTTGGGTAGTGATTCTGAGAAAATGGACTTTAAGATTGCCATCTCAAGCTTTCGAGACAAAACCGTTATTGTTCCAACAAATATTCAGAACAAACCTCTACCTGACATCGTACCATCATTTTCTAATGAAAGATTTGAATTGTCTGGATGGGCGATACGAATTGATTCTGTTCCTCAATTAAAGGAATCCGTAAATGACCGAGTTTCATTAGAATCCTTTTTAGGCAATTTATGGCCTGCTCAAGAGGAATTCACAAATTCCATACAGCCTATATTGTTATATGACTTAAAGGGTAACTTGGAACTATTCTTGATTAATAATACAGCACCACTTTTCGTAAGTTATCCTGCTATTAATCTACATGATGATCAGAATCAAAGATTGCCAGCACAATTTAGCCATCTCAATAATACAAGGATAGCAATTGTAGGTCTTGGATCGTTAGGAAGTAAAATTGCAATTTCACTGGCACGGTCGGGCTGTAAAAACTTTCTACTTATTGATGATGATATTCTGGCCCCACACAATCTTGTCCGTAATGAACTCAGCTGGTTAGATGTTGGCTTTGCTAAAACCCATGCTGTTGAAAGAGCATTAAAACGAACAGTATTAGACATAGAAGTTGAAACGTATGAAATGCAAATTGGTGGACAGGAAAATCCTCATTTAAATTCCAATATCGCTAATGCCATTGCCACATGTAATCTGATTATTGATGCGACAGCAAGCTCACATACATTTCTAACCTTAGCTGCAATTGCTAAAAGAAAACATATACCAATGGTATGGGGTGAAATCTTTGGTGGCGGTGGTGGAGCAATGATGGCCCGTAGTCGCCCAACGTTAGATGCCTCACCTTTAGAGCTTCGCAATCATATTTATGGTGTCTTACAAACGTTGGAACCAATCCCAGAAGGCAAAGTTAATAATTACTGCTTTCAAACACAAAACCAAACATATATTGCATCAGATGCAGATGTAACGGCTCTTGCAGCGTCTATGACGCAGTTCACATTAGATACTTTATGTACAATTGATGAGCAATCCTCTTATCCATATTCAGCATATTTAATAGGGTTCCGTAAATATTGGATATTTCAATGTCCTTTTGATACTCATCCTATCGATTGTTCAGGTGCGTTAGTAACAGAATCTCCTACGGATAAACAGATATCTGAAAGTGAAAATGGCAATTCTATTGAAGAGCCTGAACCGATGAAAGGTTAATACTGATGCTGAAAATATCCATTCCTACTGATATACAAATTTTACTGATAAAAGCCCTGTTGAAGTCTGGAACCCACGAATGTGGCGGTGTTTTAATGGGTGAGCATATAGGTACAAACCATTTTAGAGTTAGCTCATTAACTGTTCAAAAGAGTGGAACGATAGCATCCTTTGTACGTGGAATTACGGATGCTATTAAAGCAATTCGCCTTTTTCATAAATCAACAAACAATAATTATCAAAAATTTAACTATTTAGGTGAATGGCATAGCCATCCTCTCTTTAGTGTACAACCCAGCAGTAAAGACCATCACACCATGAGGGAATTGGTGTCCGATCCAAAAGTTGGGGCAAATTTTGTAGTCTTACTGATTTTTCATTTAAAAAACAATCATCTTGAGGGCAGTGCTCACACCTACCTATCAGATGGTTCCTGTTACCGATCCACCCTAGATTTAGAGAGATAATAATGAGTGCGAGTCTGTTAGAAAAACAATCAACTGGTGGTGCGATTGCACGAGTAGGATTTGAATATCAGGATGCATTTGTATTAAGGAGCTTACCGCTATGGCTTTCACAAAGTGCATTTAGCCATATAGTGAGTGAAGCATTAAGTGATATAGAAGTTTGTTATTTTTCTTCGGAAAAGTCATTACATGTAATGTATGAAGCAAAAAATCACTCCTTAACGGCTACGGAATTTTGGGATGAAATAAGGCGTTTTAAAAGTCTTTTTGATACCCACCCAAAAAACTTTATTTGGTTTAATTTAGTATGCCCAAGTTATAACACCGCTATCTCACCATTAATTTCAAAAATAGACCGATTAAGAGGGGTTGGATCTTCTTATGATGACGACTCTTCAGTTTCAGTGAATGGGCGCTCGGAATACCTTGATTGGTGTGTTGGTAAAAAAATTGATTTCTCTTTAGCTGAATTTGCTCTTGATTATGTTGGTTTCATAACTTTTAATTCTGAGAATAGTGAGTCTATATTTCTAAGTGAAATTCAAGACACAATAAATATTGAACTGCTCAGGAGTCAGGTCAAACAACTAAAAGATCAGTTCAAAAATCTAATTTCTCGTTCATCTTTTGGTCCAATATATCGTAAAGACTTTGAAAGTTTTATTTGCCATGCTCTTGAAGAAGATATAAGTAGAAGTCAGTGGCTATCCGATCCTATAAAAATTAATCTTTCAGCATCATCCAGTCAGTATCAAGACTTAAACTTAGATATTAGTGATTTCAATGGTCCTGATCGTGCTCAAAAAAACTCCAGCGACTGGAACAACCTAATCAAAAAAGCAGTATCGATTGGGGATTTTATTCATAGCAGTGGTGACCGTAGAACCCTCCTTATAGATGGCAAACAAAGAATGTCCAACGCATGTATGCTTGGCTATGTTTTTAGTGCCACACGTAACTTCCTACTTGAAATAGAACATAATGGCCTCGCTTATCGCACTGATGACCATAAACAGAAAGAGGGACAATTTTTTAATAAAATCGACCCTGTTGAGCTACAGGGTGAAACTGAAGCCATAGTTACTATCGGATTTCCTACAACTATAGGTAAAGACATTGACTCTACAATGGATGAAGTAAAGAGCTTACCTAGTAATGTGGTTCCGTTAATTAGACCACTCAATTCAGTTTTATAAGTGATAAATCCGCTCTAAATATTTAAATTATGCTGCCATTACTTTTAGTAAATGTTGATCATAAAATTCATCCGGTGTTGCCTTATTCAAACTTGAATGAGGACGTATCGTGTTATAAAAATCCAAATATTCAGCAATTGATTGTTTCGCTTGTTTAACCGTATCGTAAGCCTTCAAATAGACTTCCTCATGCTTCAAGCTGCGCCATAACCGCTCAATCATCACATTATCCATCCATCGTCCTTTCCCATCCATACTGATACGGATATTTCGCAATTTTAACTCATTCAAAAATGCCTCGCTTGTGAATTGACTGCCTTGGTCTGTATTAAATACCTCTGGACAACCATATTTCACAATTGCTTCTTGCAACGCATCTATGCAAAAGTCTGTTTCCATACTGATCGATACTCGATGAGCCAGTACTTTACGACTATGCCAATCTATAATTGCACACAGATAGACAAAGCCTTTAGCCATAGGAATGTACGTGATATCTGTACACCAGACTTGATTAGAGTGATCGATGACCATGTTTTTCAACAGATATGGGAAAATACGGTGTGCAAGATTAGGCTTACTGGTATTGGGTTTTGGATACAAAGCATGTATTCCCATCAAGCGCATTAAACGTCGGACTTTACGCCGACCTATTTGATGCCCTTGACGCTGTAGCATATCTCGTATCATTCGACTGCCCATAAATGGGTAGTCGAGATGAATTTCATCGATTAGACGCATCAAACTCAAATCAGTTGATGAAATCTCTTTGGGCTTGTAATACAACGTACTGCGATTGATTTGAATCAATTGCGATTGTTGTCGTACCGAAAGTTGATGGGTCTTATCGATCATTTTTTGCCGCTCAGCTGCCCTATTTTTCTGAGCGCACCTTCTAAAAAATCAATTTGCAATGCCTGATGTCCTATCTTGGCATGTAAAGCTTTGAGGTCAATCTCAGGTTCTTGTTGTGCTGTTGGTCGTGAAAAAATATTGATTGATTGCTCAAGCAGTTGATTTTTCCAATCGATGATTTGGTTTTGATGTAAATCGAATTGAGTAGAAAGTTCAGCGAGTGTGTGGTCGCCTTTAATTGCTGCGAGAGCAACTTTAACTTTAAACTCTGCTGAATGATTACGACGTTTTCTTCGTGTCATGGTTGACTCCAAAAACAAGCATTTCCCATGCTTATTGGGGAGTAGATTATCACTTATAGACGTGGTCTAAAATCCTAGAACCACATCACTAGACTGAATTTAGAAAGCTCTTATGTGATTGATAATATGGAAACTCTAAATCTTGCTGTGAGAGAGGCAAAATCCGCTTTAGTTTCATTCAAATCTGAAAATAAGTTATCTAAATTACACCTCTTTATTAAAGCACCCTCAGTTTTTGCAATGGTCTTGGGACATCGCTTGAATGGTATTTGCGATATCCAGCTTTACGATTGGGTAGATGGGCAATATATCCCTACAGCCGAACTGAACTTATAAGAAGAATTGACTAGTCGATAATATTACCAATAGAGAGGTTGATCATGAACAATCATTCTAATGAAGAAAATACTGATAACTCTTTAGATAAAAAAAAATCACCCGCATTCAAAGTTCTTGAATCCAATGCTGAAAAGTTCTTAATGGTGTGGTGGTATGGGGCGTTAGCAAAAGCTGAACGTAGAAATACCCAACCTAAAGTTCATGTGGCTTTTAGGGAACTTCTGGAAGATTACACACCCACAGATAATTTTATTTTTATTGATGCCAATATAACAGATTTGGTGTCTTGGCCTATTGGCACAGTTTGGCATCATGAACGATTGGTTGATTATCTTCCCTTAGAAATACGGGAGTTTGATATTGACCATACGGATTTTAAACATACCTATGTTCAAACATATAAGCGAGACGAAAAGACTGGGGAAATAGATCATTTCCTCTCAAACATAAATGAATTTTATATTAAGCCAAGCAAACGTGAGAATTGTATTTCTTTCTCCTTAACGGATCAGGAATATAAGGAACTTCTCGTACCTTGTTTTGAGTTTCTGGTTAGAGGGTATGGTCTATCTACTGAACTTCCTAGAATTCTGACAACATACGATGAGGCCGAACGGCATGAACGGCTCTACACTCCTCATCCAGGAGAGGAAGGCACATGGACTGTTCTTATAGGTGATGGCCTTACATTAAATGACCATGTATTTATTGCCTATTATCAATACAGTGAATATACCCAAAATGCTGTAAGGATATTATTTAGCAGTATTGCAAAACATGATGATTTTGATAAAAAAAATCATATATACCCTAAAGTAATGCCATGGCACGAGGAAACGAGAAAGATTCGAGTTTCAGGTTTCAATATTTCTGGTACCAATGCTTTTTTAGGTCTAAGAATTCTTGGAATAGATTTACCAGATCAAACCCTCATCAGAAGTGTCACAAAGGAAGTTCACCAAGTTAAGAAACCTATAGACCACAACGCACCTAAGCCTCCTGAGCTACAACTAGGCTCTGGTCAGATTAATGTATCTGAAGATCAAGGAGGGCGCAGACCATTGTCACAAACGGTTATTTTAGATCATGAATTTGAATGGTTAGGTTCAGGACCCATCGCGAAAAAAAGTAAAACAAAACATGAAAGAACCATTACTCGGTCACAAAGGAAGAAAAATATAAAAGAAACCAATACAGTTGGTACAGGGGAACCTGATAGCTCCAAGGATGTTCTTAATGCCACAATTAATCCGACCACTAATAAAGATAATGCCACAGAATTTGAAGCTCCAGAACAAGGAAGAATTATGGACCTTTGGAATGCTTGCGTAAAAGCACGCTTGTTAAATCCCAGTATTGTCAATGCAGTACACTATTATACTTTTGAAGAAGACTTTAATTACAACGATAAACCCACTCTAATGGCCTTTTCCGTCAATTCAGAAACTTTAGAAAATGAAGATATTTCAGATGGAGAAAAGCAAGCTTATAAAAATTGGTGTTATGCAAATTCAAATAAAACAGCAACTCGCGGAGCATTAGTCATTCGACTATCTCTTAAAAATTGCCCTCCAGTTTATATTTTCGATATACAACCAGCGATTTATATTTCAAATGTAGAGGGAAAAAGCATCCACAAGGAACGTGGGCATTCTGGGCTAGTATTTAGGTCAAAGACCCTAGAACAATTTGAACAGTATATTTCTGATCTCATGAAGAGCTTACCTTTGTCAGAGGGCTCTTATTCGAAAACTCTTCAGGGCTCCAATCTTGTTACCCAATTATTTGTTTTTAGGCGCTCAAAATCTGCTGGCTTTTCAGATGGTGAATCAACTTTATTGAATGCTCTAAGAAAAATTGGAATTACCAATATTCAGTTAAAGGAAAAAACAGAAGAAAAGCCCACGGTAATCCCCCCGAAAAATAAAAGGATGTAAAAGTAGAATTTTCTCTTAAGATAGAAGCAGGAGATTCTGCATGAAAACATCTAAATTTACTGACAGTCAGATCATGTCTATTTTGAAACAGGCGGAGTCTGGCACGCCTGTTACCACTCTTTGTCGTGAACATGGCATGAGTAATGCGACTTTCTATAAATGGCGTGCTAAATATGGCGGTATGGATGCCTCATTAATTGCTCGGTTGAAAGAACTTGAAGCAGAAAATGCCAAGCTAAAAAAGATGTATGCTGAAGAGCGGCTCAAAGCCGAAATCATTCAGGAAGCCATGTCAAAAAAGTGGTAAAGCCATCTTGTCGTCGTCAGATGGCGCAACAAGCTGTTGTCGATCATGCCGTCAGCATTCGCTTGGCTTGCAAGGCATTTAGTATCAGTGAAACTTGCTACCGTTATCAGTCCAAATTGAACGATGACAATGTATTAATTGCAGAGCAGCTGATTGGACTCACTGAGGAAAATACGGATTGGGGTTTTGGTCTGTGTTTCTCTTATCTACGCCATGTTGAAAATTACGGTTGGAATCATAAGCGTGTTTACCGTATTTACTGTGAGCTGGCACTGAATCTACGTATTAAGCCAAGGAGAAGACTGAAACGGCATGTACCTGAACCACTTAAGGAACCGGTTCGAGCAAATCAGGTTTGGTCATTAGACTTTATGCATGATCAGCTGATCGATGGTCGCAAGTTTCGCCTATTGAATGTAATTGATGATTACCGTCGTGAAGGCTTAGCGATTGAAGCAGGTTTCTCATTACCTACAATCCGAGTGATTCGAACACTCAATCAGTTACTGGAATATCGAGAGAAACCATCAGTGATTCGATGCGACAATGGCCCAGAATTTATCAGTCATGAATTTATCAATTGGGCAAAACAACATGGTATACGGATCGAATATATTCAACCTGGCAAGCCACAACAAAATGCGTATATCGAGCGCTACAATCGTACAATGCGTTATAGTTGGGTGAGCAAGCACTTGTTCGATACATTGGAGCAAGTGCAAGATTATGCAACACAATGGTTGTGGCATTATAACCATGAGCGACCGCACAAAGCCAATGGAGGCAAACCACCTCTGATGGCTGCTTAACCTCTACTTTTAACTTCGGTTATTTATGGGAGGATTACCTTATCTATTGAGATTAATAACCTTTAATCTCTAAATTCTTTGGTAACTTAATAGCAGATTTATATCTTTCCATTGCAAGTAATCTTTTAGACATAGGTCACCTATAATGTAAAGATTTTTATTTTTCTTGGGCTTTAGGCAGAAAAAACTGGTTATTTGCAGGATCATTACTTAGAGGTCAACGGGCAGACGAACATCATGACTTTAATTCAGTCAGCCAAACTGAATGGTCTGGATCCGTATGCCTAGTTCAGTGATGTGTTAAAAAGACTACCAACACATAAAATGAAAGACATCGAAGAGCTACTACCACATATGTGGAAGCCTGTTTGAGTCAAGTGGGTTTAATCAAATGCTTACATTTATCGAATAAAAACTGAATCTCTCTAGATGATTAACATTATTTAGTTTATTATTCATTTATTCTGATTTATAAATAACAAATCAATTTTTGGAATAAATATGGATATCAAGGGGTTAAAGGTTTTTAATGCTGTTATTGAAACAGGAAGTTTTTCAGGGGCAGCTCAGAAACTTCATTGTGTTCAGCCCAATATTACTTCACATATCAATAAATTAGAAAGTCTATTAGGTGTAAGATTATTGGTTCGATCTCCTAAAGGTATTTGTCTAACCGCTGAAGGTGTTAAACTTAAAAAATATAGCGATCAGATCTTAGATCTTGTAGATGCAGCATCGGATGATCTTAGTTCTGACAATAATACATTACAGTCATGTCCACTTGATATCGGCATTCTACAAACTGTTAACCAACGTAATCTTATTGATTGTATCCAGCATCTAAACAATAAAACGAAACAACCATTATCAATAAAAACTATGTCTTTAAACCATTTAAAATCAGAATTGATCGCTGGAAATATTGATTGTGGATTAATTAATGAAGAATTAATTCATCCTTGTATCTATAATATTCCTTTATGGAAAGAAACGGCTGTACTTTGTTATAACAATAAATTATTTCCACCACTTACCCAATATTCTAAAGAAATTAATCTTATCGCTTATCCAAAGGGTTGCTATTACCGCCAAATTGGTGAGAAAATTTTATTAAATCAAAATATTAATTTCACAACAATTGATTTCGACAATATTGACAATATATATCAGGCAGTTCTCAATGGTTTAGGGTATGCAGTGTTACCCCATAGTTATATTGAGAGAATGAATAATGATCTTATTACTTTACAAGAGATCCATGATACTGATAGCTCAGTACAAATATGGTTCTCATGTCAAAATCGTTACTTATATAATTTTAAAGAGCTTTATTTACTTCATGACATTCTTATTCACAATGTTTCAGCTAGATGTTAGGTTAATAAGGAAGATCATGTTCTTCCTTATTATTAAAGAAATATAAAATTAAATAGATTTACTTTTGTACCATTCATCTACAAGTGTACTGACTAATTTTTGCATTGAGAGAGGACGTCCCATACCTACACCTTGCCCTGCCCAAAGCGACATAAATTCCGCATTATTTTGTTCTTTTGCCCATTTACGTATAGGCCCAGATAATGCATTCTGAATAGGATAAATTGGTACTGTCTCATTATTTGCCAACTCTCTCATAAATTGATTCTCAATCCCTCTAGCAAGTTTACCTGAGAATGTTTGAGTCAGTTTGGTATCATGACCAGATGAGCTTAGTAATTTATTACGATATGCTGGCGATAAATTAGCTTCATCACAAAATAAAAATGCTGTGCCTAACTGAACCATATCAGCACCAATAGATTGCAGTGCTGCTATAGTTTGTCCAGTCATAATCCCACCAGCAGCGATTAATGGTAATTTTACTTTAGCTTTTGTTTCTATAAGCAGAGGCAATAAAGCCATTCCTCTATCTTCGGATTTTAAAAACATACCTCGATGGCCGCCAGCTTCAACGCCTTGTAAACAAATTGCATCAGCTCCTATAGCCTCCCATGCTAGGGCTTCTTGTACAGTAGTTGCTGTGCCAATGACAAAACATCCTTGCTCATGCAAATTTGTAATTTGTTGTTTATTAAGAATACCAAATGTAAAGCTTGCGATCTCTGGCCGTAATTGCAAAAGGACATCAAACTGTTCACTAAATTTTGGAGCAAATTTAGTAGGTAGCTCTAATGGTGGTAAATTTAGAGAGGTATGTAATTTCTGTAACTTCTCGATATCCAACTTATCCCAATCATGTTTAGGATGATCATTGATGATGAATAAATTAATATTAAAAGGTTTATTCGTAAGCTGACGTATCTTTTCAACGGTAGATTTAATCGCAGAGGGTTCAAGCATCCCCGCACCTAATGATCCTAAAATCCCAATTTCACATGCTTGAGCAACCATTTCCGCAGTTGTTATTCCTGCCATGGGAGCCTGAATAATTGGATACTTAAATTGGAATCTCTCAGTAATCATTTTTGCATGTCCTGATAAAATCATTATCTAACTCCTATAACATTTAATTCTGATTACTTAGGGTTTTAATAAACCTTGAGGTATACGAGGGAATAAAGTTGCTTGGCGTATATCATTTACTCCCATAAAGGTTGCAACAAGCCTATCAAAACCAATTGAAAAACCTGAATGAGGTACACAACCGTGACGACGTATATCAACAAACCAAGCGAATTCATCCAAGTCATGGCCAAAATATTCTAGATTTGCTTTGAGTTCTTCATAGTCAGAAACTCGTGTACCACCACCAACTATCTCACCTTGTCCCATATGAGAAAAGAGATCATTCGATGGGCTTAAATCATAGTTATCTGTACTATGAGCGAACCAAAAGTTTTTTAGACTCATTGGAAAATCAGTTATAAAATATGGTACTTTTACATGTTTACCAATTGCATTGTTATGCTCTTCTGTATAATCATTTCCATAATCAAATAAGTATCCTAATTCGTTAAGTAAAGTTACAGACTCATCATACGTAATACGTGCAAATGGTTTCAGTAACTGATCCAAATGTTCTGTCCCTAACTGAGCTTTTGCATATAAATCGGTATGCTTTTTGAGTTTTTCTGCGATAAAGTGGATTAAGTCCTGTTCCATTTGCATAATTTCATCATTACTAGCCCATGCCAAATCTACTTGCAATTGCCAAATTTCAACCAGATGTATACCTGTTGCATCAGTTTCTCGTCGAAAAGAGGGATTTAATGCATAGACTCTTTCTACCCCACTAACTAGCGCATCAGCATACATCCATGGACTTTGGATAAGAGTCGCAACCTGTTTTCCGTAATAAGGAAACGTAAATACATCACCACTACAAACACAAGATGCATTTGTTAAAATTGGGGTTTGAACCAACATACAATTTTGATCATCCAAAAATTCAAAAGCATATTTTCTAACAAGATGGCGAAACTCTGCTGTAGCTCGAAAGAAATTATTACGTATGCCTAAGTGTCGATGTTCAAGGTCTTTGTAGTTATATTGATTAATATCGATAGGTAATGGCTCTGCTGTATGCAATACATTTAAAGTACATAAAGGATCTTTTTCTGAAATATCACCATTTAATTGTACTATTGATTGTAATGGCAAGTTTTCTAAAAAATGATCTTTATCATCTACACGCCAATTATGTATTTGGTTATTTTGTCGAATCGAGACATTAAAAATCCCTTTTTCCAATAATTGAATTTGTTCAATCCAACCTGCCGCGACCAATTGTTGTTGTGTATTTCTTAGATTTTGCATGTGATACTCCTGATACTATTAGATGGTTAAAATCACTTCATGTTTATTGAATAATTCAGTTAAAAAATCATTACTAATACATTCCGCATATGGAGATATATGCTTCAAAGGTTCTGTTGACCATATAAAATGTGGCTGGTTCGTGAAACTACGGCTAAATATGGATTCTGCAACCAATAAAACTACATCGTTCTTAATTCTAATTTCTTGATACTTTTCAATAGCATTTAAGCTTGTCAAAATAACTAAACGGCTCATAAGAAAAATGCCTTATCATATCGATTGATATATGCTGAAAATTGCTCATTCGTTAGAAATTGCACTGGAAATTTTGTTCCATATTCCTCAAGCCCCCTTTGATCCAAATCGGATTTTCGCACAACCAAAGGAACATCACTTTCTACTAAAAACTTGTATTGATTAGAAAAATTATAAAACGGACTACTATGATCATGATGTAGAAGATAGACAGCATCATGCCAAAATGCAAAACTCACATCGGTATCACTACTAATAGAAAGTGCCATTCGAGCAACTTGCATGTTTATATCAGACATAGCTGGACTTTGACTAAGAACAAATAAAGCGGATACATTCATTTGGAGTCTCCTCCAAAGAAGATGATGCGATCTGCCATATTGTATTGCTCTGCAAACGTCATCATATTTTCTATTTGGATTCCTTCCTGAACATTGCTCTCATCTAATCCAGAAAATTTAGCCATGTTGACGCAAGTAGATACTGTTGCACCTTGAGCAATTAGTTTTCTTAAGCGAATAATATGGTTCTTTATGCTTTGTGTCTGAATAGCATTGTAGATCCCATTACCAATTAAAAAGATGTTGACCTGAAGCCCTTTATCCAAAAAGACCTTAGCCATTTCTAATGCGGCTAATGTGCGACTTTCCCTAGGCCCACAAGCGAGTACAAAGAAAATATTTTTCAATACATGATCCTCATTTCAATTAAAACTACAAATAGTAAGGTTAAAAAACTACTACTGATAAAAAGGAACCTCAAATCTGGTTTGTACCAAGAGTTATCTCCAAGAGTTGCATTCACAGTTAAGTTGATGACTGAACTTGGGGAAATAATGAGTGATTGCACCCAATAACACAGCCAAAGGGTTATAATTATGGGAAGGCTGATTTCATTCGTTAACGGACTAATTAAAGGTGCAACGATACAGAAAGGAATGATGGGATGTAGCCCTATTCGACATACCAAGGGCATAACAATTAGTAATAAAATACAAATTAGAAAGCTAGTTAAATACACTGGTATTTGTGAAAAAATGCCTATTTGTATACCTTCAAAGATATCATAAAGACGTATTGCTAATATGCCACAGGCAATGAATAATATGAGTTCAGGTAGGAGCTTTGTCTGAGCTATATTGATTAATTGAAATAAATCTGAGTGGTTATTAATGATACTGCTAGAAAACCAAGTGATAAAACATGCGATAAATATTGATTGAGAATATGGTTTATGCAGAATAATACTCAATGTTAATAATGTACCGAGAAAAATAATAACAGGTAATAGACTCTTCCACCTATTTATGTTTGTGATTGAAATGTCAGGTGGAGTAATTTCTTTAATGATGTTTATATTATTACTGAACAAATGATTTGATCTATAAGCATTTAATCCAATTAGTGCAATCATAATAACGATGGCAAATAGACTTATAGACATTACACTGAACCAACTAATCGCTGGAAACATGCTTAATGTTAATAGTACAGGCGCAGAAGTAGGAGCTAAAAGGTTAGCTGTAGCAACTCCGCGAGCAACAATATTGGGTATTTCTCTATTGTTTGTCAGTTCTTTCTTACTTAAACCTGCCAACAAGATTGGTATAGTACCCATGTTAAATATAGGTGATATACCAACTGATACACCAAGTGTTATCCAAGGGCGACGATGTTGAGTCAGCCACTGTGAGAGTATCTGACTTATCGCACTATTAGCAATTGCACTTCTCAGGAGATTCAGTGATACCAACATAATTATGACATCTACATATGGCATGAGTTTATGCCATACCGTTGTCCAGTGATTAGGTAAAATGACTGCAAGTATTAATATGAATAGTGCTATCTTTCCACTACGCAGTTTTATCCATGACCAGTGTTGTGTAAATAGAATAGTTAATAATATAAAAACTGCTAGAAGAGCTTGCTCAGGAGCAAAAATTCGCAGCAATGCTAATAATAGCCATAATCCAGAACGTAAATTAATTATCATGTTTTAATCGCTGAGAGATACCATACATTAGTGCTTTACTAGTAAGTGCGGAACCTGCAATAAATTGGCACTTGGGACCTATTCTTTTCATAGCGGCATAGCCACCGAAGAACAGCCCAGGTACACTAGACATACAATTTTCATCTAGTAACGGAAAACCATCTGAACTCTTTATTTGATGTTGTAAATCACTTAAGGGCTTTATTTTATTGATCTCATATTTATAACCAGTGCCAAGAATTAAGTGGTCTACATACTCACATTGCCCACTACGTGCTTTAAGTTCTAATTTTCCATCGGATAAAACATTGGCTTGTATTAAATCGAATTTTGGAATTATTTTTAGCTTATCCCATTGATTAATCAACTTCATTTTTGGCTCAGTAGTTCCTTTTAATAAATAGGATAAGAACCGCTTTTGTATAAATGAAGGTAGACGATAAACAAAACTATCAGCATTCTTAGAACACCATTTGTAGAGATGATTTCCTGGTGAATGTAAATTACGAAAGATGAGATTGCTATCACGAATTAATAATTTTACTTGTGCCCCACTATCAATAGCTAGTATTGCATGTTCAGCAGCACTTTGACCTGCGCCTATTACTGCAATTTTATAATCTTTGGATAAGGTGTTCGGAATATTTGTATCACTTGAATGTGTGAAATTTTTACTAGGAATTTGACGTAAAATTTTTGGAATATTCTCCATTCCTTTAAGACCAGCACACCAAACCAAATTACGACATTTTACAGTTTGGTATTGATCCGCCATTCGTAGTTGTACATTGTAGCTATTGTCCTGATAGTCTACTTTTTCAGCAGTAAATGGTAATGGAGTTAGATTTTGTTTTGTGACGAAGTAATTGAAATACGCTAAAGCTAGAGGCATCGAAACAGGTTGATCAATTGGAACACCAATACACTGAGCAAAGCTTATAAAGTCCATGTCATTTATAGGTGTATTGATACCTGATGCAGCAGCAGGAGAGCGGAGATCATTTGGCAAAATATGATATAGCCAAAAGCTGAATGGTTCGCCAAGCCACAAGTAATTTAAACCAGCATGTTCAGCATGTGCTGCTAAAGAGGCTCCACTAGGCCCAGCACCAACAATAACCAAATCATATGAATTTTCTATTGGAAGCTTTTTCGTTTGTACTTCTAAAGAATCTAAGCCACGTTTAGAGCAGTTAAATGTCAATGATAAACTACCAAGAGTTCCCAATGCAATAATAGGAAAAAATTTACCAGATTCGGAGAGAACACGTTTATCGAGAGTTCTAAGTTTTTGGTCTCTGATATTAGATGGTATATGATTAATAATGCGTTGTTCGATATTTAATGCAGTTAGTGACTCAATGGTAAGTTCATCATAGCCTTCAATCAAAATAAGGCTATTTTTATCTACCCATTTACGATGATGATCAACAATAAGCCATCCTTCACCTTGATTAACACTCAATACTATAGCCAATTTATTTAATATAACTTTTTGTCTTTGCATGTCAGCCATTTTAGCTCTTTCCATTGGTTAAACTTTTGCTCTAAATTTTTATAACAATCAGAAATTCAGTATCATTTATTCTTTGATCAACACATCCATATTCATTTTTCTGACAAAATAAATAGATATCTTTGACAACGTCTAAATGATCAGTTATAACTTCTAGATTTTTCAGATCAGAATTATTTTTAAGCATCCTCTTAATCCTTAATATTGGAATAGGACATCTTAGCCCCTGCAGATTGATACGCCCTAAATCCATATTTTCCATAAAATCCTCATATCGTGATCAATTAAATAAAATATGATTATCAATATTCATTTATGACTAAATTTACAAACTCAACCTCGCCCTTATTTAATTTTTTTAAATGATCTCTGATATATTTTTCCATTACAATTTCAGGTTGTGATAATGGCAAAGGTAGTTCTTTTTCAGATATATGAATAAATCCACCAGTTGTATCTTCAATATATTGTTCTTTGTAATAATCAATATGAGATATGATTTCAATTAGTGCGGAAACAACACAATCTATATCTTCTACAGTGTTGTATAGTCCAAGACTAATGCGAACCATACCTTTATATCGATCAATGGCTTTGTTGCATAAATAAATTTCATCCCCATACATGTTAGATGAATACACAATCAAAAAGCCGATACAAAACAACGAACTGGTCTGAGTACAATCAGGCTTTACGTCAACGGGGTGCTTTCACCATTTGGTTTGATCCCCAAATGCAATGGTCTGCAACACCTACTGGAAAAAAAGGACGTCAACCTACCTACACTGATATAGCAATTCAATTTGCCCTCACGATACGAAACCTGTTCCAACTGGCTTTACGCCAAACACAAGGTTTCATTCAAAGCCTTTTTCAAATGGCTCACCTCGACTGGAATGTTCCAGACTTCTCAACATTGAGTCGGCGAGCAGATAAGCTCCAGCCACTTCTACATAAATCAGCAAAAAATCCACAGGAAGACTTGCATATTTTAGTTGATAGCACAGGGATCAAAGTTACAGGTGATGGGGAATGGGTGCGTAAAAAATATGGCGTAAACCAACATCGTCAATGGCTGAAATTACATCTCGCGACAGATGCAAACAGTGGAGAAATACAAGCGGTTGAAGTCACGACCTGCCAATATGGTGATGCTGAAATGCTCCAACCTCTTTTAGATCAAATTGATGAACCCATTGCATCTGTCACGGCTGATGGTGCTTATGACACAGTGAATTGTTATGATGCGATTTTGAAACGGCAAGCAAATGTAATTATCCCTCCTCGTTCCAATGCTGCTTTATGGGCAGAAAATGAAATTGGTAAAGCAAGGAATCATGCAGTACAAGGCTGTTGGGACAGGGGTCAAAAGCAGTGGAAACGAGATATTGGTTATCATCGACGATCCCGAATAGAGGCTAAAATGTTTGCCTTGAAACGACTTGGACAAGGTGTATCTAGTCGATGCTTTAATCGTCAGGTGGTTGATTTGCAAATAAGAGTCGATATTTTGAATAAATTTACTCAACTTGGTACAGCTAAAACGGTGGCTGTTGCATAAATATCTGAAGATTAGACAACTCTACCTTTCGTCTATTTGTGCAACAAAGCCTCGATCAATATAAGCATCAACTTGCTCTTCAGGTAAATCTATGTCATCAGCCATGCTCCAAAGTTCTTCTCGTATGAGTGAACGTACATATGGATGAGCACAAAAGCATTGATTCCTGACAGCAATACCAAAGTAATCATTGAGAATAATTGCTGTGAGTTTATGTGGTAATTTATTAATATTGAAAGAAATAACCCCAACACGATTATGAGGATCTAAATTGCCATATACTGTAATTTGAGGAATCTCGGCTAATTTATTTAACAAATATTGAGTAAGAGATTGTTCTTTTGCTTGAACATTATGCATCCCCACTCTTCGTAGGGTGTTAGCTGTAACACCAAGCATAATACTACCAACAATATTAGGTGTCCCAGCTAATTCTCGGTCAGGGTAAATATTTGAAATGGCATAATCACTTAATGAAACATCAGTAACCATTCCTCCCCCTAAATCGATAGGTTTGGATGAATCTAATAGAACTTTTTTAATGATTAAAACACCTGGTGAGGATGGCGCATACATTTTATGTCCAGCCAAAACCAACGCATCTGCCTTGCATATGGCTAAATCAATAGGCATATGCGGTCCCATTTGTGCTGCATCTATAATGATATAGCTATCATAGCTATGAGCTAATTTAGCTATTTTTTCAATTGGGTTAATGATACCTGTAACATTACTCACTCCAGTAACAGCTACATACGATACATCTTTTGTCTTTAATTCTTGTTCAAGTTTCTCAATATCGATTCCTCCAAGACCAGTTGGTGTATCAAGTAAAGATAAATGTGTTACCTCACTTCGTTGTCTATGTGGTAAATCATTAGAGTGATGTTCCATCAAAGAAACAAGCACACGAGGCTTTGGATTGATTTGTCGTAATATTTGAGATGCTCGATTAATTGCTGCTGTTGCGCCACTACCCAAAAATATACATGTATAAATCTCAGGATCTGCATTAACCAGTTTCAGAATTTCATTAGCAGACCACTCAAAAAGTTGAGTCGATATTTTTGCAGAGTTATGGCTATCACTATGAACATTTGCATAGTACTTTAGATAATCATTAATAAAATTTACGGAAGGTAGGAATGCCAAACTTGATGCTGTTGAATCCAAATAGCATTGTCGAATGTTCGTTCCCAATCTTGTTGGATATTTTGTTTCCAATCCTATAAAAAGGTTTCTAATTTGATCCAGATTTATCATAGATTTATTCACCACATAATATAAAATATTTTAGGCACAACAAAAGCAATTTAAATTACACATAATTACTGCAAAAAAAATCCAGCAAAAATTAGTGTGACAATTATTAACACCACTATTAAAAATATGGAAATAAATAAAAATTATAGACCTATAAAAATTACTTAATTGACAGGTCTTTATATGATCTTTAATTTTACTTCTGTTTTAATACATCAAACGATTTTCTTTGATATTTATTCAAACAAAATCAAATATACAAGCAAGCATAAATATTTATTTTATGTACTTTTAAACAAAAATTTAAATGGTAGTACCTATGAGGCTTATAATATCACCAACATCTCCATATTCCCGCAAGGCAAGAGTACTACTACGTGAAAAAGGTTTAGAAGCTATAGTTACAGAAGTAATAACAAATGTTTATGAGTCAAATCTGGTTACAAAATACAACCCTCTTGGGCGAGTTCCAGTTTTGAAAGATCAGTCACTTAATATTTATGACAGCATCATAATATGTCAATATTTAAATAATTATCAACCTGATATTAAAAAATCAATCTACTCATTATCTAATAGTACATGGGAAGATCAAATACGTGTAGCACTAGCAGATGGAATAATTGATAGTGCCTTACAATTAGTTATAGAAAGCAGACGACCTATTGAATATCAGTCTTCAATGATTATTGAACGTCATACTGCCCACATTCTTCGTGGGCTTCAGGCTTGTGAAGAACAAATCAGTGAATATAAAATCAAATTTGATATCCCAGAAATCGGTTTAGCATGTGCACTTTCCTATTTAAATTTCAGATTACCAAATATTAACTGGGGGAGTAAATATCACGAACTTTACGAATGGTTTGAAAAAGTTAAACAATATAAATCCATGAAAGAAACAGAGTTCACAATACTATAATTTTTTGTTTATAGGTTTATTAACCAAAGAAATGGAGGAAATTAATTTAAACTTACTAAAATATTTTATAGAACAATATTTTTAAGTATTTTTTGTGAATTAATCAACTCCATTTTATTCAAGGAACATATATGAACAAGGTGAGAATTGCTATTATTGGTATGGGGCCTAGAGGTCTTAGTATATTAGAACGGCTTAATGCAATATACAAAATTTCAGATCAGAATCTTAAGTTTGAGTTGCACTTAATAGATCCTCGTGTTTATGGGCAAGGTATTCATACTTCAGAGCAATCAGATCATCTTTTGGTAAATACCATAGCCTGCCAAATAACAATGTTTAGCGATGATTCGGTAACAGATGCTGGACCAATTATTCCAGGTTTATCTATTCTTGAATGGGCAAGGCAGCATGGATACCGAGAATTAAATAATAAATTTCTTTATTTAGGCAATCATATCTGTAATGAAATCAATGCTAATGCTTATTTACCACGTCGTATGTTAGGTGAATATTTATCTTGGGTTTATCGTGAACAAATCAATCAATTACATCCAAATATTAAAATAATTCGTCATCAACAACTTGCATACAATATTGATTCAATGGATGATGGCCAGCAGATTATCACATTGGCGAATGGGTATACTTTTCATGCTGATAAAGTATTTATTACAACAGGTCATGGAGAAAATACACCATCACCACAAGATTTGATGTACCTCAAATTTGTTCAGGAGGTTGCAAAAACCAACCACAAAGCTGATTTTATTAGAAATATTACAAATACTTATTCGTTACATCACATTAGTTCAGAAGCTGTCGTTGCAATTGAAGGTATAGGCCTCACAACATATGACCTAATTTCTCAACTAACCGAAGGTCGATCTGGAAAATTTATAAAAAATACAGATGGTACCTTGAAATATCTTCCCTCTGGTGAGGAACCACATATCCTAGTGTATTCTCGCTATGGCTTACCATATGCAAGTAGAGGAATAAATCAGAAAGGTGCACATGGACAATATCAAGCTCGTTTTTTTACAACCAATGCAATTGATAAATTACGTATAGCTAATCAACAAAATAGAGGCAATGGGCAACTTGATTTTGAGCAGGAATTGCTTCCAATTTTGTTGAAAGAAATGTGTTATGTATATCGATGTACTATAGATAAGAAATGGTACGATATAGAAGCTTATGTGCCTACATCTGATGACTTTACCAAGATTGAGCAAATTTTCTTTGGAAAATTACCAAGTTTGCAAAACTATGAAGCATTCAAGGAATACGCAATAAACTATCTGCAAACAGATATTGAAGATGCCTTAAAAGGGAACATTGATGGTGCTATTAAAGCAACAACAGATATTATTAGGGATATTCGGGATTGTTTACGTTATGCTGTTGATTATGCAGGATTAACACCAACATCACATAAAATATTTATTGAACAATATTGTCCTATTATGAATCGAATTGCTGTTGGACCTCCTGTTATACGTAGCCAACAACTATTAGCTTTACTAAATGCTGGAGTTATTGAATTTGCTTGTGGTCCAAAAGGGCGTGTTGAACTTAATTACCAGACAAGTCGCTTTAACATTATTAGTGAATTTTCTGATGGCTCATATACGAGTAGTGCTGACATTCTAATAAAAGCAAGAACAGATACTTTCTATCCAGCATTAGATAAATCTCCATTCATTGCGAACCTATTAAAGAATGGCACAATCCAACCTTTCTTTAATGGTGATTATCATCCAAGTGGTATAGCAAGAAGTCATCATCATCATCCTATCAATAAAAATGGTGATGAAGTGAAGGCACTTTGGGCCCTAGGAAATATAGTTGAAGGAGCAAACTTCTATACTTATGTCTTACCTCGCCCAGGCGTCAACTCACGTGCAATTAGAGATGCAGGTAAATGTGTCTTAGAACTCTTTGAACAATTAGAAACCCATGAAGTAGTTGCCGCCTCAAAAGTAAAGAACAGTCAAGAGCTAATCGAAACTCTCTAATACTAAGTAACCAGCTGAGTTAAAGAGAGATTTATATGTGTCTTCCATTAGATAAATAGGTAAATTATGAAACAAGTAGTTATTACTGGTGCAAGTCAAGGAATTGGTCAAGAAATTGCTAAACTATTTTTGAATCAAGGATATATCGTACATAATATTTCTCGTCATGCACCACAATATTCACATCCTAATTTACGCCATTGGCAAGCAGATATGCTTTATTATGATCAGCTTGAACAAGTAATTCATCAAATTGGTTCATTTGATGTTCTAATTAATAATGCAGGTTATATGAATACGCTTACGGCAAGCTCATATACATGGAATGAAATGCATAACATCATGAATGTGAATTTGATTCACACAATACAATTGAGCATTGATGTTGCAGAAAATATTTTTAAAATACAGCAATCAGGCCGTATTATAAGTATTGCCTCAATTGCAGGGCAAATTGGACACCCTGATATTTGGTATGGCATTTCAAAAGCAGGATTGATTAATGGGATGCGTAGTATGGCTCGAAGTCATGCTCAGCATAATATTCAAACTTTTAGTATTGCGCCAGGTCCCGTTGAAACAGAAATAATGAAAAAGATCCCATTTGAGAGACAAAAACGTTTAAAGGAAGCAACCTTAAATCACAAGTTTTGCCAAGTACAAGAGATTGCCAATACAGCTTTGTGGCTAGCTGATAAGGCACCAAATTGTTTAAGTGGTGAAGTATTTGATTTAAATAATGGAGTGAATTATCGTTAATTATACCAAGAAACTGCTATATTTATTGAACGTTAAGACAGTTAAATCAAGTACATATATCGTATTGGCATATATGTTCAGTATGATATGCTTGATCTATTTTCTATATTCAATCAAAATTATAAGTGAATATAAATAAAAAATATTTATTTTCAATAAAATCAACAATGTAGATGAATTCAATTTCTATTTAAGAAATTTTTTCATAGATTATTAAAATATAAGTTTGGATTTGGTATCCAATATTGCTGATCACCAAGCCTCACTTCAAAGCCATCATCCAGCACCCTAAAATTAATACTATCCATATGATTAAAAATAGATTTATCCAAATTATGGAAATACATCAATCCTAACTTTATCCACTCTAGTGCATTAAAATTTTCCTCTGGGACTTTCATAATGGCTAACAGTTGTTTTTCCAGTTTCTTCATATTACTTTTCTCTGTTATTTTTTCATCTAGTACCCATGACGTATCAAGGTTCGTATCATAATTCTTGTTTAAAAAATTAAGAAAACCAACAATAGCGGAAGCTTGTCCAGGGGACTTAAATAAGTAATATTTTACGTGCCACATTGTTGGTAAATCTAAGCGTGATTGACTTACCAACAGCATTAAAGCAGATGCTGGTTTCATGGCTAAACGGGCAGAACGTATACTTGTTTTCCCTAAATCCATTTTATTTATTAAAACCTGATAGTAGTTCTGAAGAATTTGGGCTGAAAGTGATGAATCTGGACATGAGTTTGCCAGTTTTCTCAGTTGGTCAAATTCAGAACAGTGACCTTTAGATTGTGTATCTATATGCAGATAATGCACTGCAACCAACCACCGGATGGGCAGCTCATATTTGCGTAAACCACTTGTCCTTAGTCGATGTAATAAAGGCGCATAATCTGGGATCTGATCTCTCCAAAGATTATTGGTCTTTTCAAAAAACTGAATATGTTTATGAATTAGCAATGCAGCCTTATGTGGTCCTACCTCATGATCAAGCCAATTCATATATTCTTCAAAGTAACCTTTAAGACTTGGATTCACTAATGTATTAACTAGTTCCTTAATCCTATTGCCCAATATTCTTCGCCATGAACATGATTCACAATATTTTCCACATCCAGCAGGAATTTGTTGCTGACAGGTTAAGCATTGAAGTGGTGGACAGCTTAAACATTTTTTACAAAGCATTTTGCCTGACACAGCATCCTGTTCAACCGACCTATATCTTCTACAACTTTGGCATGTCTGGTAATCACGGGTTGCACACTTTGGGCAAACTCTTAAATTATCCTCAAAACGGCTGATACGAGACAAACGTTGTGATGCCACGCCACATCGCTCACAAGCTTGAAACTCTCTAAAATAAACTGAACAGCTATTACAAACAGGTCCTTGTGCCGTTATTTTTCCTAATGGATATTCTATACGTTGACATAGAATACACGGGCGATTAGTTTCACATTTTTGGCAAACAGCCAATTGATCAGTTTTGTGCAATCTTGAGCTTTTACCACATGATGGGCAATCCCGTTTTTTAAAAACTCGTACATAGCATTTATGGCAATAGTTACGCTGTTTATAGCATCGGTGTATCTTTTCAACCGCATCACCACATTCATCACACTGAGGCATGGCGTTTCCCTCCGAGCGTTATCCTAATTTTCTTTTTAATCTCAAAAACTTTCGTATTACAGCTTCCTTACTTTTAGGTTTTAGGGTATCAACCAATGCTCTCTTTGGAGGGTAGTTCCGATAAACTGAGCCTAACTGTTCTTCAATAGGTCTTAATATGGCTGGCAACTGGTTTCTCTTATCCCAAAATGAAGATCTGTTCATATTTAAAGATTGTGCTGTTTCAATAAATTTTTCTAGGGGAATGATGAGTAATTGATAAATACAGGAAAATAGCCGCTCTCTCTCGATAACTGGAAGTTGACTAACAACCAATCCATTCGAGATAAACTCAGAATGGGGCATCTGAATTTTGAGCTGTTCAAGAAAAGCCCATCCTTTTCCATTTATTGAGCCAGCTAGAACTTTTCTAATAAATTGTAAAAATAACTTAATCACCGTTAACCAATCATTTAGTGAAATCAACTTGTCTTGATAGGTTGCATAGCCTTGTTCCAAGAATTGACCAAAGACTTTTTGGAATGCCAGGGCATGACAATTCATAAAGCATTCATTAACTTCCAATAGGTTTTTTTTACATATTGAACAGCAAGTCATAACCTGATCAGGGGCTTCAAGTCGTCTAGGTTGAATGGCATTATGACAATGCGGACATTGATCATATAAACGCTGATTATGTTTAATACAGCCTGTATGCCAGGCAAAGCGCCAGTGTAAACGGAAATAGGCAACACCATCCTCAGACAAACACTTAGGACAATATTGCCAGCCACCTCGATGCTTACGGTTTCTTGTACCTAATACCAGATACCATGAATCAAGGGTTCCATTATCCAAGTTATATTTAATTAAGAAATTGCGAAGCGTAGCAGAATCAAATTGGCTTTCATCAATTTTTGTTGTAGTGGCCAAGGTTCGTAAATGCTCTGAGCTTAAACCTCGATCTACATCTACTGACCAAATTCGCCATTTGGGCCAGAGTACCCCAGTTAGACTTAATGGGTCACAACCACTATCAAGTGCAGCACGTATCAACCATGAAGACAATGCCTCATCTTTCTGTAAAGTCGTGGGGATAAACCATGAATGGACTTCTGTTGTACCTATCATACCCAGCCCTCCACATAGCTTATTTCACACTTTCTAGTAAGCTACGGTCGATAAACTCCTGACCAGAAACAATAGCTTTCTTTGCAGCTTCCCGTAAAATCGTTCGCAGATTACCTAAATTTCCATCGGTAATATCATGTAGATATTTTACTGTTGCTGGCTCAGCTAGTTTTGAAGCCTGTTTGAGTGGAAGAACTTTTTCAAACTTATTTACCATGGCTTGAAAGTCCTTATCTAGTTTCCATAAGGGCAAATTAACCACACGAAAACGACTTACATGCTGTGGATCAGTACGCAGGACACTAATCGCTTCTTCTGTACCAAACCCGACAATGGGTATCTGTGTTTCATTACACAAATACTTAATTGCATTCATTACAGTTCTTTGCTTAATCGGGCTGCCACATAATAAAGAATTCATTTCGTCGATAATGAGGAGTTTTACCTCGTAAAGTTTAAGGCAATGGACCACTTGGTAACGTAGCTTCGCAACGGGGTCTCTTTCTCGAAAGGGAACCCAGAACTTATCAAGAATAGCCATATACAAAGCTTTTTCATCAGGTGAAACAGGTGCCTGCACAATAATTACAGGTTTTACTGCATTATTTTCTGCATTGATATGACCCTCCCCATACAGCTTAAAGAACTGATTAATAATTGAGGTCTTACCATTATTTGGCTTACTCAATACCAGTAAGTTGGGCATACGGCTCCGCTTCGGAAGTGTCAGGAATCCTTTCAATTGGTCTAGTAAGTCATTGGCTGCTGGATACCCAATCCATCGGTCCTCTTCCAGGAAGTAGAGCCTGTCCTCAATAGACTGTTCCACAATAGGGCGAAACTCTTGAAAAACATGTGAATAGTTACTCATGAAATATCCTCATCATTTTCCAGTTCATCGAGAGGCAATAAACCATATACGCTTTCAAGCTGTTGCTCCAAAATCGTACTCTCTTGTTGATGTTTTTTGCCCTGAATTGATGCAGGGTTAACACTCATTTGGTGTTGGGTACTGCGCTGACGTGATCTGCGAGCCCGTCGAGTTTTAGTGCTTGCTTCCTGAACACGTTCCCTAAGTTTAGCTAGAGCCTGTCCAAGTTCATGATCTTTTAGATATTCGCCAGTTTCCTTCTTTAGTTCCTGAATCTTTTTGTGTTCCCAAATACTAAATGGCGGAATACTTTGATCCGCTAAAGGTACCTTAAAATAATTTTTGATTTCGGGATCAAAGAACCATATCTCACTAATATTTCTTGGATCACGCCTAAAGATAAATTTACGTTTTTCCTTTTGATTATAGGGGTCTACAGCATTAATCCAACCTCTTAATACATCAGCATAATAAGCAAGGCCATCAATTGTTACACCTGTTGTTTGAATCGTCCTTTCAAAACTTGGTAGAAAATCAAGAAAGAAATTATGATCATTTGCAGGCAATCTGGCAGCTCCAGAACCTAACGTGTTTTTATCGCCAAAGATACCCAACTCAAAAGCATGTAGTGGAGAAGTACCTAAAGCAGAGTGTTTTCTTTTGTGGTAAACATTACAGATAAAATCAATTAGCCAGTCCTCAAATTCGGAAAATGTGAAAACTGCTTCCGTATCTGAGTTATAGCCTTTTCTTTCAAAAATATTTGAAAAAGTTGTTCCTGGAACTGCGTGAATATCCGTTGCAAATGTTCCCATCAAACGTTCAATGTGCCCACCAAAACGTGGTTTTTTAACTGGTCGGTATTCCAGACGAATATCATGTGCCATACAGGCATTTCTGAAAGTTTCTGAGTGAAACTCAGGTCCATTATCGACATGAATGGTGTTCATAATTCCCCAGACAGGCCATTCAGCTTGAATCTTGCGCGAAGCTAGCCATTTCTCTTTGGGCAGTACAGCTTGAGAAACGCTCATTGCAATCGACATAACAGAGGGAGCATCTAATGATAAGTAATATCCCACAACTACCCTTGTACGCACATCAATTGCCAATGTAAGAAAAGGTCGTCCTATAGGGCACCTGCTAAAATCATCAACCAGAATAAGATCAACGGGTGTATGGTCAATCTGTACAACGGCAAGTGGATAATCAGCATGAGGGAATTTCCCTGCGGCAGGTGTAAATTTGTTATCGGCCTTTTCCTTATACCCCCTCTTACGAAGAGAGTCTCTCTGGCTAATCGCTGCAATACGATTTCTTACTGTATTGGCATGAGGCACCTCTAGGATATGGTATTCATGACATAAGCGTTTCACTTCAAGTACAACTTTTTGAACACTTATTCTTTGATTAGTTAGGTATAAATCGTTGATGGCTTTTTCAATGATTGCTTCAGCATGTTTATTAATTATCTTCTTGCCTTGTGGCAATCCCTCTTTTCTAGGTCGCAATCCATCAATAGTTCCATATGCTTTATAAATTTTTAACCATCTATATATGGTGGCTGGATTTATATCATGTTCCTGAGCACGTAATTCTACTTCCTTACGACCACTCACACCTCCCTCAATGAAAGGACGGATGATGTTGAAACGCCTTTCAGCCTCAATCCAGTCTTTATCAGCGATGAGCTCTAGATCTTCATGTTGTTCCACAGCTATTGACGGCCTTAATTCACTGATAGCCGCAACATTTTTCCTACCTGTATTATTGTTTTCAACAAAAACTGATTTCAGGTCAATGACTTCAATAATCGTATGGGGAATCCCTTTTATCTGAACAGGCTCCCCAGCAGCTATTTTGATATTCACACGTCTATCATTCATGACAAACTCCCACTTACCCAAAGTTCAGTAGATGGCTGTAAAGGTGCATTTAAATCGCAAACCAGATAACCATGAGCAACTAAATACCAAATTTGACTAATTCCATTTGCTCTGTCCCATTTGCCAAGGAAATGTCTGGCTAATAGAGTCTCAAAAGTTACGGCTCCTCGATCTCTCACATAAGCCAATAGGTGCATTGAATCGGCAGGAGGAAATTCCATCTTTCGGTACTTTTGTAAAAACATGGCATTCGACCATAACTGATCCCGAATCCGACCCTCATGTGCAATATGAAATTTCCAACCCTCTTCTTTGCATACCCTCATGGCAGCACGATATCTAGCTTTCCATAAATGTAAATTAACTTGCAATTCATCTATAGGTTTTACTTCAACCAGTTTAGGTGCAATAAATGGAAGAAAATCATCATGCTTATAAGTTACGAGAAAGTCAGGGGTATAAACTCGTTTCTGTCCATTATCAAAATACTCAATGGTAAAGGGTTGAGACTCAACAGCAAGAACATTAGGGTCAACCTCTAATCGAATGAGAAAATCGCGTTCCAATGTTGATTCAAAGGCCACTGCGGAATCTTTTTTAAAAGGGTATAAACCAGATACACTAATGCGTGTATTACCAATTTTTCTTCGAGCTGGTACGATGTTAACGGTGTCGCATGATTGATTGTTCATTCTAGGTTCCGTTGCATAGTTCTTTATAAAATTTGTCGCATAGTTCTTTGTAAAATGGGGTCTAAGTCATTGAGCCTAAATCATATTGTCGCATAGTTCTTTGGAAATGACAGCGGGTCACAACCCAAACCCGGTGAAATTACTTTGGCACATAAAGGCGTGCTGTTTTTAGATGAACTACCAGAGTTTGACCGCAAGGTTTTAGAGGTTTTAAGACAGCCGATAGAAGCCAAAGAGATTGTGATTTCGCGTGCTTCACGGCAGATCACCTTTCCAGCCAATTTCCAACTGATTGCTGCAATGAATCCGTGTCCCTGTGGTTATGCTTTTAATCAAGATAGCCGTTGCCAGTGCTCAGCCGAGGCGATTAAACGCTACCAAAACCGCATTTCAGGGCCGTTACTGGATCGCATTGATTTACATATTGATGTACCACCCTTGCATGCTTCTGAATTGCAGGACACACAAGTCGTAGAAGACTCGGCAACTGTACGTGAGCGCGTGATTCAAGCTTATCAATGGCAAATGCAGCGCCAAGCTTGTCTCAATATGGCTTTATCACCCAAATAACTCGAACAATTCGCACCGCTAGATGGACAAGCGGCTTTAATCTTTGAAAAAGCACAACAGCGTTTAAATTTGTCTGCTCGGGGCTATCATCGGATTTTAAGGGTGGCCAGAACCATTGCAGATTTAGCTCAGTCAGAGCACATCCAAACAGGTCATTTGACCGAAGCTCTCTCCTACCGACAGCAAAACGCCTAAAATCGCTAAATTCCACATAGAAAAACCCCTCTAGTCCTAAGGGCTAGAGGGGTTTTGAAAATGCTAAAACTTAGAAAGTTTTAGTTAAAGTAAATACTGCACCTGTTTCTACACCACGTGCTGTCACATGATCCAGATTATCAGTATCAATATTGGTTCCTACTGCTGCCAATTCTGCTGTTGCACCAGGAATAGACTGGAATGCATAGGTCACACCTACTTTCCAATCGACATAATTGTCATCATCACCAAATGAATATTTATCTTCATCACTGACCACGGTATAACCCACATTCGCAACGCCACCAAAGCCCGTTGAACCAAATGGAATCGCATAACCAGCATTGATGTTCCAGCTGTCTGTATCTGCTGCAACATAGTCATTGGTATAGTTCACATTGGTCAGTAGGCTGTCCCCTTCAGTAAAGACACTCGCAAAGGTTAATTTGCCATAAAACTCTAACCAGTTCAGATCATCTGCACTTGGATAGTTGTAATACACCATACCCACATCAAGCACTGGCTTGCTGGCAAAGCTTTCTAATGTTGTTGCAAAACCAATCGATGGATCGAGCTCTAAGCTCGGTGAGCCTTCACCAAAATCAACATTTGAACCCCAAAGACCCAAATACAAGCCTGAGTCATGTGCCAAAGTAAAACCCGCTTGTACCGCTGGATCATTTTGGGTTTGAGTTAAACCACGGAAACGATAGTCAGTTGTTACAGCAGCACTTCCGCTAAAAGATAAACCAAACGGTAATGCTGGCTCGTCATCTGCGAAAGTGAATGTAGAAGCTGAAGCCACCACAGCTAAAGATAATGCTTTAAGTGCAAATTTCATTGTTTGATTCCCCCACATCGTATCCGACGTTTTTTGGTTATTTCGATAAACTCATGTAGGTAGTAGCAATAGCTATGCCACATTCAACTCAACATAAGACACACTCTTTACAAAATTATTATAAGTAATTGTTTTTGTTTAAATTATATAAAATATAAGAAATTGAGCTCACCCTCAGCTTGATCGTTAAACATCTTCGTAGTGAATTGAAGCCAAGCTCATCAACCAAACATAATTGTTTACAATATGCGCTATTTTGAGACTCATCTTTGGAACGTACGTTTTTAAGTGCATAAAAAAAGTGCATCCCCAACCGATCTGGATGCACTTTTCATATCTGCAACATTTAGAAGTTGTAAGTTAAACCCAGCACCAGATGGTCCTCTAAATCCTCGCCCATACGATTATGTACACCATAAATATAATCCGCAGACATTTCGATCCCTGTCTCTGCAAAGGGTCTACTCAAGCCTAAGCGAACTTCATTAACAGTAAAGTTCTTCTCTGTAGTGAGTATGGCATCATCATGCTGACGATAAATCGATGCACCAATCGAACTATTGAATTGAAAGTTTTGTGGAAGAGCATAGTGATGTGCAAGGCTTAAATAGGTATCGCCCGCATTGGCATAGCTCACATCGGCTAAAGCCACTGTGACGCCTACATCAAAGTCTTTATAGCTCAAACTATTTACAAATTCCGCTCCAGTCGTACTTCGGCGTTCTGTGCGATCTTCATTATAGACCGAGCCGCCATCATTATATAAATAAGTCCTCTGTACACGACAAATTTCATAGGACCCTTGTCCTATCAGGCTTTTTCTTTCTTAAAATTGCTAGCACTTTCTTAAATTCTTCTTTTTTTCCAAAACCAATCAAACGTAGAATAGCCATTTGAACATAGTCCAAACCGTAGCGAAATAAACTTACTGAAAGTCGTCCATGCTTCTTTATTTTTATCGCTTTTTTCCGATCATGTTGCCATTCACCTGTTAAATAGCACCAACAGAAACCCATAGCTAGCACTGCTATCAATTTCTTGACTCGTCTAGGGTCTGTTAAACGAGTATTTTCAAGATTGAATCCACGTCCTTTGAGACAACTAAATAACGTTTCGATTTCCCAGCGTAATGCATAATCACGAATAGCAGAAGCATTAAACATAGGAGAAACAACAAGTAAAAGTTCTCCATCTTCTAATCGTAGCGCACTAATATACAGTTTCACTCGACCAACCCAAATACGTCGTTTACGACATTCAGTTTGACCAACTTGAAGATGACGAAATAAATCACTAATTTTATGATTCTTGGCTAAGTGATTGGTCACAATAAAGTTTTTTTAACACGTATACAGAAGTTAATGTCATTTTCAATTAACCATGTAAACCATTTCTCACCGATAAATTCTCTGTCTGCAAACACATTCACAATACGATCTTTACCAAAAATGGAGATAAAGCGTTGAATCAAAGCAATACGCTCTTTTGTATCTGAATTTCCACGTTTATTGAGCAATGTCCAAACAATAGGTATCGCTATTCCACGATAGACGATGGCTAACATCAAGATATTGATATCTCGTTTTCCCCATTTCCAATTAGTTCTATCCAAAGTTAATTGGACTTTATCAAATGAAAATATATTGAAAATTAACTGAGAAATTTGACGATAATCGAAATACTGACCTGCAAAGAAGCGTTGTATACGTCGATAAAATGATTGTGGTAAGCACTTGATGGGTAAGGCTTTAGATGCAGAAGAAAGATTACATGTCTGTTTTACAATTAATGCAAGCATAATCAGTGTAAAACATTTTGCATGTGACTTGTTCCACTTTAGATATTTGTTTAAGATGAGATATAACTCATTGAAATGTGTCATCATATTCGTCTTCAGAAAACAAGTATTATGCCATTATTTCAATGAGTTATCTTTTTTTGTCGTGTACAAAGAAATAAGTCACAATATGTGAGCGATAGCTTAAATCTGGACTGAGTGTGCCTGCATAACCCATATAAAAGTCATGCTCAACACCGTGATCTTTGCTGACATCTGCTGCATCATAATTCAGTGTTGAAGCCCAATAACCAGCATATAGACCAGATGCATGTTCATATTCAAGCCCTGCTTGTAGGGTAGGCTGATCATTTTCAATACCCCCACGATAAATATACTGACTGAGCACAGCAAGGCTTCCACTAAGTCCGCCTTCTGAACTTTGTTGCTGGGGCTCACTTGCGTTGGCCGACATACTGCCAGTGAAAAAAATTAAAAATAGTGCAATTTTATGTGAATTCTTATGCATTTAAGCTCTCAAAATCTCTTTAGACATGAATCATTTACTGATTCTATACCCATAAATTTTAAAGCTATTTTTTAACAATAAGTCAATTTTACTTAGGCAACTGCTGTGTAATTCATCGTTCGCCAATCTGGGTATGGGTTCTCTTGAGCTGATTCCAAAAGATTAGAAATGACTGAACACTTTGATTAATAAGCTAAAATGACCTCACAGTCTATATATTATTTTCTGCAATACATAGCAAAAAACAGAATTAAGAGGAGAAAAATAATTCGATGTTTTATAAAGGTTTATTTTATCAAACCGAATATTTTAACCAAAATTATAATATTTCAAACATATCACTTACAAAAAAATGCATTACTTTAGTTGAATATGTTAAATAAAAATGAAAATTTTTCAGCGATTACTTATACAATTGCTGTTCTCTTTCCATCCAATTTGTATAAGGTTCGCTCCCCAATGCAAAACACAAAAAAATTAGCATTAGCAGTTTTAGTACAAACTGCACTTATATCAACAGCTTTTGCGAGTGAGCAAAGTGAATCTAAAGGTTTTGTTGAGGATGCAAATGGTTCAGTATTGTTCCGCACAGGCTTTTTAAATCGTGATAAAAAAGACGGTTTAACAAATGATACAAGCTCAACAGCGCAAACTGCCATTTTTGATCTTCAATCAGGCTTTACAAAGGGTGTTGTTGGCTTTGGTGTTGGCCTAGTAGGTGATGCATCTTTCAAGCTTGGTGCGAATAATAATACGGGTAATCAAATGATTCCTGTAGATGATCGTGGATTTGCTTATGATCATTGGGCTCGTGGTGGTGCCAATGTGAAAGCACGTATTTCCAACACAACCGTGACTTATGGTACACAGGTGTCAACACTTCCTGTCATGGCAAGTAATCAAGCCCGTTTAGTGCCTGAGTATTACACAGGTGTTTTCATTCAAAGTAATGAAATTCCAAATCTAAATGTGGTTGCAGGTAAATTCACAAAAAACCAAATGTCAAACCAAATTAGTACCGATAAAGATGTGACAGGTCAAGGGCTTGATCGTGCAGTAGTTTGGGGTGCTAAATATAAATTTAATGATCAACTCAATTCATCGTATTATGGCTTAGATGTTCAAGATAAGTTAGAACGTCATTATGCTAATGTAAACTTTACCCAAAGCTTAAAAGACAAGAGTACCTTAACACTTGATGCCATGGGTTATCATACAAAATGGGATAAAGATGCACTCACTGATTCACATACCACAGATGATCTAGCAAACCGTAAAAACTCGATTTGGGCTGTTTCAGTGGGCTATGACAAAGATGTACATAATGTCATGCTTTCTTATCAAGATAACACAGGTAATACTGGATATGACTATGGCTATAATGCTGATGGTTTACAAAGTATCTGTGTCCCTAATTCCTATTTAGGTGACTTTAATGGTAATGATGAAAAATCTGTCGGGCTACAATATAACTACAACTTTAAAAATCACGGTTTACCTGGTCTAAACTGGACAACTGCATTTGTTTATGGTTGGGATATTGATATCGCTAAAATAACAGATCGCTCAAAAATCATTGACCAAGCTGAAGAACATGAGCTCTTTAACCAAGTCAAATATACAGTTCAAACAGGTACATTGAAAGATGCAAGCCTACGTGTTCGCTATTCTTACTTACGTTCAAGTGATACCTATAATAATGTTTCTGGTCAATATGTCAGCAATGTCATTGGCTCAACCAATGAATGGCGTTTGTTCCTTGATATTCCTGTGAAACTGTTCTAATTCACAGCTTTATTTAAGTCATAAAAAACCTCCATTCAATTGAATGGAGGTTTTTTATCAGCTAGACTTTAAATCATAAAATCTAGCTGAATCTACTCAGAAAATTACTTCTTAGCAGCTTCGATTGCTTTTAATACTTCAGCCTTCGCAACGTCAGCACCTTCCCAACCACTGATTTTTACCCATTTACCAGGCTCTAAATCTTTATAGTGAGCAAAGAAGTGCTCAACTTGGCTAATCAATAAAGGCGGAAGATCTGTATATTCTTTCACATCTTTATACAATGGAGATAATTTTTCATGTGGCACAGCGATGAGTTTCGCATCGATACCACCGTCATCTTCCATGTTCAGTTTGCCCACTGGACGGCAACGAATCACAGAACCTGGTTCAACTGGATGCGGCGTTACAACAAGTACATCTAATGGGTCACCATCTTCAGACAAGGTGTTTGGTACATAACCATAGTTCGCTGGGTAGAACATTGCTGTACCCATGAAACGATCTACAAAAAGCGCATCCGAATCTTTATCAATTTCATATTTGATTGGTGCTGCATTTGCAGGAATTTCGATGATCACGTAGATATCGTTCGGTGCATCTTTACCCGCAGGGATATTGCTGTAGCTCATAACATCACTCTTTAACAAGTTAAATCTTTTAAAAACCGCATCGATTATAACGGTTTTTGAGAAAAAAATATTTCTGCGATTATACATCCACTGGGTGAAAATATGTATGTTTCGCACTTAGCCCATTGTCAGTCGAATGACCAACAATAATAAACAAATTGGGCAAAGCAGTGACAACAGCCAAACGATCGATCGAAGCGTCGACCAGTTAGCCAAATAACAAATGCCATACACCACACGAAAGACAAGATAGGCAATACCAAACGTCATAGTGACCACTTGCGGAATCACCATATATTCAGCCATTAAGATAGCTGCAATAAATAACGGTAAACTCTCAAAACTATTTTGCTGTGCCGCATTGGCACGTGCAGCCAGACCAGTCGTTTTGGTGAGAAATTCACGCGGATGTTGATTATCTTTGGCGCGAAATCCTGCTGTTTTTTTAGCAATGATTGTAAATACGTAAGGCAGTAAACAAGCAATTAAAATGAGATAAATAATCCCGCTAATGCTTTGCATTGGTTTTTTCTCATCAAGATCATTTCGACGGCTATCATAGCATGGCATTCCGAGGATAAATTTGGTTAAATTATAGTGTTTTTATAATTTCCCGATGAGACTCCAGCATGGCTAGCCCTGATCAAAAAGAAATGTTCGACGTGCTCGAAATTCAGCGTCAACATCAACGCCACGTGGATCGTGTTTTAAAGATTGTGCTTCCCGTTACTGCATTTTTATTGGCGGTCATTTGTGCCAATATGAATATTGGTTCGACTCTTGGCACACTGGTCATGCTGATCATTGCATTTTGGATGGTCGGGATTAAACGTCAAAACCTATGGACTTGGTTGCTTGCAGTAGCGGTCTATTGTCTGATCGATAATGTCCTGAGTTTTGGTAGTTTTGCTTTCCCAGCCTTTAGTCGTCAGTGCGGGACGATGCTGACCTTTGTTGGCATCTTGGGCATTGGCCGTCCCTATATCGACCGCTGGTTAATGAAAAATTAAATGCGAACATGAAAAAAAGCGCCTGACGGCGCTTTTTTTATTTGAACTTAAGCTGTTTTACGTAAATCTTTACGTAGGATTTTACCTACGTTTGATTTCGGTAACTCATCCAAGAATTCAACATAACGCGGACGTTTGTAACCCGTTAAGTTCTCTTTCGCGAATGCCAATACTTCTTCTGTGGTTAAAGATGGATCTTTCTTCACCACAAAGAGTTTTGGTACTTCACCTGATTTTTCATCAGGTACACCAATGGCAGCTACTTCCAATACTTTAGGATGCTTTGAAACCACTTCTTCAATTTCTGAAGGGTAAACGTTAAAGCCTGACACCAAAATCATGTCTTTCTTACGGTCTACAATTTTCACATAGCCGCGAGGGTCCATGACACCAATGTCACCTGTACGGAAGAAACCATCTTCCGTCATCACTTTAGCCGTTTCATCTGGACGGTTCCAATAGCCACGCATCACTTGGGGACCACGGATTGAAATCTCACCTTGTTCACCCAGTGCAACTTCCTTCCCATCATCATCCAAAATTGCAACTTCAGTCAATGGTAATGGGATACCAATCGTGCCGCTAAATTCTTCTGACGCTGGCGGATTTGCCGTTGCCACAGGTGAAGTTTCAGATAGGCCGTAACCTTCAATGATGTTGGTTCCAGTAATTCGCTTCCACGCTTCTGCTGTAGAAGGAAGCACCGCCATACCACCACCCATCGCCATTTTCAATTTGCTGTGGTCGAGTTGCTTAAACTCTTCATTGTTCACTAAAGCATTGAATAGTGTATTCACTGCTGGGAAGAATGACGGTTGGTATTTACGTAATTCTTTCATCACCGCAGGTAAATCACGCGGGTTTGGAATCAAAACGTTGGCTTGGCCTTTGTACATGCCGTACATCGCACAAACCATGAACGCAAAAATATGATATAGCGGTAAGGCACAGAAAATGCGGTCATCAGGTTGACCATCTTGTGCACCAAATTTACTTTGGAAAATACCGTCACACTGCAACATGTTCGCCACAAGGTTGCGATGCGTCAATTCTGCACCTTTAGATACCCCTGTAGTGCCGCCAGTATACTGAAGCACTGCTGTGTCACTTAATGTTAAGTTCGGGCGCTTATAGTTACTCGCACTAACTTTCGACATTGCCGCATTAAAGCGAATATGGCCAGGAATATTCCATGCTGGAATTTGCTTACGCACAGAACGTAATACAAAGTTCACCAGTGTGCCTTTTAATGCACCCAACATGTCACCTACAGAGGCAATCACAACATGTTTAACTGGCGTTTTACCATTAATCGCTTGATAAACAGAGGCAAAGTTTTCGATGATCACTAAAACTTCTGAACCCGAGTCATTTAACTGATGTTCAAGTTCACGCGCGGTATACAGTGGATTGACGTTAACCAGTACTAAACCTGCACGGAATACACCCAAAGCAACGATAGGATACTGAAGAACGTTCGGCATCATCACAGCGACACGTGAGCCTTTTGCTAGGCCCAGACTTTGTAAATATGTTGCAAATTTACGGCTTGCTTCCTCTAACTCACTAAAAGTGAGCACTTTATCCATAAAGATAAAAGCATCACGAGAGCCAAATTTTTGGAAATTTCGTTCAAAAACATCGACTAATGACGTGTTTTCTGGTGGTAATTCTACAGTCTCTGGAATCCCCGTTTTTTGGTATTCTGCGAACCAAATTTTTTCCATATCGCCCGATTCTCCTATCAGTAATCCTTAAATTTCAACTATTGTTCTCAATATTAAGCGCTCTTTATTTAACTTGTGTTGCTTAATACTGCATCCATTTCCCGCATACATATCATATATAACGTATTTTGATCAATGGATGCTAGTTTTATCTCTGAACTAACAGTTTATTTGCTTTTTGATAACCACGTGGTAATAACTGCCCTTTTGATGCTCTTTTGCCTATGTATTTTTGCAAGTCATCACCCTTCAATTTTAGTTGCTGCTGTCCTGCAACGACTTGCAGTATTTCATCTAGCGTTAATCTTGTCATGAATACAATTTGATCTTTCTCTTCAAGTTGTATCAATTTATTACCTTTACCTTTATTCAAAATAGGTAACTCTGACAACTCTAAAATCAACAAACGACCCGTTGAGGTCAATAATGCCAAATGGGTGGCCTGATCAACACTGGTTAACGGCATGACTGTGGCTTTTTCAGGTAAAGTTAAGAAGGCTTTCCCTGCTTTTGCATTGGTATCTAACTGTTTTGCCTGTGTTTTAAACCCATATCCTTTACTACTTAGCGCTATGACTTCGGCTTCATCATCAGCAATAAAGACTTGTTTAAAACCAATACCACTGGCTGGGGACAATTTTGAACTCAACGGTTCGCCCAGACCACGCGCGGACGGTAGGCTATTAATGGCTAGGGCATAACTACGTCCTGACTCATCCAGCACATACACGCGCTGATTAGATTTACCTTGCGCATGACTGAGGTATTGATCGCCTGCACGGAAGTTCAAGTTTTCAGCATCAACTTCATGACCTTTGGCTGAACGAATCCATCCTGCCTCAGACAACACCACAGTCACAGGATCAGCAGGCATGAAATCTTGCTCACTCATCGCCGTCGCTTCTGCACGATGCACGATTGGTGAACGACGGTCATCGCCATATTTTTTCGCATCATCTTTGAGTTCATTGATGATTAAAGTCTTTAAAGACTCAGGATTGGCCAACTGTTCACGAATCAGTGCAGCTTTGGCCTCTAACTCTTCTTGCTCACGGCGCATTTCCATTTCTTCAAGTCGGGCCAAATGACGCAACTTGAGTTCTAAAATGGCTTCGGCCTGAATGTCATCAATATTAAAACGTGACATCAACTCCGCTTTGGGCTGTTCTTCTTCACGAATAATACGAATCACTTCATCAATATTTAAATAGGCAATAATCAAACCGCCCAAAATATGTAAACGTTTTTCAATTTTATTCAGGTGATATTGCAGACGACGGGTAACAGTTTCCTTTCGAATTTCAATCCACTCCAGCAAAATACGACGAATCGATTTCACTTGTGGACGGCCATCCGCACCAATCATGTTCATATTGACCCGATAGCTCGACTCAAGATCGGTGGTGGCAAAAAGGTGACTCATCACCGCTTCAGCATCAATCCGATTTGAGCGCAGTACGATTACCAAACGGGTTGGGTTTTGATGATCTGATTCATCTCGAATATCACTGACCAAAGGCAGTTTTTTCGCCTGCATTTGATCTGCAATTTGTGAAATGACCTTCGAGCCTGACACTTGATAAGGCAAGTCCGTGATCACAATTTCATTTTTTTCGATGCGATACACCGAACGCATACGGTAACTGCCCCGACCTGTGCTTTGTATTTTTAACAGCTCTTCAGGTGGCGTAATAATTTCTGCTTTGGTCGGCAAATCGGGTGCAGGAATATATTCTGCAACTTTTTCATCGCTTAAATTTGGATTACGAATTAAGGCAATGGTGCCTTTCACGACTTCACGCAGGTTGTGTGGCGGAATGTCCGTAGCCATACCAACTGCAATGCCTGTGGTGCCATTTAACAATATATTCGGAATACGTGCAGGTAAAGTCACGGGCTCTTTCATCGAACCATCAAAGTTATCCTGCCAGTCACAAGTCCCCTGTCCCAGTTCAGACAAAAGCACTTCACTATACTGAGATAATTTGGCTTCGGTATAACGCATCGCAGCGAATGATTTCGGATCATCGGGAGAACCCCAGTTACCTTGACCTTCAATAAACGGA
This sequence comes from Acinetobacter sp. 802_lipA, assembly GCF_058242885.1. Classification (NCBI taxonomy): domain Bacteria; kingdom Pseudomonadati; phylum Pseudomonadota; class Gammaproteobacteria; order Moraxellales; family Moraxellaceae; genus Acinetobacter; species Acinetobacter sp. 802_lipA. The sequence continues at coordinate 1,553,674 of NZ_JBZAYP010000001.1, forward strand.
TAACGATAACTAAAAGGCTGCGCCATCAGCACCATCGCTTCATAGCAGGCCGAATCACCATGCGGGTGATACTTACCGAGTACATCGCCAACGGTACGCGCAGATTTTTTGGGTTTACCGCTGTGTTTCAGCCCCAATTCACTCATGGCATACACAATACGGCGTTGTACAGGTTTTAAGCCATCGCTGATATGCGGTAAGGCACGATCCATGATCACGTACATGGCGTAATTGAGATATGCTTGTTCAGTAAATTCTGCTACGGAACGGTTTTCTGTCGCTTGATGCGCAAGGTTCGTCATAACAACCTGTCATCCTAATTAATCGTTTTTTGTTTAAGTTCTTATGCTATGTCGCAGGCTCTGCCTATACAAGTGAAAGCGTACACCACTACGACAAATTGCGTCTTTAGATGTTCCTAGTGTCGTAAAATTATCCATTTTTTTTAAAATGAGCAACTAATTATTTTGAAGTTCAGTTCCTGTGTTCATCTCTGCTCATCAATGAAAATGGTTAAGCAACTTCAGTCTTCTCAACTTGATCGATACGATCGACAAAAAGTTGGGGCATCCTCGCCCAAAATACGACACAACCAATTGGATAGATTGCATCAATCAAGTCGCAGCTATTTAAATAGCCTCATCATGCACGGGGCTAACTTTTATCAAAATGCAGCTTTGAGAAGCCACATTTCAGCCGAGCAGACTGAATTTTTTATTGCTGAGTTGGATCTAGTTCTCGGCTATTTTCAGATCGATCATCTAGATTTTATGTTGAAGTGTATTGAAGACTGAGAGTCTCAGCACATCTGACTCTCAATCTTCAGCGCGGACTAAATTACAGTCCAATTTCTTCCAATGTTTTGCCTTTGGTCTCTTCACCCAAAATCAAAATTACCGCTGCCACCGCAAGCAATACCGCGGTAAACATCATGAAAATCGCACTAAATCCATTGCTCTGTACCATCATATGCGTCACCACCATCGGTGCGACAATGCCGCCCATACGACCAATGGCCGATGCCCAGCCCGAACCAAAAGCCCGGATATTGGTTGGATATTGCTCTGGGGTATAGGTATACAACACGCCCCATGCACCGAGGTTAAAGAATGACATCAAACAACCCCAGAACATGATCATGCTCACAGTATCAGCTTGACCAAAGAAATACGCGGAAACTGCACACATGCCAATAAAACCAGCCAAGGTTGCTTTACGTCCCAGCTTTTCGACCAGCCATGCTGCGGCCACATAGCCTGGCAGCTGTGCCAAAATCATCACCAAGACATATTCAAAAGACTGAACAATGCTATACCCCTGCTTCACCAGCAAACTCGGTAACCATGTAAAAATGCCATAATACGAGTAGACAATACCAAACCAAATCAACCATAACATCAAGGTTCTACGCGCAAATGCCCCCGACCAGAGCTGGGTAAAAGACACGGTCTTTTTCTCTGCCACCGGTTTAACGATGATATGTTCAACGACTTCCACACCGCATTGACGTTCAATCTGCTGCACCAAAGCATGCGCTTCCACAATGCGACCACGGTTGATGAGATAAGGAATTGACTCAGGCACCTTGAACCAAATCACAATGGCGTACAGTGCAGGAATCCCACCGATTAAGAAAGCCATATGCCAGTCAAATTTTGGAATCACAAAATACGCCACCAATGCAGCGCAAAGCCAACCTAGACCCCAAAAACTTTCTAGCAGCACGATAAAACGCCCACGCACCTGCGCAGGAATGTATTCACTGACCAAGGTCACCGCTACTGGCAACTGTCCACCTAAGCCTAAACCCACAATAAAACGAAACGCCAACAACCACGTTAAGTTCGGGGCAAAAGCACAGGCCGCCGTCGCTAAACTGTAAATCACTAGGGTCGCGGCAAAAACTGTTTTACGTCCAATGCGGTCGGCCAAGCCCCCTGAACACACTGCACCAATCGCCATTCCAACAAAGCCAATGGAGACCACCCAACCTTTTTCGGTTGGGCTCATGTGCCAGTCTTCGGCCATTTTTGCCAAAATGAAAGAAATCAGCCCCGTATCCATGGCATCGAACATCCAGCCCAAGCCAATGACCCACAATAAGGTGTAGTGAAATTTACCGATCGGTAAGCGTTGTATGCGAGAAACTAAATCCATAGCTCGGCCTCTAAAGCGGGAAAAGATAGCGGGCTGCTTTCTCAACAGGCTTTATCATTATGTGCTTTTTTTATACAAATAAGGCAGTCAAATCACTGCTATTTTAGCTGGCATCTTTCGAGGAAGCAGATTGCTCATCATCGTCTTGATAAATGAATTTCGGCATTTCTAAGCCAAAGTAAATCGCGATTAGACGTAAGCTAAAACCAAAGATCAAAGTCGAAATCACGGTCAGCTCAAGTGATAAACCGAGCTGAATGCAGCCCCAATAGAAAATCACCGCGACAAAAGAAATACTGGCATACAGTTCACGGCGGAAGACCAAAGGGACGTCATTACACAAAATATCACGTAAGATACCGCCTGATACCCCTGTCAGAACTCCAGCAACCGCAGACACCACAAAACCATGTCCCATTTCTAAGGCAATTTGACAGCCAATGATGGTAAAACCGATCAGGCCAAGAGCATCGAGCACCAAGAAAATGTTGCGTAAATGGCGCATCCACTTAGCAATCAAAATCGTCATAAAAGCGGCAAAACAGGTCAGCATCAAATATTCAGGATGCTTGACCCAAGTCAGCGGATAATGTCCCAACAACACATCGCGGACAGAACCACCACCCAGTGCTGTGACACAGGCAATAATCACCACACCAAACCAATCCATACTACGCCGACCCGCCGACAGTGCACCTGTCATTGCCTCTGCTGTGATCGCTATAATATAAATAATAGTGAGTAACATCGCCTGGATTCCATATAGGCTAATTGATGCGCGCTATTCTAAGCCAAATTTGCTTAAAATTATAAAAATTGTGCACAACATTGTTTAAATTTTTTCCCTGAACCGCAGATGCACGCTTGTTTCATGGTGATATGCATTTCAGTGGTTGGATCTAAAAAATACCATGCCTCTGCATGTTTCACAAAATGTGAAATTTCATGATATATCTGTGGCGATGTACCATCATGATAATAGGCTTTGAACTCGACCATGGCATGGTTTTTATCGAGTTTTTCATTGGCCTGCACGACGTCTAACTTCAACCATTGATTGCTTCGACTCCACTCTGCAATTGCTGCAACATCTAGAGCCTGTTGCTGCCCCAACGCTGTGGTTTGTACAATGTAATCAATTTGTTGTTTAGCAAAAGCACTATAACGTGAGCGCATAAGTTGAGCCACGCTCTGCGCATGACTTTGTCCCAAGTGCAAAGGCTGACAGCACTGCTTATATTCACCCTGTCCACACGGACACTCAACATTACTCATGATTTTTCCATAAAAATAGCTCGACAGTGCGAGCTATTTTAACCTGTTCAAACCAGATTAAGGTTTGTTTTAAGATGATTCCTTGTGCAGATCTGACTTTGGAATCACATGCACTTTTTCAATTTTGTGCCCATCCATCGTCACCACTTCAAAAATACAGCCATCTGCTTCAAGGCTAGAGCCATTTTCGGGTAAACGACCTAAATGAAAGAGGATATAGCCTGACAAGGTTGAGTACTGATCAGACTCATCGACCAAATCACGATCCAACAATAACGACACATGGCGAATATCAGTGGAACCATCGAGCATCAAACTGCCATCTTCCAAACTTTCAGCCACATTGTCTTCAGCATCTTCATCGGGGAACTCCCCTGCAATCGCTTCCAATACGTCAATCGGCGTGGCAATCCCTTCAATCGAGCCATATTCATTCAAGACCAAAGCCATTTGTAACGGCGCTTGACGCAATTGTTCCATCACCATCAGGACTTGCGCATTTTCATGCACAATCACAGGTTCACGTAAATGTTTATCAAAATCGAGTACACCGGTTTCGATATATTCATTCAAAACTTTATGGGTCAGCACCACACCAGCGATGTTGTCTAACTCGCCCCGTGCCACGATTAAACGTGAATGCGTAATACTGAGTAGTTGTGATTTGATTGAAGCTTCTTCATCCTCTAAATCAATCCACTCCAACTCTGGACGTGGGGTCATCACGGACTTCACAGGACGCTCGGACAAACCCAGCACCCCTTGCACCAAGACACTATGATAGACCCCATTTTCAGGATCAAATACTTCATCCGCATAGGCGCGAGTTGCCAGTACATCTTCAGGCTCAGAGGCATGATCACTACTTTTACCGCCCAACATTCGCAGCACCGCAGATGCAGTTTTATAGCGAAGATCTGTGGTGGTGACCATTTTTTCTTGATTACGGCGCATGGTTTGGTTGATGAATTCAACAATCACCGAGAAACCAATCGCGGCATATAAGTAACCTTTTGGAATATGGAAACCAAAGCCTTCTACAATCAATGAGAAACCGATCATCATCAAGAAGCCGAGACACAAAATCACCACGGTTGGATGTTTGTTGACGAACTCCATCAAAGCCTTGGATGCCCACAGCATAATGCCCACGGCGATAACCACCGCAATCATCATCACAGACAGGTGTTTAACCATACCGACTGCGGTAATCACCGAGTCTAAGGAAAATACAGCATCCAACACCACAATCTGAACGATCACCATCCAAAACACAGCATTGGCTGGACTTTCTTCTTTTTGAACCACTTTGGCGTCAATACGCTCATGCAGTTCCATGGTGCCTTTAAACAGTAAAAACACCCCACCAAACAGAAGAATCAAATCCCGTCCTGAGAAAGGATGGTCGAAGATATGGAACAGCGGCTCGGTCAGTGTCACCACCCAAGCAATTGAGGCCAACAGCACCAAACGCATTAAGAGTGCAAGGATCAAACCAACAACACGGGCCGTATTGCGTTGTTCTGGTGGAAGTTTCTCCGCCAAAATCGCAATAAAAACCAAGTTATCAATCCCCAGCACGATTTCCAGCACCACTAAGGTGAGTAACCCCACCCACGCAGAAGGATCAGACATCCATTCAAATATCATGTGATCTGCTCCTGTCGAGGGGAAATATACGGTGCATAACGCAACTTAAGCGGATGAAAAGGAAGATTCAGCCCCAATGGCTGTAATTTTTTTCGGAAAACTGAAGATGTCTTGAGCGACAACTACCACTACCCATGTTCGTTCTTGTGTTGTAAAACAGGAAATAAGTATAGGCAAGATCTACATGAAATTCATCTTTTTTTCAAAAGCGCACTGTTTTAAAGTATTTAACAAATTATTACCCGATTGTTAGATTAAATACAGCTTGCCGTCACATTTCTTGCTTAAACTAAGAGAGAAAAAGTAGATAAAGCAAAAGGTAAAAACATACGCCATGAATAGTGAATTAAAAATATCCTCTCTCAACACTGAAGTAAATGTTCAAACCACTCAACCTCTGATCGCACTTTACTGCGGTTCTCGTTCAGGCAATAAACCGATTTATCAAGAAAAAGCGATTGCACTGGCACAAGGTTTAGCTAAACAGGGTTTTGGTCTGGTTTATGGGGGGGCCAGCATTGGCCTCATGGGACAAGTGGCCGATGCCATGATTAGCCACGGCGGTGAAGCAGTCGGCGTCATTCCAGAATTTATGCTGGATTATGAAATTGCGCATCACCAACTGACCGAATTACATGTTGTACAAACCATGCATGAGCGCAAAGCCTTAATGGCCGAACGTGCAAGCGCCTTTGTCGCACTACCCGGTGGTTTAGGCACTTTTGAAGAAATTTTAGAGGTGGCAACCTGGGGACAACTGAACCAACACCAAAAACCGATGATGATTTATAACGTCAATGGTTTCTATGACGCACTGATTGCCCAGTTGGATCATGCAGTAGAAGAAGGTTTTCTACCGCCACAGCACCGCGCAAAAGTAATTGTATGCAACCACGCTGAACAGATTTATTCAGCCATTGCCAACCTCGGCAGTCCAGCACACTTTGCCATTTAAACCCTGTTCTTAATGCCATAAAAAAGCGAGCCTAGTGCTCGCTTTTTTAACATGTGCGGTTATTGCCCATAATGGGTGACAAAATTATAGAACCACGGCAGTGTGGTCGCCAAAATCACGGACATGGCTAAGCCAAACATCAATTTCATCGCATCTTTACTGACGTTACGCGAAGTGCGGTGTTTGTTCACTTCATCAAAAATCATCGACATTGCAAACTCACGACCTGCAAGTAAACCTAAGAATACCCATGTGGTACTCATTGGAATATTGCTCCACTCTTTGAAGACCAACAAAATCAGGGCATACATAAAGTCAATAATAGTCGCTGCACGAATATCAGTAACACCTGTTTTGGTATCGACAATCTTCTGAATCGCACCACCACGTTGGTACAAAATCACCGCCAACAACACCACAAAGACCGTGATGGCAAACAGTAAAAATGAAAACGGCACTTGACGGGGTACATAGACGAAAATATTGGCCAAATCTTGAATCAGCCACTGACTCCACAGAAAAGCCGTAGAGACCCACTGTAGTCCGATCCAAATATGCGACGGTTCTTGATTACGGGTTTTCGCAAAATACTTTGCGACTTGGCGCATCACAAAACGATAGACAATAATCGCAACCACAAAGGCCACCGCATAGCCCATCATCGATTTCACCATCATCGAGCCTAAACTTGCAGGCGAGAAAATGGTTAAAACCAAGAAAGTGGTACTGACGGGAATTCCGTATTTGGTTAAAAATAACAGTAAAATCGGTGGCACAATATAGAGCCACGTGACCCCACCCTCAGGAAAAGGAATCGTTTCTAAACGGCCATATGATGCATCACCCACACCGGATGCATACCAACCATAAATCAACACCACCACCAAAATGCTGCTGATAAAGAGCCAAAGCACCCACCATGGACGATGTGCATTGGATGAAATAAACGTACCTAATGTCTGTGGCACATCATTTCCGACGATAGAATAAGCGGCTAAACAGAAGCCTATCACCATCAAAATTTCGATTGTCATAAAACCAACCTTTTGAATAATTTATTCCAAGACAATGCCCTTGGACGTTTGCCAAAGATTATGACGGTTTTATTTCATTTTCATGACATCCCTGTCATATATTTTTTGTAGCGCCATAAAAAAGAGCACCGTAGTGCTCTTTTTTCAAATTCAAAACTCAGTTTTTTAATTGAGTTTGACTTCATAAACCGCTGTACTACCACTGACTTCATTTCCGACCACCAATAGCGGGTGACCATTGGGTGAATTCTTCGCCGCGATGAAAATCAAACCTTCTGGGCCTAAGTCACCTTGCTTCGTGACTTCTGTTTCATTGGTATTGCGATGGTTCAGATACTGAACAAATTTAGCCTGATTCGGGTTGCTAATGTCATACACCATGATGCCACTGGCACGCTCAAGTCCAATAAAGGCAAAGGTCTTTGCACCAATTTTACCCAACGTCACGCCTTCAGGTTCAGGGCCTTTATTATCACTACGGTCATCAAATTTAAATGCTTCATGATTGCTATTAAATTGATGTGGAAACAACTCCGCAATTTTTCGCTCAAACTCACTCCCCGAGTCCCACACAATCTGCTTGGTTTCAGGGTCGACAATACTCACCGAACGGCCACCATAAGCATATAATTTGTCATAAGTCAGACGACCATTTTCATCTAGCTTCGGTAGACCTGTTAGTGGATCTTTTTGATAACCTTGCGTCCAACTAATGGTCAAACGTCCAATTTGTGAATCTTTAATTAAATTATCCGCGCAGACTTCTATTGCGTCAGCCGTTTGACAAGGTTTAAACACCTCGGGGTTTAATTTCGCCCCTTTTACGCCCGGTGCAAGCTGACGTAAATGCGCGGCATAATCGCCTTTGGCATCAAAACCTGCTTTTTTAAACAAATGTTTAATGCGTATCTCTTCTGCATAACCAGCATTTAAGTCCCCGCCTTCAAAGTATTTGGCTTCATCCCTTAGCCATTCACGGGCATCCCCTTCATTGGCTGTGACCAAATAGGTTTTACCGTTGGCTTGGTATGATGCAATGGCATCGGGCATATACATGCCATATAGCCCTGGCCAAGAACTAATATTAATCATGCCTGCATCTTTTGCACATTCTGTAATACTACGTCCCAAAGAGTCTTGACCAATAGCACAGTCACGGTCACTTCCATCCAAGGCATTTTCAGGCAAACTATGGTCCTTGTAGCCCATCGGGAAAAGGTCAACAAATTGATTTTTTGCTAGGTCTAAAACCCCAATGGCATTGTTTTCCTGCAAACTGACCCATGCTTTTTTACCATCAGTACTGACTGCGATGTACTCAGGCTCTAGGTCTTGTGCAACGGTAGTCGTTTGAATACCTGCGGTCGCTACATTTGGGTATTGACTGATGTCTGGGCCAAAAATACGAATGCCTGCATCTAATAAGTCTTGTTTACGGTCATTCCATGCGCGGAAGCCCGCAATGATTGCTGTTGGTTTTTGAATATCTGAAATATCAATAATGCTGACGGAACCTTCGGGATCGACTTGATACCCTTCATTCGGTTCCGCTTCATTCGCTACCAGTACTTTTCGACCATCAGGCGTGAAGGTCAACATATCTGGCAAAGCTCCCACGTTGACTTGGCTGATAAAGGAAAGATCCTGTGCTTTAAAAAAAGCCACAATACCGGTTTGGGTTTTATCCTCAGCCTGAACCGCAAGCGCCACAATGCCATTATGCACCGCGACACTATTCACCTCGGAATTGGCTAAATAAGTTTTGGCATCCAAAGATTGGATATATGTCGGTTGCGCTGGTTGGGAGAAATCTAAAACATCGACCATACCTTTTTGTGCATTCACCACGAACAGACGCTTACTCGCAGCATCATAGGCAGGGATTTCAGCTGCACTTTGTCCAAATATCCCCGATTCATAACTTGCAAGATGAACCAGTTCAATACTATTCGGCGTGGCTTCCTCTACCACAGGCGGTGATGTGATAGTTTGCGCATCATCACTGTCATTACACCCCGCTAAGCCCAACCCCATGCATGCTAAAAAGACAGCACTATATGTTTTATTCATCATGATCTAAATATCGGTTCAAATTTGACCAATGTATGATGCACGCGTTGCAAACACATGACGTAGAGATGTCAATTTAATGGCATGTGATGAATGTACATTCGCAACAACAGTCCAACTTAAATTAAGCTAAACTGTTTAAAAATTTCACTTTGTTGTATCTATGAACCAAACGCCGACCCATCAAGCACTCGCTCCTGAGTACCGTCTTTTGGTACTTCTGGTTTCGATTGGCTTTTTTATGCAAGGCTTAGATACCACCATTGTGAATACCGCTCTACCGGCTATGGCAGCCAGTCTGAATGAAGACCCGCTGCAAATGCATAGCGTGGTAGTGGCCTATGTGCTTGCCGTTGCTGCCTGTATTCCCTTGAGTGGCTGGCTCGCCGACCGTTTTGGAGTGCGCAATACCTATTTCAGTGCCATTATCATTTTTACCCTTGCCTCGCTGGGCTGTGGCTTTTCTGAAAGTTTAAATGAATTATTGTTCTATCGCGTGCTACAAGGCATCGGTGGTGCATTATTGCTCCCTGTTGGCCGTTTAGCCATGCTCAAGGTCATTCCGCGGACGCAGTTCTTATCGGCCATGAGTTTGATGAGTCTCGCGGGACTGATTGGCCCACTGATCGGTCCAACACTCGGGGGCTGGTTGGTCGAAGTCAGTACATGGCATTGGATTTTCCTGATTAACCTCCCCATGGGACTGTTAGGGGTTCTGATTAGCTTTAAAGCCATGCCGAATGTCACCGAGCAGAATGTGCAGCGTTTTGACTTTTGGGGTTTTATCCTGTTGGTGATCACCATGGCAGGACTATCTTTAGGGATTGAAAATTTTGCCAGTCCGCACCTGACTTTATGGTGGAGTATTGGGCTGATTGTACTGAGCTTGGCGACTGCGCTTTGGTATGCCTATCATGCACATACACATCAAAATGCGCTATTTCGCAGTAAACTGTTTCGTAACCGCATTTATGCCGTGGGTATTTTAGGTAACTTCTTTGCTCGCCTCGGTGGCAATGCCATGCCCTTTTTAATGCCACTCATGCTCCAAGTGGCTTTCGGCTTTGAACCTTTTGTGACGGGACTCTTGATGATTCCGACCGTGTTGGGTTCACTGGCCTCCAAACCCATCATTCGTCACTTGATTCAGCGCTTTGGTTATCGCCATGTGCTTTTGGTTAACACCTTATTGGTCGGTGTATGTATCGCCAGTTTTGCCCTCAATACCGCAGACACCCCAACCTGGCTGCGCGCGCTGCATTTCTTTGTTTTTGGTATGCTGAACTCACTGCAATTTGTATCTATGAATACCCTCACGCTGAAAGATCTGCCACAACAAGATGCCAGCAGTGGCAACAGTTTCTTGTCGATGATCATGATGGTGTCGATGAGTATTGGTGTGGCTCTGGCAGGTACTTTGGTTAATGTCTTTACGGCATATTGGGGCACAGATCACATCGTCATGGCATTCCATAACACCTTAATTGTTTTGGGCTGTATTAACCTAATTACCGCAGCCATTTTCTGGTACATCCCTAAAGATACCGTGGATGAATAACAGATACAAAGTACCGCTATTCACTGACCATAATCATCATGGTCAGTTCCGCAAATTCGAGCTATGATGATGAGCTAAAAACCAATACCTGCAAAAGCATGTCCGCAAGAAAAAAAGTTTCCACGCCGTCAAAAACCTCATATCCCTATTACATACTTGCCTGTGTAGTGATGCTATGTGTCGGACTGGGGATCACCTATTTTTTCTTACAGAACAATGTCGCATCTGCCCAAGAGTATCCAGTAAAAGGCTTTGATGTGTCTCATCATCAGGGCGACATCCAATGGCAATCTATTTCTCCCCAAGAGTTTAAATTCGTTTATTTAAAAGCCACTGAAGGGGGCGATTTCAAAGACCGTAAATTTCAGGACAATTGGCTCAAAGCCCGTGAACAAGGCTTTTTGGTCGGAGCCTATCATTTTTATCGTTTATGCCGTGATGGCCAGATTCAGGCCCAGAACTTTATCGAAACTGTACCGAAGAAAACCGATAGTTTGCCGCCTGTGATTGATTTGGAATATGACAGCACCTGTATCAACACCTACACCAGAGAACAGCTACTCAAAGAAATTCAGGTCATGCACGACCAACTGTATCAACACTATGGTTTGCAACCCATTTTTTATACTTCTAAAGCATTTTATAATATTGTTTTAGTCGATGAATTTAAACAAACTCCCCTTTGGATTCGTGAATATCAAGGCCAGCCTGAGCTCAAAGGCAATCCGAAATGGATCTTTTGGCAACACACCAGCCAAGGTCAAATTAAAGGCATACCAACCTTGGTGGATCTCAATGTATTTCAGGGTTCAGAACAAGATTGGATCAGCTTTTTAGAGCGCCAAGGACTTTATCAACTGCCACAAAACTTACCAATCAAGTAAGCAGTTCCAAGCTCATCATTGAAGTTCAAATACAAAAAACACCAAGTCAAACTCTGTCGCTTATGCCACATACAGGACTACGCAATCGATCTGAATAGTGCAATACTGGTTTAGGTTTCAATATTAAAATTCAGCATGCGAAAAATCATTCACATCGACATGGATGCCTTCTATGCCTCGGTGGAGTTACTTGATCGTCCCGACTTAAAGCATTTACCTGTGGTGATTTCTTCACACCACCCTCGTGCCGTCATTGCAGCTGCATCCTACCCTGCACGTCGCTACGGACTCCGCTCTGCCATGTCGATGACTCAAGCCAAAAAACGCTGCCCTCAAGTGGTGGTGATTGAACCTAATTTCTCTAAATATCGTGCGGTCTCAGCGCAAATTCATACAATTTTTCAGCGTTATACCACACTCATTGAACCGCTTTCCTTAGATGAAGCTTATTTAGATGTGACGGAAAATTTACAACAACTGGCCAGCGCCACAGAAGTTGCTGAACGCATCCGTGCTGATATTTTTCAGAGCACAGGACTGACCGCCTCTGCGGGTGTTGCACCGAATAAGTTTTTAGCCAAAGTTGCATCGGACTGGAATAAACCGAATGGTATCTGTGTAATTAAACCCTCACAAGTTCAGCAGTTTATTCAGCACTTGCCGCTTAAAAAAATCCCTGGAGTGGGTAAAGTCATGCAAGAAAAATTACATGCACTCAAACTTGAAACTTTAGGTGATTTACAGCATGTGGATGAAAATATCCTGATTCATCATTTTGGCAAGTATGGCAAACAGCTCTATCTCTATGCACAAGGGATTGATGAGCGTCCTGTACAAGCGGAACGAGAACGTCAGCAAATTTCAAAAGAAACCACTTTTGATGATGATTTAACTATTGAACAGTGTCTCCCATTTTGGCCCAAGTTGATTGCACAAGTCTGGCAAAGCTTAGAGAAAAAGCAACTGTATGCCCGCGGTGTCACTGTCAAATTGAAACTGAAAAGCTTTCAAACCCTACAGCACAGTAAAAGCTTCAAAACACCATTAAAGCATCAAACTGAACTGCAAATGACCTTAGATATCTTACTCAAAGAAATGCAAATCACACCGGATCAACAATTTCGTCTGATCGGTGTTGGGGTCTATGCACTTTCGACTCAAGAGCCTCCACCCCAGCTCTCTTTATGGTCGAACTGAATGCTCAATCAGTCACTTTTTAATCAAAAGAACAAAAATAATGCAATTTAGCATTCACAAACTGTTTTTTTAGAGTAATCTAATGACGCGCTGCATTTATCCATGTAACCGCTGAGATGCTAAAACTTACCTTTACTTTTAGCATACGTCCTGTGATTGGCGTGACGATCAAATCCGAAGATTACAGGACATCTCTGATATTTATATGGTATTCCCGCCTCTATATTACAGAGCAGTGCTCTAGCATCAGAATAATCCAATATTTTTAAATATACTGTTATAAAGCCCGCATAAGATTTACCTATTAATCGCGTTGCTTCATTTTCTGTAATTCCCACGTCAAGATATTGAACCCATCCTCTGTTCACATGTACTTACAGCAAGAGATAGAATCCTTCACGCTGTAAAATTCTGCACCTGATTGAAAGCCAACATCATAGCCATCTGTCATACATGAGTTTGTGGTAGGCTATTGAACTACTTTTTATGTTCTATTTTTATACTCATCACACAGGATGCATACATCATGACGGTTCAACGTTTGCATGTCTCAAATCGTTTTTCTGAAGTTGCGATTGCTGGCAACCTCGTTCATTTGGCAGGTCAACTGGCGTCTGACTTTGATCTCGATATTAAAGGTCAAACCCAACAAACATTCGACATGATTGACCAATTTTTAGCTGATGCAGGCACAGATAAAAGCCATATTTTATCTGTGACGATTTATTTAAAAGACATTGAAAAAGACTATGCCGCTTTCAACGAAGTTTGGGATGCTTGGGTTGCAGACATTGATGCCTTACCCCGTACCTGTGTTGAAGCTAAACTTTATGATCCACGAGTATTGGTAGAGTTAACCGTTGTTGCAGTGAAACCTACATAAAAAATACACGCATCATAAAAAGCATAAATCTTCATGTTTTTTATGATGAACGCTGAGATTCAGTTAGCCGATCAGACGTAATTTTCGAGTTTGTGCTGCATTATAGTAATCATATTTTTTGGTCGCATGCTTATCTTTAGTCAAACGCGATGAGGCATAGAGATCGCCATAAAAATCTTCACGTAACTGATGATAGTCAGGCACTTCTTCATAACGAATCACTTTATAGCCAGCCATATCGAGGATCGCATCCTGAAACTGTGCCTTTTGTGGACGTTTCAGTGAAAGCGGATCTTCTAAAGCAACCACTGCCAAAACTTGTTGTGCACTATCCACAATGACAAAATCAGCCACCAAATTGCGGTATTTATTTCGTGTACGCGAAAATTTTGTAGTGAGTAAGGCATCATAAGATACATGTGCCAGCACAGTATGATGCGGTAAAATTTCTTTCAAACGAGTATAAGTCAGTTGTTCATGCATACTAAAAATAGCACGTTGTCTTAATGCACTATCTTGCTGCTTGGTCTTAGGGATCAACGCTTTACTCGCTAAAATCATGACCAGTATCAACAACACGCTACCAATTACCATATAAGTTGTCATATTTGTATCCTTTTCATCTTTATTATAATTTTCGGTATCACACCGATTTTTATCCGATCAGTATAACCTATTTTATCCGATCAGTATAACCTACTGACCATTTACCCAAACCACGCAATAAAAAAACTAAAGCTAAAATCAAACAAACGCTGATAAAACTAAACAATTTTTTGCAATGTCATCCGTTGTAACACGTTTTGTTTTAATCCGAATGAAATTTTGGCTCTGTAGCCTATCTACACTGTAATAGAGTGATTCATTCACGTGCAATATGATTCTTCGGATTGACCCAATTTTCCCGACGGATGGCAAAAAAGCCAATCTCTAAGCTATTTTTCTAACGCAATAAAAAAGATTGATCCTAAAAAAGGATGCCGTAGCATCCTTTTTTATATTCAATTGCCATTAAGCACGTGACTTAGACTTCGGTTTTGACTTGGAATGTCCAAATGGCTTCTTGGCGTCACCTGTTTCGCGCGGTGGTAAACCTGTATGTTGCGTTAAAATCTGACCACGTTCAGGACGCTTCTTGGTATTTGATGGACGAGATTGATTTTTCGCTTGTTGGTTACGGCTATCACCATTACGTTTTTGCGAATCACCATCCACGGTTGAGTTTTTCTTACGAGCAGACTGATACTGACCTTCTGTCCCTTGCGGTTGATAGGTTGGAATCAAATGCTGTTTCGAGTTACCAATCAAGTCTTGGCGGCCCATCTCCTTTAAAGCTTCACGTAATAATGGCCAGTTGTTTGGATCATGATAACGCAAGAAGGCTTTATGCAGACGACGACGCTTCTCACCTTTCACAATATCAACATCTTCAGTATATCGCGCCACTTTAGCTAATGGGTTTTTACCCGTGTGATACATGGTGGTCGCGGTTGCCATTGGTGATGGATAGAAAGTCTGTACCTGATCGGCACGGAAACCATTTTTCTTCAACCAAATCGCCAAATTCATCATGTCATATTCGGTCGTACCCGGATGCGCTGCGATAAAGTACGGAATTAAATATTGCTCTTTACCTGCTTCCTTACTGAAACGATCAAACATTTGCTTGAAACGATCATAGGTTCCGATGCCCGGTTTCATCATCTTAGACAATGGACCTTTTTCGGTATGTTCAGGCGCAATTTTTAAATAACCACCGACATGATGCTGAACCAATTCTTTGACATATTCAGGGTTTAACACCGCTAAATCATAGCGTAAGCCTGAACCAATCAGGATCTTTTTGATGCCTTTGAGTTCACGTGCTTTACGATATAACTGTGTTAATGGTGCATGATCTGTATGTAAGTTTTGACAAACACCTGGATAAACACAGGATGGTTTACGACAGTTCTTTTCAATCTCAGGGTCTTTACAATGCAAACGGTACATATTTGCAGTTGGTCCACCCAAGTCAGAAATGATGCCGGTAAAACCCGGTGCAGTATCACGAATCTTTTCAACTTCACGTAAAATCGATTCTTCAGAACGGTTTTGAATGATACGACCTTCATGTTCCGTAATAGAACAGAACGTACAACCGCCAAAACAGCCACGCATGATATTTACAGAGAACTTGATCATATCAAATGCAGGAAAACGCGCCTCCCCATAGACAGGATGCGGTAGACGTGCATAAGGTAAATCAAATACATAGTCCATTTCTTCCGTCGTTAACGGAATCGGTGGAGCATTTAACCAGACATCACGCTCGCCATGCTTTTGTACCAATGCACGAGCATTTCCTGGATTGGTTTCAAGGTGCAAAATACGGTTGGCATGTGCATATAAAACGGGATCATCTGCCACTGCTTCAAATGCAGGCAAACGAATCACAGCCAGTTCACGCGGCGGTAATTTATGTTTAATTGCCTTTGAAGACGGCTGTAATTGCACAATTTGTGTATCAGGATCAAGTTGATCCCCTTCACGAACAATTTGATTCGTCACAATTTCTTTTTGGAAATTTTGGTATTGGGTTAAAGAATTACCCTTATCTTTTTCAATTTCACAGCCATCTAAATCTTCAGTCATTACATAAGGATTGATAATCGGATCAACACGGCCAATGGTATCCACATCATTCGATGCGATTTCCACAAACTTGGCTTTAGATGGACGGTTTAATTTATTCACGATAAATGCCGTGCCACGAACATCTGTAATTTCGTGAATCTTTTCGCCTTTGGCTAAGCGATGCATCACTTCAGTAATTGAACGCTCACCATTACCATACATCAAAAGATCGGCTTTTGAGTCCATCAACACTGAACGACGAACTTTGTCTGACCAATAGTCATAATGTGCAATACGACGTAAAGATGCTTCAATTCCACCTAACAATACAGGTACATCTGGAAATGCTTCGCGTACACGTTGGCAATATACGGTTGCTGCACGGTCTGGACGTTTATTGGGTAAATTATCTGGTGAATAGGCATCATCAGAACGAATTTTACGATCAGCCGTATAACGGTTGATCATCGAATCCATGTTCCCAGCAGTCACACCCCAAGCGATATTTGGCTTACCCAAAACGCGGAATGCTTCAACATTAGTCCAATCAGGTTGTGCAATAATCCCGACACGGAAACCTTGTGCTTCTAACGTACGGCCAATAATGCCCGAACAAAATGATGGATGGTCGATATACGCATCACCACAGACCAAAATAAAGTCACAACTATCCCAACCGAGTTGGTCCATTTCCTCGCGCGACATCGGCAAAAATGGCGCAGGTTCAAAACATGACGCCCAATATTTGTCGTAATCAAACAACGCTTTAGGCGCGGTCTGCATAGTATAAGCAGTAGACATGGCTAGCAATTCTCGGCTGGCAGATGAAAGATCTCAAATAAAGATCAAAGATGAAAGCCGATCATTTTACCATGAATTACATTCAGCTTGCTTGGTTAAAAAAGCATCATATACAGCATGTTATCATTTATTTTTTTATGCAAACGTAATTTCGAAGTTTTTATTTAAAAAGAAACAATTCGACAGTGAAGAGACAAAAGCTGACCCTTCATTCCTTAAAGAATAAAGACTAAGGTCCAATCACTTAGGACAGTAGAGACAATGCACCGAAACCCAACAGATTCAGGTGAATTAGGCAGCAAAGAATGAAAAATTAACATCAACTATAGCTATGCCGATCTCTCAGAACATCCCTCACTTGATATAGTTTTTATTTAAGAGCTCATCCATTTTCTTATAAGATTCTAATATTTAGATTAATGAAAGATGCTGCTAAAAATAAACACCATCTCTCATGATGTAAAAACTCAAATCAGTTGAGTTCTTTCATACCAACTTTATTATTTTTGAGCGGTCGATAAATCCATAATCAACTTTGTCGCTAAATATAAACGCGGCACAATACTTTCGACCAGAATATATTCAGCATTATTCGAATGTGCACCATCACCAGATAAGCCCATGCCTTCTAAAATCGCTGCTTTCGAATTTAAGCCAGCAAATGCGGCATCTGTACCACCACCTGTTGCTTCAGCTAAGACCTTCATTGGTAAGTTAAAATCATTTTTGTAAATAAGCTGTGCTTGTTCAGCCAATTTTTTTGCCTGTGGATTTGCCATTAAAGGTGGGCGACGCATTTCAAACTTTAACTTAACTTCACTATCAGCTAACTTTTTACGTTTAATCCTTTCCTGTAATACACGTTCCACTTGCTGAAAATCTTTAACTTGCAAAGCACGAACATCTGCTTGTGCAGTCGCAAGGTCTGGAATCACGTTACGCACTTTACCTGCACTCGCTACAGTCCAGTTTAATTTCAAGCCTGTTTTAGGATTCGATAAGTCTTGTAACTGTAAGATTTGATGTGATAATTCTGTCAGTGCATTTATGCCTGCTTCAGGCTTAACCCCTGCATGTGCAGATTTCCCGTGAACCTCTAAATATGCTGCACCAATCCCACTGGTGGCTAATCGTAAACTACCATCTTTACCACCACCTTCAAATGACAAAACTACATCTTGGTCTTGTGCAGTTTCAGTAATCAGTTTGCGTGAACCTGGCGAACTGATCTCCTCATCGGAGTTAAGTAAGACTGTAATCATGCCATAATCTTGATAATTCAACTTTTTCAAAAGATCAAGCGTATGAATAATCGCAGCAACCCCCTGTTTATCATCTAAAATTCCGAGACCAAAAACTTTATCCCCTTCCATTTTAAAAGGTTGGTCTTTCAACATCCCTGTTAAATACACCGTATCCATATGAGCAATTAGCATAATTTTACTGCTGCCTTTACCCTTTAAAACAGCTTTTACCATTGGACCAGTCTGTTGGGGTGTATCATCCATACGATATATATCTTTAGCTTCTACAATACTGACCTCAGCACCTGTCGTTTTTAATTGTTCGGCGACATATTTAGCGATCTTACTCACGCCGACAAGATCTTTACTCCCCGACTCAATATTGACTAAAGCCTCTAGAGTATTTAAATAATTCTTTTTTTCTGATTCAACCAGTTGTTTGACCTGATCATTAGACACAGCATGTACTTGCCCAAAAGCCAAACAGCTTAACAACGCACATGAGATTAAAGGAAGTTTTTTCAGTTGAAATTGAATTTTATTAGACATACTCATTATTCCATTTAAAGATATTGCTAACAAACTATGAAAATTTGATCGACTATCCAATATTTTTAAAAATCTAAAAATAAAAATGTTAGATAGATTAAATGTCATGATCGATAAATAAGTTAATCAGTATGTAGAAACCAATCCTAAATCTCAATTAGACGATTGATTCCTTTATTATTTAACCTTCCTTGCATAAAAAAATCCCCCTCAGCGATTAGCGGAGGGGGATTTAGAATTAATGAGCTGGCGATGACTTACTCTCACATGGATAACTCCACACTACCATCAGCGCTAAGAGGTTTCACTTCTGAGTTCGGGAAGGGATCAGGTGGTTCACTCTTGCTATTGTCGCCAGCACAACTGTTTATGACTATTCGTTGGGTCTTATTTACACATTGTGTATGCCTAACTTTCATCAAATGAGTTATTAACAGGTATATTTGAGTTGGATATTGTATCTAGCTTTATAACTAAATCAAGTTGTTTGCAGTGATTTGAACCACAACACCAACTGTTTGGGTGTTGTATAGTCAAGCCTCACGAGCAATTAGTATTGGTCAGCTTCACATATCACTATGCTTCCACATCCAACCTATCAACGTCGTAGTCTTCAACGGCTCTTTAGAGGACATAAAGTCCTAGGGAAATCTTATCTTGAGGTAGGCTTCCCGCTTAGATGCTTTCAGCGGTTATCCCTTCCGAACATAGCTACCCGGCGATGCGACTGGCGTCACAACCGGTACACCAGAGGTTCGTCCACTCTGGTCCTCTCGTACTAGGAGCAGATCCTCTCAAATTTCCAACGCCCACGGTAGATAGGGACCGAACTGTCTCACGACGTTCTAAACCCAGCTCGCGTACCTCTTTAAATGGCGAACAGCCATACCCTTGGGACCTGCTTCAGCCCCAGGATGAGATGAGCCGACATCGAGGTGCCAAACACCGCCGTCGATATGAACTCTTGGGCGGTATCAGCCTGTTATCCCCAGAGTACCTTTTATCCGTTGAGCGATGGCCCTTCCATACAGAACCACCGGATCACTAAGACCTACTTTCGTACCTGCTCGACTTGTGGGTCTCGCAGTTAAGCGCGCTTTTGCCTTTATACTCTACGCGTGATTTCCGACCACGCTGAGCGCACCTTCGTACTCCTCCGTTACTCTTTAGGAGGAGACCGCCCCAGTCAAACTACCCACCAGACATGGTCCTCGTCCCGGATAACGGGACAGAGTTAGAACCTCAATATTACCAGGGTGGTATTTCAAGATTGGCTCCACCGAAACTAGCGTCTCGGTTTCAAAGCCTCCCACCTATCCTACACAAGTAAGATCAAAGTTCAATGTCAAGCTGCAGTAAAGGTTCACGGGGTCTTTCCGTCTAGCCGCGGGTACACCGCATCTTCACGGCGAATTCGATTTCACTGAGTCTCTGCTGGAGACAGCGCCCCCATCATTATGCCATTCGTGCAGGTCGGAACTTACCCGACAAGGAATTTCGCTACCTTAGGACCGTTATAGTTACGGCCGCCGTTTACTGGGGCTTCGATCAAGAGCTTCGCTTACGCTAACCCCATCAATTAACCTTCCAGCACCGGGCAGGCATCACACCCTATACGTCCACTTTCGTGTTTGCAGAGTGCTATGTTTTTAATAAACAGTTGCAGGGGCCTGGTTTCTGTGGCTGCCAATAGCTCAAGGAGTAAATCCTATCACCGTCGGCAGCGTACCTTCTCCCGAAGTTACGGTACCATTTTGCCTAGTTCCTTCAGCAGAGTTCTCTCAAGCGCTTTGGTCTACTCGACCTGACCACCTGTGTCGGTTTCGGGTACGATTCCTATGTAACTGAAGCTTAGAGACTTTTCCTGGAAGCATGGTATCAGCCACTTCACTGTACAAGTACAGCTTGCTATCAGTTCTCAGCATACAGTACCCCGGATTTGCCTAAGATACATGCCTACAACCTTCCACCTGGACAACCAACGCCAGGCTGACTTAACCTTCTCCGTCCTCTCATCGCATTACATAGAAGTATTGGAATATTAACCAATTTCCCATCGACTACGCCTCTCGGCCTCGCCTTAGGGGTCGACTCACCCAGCCCCGATTAACGTTGGACTGGAACCCTTGGTCTTTCAGCGTGCGAGTTTTTCACTCGCATTGTCGTTACTCACGTCAGCATTCGCACTTCTGATACCTCCAGCATACTTCTCAATACACCTTCATCGGCTTACAGAACGCTCCCCTACCACTTGCAATAAATTGCAAATCCGCAGCTTCGGCATATAGTTTTAGCCCCGTTACATCTTCCGCGCAGGCCGACTCGACTAGTGAGCTATTACGCTTTCTTTAAAGGGTGGCTGCTTCTAAGCCAACCTCCTAGCTGTCTATGCCTTCCCACATCGTTTCCCACTTAACTATAATTTTGGGGCCTTAGCTGGCGGTCTGGATTGTTTTCCTCTTGACTACGGACGTTAGCACCCGCAGTCTGTCTCCCGGATAGTACTCATTGGTATTCGGAGTTTGCATCGGTTTGGTAAGTCGGGATGACCCCCTAGCCGAAACAGTGCTCTACCCCCAATGGTATTCGTCCGAGGCGCTACCTAAATAGCTTTCGGGGAGAACCAGCTATCACCGAGTTTGATTAGCCTTTCACCCCTATCCACAAGTCATCCCCTGGCTTTTCAACGACAGTGGGTTCGGTCCTCCAGTTAGTGTTACCCAACCTTCAACCTGCTCATGGATAGATCACCCGGTTTCGGGTCTACACCCAGCAACTAAACGCCCTATTAAGACTCGATTTCTCTACGGCTCCCCTATGCGGTTAACCTCGCTACTGAATGTAAGTCGCTGACCCATTATACAAAAGGTACGCAGTCACCGAACAAGTCGGCTCCCACTGCTTGTATGCATGCGGTTTCAGGATCTATTTCACTCCCCTCACAGGGGTTCTTTTCGCCTTTCCCTCACGGTACTGGTTCACTATCGGTCAGTCAGGAGTATTTAGCCTTGGAGGATGGTCCCCCCATATTCAGACAAGGTTTCACGTGCCCCGCCCTACTCGACATCATCATATAAGCCCTTTCGTGTACAGGACTATCACCCACTATGGTTGCACTTCCCAGAGCATTCCACTAAAACTTATATGACTTAATGGGCTTTTCCCCGTTCGCTCGCCGCTACTGAGGGAATCTCAATTGATTTCTTTTCCTAAGGGTACTGAGATGTTTCACTTCCCCTCGTTCGCCTCGTATGACTATGTATTCATCATACGATACCTGCCTTATGACAGGTGGGTTTCCCCATTCAGAAATCTCCGGATCACAGGATATTTGCCGCCTCCCCGGAGCTTATCGCAGGCTATTACGTCTTTCATCGCCTCTGACTGCCAAGGCATCCACCACATGCACTTAATTACTTGACTATACAACCCCAAACAGTCGTTAATCCCTACAAGTAGGATTAAGACAGTCTATGATGATTTCTCATCACTTCCTTACAGTTTGTTGCTCTGTGTACTTAAACACTGTACAGCTTCAATTCAATTCACATACCAAAACGCTTGATTCAGTTAATTTCGCTAGTAACTCATTTCATTCAACGTTAACAATTGCTTGTTAAGTTAACTAAAACGAGTATGAACAAATTATTTCAACTCAAATATATTCTGTTAATGATTTTTCCAGCCTTCGTCAGGTCAGGAAACTGTGATAAATCACAGAAGTTAATAAGCTTCAACTTACTAAATTCTATAATCCAACCTATCTGCGCGAAGCATAGCTTCTTGCTTAAATTTCAAGGAAAAGCCTTAAAGCAGTGCTTTAAGTTTTCTTGTCTTGAAATTTGGTGGAGACTAGGAGAGTCGAACTCCTGACCTCCTGCGTGCAAAGCAGGCGCTCTACCAACTAAGCTAAGTCCCCAGCTTATCAATAAGTCAATGTTTCTGTTTTCTGTATTCAGCATTTAACAATGCTTGTTAGTCAGATTTGGTGGGTCTGACAAGACTTGAACTTGTGACCCCACGCTTATCAAGCGTGTGCTCTAACCAACTGAGCTACAGACCCTCAGATACATCGTCATGAAGAACAACTTGTTGTGGATTCTTACCAATCGTCAATCTTTCGTTAAGGAGGTGATCCAGCCGCAGGTTCCCCTACGGCTACCTTGTTACGACTTCACCCCAGTCATCGGCCACACCGTGGTAAGCGTCCTCCTTGCGGTTAGACTACCTACTTCTGGTGCAACAAATTCCCATGGTGTGACGGGCGGTGTGTACAAGGCCCGGGAACGTATTCACCGCGGCATTCTGATCCGCGATTACTAGCGATTCCGACTTCATGGAGTCGAGTTGCAGACTCCAATCCGGACTACGATCGGCTTTTTGAGATTAGCATCCTATCGCTAGGTAGCAACCCTTTGTACCGACCATTGTAGCACGTGTGTAGCCCTGGTCGTAAGGGCCATGATGACTTGACGTCGTCCCCGCCTTCCTCCAGTTTGTCACTGGCAGTATCCTTAAAGTTCCCGGCTTAACCCGCTGGCAAATAAGGAAAAGGGTTGCGCTCGTTGCGGGACTTAACCCAACATCTCACGACACGAGCTGACGACAGCCATGCAGCACCTGTATGTAAGTTCCCGAAGGCACCAATCCATCTCTGGAAAGTTCTTACTATGTCAAGACCAGGTAAGGTTCTTCGCGTTGCATCGAATTAAACCACATGCTCCACCGCTTGTGCGGGCCCCCGTCAATTCATTTGAGTTTTAGTCTTGCGACCGTACTCCCCAGGCGGTCTACTTATCGCGTTAGCTGCGCCACTAAAGCCTCAAAGGCCCCAACGGCTAGTAGACATCGTTTACGGCATGGACTACCAGGGTATCTAATCCTGTTTGCTCCCCATGCTTTCGTACCTCAGCGTCAGTATTAGGCCAGATGGCTGCCTTCGCCATCGGTATTCCTCCAGATCTCTACGCATTTCACCGCTACACCTGGAATTCTACCATCCTCTCCCATACTCTAGCTTCCCAGTATCGAATGCAATTCCTAAGTTAAGCTCAGGGATTTCACATCCGACTTAAAAAGCCGCCTACGCACGCTTTACGCCCAGTAAATCCGATTAACGCTCGCACCCTCTGTATTACCGCGGCTGCTGGCACAGAGTTAGCCGGTGCTTATTCTGCGAGTAACGTCCACTATCCTAGAGTATTAATCTAAGTAGCCTCCTCCTCGCTTAAAGTGCTTTACAACCAAAAGGCCTTCTTCACACACGCGGCATGGCTGGATCAGGCTTTCGCCCATTGTCCAATATTCCCCACTGCTGCCTCCCGTAGGAGTCTGGGCCGTGTCTCAGTCCCAGTGTGGCGGATCATCCTCTCAGACCCGCTACAGATCGTCGCCTTGGTAGGCCTTTACCCCACCAACTAGCTAATCTGACTTAGGCTCATCTATTAGCGCAAGGTCCGAAGATCCCCTGCTTTCCCCCGTAGGGCGTATGCGGTATTAGCATTCCTTTCGGAATGTTGTCCCCCACTAATAGGCAGATTCCTAAGCATTACTCACCCGTCCGCCGCTAGGTCAGGTAGCAAGCTACCCTTCCCCGCTCGACTTGCATGTGTTAAGCCTGCCGCCAGCGTTCAATCTGAGCCATGATCAAACTCTTCAGTTAAAAATCATTAGTAGCTTATGGCTACAAATCTTGGCTCATCAATTTTCTGACAAATATTTCTCAAATAAACTTCGAGTAATTTTTACCATCAATCAATGAAATATTTTCGATCGATCAATCAGTAAAAATCCACACAAGTTGTTCTTCATAATCTCTTAATGATCTTCTTGCTGATTCGTCATCAGCAAGCTAGGTCGGCTATACTACTCTCTTTCAAGAAGAAGTCAACTAGTTTTGTTAATTATTTTCAAACTCATTCAAGACCTTCAGATTCTACCGCTTGGGCTAAATCCTTGTTTCTCAACAAGTTTTAATCAACATCACCGCCGATGGATGTGCATTCTACAGTATTTCTAATCCCTTGCAACACCTTTTCTCAATAAATATTTCTGCATGTTTATTTTTCAAACTCATAAAATTATAAGTTACTGTTATTTATGTAAAATGTTTTTTAATAATTTTATCTACTTCCTAGTTAGCGCCTTAAACCGCACCATCACATTCGCACAAATTAAACTTAATATATTGTTTTAATTCATTTAAATAAAAATATATCGAAATAATATTTAAATATTTTATTTAAATCGCTGTTTCTTTCTACTTTTTATGGTGAATATCCACTCACAATGCTGTTTTCTCAGTCAATTTCTATCTTAGAACCCAAAACAGCCATTCTATTTCTAGAATGGCTGCTTCCGATCTTCTCAATATATTTAGAACTTCATGCTGATTCGAGCCCAATAATTGCGACCTGTATTGTTAAATTGTTCAGTCCCCACTTGGCCATCAACGCCAACACCTAACTTATTCAAATGTTCTGTATAGGTTTTATCGAGGACATTGTCTATGCCTACAGCAAAATCAACATCATTCATTACCTTATACGTCGCATTTAATGCAAGTGTGCTAAAACCTTTGCTCTCACCAATGTCATAACCGACAATATTACCTTTATTTAGGTTAATACGATCTTGTTTAGCCACTGCACGCCACAATAGACCTAGAGAATATTTGTCTTGCACATATCTTAAATTGAAACGCCCTTCCAAGGGTGCAATTTGAGGCAATGGATCATTATTATCAGAGATCTCACCCCATGCATACATAGTACTGATATCTGCTTGAATCGCATCGGTAAATTGATAGCCAATTCCTGCTTCAGCACCTGCAATCACGGCATCCACATTCTTAGCACCCGCACTAAAAGAAGAACCATGACTATGCCCACCCATTCCAGTGGTTGGATGATTATGATAACTCAATAAAATGAAGTCATTCACCAAGCCTGCATAGGCAGAAACCCATGTATTCAATGCACCATGTTCTTGTTGATAACCCATATCTAATTGTAAGGTTTTTTCAGTATCCAGATCATTAAATGTCGGCTTAGACATCCCTGTGTTGCCATGTGCTGTGCTGAATAACTCCCAATAATCAGGAACACGTTCTACATAGCCTAAACCAATATAAGATTTGGCATTAAGCTCAGGATACTGATTTTCCAAACGAATAAATGCACTCGGTAGCGTTTCTTTACGTTCATCATTCAGTTTTAAGGCATCAATTTTAACTTGGTCAATTCGTGCGCCAGTAACCAATTTATA
The DNA here is from genome assembly GCF_058242885.1 of Acinetobacter sp. 802_lipA. NCBI lineage: Bacteria > Pseudomonadati > Pseudomonadota > Gammaproteobacteria > Moraxellales > Moraxellaceae > Acinetobacter > Acinetobacter sp. 802_lipA. The sequence goes on from NZ_JBZAYP010000001.1 coordinate 1,579,813, forward strand.
GGCATCGTTAAATTGGTAAGTAAGTTCGCCAAAAGCACCATAAGAATGAAACTTCATATTGGTGGCTAATGGCATATTCATCATCATAGATTTCATACTTCCAGCATGATGATTTTGCTGAGAATCAATTCCAGTGATCACACTTAATTTATCCCATTCACTGGTCATCGCTAAACGTGAATTCAACGTACGGCGTGTAACTTGCATTTCAGATGGATTCGATACCATCTGATGCGTTGTCATATCGTGAGTCATGGGTGGTGTGCGTAAGCTAAAATTATCCATCACATGATCGTTATAGCTATAGTTAATTTGCCCTTCGACCTTTTTAATCACATCGGTTAGATTTTTCTTTTCAAATCTTAAACCCAAACTTTCACGAGCAAACTGTGAACCATCCATGCTACGACCAGCATATTCGGCTTCACCATCTGCTTTTCCACCTGTAAGTTCAATCCAAGTGTCTTCATCGGGTGTCCAGCCTAGTGCTAAATCTGTATTCCAACGTTTCCAAGCAGATGGAACCGTATTGCCATCGCCATCTTCATAACTATTCGATTCAGAACGATTGGCATTTAGACGAATATATTTTTTATCGTCCCCTACCGCTGTTTCAATATTATGATCTAGACGACCAAACGAACCGATTAAAACACTGGCTTGCCCAAGATAGTTTTTATCATTGGATAATTGCGGCTTTTTCCGTTCGAAAATAACAGTTGCTGCCGAACCTGTATTTGCATATTGAACTGTTTGTGGGCCTTTCACTACAGAAATACGATCATAACTTTCAGGTTGAATATAAGACGTCGGTGCGTCCATACGTGCTGGACATGCGCCTAAGTTTTCAGTGCCATCAGATAAAATTTTAATCCGTGATCCGAACATGCCTCGGAAGGTTACATCTCCGTTGGTTCCACCGCTTTTAATTGAACTAAAACCCGGAATACTTTGTAAATAATCTGCGCCATCTGTTGCAGGAACAGGCTGAATCGGCTGCTTTGGATCGGCATAAAGAATTAAACCATTCGCGTCATGATCTAATTGTGCATTTACCACGATCGGCGCTAGACGTGTCGTAGAATGCTCCTGTTGAGCAGCAAAACTCACTGTAGAAAAACAAGCAAGGGAAATCGCAGCCGCAAGAGGCTGTAAAAAGAATGTAGGCTGAGCCATTTTTATTCTCACTGAATTTATAAATACAACTAGGCTAGAGTCCGTTAAGACCCGAAAAATATGTCTAGGTTTATACAAACAGTGGCGGTGCTCGCCCTTGAGGCAGTAAGAAGAGTTGTTGCAGTGCAAACCAAACATGCGCAAAGGCTTTTTGGAATGCAATTAAACGGACTTGAATACGGTCAAGTACCGCTTTTAACTCTAAATCAGGCGGCAACACGAGATTGCCATATACCGTACAGTATTGGCATTGATGACTTGCATCATGATGATTGTGTTCAGCAGGTTGTGAACTGAGTTCATGCTGAGCCTGCATTTCATGATGATGTGTGGAATGCTTTTCAGCATGAGAACTGAGATGTTCAACTGGTTTGAGTAAAAGCGCACGCGAAATAGTTTCACAGACCGGTGCAATTTGATATTGCGTCGGTAGTAAAGGCTGTAAAAAAACAGCAATCTGTAAAAACACGGCTACACAAGACAGTAGCAACGCAGCTCTAAAAAACAATCCATTCCATCCGAATTGAGAACGCGGCCAGTATAACAAAGCCCAATCGAAATTGGGCTCACTTTAAAGATGATTTTTAAGCAAAAAAACTTAACCGCGTTTCACAGCCACTTTGTCTTTTTGGCGCTGACGGGTCAATTTTTCCACTTTCTCACGTGCACGTTGACGCTTCAGTGGTGACAAATAGTCGACGAACAATTTGCCATTTAAGTGATCCATTTCATGTTGAATGCAAACAGCGAGAAGTTCGTCAGCTTCGATCTCAAATGCTTGACCTTCAAGGTTAATTGCTTCGATCTTTACGCGTGACGGGCGCTCAACTTTGTCGTATATTTGGGGAACTGATAGGCAGCCTTCTTCATAGGGCTGCGTTTCTTCAGTCAATGGGGTAACTTTGGGGTTAATGAATACCAAAGGTTGATCTTTATGTTCAGATAAGTCCATGACAATCAGCTGAATATGGCGATCAACTTGTGTCGCGGCAAGTCCAATGCCTGGCGCTTCATACATGGTTTCAAACATATCTGCAGCCAGCTGACGAATTTCATCAGTAACTTCTTCGACGGGTTCTGCAATGGTACGAAGACGGGGATCAGGAAAACTTAAAATAGGTAATAAGGCCATACTGCGTCCTCAATTATGCCATTGATCAAAAAACCAAATGAAGGGAATGCTTGATCAAAAAAATGTGTGTAATATCGTTATTATAACGCAACTACATACATAATTTTAGGAATTATGATAATGAAAAAGGTTTTTATGGGCATGCCATCTTTTAGTGCCTTGGGGTTTAAGCAACACATGTTAGCACTTGCGGTTTGCGTAAGTGTTGGCGCAGGCGTCATTTCAACAGCTCAAGCGGCGCCTACACGAAATTACAATCCACCTGCTTTAAAAGCCAATGCACCGAATGTTTATGTGGTGAAAAAAGGCGATACCCTGTGGGATATTTCTAAACGTTTCCTAAACAATCCTGTGCGTTGGCCTGAAATTTGGGCCAGCAATAGACACGTCAAAAATCCGCATTGGATTTTCCCAGGCGACCGTTTACTGATGTGTACTCATGAAGGCCGTCCAATTATTGGTAAAGATGAAGGTGATGGCTGTGAAGGGATTATTCGTCGTTATACAGGCGGCACTAAACTTCAACCTCAAGCACGCGTTGAGTCTTTAAACAATGCCATTCCTGTCATTCCACTGGAATACATTAAAAACTGGCTTGAACACAGCACTATTCTTTCAGAGGAATCTTTGGAAGGTACACCGTATATCGTTGGTGCTGCCGATCAGCGTGTGATTGCAGGTAAAGGTCAAACCGTTTATGCACGTGGCCAAGGCATTGAAGTCGGTCAACGCTACGCGATTTACCGTGAAGGCGAACCGTACATTGTGACGGATGCAGAGGGCAAAAAACAAAATCTAGGTCTAGAATTGACTCAGGTTGCTTCAGCCATTGCCATTCGTGGTGAAAATGACATGTCCACTTTAGAAATCACAGATTCGTATAATTCTGAAGTACGTCGTGGTTATCGCGTACTGCCTGAATACGACGCCATGCTTCCAACCTTGTTCTACCCAACACATGCACAAGATGTGACTGATGGTGGACAAGTGATTCGTGTTCAAGGTTCGATTGGTCTAGCTGCGAAGCATTCAGTTGTAACCATTGACCGTGGCACAGTGGATGGCGTTCAATCGGGTTATGTATTCTCGGTTAGTCAAAAGGGTCAAGAAATTCGTGATCCGAAAACCAATGAAAAACTGACCCTTCCAACGGAGCGTATCGGCAACATCATGGTCTTTAAAACCTTTGACCGTGTCAGCTATGCTTATGTGCTCGACAGCGAACTACCAATGAACTTGGGCGCGAAACTTTCTCCCTCTGTCGTGGATGAATAATCCGTTGCCTTAAGGTGTATATATGCTGAACTCTTTATCACATGAACAGATTGCAACAATCACCCTGTGGTATTTGGTTCAGCATTCTTTATCGAGCTTTCAAAAACTACAGCAGCATTTTGGCACAAGCACAAAAGCTGTTGCTGCCTCCAATCTTCAGATCTGGCCAAGTCTCGGCTTACACAAAAGCCATTTACAACGTGTCATAGAAATTCAAACACCTGCTGGCCAAATCAAATTACAAACTTTACTGCATGACATCCAAGCCAGCTGTGATTTTATTTTACTTGATACTGAAAGTCATTATCCCTCGCAACTGCTGCCCTATGCTGACCGGCCACCGATTTTATTTGGTCAGGGTAATCCACAAAGCCTATTACAACCTCAAGTTGCTATCGTCGGCAGTCGAAAACCCAGTCCACACGGCAAACAAGTGGCTTATGACTTTGCCTATTACCTCGCCGAAAAAGGCTTTTATATTTGCAGTGGTTTAGCTGAAGGCATTGATGCTGCGGCGCATCAGGGCGGCTTAAAATATCAACGTACCATTGCAGTGATGGGCACAGGCTTAAATCTCACTTACCCTTCCCAACATCAAGCCCTGCGTACGCAAATATTAGAAAATAATGGCTGTATTATTACTGAATTTTTACCACATACACCGCCTTTACAGCATAATTTTCCACGGCGGAACCGCATCGTCAGTGCATTGAGTTTAGGGGTTGTGGTTGCAGAAGCCGCACTCAAAAGTGGCTCTCTAGGAACCGCCCAAAGAGCTGCAGAACAAGGGAAAATCATTTTTGCGATTCCCGGTCATATTTACAGCGAACACCATCAAGGTTGTCATCAACTGATCCGAGAAGGGGCGATTTTGGTCGATCATCCTGAGCAAATCATTGAAGACTTGGCACTCCCCACTCAATGGCATAGCCAATCCCAGTCACAAGAAACCACCCCAAGTGCTAGTATTGAGATCCCATCTGATTTACTCGAACTTTATAATCAACTGGATTGGGTTGGACAAAATATGGATCAACTTAATTTCAAACTTAACATCGATATTGCCACACTCACTAGCCAGTTAATGGAACTGGAGATTTTAGGACTCGCACAACAACAGGCTGGCAATTATCTGCGTTGCCGTTCAAGCCAATAAGGTTCACAATAACCCTTTATGAATCAATAAAAGGTACAAATTGTAATGATTACCACCTCTGTGACTGAAGCGGCGCAATGTTTAAAACAAGGTCAAGTTTTAGCATATCCAACAGAAGCAGTATGGGGTTTAGGCTGTGATCCGTATAACGAACAGGCCTTTTTAGATATTTTACAGATCAAGCAACGCCCGATTGAAAAAGGGGTGATTTTACTGGCTGGGCAAATTGCTCAAGTTGAACCACTTTTAGAACATTTAGATCCCCACATCCGCCAGCAAGTGATCGAGAGTTGGAGTGATCGCAGTCCATCAGAACGCGCAACCACGTGGTTACTACCAGCGAATGAACACATTCCGACATGGATTAAAGGCAATCACCCTAAAGTTGCTGTACGGGTAACCACACATCCGATTTGTGTGGCGCTTTGCAATGCTTTTCAAGGCTTTATTGTCTCCACCAGTGCCAACCCCGCTGGATTATCACCTGCCCGTTCACTACAAGATGCCAACCACTACTTTGCCCAACAGGTCAATTATCTGAATGGTGACCTAGGCTTGAGCCAAGAACCGAGTCGCATACTCGATGCCGAAACTGGCGCAGTGATTCGTGCTTAAAAGCGTGCTCTTTCTCAGGATTTTTACTGAAAAATAGACAAAAAAAAGCTCAGCCATATAGGGATGGCTGAGCATAAAAAAGGATGTGTAATCACATCCAGAGGGTCTGAAAACTGATGAGCAAACACTTAATGCCCGTTTTGACATTGGCCTATGTTTGCAGTGCGCGTATTATGTAGCAAATTGCTTTTCTAAACAAATAGATTTTTTATATTAAAAACAGCGTTAAAACGCTGATTAATGAAGATAATTAAATTATAATTCAAATTATCTACCTATTTTTAATCAGCTTTTGCATACATTAAATACATTCACTATCTAAAATAGCATTAATAAATCAACTTATTAATGAATTATTCTATTAAAAAAATAATTTAAATGGTCGATTTTTAGCCAAAATCAATCCATCGAGTTTGCTAAAGGTGGCGTTTTTAATGCTGTTTTACGCTGTGCAAGTAAAATACCACAGATAATGACCACTCCACCGACCGTATGATAAACCGTCCACGCCTCTTTCAACCAGACATAGGCAATCACTGCGGTAAAGACTGGCATCAAGTTCATGAAAATACTGGTTCGATTCGGCCCTAAATGGGTAATGGCCAACATCCACAGTAAAGGGGCAACTAAGGAAGGGAAAATGCTGGCATACATAACACTAGCCGCATTTTGACTATTGATTGAATCGAGACCGAAATAGGCAATAAAAGGTAAATGGTAAAGCAGTGCAAAAAAGATCTGTACATAGAGGCTCAGCATCAAGGGAATTTGCAATTGCCACTTTTTCAAAAACACCCCATAAAAGGCATAGAAGAATACCGCAACCACCATCAGGACATCTCCCAAATGCCCACCCGATTGAACTAAGCCCGCAAGATTGCCCTGCCCAATGATATAAACCAAACCTGCAAAAGATAAAATACTCCCGATCATCGCAAAACGATTTGGAATATCTTTTAAGATCAGCAGTGAAACAAAAATGGTAAAGATCGGAATAAAGGCATTAATCAGTCCCATATTGGTCGCGGTCGTATAGTGCGCTGCGGTGTAGGCTAAGCCCTGATACAACACCAGACCAAATGCACTTAACACTGCCAACTGACCCAAATGCGCTCGAATTAATGCCCACTGCCGACATAAAGGTCGCACGACAAAAGGCGTTAAAAGAATGAAGGCAAAGAACCACCGATAAAAACTAATACTGACTGGCGAAATGAAATCAGCTACATAACGCGTAACGACAATATTGATCGACCAAATGAGTACGGCAATGATAGGGAGACTCAAAGCCCAATACATACGTTGTGGTGTGGTACTCATTCTTTTTCCCGTTTAGCTTTTGTTTGCAAAATTTAAATGAATGGTAAAACATTTTTATGATTTATTCGAATATCATTTGGGTATCACACATAATTGATACATTTATCTTAAAATATAAACTTCATAAAAAACATAATATTAATGCAATATAAAACTATACATTTCAATAAATTTCTGTATTTCAGCAGCTTCACTCTACAAAAACACCATAGAACAATGTCAACGATCTCTGCATCGTATTGATGCTGTTCTAGCGAACGTATTTTTTAATTGATTGGTCATTGCTCTTAAACTCTGGCCTACAAAAACATATTTCCCGATAGAAGGATGTCGTTATGAAAAAGTTACTTTTAACCACAGTTTGTATGGCCACACTTACTTTGGCTGCGTGCGAAAAAAAAGGAACTGAGCCAGCCGTCGAACAAACGACGTCTGCATCTGAAGCGACCTCAACCGAAGCAACCACTATCGTTGCTAATCATAGCAATAACAATATTGCCGATATTCAAGCCGATTTGTTAGCCGTACAAACGCTATCGAATGCCAAAGCTCAAGAAGCCGTTGCGTTTCAAAAAGAAGTGAGTGCAACCTTAGAGAAAAAGGATCCCGCTCAAATTAAAAGTATGGTTGAAAAAACAGAAACCTATGTGAAGCAATTTAATGATGAATTGGATGCCTTAACCTTAAAAAGTGCTGAAGTAGATGCTTTACGTGAAAAAATGCAGGACGCCAATGATCTGGGTGTCGAGCTCACCAAAGAAAGTACAAAAACAACGCCAGATAGCGCGAAAATCACCGAACTTCAAAACAAAGCCACTGAATTGCAGAAATCGATCATTGCTGACGTAACGGCTTTGGAAGCGAAAGTCAAAGCGGCTCCAGCGTCTTAATGACCTCCCTACCCTTTAAAGCAAGCCTTGGCTTGCTTTTTTTGTTGCGATCAATCCGCAAATGGGCGTGACTTTGTCGAACGCTTCCAACACAATAAAATGCACATCGTATAAGGACACGCAAATGAGCACTTCGATTTATAATATTCCAGTCAAATCCATTCAGGGCGAAGACATCAACTTAAACCAATACCAAGGTAAAGTTCTCTTGGTGGTGAATGTGGCATCTAAATGTGGCCTCACACCGCAGTACGAAGGTTTAGAAAAACTCTATCAAGACAAAAAATCACAGGGTTTAGAGATTCTAGGTTTTCCTGCCAACAATTTCTTGGCACAAGAACCGGGTTCAGACGCTGAAATTCAAGAATTCTGCTCTTTAAACTATCAAGTGGATTTCCCGCTTTTTTCAAAAATCTCGGTTGCTGGGGATGATAAGCATCCGTTATATGAAACGCTCACCCAAGCGGTGCCTGAACGCATTGGTGAAGGCCCTTGGTGGAAAGACTTGGTGGACTATGGTTTAACACCGAACGAACCACCTGAAGTGCTGTGGAACTTTGAGAAATTCTTAATCAATAAAAATGGCGAAGTGGTTGCGCGTTTTGCACCAGACATTACGGCCAATGATCCGCGTATTGTCGATGCTATCAATGCTGAATTGGCCAAATAAGCCGGAAGCTGTTTATAAGCAGTCGAATTTAACGCCTGCTTATATTTTATTTTTTTTAAATGAGTAATGACACACGAATCGGTTCGATCTTCATAATTTTTTCTTTATTTTTATAATTTTACAACACTTCATTCACGATCAATCAAACACTTCACTCTATGATACATCTATCCGCTCAAGACAACCCGAAGTGAAGCTCATGAATACCTTTATAAAAGCAGCAGTTTTATCTATCTCAACCGCATTGATTGCCCTGCCTGCACTAGCAGCACCACAAGAACAACATCAGCAACATCAAACCGCTCAGTCACATGGACAAGCGCAAAAGCATACTTCAAATGGCCATCAACAACCAACCCAAGCCACTGTCAAAAAAGCCAAGCGTCCATCTCAAGACTGGAAAGCAGGTCAAAAACTCCCAAGCGCTTACCATAGCAATGCCTATAAAGTAGATCACCAAAAATACAAAAAACTCAGTAAACCAGGTAAAAACCAACAGTGGATTAAAGTGAATGGCGACTATGTACTGACAGACATTCGCAATCATTCCATTATTAAAATCATTGCTGGCTAAACTGCTGTAAATGAAGAGTGCTCAGGCACTCTTTTTATTTTAAAAAGTTTTGTTATGACTTTGAAACCCAGCATTTTATCTACACATTTTGCCCTTATATTAAAAAACACATAGCCCAATATTGATTTGATGATGAAAAAGCTTTTACAAAACTTGGTTCTTCCTTTTGCACTGTTTAGTTCAGGCATCCTACTCATTGGCTGTGAGCAAGCAACAGAGCCGAATCAGCAAGACATCCAAACTGAGTCATCTGAGCAACACCAATCAGCGAATACACAAAGTCCTGAAAAAGCTGAACTGAAAAGTGGCAACATGCTCTATATCGTGCGTGATGTGGCAGATATGCAATTAAAAGCAGGTGAATACGTCACTCAGCTACAAGAAACCCAAAGTGACTTGCAGGCCGCAATTAAACAGCATGATCAACAACAGCTGCAACACGCCGCAACAGCTTTGCAGCAACAGCTCACAGGTTTCAATAATGCCTTGAATGGTCTGAATCTTAAAACCCAAGAAATCAATGATATACGTGAAAAATTACTGTCTGCCAACCAACAAGTTTTAGATTCACCTTTTTTAAATGGACAGGTGGATTTTAGCCAAGTCGACTTTAAAAAGATGCAACAGCAAATGGGCACGATCCAATCTGAAATGTTGAAACTGGCTTCAATGATGATTCCTCAGCAAGCTGAGAATGATAGTTCAAACACAAACCAATCTTAAAACATGTAAATATTGGTGCTTTCAGCAATAGAGTAGGAGAAAATGACTGCAACCATTTTCTCCTAATTTGATTGAGGCACGATTTCTCACATGCAGCTGATTATTTTTATGGGCATCCAAGCTTCGGGAAAATCGAGCTATTATCTGTTGAATTTGGCACATAGCCATTTGCGCATCAACCTCGATATGCTGAAAACACGGCATCGTGAAAAAATCATTTTTGAAGCAGGACTAGCCTCAAAAACCAAAATGGTGATTGATAATACCAACCCTACGCCAGCCGATCGTGCGCGTTATATTGCCAGTGCTCAGGCCGCAGGCTTTGAAATTGTTGGCTACCTCTTTGAGACTGAGCTTAAAAGTGCGCTGCAACGCAACCGCCTACGTGAAGGCAAAGCCCGCATTCCTGAAGTCGGAATCAGAGCCACCGCTCAAAAATTAGAACCTCCACACTATGCTGAAGGCTTTGATGCACTGTATAAAGTTCGTATTCTCGGGCAAGGTGAATTTTCAATTTCACCCATACAGATTTGAAGCTTTAATGAAAAAACATTAACTATTTCTCATTTTTAAGCTACCATGTACAAATAAGAAACACAGAAAAACATTTTTATAATGAAAAAAGTCATTCTTGTGATCGCCTGTTTAGCAATCATCGTCTTTGGCGGGATGCACTTTTTAATGCCTGAAAAAACCACGCCACACTTAACACAGTTTTTTTCTAAAGAGCATAAAGAAGTTCAACGTATTCAGGACTGGCTCAAATACAAACAACAGCAGCAGTTACTTTTGGTCGATGTTGTAAGCCCTGTCAGCCCCAAACAACAAGGCGCTTATGCTGAATACATCAAACAAAAAATTGAGCTCAACCAGCAAAATATTCAACGCCTTCAGCTTACTCGCTATCAAAGCAAAGCGTTTAAAGAGCTACAACAGCTTGAAATTCATGCGCTAGAGCAATGGAATACCTTATTTCAAACGCATATTGTAGATGCCTTCATTGAACAGCAACATTTCACTGAAATTCCAGCCGAAGAATACCAACAATTTGATGCTGAAGCGCGCTATGCCTTACAAAAGCAAGAAGTTTTGGTTCTCGAACACTTACAACAATTGCTGCAACACAACAGCCCATATCTGTCTGACATCGATCATAGCCTGCTCAGCGATTGGCTTTATTACCAACTGATGCAACATGAAATCCATCCGGTTATCTCTGAATGGTTAGAAGTCGAAACAGATATGCCTCGACGAAGCCGTCAAGATGCAATGCAAGACCTAAGGCTATATAAGCGGTTTAACCCAAATACTGATGAATATAAGTACATCATGTCACTCGAAACACAGCTCTGGCATGCCGAACACCCATCTTCAAATTTACTTACGCAACCATCCACTACCATGCCCAATTCGGATATCGAAATCGATCCAGAGATTGTGATTTCTGAAGATGAGCCTCAAATTGAACAAATCAAAAAGCTGATTGAGACGCAGCACGATACCGTTAGCCGCATGATGTTCAGCCAATTGCGTCAAAGCTTTTTGAAATAAATTTAAAACAATGCTTTGAGCTCACACCTCATCAAAACGAAGACTGTTCCTGAGTTTTGCTCTGCGCTAACCAATCTTTAAAAGCCTTTTGCATGGCGTGACGCTCATATGGCTTGGCTAAACGTGCTTCCATCATTGAGAAATCACCTTTGTAAGCTGCTTCAATCATGGCTTTGGTCAGCTCCTGAATACTCTCGCGACCTCGATGTTCATATTGTAATATTTCTTCTGAAGTCAGTACCAAGTCCCAACATGACACCACTGAACTCATATCGACTGCAATACTCAGATAATAATGCTCAAAATCTTGGTAAAGTTCCCAAAAGTGGGATTCATGCGCAATCAGGTTCATCTTCATCTACCCTCACAGAGAAGTGTTCAAAATATAACTTCTGTTGAATAAAAGATATGCAACTTTAGATAGTCGTGCCCCTGCTAAACGAAATATATCAAGCATAGGAGCGCTGGTTCAGCTGAGTTTCAAAAATTGAGTATTCAAAGTATTCTACAAGCTAGCGTACAGTTAAAAGACGAAGCACTATCATGCAAAACAAAGATTGCATGTATGCAGCAGACCAATCCAGTCCATTTGAACAATGACAGTAAGCGTCCGCTGAACACACCTTATGAATTCGTCCTATAAGCCTTAATTTAGTCCTGACTTAAAAACAAGTGGGAACTTAAATTTATGACTACAAATAACCAGACATCCATCGCATCTCTTACGATAAAACGAAGAACATATAGTGCTGAATTTAAACAGCAGATCGTTCAGGCGTGTAAAGCATCGGAGGTTTCAATTGCTTCGGTCGCTTTGCAACATGGATTGAATACAAATCTTGTATCCAAATGGATTCGCTTAATTGATGCTAAGCCAGGGAATGATCGCTCACTACTACCGAATAAACCTGCATTTATTACCTTATCTTGCTCCGCACCATTAGATCCTATCCCTACTGGCATGTTAACGGTTCAAATTACTTTACCCCACTCAAAAGCAGAAATTGGCTTGAAATGGCAAGTATCAGAAATATCTGCTTTAGCAGAATTACTCAAGGCACTTACAACATGATCCGTATCGATGAAATCTGGTTGTCTACTCAGCCCATGGACATGCGTGCAGGTATGGATACGGCCATGGCTCAGGTGGTGAGAGCCTTTGGCTACATCAAACCGCATTGTGCTTACCTGTTCTGTAATAAACGTGGCCATCGCATGAAAGTGCTGGTACATGATGGACTGGGCATCTGGCTGTGTGCCCGGCGGTTGGAACAGGGAAAATTCCACTGGGCTAAAGTTCACCAGGGTGAAAACGTAGCTCTCAGTCCAGAACAGTTACAGGCACTAATTCAGGGTTTGCCTTGGCAGCGCATTGGACGACAGCAAGTGGTAACAATGCTCTAAACTAGGCTGCTACATTCTGCTATTCTCCAAACGTTCTATTTCCTCTGCGTCATGACCTCAGGCATACTGCGGTCATGAAAATGCTGCCTGATTTAAGCCAACTGACCCATGAACAACTGCTGGAATTTACCCGGCAGTTGGCGATGCAGCATCAGTCTCTGGCACAATCAAATCAAGAATTAGAAAAATCAAACCAGCAATTGGATGCCAAAGTTCAACATCTTTCCATTCTCACGCAAAAATACGAGCATGAGCTCGCACTATTTAAACAGCACAAATTTGGCAGTAAAAACGAACATCTCACCGCAAAACAAATCCATCTGTGGGATGAAGCGGTCGAAGAAGATATTGCCGCTGTTGATCTGGAACTGGAACGGCTGAATGCAGATAAAACTGATGCAGCGACACACAAAGCCACAGTCAACAAACCTAAACGTCGACTGCTGCCCGATCATCTACACACCATCCGTATCGAGCATGAACCAACATCAACCCAATGTGCTTGTGGCTGCACCTTGCGTCGTATCGGCGAAGATATCAGTGAAAAACTACATTTCAGACCGGCACAGTTCTATAAGGAACAGCATGTGCGTGGCAAATGGGTCTGTGATCAGTGTGACACCCTGACTCAGCAAGCGATGCCTGCCTATGTGATTGATAAAGGCATTGCTTCACCTGAACTGCTCAGCCATGTGCTGGTATCGAAGTATGCCGATCATTTACCGCTGTACCGTCAACGTCTGATCTATCAGCGGGCGGGAATCGAGCTTTCTAGATCAACGTTATCTGACTGGATAGGTCGCTGCGGTGTGGAACTGGAACCTCTGGCCAATGCCTTAAAACAGGTGGTGCTGCAACAGCGGGTGATCCATGCCGATGAAACGCCGGTCACCATCATGCGGATGGGTGATGATGAGAAAAAACCGAAGAAAGGTTATGTCTGGGCCTATGCCACTACACAGTACAATCCAGTTCAAGCGGTGATCTATGACTTTCAGGATAGCCGTTCAGGTCAGCATGCAGAAGAGTTCCTGAATGGCTGGCAGGGCCATCTGGTCTGTGATGATTACAGTGGTTATAAAGCACGCTTTAAATCAGGCGATGTCATAGAGGTGGGCTGCATGGCGCATGCACGTCGTAAATTCCATGAGCTACATGTGACCGGGAAAAGTCAGATCGCTGAACAGGCATTACTGATGATTCAGAAACTGTATGCGATAGAAGCAGAACTCAGGAAAAAGACCGATGGTACAGCAGAACACCGCCGCGAATACCGACAACAGCACAGCCAACCGGTGATGCAACAACTGTGTGAATGGCTCAACCAACATTATCTGACGGTGCCATCGAGTTCTCCCACCGCCAAGGCCATCAATTACAGTCTGAAGCGTTGGCCAGCCTTAAGCCGCTATCTGGATGATGGCAATCTACCCATTGACAATAACTGGGCAGAGAACTCAATGCGTCCCTGGGCATTGGGCCGTAAGAACTGGTTGTTTGCAGGTTCGCTGCGCAGTGGACAGCGAGCGGCAAATATCATGACTTTAATCCAGTCAGCAAAGCTGAATGGGTTGGATCCGTATGCCTATCTCAGTGATGTGCTGAAAAGGCTGCCGACGCATAAAGCGACCCAAATAGAAGAATTACTACCACATCGCTGGAAATCCAACTCAAATTAAAAAATAGGCATGGGGTTCAGCGGACGCTTACCAATGACAACTGTAAGCGTCCGCTGAACACACCTTATGAATTCGTCCTATAAGCCTTAATTTAGTCCTCACTTAAAAACAAGTGGGAACTTAAATTTATGACTACAAATAACCAGACATCCATCGCATCTCTTACGATAAAACGAAGAACATATAGTGCTGAATTTAAACAGCAGATCGTTCAGGCGTGTAAAGCATCGGAGGTTTCAATTGCTTCGGTCGCTTTGCAACATGGATTGAATACAAATCTTGTATCCAAATGGATTCGCTTAATTGATGCTAAGCCAGGGAATGATCGCTCACTACTACCGAATAAACCTGCATTTATTGCCTTATCTTGCTCCGCACCATTAGATCCTATCCCTACTGGCATGTTAACGGTTCAAATTACTTTACCCCACTCAAAAGCAGAAATTGGCTTGAAATGGCAAGTATCAGAAATATCTGCTTTAGCAGAATTACTCAAGGCACTTACAACATGATCCGTATCGATGAAATCTGGTTGTCTACTCAGCCCATGGACATGCGTGCAGGTATGGATACGGCCATGGCTCAGGTGGTGAGAGCCTTTGGCTACATCAAACCGCATTGTGCTTACCTGTTCTGTAATAAACGTGGCCATCGCATGAAAGTGCTGGTACATGATGGACTGGGGATCTGGCTGTGTGCTCGGCGGTTGGAACAGGGAAAATTTCACTGGGCTAAAGTTCACCAGGGTGAAAGCGTAGCCCTCAGCCCAGAACAGTTACAGGCACTGATCCAGGGTTTGCCTTGGCAGCGCATTGGACGACAGCAAGTGGTCACAATGCTCTAAACTAGCTTGGTCCAAGTTGCTATTCTCCAAACGTTCTATTTCATTCTTCTCATGACCTCAGGCATACTGCGGTCATGAATACGCTGCCTGACTTAAGCCAACTGACCCATGAACAACTGCTGGAATTTACCAGACAGTTGGCGCTGCAGCATCAGTCTCTAGCACAATCAAACCAGCAATTAGATGCCAAAGTTCAGCATCTTTCCATTCTCAATCAAAAATACGAGCATGAACTGGCGCTGTTTAAAAAGCACAAATTCGGCAGTAAAAACGAACATCTCACTGCAAAACAAATCCACCTATGGGATGAAGCGGTTGAAGAAGATATTGCTGCTGTTGATCTGGAATTAGAACGATTAAATGCAGATAAAACCGATGCAGCGACACAGAAAGCCAAAACCAATAAACCTAAACGTCGACTGCTACCCGATCATCTACACACCATCCGTATTGAGCATGAACCTGCATCAACCCAATGCAGTTGTGGCTGCCAGTTACGTCGTATCGGCGAAGATATCAGTGAAAAACTGCATTTCAGACCGGCACAGTTCTATAAGGAACAGCATGTGCGTGGCAAATGGGTCTGTGATCAGTGTGACACCCTGACTCAGCAAGCGATGCCCGCCTATGTGATTGATAAAGGCATTGCCAGTCCTGAACTGCTTAGCCATGTGTTGGTCTCGAAATACGCAGATCATTTACCGCTGTACCGTCAACGTCTGATCTATCAGCGGGCGGGAATCGAGCTTTCTAGATCAACTTTATCTGACTGGATAGGTCGCTGCGGTGTAGAACTGGAACCTCTGGCCAATGCTTTAAAAGAGGTGGTGCTGCAACAGCGGGTGATCCATGCCGATGAAACGCCGGTCACCATCATGCGGATGAGTGATGATGAGAAAAAACCGAAGAAAGGTTATGTCTGGGCCTATGCAACAACCCAATATAATCCAATTCAAGCCGTGATTTATGACTTTCAGGATAGTCGTTCAGGCCAGCATGCTGAAGCGTTCCTGAAAGACTGGCAGGGCCATCTGGTCTGTGATGATTACAGTGGTTATAAAGCACGCTTTAAATCAGGCCAAGTCATTGAGGTGGGCTGCATGGCGCATGCTCGTCGTAAATTCCATGAACTGCATGTGACCAAGAAAAGTCAGGTCGCTGAACAGGCCTTAGTGCTGATTCAGAAACTGTATGCCATAGAAGCAGAACTCAGGAGAAAGACCGATGGTACAGCAGAACAGCGCCGCGAATACCGACAACAGCATAGTCAACCGGTGATGCAACAACTGTATGAATGGCTCAACCAGCATCAACTGACGGTGCCATCGAGTTCTCCAACCGCCAAGGCCATCAATTACACTCTGAAGCGTTGGCCAGCTTTAAGCCGCTATCTGGATGATGGCAATCTACCGATTTGCAATAATTGGGTGGAAGTGCGACACGAAGTCGCTTAATGAAGTTGTTCCCCCCTGCGGGAACCACCCGTGTCACCGGGTGAATCTAGAAGGCTGAATAAAGAGCGCCTTCGACAATGTAACGAGGCACCGCAAGGTGCGGGGTATCAATCGTGAGAGGCGTACCCTTCTGGCAGCCATAGCCGGACAAGGGCTAGATAATCGGTATGGTGAACACATGTGAATCTGCGTAACGATCGTTAAGTTGAACGAGCGGAAATGGCTGATACGCTCGAACCAAAACGGTAATGGAGGTGGGAATTGCGTCTTTCGACTACGCATTCGTGACCCATACGCCTCCCGGTCGATAGCAGGCACCTAAGCCGATGTACTTCAGTAAGCGGAACGTGGAAATCCCGTATTACTCCCATTGGGAAAGCAGTTTGCAAAAACTGCCCATGGTGATGCGGGCGAAGGAACGAGGAAAAAGCGAATGCCAGTCTGTAATGGGTTGGATAGAGGTTGAAACATTACCCCACGCGAAAGCGGGCTGACGTCCTTATGGTCTCTCATCACAAGAGAGTGTGTAGAACCCTTTTAATGGAGGGAGAGCAAATGAATGCAGCAGTATCAGCGTGTGCACCTTCCAGCACATCGTGGGACAGCATCGATTGGATTGCTGTACAGCGTCATGTCAGAGGGCTGCAAGCGCGTATTGTGAAGGCGGTACAAGACGGCAGGCATAACAAGGCGAAAGCTTTGCAATGGCTGCTGACTCACTCGTTTAGTGGCAAAGCATTGGCCGTCAAACGAGTGTCTGAAAACAAAGGCAAAAACACGGCTGGGGTCGACAAGGTGACTTGGAATACACCCAAGGCCAAGACCGGTGCGATGATGTCGTTGAAGAGGCGAGGTTACACGCCCCTTCCGCTTCGGAGAGTCCTTATTCCGAAGAAAAATGGCAAGATGAGACCTCTCGGGATACCCACGATGAAATGCCGGGCCATGCAGGCGCTCCATCTGCTGGCTTTGGAACCCATCGCGGAGACCATCGCTGATCGGAACTCTTATGGGTTCAGACCGCAACGCTCAACCGCGGATGCTGCAGCACAGTGCTTTGGTGTGCTGTCAAGAAAAGTAAGTGCGGAGTGGGTGCTAGAGGGTGACATTCAAGGCTGTTTCGACAATATCAGCCATGACTGGATGATCGCCAACCTCCCAATGGACAAGGTGATTCTACGGAAATGGCTCAAAGCCGGTTACGTCTACCAAAGCAAGCTGTTTCCCAGTCTTTCCGGAACACCGCAAGGAGGTATTATCTCCCCGGTGCTGGCCAACATGACCTTGGACGGACTGGAAACGATGCTGGCGAAGAGGTTCTCTAACGCCAAATGGACAGGCAAAAAGCTGCAACTGGTACGGTATGCGGATGATTTCATCATCACGGGGTATTCTAAAGAGTGGCTCGAAAATGAAGTTCGTCCTGCCGTGGTTGAATTTCTGGCGCAGCGCGGTCTCGTGCTCTCTCAGGAAAAGACCAAAATCACGCACATAGGGAACGGGTTCGATTTTCTTGGCTGGAACGTACGTAAGTACAACGGCAAGCTACTGATCAAGCCGTCAAAGGCAAACATCAGCGCTCATCTTGACAAGCTGCGAGCATTAATCAATGCAAACAAAGCGACACGACAGGCCACTTTGATCGGTTTGCTCAACCCGATTCTAAGGGGTTGGGCCAACTATCATAGTCATGTCGTTGCCAAGAAGGTTTTCAACCAGGTAGACAACGCAGTGTGGGAAATGCTCTGGCGATGGGCTGTACGTCGCCACCCTCGCAAGACACTCCGATGGGTCAAAGATCGGTATTTCAAAGTACAAGGAGCGCGTCGATGGGTGTTCTCATGTGATGAACAGTCCGCCGATGGTCGGAAGCGACAATACACATTAGTGTCTGCCTCGGACACGCCAATTGTGCGACATATCAAGATCAAGGCTGCTGCTAACCCTCATGACCCCGCATGGGATGAGTACTTCGAATCCCGATGGGGTAAAAGAATGCTGGTCTCCGCAAAGGGGCGAGCCAAGCTGTATCGGGTGTGGCTAAAACAAGGTGGTCGCTGCTGCGCCTGTCTTAAACCAGTCACCAAAGATACACCATGGCACAGCCGTCATATTGTGAAGCTAAGTCATGGTGGAACGGATGCAGTTGCTAATCTTGAGATTTACCATCTGTATTGTCCGAGGAGTGTTCAGTTTGCCAATGTCAACGATGTATAACCGGGTGCCGAATGGCGCCTTAGCAGAGGCTTGAGCCGTGTGCTGGGAAACTCGCATGCACGGTTCTTAGGGGGTTGGACGTAGGTAACTGCGTCTGACTACCCGACAACCAGGTGCGGCCTTGGGCGTTGGGACGTAAGAACTGGTTATTTGCAGGTTCGCTGCGTAGTGGTCAGCGAGCGGCAAACATCATGACTTTAATCCAGTCAGCAAAGCTGAATGGGCTGGATCCGTATGCCTATTTAAGTGATGTGCTGAAAAGATTGCCGACCCATAAAGTGACCCAAATAGAAGAATTGCTACCACACCGCTGGAAATCCAACTCAAATTAAAAAATAGACATGGGGTTCAGCGGACGCTTACTGACAACTAAGAAACCAACAAACTCATCATGAAATAAGCAATTGACGCCTTTTTATCAACAGACATAAAAAAAGCCACCTTTCGGTGGCTTTTTTAATCTCAAACCGTCTCTTATTGAGCGCGGTTTTTGATTTTGCGGATGGTTTCCAACTGAGCAGCAGTTTCTGCAAGAGCAGCCAAAGCAGCAGCCGAGTCCAAGTCGCTCTTTTGATTCGCAAGCAATTGTTCAGCGTGTTTACGCGCTTCAAGAATTGCTGCTTCATCTAAGTTTTCTGCACGGACTGCAGTATCTGCAAGAACCGTAACAACATGCGGTTGAACTTCTAAAACACCACCAGATACATAGATTAACTCTTCTGTACCGTTTTCAAGCAGAACACGGATTGTACCCGGCTTGAGTAAAGTTACTAGTGGCGTGTGACCAGGCATAATACCTAATTCACCACCAGCACCTTTAGCAATTAGCATCGTTACAGTGCCAGAGTACAAAGACTCTTGAACACTTACAACATCACACTGCATAGTCGACATGAGAATCTCCTAAAT
Organism: Acinetobacter sp. 802_lipA; assembly: GCF_058242885.1. NCBI lineage: Bacteria > Pseudomonadati > Pseudomonadota > Gammaproteobacteria > Moraxellales > Moraxellaceae > Acinetobacter > Acinetobacter sp. 802_lipA. The sequence continues at coordinate 1,599,402 of NZ_JBZAYP010000001.1, forward strand.
TAGGTAACTAATTAAAGTTTCTCAGCTTTAGCAATTACTTCGTCAATACCACCAACCATATAGAACGCTTGTTCTGGAATGTGGTCATATTCACCAGCTAAAAGACCTTTAAAGCCACGAATCGTTTCTTTAAGCGGTACAAGTTTACCAGGAGCACCAGTAAACACTTCAGCTACGTGGAACGGTTGAGAGAAGAAACGTTGGATTTTACGCGCACGGTAAACAGTCAACTTATCTTCTTCTGCAAGTTCGTCCATACCAAGAATCGCGATGATGTCTTTCAATTCTTTATAACGTTGAAGAACGTTTTGAACTGAACGAGCAATCTCGTAATGCTCAGTACCCACTACTAGTGGATCTAACTGACGTGAAGTTGAGTCAAGTGGATCGATCGCTGGGTAAATACCAGAAGATGCGATGTCACGGCTCAATACTACAGTTGCATCTAAGTGAGCAAATGTAGTTGCAGGCGATGGATCTGTTAAGTCATCGGCAGGTACATATACCGCTTGGATTGACGTAATCGAACCAGACTTAGTCGATGTAATACGTTCTTGAAGAACACCCATCTCTTCTGCAAGTGTCGGTTGGTAACCTACTGCAGATGGCATACGACCTAGAAGTGCTGATACTTCAGTACCTGCTAGTGTATAACGGTAGATGTTATCTACGAACAATAGTACGTCACGGCCTTTGCCGTTTTCGTCTTTCTCGTCACGGAAGTACTCAGCCATGGTCAAACCAGTCAACGCTACGCGTAAACGGTTACCCGGTGGCTCGTTCATCTGACCGTAGACCATTGCTACTTTGTCTAGAACGTTTGAGTCTTTCATCTCGTGATAGAAGTCGTTACCTTCACGAGTACGCTCACCAACACCAGCGAACACAGATAAACCTGAGTGCGCTTTCGCGATGTTGTTGATCAACTCCATCATGTTTACAGTTTTACCAACACCGGCACCACCGAACAGACCAACTTTACCACCTTTAGCAAACGGGCATAGTAAGTCGATAACTTTAATACCAGTTTCTAAAAGGTCAGTAGAAGCTGCTTGTTCAGCATAAGAAGGTGCTTGACGGTGAATCGGCAAACGCGCTTCAGTCGCAACTGGACCAGCTTCGTCGATTGGGCGACCAAGAACGTCCATGATACGACCCAAAGTCGCTGTACCCACTGGTACAGAGATTGGAGCGTTAGTATTCGTTACGTTCAAACCACGCTTAAGGCCTTCAGTAGAACCCATTGCAATAGTACGAACTACGCCATCACCAAGTTGTTGCTGAACTTCTAATGTAGTTTCAGTGCCATCAACGTGGAGAGCGTCATAGATCTTAGGAACGCTGTTACGTTCAAACTCGACGTCGATAACCGCGCCGATGATCTGAATGATACGACCGCTACTCATTGCTGTCTCCTCAATTCAAAATAATGTTAAACGGCAGCGGCACCACCAACGATCTCAGAAATTTCCTGAGTAATCGCGGCTTGACGCAGCTTGTTATAAATAAGTTGTAGGCTCTTGATCAAATCACCTGCGTTGTCCGTTGCAGCTTTCATTGCAACCATACGAGCTGACTGCTCACACGCGATGTTTTCGATCACGCCTTGATATACCACAGACTCGATATAACGAACCAATAAGCCATTTAAAAGCTCTTCAGCTTCAGGCTCATAGATATAATCCCAACCGTATTGACGGTTAAGGGTCTTGTTTTCTTCAGCAGTTGCTAAAGGAACAAGTTGTTCGATTTTTTGATTTTGAGTCATGGCATTGACAAAGCCGTTTGACACAAGATAAATACGATCTAACTCGCCTTTATCAAATGCGTCTAACATCACCTGTACAGAACCAGATAACTGTTCAAGGCTTGGTGTATCACCGACATTTGTCGTAGCACCCAGCACTTTACCGCCGTAGTTTTTAAAAAACGAAACCGCTTTTTGACCAATTAAAGCAAATTGAACTTCAATTGACTGCTCTTGTTGCTGTTGTACGTGTTTAACCACTTTTTTGAACAAGTTAATGTTCAAACCACCAGCAAGGCCACGATCTGAAGACACAATGATATAGCCAACGCGCTTAACCGGGCGTTCAACCATATAACGGTGTTTGTATTCAGGATTCGCTTGAACCAAGTGAGCAATTACACGGTGCATATTTTCGGCATACGGACGGCCTTGAGCCATGCGCTCTTGCGCACGACGCATCTTAGAAGCTGCTACCATCTGCATCGCGCGAGTAATTTTCTGCGTGCTTTTGATACTAGCTACTTTGGCGCGAATTTCTTTTAAATTTGCCATACGCTTAACCTAGTATTCGAAGGCCTTTTCGAGCCCTCGAAGGTTGATCCGTGAACCAAACCAAAACTAAATCCAACTGAAGTTGAAATTAGTAAGTTTGAGTCGCTTTAAAGCTTTCAATACCTGCTTTGATTGCAGCTTCGATGTCTTTGTTGTAATCACCAGTTTCATCGATGTTTTGCATTAACGCAGCATTTTCTGAACGGAAGTAAGAGATTAACGCAGCATCAAAGTCTACGATTTTCTTCACTTCAACGTCAGCCATATAGCCTTCGTTAGATGCATAAATTGAAACAGCTTGGTCAGCAATTGAATATGGAGCATATTGTTTTTGCTTCATTAATTCAGTTACACGTTGACCATGTTCAAGTTGCTTACGCGTTGCTTCATCAAGGTCAGAAGCAAACTGAGCAAACGCTGCCAATTCACGGTATTGCGCCAAAGCAGTACGGATACCACCAGACAATTTTTTGATGATCTTAGTCTGCGCTGAACCACCAACACGAGATACAGAGATACCCGCGTTCACAGCAGGACGAATACCTGCGTTGAATAATGATGTTTCAAGGAAGATCTGACCGTCAGTGATCGAAATTACGTTGGTTGGTACGAATGCAGATACGTCACCCGCTTGAGTTTCAATGATTGGCAATGCAGTTAATGAACCAGTTTGGCCTTTAACTTCACCATTCGTGAATTTCTCAACATAGTCAGCAGAAACGCGCGAAGCACGCTCAAGAAGACGAGAGTGAAGATAGAATACGTCACCTGGATACGCTTCACGACCTGGTGGACGACGTAATAACAATGAAATTTGACGGTAAGCAACAGCTTGCTTAGACAAATCATCATAAATGATTAGTGCGTCTTCACCGCGGTCACGGAAGTATTCGCCCATTGTACAGCCAGAGTATGGAGCCAAGTACAACATTGCTGCTGGATCGGCTGCAGCTGCTGCTACAACAGTGGTATACGCCATAGCGCCAGTTTCTTCTAGCTTGCGCACAACGTTAGCAATAGTCGATTGTTTTTGACCAATAGCTACGTATACACATTTAATGCCAGAGTTTTTCTGAGCGATGATCGCATCGATCGCCATCGCTGTTTTACCAGTTTGACGGTCACCAATGATCAACTCACGCTGACCACGGCCTACAGGGATCATTGTATCTACTGATTTATAACCAGTTTGTACAGGTTGATCCACTGATTGACGCCAAATTACGCCTGGTGCTACTTTTTCAACAGCATCAGTTAATTTTGCATCAATTGGGCCTTTACCATCAATTGGGTTACCCAAAGCATCTACTACACGGCCTAAAAGTTCTGGACCAACCGGAACTTCTAATACACGACCTGTGCAACGCGCTTTTTGACCTTCTTGAAGGCTTAAGTAGTTACCTAAAACAACGACGCCCACTGAATCCTGTTCTAGGTTCAGTGCCATACCGTATAAGCCGCCGTCGAATTCGATCATTTCACCGTACATTGCATCAGCAAGGCCGTGAATACGCACAATACCGTCGGAAACCATAACAATGGTCCCTTCGTTTTTAGCGGTCGCGCTGGTGTCCAGATCGCCGATACGCTGTTTAATGAGCGCACTGATCTCGGATGGATTCAGTTGTTGCATTGCGCTATACCTCAATCTTTTTAAAGTTCAGTCTTCATATGCAATTAAGCAAGAAGACGAGTCCGCATTTTTTCTAGCTTGTTAAGCGCAGAATCATCTATCACTTGGTCGCCTGCACGAATAACAACACCAGCAATAAGCTCTGGTTTAACTTCTACAGAAACATTTACCGCAGCTTCGAATTTTTTCTCTAAAGCATGTGCAAGTAATTGTTCTTGTACAGAAGTCAATGGGAATGCAGATTCAATCACTACATCCACAGTATTGTTATTCTGTGATTTGAGCTGCTCGTATTCAGCAGAAATTTCAGGAAGAAGCGCCAAACGGTTGTTTTCAGCAAGCAATGTCAAAAAGTTTGACACTGCTGCAGTTTGGTCTTCGCCTAATACTTTTGCAAAAAGACTTACCTGCTCAGCAGGAGTAAGCTCAGGGCGAGTTAAGAAAGCTGAAAATGCTTCGTCTTGCACCGCAGCACTGAGCAAGTTCAATGCAGATGACCAAGAGTCAGTTGCATTTTGCTCAGAAGCGTAAGCAAATGCTGCTTTAGCGTACGGGCGTGCCAACGTCAAGAGTTCAGCCATAATCCGCCTCTCTTAAAGTTTAGCAGCCAGCTGAGTCAGCATGGCATTGTGAGCTTCAGCATCAACTTTTTGGCTAAGAATTTTCTCAGCACCTGTTACTGCAAGATCAGCAACTTGTTGACGTAATTCTTCACGAGCAGAATTGATTTCTGTATCAACAGCTTCTTTTGCTTGTTGACGAATACGCTCACCTTCAGCTGACGCTTGAGTACGAGCTTCTTCTACCAATTGTGCACCGCGACGGTTCGCTTGTTCGATCAATTGAGCCGCTTGCGCTTTCGCTGCATCTAATTCAGCTTTCACTTGAGCTTGCGCATCCGCAAGATCAGCTTTTGCTTTTTCAGCAGCGTTTAAGCCATCAGCGATTTTACGCTGACGCTCACTAATCGCATTGATTAGTGGTGGCCATACAAATTTCATGCAGAATGCGACAAACATCGCAAATGCAATCGCTTGGCCAATCAATGTGAGGTTGATATTCATTGCTATTCCTCAATAGTTTAATTTAGGAATTAAGCTGATTAACCTACAAATGGATTAGCAAAGATGAAGAACAAGCCAATACCAACACCGATCATAGGCACAGCATCAAGAAGACCCGCGATTAAGAACATACGAGTTTGAAGTTGTGGAGCCAATTCTGGTTGACGTGCAACAGCTTCAAGGAAGCGACCGCCTAAAAGACCAAAACCAATCGCAGTACCTAAAGCACCAAAAGCGATCAAGATAGCAGATGCAATTGCAACTAGACCTAAAGTGAGTTCCATGATAATTCCTCAGAGGTTAGGTTTATACCAAATTAAATTAAAAAATTATGCGCCCAACCATCCAGTGATAGTTGGGCATTACCATTAATGCTTTTCGCTTGCCATGCTCAAGTATACGATAGTCAGCATCATAAAGATGAATGCTTGTAGCGTGATAACAAGAATGTGGAAGATCGCCCAAGGCACAGACAACGCCCATTGGATCCAGAACGGTAATAATGCGATAAGGATGAAGATTAACTCACCTGCATACATGTTACCGAAAAGTCGTAGAGCCAATGAAACTGGACGTGCAAGGAATGTTACTAATTCAAGAATTAAGTTCACTGGAATCAATAACGCTTTTGCAACTGGGTTACTTGGGTTAAATGGGTTAAGTGCTAATTCGCCAACGAAACCACCAATCCCCTTTTCGCGAATACTGTAGAACAAGATCAGTACAAATACAGATAAAGACATACCTAGGGTAATGTTTGGATCTGTAGAAGGTACAACCTTGAAGTAAACGTGATGAGGATCCATACCAAATACACTTGCACCAATCAGTTGAGCTGTATACGGAATAAAGTCAACTGGGATTAAGTCCATTGCGTTCATGAGGAAAATCCACACGAAAATGGTCAATGCAAGTGGCGCAATTAAGCGTGATTTGCCATGGAAAGTGTCGCGAACACTTGAGTCCACAAACTCAATGATCATTTCAATTGCAGACTGGAACTTGGTTGGAACACCAGAGTTTGCAGCTTTCGCTACGCACCAGAACAACAAACAGAAAATCACACCAAGAGTGATAGACCAACCCATTGAATCCAAGTGAATAGCAGTGAACCCCATCTGTTGAGCTTCTTCAGCAGTCTCAGCCAACTTCCATGAACCGTCTGGCATTTTGCCATACGTCATATTCGTCAAGTGATGCTTGATATACTCGGTCGAAGTAAGGGCATGTTCTTCAGCAGCCATAAATCACACCTGGTCAATGTCAAATACAAATAGAGAGAACGAACATCGCGTGCTGCTTGATATCTCGTTCATCTCCTAAAAAACTTTTCAATTTTTTGTAGTGCTTATTAAACTCGTTTTTGTTGACGCGACACCCAAAATGGAGCAACCCACGTCATGGTTTGAACGAGCATAAAACCACAAAACAACGCCACCGCTGACAACGGTTTGACATTGCTTAAAATTAAAATGAAACCAACAATCACAATTGCAAACTTACCCATCATGCCTTTATACATGTTCGCAAGAACTTGTTTAGAAGCGCGAGCTCCTGCTGCTCGAAACGACTGCCATGAAAAATAGCAAGTCGCAAGCCAACACACGAGCGCACCTAATGCTGCACTCAGGGCTGCAGTTGAGTCTTTTACGACCCAGCCGATCAAGGCTGAAACAGGAATCATACATGCTTGTAAGAGGACTAAAGCTTTCGCTAATCGTCGGTCAATCAAGCGACTAGTTCGGCTCATTATTTATTCACTCACAACAATCATGCTTGACAAGTTTAGCTGATGATTATTTTTAATCGCAGGCATTATAGAGTTACACCCCTGAACATGCAATCTTTTCCCGACCTAAGTCGAGTTTTTTTCTATGTTTAAATTGCTTTTAAACTAATCAATTATTGTTCAATTTTTGCGTTACTTTCGCGCATTTAGCACACATTTATGCACATGATCAGCCAATTGCTTCCATGCGCTGACAAAATCTCCTGCCCCAGTCATGCTTTCATCAACGGCTTGGAAAACCAATGGGTTCAACTTTTGATATTGTGCTTGACTGGCATGCACTTCAGCCAAAAGGCACATCTTTGAATAAGGGCGGCTGTCATTTAAGTATTTGATTTGCGCAACCGTAGGGGCAATATGTGGGTCATCTGTCAAGGCGCCTGCAAAGCGTAAGTTTAAAGGTCGCTCAATGTATTGATAGGCATCATGAAAAGACCAATACGGGCGAGCTTGGGTACTTTGACTATATATAGCTGAGGCTTGCAACATTTTCTGAGCAAAGATTTTGGCATTGTTCCAGTAGCGCTCCTTATACTCAGGCATCTGCTGTGAACGCAGGCCCGCAATAAAGAAACCAATGCGTACCGCATTGTTTGGGTCAAGCCAAACATGGGTATCGATGGTATTTTTTAAGGCATCACCACGAGTATTGCGCAGTGGTAAAACATTGATAATGCCTGAATCTAAAATAGAAACTGCTTTATCATTGGGGGTCAGGAGTTTATCCAGCGGTGCTTCATGTGCTCGTCCCAACCAAATAACCAAACCTGCATCCTGAATGATTTTACGATGCATTGGGGTCAAACTCACATCATGTCCAGATTGATCGGCCAACAATAAGGTTGGTTTTTCAATGCCTTTTGTCACTTCCTGTGCAATCAAGTAAATCGGCTGTGTAGAAACAACCAAGTCTTGCGTCCAAGCAACACTACTAAACAGCGCAAACGCAAAAAAAGCCAAGAAACGGGACATGGGGAGCAATCACTAGAAATACAATTAGTGTTATAATATAACAAATCGACAAAAATACCTATGCCTAATCGAAACTCTCTGCGCTTCATGTTAAGATTTAATGTCGTTTTTCTTTTATAAATTTTGCACTTGAGGTTTGTTATGAGCGCTTGTTCTCACGAACACCACCATGCTTTACATGATGTGCATGGTCATCACAACGTTGAGACGCGTTTGGCTGAAGCAGAAGTCTTGTGCGCAGCAACTGGTGCGCGCCTAACCCCCTTAAGAAAAGAAGTCTTGGCATTGATCCTGAATGCGACAGGCCCAATGGGTGCATATGACTTATTGGCTAAAATTAAAAGCAATGCCGACCGCCCTGCTGCCCCACCAACGGTGTACCGCACCTTAGACTTTTTATTAGAAAAGGGCCTCATTCACCGACTCACCTCGATTAATGCCTATATTCCGTGTTGCCATCCCCGTGAAGGCCATCAAGCAGCCTTTCTCATTTGTACTGATTGCAAATCAGTGACAGAGGCCTCTGCTCAAGGATTATTACAACAACTCGATGCACTTTCCGCAGCCGATGGTTTTACGGCACAACATAGCATTATTGAAATTTCAGGAATTTGTCAGCAGTGTCGCCACAAATAAACCTCGATCCTGTTCTGGTCGAACTCTCCCAAATTAGTGTTCGTATCGATGAACGCGACATTTTAAAGCATGTCGATTTTGTCTTACATGAACGGGAAATTGTGACCCTGATCGGCCCAAATGGTGCGGGAAAATCCACGCTCATTAAAGTGCTGTTGGGTATTGTGCACCCTAATGCTGGCGACATTAAAACAACAAAGCCACTCAAGTTTTCTTATGTACCACAAAAATTTAATCCCTCACATAGCCTACCGCTTAGGGTGAAAGACCTTTTGGCTTTGGAAAAATGCGATCCTGTAATCAAGCAAGAAATTATCCACGATACTGGGATCAGCAAACTTGAAAATTCTAAAGTACAGCAGCTTTCAGGTGGAGAGCGCCAGCGCGTTTTACTGGCACGTGCACTGTTACGTCAACCCGATATTTTGGTTCTCGACGAACCGATGCAGGGCTTAGACATTCAGTCTGAGGCTGAGCTGTACGACTATGTGCGCAGTTTACCCGCCAAATATGGTTGTGCTGTGCTCATGGTTTCACATGATTTACAGTGGGTCATGCAAGGAACTCATCGTGTGGTGTGTTTGAATAAACACATTTGTTGTAGTGGCCTGCCTGAAAGTGTGCAACAACACCCTGAGTATCAAGCCATTTTTGGTACTAACCGCGTGTTCTATCAACATCATCATGATCACTGCGCACATGGTGATAGTGCAACGCCTTGTCAGCATGACGCTCGCCCACACATTCACCCTGAACCGGAAGCTTAAGTCATGATGGAATGGTTACAACTGCTGTTGCCTGCATGGATTATGGGCACGCTTCTGGTCTTTTTAACTGCGCCACTAGGCTGTTTGATGCTATGGCGCCGCATGTCTTTCTTTGCCGACACCATGGCACATGGCACATTACTGGGTGTCGCGATTGCAGGAGCAATGGCGTTGCCCCTGTGGATGGGTGTGGCTTTTATTGCGGGCTTGTTGGTGGCGATCCTTTGGGTGTTGCATGATCCACGGTTACCGAATGACGCCTTACTCGCACTCTGTTCTGCGACCTTGCTCTGCTCGGGTCTGATGTTTATTCAACATATTCCAAGTTTAAGACCTGAGTTACTCAGCTATTTATTTGGTGATTTGCTCACGATCACATGGGCAGACCTGCCCGTTTTTGCCACTGTTATTGTTGTTGCGTTGGCAGTGCTTTATAAAAGTTGGCAAGCTCAAATTCAAATCGCAATCGATCCTGATATGGCCGTCAGTGAAGGCGTCAGTGCGAAATGGCAACGCTTGATTTTTATGTTGCTACTGGCTTTATTTACCATTTTAGCGCTTCGTGCAGTAGGTTCTTTACTGATGGGTGCCTTGCTTGTCATTCCAGCACTTACCGCTCGACTGCTTGCCCACTCTCCAAAACAAATGGTGATTTGGGCCTTTGTGATTGCGCAAATTGGGGTGACGGTGGGTTTATGGTCCAGTGCAGGGCTGAATACCTCTACAGGACTCAGCATTGTTTTAACCATGTCGATTTTGTTTGCGTTGATTTTTATCGCGCAGAAGTTCAAAAAACTGACATAAATAAATGAGCCATAAACGTTATTTTATCAGCGCATGTCTACTCGGACAAAAAGTCCGTTATGACGGCAAAGACTGCTTAGTCTCTCAGTTAGTTCAAGCTTTGCTCGATAAAGATTATGTCAGCTTATGTCCTGAAGTCAGTGCAGGACTTCCAACCCCGCGTCCCGCAGCAGAAATTCGCCACGGGTCAGGTGCTGATGTTTTATTAGGCCACGCACAGGTTTTTTCCTCAGATAGTCATCAGCTTAGCGATGTCTTTATTCAAGGTGCTTACAAAGCTTTAGCATTAGCGCGAGCCAATCATGTCACGCATGCCGTGCTCAAAGCCAATAGCCCATCCTGTGGCAGCGATGGTATTTATGATGGCTCATTTACTGGACAAAAAATTGCAGGGGAAGGAATCACTGCCGCCCTATTTCGTCAGCACGGTATACATGTGGTTACCGAACAACAATTTTTAGCAGAATTGACGCAGACTAAACTTACTGATGAACCAAACTAAGCAGTCCCGCCGCACAACTGAACAACACTGCGAAAGTACGATTGAGATATTTTTGCTGTCGCGGAGATTTTAAGAGTTTTAAAACTTTCGCTGCTAACCCCGTATATCCCGCCATCACAATCAAATCAATCGTGACCATCGTGACGGCCATCACCGCATATTGACTCCACTGTGGTTTAGACAAATCCAAAAATTGTGGTAAAACAGCCAATAAAAATACGATTGCTTTGGGATTGCTCATATTGATCAAAAAGCCATACATCACCAATTTAGAGCGCGATTTAGTCGGTTGTTCTTGTTGAATTTCAATCGATTGGATGGGTGCCATCCATTGTAAATAAGCCAAATACAATAAATAAGCCACACCAAACCACTTCACAGCCCAAAATGCCCAAGGCGTTGTGGCAAAGAGCACCCCTACCCCAGCCGCCACAATACCGATTTGTACCAACAAGGCGAGTTGTAAACCCAGCGCATTCCAATAACCATGCCGAAAACCATAGTTAAGGCCACTCGACATTGACGCAATGGCCCCTGCCCCTGGAGAAATACTAATGATCCAACATGCGAGTACAAAGCCAAGCCAAATTTGAAATGACATAGTGGTATTGAGAAAAAAATGACCTTTAGATTATATGATCTTTCATGCTTTTAGGGTTTATTATTCATCAATGAATTTATCACTTAAGGCTATGAAGCTGAAACTGCATAAGGCACAATAAGTACAGCCAATAGAAATAACAATTTTTTTAGGAGCCATGAATGACCGCCCAATCTGTAATTCTACCATTACCTTCAGATCATGCCCGTTTTATTGTTTTACGTTTAAAAGATTTAAGTATTGAAGAACTTAAAGAAAAATTAGAAGATTTATTTTCAACTCGTGATCGCCTTATTACCCAACATCCACATGCGCAGATTAAAACAGCTGTTGCTTTTGGCCCTGAACTTTGGGCACAACTTCATCCTACAGCGCCTGCAGGGTTTAAACAGCTAGAGCCCATTTATGGCTCTTTCAATATGCCTGTTTCACCTGCGGATGTTTTAATTCATATTGCGTCTCAGCGTACCGATATTTGTTTTGCCCTTAGCCAATCCTTCTTTGAAGGCATCCAAGAGAAAGTTGATGTTTTAGATGAACGAGTCTGTTTCCGCAATTTTGATGGTCGAGATTTGACTGGTTTTATTGATGGTACTGAAAACCCGCAGTTCCCCGATGATCGTGCTGCAACGACCTTATTAAGTGAAGATGCAGGAGTATTCGCCGATGGTTCTTTTATCTTTGCGCAGCGCTATTGCCATGATTTGGAAAAGTGGAAAAAATTAAAAGTTGATGCTCAAGAGCAAGTCTTTGGACGGACAAAACTTGAAAGTATTGAACTAGATGATGACGTTAAGCCTGAAAATTCTCACGTTGCACGTGTCGTGGTTGAAGATGATGAAGGCGAAGAAATGGAAATCCTACGTCACTCGCTTCCTTATGGCGATGGTAAAGGTGAGCAAGGTTTATTTTTTATTGCCTATACGAAAGATTTAAACATTATTGATGCGATGTTACTGCGTATGTTCGGCACCAGTGGTGATGGAATTCATGACCGTATGCTTCATTTTGTGACTCCTGTTGACGGTGCTTATTATTTTGCGCCGAGCGAAGAGTTGTTGGAAGCAGTGTTGGAAGGGTGAGTTTAAATTAGGAGTAACTATCATTTTTAGTTACTCCTAATTTAATCAATTAACAACAAACTCTCCATTATTATTCAGAGTAATTTTCAACAACTTCCCATTCTTTGTATAAAAGATTTCATAGTTTTCATTAATTGTTATATTGTTGGAAGCATCTATAGTAATTTTTTTAAATAGTCCCAATGCATTTACTGAGGTAAGATTAATTACAGCGCGACCAGAGTCAGAAGACGATGGAGATGCTATTAAGATCACACCATTTTTTGATTCAGGAAAGATAACTGAACTACCATAATTTTCATCAAGTTCGTTATAAACTTTCAATAAAGCAGAAACATCAATTAAATTTACTTTATCACAACCAGCCTTACTATTTTTCAAAATACAGTTGATGTGATCATCACTATTATAAGGTAATAAAGTTACAGAAAATCCATCATCATTTTTTTTATTAATTGCTTTTAAAACTCTACCATTATCTCTTCCAATTTCATTTAACCTGTTTATGTATTCCCCCCTATAACACTCTTCCTTTACCAATCCAACACCCTCCCCTAGAGTATAAGATTTTTTACTCTCACATCTATTCTCAATACCTTTTTTCCATAGGGTAAAATCTTTTCTTTCATTGTTTTTTAATTTCTTCAACTCTTTTTCAAGAAGAAAATTTTCTTTTCTAATACATTGAAATTTTTCCTCAACATTATTTGAATTGCAGCCATTTGTGCTAGTTTTTGCACATGCCACATTCAGAAAACCTAATCCTATAAAAAAAATTAAATAAAGAAAATTAAAATTAAACATGGTGTTAAATTCCTTTAAAATTATCTGGAAGTCTTAATTTAAATGGTTTTGGAATACTATCTTCTAATTCAGAAACTGTACCATGTGCATGAATTGCTTTTCCATGACCAAAAATTAGACCATCTCTAACAGCTTTATCATGAAAAACATTGACCCATGCTTTTCGATTATATTCATCAGAATAATATTTATTTGCATAATTCAAATGCCCCCCCACAATGGATGGGCGACCATTTGCTCTTTCAATCAAATAACTATTCACGAAATTTTTTATCCTTGAGCTAACAGCAGACATTGGCATATTTTGAACAGAACCATATGGCTCTAAACTTTTAGGTCCTGTTATTTTAGAGAACTGACGATGTGCATTGACAACATTTCTCACAGTACCTCCCCATACACCAGATTTCGTCCTATTTAATATAGTATCTACAACTCCAGCAGCTTGTTGTTTAAAATTATTTTCATTTTTAAATTTAATTACTTCAGTCTCCGTTACCTTCATAATATCAATAATATCTTGATTCGATAAAATCAACTCACTTTCTAAAATATTAGATTTAGGAGCTTCATTTTTAAAGATAATACCAGAACAACTGAGTAAAGATTGCTTATTTATTTCTTTTAGTAGAACAGAGAATAATTCTCCATTTAGATCTTTAACTGTTTTTTTAAAATAAATTTCATTTCTAGCAACCATTGAAAATTTTGTCACATCGTAATGTACCCATGTACTTGCTCCCGAAGAACCATCATTAAACTTTTCTGGCTCCATATAAATTTTATCATCTTGTCTTTGTTCTGAAGCATTCATCTTAGCTACTAATATTCTTTTACGTATTTTATTCATATCTTGAGGAGCTGTAGTTCTAACTCCATTTTTATTAAAATGTATATCTAAAGCTAGTCCCATATGGTTAACACTAGTTCTTTTCTTTTGTTTATTACTCTCGATACACCTATACCCGGACTCTATATATGCTACTTCGATATTTTCAGATTTAAAATCATTTTTTAGATAAAAACTTAATGCCTTCAACACCCATATTAAAGACCTATGTAAACCTGGATACTCATTTGCAGTATTTAATCCTGATTTCACCCCTCTAATATTATTACCATACCCTAAACACTCACCACACGGACAAGAAGCCTTCGCCATAAAACTTGCTATTGGATACTCATAGTAAAACTTATCCAAAGCGGATAAAACACTTCCACAAATTTTTCCAGTTTCAATCACCCCCATATAATCTCTCTGAAATTGCCTAATACAAGCAGCTGTTAAGTTAGTAAACTCATCTGTGGGTAATGCACCACCAGACCCAGCTAAACGAATATTAATTTCTCTAATTAATTCACTTTTACCTGATGAAATACATTGAGGATTGGTTTTACATAAATTTTCAGTATTCGTTTTGGGTGTTCCACTCTCTTGGCTACGGTCTTCAACTGTCGGGATTTTAGAGCCTAAATTGACAGTTTCATTGAGTATATTCGGCAGAGTAAAACTTGAAGTGCGACATAAACCACCTAATTAATTTAAAGGGTTTATGGAGTATATAAAATTGTCATACCATCATCTTAACTTTGAAGATCGTACTGCATTAATGCTTGAGTCAAGAAAAGAAGGCTTTTCAGCCAGAAAATTTGCTGAACTCATTAAAAGACATCCTAGTACGATCTATCGTGAGCTTAAAAGAAATAGCATCAATGACGTTTATCAAGCTCGATATGCTTCTGATAACACCTTCGCTAGACGTAGACGTGGTCACAGAAAACTCAAAATCGATTCAATCCTCTGGAAATTTATTGTTGAAGCGATCCGTTGTTTATGGTCTCCTCAGCAAATAGCAAAGCGTTTAAAGACATTTCCTGATTTGGATCAAACAATGAATGTAAGCCATACAACGATTTATTCAACGATACGAGCATTACCCAAGGGTGAGTTGAAAAAAGACTTATTATCCTGTCTGCGTCATGAAAATAAAAAGCGAAAAGCTAACGGTGAACCTAAAAAAGATTCTATATTACAGGATATTAAAACTATTCATGAGCGCCCAGCCGAAGTTCAAGAAAGAAAAATACCGGGTCATTGGGAAGCTGATTTAATTAAAGGTAAAGACAATAAAAGTTCGATAGCAACACTTATTGAACGAAATACACGGCTCTGTATCTTGGCAACATTACCTGATGCAAAGGCAGAATCAGTGCGCAAGGCTTTAACTGAAGCTCTGAAATATTTACCTGCAGAACTGCGTAAAACGTTGACCTATGACCGTGGACGCGAGATGTCAGAACATAAAATACTCGAAGAAGATTTAGGCATAGATGTATATTTCTGTGACCCACATTCACCCTGGCAAAAAGGCACATGCGAAAATATGAATGGTTTAATTAGGCAATATTTACCTAAAGGGATTGATTTAAATCAGGCAGATCAGCATTATTTAAATCAAGTTGCCATGTCACTGAATACTCGTCCTAGAAAGGCGTTAGATTGGCTTACACCATTAGAGAAATTTGCTCAGCTTGTTGATTATCATATGGCTTTTGAAACTGTCGCACCTCATGTTTGAATTCGCCTTCTTACCCTCTTCATAAAGCTCATTCACCTTATTTAAGATTTCATTACCTAAATTTCCTGAAAAAAGCCCATCACCTTGCTTTTTTTGCGGGCTCGCCTGAGAAGGCTTTTTTGCTTTTTGCCTCTGAGATATTTTTGATGTTGTACTAGGGGACGATTGATTTTTTGGTTGTGTGGCTGATTTTGCTTTTTGTTGATGCACATGATTTCCTGCAGCTGGAATATTTACTTCCAACTTAATCACTTGACCAATATAAATCTTATTTGGATCATCTATCTTATTTAGGCGTTCTAATGCACGAACTGTCGTATTATTTTTCTGAGCGATATCAAATAAAGTTTCTCCTTTTTTCACAACATGTGTTTTTCTTTTATATTCTCCATTACTTCCCTGATTAGTAAATGTCGTTAAGTTTAAAAGAACTTTAGGGCTCGTAATCTTTACAATCATCCTATCTCTCGACATAACAAAGCTTTGGACTTTTAGCATTAAACCATCAAACATACTTTTGACATGAACATCTAATGCTGTACCTTTATCTCGGCTAATTTCAACAATGCACCCTTTAGAATTTGTTGCACCAGCTGCAATAACCTGTCCAGTCCTTTGGTTCGTCACTTTATATTGAACTTTAGGAATTGGGCTTCCAAATAAATCTAAAATTTGTATAGTAACCAATGATTTTTTATTCATTTCTAATCCTTATTATTTTCATTATGATTTATTTCTAAATTCTCACCATTTACATTTTTATCAATACTAAAATCATCTTCATCAAAACTTTCGACTCGTAAACCCCATTCACCATCAGACCCAACAAGTACTTGGACTTTTGTTGGGTCTGATGTGTTAATTTTTCCTGTACGGCCATGTTCATCTATTACCCCTGCAATAAATGCATTTGTCTCAGGAATAAAAGCTTTGTAACTGAGCTGATTAAAATCACTTGCCCAAAATAAATTATAAATATCTAGCCGATTGCTAAAAGTAGAAGAGCAAGGTAATTCAGGAACCTCATAAGATACTTTTGCACCACCCACAAAACTATGCTGACCCGCCTTACTTTCAAACTTTCCACCTGTTGTCGTAAAAATCCCATCCCCATTAATTTTGAGCTGTGAACCACCAGCAGTCAGTACAATTTCTTTCGGACTGGTTATTTCTATTTTATCTTCTGTTGAAATTAGCTTAATCACCTTACGCGCAATCGCCTCTATCGCATCATCTTGTGCCTGTAATTCGACTTTTCCTTTTGCTGCAAATGCTTTTAGCCCTTTTTGTGCAGCAAATAAGCTCACTTTATCCTGCGCATGCGCAATAATATTCTTCTGGGCACTTAAGTTAATGGACCCCTGTGCGCTTTCAGCAATGTCTTGAGAAGCTTGTAAAACAATATCTTCAGGCGTCGTTAAAGCAATACCATTGGGGGAAGCCAGCAGCATTAAAGCCTGACGAAAGATCTTCGCTTGAGCTTGATTCTGAGTATCCTGCGTTTGCTCTGCCTCTTGAGCATATGTCTCCATAAAACCTTGCATGGAGCCCAATGCCTGCATGGGATTAACATCCAATTTGCTGCCTTTATTAAAGCTTCCGCAAGCACTGGTCAGGTCAAAGTCTCTCATATCAACATTCGCAATCACTTTACCAACATCTTTTAAAGCGCCGAGTGGATCCGCATTCAATTTGTCTTTCACGCCTTGCAACTGACTTTTTAAAGCATCTGTACCATGTTCTTCGAGGTTATCAATAAAGGCTTTTAAATTTTCTATTGAAGCCTCTGCATCCTGAAAATAATCTTTAAATTCATTGATCAAATTGTCTGTGTCTTGACCAAATTTTTGAATATCCTCAATAAAACCACCACACGTTTTTAATGCCGAAATCGGATCCTGACTGACTGCAGTTTTAAATAAACCAACAGTTGCTTGGAGGGCTTGATTGGCCCCTTTTAGCTCTACAGACTGAATCAATTTAGGCAGACGATTGATCACATTCAGTGCATCAGTCTGTTGTTTAACAGCCAAAGTACTCAGCATGTGCATACTGTCATGACCTTGCTGCAAGATGGACTGGGCTTCGGATGCAGCCAAATGATCTGCGACCGCTTGATCCTGTGCATAGGTACTAATCAAGAGGCCTTTGCCTGCACGCATGGCTCCCCATTGATCCGTTCTTAGCTCAAACCCCTCACCACGCCCATCACTGTTCTCAGTTTCTTTTGGATGACTGAGGTTACCGAGATTGAGCTGACTCGCTCCATGACTGCTGTGTAGCTGCACACTAATTTGCCCTGTCGTATCATCAAAACGCAGTTGGTTAAAGCCTTGCCCTGCAACCTCTTGTGAACGAATCCCGCTGAGTTTTTTCGTCGCAGGCAATGTCCCTTTCACATCAAACATGGTTTGGTGGCGCTCGGCCTCATGAATGCGTCCTACTACAAAGGGTCGATCGACATCCCCCTCAAAGAAGTCGATGACCACAATTTCTCCAACACGCGGATGAAAACGTGCGCCATACCCCTCACCCGCCCATGGGGTCAATACATCGACCCAAGCCGAGTCCGTGTCATTGTCATTTGCACCCGCGCCACCATCATGAGCATGGTCATCACTACGTGTAAACATGAAGCGAACTTTAATCCTTCCCCATGCATCCACATAAATTTCTTCCCCTTCAGGCCCGACGACTTTGGCGCGTAAAGGATGGGCTGCTGGACGGTGTATCCACGCTTGATATTCAGGAACAATTTTGACCTCACGGCGTACGACAAAGAGTTCATTGGCTTGTCGTTCCTCACTTAGACCTTGCCAGCGACTTTCTTTTAGTAATAAATTGATTTGCTGTAGCAACTCTTTGGGTAAATTATTTTGGTTATAAAAAACTTTGCCTAAAATGAGAAATTCACGCTCTGCGGACACATGTTGGTCTATTTCAGGATGATCCACCATTTCAAACCAATAGCCCACTTGCGCATCTCGAACGCTACTTTTTGCTGTGAAATATTTGGCCTGAAGCTCATGATATTGGTTCAGTTGTTGGTTGAGACGATCTAGTTGACTGCTATTAGCAGACGTGGCCTGATCCTCACCTTGTAGATCAGCCGTCCATGCTGGACTGACACACCAGACTTGTTCCAGACCCAAACTTTCATTGTCTTGTTGATCACTATGCTGATGTGCACTCAATACAGCCTGACTCTGATCTTGAGCTAAATGTTGCGCTTGCCAACGCTGCGTCTGTACCGTGGTGGATTGTAAGTGACGTTCAGCAATAAAACTGGTGATGCTATCAAAAGGCTCAGTGGCATGGCTGCGGTGGAAACGAATCTTTCGGCGGCCCAGTGCTGTAAAAGCTTGATTATCATCCATCAAACGAAGTTGCTGTGCCTGAATCAGTTCCGACGAACTGAGCACCGTCGGAGCTTGTTCATCGATCAACCAATTAATCCCTTCACTCCGCCATAGTCGAGTGAGAAACTCAGCGTCGGTTTCATTAGACTGCATGACAAAGGGTCGTACATCATAATCACGGCTCAAACCGTCTAAGTTCAGACTTAAGCTGGCTGCAAATAACGTACTGTGACTTTGCCATTCGCTAAACAGAGTTTCAGTGATTTCACGAACACTTTTACTCATAAACACGCGACTGTTTCTGCGCTTATGCCACAGTGCTGTTGCATCTTCAACGGTAAGTTTATAAACAGTTAGCGCACCATCACTTTGCCCCTGACTGGCACTGGTAATCACCCCCGTCAGACGAGAAAGCTGCCCCACATCCGTGACCTGATCAACCGCGACACGCCCACCAATAAACTGTTTTAAAGGCAGATAAGCATTGGTCGATAGACATAGAATTTCAGCTTTTAAGCCTTGATTGATTCTGTGCTCGCCCTCAATGCGCTGAATAAACACCTGTGTGTTCAAAGCCGAATTGGAAAAATGAATATGCAAAGCACGTTTTTGTGAGCCGAATCCAAAGGATTCCAGCATTTTATAAATAGAATTGAACATGATCATTGTTAAGTTATTGGTTTTTATACTTGTGCGCGGAGTGTACAAAATGTCTTTTTTTTAATCTAGTAAAATAATGTTAATGAAGACGCAGCTCTCAAAAAACAAAAAGGAGCATTACGCTCCTTTTTGTTCAATCTCATTTTCAGCTTTAGAAGGCAACACGTTTATAGTGACGATACTCTGGCTTCCAGAAGTTTTTCTCAATCGCGTGTTGCAATTGCTCATCACTAATAATCGGGGCTACACCTGCATCCATTGCTGCTTTGGCCACTTTAAAGGCTATCAGCTTAGAGACTTTCTGAATTTCATCAATCTCAGGCAATAAATCTGCTGTAGGGTTGGTCAACATCGGGGAACAATCTGCCAAAGCATTGCTCGATGCAATTAACATCGAATCGGTCACACGGGTTGCATTAGCGGCAATCACGCCTAACCCAATGCCCGGGAAGATATATGAGTTATTGCACTGCGAAATATTATAAATTTTGCCTTGATAATTGACAGGGGCAAAAGGACTGCCTGTCGCAATCAAAGCTTTGCCATCCGTCCAGTGAATAATATCTGCTGGCACGGCTTCAACACGCGACGTTGGATTAGACAGTGGCAGCACAATCGGACGATCACAGTTCGAAGCCAAAGTACGAATCACTTCTTCAGTGAATAAGCCCGGCTGACCCGATACGCCAATCAACACGGTAGGTTTGGCATTTTTCACGACATCGAGCAGTGAAATCACCTCTTCAGCATTGCCCCATTGCGCTATCACGTCTGGCTTTTGCGCCAATTTACGTTGGAAATCGAGTAGATTCGGCTGATTTTCAGTGATTAAACCAAAACGATCGACCATATACACGCGTGCACGCGCTTCGGCATCAGTTAAACCTTCAACTTTCATCTGCGCAACAATTTGCTCAGCAATCCCACAGCCTGCTGAACCCGCACCTAAGAAGGCAACGGTTTGATCTTTGAGCTGTTTACCTGCCGCACGTGATGCAGCAATCAAACTGCCCACAGAAACGGCTGCCGTACCTTGAATATCATCATTAAAACAACAGATTTCATCACGGTACTTATTCAATAACGGCATGGCATTATTTTGCGCGAAGTCTTCAAATTGAATCAACGCTTTCGGCCAACGACGCTTGATTGCAGCAATCACTTCATCGACAAAAGCATAGTACTCATCACCACTGATACGCGGTTGATTCCAGCCCATATAAATCGGGTCATTCAGTAACTGCTGATTATTGGTCCCAACATCGAGGGTAATCGGTAGAGTATAAGCTGGGCTAATACCACCACACGCGGTATACAGCGACAATTTTCCAATCGGAATACCCATCCCGCCAATGCCTTGGTCGCCCAAGCCTAAAATACGCTCGCCGTCGGTAATCACAATAACTTTGACATTTTTCTTGTTGATGTTATGCAAGATGTCATCAATATGCGCACGGTCTGGATAGGAAATAAATGTGCCACGATGGCGACGATAAATATCCGAGAAACGCTGACAGGCCTCACCCACCGTTGGCGTATAGATAATTGGCATCATCTCACTTAAATGGTTTTCAATGAGGTGATAGAACAAGGTTTCGTTGGTGTCTTGAATGTTACGCAAGTAAATGTGCTTATTGATCGCATCATTAAAAGCGCAGTACTGTTGATAAGAACGCTGACTCTGTTCTTCAATGCTTTCTTCAACATGTGGAATTAAACCATGCAAGTTGAAGCGAGTGCGCTCTTCTTCCGTAAACGCCGATCCTTTATTTAACAGCGGCAACTCAAGTAAGGTATTGCCCGCATAAGGGATGTATAAGGGTTGTTTTGTCTTTAAATATTCTGTCGTCATTACCTATCTCGTTATACATAGATTTAGATGAACCTATGGGGAGAATCTATGCATCTAATTCGGCTACTAGCTTAGCGTCATTTGCTCGTCTTTTGATATTTATAAGCGTGATGCAATTATCAAAGCGATTTAGTCTGAAAATAAAAATCAAGTTTGCGGCAATCTTTCAGCCAAATAGCGCATGGATAAAATTTGAACTTGAATAAAGCTCAAGCTAAGCTAGCGCTTTTATTTCTTCTTTATATTAAAAATGATCATCAAAAAATTGATGTTATTGAGCCTTACATGTCTTTACATCACACAAATGACAGCATGCCAATCTATTTCTACAACGCAAAAGACAGTGAATGATAAAATCACAGGACTATTTAGTCATAACGAAAAACTGCCTGAAATCGATCCCAAAGGCATTGTCGATATCAGTAAAGCCACCATCGAGCAATATGAACAACTCAGTGCAAATTTACCCTTGAACCAATGGGTCTATTTGGAAAATGAAAAACAAGGGATTTATCAGCTACAGAACAAATCAACTGAGGGCTTTGTGCTCTCACTACGTCTGAATTGTAAAATCAGCAGTCACCCCCCTACGTTTGAGCTTCAAGATACGCAAGGCAAACGTATCTTATACGGCTATGATAAAGAAGCAGGACAGATTCAGTTTTTACTCGACAACAAAAACTACGGCAATCCCTTTGATCCATTTCAACGCCAAACCCTAAGTCGTTTTCAACAACAGCTTGCCAGTGCCAAAGTGATTAAGCTTTTTCATGCCAGTAAACTGTATCGTTTTCAAAACCAAAATGCAGAACTCCTCAGCAAACCTGTCTCATGCCGTGAAAATAGCTAAAATGGGGCTTATTTGGGTGGATTCAAATGTGACATATCGACAAATACACCAGTCAAACGGCGCACAATCGGCAGTACAATGAGCACTACAGGATAAGCCACCACCCAAGACATCATCCATGCGGACAGCCAAACCTGTAGGAAATTGTCCACCCAACCCAAATTGCGCCAAAGATTGATCATCGAGATAATGCCACTCATAAAAAATGAGATAAAAAACGGCAAAATAAACATGGCATATTTTGCTGGTAACTTGGGAATATTGCCAATAATCATCGGCCGCTGTTCAGACACGTTTTATCCTTAAAAATATGCGTTTTAGTTTTCATCATACTGCGCTTTTCATGTTTATTGCAGCGCAATCGTTAGCAGTTTTCGAACATTTTTTATTCTATGAAAATGGATTCACCTAAAGACGTGGAAATTTGCTATATTTAGCGTTTTTCTGCGACATCAAATTTTCGACTGAATATGAACACGGCAATCCAAGCAGCTCTCGAGCACGCAGTACAAAACCTTCAAGCTGAAGGTATCCTTCCAGCAGACTGGAACAACAGCAGTACTTTGACGCGTACCAAAGACCGAAGCCACGGGGATTTCGCGTCCAATATCGCGATGATTGCCTCTAAAGCTGCGGGTATGAAGCCTCGTGATTTAGCCGAAAAAATTCTTGCTGCGCTGCCAGAAGTGGCGGACATCAGCAAAGCAGAAATCGCAGGCCCTGGCTTTATTAACTTCTTTTTAAATGCTGACCAACGTTTTGCTGTACTTGATCAAATTCAAGCGCAAGGCAAGCAATTTGGCCGCACTCAAGCCAATGCTGCGAAAAAAATACAAGTAGAATTCGTTTCTGCCAACCCAACGTCTAGCTTGCACGTTGGTCATGGTCGTGGCGCAGCCTATGGGATGACGGTTGCAACCTTGCTTGAAGCAACAGGTGCAACCGTAGACCGTGAATATTATGTGAATGATGCAGGCCGTCAAATGGACATCCTTGCAACATCTACCTATTTACGCTACCTCGAATTAACAGGCCAAGAACTGGTTTTCCCTAAAAATGCCTATCAAGGCGATTATGTTAAAGAAATCGCGCAAAGTATTATCGATGCTGATGGCGATGCTTACGTTCGCCCTGTAGCAGATGTGTATAAAGATGTTCCTGAAGATGTGCAATATGCAGAAGAACTCGATGCTGAAGGCAATAAAGTTGTCCTTTCAGGCGACAAAGAAAAGCACATTGATGGTTTGATTCATAATTCACAAAGCTTAATCGGTGAAGCTTACCGCGTATTCCACCAAGCAGCGCTTAACGCGATCTTAGATGACATCAAAGATGACTTGGGCGAGTTTGGCGTAACCTTTAACCAATGGTTCAGCGAAGCCTCATTGACAGACAAAATTGATGAAGCTTTAGTCACTTTAGAACAACGTGGTTTCTTATACGAAAAAGACGGCAACATTTGGTTCAAATCGACTGAATTTGGCGATGAAAAAGACCGTGTTGTGAAACGTCGTAATGGGCAAACCACTTACTTTGCTTCTGACATTGCTTATCATCTGAACAAATTACAACGTGGCTATACCGATATCATTGATATCTGGGGCTCAGACCACCATGGCTATATTTCACGGGTCAAAGCAGCCATTGATGCCTTGGGGTATGATTCGAAAAAACTGACTGTGCTTTTAGTTCAGTTCGTCAGCCTATGGCGTGGTGGTGAGATGGTACAAATGTCATCTCGTTCTGGTCAGTTCGTGACTTTACGCGACCTGCGTAAAGAAGTGGGCAATGATGCTGCGCGTTTCTACTACGTGATGCGTAAGTCTGAGCAACACATTGACTTTGACTTAGACCTTGCAGTTTCACAAAGCAAAGACAATGCGGTGTACTACATCCAATATGCGCATGCACGTGTCAATCGTATGGTCGATGTGAAAGCACCTGAAAAAGGCATTACTTTTGATCGTAGCAAAGCAGCTGATTACGATGCGACCTTATTAACTCTTGACGCTGAAACTGAAATTCTTGCCAAACTTGCGGCCTATCCTGAAATTGTGCTTCGTGCAGCAAATAGCTATGAACCACACCAAGTGGGTAACTATTTGAAAGAACTCGCGGCGTTATTTCATGGTTGGTATAACTTGGATAATACAAGAATTATCGACGAACAGAATATTGCCCTTTCGCAAGCCCGTTTATTACTTTCAATAAACGTACAACAAGTTTTGCGTAATGGTTTAGAGTTACTAGGTGTGTCTGCACCTGAGACGATGTAACCAGCAAAGCAAAGCTTCACACATGGCTGTAAGACCGAAAGCTATGCTTGAGGTACCGATGTAAAAAGCAACGCTTTGTACATCGTCGCAAGATGAAGGGCTTTGCCCGAAGTAGCCATATCAACCCCGATGTATTGTTCGCTTTGTGAAACTTGAATTTTGCAAAGCGATTCTTTATTTTACAATGACGCCTCTTTTAATTGCTTGAGGCCAAGTACTAAAATAAAGCAAAGAATGGGCCAGTCCCTCATATTGATTAGAAGAAAAGAGGTTTCCACGTGTTTGGAAAAACGCAGCGCGGTGTATCTGAAAGACCGAACAAACCCAAAAAGCCACTGATTCCAGCTTGGCTCGGTACACTTGTGGTCATTTTAATCGTGCTCTGTTTTGCTGTAGCACTGTTACTGTGGAAACCTTGGGCACCAGTGAAGCCGAAAGGGCAAATCACTTCGGAACATTATCAAGAAGAAACCAATAAAGACTACCGTTTCTATGACCTACTGCCACAGCAGCAAGTGACGCCGATTCCTGATCAAGCCATTCCTGAAACCAAAGACAATCCAAGCACTGTGGTGATTGTTGAAGCACCTGCTGCCGAAGAAAGCACCCCTGCTGAACCGGGTTTAACCGAAGCAGCACCGACACCGCAAGCGCCAAGTTTTATATTGCAAGTCCGCAGTTACCCTGACCCAGACAGTGCCGATGCACGTCGTGCAGAAATTATCTTAAATGGTCTCTCTGCCGATGTCGTCAAAACCGTTGAAGGTGGCCAAACATGGTATCGCGTGATTTCAGGGCCATATGACTCGCAAGAAGCCGCAGTGATTGCGCAACAAACCCTACAACATAGTGGCATTGACTCAATTGTGGTCAAACGCTAAAACAAAAAAGGATGCCTCGGCGTCCTTTTTTATACTCTGAGTTTGACGAGAAAATTTTGAATCAATTGCGCAACATGCTCCGCATGCACATAAGCCAAATCATGTTGTCCCTGTGACACGATGTGCAATTCTGCATGTGATATTTGACGGTGTAATGCCTGCCCCACCGCAACAGGACTAATCGGATCTGCATCGCCCCAAATCAACAAAACTGGACACTGGATACGCTCCAGACTGTCTGTCAAATCAGACTGATGCTGAACAAACTAATCAGGAACCGTAAAGCTCTGTTGATAATCCTCTCTCCAATCCGCCAGTTGAAAAGGACTTAAATCAATCCCGCCTGAGGTTGCCACGAGTACCAAAGCCTGCACCTGCTCAGGCTTTTGTAAGGCAGCTTGTACTGCAAAAATGCCGCCCATCGATTGTGCAACGACCACAGAAGGCTGTTGGATTTGATTCAATACATCGTCTTGTAAGCCCTCAAAACTCTGTATATCCACATCATCAGGATAGTCACCAAAGCTCGGATAAGCGACGACCATGGTTGAATAATCCTAAGGAAGACACTGTATGACAGGTTGCCAAAATGCCGTATTGCCCGATGCACCGGGTAAGAAAATCAAGTTCAAACCATCACCACCCATTAGAACCCACTGAGCTCTTTGGCTTTTTTAAATGCTGGGCGCTGCTGAATACGCTGTGCATAAGCCACCATTTGAGGGTTATGGGCTTTTACCCGCTCTTGCATCGCCACCACAGGAAAGCTCATTTGAATATCAGCAAAGGAAAAATCACCTGCAAAATAGTCATGTTGAGACAAATAATTTTCCAAATATGCACTGTGCTCTTTCAAGCGTGGATTAATAAAGCCACCTTTAACTCCATCACAAATTTTATTGGCAAGCGGTTTAATTAGAAAGGGAACATGCTTCGGGACATTATTCATCACCAAGGTCATGACCAAATATGGCATCAACGAGCCTTCGGCATAATGCATCCAGTAGTTGTATTGCATTAAGTCCTTTGGATTTTTCGGTTTAAACTTGTGTTCTGTATCGTAGGTGGCTTGCAAGTATTCTAAAATCACCGCAGATTCTGCTATGACCAAATCACCATCGGTCAAAACAGGGGCTTTGCCTAAGGGATGAATGTTTTTTAACTCAGGTGGTGCAGCATAGGTCGGTAGGCGTTTATAAACCTTCACCTCATACTCCAACCCTAACTCTTCCAAAGCCCATAAAATGCGTAAAGAGCGTGAATGTTCCAAATGGTGCAGGGTGATCATTGTTTTACCTTTTTTAATTGAAATCTAGCACTCACTTTACGCTAAAATTTGGATTTTGCACCTGTCGATACACATGAATATCCAGTCGCTCAAAATCCTTTACTGCCTATAAAAACCGTCAAGCGAGTTAAACAATTGAGGTTTCAATCTCGACGGAACGTAATAAAGTTTTAATGACTGGTGTTTTCTGACAGATGTCTAAGATTTTTTGGTGTGCTTCTTCTGTCAATGTTTGCTCAAACGACAAACGACGGCTGATCCATTCTCGGCCTTCTTTATTGGCATTAAAATCCGCTTCGACACTGAAAGAGCCCCTCACTCAATACCTTTGTGCTACGCATACATACGTAGGGTAATCATGGTGCAGGAAATCAAACCTGTACAAATAAAGTCATAACGTGCAGGGCGTTTGTCCTGACCGCCAAAAGACGCTGGTTTATCGGTAATGAATTGATGTCGCCCACTGCTTACTTCACCAGACCATGCTTCGACGCATGTTTTTACTTTCGCATTCGCAATGATTCCCATTTTTTTATTATCCTATTTTTCATTGATATTATTTTGAATAGGTTTCAAGTATTGAAACTATCCACCTATTCTGTTGTTGAACGACTTGTCGCAGTATTCCCTTTATTTTGAAGCGCGCATTTGGTCTGGAAATGCTGGAGCTTCTAAGCGCGGACCTTCATAGTCAGGAATCGAACCAAAACGTTCATCTTGTGCAATCCACTGATCACGTGCAATTTTCAATTCTTCTTGAGTACGACCAACAAAATTCCACCACAGTAGAATTGGACTTTCAAACGGCTCACCACCTAACAGTAACAAGCGACTACCAGCATGAATTTCAATTTCAATCGCGCTTACACCCTGCTCGAGCACCACCATATTATCTTCATTCAGTTCGTGCCCATTGACCGTAGCCGTTCCTTCTAAAGCCATAAAGCCATATTCAAAGTTTAGATTGAGTGTTAAACGGGTTTTGGTACTTTCTGCTGCACTTAAGTCCACCCCTAACAGCTCGGTATAGACACTCACAGGTGAAGTGGTATTTAAAAACTCTCCGACCAAAACGGTAAATTCCACCCCATCTTTTTCCACCACTGGCAGTTTTGGATAGTGATCGAAACGTGGTTCAACAGCAATTTCTGCATCGGGCAATGCAATCCACAATTGTGCTGCATGCATTTTGGTTTCTGTATCTGGTGCGACTTCCGTATGGGAAATCCCGTGTCCTGCGGTCATTAAATTGACCTGTTTTGGACGAATCAGCTGCTTGCTACCCAAACTATCGGTGTGCATCATGGTGCCTTCAATCATCCATGTAAAGGTTTGCAAACCGATATGTGGATGTGGGCCAACATCTAAACCATCCCCTTGTGGGAAGGTTACAGGGCCCGCGTGATCTAAGAAACACCATGCACCAATCATTCTTTTATGACGACTTGGCAGCGCGCGTTTGATGACCGTCCCTTGGCCTATTTCAGCACTTCTCAGTGGAAACTCTTGAATGAATTGATTTACGTATTTTTCACAGTCATCCGAATGTGAAAGTTCAGTATAATTATTATTCGTCATGTGCTTACTCATTACAGATCCATATGTCCTAGATCATAACAAGCAGATTCCCAACTGCACATCCCTAAAAATAGAATGCTGATTCTTAAACTTGGGACAATATCTTGTGTTTTCAAAACTTAACTATAAGGCAATGCATCGATGTAAAAATGTTGTTACATCTTTATAAGGTGTGTTTTAGAGGCGATGGAAAGCAATGACTTAGGAAAAATCAAAAGTTTTCTTCATCAAAACGATCTTGATCAATTTTATAGATATGAAAACTACGCTCCACTTGAACACCTAAACCAAATTCAATCATGAGAGCTGTTAATTTATTACCATCAATTAAAACAATGCCTGATTTTTTAGCCGACTCCATCGCCTCTTTACTAAAATTGGAAGTTGTAATAAAGACACCTTTCTTAGCTACTTGATCTGCCAGTGCGCCTTTAAATTGCTGTATCTCAGGCCGACCCACTGTATTTTCCCAGCGTTTAGCCTGAATATAAATTTTGTCTAAACCTAAACGGTCTTCACTAATAATTCCATCGATACCGCCATCACTAGTTTTGCCAATCGCTTGAGCGGCATCTTGATGCGATCCTCCATAACCCATAGCAACAAGTAAATCGACAACTAGTCTTTCAAAAAATGCGGGTGTTCTATCTTTGACCATTTGAAGTAAATCAGTTTTCAAATTAGAAATTAATAACTCCGTTGTACACTCTATCGTTTCTTCTGGTGTCTGCGTTTCTGCTAATACTTGTAACTTTTTTTCTTCATTGACAGTCGTATTTTCTTCACTGATATCATTCTTACGACCAAATTTAAACTCTCTAAAACTATCAAATTGAGATAAAAATTCATTAGTTATGGCATCTAGACCATTTAAATCAATTGTCTTCCCTAATTCACTAATCTCACAATATGCTCTCTGTGGCTGATTAATCAAACCCGCTTTTACTAAATATGTCTTTGACCAAGCAACCCGATCTTTAAAAATATTTTTGCCACTAGGTAAAGTCTGATTCAAAACTTCACTCGATAATTTTGAACGTTCAGCCAAAATATTTGCTGCATCTGATACTTTGATAGGTTTGTCCAATTCTGATAATAAAAGCATGAGAGGGAGTGCTAATTGATCATAAGTTGGTAAAGACATTTTCCACTCATATAAGATATTATTTTTACTCAGTATAAAATAAAAAGGACGCCTAAGCGTCCTTTCTAAAAATAATTTTCATCACTGCCTTAAGCATCTTGCACTTCGTTTTAAAGCTTCACTTTAAAACTCATTCATGACATAAAATCGGTAAAATGCGTTGCATTTTAAAACCCCGACTGCCGCGAGCATAGCTCTTGGCGTAATTTAGGCAAGATGCTTCGCTTCTTGAAAGCCTTTCTGCCGCAGGCGTAGCCTTTGGCGTAAAACTGGCATGAAGTGTTGCTTCATGAAAGCCCAGTTTTACTCCCATTCAATCGTTGCTGGTGGCTTAGACGACACGTCATAAACGACACGAGAAACATCTTTAATTTCGTTCATGATGCGTGTCGAAATTTTATCAACCAAATCATAAGGAAGATGTGCGAAACGCGCTGTCATAAAGTCAACCGTTTCAACAGCACGAAGTGCAATCACCCATGCATAACGACGACCATCACCGACGACACCAACAGATTTCACCGGTTGGAATACAGCAAATGCTTGCGCAGTTTTATCATACCAACCACTTGCACGAAGCTCTTGCATAAAGATATCATCTGCAAGACGTAAAATGTCTGCATATTCTTTCTTCACTTCACCCAAAATACGCACGCCCAAACCTGGACCTGGGAATGGATGACGATATAGCATTTCAAACGGTAAACCTAAAGTTGTACCTAAACGACGCACTTCATCTTTAAATAAATCACGGATTGGCTCAACCAATTCAAAAGCCAAGTCATCTGGTAAACCGCCCACATTATGGTGTGATTTAATCACATGCGCTTTACCATTTTTAGTTGCCGCAGATTCGATCACGTCTGGGTAAATCGTCCCTTGAGCAAGGAAGTTTACGCCATCAAGCTTACGCGCTTCTTCAGCAAAAACTTCGATGAACTCACGACCAATGATTTTACGTTTTTTCTCAGGATCAACTTCACCCGCAAGTGCAGTCAAGAAACGCTCTTCAGCATCGGCACGAATCACACGGATACCCATGTTTTTCGCAAACATGTCCATCACTTGCTCACCTTCGTTCAAACGAAGCAGACCATTGTCTACAAATACGCAAGTCAATTGATCACCAATCGCACGGTGTAAAAGCGCAGCAACAACCGAAGAATCCACACCACCCGACAGACCTAAAAGAACTTTTTGATCGCCAATTTGCTCACGTAATTGTTCAACGCGTAGGTCAATGATGTTTTCAGAGTTCCACAGGCTACGACAGCCACAAATGCTGTGTACAAAGTTCGATAATAACTCTGCACCTTTTGCAGTGTGCGTTACTTCTGGGTGGAACTGAATCCCGTAAAATCGACGCGTTTCATCCGAAACCATCGCCACTGGACAGCTTGGTGTGCTTGCAGTGATTTGGAAACCTTCAGGAATCGCTGTCACTTTGTCACCATGACTCATCCAGACTTTAAGTTGGTCTTTGGTGTCTTCAAGATCACCAATCAACTTGTCACGAACTTGGATGTTTACTTCGGCATAACCGAATTCATGTACAGTACCCGGCTCAACTTTACCGCCAAGCTGTGCAGACATGGTTTGTAAGCCATAGCAAATACCCAAAACTGGTACACCTAAGTTGAACACAACTTCTGGCGCACGAGGGCTGCCTTCTTCGTGTACGCTCTCAGGACCACCTGATAAGATGATACCGTTTGGATTAAATGCACGAATGTCTTCTTCAGACATGTCATAGGCATACATTTCAGAATATACACCAGCTTCACGTACGCGGCGTGCAATAAGCTGGCTATATTGAGAACCGAAATCCAAAATAAGGATACGATCTTCAGTAATTTGAGTATTGGTAGTCATGACAAACAACTATGAAAGGCAAACGAATATAAGCGCCGTATTCTAGCATTTTTCCGCGCATAACGCACATAATTCGGACAAGCTTTATACAACGCTTAAAACCCAATGGTTTTTATATCAAAAAGCACGCTTTCGCGTGCCTGATGTTTATTTCAAAACTTTTTCTATTTTAACGACTTCAATATCGGTCGGTTTATAACGATGTGTATCCACCTCACCCACAACCTGCACTTTATCGCCTGCTTTAATATTAGATGCTTTCCATAAATCGTCATCAATATCCAGCAAAATAACCCCTGTACCATCGCTGAACTCGTAGTGGTCTTCATTGAGATGTTTCAGCAGTGTGCCTTTTAAAGTGACCGCCGTTTCATCTTTGAGCTTTGCAATGGCTGACACAGAGACATGATTCTTTGCTGCTTCTTGTAAAATGATATGGTCATCTTTAGCCCATGCACTAGCGGCAAGACTTAGACTTGTAATACATAACCCTATTTTAAAAAGATTTTTCATTTTATTTTCCTCATGTTTTATTGATCTTGATCAAAACAAAAAATGAACGTCCACACCGTACTTTTTTGTAAATAAAAAAAAGCAGCATCGTGAATGCTGCTTTTCATTTTGAATTATTTTTCAATCAGATGATCTAGACTCATTTTTCCTGCACCATGTAGCATTAGAAAAAATAGACCACCTGCATGGCAAAATTTTTCATAAAATTAATGCTGGCTTGTGCGCCATCGTGAAAAATAAACGCCGTAATAACACTAAATAGGTCTAAGCCAAACGCAGCAAAGCGGGCTTGAAAACCAAATAACAGCGCTAAGCCACCACCAAACTCAACTAAAATGGTTAAAGGTAATAGCGCTCCAAGTCCTCATCGACTCCATATACCCTAAAGTTATGCTATAAGCTGAAATTTCTCCCTAGCCTGCAACAAGGAAAATATAAGCCATCAGTACACGGGGAATTAAAGCTAAAACTACATCTGTATTGGGTTGATTGACAATATTTTTGGCCACAACATTTCGATTAAATATTTTTACACCTTTAAATACGTTTTATTTGAAGTTGTAGCTATCTTAATGTTCTCTATTTTTAGAATAAATATCCATTTTCATCACACATCGTTTTAAGATAAGAACACTGATAACTAAATTTATTTACGTTTTAATACTGACTTCTGATAACGAGACTGCTAGGATTTCCGCACTCTTTTGCTTATTTGTGCCCCATGGAACTGATTGATTTTATATTACATGTCGATGACCATCTGCTTGAGTTTATCACCAACTATGGGGTTTGGATTTATGCAATTTTGTTTCTCATCATCTTTGTGGAAACAGGTTTGGTGGTCATGCCGTTTCTACCCGGCGACAGCTTATTGTTTGCCGCAGGTGCCTTAGCAGCATCAACGGGTGCAATGAACCCGTGGACTCTTGGTGTTTTACTTTTTATCGCAGCTGTACTGGGCGATACGCTGAATTATCACATTGGCCGTTATATTGGACCGCGCGTTTTTGAAATCGAATCCCGTTTCATCAATAAACAACACCTGATTAATACGCAAAAGTTCTTTGAAAAACATGGTGGTAAAACTATTATTTTTGCACGCTTTATCCCTTTTGCGCGAACCTTTGCACCTTTTGTAGCAGGTGCAGGAAAAATGGACTACAAATTTTTCCTGTCTTATAACCTGATTGGTGCATTCTGCTGGATTGGTTCATTTATTACTTTAGGCTATATTTTTGGTAATGTGCCTGTGGTCAA
This sequence comes from Acinetobacter sp. 802_lipA, assembly GCF_058242885.1. Lineage (NCBI taxonomy): Bacteria > Pseudomonadati > Pseudomonadota > Gammaproteobacteria > Moraxellales > Moraxellaceae > Acinetobacter > Acinetobacter sp. 802_lipA. The sequence goes on from NZ_JBZAYP010000001.1 coordinate 1,632,467, forward strand.
AGACAATTTCACGCATCTGATTTTCGGCATTATTATTATTAGTGTCTTGCCGGGGATTATTGGTTTTATTCGTGCCAAATTAAAGAAAAAATCAACCACTGAAGCTTAAGCAAAAAAGCGTAGAATCACGGGAAACATACACACCACCAACAACATGGCCGATCCTTTATATAATAGATCGGCTTTTATTTGTTTGGACTCACCCGATAAAATGGCACGGCCAAAAGACATCCAGAACAGTGCCGTTGGCAATAACACCAGACTAAACACCGCAAACACCAAAAAGAAATTGGTGGGATTATCCCAAGCTTCATAGGGAAAAATACCCGCAGCAAATAAGACCGCTTTCGGATTTTTCAAAGTAGAAAAAAACAATTGTTTAGGTCGAATCGAGGTAAAACGTTGATTATGTTTTTCTAAGTGCGAGCTTTTCCACAAATGAAAAGCCAACCAGAACACATAAACTGCACTGAGTACATGTAAAAGATCAATCAGATAAGGCCAAGTCGGGGTGCTGAGATGAATCAGGAGTGCCCATAAATTGATGGCATAGAAATACCCAAACAGTTCTGCGGGTACAAGTAAGCTGGTCTTCGCCAGACCTTGCTGATGTGCAGAGCTTGCAAGTAAAGCATTGGTTGGTCCCGGAATCATCAAGACAGCAATCATTGCCAATACAAACAGCCAACTCTCAATCATAGACATCCAACAACAGCATTAAAGATGCGCAATTTAGCCGAAAAAGAGCGGTTTCCTCAAGTCAAAGCGGAAAAAAACACAGAACCCATGAGGTAGAAAAGTGCAAAGAAAAACGATAGCCCTTTGTTTTATTGAAATTATTTTCGAAACATTTTGCTAAGATTTTAGTGACTGCTGAAAGGTTGAACCCTTCAGCAGGATGAATAAATGCGGCATTAATTCGCCTTATTTTGCACGTTAATCGCACAGCCTTTGAATTTTGCAGCCTGTACAATCGCTTCTTGCTGCCCCAAAAGTCGTGAAATTTCAGTTTTTTTGGTATTCGATGATTGTCCCATATTGACTGAAACACTTGGACCAAAGCCCCAACCGCCACCATGACTCCATCCACCACCCAGACCTAGACCCACGCCGACACCCGTACGTTTCGCAGTGGGTACACCTTCATCTAAATGTTGCTGAATCCGATTATATTCCGCTTGTAACTGTTGGCAGTTCAAAGCCTGATACTGTGTAGGAGAGACATAAGTCGGTTTAACTGTTGTGGCACAGGCGCTCAATAACAGCGTACTGCCCACTAAAAAAGCAATTGTGATCTTTTTCATGCTGAATCTCGCAGTTTATTATTCTCAATCTCATTGAACAATGATTGATAGGCCTGCGTCAATTTATGATCGTGTGCCAAATGAATCAAAGGTAAATTTTTGTGGTGCGATTCTTTCATCAGCACTGATGGGGGCAACATACTTTCTAGTACAGGAAGACCTTCATCCTTCAGCTGTTGCACCACTTCACGCGGAAGTTTGGCCTGCGCTTGGAACTGATTCACCACAATGCCTTCAATTTCTAAATGATCATTATGATCGTCTTGAGTTTCGAGCACATTTTCGATCAAAGTTTGCAATGCACGTTTAGAAAAGACATCACAATCAAACGGTATCAGGACTTTATTGGCTGCAATCAGTGCCGACAAAGTAAAAAAGTTAAAGGCTGGTGGTGTATCGATATAAACACGATCATATTTTCCAGCAAGCTGTTGTAACGCATCACGCAGTTTATAAATTTTATGTTTTGACTCTAAAGCATAAGCCAGTGCCCCGAGGCTAGGGCTGGCTGGAATCACATCCAAATTTTTAAAAGGGGATTGGTGTACATAACTTTCTAAACCTTTAGCTCGTCCTTTGAGAATTGAACCAATGGCACTGCCCAATAAACTTTTATTTTGAGTCGTTCCAAGCACTTCTTCAAAATAGTTTTCAATATTGGGTTCTAAAGCTGGTTTGTCTGCTGAATACGTTGCGTCATCGCCCAGCACATACTGACTCGAATTCGCTTGCGGATCGAGATCAATCAATAAGGTTCTTAGGCCTTGATGTGCACTAATTGCCGCCAAATTTACTGCAATACTGGACTTACCGACACCACCTTTTTGATTAAATACCACACGTGTATGCATGAAATCCCCTCCCTCTTGTTATTTTTCCGCTATAGATAGCAGTGTAGCGCAGAACAATCGCTGTGCCGATAATTATGTCTAACAATTAGCCAAAGTTTGGTTTAATCATGACTAAACCTAAAATGGATATCATCGCAACCACCGCTAAGAATAACCCCGCTCGGCGCTGTGTAAGTAAAATGCTGTCTTCTTTTTTATAAGCTTTCGACAAAGAGGATAACATCACTAAAAATAAAACCACTTTGGCATAAAACCATGTTTGCACATCAAAGTTTTTCATGACCAAAAGGGCAATGCCAGTCATTACAATCACCAGCATACTTAAGTGCTGAAGGGCTACAAAAGCTGTTCGACCTGCTGGATTGGGCTGATTGCCTTGGACGCCTTTAAATAGCGTCATGGCACGCGCCAAAATCACGACACATGCCAAGCTGACCGCACTCATATGCACGATCTTAATCAATAATTGTGTTTCCATGACTGAATCTCTGATTAGCTTTTCGGGGCATGTGCGCAATTTGGACTAGAAGTGTCTTGTCCTTGCCATTCTGTGGGTAAAAAGGCATGTATAGCCAAAGCATGAATTTTACCTGGACTGAGTAACTCTCCTGCTACCGCATAAATTTTTTGATGGCGTTGAACTAAACGCAATCCCTCAAAACTCTCACTCACCACGATCACTTTAAAATGTGACTCTTTCCCTGGGAAATAGCCGCCATGACCAGAAGATTCATTCACGACTTCTAAATGTGATGGGGAAAGCTGTTGTAAGCGTTCAATCAGTTGCTGCTCCAAGCTCATACCTGTCTCCAAAAATAATGATTCGTTCAGAGTATACCTGTTCCTTCAGGATGTTGAATGCGTAAAATCCTTTCAGTAGCATGAGGCACAACTTTTCACGAGCAAAATTTAAAAAAATCTCAAGACATCATCTAAAACTGGCTTTATTTTATGCAATTAAACTCAGCTTTTTCATAAAGCTATTGACCCTGAACTTGCTTGCTGTATCATACAGCGCTATGCGGGAATAGCTCAGTTGGTAGAGCACAACCTTGCCAAGGTTGGGGTCGCGAGTTCGAGTCTCGTTTCCCGCTCCAAATTTTTTTCAGTGTAAGTTTTAGCAAAAACTGCTCAATACGCGGGAATAGCTCAGTTGGTAGAGCACAACCTTGCCAAGGTTGGGGTCGCGAGTTCGAGTCTCGTTTCCCGCTCCATTTTTTAGTGTAAGTTTTTATAAAAACTGCTCAATACGCGGGAATAGCTCAGTTGGTAGAGCACAACCTTGCCAAGGTTGGGGTCGCGAGTTCGAGTCTCGTTTCCCGCTCCAAATTCAAAAAGCCCTGATCGAAAGATTGGGGCTTTTTCGTTGTTGATTTTAAATAACATTTTTTCTTTCAGTCTATAAAGCTATCAGCTTCAAAGTGAGTAAAAAGTTAAGTTAGATCAGTTAAGAGTGGGCTTACGTGACCAAAAGTGACCAAAACGTGCCCTATCAATGTCAACTATAGATCAACATGTTTAAGTTTTTGCATGAATTCTACTCAATATGAACTGAGTAATTTTTAAAAAAACCTGAAGCACTCCCTTATGGCTTTCATTAAAGCTTTTTAATCTCTTATAAAAAATGGTGACCAAATTTGGTCACCAAAAATACTTAATAAAAACAATATACTAACTAGAAAATTATTAAATTATATGACGCTTTTTATTAGCAATAATTATTCATCTGGCTTGAACTTTAATAAATCACCAACGTCTACATTTAACAATACGCACAATTTTTCTAATGTTTCAAAATCAATACGAGTTGATTGACCATTATAAAGCTTATGTAAAGTCGTCTTACTCATTCCGGTTGCCCGAGCTACATCTGCCACTTTCATTCTTCGTTCCGCCAAAAGAACAGGCAAGTTACAAACTATCATTAATTACCACCATTGTGTAATAAAGTACTTGCATGATGTATTAAACGCATTTATTATTGCATTATGATCTTAAATAACACCATTGTGATACTTTATAAAAGGATACAAACATGAATCTTACTTATATTACTACAAAAGAATTGGCAGAACGAATCCATTATAACGAACGTACCATTCGTAATCAGTTAAAGGATAGCGTTCTAATCGAAGGTATTCATTACATCCGCCCTTTTGGTGGACGCAAAATTTTATATGTATGGGAGCGTATTGAAGAAGATATGACTAAAACCACTTTAGGCTCGCTACACAGCCTACAACTTCAATAAGGAGGATATTATTATGGCTGCCATCCGTACTAGATACGGTAAGTTATGTGTCGATTTTCGATACTTAAACATCCGTTGTCGTGAAACAACAGCTCTTGAAGACAATGCTCCGAATCGCAAAAAGCTTGAAAAAGTGATTGAGCGAATGGAAGCGGAAATCTTATTGGGTATTTTTGACTATGCTAAGTACTTTCCAAAAAGTTCTCGTTTGAAAGAAATCAAAAATGCAGAAAACAGAGTAAATGAAATCAGCTCTAAAACACCTCTATTTTCAAAGTTCTGTGAAATCTGGTTCACTGATAAAGAAATAGAGTGGCGTACAAGTTATAAGGAGAAAATTCAAATTGTAATCAAAAAGTACTTGATCCCTTTTTTTGGCGCAATTCCTGTTATTAATATTAAAAAGTCAGACATTCTTGGATTCCGTTCATCCCTCGCCAAAGTGACTCACGGAAAAAACCAAGAATGCCTTTCACCATCAAGAATCAACCAGATTATGATAGTGCTTCGTATGATACTCGATAGTGCTGCCGAACGATATGAATTTGATAGCCCTTATAAAAATATCAAGAACTTAAAGCAAGGAAAGATTGAAGTAACACCTTTTTCATTAAAGGAAGTACACGCAATCCTTGCCACAGTTCGTGATGATTTTAAGCCTTATTATACTGTTCGATTTTTCACAGGTATGCGCACCAGTGAGATCGATGGCTTGCAATGGAAAAATGTGGACTTACAACGTCGGGAAATCCACATTCGTGAAGCATTGGTGAATGGGGAGCTTGGTGGAACCAAAACTTATGGTTCTGACCGCACGATCCAGATGAGTGATCGGGTTTATCAGGCCTTTCTGCAACAAAAAAGCTTAAATTCTGGAAAATCAGAATTTGTATTTTGTAATCGCGATGGTGGGCCGCTTGATTATCGCCTGGTCAATAAGCGTGTCTGGCATCCCCTGCTACGCTATTTAGGGCTAAAACCTCGTCGTGCTTATCAAACACGTCATACTGCAGCTACGCTCTGGCTGTCGGCAGGCGAGAACCCAGAATGGATTGCACGCCAGCTGGGACATTCAACGACTGAAATGCTATTCCGGGTCTATAGCCGTTACATCCCTAATGTTACGCGCCGCGATGGTAGTGCTTTTGAAGCCATGCTGGAGAGACTGAATACAGAGAAGCTTGTCCATGAACAGTAAAGCTTTTTTTGGCGGCGTAGTCGTTAGCCCAGAAGCAGATATGGTCGCTCGTGAATTAATCCATGAGCTACACATTCCCAAACTGCACAATCTGGCCTTTTTGCTGGAAATCAATAAATGCTTCGATGATCACCAAGCATTAAGACTCTGGCTACAGCGAATGCTGGATGAAGGGCAAGCTCATTACGATGACTTGGCTCAACAGGCCCGTTTCCGGTTAATGAGCCTAGCTCACTAATAAAACAATCATAAAAGGTCATCAAATCGATGACCTTAGCCCCTCTATACCTATAAAAAGGTGAACACATGCATAAAGATATTTCAATTTGGATGCCACTCTATATTGGCGACCTACAGGCAAAATTTGCACGAATGACGGCAGAACAAATTGGTGCGGCACTGCTGTTAATGATGGATTTCTGGAAAAATGGTGCCATTCCTCACGACCTAGCGACTGTTTGTAGCATCACGAAATTACCGCAGCACACCAAGGCTAAAACTTTGTTAAATACGCTGATGGCCCTAGAATTGTTTGAAGTCGAGTCTGAGCAGATTCATTCAAATTTCTTAAGCAGTTTAAAAAGCCAAGCATTGCAAAATCAGCAAATGAAATCTGATAAAGCTAAAAATGCAGCTCAAGTACGTTGGGGGAAATCCGCAAGTAATGCTCAAGCATCAGCCAAGCAACGAAAAGTAAATGCTCAAGCAGCTCCTGAGAAGAACCCGAGTATTACTCAAGTCATGCTTGAACCATGCCCTTCATCTTCATCTTCATCTTCATCTTCATCTTCATCTTCATCTTCATCTTCATCTTCATCTTCAAATTTTGAAGAAAAAAATGAGGATTTTTTAGAAAATTCCAAATGGATTTAGGAGAGTGATCATGAATACCATGCTTAAAACGCTCCAGTTTCGCACAGAAACAACGGAAACACTTTGCCCTACCCATCATATACCCCTGATGGAAATCGCTGGTCACAAGCTATGTAAATTGTGTGCCAAAGAAACCGTCCATCACTCACATGCAGCCTATGCAGATGAGTTGCAACAGCGATTGCTACAACAGAAAATCAAAAACTCAGGGCTCAATAAACGCTACCTGGATCGTGGCTTCAAGAATTATGTAGTTGCATGTCCTGCACAAGACAATGCCATCAAACTATGTCAGGCTTTTGCACAGCAGATTATTTCTGACCATTATCCAAACCTACTGCTCATTGGTACACCGGGTACAGGAAAGACTCATCTGAGTGCGTCAATCATTCGCAACATTCTGCATAACAGTACAAAATCTGCACGCTACTATACCAGCGCAGAAATTGCTCAAAAAATGATGGATACCTGGTCAGATGCTTCACGCTCTGAGAAAGAAGTCATCGACCATTTCTCCAGTTTTGATTTATTGGTGATTGATGAATATGGCCTGCATGACCGGCATGAAAAACGCCTGGAGATGGTGCATAAGGTCTTATATAGCCGTTATGACAACATGAAATCTACTCTGCTGATTTCCAACTTCACAGTCCAAAATATGCAGCGAGATTTAGGTGTCCGATTATGGTCACGATTACATGAAAACAATTTGATTGTAGTACCGTGTTATTGGGATGATAGACGCATCACCGGATAAAAGAAGTCTTTACTACCGCCAATTATCTTATTGATATAATTGGCATTTTTTATAATTAATTTCTAAAAATCTCAACTTTATTCTCTAAAATATAGACAGAAAAATTCTAGAAAAAGAGAGGAAATCCTATCATTTTATGTTGAAAATCATAAAGTTCATTAATGAATTACCGGTATCAAAATAATTACTACCGAATAGCGTACTTATTAATAGGACTTACGCAAAGACGACCGAAGGCGAGTTATCTTAATCAATTTTTGAGCTTACAAGCAGGGGTTACGATGAAAATTTTTTGGTTTATACCGACACATGGCGACAGTCGTTATTTAGGCACGAGTAAAGGGGCAAGAACCGTTGACCATACCTATATGAAGCAAATTGCAGTGGCAGCCGATAACCTTGGCTATGAGGGCGTGTTGATTCCGACAGGTCGCTCATGTGAAGACCCTTGGTTGGTCGCCGCTAGTCTCATTGATGCGACCACTCGCTTAAAGTTTTTGGTGGCATTACGCCCTGGGGTGACGACACCCGCGCTTGCTGCTCGCATGACAGGCACCTTTGATCGATTATCAAATGGTCGATTGCTGCTTAATCTGGTCACAGGCGGCGATGAACAAGAGCTTAAAGGCGATGGCATCTTTGAAGACCACGCGACGCGTTATCAGACAGCCAGTGAATACACCACGATTTGGCGAGAGATTTTGACTCGCTCGCACACAGGCGAATCCTTTACTTTTAACGGTGAACGCTTGCAAGTAGAAGATGCTAAATTGCTGTACCCCCCTCTACAACAGCCATATCCGCCCTTGTGGTTTGGCGGTTCATCTGAGGCGGCGCAAACACTGGCTGCCGAACAAGTTGACAGTTATTTGACGTGGGGTGAGCCGCCTGCCGCCGTCAAAGAGAAGATTGAGCAGCTTAAAACCAAAGCCGCTGCCAAAGGTCGTACATTAAGCTATGGTATTCGTCTGCACGTGATTGTGCGTGAAACCAATGAAGCCGCTTGGCAAGCCGCTGATGAATTATTGAGTCATGTGAATGACGACACCATTGCCGCTGCCCAAGCCAAATTTGCCCAAATGGACTCGGTGGGACAACAACGTATGGCAGCCTTGCATGGCGGTCGCCGTGATAACTTAGAAATTTCGCCCAACTTATGGGCAGGGATTGGACTGGTACGTGGTGGCGCAGGCACCGCACTGGTGGGCGACCCACAAACTGTTGCCGCGCGTATTCAAGAGTATGCCGATTTGGGCATTGATAACTTTATTTTTTCAGGCTATCCACACTTAGAAGAGGCGTATCGGTTTGCTGAATTGGTTTTCCCATTATTACCGAAAGACACCCAAAACACCTTGGTCAAGCCAAATTTGACAGGACCGTTTGGTGAGATTGTCGCTAATAACTATGCACCACCGCAACAAACCCGTGACACTGCAACCCCAAAAACACCTACCACTGCTGCACCTAAACACGCCATCGCCTCTTAAATTCATCTTAAAGACATATTAAAGGCGTCTTCAATGCTTGTGATAAAACGTGCTAATTAAAGCACGTTTTTCGCTTCGTCTATACCTATCATTAGACACCTATCATCCGACAGGGTGTGTGGAATCCACCCTAGCCATGATAAACATCTTTTAACTGATAAACCTTTTAACTGATAGACTTTGTTTTAAAAAGTGGTAGCCAGTTATACGGTGAGATTAGACCAGCAAGCTACTTTGCTAAAGTTAATCATCAAGGTGTCAATATCCCAACTTTTTTAGCAAATGCAACACAGGAAAAATGACTTCTCTATAGCTAGGTTATATTCGGGATGTGAATAACCTATTGATAGTAATGAATATTTTTTAAGCCAACACTGTTAGTTTTACGGTCTCTAGTATGTCATTTTTTAATCAATAGCTTAGTTGTGTAATTTTATGGGTGATAAAAGTTATTTTAACGCTTTTGCTTTTTGCGGCTTATATAATAAAAAAGATTTAAATTTTAAATCATAAAACAATGGGATAAATAAATTTAAATCATGCACTTCAATTAATGATCAACTAACTATAAGGGCAATAAATATGACAACTGAAAACAATGAAAAACTTTCTTTATTAGACGATGTGGCATTAAAAGCCCAAATGCTCATGGCAAATCTAAAAGAGGGCGCTAATGATGGCTATGACCATTCTGTCACCAGTGCCGGTGAAAAGGGCTTAAAATCAGGCAAAGTGTCTGAACTCACCGCCATCGCCCCCTTAACCAAAGATGGGGCAGCTCGTATCAAACGAATTTTAGAAATCACCAAAGGCAATCTTGCAGGGGCGACCAATGTAGGCACCTTGCATGATTTGCGGTTGGTGTTTTTAGACAATGACACCAAGCTACTGTTTTGTACCGCCTATGATGGCGATTGGGACGCCTACATCAATGACTTTGCTACCAAAATTCCAGAACTCATGGACTTGATTTTTGGCAATGTAGAGGGTTGGCCTGGGATTAAAAGCCCGACTGTCAAGCAATTTATCCTTGACCATCAGATTACCGCTACCGGTTGGTATGTGGGTGTACCGCATCTGACGGTTCGTGATATTGCGCGTAATGACAAAATCGTGCGTGGCATTAATAAAGCCATTGAACAAGCCCAATAAGCCTGCTTAGAACCTGTATTCACCCTATCACGTTTATCGTACTATTATAAGGGTACTATTCCAAGCGTACTCTGAATGGGCAAGCTTTAGGTTAAAATTTCGGTACAAAAGCCATTTGTTGCGTGATTTTTACCATAAGCGGTATTTTTTAGCGTGTTGCATTGTGAACAGGTTCTTAGCATCAAATTTTTAAAATTCCCTGCTAGGAACGACCATGAATAACGACAACCCAGCGAATGAAAGCCTACTTGGCAAATTAAAAACCCATCTACAAGATGGTATCGAGCATGGCATAGATGCCATTAAAGACAAATTTGAACACAGCGATATACCCGCTGAAAAAGTCAGTGTCAAAGAACGGGTACACGAAGCGAAACAAAAAATCGGCACGCAGCTGCACAGCGTCATGACACGGGCAACGAACGCTATCTATCCCAATATCGCCACGATGGAGCTTGAGGATATTCAAGCTATTATTTTGCATGACCGCCCTGCGCCTTACTACGGCACGCTTGTCGCGCTAAAAGTCAATGACAGCAACGCAGGTCGTGAATTATTAAAAGCGGTATTACCAAACGTCAAAGGCTCAAAAAATTTCCGAAAAGACATGGATGCCAATTTGACCATTGTGATGACGTATGAGGGGCTAAAAGCTTTAGGCTTACCGCAAAGCTCGCTTGATTCTTTCCCAGAAAATTTCAAAACAGGGATGGCAGGCCGCTCCGATATCTTGGGTGACAAAGGTGACAATGACCCGAGTAACTGGCTTGCGCCATTTGGTGATAAAGGCGATATTCATATTTGCGGCGCGGTGATTGCCAATAGCCAAGAAAAATGGCAAGCCAAACTTGCCGAACTTAAACAGGCGTTTGCCCCTTATCTAGATACCAGCCGTAACGCGATCGAAATCTTGGTGGAACATGATTTTGGCGTAGATGGTGACGTCAAAAACGTGTTTGGTTATCGCGATGGCATCAGTAACCCAGAAGTGGATGGCAGTGGTATCACCCTTGAAAATAACACCGAACGCCCGATTGCGGCAGGTGAATTTGTGTTAGGTTATAAAGGTGAGGCGGGCGTGGTACCCCCCATGCCACAGCCTGAAGTATTGGGAAAAAACGGCTCATTTATGGTACTGCGAAAATACCGCAGTAATGTGGCTGACTTTCACCGCTATTGCCTTGAACAAAGCGACAATGACCCAGCTAAAGCCGATAAATTGGGGGCAAAAATGTTTGGCCGCTGGCGTTCGGGTGCCCCCATCACCCTAAGCCCAGACCATGATGATGAAGCCCTCGGTAAAGACAATGTAGCAAACAATAAATTTGACTACACGGACGATCCCTATGGCAAAGGCTGCCCATTTGGTGCCCATGCTCGCCGTATGAACCCCCGTAATACCAAAGATTTTATTCTAAGCGATGTGCGTCTTCACCGTATCATCCGCCGTAGCGTTTCGTATGGCGATATCGTGCCGCCCAACGTGACCCAAGACGATGGTCAAGAGCGGGGTCTATTTTTTATCGGTATCAACGCGCATGCCATGGACACGCTTGAGTTTTTGCAAAGTCAATGGATTAATGACGGTAACTTTATGAACCTTGGGGAAGAGCGTGACCCAATGCTAGGCGTACACGCAGGTAGTGACGCTGATAGCGATGTGTTCACCGTACCCGATGAGCCAATTCGTAAGCGTCATACCAATATTTTGCAATTTAATACCCTACAAGGCGGTGAATATCTTTTTGTACCGAGCTTGTCGGCACTTAAATGGATTAGTGAGCTTAACGAAAATTCATATTAGTGTAAAACTAAATAAAAAAGGTTAGGCGTTTTAGTACACTTAACCTTATAAAATAATGAAAATAACAGAGGACAATCATCATGCTAAATAAATTATTCGGTGGTCGTTATGCCAAGTTTGACCCAGCCATCGACCAGCTTACGAGCGACGATGAAAAAGCCATCGACCAAATCACCGCAGATATTCGTGACTATATCGGCAAATCAGACACGGTTAGCAAAATCAATTATCACACCCGAGATGCCCATGCCAAAGGCTACTGTGCGTTAAAAGCCAACTTTGAGATTTTACCAAAACTGCCCAAAGAATATGCCCAAGGTATCTATGCCAAACCCGCTCGCCATGAAGCGGTGATTCGTTTTTCTAACGGTTCATCTCGTGTGGCTGCCGACAACAAGTTGGGACTTTCTCAAGGGTTGGCGATTAAAGTCTTTGGTGTCAAAGGCGACAAATTACTGCCAGATGAGCCAGATAGCCCAAACTTTGACTACAATCTGATTAATTTTCCTATTTTCTTTTGTAATACTATCCAAGACTATAGTTATATTTCACGGCTATTTTTACAATTAAATGATTATTTTGCCAAAGGCGCGAAAGGGCAAGCCAAATTTGCCTTTGACTGGATTACCCAATATGGCAAAAAACTGCCATCCAAAGAATCCCTCAAGACTTTTAGGGCTTTTAGTAAGTTTAAAACCATCAAACCGCAAAATACCTTGTTATACAGTTTTTACTCACAAGGGGCGGTGCGTCATGGCGACTATATGGCGAAAATCCGTGTCGCCCCGACCAAAGCGTCACAAGCCAAAATCAAACGCCGAGATCTCGATGTCAATGCCACCAGCGAGGCGATTCGTCCTCTGATTTTACAAGAAATCCGTCAGCACGATTATGAGTTTGATGTGCAAATCCAGCTGTGCCGTAACTTAAAAGACCAACCCATTAATGACTTGACCAAAGAATGGGATGAAAAAGACGCCCCGTTTGTGACAGTGGCAAAACTCACCATCCCTTGCCAAGATGTGCCGGATGACGGTAATTTTGACATTATGGAACACTTGTCATTTACCCCGTTTCGCTGTATTGAAGCCAACCGTCCGATTGGTAATTTGCAACATGCGCGACTGCGTGCCTATCAGACCGCCTCGACCACTCGCCATCGTTTAAATCATAAAAAACGTGCCGAGCCAATCAATCTAAAACAGGCATTTGATAAAGATTTTTCTCTGTACACGACAAATTTCACAGAACCCTTATCCTATCAGGATTCTGCCTTCTTAAAATTGCCAAAATTTCCTTAAACTCTTCTTTTTTCCCAAAACCAATTAAACGCTGAATCGCCATTTGAACATAGTCTAAACCATAGCGAAATAAACTCATTGAGAGTCGTCCATGCTTCTTTATTTTTATCGCTTTTTTTTGATCATGTTGCCATTCACCCGTTAAGTAACACCAACAGAAGCTTATAGCTAACACCGCAATCAATTTTTTCACTCGTCTAGCGTCTGTCAAGCGCGTATTTTCAAGATTGAATCCTCGTCCTTTGAGACAACTGAATAAGGTTTCAATTTCCCAGCGTAATGCATAATCCTGAATAGCATTGGCATTAAACTGAGGAGAAACGACGAGTAAAAGCTCTCCATTTTCTAACTGTAGTGCACTCATATATAGTTTCACCCGACCAACCAAAATCCGTCGTTTACGACATTCAATTTGACCAAGTTGAAGATGGCGAAATAAATCACTAATTTTATGATTCTTCCCTAAATGATTGGTGACAATGAAGTTTTTTTAACACGAATGCAGAAGTTGATGTCTTGTTCAATTAACCATGTAAACCACTGCTCACCGATAAACTCTCTGTCTGCGAACACATTCACAATACGGTCTTTACCAAAAATGGATATAAAGCGTTGAATCAAAGCAATCCGCTCTTTCGTATCTGAATTTCCACGTTTATTAAGCAATGTCCAAACGATAGGTATCGCTATTCCACGATAAACGATCGCAAGCATCAGGATATTAATATTTCGTTTTCCCCATTTCCAATTGGTTCTATCTAAAGTCAGTTGCACTTGGTCGAATGAAAACATATTGAAAATCAACCGAGAAATTTGACGATAATCAAAATACTGACCTGCAAAGAAGCGCTGCATACGTCGATAAAATGATTGTGGTAAGCACTTGATGGGCAAGGCTTTAGATGCAGAAGAAAGATTACATGTTTGCTTTAAAATAATCACAAGCATGATGAGCGCAAAGCACTTTAAATGTGACTTGTTCCATTTTAGAGATTTGTTTAAGATAAGATATAACTCATTGAGATGTGTCATAGTATTCGTCGTTAGAAAACAATTATTATGACATTATTTCAATGAGTTATCTATTTTTGTCGTGTACAGAGAAGATTTTTATAACCTTTAAATTTGGCAAAAAACCAGTAGCGGGGCGGTTATGGGGGCATTGTTTGGGGTAAAATTTCACCCATTGGGTAAAAAACTACATCGCCTTTAATCATTCAAAAACCGTTAGCCTGTGACTGGGCTAACGGTTTTTTACCTTTTTACGCCATTAAACTGGCTTTGTTGCACAAATATGTAAGCATCTGATTTAAATAAATTTAATTTTGGATCAAAAAATAATCAAAACTTTTAAAATCAAATAGTTATGAAATCTTTGTGCAACAAAGCCGATTGAAAATCAGATGCGTCCCTGGGCGTTGGGGCGCAAGAACTGGCTGTTTGCAGGTTCGCTGCGCAGTGGTCAGCGAGCGGCAAACATCATGACGTTAATCCAGTCAGCAAAGCTGAATGGCTTGGATCCGTATGCCTATTTAAGTGATGTGCTGAAAAGGCTGCCGACACACAAAGTGACCCAAATTGAAGAGTTACTGCCACACCGCTGGAAACCTAAATCGAATTAAAAAATAGGCATGGGGTTCAGCGGACGCTTACGTTCAGCGGACGCTTACTGCCTATTTAAGTGATGTGCTGAAAAGGCTGCCGACGCATAAAGCGACCCAAATTGAAGAGTTACTGCCACACCGCTGGAAACCTAAATCGAATTAAAAAATAGGCATGGGGTTCAGCGGACGCTTACGGTCAGCGAGCAGCCAATATCATGACATTAATCCAGTCAGCAAAGCTGAATGGCTTGGATCCGTATGCCTATTTAAGTGATGTGCTGAAAAGGCTACCGACGCATAAAGGTAAGCGTCCGCTGAACACACCTTATGAATTCGTCCTATAAGCCTTAATTTAGTCCTGACTTAAAAACAAGTGGGAACTTAAATTTATGACTACAAATAACCAGACATCCATCGCATCTCTTACGATAAAACGAAGAACATATAGTGCTGAATTTAAACAGCAGATCGTTCAGGCGTGTAAAGCATCGGAGGTTTCAATTGCTTCGGTCGCTTTGCAACATGGATTGAATACAAATCTTGTATCCAAATGGATTCGCTTAATTGATGCTAAGCCAGGGAATGATCGCTCACTACTACCGAATAAACCTGCATTTATTACCTTATCTTGCTCCGCACCATTAGATCCTATCCCTACTGGCATGTTAACGGTTCAAATTACTTTACCCCACTCAAAAGCAGAAATTGGCTTGAAATGGCAAGTATCAGAAATATCTGCTTTAGCAGAATTACTCAAGGCACTTACAACATGATCCGTATCGATGAAATCTGGTTGTCTACTCAGCCCATGGACATGCGTGCAGGTATGGATACGGCCATGGCTCAGGTGGTGAGAGCCTTTGGCTACATCAAACCGCATTGTGCTTACCTGTTCTGTAATAAACGTGGCCATCGCATGAAAGTGCTGGTACATGATGGACTGGGCATCTGGCTGTGTGCCCGGCGGTTGGAACAGGGAAAATTCCACTGGGCTAAAGTTCACCAGGGTGAAAACGTAGCTCTCAGTCCAGAACAGTTACAGGCACTAATTCAGGGTTTGCCTTGGCAGCGCATTGGACGACAGCAAGTGGTAACAATGCTCTAAACTAGGCTGCTACATTCTGCTATTCTCCAAACGTTCTATTTCCTCTGCGTCATGACCTCAGGCATACTGCGGTCATGAAAATGCTGCCTGATTTAAGCCAACTGACCCATGAACAACTGCTGGAATTTACCCGGCAGTTGGCGATGCAGCATCAGTCTCTGGCACAATCAAATCAAGAATTAGAAAAATCAAACCAGCAATTGGATGCCAAAGTTCAACATCTTTCCATTCTCACGCAAAAATACGAGCATGAGCTCGCACTATTTAAACAGCACAAATTTGGCAGTAAAAACGAACATCTCACCGCAAAACAAATCCATCTGTGGGATGAAGCGGTCGAAGAAGATATTGCCGCTGTTGATCTGGAACTGGAACGGCTGAATGCAGATAAAACTGATGCAGCGACACACAAAGCCACAGTCAACAAACCTAAACGTCGACTGCTGCCCGATCATCTACACACCATCCGTATCGAGCATGAACCAACATCAACCCAATGTGCTTGTGGCTGCACCTTGCGTCGTATCGGCGAAGATATCAGTGAAAAACTACATTTCAGACCGGCACAGTTCTATAAGGAACAGCATGTGCGTGGCAAATGGGTCTGTGATCAGTGTGACACCCTGACTCAGCAAGCGATGCCTGCCTATGTGATTGATAAAGGCATTGCTTCACCTGAACTGCTCAGCCATGTGCTGGTATCGAAGTATGCCGATCATTTACCGCTGTACCGTCAACGTCTGATCTATCAGCGGGCGGGAATCGAGCTTTCTAGATCAACGTTATCTGACTGGATAGGTCGCTGCGGTGTGGAACTGGAACCTCTGGCCAATGCCTTAAAACAGGTGGTGCTGCAACAGCGGGTGATCCATGCCGATGAAACGCCGGTCACCATCATGCGG
Source organism: Acinetobacter sp. 802_lipA (assembly GCF_058242885.1). Taxonomy (NCBI): domain Bacteria; kingdom Pseudomonadati; phylum Pseudomonadota; class Gammaproteobacteria; order Moraxellales; family Moraxellaceae; genus Acinetobacter; species Acinetobacter sp. 802_lipA. The sequence goes on from NZ_JBZAYP010000001.1 coordinate 1,649,059, forward strand.
ATGGGTGATGATGAGAAAAAACCGAAGAAAGGTTATGTCTGGGCCTATGCCACTACACAGTACAATCCAGTTCAAGCGGTGATCTATGACTTTCAGGATAGCCGTTCAGGTCAGCATGCAGAAGAGTTCCTGAATGGCTGGCAGGGCCATCTGGTCTGTGATGATTACAGTGGTTATAAAGCACGCTTTAAATCAGGCGATGTCATAGAGGTGGGCTGCATGGCGCATGCACGTCGTAAATTCCATGAGCTACATGTGACCGGGAAAAGTCAGATCGCTGAACAGGCATTACTGATGATTCAGAAACTGTATGCGATAGAAGCAGAACTCAGGAAAAAGACCGATGGTACAGCAGAACACCGCCGCGAATACCGACAACAGCACAGCCAACCGGTGATGCAACAACTGTGTGAATGGCTCAACCAACATTATCTGACGGTGCCATCGAGTTCTCCCACCGCCAAGGCCATCAATTACAGTCTGAAGCGTTGGCCAGCCTTAAGCCGCTATCTGGATGATGGCAATCTACCCATTGACAATAACTGGGCAGAGAACTCAATGCGTCCCTGGGCATTGGGCCGTAAGAACTGGTTGTTTGCAGGTTCGCTGCGCAGTGGACAGCGAGCGGCAAATATCATGACTTTAATCCAGTCAGCAAAGCTGAATGGGTTGGATCCGTATGCCTATCTCAGTGATGTGCTGAAAAGGCTGCCGACGCATAAAGCGACCCAAATAGAAGAATTACTACCACATCGCTGGAAATCCAACTCAAATTAAAAAATAGGCATGGGGTTCAGCGGACGCTTACGCATAAAGCGACCCAAATAGAAGAATTACTGCCACATCGCTGGAAATCCAACTCAAATTAAAAAATGGGCATGGGGTTCAGCGGACGCTTACACTCAAACTTATCTGGTTTTAACTAAACTCATATTTTTGAGCTGTGCGACAGGTATTTTTTTATTGATTGGGTATTATCGGCTTGTGGTTCGTGCGCGGTAATGAGATATCTAAAATTAAAAAAAGGATTTTGTATCACTACAAAATCCATAAAATTTAAGACTTTATCTTTCTCTTAACGCTTCTCTGGCTTTATTGAATGGCTTAATCAAATAGTCCAGCACTGTTTTCTGTCCAGTGCGAATATCAACTGTCGCCACCATTCCAGGCGTAATCGCAAAAGTCTTACCCTGTTTATTTCGCAGCTTATCTGAATCAGTGCGAATATAAACCCGATAGTAAAATTGATCCTGTTTAACTTCATCTCGAATCGTATCAGGAGATATCACGGTCACTTTGCCATGTAATCCGCCATATATCGCATAATCGTACGCTGTAATTTTGACTAAAGCTTGTTGGTTTGGACGAATAAAGGCAATATCTCTTGGCGAAATTCTAGCTTCGATCAGAAGCTGTTCATCTAACGGCACAATCGTCATAATCTTGCCATTAGGAGGAATTACGCCACCTAAAGTCATTACATCGATTTCTTTTACCACACCGCGAACAGGCGCTCTAAAGACTGTACGATTTAATGTATCTGATTTTCCTTTCACAATCTGCCGTTGTGTTTCTACGTCGGTATTGGCTTTGGATAATTCTTCCCTTGCTTTTACATAATACTGACTACGTGTATCATTAATTTGCTTTTGTAAATCAGAAGCTTGACGTTTTAACCTTAAAACCTCTACCTCACTTGCAGCTCCTTTAGCAACTAACGGCTCAGTCATTCTTAGCTCTTGCTGTACCAATGTTAAAGAAGTCGTTAGATCTGATATTGACTCTTCTAAATTTTTCCGTCGTGTATTATACAACTGTGTTTCTTCACGAACCAATTGCGAATCTTTTTGAACTATCTCGGGAAATTGTAATGCAGTTCCATTTACTTCTGCCCGTAAACGTGCCGAAGTGGCCAATGAAGAAACGAGCAAAGACTGCGATTCACCTACATTAGATGCAAAGCGAGTCGGATCAAGTTGTGCCAATATGGTGCCTTTTTCTACAATATCACCTTCTTTAACATCGAGTTTGGTCAAAATACCACCCTCTAATGACTGAATAATTTGCTCTTTAGAAGATGGAATAACTTTACCCGTACCTGTAGAAACTTCTTCCAATTTAAATAAAGCAGCCCATATAAAGAACACCAAAAGTCCTAAGCCAATAATCCAGATGACCATACTCGATTTAGGTAAAGGTGGTTCATGAAATGAAGCTTTAGCAGGACGTTTTGTTTGTTGTGGTTGTTCATTCATTATTGTGCCCCACTGGATGGATGAGTTTGATTATTTGATTGACTCAAAATCTGATCGCGTGGACCATCCATCACAATTTTCCCCTCATTCATGACAATAATTCGATCAACTAATGCCAAAACAGCTCGCCGATGAGTTGCAACAATTAAAGTCCGATGCCCCATCCAATTCATTAGATGATCAATAAATTGTTTTTCTGCTACATCATCAATCGACGCTGTTGGCTCATCTAACAATACAATATTAGGTTGGCGAATAAGCAAGCGTGACAGCAACAAAGCCTGCCGTTGTCCACCAGAGAAACCTAAGCCACCCTCAAGTACAAGATGATCAAGACCTTCTTTTTTATCTTGTACAAATGACCAAGCTCCTGTCATTTTGAGCGCCTGAATCAAGTCATCATCTGAGGCTAAAGGTGCGCCTAAAGTTAGGTTTTCCCTGATTGTGCCATAAAACAAATGCGCACTCTGATTAAGTAACCCTGTATCACGACGAATATCAGCAGGATCAATCAGTGATAAATCAAGACCATCAAGATAAATATTACCTTGCTGCGGCATTTGCATGCCTGATAATAATTGCAATAATGTGGATTTCCCCGCGCCATTTCGGCCTAAAATTGCAATTTTCTCTCCCGCCCGAATTGCTAGTTGAGCAATCGCTAGATTGGGTTTTGCATCATCTTGATTATATTTAAATAAAGTGCCATTCAATTGATAATCACCCAACAATACTGAGCGATGGATCAAATGCGCCCGATCAGGTTGGTCAACTGGCTTTTTCATTAACTCATCAAGACTACTTTTTGCGACTTTGGCTTGCTGTAATCGTCCCAAAACACCCGTAATTTGTGCAATTGGTGCCAACATTCGTGAAGATAAAATTGAGCATGCAACCAATGCACCTGTGGTCATTTCTCCACTAATCACGGCAAAACAGCCAACAAGTACCACAAGAGCATAAGTCAGACCTTGGACTTTTTGCGTCCATGCAGTCATCACGCCCACTATTTTACGCTGCTTCATACTAATATCGGCAGACATTTCATTCATATGATTCCATTGATTCTGGAATCTGGATTCAGCGCGTAACAGCTTAATGTCCTCTATGCCTTGCACTGATTCCACCAATATTGCATTACGAATCGAAGACTCACGCATTCCCTCTCTGGCAAGTTTAGCCAGTGGTCTTTGTGCCAATATGGCTGGAATAATCATAAGCGGTACAACAAGTACCATGACCCAGAAAAGATTGCCGCCAATGATCCAGAATATAACCAAAAATAAAAAGAAAAATGGCAAGTCGGCAATGGCGCTAATCGTCGTTGAGGTGACTAGCTCCCGCACCCCTTCCAACTCCCGAATTTGGGAAATAAAAGTACCTGTTGATTTGGAACGCTCACTATTTTTAATTCTGAGCGTATGACCAAAAACCCGATCTGAAATACGCAAGTCTGCTCGTTTACCAATAATATCTGATAAATAGATACGCGCTACACGTAAAACAAATTCAAAAATTGCCGCAATCAATACACCACCTGCCAACACCCATAACGTAGGAATTGACTGAGAAGGCACGACTCGATCATAGACTTGCATTGAAAATATAATGGTTGCCAGTGCCAGAATATTTGCAATTAATGATGCAAACATAATATCGATATATCGTTTCCAGTCACGTAACACGATCGACCAGAACCAACTACTCTCATAAGGTTTGATATATTCATCAATACGCGCATCTGCAACTGATTTTTCAGGTCGCAGGATATAAACACTTTCAATTTCATGTTGAAGGTCAGAAGCAACAAAACTTTGCGCAAGCCCCTGATCACCACTCATCTGGATACTGACATTATGATCGACATCTGCCTGATCAACCACACCAACTTGACCATCCTTGAATACCACGATGACTGGTAAACGCCATGGATTAAGCATCTCTTTTGAAAATTTACTTTTACGTACACTTAAGCCAATCTGACGTGCAATCGTTTTCACGACCTCATCTGCTGCACTAGCCCCTGCCCAATCCATCTGCAAACGGATACGTTCTTCAGAGGTTTCGATACGATAATGTTTGGCAATCAATAAAATTGCCTGAAGATATGGCTGGTAATTCATCGTACTCATGGCTGAACCTCAACCCCCTGAATGGATAGACGATTAAGATGATAAACATCTCGTGATTGACCTGTAGTCGAGATAAGTTGGACTAGATTTGCATAAATATCATAACGATTATTTTCAATTTCCATATTTGCACTATGAATGGCTTGTTCAGCATTAAGTAAGTCCACTACTGTCCGCGTACCAAGCTTATATTGCTCCTGATATAATTCTTTTGTTCTGGTGGTGGTTGATTGTCTGGCAACCAAAACCTGCATCTGCCGTTGTTTATTTGTGACTTGTTCCTCAGTCATGCGAATCTGTTCCAGAATATCCATATAACTATTTTGTACTTTGGCTTTGGCAGCTTCTTCTGCATAACTTGCAGCGCGACTTTGCGCCCCCACTGATCCACCCTGAAAGAAGTTACTGCTTGCTTCAAATTTAATTGAACTATCAAATCCGTCATCCTTGTTATTGTTTGGATTGACACCATTCAGTGCCTGACTTAGCGTTCCAACTAAATTTAAAGTAGGGTAACGACTGAGATCTGTCTGAGTTTTCTGTGCTTTTGCGACATTTACTTCTGCTTGAGCAGACATAATCGTAGGAATCGTATTGATTTTAGGTGCTTCAAAAATCTTTGATTCAGTGACTACATTTTCAGGTATTTTCCAGTTGATCCGACTGATATCAAAGCCCAGTAAAGTCCGTAATTTTTGTTGATACAGTCTTAATTGTGTTTGTTGAGCAATTAAATTTGATTGGGAAGCTTCAAGATACGACTTCGCCTGCACGGGATCTGCCTGACTGCTAATGCCAGCATTTGCACGCAAATTGGCAATCTCAGCAATACGTGCAATCCCATCTACTTGCTGCTGTGCAATGCGACAGACTTCCTCATAGCGTTTTAGATTCACGATTGCACTTGCAACCTCAAGTGCAACCTCATCAATCTTGACCAGCACTTGCGCCTGCTGCAATGCTAATCTGGCTTTTTGAATATCCACACTGGATTTGACCTTACCAAAATCATAGACCATCTGTGTCGCATTAAGACTTAATAACTGCCGACCGCGTTCGCCAGAAGTCATATCTCCAGTCGAAATACCACCCGATAATTGAGGATAATATGCAGCTTTAGCCACATCAATATTGGCATTTTGAGAAGCAAGACTCGCAATATTTTGACTAATTTCAGGATGTCGCTGAACCGCAATTTTCACTGCCTCAGAAATATCAAGCGTTCTTGAAGTGGGGCTTACCAAGCTCAATCCCGCAGTATTGACCGTATTGGAATGTGTTGAACCGATAACAGGAAGTTCATCAAACTTTGAGGTATCGACATCAAAATTTGAGAGCTGTTTAAGATCTACTTTATTAAAATGATCATCCGATTTTGGGGTAAATACACCTTGTAAATTATCTTTTAACGAAGTTGCAATTTCCTGACCAGACGCTGCATAAAGTAAAGGCATATAAAGGCTAAGAAGTGAACATAAACTCGTCTTTATTAATACATCCCGTTTATTCATGATATTGTTTCACGACTATAATAATGATGAGGAAAATCAAAACTCAAGCATTGTACTGGAATTTTGTTTTGCCATTAAATGATTTAGCGAAATTATTCACATCTAGCATAAAAATTGCCCCACGGATGGGGCAACTTTTATTCATAAACACGATAAGTTAGCCAATCGTAATTTGATGATTATTTAACAGCTCTGCAAGCGTTACATTCGAAGTTTGATGTTCTAAGACCAAAAGATCCTGATAATTTGAACCATTTGCTTCACCATCACGATCTACTTTCACGGTTGCAGATTCAGTTGCTGCATCATAGTCAACCTTAATGAATTTTTCGACTTGTGAAAGATGAGATGATGTCAAATCACTATCACTAAGCAAATCATTAAAGAATTCTGATGAGAATTGAATCGTTTCGGCATTGCTATCTGTTGCGGTAGAACCAAAACCGAAATCTGTCCAATGATCAATACCATGCCCCGCTTTGGCATCACTCGCATCTAGCACATTATAAATCAATGTATCGTGACCCTGACCCGTCGTAATGGTATCGTTACCCGCTTTGGCCACAATCACATCATCCGAACTGGTTTCAGCTACGCTGAAGCTTCTCGCTGATAATGGATTTACTCCAGATTGGGTATGAACATTTTCACTCACCAGCAAAGTGACAGCCGTACCCGATACGGTACTGATGTATGTCACATAACCATTATTGGTTGCACTTTGTGTCCAGCCTAAACCAAGTTCAACAGTATCCTCAGCAGTACCATTGATCTTCAAGGTATGTGCCGCATCAGTCATGGTCAATACATGTGATGCTGTCAGGTTAGTGATATTATTTGCTCCATTTACAGACAAATCCAGCACTTCAACATTCTTCAGATTTGCTGCCAAAGTAGCACCTGATACAGTTTCACCAGAACGGAGCTGAATCGTATCTGTACCTGCTCCAGCATTAATACTACTTGCTGTATATAGCAAGGTATCATTACCTGTTGTAGCCTTTTGGGCCGTCATATTTACAGTAATGTTCGTAAAAACATGAGCAGATTCACTATTTCCAGCACCACTTTCAACTGTCCATGCTTCTACCCCGATTTGTGTACCTGCAGTCGCTGAATCCTGATCAGTTAAAGCTGCTTTCGCCTGTTTAAAGCCTAACTTATCTATATTGCTTTGGGTTAAACCTGTAATGGTATAAGTCGTACTTGATCCAGTTCCACTTACTGTAATTTGACTAGATGAAATCTGTACACCATCGATATAAAAAGAGGCATATTGACCCAGACCTGTGAGTTTAATGGTCATAGTTTCAGTACTGCTGTCATTTGCAACTTCTGAAACTTTTGGATCATGCATCGATGCATTCAGGGTAAGTGGAATAATCTCATTTTCTTTACCGAAAGTTTGAGTCGGTTTGATATCAACGCCATTGGCTAAGGCATTAACCACCAAATCTCCAATGTCTTTGGTTTCAGTTAAAGGAGATAAGCTACTTTCACCAGAAGTTACAACCAACTGTAAGTTTCCAACAGTACCACTCCAGTGTATCGGCGGTAATATCGCAACATAAGCTGGTAGTCCACCACTTTCTGAGAGTACCCAAGTGTTGGTTGTGCCATCACCACCTGCATTACTTGCAAGCGTTGCGGATGCCGCATCATTTCCGACATAAACCAAGAAGCCATTTGGAACATCAGATAGCAAAATTGCACCATAAGACTCTGAACCATCTGAATCGTTCAAACTCACGCTTAGTCCACCTGCACCAGTCAGCTCAATTGCATTGGCTTTAGTTGCCAGTTTTGACTCATTACCAATAAAGTTTTGTGAAACAACATTTACACCATTATTGATCAGTTGAACTTCCACAGAACCCTTGACACTGACTGCTTTAACATCTGCACCGTCTTCTTGTACTTTTGCATAAGCAGTAAATGATACATTACCTGGTACAGTTTTCTCACCATTTGGCATGGTATACGTTAAGCCTACTGTTCCGCCATTTTCATCAATGTCAATGACGTAGAACTCACCATCAGTTGTACCATCACCATCAATATCTACACTTTGTAAAACAAGTGGTGTTGTACTACCCGTGATGTATAGCTGACCACCTTCCATGGCATCGGTTGTATCAGCAGCATTGACTTGCACATACATTTTACCATCGACAACCTTACCAAAACTTCCATCGGCAGGGTCGAGTGTAATAGAACTTGTGATTGCTGTCGCACCTTCACCCACCATACTATCTCCAGACATGGTGAATATCGGATTATCCGTCACAGGAGCGATTGGAATCGTCATGTCTTGAATCGGAATCGTTGCCTCTTCGGTAGCGCCACCCAAGACCGAAGTCGTAAGTGTCGCAACGAAATGGAACTGTCCAGATTGACCATTATCATTCCAGTCTGCTGGTGGCGTGATCACAATACTGTCTAACAGATTTTGCAAAGCAGCTTCGGCTTCGGCATCAGTGGCATTCGGATCTACCGTAACACTTGCTGTCCATACTGGGGTATCAGGGTTACCATCATTATTTGTATCGATCATGGTTTGTACCATACCATTGACGATTGTACCTGCTGGTAAATCTTTCAAGGTGACAGTAAACAATTTGCTTGCCGAATTATCCTGAATGGTAATGGCTTGATCTACCACATCGCTTAATTTAAATGGTGTATCTTCCGTAGCAGATGCACCATTATATTGCCATTGGTCAATAAGCGGTGCTTTACTGCCTGGAGCCTCAGCAAAATCTGTATTTAGATACCATGTCACTGAATCAGATTTGATGTCTGTTATAGCAGTCAAATCAGACCCTAGATCTTGTGTCTGTACAGTTATCTTAATCGGATGGTCTGTTAAGCCATCCGCGTCGGAACCAATCTTGAAAGTGACTGGTACATCAATACCACCCTGTGCGTTGATTGAAGGTGCATTATTTGCCTGATAGACCAGTACCCATGTACCAGCACCTATCTGTTGAACATTTGCACCTTGTACAGTTACACCCTCTGGCACATTTTCGATCAAGATACGAACCACGTGTTCACTGCCATCATGGTCAATCGAAGCGACGTTCAGATTAACGGTCACAGTATCCGTTGCAGTCAATGTTGCGGTATCTGGATTAGCATCATCATTTGCATCTTGATCTGATGATGAAGTGGTATTGCTTATTCCAGAAATACCAGTAACAGATAACTCAACAGCATCGGTAACTGCACTCGCCGTTAATTTTAATTCTCCATCTTTAACCACCGTGTCCGCTGGTGCGGTTTGCACCGAACCATAATGATTATCGGTCACTTCATATTTGTAAGTGAAGAAGCCCTGATCACCATCAAGCTGATCACCACCTTTAGCTGCAAGGGTTTGACCTTGTTCAGCAGTCAGTTTATAGTAAGTCTTCCCATCAATCATTTCAGTTGGTAAGCCTGCATTACTTAAAAGAACAGCCGATGTGCCAGTACCCAGATATAAAGTATAGTTTGCTCCTGCCGCCTGATTCTGTGCAATCCAAACATGTCCCAAAGTTTCGTCATTGTCACCATTTACATGAACAATGCCAAAATTCAGGGTCGTAATTTCATCTTCAACCAGTGTCGCACTGGTCGTTGCTTCTGCTTCGGCAGAAGGTGTCACTGTGAAATTAACGTCAGTTAATACACCAGTTTTGGAATCACCATCATTTTCAGTAGAAACGCCTGCAACTTTGAAATTCACATTGCCACTGTAATTCTCTGGTACTGTGATAAATACATTATTTAAATCTGTTGGTTTAATCACCCAGACACGTTCTTCACCTGTGCCAGTGACCAAAACAGTGGCTGGTCCACCCAGATTGAAATCTTTGGCTAAGCCAGTGATACGAAGGGTAAAGCTTTCTGAGCCATCTGTATTATCAATCGATGAAACATTTTCAATCAAATTAGAGAGTGACACTTTATGCTGGGCAGTACCATCCAGATTAGCTTCAGTGGTTGTATAAGACTGTACACCAGGCTGATTACTGTCATAATCTTTTAAGGTAATTGTCGGTGTATCTGCTACACCATAAACTGTAACAGGTATAGAGAGCGGACTAGATGAAGCAGATGTGACGTTACCATCCGTCGCCGTCGCAGTAACACTTAAGGTAAAGTTTACATTGCTGTTAAAAGGTGGAGTAATCGTCAGTGGCGTAGATGTACTAAAGTTAGAGATCGTGACTGAACCGTTAGTAATCGTTTGTTCTACGCCGCCATAGATAATTTTTGCACCAGCAGGAATATCTGAAATGGCGATATTAAAGGTTTCTGATGGATCAGAACTTCTTGGCGTAATAGACAGTGGGATTGGCGTATCTTCCAAACCAATCGCACGACCATTTAATGACAAGGTATTAATACCATCAGCAACAGGTTCGATGATAATATTTTCTAACCAAGCTTCACCTGATACTGCTGTCGTTGGTGTACCCGTCCCTTCATTGTCATCATCATAGTCTACTGTATAAGCTTCAACTTTGATTTTAAAGGTACCCGATACATTTTCAGGAGCCAAGAACTGTAATGTTGACAATGCACTAACAGGTACATCAATTGGTGTGCCTGTATAAGTTGCAGTATAGTCAACACCAGAAACTGTCCATTTGAATTGTGATCCGATGACTGTCGCATAGCTATCCCCTGAAACTAACTCAGGAGTTAAATGTGCATAAGTCAGTTCATCTGCGTCCTGATTCGTCCAGCCATTGGCAAGGTTAAATCCACTCTCAGTACCCAGTGTATACCATGTGTCTTCTGCACCTGCTGTCGTGTAAGTGTGACCACCTGTCATGGTCAGGTCAGCTGTACCATCTTTATCAGAATCACCTGAACCAGGAAGATTACCCCCGATTTCAGCAACAGGATTTACAGTGACTTTTATTGGCAAAGTTTTAGTCTGGGTATCTGTATCCGAACCATTGGTATCAGTTGATGTTACACTTACTTGAATGGTTGCATCTTGACTACTGTGTGCTGGCGGCAAAATTGTGAAACCATCCAATATAGCTTCACGGTCTGCTTCAGTCACATTGCTGTTAAAAGTGATGGTATATGGAGAGCTGCTCGAACCATCTCCACTAATACTCCATTCTCCGTTATTGGTTGGAGCAGTCACGACCCAACTTGTCGGAATTTCAAATGCGACTTGTGTAATGACTTCTGTACCAGTAGTCGTATCCGTCACTCTTACATTTTGCAGGAAAGCAACTGCTGTGTCTTCATTGGTAGAAACATCACCTGCTGCGACATCACCTGCTACTGGCGTAACTTGTAGATTTAAATAAACACTGTCAGTACTTTTAGTTCCAGTAGTCGGCCCATTACCTACACCATCACTATCTTGGTCCTGCGCATGTAGCGTGATCTGGATATTGTTAATGTCACCACTAAAGTCTTTTGGTGGTGTCACTGTAATCGATGGTAAGCTTGGTGAAACGCCATTGTAATTATTTGGAATGTCTATTCGATAGCCATTCAACGATTCTGTTGCAGTAATGGTGTGAGGCTGTCCACTTACAGTTAAGGTTGCACCTTCTGGTAACCCCGTAATGGTCATCCAGCGTTGCTCACTACCATCGGTGTCGGCAATCGAATTACCATCGCCACCAGTCGCCAATGTCACTTGCAACAAATTAGTCAAATTAAGTGCAGTATCTTCCGCAATCTCTTTAATCACAGGTGTCGTACTGCTTGTATCAACAAAACTAGTGCCATCTGAAATTTTCAGATCGATACCGTCCGTAACCGCCCGAACATTGACCACGACTGTTGCAGTACTGGTTTCACCGTTAACACCAGAAACTTTAGCACCGTTATCGTCAACTTCATAACTGGTTACACTTACCGTTACGGTAAAATTGGCATGACTTTCCGCAGGTGGTAAAACCTTTAATGCTTCAAACTGAGCAGACGTCATCTCCAAAGCATTTGCTGGTCTGGTTTCATCAGTCGGATGATTAACATCGGTTAACCAAATGGAGATATTGCCGCCATTCGATGTGAATAATGTAGCATCAGTACCAGATAAGAGCGCTGCGCCAGCAGGAATACCGCTTAAAGTAATCACGCCTAGACGTTCTGGGCTATCACCCGTTGTTGTATTGATATTTTGATCAATAGCATCGATTACACGTGGTGCTTTCAGACCCAATATAACAGCCGTATCTTCATTCGTAGTCACATTTGCTAGTGTTACATTACCACCCACACCCGTTGTTCCGGCTAAATTTGGTGCATCTGCGACTGGATTTACATTTACAGTCACATTGGTTGTTGTGGTTTGCCCACTGTCATCAGTAACTAGTACTTTAAATGTATCGGGACTGGTCGAAGAGCTTCCATCATAGTTACTATAGTTATCGGCAGGTTTATAAGTAATTCGACCAGCCTCATCTACAGTCACAGTGCCATGTGCAACACTGAAACTTTTGCTTCCATTACCGTTATCTGTTCCAGCAATGGTATTACCATTCGCATCCTGAATGGTAATATTCTCAAGTCGTGAATCAGCTGAGGTGGTGAACGGACCATAACTATGATCCTCATCCATCGTGATCACAATCTCAGTTTTTGGTGCATCATCAATCACTTGAACAACGAAACTACCAGATGCCGTATCGCCATCACCATCTTTGGCAATAAAGTCAAAATTCAGATTCAATGGTGTAGTATGACTTGGATGGTTTAATGAACCCAATAGTTCAAAGGTATATTTGCCTGTAGTCGTATCCAAAGTGACTTTGAACACATCACTGCCGCCACGCTTGGCTGTCAGTACGTTACCTGCCTCATTAATACTAAAGCTTATACCGCTATTACCTGTACTATCTAGCACTGCCTTTAAAGCAGTTTGATTTGCAGCAAAGCTTAAACCGCCGCCATTACCTGACCCGTCCTGACCATAACTCACACTCAAATTGCCTTCTGCGGTGAGTAACGATGTGTTTGGTTCACTTCCTGTCGCTAGACCTTTTTCATCTACAGAAGTTACTGCTGGCGCAGAACCAATTGATGGCCCATCATCCTTAAAGATAAAACGATCACCTACCGCAACAGGATCACTGGTGACCGCATCACCATCACCATCTGTAGCAGTTGCAGTTAGGGTAATTAAACCTGCATTGCTGATAGAAAGACTTTCATCATAAGAAGAACCGCCCACGGGATGTTTAAGTGCTTTTGATTGAGTTAAGATAACAGCACCCGTGGTCGGAGCAATGGAGATACGAAATACCACATCGCCTGATTCACTACCCGCACGTCCTTCAATCTGATTACCTACTTTATACAGCAAGACATTTTGGCCACTGGTGGTATCTAATCCGCTATCCACACCTTTGGAACTAATGTTAAGTGTATAAATCAACGCATTACTTGTAGCTTGACCATCCGCACCATACACAGGGGTGAATACATCTTTGACAAAATTAGCATCTGTTGCAGAAACAGAACCTGAGCCAAAATTAGTTTCATCAACAGTTATACGACCAACTTTTGCATCGTTCTCACTGATTTTAGGTTTATCGTCAACAATGCTAATGGTTACGGTATTGGTGACCTTATTACCATATTGGTCTACAGCAGTGTAAGTGAAGCTATTGGTTTCATTGCCTGCTAAATCTTTGGTTGCTGAAGTTAAAGTAAAGCTATAAGTACCATCTGAATTGACGGTATACGTTCCATTTGCTGTAGTGCCTGTTTTTGCTTGTGCTGTCCAACCCGTCTGTAGATTCAAATCACCATTAATAATATTGCTAGAACTACTCGCATCTGTTCCCGCAGGCTGAGTACCATTGGCATCGATCCCATCCTCACGTACGCTACCCACTGTAGTTAATGGATTGGCTGTAACGTCCTGCACATTAATGGTAAGGGTAGATGTTTTTAAGTCACCATCAGCATCACACACTGTATAAGTAAATACATCCTGTGCATTGGCTGTTATTTTGTTTGGATCCGCTTGATAGCTATAACTACCATTGGCATTTAATGTAAGCGTACCATAATCACCTGTGATGCTTGTTCCTACTCCAGTACTCGAAGTTGTACCTGTATTGCCTTTAGCAACACCGACTACACCACCACCAATAGCCCAACCATCTGCACCTGACTGGTCGCTAGAAAGTACACCACTGGCTGCATCTTTGGTCAAAAGCGCGCCTTCTGTAACACTTCCTGTATCCGCTACGGTGATTGGTGCATCATCAACAATATTGATGACCAAATTCCCTGCTGTTGCACTATCTCCATCAGCATCCTTGATTTCAACAGCGAAAGTAGCTGTTGTATTATCGCCACTCGTTTTTGCAGGCAAGGTATAACTATAATAAATCGTACCCGTTCCAGTTGCTGCATTGTATTCATAACGCGCAGTTAGACCATCTGAAAAGGTCTGATTCGTGGTAGTTAAAGTATGTCCACCCAGCTTAATGGCATCACTGGCTGCCAGACCGTCTGGAGAGGTAAAGCTAATTGTGCCACTGGTGGTTTCTTTATTGGTTGAAGCTTCTGTACCACCATCATTTAAACCAGATTCATAGACTGTCGTTGTTGCACCACCAGCCGTTGGTATTGTACTGGTCGGGGTTGCATCAGCAATGTTGATTGTCAATTGTGCTGTTGATGTGTCGTTATCGCCATCCGTTAAAGTATAAGTAAATACGTCAATTACACCACCAGCTGAACCTGCATTACGTGCATAACTATAACTACCATCAGAATGGATCGTTAATGTGCCATATTTACCAACAACCGGATAGTTACCAACTGGATCAATCGTGACATATAACCCATTAGCAGTATCTGCTTTTACTGTAGTTACTCGTGCGCCATCTGCACCTTTCGTGTCAGTACTGACCACATTACCAGTAACTACTGCCAAACTACCTACAGGAATGCTATTGCTATCATTCACAGCAGTCGGAACATCATCAATCACTTGTACAACCAGACTACCTGTTGTGGTTACCCCTCCTGCATCTGTGACACTCAGTGGAATGCCACTCAGAAGTAAACCATCATTTCCAACAACGCTATGTGTCTGGGCGTTGTTCAAAGTATAGGTATAACTCAAACTACCTGAAGTTGGGATACCACCTACACTGCTATTTGCCGTAAAACCATTTAGAACGATGGTTCCACCAACGACGTTGATCGCTGCCGATGGGTTGCTGCTACTCAGTGATTGTAATTGTGAAAGGCTAAAGGTCTGTCCGCCTATGTTAATACTGCTTAAGCCATCTCCTGCATTGATCTGAATCGTTCCACTGGCAGATTCGCTCGCTGCACTTGCATTGCTACCTGTACTTAGACCACTTTCATACACTGTAATCTGACCACCAACACTGCTACCGTTCTGATCGTTCGGTGTAATGCTTGGTAGGCCATCGGTATGTCCGTTAATGGTGATGGTTAATGTCGTGGTACTCCAGTCCCCATCTGCATCTTTAATGGTGTAGCTAAATGTTTCTGTGAGCTTGCCTCCATCTTTTAATGCATTCACGGTTGCGTTATTTGGGTCAACGGTATAGCTGTAACTACCATCGCTATTGAGTATCAGTGTGCCGTAGTCACCTGCAAGTCCTGTTCCACCAACATTATCTGTTTGTTCTGTTGTTGAGCTTCCTTTGCTGACTCCTGTCACTTGTGTTGCATCTGCACCTAAACGGTCAGCAACATCTGCACTATTGCTACTACCACCTGTGATCACGTTTCCTTCAAGTGCTGTACCGTCTTCTGTCACTGTGCCTGTGTCAGCTTTCGCTTCTGGGGCAGTATCTGTAATGAGAATGACCAGATCAGTCGCTACTGAGCTTTCATCGGTATTGTCTGTCACTATAATTGGGAAACTATCACTTACGCTGCTATCACCACCGCTGTGGTTTTTGCTGGTGCCACTTTGTTGGTAGCTATAACTGACTTTGCCTGTTACTGGATCATAGTCGGTAAGGGTCAGTGTTCCTTGTGTACCTATGATTGTTTTTGGTGTGGTCGGGGATAGACCCAAGAGTTCGCTGGTCAGAATGGTCGTGACACCAATCGTGATAGATTTCAGTCCATCTGCTGCGTTGACGGTAAACTCGCCTTGTACTGGGGTCGTTGCATTTTCGGCAATGCTGTTCGCACCAAGCGCTGATCCATTATGATCAGTGATAACCACGTTAGGTGCGCCATCGGTATGTCCGTTAATGGTGATGGTAATGGTCGCTGTCGATTTATCTCCATCTCCATCGGTAATGGTGTAACTAAATACGTCTTGGAGGCTTTGGTTATCTTTAAGGGCATTTACATCCGTATTGTTATTATTTAATTGGTAGGTGTAACTACCGTCAGCACGGAGAATTAATGTTCCGTATTCTCCATTCACTGCTGTATTCAATGCGCCATTTGCTACGTGTTCACCTGACGCAACTGTTCCAGCCTGTACTCCACTGACGTTAGCTTTGTCTGCGCCTTGGGTATCAGCTGTATCTCCACTAGATACGCCTCCTGTCAGTACGTTGCCACTGACTGGATTAGGTACGCTGTCTTCTGTAATGCTATTCGTGTCAGGCTTCGCAACAGGTGCGTCATCTATAATCGTAATCGTTACGGTATTCGTTGTACTATTGCCCTGAGCATCCTTAGTTGTATAGCTAAACGTATCCTCAACATTATCGCCATTTGATGGTTTAGTCAGTGTGTATGTGTAATGACCATCTTCATCAATGCTGAACGTCCCATATTGAGTCGAACCATTAGTAACGGGTACTGCTTTGACCTCGGATGGTAGGTTCACTGTATCTGTTACGGTATGACCAGTACCCGCAGTTGAACCACCCGCAAGACCACTTTCATTGACAGTATTGCTAATTGGGGCTGGTGTTAGATTGACATTTGCCACATTAATCGTAAGCGTTGAGTGAGTTAAATCACCATCCGCATCACGTACCGTATAAGTAAATACATCCTGTGCATCAGCTGTTACTGCATCAGCGGTTGATACATAGGTATAACTGCCATCGGCATTTAAAGTGATATAGCCATATTGGCCATCTATCCTGCCTCCAACGCCACCAGCGCTGTTCGTTGCAGTATCACCCGATACCACACCAACCACTGCACCAGTATTCACCCAACCATCTGCGCCAGCAGTATCATTTGTTAATACACCGTCAGCAGCAAGTACGCTCAGCACACCACCTTCACTAAGGCTACCAGTATCTGCCACAGCAGTCGGAACATCATCAATCACTTGTACAACCAGACTACCTGTTGTGGTTACCCCTCCTGCATCTGTGACACTCAGTGGAATGCCACTCAGAAGTAAACCATCATTTCCAACAACGCTATGTGTCTGGGCGTTGTTCAAAGTATAGGTATAACTCAAACTACCTGAAGTTGGGATACCACCTACACTGCTATTTGCCGTAAAACCATTTAGAACGATGGTTCCACCAACGACGTTGATCGCTGCCGATGGGTTGCTGCTACTCAGTGATTGTAATTGTGAAAGGCTAAAGGTCTGTCCGCCTATGTTAATACTGCTTAAGCCATCTCCTGCATTGATCTGAATCGTTCCACTGGCAGATTCGCTCGCTGCACTTGCATTGCTACCTGTACTTAGACCACTTTCATACACTGTAATCTGACCACCAACACTGCTACCGTTCTGATCGTTCGGTGTAATGCTTGGTAGGCCATCGGTATGTCCGTTAATGGTGATGGTTAATGTCGTGGTACTCCAGTCCCCATCTGCATCTTTAATGGTGTAGCTAAATGTTTCTGTGAGCTTGCCTCCATCTTTTAATGCATTCACGGTTGCGTTATTTGGGTCAACGGTATAGCTGTAACTACCATCGCTATTGAGTATCAGTGTGCCGTAGTCACCTGCAAGTCCTGTTCCACCAACATTATCTGTTTGTTCTGTTGTTGAGCTTCCTTTGCTGACTCCTGTCACTTGTGTTGCATCTGCACCTAAACTGTCAGCAACATCTGTGCTGTTGCTACTGCCACCTGTGATCACGTTTCCTTCAAGTGCTGCACCGTCTTCTGTCACTGTGCCTGTGTCAGCTTTGGCTTCTGGGGCGGTATCTGTGATGAGAATGACCAGATTCGTCGCTGCTGAGCTTTCATCGGCATTGTCTGTCACTATAATTGGGAAACTATCACTTACGCTGCTATCACCACCGCTGTGGTTTTTGCTGGTGCCACTTTGTTGGTAGCTATAACTGACTTTGCCTGTTACTGGATCATAGTCGGTAAGGGTCAGTGTTCCTTGTGTACCTATGATTGTTTTTGGTGTGGTCGGGGATAGACCCAAGAGTTCGCTGGTCAGAATGGTCGTGACACCAATCGTGATAGATTTCAGTCCATCTGCTGCGTTGACGGTAAACTCGCCTTGTACTGGGGTCGTTGCATTTTCGGCAATGCTGTTCGCACCAAGCGCTGATCCATTATGATCAGTGATAACCACGTTAGGTGCGCCATCGGTATGTCCGTTAATGGTGATGGTAATGGTCGCTGTCGATTTATCTCCATCTCCATCGGTAATGGTGTAACTAAATACGTCTTGGAGGCTTTGGTTATCTTTAAGGGCATTTACATCCGTATTGTTATTATTTAATTGGTAGGTGTAACTACCGTCAGCACGGAGAATTAATGTTCCGTATTCTCCATTCACTGCTGTATTCAATGCGCCATTTGCTACGTGTTCACCTGACGCAACTGTTCCAGCCTGTACTCCACTGACGTTAGCTTTGTCTGCGCCTTGGGTATCAGCTGTATCTCCACTAGATACGCCTCCTGTCAGTACGTTGCCACTGACTGGATTAGGTACGCTGTCTTCTGTAATGCTATTCGTGTCAGGCTTCGCAACAGGTGCGTCATCTATAATCGTAATCGTTACGGTATTCGTTGTACTATTGCCCTGAGCATCCTTAGTTGTATAGCTAAACGTATCCTCAACATTATCGCCATTTGATGGTTTAGTCAGTGTGTATGTGTAATGACCATCTTCATCAATGCTGAACGTCCCATATTGAGTCGAACCATTAGTAACGGGTACTGCTTTGACCTCGGATGGTAGGTTCACTGTATCTGTTACGGTATGACCAGTACCCGCAGTTGAACCACCCGCAAGACCACTTTCATTGACAGTATTGCTAATTGGGGCTGGTGTTAGATTGACATTTGCCACATTAATCGTAAGCGTTGAATGAGTTAAATCACCATCCGCATCACGTACCGTATAAGTAAATACATCCTGTGCATCAGCTGTTACTGCATCAGCGGTTGATACATAGGTATAACTGCCATCGGCATTTAAAGTGATATAGCCATATTGGCCATCTATCCTGCCTCCAACGCCACCAGCGCTGTTCGTTGCAGTATCACCCGATACCACACCAACCACTGCACCAGTATTCACCCAACCATCTGCGCCAGCAGTATCATTTGTTAATACACCGTCAGCAGCAAGTACGCTCAGCACACCACCTTCACTAAGGCTACCAGTATCTGCCACAGCAGTCGGAACATCATCAATCACTTGTACAACCAGACTACCTGTTGTGGTTACCCCTCCTGCATCTGTGACACTCAGTGGAATGCCACTCAGAAGTAAACCATCATTTCCAACAACGCTATGTGTCTGGGCGTTGTTCAAAGTATAGGTATAACTCAAACTACCTGAAGTTGGGATACCACCTACACTGCTATTTGCCGTAAAACCATTTAGAACGATGGTTCCACCAACGACGTTGATCGCTGCCGATGGGTTGCTGCTACTCAGTGATTGTAATTGTGAAAGGCTAAAGGTCTGTCCGCCTATGTTAATACTGCTTAAGCCATCTCCTGCATTGATCTGAATCGTTCCACTGGCAGATTCGCTCGCTGCACTTGCATTGCTACCTGTACTTAGACCACTTTCATACACTGTAATCTGACCACCAACACTGCTACCGTTCTGATCGTTCGGTGTAATGCTTGGTAGGCCATCGGTATGTCCGTTAATGGTGATGGTAATGGTCGCTGTCGATTTATCTCCATCTCCATCGGTAATGGTGTAGCTAAATGTTTCTGTGAGCTTGCCTCCATCTTTTAATGCATTCACGGTTGCGTTATTTGGGTCAACGGTATAGCTGTAACTACCATCGCTATTGAGTATCAGTGTGCCGTAGTCACCTGCAAGTCCTGTTCCACCAACATTATCTGTTTGTTCTGTTGTTGAGCTTCCTTTGCTGACTCCTGTCACTTGTGTTGCATCTGCACCTAAACGGTCAGCAACATCTGCACTATTGCTACTACCACCTGTGATCACGTTTCCTTCAAGTGCTGTACCGTCTTCTGTCACTGTGCCTGTGTCAGCTTTCGCTTCTGGGGCAGTATCTGTAATGAGAATGACCAGATCAGTCGCTACTGAGCTTTCATCGGTATTGTCTGTCACTATAATTGGGAAACTATCACTTACGCTGCTATCACCACCGCTGTGGTTTTTGCTGGTGCCACTTTGTTGGTAGCTATAACTGACTTTGCCTGTTACTGGATCATAGTCGGTAAGGGTCAGTGTTCCTTGTGTACCTATGATTGTTTTTGGTGTGGTCGGGGATAGACCCAAGAGTTCGCTGGTCAGAATGGTCGTGACACCAATCGTGATAGATTTCAGTCCATCTGCTGCGTTGACGGTAAACTCGCCTTGTACTGGGGTCGTTGCATTTTCGGCAATGCTGTTCGCACCAAGCGCTGATCCATTATGATCAGTGATAACCACGTTAGGTGCGCCATCGGTATGTCCGTTAATGGTGATGGTAATGGTCGCTGTCGATTTATCTCCATCTCCATCGGTAATGGTGTAACTAAATACGTCTTGGAGGCTTTGGTTATCTTTAAGGGCATTTACATCCGTATTGTTATTATTTAATTGGTAGGTGTAACTACCGTCAGCACGGAGAATTAATGTTCCGTATTCTCCATTCACTGCTGTATTCAATGCGCCATTTGCTACGTGTTCACCTGACGCAACTGTTCCAGCCTGTACTCCACTGACGTTAGCTTTGTCTGCGCCTTGGGTATCAGCTGTATCTCCACTAGATACGCCTCCTGTCAGTACGTTGCCACTGACTGGATTAGGTACGCTGTCTTCTGTAATGCTATTCGTGTCAGGCTTCGCAACAGGTGCGTCATCTATAATCGTAATCGTTACGGTATTCGTTGTACTATTGCCCTGAGCATCCTTAGTTGTATAGCTAAACGTATCCTCAACATTATCGCCATTTGATGGTTTAGTCAGTGTGTATGTGTAATGACCATCTTCATCAATGCTGAACGTCCCATATTGAGTCGAACCATTAGTAACGGGTACTGCTTTGACCTCGGATGGTAGGTTCACTGTATCTGTTACGGTATGACCAGTACCCGCAGTTGAACCACCCGCAAGACCACTTTCATTGACAGTATTGCTAATTGGGGCTGGTGTTAGATTGACATTTGCCACATTAATCGTAAGCGTTGAGTGAGTTAAATCACCATCCGCATCACGTACCGTATAAGTAAATACATCCTGTGCATCAGCTGTTACTGCATCAGCGGTTGATACATAGGTATAACTGCCATCGGCATTTAAAGTGATATAGCCATATTGGCCATCTATCCTGCCTCCAACGCCACCAGCGCTGTTCGTTGCAGTATCACCCGATACCACACCAACCACTGCACCAGTATTCACCCAACCATCTGCGCCAGCAGTATCATTTGTTAATACACCGTCAGCAGCAAGTACGCTCAGCACACCACCTTCACTAAGGCTACCAGTATCTGCCACAGCAGTCGGAACATCATCAATCACTTGTACAACCAGACTACCTGTTGTGGTTACCCCTCCTGCATCTGTGACACTCAGTGGAATGCCACTCAGAAGTAAACCATCATTTCCAACAACGCTATGTGTCTGGGCGTTGTTCAAAGTATAGGTATAACTCAAACTACCTGAAGTTGGGATACCACCTACACTGCTATTTGCCGTAAAACCATTTAGAACGATGGTTCCACCAACGACGTTGATCGCTGCCGATGGGTTGCTGCTACTCAGTGATTGTAATTGTGAAAGGCTAAAGGTCTGTCCGCCTATGTTAATACTGCTTAAGCCATCTCCTGCATTGATCTGAATCGTTCCACTGGCAGATTCGCTCGCTGCACTTGCATTGCTACCTGTACTTAGACCACTTTCATACACTGTAATCTGACCACCAACACTGCTACCGTTCTGATCGTTCGGTGTAATGCTTGGTAGGCCATCGGTATGTCCGTTAATGGTGATGGTTAATGTCGTGGTACTCCAGTCCCCATCTGCATCTTTAATGGTGTAGCTAAATGTTTCTGTGAGCTTGCCTCCATCTTTTAATGCATTCACGGTTGCGTTATTTGGGTCAACGGTATAGCTGTAACTACCATCGCTATTGAGTATCAGTGTGCCGTAGTCACCTGCAAGTCCTGTTCCACCAACATTATCTGTTTGTTCTGTTGTTGAGCTTCCTTTGCTGACTCCTGTCACTTGTGTTGCATCTGCACCTAAACTGTCAGCAACATCTGTGCTGTTGCTACTGCCACCTGTGATCACGTTTCCTTCAAGTGCTGCACCGTCTTCTGTCACTGTGCCTGTGTCAGCTTTGGCTTCTGGGGCGGTATCTGTGATGAGAATGACCAGATTCGTCGCTGCTGAGCTTTCATCGGCATTGTCTGTCACTATAATTGGGAAACTATCACTTACGCTGCTATCACCACCGCTGTGGTTTTTGCTGGTGCCACTTTGTTGGTAGCTATAACTGACTTTGCCTGTTACTGGATCATAGTCGGTAAGGGTCAGTGTTCCTTGTGTACCTATGATTGTTTTTGGTGTGGTCGGGGATAGACCCAAGAGTTCGCTGGTCAGAATGGTCGTGACACCAATCGTGATAGATTTCAGTCCATCTGCTGCGTTGACGGTAAACTCGCCTTGTACTGGGGTCGTTGCATTTTCGGCAATGCTGTTCGCACCAAGCGCTGATCCATTATGATCAGTGATAACCACGTTAGGTGCGCCATCGGTATGTCCGTTAATGGTGATGGTAATGGTCGCTGTCGATTTATCTCCATCTCCATCGGTAATGGTGTAACTAAATACGTCTTGGAGGCTTTGGTTATCTTTAAGGGCATTTACATCCGTATTGTTATTATTTAATTGGTAGGTGTAACTACCGTCAGCACGGAGAATTAATGTTCCGTATTCTCCATTCACTGCTGTATTCAATGCGCCATTTGCTACGTGTTCACCTGACGCAACTGTTCCAGCCTGTACTCCACTGACGTTAGCTTTGTCTGCGCCTTGGGTATCAGCTGTATCTCCACTAGATACGCCTCCTGTCAGTACGTTGCCACTGACTGGATTAGGTACGCTGTCTTCTGTAATGCTATTCGTGTCAGGCTTCGCAACAGGTGCGTCATCTATAATCGTAATCGTTACGGTATTCGTTGTACTATTGCCCTGAGCATCCTTAGTTGTATAGCTAAACGTATCCTCAACATTATCGCCATTTGATGGTTTAGTCAGTGTGTATGTGTAATGACCATCTTCATCAATGCTGAACGTCCCATATTGAGTCGAACCATTAGTAACGGGTACTGCTTTGACCTCGGATGGTAGGTTCACTGTATCTGCTCTGTACACGACAAAAATAGATAACTCATTGAAATAATGTCATAATAATTGTTTTCTAACGACGAATACTATGACACATCTCAATGAGTTATATCTTATCTTAAACAAATCTCTAAAATGGAACAAGTCACATTTAAAGTGCTTTGCGCTCATCATGCTTGTGATTATTTTAAAGCAAACATGTAATCTTTCTTCTGCATCTAAAGCCTTGCCCATCAAGTGCTTACCACAATCATTTTATCGACGTATGCAGCGCTTCTTTGCAGGTCAGTATTTTGATTATCGTCAAATTTCTCGGTTGATTTTCAATATGTTTTCATTCGACCAAGTGCAACTGACTTTAGATAGAACCAATTGGAAATGGGGAAAACGAAATATTAATATCCTGATGCTTGCGATCGTTTATCGTGGAATAGCGATACCTATCGTTTGGACATTGCTTAATAAACGTGGAAATTCAGATACGAAAGAGCGGATTGCTTTGATTCAACGCTTTATATCCATTTTTGGTAAAGACCGTATTGTGAATGTGTTCGCAGACAGAGAGTTTATCGGTGAGCAGTGGTTTACATGGTTAATTGAACAAGACATCAACTTCTGCATTCGTGTTAAAAAAACTTCATTGTCACCAATCATTTAGGGAAGAATCATAAAATTAGTGATTTATTTCGCCATCTTCAACTTGGTCAAATTGAATGTCGTAAACGACGGATTTTGGTTGGTCGGGTGAAACTATATATGAGTGCACTACAGTTAGAAAATGGAGAGCTTTTACTCGTCGTTTCTCCTCAGTTTAATGCCAATGCTATTCAGGATTATGCATTACGCTGGGAAATTGAAACCTTATTCAGTTGTCTCAAAGGACGAGGATTCAATCTTGAAAATACGCGCTTGACAGACGCTAGACGAGTGAAAAAATTGATTGCGGTGTTAGCTATAAGCTTCTGTTGGTGTTACTTAACGGGTGAATGGCAACATGATCAAAAAAAAGCGATAAAAATAAAGAAGCATGGACGACTCTCAATGAGTTTATTTCGCTATGGTTTAGACTATGTTCAAATGGCGATTCAGCGTTTAATTGGTTTTGGGAAAAAAGAAGAGTTTAAGGAAATTTTGGCAATTTTAAGAAGGCAGAATCCTGATAGGATAAGGGTTCTGTGAAATTTGTCGTGTACAGAGAAATATGTTATGACCGATTTAGGGTACTACGGATTAGAGCAAGATGGCTTTAAATTATTGATGCCAATAAAGAAAAAGAAGAATTTACCCTTATTTGATGTTGAGAAAAAGTACAATAAAATGATTGGAAAAATACGAGTTGTGATCGAACATATTAATAGTCAATTGAAAACATTTAGAATATTAAGTGAACGCTATCGAAATAGACGGAAAAGATTCGGTTTACGCATTAACTTAATCGCTGCACTGGTAAATCGGATGAACTTGCAATAACGACTTTCGCAAGAGGTCTAATGGACAGATACCTTAGGTATGAGAAGTTTAGCTTGCGATCAAATCAGTGAAGTCAATTTAGATGAACTCTTAGCTAATATTTATTCTGGAAAAATTAAAAATGACTAAAGTAGAAAATTTGAATCATTACTACCAGGTCCATGTTAATCATCTTTTATCTACCCGATTAGATACGGATATATCAAAAGAGTTTTTTGATAAAGTTGTTTTTCATGGAACAGCTTATAATTCTTTACAGACTATTATAGATTCATTCGAAACTTCTGGTCAGTCAACCTTTACCTTGACAGGCAGTTATGGAACAGGGAAATCCACCTTAGCTGCTGTGTTAACAGGTTTGTTACATCAAAATGATGGCATACGGGGTGCAGCACGAAATCTTGTTAATGATAAAAAGCTACTTAAAAAATTTGATAAGTCTTTTAACTTTTCTCATGAAAAACCTTGGCTAATAATTAAAGCTGTAGGTGGTGTTACTTCACCCACTGAGTTGTTTTATAAATCTATTCTGAAAGCCTTGCAGGATGCAAAATTAATAGAACTTCTCAAAGCTTATAGCAGTGTCACAGATGCGAAAAAGCAATTAAGTGCATATTTTGAGTTTTATAATTTGAAACGACCTCAGTCTAGACAAAATGACACCAAATGAGTTTTACTATGATCAGCTACCCCAACAAAACAAGGTGGCTTAACTAGAGCGGAATATCACTTATAAATACGCTTTTAGTTGTTCAAACAAGTGGGACCACCTCTTTAAGTCTACCAAGGGTTGTTTATGTGGAAATTATCGCTTTTAACTACTGTAATTTCATTGGTGCTAGCCTCTTGTGCATCTGATCCTTACTCAAAGCCTTCTGCTTTACGGTTTCAAAATAATAAGCAAGGTTATAATCAGGAGATCAATGTCAACAGAGATGCTAAATTATGCGCAGGGGATACAAGAGATGAACAGAGTTGTCCAATTTATTTCTATATTGACAGTATTGAATCAGGTAAATTCTATATCAATAATACGGCAAAGTATTATTTAAAACCAGAGGTTTATAATTTCAAAGTTAAAAATTGTAGCGGCGAAAAAAATTGTCAGAGTTGCGATGTCGACTTGCGGCCAGATCAATTAAAAGATCGTAACTTTATTCTTTCTGTAGATGCTGCTGGTGTACCTTTTATTTCAAATAATGGTCATCCTTTGGCTTGTAGACAACAGCCAGCAGCTCAAAAGCCTGTCGTTGCTCCTGTTGAGCATACTGAAACAATTGATTTGGCAGCCGATACATTATTTAAATTTGATGGTTCATCTTTAAATGATTTATTGCCTAAAGGCCGTCAGGAAGTTCAGGACGTAGCATCAAAAATTTCAACAGGTTTTGTTTCTGTCAGTAAGATCATATTGGTCGGTCATACGGATCGTCTAGGAAGCGAAACTTATAACCAAAAACTTGGTCAGAATCGTGCTGAAACTGTACGTAGTCTGCTTGTTCAAAATGGCGTATCCGCAAATATTATCTCGGTGGCAAGTGCAGGGAAGAATCAACCAGTCACGGACGGCTGTCCTACGGTTAAATCTCGTGAAGCACTAAAAGCATGTTTACAGCCCGATCGTCGCGTGACGGTACAAATTACGGGCATTACCAAGTAATTCAGCATTTAAAAGTTTCAACGAATATAGGCCACACAGAACATGACAAATTTTATTGTAGTAGAAAAAGATTCTTTAAATAAAGTATCTATCAACACGCAACATATCACTTTAACAGAAGCATCAATTGTCCATACCAAAATGCATCGTAATGATGTAGCAGAGTTTTTACGTGATGGCAATAACCTGATTTTAAAGTTAAATAATGGTGAAACTGTCCTTATCGAAAACTTCTTTGTCGTATATGACAAAGTTGATTCTGATCTGGTTTTTGAAGAAGATGGTTGTATCTTATACTGGTTTGATGGTGTTTCTGGTTTTAAGGGAATACCTGGGCTTGAGGTCTTATTACCTGCTAGTGCGGCAGGTGGGTCTTTACTGCCATGGATTATTGGTGGTGGTGCTGTTATTGGTGGCATCATTGCAGCCGCAGGAAGTGGCGGTGGAGGGGATAAAAACGCATGGCCAATCGCCGTTAAGGATGAAATTACAGGTGTTGAAGATACCCCAGTTAATGGCAATGTTTTAACTAATGATCGTGATCCTGATGGAAACGCAATCACAGTTACTCAATTTGTTGTGGAGGGGAAAAGCTATAATGCAGGCCAAACCGTTACAATTGATAAAATTGGCGAGCTAACGCTCAATGCCGATGGAACTTATCACTTTGTCCCTGCGACTAACTGGAATGGCACCGTTCCAACAGTTACTTATACAATTAGTGATGGCCAGGGTGGAACCGCTTCAGCGGAATTGGTAATCACAATTACACCTGATGCAAATCCTTCGATTAGCATAAAAGATGAAAATGGCGGCAGTGAAAATCCGAACAATACTACTGATACATTAATTGAACAGGGGCATGTTACTGTATATGAACAGGGTTTAACTGATACATCGGGTTCAAATAAAGAAGCGGGTAGTATTACGATTGGGGCTGGTGATGGCGTAAAGTCTGTTACGGTTGGTGATACCAATATTTTGCTAACAGATCTGGAAAATGCCTCAACTACACCGATTATTATCAACACGCCTCATGGCAAGATCATCATTACTGACTATACGCCAAATGGTCAGGAATTTAATGGCGTATCTACGGGTGGCACCATTACTTATGAATATGAACTAGATCAACCTGTTACCAACGATGCATCACACACCGATAACTTTCTGGAAGAAGTCGGTATATCTGTGACAGATCAAAGTAATATTGTGAGCAGTGGCAGTCTAGTCATTAGCATTATTGATGATGCACCACTTGCCAAAAACGACATCGATAATGTGGCTGCTAATCAATTTACCCCTGAAACTGGAAATGTACTGACGGGTGTTGGTACGAGTAGTGGGGCTACAGGTGCAGACAAAATTAGTGCCGATGGAGTGAGCATCTCCACAGTGGTTAGTGATAATGTATCTGCTAACGTGGTAACAGATGATGGCACAACGCTGACGATCGAAGGGCAGTATGGTACTCTAATACTCAATAAGACCACAGGTGAATATAGTTACGAGCGTCATGAAGGTACGCCGGGCGGTGTAAATGAGGTATTTACTTATACATTGGTTGACGGTGATGGGGATAGCTCAACAGCTAGCTTGACATTAGTCATTGGCAATAGTGCGCCTCTTGTTACGCTTCCTTCGAGCGATGGAGAGAGTACCAAAGTCTATGAATCAGGTTTGAATAATGGTGGCTCTAAAGCATCTACTGATAAGGAAACAACAAGCGGTACAATTGCTTTTACCTCTCCAGATGGTTTGGCTTCTCAAGATGCAGTGAAGTTAGGTGGACATACCCTAACGACAGCAGATCAAACATTCTCGGATGGTTTAACTGCACGCTATGAATACAATTCGGCAACTGGTACAGGTACTATCCACTATAGCTACACACTTCCTGCGAATACGTCAGGTGATAATACCAATGCAACATTTGCAGTGGAAGTGACAGATATCGATGGCGATAAAACAGCTTCGGGTGATCTGGTTATTAATATTATAGATGACGCACCTGTTGCGACGCCTGACACGAATAGCATTACAGAAGACAGCGTACCTAATCCAGTCAGTGGCAACGTACTGACAGGAGACGTATCTAGTGGAGATACAGCTGATACCCAAGGCGCAGACAAAGCTAACGTCAGTGGAGTACAGGCTGGAACAGTTGCGTCAGGTGAACACGTAGCAAATGGCGCATTGAATACAGCAGTGAATGGAGAATACGGAACATTAATTCTCCGTGCTGACGGTAGTTACACCTACCAATTAAATAATAACAATACGGATGTAAATGCCCTTAAAGATAACCAAAGCCTCCAAGACGTATTTAGTTACACCATTACCGATGGAGATGGAGATAAATCGACAGCGACCATTACCATCACCATTAACGGACATACCGATGGCGCACCTAACGTGGTTATCACTGATCATAATGGATCAGCGCTTGGTGCGAACAGCATTGCCGAAAATGCAACGACCCCAGTACAAGGCGAGTTTACCGTCAACGCAGCAGATGGACTGAAATCTATCACGATTGGTGTCACGACCATTCTGACCAGCGAACTCTTGGGTCTATCCCCGACCACACCAAAAACAATCATAGGTACACAAGGAACACTGACCCTTACCGACTATGATCCAGTAACAGGCAAAGTCAGTTATAGCTACCAACAAAGTGGCACCAGCAAAAACCACAGCGGTGGTGATAGCAGCGTAAGTGATAGTTTCCCAATTATAGTGACAGACAATGCCGATGAAAGCTCAGTAGCGACTGATCTGGTCATTCTCATTACAGATACTGCCCCAGAAGCGAAAGCTGACACAGGCACAGTGACAGAAGACGGTACAGCACTTGAAGGAAACGTGATCACAGGTGGTAGTAGCAATAGTGCAGATGTTGCTGACCGTTTAGGTGCAGATGCAACACAAGTGACAGGAGTCAGCAAAGGAAGCTCAACAACAGAACAAACAGATAATGTTGGTGGAACAGGACTTGCAGGTGACTACGGCACACTGATACTCAATAGCGATGGTAGTTACAGCTATACCGTTGACCCAAATAACGCAACCGTGAATGCATTAAAAGATGGAGGCAAGCTCACAGAAACATTTAGCTACACCATTACCGATGGAGATGGAGATAAATCGACAGCGACCATTACCATCACCATTAACGGACATACCGATGGCCTACCAAGCATTACACCGAACGATCAGAACGGTAGCAGTGTTGGTGGTCAGATTACAGTGTATGAAAGTGGTCTAAGTACAGGTAGCAATGCAAGTGCAGCGAGCGAATCTGCCAGTGGAACGATTCAGATCAATGCAGGAGATGGCTTAAGCAGTATTAACATAGGCGGACAGACCTTTAGCCTTTCACAATTACAATCACTGAGTAGCAGCAACCCATCGGCAGCGATCAACGTCGTTGGTGGAACCATCGTTCTAAATGGTTTTACGGCAAATAGCAGTGTAGGTGGTATCCCAACTTCAGGTAGTTTGAGTTATACCTATACTTTGAACAACGCCCAGACACATAGCGTTGTTGGAAATGATGGTTTACTTCTGAGTGGCATTCCACTGAGTGTCACAGATGCAGGAGGGGTAACCACAACAGGTAGTCTGGTTGTACAAGTGATTGATGATGTTCCGACTGCTGTGGCAGATACTGGTAGCCTTAGTGAAGGTGGTGTGCTGAGCGTACTTGCTGCTGACGGTGTATTAACAAATGATACTGCTGGCGCAGATGGTTGGGTGAATACTGGTGCAGTGGTTGGTGTGGTATCGGGTGATACTGCAACGAACAGCGCTGGTGGCGTTGGAGGCAGGATAGATGGCCAATATGGCTATATCACTTTAAATGCCGATGGCAGTTATACCTATGTATCAACCGCTGATGCAGTAACAGCTGATGCACAGGATGTATTTACTTATACGGTACGTGATGCGGATGGTGATTTAACTCATTCAACGCTTACGATTAATGTGGCAAATGTCAATCTAACACCAGCCCCAATTAGCAATACTGTCAATGAAAGTGGTCTTGCGGGTGGTTCAACTGCGGGTACTGGTCATACCGTAACAGATACAGTGAACCTACCATCCGAGGTCAAAGCAGTACCCGTTACTAATGGTTCGACTCAATATGGGACGTTCAGCATTGATGAAGATGGTCATTACACATACACACTGACTAAACCATCAAATGGCGATAATGTTGAGGATACGTTTAGCTATACAACTAAGGATGCTCAGGGCAATAGTACAACGAATACCGTAACGATTACGATTATAGATGACGCACCTGTTGCGAAGCCTGACACGAATAGCATTACAGAAGACAGCGTACCTAATCCAGTCAGTGGCAACGTACTGACAGGAGGCGTATCTAGTGGAGATACAGCTGATACCCAAGGCGCAGACAAAGCTAACGTCAGTGGAGTACAGGCTGGAACAGTTGCGTCAGGTGAACACGTAGCAAATGGCGCATTGAATACAGCAGTGAATGGAGAATACGGAACATTAATTCTCCGTGCTGACGGTAGTTACACCTACCAATTAAATAATAACAATACGGATGTAAATGCCCTTAAAGATAACCAAAGCCTCCAAGACGTATTTAGTTACACCATTACCGATGGAGATGGAGATAAATCGACAGCGACCATTACCATCACCATTAACGGACATACCGATGGCGCACCTAACGTGGTTATCACTGATCATAATGGATCAGCGCTTGGTGCGAACAGCATTGCCGAAAATGCAACGACCCCAGTACAAGGCGAGTTTACCGTCAACGCAGCAGATGGACTGAAATCTATCACGATTGGTGTCACGACCATTCTGACCAGCGAACTCTTGGGTCTATCCCCGACCACACCAAAAACAATCATAGGTACACAAGGAACACTGACCCTTACCGACTATGATCCAGTAACAGGCAAAGTCAGTTATAGCTACCAACAAAGTGGCACCAGCAAAAACCACAGCGGTGGTGATAGCAGCGTAAGTGATAGTTTCCCAATTATAGTGACAGACAATGCCGATGAAAGCTCAGTAGCGACTGATCTGGTCATTCTCATTACAGATACTGCCCCAGAAGCGAAAGCTGACACAGGCACAGTGACAGAAGACGGTACAGCACTTGAAGGAAACGTGATCACAGGTGGTAGTAGCAATAGTGCAGATGTTGCTGACCGTTTAGGTGCAGATGCAACACAAGTGACAGGAGTCAGCAAAGGAAGCTCAACAACAGAACAAACAGATAATGTTGGTGGAACAGGACTTGCAGGTGACTACGGCACACTGATACTCAATAGCGATGGTAGTTACAGCTATACCGTTGACCCAAATAACGCAACCGTGAATGCATTAAAAGATGGAGGCAAGCTCACAGAAACATTTAGCTACACCATTACCGATGGAGATGGAGATAAATCGACAGCGACCATTACCATCACCATTAACGGACATACCGATGGCCTACCAAGCATTACACCGAACGATCAGAACGGTAGCAGTGTTGGTGGTCAGATTACAGTGTATGAAAGTGGTCTAAGTACAGGTAGCAATGCAAGTGCAGCGAGCGAATCTGCCAGTGGAACGATTCAGATCAATGCAGGAGATGGCTTAAGCAGTATTAACATAGGCGGACAGACCTTTAGCCTTTCACAATTACAATCACTGAGTAGCAGCAACCCATCGGCAGCGATCAACGTCGTTGGTGGAACCATCGTTCTAAATGGTTTTACGGCAAATAGCAGTGTAGGTGGTATCCCAACTTCAGGTAGTTTGAGTTATACCTATACTTTGAACAACGCCCAGACACATAGCGTTGTTGGAAATGATGGTTTACTTCTGAGTGGCATTCCACTGAGTGTCACAGATGCAGGAGGGGTAACCACAACAGGTAGTCTGGTTGTACAAGTGATTGATGATGTTCCGACTGCTGTGGCAGATACTGGTAGCCTTAGTGAAGGTGGTGTGCTGAGCGTACTTGCTGCTGACGGTGTATTAACAAATGATACTGCTGGCGCAGATGGTTGGGTGAATACTGGTGCAGTGGTTGGTGTGGTATCGGGTGATACTGCAACGAACAGCGCTGGTGGCGTTGGAGGCAGGATAGATGGCCAATATGGCTATATCACTTTAAATGCCGATGGCAGTTATACCTATGTATCAACCGCTGATGCAGTAACAGCTGATGCACAGGATGTATTTACTTATACGGTACGTGATGCGGATGGTGATTTAACTCATTCAACGCTTACGATTAATGTGGCAAATGTCAATCTAACACCAGCCCCAATTAGCAATACTGTCAATGAAAGTGGTCTTGCGGGTGGTTCAACTGCGGGTACTGGTCATACCGTAACAGATACAGCTCTGTACACGACAAAAATAGATAACTCATTGAAATAATGTCATAATAATTGTTTTCTAACGACGAATACTATGACACATCTCAATGAGTTATATCTTATCTTAAACAAATCTCTAAAATGGAACAAGTCACATTTAAAGTGCTTTGCGCTCATCATGCTTGTGATTATTTTAAAGCAAACATGTAATCTTTCTTCTGCATCTAAAGCCTTGCCCATCAAGTGCTTACCACAATCATTTTATCGACGTATGCAGCGCTTCTTTGCAGGTCAGTATTTTGATTATCGTCAAATTTCTCGGTTGATTTTCAATATGTTTTCATTCGACCAAGTGCAACTGACTTTAGATAGAACCAATTGGAAATGGGGAAAACGAAATATTAATATCCTGATGCTTGCGATCGTTTATCGTGGAATAGCGATACCTATCGTTTGGACATTGCTTAATAAACGTGGAAATTCAGATACGAAAGAGCGGATTGCTTTGATTCAACGCTTTATATCCATTTTTGGTAAAGACCGTATTGTGAATGTGTTCGCAGACAGAGAGTTTATCGGTGAGCAGTGGTTTACATGGTTAATTGAACAAGACATCAACTTCTGCATTCGTGTTAAAAAAACTTCATTGTCACCAATCATTTAGGGAAGAATCATAAAATTAGTGATTTATTTCGCCATCTTCAACTTGGTCAAATTGAATGTCGTAAACGACGGATTTTGGTTGGTCGGGTGAAACTATATATGAGTGCACTACAGTTAGAAAATGGAGAGCTTTTACTCGTCGTTTCTCCTCAGTTTAATGCCAATGCTATTCAGGATTATGCATTACGCTGGGAAATTGAAACCTTATTCAGTTGTCTCAAAGGACGAGGATTCAATCTTGAAAATACGCGCTTGACAGACGCTAGACGAGTGAAAAAATTGATTGCGGTGTTAGCTATAAGCTTCTGTTGGTGTTACTTAACGGGTGAATGGCAACATGATCAAAAAAAAGCGATAAAAATAAAGAAGCATGGACGACTCTCAATGAGTTTATTTCGCTATGGTTTAGACTATGTTCAAATGGCGATTCAGCGTTTAATTGGTTTTGGGAAAAAAGAAGAGTTTAAGGAAATTTTGGCAATTTTAAGAAGGCAGAATCCTGATAGGATAAGGGTTCTGTGAAATTTGTCGTGTACAGAGAAAACGCTTATTTCAACGCTTCCGTGTGGCCAATAGGGTTCTGAATCCCGATAAAGAATATCAAAATACACGCGAATACATGATCCTTTGGGAAAAGCATCTTAAAGATCCTACGCTTTCGTTAACTGAATTTGTTCAATATTTAAGTAATTTCAATACAGATCCATCCAATGATTTTGAAAAAAATCTACTGAATAATCTACGCATTACATTTACTTATATTTTAAACAATAAGGCCAAAATTGCCAAAGCGAGCATCGAGACTCAACTTCAACATGATTTTTTAGATGAAGATCAGCTGATTGTAGAAAGTTCAGAAATTAAAAAAGGTCAAAAGTCTAAAGCTCTTAATATAGAAGAACAATTAGATGACCAAGATACACGTCAAATACTTGTAGACCCAACCATCGTTACCCCCCTTGCTGCATATTCAGAATCCGGCCAAAGCTATGTGCTGCCTCTGGTTGCCAAACATATTCAACGGAAAGAACATTTGCTGCCATACAGCAGCCTCTTTCCTAATACCACAAGCATAAGTGCCCTAATTACTGAACTATATAAAAATTACATTGTTGAGGTTAAAGAAGACTCTAAAGACAAGGATAAAGAAATCAAAAAAAAGAAGGCATCCTTGATCCTGATGCTGTCATTTCTGACAGGAAATAAAATCCAGGAGTGGCTCCGTCTACAAAGTAAACGTGCTAAAAATTTAAATGCTCGCCAACAGATCAAGCAAAGCAATGGACAATATTATCTGAGAAGTAAATTTTCAATTTTTGAAAATAAGGATTTTGCTTATCCAGAGGGCTTGCTCAACCAAACAGTTCATCTGGACATCCCGATCCCGAATTCATTTATTGAATCTCTGCGAGACGGTGACCCCGTTAAGGAAGAGGACCTTCAGCAACATTTGAAACAGCTGAGAGCCAAATTTTATATTCCAAAATTATCACTAATAAGAATTGGCTCTCTTTTACAT
This sequence comes from Acinetobacter sp. 802_lipA, assembly GCF_058242885.1. Taxonomy (NCBI): domain Bacteria; kingdom Pseudomonadati; phylum Pseudomonadota; class Gammaproteobacteria; order Moraxellales; family Moraxellaceae; genus Acinetobacter; species Acinetobacter sp. 802_lipA. The sequence continues at coordinate 1,684,320 of NZ_JBZAYP010000001.1, forward strand.
CAGACTATTTTGCAACGCACTGGAAATAAACAGCTTGCTGACCTTCTCACTGGTATTGATGCCAATAAGTCTTCTTCTACTTCTTATTGTCATCAAAATATCCTGACTTTACAGACTGAATATGTCTCAATTTTAAAAGAGCTGTGTGAGTCGTTATCCGATGAATACCAGAATATTGAATATGCTGCAGAAAAAAACTTTGGAAGCCGCAAAGCACCTACTTCAAATGTGATTCAAAATATCTTTGCCACTCTCAAATTCAGAATAATTTCACAAAAAGAAGACGACTGGATAGCAATTTTTAATCACTATAATCTGTGGATGTGGCATTTCTTGTTGCTCTTTACTGCTGCACGACCCGTCGCTGAATTTCCAGGTTTTTTAAAAAGCTTTAACCTGAAAAGAAAAATATGCATGGTTTCTGATAAGGAGGTGGGTGGGCGTCAAGGCTATGGACGTTTAATTCCACTAGGTCATTTTGTTGTACAAGAACTCCAGAAATTCATAGATTTTTTACATTATTTTAAAACTCAAATTGCTCCTAGTCAGCCAGAAATTCCACAACATATTCAACAAATTTTAGAGAGCAAGCTCCCACTATTGAATATCTTTCAGGATGGTCAATGGTACCCCTTAAGGCCTTCGATTATAAAAAAATCTAACCCTGAGTTAAGTTTGCTACATGAAAACTGGCACCGGCATACTGCCCGTGCGTTTCTCAGCCATAAAATTAGCGAAATTGAAATTTTAGCTTTATTCGGTCATGAACCGATGCAGCAAGAAGCTGCTCATCCTTATTCCAGCTTATCTATTTCACAATATTCAAGCATTGCCCATGTTCTTGAACAAATGAAAGATCATTTTCAAATTACCGGTATTGAACTCGATGTCCTCATCCAATAAACGAACTAAGCAAGCTCGACCACTATATGCAGAAAATCGTAGAAAACAAATTCGTCTTGAGAAAGAGAAATCTCCTCGATCGGATGTAGAAAAGGAATTAATTCAATATTTCCAAGAAATAGAACTAGAACAAAAAGAACATCTTGAATCCTTATATCCCGCAATTTATGAGTTTATTAAACGCAAAGCTCCAAGCTTGGCCTGGAAAAAATATGCACATGAGCTTTTTCGGTCATATATCAAGCAAATCAATTTAAATCGTCGTGAGACTTTGCCCCTACCGAATCTGACATTTGAGATGAAGCGTGATCAACCAGTTTTTACCATGGACTGGATCGAGAAGGGACAGCAGGTTGATGAAGTTCTTGATAAGCTTTGGGACTACTGGATTCTAGCAAAAGATAGCAAGACATTTTCTGATGATGAAATCATTGGAAATATTGTTATTTCTGCCATGCTTTATTCCGGCTTAAATCAAAAAGCGTCTTTAGAAGCTTTGCTTGAACACTTAAAAGATCCGGCAAAAATCAGAAAGATCGAAGATCTGAACATTATATTTTTAGAACCGCTCTCTCCCTCTTATGGAGATCTATTTATTGATGAAAAAACCATTCGTAAATCGCGTAATTTTATTCCTGATCAAATCACCCGCTTATGGTTAATTCATTTTAATAGCAGAAATATTCGTACAGTAAACCAGAATGTAGAAGATTATCTACAGCTTATTTTTAATAAGATTAAGTTACCATTTAATCTTAAAACTTATAAATTATTACGCGACTACGCCAACTTTAACTGGATGCAACTCCCGAAAGTTGACATTGATCCTGCTCTCTCACAATGTCTTATAGAAAATACTGCAACCTGTGGCTTATCAGAAATAGAATTTGAAAGATTTCTTCATCCAAAATTTAAATATCAGCAGGACACTCTTACTGATTCAGATGTAGAAAAATCACCATCTATTGTGGGTAAATCTTACTCCAATGATGACATTCAGCAAGCTTTGGATGATGTTATAAAGATTCACAAAGACCTTTTACAACTGATTCGTACATCACAAACTGATCAAGCCATTGATGTATTAATCATTAAATATTGTCTTGAAAATACTGATAAATTTAATGAGTACAGTAAACGTGTCGCCTTATGGCTCATCAGCCTTTATAAACCAGAATTAGAACAGATTCAGCAACTGGCTGAACGTTTTAATTTTTGCGTAAACCAATTTCAAAAAGCGTTTCAGCAGAATAGACCGTTAGCAGATAGTTCGATTTACACTTATTACTCCCGTATTGCTGAGCCCTGGCTCACCCATTCCTTACAATATCTAGATAGCGAAGATGATCTGAATACGAACCTAGCGAAGATCTACCAACAAATTATTACGAACACCCGTCTCGCAGATGAAGCAGGCCAACCTGAATTTAAAAAATCCAGAGGTCAAACCAGCAGGATGTTGAAGCGCTTCCATAGCTTTCAACGAACAGTTTTCGAAGCTGAATCTCTCGAATTAGAATCACTCACCATACAAAATAGGCCTAGAGCCCGTATTATTGGCCCTTTGACTTATCAAGCTTTCATGAACAAGTTAGATGTCTTATTTGCAGGTTCTGATAGTCAAGAAAATATGTATAAAACATTAAAAATCATCTATATCTTAGCTTACCGAACCGGTATGCGTATTAATGAAATTCTGGGCTTACGTGTGCGGGATATCGAGGGTTTGAGTCGTCTATCAGTATGGATTCAGCCCTACGGCTCAAAAAAGAAAGGAAACTTACATCAACTTAAAACAGATAGTGCTGAACGCAAAGTTCCTGTGTATTGCTTATTAAAAACCGATGAATATCAACTATTTCATAATCATGTAGTCGAGCAACGTTTACTCAATCAGCAAAACTTATACTTATTCCGTAATTGGAATGAAAATAGCAAGCTGAACAAACATACGGTGACAACACCTTTTAGAATGATTATGAACGAGCTTTTTAAAACTCATGATTATTCTTTTCACTCATTTCGACACACGGCTGCCAATCACTTATCCGTTCTGCTCAACTGCGATTACGCTCCCCTAGTCAAGAATCTGACGGATTATACTGAAGAACAATATCAGTCCATTCGGACAGAGTTACTCCGTCATACACATGGTCAAAATCATTGGTTTATGATTGCCCATTTACTGGGTCACATTGACCCTACAGAAACTTTTAAAAGTTATATTCATCTAAGCTACCTGATTGCTGGGCATAAAATACTGAAATATCACCCAGACATCGATACTCAACTGGCAAAAAAGATGATGGGCTACCTACCTTCTTTCAAATTTTTAAACACAGTAAAAGATTCTGCTCCATTCAATTTCGAAAAGCATGCTGGTCATTTAAGTCAGCAGTTACTCAACGATCAAACTGACTGGTTAAAAAGTAACGTAGAAGACATTCTAGATGAGGTTTCATTTAACTCAAAGCATCATGATTTTTTTAAATATTTCGCGGGAACAAAAGAATCCAAAGTTTCATTTGCATGGTTTTTTAAGTGCCTAAATTTACTGGAAATTCATCATGATCCAGATCGGGTATCACAAGAAATGAGTTTACCTGTCGAACTGGTTAACTACTGGTATGAAAATGCCAAACAACTGGGCCAACTCAAGTCTCAAAAAAACAACCCAAGGTTATTTGATCTCAACAACACAAATCATCTGGATAAACCTTTGAAACCCTCGATGATAGATACCGCTGAAGAGCGCAAAGCAAGGAACTATTTCTTTGAAAATATTCAAAATATCTTTGAAAAAAAGCCAGATCAAATAAAAGCGGTGCTTGAGACATTTTTAAGTCGTGTTACAGTTTCGCATACCGGCATTCATTATCGCTGGAATAAAATTGATCAATTGGAATCATTTTATTGCAAGGTAAAAGACCTGTTTCCCCATCAATTTTGGCATTTGCTTGGACAAGACTTGGTACAATTGCTAGATAAAAAGAAACAACCTTTATTACTGAAGCTGGCTAAATCGAGCACAACAGAGCATCCTACGACTCAAGAAGATTATGTTCGTCTCCAGCTTTACTCGACAAAAGATGCCAAAGCACTGGCCGCATTTAAATTTTGCTTACATCTAGCTTGTATTGGCAGACCTCGATCTCTTGAACTGCAAGTTGAAGGTCTAAAAATCACTACATGCGATTAAATAATTTAACCGTTGCTGCCTTATCTAAATGATGTGTGCTGAAAAAACAAGAGGTTTTAACTTGGTAAACTATACATACTCATCAGGAGTTTATCATGAGCAAGAAACACAAGACGTATACGGCAGAATGAATCGTACCGTGTTTGTCGGAGACCAACTTTCCCTGAGATAAGAAGCATCGCTTCGCAAGGAAACATCGAGCAAAACGAGGTCTACATGATTTTCATCATGCTGAGCGAATCAAACGAATTTGGAAAGAAAGTTCGGGGTGATATGGCGTTCGTAAGGTCTGGCAATAACTGCAACGAGAAGTTATGTTATTGCGCGCTGTACAAGTGCGCTAGGTTATGTGCCACCTTTTGTGTTTGAAAAAATGTTCGATGATAAGATTAACACGTTAGGTCAGGTGGCCTAACTTAAATAAAAAAGTCTCCGACAAACCCGGTACGGTTCAATGCAAAATCAACAACAATTTGAACACCCATTTCTCATACAAGTAGGGCTATTTTACAGATCGAAATGATAAATTCATAAATTGCTTTTCAAAAAAAAAGCAACTAATATGCTTCTTATACCACCAAAAAGCAATAAATATGTCTACACTAAATAAGTCTTTACTACAGCAAGTCAAAAAAAGACGAACCCTATTGGGTTTAAAGCAAGTTGATATGCAATCACGTACAGGCATTTCAAGACAGCAGTACCAAAAACTGGAAAGTCAAGGCAATCCTCGATTAGATACCTTAGAAATTATTGCGGCAGGACTAAATGCTCAACTGATGCTCATCCCAGATGATAAGGTTCATTTGATTAGACAATTATTGAATGATGAAATTAAAGTCACTATTGAAGATCAAGATGACTTAATGTCTAACCCATGGAAAGGTCTTCTCGGAGGAGAGGAACCATGAATACTGTTGCAGTCCTGAAATTAACATTACATCACGTTGTCGTTGGATACTTGGCAGGATTTCAGAGCGGAAAAAATATTCTGGTTTTCACAGATTCTTTTCACTTGGATCAGCAACGTCCGACCTTGAGCTTGCTTACTTCCCCTTTATATCCTCAAGCGGATAAGATTTTAGAAAAGACCTATGTTACACATCAGCGCTTACACCCCTTGCTATCAAATCTGCTACCAGAAGGTGCATTACGCGAACTCATAGCACAAAGCCTCAAAATACATATAGACAATGAATTTCAGTTATTGGCAGCTTTAGGTCATGACTTACCTGGGGCACTGATTGCAACCCCAGTAGATCCAGAAGAAATCCCAGATGGAATAAAATTTAAGCTTCAGATCTCGAATCCAGATCAGATATTAAAACAAGAGATTCGGACAAATAATAAGTTTTCCTTGGCTGGCGTCCAAATGAAGTTTTCCATGAAAGCCAAAGATGGGCGTTTTACATTAGCACAGGCAACGGAATCCAGCCTACTCGGTGATTGGATTGTCAAAACTCCTTCTACCAGACATGCTTTTGTTCCGCTGAATGAATACTCTATGATGATCCTTGCCAAAATGGTCGGAATAGATATCCCAGAGATTCGTTTGGTAGATATGGCACTCTTACAAGACCTTCCACCATTAAATCTACCCCAAGAGCAATATGCTTTTGCAATTAAGAGATTCGATAGGCAGAGTACTGCTAATACTACAGAGCTTATTCATATTGAAGATTTTGCTCAGATCTTTGGTTCATATCCACACCAGAAATACAGCACCACAAATTATGAGCAGATCGGTAAGATCATTTATCACTATTCAGATAACAAAATTATTGATATTCAGCAATTTGCCAGCCGTTTACTCGTCAATATTTTACTCGCCAATGGAGATGCGCACTTAAAAAACTGGAGTATGATTTATCATGATAAAAGTGCACCCAGATTATCTCCCGCATACGATATATTAATGACCAGTGTATATATTGAAAATGAGCGTCATTTCGCATTAAATCTTGCCAAAAATAAAGATTGGTATTTAGCTGAGATGAAACACTTTGAAGAATGGGCTGAAAAAGTCGGTGTTCCATGGCGTGTTATTGAAAAACAACTTCACGCGATCATGGACAAAGCACGGTCAGTATGGCCAGTGCTATTACTAGACTTACCTATGATTTCTGTTCATAAAGAAAAATTAAGAGAACATTGGAAAAAATTGCATCCAGACTTTCAGATACTTACAGATGATTAGAGGAAACCTGTAACCAAGCTAAAATTTCTCAAACAATTTCATCACATCATTTTCCGTCAGTTTCGCTTCTCCCTCATGATCTGTGCTTAGAATAGACTGTGCCAGTTCTGCTTTATTCTGCTGCAAGGCAATAATTTTTTCTTCTATGCTTTTATTGGTAATCAGCTTATACACAAATACCGGCTTGTCCTGTCCAATCCGCCATGCACGATCTGAAGCTTGATCTTCAGCAGCAGGGTTCCACCATGGATCATAGTGAATGACCGTATCTGCGGCAGTTAGATTCAGACCAACCCCTCCTGCTTTCAGACTGATTAAAAATACCGGCACTTGTCCAGACTGAAATGCTGTAATGACTTCATCTCGCTTTTTGGTCTTTCCAGTCAGCTTCACATAGCCAATTTTTGCGTGATAGAGCTGTTGTTCAATCAGTTCCAACATTGAGGTAAACTGAGAGAAAATAAGAATTTTTCGTCCCTCTTCCACCATTGGAACAACCATATCCATCAACTGTTCAAGTTTGGCAGAATACGCCTGCCCGGTTTTAACTGAATCCAGTTTCAGCAAGCTAGGATGACAACAGACCTGACGCAGCTTCAGCAAGGCATCTAAAATTTGGATTTGACTACGCTTAAAGCCTTTTTCTGCCACAATTTTCTGAATATTTGCCTGCATCGTGGCGCGAACAGCCTCGTATAGCTTGGATTGCTGCTCATTCATGTCAATATTGACTTCAATCGTGGTTTTTTCAGGCAATTCCTTGGCAACGTCAGTTTTCAAGCGACGTAAAATAAAGGGTTTAATGCGGTTTACCAACTTTTGCCTTAACTGCTGATCACCGCGTTTTTCAATAGGATAGCGGTACTTTTTATTAAAGATTTCTTGTGAATATAAAAATCCTGGCATTAGAAAATAAAATAGTGCCCACAGCTCACCCAAATGATTTTCCATAGGTGTACCAGTTAGACATAGACGATGTCGCGCTGTTAATTGCCGTACTACCTGTGCAGCTTTGGCACGCGGATTTTTAATATTCTGCGCTTCATCCAGAATGAGTTGATGATATTCATATTGCTTCAGTTGCTCTTCATCTCTCGCCAAGAGCGGGTAGGTGGTTAACACAATGTCATAGTGTGAAATCTGCTCAAAATACTGATGGCGGTCGGGCCCCTGTAGCAGCAATACCTTGAGCTCAGGGGTAAATTTCTCCGCTTCTTTGAACCAGTTATGCATCAGCGATGTGGGTGCAACAATTAAGGCGGGACTGTCCTGCAAATATCCAGCCTGCTTTTCCATGAGTAAGTGGGCTAAAGTTTGTGCTGTTTTACCCAAACCCATATCATCCGCCAGAATCCCGCCATGCTGGGTTTCCCTTAAAAACTGTAACCAGCCTAGGCCCTGCTGCTGGTATGGACGTAATTCCCCCTGAAAACCTTGTGGTGTCGGCAGTTGTTGCTGATAGCCTTGTTTGAATTTCTGCGCAAATTGCTGCAGGCGATTACTGACCTGCCACACCATCCCCAGATGATGTTGTAATTCTAATAGTTGACTCGCATCATAGCGATCTATGCTACGCTCTTCTTGCTGTAAAATGCTCTGCAGATGCAACAATACCGGCTTAATGTCCTTTGCGGATAAAGCCAAATCTGGTTGATCCGCTGCAGTTTTCACGGTGAAAATGTGACTGTCATTCAGATGACCAAAAATCCGTGGATCAAGTAAATCAGGCTGTTCTTTCACCAAAGCCACAAGTGCATCGAGTAAATCATAGCTATTGCCTGCACTGTCCTGAACGGTCGCCCCGATATTGAACCAGTCTTGTTGGCTTTCAGATTCAGTGATGGAAATATTTAAATTTTCAACATATTGCAGGTTAAAGGGGCTGTTTTCCAGATGCTCTATCTGCCAGCCCATCAACTCCATTTGATTGATGGGCATCAGCTGTTTGATCCAGTCTCCATAGAAAGCAAAAACCATAGAATCAAGACGTTGTTTATCCAGTTTTAATTGCTGGTCATAACTAAGATCTTTCACCCACTTCAGTGATTCGACCAATAGCTGTAAACGCTGGATTGACTGTTGTTCCTGAACTAAGTCCCGAAGCTGTCGCACCATTTTGCCATGCTGCTCACCAATAAAACTGTCGCCTGATGTACCTGCTTTTATTCTTCCGCCTGCATAGGAGAATTCAATTTCAGCACAAACAGACTCTTCCCATTTCCAATCAAATTTATCTAAAACACCGAAGCGTAAAATTGGCTGGGGACTACCCTCAAGGACATCAATATGCTGAATAGACTCGGGCTGAGGCAGATTTTTCACGTCTGAATATTGATGAGTCAGTTTCTCAAACTCTGGCAAGAGCATAGATGGAAGATCAGGCATCTGTAAAAAATGGTACAGAAGATTTGCCGTATATTCACCATATAACTGGCCCACCGTGTTCTGTTGAATATCCACATAACATGGTGGATGGCTCGCGAGAATCTGAATATGTGGATTTGATTTCAAATCGAGTCGAATATCACCATTGACCAATTCAATGTTTAAATGCTCTGTCTGTTTGTTTACACCTTGTTGCCAGATCAGTTCGATGTGATAGCCTTGTTCTGACCATTGAAGTGCAGTATGGCTCTTTTTTTGCCAGTACACATCGCCACTTTGAATAAAAGATTTGAAATGCTCCAATAAAATGCTTGAGATATCAAGATTGCTTTGATAAAAGCGTTCGTCACTGTTTATTTTGGCATAATAATAAATCTGGTTAAATAATTGTCGTTTTTGTTCAGGTAAAGTCAGATGCTTTCTGGTGATATTTTCATATTGGGTATAATAACTTTCCCCCGCAATTGAGCCGTTTTTATTGCGTCTGGCTTTCTGAACATCAACTGTCAATTTCTTTAAGCTGACAGACTGATCTAGCAGGTAAATTAAATAATTGTTTGTTTTGACAGATGGCTCTGGTTCAGTCTGTTGTAAATACCCTTTAAAATCATTCAACCAGCGCTGCGCCTGATCATCCCCCCGTTGGCGTTTTGCGATTCCCTGCGGGGATTGAGATTCAGCATAACGCTGTTGAAATTCCTGACGATATTCTTGAAAGAATAACCGCGCTAAAGCAGCAGCATGTTTACAGTTATATCCAACCGGACAAGTGCAGTCGTCATCGATTAAACGGTCTTTTTTAAGATTATAGGTAATGGCGGTATCGTAATAATCTGTCCCTTCAATTTGAGCATACATCGTGACATCTTCATTTTCCTCAAAGAACTCAATTGTTTCCCTATCAATGTGTTTAGCATAGCTCAGACTGCGCTGAAGAGTTGCAGTACTAAAGCGAGATAGAAAATTGATCAATGAGGACATAATTACCAGAAACCAAAAATGTTTATACAATTATAACGGACAAAGCTGTCATTTCAGAACAGTAGTGCTCGCCAACGTATCAAAAGGAAATAAATCCATGCTCAAAAACTTAATGTTTACTACAATGGATGGGGTGAATATTGGCTTTGGGGTACATTGGTCTCCTCAACCGCAATCACAGGTCGGCCATTAATCGCCTTTGAATACAGTGCAGAAGCGATCAGTAAAGGCTTAGAACTTTCCTGCACATCAAATGGATATCATGGGTGAGGCACTGAATATTCCTCGACAAGCTCTTGTGAAACTTGGTACTCAGGAAGCGGAACTTTGTGTCCAAGAAGTTGATGAAATTATTGGCTCGATTTGTAAGGTTGCAATCCGATTTAGCAATATCGCTCATGACCTATTACCTGGACAAATTCAAGCAGAGACTCTCCAACTGATCCAAAATAGGATTGAGCATAATATTTATTGCACTAAATAGCTTTCACAAAGCCTCTATAGAGGGCTTATTCTAACCGTTGTTTTATCACGGCATAAGCTACACCAGTCACCACACTTCCAATCGCAATCGCCAATAAATATTTTAATGGATAATTCATCGCATTCGGAATGATCAGTACCATTACACCGCCATGAGGAGTGACTAGTTCACATTTAAATAATGCAACCAAAGCCCCAGTTACAGCACCACCTGCGATCGCGCATGGAAGCACTCGAATCGGGTCTTTGGCAGCAAACGGAATAGCCCCTTCCGAAATGAAACATAGACCCAGAACTACAGCAGCCTTCCCCGCATCTTGCTCAGGTTTGGCAAATTTATGCTTTGCCAGAAAAGTTGCAATTGCCATACCCAACGGTGGTACCATACCCGCAGCCATGGTAATCGCCATCGGTCCGTATGTTTGTGACGTAAGTAAGCCCACCGTAAAGGCATAAGCCGCTTTATTTATTGGCCCCCCAACATCAATACACATCATACTTCCAAGGATAACCCCCATGATCATGGCATTGGTCGTCCCCATATTGGCAAGGAAGTGTGTGAGTAATTCAAACAATTGTGCAACAGGCTGTCCAACCACATAAATCATGATTAAACCAACAGCTAAACTGGCCAATAGTGGAATAATCAAAATTGGTTTTAATGCTTCTAGGCTACTTGGGAGTTTAAGCTGTTTCGATAAAAATAACGCAATATAACCTGCAATAAAACCTGCAACTAATCCACCGAGAAAGCCTGCCTCTAATTGTGTTGCAAGTAAACCGCCAATCAAACCTGGAGTTAAACCCGGACGATCCGCAATAGAATAAGCAATGTAACCTGCCAGCATAGGTACCATAAGAGTAAATGCTGCAGCACCTATTTGCTTTAAGGATGCGGCAAAGCTTCCTTCAACAGGATTGAGGCCAAACATAAACGAGATGGCAATGATCAAACCGCCCGCCACCACCATCGGCAGCATGAAAGACACGCCTGTTAAAAGGTGTTTATAAATTCCAGTTTTTTCTTTGTTTTCATTTTCAGTCTTAGTGGCTGTTTGCTTACCCGTTTCAAGCACTTTGGCTTCAGCAATTGCATTTGCAAAAGTCTTATCCGTTTGCTTAAGGGCAAATCCTGTACTACAGCGATATACACGTTTGCCTACAAAGCGATCTGTATTGACCTCAATATCCGTTGCTAAGATCACGACATCTGCTTTGGCAATACTTTCTACCGATAAAACATTTTTAGCCCCAACCGATCCTTGGGTTTCAACATCAATCTGATACCCGTGCTTTACTGCACCTTGTTGTAAGGCTTCGGCGGCCATAAACGTATGCGCAACACCAGTTGGACATGCTGTAATGGCGACAAACCGTGTAACCCCTTCATTGGCTGCAATAGTTTCATCTAAAGCATCTGAATGCTCAAGAACTTGTTGCAAAAGCATGATCGCATCGTGTTGTGCGTTATTCAAACCAATGACTTTCACAACCTTGTCACGCAGTTGATCAGCTTCTGCCGACTTCTGTCCTACAAAAACAACAGTATCAATAACATTTGATAAATCGAGATGCTCGACTGATGTCGCCACATGATTGGAAATACCAAGTGCTGTCGCTGCTTTGGACAGTTTTTTGGACAAAATCACTGCATTAATCGGCTGCTCGGGACTATGTGGCACAAATAAAATATGTTTTATCTCTTGCATCGTATTAACTCAATGATTGGACTGAGATTTGCGATTTCAAATCTTCAATAACAGCAAAGTCTGGAAGGGCAAACCCAATTTGGGTCACAGCATTGCTCGCAATTGCGGTTGCTGTTTTCAATGTTTCTTCTGGGGAAGTTGAACTCAACAAGCCATGAATCATACCTGCCAGCAAGGAATCTCCCGCACCCACCGTACTTTGGACGGTGACCTTCGGTGCAGTAGCATGTAGGGGGTGCGTGCGGTGAAGCCAGTTCACCCCGTTTTCACCCATCGAGACCACAATATGTTCGATCTGGCTATTTAAACTGGCAAAAAGATGCTGCTGTTCTGCAAACGTTTCTGCTGGCAAATGGTAAGTTTCCGTCAACTCATCTGTATTAGGCTTAATCAACCAAGGATGGGCAGCAATTGCTGCTTTCAACGCAACACCACTGGTATCTACTGCGACTTTTTTACCCGCAGACTGTAACCATAGAATCAGTGTCGAAAGCTCTTCTGCAGAAAACCCTTGTGGCAAACTGCCAGCAATCACAATCACATCAACCTCTAAAATCAGTTGAGATAAACGTTCATATAGTTGTTTTTTTGCTGAGCTATCTACAAAAAAGCCCTTGCCATTGATGTCAGTCATCTGACCAGAAGCTTCTGCAACTTTAATGTTTTGTCGTGTTTCACCTGCAACATAAATAAATTGGTTATCAAATTGCTCTTGCTGGATATGATGGTCAAAAATTTGACGGTTTTCTTGCCCCAAAAAGCCACTCACAATCAGTTCATGTCCCAAATCCTTAAGGACCTGTGCCACGTTTAAGCCTTTACCTGCTGCATGGCTTTGGGCCGTTAACTGACGATTGACCTCGCCAACTTTTAGTTGATCCAATTGCACGGTGAGGTCAATTGCAGGATTCAGAGTAATGCTTAATATCTTAGCCATTCGTAATTACTCCACCAATGCACGTACGGCAGACGCACTGTCACAACTTAAGGCTTGCTGTGCGACCTGTTGGCAATTTATATAGTTCAAACCACGAATTTGCGCCTTCACCAATGGAATACTGGTACTCGACATACTCAACTCATCCACGCCCAAGCCTATCAATACAGGCACAGCTTTTGGATCAGCAGCCAATTCACCACAAATGCCCACCCATTTACCATGCTGATGTGCTGCCCGAACAGTTTGATCAATCAATAGCAAAATACTCGGATGTAAGCCATCAGCTTCAGCAGACAACAGCGGATGACCACGGTCAATCGCCAGAGTATATTGAGTCAAGTCATTGGTTCCAATACTAAAAAAATCAACTTCTTGAGCAAGAATTGGAGCCAACAATGCTGCCGCAGGAACCTCAATCATAATACCGACTTGTAAGTTTTCACATGGATGCTGTATGCGAACCTCATCCAAAATTGCTTTTGCTGCTCGCCATTCTTCAACCCGCCCAATCATCGGAAACATAATTCTTAACGGGCGATTATCCGCTGCTTTAAGTAAAGCAACCAATTGCTGACGTAACAACTCTGGCTTACGTAAAGTCAGACGAATACCACGTAAGCCCAAGAATGGATTTTCTTCCTTTTCAATAGGCAAATACGGCAAAGGTTTGTCCCCGCCCACATCAAGTGTACGTACCACCAATGGACGACCCGCCAAAGCATCTAACACCACCCGATAATCGGCTTCCTGTGTAGCCTCATCAGGCGCACTGCTGTGTGACATAAAGACCAATTCTGTGCGTAGCAAACCAATTGCTTCTGCCCCATCGGCCACAGCCTGTATCGTAGTGCCCACTTTGCCAATATTGGCTGCGATTTCAACTTGATGTTGATCCAGTGTGATGGCGGGTTCTAAACAATGCTGTTCCGCTTGTTCTCGTAACTCGCGCTGGCGTTGGCGCTCTGCAATGGCATGATCAATCTGACTTTGCTCGGGTGAGACCACATACTCACCAGTATCCCCATTAATTAGAACTGTGGCATGGTTCTCAATATTTAAAACAGCTACACCCGCACCTACGACTGCTGGAATAGCCAGAGCACGTGCCACAATAGCACTATGGGCACTCGCTCCACCAACCGCGGTCAAAATGCCTGCAACACGATCTTTATTCAGACGCGCTACATCACTCGGGCCAACATCATGCATAATTAAGATATAAGGTTGCTCGGGTTCTGTGATATCGGCCACACCACACAAAGCAGCCAAAACACGCTCACCAATATCCCTTAAATCAGCCGCACGCTCTGCCAGTAAATGATCGCTAAGTGCAGCCTGTGCGGTAGCAGCCACTTCAATATGATCATGCCAAGCTGCAGCAGCAGACAACCCTTGTTTTAAACCGCGTTGTACACTTTGGAGGAGGTCTGGATCATCCAGCATTTCCAAATGTGCCATGAATATCTGCTTAATGGCAGTAGATTCAGTATGTGCAATGAATTGACGTAAGCTATTTTTCACCTGATGAAGCGTAATTTCAAGCTTTTCATTCTCAGCTTTAAAACTCTGTCCGCGACGTTCATAACTAAATTCACGTGGCTTCACCACATGTGCAGGACCAAAAGCAAGGCCAGTTGATGCCGCAATACCGCAGCTACCCGTATCGCCATGTGATTCAAAAGGCATTAATTCCAAAGTATTTACGACTGGGTCACTACTGCTATGCTGATGAGATGCAAGGTCAACAGCTTCAACCTCTTCTCCTAAGCCCTGCTGAACTGCATCAATAATTTGTTCTAAGCCTGCTACAGCATCGGTATCGGGTTGTGCAATAAAAGTCAGAGTTTGACCACGACGGCATCCCATGGCTAATAATTTGGTTAAACTTTTTGCCGAAACGTAAGCCCCCTCATCTACAGCAACGAGAATATCCCCTGCAAATTTCTTGGTCATATTGACCAAGTATGTCGCAGGACGCGCATGTAGACCATGAGCATTAGCTAAGACAATACGACGAGATGGCCAATCAGGAATCAGTTCAGCACCAATTAACTGCGCCAACTGGTGACTATCTTGCTCTTGGTTGAGGGTATGAACTTGTTCAGTATCAAACAAAATATCCATTAACCGTTGAAACCGTTGCATATCCAGTTGCTCATTACTGGCAATACACACCAAAGTCTTGAGCATTTCCTGCTGATGGCTTAAAACCTGTTCCGCTTTTACCAAACTTACAGCTGGGCTCAAAACATGCTGTTTAGAAGTGATCGACCAGACCCCCTCCCCTAAATGAATCATGCTGTTTAGATTTAAACCCGACAGAAAACCACACTCCACCATTTTTTGCTGTTTCAGCAACTGTGTTGAGTGCCAAATTAAATCTTCTACATCAAGTGCGGGAACTTGAGTGGCGATTAAATTTTCATGCAATGCCAAAGATGCAGGTTGGGCTTGTAATAATGCAATTATTTGCTCTGCGGATTGAGCCTGTTTCACTTGATCAGCGACATCATTAATTAAAGCCCGCGTCAAAATTTGTAAGACTTGCAAATGCTCATCTGATTTCGCAGCAATCACTACTGCTAAATAAATTTTATTTTCACCGTCCCAAACAACTCCTTCAGGAAAGTGCGCCAGACGAATACCAGTTTTTAAAATATATTGGCGAGACTGAGGCGTCCCATGCGGAATGGCAATTCCTTGCCCTAAATATGTTGCACTTTGTTGTTCGCGCCCGGTCAACCCATGAATATAATCAGGGGTAACCAATTGGTCTTCGACCAAGATATCGACTAGACATTGCAACGCT
Organism: Acinetobacter sp. 802_lipA; assembly: GCF_058242885.1. Taxonomy (NCBI): domain Bacteria; kingdom Pseudomonadati; phylum Pseudomonadota; class Gammaproteobacteria; order Moraxellales; family Moraxellaceae; genus Acinetobacter; species Acinetobacter sp. 802_lipA. Next base: position 1,699,926 of record NZ_JBZAYP010000001.1, read on the forward strand.
TGTGCCTTATCAGTGGCGTGTTGTTTCATTCGAACATGTTGTATATCTAGCGCGAGCATAAAACGTCCTTGCAAAGCAGCATAGTGAGAAGCCATGCCTTTTTTACTGAAAAAAAAATAAAAGTCGAATTCTACTCAGGATTTACCCGAAAATCTGTATATTTTAGTCAATCATTTAAATGATTGTTATCGTGAATAAAGGTTTAATATTTTATGAAGAAAAATTTTCATAAATTATAAATAGTTAAGAATAGTTAAAAAAAGAGAAGGAAATATGTTCCTCCTCTTTTTATTTTTCAACTAGATATAGTATTGCGCTCTTTTTTTGGCAAATTTATCGAGCTGCTTTAAAAAGCCTTCAAAATAGTCTTTTTCTTTTTCTTCAGTACGATATCCAGCGTAGAGAGTACGACGCAAACCTTCAGGTGCTACACAGTCCAAACGACGTGAAGTCACCCAGCCTTTTTGTTCATATTCATTCACTACCCAGTCTGGCAACGCACCAATACCACGACCACTGGCCACCAACTGGATCAACATTTGAGTCAGATCGGTGGTACGGATTTGTTTTGGCAGAATATTGGCTGGAATAAACAGACGCGACATAATATCCAAACGATGTTTATCAACTGGATAGGTAATAAGAGTCTCTTCGGCAAGCTCTTGTACAGTAATCTCTTTAGCGCGAACCAAAGGATGGGTATTGGATAAGACCAAACGTGACTCGTACTCAAAAATTGGGAAATATTCTACCCCTTTTAACGCAATCGGGTCGGCTGTAATCAATAAATCAAACTCACCCGTCTGCAATAACTCATGCGGGTTCGCCTCAAAGCCTGAAGCAAAGTCCAAATCAACATCAGGATATTGCTGACGATATTGATTTAACAACGGCATTAACCAATCAAAACAACTATGACACTCAGAAGAAAAGGTAATGCGTCCTGTTTGCCCATGTACGATACGGGTAATGTCGCTTTGTGCAATTTGTACCTGTGGTAACACCTCATCCGCTAGCTTTAATAGACGCTGTCCAACATTCGAAAAACTGACAGGACGACTGCGACGATTCACCACCTCCACGCCAAACCATTGATCAAGCTCACGCAACTGGTGCGATAGTGCTGAAGGGGTTAAACACAAATCCCCTGCGGCAGCAACCAATGAGCCATGCTCTCTTAAAGCGGTTAAGGTTTTTAAATGGCGGAGTTCTAACATCTGGCGCGGCCCAATTTTTTAATCTTGATGAATACGGTATAGCTTAACCTATAAAAGTGAGATTCACTTATTTTTTTTCACCTTAATATATTTTTAATTAGTTTATTTCATTTTAATATCTATGATCTGCAACAAAAACACTCGCCCCATTTACAGAGAATGAAAAAATTTAAGCATTCAAATTCACAATCTTCATGATCCGTACATGTGCGCCAATCGAGAAGTAAGGCTTTCTTTTATAACTGTGGACTTTGTACACGACAAAAAAAGATAACTCATTGAAATAATGGCATAATACTTGTTTTCTGACGACGAATATGATGACACATTTCAATGAGTTACATCTCATCTTAAACAAATATCTAAAGTGGAACAAGTCACATGCAAAATGTTTTACACTGATTATGCTTGCATTAATTGTAAAACAGACATGTAATCTTTCTTCTGCATCTAAAGCCTTACCCATCAAGTGCTTACCACAATCATTTTATCGACGTATACAACGCTTCTTTGCAGATCAGTATTTCGATTATCGTCAAATTTCTCAGTTAATTTTCAATATATTTTCATTCGATAAAGTCCAATTAACTTTGGATAGAACTAATTGGAAATGGGGAAAACGAGATATCAATATCTTGATGTTAGCCATCGTCTATCGTGGAATAGCCATACCTATTGTTTGGACATTGCTCAATAAACGTGGAAATTCAGATACAAAAGAGCGTATTGCTTTGATTCAACGCTTTATCTCTATTTTTGGTAAAGACCGTATTGTGAATGTGTTCGCAGACAGAGAATTTATCGGTGAGAAATGGTTTACATGGTTAATTGAAAATGACATTAACTTTTGTATACGTGTTAAAAAAACTTTATTGTGACCAATCACTTAGCCAAGAATCATAAAATTAGTGATTTATTTCGTCATCTTCAAGTTGGTCAAACTGAATGTCGTAAACGACGTATTTGGGTTGGTCGAGTGAAACTGTATATTAGTGCGCTACGATTAGAAGATGGAGAACTTTTACTTGTTGTTTCTCCTATGTTTAATGCTTCTGCTATTCGTGATTATGCATTACGCTGGGAAATCGAAACGTTATTTAGTTGTCTCAAAGGACGTGGATTCAATCTTGAAAATACTCGTTTAACAGACCCTAGACGAGTCAAGAAATTGATAGCAGTGCTAGCTATCGGTTTCTGTTGGTGCTATTTAACAGGTGAATGGCAACATGATCGGAAAAAAGCGATAAAAATAAAGAAGCATGGACGACTTTCAGTAAGTTTATTTCGCTACGGTTTGGACTATGTTCAAATGGCTATTCTACGTTTGATTGGTTTTGGAAAAAAAGAAGAATTTAAGAAAGTGCTAGCAATTTTAAGAAAGAAAAAGCCTGATAGGACAAGGGTCCTATGAAATTTGTCGTGTACAGAGAACTGTGGATGACTTTTAAGCCCATCTCTTAATCATGCCTAGGTTGAAGCGTGATTCCTTCAGTTTTTTGAGAGGTACAACGACCGAATCCAGCCCACCAACTGTCCTATTTAACTCGTGGCTATGCATCGAACTCTTGTGATATGTCTACTTTGATATAATGAAATCATGTGACAGCAAGCAGCATGCTCTTGTACCTGAGTTAAATTCAGCTCAAATATTGAGAACTGATGATTCTGATCTTCTATCCAAATTGAGCAGGCTAAAGCGCTGAAAAAGCATAAAGTACTGGCGAGTAAAACTTCGGATAGCCCTAGTCTTCAGGCTTTTTTATGTTCCACGTGAAGCATTATGTAAACATCGAATAAAAGTCGCTTGTCTCTCAAACTGATGAAATACAAAACAGAGCATACAAAAACAAAAAAGCTTCCGACTAGGAAGCTTTTTTTAGATCTTAGATTTAACCATCAATCGTGAGCTTTAAAATCTCAGCTTTGGTATAACCCCGTTCTTTTAAAAGATGTTGAATGGCTTTTTTCTCATCTTGATCTTCAAGGAATTTACAGCGTTGGATCAAACGCATATCGGTCTCATACTGAAAGTTATGACGACACTCCAATTCCTTATTGGAAGGCGTAGTAAAAAAATGAAGCACAGCTAGATACTCTCTTTCTTGCTGTTGAAGTGGCCCGCCTTCAACGAATACCTATCTAACACAACTGTTAAACACCCTTTGATTAAATGATGACGAATCTCGCTCCATTATGCAAGTTTGGGCCTCTCAAATGTTCTCTCTCTACTCATCTTCAGCGCTCAATACAGGTTTTTATCATCTGCCAAAGTCGATTTTAATCATGAAAATTCATCAGCTCATCCTGAGAATTCTTCATCCAATCGCCGTTGATCCGCTCGTTAGACGTTTTAAACTGTCTGGTTTAAATAGATAAAAACCATTCAATATGTCGAAGCTCGAACGTCAGAAACTTAGCCTCCCCACAGGTCATGACAAACTGCTCTTGCATTCCTGCTGCGCGCCTTGCTCAGGTGAAGTCATGGAAACCCTGATTGAATCGGGTATCGATTTTTCTATCTTTTTCTATAACCCCAACATTCATCCTGTAAAGGAATATCTGATTCGCAAAGAAGAAAATATTCGCTTTGCAGAAAAATATCACATTCCATTTATTGACTGTGATTACGACACAGACAACTGGTTTGCACGTGCTAAAGGTATGGAAAATGAGCCAGAGAAAGGCATTCGTTGCACCATGTGTTTTGATATGCGGTTTGAACGGACAGCGTTATATGCGGCAGAACATGGCTTTAGCCTGATCAGCAGCTCTCTCGGTATTTCCCGTTGGAAGAATATGCAGCAGATCAATGAGTGCGGGCACCGTTCTGCTTCACATTACGCAGGCATTCACTACTGGGACTATAACTGGCGCAAACATGGCGGTGCGGTACGCATGCTGGACATCAGCAAACGTGAAGAGTTTTATCAACAAGAGTACTGCGGCTGTGTGTATTCACTGAGGGATAGCAACCGCTGGCGCATGAGCCAAGGCCGTGAGCGCATCAAACTCGGAGAAAAGTTCTATTCAAATGCTATGGATCAGGACAGCTGATTTTAGTCTGCAGACTCCACATACCAATTTTTCCAAGAGCTGGTTCCACGTACCGCAATCGACACGGTCGGAATCAGCTTTTCTTTTAAAATCGCTGTTTGTCCAACCGCTTTGGCTAAGCGTGCTTTGACGGAATGAATGCATTCACGGTCACCAAATTCACAGCGGTCTAAGCTGGTTCCACCACAAGGCCCATTAGCCAAGCCTTTGGGGCAAGTTTCTGGGCAAATGTACAGGGTCTCGCCTAAACGGCATTGACCACAACTCTCACAGCCCACCACCGCATGCTTACTCAAATGTTCCGTTTTCAGTAATGCATTGTTGGCTTTCGTTCGATCCCAAACATTAAAATTAAAAATAAACCGCCCCACTCCTTTGGCCAGTTTAGATTCAAATAAAGCATCATGCATCAAATGCAGATGTTGGTACTTAATAATCTGACTCGATGTCGCAGGCCGTGAATAATAAGCCAGCTTCGGATGAAACTCTGTACCGGTTTGCACCTGCCAAAGCGTATTCCAAAGTCGTTCACACTCAGCAAAACTCAAGTGCCGATATTCTTCAATATAACGCTCCAGTAAGCTTTGTTCTTCAGGCTGATGGCAAGCCGATAAATGCACCCCCGCAAAACCCAAATGTCGACACATTAGAATCTGTAATGCGCAGCGCACATAAACGCCATCACTTAAACCCTGTTCTTTTTCCTGTTGCAACACCTGCAACATATGCGGGGTGATCACTATACCAGCCACTTTATGTTTCAGCATAAACTTGGCCCGTGCCAAGGTCAGTGGCATGACGCAAGCTAAAATTTTCTGAGCATACTGATACCGCGCCAAAAATGCATGCGCATCCTGTAAAGCAGCCATGTCATAGCCCAATTGGGTAATCACATAATCCGCCCCTGCTTTCATCTTTTTATGCAGTTTCAGATATTGCGCCTCTTTTTCCGCTTCCGCATATTTAAACGGATTAAACGCGACACCAATATGAAAACCGCCTTGGCGTTTGGCTTCCATGACAGCATTCACAGACTCCAAATAACGTGTTCGGGGTTCTAGGTCGTGGCTATAGCAGTGCTGTTTTAATTTATCACCCGTTAAGAGCAACAGGTTCTTTTGACCCTGTGTTTTTGCATCTTGCAAAAACTGCTCAAAGTCTTGTATATCCCGTGCCTTCCCAGAAAAGTGAATGACTTTTTCAATCTCTTGTGGATACTGTTTGGCGACTTGCAAAGGAGCTTCATCGTCATCTGCATGCACCCGATCGGCCAGCGTCATAGCCGCAGGAAAGCCTGAAAATTCAGTTTTGACAGACCACTGGGCTTGGTGTGCGCTTAAGTATTCAACCAATACGCAAAATTGTTGCCGTGCAAAATATTGAGCAAGTAAGGACATCACAGAAGAAATAATCCAGAGGATTAAAAAAAGAAGAATTATAGTACAAATCAAAAATAGATGACGAATCGTCTGATTATTCACTACGGCATATTTAATATTTTTTGACTCATCCTCCACCCGATGAGTGAACGCAAATATCCACCCCGGCCTGATTCATTAGTTGCAGTGCCCTGCTAAAACTGAACCTGATGGTCAAATTCAAAAAAGAAGGTACTCCAACGCTCAACTACACGCCGCCCCTAGCACAACATTTGTCTAGACCCCTTATTTACTACGTCGATTGCCTTATTTTCGATAAGATTGTTCTTTTTTATGCTTTTCAATCGCTTAAAGACTAAGCACATTTCAGCTTTTTAAAATAAAGGCATCTTTTCAAGCTGGGACTGACTGTGTATAACAATGGACGACTCAAGGAAATGATTCGTACATAGGCAAAAGCCTGAAAAAAGCTTAAACTATGTGCCAATGAAAACAAATGATATGTCGTCCATGGCGACAACGATGAAGGTGAAGGTTGATGCCGCTCAATACCGTTGAAGAGCTAGTTGCAGATATCCGTGCAGGTAAAATGGTCATCCTGATGGATGACGAAGATCGTGAGAATGAAGGTGATTTAGTTATCGCAGCGACCCATGTTCGCGCAGAAGACATCAACTTTATGATCACCCATGCCCGTGGTTTGGTGTGTTTAACGCTCAGCCGTGATCGCTGTAAACAATTGAATCTTCCATTGATGGTCGATGCCAATGGCGCACAACATGGCACCAACTTCACGCTCTCCATTGAAGCGGCAGAAGGGATTTCTACAGGGATTTCACCTGCAGAACGTGCGCATACCATTCAAACGGCAGTAGCGGCACATGCCAAACCATCAGATATCGTTCAACCAGGACATATTTTCCCATTGATGGCGCAGCCTGGTGGTGTTCTACACCGTGCAGGTCATACCGAAGCAGGTTGTGATTTATCTCGTCTAGCGGGTTTAGAGCCTGCATCAGTCATCTGTGAAATCATCAATGAAGATGGCACAATGGCGCGTCGTGCCGATCTTGAAATTTTTGCTGAAAAGCATGGTTTAAAAATTGGCACCATTGCGGATCTGATTCACTATCGTATGACCAATGAACAAACCGTTGAACGGATTGATCAGCAAAGCATTGATACCGAATATGGGACATTTGACTTATATCGTTACCGCGAATTAGGCAATCCAGATATTCACTTGGCTTTGGTGAAAGGCGAACCAAAAGAAGGTGTAACCACCGTTCGTGTCCATGGTTTCAACCCTGTTCGCGACCTGCTCAAGCTCAACAAAAAAGACGGTGAGCCAGCATGGAATCTCGACAAGGCCCTGCAAGAGATCGCAGGCAGCGATCGTGGTGTTTTAGTCTGGATTGGTCAGCGCCATTTACAAGACTTAGGCCCAGCCTTAGACAGCCTTACAGCACCAAAACCAACCAAATCCAATGCTGCTTTATCTCAGCAGTACCAAACCATTGGGGTGGGCGCACAAATTTTACGTGATTTAGGCGTAGAAAAGATGAAGCTTTTGAGCTCGCCTTTACGCTTTAATGCACTTTCTGGGTTTAATTTAGAAGTGGTGGAATATATCACCGCACATCAAACAACTTAAAAAATCATCGAGGTTGCTATGGCAATTCGCCGTATTGAAGGTATGTTACATCTCGCTAGCGAAGGCCGTTATGCGATTTTAGTGGGTCGTTTTAATAGTTTTGTTGTCGAACATCTATTAGAAGGTGCAATTGATACATTGAAACGTCATGGTGTATCAGAGGATAATATCACTGTTGTTCATGCACCAGGCGCGTGGGAACTTCCTGTCGTGGCTAAAAAATTAGTGGCGTCTGAACGCTTCGATGCCATCATTGCACTGGGTGCTGTGATTCGTGGTAGCACACCGCACTTCGACTTTGTTGCAGGTGAATGTGCCAAAGGTTTAGGCGTGGTTGGCCTAGAATCTGGTCTTCCAGTGATTAATGGTGTATTGACTACGGATAGTATTGAACAAGCGATTGAACGCTCGGGTACAAAAGCAGGTAATAAAGGCGGCGAAGCTGCTCTTACTGCAATTGAAATGGTTAACTTGTTAAAGGCTATTTAACGCTATGTCGCAAACATTGCAAGCAACTTATGCAGCAAAACGTAAAGCACGTCGCTTTGCTGTACAAGGAATTTACGAATGGCAAATGAGCCACAATCCAGTCCATGAGATTGAAGCACGTACGCGTGTGGAAAATGCCATGCACAAAGTGGATCTGAGCTATTATCATGAATTGTTAACCCTAGTGGTTGCCAATCATGAAGCATTGGATGCGCTCTTAATCCCTGTGCTTGATCGCGAAGTTTCTGCGCTTGATGGCGTTGAACTTGCGACCCTTCGTTTAGGCGCATATGAACTCAAGGAACACCTTGAAATTCCATATCGTGTGGTTTTAGACGAAGCGATCGAGCTTGCTAAACATTTTGGCGGTGCAGACAGCCATAAATACATCAATGGTGTATTAGATCGTTTAGCAACAACTTTACGTGCAGCAGAAAAGCAACAAGCGAACTCACAGTAGTAGATTTGTTGTATGGCTGAGTTTTCGATCATTGATACCTATTTTAATCGTAAGAGCCCTCATTCTGTCGATTTAGGCGTCGGTGACGACTCAGCCTTGCTCACCCCACCACCACAGCAACAATTGGTCATTTGTGCCGATACCTTGGTTGCTGGACGTCACTTTCCGCTTGATACCAGCCCCCATGCGATTGGCTGGAAATCTGTCGCAGTCAATTTATCTGATATCGCCGCAATGGGCGCGAAACCTCAGAGTATATTATTGGCCTTGAGCTTACCCCAAATTGATCATGACTGGCTCAAAGGCTTTAGTCAGGGTTTATATGATTGCTGTGATCAATTTGGTGTGAGTTTAATTGGTGGAGACACCACCCAAAGCCCACATCTCACTATTTCCGTGACTGCACTGGGCTGGGTCGATATCGGTCAAGCCGTCACTCGCTCTGCCGCTCAAGTGGGTGATTTGATTTGTGTCAGTGGTACGGTCGGCGATGCTGCTTTTGCCTTGCAACACTTGGGGCACCCTCTCCAGCAACGTTTAGACTACCCCACCCCACGCTGTGAACTGGGCCAAGTACTCAAAGGCTTGGCGCACAGTATGATTGATGTGTCGGATGGCTTAGCACAAGATCTCGGTCATATCTTAAAAGCATCCCATGTGGGCGCGACCCTACAACTTGATCAACTGCCAATCAACACCGCTCTACAAGATGTAACACGAGAACAACAATGGCAATATGCTTTGGCGGGTGGCGATGACTATGAGTTATGCTTTACAATAAGCCCGCAGAATTATGAAAAACTTTTGCAACAACAAAACCATAGCAGCATCAGTGTGATTGGAAAAATTGATGCCGAAAGTGGTCTGCGTTTTCAACAAAATGGCTTAGACCATTCCTTGCAATTTAATGGATATCAACACTTTGCATAAGCCCCCTATCCTCTTTCGTCAGATGTCTTGGTATGACCGTTTCATCGTATTTTGTGGTGTAGGGTTTGGCTCAGGGCTAGCACCCAAAGCACCAGGCACGTTTGGTTCTGCATTCGCACTGCTGTTCGTCCCGATTTGGCTTGCAATTGGCTTATCGAACACCATTATTGCCATCATCCTCATGTCTTTCATGGGTATTTATATCTGTGGGCATACTGCCAAAGTGATGGGCGTACATGATGATGGGCGTATTGTATGGGATGAGTTTGCTGGCCAGTCCATCACCTTTTTGCCTGTCCTGTATTTAGGGCAAATGAATTGGCTCTGGCTGCTGCTGGGTTTTATTTTATTTCGTATTTTTGATGTGTGGAAACCGTGGCCGATTCGTGTCATTGACCAAAAAGTCGAAGGTGGTTTTGGCATTATGCTCGACGACCTAATTGCAGGACTATGGGCTGCACTTTGTATTTGGCTTTATTTTTATTTCACTGTGGCTTAGGCCATTTTTAGGATTAGAACATGTCAACGACTGTTATTATTCTTGCTGCAGGTAAAGGAACACGTATGCGTTCGACGTTACCCAAAGTGCTACAACCACTTGCAGGGCGTCCTTTACTCGGTCATGTGATTGAAACAGCAAAAAAAATCCACGCTGAAAACATCATTACGATCTATGGTCACGGTGGCGATCGGGTTCAAACAGCTTTTGCAGATCCAGACATTAAATGGGTTGAACAAGCAGAACAACTCGGTACTGGGCATGCAGTACAAATGACCCTGCCCGTTTTACCTCATGATGGTATTTCCCTCATTCTCTCTGGTGATGTGCCTTGCATTACCCAGAATACGCTACAAAAATTACTCAATGCAACTGCCGAGACAGGCATTGGCCTAGTGACTTTAACTTTAGCCGATGCAACAGGTTATGGCCGTATTGTGCGTGAAAATGGTCAAATTCAAGCGATTGTTGAACATAAAGATGCAACAGAGCAACAGCGTCAAATCCAAGAAATTAATACAGGTATTTACTGTGTCAGTAATGCCAAATTGCACGAATGGTTACCTAAACTCAGCAATAACAATGCGCAAGGTGAATATTACCTGACTGATATTGTAGCAATGGCATTGGCTGATGGTTTGACCGTTGCTTCAGTTGAGCCCGAACAGGCATTCGAAGTTGAAGGGGTCAATGACCGTATTCAACTGGCAGCGTTAGAACGCCAATTCCAAGCGGATCTAGCCAACAAGCTCATGCAACAAGGTGTGCATTTAATTGATCCTAGTCGCTTTGATCTTCGTGGTAACTTAGTCGTTGGACAAGATGTACGTATTGATATCAATGTCATCATTGAAGGCGAATGTGAGTTCGGTGACCATGTAGAAATTGGTGCAGGTTGTATCATCAAAAATACCAAGATCGCAGCAGGTACAAAAGTTCAGCCGTATAGCATCTTTGATAATGCTATGGTCGGTGAAGATGCGCAGATTGGTCCTTTTGCTCGTTTACGCCCAGGTGCAAAACTGGCGGCTGAAGTGCATATTGGTAACTTCGTTGAAGTCAAAAACTCAACGGTCGGTGTCGGGTCTAAAGCCAACCACTTTACTTATTTGGGTGATGCTGAAGTGGGCAGTGGCTCTAACATTGGTGCAGGGACCATTACCTGTAACTATGATGGTGCAAACAAATTTAAAACCATCATTGGCGATCATGCCTTCATTGGTTCAAATAGTGCTTTGGTTGCTCCAGTCACCATTGGCAACGGCGCAACTGTCGGGGCTGGCTCAACCATCACCCGCGATGTCGAAGAAAATAGTTTAGCGGTAGAACGTTCTAAGCAGTTTACGAAAGAAAACTACCAACGTCCGCAAAAGATCAAGAAATAAGAGGAATTTGTTATGTGTGGTATCGTCGGTGGCGTTGCAGAACGTAATATTAGTAATATCCTCATCGAAGGTTTAAAACGTTTGGAGTATCGTGGCTACGACTCTGCTGGTTTAGCGCTGATCAACCAAGGTCATGTTCTACGTGAACGTCGCGTCGGCAAAGTAGCCAATCTGGGTGGGGCGGTTGAAGAATCACAGATTATCGGTTCATTAGGGATTGCACATACTCGCTGGGCAACCCATGGCAAACCAACTGAAAACAATGCACATCCGCATATTTCAGGCAACGTTGCTATCGTACATAATGGCATTATTGAAAACTATCAAGAACTTAAAGATGATCTTGAAGCACGGGGGTATGTATTTACCTCTCAGACCGATACCGAAGTGGTTGCCCACCTGATTCATGATGCATTGAAGTCAACGCCAAGTTTACTTGAAGCAGTCAAACAAGTTGTGCCACAGCTGAAAGGAGCTTATGCTCTCGGTATCGTACATACTGATTATCCAGATGAACTGATTACCGTGCGTGAAGGTTCACCTTTGGTCATTGGCGTGGGTATTGGTGAAAACTTTATCAGCTCAGACCAATTGGCGCTGCTTCCGATTACCAACCGATTTATTTATCTCGAAGAAGGTGATATTGCGCGTCTCACTCGTAATAGCATTGAAATCTTTGTTGATGGTCAATTGGTTCATCGCCCAGTAAAAGAGTTAGATGCGACCGTCAGCAATGCATCAAAAGGCGAATATAAACACTACATGCTCAAAGAAATTTATGAGCAACCTGAAGCGATTCAACAAACCATTTCACAAGCCTTAAATGGCAATGCCCTACGTGAAGATTTCCTTGCGAATGCTGTTGCAGATTTATCTCAAATTCAGCAAATCCAAATCATTGCCTGTGGTACCAGTTACCATGCGGGTATGATTGCAAAATATTGGTTTGAACAGCTCATTGATCTGCCTTGCCAAGTGGAAATCGCGAGTGAATTTCGCTATCGCACACCAGTGATTGTCAATAATACCCTATATGTCTGTATTTCTCAGTCCGGTGAAACAGCAGATACTTTAGCTGCCCTGCGCGATACTCAAAAGCGTGCTACAGCAAAAGGCTTAGACATCATTACGATGACCATTTGCAATGTCGCAACATCTTCCATGGTACGTGAAACCAACCATAGCTTATTAACTCTGGCAGGTCCTGAAATTGGTGTTGCATCCACCAAAGCATTTACCACGCAGCTTGCAGCGCTTATGTTATTGGTACTCAAAATAGGTACGATTAAAAATCGTATCTCTACACAACAGGTGGCTGAGATTACCGCTGGACTTTGGCACTTACCTAAAGTCATTTTAGATACTTTACGGAACGACGCTGAAATTCTCCGCCTCTCTGAACTATTTGTAGAGAAACAGCATTGCTTGTTCCTTGGTCGTGGGACTCACTTCCCTATTGCACTCGAAGGTGCATTGAAACTAAAAGAAATTTCTTATATTCATGCAGAAGGCTATGCAGCAGGCGAACTTAAACACGGTCCACTCGCTTTAGTTGATAATGAGATGCCAGTGGTCATTCTCGCACCGCAAGATGACATGCTCGATAAACTCAAATCAAACATGGAAGAAGTTCAGGCGCGTGGCGGCGAGCTGTTTGTATTTGCCGACGAGAACAGCGGAATTCAAGGCAAAGACCGCCAGCATGTCGTCAGCGTGCCAGCAGTTGATGCGGTTCTTGCACCGATTGTGTACAGCATTCCTGTGCAGCTGCTGTCATACCATGTAGCGGTGCTCCGCGGCACCGATGTTGATCAGCCGCGAAACCTGGCAAAATCTGTCACTGTTGAATAACTGAAAAGGCTGACTCTGTTCAGCTGTGTTCGTATAATTAAGTTTGTATCAAATAATTAAGTTTAGATTTAATTATTTAAGTTTGGATATTAATGAAGTAAACGAACGAAACCCTACCCTGTAGACCCAGTGATTCTTCACCAAGTCTACAGGGTTTTTAATATAAAAAAATTCAAATTAGAATCACACCAGAAATATAAAATTATTCTCTGTACACGACAAATTTCACAGAACCCTTATCCTATCAGGATTCTGCCTTCTTAAAATTGCCAAAATTTCCTTAAACTCTTCTTTTTTCCCAAAACCAATTAAACGCTGAATCGCCATTTGAACATAGTCTAAACCATAGCGAAATAAACTCATTGAGAGTCGTCCATGCTTCTTTATTTTTATCGCTTTTTTTTGATCATGTTGCCATTCACCCGTTAAGTAACACCAACAGAAGCTTATAGCTAACACCGCAATCAATTTTTTCACTCGTCTAGCGTCTGTCAAGCGCGTATTTTCAAGATTGAATCCTCGTCCTTTGAGACAACTGAATAAGGTTTCAATTTCCCAGCGTAATGCATAATCCTGAATAGCATTGGCATTAAACTGAGGAGAAACGACGAGTAAAAGCTCTCCATTTTCTAACTGTAGTGCACTCATATATAGTTTCACCCGACCAACCAAAATCCGTCGTTTACGACATTCAATTTGACCAAGTTGAAGATGGCGAAATAAATCACTAATTTTATGATTCTTCCCTAAATGATTGGTGACAATGAAGTTTTTTTAACACGAATGCAGAAGTTGATGTCTTGTTCAATTAACCATGTAAACCACTGCTCACCGATAAACTCTCTGTCTGCGAACACATTCACAATACGGTCTTTACCAAAAATGGATATAAAGCGTTGAATCAAAGCAATCCGCTCTTTCGTATCTGAATTTCCACGTTTATTAAGCAATGTCCAAACGATAGGTATCGCTATTCCACGATAAACGATCGCAAGCATCAGGATATTAATATTTCGTTTTCCCCATTTCCAATTGGTTCTATCTAAAGTCAGTTGCACTTGGTCGAATGAAAACATATTGAAAATCAACCGAGAAATTTGACGATAATCAAAATACTGACCTGCAAAGAAGCGCTGCATACGTCGATAAAATGATTGTGGTAAGCACTTGATGGGCAAGGCTTTAGATGCAGAAGAAAGATTACATGTTTGCTTTAAAATAATCACAAGCATGATGAGCGCAAAGCACTTTAAATGTGACTTGTTCCATTTTAGAGATTTGTTTAAGATAAGATATAACTCATTGAGATGTGTCATAGTATTCGTCGTTAGAAAACAATTATTATGACATTATTTCAATGAGTTATCTATTTTTGTCGTGTACAGAGAAAATTATTACTAATATATTCAACAATATAGATATATAAAAATCTCACCCTAGATTCAAAAAGCATCCCTTTTTGACCTCATCTTGAAAACATTTCATTTTTATTTAAAGTATGCTTCACCTTTCTGAGCAAGAATTCGTATTTTAAAGTGGAAGAACCCGATACTTAATACAAACTTAATTTCATCTAAAATTAAGGATACCAAATTCTAATACAAACTTAATTTTAAAATTGAAAAATAATGAATAATATATATCAACAACTTATGATCAAAAATAAAACAAACTTAATTAAATTACCATAATTAGACGCAGTATTTGGTCATAAAGCAAAATAAGGGATAAGGAACTATGTGCAAACTCTGAATAAGTCTATTAGCTATTCCTGTTACTAGCTAGCAGCCCACCTTATTTAAAATGAGGTATTTCATTCACTGGATATATTAATGTTAATGGATTTGATGTTAATGAGATAAAGCCAAACCGCTGATAAAACTTCATAGCTTTTTGATCCTTAGCATGTATTACAACAAAATTAACACCAATAATTTGAGCAACTTTTGAAACTTGTTTAAGAGCATGTGCTAAAAGTACTTTTCCAACTCCTTGCCCCTGTGCTGCTTGATCAACGGCAAAGCGACCCACAACCACACAAGGTAAGGGATAACGAGGTAATCGTTTAGTGAGAACAGCATCAACCCCATCAAATCCTATAGAGGTACTTGATAGACAATAAAACCCCCTCACCTGTGCATCATCATCAATAGCAACATAGGTTTTACTTGTTCCTGATTTCTGATGTTGGGATGCGTATTGTTTTATGAACTTATTTAAATCATCTTGCCCACAATTAAATGATTTTTTCTGATGATGGGCTTGTAAAACCTCAATTTTCATCCAATAAACTCATTAAATTTTTCATCTCATCATTTGCAGGGCGCGGATTTTCAAGCAAATTCATTAACATATCACGATCAGCATTATTTACTTTTAACTCGTGATTAGATTTAAGTAATTCTTTTGCTCGTTCAAATGAGGATTGGATCATAAAGGAACTCACACTAAGACCCAATAAATTCGCAGCTTGCTCAATTACAATCTTTGCATCTACGGTTGAACGAACATTGATTCGTTCTGTTGCTAAGTTAGCCATATTTTCCACCAATTTGTACATCATAATGATGTACAAATTATAGCAGATTAAGGTAGTACTTTAAGATCCAAATTTACATATTTTGTTCTAAAATATTTGGAATAGAAAATAAACATTTTACTATGAACCAGAATGAATGGTCGGGTTTGAGTCTGAATATGCAGTTGGTTTACATAAGAATATGCAACGATGTTTACTAAGATGTAATTTGAATACTTTTGCCTATCATTAACGTTTTTTAAACTCATTAATTGAGTATTAAAATACCATATTAATTATTAAGTTAATGAATTAAAAGAATAATTAAATAAAAATTATAAAATTTTGTTTGTATATAGATATATTTAAGTTTGTATGTTTTTGCTAAATACAAAATTACCCCCATTCAGATATGATTAATTATCCACCAAAATCCACAGGTCTTCTGTATGGCAAAAATTATAAAAAACTATGAAGAACTAGTAACAGAAGGGTATGGCCAGGGCCATGGACGCGATTATAAACCTTGTAAAACTGTTCAAAACTTCAGTTCAATTGGTCGCTCTCATAGAGTACAAGGTCGTGTGAGTCAACGTCTTCACCACTTGTTTTCTGATCTAGAGCTATCTACCTTTTTACTGCTTGATTGGAATCAGAACGTTACAGATATTCGCGAACATTATCCTTTGGATATCTATGATCTTAACTCCATCTGTTCTCGTTTCCGAATGAAAAAAGTATCGGTTGACTATATACCTTTTACCCTATCTTCAGATTTTTTAGTTGATTTTGGTAAGTTTTCTATAGCCCTTGACACTCTTTACAGCAAGGATCTGAATAAAGCTCATGTTATTGAGTCATTAGAAATTAAACGTCGTTACTGGGAAGAAGAGCACAATACGCCGTTCAAACTGATCACTGAAAAAGACATTCCTGCTACGGTACTAGAGAACATTAAATGGCTGTATGTAGAAAAAAATGACCTTGAAATAACAAATCACATGATTGATCAAGCAGTTTATTTTATGGAAGAAATTAGCCAGTACCCTCAAAGCTCATTAATCCAATTTTGTAAGCATTCTGACCAAACTCAAAAAATGGGTATCGGAGCGACGCTCGCATTGTTTAGAAAATTATTTGCACTGCGAATACTTCAATTTAATCTAGAAATTTCGTACTTGGAGCTTAAGCTTTCTGATATTCATGCAAGTAATTTGCTCCAGAATGAGAATACAGTTCATGCAACTAATTAATTCAGTTTACATCTTGAATGCAACACAATACCGAATACTCAAATTCTTACCGCAGTATACGGTATGGATTGCGATTGATAATAAAAATGCTTTTCCTGAACTCATTTTGTCTAAGGAACTTCAAACTCTCTCAGATGATCAAAGCCTGATACCAGCGCAAGATCCTTATGAATACTTAAAACGATTAAACTTGAGTGAAGATTCTATTCAACTCAAAAAAAGAGATGAAAACTTTTTAATTATTCAAGATTTAATTAATGATGAACAAGTTCTTATCAATACAAAAATCAGGACTGCAAAAATTAAAACTATACATCTAGAAAAAGAAGTATCAATTAATAAAATTCTACGACTCCTAAGACGCTACTGGCAGCGTGGTCAAACTATAAATGCTTTGGTACCGGACTATGAAAACTCAGGTGGAAAAGGTCAAAAAAGAGCTATAGGTGATAAAAAAATTGGCAGACCACGCATCTATGAATCGAATGGAGGTAAGAATGTCACTGAACAGGTTGAATTATATTTTAAGAAAGCCATCGAAGAGTATTTAGTTCCTGTCAAAAAACAATCCATTAACGAAACTTATCTTCGGTTTAAAAGTGTATTTTCTAAGCACTTTCATCAAGTGCAAACCTCAGATATTCCAACCTATGCTCAATTCTATTATTTTTATAATACGCGATATAGAAATAAGAACAATTCCAAGGAAATTCTGACGAATCAGAAAACCCTGAAAGATCACAAACCTCTAACTTCAACAGCAACCAAGCAAGCAAATGGCCCTGGCGCACGTTATGAGATAGATTCAACGGTTGCTGATATTTACCTTGTATCATCACGAGATCCATCACAGATTATTGGCAGACCTACCGTCTATCTTGCTATCGATGTATTTAGCCGGATGATTACTGGGCTTTATGTTGGTATGGAAAACAGCTCATTTAACACAGCCATACAATGCCTCAGCGTCGCAATCCAAGATAAAGTGACATTCTGTCAGAGTTACGGCTTACAAATACAACCAGAGGACTGGCCGATTTATGGTTTACCTAGTGCCATACTTGCAGACCGTGGTGAACTCATTGGCTATCAAATTGAACTTCTTGAAAAAAACTTTTCTGTTCGAATTGAAAATGCACCACCGTATCGAAGCGATGCTAAAGGTATTGTAGAGAGGGCTTTCGGAATTATTCAGTCACGTTTTAAATCCTACGATAATATTGGTGTTGTCTCTGGATTCAAGGAAAAAAAGAAAGGCGGACATGATTATCGGCTAGAAGCTTGTCTGACTTTAGAAGAGTTCAGAAAAATCATATTAAGCTGCGTCTTGTTACGCAATAATTTTGATATTTTGACGAAATATGATCGTAGTGCCGATATGCCGACTGACCTGCCTTCTATCCCCCTTAAGCTCTGGCAGTGGGGTCTACAGCACCGTACTGGGATGTTAAGACAAGTGGATAACAAATCACTATATGTTGGCTTGTTACCTAGGACCGACGCCTCCTTAAGTGACAAGGGACTTAAAGTCAAAGGCTTACTCTATCAATGTCTGGAAATGCATCAACAAGGCTGGTTTATTCGTAACACGACCAAATCCCGCCCGAAAAAGTTGCGGATTGGTTTTGACCCATACTCAGTAAATACCATTTATGTTTTCTTTGATGAAAATAAGTTGGAATACTGGGAAGCCCTCTTAAGTGATACCTCACGTCAATATCAGCATTTGACCTGGTGGGAAGCTGAACAAATTCAAAAAGCAATCAAAACTGTTGAAAAACAGCATTCACAACTAAAGTCTGTAGCCATCAGTGAATTACAGGATTTTACTGACAAAATCATCCACACAGCACAGAGCCGGCAGGCTCAAGCAGGAGTTCACCAACTTTCTAAAGCACAACGTACTCGGGATATTCGTCAGAACAAACAAGAAGCAATTCAGGTGGAACGTGAGGAACATCTCCAAAATAGGTCCGTCAATTCTATCCGGACTATCCATCCCAACCAAGACAACCCTCCAACACCCCCATCTCACAGCAGCAATCTGGATTTGACCAGTCAACCAGACTTAATGAGACAATTATTTGAAGAGGACGATGAAGAATGAATAATAATGAAGTCGCGGTCAACACATCGATAGAAGATATCTATGGGGATAATCCTCTCATTACTCAATTACCGCCTATCCTTGATACGAAGTCGGTAATTAAACACCTACGAGGGAAACTGAAATTTCTTCCAAAACAGCGCTTTTATGCGCAACAAGAAAGAATCCATTTAATCGCTCAATTACCTCATGATTTTTTCCAGCCATTGACTAAACATTTATCCCTTGAGCAAAAAATTTCTATTATGATTCGGCAAGGTTATGTGAGTAGAAACATCACTAATGGGGATAGAAATCGACATTTACACGCTGCTTTTCAGCAACTAGAACCATCAAATGAAAGCTCTTATCGCTACGCACCTCCAGAGTCGACTGCAACTAGCATGTCAATTATAGGATGTTCGGGAAGCGGTAAAACAACGACAATGAACAAAATTTTGCGTTATTACCCGCAAGTGATTGAACATAGAGAGCTGGGATTAAAACAAATTGTTTACCTTAAAATTGATTGTCCGCATGACAGCTCTTTAAAAAACTTATGCTCAAACTTTTTTAGAGCAGTAGATTTAGCATTAGGAGATACAAACTTCGAGCATCGTTTCACCAGAAGTCGCTTAAATGTGAATGCTATGCTGCAGCAGATGAAAATTATCGCAAATAATTATTCTATTGGACTTTTAATCATTGATGAAATCCAGCATTTGAATACAAAAAAATCTGGCGGGGCTGAAATCATTCTTAATTTCTTTGTTACCCTTGTGAATGTGGCATCCATTCCAATTGTGATGATTGGGACACCCAAAGCCAATGAAATTCTGCAAGAAGATTTAAGATCAGCTAGACGCAGTGCAGGATTAGGCTCTTTAATCTGGGAACCTATGCGCAATGAAGCACCCACTCCCGATCTTAGCACCCCTGATCAAATGATCATTTCTGAATGGTATGCTTTCACCAACACGCTGTGGCAATATCAATGGGTTCAACAACCAGCTGAACTGACCGATGAATTAAGAAACACTTGGTATTATTATACGCAGGGCATTCCAGATTTAGTGGTTAAACTGTTCTGCTTGATGCAGATTCATGCCATCACCATTGGTCTGGAAAAAATTACATCTGAACTTTTTAAAAAAGTCTACGAAGAACAATTACAGCCAGTCCACGATATTTTGGATGCACTCCGCTCAGGCAACCCCACACGTATTGCACGATATTCTGACTTAACGATCCCTCAAGTTCAAATTGAGGAATATGTTGAACAACAACGTTTCAAAGCTGCATTAAAAACGGAAATACAGCGTAAAGATCTAGGACCGCATTATTCTACCCTCATTGGTATGCTGACAGCCTTTGATTACCCGGCTGCTACAATAGAACAGTATGTTACTTCTACATTAAAACGATATCCAAACGAAAAATTAAAGACACTCTTCCAGCATATTCTGGATGTATTAGACAGCCCTGTAGCAGAAGATAAGTTTAAACAGCATCAAACCACGACTCTGGCAAGGAAGCCACGTACATCTCGTAAAGTCATGAAGCCGGAGGAATGGAAGAGCACTGAAGCCAATGACTTAAGAAATTTTTTCAGTCAAGCACAAGAAAAGGAAGTCGATGTTTATGAGCTATTAAAATCATCTCACTATTTGTTTGATCCCACCTCTCCTGTGTTGCATTAAACAAAAATAGAGAGTAAGTGTATTATGATTTCAAATTTTCCAATACCATATCCAGATGAGTTAATTTACAGTGTGATTGCACGTTATGCTATTCACAATGGAATTTTAAGTCCCAAATACCTTACTGAAGAATTATTCAATAATAGAAATTTGACGCCAACTTACGATTTACCGTCTTACATAGACAAATTGGCCAGTTATCTACCCGATTGCTATGATGCAATCCATTTAATCAACCAGCACACCTTATTACCAATTTATCAACCGTTTCAACCTGATACAGTGATGCGTTATGCTGTACATGTATTGCAGGGTGAACAGTATCAATCATTACATACCAAGTTGGGAAAAAATGCGTCGCGAATTAAATCTGTGAATTTTTTTCGGTTCTGTCCGCAT
The DNA here is from genome assembly GCF_058242885.1 of Acinetobacter sp. 802_lipA. NCBI lineage: Bacteria > Pseudomonadati > Pseudomonadota > Gammaproteobacteria > Moraxellales > Moraxellaceae > Acinetobacter > Acinetobacter sp. 802_lipA. Next base: position 1,720,800 of record NZ_JBZAYP010000001.1, read on the forward strand.
TGTTGGCAAGAACAGATGGAACAATATGGTGAAGTGTATTGGAAACGTAGCTGGCAGATTACAGGATATGAATATTGTACAAAGCATGAATCTGCCCTTTTTGTCAGCGATGTTCCTTGCAATGGGCTAGACCGAAGATTTTATAATGCTCATTTAAATGTCCTTATTGACTCCTCACAACTTTTTATTAATTCACAAGACTTTAAGCGCCATCTAGAGTTAGCAAAAATAATCAAGGATCTACTTATTCAATCGAGCCATCTTGCAGTACAAGATGTATCGATTTTATCAAATGCCTACTTCAATCTATTGAAAGACAGAGACTTACTGTCAGGTCAAAAAAATATCAACTACGAAAAAATTCGTCACCTTGTGTTAGATTACTGGGGCGAAAGCTTTCTTCAATACTATCATTTAGATGATCTGCTTTCTGAGAACTGCTGGCTCAAAAATATGTGCAGGAAACATCGTAAAGCATTTTCTTATCTTGAGCATTGCATTGTATTAAAATCGCTGGTTCCAGAGCAAAAACCAATTGAAACATATAAGCAATATGTTAGCTTAGCATCAATAGAAAAAACAAACTTAGATCGGCAGCACGAAGCTCCCCCTGTATGTGTTAATAATAAAATAGATAGGATATTATCTGAAGATCAAAAACAATGGACAAAACTAATTCAGAAAAATTCTGTTAAGCAGGCACGTCAATGTGATCCTGCACTTTACGCTCGGTTATATCGTAATCATAAGAACTGGCTATTACTGACAAATAAATCTGCTGTGATATTACCTTCAGCCATTCCCAAGCCACGTGTAGATTGGAAAAAGCGAGATCAACAATTGATTAAACAACTCATCAAAATCCGGGATCAATTATTAGAAGATCTCGACTCTCCACAATGGACAAAAAAGTTTTTTATTAAGCAACTTGGCTCGGTAAGTATGATTGAAAAAAACTGGAGTTTTTTACCACTCACCACCGCCTTTCTAGAGCGTTACGCAGAGTCTGTAGATTGTTATCAAATACGCCGCCTTACACGAACATTTATTCGTCAACACACTGAAAGCCAGTTTTACCCATCGAGTGTATTTCTTCGACTATCAGGATTAAGCTCTGAACGCTTAACGCCAGAAGCTCGTAGATTTTTTAATAATATTGAGAGAGAAATAAAATAATGAGCGATTGCCCAATCGAAGAGTTACCGAAGAATTTGATTTATTATACTTCAACAGAAATTAGTCGCCGCGGCCAAACTCGGTTCGATATTAATACTCACTTTTTTAATCCGACTATTAAACGTTCTATTCAGCTTAAATTACCAATTGAGAGTATTATTCTTTATGACTATCTCACCCCAATTGTAGGTTCTGAGCTAAAGGAATTATTTTTCCATACACTTGAAAATGTTAATTTCACAGTATTCAGAACAATCACTCTATTGGGGGATGAGCATAAAAAAAGAGATCAAGGCCGGATCTGTTTTGAGTTTGATTACTACTCAAAAGTATTAAATAAAAATCTTATTATTCAAATACCGAAACTCATTCTTGCTCGGGATCTATTCTTTTCACATCCTTATCTTTTACGTGCAGCACTCTTTGCGGAAAACTATTCAACAGATATTCTAGTGGATACGAATGATGAAAAAGCTATTCATATTACTATTGCGCAAAACAAAAAAATTCTGAGAGCAGATATCTCTGATCCTCATTTTTTGAAAAAATTGGCCTTAATTCTTTTACAACCTGATTTAAATAAAGCCTTCCTTAGTATTTATCAAAAAACAATTATTGATCAAAACAATGCTAAAAATTTTAATTTCGATATGAATATTCCTGAGATTAAAAATATTGATCTAACAGTAGATGGAATTTATGATAAAGAAACTGGTATTTACAGAATTGAACGCATCACATCTTTCAAAAATTTGGAGACTGGAATTGATAGACCTGTACAATTTCATTTCACTACAAGAAAAATGATACAACAAATCAAAAATCCTCAAGTTCAACGTTCAAATAAACCAAAACTAACAAATTCCTCTAAAGAGAAATTGAATCAAAATGCTGATGCAGATATCGATCAGCGATTGATCAAGCTAAGAAACCTTCCTGCAGAAATTTATACAATAGAAGACTTAAAAATTTCTTTAGAAACGCCGCCTACTAAAACTACAGTACGGAATAAAATACTAAAGAAAATGGATGAAAATAAAAATCAAGATGAAGGATTTGCAGGAGGAGAAGGAGATATCGAGGGCACAATACCTGGATTTACACATGAATCAGACACTCAAATAGAGCGAATTACGCATGAAGACTTAATTAAAGTATTGAACCAAATTGAAGAAGTAGGATATGACATCAAAGAAATCTACAACTCTCCATTTAAAAAACATAACCCTTTTAGAGGGCATAATTTTTCTAATGGTAAGCAACTACGATACTTTTATGTCTATAAAATTATAAACAAACAAAATCATGAAAAATTTTATCTATGTGAAATTGATACCTCTGATGGCAAAAAGAACATCTCCACATTATTACTCCGATATGAAGAAAGAACACAATTATTAATTGAGACCGATTTGGAAAAATTAAACAATTCTATACTTTCTCAATCGCTCAGTTGGCCTAAAAAGTTTCTATCTGAGATAAGAGGTATTACTGCCTTTACTACGATTAATCATCCGTCTAAACAGAAACAACTAGACGATGAAAATTATTACGCTGACTGGGCTCAACGGATCATAGTAAAGGTACAGTTGATATAAAAGTTAAACTGTAACTTGGCATATAGGAACTACTTTCCTTCTATAATCATACCTTCCTTACTTTGCAGGAATTATTTCGAGAATTTAGATGACACAACTTACTTGTTTTAAAGCCTATGATATCCGCGGCAAACTCGGTACAGAACTCAATGAAGAGATTGCTTATAAAATCGGTCGTGCCTATGGGCAAATTTATCAACCAAAAAAAATTGTGGTGGGCTGCGATATCCGCCTCAGCAGTGAAGATTTAAAACAAGCCATCATCAAAGGCTTAAATGATGCTGGTGTTGATGTTTTAGATTTAGGCATGACGGGAACAGAAGAAGTCTATTTCGGCGCTTTTCATCTTGATGTACAAGGTGGTATCGAAATCACGGCAAGCCACAACCCGATGGACTATAACGGCATGAAATTGGTGCGTGAAAATGCACGTCCCATTGGAGCAGATTCAGGTTTAAAAGAAATTCGCTTATTGGCTGAATCAGGCAACTTTAATGAAGTTACAGCCAAAGGCAAAACTGAAAAATACCATATTCTGCCTGAATATATCGATCATTTAATGTCATATATTGATCCTGCCAAAATTCGCCCACTTAAATTGGTTATGAATGCGGGCAATGGCGCGGCTGGTCATGTGGTTGATGCCATTGAAGCAAAATTTAAACAGCTCAATATGCCTGTTGAATTTGTCAAAATTCACAATGATGCCGATGGTACTTTCCCTAATGGTATTCCCAACCCAATTTTAGTTGAAAATCGTGACAGCACTCAAAATGCAGTGCTTGAACATGCTGCGGATATGGGCATTGCTTGGGATGGTGACTTTGACCGCTGTTTCCTGTTTGATGAGAAAGGCCAATTTATTGAAGGCTATTATATTGTCGGTCTATTGGCACAAGCGTTCTTACTGAAACAATCTGGTGAGAAAATTGTGCATGATCCTCGCCTGGTTTGGAATACCTTTGATGTGATTGAACAATACCAAGGTGAAGCGATTCAGTCTAAATCAGGGCATTCATACATTAAAGAAAAAATGCGTGAGCACAATGCAGTGTATGGCGGTGAAATGTCAGCACATCATTACTTCCGTGATTTCTCTTATTGTGATAGCGGTATGATTCCTTGGTTATTGGCAATTTCTGTACTCTCAGAAACCCAGCAAACATTGTCTTCACTGGTTGAAGATATGATTGAAAAGTTCCCTTGTTCGGGTGAAATCAATTTTAAAGTTGCGGATACTCAAGCCACCATTCAAAAGATTTTTGATCACTTTGCCGATCAAAATCCTGCAATTGATGAAACGGATGGCATCAGCCTGAATTTTGGTGCATGGCGTCTAAATGTACGTGCTTCCAATACTGAACCTTTATTACGTCTCAACATTGAAAGCCGTAAAGACCAAAATCCACAACCAATACAAGACTATGTGGATGAATTAACGCAGTTGATTCAAGGTTAAATTGTTCTGGATGCTAATAAAAAACCATTCAACTTATCATATAGGTTGAATGGTTTTATTTTTAGCTGAATTCACGATGGGTTCTCTAAAAACGGACAGCTTATTAAAATAATGAGCGATCCAATGGAATTTCAATCCCTAAAGACACGCCACTATCTCCACCATACACGTCAGAGTCACTAACCCAACCACTTAATTTCAACGGCGTATTCGGACGAAGATAATGTGTCCACGTTAAATCCAGAGCTTTGATTTCATCTTTTTGTGGAAAAGCATGATTGATTTCAAGTCCTGACTGATTCACTTTTGCCAACAAGATGCGACCATTTAAACGATTCATTTTATCGAAACGAATATCCCCACCTAAACTATACATCTGACCATCACCGCCCATAGCGTGAGCTAAAGGGAATCCATGTTGGTAGTAACCATCTGTATAATTATGATGATTATATGAATAACCCCAAACATCACCATTGGTACGTGTATCTGTCCATTCAGTATAAAGCTGGAACGGCATATTCTTCACTTGTGAGGAATAATCGAGTCCTGCCAAATACATTTTCCGAGATGGCAGTAAACCTGATTCATCTTCACCGACAAACTGCCCATACAAACTCAATGGAACTTTAAACCATTGTTGTAGATTTAAACGCGCATCTAGGCCTGCAATTTGGTTTGAGGCATTCCCCTCTCCAGTACACCCACTATCATCACATTCGTTATCTTTACCAATAAAAGCATTCCAATAGGCTTTAAGGCTATCGGGTTGACCTTGACCATCTATTTGGAATGTACGTGATGCACCCAATTCAAGATAAGGTAAAGGTTGGGCTGTTAAACGCATTCCCAAGAGATTTGTATTTGGCACGGCCTCATAATCATCTAATCGGCCAGCAAAAACTTGATACTGCCAAGGGCCAATCCAAGACAGCCATTTCGTTTCAAATGCCTTTTGCTCAGCGCGTTGCATTGTAAAACCGTATACTGGACGACTTGCATCCCCTCGGATTAGACTACCATCATGCCCAGGTCCCCAATAGGTTGGAATTTGTCCTGCAATCAACCATTGATTCCACAACTTTCCAGCTAAATATGACCCTTCAACATTCACATCATGCCCATTATCAATAATAGGGTCTTTATCAGCATTAATACGCAGTCTTGCATCCCATTGCGCCCCACCAGCATTGAACTCAACAGCCGCTTGATATTGTGATTTTTGTTCATCTGCAAAATGTTGCGGTACATTTTGGGGATCAGATTCAGCATATAAACTGGCTTTGGCCGTTGTATTTTCCGCACTTAAAGCAGCTTGCACGGAATCCAAGACTTGCTGCTGAACTTGATTATCAATCTTTGCATTAGATAAAGCACGTTGTATTTCATCACCACTTAAAGGCCATGTAGACGTGCTAATTTGAATCACACCTTGTTGATTTAACCAATTTAAATCAGTTCGTAAGTCTTCATTATTTAAAACAATTCCTTGTGCAATTGCTGGCAAAGAAAGTGCAGATAAAACCGCAAGTGACAAAAATCTAATACTTTGATATCTCATAAATATTCTTCATCTAAGTTCATTTTTAAAAAACATCATAGCGATGTTTTTTAAAATAAGGGAATAAATACATGATTGTTTGCATAATCAATACATGACAGAGTTTTAAAATATTGTATCAGTCCTGCATAAAACCATTTGGATTTTGCTTTTGCCAGTTCCAACTATCAACCAGCATATCTTCTAACCCAAATTTTGGCTGCCAACCTAATTCAGCAACCGCCCGAGCATTATCAGCAAACGTTGTTGCAACATCCCCTGCCCGACGTGGCGCATACTCAAAAGGAATATGCACATTATTGACTCTCTCAAAGGTATCCTTGATTTGCTGTACAGAAATCCCATTGCCAGTGCCAATATTCCAAACACGACAACCTGTATCATTCAGCCTGTTCTGAATCGCCAACACATGCGCACAAGCCAAATCAACAACATGAATATAATCCCGCACCCCTGTACCATCTGGGGTATCGTAATCATGACCAAATATTGACAACTTCTCACGTCGCCCTACGGCAACCTGAGTCACAAATGGCATTAAATTATTTGGAATTCCATGTGGATCCTCTCCAATTTGGCCACTTTTATGGGCGCCAACAGGATTAAAATAACGCAGCAAGGCAATGGACCAAATAGCGTTTGACTCGGCAAGCTTTTGTAACATTTGCTCAACGATCAACTTGGTATAGCCATAATTATTGCTTGGCATTCCTGTTGGCATATCTTCACTTAACGGTGATATATTCTTTTCATCATAAACTGTTGCTGATGAACTAAAGACCAATTTAAACACTTTGGCACGAATCATCGCTTGAACAAGATTAATCGAACCTGCAACATTATGATCAAAGTAAGCATGTGGAATGACCTGACTTTCGCCAACTGCTTTTAAACCAGCAAAATGGATGACCGCATCAATCTGATGCTGTGCAAAGATCTGATCTAAGATCTGCGCATCGCGAATATCACCTTGGATAAAAGTTAAACTTTTATTTGCTAAAGCTTGAACTCTCGATAATGACACTTCAGAGCTGTTTGATAAATTATCCAATACAACAACTTCATGTTGAGCATTCAATAATTCCAAACAAGTATGTGAACCAATATAACCAGCCCCACCGGTGACTAATATTTTTGCCATTTTATTTTCCAAGTAAAATATCTAATAGACCACGGGTAGAGCTATCAAAATCAACATAATCTTTTTCTGTACCAGTCAAAATTGGAAGTACTTGATTCGCAATTTGTTTACCTTTTTCAACACCCCATTGGTCAAAAGCATTGATATTCCAAAGTACAGATTGCACAAATACTTTATGTTCATACAACGCAACCAACATACCTAAGGTATAAGGATTAAGCTCTTTGAGCAAAATGGTTGTACTAGGCTGATTACCTTCATATTTTTGATAATTCTCTAGACCCGCCACCTCTTCAGCATCAAGTGCCTGATTACCAAAGGCCAATAGTCGAGACTGAGCCAAACAATTTGATAACGCTAAATGGTGTTGATTAATCAATGCATTGGCATTTTTTACATAGGTAAATTGGTTAGCGGCATAACGATTCACTGGTGCAATAAACTCACAGCTTACTTTATGTGCACCTTGGTGTAACAACTGATAAAAAGCATGTTGTGCATTTGGACCCACTTCACCCCAAACAATAGGGCAAGTATCCAACTCAACTTTCTGACCATTACGCTGAATCGACTTCCCATTCGACTCCATCTCAAGCTGTTGTAGATATGCCGAAAAATACTTTAAACGACCATCATAAGGCAAAATAGCCTGAGTCTGAATTTCTAGGAAGTTATGATTCCATATTCCCAAAACAGCCATAAGAACAGGAATATTTTGGCGCAAAGGAGCATTTTGAAAATGCTCATCAATTGCATGAGCACCTGCAAGTAAACGTTTAAAGCCTTGTACACCAATATTTAATGCTATCGGCAACCCAATACATGACCATAAAGAGTAACGCCCACCAACCCAGTCCCAGAGCAAAAACTGATTTTGGTGTGCTATACCCCATTCTGTCATTTTTTCAGGCTTAGTCGATACCCCAATAAAATGATGCTGATCCACCGCTTCTGATTGGCCCAATTGCTTTTCAAGCCATTGGCGTGCAGTTTGCGCATTATAAAGTGTATCAATCGTTCCAAAAGACTTTGATGAAATAATAAATAATGTCGTTTCTGGGCGTAATTGATGCAGTAAATCTGAAAGTTGGCTACCATCCATGGTAGATACGAAATGCATTTTCAGTGGTTTGACTGTATTGACTTTAAAATCAGACAGAGCGTGACTCACCATTAATGGCCCTAGATCAGACCCACCCACACCAATATTGACCACATCTTGTATAACTTCACCCGTTGCACCACGGTACTGACCCGCATGAATTTTCTCAACCAATGCATACATTCGCTCTAATTGCTCATGTACTTTGCCTGCTAATTTAGGATGCTGCTCATCATGTTTCGGTAAACGAAGCGCCCAATGCATAGCTGCACGCTGTTCTGTATAGTTAATTTCTTCTTCTGAAAATAAACGTTTCGTCCATGTAGAGAGATCACGAACTTGTGCAAAGTCAATCAATGCGCTTATTACGGACTCATCAACACGATGCTTACTAAAATCAAAAGTGATTTCATCATATTGAACAGAAAAATGCTTAAATCTTTGGTCATCTTCGGCAAAAAAAGTATTTAAGTGCTTCTGGCCAATGGTTTTACTTAAGTGTTGTAAATGTTCAAGTGTTGTTGCTAGCATTTTTTTAGGAAAAATAGTTAAATTTATCATTATCTTCCTACTCCCATATATGCAAAACCCTGACTTTTAACATAATCAGGTTGATAAATATTACGTCCATCCAAAATCAAAGGATGGGCTAATTTAAGTTTTAATTGCGTATAATCAAGTGACCAATATTGCTTCCATGCAGTTAGAACACATAAACCATGTGCCTGATTCACCGCGTCATACTGATTTTCACATAAAATTAAATTATCACGTTCACCATAAATTGTGTATATTTCTTCTAAGGCTTGTGGATCATGCAAACGAACAGTCACACCTTGCGCCCACAGTGCAGCAAGCATCGGATGAATAGGTGAGAAACTGGTACTTGAGGTATGTTGCTTAAAAGCAGCCCCCCAAATCGCAATCGTTTTTCCAGCTAAATTTCCATGATAATAATTCCACAGCTTACGGAAAAGAAACTCCTTTTGCTGCTCATTAATATCCCAAACCTGTCCCAATAGCTGACTTTTTGTTCCAGTATTACTGATGGTATTTGATAGAGTCAAAATATCATGTGAAAAGTTTTCACCACCAAAACCTGCACCTGAATATAAATACGATTCACCTATCCGACTGTCTGCTGCCATTCCATCTCGAACATGGGCAATATCAATACCCAACTTTTCAGCAACATCTGCCAAATCATTCATATAACTGATACGAGTCGCCAACATGCCTGAAATACTGAGTTTGGTAAATTCAGCATCTAAAACAGGCATAAATAAATATTGTTGCTGGCGTGGAAATAAAGGTCGCAACATTTCCTCTAAGTCACCCTGTGCTTGTTGGTCAGCACAGCCAATAATCACTTTAGAGGCACTCGTCACACTTTTAAAAGCTTGACCTTCCTGAATAATATCAGGGAAATAAACCCAATGATCTTTTGTTAATACGGCTTTTAATTTTTCTGTACCATTAAGACCAAAAGTAGAGGCATTAATCATCAATTTAGGATGAATAATCGTGCGCATTTTTAATTTCTGTACAACATCAAGTGCCTCAGCCTCTTGAGTTGGATTGAAACTAAAAAAATACGCATCAATATCCAAGGGAAGAGCCGCAAAATTACAATAACTTAGAAAACCACTTTGATATTGTTTTTCTAAAGCATGAACAACATCTTGATCTCTAAGATTGAATAGCGCTGTATGGTCTTGTAAATCATTACAAATAAAGACCTGATGTCCACTCTCTGCAAGTAATGATGAGATAACACCCGCATACAGTGTTGTACCAAACATTGCGATTTTCATGGCCCATCCCTCTTTTTTTTATAACTCTAACTCTTTAATCAGTGCTTTAAACTCATCACCTAACTTGAGATGGTCAACACCATAATGTAAAACTGCTTTCAAATAGCCAATTTTGCTACCACAGTCGAACGTTCGTCCTTTCATGCGATATGCTTCAACAGGCTTTGATTGCTGTAGCATTGCAATCGCATCTGTCAATTGAATTTCATTCCCAGCACCTTTCGGTGTTTGTTCTAATAAAGTCATAATCTGTGCAGGCAATACATAACGCCCAACAACTGACAAATTAGAAGGAGCCATACCTATTGCAGGTTTCTCTACAATTCCTTGCATGACATAACTTTCGCCTTCAGCAGGAATTTCAGCAACATCGACAATACCATATTGATCAACCAAACTATCAGGGACAGCTTCAACCATAATTTGGGCTGCGTTTGACTTAGTATAACGCTCAATCATTAAGCTTAAATCGTTGCGCGTATCACTATCTTTAACCAAGACATCAGGCAGGAGCACAGCAAAATCATCATCACCAACAATAGATTTAGCACAAAGAACAGCATGGCCAAGCCCTAAAGGTTGTGGTTGGCGTACACTAACAACACTTACACTTGCAGGTAAAATGTCGGTAATTTCTTTAAGTAAATCAAACTTCTTTTTTTGTTCTAATGTCGTTTCTAATTCAAAGTTACGATCAAAATAGTTTTCTATAGATGCTTTCGATGAATGTGTGACTAAAATGATTTGCTCAATCCCAGCAGCTACTGCTTCTTTGATAACATACTCAATTGCTGGGCGGTCTACCACAGTAACCATTTCTTTAGGAATCGCTTTACTTGCAGGCAAGAATCGGGTACCTAGTCCAGCCACAGGAAGAATCGCTTTTTTAATCATCGAAGATACACTTTTTTATCAAAAAATTATTTATTAACACTACACTATTTTTTATTTCAAAATGTTTAAAAATAGTGCAAACAACCCAAAGTTTCTATAAACGTATCAAATATTGAAAACACAAATATTTAATATGCAGATTTATTAATGAAACCCTTAAACACCGTTAAAAATATAATTTTAATATCCAATAGAAGACTCCAAGTTCGGATGTATTCCAAGTCACATTCAACACGCTTTTCCATCTTATCCAGAGTATCTGTTTCCCCACGCCACCCACGAATCTGTGCTAAGCCCGTAATACCAGGTTTCACTTTATGTCTAAGCATGTAGCCCGTAATTAGTTTGCGATATTCTTCATTGTGCGCTGCTGCATGTGGACGCGGACCTACAACAGACATACTGCCTAATAAAACGTTAAAAAATTGCGGTAGTTCATCTAAAGATGTCCGTCTTAAAAAACCACCTATTGGGGTCAACCGAGGGTCATTTTTAATGGCCTGAGTTACTTTAGTTCCATTTTCCATGACATTCATACTTCTAAATTTGTAAACTAAAATCGGCTTTCCATTTAAACCATAACGCGTCTGCTTAAAGAAAACTGGACCTTTAGATGTTAATTTAATAGCAATTGAAATGCCAATTAAAATTGGAGAAATCAACAATAAAATAACCAGTGAAAAACAAATATCTTCAATGCGCTTCAATAAAGTATTAATACCTGTTAAACGAGTATCTATAATTGGAATAATCGGCGTACCATTAATATCCTCAACACGCGAGTATAAAAAGTCATGCGAGAACAACTCAGGAATAATAACTGTTGAACATGTAGTATCTGCTAAAGACTTGATAACTTGATCCGCTTGTTCAATATTATCTTGATTGATCACAACATAAACCTTATTAATTTTTTGTTTGTCAACAATCTCCATCGCATCATCAAGTCCACCAGAATAAACAAAGCGGTCATAGTCCTGTCTAAATGAGAACACACCTATTGGGTTAAAACCTGTCCATTCGGAGTCTTTTAAATCTTGAAAAAGCTTAAGTGCTTTATCAGAATCACCGAGGATAAGCACATCATTAGCGCGAATAAAATACTTAAAAAACAATGCATAAGATAAACGTATAGCAATACGCAGCACAGACATGATGAAAACCACACTCAAAAAGTAGGTGAATATCACTTGTGCATTCATCTTGCCTAAAAAGAGTAAAATAGGACCAATTAAAGCGACACTAAAAAAAACATTTTTCAAACAAAAAATAAGTTCATTAAATAGACTAACGCCACGCCATGAGCGATAAAAATCGGTTAAGCCACCAATGAGCTGAAATAAACTAACTACACTCAAAAACATTAAAAGCGTTCTATTATCTATAGGCATATTATTTATTTTAGAAATAAAATAAAAGCCCAAATAAATTGCTACAACATCACAAAAACGTTGTAATATTGACACATATGATGCGTGTAACCTTGAAGCCATTTTTTGCCTATTAAGAATTGTTATCAGACTTATTAAAAGCTAAATCTTTATAAAGAATAACTTTTTTGGATATTCTTCATCAATAAAAATATCCTAACCCTATAATTAAAATGGAATAAAATATATTATTATTGTAGCAATAATTCAAGTTTTATCTATAATTGTTTAATCTAAGTAAAAATTCATCACTATTTTGTTGTTTTTACAAAACAATATTCGATTTTTCTTAGAAAAACCATATAAATAGCACATGAAACACAAATAAGAGATTTTCAATGATACCTGTAATTTTATCTGGTGGTTCTGGTTCACGACTTTGGCCGTTGTCTCGCTCAAGCTATCCAAAACAATTTTTACCAATCACAAACGAAAGAACATTATTCGAACTTACTCTAGATCGTATTTCAAACCTAAATGCATCTTTAATTAACTTTCAAAATCCTATCATTGTAACCAATGAAAATCATCGCTTTATTGTTGCTGAACAACTTCGCCAACAAAAAATGACAGCTAAAATTGTGTTAGAGCCTGTTGCAAGGAACACAGCTCCCGCAATTGCAGCCGCTGCAGAATTTGCGCTGTCTTATGGTGAAGACCCCATTCTCCTCATTCTTGCCGCCGACCATGTTATTCAAGATCAAGAGGCATTTAATCAGGCCATTAAAGTTGGCTTAGCAACTGCCGAAGCTGGAAAAATGGTTACTTTTGGTATCGTGCCCAATTCACCAGAAACAGGTTATGGTTATATTAAAGTAGCAGATTCTATTCACACGGCGGGGAAACCTCAAGCTTTCAACATAGAAGGTTTCGTCGAAAAACCGAATTTAGTGACTGCACAACAGTATCTAGCTGATGGCTCTTTTCTCTGGAATAGTGGCATGTTTATGTTTAAAGCATCTGTTTATCTAAAAGAATTAGAAAAGTTCAATCCAGCTATTGCTAGCAATGCGAAAAAATCAGTGAATGAAAGCAAAATTGACCTCGATTTTGTCCGTTTAGGTCAAACAAGTTTTGAACAATGCCCTGAAGACTCCATAGATTACGCTGTTATGGAAAAAACAGATAAAGCTGTTGTCATTCCTTTAAATGCCAATTGGAATGATGTTGGAGCTTGGAAAAGCGTATGGGAGGTCAGCAAAAAAGATGCTTTAGGCAATGCATTACGCGGCGATACCATCATCCACGATACTCAAAATTCACTGGTATACGCTGAAAGTCGTTTAGTGGGTGTTTTAGGTCTAGAAGATATTGTCGTCATTGAAACATCTGATGCCGTACTTGTCGCACATAAAAATAAAGTTCAAGATATTAAGAAAATTGTAGAAATATTAAAAGCACAGCAAAGGACTGAGGTCGACTTACATAGAAAAGTATATCGACCATGGGGTAATTACGATTCCATAGACAGTGGTGACCGTTATCAAGTCAAATGTATTGTTGTTAACCCAGGGCAGAAACTTTCACTACAACAGCATCATCATCGTGCAGAACATTGGATTGTTGTCAATGGGACTGCAAAAATTCATAAAGGCAAGGAATCATTCCTTCTTACAGAAAATGAATCTGTATATATTCCTTTGGGAGAAATTCATGCACTGGAAAACCCAGGAAAAATTCCTCTCGAACTAATTGAAGTACAATCTGGTTCATATCTTGGAGAAGATGATATTGTCCGATTCGAAGACTTATATGGTAGATGTTAAATTTTATACGCCTAGCAACTGCTAGGCGTATTTTTATAAAGTGCTCATTTCCTCTTGCTTCATTTGCCATTTACTATGTACATAAATTTCTAGCTCTTGCTCAAATCGCTGATTTGAAAATTTCAAAGCATTAGTACGACAATTTTCTGGTAAATACAAATTCTCATTTTTTTCAAAATACTCAACCGCAGTAATTACGCTAGGGACATCTTGCTTTTGAAAAAAAGTTCCTGTCGGATGCAATCCAACCTCACAATTCACTGTTTCAAGTGCCCCACCTTTACCAAAAGCAATCACGGGTGTGCCGCATGCTTGAGACTCAACAGGTGTAATACCAAAATCTTCTTCCGCTGCAAATACAAAGGCTTTAGCGCGCTGCATATGATCTTGCATCACGCTGTTCGGTTGATACCCTAAAATTTCGATATTAGATGTCGCTTTAGACTTGATTTTTTGCATATCTGGGCCATCCCCAATCACGACCAATTTTTTATTGGGCATATGAGAAAAAGCTTCAACAATTAGATCAATTTTCTTATAAGGCACCATACGTGAAGCGGTAAAGTAAAAATCATCTTTGTTTTCACGTAGTGTAAAACGATCTGTATCTACAGGTGGATAAATCACATCTGCATCGCGGCCATATACCTTATGAATACGACGCGCAATAAATTTAGAGTTTGCAACAAAGTGATCTACCCCATTGGCGGTGCGGTAGTCCCACATCCGAATTTTGTGTAATAACCAACGTACAATAATGGCTTTTATGCCCTTGGTGAGCCCCAACTCACGTAAATACTGATGCTGTAAGTCCCATGCATAGCGTATAGGCGAGTGAACATAGCTAATGTGCAGTTGGTCGGGCCCCGTAAGCACACCTTTGGCTACTGCATGGCTACTCGATAAAATCACATCGTAGGCAGAGACATCTAACTGCTCAATGGCTAAAGGCATAAATGGAAGATAATTGCGGTATTTTGTTTCAGCTTTAGGAAATTTTTGAATAAATGTTGTTTGGGCGTGTTTACCTAAAAAATGCTGTCGACTTTCATCGCTTAAAAAATCAATCACAGCAAATAGATCTGATTTTGGGAAAACTTTTAATATTTCAGTCATTACGCGCTCAGCACCCGCATAGGTGACAAGCCAATCTGCAACTAAAGCTGTTTTTACATTTTCATTCATTTTATTACCAAAGCCCTGAACTAAATTCATTATACGGTATAAGATTTACTGAGATAAAACTTGATCAATAATTTCATTAAGCTTCTGTGCAGATTTATCCCAAGAAAAACGTTTTATATTTTCATACCCATCAATTACAAGCTTTTCCATTAAAACAGTATCTAAATTTACAAATTCGATTGCTGCCCTAATAGAATTAACATCATTAGGTTCAAAGTAAAATGCAGATTCTTTTAAAACTTCAGGTAATGATGCTGCGTTTGAAGAAATAACAGGACAACCACACGCCTGAGCTTCCAGAGGTGGGATTCCAAAACCTTCATACAAAGAAGGAAAAATAAAAAATTTAGCATTTTGATAAAGCTCGACTAACTCTTGATCACCAACCCTACCTAAAAATTTTATTCTAGGATCATTATTGACAAGTGAAGTTTGATCATTAAATGCATTTGACAGTGAACCAATAATTTTTAAATCTAAATCTACATTTGATTTTAGAAATGCATCAATCAGATTTGGGAAGTTTTTATGTTTATTTGGTGAAGATACTGCTAAAGCATATGTCTTCTCCAATTTTTCTGTTACAAGAGGATAAAAAAAATCTGATACTGCATTATAAATTACATCAATTTTTCCTTTATCTAAATTATATTCTTTAGAGATATCATCTTTAGAAAAATTACTGACTGTTAATATTTTTTTACTAGTTTTTAAAACAAGTGGAATTAAAACTTTATAAAACGCACGAAATTTTAACGAATAACTCTCAGGATATCTTAAAAAAGTAACATCATGAATGATTGAAATTTTATTTCCATAAAAAATTGGTGCCGTATTACACAAATTAATCAACAAAGGATTGCCTAAAGACCTAAGATATCTAGGTAAAGTAAATTGCTCCCAAAAGTGACCAAAACCTCCCTTAATCTCTTTGATACTAAACTCATTGAAACAGGACTTATCGATAATTAAATCAACACTTGGCACCAAAAAGACTATATCATCACGTTTTTTTGAAAGAGACTTACATATTTCTAAAGCAAATCTTTGAACACCTGTAGTATTTTGAGTTAAAAATCTTGCATTAATATAGATCATTGGTACTTCTTCCACTCTTGATAGAATGGTGAAATTTTTAAAGACTTTCTACACATTAAAATTCTATAAAAATATAGCCCAATTATAGTTTTTACTATTTTTTGAAAATTTCGCTTAAATTTAGATTTTTCTCTCCAACTATTTTCAAAATGATGAATTGTATAGTTCTTTTTTTTAAAAAATGATGGCTGCTCAAAAACCTCTTTAGGAAAAACCTTAATGCCATCTACCATCTGCTCTTTACCATTCAGTTTAAAACCCTCTACTTTATCTATAAAGTACTGAGTAAATAAGTCATTATTTGGTGAATCTACAGATATATTTAAAGTATCATATAAGTCCAAAATATTTTTGACATGCTCATTTTTCTTTTGTGATCCTATAACTGCTGTACCTAAATTACAATCAAACATAAAACCTATAAACATATTTAGTTTCAATAAATTATCAAAGTTTCTAACCACCTCAATATCTTGATCCAAATATATTCCACCATGATTAAATAAAATATCTAAACGAGCATAATCTGATAAATGTGCCCATTTCTTATTGTTGTAACAAAAAGTTGTAAAATCATTCTTATAAACATCATAATTATCTTCTGTCCACTCAAAAATTTTATAACCAGATTTTTTTAAAATATCTAATGTAGAATTAAATTTTTTGATATCATCAGATTTTTCCGATTTTCCAAACCAAAAAATATGAATATGCTTAGCTATCATTTAATTAGCTCCTTTTTTAGATTCATCAACAATAGCTGAACTTCTATAAAAAATATTTGCAAATATAAGGTTCCACATTATTGGATTAGTTAGTTCAGGCATAGAAACAAAGGATCCAAAGAAAGAAATTAAAAGCATCATTCTTAGAGTATAGCCTACTTTATCATTTTGAATAGGAGAAAGTAGCCTGTAGACTATATATATAAGCAATGGACCAAATAAAAAACCTAAGTTATTAAATAAAGTTAAGAACATAGATGATGTTCTTTCACTTCCCAATCCAATGCCAAAAAAATAACTTTTATAAATATTAACAATAGAATTAGCATTTACTTCTGCTCTAACTTCACCAGATTGACTTAAACTTTTTGAGTCAATATAGGAAAAAAATTCATCACCAAATAAAAAGAATAATAGAGAAATTAGAATTATTAAAAGCATTACCCATAAAACTTTATAGTCTAGTTTTAACTTTGTACTGAACCAAATAATCAAAAAAGAAACTATTAAAGAAAAAAACAGAGTACTTGATAAATTTAAAAATGATAAATAAATAAATACTAAACCTAATAATTTTATATTTTTATTCTCATGCACAAGAAATGGTATACAAAGAGTAGAAATATATAATCCAGCTGCTGATGGCTCTAAAAATGTACCAGACAATCTAGCCTCGTGTAATGCATTAATAGCATAACCCAAATTATTAAAAATATAAAATCCAATAATAGAATACAAATCAGGTTGAAATTTCCAGATAAAACTGATAAATATAAAAATTAGCGAAGTTAAAACAATAGTTTTAAAATAAAAAATTTTAGAGATAACATCTTTTCTCTTATAGCAAATTAAAGCAAGAAGTAAATGAGCAGTCAGCAACATTAGCTGATTTATGTTAGCACTACTCCAATTTAGAAAAACACCGCCAGTTCGATAATTATCTTCCATTGTATTTATGGAAGAAAACACTCTTAAATCTCCGAATAAATTTGCGACCAAATAGGTATATAGCCATAACGAAATAATAAATAGTAAGTAAACAAAGCTCGTACTATCTTTAAAGGTAAGAAATTTATGATTCTTATTTGGAAGAATTAATCGCAAAATTACCATAATTTCAACGAAGAAAAATATTGGCACATCGCTAGAACCTATTGAAAAAACTTTCCCAGCACTAAAAATTGAAGCAATAGATAATAGTATAATTATAGGTTTATACCCAAATGGAAATAAAAAAACTGTTAGAAAAATCCAAAATAAACCCCAAGCATCCATTAGATGACAGCCTCATTAAACAAAGATTTGGATAATTCTAATTGTCTATCAATATATCCATTAGCATTAATATTTTCTTTAATTAAAAACTCTTGAGCATTACTAGCTTTTCTTAAGTAATGATTATAGTTATCATGTACTTGATCTATTATGTCAGCTAGATCAAGATTATTATAAAAAGTTACAACTTCATTATTAAAGTAATCACTTAAACCTCCTTTATTGGAACATAAAACTGGAATTCCAAAAATTATACTTTCTTGGATTGCAGTTAATCCACTCGCATGTAAATTATCTTTTAATGGAACAATTGATAAATCTTGCTTCAATACAAATTCAACAAAATCTTTTTTATTATTAAAAGTTCTTACTTCAATATTTTTATAATTTCCAATAATCTGATGATTTATTGTTGTTGAAATAATAGTCAATTTTACATTAGACTTTCCACCGCAAACTTTTACTAGCGACTCCCAATCTCTGTGGATATCATTGCCGATAGCTACAATATTTAAGTATTTTTCCTTAATATATTTCTCTTTTACTGGATACATTTTCTCAGTAGGTATTCCAAATTTTACGACTTTAATTTTTTCTTTAGAAAAATAGAATTTTTCTTTTGCTAAATTACTATTTAATATAGAAAGAAATGTTAATATATCCACACGCTTAATTAAATTCAAATATATCATTTTCTTTAAAAAAGAAAATTTAGACCATTTATCTAACAACCAAACACTCTGACCTAGTATTTTAACGTCTTTTTTCCAAAAAATTAATAAAAAAGATACTGCTAAAAATTCAACTTCAGTATGTGTCCAAACAATATCAGATTTGAAAATTTTATTTCTGAATCTCAATACATTAAATAAATCAAAACCTAATAGTTTTCTGATAATTTTACATATAATCATATTACGAGGAGAATCTGAAAACTCGACAGTATGTCCTTTATTATTTAATCTGGCATACCCATATGGTGACTCAGAATCATTTATTCCTAAAATTTGATCTTTATCAAATTTTTTTTTCCATTCATTGATTGACAAGTGAGCAGGTAGTTGTATAAAAATTTTCATTAAATTTCTCAAATTAAGATTTCAAAGTATAAATTAAATAGTTGAGTCCTCTCTTAAATTCTCTACGTCTGAATCTATTAAGAATAACTAAAAACGTAAAAACTTTTACAAGTAACAGTCTTTTCTTATTAAATTTTTTTACAAGTTTGATTCTATTAAGTACTTGGCATTGATCTGCGACGTCACTTAACTTAGTTGAAACACCTTGTTCATGGAAGACTATACTTTTAGATGCTATTCCTATTTTATAACCATTTTCTTTTGCTCTGTTACAATAGTCTATTTCTTCGTAATATAAAAAATAATCTTCACATAAGAATCCATTTTTTTTCAGACAATCTTTTGTAACGAAAAAAGAAGCCCCAATTACGTAATCAATTTTTTTCTCAAAATTATCTTCATCAATTTCATCCTCTATATTAAATTGCCTACCTATTTCCTTAGTAGTAAAAAAGTAATTATGTACCAATCCACCAATGCCTTGAACACTGTGTTTATCATCCAGTCTTACAAGTCGAGAGCCTATTATCCCATATTCATCACTTGTATTTTTTTTATTTAAAATTTCAATCAGAGTATCAGGCTGAACAACAGTATCATTATTTAATATCCACACATTTTCCATATCGTTATCGTTCAAAGCAAGCTGAATCCCTCTATTATTTCCGCCAGCATAGCCATAATTCTCTTTATTTTTAATTAAAACAATATTACAATTGTAATTATCATTATCAATATTTTCTTCATTTAACTCCACAAAATTATTGTTTTTCAGTGATGACAAATGGCTTTTTATTGTCTCATAAGAGGAATTAGACGAATTATTATCACAGATTATTAGTCTACAATCCGAAAAATTTTTTAATTCTAATAAACTGTTCACACAATTTATAGTTTCATTTTCCGAATTCCAATTTAGTACAACTATATAATTCATATATCACCTATTCAGTCAAATGGTTTAACTTTATATTATAACCCATTTTTTTAATTGCCTTACAAACATAAGAAATAAAAAAAAGGAAATCAAAGTTTCAGTAATTAATATTGATATAGCTGCTCCAAATATACCAAATTTCATAAGCATTACAAAAACATAGGTCAAATGTAAACATCCAAAAAATAGATATATTTTACCTAACAGCTTCGCCTGCCCAATAATTACTAATCCCCATTGACCAAAAATAATACCTATAGATACCACCATCGGTAAAAAACTCAAAACTTGAAGAAGATGAATTGACTCCTTAAATTGCGTACCAAAAAGTGTAAGAATTATAAGTTTTGATAAGAAATACAAACTAAATGTTATGCACGAAGAGACAAAAAATAAAAATAATCCATATTTTTTTAAATTACTTATATATTCATTTTTTGAATTAAAGCAAGCCAAATTTGGAAATATAGCTTGACTAATTGGAATCATTAAAGATTGTGCTGTACTTGTAACTTTTTCTGCCGAACTATAAATACCAAGTTGCTTTAAATTTACGTAAAAACTCATTATGAATGTATTTAGTGTAGTATAAAAACTAGTACCCAAGTAACTAATAAAAATATAAAATGACTCTCTAGTTAGATCTAAACAATCATTTAATTTTATCTTACAAAATGAGGCTAAATTCATTTTAAAAATAAAATAAAAAGATATTATTCCACCAGCAAGTGCGTTAATAGACAACAAAAGCATTGCTAAATTAATGTCTTGCTTAGTATGAATGAAATTAAATATAAGTAGTATCACAACTATTTTTGGAAGAACTGCAGGTATTATCAATGTATTCATCTTTTGCAACCCCTGAAACAACCAAACAGGATTTATTGCAGCCCCCAAAAGTGAAAAAAAACCTATATATATTAATTGCTTGACATCACTTAAACTCTCAACAAATTGACTTATTAGCCCCGCAAAAAAAACTAAAACTATAAAAAAAACTATTTTAAGTATTAATGTTTGTGTAAATAAATTGTTTATTTGATTTTGATCTTTATTTTTTTCTGCTAAACTTATCTTTCTTGTAACAGTAAGACCAAATCCAAAATCAACAATGAATCCTAAATACAGTATTATTGCCTGAGCAAGTGTTAATGCACCTATTCCTTCAGGACCAAAAACTCTCGAAAGAAATGGTATGGTCAACAAAGGAAATAAATAATTAATTCCCTGAATAAATACTAATATAAATATATTTTTTTTAACCAAATTCATTTTAAATTAGTATCTCATTTAAAAAAATCTTTAGCCATACAAACTTTTTTGAGTAGTAAAGCATTTCGATCTTTATCAGTTAGCTTTATATTCAATCCTTCTTCAACAGGCCAATCAATCGCAAGATCTGGATCATTCCATACAATACTTCTTTCACATTCCTTAGAGTAGTAATTCGTGGTCTTATATAAAAACTGAGTATTATCTTCGAGTGCTATAAAGCCATGTGCAAAACCAGAAGGAATCCAAAACTGCTTATGGTTTTCACCAGTAAGCTCTACACCAACCCATTGACCAAATGTAGGAGAATCTTGGCGAATATCGACAGCCACATCCCAAGCACGGCCTTGTACTACACGTACCAATTTGCCCTGAGCATGTGGATTCAGTTGATAATGCAACCCTCTCAGTACACCTTTTTGAGAGTACGAATGATTATCCTGAACAAAATTTGGAACCTCAAGACCGCGCTCTGTTAAAGCTTGTTCAAAGTTTTTTTGGTTAAAGCTTTCCATAAACCAACCACGGTCATCTCCAAACACGCGTGGTTCAAGTATGAGTAGGCCATTAATTTTTGTTTCAATAATATTCATTCGTATCACTCAGTTTTATCTAGTCTTTTTTTTCTAGCAATGCTTATGCTTGGTGCTCTTTAAGCAATTTAAGCAAATACTGACCATAGCCAGTCTTTTTAAAGAACTCGCCACGCGCTTTGAGCTGATCGGCATTGATCCATCCATTGTTGAAAGAAATTTCTTCCAAACTCGCCACTTTCAAACCCTGACGGTGTTCAATTGTTTGTACAAACTGACTTGCTTCGAGCAATGAGTCATGCGTACCTGTATCTAGCCACGCAAAACCACGGCCAAGCACTTCAACATTCAACTCGTTTTGCTGTAAATAAAGGTTATTTACATCGGTAATTTCTAGTTCACCACGGTACGATGGCTGAATATTTTTAGCAATTTCAACAACTTTGTTGTCATAGAAATATAAACCCGTTACCGCGTAGTTTGATTTTGGTTGTTCAGGCTTTTCTTCAATACTGAGAGCCTTTCCTTCTGCGTCAAAGTTAACTACACCAAAACGTTCAGGATCATTTACATAATAACCAAAGACTGTTGCACCACTAACTTGTGACGCTGCACGTTTGAGTTGCTCACTAAAGTGTTGACCATAGAAAATGTTATCGCCCAAAATCAGACAAACATTATCCTCACCAATAAACTCTTCCCCTAAAATAAAGGCTTGAGCAAGACCATCTGGTGATGGTTGGACTTTATAAGAAAGTTTAATTCCGAGCTCTTCACCTGTACCTAAAAGTTTTTCAAAATTAGGTAAATCTTCTGGTGTCGAAATAATCAAAATTTCATTAATCCCTGCCAGCATCAGAACTGACAAAGGATAATAAATCATAGGCTTATCATAAATTGGGAGTAACTGTTTTGACGTTCCCATAGTAATTGGATACAAACGTGTACCTGACCCACCCGCAAGAATAATGCCTTTGCGTTTTATTTGACTCATGGAAGAAGTTCCTCTAATACTTGTGCTACACCTTGCTGCCAATGTGGCAGGTGTAATTTAAAATTTTGTTGTAACTTATCTGTATTTAAACGTGAATTTAAAGGGCGCTTTGCTGGTGTTGGGTAAGCTTGTGTTTTTATGGGATTCACTTGTTTTAAAATCAGCGGTTGATTATGTTCACGTGCCTGTGCAAACACAAATTGTGCATAATCATACCATGTTATTTCACCTGTAGGCGCTAAATGGTAATGACCGTGCAGCAGTATTTTTTGTTCATCCGACTGTAAAGTATAATAGCGAATAGCTTGAGCCGTGACATCTGCAATCAGTGCTGCTCCAGTAGGTACACCAACTTGATCTTGGATGATATTCAGCTCTTCTTTCATTTGCGCCAATTTAAGCATGGTCTTAATGAAATTATTTCCTCGCGCCGCATAGACCCAACAGGTACGGAAATTTAGAAATGAAACTCCGCTTTGCTCTAAAGCAAGCTCACCATCTCGTTTAGTTTGACCATACAAATTAACTGGGGCTGTTTGTTCATCCTCTTTCCATGCCAAAACACCTGTGCCATCAAACACATAGTCTGTTGAATAATGAATCAACAATGCACTATGCTTTTGACATTCCTCAGCCAAGTGCTTAACTGCTAAAGCATTGATAAGATGTGCCTGTTCAGCATCAGATTCAGCCTTATCTACAGCAGTATAAGCGCTTGCATTCACAACAATATCGGGACGAATTTGTTCAAAGGCTTTTGAGATTTCTGCAAAGTTTGCAACATCACCACACCAACCCTCAGGGTTTGTTTGACGATCTAAAGCAATCACCTCTCCAAGTGGTTGGAGTGCACGCTGTAACTCCCACCCCACTTGGCCATTTTTTCCTAACAACAGTATTTTCATAGTATTACGCAACTTAATTTGTTTCTTCTGCAACCTGATACTGTTGATTGATCCAATTTTGATATTCACCACTTTGAATATGTTGAACCCACGCTTGGTTATTCAAATACCACTCAACGGTTTTTCTTAAACCCGTTTCAAAACTTTCTTCAGGCACCCAACCGAGGTCTTTTTGAATTTTGCTTGCATCAATTGCATAGCGTAAATCGTGACCAGGGCGATCTGTCACATAAGTAATCAAGTCTTCATAACGAGCCACACCATTTGGTTTATTTGGTGCAAGCTCTTCTAACAATGTGCAAATGGCTTTAACAACATCAATATTCTTTTGTTCGTTATGACCGCCAATATTATAAGTTTCACCAACAGCAGCCTCAGTAACCACTTTATATAAAGCACGTGCGTGGTCTTCTACAAATAGCCAATCACGAATTTGATTCCCATTACCATATACAGGTAATGCTTTGCCATTGAGGGCATTCAAAATAATTAATGGAATCAGCTTTTCTGGGAAATGATAAGGGCCATAGTTGTTTGAGCAATTGGTTAAAACGACAGGTAAACCATAGGTTCGGTGCCATGCACGAACCAAATGATCTGAACTAGCCTTACTTGCTGAATATGGTGAACTTGGAGCATACGGTGTTGTCTCAAGGAACAAGTCATCTGTACCTTCTAAGTCACCATAAACCTCATCCGTTGAAATGTGGTGGAAACGAAATGCTTGCTTTTTATCTTCGCTTAAACCGTTCCAATAATGACGAGCAGCCTCCAACAACTGGTATGTTCCAATAATATTGGTTTCAACAAATGCAGCAGGGCCTGTAATTGAACGGTCAACATGCGATTCAGCAGCCAAATGCATCACAGCATCTGGTTGAAAACTTTCAAATAATTGATCTAATGCAATGCGATCACAAATATCAGTTTGGGAAAATTGATAACGCTCATTATTTTCAACCAATGCCAACGATTCTAAATTACCAGCATAAGTGAGTTTATCGACATTGAGTACCTGATGGGGTGTATTTTGAATAATATGGCGAACGACTGCTGAACCAATAAAACCAGCAGCGCCTGTTACCAATAATTTCATATTTTCCTGCTCTTAATTTAAATTGATTGATAGCAAAATAATTTTAGGTTATCTATAGATAAATAAGATGTTTCTTTATTCTAAAACTATTTCAGTATTTTATTCAAAATATGTGAATGAATTGTATAAATAGTTTAATTGAACACGTTAGGCTTTATCAAATGAACATCAATAAAATATATCAATTCTTGTGCAAATCTTTGGTTTTGTAACCCTCTACATAGGTTTGTAGGATATTTTTAATTTTTACCTGATTCTCTCCTTGTTCAGATAAATCAGATAACTGCAAAAATACGCTGTTAATTTGATCAAAAAGATAAAAATGCTCATACGATTTTAAAATTCGTTCATGGTCGGTTTTAGTCACATTTTCAGATTCGATGAGTAGCTCTTCATATAGTTTTTCACCTGGACGTAGGCCAGTAAACTGAATTGCGATATCCCCTAAGCCTTTTTTATCCATAGGTTTAAACCCACTTAGACGAATCATCTGTTTAGCCAAATCAACAATTTTAACGGGTTCACCCATATCCAGTAGAAAAACATCTCCGCCTGTTCCCATTGCCCCCGCCTGAATCACCAACTGCGCAGCCTCAGGAATAGTCATAAAATAACGAGTCACCTCAGGGTGAGTTACTGTAACAGGTCCACCTTTTTCAATCTGTTTTTTGAACAAAGGAACGACAGAACCTGATGAACCTAATACATTACCAAAACGAACTATACTGATTTGTGTTTGCGGTTTTGTGGCAGCTAAACCTTGGCAATACAATTCTGCCATCCGTTTCGATGCACCCATGACATTGGTTGGGCGTACAGCTTTGTCAGTAGAAATCAGGACAAAGGTTTCAACCCCTTGAGCCACAGCAGCGTCAACACTACGGGCCGTACCAATTGAAGTATTATAGATCCCTTCAAAGGGGTTGGCCTCAACCAAGGGAACATGCTTATAAGCTGCTGCATGGTAAACCGTTTGCACAGCATGGTTTTGCAATATACGTTCCAACTTTATTTGGTGAGTTACAGAACCTAGTATAGGCACTACTTCTACACCTGCGTTTTGTAATTCGCGATCAATGGAATACAGTGCAAATTCAGACATTTCAAATAAAACAAGGCATTTTGGTTGATGCTTCACGATCTGACGGGAAAGTTCTGAACCAATTGATCCACCTGCACCAGTTACCATCACCACTTTATTTTTAATATTTTTTTCTAAAAGGTCTAACTTGGGTGGTACTGGATCACGCCCCAGTAAGTCAATAATATCGACTTCTCGAATATCGGAGACTTGAACTCGCCCGCCCACCAGTTGGGTGACCCCTGGCAGTTCCATAATTTTGACATTAGACGGTTCAAAAGACTCAATAATTGCTTTTTTACGTGCACGACTTACAGATGGCATAGCCAGTAATATTTCTTCGATGTGAAACTTACGAAATGCTCCAAGCGCCTTTTTCGGTGAAAAGATTTTTAGTCCACTTAAAGACTGCCCTTGTAGCGAAGCTTTATCATCAATAAAACAGACGGGCAAATAGTCATCCGAGCGATATAATGCGGCCGCAATTTGCTGCCCCGCAAGCCCTGCACCATAAATCGCGACACGCTTACGGTTTTGCTTTTTCACAAAAGTACGCAGTGTGGCATAGCGAATTACAGCACGGCTCCACCACATCCAAGAAAACAGCACAAAGCCGTACATGAGTGGAATGCTCATGGGAATAAAAGCTAAACCGAGCTTCTTAACTGCATATAAACCAACAATTTGGATAAATGTCGCGATCGAGATCCGTAGCAAATAATCTTCATTGAAGGAGCGCACAATCGCACTATAAATACCGAGTAAGGCAAAAATTGCGACACCAATGACACCGACATACAGATACCAAAAATCTAAACCTTCCATCACCGGAACATTTGGTTTGGCTAGTCGAATGGCATAAACCAGCCACATCATCAAAGGCAGGACACAGATATCCATGACCACTAAAACAACTTGTTTTTGGCGGCGCGGTAATGATGCAATAACTCGGATAATGTCTTTCACGATGGACTCAACGGGCTAGATGAAGGCAAAAAATTGCATGGCAAATTATACGCTGTTTCACATGGAGATTTGTGAGATCACCTGTTGGATACTATCCACCGTTTTTTGCATGTTGCTGTCGGACAAAGTCGGATGTACCAAGAACATTAAACTGCTGTCCCCCAAGCTTTTGGCATTGACCAATCGTTGCTCAGGTCGCCATGGTGTTCCATCAAAGGCTTTTTCTAAATACACTTCTGAACATGAACCACTAAAGCATGGCACACCCAGTGCATTAATTTCCGCCATAATGCGATCACGCGACCAACCTTCTGGCAATTGTGCTGTATTCACTTGGACATAAGCCTTATATGCCGCATGAACATAATTCGCAGGTGGCATTGCCACAGTAAAATAAGGGTTATTTTCAAAACTTGCTAAAACGCGACGCATATGCGCATTACGCACTTGCGTCCATTCTGGCATTTTTTGGAGTTGTAAACGTCCGATAACAGCCTGCATTTCCATCATGCGCCAGTTGGTGCCAAAGCTGTCATGCAACCAACGGAAACCCGGTGGATGTTGTTTGTTATAGACGCTATCAAAGTTTTTGCCGTGGTCTTTATATGACCACATTTTTTTCCATAAATTTTCATCATTGGTGGTAACCATACCGCCTTCACCGCCCGTGGTCATGATTTTGTCTTGGCAGAAAGACCATGCACCAATATGCCCGATTGAACCAGCTGATTTGCCTTTGTACATTGCACCATGCGCTTGGGCACAATCCTCAATCACAAAAATGCCTTTTTCCTCAGCCAACTGCATGATCGGGTTCATATCACACATCCAACCCGCCAAATGCACACAAATAATGGCTTTGGTTTTCGGAGTAAGAATAGCTTCAATGGTACGACGTGAAATATTCTGTGAATCCAGTTCAACATCGGCAAAAACAGGATTGGCGCCTGCCGTCACAATTGAACTTGCTGAAGCCAAGAAAGTCCGTGAGGTGACAATCACGTCATCCCCTACACCAACACCCAAAGCTTTGAGGGCTAAATCGAGTGCCACTGTACCATTGGCAACGGCAACTGCATGCTGAGTTCCTGCAAACTGTGCAAATTCCTTTTCGAATTCACGGCATTCCTGACCTGTCCAATAATTCACTTTATTGGATAATAGGACTTTTGACACCGCGTCGGCTTCTGCTTGGGTAAAGCTTGGCCAAGGCTCAAATGCAGTGTTTAACATGGAATTTTCCCAGTCTAAAAATCGAGTTTAAAAATCTATTTTGAAGTCACAATTCGGGCAGGATTACCCACCACAGTGACGCCTGCGGGTACACTTTTGGTCACGACAGCACCCATACCAACAATGGCACCTGCACCAATCACTAAAGGCTGATCAGGTGTGCCCTGCTTAATCATCGCACCCGCGCCAATATAGGCATGTGCATGTATATGAATATTGCCGTTACATTTTACGCCTGGTGCAAACGTGACGAAATCACCAATCACACAATCATGCTCGACATAACTGTATAAGTTGGCATGAAAACATTTGCCAATTTTAATATTGGATGTAATCGTGACAAAAGGACTCAACGCAGCACCTGCGCCAAGTTCTACCGCATCCATCAGCAGCGTATTATCTGCCTGCACTGACCACAATGGAAGACCATCTTGCTCTAGTTTCAGTGCAATTTTTTCACGTGCTTGGCTGTTAGCAATTGCAATCAGTACTGCTTTGAAAGATACAGGCTGTGCTTTAAATTGTTGGTAGTTCATGGCACGATGACGATTCACTATCGTAATTTCAGTCAAGGCATCATCAATAAACACAATTTCAGCAGGCTCTTGCTGACGTGCTAATTGTTGACGTGCTACAGGCATCAAACTACGTCCACACCCCGAAGCACCATATACGGCATAAAGCTTAGTCATATTTGCTGCCTGTGAATTTATGCATAGTGACATCACCTTCTGCACTAATATCATCTTTCGCGAGCACTTTTTTTACCGTTTTTAGCATGATTTTAAAGTCGAGCCAGAGGGAGTGATTGTTAACATACCATGTATCCAGCTCGAACTTCTTTTCCCATGAGATGGCATTACGGCCATTCACCTGCGCATAACCCGTAATACCGGGGCGCACCTCATGACGTTTGGCTTGTTCGCTATTATATAAAGGTAAATATTCCATCAACAAAGGCCTTGGCCCTACGATACTCATATCGCCTTTAATGACATTCCATAGCTCTGGCATTTCATCCAAACTGGTGGCGCGTAGCATTTTACCAAAAGGCGTTAAACGCTCACTATCGGGTAGAGGATTCCCTGCTGTATCCAGTGCATCTTTCATGCTGCGAAACTTAATCATTTCAAAAGGCTTGCCATGCAGACCCGGACGTACCTGACGGAATAAGACAGGCGAGCCTAGATTTTTTTTCACCTTATAAGCCACCAAAGCATAAATAGGAGACAGCAGCACCAGCGCAGATGATGCAATAACAATATCCAATAACCGCTTTAACATGGTTCACTCTTAAGATTAGATGAAGATGGGGAAATGGTATCCATTTCTAGCAATGATTATACCCTGTTCGACACCATCAGATTTGTAAAATATTTCAACGGTCAAAGGGACTCAAGTAGTCGCTGTTCTAAAAACCGCCAAACAATATAGCTGTTTAGAGATCTGTCCAACGACGATTGACTGCATGACCCGGGTTATTCATGCTGATCACCTTCGCGTAGTTTCCTACTGCAGTTGCATTTTCAGGAATGTCTTTCGTCACCACGCTGCCCGCACCTATAGTGGCATTATTGCCAATTTTGACATGCTCAATGATGCAGACATTGGGCCCAATATAAACATTATCGCCAATTTCTGCGGCTTGACGGCCGCCATTTGCACCAATGGTGGTAAATTGCGATAAATTCACATTATTGCCAATCACGGTTGTCGGATTGACCACCAACGGCCCGCCATGCCCAATAAACAAGCCATAGCCAATTTGAGTTGTGGTATGAATATCTATGCCGTACTGCTTTTTTTTATAATAATAAATCGGATAAGCCAACTTCGCCCAAAAAGATTTTGCACTGGCCAAACGTAGCCAAAATGAAAAATTAAAACCGCGATTGAAAAAATAAGTTTTCAAAAAGGTTTTCAAACTCACATGACCAGTATAACGGTATAAATCACTTTTTATATATTTTAAAGTCATCTGGATCGCCTCTTAAATTGGGTGAATCGCCTTTAATGGATACCCATTTCAGCCATGATGTGCTTATTCACTTGATGCACATCATATTTATTCAGCGCAATTTCCCGCGAACGCTGCCCCATATATTCAATCAATTTTGGATCTTCAATAAAGTACTGCATGCTTTGCACCAGCTCATCGACTGATTTCACCCCGACCAAATAACCATTCACACCATGCGATACTGTTTCACGGCAACCGGGTGCATCAGTGGTAATAATCGCCCGTCCCATAGCCATCGCCTCTAATACCGTACGTGGCGTGCCTTCACGATAGGATGGCAGCACATAAACCGAACTGGCAGCAATTGCTGGACGCACATCACTCAGTTTACCCCAATATTTGAGGAGACTATCTGCAATCCATTCATCGAGGTCGGCTTTAGAAATAGCTGATGGATTATCATCAATCCAACCGACCAAATGAAACTCAGCTTCAGGATATTGTGCTTTGATGATACGTGCCGATTCAGCATATTCACGCACACCTTTATCCCCCAAAAGCCGTGCAATCAGCAAGAATGAGGCTTTGACCACGCCTGCATCATCTTTCGGTAAAGGCATGACATCAAAATCTTGCACATTCACCCCTGAGCCATTTACCACCACAGTGGGTTTATCAGCATCAAGCAAATGCATGTCTTGGAACAGCTTTAAATCGTCTGGATTTTGGAAAAAGACTTTGTCGCTACGTTTTAATGCTTGCGCATATAAGCCATGCACCAGTTTTTGAAACAGACTGCGCTTACCCGCTTCTACATTTTGAAAGGCATAACCCAGACCAGTAATTAAAGCAAAACGATGTGGCACTTTCGCCAGCCATGACGCGAGCGTGCCATAAATCACAGGTTTAATAGTATAGGACAGCACATATTCAGGCTGAATTTGACGAATTTGCCGATAGATATGTTTTAACAGTTTTAAATCCGCCAGCGGATTAGTGCCTGTGCGCTGCATGGGAATTTCATGCAGATGATAGCCAAGGGCTTGCAGTTTTTGCTGTTCTTCTGGGAATGATGCGAATTCAGGTGCCATAATGTGAATTTCATAGCCTTGCGCATGAATGGCTTCCAGCAGTTTCCCGCGGAAATTTAAAACCGAAGGCAGAAAACTGCTGATCATTAGAAATTTCAACGGCTTTGCTCCCAAACTTGCATATATTGCCGACTCACTTGCTCAATACTAAAATACGCTTCTACGCGCTCTCGCACGGCTTGTTTCAACTGCAATTTTTCATCATTGCTTTGCTGCACATATTTTAAAATTGCTTGTGCCAAAGCTTGCGCATTACGTGGCGGAACAATCCGTCCTAAATCCTGCACAATATATTTGGTATCGCCCACGTCGGTACTAATACAGGGTAAACCTGAGGCCATCGCTTCTACCAAAACATTCGGAAAACCTTCGGTGATTGAAGTCATTAGAAATACATCTATCGATTGATAAAAAGCAGGCATGTCCGAGATTTGATCAAGCAAATGCACTTTTCGAGCATCTAACTGATGCAGCTCAAACAAAGCTTTGACTTCGGGATTTTCTAAACTCGCGCCGCTGCCAGCAATTTTAAAGATGATGTTTTTATCTTTCAGCAAACCCATGGTTTCAAATAAGTATGGATAACCTTTGGCGGTATGATAACGTCCAGCAAAACCAATCACCGTTGGTTCCTTTAACTGTAAATTCGGCTGAAACTTATCGAGAAAAACACCATTGGCAATCACTTGGCTATTGCCATTTTTAAAGCCGAAGGCCTGATGCTGCTGCATAGACGAATGCGCACAATAAATAATGGCACTGGCTTGTTGGGACAGTATTTTGCTTAAGCCTAAGGCAATTTTCGTGCTGATGGATTCATCTTTAGGAGAAGCAAGAGAATGATGAATGCCCCACACCACATTCGGTTTTTGAGCTAAACCAAGCATACTTAAACTTGTGAGCACATTGGCATGATACATCCAACATTGCACGGTTTTGGGTTGTAGTTGTTTCAGTAAACCACGCAGTTTTTGAATCGTACCCAACGTATTTAAACCATTCCACTGCAGTGCATAATATGACTGACAACAATCTAAAGTACGTTGATAAACCTCAGAGGTTTTCATCAATGCAATGATCACATGTTCGTATTGGTGTTCAGTACATTGAATCAGGCGTGCCAACATCATCTCAGCCCCCCCCACGCCTGCAAAATTGGTAATCACATGTACCATTAACGGTTTATTCATATTGCAGACTCCATCATATTTAAGTACTGCTGCAATACCGTTGCTTTATGGAATTGCTGAATATGTGCTTCAAAGTCAGCTTCTGAATAATGTACATAATCGGCAAAAATCGCCTGTTGCATGGCTTGCATCAAGCCAACTTGATCATTGCATTCGACCAATAAGCCAAATTTTGCATGGTCTAAAATTTCCATTGGTCCACTTGGGCAATCGGTACTGACCACCTTCACTTTAGAAGCCAGTGCCTGAATCAGTACACCCGGTAAACCTTCCCAATTGGAACTTAAAACAAACAGCGATGCATATTTAAAATAAGCGTATGGATTGGCATCAAAGCCCGGCAAATCCACCACATCGTTTAAACCCAAGTCAGCCACTAGAGCCTCAAACTCAGCTCGTAATTCGCCTTCACCTAAAATCAATAATCGGGTTTCAGGATGCTGATTATGCAAGGCTTTAAAGGAGCGGATCAGAAAACCAAAGTTCTTTGCTTCAGTGAGACGCCCCACTGCCAAAATCACTTTATTACTATCATTTAAAAATTGATGTGTGACTGGCGCTTTAAGTTTTTCAAAATAGACATCATCTAGCACAGGATTATAAATGGTGCCGAGATTATTATTTTTATAGCCATAATATTCATGAAAATCGGCTTCTACCCCTTTAGAGACACAGATCACTTGCTGTGCCATGGGATAAGTCCAATTCACCAAAGTTTTCAGCACAAATTTAGCAATGCCTTGCAACTTCATATTTTTTGACGGCGTAGATACTTCACGGAAGATCAAACGTGTTGCAACACCTGAGAGTTTTTTCGCAATCCCTGCCACAATATTGGTATGGGTTTGCGTGGCCACTAAGCAATCATATTGCTCAGATTTCATTTTTATTTTTAAAGGCGTGATGCTATTCATCACCCGACCGCAATTAAAATTGACCAATTCAATTTTAGAACTCACTTCGGGTAACAGCTTGGCTTTATCGCCATTCAGGTCACATACGCCTAAATGAATTTTAAGTCCTTGTTCAGCAAAACTGTTCGCCAGTTGAATGACCGTACGTTCTGCACCGCCACCGCCCAAGCTTGGCAAAAAGAACATGACTTTATTCAACATATGCAGACCTAAACTTTATGAAATGGGAGAATATTAAAGATGGTTTTTTGAGGCTTGAATCGAAATGGCACGTTCCACACGGGCACGGTAATCGGTAATGCCAACCAAGTCGCTATCACTGGCACAGATGCTTTGAATTTTGGCTTGATAATCAGCAAAGCTCGACACCACTTTGGCAGGTACACCAATCGCCACGCTATGGTCAGGAATATCTTTGGTCACCACCGAACCTGCACCAATCACGACATTTGAGCCAATGCTCACGCCCGGCATAATAATGCTATTCACACCTATAAAGACATGCGAACCAACTTGAATCGGAGCAAAACGTTGATAGCGTTTGCCTTTATCATCTTTGACTAAGCAGGTACTGCCATCATGGGTAATAAATTTCACGCCTGAAGTCACCGTGACATGATCTCCAATTGAGACTAAAAACGGTTCTGAGCCCCAATTTTTAATATAAATTCGGCAGTTTTCACCAATTTTCACCCCCTTTTTACGTGCATATGCCACACTGCCCTTTGCCATAAAATAAGCAAGATCAAACAGCTGTCGAAAAGCAGAAACCATAAATGCCATACGCATGACCTATGTCAGGATCAGAAAATCAAAAGGGAGAAAATTAAGCTGAATATTTTACGCTGAAAATATGTTTTACGATATGCATAGCACTTTATACGGATTTGATTTTTTTGGCTGGAATACCGACATACACCCCTGATTCAGGTAAAGGTTTAGAAACCAAACTGCAAGCACCAATCACGCTATCATCGGCAATAGTTACACCATCAAGTACCGTAACTCGTGCACCAAGCCAAATATTTTTCCCTAAACTCACGCCCTGCTTGGTAATAGCATCTTTCACCAACAGATCAGGCTCACCAAATTTATGATTACTAGCAATCAAAATACTTTGCGTACCAATACGGGTATTGTCACCAATGCTTACACCACCACAACCATTAATAAAAGACTTAGAATTAATGCTGACATCTTGACCAATCGACACTTTTCCGCCAAAGCATTTGATATAACAGCTTTCACCAATAAAACTGTTATCTGCAATTTCTAAAATCGCACCTTGCTCGACAATTAAACTGACATGATCACCAATATAGACATTCTTACCGATCTTGACTTGGCCATTAATCTCTAGGGTACAGGCTTTGCCGAAGTAACGAAATTGTGTGCCAAATGCCATGTTGTACATCACTTTACGGCACTGTGAAGCAAACCAATTCATGTATTTTAAGATTTTAAAAAACATCAGTTTTTGTTTCTCCACACCCCATATAAAATGGCAAAGTTATAGAAAATTAATGCCACAGGCACCGCAAGTAACATATACACTTTATCAACAAAGACAGCATAGAAGCCTGCAAATAAAGCGAACTTAATGATGAGTTCTACGATTTGCAACTTAAACAACACTTGGCTGTTGCGCTGAGCAATCAGAAAAGCCGAGCTTGGTGGATTACAGAAAATCGCCCAATAGCCCAAAGCTAAAATTTGGAAATAGCTCGAAATACCCACCCATTCACTGCCAAAAACCCATAAATATAAAGATTCAGGCAGAATGAAGAAAATGGCAAATAACGGTAGTGAAACCAGACTAAGCAGCACACTCGCCTTTAAGGCATTTTGATTGGATTCGGTGTTTTTAAATTTGCGAATAAAAAACTGACGCAAGGTTTGCGAAATCAGATTGATCGGTACACGAAGGGTACGCTCGACAATGGCATAGAAACCCATCGCCTGCACACCGACAAAATGCGACACAACATAGTAGGGCAAGTTATGCGAAAAACTATTCAGTAAGGCATGGGGCGTATTGGCATAGATAAAGTCTTTATAATTTTTAAATGTCTGCCAACTCACTTGATAGAGCTGATACTTCAGTAAATAAATCAGCACCGCGACAATCATGATAATGGAGCTGACGTTATAACTGTTCACCAAGCTAATTTGCATCACGAGCGGTAAGGACAGTTGAACCGCTAACACAATAGCACTACGAAAAACATTTAAACCTGCACAGAAATATTCTTTATGTGCGGAAAATTGATAATTATACAGACTTTGAATCAGGGTATTGGCAAGCACACCTGTGGCAACAGCCCCTGCCATTTCAACATTTAAAATTGCACTGATGACGATGCCACTAATGACAGCAATCGCAGTTGAGAATACAGCCCCTTCAAAAATCAGACTCTTTTTATCTTGCTCGTCCGCGACTAACAATGCTTGATCAAGACGTAAATTGGCAACCGTGGATAAAATACTGACAATCGCCAATGCAATCCCGTAAGCACCAAAGTCAGCAACTGAATATAGGCGTGTTAAAACAGGAAGTGCGATAAATGTAATTATCGCACCGACCAGTAAACTTAATGTAATCAGTCCAATGGACTGATATTTTGCGAAAATTTTCGCAATCATCTGTTCAATATCATTTTAAGTTGTTTACGTACCAACGCATAGCCAACTGAATACCTTCGTCAATTTTGAACTGCGGTGCATAACCCAAATGCTGCTCAATTTTGGCAATGCTCGCTTGTGAATGACGTACATCACCCGCACGGAATTCACGGTAAACAGGATCACGCTCAAAGTTCACATCATTTGTCGCAAGCGCTGCCTGAATAGCACGGTACAACGCATTCAAAGTAGTGCGGTCGCCTAGTGCCACATTATAGACCTGATTTTTTGCTTCATCGCTTTGCGTTGTCGCAGCTAAAATATTCGCTTGCACAACATTTTGAATAAAACAGAAATCTCGACTGGTTTCACCATCACCGTTAATAAACACATCTTCACCAGCAATCATTGATGATGTCCATTTCGGGATCACTGCTGCGTAAGCGCCTTTCGGATCTTGGCGTTGTCCAAACACGTTAAAGTAACGTAAGCCAATTGCTTTAAACCCATAAGTTTTCGCAAATACGTCTGCGTATAACTCATTGACGTACTTCGTCACTGCGTAGGGTGAAAGTGGATTACCAATATTTTCTTCTACTTTTGGCAATGCGGGATGATCACCATAAGTCGAACTGCTGGCTGCATAAGTAAAGCTTGCAACACCTGCATCACGTGCTGCAGTGAGCATATTTAAGAAACCACTGATATTGGTTTCATTAGTGGTGATGGGGTCAGCAATTGAACGCGGTACAGAACCGAGCGCTGCTTCATGCAAGACATAATCCACACCTACACATGCTTTTTGGCAATCTGCAAACTGACGTATGTCACCTTCAATAAAGCTGAATTTTGCCCATTGCTCCGCAGTCACTAAGCTTTGTACTTCGTCCAAATTATGCTGATGCCCTGTGGCGAAGTTATCTAAACCTACCACAGTTTGATTGAGCTTGAGTAAAGTTTCTAAAAGATTCGAGCCTATAAAGCCCGCAACACCCGTCACCAACCAAGTTTTGGGTGTAGCTTGTAGGTTTGCACATACCTGTTGATATTGATTCATAGTGGTATGTCCTCTTATAGACGAAGGTCAGATTCGGCTTGAGATAACACATATTTCAAGTCATATAACACATGCTCAGATTTACCTAAGGCACGGATGGCTTGCACGCCCATATCTTTAAACTGGTGATGGGCAACAGCCAAAATTACAGCATCATATTTGCCATTTTCCAGCGCCTGTACTGGGCTAATGCCGTACTCATGTTCAGCTTCAGCTGCATCTACCCAAGGGTCATAAACATCAATTTGAGTGTGATATTCCTTGAGTTCATTGACGATATCAATGATGCGTGTATTACGAATATCTGGGCAGTTTTCTTTAAAGCTTAAGCCTAAAATGAGGACCTTGGCATCTTCAACTTGAATGCGTTTTTTCAACATGGCTTTAACCAGTTGAGTCACCACATAAGCACCCATACCATCATTTAAACGGCGGCCTGCCAAAATAATTTCAGGATGATAACCCATCGACTGTGCTTTATGGGTTAAGTAATACGGGTCAACCCCGATACAGTGCCCACCCACTAAACCTGGGCGGAACGGTAAAAAGTTCCACTTTGTCCCCGCAGCTGTGAGTACATCTTCTGTATCAATACCCATTTTATTGAAGATCAAAGCAAGTTCATTAATTAACGCAATATTCACATCACGTTGCGTGTTTTCAATCACTTTTGCTGCTTCTGCGACTTTG
Source organism: Acinetobacter sp. 802_lipA (assembly GCF_058242885.1). Lineage (NCBI taxonomy): Bacteria > Pseudomonadati > Pseudomonadota > Gammaproteobacteria > Moraxellales > Moraxellaceae > Acinetobacter > Acinetobacter sp. 802_lipA. The sequence goes on from NZ_JBZAYP010000001.1 coordinate 1,758,644, forward strand.
ATACTTGGCGCTTTGTGCGTCCCTACCTCAATAATAAGATTATAAACTTCATCGACAAAATCAGCGACTTCGGGTGTAGAACCTGAGGTGATTTTTAGAATACTGGTGACACGATGCAATTTATCGCCTGGATTAATACGCTCTGGGCTATAACCTGCATAAAAATCCTGATTGAATTTTAATCCTGAATTTTTTTCTAAAACAGGAATACAAACTTCTTCAGTTGCACCTGGATAAACCGTTGATTCATAGACAACCACATCGCCTTTTTTCAGTACTTTAGCAATACTTTCGGATGCTTTAACCAAGGGAGTCAGGTCGGGTTGCTTAAATTCATCGATCGGGGTTGGCACTGTCACAATAAAGAAATTACAGTCTGCTAACTGCTGTAAGTTTGTGGTGTAGCTTAAATGCGTTGCTTGCTTTAATTCTTCTGGTGAAACTTCTAAAGTATGATCTTGTCCGCTCTGTAGCTCATCAATACGCTTCTGGTGAATATCAAAGCCCACCACAGGAACTTTTTTTCCAAACTCTACAGCTAGAGGTAAACCAACATAACCTAATCCGATGATGGCAATTTTTAATTCGGAGAGTTGTAACATACTGAAGCCTATGTCATCGATGAATTATCAATCATCGTTATGTTGTAAATAGCGTTAAATTATATCAGAAAATCAAATTTCGATTGTGTAATGATGTTCTAAACATACATAAAAAGTCATACTTCCCGATTCAAATAGATCAAATCTATGGTCTTTTTTTCTATATGCTATTTTGTTAGGATCAAAGTCTCAGGTACATTTTTTATATTTTATAAAAAACCTAATGGAATTACGTTTTAAAACATCAATAACTATATTAAATAGCACGAATAGTATAGAATTTTGCAGTCTGAAACGTACAATTAGGGTTCATTGGCCCGTTCAAAAACATTCAAATTTATAAATAGGATTTATATTCGAGTGAATTACTATCGTTATAGCGTTATTATGCTGGTTTTGAGTTTAGGAATTACAGGATGCGCAATGACCCCTGGACTTCAGACATATGATTTACCACAACAAGGTTCCTATAAAACAGATCAAGGTGCTGAATTAAATGTTGTACCTTTGACACAAAATAATATTCCTGCTATTTCTCAAGCGAATTCGCAAAATTTAGCTCAAATTCAAACGTTATTTCAGCATCAGCAATCCATATATAAGTTAAGTGCAGGTGATGTTCTGTCGATCCAACTTTGGGCTTATCCTGAAATTACACCACCAATTCAAGATGCAACTAATGTAAAAGCTGTTGGTTATCCCATTGATCCTAACGGTAATGTACAGCTTCCTTTAGTCGGGTCAGTTAAAATTGCTGGGAAAACGCTTGCTCAAGCGAATACATATTTGCGTAGTCAATTTAGTAAATATTTAAAACACCCTGATGTTGTCGTTAGAGTGTTATCTTACGAAGGCAAAAGATACTTCGTAAATGGTCAAGTACTTAAAAGTGGACAATACACTTTAAATGATCAACCAATCAGCCTCTATACCGCACTAGGTCAAGCCGGTGGTATTGATACCAAAACTGGCGACACCACTAATATTCAACTCATTCGTAATGGCGCTACGTATAATTTAAATACCATTCAACTCGAAAAAAATGGTTTATCACTACATAATTTATTAATTCGCCCGAATGACACAATTTTTGTAAATACAAAACAAGATCAAAAACTTTATGTCATGGGTGAATCAAGTAAAAGCCAAGCGATTAACTTACGCGATCAAGGCATGTCTTTAAGTGATGTATTGGGTGAAAGTGAAGGGATTAACCCTTACTCAGCTAGTGCAGCTAGAATTTATGTCATGCGTACAGATTTAGATCAGAAGCAGTCAACTATCTATCACTTAAATTTGAGTAGTATTGGTAATCTAGCATTAGCCAATCAATTTTCCATGAAAAAGAATGACATTGTATACATTGATGCAACTGGTTTGACTCGTTGGCAGCGTGTAGTCAATCAGATCATTCCATTCTCGAGCGCACTTTATAGTTTTGATCAGCTTGGGAAATAATTATGGCGTTTAAAAATATACTCGTTGTCTGTGTCGGAAATATTTGCCGTAGCCCGATGGCAGAATATTTCCTAAAGACGAATTGCCCAAAACAACACATTGAATCTGCAGGATTGTCCGCAATGGTAGGACATCATGCAGATGAAAAAGCAATTCATTGTATGGACCAATTTAATATTGATATGCGTCCACATATTGCAAAACAGATCAATGCATCTTTAATTAAGCAAGCAGACTTAATTCTAGTAATGAGTACGAATCAGGCTCAGCATATAGAAAAACAATGGCCGTTTGCAAAAGGTAAGGTCTTTAGATTAGGCCACTGGCAAGGAAAAAATGTCCCTGACCCTTATCAACACGATCAAGACTTTTTTAATGAGTCCTGTAAAAACATAAGCAATTATGTTCAGGATTGGATGCCACATTTTTAATATAAATTATTGAATAATCAGTTGTTAAATTATGACTCAAAACTCAAAAACTGAAGATGATACTATTGATTTAAAAGAGCTCTTTTTTTCTCTGGTTGCTCAATGGAAAACTATCGCTCTTTGCATCATATTAAGTTTAATCTGTGCCTTACTCTATATTCGCACCACACCTTCCATATATTCTACGGATGCTTTAGTTCAAGTCGAAGATGGCAAAAGTGCCGCGTCTGCTGCATTACTAGGCGAACTCAAAGAAGTCTCTGGTGGTCTTGGTCAAAAATCGCCTGCCGATGCAGAGATTGAGATCTTAAATTCTAGAATGGTGTTAGGCAAAGTGATTGATGACCTCAATCTGAACATCAGTATTCAAGATCAAAATAATAGCTTCTTTAAAAAACTACTCTCTTCAGAAAAAGGCCAATTGAAATTTGATGGCCAAGGTGTTAGTTATAGCACCAAGCAAAATAATTTTTTAGTTAAAGAGTTCAGTGTTCCAAATTATTATTTAGATAAAAAACTGACTTTAGATTTCAAAGCAGACTCTAAATTTACCCTAAGTCATAAAGATAAAGTGATCTTTGAGGGTCGTTTAAATCAACTCAATCAATTTGTTGACGGCTATGGAGCTTGGAAAATTAATATTTCAAGTACACAGCCATTTGAACACGCTTTTATATTATCTAAACTCTCACTGCCTTCAGCTGTCAAAAACTTAAAATTAAATTATGGTGTAGCAGAAAAAGGGAAAATGACAGGTGTCATTGGTTTAAATTATGCTGGAGAAGATAAACAGCATATTACTAATGTGCTGAATCATATTTTAGAAATTTATCACCAACAAAATATTGAGCGTAAATCGTTAGAATCAAAACAAACCCTCAATTTCTTAGATCAACAATTACCTGAATTAAAGCAACAACTTGAACAATCTGAAATTAAATTTAATGAGTTTCGTGAAAAATACAATACGGTAGATGTCACTCAAGAAGCTGAACTCATGCTCAAGCAAAATATTGAACTTGAGAAAATGCGTATTGAGTTAAAACAGAAACAAGCCGAATTGTCTGCTAAATATACACTTGATCATCCGTTGATGGCTGAAATTAATGCACAGGTAAATTCTTTAAATCAAAAGACTCAAGAATTAAACAAGTCTATTAAACAACTTCCAGAAACACAGCGCCTGTACTTACAACTTTATCGTGATGTCAAAGTAAATACTGAGCTTTATACATCACTTCTTAATAGCTACCAACAGCTCAAAATTGCAAATGCTGGGGAAATTGGTAATGTCCGTATCATCGACACAGCTGTTGAACCTGAACGACCAATCAAGCCTAAAAAATTAATCATTTTGATTTTATCATTATTTGTAGGTGGTTTTATTGGTGTATTAATTGCACTTATTCGTAACATGCTGCGTTCGGGTATCAAAGACTCTGCTCAAATTGAAAACAACCTTGATCTACCTGTATATGCAACGGTGCCGCGTTCTCCTGTTCAAGAAAGCCGTATTAACATTCTGAAAAAGAAAAAGAATATTCCTATTTTGGCTGTTAAAAACAGTGATGATATTGCGATTGAAAGCTTACGTAGTATGCGTACCGCCATTCATTTTGCTTTAAGTTCTGCAAAAAATAACCTGATTATGATTTCAGGCCCAGCACCAGAAGTCGGGAAATCTTTTATTTCGACCAACTTAGCCACAATTTTGGCGCAAAGCGATAAACGTGTTTTGATTGTAGATGCTGACTTACGTCGTGGATATTTACATAAGTACTTTAACTACGACACTCAACCAGGTCTCACTGAATTACTCAATGGCCAACACAGCTTAGAGACAGTGATTCGAAATACTGAAGTACCTGGCTTAAGCGTCATCTCCAAAGGTAAAAGTCCAACCAATCCATCTGAACTCTTAAGCTCGGCTCAGTTTAAGAACGTCTTGGAACAACTGTCTGAGAAGTTCGATCATGTGATCATCGACACACCACCAGTACTGGCTGTAACGGATGGGATTATTATTTCTCAATATACAGGCGTTAATTTAGTGATTGCGCGTTATGCGAAAACACAAATGAAAGAGCTTGAGTTAACCATCAATCGCTTTGAACAAGCTGGCGTGAAAGTCAACGGCTTTATTTTGAATGATATTCAACGTGAAGCAGGCGGTTATGGCTATGGTTATAACTATGCTTATGCCTATAAAGCCAATAAAGAATCAGACTAAATACATTCTCTAACCGATAAAAAGCCAGAACTTGATTTCTGGCTTTTTATTTTGTATGACAAACGTTTATATATTCAAATCCTTATAGTTTTTTTAAGGACTTCGGCATATATTAATTTGAAAATGTACTGGTGGTACAAAACACGTCATTCATGAAGTCTGCTAAGATGCTAAAAAACTTTTTGAATGTAATAGAATTAGGAAAAATTTCACATGAGTAAAGCCTTACCCATTGCTGTAGCTGTTATTCTAGGCGGTGCTGCACTTGTTCCCGTTTATTATGCATCTCAACACCCAGCTTCAGCCGAAGCCCAAGTTTCAAAAAATGCATCTGCCGTAGAAAAAATTAGCTATGCACTGGGTTATGAGGTTGCTCATCAAACTCCACCAGAACTCGATATTAACAGTTTTGTAACGGGTGTCCGTGCCGGTCATGCTCGTAGCCAACCTGCCTATAGCGAAGAAGAATTAAAACAAGCCTATGAGCAGTTCCAAGAAGAAATGCAGCAAAAACAGGCTAATGATGCGAAGCAAGCACAAACAACCAGTGACAGCTTCTTAACTGAAAATGCGAAAAAACCTGGGGTAAAAACCACAGTGTCAGGCTTACAGTACAAAATTACGCAAGAAGGCACAGGCAAGCAACCCACTGCCAGCTCTGTCGTTACCGTGCATTACAAAGGCCAATTGGTCGACGGTAAAGTCTTCGATAGTTCGCTTGAACGTGGCGAACCGATTGAGTTTCCTTTAAACCAAGTGATTCCGGGTTGGACTGAAGGTCTACAACTCATGAAAGAAGGTGGGAAAGCGACCCTCTACATCCCTTCGAACTTAGGTTATGGCCCACAAGGTGTACCTGGTATGATTCCAGCCAACAGCACGCTTATTTTTGATGTTGAACTGATCAAAGTAAAATAAGACAAGTCAATCAAAGGAGAGCTTTTGCTCTCCTCTTTTTATTGAGAATACAAGATGAAAATTCAAACAACATTACTCTGTGGCTTGTTACTTTCTACACCTGTTTTTGCTGCACCGATTAATAATAAAAGCAGTATCAACCAACAAGTCGGTTATAGCTTTGGCTACCTCATGGGTCGGAGCAATGCCGAGTCTATTCAAGATTTAGATCTCGATGCTTTTGTGCAAGGGTTACGTGAAGCATCTAAAGGTCAAGCTGCTTCATTAAGTGATGAAGACATGGCGCGAGTACTCACCCAATATAAACGCCAAGCCGAGGCAAAACAGTTATTAGAAGTTAAACAACTGGCTGATAAAAATGCCAAAATTGGTGCAGCCTTTTTAGCTGAAAATGCGAAAAAACCCGAGGTAAAAACCACGGCTTCAGGCCTGCAATATATGGTTTTACAACAAGGCCAAGGCAAGTCACCTAAGGCCAACAGTAAAGTCAAAGTCCATTATGAAGGGCGTTTGATTGATCAGACCGTTTTTGACAGCTCGATTGCACGTCAACAGCCTGCGGAGTTTCAAGTCAGCCAAGTGATTCAAGGTTGGACTGAAGGCTTACAGCTAATGAAAGAAGGCGCAAAATATCGCTTCTTTATTCCTGCTAAACTGGGCTATGGCCAAATTGGTTCAGGCGATGTGATTGAACCGAACAGCACCTTGATTTTTGATGTGGAACTGATTGAAGTGTTGCCAAAATAAAGTAGCAATGCAAAGGTAATACTATATACAAAATAAAAAGCCTGATCTTCGTGATCAGGCTTTTTATTAATTTCAATAGGCTTTGTTGCACAAAGATTTCATAACTATATGATTTTAAAAGTTTTGATTATTTTTTGATCCAAAATTAAATTTATTTAAATCAGATGCTTACATATTTATGCAACAAAGCCATTTCAATATATTCTTAAATCAAGTCATGCTTTTTTAAGCTACGCGCTTCGCTTGTCTTGAAGCAGAAAAAAAGCAGCACCTTGTTTTATGCTTCATGTTTGAGGTGACGTGGTCTAAAGCCTGTAAGGAGTAAACCAACCGCATAAGCCACAACACCCACCACACACAGCCCGATCACTTCGGCAACGCGAATCCACTGTGACACGTCACCATTATACCAAGTCAATGCATACCACAAAGCCGCAATCATCACGGCGTTAGAAATACCGAACTGGATAAACAGTTTTTTCCAATGTGCACCAAAACGGAAAATATCGCGTTTGTGTAGATAGAAATACAGCATCCCCGCATTCACCAGAGCAGAACCCGAAGAGGCTAAAGCCAAAGCCATATGCTCTGCCTGCCAGTCAATCAGTTTAAAGAAGCCAATAAATACCACGTTTAAAATCGCATTTGCGGCAACGGCCATTAAACCGACACGAACTGGTGTTTTGGTGTCTTGCTGCGCATAAAATCCAGGTGCAAAGACTTTAATCAACATAAATGAAATCACCCCAGCACTCATACATTGCAGAGCTAAAGCCGTCATTTGAGTATCTTCAATGGTGAATTGACCGCGTTGGAACAGGGCCTGAATAATGGGGGTCGATAACATAAACAGCGCGATACTCGCTGGCACCCCCACTAAAACAATGACCTTCGCAGCCCAATCCATCATGCCACGGAACTTCGACATATCTTGCTCTGCATGACGGGTCGACAATGCGGGTAAAATCACCGTACCAATCGCTACCCCAATCAAGCCCAAAGGTAATTCAGTCATACGTTCCGCACTGTACAACCATGACACTGAACCGTCTTGCATAAACGAAGCCCAAATGGTGTTCAGGAGTAAGTTGATTTGCGTGACGGAAACACCAAATAGCGCTGGCAGCATCAATTTCATGATGCGATCCACCCCTTCATGTTTAAAATCAACTTTCGGTGGAATCAGTAATTTTTTATGCCAAAGTTCAGGAATTTGGATCGCTAATTGCAATACACCCGCAGCAATCACTGCCCAACCGAGTGCCATAATCGGTTCTGCCATATACGGCGTCAGCCACCATGCCCCCGCAATCATCGCAACATTCAGCAATACTGGTGAAAATGCGGGTGAAGCAAAGGATCCATAACTATTTAGAATACTGCTGGCAAAGGCTGTCAGCGACATAAACAATAAATAAGGAATAGTGAGGCGGAACATAGAAACTGCAAGATCAAACTTCTCTGGATCGGCATGGAAACCCGGTGCATAGATGTATAACACTGCTGGAGCTGCAACCATAGCGAGAAAGGTTAAAGCCGTCATAACCGTCATCAAACAACCAAAGACACGGCTAATCAGAATCTGAACTTCCGCATGGGTACGCCCAGTTTTATATTCGGTCAGTACTGGAATAAACGCCTGTGAGAATGCTCCCTCAGCAAATAACCGACGGAAGAAGTTCGGGATACGAAAGGCCACCACAAAGGTATCGAAATCTTTCCCCGCACCAAAGACATTTAGTAAGACAATGTCTCGTACCAAACCCAAGACCCGAGAAAGCATGGTCATTGCACTTACAATTACGGTTGACCGCCACAGCGCCATCGTATCCACCTAGTTTTTCATTTGCCGCTATTGTAATGAAACTTCAGCGAATATTTGATTGTTTAATGTTGTTGTTGACTCTCAATTCATTGACTTTTTAACTGCTGCAAACGATTTCGATAGTCTAACCAATCAAAAAATGGGCCTGGATCGGTCTTACGTCCTGGTGCAATATCGGAATGTCCCGCCAAATGCTGCTGAATTTGAGGATAGGCCTGTTGTAAACAGGCCGTCACGTGTACCAATGTTTCATATTGAGCATCTTCAAAAGGTAAGTCATCACTGCCCTCAAGCTCAATACCAATCGAATAATCATTGCACTCTTTTTTAGCCAGATAGCTTGAGCGTCCTGCATGCCATGCACGGTCGTTAAAATTGACAAATTGTAAGACTTCGCCACTTCTTAAAATCAGTAAATGCGCTGAGACTTGCATGCCTTGAATAGTTTGAAAATATGGATGTACTGACCAATCTAATTGATTTTGAAAAAATTGTTCAATATAGCCGCCGCCAAACTGTGAGGGAGGCAAGCTGATATTATGGATGACAATCAGTTGAACCTCAGTATCAGCAGGACGTGCATTAAAATTAGGCGATGGAATTTGTCTCGCTCCTAGCAGTTGCCCTGCGTGCACTTGAAACGACGGAATGACCTGCATATTTTTATTCCTCAAACCCATTACGCCCTTTGGGCAATCTTTTTTAATGTCTCTCATGCTAAATCTTTCCCCGTTATTTCTCAAATTGATCAGCGTTTGATTCTGAAATTTTCACGCCTCTTTCAGGAAAAATGCTAATATATTGCGCAATTTTCATGGCTTCTATAAAGATACGGACAATCGGATGAGCATATCGCAGCAACTGCTTGAACAATCTATTCAACTGAATATTCAACAGGCATTACAAGAAGACATTGGTGATGGTGACATTACGGCACTTTTGACGCCTGAAGATGAACAAGCGACTGCGACCATTATTAGCCGTGAAGACATGATTCTTGCAGGTCAACCTTGGGTCAATGCATTAATTGCAGCTTTCGATTCCAGTGTACAAATCACGTGGCTAAAAAATGATGGCGATCTGGTTCGTGCCAATGAAACCATTTTTAAACTGGCGGGTTCAGCACGCAGCTTACTTACGGTTGAACGCCCTGCACTCAACTTTGTACAAACGCTATCTGCTGTGGCCAGCAAAACTGCGGAATATGTCAAACAGCTCGATGGCTTAAACACCAAGTTGCTCGACACCCGTAAAACCCTACCAGGTCTGCGTATTGCCCAGAAATATGCTGTCGCGGTCGGTGGTGGTCAAAACCACCGTTTAGGTCTATTCGATGCTTTTTTAATTAAAGAAAATCACATCATGGCAGCGGGTGGCATTGCTCAAGCTATTGCCAAAGCGCATCAAATTGCCCCAGGCAAACCTGTCGAAGTCGAAGTTGAAACTTGGGCTGAATTAGACCAAGCATTGGAAGCCCAAGCCGATATCGTGATGTTAGATAACTTTAGCCAGCAACAAATGATTGATGCGGTCAAGTATGTTGCAGGACGTTGTAAATTGGAAGCGTCAGGGAATATCACCATTGCCAACTTACGTGAAGTCGCAAGCACAGGCGTGGATTATATTTCGATGGGTGTATTGACCAAAGATGTCAAAGCAGTCGACCTTTCTATGCGTTTTAATGCTTAATTCCAATAGTTCGCATTCAATCCACACGCAATAAAAAACGCACTCTAGAGTGCGTTTTTTATTGCGTTAAAACTTACCAGCCCAGTAAGCGTCCGCTGAACCCCATGCCTATTTTTTAATTTGAGTTGGATTTCCAGCGATGTGGTAGTAATTCTTCTATTTGGGTCGCTTTATGCGTCGGCAGCCTTTTCAGCACATCACTGAGATAGGCATACGGATCCAACCCATTCAGCTTTGCTGACTGGATTAAAGTCATGATATTTGCCGCTCGCTGTCCACTGCGCAGCGAACCTGCAAACAACCAGTTCTTACGGCCCAATGCCCAGGGACGCATTGAGTTCTCTGCCCAGTTATTGTCAATGGGTAGATTGCCATCATCCAGATAGCGGCTTAAGGCTGGCCAACGCTTCAGACTGTAATTGATGGCCTTGGCGGTGGGAGAACTCGATGGCACCGTCAGATAATGTTGGTTGAGCCATTCACACAGTTGTTGCATCACCGGTTGGCTGTGCTGTTGTCGGTATTCGCGGCGGTGTTCTGCTGTACCATCGGTCTTTTTCCTGAGTTCTGCTTCTATCGCATACAGTTTCTGAATCATCAGTAATGCCTGTTCAGCGATCTGACTTTTCCCGGTCACATGTAGCTCATGGAATTTACGACGTGCATGCGCCATGCAGCCCACCTCTATGACATCGCCTGATTTAAAGCGTGCTTTATAACCACTGTAATCATCACAGACCAGATGGCCCTGCCAGCCATTCAGGAACTCTTCTGCATGCTGACCTGAACGGCTATCCTGAAAGTCATAGATCACCGCTTGAACTGGATTGTACTGTGTAGTGGCATAGGCCCAGACATAACCTTTCTTCGGTTTTTTCTCATCATCACCCATCCGCATGATGGTGACCGGCGTTTCATCGGCATGGATCACCCGCTGTTGCAGCACCACCTGTTTTAAGGCATTGGCCAGAGGTTCCAGTTCCACACCGCAGCGACCTATCCAGTCAGATAACGTTGATCTAGAAAGCTCGATTCCCGCCCGCTGATAGATCAGACGTTGACGGTACAGCGGTAAATGATCGGCATACTTCGATACCAGCACATGGCTGAGCAGTTCAGGTGAAGCAATGCCTTTATCAATCACATAGGCAGGCATCGCTTGCTGAGTCAGGGTGTCACACTGATCACAGACCCATTTGCCACGCACATGCTGTTCCTTATAGAACTGTGCCGGTCTGAAATGTAGTTTTTCACTGATATCTTCGCCGATACGACGCAAGGTGCAGCCACAAGCACATTGGGTTGATGTTGGTTCATGCTCGATACGGATGGTGTGTAGATGATCGGGCAGCAGTCGACGTTTAGGTTTGTTGACTGTGGCTTTGTGTGTCGCTGCATCAGTTTTATCTGCATTCAGCCGTTCCAGTTCCAGATCAACAGCGGCAATATCTTCTTCGACCGCTTCATCCCACAGATGGATTTGTTTTGCGGTGAGATGTTCGTTTTTACTGCCAAATTTGTGCTGTTTAAATAGTGCGAGCTCATGCTCGTATTTTTGCGTGAGAATGGAAAGATGTTGAACTTTGGCATCCAATTGCTGGTTTGATTTTTCTAATTCTTGATTTGATTGTGCCAAAGACTGATGCTGCATTGCCAACTGCCGGGTAAATTCCAGCAGTTGTTCATGGGTCAGTTGGCTTAAATCAGGCAGTGTATTCATGACCGCAGTATGCCTGAGGTCATGAGAAGAATGAAATAGAACGTTTGGAGAATAGCAGAATGGACCAAGCTAGTTTAGAGCATTGTGACCACTTGCTGTCGTCCAATGCGCTGCCAAGGCAAACCCTGGATCAGTGCCTGTAACTGTTCTGGGCTGAGGGCTACGCTTTCACCCTGGTGAACTTTAGCCCAGTGAAATTTTCCCTGTTCCAACCGCCGGGCACACAGCCAGATGCCCAGTCCATCATGTACCAGCACTTTCATGCGATGGCCACGTTTATTACAGAACAGGTAAGCACAATGCGGTTTGATGTAGCCAAAGGCTCTCACCACCTGAGCCATGGCCGTATCCATACCTGCACGCATGTCCATGGGCTGAGTAGACAACCAGATTTCATCGATACGGATCATGTTGTAAGTGCCTTGAGTAATTCTGCTAAAGCAGATATTTCTGATACTTGCCATTTCAAGCCAATTTCTGCTTTTGAGTGGGGTAAAGTAATTTGAACCGTTAACATGCCAGTAGGGATAGGATCTAATGGTGCGGAGCAAGATAAGGTAATAAATGCAGGTTTATTCGGTAGTAGTGAGCGATCATTCCCTGGCTTAGCATCAATTAAGCGAATCCATTTGGATACAAGATTTGTATTCAATCCATGTTGCAAAGCGACCGAAGCAATTGAAACCTCCGATGCTTTACACGCCTGAACGATCTGCTGTTTAAATTCAGCACTATATGTTCTTCGTTTTATCGTAAGAGATGCGATGGATGTCTGGTTATTTGTAGTCATAAATTTAAGTTCCCACTTGTTTTTAAGTCAGGACTAAATTAAGGCTTATAGGACGAATTCATAAGGTGTGTTCAGCGGACGCTTACCCAGCCCAGTGCTTGCTGCTGTTTTTTCACCAATTCTTGAATGCCCTTTTCCGCCATTTCTAACATGGCATTGCACTGTACACGGGTAAATGGTTTATCTTCTGCCGTACCTTGAATTTCAATAAACTCGCCAGCTTGGGTCATGACCACGTTTAAATCCGTTTGGCAGTTTGAGTCTTCTTCATAGCACAAGTCTAAAAGCACTTCGTCTTGGAAAATACCGACTGAAATTGCAGCCACTAAGCCTTTTAATGGATCTTGCTTAATTTTCTTTTTCTCAAGCAATGTGTTCATCGCATCAATGAGGGCCACCGCAGCACCAGTGATCGCAGCAGTACGTGTACCGCCATCTGCCTGAATCACATCACAGTCGATGGTAATGGTGTTTTCACCTAATTTTTTTAAATCCACCATAGCGCGTAGACTACGGCCAATCAAACGTTGAATTTCTTGAGTACGACCACTTTGCTTACCACGCGCAGCCTCACGGTCACTACGGGTATGCGTCGAACGTGGCAACATGCCATATTCAGCGGTTACCCAGCCTTGACCCTTGCCTTTTAAAAAGCGTGGCACTGAGTTATCAATACTTGCCGTACAAAGAACTTTGGTATGACCAAACTCAACCAATACCGAACCTTCCGCATAACGTGTGTAGTTACGAGTAATGGTGACATCACGTAATTGATCTAATGTTCGTTGGTCGATACGCATAATACGCCCTTCATCTGACTAAATAGGTTGGCGCATAGTATAGCAGAAGCAGACCCAAAGCATTTGTCTGACTGCATTGCATTTGTAATTGATCGCCTGTTTCCCTACCCATCCATATTCTTTGTTAAACTGAAGCTTAAAAGAGGCTGAGGCAATCATCTATGTCGATTCGAGAAGAACGTAAACAACAAAGCCGCCAAGCTTTGCTGAATGCTGCATTACAACTCAGCACCTCTGGACGTTCCTTTGCTCGCATTAGTCTGCGTGAAGTCACTCGCCAAGTAGGGTTAGTACCGACCGCTTTTTATCGTCACTTTAATGATTTGGATGAGCTGGGACTTGAACTGGTCGATCAAGCTGCGCTCCACATCAAAAGTATGTTGACGCAATTAGGACAAAGCTATGTTTATGGTCCACATGCCACGATTGAGCATAGTTTAGATCTATTTTTTCATGCTGTAGAGCAACATCCTGAACAGTGGATTTTCTTGATTGGAGAACGTTGGGGTGGGTCAGCCTTGATCCGTGCAGCCGTTGAGCGAGAAATTGCCTTTTTAATCGATGACTTCGCCCATGAACTAACCCGTATTGAAAGCATGCAACATATTCATGACAGCGAAGACCTCAAAGTATTGGCCAATATTTTAATGGATGCCTCCTTTAACTGGGCCATGCGCTGGATTGGTTTGAGTCGAGATGTAGCTCTCGATAAACTCCAACAGCAGCAGGCTGCATTTAAACTGCAAACCATCGTGCAGATTCAACTCATGTTCCGTGGAATCTCCAATTGGCAACGACCATCTGCTCAAACCAAACACGCCAATCCGACTTTGCATTAAGCCGCTCGCAGACGCAATTTTGGTGTATTACAAAATTTTTAATGCGCTTTACTCAAACTTGGATGCTTTTTCACTATCATAGAGCCAGTTTTTTCATCTGTAGCTCCTATGCGTTTTTTTCTTTTTTTAGCGGCGAGTGTCTGTATTGCCTTGGCATGGCTATTGCCCATTCATTATCGCCCTTGGGTCACCTATACAGGTGAATTGTTTGCATTTTTATCTTTATTTGCACTCTCTGCCTTATTTTTAAAAGAAAAACTCTTGCTCCCGAAAGTGAGTCTGCCACTATTGCTATTGAGTCTGGTGCCCTTCATTCAGTACGGTTTTGGCGAGCTGTTCTTTTTCAGCAAAGCACTGATGTGTGGCTTATATATCTTTGCATTTTGGCTGAGTATGGTTTTAGGTTTTAACCTGAGCCAAAAACCCTTGGAACGTGAGCAATTATTTAGTGGTCTGTGTAGTGTATTTTGGTCGGTCGGTCTGGTAACAGCGCTCATCGCCACTTGCCAATGGCTCAATATTGAACAGTACATTCCCGGTATGACCACTTTAAAAGGCGATCGTCCTTATGCCAACTTTGCTCAGCCGAACAATATGGCAAGCTTTCTGATACTGTCCTTACTCGGCACACTGTACCTATTTGAAAAGAAAAAACTCAGCTCGATTCTGCTGTGCGCAAGTGCTGCATTGATGTTATTTGCGGTAGCCCTGAGTCAGTCCCGCACATCATGGGTCGCAAGTATCTGTCTACTGCTGTATTTGCTCTATCAACAGTACAAAGGTGTGGTTCAACTGAAGTGGTATAGTGCTCTCGCATGGTTTGCGTTGTTCATTGCATTTACTGCGTTTATTCCACAACTCAATCACCTGTTGGCTCAGCTGTCTAATGTCGAAGTGACCCAAACCCGTGATGCGGTTGCGCGAGCAACGGGCGATATGTCACGTCTTGCCATTTGGCAACAGATGCTCCATGCCATTGCTGAGCGACCTTGGTTTGGTTATGGTTGGCATCAAACCAGTGTGGCTTACACCCTAATCAGTGATCAGTTCCAAGGCCCCGTTTGGGTGAAAAGTGCGCACAACTTCATTCTCGACTTTATGTTGTGGAATGGATTAGTGATTGCGATTCCATTTTTTGCCTATCTCAGCTATTGGGGCTATCAACTGCAAAAGCATGCGACATCGCTCGAATCTGTCATTGGACTTCTGATGGTCGGCGCTTTACTGATTCACGGTATGCTCGAATTTCCGTTGTTCTACGCTTATTTCTTACTACCACTCGGGTTGATTCTAGGGATCATTCAATCCCAGCAAAAAGTGAAAACGTGGACTTTACCGAGCTTTGCCATGCCGATTACATTTACTGTCTGTGTGGTCTTGGTCGCACTGATTATTCGTGACTATGAGTTGATGGTACCAAAGCTGAATCAAGCTTCTCGTTATGAACACACCCCTGAAAAGTTCACCAATCAAGATCACATTTTACTGCTGTCGGAGTTTAACCGCCGCATTGAATGGATTCAGTTAAATCCATACAGCAAAGTCAGCCCTGAGCAAATTCGTGACTATGAGGAAATGGTGCTGAACTACCCGATTCCCTATGATTTGATCAAATTTGCCAAACTCTTGGCCTTTAATGGACATGAAGCCGAAGCTCGTCATCAACTATGGCGCTTAAAAACCTTAAGAAAAATTGAGCTGCGTTATGAGGATTTATTGCAGCCAGCATCAGCTGCGCAATAAACATCATTAATCCATAAAAAAAGCCTGCATCAGCAGGCTTTTTTAATTGAATAAGGACTTACAAACACATTCAGCTTATTTTGCAGCGCGTTCTTTTTCAATCAAGTAATCCACGACTTGAGTCACTTTAGCATCTTCACCTTGCACAATATATTTACCATTCACCGTCACAGCAGGAACACCACTGAGTTGATAGCGCTTGGCTAAGTCTTGTGCTTGTGCAATTTTTGAAGTGATCGCAAATGATTTATAAGTGCTGTTAAATTTCGCTTCTGGAATACCAAACTGAGTATAGAACTTGGCTAAAGCAGGTTGCTCTAGAATTGGTTGATTTTGATCATGAATGGCATGGAATAAAGTCAAGTGGGTCTTTTTACGTACACCCAAGGCCTCAGACACATAATAAGCTCGCGCCGCTTGCTCCCACACTGGATTCATGGCTGCTGGCGTACGCACGAAACGCACATCTTTCGGTAGTTTTTTCAACCAAGTCTGCATATGCGGTTCAAGTTTAAAACAGTGACCACAGCCATACCAAAAGAATTCGCGGACTTCAATTTTTCCTGGCACTTCCACCTGTACAGGTGTTGGTACGACGATATAGTCCTGACCTGCCACAAAATTTGCAGCCAATGCGCTACCGGAAATAGCGAAAACAGCGGTTGCTAAGCCACTCAAAAGGAGTTTTTTCATTGAACTTATTGTCCTCAAAATCATTATGATAAGTTTATGCAAATACTATAAATCAAATATGCCAAATTCGTTTTCATTCTGTGAACTTTTTTCAGGCTTTTATCGCTTTTTCTAGAATAAACGCTACACTAAGCCCTATTGAACGTTTTAAATATCATGACTTAAATTGAGGTGCCGACGATGTCGCAACTGAATGTTGATCCACAAGAAATTGCCAAATTTGAAGCATTTGCTGCCATATGGTGGGATCAGCACTCGGAGTTCCGCCCTTTACATATGATCAACCCACTACGCTTAAACTGGATTGATGAACATGCAGGTGGACTCAATGGGAAAAAAGTTCTTGATGTCGGCTGTGGTGGCGGAATTTTAGCTGAAAGTATGGCACGTCGTGGTGCAGATGTGCTCGGCATTGATATGGGCGAAGCTCCGCTGAATGTGGCACGTTTACATGCAGAACAAGAAGGTGTTGAGCATATTGAATATCGCCAAATTCCAGTGGAGCAGCTCGCAGAAGAACAAGCAGGACAATACGATGTCGTGACCTGCATGGAAATGTTGGAACACGTGCCCAATCCAGCCTCAATCATTGAAGCCTGCCATAAACTGGTGAAACCAGGTGGTCATGTATTCTTCTCCACCATTAACCGTAATCCCAAAGCCTACCTGTTTGCTATTATTGGCGCTGAATATGTACTGCGCATGTTAGCCAAAGGCACCCACGATTATCAAAAATTCATTAAGCCCTCAGAACTGGCACATGATATTCGCGGCGCAGGGCTCAAACTGAAAGACATGACGGGTTTACATTACAATCCATTGACCAAACGCTATTGGTTAGCGCCAAATGTCGATGTCAATTACATGGTCTATACCGTAAAAGAAGGTGCTGCATGAAAGCCGTCTTATTCGACCTTGACGGCACACTGATCGACACTGCCGCCGACTTTATTCGCATTATTCAAGACATGTGCCGTGAAAAAGGCGTCGCTGTGGTCGATGCAGACCTGATCCGTAGCCAAGTCTCTGAAGGCGCACGGGCTATGGTGAAATTGGTTTATCCAGAACTGGAAGTCGAAGACCCAATTTTTCTGGCACATCGTCAGCGTTTTTTAGACACCTATGGGGCGGATATTGCGGTAGATACCGACCTATTTACTGGCATGTATCCGCTACTTGAAAAACTTGAAAACCAAGAAATTCCATGGGGCATTGTCACCAATAAACCACGTTGGCTCAGTGAAGCATTATTAGACGCGCTGGATTTGACAAAACGCTGCGCTGTTTTGGTCTGCCCAGAGGATGTCAGCAAAACCAAGCCTGATCCTGAACCAATGTATTTGGCAGCCAAGCACATCACGATTGCGCCTGAAGACTGTATCTATGTTGGCGATCATCCACGTGACATCGATGCGGGTCGTAATGCGCAGATGTATACCATTTTGGCGGCTTATGGTTATTTACCATTCGCGCACAAAGATGACTTAACAGCGTGGCAAGCAGATTGTATAGTGAAGACTGTGGCTGAATTGGACGATGTTATTCAGTCTCTCGTGAGTCAAACTACACCGTCCAATTCACTGACTTGATCACAATTAAAAAATCAAAATAACGAGGAGGTAATGATGAAATATTCAGAATATCAACCTCGCCCCGATCTGCTCAAAGATCGCATCATCTTAATTACAGGTGCGGGCGATGGTATTGGTCGTGCTGCTGCATTAAGTTATGCCCTACACGGCGCAACTGTGGTGTTGCATGGGCGTACCTTAAATAAGCTCGAAGTCATTTATGATGAAATTGAAGGCTTAGGTGCGCCGCAACCTGCAATTTTACCCTTGCAGCTGTCGAGCGCCTCTCCTCGTGATTATGAATTATTGGTTGACACTTTAGAGCGCCAATTTGGGCGCTTAGATGGCATTTTGCATAATGCGGGCATTTTGGGTGAGCGCACCGAACTGGAAAATTATCCTGTCGATGTCTGGGATGATGTCATGGCCGTCAACTTGCGTGCGCCATTCGTTATGACTCAAGAGCTAATGCCACTTCTGAAAAAATCTGAGCATGCCTCCGTAGTTTTTGCCAGCTCAGGTGTCGGACGTGAAACGCGTGAACGTTGGGGCGCATATTCGGTGTCTAAGATCGCGATTGAAGCGGTCAGCCAACTGTTTGCCAAAGAAAATACCTCACCGAATATCCGCTTTAACTGTATCAATCCAGGGGCGACCCGCACTGCAATGCGTGCAAAAGCCTATCCCAATGAAGATCCAAAAACATTGCCAACGCCTGAAAATATCATGCCTGCCTATCTTTACTTGATGGGCGATGACAGTTTGCATATGAATGGTCAAAGTATTGATGCACAAGACTAAAATGTGTCACTTAAGAGGAAGCTTCGGCTTCCTTTTTTTATGCGTCAAACTGAAGCTTAGTCATCTGCAACATGATCTCAAGTTCAGAAAAGGTTGTCTTTTTTCAATTTTTGCGGATACTGATGTCCAACTCCATTTTTGAAGCATATGCCATGACGGACTTGAGCAACATCACTGTACAACCCACTGAAGATGGTATGGTTAGCCTGTTGATTGACCAACAGCCGATTTCAGAAAAATATGGAATGAAGTTTGAAGCCAGTATTGTGGAGGAACTTCAAGCCCTGGAAAATGGCGCCACACTTAAACTTTTCGACCAGTTTGTTTTTGCCCATACCGACTTGAACTTTGAACATAGCTATCACTACGTCACGGTCATTGCTAAGAATGATGAACAATATAAAGCAAAGAAAAGCTTTGTTTATCGCATCAAAATTGACGGTCAGCCCGACATTGAGCATGCCATCAGCAAAAATGGTGAACCGATGACTGCAGCCGATGTACGTGAATTTATCCAAGCGCATGTACAGAAATCATTGACTGATTATACCGACCTCAACTACGCCTATTGACATACTCCCACCACCAAACTAAGAGTTATGGTGGGGGAATTTGTGCGACCTATGCAATCAAATTGATTACACCTTTCGATGCCACACTTGCGCTGACTAGTATTGTGGCATAGGAACTCTTTACACAGCACGAAGCCCTAGTGCATCAGCTAAAGCGAAATTACGGATATTTATACTCGCATTCACATCACGATCTTCAACCAAATTGCAATTTGGACATTCAAACAATCTGACTCTTAGCGGTAACTTTTCCATCTTATAGCCACAGCAAGAACAAGTTTTTGAACTTGGAACAAATCTTCCAATTTGTAGAATATTCTTGCCAAACCATTTTGCCTTGTATTGCAATATCGTAAGAAATTGACCCCAAGCTACATCTGAAATAGACTTCGCTAATTTTCGATTCCTTACCATGTTTTTAATTCCTAAATCTTCTACTGCATACGTGGTCGCTTGGTTTTCACAGATCAAGTGATGCGTTAGTTTATGATGTAGGTCTAAGCGTTGCAAACGCACTTTTTCATGGATGAATGCAACACTTAACTTTTGACGCTGATAATTCTTAGATTCTTTCTGTTTTCGGGCAAATATCTTTTGTTGTATGGCTAAGCGTTTTTGAGCCTGCCGTAAGTGTCTTGGATTTTCAACTTTATCACCATTAGATTGAATGAGCATGTGATTCAAACCCATATCAATTCCAATAGTTTGATCGGGTTGAACTGTTGTTGGTGCAACAAGCTCTAACTCAGACTCAACTAAGATAGAAGCATAATACTTACCTGTTGCTGTTTTGCTAATGGTGACAGTTTTAATTTTCCCATCAAATGTCCGACTAAATACAGTTTTTATCCCTTTAATTTTAGGTACATGTAGTAAACCATACTCAAAGCTCACCGTTGCGTGCTGAGGGCATTGATAAGACCGTTGAGGTACTTTCTTGGATTTGAACCGTGGATAGCCAACAATATGACTCAATGGGCGTTTTTCATCAGGTTTTGGCTTGTAGCCTTTAATTTTCCTGAATTCAATCTTGCCTTTCTTCAATCGCTGAAAAAAATTGTTATAAGCAGTATGCAGGTGAAGTAATCCACTAAGAAGTGATTGACTGTTTACTTCATTCAACCATTCAAATTCAGGTTGCTTCTTCATTGCAACCAATTGGTCTTGAATATCCTTTTTTGATAATAATTTTTGAGTTTCTGAATGAACTTTGGTTTGAAGAGCTAAAGCCCAATTGAAAATAAAGCGAGTGCATCCGAAGTGCTTTTCAAACTGCACTTTCTGTTGAGAATTTGGATAGATGCGATATTTATACGCTTTCAAAAAAGGTTGTTTCATGGTTATAATTTAACAAATTAATTACTTAGTGTAAATATAATGAAATCACATTATCACTGTGTTTATAAGCTCACATATCATTTAGTGTTAGTGACAAAATATCGCAAGAAATGCCTTTCAAATGAAATGCTCAATCGGCTTGAAGAAATCGTAAAAAAGAACTGTGCCGATTGGGAAATTGACTTGCTTGAGTTTAATGGTGAAGCTGACCACATTCATTTACTACTAGAAATGCACCCGAATATCATGCCAAGCAAATTCATTAACAATCTAAAAACAGTGTCAAGCCGACTGATACGCAAAGAATTTGAGGAAGAACTAAAACCGTATTATTGGAAGCCTGTACTTTGGACGAGAGCATACTGTCTACTTACAACAGGCGGGGCTACAATTGATGTAATTCGGGAATATATAAAAAATCAAGAAAGACCTGAATAACGAAAAGTCGTGCTATCCATCACAATCTAAATCACAGATTATAGATGGAGAATTTCGCACAGTTAGTTAAGCCGAATCAGCCAAGTTGAAAACTCAGCTTGGCTAGTTGGATATTTTAAATCGTATTTTTAAATTATTTTAATAAAAATATTCGGTTTTTAAGATCAATGTTTCCTATTTATCATTCTGATTGATCAAGAATTGAAAATAAGGATGCAGCATGGCTGATTTGCAACGTAAACATGACACCATTCGTCATATCCATAATTTACAACTACCCGAAAGCCTGATTTGTGCTTTGGAGGATGCCAAACAAGCTGAAGCAGTGGTTCATTCAATCCGTTCATTACAACATCTAACGCAGCAGTGGAATTAAATAATGCACTATAGTTAAATCACTATAAAATTACTACAAATAAGCCTATGAATTATTTATAGTTTTTTTATAATCTTGTATGGACAATAAAGTAGTTTGACTATATGCGTTCTTTGACAAAGGGAGATCTGAGCCCTCAAAATGAGTCAAAAATCAGAAGATACCGACTGTTTGCTTTGGCCTTTGGCGCAATTGATGATTTAATTCAGGCTTAGAATTGGGCATAATCTTCTTAATATCTCTGCATTTGTTAATAAATACCCAATTCATCTTCACAGTTTCTCTGCATTTTTTTCGTACATTATAGGAAAGAATGAAATTACCTTAATGAGGATTCAACATGAAAAAGATTTTGACAGTATTGGCAATCTCTTTCAGTGCTTTGATGGCAAGCAGTCTCAGTACTGCTGCCCCTCAGTTTGACCACGATCATCCACGCTATGGCAATGAGCCACGCGGACGTGACTTTCGCGATTCAGGTAATGACGATCAGCAAGATCGTCGACGTATGCGCGAAGAGCGCGGTGTCAAACGTTTACAACAGCATAAATGGCAACAAGGTTATGTCATGCCACAGCATTACCGTGGTAACGGCTATAAAGTCGAATATAAAGACCATAATCTTCCAAAGCCAAACAGAAACCAGCAGTGGTACAAAATCAACAATGACTACATCTTAGTCGACGCAGACAGCAACAATATTCTGCGCATTATGGGGCTTTAATCTGCGCTTCATTTTGTATAACTACTCGACATTATTCTTGAGACCTGAATCAACACCCTTTCACCCGCTTTAGTACGACTGCATACTCCTCTTAAGAGACCACAGTCAGGCACAGCATGGAAGGCGTTGTTTCAGGTTTTTTATGTGCCAAAGCTTTTGTTTGCAAGCATTGCAGAAAAACAACCATCTCCTCAGTCTCTTCATACATTTCACAATTCACCTAAATAGCCCTCACGCTTTCTCTAGAGTTATTCGCTAATTTTGAATGATCGAAACAAGACTCATACTGGACGAAAGCAATGAAAAAAATTCTGACTGCAATCACACTCTCTTTAGGCGCGCTCATGGCCACATCTGCAATGGCAGCACCACAATACTATGACCGCGCGCATGCTCATGACTCGCGCTGGGATCATCGCGATGACCGTCGTTGGGACAATGACAATCGCTACCAAAACAAACGTGTTAACCCAAGCCGTGACTGGCGCTCAGGTCAAACCTTGCCACGAGGCTATGACTCATCGCGTTACCATGTCAGTGACCGCGAAGCACGTCGCCTACCCAACACTGGACGCTACCAACAATGGTATAAGGTCAATGGTGACTATGTTTTAGTCAATGAACGCAATAACCGTATCCTACGTATTATCGGTTAATTCTGGCTGGTGTCGCAAAACCGATCGAACACCTGAACATTGCTTCAGGTGTTTTTCTATTTAACACTTCCTCTTCTGCATTTTTTGATTAAAATCATGCTAAGTAGTTCATTTTGAGACAGGCATGCAAACGAATTCGATCGAAACACATCACAGTACAACTTTGCAGTATGTGCATTGGTTTCGACATTCTGCGCCTTATATCAATGCTCACCGTAATAAAACCTTTGTGATTATGTTCGATGGTGAAGCCGTTCAGCATGATAACTTTCAACATATTATTCACGATATTGCCTTACTGCATTCACTCGGTATTCGTCTGATCTTGGTGCATGGAGCACGACCGCAAATCAACCACAACTTAAAACAAAGCCAGATACAAACGCCATTTCATCAACATCGCCGCGTGACCACGCGAGAATCACTAAGTTGCGTGATGAATGCGGTAGGCTCAATTCGTTTGCAAATTGAAGCCTTACTGTCTATGGGACTGGCCAATTCACCGATGTATGGTGCACGCATTGATGTAGTTTCAGGGAATTTTGTTACAGCCAAGCCCTATGGCATTCGCGATGGGGTCGATTTTCAGTTAACCGGCGAAGTTCGTACGGTCGATACCGATGCCATTCAACGCCATTTGGATAATCACAATATTGTACTGATCGGGCCAACTGGCTATTCCACCACAGGCGAAGTGTTCAACCTACTGGCAGAGGAAGTGGCGACCCGCACAGCGATTCATCTTAAAGCGGATAAACTGATTTTCTTGGGCAAACAACATGGTCTGCTCAGTGAACATGGTCAGTTGCAACGCGAAATTTCGCCACACAAGCTCGATGCACAAATTGAGAAGTACCAAGATTCGAATCCAGACATTGCCGTGCTTTTACGCGGTGCTAAAAAGGCCTCCACACATGGCGTCCATCGTGTCCATCTGATTTCCTATGCTTATGATGGTGCCTTGGTTGAGGAGCTCTTCACGCGTGATGGTTCGGGCACTATGATTACCGATGCCCATTATGAAGAAGTCCGTATGGCCAACATTCAAGATGTCGGCGGCCTGATTAACCTATTACGCCCACTTGAAGAAGAAGGCATTTTGGTTTATCGCTCACGTGAACGTCTCGAAAATGAAATTGGGCAATTTGCGGTGATTGAACGTGATGGAATGATCTTGGCCTGTGCTGCGCTCTACCCACTGCCAGCAGCAGAGGGTGAAATCCGCAGCGCTGAAATTGCCTGTGTCGCAGTCGACCCGAGCTATCGCAAATCAAATCGCGGCAGCCAAATTTTGCATTATCTCGAAGGTAAAGCCCGCAGTATGGGCATTCAACAGTTGTTTGTACTGACCACACGTACTGCACATTGGTTCTTAGAACATGGCTTTGAAACGGCTAATGTCGATGAACTTCCCAATGCACGCCAAGCCTTATACAACTATCAGCGTAACTCGCTTGTCTTTAAAAAGCCACTTTAAGTGGCTTTTGCAGGATTATGGATATCTTTATTTCTCATATCTTTATCGAGAAAACACCGCAAAAATCGCTCAAATCTATATTGAGTGAAACACTAAGCTTATTCCAAAAACAAAAATACCTTTTAAATAATAAATATCAACAAGTTAATCTCAATAAATTTTATATTTTTATGTTTTTTATATTGCTGTTTTTTGCATAAGTTTTGCACTTTTGTTTTTATCTTTTTTTCTCATGTCTAAAGCCCGATTTCTTATTTTTTCTGAAAAGAAATGCCCATTAGCGTATGTGTTCACCAACTCACTCACCTTATTTATTTGGAGTTATGAAACACATGAGCACTTCTCGAGCACAGTTCTGGATCAAAACAAGCGTTCTTTCTGCAGCAGTCGTGGGTGCCATGATGTTATCTGGATGTGGGAAAAAAGAAGCTGAGACCGTCACACTCAATATTGGCTTTCAAAAATATGGAATTTTGCCCATCGTCAAAGAGCGTGGCGCTTTAGAAACGGCGCTTAAAGCACAAAATGTCCAAGTGAAATGGGTCGAGTTTCCTGCAGGTCCACAGCTCCTCGAAGGCTTAAATGTCGGCAGTGTGGTCTTTGGGGAAGCGGGGGAAGCGCCTCCGATTTTCGCACAAGCTGCAAATTCGAACTTGGTTTACATTGCCAACCAACCTGCTGCACCTAAAGCAGAAGCACTGATCGTACAAAAAGACTCAAAGATTCAGAGCATTCAAGATTTAAAAGGTAAACGGATTGCACTCAACAAAGGTTCAAATGTGCATTACTTGCTACTCAAAGTGTTAGAAGCGAATAACCTGAAACCCTCTGATGTTGAAGCGGTGTATCTTCCACCATCGGATGCACGTGCCGCATTTGAACGTGGCGCAGTCGACGCTTGGGTCATTTGGGATCCCTTCTTTGCTGCCGCTGAACACCAAATCTCAGCACGTGTGATTGCTACCGGAGAAAACTTAGTCAGTAATCATCAGTTCTATTTGGCCGATCGTAAGTTTGCCGAAACCCATCCAGAAGTTTTAAAAACAGTCGTGAATGAACTCAACACCACCACACAGTGGGTCGAACAAAATCAACAACAAGCAGCCCAGTTGCTAGAAAAACCGACAGGCTTGTCTTTAGACATTTTACAAAGCTCGATTGGTCGTATGGGCTTTGGCGTTCAACCCATTTCAGCCGAAGTCGCAAAAAAACAGCAGTACGTTGCGGATGCTTTCTATCAACAAAAACTCATTCCGAACAAGCTGAATATTGACGCAGCCATTATTAAACAAAAATAACGAGATCATCATGAAAACACTTAAAACAGTTTCCAGTATTGGCATTGTCACCTTGAGTCTTGGACTCGGGGCATGCCAAAAGCAAGACACGGCAGTAACAAATACTTCTGAAAAGCAGACAGCAGCTCCAGTTAAAACCCTGTCGATTGGCTACCAAAAGTCGTCTTTGAACCTGTTGGTCGCACGTGAGCAAAAATTATTTGAGCAGCAATTTCCTCAAGCCAAAATTGAATGGAAAGAGTTCCCTGCTGGCCCACAAATGCTAGAAGCCTTGGCCGTTGGTGCAGTTGATTTTGGCTCAGTGGGCAATACCCCACCGATCTTTGCCCAAGCTGCTGACAAAGAGCTCAGTTATGTCGGTTATGAACAAGTTCCAGCCAATGCTCAAGCGCTGTTGATTGCTAAAAATAGTTCCATTGATTCAATTCAAGACCTAAAAGGCAAGCGGATTGCGGTACAACGCGGCTCAAGCGCGCATGAGTTACTGGCGAAAGTTCTACAAAAAGCAGGACTCAGCTGGCAGGACATTCAACCAATTTGGCTGCCCCCTGCGGATGCACGTGCCGCGTTTGATAAACAGTCCATCGATGCATGGGCCATTTGGGAACCCTACCTCAGTGCAGCAGAGCAAGATGCACAGGCCAAAGTCTTGATTGATGGCACGGCATTTCCACAAACCTATTCTTTTTATATTGGTAACCCCAAGTTCATTCAGACCTACCCTGAGGCCACCGCTCAGTTCATTCACGGGCTGAATCAGGCCGATCAATGGGTGCTAAAAAACCAAGCACAAGCACTTTCAGTCTATACCCAAAGTACAGGTTTACAGCCCTCTATTGCCCAACGCGTCATCGACAAACGTCTGAAGCCTTCACCGATTCAAACCCTGACGCCTGAAGTGGTGCAAGCACAGCAACAAATTGCGGACTTGTTCCAACAAGTCCAGCTGATTCCAAAACACATTCAAGTTCAAAGTACCGTTTGGGTTGCACCGAGCAAACCTTAAACGACTCTATCTAAGGATTTTTTAAAATGAAAATTTTCTGGTTTATCCCAACTCACGGTGACAGTCGCTACTTAGGTACCAGCAAAGGGGCCCGTCAAGTGGACCATGCCTATATGAAACAGATTGCGGTTGCCGTAGATAATTTGGGTTATGAAGGCGTACTGATTCCAACAGGTCGTTCATGTGAAGACCCATGGTTGACCGCAGCCAGCCTAATTGATGCCACAAAAAAATTAAAATTCCTAGTTGCACTGCGTCCAGGCGTGACCACTCCGGCACTGGCTGCACGGATGGCAGCCACCTTTGACCGTCTCTCCAATGGTCGGGTTTTATTGAACTTGGTGACAGGTGGCGATGAAAAAGAACTGCAAGGCGATGGCGTTTATGAAGACCACTCCACTCGCTATAAAACTGCCAATGAATACGTCAAAATTTGGCGTGAGATTTTAACCCGCTCCCATACAGGTGAAAGCTTTACCTTTCACGGCGAACGTCTAAAGGTAGATGATGCCAAACTACTATATCCACCTGTGCAACAACCCTACCCTCCACTTTGGTTTGGCGGCTCATCGGATGATGCCATCGAGTTAGCTACGGATCAGGTTGACACTTATCTGACATGGGGCGAACCTCCTGCTGCTGTTAAAGACAAAATTGACACTGTCCGTGCCAAAGCCGAAGCCAAAGGCCGTACGCTCAACTATGGCATACGTCTGCATGTGATTGTGCGTGAAACCAATGAACAAGCATGGCAAGCGGCGGAAGAGCTCATTCAATATGTCGATGATGCCACCATTGCTGCAGCACAGGCCAAATTTAAGAGCATGGACTCGGTTGGTCAACGTCGCATGGCTGAACTACACAATGGTGACCGCAACAAACTTGAAGTGTCCCCAAACCTTTGGGCAGGCGTAGGTCTGGTTCGTGGGGGTGCAGGTACGGTATTGGTCGGTGACCCTGAAACGGTTGCAGCCCGTATTCAAGAATATGCCGACTTGGGCATCAACACCTTTATTTTCTCAGGCTATCCACATCTTGAAGAGTCGATTCGTTTTGCCGAGTTGGTGTTCCCACTCCTGCCACTTGAAACTCAAACAAAGTTAGCACAACCAAATTTAACAGGCCCCTTTGGTGAGATTGTGGCAAACAACTACACACCCGATGAAAACAAAAAACCAAAGTGATTCAGGAGCCTGCCTAATGTCCAAAATCGTTTCAGTGCAAACCCGCCAGCAGGAAAAGGTTTCACGTGGAACTCAGTTGGGGCAGCTATTGCTGCCTTGGCTCTTTCCTATCGGCTTGATTGTGCTTTGGCAAATTGCCTCCAGCACGGGACTTTTAGAAAGTCGGATTTTACCTGCACCAACGGCGGTGGTTACTGCCTTCTGGAACTTGCTGCTGAGTGGGGAACTTTGGAAGCATGTGCAAGTCAGTGCAGGCCGTGCATTACTCGGCCTATTGGTGGGTGGGGGTTTAGGGCTATTTTTGGGTTTGTTAAATGGTTCATCGAAAACAGCGTCAACCCTGCTCGACACCACCCTACAAATGATCCGAAATATTCCTGCACTGGCACTTATTCCGTTAGTGATCTTATGGTTCGGGATTGATGAAACCGCCAAGCTGTTCTTGGTTGCGGTCGGGGTCTTTTTTCCCATTTACATCAACACCTATCACGGCATACGTTCGGTAGATCCACAACTGATTGAAATGGGGAAAAGCTATGGTTTGACCCGTTGGCAATTATACAAAGAAATTATTTTACCGGGTGCGATGCCCTCTATTTTAGTCGGACTACGCTTTTCGCTGGGTTTGGTTTGGGTTCTGCTGATCGTTGCCGAAACCATTTCTGCCCAAGCGGGCATCGGTTATATGACCATGAATGCGCGTGAATTTTTA
Organism: Acinetobacter sp. 802_lipA; assembly: GCF_058242885.1. Lineage (NCBI taxonomy): Bacteria > Pseudomonadati > Pseudomonadota > Gammaproteobacteria > Moraxellales > Moraxellaceae > Acinetobacter > Acinetobacter sp. 802_lipA. Next base: position 1,787,282 of record NZ_JBZAYP010000001.1, read on the forward strand.
CAGACTGACATCGTTTTGGTGGGGATTTTACTGTATGCCCTACTTGGAAAATTGGCTGATGTACTGGCCGTCACATTAGAAAAATACCTGCTGCGCTGGCATGCAGGATACCAAAAATAAGGAGTTTGAGATGACTGATTTAAGCCTTGGTCGCCATGCCAATATTCCGTCGCCGCCAAATCACAATCAAGACATTAACCCTCAAGCGGTGCTTGGGGCCGAAATTATTATCGAACAACTGCATAAGTTTTATGGTTCAGTTAAAGTCCTTGAAGACTTAGATCTACATATTCAGCCGGGTGAGTTTTTAGCCATTGTCGGACGCAGTGGTTGTGGTAAAAGTACCCTGCTGCGCCTGATTGCCAACTTAGAACAACAAAGCTACGGCGAAATTAAATTTAAGTCCGCGCGACACCTCCGCGAAGGGATTACCGCAGACGATATACGGGTCATGTTCCAAGATCCACGACTGTTACCATGGCGCTCAATTGAACAAAACGTACAACTAGGTTTGCCGAAACAACAACATGCCACTGCCTCGGGTTTGCTAGAAAAAGTCGGACTCAAAGAAAAAGCGGGACTTTGGCCTTCGCAGCTCTCTGGGGGACAGCGTCAACGGACCGCTTTGGCACGGGCTTTATCGCATAAACCACGGATTTTATTGCTCGATGAACCTTTGGGAGCACTCGATGCCTTAACCCGCTTAGACATGCAGAATTTGATTGAAAAATTATGGACGGAACAAGGCTTTACCGCCATATTAGTCACCCATGATGTTAGTGAGGCCGTTCAACTGGCCGATCGGATTATTTTGCTAGACCGTGGCCATATTGCCAAAGAGTTTCAAGTCGACCTACCCCGCCCTCGCGTCAAAGATATGCAGTTCAATACCCTTGAACAGCAGGTGTTAAATGCAGTTTTAGCCACATAAGTAGACTAAAAAATCCTTAACTTTAGGGCTAAGGATTTTTTATGCTGAATTTCAGTAAAAAAGCAGAAGACTGTCATATGACTTAAGCATACTTTATTTTAAATAATGTAGGACTTACGCATTGACGGATTCAAAAAAGTATTAAAATACTTTATAAAGTATCTGTGATCAGACGAATTAAACATGCTTCTACAGCAACTTGTACATTACCCATTTATATGGGCTTTCTCATGACAGAACCGAACTCTATTAGCTGCACACAACTTGCCGAGACTTATAACATCTCGCATGATAGTGTAAATCGCTTTCTAGAACGTGAAGACTACACACCTCACGACCTATATCAAGAAGCAATTCAACATATTGATAATAATAAACTTATAGTCAGTATTGATGATACTGTTTTAGATAAACCCTATAGTCAACATATGGACTTGGTTAGCTATTTTTGGTCAGGCAAACACCACCGATCCGTCAAGGGTATTAATCTCATTACCTTGTATGCGACAGATCAGAATGGTCAAAATATTCCAATTAATTTCCGAATTTATGACAAATCTGAAAGTAAAACCAAGAATGATTACTTTATGGATATGTTAAGTGAAGTACTCAGTTGGGGTGCAAAGATTCAATTTATTACAGGTGATAGTTGGTATTCATCGACTGGAAATCTAAAAACCATAAGAAAATATGGTATTCGATTTATGTTTGGTATCGACTGTAACCGTAAGGTTTCCCCAGAAAAAGGACAATGGTTTCAACTGCGTTTATTGCCAAATTTCCATCAGGGTCAAGTGGTCTGGCTCAAAGATTTTGGCTTTGTACAATTATTTAAGACTCAGTTAAAAGAACAGCAGAGGTTTTATATTGTGCATCAAGATGAAGATGATTTATTGTCCTTTGAGGGTTTTCATGAATTACATTCAAGTCATTGGAAAATAGAGCAATATCACCGGGTGATTAAACAGGTTTGTCATATTGAAAAGTTTCAAGTAAGACGATCTAAACTGATTTTGAATCATATTTTTTCAGCCTTGATGGCCTACGTCGAGATACAAAAGAACCAGTTTGAGCGGATCTTTGAAAATGTATATCGTTGGCAGAAGAAATTATTTAGACCAGTTATCAAAAACTTCATTGATGACTTTATTCTCGATAAAAATCATCTGCTACCACAGAGAATCTATAAATAATAGTGCGTAAGTCCTATAATGTAATAAATTTCATGTTATTTTTATCAAAACATACCACTTCACATTGAATCATTTCATATAGTTTAGACAAAATAGTTTTTATATAATTATATTTTATTGGACAACTTTTAGAATTTATCGCAATTTAAGAGCCAATCTACAGAATAAATGATCATTATTCAAAAAATTAAATTTCCACTTTGTGCACAAATCTGATGATTTGCCGTACAATTTGTCCTTCCCCCTTTTTATTGTTTTTTAAATTAGAGAATGGAACAGAAAAAGAGTACTCAAAAACGCCACCAGCTGCTGAATGCTGCACTAGACGTCTTCTCGCTCTATGGATTTAATGGAGCAAGCTTAGATGAAATCGCACAGATTGCTGAAATGCACAAATCGAATATTTTCTATTACTATGAAAATAAAGAAGCTTTGTACGTTGAAGTTTTAACGACGGTTTTACAAAAATGGTTAGCCCCACTACAGATGTTAGAAGCTGACTTAGAGCCGGAAGAAGCGATCACCAACTACTTATTGCAAAAGATTGAGGTTTCTCGGACTCAACCAAAAGCATCTCGCTTATTTGCGTTAGAAGTGATCCAAGGGGCTCCGCATATTTTGGAAATCCTCAAAGGGCCTTTAAAGAAGTTGGTCAAACGTAAAGCCAAAGTCATTAGCAATTGGCAAGAGCAAGGTAAAATTTCAACTGAAATAGACCCTGAGCTGTTAATCCTCAACATTTGGGCATTAACACAAAATTATGCTGACTTTGCCACGCAAATGGAAATGGTAACAGGTAAAACCCTACGTAACCGTAGTATGCAACAACGAGTCATTCAACATACCGTGCATATGATGCTGTATGGCGTGATCCCGCGAACACCGTCTGAATTATTCAAAGCTGAGTAATTTTGGCATACGACCATAGCACTCTATGGTCGCCGAATTGAAAAAGACAGAATCAAAACCTCAGATACTTTCAAATAATGCTAATAATTTCTGAGCTCCCAATAACAAATTGTCTTCCCAGTCCAAATGCGCGGTGTCGTTGGCACCATCTGAAATATATTTGACCGAAATCAGACGGACACCCTGTTTTTTACAGACCTTTGCCAGCGCATATCCTTCCATATCAACCAAATGACACGGTACTTTGGGTTCACCCGTTTCAAAGCTATCCCCTGTTCCACAGATACCAGTGCGGAGCTGCTGGAAAAATGGTTCTAAATGAATTTCCGCAGGATGCATGGTGTCAAATGGGGTAAAACCGACAGCAAAACCGAGTGGCGAGACATCCATGTCGCGTTGTACAAATTGAGAGACTTCAACCAATTCATGCTTATCAAAATACGTACTGCCTGCTGTACCTAAATTAATCAGGGTTTTACAGCCTGTTTTTTGAATCACTTCAAATGCTTTATAAGCCGCGTTGACTTTACCAATACCACTGTAGTGAACTTCAATCCCTGCTTGCTCAAATAATCCTTTAGACTCATTTGGCAAAGCCATGATTAGTGCAATATCCGACATAAAATACTCAAAGAACAGACTTCATTCATGCCATTAGAAAACAAATCGATCCGAAAGAAAAGCGCCTCTGGTCTCTGCTCAAACAACCTACATAAGATCAGATGGCGCTTTAAACTGAAAGGATTTCAGAGCTCATTTATACTGCTGTTCTAAATAGGTTTTTAAGCACGGTGAAAAGAACAAATGACCTTGATAAAAACCCTGTGCCGTCTTGGTTGCGACCAAACTCCATAACAACATCAGTATGGCTGCAAAAGCATAGCCAACGGCATACAGGAAGGCCAAATTGAGTTGTTGGGCTAGAGTTAAGATTGCCAGTGTATATACGCCCAATGGAAAAGTCAGTCCCCACCAACCCAAATTAAACGGCAAATCCTGTTTGGCATGGTGCAAAGTCGTCAGTACCGCAATCCCCAACCACCACAGCCCAAAACCCAGCAGAATTAAACTGGCCAAAATTCCCGCCTGCTGAAATAACTGACCCAGTTGTGCTAAGCCCAAACTCGCCATCAGCATCGGTGCCTGATGCCCCAGAACCAATAACGCCAAAGCAGCAGTGCCTATCGGTCCCAAAGCCAACCAACTGCTGACCGCCAACTCTTTTTCAGGCAATTTATGTAAGACCAAACGCAACATTAAAATCGTTAAAATTGCAAAGGCAGGTAATACTGAAACACCCCACAACACATAACTACCCAATAAAATCGCAACAGCATGAGTATCAGCTGCCAAATGCCCCAGCAATAAACCACCACTGCTGGCTGCAACTTCACAGGCCACGATCGGCAATAACCACACCGCGGTCATCTGCTGTAAAGCATGCTCCTGATGTCGATACATGGCAAAAGGAACTGCCCACGCCACCAAGAGCGCCAAGACCACATCGGCATACCAGAGCGTTTGCGCAATCTGTACAGCTGTATCGCCATAAATAGGCTGACCATACTTTAAAAAGCCATTGAGGATGGTAGCTAGCGCCATCGGGATCGTCCCTAAGAATAGGCTCATGCTTGGATGTTGAAAAATCTGTTTGGCTTCGTGCGAATAAAATGCCCAACGTAAGCCATATAGCACACTAAAAAGTACGAACAATAAAATATTGAAATACCACAGCCCTGTGCCGAGTTGCCATGTGAGTGCCTTTAACATCGGAAACTCTGATACAATTAACGCCACAACACCTGTTCCCATACTGACAGTGAACCAGTTGGGGGTGAACTGACGAATGATATTGTGGCGCTGTCCAAGTTGTGTAAATGGTTTTTGCATGAGTTCGGCCTCATTTAAAATCTACATTTATACTAATCAAATTTATAAATAAGAAAAATTGATTAATTTATATTAAATAAATCAATAAAATTAATATAAATATACTTTGCACTAAATTTTGCGTTGTCAAAAAACAACCACAAGACGAATGCCCAAGAATATGGCAATATATAAGCCGTTCTTAATTCCAAGCACTTGATTTGCCCATGAAGCTGCTCCGTCTAAATGCTTTGCCTTCACATACCCAATTAGAAAAAACCGCTGTCACCATCGGTAATTTTGACGGGGTGCATTTGGGTCATCAAGCCATGATTCATCAGCTCAAAGCCGTTGCAAAACTACAAAATCTAAAAACAGTGGTGATGATTTTTGAGCCTCAACCACTTGAATTCTTTAAAGGTTATGATGCTCCACCGCGTATTTCATCATTACGTGAAAAAGTCGAATATTTAACTGAGCTGGGTGTGGACTATATTGCGGTCGCGAAATTTGACAACAGCTTCCGCAGTTTAAGTGCAGAACAATTTGCCGATATTTTAAAAGAAAAACTCAATGCCCAAAGTTTGGTTTTAGGCGATGACTTTCACTTTGGTAAAAACCGCCAAGGCAACAGCGAATTTCTCGAAAAGTATGGTTTTCAAGTCCACAATCTAGAAACCATCCTCTCAGAAGGTGAACGCGTCAGTTCAACTCGGATTCGCCAAACACTGGCCGCAGGGGACTTGGCGCTGGCTGCTCAGTTATTAGGGCGCCCTTATAGCATTACGGGTCGCGTACAATATGGCGACCAAATTGGCCGAACCCTTGATTTTCCAACCATTAACGTACGTTTAAACCGACATAAACCCTGTTTAAACGGCATTTATGGTGTAGATGTGATATGTGAAACCACGTCTTTACGCGATAAAGTGAAAGCAGACCATCCTGATCGATTAGGGGTTGCAGGATATGACCATTCAGCGCTTTTTGGTGCGGGTCATGTCGGAACACGTCCAGCCATTCAACAAGCACAGCCAGAATGGCGATTAGAAGTACATTTCCCTGATGTTTCTGCTAATCTGTATGGCTTGTTAATGCGGGTCACTTTCTTGAACTACTTACATGGTGAAAAGAACTACCCTTCGCTGGAAGCACTAAAAGCGGGAATTGATGATGATGTGGTGAAACTGCTTGAGTTCCGCCAAAACACCCCCACATTTCCCTTTTAAATACCAATCAATTTTATGTAAAACGCGTCAGCCGAGCCGCTGATTAAATTGGAAGACATCTTGCATGAGCGATAAGCAAACTACTGAAAATGCAGTGGATTATAAAGCCACACTCAACCTCCCAGGTACCGAATTTGCCATGAAAGCAAACCTTGCGGTACGTGAAGCAAAATGGTTAGAAGAGTGGTATGCCGACAACATTTATCAGCAGATTCGTGCGTCGCGTATTGGCAAGAAAAAATATGTCCTGCATGACGGCCCTCCTTATGCAAATGGCCAAATTCACTTGGGTCATGCGGTCAATAAAGTTTTAAAAGATATCATTATTAAAAGTCGTATTCTCGACGGCTTCGATGCCCCTTATGTACCAGGTTGGGACTGCCACGGCCTTCCAATTGAACTGAAAGTAGAAGAGAAAGTCGGTAAAGTGGGCGTGAAGGTGGATGCTTCTACTTTCCGTAAAGCCTGCCGTGAATATGCTTACACCCAAGTTGAACTGCAAAAGAAAGACTTTGTGCGTATGGGCGTGTTTGGTGACTGGGACAATCCTTACCTGACCATGAACTTTAAGCAGGAAGCAGACATTGTGCGCTCTGTTGGCGCAATTGCGAAAGCAGGCCATATCGAACCAGGTCTTAAACCTGTGAACTGGTGTTTAGACTGTGGTTCAGCTTTGGCTGAAGCTGAAGTGGAATATGAAGATAAAAAATCTGACGCGATTGACGTTGGTTTTACGGTTGTCGACTTAAAAGACTTAAGCGCACGTTTAAATATCAACGTAGAAGCCGCAACAGATATCGTAATTTGGACCACCACACCTTGGACTTTGCCTGCAAACCAAGCAGTTGCCGTCCATGCTGAAATTGACTATCAACTAGTTCAAGTTAGCACCGACCGTGGCGTGCAAAACTTTATTTTAGCTAAAGACTTAGTTGAGTCGGCAGTTGAGCGTTATAAGCTTGAAAACCCTGTGGTTCTCGCTGATTTTAACGGCTCAGCAATCGAAAACCTATTATTACAACACCCGTTACTGACCGATCGTCAAGTGCCTGTGATTTTGGGTGAACATGTCATTGCAACCAGCGGTACAGGGGCGGTACATACTGCACCTGGCCATGGTGTAGACGACTATAAAGTTGGCTTACAGTACAACTTAAAAGTTGAAAACCCAGTGGGTGGTAATGGTGTGTATTTACCAACTTCACCGATTTTTGCAGGCGAGCACATCTACAAAGCCAATCCAAAGATTATTGAAGCTTTGGATGCAGTTGGTCGCTTATGGGCACATCAACCGATCAAACATAGCTACCCACACTGCTGGCGCCATAAAACACCGATTATCTTCCGTGCGACCCCACAGTGGTTTATCAGCATGGATGCACAAGGTCTGCGTCAAAACGCTTTAAATGCGATCGAAAACGAGATCAGCTTTGTGCCTGATTGGGGTAAAAATCGTATTCAAGCCATGATCGAAGGTCGTCCAGACTGGTGTATCTCACGTCAACGTACGTGGGGTGTGCCAATCCCATTCTTCGTGCATAAAGACACCAACGAGCTCCATCCGCGCACAGCCGAGTTGATCGAAGAAGTCGCGAAATTGATCGAACAAGAAGGGATTGACGCTTGGTATAACCGTGAAGCGAAAGACTTTATCGGGGATGAAGCGGAACAGTACAACTGTGTGCGTGACACTTTAGACGTGTGGTTCGACTCAGGCACAACGCACTATGCCGTGTTGCGTGAACGCGAAGAACTCACCGATCCAGCCGATTTATACCTTGAAGGTTCAGACCAACACCGTGGTTGGTTCCAGTCTTCATTGCTCACCTCGATTGCGATCAATGAACGTGCGCCGTACAAAGGTTTACTGACCCATGGCTTCGTGGTGGATGAAAAAGGCCGTAAGATGTCAAAATCTTTGGGCAACATCATCACCCCACAAGACATCATTAAAGATATGGGTGCAGACGGCTTACGTTTCTGGATTGCATCGGCCGATTACCGTTATGAAATGACTGCAGGTAAAGAAATCTTTAACCGTGCATCAGATGGCTACCGCCGTATTCGTAATACTTTGCGCTTCTTGTTAGCGAACCTCAATGGTTTCAAACCATCGACGGATGCACTGCCTGTAGATCAATTGATCGCACTTGATCAATACATCTTGCAACGTGCAGCGGACGTACAGAAAACCATTCAGCAAGCCTATGAAGATATGAACTTCCATATCGTGGCAAATGCGCTGACCAACTTCTGTATCAATGACTTGGGTGGTTTCTACCTCGACATCATCAAAGACCGTCAGTACACCACCAAAGCCGATTCACAAGCGCGCCATTCAGCTCAAACTGCGCTGTATCATTTGGTCCAAGCCTTTGTACGTTGGATGTCACCAATCTTAAGCTTTACCGCTCAAGAAGCATGGCCACTCATTCCAGAACAAACTGAGAAATATGTGTTCACTGCGGAATGGTATGACATTCCTATGGCTTCAAAAGCAAACTTATTGTCTGAAGCCGATTGGCAAACCCTGATTGCAGTGAAGTCTGCTGTGAACAAGTTCATCGAAACTGCGCGTACCGCGAAAATTGTGGGTTCAAATCTCTCTGCCAAAGTTGAACTGTGGGCAGATGCAGAACTCAAGGACGTACTGGATCGTTTAGATGATGAACTTCGTTTTGTTATGATCACTTCACAAGTCTTGGTCAATGCATTCGATGCAACTCAAGGTGAAGCCTCTGATCTGGCGGGTCTGAATGTGCAAGTCTCGGCGGCTGATGGTGAAAAATGTGTACGCTGCTGGCATGTTCTGCCAGATGTAAATACACATGTTACACATCCAGGTCTATGTGGTCGTTGTATTATCAACCTTCCTACAGGCCAAGGCGAAGAGAGAAAGTATGCCTAACCCTCAACAAAAAAAGGGCTTATTCCAATTCTATCCGCACAATTTGGTGTGGGTAGGTTTGGCTATTCTAGCGATTGTCTTAGATCAATGGACCAAATGGATTGCAAGTTCCCATCTGAATTATGCAGATCCAGTACCAGTCCTGCCCTTTTTAAATTGGACTTTATTGCATAACTATGGCGCAGCCTTTAGTTTCTTGTCCGATGCGGGCGGCTGGCAACGTTATTTCTTTACCTCTCTTGCAGGTATTGTGTCTGTCATTTTTCTGTTTTGGCTAATGCGTATGCCTAAAACCGTGAAAGTGCTGCCCATCGCGATTGCCCTAATTTTAGGTGGTGCTATAGGGAATTTAATTGACCGTGTAACCTTAGGCTACGTGGTTGATTTTATTCATGTGTACTATCAAAACAGCCACTTCCCTGCGTTTAATATTGCAGATAGTGCGATTACGCTAGGAACGATCCTTTTGTTGATCGATACCTTTTTTCTCGAAAAAAACCGTATCCAACGTGCCGAAGTAAACCATGACTGATTTTATTAATCCCAATGAAGAAACTCGCGTGAGCGAAGGTTCAAAAGTAGAGTTACATTTTTCTGTTTGTATTGAAAATGGCGTAGAAATTGATAACACACGTAGCCGTGAAGAGCCTGTAAGCCTAGTGATGGGTGATGGCAGCTTACTTCCTGGTTTTGAAAAAGCCCTGTTCGGTTTACGTGCTGGCGACCGTCGTACGGTGAGCCTACCACCAGAAGATGCTTTTGGCCCGTGGAATCCTGAAAACGTACAACAGTTTGATACGGTCAAATTTGAACAGCGTCCTATTGAAGGGCACATGATTGAATTTGAGGACAAAGCTAAACAGAGTCTTTATGGTGTGGTTAAAACTGTAGGTGATGACATCACCGAAGTCGACTTTAACCATCCATTGGCAGGTAAAGATATTACCTTTGAAGTTGAAATCTTCAAAGTGACGCCTGCTGGCCAACAAGGCATCAAAATTATGTAAAGCCACAGATCGAACGTCTGTGTGTCATTTAAAGCTCCTTCGGGGGCTTTTTTAATGCCTCAAACATTTGTCGATCAGATACATATTCAATCTATGCAAAGCCTAATTTTCATACTACCGTAACGTAATCACATTTATTTTCCCAAGGATTTTTCATGAAAATTCAGGTCATTATAGGCAGTGTGCGCGAAGGTCGGACAGCCATTAAAGTTGCGCGATGGGTGCAAAAAGGCTTTGAACAACTTGGACTCAGTACGGTCCAACTCGAATTGGTCGACTTAAAAGAGTGGGATTTACCGATTTTTTCAGGTGCAAATCCCCCAATGACAGGGATTTATGATCAACCCAAACAACAAGCATGGGCCGACCACATTGCCCAAGGCGATGCCTTTATTTTCATTAGCCCCGAATACAATCATGGTTATAGCCCTGCGCTTAAAAATGCCTTGGATTACTTAGGCAAAGAATGGCAAGGTAAACCTGCTGCCTATATCAGTTATGGTGGTACCAATGGCTCACGTTCCATCGACCAAATTCGCCAAGTCGGTACTCAGCTCGGTCTGGTCGATACCAATGCGGTGATTGAAATTCGAGATATTTTTTCACGCAATAAAACCGAAGATTTTGAACCAAATCCTTTTGATGAGAAGAATCTAAAAGCAGCAATTGATAAACTCATTAAATATGTCAGCGCATAAGCATGAAATTCTTCTGTACGCCATTGCTTACAGTAACTTGAGTATTTGTCGGCTTTTCAATAATAAACATCGACGCTATAGTTAAACCATACAGAGACAGGATGTCTCAGATGAAAAACAAAAATAACAACATACACAGCAGGATGCTGATCGGTAGGACAGGAGTTATACCGCTTGAAAGAATTTAAAAAGCCCTCGACAGGATGTCGGGGGCTTTTTAATTGTATTGATTTTTAGCTCAATATTTCTCTAAAAGCCCAAATCACGATCAGATATTAACGAACCTCTTATATGCTTCAATACTTTAGAAGAAACTCGTGAATACAAATCAAATTGGTCTGTCAGGATGACTATCCCAACTTAAATTTTCTAAAAATAACGATATAAAACATATAAATAAATACCAAATGTTTCCCAAGTGATCATTTCCGTCCAACGTATATATTTAAGCGCTAATCTATAAATTAGATCCATCAAATATTAAGACTTTCACCGTTTATCGGTATGTTCTTCTGCACCACAAAATATTACATCTGGCGCTCGAACTACACTTTATACTCTCGCCGACTGAACATCTGCTGCTTCACCCAAATACTTCAGTCCAATACAATAAATTAAAAAAAACAACAATAGAGACCATTCACATGCACCCAAACACCGCACTTTTAAATGATTATTGCAAAATTTATGTTGCTGCCCCCGAATATACAGATGTAGATGCTCTAGTCGCCTATATTAGAGTCCATCGCACAGAACTTATGCAAGAGTTGCATCAGTACGGCATCTTATTATTTCGTGGCTTTAAATTACAACGTCACTATGAATTTCATGAGTTGATCGAACATCATTTTCAGCTTGAACCTTGGCATACATTTACGCCTAAAAAATCAGGTTGGTTCGCCTCTCTCATTCGTAAATATAGCGAGAATCGTGCAAGTGATGATAGACCTTACCTCAACTGCAATACGGTACAATTAGGCGCTGTTGAAAACTCAATTCAAGGTCCAGATGTCGAAGGTGGCCTACATTCGACTCGCTCACGTTTATTGCCTTGTTTTGCCAAGAACCTGCGAACCATGTGCTCGAAACAGGGTTTAATAACCTCGAAAAAATTTGGGCCCATTTTCCAGTCAGCGTACAACAAAAATACTTAGGCGCATGGAATCATTTTTCTTATATTTCAACACGTAAACTCAATCTATTTGATCGCTTGCTATTAAACAAAAGGCCCTTTCGTTTCAACAAACAACCAAATAAAGAAACCAAACTTACTTTAAAACACTCACCTTTCGTTGCCATACACCCGAACACTCAAAAGTTGATGATCCAGCCGTGTGCTTTTGCAAACAATACCAATTCTTTTGCCCACCAAGCTGCACAAAAAAGCTTTAAGAAGCGAGGAAAGCTTCAACTAGACCCCACGGCTAATTGCATGCAACTGTCATGGGAACTTTTCACCCATGAAGGTGAAAAAATTGAATGGACCGATCAGGAAAAACAACACTTCTTTGAAGCCTTATATCACGATGCACTCTTGCTCCAGTGGCAAAAAGGGGATGTCGCCTTGATCGATAATATTAAAATTGCCCATTGGCGGATGAATGGTAAACAAGGACAACGAAAACTGATGCAGATCCAAGCCAATGTCTTCAATGCTGATCGACATGCTGCGCTTTAAGACTGTCTTTCCTCGCAATACTCTGTTTAGGTGATTAATGTGAAAGCAGCTGAATTAAATCTGCATGTTTTCCATCCTCAATCACCCAAATACTGCCATCTTTCGCTTGTTGTAAACCACGGATACGTTCTTTCATATCTATCCGTTGGATTTCTTTTACTGGCTGTGCTGTGGTGTCTACAATAATTAATACTTTAGATGAAAGCCCACCAATGATGGCTTTATCCTGCCACTTTGGAAACATCTGTCCCGTATAAAAAATCAAACTCGATGGAGAAATTACGGGTGTCCAGTCTAATTTTGGCGCTTCAAACTCAGGCCGCGTGGCGTGGTCAGGGATATTCACACCACTATAATGATCACCATTCGAAACGATTGGATAACCATAGTTTTTAGCCTTTTGAATTAAATTAAGCTCATCCCCACCTTTGGGGCCCATCTCCACCACCCAAAGTTGTTTTTTGGCATCCAAAGCCATTCCCAAAGGATTACGATGCCCCAAACTCCATATCTGTTTTGCGATATCCCCCTGCGTCTGAAATGGATTATCTAAGGCAACCGAACCATCATCATTCAAACGAATCATTTTCCCAAGGTTCGATGTCAAATCTTGTGCAGGATCAAACTTTTGCCGTTCTCCTGAACTAATCCATAATTTTCCTGCACCATCAAATAACATCCGATGTGCATAATGCCCCTGCCCACGCACCTTCGGTGCTTGTTTCCATATCATTTTAAGGTTGTCTAATTGTGGCTGCGCCTGATCTAAATTCAAATCAGCACGAATCACAACCGCACCATAACCACCTTGCCCTGCTTCAGCATAGCTAAGATAAATTTGATGGTTTTGTGCAAAATCAGGATGTAAAACAATATCACCCAATCCGCCCTGACCACCGTAAGCCACTTTAGGTATATTCCTAATGAGAGTCTTTGTCTGATCTATAGGATTAAATAAAATCAACTGTCCTGATCTTTCAGTAATTAATAATCGCCCATCAGGCAATACCGCTAATGCCCATGGCTCATTGAATTCAGAAATACGTTTGAGGTGTATAGATGTGCCTAAAGAAGCAGAACTGTCCTGTTGTTCATGTGCTGCTGACTCCGCTGATCTTTGTGCATGACATGCCATTAATCCAAAAAATGCACTCACTGTCATCAACAAACAAAAAGCTTTTTTTCTCAGCATTGCCTTCCCCATTAAACGCACGATCCCAATTCATTGTAGAGAAATCATAAGTACAGCGTTATCCGCTTTGGTAACAAGATGAATCCGTGTAAGTCAAAGCTTACAAAAACTGAGGAAAGTGACCACTAGCCTTAAAACAGCTTACAGCATATATTGAATACATCAGGAGACAGGACGTTTCCCAAACTTAAAACAACAATAATCAGTTTGAGCATCAGGACATGAGATATGACAGGAGTTGTATCTAAGCACTGAAATACAAAGAAACCTCGACAGGATGTCGGGGTTTCTTTTTTATTGAGCACATTAAAACTTAAATGAAACCTTGTTTTGACACATTTTGCATGATCACGAGTTAACTATAGCCATTCTTTCCCAACGGATATAGATGGAATAGTTGTTAAAATTGCTCAGAATATATTCGGATACTTAGTTATAATCTCTTTTAGTGAGTAATAAATCATCAAATTTAAGTGAAAAACTAAATCTCTTAAGTGTTAACAGCTACCTTTTAGCCAATCTTTTATTATCTAACATTATTTAATATATTCAGCATAAAAAAATCCCCCTATCTCATTTGAGTTAGGGGGATTTAGAATTAATGAGCTGGCGATGACTTACTCTCACATGGATAACTCCACACTACCATCAGCGCTAAGAGGTTTCACTTCTGAGTTCGGGAAGGGATCAGGTGGTTCACTCTTGCTATTGTCGCCAGCACAACTGTTTATGACTATTCGTTGGGTCTAACCTCAGAGCAGTGCTCTTCGTGCCTAACTTTCATCAAATGAGTTATTAACAGACATATTTGAGTTGGATATTTTATCTAGCTTTATAACTAAATCAAGTTGTTTGCAGTGATTTGAACCACAACACCAACTGTTTGGGTGTTGTATAGTCAAGCCTCACGAGCAATTAGTATTGGTCAGCTTCACATATCACTATGCTTCCACATCCAACCTATCAACGTCGTAGTCTTCAACGGCTCTTTAGAGGACATAAAGTCCTAGGGAAATCTTATCTTGAGGTAGGCTTCCCGCTTAGATGCTTTCAGCGGTTATCCCTTCCGAACATAGCTACCCGGCGATGCGACTGGCGTCACAACCGGTACACCAGAGGTTCGTCCACTCTGGTCCTCTCGTACTAGGAGCAGATCCTCTCAAATTTCCAACGCCCACGGTAGATAGGGACCGAACTGTCTCACGACGTTCTAAACCCAGCTCGCGTACCTCTTTAAATGGCGAACAGCCATACCCTTGGGACCTGCTTCAGCCCCAGGATGAGATGAGCCGACATCGAGGTGCCAAACACCGCCGTCGATATGAACTCTTGGGCGGTATCAGCCTGTTATCCCCAGAGTACCTTTTATCCGTTGAGCGATGGCCCTTCCATACAGAACCACCGGATCACTAAGACCTACTTTCGTACCTGCTCGACTTGTGGGTCTCGCAGTTAAGCGCGCTTTTGCCTTTATACTCTACGCGTGATTTCCGACCACGCTGAGCGCACCTTCGTACTCCTCCGTTACTCTTTAGGAGGAGACCGCCCCAGTCAAACTACCCACCAGACATGGTCCTCGTCCCGGATAACGGGACAGAGTTAGAACCTCAATATTACCAGGGTGGTATTTCAAGATTGGCTCCACCGAAACTAGCGTCTCGGTTTCAAAGCCTCCCACCTATCCTACACAAGTAAGATCAAAGTTCAATGTCAAGCTGCAGTAAAGGTTCACGGGGTCTTTCCGTCTAGCCGCGGGTACACCGCATCTTCACGGCGAATTCGATTTCACTGAGTCTCTGCTGGAGACAGCGCCCCCATCATTATGCCATTCGTGCAGGTCGGAACTTACCCGACAAGGAATTTCGCTACCTTAGGACCGTTATAGTTACGGCCGCCGTTTACTGGGGCTTCGATCAAGAGCTTCGCTTACGCTAACCCCATCAATTAACCTTCCAGCACCGGGCAGGCATCACACCCTATACGTCCACTTTCGTGTTTGCAGAGTGCTATGTTTTTAATAAACAGTTGCAGGGGCCTGGTTTCTGTGGCTGCCAATAGCTCAAGGAGTAAATCCTATCACCGTCGGCAGCGTACCTTCTCCCGAAGTTACGGTACCATTTTGCCTAGTTCCTTCAGCAGAGTTCTCTCAAGCGCTTTGGTCTACTCGACCTGACCACCTGTGTCGGTTTCGGGTACGATTCCTATGTAACTGAAGCTTAGAGACTTTTCCTGGAAGCATGGTATCAGCCACTTCACTGTACAAGTACAGCTTGCTATCAGTTCTCAGCATAGAGTACCCCGGATTTGCCTAAGATACATGCCTACAACCTTCCACCTGGACAACCAACGCCAGGCTGACTTAACCTTCTCCGTCCTCTCATCGCATTACATAGAAGTATTGGAATATTAACCAATTTCCCATCGACTACGCCTCTCGGCCTCGCCTTAGGGGTCGACTCACCCAGCCCCGATTAACGTTGGACTGGAACCCTTGGTCTTTCAGCGTGCGAGTTTTTCACTCGCATTGTCGTTACTCACGTCAGCATTCGCACTTCTGATACCTCCAGCATACTTCTCAATACACCTTCATCGGCTTACAGAACGCTCCCCTACCACTTGCAATAAATTGCAAATCCGCAGCTTCGGCATATAGTTTTAGCCCCGTTACATCTTCCGCGCAGGCCGACTCGACTAGTGAGCTATTACGCTTTCTTTAAAGGGTGGCTGCTTCTAAGCCAACCTCCTAGCTGTCTATGCCTTCCCACATCGTTTCCCACTTAACTATAATTTTGGGGCCTTAGCTGGCGGTCTGGATTGTTTTCCTCTTGACTACGGACGTTAGCACCCGCAGTCTGTCTCCCGGATAGTACTCATTGGTATTCGGAGTTTGCATCGGTTTGGTAAGTCGGGATGACCCCCTAGCCGAAACAGTGCTCTACCCCCAATGGTATTCGTCCGAGGCGCTACCTAAATAGCTTTCGGGGAGAACCAGCTATCACCGAGTTTGATTAGCCTTTCACCCCTATCCACAAGTCATCCCCTGGCTTTTCAACGACAGTGGGTTCGGTCCTCCAGTTAGTGTTACCCAACCTTCAACCTGCTCATGGATAGATCACCCGGTTTCGGGTCTACACCCAGCAACTAAACGCCCTATTAAGACTCGATTTCTCTACGGCTCCCCTATGCGGTTAACCTTGCTACTGAATGTAAGTCGCTGACCCATTATACAAAAGGTACGCAGTCACCGAACAAGTCGGCTCCCACTGCTTGTATGCATGCGGTTTCAGGATCTATTTCACTCCCCTCACAGGGGTTCTTTTCGCCTTTCCCTCACGGTACTGGTTCACTATCGGTCAGTCAGGAGTATTTAGCCTTGGAGGATGGTCCCCCCATATTCAGACAAGGTTTCACGTGCCCCGCCCTACTCGACATCATCATATAAGCCCTTTCGTGTACAGGACTATCACCCACTATGGTTGCACTTCCCAGAGCATTCCACTAGAACTTATATGACTTAATGGGCTTTTCCCCGTTCGCTCGCCGCTACTGAGGGAATCTCAATTGATTTCTTTTCCTAAGGGTACTGAGATGTTTCACTTCCCCTCGTTCGCCTCGTATGACTATGTATTCATCATACGATACCTGCCTTATGACAGGTGGGTTTCCCCATTCAGAAATCTCCGGATCACAGGATATTTGCCGCCTCCCCGGAGCTTATCGCAGGCTATTACGTCTTTCATCGCCTCTGACTGCCAAGGCATCCACCACATGCACTTAATTACTTGACTATACAACCCCAAACAGTCGTAGCACCTACAAGTAGTACTAGGACAGATCGATTGCTCGATCATACAGTTTGTTGTTCTGTGTACTTAAACACCGTACAGCTTCAATTCAATTCACATACCAAAACGCTTGATTCAGTTAATTTCGCTAGTAACTCATTTCTTCAATCTTCATCATCCAGTAATAAATCACTGTTAATGTCGATCTTAAAAACGAGTATGAACAAATTATTTCAACTCAAATATATTCTGTTAATGATTTTTCCAGCCTTCGTCAGGTCAGGAAACTGTGATAAATCACAGAAGTTAATAAGCTTCAACTTACTAAATTCTATAATCCAACCTATCTGCGCGAAGCATAGCTTCTTGCTTAAATTTCAAGGAAAAGCCTTAAAGCAGTGCTTTAAGTTTTCTTGTCTTGAAATTTGGTGGAGACTAGGAGAGTCGAACTCCTGACCTCCTGCGTGCAAAGCAGGCGCTCTACCAACTAAGCTAAGTCCCCAGCTTATCATCTGTGATTCGATGTATCGTAAACTGTGTTAAGGCGAATGCTTAACTCGAGCATAGCTCTCGTCTTGCGCTCGGGCGAAACATGTTTCGCTGACCCTCGCTCATGGTGGGTCTGACAAGACTTGAACTTGTGACCCCACGCTTATCAAGCGTGTGCTCTAACCAACTGAGCTACAGACCCTCAGATACATCGTCATGAAGAACAACTTGTTGTGGATTCTTACCAATCGTCAATCTTTCGTTAAGGAGGTGATCCAGCCGCAGGTTCCCCTACGGCTACCTTGTTACGACTTCACCCCAGTCATCGGCCACACCGTGGTAAGCGTCCTCCTTGCGGTTAGACTACCTACTTCTGGTGCAACAAATTCCCATGGTGTGACGGGCGGTGTGTACAAGGCCCGGGAACGTATTCACCGCGGCATTCTGATCCGCGATTACTAGCGATTCCGACTTCATGGAGTCGAGTTGCAGACTCCAATCCGGACTACGATCGGCTTTTTGAGATTAGCATCCTATCGCTAGGTAGCAACCCTTTGTACCGACCATTGTAGCACGTGTGTAGCCCTGGTCGTAAGGGCCATGATGACTTGACGTCGTCCCCGCCTTCCTCCAGTTTGTCACTGGCAGTATCCTTAAAGTTCCCGGCTTAACCCGCTGGCAAATAAGGAAAAGGGTTGCGCTCGTTGCGGGACTTAACCCAACATCTCACGACACGAGCTGACGACAGCCATGCAGCACCTGTATGTAAGTTCCCGAAGGCACCAATCCATCTCTGGAAAGTTCTTACTATGTCAAGACCAGGTAAGGTTCTTCGCGTTGCATCGAATTAAACCACATGCTCCACCGCTTGTGCGGGCCCCCGTCAATTCATTTGAGTTTTAGTCTTGCGACCGTACTCCCCAGGCGGTCTACTTATCGCGTTAGCTGCGCCACTAAAGCCTCAAAGGCCCCAACGGCTAGTAGACATCGTTTACGGCATGGACTACCAGGGTATCTAATCCTGTTTGCTCCCCATGCTTTCGTACCTCAGCGTCAGTATTAGGCCAGATGGCTGCCTTCGCCATCGGTATTCCTCCAGATCTCTACGCATTTCACCGCTACACCTGGAATTCTACCATCCTCTCCCATACTCTAGCTTCCCAGTATCGAATGCAATTCCTAAGTTAAGCTCAGGGATTTCACATCCGACTTAAAAAGCCGCCTACGCACGCTTTACGCCCAGTAAATCCGATTAACGCTCGCACCCTCTGTATTACCGCGGCTGCTGGCACAGAGTTAGCCGGTGCTTATTCTGCGAGTAACGTCCACTATCCTAGAGTATTAATCTAAGTAGCCTCCTCCTCGCTTAAAGTGCTTTACAACCAAAAGGCCTTCTTCACACACGCGGCATGGCTGGATCAGGCTTTCGCCCATTGTCCAATATTCCCCACTGCTGCCTCCCGTAGGAGTCTGGGCCGTGTCTCAGTCCCAGTGTGGCGGATCATCCTCTCAGACCCGCTACAGATCGTCGCCTTGGTAGGCCTTTACCCCACCAACTAGCTAATCTGACTTAGGCTCATCTATTAGCGCAAGGTCCGAAGATCCCCTGCTTTCCCCCGTAGGGCGTATGCGGTATTAGCATTCCTTTCGGAATGTTGTCCCCCACTAATAGGCAGATTCCTAAGCATTACTCACCCGTCCGCCGCTAGGTTAGGTAGCAAGCTACCCTTCCCCGCTCGACTTGCATGTGTTAAGCCTGCCGCCAGCGTTCAATCTGAGCCATGATCAAACTCTTCAGTTAAAAATCATTAGTAGCTTATGGCTACAAATCTTGGCTCATCAATTTTCTGACAAATATTTCTCAAATAAACTTCGAGTAATTTTTACCTTCAATCAATGAAATATTTTCGATCGATCAATCAGTAAAAATCCACACAAGTTGTTCTTCATAATCTCTTAATGATCTTTCTAACACCTCGTCAGTGCTAGAAGCTGGACTCAATATACTCAACAACTCAGCACTTCGTGCTTCGTTCGTTTCCGTCTATCTCGTCGGTATGGGGTGCATTCTAGAGGATTTCTAAAGCTTTGCAACCCCCAAATTCACTTATTTGAAACGGGCGTTGGTTTTTTCTACAAAACTTAAGAAAAATCGTATTTTTCATCTATTTTTTGATCATATTTATCATTTTTTCTCTTATTTCTTTCAACATGAGCATTTCATTTCCAATCTTTAAAAGTCTTTTAAGCTTGAAATTTAAGCCTTAGCATTTATTTTTTCTTTCAGCAGAGTCTTACCAATCTTCTAGCAACGTTGTTTTCAGGCTTAAAATCACTCTTTATTCCGTTCATCTCTGTATTTTTGATAAATCATCTTTCTAAAGACGTAGTTCTTTATTTAATACACGCCTAAGCTGAAAAACTGCCGCAT
Organism: Acinetobacter sp. 802_lipA; assembly: GCF_058242885.1. Lineage (NCBI taxonomy): Bacteria > Pseudomonadati > Pseudomonadota > Gammaproteobacteria > Moraxellales > Moraxellaceae > Acinetobacter > Acinetobacter sp. 802_lipA. The sequence goes on from NZ_JBZAYP010000001.1 coordinate 1,807,601, forward strand.
TGCTATAAAAGCACCTAATATTTAGCAAGAATGGAATGCTTAGTCTGTTTTTATTTCATTCGCGTAATAGCAAAGCCCTCTTCTATCTATACCATGGTCAAGATAATTCAAGACAGAGCTGAAATAACAACTACGATAAATCTTGATGATACAAAACATCTGGATAAATGCAGCGCTATACACCTGTAAAGGTGATAACCTTCTTTATTTAAAAGCCTATTGCACCCAACTTTTATGACAGCTCGTTATTTGTCTGCGAGAAACTGATTTTAAAAAACTAAATTTTTGCCAATAAAAAAGGAAGAGATCTCTCCCAAAACCTCTTCCTCGGAGTTAGATCGTTATCTGATCCATAGATGTCATTATTATAGTTATCTTAAAAAAGTCCCTTGGGGAAGAGACTTGAAAACTGTGGAGAGTTATTCTTATTGACCCTTCTAGCGATGTTAAAAACATCAACTAGACGTTGAAATCTTATACACAATCATTTTAAATTGCAATATTTTTGGAAAAAATTAAGCATTGTTTTTATAAGGTTTTTTTTGAATTTACTTATTTGATTTTTTTATAAAGATTAAAAAATAAAAAGCAGGCCGAAGCCTGCTTTTATATCAATAACTTAAAGCATATATATGCACTAACTTAGTCAGTAAAAGTGACTTTCGCAATGGCTTTTTTACCCGACTGGATAATTAAAGTGGCATTTTCTTTAACAGAGAAGCTCATATCAACCACGTTCCAATCGACTTTGACCGCACCACGACCCACGGCATCTTTTGCCGCTGCAGCATTTGGGTTTAAGCCCGCTACGCGAAGAATTGTTGCAATAAACAACTCGCCACCAAATTCTGCACGTGAAATTGTCACTTCTGGTGTCCCTTCGGGTAGTTCACCCTCAGTAATCAGGTTGCCTGCACCTTTATGTGCATTTTCTGCTGCTTCTGCACCATGGAAACGCTCTACCAACTCAAGGGCTAGAATTTTCTTCACTTCTTGTGGATTACGCCCTTCAGCAATTTCTTTTAGCAGGACTTTAATATCATCAACGGATTTAAAGCTGAGTAAATCGAAATAGCGTTCAATTAATGCATCTGGCATCGAAAGGACTTTCTGATACATCGCCCCTGGTGCATCAAATACCCCAATATAATTACCCAAAGACTTAGACATTTTGTTCACACCGTCTAAACCTTCAAGGATTGGCACTGTAATGCAGACTTGCGCTTCTTGATCATAACGACCTTGAAGTGTACGCCCCATCAATAAGTTAAAGGTTTGGTCCGTACCGCCTAACTCAACATCTGCCTCAAGGGCAATCGAGTCATAGCCTTGAACCAATGGATATAAAAACTCATGAATTGCGATTGGTTGATGGTTGTTATAACGCTTGGTGAAGTCATCACGCTCAAGCATACGTGCAACCGTTTGCTGTGATGCCAACTGAATTAAATCAGCCGCTGTTTTGGTTGCAAACCATTCTGAGTTGAAGCGCACTTTGGTTTTATTAGGATCAAGAATTTTAAACACTTGTTCTTGATAGGTTTTTGCATTTTCAAGCACTTGCTCACGCGACAATGGTGGACGTGTTGCACTTTTTCCAGTTGGGTCACCGATCATCGCGGTATAGTCCCCAATCAAGAAGGTCACGTCATGACCCAAGTCTTGGAAAGTTTTCAGTTTATTAATTAAAACCGTATGCCCCAAGTGCAAGTCAGGCGCAGTCGGGTCAAAGCCCGCTTTAATTTTTAAAGGACGATTTTCTTTTAATTTCTTCAGAAGATCTTCTTCAGAAATAATTTCATGCGTGCCTCGTTGAATGAGAGCAAGTTGTTCTTCAGCCGGCAGGAAATTTGACATCACAAAACCCAAACACATCAGTTATTCAATTTGTGCGATATACTAACACTTTTTCAGCACATTGCAGGCTTTAGAATAATCATGACAGCGATCTATATTGGGGTAATGACTGGCACCAGCATGGATGGTGTTGATATTGTTGCTGCTTCTTTTGATCCTTTAGAGATTCACGCGACACTCACCCTTCCTTTTGATCCAGACCTTCGCGATGAACTCATGGCACTCACTTTGCCAGATGACAACGAAATTGATCGTATGGGTAAAGCCGATGTCGCACTGGCTCAAATGATTGGTCATGGCATCAATGAGATGATTGAGAAAAATCAGCTTGATCGTAGTCAAATCAAAGCCATTGGTTCGCATGGTCAGACTATTCGACATCGTCCTGAACATGGTTTTACTCTGCAAATTGGTGATCCCAATATTATTACTGAGCTCACTCAGCTCCCAGTAATTTCAGATTTTCGCCGTCGTGATATGGCTGCAGGTGGTCAAGGGGCACCGTTGGTACCTGCATTTCATCAAGCGCTCTTCCAACACGATAGTATTCACCGTGTGATATTAAATTTGGGTGGTATTGCCAATGTTAGCATGTTGCCTGCAGGTCAACCTGAAGCCGTGTATGGCTTTGATACAGGTCCAGCTAACATTTTAATGGATGCTTGGTGTGAACGTTTTACTGGACAGCCCTATGATGAAAATGGCAATTGGGCAGCCTACGGCCATCCGATTCGCAGCCTGCTCGATCGGCTACAATCCCATGAATATTTTTCCAAAGAACCACCAAAAAGCACTGGCCGTGAAGACTTCAACCTCGAATGGTTAGATGAACAAATTGCCGACTGGCGCAATGACCTTGAATACGACGAGCTTGAAGACAGTCCTGAAAATATTCAGGCTACATTAATGAAGCTCACCACGCGCGCCATTAAAAAAGCCATCTATCGCTCCGATATGGATACGGGTGAAGTCTACGTCTGTGGTGGTGGTGCCTATAATTCACACCTTTTAGAACAGTTACGTTGGCGCTTACGTAAACATAATTGGTCTGTACAAACCACCTCCGCGATTGGCTTAGCCCCAACTTGGGTGGAGGCGACTGCCTTTGCTTGGTTGGCCATGCGTTTTATCCAGCAACTCAGTGGCAACTTACCGACAGTGACAGGCGCACAAGGTAACCGTATTCTCGGAACGATTACCGCGGTTTAAACATCAAAATGCTTCTGGTCTTTTAGACGCAACCCAAGCAAATCAAAAAAACCAGTCAGGTGAATAACCGACTGGCTTTTTCTTTAATTTATATCAACGATTTTTTTTGCTGTTAATGTTAACGCATCATCAACTTGGCATTTTCCTGACGGAAGGCTTTTAAAATTTGCTGCCCCGCTCGTCCCGTCGGACTTAAGCCTAAACGAATTTGCTCCTGACGAATCGCTTGACGAGTTTTATCACCAATCAAGCCATCCACCGCACCAATATCATAGCCACGATTCAGTAAAAACTGCTGAATTTCACGACGTTCAGAACGCGAAGTGCCTGCATCATCAGTTGGCCAAGTTGTACTAAACCCACCTTGCCCTTGTAAGCGGTCTGATAAATGCGCAATCGCTAATGCATAACTTTCTGCTGCGTTATAACTATAGATTGCATCAAAGTTTTTAAACACTAAAAATAGTGGACCATTTTCACCAGCGGGCGCCATCAACCCAGCTTGTGAGCTAGAAGATAAATTGCCTTGAATTAACGCTGAGCCATCTGCGCGTACCAAGCCGTTTTGCATCCAGTAAGATAAGGACTTCTTATTACGACGACTTTCACCACTTAGAGAGATCGCTTGCGGATTTTTTACTTCAAATCCCCAAGGCTGCCCAGTTTGCCAGCCGCGTTTTTTGAGGAAATTGGCTGTTGATGCCAAAGCATCTGTGGTACTCGACACCAAATCACGGCGTCCATCACCATCAAAATCGACCGCCAGCTCTTCATACGTCGATGGCATAAACTGGGTATGGCCAAACGCACCTGCCCATGAGCCTTTCAGTTGTGGCTCCGTTAAATCGCCACGCTGTAAAATACGCATAGCGGCAAAAAACTCTCCACGGAAATAGCTTTGGCGGCGCCCTTCACAACTCAATGTGCCTAAAGCTTGTAATAATGGATATTTACCTGAAATATCGCCAAAATTACTTTCCACGCCCCACACGGCAACCACAGTCTCCGCAGGCACACCATACGCGGCCGCAACACGATTCAACACTTCACGATGCTGCGCCAATTTTTGCTGACCTACCGCAACACGCTCATCATCCACCAATCCTGACAAATAATCCCAAATCGGCGTGGAAAATTCAGGTTGGTAATTTAATTTTTCAATCACAGAATAATCAGGCGCTAAATTTTGTGTGTAGCGATCATAAGTGGACGCAGACACACCATTCGCCATCGCTTGGCTTTTTAAATTGGCAATACAGCTTTGAAATGAATTCTGAGGACGATAATCGGAAGTTGCGACATTTGAACTGCCTGTAACTTTTTGACCATTAATAATAAGCTCAGCATTCGCCTGAGTCGCCGCTAAAAAAAATGAACCTAAAAGAAAAGCAAAACGGTGCATAAAATCCCTAATGATTCTTTATCTCTGAATTATGCTTTTAACCTTAACACTTTCGATTTCACTTTTCTGAATCAAAACGTAAATGAATATTCATTTTGGTTTAAATTCAAAACCATCTTTTAAATTTAAAACCACTTATCCACAACACTACAGATCTCAACTTTTGAATTCAAAAACAACCTTTAGTTCAGCAAGCACTTTAAATTCAATCATCTTGTTTTAAATTTATTTTATCCACATTTTTATTTAACCTTCATAATCAACAATATACAAAGAATTAAACTTCGAAACCCAAGCTCAATATTTTTAAATTCAAAACTTTAAATTCATCTCACAGACTTTAAATTTATTGTTTTGAATTTAAATTCAAACAGCATCAAAACTTTTAAATTCATTTTAAATTTAAACACTCGATTTAAATTTAAAACCCACTTTTAAATTCAAAATTTTACTTCTATTTTTTAAATTCAAAATAGACTTAAAAAGATATCCACATACCCAAGTTGATAGAGCTCTCTACTGTTTCACTTTCTTTTAGGTGAAAACCAGTGTCACATTCAATCGTAGACGCTGTTTTAAACGTGCTTCTCTGCACAAAACTCGCTTTATTTTGCTTTCAGTTTATTTTTCTATGCGCTAATTTTATCAAAACGGATAAAAAACACTCAATTTATTTCAATTTTGATCCGATTAACGGTCACTTTTTTCAAAGAGGCGCAATCATGCCTGAATGAGTCCAAATAAAAAAGCGACCACTATCGTGATCGCTTTTTTTAACAACAACTGAAGCTTTAGATGGTCATATCTTCGCTCAGTGCCAATGGATTTGGTAAGATTTTAGCCAACTGGCGACATAGCATCGTGAGTTGAGCGGTATCATTCGGCATTAAAGTTAGGTGACCAATCTTACGACCTTCACGTTCTTCCTTATTATAAAGATGTAGATGTACACCTTCTAAGGCCAAGACTTGTTCAGACTGTGGATACTGACCAATAATATTGATCATGACCGTAGGGCGAACGACTTCAGTTGAACCCAAGGGTAAGCCTGCAACTGCACGAATATGGTTTTCAAACTGAGAGCATACTGCGCCTTCAATCGACCAGTGTCCTGAATTATGCACACGTGGCGCCATTTCATTGGCATACAAACCTTTGTCTGTGACAAACAGTTCTAAGGTCAACACGCCAACATAATTCAAATGATTCAATAGGCGAGTGATGTAGTCTTGTGCAACGGGTTGTAAGTCCGCACTATTCGGTGCAGGAACAATCGAATGCGACAAAATACCATGATGGTGATGGTTTTCAGCCAATGGCCACGTTTTCACATCGCCATTTTGACCACGTACCGCAATGATCGAAACTTCACGCGAGAAGGTCACAAAGCTTTCTGCAATTAAACTTCCAGCAGGGCCTAATTCAGCCCATGCTTGTTCAATTTGTTGTTCAGAACGCAATACAAACTGACCTTTGCCATCATAGCCACCTGTGGCTGTCTTCAGCACAATCGGTAAACCCAGCTCAGCAACTGCAGCGCTTAAACTTTCTAGAGAATCTACCGCTTTATAAGGCGCAACAGGAATCTCAAGCTCATCAAATAACGCTTTTTCAGACAAGCGATGCTGTGCAATAGCTAAAGCCTGACGCGGCGGATGCATATCTTTTTGCTTGGTCAAAACATCAACATCGGACAAAGGCGTATTTTCAAACTCAAGGCTGAAGACATCGGCACTAGCAATAAAGTCTTGTAAACCGTTTTCAGTTTTGCTTGAAATCACAGTTCCTAAAGCCGCTGAAGGGCAGTCTATACTCACATCAAAGAACGTACATTGAATATTCAGTGGCAAAGCCGCTTGCGCCATCATGCGACCCAGCTGCCCACCACCAAAAATACCGATGGTTTTATTCATGAGGAATGCCCCGTATTAAGCTTGGCCTGGAATATTGTTGCTTGCGACTTTGTCGGTTTGTGCAGCACGGAAATCGGCCACATTTTTTGCAATTTCAGGACGTGTCAGACCTAAAATTTGTGCTGCCATAATCGCGGCATTGGTTGCGCCTGCTGGACCAATCGCCAAAGTACCCACTGCAATACCTGCTGGCATTTGCACAATCGATAACAGTGAATCGACACCGTTTAAAATCGAAGACTTCACTGGCACACCAAGTACAGGCAAATCAGTTTTCGCCGCACACATTCCTGGTAAATGCGCCGCACCGCCTGCACCCGCAATAATCACTTGGATACCACGGTCACGTGCTTGTTCAGCATATTCAAAAAGACGATCTGGCGTACGGTGCGCAGACACAACTTCCGCTTCAAATGGGACACCAAGTTGCTTAAGCATATTGGCAGTGTGTTCGAGAGTAGCCCAATCTGATTGAGAACCCATGATAATTCCAACGAGAGGAGTGTCTTGTGAAGCGGCCGCATTCATTGCAATGTTTCCAGAGATAGTTAAGAGAGATAAATCTCGACTAGCGCCAAGCTTTAATAAGAGCCCCGTATTATAGACTGATTTTTCAGCTCTCCAAAATTTAACCGTACAACTAAATGCAGATTTTTCTTGTTTTTTTATCGAGTAGCATAAAACTTAAATAAAAAGAGGACTGTAGCCTCACTTTTTGATTTATTGGCTGCGAAAAACAAAATAAACACAACCAAATAAACACAGTCCTGCCCACAAATAATCGAGCTTAAAAGGCTGTTTAAATAAGAAAAGCATAAACGGTACAAAAACCAATAGCGTCACCACTTCTTGGGTGATTTTCATTTCGCCCATTGACCAGCCTTGCTGTGACAGCATACGGGTCGCAGGAATCATAAAACTGTATTCCACCAACGCGATGAACCAGCTAAATAAAATGGCTTGCCAAAGCGGCACACCCGGTAAAAATTTTAAATGTCCATACCATGCAAGTGTCATAAAACAGTTGGCAATAATCAATAAAATAAAGGGCAGGGACATGAAGCAAGATCGCCGAATTTAGGAGCATTTTATTGTACGTTTTTTGCGAGGAAATTCAGCAAATATTGCACTTTTCAGCCAGCTTTTTTACAAAATAAAAGCGTTGTTCAAGCCGCAGAATAATTAAACGATTAGATACAAGAATCACTATCTTTTCGCTAAGCGCCTTGCTATGGTTGCTTTCACATCGAATTAATCACGACAACAGCACCAACAATACGTGATGTGTCTATAAAAGCAGTGGAGTGAGGCGGAATGCATCTGCATATTTTGGGTATTTGTGGCACCTTTATGGGGTCTTTAGCGCTTTTAGCACGTGATCTTGGCCACACAGTGACGGGTTCGGATCTAAACGTTTATCCTCCCATGTCGACCCAACTCGAAAATGCAGGCATTACCTTAATGCAAGGTTATGACCGCAGTCATTTACAACCTCATCCTGATTTGGTCATCGTCGGCAATGCGATGAAACGCGGGATTGATGCCGTTGAATACATGCTCAATGAAGGCTTGCCCTATATTTCAGGCCCACAATTTTTGGCCGATCATGTGCTCCAAGGCAAACACGTACTTGGTGTAGCAGGGACCCACGGTAAAACCACCACCACCACCATGTTGGCTTGGGTATTGGATCAGGCAGGTTTAGAGCCAGGTTTCCTGATTGGCGGTGTACCGTTAGGTTTCTCTGAAAGTGCGCGTTTAGGTGCTGGCAAATACTTCTGTGTTGAAGCCGATGAATATGATTCTGCCTTTTTCGACAAACGTTCGAAGTTCGTGCATTACCATCCCAAAACAGCCATTTTAAATAACCTCGAATTTGACCATGCCGACATTTTTGATGATCTAGCAGCGATTCAAAAACAATTTCATCACTTGGTTCGTACCATTCCAAGTGAGGGTCGTATCATTGCTCCAATTACTGAAACCAATATTGATGAAGTTTTAGAGCAGGGCTGTTGGACACCTGTGGTTCGTACCTCTTTAGAGGCCCACGACAAGTCTGAATTGTATGCCGAACAACTAAGTGCTGATGGTTCGCACTTTAAAGTACTCCAACACGGCGTGGTAAAAGGCACAGTGCAATGGAACATGACAGGGCAGCACAGCGTAGCCAATGCTTTGGCGACTATCGCTGCGGCTGAACACGTCGGCGTGAGCATTGAAACAGCGTGCGAAGCACTGTCTAACTTTGGCGGCGTGAAGCGCCGTATGGAGCTTTTAGGCACGGTGCGTGGCGTTGAAGTGTATGATGACTTTGCCCATCACCCAACCGCAATTGATACTACGCTAGAAGGCGCACGTAAGCGTTTAGGCGAACGTAAGTTGTGGGCAATTATTGAACCTCGTTCAAATACTATGCGCATGGGAAGCCATAAAGATGGACTTGCGCACTCTGCGCGTTTGGCGGATGAAGTGATTTGGTATCAACCAGAAGGTTTGGACTGGGACTTGCAACCTGTCATTGAAGCTGCTTCAAATAAAGCCGTGGTTGCTCGCTCACTGGAAGATATTATTCAAACGGTGGTCAGTGAAGCAGGTGAGGGCGATGCAGTGGTGATTATGTCGAATGGCGGTTTTGGCGGGTTACATCAAAAATTGATCAGCGCCTTAAACGAAGAATAAGCGGTACCTGCTTAGAAAAAACCCGCATATGGCGTAATGCCAGTCAGTTAAGCAAAAAAAGTTAAAATGCTGTAAAAAGAGCGTATGTAAATACGCTCTTTTTTTATGAATTTATCTCAGAATCTAGATTTAACATTAAAACAAACCTTACCTTCACTTTCACAATTCAGTGAATTGATTGATTTAAACTGGATTGAAGATTGCTTAGACCAAACAGGTAAAGCATCAATTCGAAAAAGAAAACTGCCTGCTGAACATGTTGTTTGGCTGGTAATCGGACTTGCTCTATTTCGAAATCAACCGATTTGGTATGTGGTTCAACAATTGCAACTTGTTTTCGGTACGGCAGAATACTGTGTACCGAGTGCATCCGTACAAGCAAGACAACGCTTAGGCTTAGAACCCATGAGTGCTTTATTTTCGACATTAAGTCAGGCATGGTTTAAAGACTCACAACAACAATATAGCAACTTTCACGGTCTATGCGTTTGTGCTGTAGATGGTGTGGTTTGGTCTATGCCTCATACAGAAGAAAACTTTAAGCACTTTGGTTCATCCAAAGGCAAAACAGCAGCTGCACCTTACCCACAAGTTAGAGCGACTTGCCTGGTGAATACCAATACCCATGAAATGATTGATGCCCAAATGGGCAGTATGGATCAAGGTGAATTAACCTTAGCCAGTCAATTAAAAGCACCAGTTCGCAGTATTACCCTATTTGATCGTGCTTACTTCTCTGCTGATTTTTTAGTGAGCTGGCAATCTCAGGCAGAAGAGAGTCATTGGTTGATGCGAGCAAAGGACAACCTGCGTTATGAAGTGATTCATCATAATGCGGCCCATGACTTTCAGATCAAAATGCCTGTTTCAGCAAGAGCAAAAAAGATAAATCCGTCATTGGGTGACTATTGGGAAGCACGTTTAATTGAAGTTGAATATGCAGGAAAAATAAGACGTTACATTACATCATTAACAGATTCTAAAGTTTATCCATTCAAAGACCTTGCAATGCTTTATATCCAGCGTTGGGAAATAGAAATGTGTTATCGGGAAATTAAAAGTGATTTACAGGATGCAAGGATTTTAAGAAGCAAACAACCTGATTTGGTCTATCAAGAATTGTGGGGGGTATTTATTGCATATAATATCTTAAGAAGACAGATGAGGTTTATCGCTGAACATGCAAAGGTGAGTCCTTTAAGGATCAGTTTCCATGTTGCATCTATGAGTATTATCAATATCTTAAGGCACACACCTTTAGAATCAGCAGGAAACCTACCCAAACATTTAGCGCAATTATTTGAACAATCTAAAATATTTGTATTACCTGAAAAAAGGCAAAGGCAATGTCCGCGAGTAGTGAAAATTAAAGCACAAAAATATCCAAGAAAATGCCAGTCAATTTCTTAACTGACTGGCATTACGCATATGGCGGGTTTTTTACTAGCTTATCTAATTAAAAACCAGACATCGTGCCCGTATATTCAAAATCTTCTCTGTACACGACAAATTTCATAGGACCCTTGTCCTATCAGGCTTTTTCTTTCTTAAAATTGCTAGCACTTTCTTAAATTCTTCTTTTTTTCCAAAACCAATCAAACGTAGAATAGCCATTTGAACATAGTCCAAACCGTAGCGAAATAAACTTACTGAAAGTCGTCCATGCTTCTTTATTTTTATCGCTTTTTTCCGATCATGTTGCCATTCACCTGTTAAATAGCACCAACAGAAACCCATAGCTAGCACTGCTATCAATTTCTTGACTCGTCTAGGGTCTGTTAAACGAGTATTTTCAAGATTGAATCCACGTCCTTTGAGACAACTAAATAACGTTTCGATTTCCCAGCGTAATGCATAATCACGAATAGCAGAAGCATTAAACATAGGAGAAACAACAAGTAAAAGTTCTCCATCTTCTAATCGTAGCGCACTAATATACAGTTTCACTCGACCAACCCAAATACGTCGTTTACGACATTCAGTTTGACCAACTTGAAGATGACGAAATAAATCACTAATTTTATGATTCTTGGCTAAGTGATTGGTCACAATAAAGTTTTTTTAACACGTATACAGAAGTTAATGTCATTTTCAATTAACCATGTAAACCATTTCTCACCGATAAATTCTCTGTCTGCAAACACATTCACAATACGATCTTTACCAAAAATGGAGATAAAGCGTTGAATCAAAGCAATACGCTCTTTTGTATCTGAATTTCCACGTTTATTGAGCAATGTCCAAACAATAGGTATCGCTATTCCACGATAGACGATGGCTAACATCAAGATATTGATATCTCGTTTTCCCCATTTCCAATTAGTTCTATCCAAAGTTAATTGGACTTTATCAAATGAAAATATATTGAAAATTAACTGAGAAATTTGACGATAATCGAAATACTGACCTGCAAAGAAGCGTTGTATACGTCGATAAAATGATTGTGGTAAGCACTTGATGGGTAAGGCTTTAGATGCAGAAGAAAGATTACATGTCTGTTTTACAATTAATGCAAGCATAATCAGTGTAAAACATTTTGCATGTGACTTGTTCCACTTTAGATATTTGTTTAAGATGAGATATAACTCATTGAAATGTGTCATCATATTCGTCTTCAGAAAACAAGTATTATGCCATTATTTCAATGAGTTATCTTTTTTTGTCGTGTACAAAGCAAAATCTTTTAGTTTTGCCCAGCCTTGAACCGTGTCTCCCAAGCGCTTGCTGAAATACATCATCGAAACCCACTGTTCTTGGCCATCATCATAGGTGCTATAAGCAGTGATATGATCATTTTTAATCATAAACAGATCTTTGATTTTACAAGCATTGCTCGGTGCTGAATGAAAATACACTCTGGTTGGAGCAATCACTTTCATGCCCCAACGTGGAATAATCTGAACTTCTTTTTGTTCTGCCTTTTCCTCAAGTTTTACACAATCTTCAGCATGCAATAAAGGGGCAACTGAACAGAATAGGCCCATAGATAAAAGCGTCTTCATATACTTTAATTCCATCATGTTCAGCATTGTAAAGTCCAAATTAGAACTGCAATGGCAGCTATATCGATCTCATTTTAGTTTAACGCTTAGAACCGCGATGAATGTTGTGAACAATTAAGCCGCGACATTTTCAAAACATTTCTCACGGCGAAACATCACATCGACATAAGAACAGGTCGGGATAATCTTCAGGTTTTTCTCACGCGAAAAATCAACGAGAGTATCCAACAGCAAACGCGCCACACCTTGACCTCGCAGTGAATCATCGACCCAAGTATGGTTGGCATCAATGGTTGTCTCGTCCCGCCAAATATAGCTAATTTCAGCAATGCGCTGACCGTCTGCATTATTTAAAAAAAACTCACCTTTTTGATCACGATCTACATGTTGAAATTGCATAGCACACTCATTGAATGGATTGATTTATCGTTCTCTATCTTAGTGGAATAAAACATCATGAATAGATGGATCTTTGTCGAATACCGATTTGGAAAACGGACACAAGGGTAAAATTTTCACGCCCTTATCACGGGCAAAGTTAACCAAAACATCCAATAACTGACGCCCCACATGTTGCCCACGGAGCAACTCACTGACCCAAGTGTGATCAATAATAAATTTATCATCCCCAGCCCAACTATAAGTCATTTCCGCCACACGCTCGTTTTCTTGCTCAACAAAAACTTCGCCTTTACTACCTGTTTCTTGATGTTGAATTTTCATTATTATTCCTCTTTGGTTTACTGTTTTTTTTTAGCTTGCCACAAATTGAAGTAAAATTTTGTCTCATTTATATTTCATCTACAATTTTCTTTAATATTTGCTCAAACCATAAAAATATGCGATGCTTAACTCACTTTTGGATCAAATCCAAAACCAAATTTATGTTGAACAAGGGGAGTAGCCTCCTCCAAACGTGAAAAATAAATGCCATGCATCACTTTCACGTGTCAGATTATCGTCATTACACTTTGCAAAAAGTCGGTATCTGAGCATTTTAGCGCACAAAATACATACGCTAAAATGTAGGCAAGACCTTGATCATGTTGTCACAGATATTTTATTTCATCTGGCAGCAGGTCAAGGTTTTTTTGTGGCCGATTGCTGGATGTGGAGGATTTCATGGAATCTATCGGCAATTTATGGCTATACATTGCTTTTTTCGGCATTGTTACCGTGATGCTACTAATCGACTTTTTAGGCTTTAAACAAAAAGAAGGTCAAGAAGTTAAAATCAAAACCGCCGCGTTATGGAGTATTGCGTGGGTTTCCGTCGCATCACTCTTTGGTGCAGGTCTCTGGCTGTATTTACAACAAACTGCAGGTGTTACTGTGGCCAATACAAAGGTCATGGAGTATTTTGCAGGTTATTTACTTGAAAAATCTTTAGCCGTTGACAACGTCTTTGTCTGGCTGATGATCTTTGCTGCTTTTGCCATCCCACCTGCATTACAACGCCAATTACTGCTTTACGGTGTCTTGGGTGCGATTATTCTACGTACCATCTTTATTTTTATTGGCGCGTGGTTCGTACAAGAGTTCTCATGGATTCTGTATATCTTCGGTGCGTTCTTGGTGTATACGGGCTTCAAATTCTTCAAAGGACAAAACGAAGAAGAAACCAATATCGAAGATATGGCGATATTAAAATGGCTACGTAAACATATGCGGATTACCCCGCAACTGCATGGCAACAAGTTCTTTGTCCGTCAAAACGGGATGTTATGGGCAACGCCGCTGTTCTTGGTGTTGATTCTAGTTGAAGCGTCGGATGTGATTTTCGCGGTGGACTCCATTCCTGCAATTTTCGCGGTGACTTCTGATCCGTTTATTGTGTTGACTGCAAACTTAATGGCAATTTTGGGTCTACGTGCGATGTTCTTCTTGTTGTCTGGTGCAGCAACCAAGATGCATTATCTCCCGTATGGTTTAGGTATTATCTTGGTATTCATCGGCTTTAAGATGCTCATGCTGGATGTGTTCCACATGCCAATTTGGATTTCACTGGGCTTTATTGTGTTGGTGCTTACCATCACTGCAATCTTGTCGATTCGATACAGTAAGAAACATCATCAAACCACCCTCTAATGTTTAAAAAAAGCCTTCCTCTGGGAAGGCTTTTTTTATGACCAAATTTTAGTATGCACAATACTTAATCCTATGATTTTCTGTGTAAATGCACTGTACTTTATGCAAACAGCTCCCTATGATAAGCGGGCTTAAAACCCTTGGTTTTACCAGTAAAAATAAAAGAACCTGAAGGTTGCTCATCCATGCGTACCAAAAAATTAACTCTTGTTGTAGTGCCAGTTTTACTCACGGCATGTAGCGGTTCTAAAACCCTACAACAGGATGTTTACAATAACCAATACAACTGCTACCAAGACTGGCATTTTGAACTGTGCGAACCTGCTAACGAAAATAGCGAATCGAGCTATAGTGGCTCTACTGGGGTTTATATCGGCCCACAATATTATAAAAATAACCGTAAAGTCCGTTACATGGGCCAAATCTTGAAAGCTCGCGGACGTCATTCGACGGGCACACCTAGAATCTCGACTCACGTTTTTAGCCATGCCAAATCCCAACCCATTCGTGGAGGCTTCGGCCGTGGCGGAGGCTCGTTCGGAGGTTAATACATGAAACGAGTTCTATTCCCTGAGCGTGCAAACTGGCAACAGGCGCATCAAGAGATCGGTTTTGACTACTACAACTTGCCGTCGCGGGATGGTTCAATGTATTGGTCAGAAGGGGTAGCTTATGAGTTTAGCCTCAAGCAAATTGAACAGCTTGAAGATGCCTCGAACGAATTACACCAAATGTGTCTTGAAGTGGCAGGGGATATGATTCAACGCGGTCATTATCCCGAATATTTTCAACTCCCCCCAGCAGCGATTCCTCTGATTGAGCATTCATGGAAAAACCAAGCGCCAATGCTGTATGGTCGTTTCGATTTTGCCTATGATGGTCAAGCCATCAAAATGCTGGAATACAATGCCGATACGCCAACGGGTTTACTCGAAGCCTCAGTTGCACAGTGGCATTGGATTGAACAGGTCGAAAATATTGCAAACCGTGATCAGTTCAACAGCATTCATGAAAAGCTCATTGAGCGCTGGAAACAGCTCTATCCTGCGCGAAGCCGTGTCCATTTCGTAGCCTGCCAAGAAGCAGGACGTGAAGATTGGGGCAATTTAGAATACCTCATGGATACTGCTTTTCAGGCAGGCTTAAATGTCAGCGAACTGTCGATGGAAAACATCGGTTGGAATGGCACAGCCTTTGTCGATTTGCATCAGCAAGAGATTCAGCATTTATTTAAGCTGTATCCGTGGGAATGGATTTGGGAAGAAAGTTTTTCACAATTTCTCAAACCTGAAACCGAATGGATTGAACCGTGTTGGAAAATGCTGCTCTCCAATAAAGCCCTATTGATCGAGCTATGGAAACGCTTTCCGAATCATCCATTGTTGTTAGAAACCCATGCTTATGATGCGCACGCCCACTACGCAGGGAAATGGGTGCGTAAGCCCATCTTAGCGCGCGAAGGCGCAAATATTCATATCCTACAAAACAATGTCGATTGCGGCGCAGCCTCAGGTAGTTTTTACTTCGATGACTACGACAAATATGGTTATGTCATGCAGCGCTGGGTAAAAACTCCGTTGCATGAAGGCATGCTGCCCACCTTGGGACTTTGGATGGTCGGAGATGAATGTGCGGGGATGTCACTGCGTGAAGATGTGTTTGATGTGATCGGCAATGATGCCCATTTTGCTGCGCATTATTTTGTGGAATAAAGTGGCGCTCTAAATCACCTATTTAAAATAGGTGTCCAAAGATTAATGCGGGTCTGTTCAGGCATTTTAGTAGGAGCACCATCACTTTTAGGTTATTCACGGCGGAGTCTTATCTTTTTTTAGTTCAATACTGGGAGCTTAGTTATTCTTTTGTTTCGCCAAATGAGAAGCGAAGCTTCGTAAGAAAAGCATTTGTCCTCCGCAAAACCTGTTCACTTTCTATAATTAAAAAAATTTGTGTTGCAAAAACAATCTATTCCAAACACTACGCAGGTTGCGGATGACGCTTCCGTGTATCAAATAATGTTTAAATTGAAAAAGAAAATGCCTGTCAAATCTAAAACTGACAGGCATACATTCGAAAACAATATTTTTTTCAAGCTTAAATGGTATGCGCTTTAACCCGCTTCATATAAGACACTAAACGCGTGAAAAACGAGATTTGCAGGAAGATGGTAAATAGCGAAATAGTCCATTCATACCAATCATCAAACGCCGTGCCTTCTAGATTAAAAGCAAAATAAAGGCCTAATAACACTGCACCAAACACAACACCAGCCACGGTGGTTTGTACCAAAATGGGAAAAGACAACGCTGTGATTCGACCTAGGAAATGCTCGCCATCATCGCCATCGTTGGCTTTATAAGCGCTTTGAATCCCGATAAACATAATCAATAAAGTCAGAAGCCCCTCTACACCAATCACTCGGACATCCCCATAGGGTGAATACATGCCGTAGTAATACACCACTGAAACCAGTAAGGCGGTGACTAAGTAATAATTTTTATAATGCTTTTTATCGAGGGTATTGCTAGATAATTCATGTGCTAATGCTTTGGTATTCCAAAAATACATGCCGGTCATTGTCTCTTATTTTATCAATGCCGACACTGTACTGACTCAGCATTTAAAGATAAAGACTTTCTCAACAAAATTTTGCGAATAGATTGAATCATTTAAGCTCAAAGCTTGTGCTTATACATTGCATAAAAAATCATGATCTTATCGATGGCACAGGTACATGTCTGGTCTTAAAACAGTTCAATTTTTTATAAAATACTGCTCCAGTCTTTCATTTAAAATCTAGCGTTCACAACACACATAAAAACTTCAGTAAATAGCCGTGAAAAAAATCCAGTTTACGGTACAATCAATCGAAAAAAAGTCAAAACGCAGGTTTAAAATGTCTTCTGTAGTTGCAACGACGGCGGTTCGCGGTCGCTTCCTAGATATTCAGAATACGGTTGCCCAAGCGCGTGAAATTCACGACCAAGTGCGTTACGTAGAAGATGGTTTACTGATTAGCCAAAATGGCAAAATCCAATGGTTTGGATCTTGGCAGGAGGGGCAGCAGTACCTTCCTGTTGGCGTCGAGGTTCAGCACTATCCTGAACAATTGATTGTGCCGGGTTTTATCGACACCCACATTCATTTTCCACAAACAGAAATGGTGGGGGCCTATGGTGAACAGCTACTCGAATGGCTCAATACCTATACCTTCCCAACTGAATTACAATTTTCCGATAAAGCCTATGCCGACCAGATTGCCCAATTCTTTGTGCAAGAACTGCTGAAAAATGGCACCACCACAGCCTTAGTCTTCTGTACTGTGCATACCGAATCAGTCGATGCAGTATTTGAAGCAGCAGGGCAGCACCAGATGCGTCTGATCGCAGGTAAAGTCATGATGGACCGTCATGCACCTGAAGATCTGTGCGACACACCTGACAGTGCTTATGCGGACTCTAAAGCATTGATTGAGAAATGGCATGGCAAGGGCCGTAACCTTTATGCGATTACGCCACGTTTTGCCCCAACCTCAACACCAGAGCAATTGGCTAAAGCAGGGCAGCTCAAAGCTGAATACCCAGATGTGTATGTGCATACGCATTTAAGTGAAAATAAAAATGAAATTGCTTGGGTAAAAGACTTATTCCCTGAACAGCAAGGTTATCTCGATGTTTATCATCACTTTGGTTTAACCGGTTCGCATTCGGTCTTTGCCCACTGCGTGCACTTAGAAGATGCGGAGTGGGATTGCATGCATCAGACTGACTCTGCCATTGCTTTCTGTCCGACCTCCAACCTATTTTTAGGCAGTGGTTTATTTCCGTTGAACAAGACTTGGGAAAAGCAGGTAAAAGTTGGACTGGGTACAGACATTGGTGCAGGGACCTCTTTTAACCAACTACAAACCCTCAATGAAGCCTATAAAGTGCAGCAGCTTCAGGGCGATAAACTGTCTGCTTTTGAGTCGCTCTACCACGCTACGCTTGGCGGTGCCAAAGCACTGAGCTTGGATGATAAACTCGGTAACTTTAATTTGGGCAAAGAAGCTGACTTTGTGGTGCTCGACCTTAAAGCAACCGCGCTGCAAGCATTACGTCAGCAACGTGCAAAAGGGATTGAAGATGCGTTATTTGCCCTAATGACCATGGGTGATGACCGTAATATTCATGCGACTTATATTTTTGGTCAGAAAGCCTATGTGCAAAACTAAGTAGCAAATAGCGAAAATTTAAGCAGCTAATCGAGTTTTGAAACAACTTTGATTTTCGCCTCTAAGCCAAGCTGCATCCCGTCTGCAATGAAATGATTACATTTTCAGCGGGCAAAAGGGGGTGCATCTCGTTTAGAGATATATTAAAATTAATGCATATATAGAGGTGTTGCAGGTCAACGCCTTTTTTATTTTTGATTTTTTTAATTTTAGGTATCTACCCATGACCGTTCAAATGAGCGTAATGATTTCTACTGAAGAGATTCAAGCGAAAGTAAAAGAGCTTGGTGCACAAATCGATGCGCATTATGCAAACAGTGATAAGGAACTCGTACTGATTGGTTTATTACGTGGTTCAGTCATTTTCATGGCAGACTTATGTCGTACCATTTCAAAACCCCATGAACTCGACTTCATGACGGTTTCGAGCTACGGCGGCGGTACGGTATCTTCACGTGATGTAAAAATTTTAAAAGATTTAGACGGTGAAATTCGCGGTAAAGATGTTTTAGTCATTGAAGACATCATCGACTCAGGCAACACCTTGAGCAAAGTATTAGAAATTTTAGAAACACGCTCTCCCAACTCAATTGAGCTATGCACCTTAGTCAGCAAACCTTCACGCCGTGAAATTGAACTCGATGTGAAGTTTTTGGGCTTTAATGTCGAAGATCGATTCATTGTTGGTTATGGCTTAGACTACGACCAAAAGTACCGTCATTTGCCATTTATTGGAGAAATTGGTCTTTAAGACCAATCAAGAAAAGAGTGGCCGAAGGCCACTTTTTTTATTTTTATCGTGAGCTAAGTACATAAAACATACAGTTTTTAGCAGATTCGCTCTACTGCACAGTCGCATTATGCCTGATGATATTTTTGCACATGATGTAAAAACAAAGACATGATAAAAAAAGGAGCTGGCTCATGTGGTCACTTATTGTTGCAATCGTGATTGGTTTTATTGCAGGTCTCATCGCACGTGCTATCCATCCTGGCGATGACAAAGCAGGATTTATTATCACCACTTTACTGGGGATTGCAGGTTCTCTCGTAGCCACTTATGGTGGTCGTTTACTTGGTCTCTATAGTGAAGGCTCTGCCGCAGGCTTTATTGCTTCAGTTATTGGGGCCATCGTTATTCTATTCATCTACAACATGGTCACCAAAAAAACCTAAACTCAGCCATTAAAAAAAGCACCGTTTCAGGTGCTTTTTATCTGTATGTTTGAACTCTTATAAGCCCAGTTCACGCCACATATTTTCAATGGTGGTTGAAGGCACAGCGCCATTCACTTTAAAGCCATTTGAGAAAATAACCACGGGCGTCCCTTGTAAACCCAGACTACGACCGAGTTCAATGTTGCGCTCAATTGGATTGGCACACGGTTTTTTCGACGTCGGTTGAGTCCCTTTCGCAATCAAATTTTTCCATGCGAGGGCAGGATCTGCTTCACAAAATACTTGTTTCGACGGTGCAATCGATTGCGCCTTAATAGCATAAATAAAGGTGTAGATGGTCACATCATTCAGTTTATTCAGCTCAGCCTCTAACTGCTTACAGTAAGGACAGTTTGGGTCTGAAAAAACCGCCAATTGGCGTTTGCCGTTGCCTTTAACGCTTTTAATGGCATCTTTTAGCGGCAGCTTGTTCCAATCAAGCGAGTTTTGTTGCACATATAAGGCAGCACTTAAATTTTTCTGATCTTTTAAGCGCACCATCGAACCTGCAATCACATGCTCAGCCGCTTCGCCTAAATACACAATTTCGCCATCTAAAGATCCGCTATAAATGCCCGACATTTCTGTTTTTTGAATATTTTGAACATTAATATTTGGATAATTCTTTTTTAAGTTGGCTTGAACACTTTCTACGCTGGCCATACTCATGCTTGCAATTGCACTTGTGAGTATTGCCAAACCCAGTTTTTTTATCATCACTTTTTGCTCTTTCAATCGGAGAACCACGGCGCTAGTGTAGAGCGTATTATTCAAGCATTGAATCATTTTTTCCTTGGCTTTACCGAAACCCAACACGCCTTACTTATGAACTGGCCAAAGTTTCACGTGGAACAGTGAGAGCCTTGCTATTAATTTCCACCGAGACATGAACAATTTCCTCATGAATCGAGAGCATTGCCCGCACGCGATCCGCAGTTAAGTCTACCGTCGTTTCTAAAGCCAAAATGCAGGAAAACTTGCCTTTGCCTACTTTCCAAACATGTAAATCGGTCAAGGTCGTATGCGGTAGTTCTACCAACACTTCGCGAATTTCATCCACCACATGATGATCCATTTCAGCATCTAACAAGGTTTTTCCCGTTTCTTGCATTAAGCTCAATGCCCATTTGGCTACCAGTATTGATCCCACGATTCCAAGGGCAGCATCGAGAAAATCCCAGCCCAAATATTTACCAAAAATCAGTGCGATAATGGCAAAAATGGAAGTCACTGCGTCTGCCACTACATGCATAAATGCAGCTTTCTGATTTAAATCATGATGATGGCTATGTACTTCTACTACATGATCATGAGCGTGATGGTGATGGTGATGGTGATGGTGATGGTGATGGTGACCATCATGCAGCAACCATGCACAGATTAAATTCACCAATAAGCCTAAAATCGCAATTGGAATCGCTTCGTTATAATGAATTTGTACAGGCGAGAATAGACGCTGAATCGAGTGAAAAGCCATAAAACCCGCCACCACCATCAGCAAAATAGCACTGCTGTAGCCTGCAAGAATTTCAATTTTCCATGTGCCGAAACTAAAGCGCTGATCATAGGCATAATGCCGCGCAGCACGATAGGCAAAATAAGCCAAACCCAGTGCCAACATATGCGAACTCATATGCCAACCATCTGCCAGCAAAGCCATTGATTGGAAAATCCATCCACCAATCACTTCTAATAACATCATGACTGCCGTTAAAATGGTCGCCATTAAAATCCGTTTTTGTGCCAGTGGATTACCGTCATCAAAATGATGCTTATGCTGACGCGATGGGGTATTTTGCATTTTAAATCATTTACCAATATACTCCCCCTTAGTATATTTATTTTTGGAGCAATGTGTTGAGTCATTTGCATGAAGATAAAAAAATTTTAAACCGTGTGAAACGCTTACAAGGACAGGTCAAAGCCGTTGAACTCTCGATCACACATCCCGATGCCAATTGTATCGACGTTTTACAACAAGTCGCTGCTATTAAAGGCGCGGTCAATGGGCTGATGAATGAACTGGTTGAAGCACACTTACGCCATCATGTATTAGCACAAGCTGAACAGGTCAATGAAGAGGAGTTGGCTGAGTTCTTAAAACTGCTGAAACGCTATGGCTAAGTTTTATTGCGTTCTTTTTCAAGTTTCTAGTTGACCATTTTTTCCACAAACCGATACACTGTTGCTCTCTATCCTTTTTCTCTTGGGCATCAAAATATTCTTGTTTTGACCGAGAGAGCCGCATGGCATTTGCATGACAACAACCACTTCTTGGCGTCCATTTTGTATGGTCAGCCTCGCCTTAATGATGGGAACGATGGGGACTGCCTTAGCCAGTCCACTTTACCCGCTGTATCAAGCCTTATGGCATCTGGTGTCGAGTCAGATCACCTATATTTTTGTGGCTTATATGTTTGGTTGTCTCGCTACTTTACTGTTTCTTGGCCGGACCAGTAATAGCATTGGCTATTTACGCACCTTACAAGTAGGGTTGGTGTTTATTAGCATCGGGTTGGTGATTTCCGCTTATGCTTCTGATGCTCTCATCTTATCTTTGGGGCGCTTTATTATTGGTATTGCATCTGGTTTGATGACCACTTCGGCCTTACTGGGACTGATGTATACCGTGCCCAAAAGCCATCAACAGATTGCGCCGCAGCTCAGTTCGATTATTACCGCAGTAGGCTTTGGCTTAGGCCCACTGATTGGTGGCCTGATAGCTCAATTTTCAGAATATCCGTTGGTCAGTCCTTATCTACCCGTTATTCTTGGCGCTGTACTGTGTTTCTTTGGTTTATTTTGGGTTGAGTCTCCCACATTTATCTCACAGCCCTTTAGTATTGCCCCAAAGCTACTCCGACCAGAAGTGCAATATCATCAGTTGTTTTTGATCGTTGGATTTACCGCATTTAGTGCCTTTGCCGCGTTTAGTTTATTTGCATCCTTATCACCTTCATTTGTGCGGGATATTTTGCCATGGCACGGCCCTCTCATTAGCGGTTCAGCCATTACCAGTATTCTCATTGTCTCTGCCGTGGTGCAGTATTTTGCCAGAAGTATTCCTGCTTATAAGTGCCTCAACTATGGCTTAATTACCTTGATTGCAAGCTTAGGCATTTTGGCGCTGTGTATGCTATTTCAACTGAGTGCATTTTTCTTTATCAGTGATTTTCTCGTTGGTGTCGGACATGGCCTGACCTTGATTGGTTCCTTTGGTCTCATTCATGCCATGACCAGCTTAGAGAATCGTGCTGCGGTGATGTCGACTTATCTTTTTATTGGTTATTTGGGTACGATTGTGCCTATTGTAGCTGTGGGTTATCTGGCAGATCACTTTGGATTAAGTTTCGGGGTCATTAGCTTTTGCATTGCCATCGCTTTATTGTGTGTTTATCTGTGGTTTGCGCATAAAAGCAGTATACGTCTGATTTAAATATCAAAAACCCTGTGATCAGGGCTTTTGATATTTAGCGATGTTATTTTCCAATACAGAACGATCCAAAAATTTTCCCAAGCAAATCATCCGCACTAAAATCCCCTGTAATTTCACTGAGGGCATTTTGCGCCAAACGTAGCGACTCTGCGACCAACTCACCTGCGTTATACACCACCAATTGTTCACGCGCTTCAGCAAGGTAAAGCTGAGTGCGTTTCATTGCGTCTAAATGGCGTGTACGTGCAATAAAGCTATCTTCTTCAGGCTGGAAGCCTGCATGCGCTGTAATCGCTTCTATGAGCGCTTGAACGCCAGTTTCTTGTTTTGCCGAAACCATAATATGACGGAAGCCGTTAAAGTCTTCGATATGCGATGTCGTTTCCATCAAATCACACTTATTACCAATCAGCATTAAACGTTTCGGTTCAATATGCTCAGCAAAATATGCTTGCGCCAGTTTGAGTGGGTCTTCGCCTTGGCTTAAGTCATAGACTAAAAGTAACAGGTCGGCTTGCTCAATTTCTTTTATGGCACGACGAATCCCTTCTTTTTCGACAATATCGCCGGTTTCACGTAAACCCGCGGTATCGGTTAAGGTAATGGGTAAGCCATTCAGGGTAATTTTTTCATGTAATACATCCCGCGTCGTACCTGCAATATCCGTCACAATAGCGCGTTCAATGCCTGCTAATGCATTGAGCAGTGATGACTTACCCGCATTCGGTTTTCCTGCAATTACCACTTGTAAACCTTCACGCAGCAACTGTCCTTGACGAGCCGATTGTTGCACTTGGTTCACAGCAGCCGTAACGCCATCTAAAAGATTTAAAATTTTCCCGTCCACAAGAAAATCAATTTCTTCTTCAGGAAAATCAATCGCAGCTTCCACATGCAAACGTAGATGAATCAATTGCTCCAACACATGATTCACTTTAGTTGAAAATGCACCTTGTAATGAACGTACCGCAGAACGTGCAGCCGCTTGAGACGTCGCATCAATCAAGTCAGCGATTGCTTCAGCCTGTACCAAATCCAGTTTGCCATTTTCAAAAGCACGCATGGAAAACTCACCGGCTTTTGCTGCAATCGCACCGAGCTCCAACAAACGCCCCAGTAAAGCATTTTGAATGACAGGGCCACCATGACCTTGCAACTCAACCACATCTTCACCAGTAAACGAGTTCGGGTTCGGAAAACAAATCGCTAAGCCCTCATCCATCACCTCGCCAGACGCATCATAAAACTGGCGAAAACCTGCAAAACGGGCTTTCGGTAAATCTTTTTGGGTCAAGGCCTGTGCAATCTCATAAGACTTGGGACCAGATAGGCGAATGACCCCCACACCACCACGCCCAGGTGGTGTTGCAATGGCAGCAATCGTGGTTCGGTTGTACATAACATTCACCTAAAAAATCTTAAAAGTCACACAATGAAAAATCCGCCTAAGATTACCATCTTAAGCGGATTTATTCAGCTTTTCGCGAAAAGTTGCCTCGATTAACTCGACGCACTTTCCTTATTCAAACGGTCTTTTTCAACAGATTTGTTGATCAAGGTCTGCTGAATAATCGTGATACTGTTGTTGACAATCCAGTACAACACGAGACCCGCAGGGAAGAACAACATAAAGACTGTGAAAACAATCGGCATGATTTTGAAAACTTTCGCTTGCATTGGATCAGCCGGTTGTGGATTTAAAGACTGCTGAATGAACATCGTTGCGCCCATTAACAGCGGTAAAATAAACCACGGATCCATCGCTGACAAATCTTGAATCCAAAGTAACCATGGCGCATGACGAAGCTCAACAGACTCCATCAACACCCAGTACAGCGCAAGGAAGATTGGCATTTGTAATAACAATGGCAAACAACCCGCAAGCGGATTGACTTGTTCACGTTTATACAGTGCCATCATTTCTTGAGAGAAGCGCATACGGTCTTCACCGAACTCTTCTTTCATACGCTGCATTTCAGGTGCAATGACACGCATTTTCGCCATTGAGCGATAGCTCTTAGACGACAATGGCCAAAGAATCAATTTCACCAAGACCGTTAACAAAATAATTGCCCAGCCCCAGTTACCCACTAAACCGTGGAAGAACTCAAGACCCAAGAACAATAATTTCGCAATTGGCCATAACCAACCATAATCAACAGTTTGGTTTAACCCTGTTGCAAGCTCTTTTAACTCAGATTGAACTTTAGGACCTGAATAGAAGGTCGCGTCAATCTCAGCCACTGTACCAGCAGGCACAGTAATCGTCGGTGAAGTAAAACCAATGATATTCATATCATCCGTTGACTTACGCGACTCTAATTTCGCAACATAAGGTTGACCATTGGCTTGCGTCAATTTTAAGTCACCTGGAATCCAAGCACTCACAAAGTAGTGCTGAACCATAGCAACCCAGCCCCCTTTCGCTTCAACATTCAATTTTTCTTCATTGAAGTTAGCAAATTTAAGCTTGTTATAATGTTCTTCAGGCGAACCCCAAGCACCACCTAAGAAAGTGCCCAGCGTGAAAATACCTTGATCCGATTTGCCTGGATCATCAGAGTTGTCACGTTTGAGTTGACCAAACATTTGACCCTGCCAGTTTTGACCACTGCGGTTCACCACTTTATGGTTCACAACAACAGGATATTCACCTTGCTTAAAGGTAAAGGTTTTAATGATTTCCACACCATCAGCTGTTTTCAGTACCATCGGTACGGTTAACACTTTGATGCTTTTTCCATCTTCAGTTTGAACCGCTTTGGCATCATTTAATGTATAAGCAGATTTTTCAATCTCATACATTGGACGACCGCTACGGTTACTGTCTGGACCATTAAGACCAATTAAACCAGACTGCGCCACATAAGTACGTTTTGCATCACTTTCAAGCATGACAAATGCTTCGTTACTGTCTTTGCTCTTGTCATGGTTTAACAATTCAATACGAACAATATCACCACCTTTAGGATTAATCCAAAGATGATAAAGGTCAGTTTGTACTGAAATAAGCTGTTGATTTACAGATGCTTTTGCTTCTGTAGCTGGTTGCTGAGTCGCGATATTTGCTTGTGGCATATCAGACGCTGCTGAAGCCGTTTGAGCATTTGGCAAATCTGCAGATACTTCATGTGAAACTGCTGCAGCCTGTTGTGGCTGTGGCTGAGTCTCAGCATGTCCATAATCTTTTTGCCAAGCCAAGATGAGCAAATAAGCGACAACAAACATGGCCCCGAGAATGGCAAACCTGGCCCATTGTTGCATATCGATTACCCCAAGTGGTTAGAGTGATTTTGGTTCAAGAAACAATCACGAAAGGGTACAGCAACCAGATGCTTTTGAGAATCTATTTGCTGAAAAGAGATAAAACGAATCCTTTTGTTTGGAACAGGGTCATACCCCGATCCACCCCAAGGATGACAACGGCAAATACGTTTAGTAGCCAACCACACACCACGCACAGCACCATGTGTATGGACTGCTTCCAATGAATATTGAGAACATGTAGGGATATAACGACAACGCGGTCCAAGTAAAGGACTAATCGCAATTTGATAAAATCGAATTAACCAATGCAGTAACCGGACCATTGGCCATCTCTACTTTTGCAGGGAGGGAGCTATTTTTTGATGCTTTTTGGCAAGACGTTGTAATTTTTGCCAAGCAAATTGTAATTGCTGGTGCAACTCTGCATTAGGCACTGTTTCTATCCCCATTTTAGGCATAACCACAATATCTAAAGTTAATTGCTGTTGATGCAAGCGAAAACTTTCGCGAGCCAAACGTTTTACTCTATTTCTTTCGTGTGCACGACGCACTTTCTTTTTAGCAACAACAATACCCAAACGACTTTGAGGTTGTTCGGTCAGTTTTGCTAGAAATAAGAAATGGGGCTGATGCACTTTAAAAAGCGCACCATCGAAGACACTTTTATAATCGGCAGCACAGCGAATACGAACCTCTGTGCTGAAGCCATAAAGTGTAGTCATAACACCCAAAATCGTTTAAGCGTTAACTATTGATTAAACAGTTAAGCTGTGACGACCTTTTGCACGACGACGAGCTAATACTTGGCGACCAGCTTTAGTAGCCATACGAGCACGGAAACCATGAACGCGCTTACGCTTTAATTCAGATGGTTGGAATGTACGTTTCATATCGAAACTCCAAAAATGATCATTCAATGAAGGTTCGCGAGTTTAGTGTTCATTGCTTGAGCTGTCAATGGAAAACCGATTTTCTTGTGAAATTAAGCCTTTTTATTTGTAACAGCAGCTTGAGCTTGCTCTTTTCTCGATAACATTTAAACAACTGCACTTTTTTCTTATACACAACCTAGATTATTGTTTATTAAAGTGATATAAGTTACCAACAAGATTACCCACACAATTATCCACAAGTCTTTAAATTCACTTGCTGCACATGTTTTTAAATTTAAATTCATTTGGGATCTGCAGTTATCCCCAGAAAACAGGTCTCTTATAAATAAATTCAAATTTATAAATTTAAATTTATTACTATTAGGGAGGTCTTTTTCTGTGGAAATGACACTTTTTTAATTATAAAACAATAAAATATGGTGTGGATAAGATTGTTTTTATAAAATTAATAGTTTGTGGATAACTTTGTGCTATATTCTATCCACAGTTTGCGGATAAACTTATCCACACCAGTATTTGAATTTAAATTTATTTTCATAAGCAGGCTTTTTGAGCAATATCTGCAGAATTTTCCATGACAGATGTGGATAACTTGGTTAGAATGGCGACCCGCTTCGGTGGGTACATAGTGTTTTTATTAATTATCGATGGAATGAATAGGGGTTTCACATGCTTTGGACGGACTGCTTAACTCGCTTGCGACAAGAGCTCTCTGGGAATGTCTTTACAATGTGGATACGCCCTTTAGTTGCAGAAGAGTTAAATGACACACTACGTCTTTATGCTCCGAATCCCTATTGGACACGTTACATTCAAGAACATCACCTAGAGTTGATTACAATTTTAGTGGAGCAGCTCTCTGAAGGGCGAGTACGTAAAGTTGAAATTTTAGTCGACTCACGCCCAGGTGCAATTTTATCTGCGAGTGAGCAACCTGCAACGACGACTGCGGCTTTAGAGTCTGCTCCAGCACCTGTTGTACGTCCGAAAAAAGAAAAAGAAGAAGGGAATTCTAAAAACAGCCGTAAACGCCAGTTAAATCCTTTATTTTCCTTCTCACTTTTTGTGGAAGGTCGTTCAAACCAAATGGCTGCTGAAACGTGTCGTAAGGTTTTAACTCAGTTAGGTGCTTCTCAGCACAATCCCTTATTTTTATATGGCCCGACTGGTTTAGGTAAAACACACTTAATGCAAGCAGTGGGCAATGCCTTGTTGCAAGCCAAACCGAATGCACGTGTCATGTATATGACGGCAGAAAGCTTTGTTCAAGATTTTGTTAGTTCTTTACAACAAGGCAAAGTGGAAGAATTTAAAAAAAATTGCCGATCTTTAGATCTATTGTTGGTCGATGATATTCATTTGTTGGCGGGTAAAGAGGCGAGTTTAGTAGAGTTTTTCTATACTTTTAACGCACTTTTAGATGAATCTAAGCAAATTATTCTGACTTCAGATCGCTATCCAAAAGAATTAACGGAATTAGATCCACGTTTGGTTTCACGCTTTTCTTGGGGCTTGTCGGTTGGGGTTGAGCCACCAGATATTGAAACCCGTATTGAAATTTTGCTGAAAAAAGCAGAAAGCAATGATGTGGAATTACCACGAAACTGTGCGTTATTTATTGCGCAACAAGTGGTTGCAAACGTACGTGAATTGGAAGGTGCGCTGAATAAAGTGGTGGCCATTTCACGCTTTAAGGGTACAGCTATTGATTTGGATGTTGTGCGTGAGTCATTAAAAGACGTCTTGGCCATTCGTGCACGAACCATCAGTACTGAAAATATTCAACGTGTGGTGAGTGAGTACTTTAGAATTCCACTCAAAGAGTTGGTTGGGCCTAAACGGACCCGTATTTATGCTCGTCCACGCCAATTGGCAATGGGCTTGGCACGTGAGTTAACGGGAGACAGTTTCCCTGAAATTGGTATGGCCTTTGGCGGTCGAGATCACAGTACCGTCATGCATGCTTGTGAAAAAGTTTTAAGTCTGCGCGATGAAGATCCGATCTTCAATGAGGACTATAAAAACTTGCAACGCTTGCTGCAAAGTTAAGCAAAATTGCTCAAATTCTATTCTTGCAATGCGGCATGTTCTGCCGCATAGTACACTGCTAAAAACACATTTATTTATTATTTTATCTTCAGTTTTTCGAGGAATGTATCGTGCGTTTAAAAATCGCGAAAGAAAGCTTACTTAATGTTCTATCACATGTCGTAGGAGCGGTTGAACGTCGCCATACTTTAAATATTCTCTCAAATGTTAAAGTACAAGTAACCCAAGCGTCGTTGACGATCACAGGTTCAGACTTAGAAGTCGAATTGGTTGCAAGTACCCCTCTTACAGAAGGGGCGTGTTTACAAGCGGGTGAAACGACCGTTCCTGCACGTAAGTTGATGGATATTTGCAAATCTTTACCGACTGCAGCACTGATAGACTTACAAATTACTGAAGATCAGCGTTGTATTTTAAAGTCTGGTAATAGCCGTTTTGTGTTGGGGACTTTACCCGCTGAAGATTACCCGTTATTGACCACAGAGAACACGCAAGGCACGCAAGTTGCGGTGACACAGCGTGAATTAAAGCGCCTATTTGAAAAAACTGCATTTGCTATGGCGGTGCAGGATGTGCGTTTTTATCTCACGGGAACCTTACTTGAAATTGATAATAATCAACTGCGTGCAGTGACCACAGACGGCCACCGTTTAGCTCTGTGTGAAACTGTCGCTAGCTCAAATGCCACTCAATTGATTCAAGCGATTGTTCCACGTAAAGCAGTGGGCGAATTACAACGTTTATTGAGCATTGAAGATGAACAATTGGCGTTGTTAATCGGTCGTGAACTATTGAATGTGACTATTTCTATTGCCAGTCGTGACAAAGAACAAGGGGATACCACGGTTCGTTTCACCACAAAACTGATTGACGGTAAGTTCCCTGATTATCGCCGTGTGATTCCACGTGGTGGGGATAAAAATGTGTTAATTGCACATGATGTCTTTAAGCAATCTTTACAACGTGTTTCGATTTTAAGTAATGAAAAACTACGTGGTGTGTTCTTAAACTTTGCCGCAGACACTTTGCAGCTGCGTGCCAATAACCCAGAGCAAGACGAAGCCGTAGAGGATTTGGCGATTCAATATAATAATGCGCCAATGGAAATGTCTTTTAATGCCCAATATATCTTGGAAGTCTTAGGCGCATTGGATGGTGATGATGTGTCAATGACGATGACCGAAGCAAATCAATCGGTTCTAGTGCAAGATCCAGCTCATCAAGATCAGACCTATGTGGTCATGCCAATGCGTGTTTAAGCCCTAGGTTCAGGCATGCAAATCACGCGTTTAAACATCGAACGTGTTCGAAATCTCAGAACGGTTGCTCTCCATGGATTGCAACCGTTTAATGTTTTTTATGGACAAAATGGTTCAGGTAAAACCTCAATTTTAGAAGCCATTCATCTGTTGGCGACTGGGCGTTCCTTTCGGACCCATATTCCGAAACACTATATTCAAACCGACACCCAAGACGCGATTGTCTTTGCCCAATCCAGTTCTGAAAAAATAGGGATGCAAAAGCTGTTGTCTGGTGAACAGCTCATCAAGGTCAATGGCGACAACATTGCCACTCAAGGCCAGTTGGCTAAGATTCTTCCTTTGCAACTGATTGATCCGCAAAGTACCGATATTATTGATCATGGTGCCAAGCCTAGACGGCAACTATTAGATTGGCTGATGTTCCACGTGGAACCTGAGTTTTATCATGCATGGCAATATTATTCACGGGCATTAAAACAGCGTAATAGTTTACTGAAAACACGACGGAATCTAAGTCTGGCAGATTTGGAGCCGTGGAACAAAATGCTTGGTGATTATGGGGAAATGCTGCATTCGCAGCGCGTCAGCATTGTGGAGCAGTGGAAGGGCTTTTTTGAGCAAGATTTAAAACACCTGCTGCCAGATATCGAGGTTCAGTTAGAATATAGCCCTGGCTTTCATACCGAGGTAGGGTTGCTGCATGACCTGCAAAGTCATCATCAAAAAGACCTTGAACGGCGCTATACCGAGTATGGTCCACACAAGGCAGATTTGCGTTTAAAAACAAGCCTTGGCGATGCCGATGTCGTACTGTCACGTGGACAAAAAAAGCTGTTAATCATAGCCTTAAAACTGTCACAGATTGCAATGCTGCATGCTTGTAATAAGGAAACTGTGGTATTATTAGATGATCTGACAGCAGAATTAGATTTAACAGCACAACAACGTTTAATTGAGCGATTGAGCCAACTGGGTAGTCAAGTTTTTATTACCACTTTAGAGTATGAATCAGTCAAAAATCACTTACATGATTTATCTATTTCTTATCAATTATTCTGTGTTGAAAACGGTCAAGTTCAAGTTGTCGCACAATGATTTTAGATTTTACCCATCACGGGATAGACCTATTTTTCGCTAGGGAGAAACCATGAGTTCAGAAGATCAACAAGCTGCTTCTCAAACGGAACAAACCACAGAAAAAGCTTATGATTCCTCTAGTATCAAAGTATTACGTGGATTGGACGCAGTACGTAAACGTCCGGGTATGTATATTGGTGATACGGATGATGGTTCAGGCTTACACCATATGGTGTTTGAGGTGGTGGATAATGCGATCGATGAGGCGCTTGCAGGTCACTGTGATGAAATTTTGGTGACGATTCACGAAGATGAATCTGTAAGTGTATCGGACAATGGGCGCGGTATTCCGACCGATATTCACCCTGAAGAAGGGGTTTCTGCCGCAGAAGTGATTTTAACCATTCTGCACGCAGGTGGTAAGTTTGATGACAATAGCTACAAGGTTTCAGGTGGTCTACATGGTGTAGGTGTATCGGTTGTAAATGCCTTGTCGCGTAAGTTGGAACTGACGATTCATCGTGCAGGTCATATTCATCAACAAGAATATAAACACGGTGATCCGGTTTACCCACTGACTGTTGTGGGGAATACGGATACGACAGGAACAACTGTCCGTTTTTGGCCAAGTGCTGAAACTTTTAGCCAAACCATTTTCAATGTCGATATTCTAGCGCGTCGTTTACGTGAATTGTCTTTCTTAAACGCGGGCGTGCGCATTGTTTTGCGTGACGAGCGTATTCATGCAGAACATGTGTTTGACTACGAAGGTGGTCTGTCTGAGTTTGTGAAATATATTAACCAAGGCAAAACCCATCTGAACGACATTTTCCATTTCACCGTACAGGCTGAAAATGGCATTGGTGTTGAAGTGGCGTTGCAGTGGAATGATACCTATCAAGAAAATGTACGTTGCTTTACCAACAACATTCCACAAAAAGATGGTGGAACGCATTTAGCGGGTTTCCGTGCGGCATTAACGCGTGGTCTAAACAGCTACATGGAAAACGAAAACTTACTCAAAAAAGAGAAAGTAGCGGTTTCTGGTGATGATGCCCGTGAAGGTTTAACTGCGATTGTTTCAGTGAAAGTGCCTGATCCGAAGTTCTCTTCTCAGACCAAAGAAAAGTTGGTTTCAAGTGAAGTGAAACCTGCGGTTGAGCAGGCAATGAATAAATCATTCTCTGAATATTTGCTTGAAAACCCGCAAGCTGCAAAATCAATTGCAGGCAAAATCATTGATGCGGCACGTGCTCGTGATGCAGCACGTAAAGCGCGTGAAATGACGCGTCGTAAAAGTGCGTTAGACATTGCAGGCTTACCAGGCAAACTTGCGGATTGCCAAGAAAAAGACCCAGCATTATCTGAATTGTATCTGGTCGAGGGTGACTCTGCGGGCGGTTCAGCTAAACAAGGCCGTAACCGTAAGATGCAAGCGATTTTACCGTTGAAAGGTAAAATCCTAAACGTGGAACGTGCGCGTTTTGACAAGATGATTTCATCTCAAGAAGTCGGTACGCTGATCACGGCATTGGGTTGTGGTATTGGTCGTGAAGAGTACAATCCGGACAAGTTGCGTTATCACAAAATCATCATCATGACCGATGCTGACGTGGATGGTTCGCACATTCGTACGCTGTTGTTGACCTTCTTCTTCCGTCAAATGCCTGAGCTGGTGGAGCGTGGTTATATCTATATTGCTCAGCCACCGCTGTATAAGCTGAAAAAAGGCAAGCAAGAGCAATATCTGAAAGATAATGATGCGCTTGAAACCTATTTAATTTCAAACGCGATTGATGAGCTTGAATTGCACATCAGCGATGCTGCACCTGCGATCCGTGGTGAAGCTTTGGCGAATGTGATTGCGGACTATCAAACGTCTCAGAAGAGCTTACAGCGTTTAACTGTACGTTATCCTGCCAGTGTCTTAGATGCGTTGATTTCGGTTGAAGGCTTTAAGCTTGATCAAAACCATGACCGAGCTTATGTTGAGCAGTGGGCTGAACAAGTGCGCAGTGCTGTGGCAGAGATTCAACCGAGCTTGCGTCCTGAGTTAAGCTTAGAAACGTTTGAGAAAGAACTGGCAGATGGTCAAAAGATCGAGACTTACTTACCCCGTATCACCATCTATGTACACAATCTGCCGCACAGCTACTTATTAGATGCAGGCTTATTGGGTTCTGGTGAATATGCACGTTTGTTGAAAAACTCCAAGAGTTGGTTCACGTTGTTGGAAGATGGCGCATACCTACAAAAAGGTGATCGCAAGATTGCAGTCACTAACTTCCATCAGGTATGGCAGCATATTTTGTCTGATTCGCGTCGTGGCATGATGATTCAACGCTATAAAGGCTTGGGTGAGATGAATGCGGACCAGCTTTGGGAAACCACTATGGATCCTGAAAACCGCAACATGTTGCAAGTTACCATTCAGGATGCGATTGAAGCCGATCGTATGTTCTCTTGTTTGATGGGTGACGACGTGGAACCACGTCGTGCATTCATTGAAGAAAATGCATTGAATGCGGATATTGATGCCTAAGCGCTTTACAAAATAAGCCATAAAAGCACCCTACGGGGTAATGCCAGTCAGTTAAGCAAAAAAAGTTAAAATGCTGTAAAAAGAGCGTATGTAAATACGCTCTTTTTTTATGAATTTATCTCAGAATCTAGATTTAACATTAAAACAAACCTTACCTTCACTTTCACAATTCAGTGAATTGATTGATTTAAACTGGATTGAAGATTGCTTAGACCAAACAGGTAAAGCATCAATTCGAAAAAGAAAACTGCCTGCTGAACATGTTGTTTGGCTGGTAATCGGACTTGCTCTATTTCGAAATCAACCGATTTGGTATGTGGTTCAACAATTGCAACTTGTTTTCGGTACGGCAGAATACTGTGTACCGAGTGCATCCGTACAAGCAAGACAACGCTTAGGCTTAGAACCCATGAGTGCTTTATTTTCGACATTAAGTCAGGCATGGTTTAAAGACTCACAACAACAATATAGCAACTTTCACGGTCTATGCGTTTGTGCTGTAGATGGTGTGGTTTGGTCTATGCCTCATACAGAAGAAAACTTTAAGCACTTTGGTTCATCCAAAGGCAAAACAGCAGCTGCACCTTACCCACAAGTTAGAGCGACTTGCCTGGTGAATACCAATACCCATGAAATGATTGATGCCCAAATGGGCAGTATGGATCAAGGTGAATTAACCTTAGCCAGTCAATTAAAAGCACCAGTTCGCAGTATTACCCTATTTGATCGTGCTTACTTCTCTGCTGATTTTTTAGTGAGCTGGCAATCTCAGGCAGAAGAGAGTCATTGGTTGATGCGAGCAAAGGACAACCTGCGTTATGAAGTGATTCATCATAATGCGGCCCATGACTTTCAGATCAAAATGCCTGTTTCAGCAAGAGCAAAAAAGATAAATCCGTCATTGGGTGACTATTGGGAAGCACGTTTAATTGAAGTTGAATATGCAGGAAAAATAAGACGTTACATTACATCATTAACAGATTCTAAAGTTTATCCATTCAAAGACCTTGCAATGCTTTATATCCAGCGTTGGGAAATAGAAATGTGTTATCGGGAAATTAAAAGTGATTTACAGGATGCAAGGATTTTAAGAAGCAAACAACCTGATTTGGTCTATCAAGAATTGTGGGGGGTATTTATTGCATATAATATCTTAAGAAGACAGATGAGGTTTATCGCTGAACATGCAAAGGTGAGTCCTTTAAGGATCAGTTTCCATGTTGCATCTATGAGTATTATCAATATCTTAAGGCACACACCTTTAGAATCAGCAGGAAACCTACCCAAACATTTAGCGCAATTATTTGAACAATCTAAAATATTTGTATTACCTGAAAAAAGGCAAAGGCAATGTCCGCGAGTAGTGAAAATTAAAGCACAAAAATATCCAAGAAAATGCCAGTCAATTTCTTAACTGACTGGCATTAACCCTACGGGGTGCTTTTTTTTACAGCATTTTTTATGCTTTTGAATAAAATATAAGCAATGTACACTGTTATTAAACTGACTTATAGCGATGTCATGATGTGAGTATCAAGTCTTTTGCACAGTGCAAAATGTGAGGTCATTATGATGGATAACCAACTAGAACAAGTACGCGACATTTGGGTGAATGCATTTTTTACGGGCAATTATGAAGTTTTAGCTCAATATGAAGATGAGCATTTTAAGGTGGTCTATGAGCAAGCTGATCGTGTGGAGAGTAACTATACCCGCTATGAAAAGATCGCACATGCTGTGAAAAATGGGGTTTGGAAACCTCAAAAACCCGATGTCGAATTTGAAGAATTTGAGTTTAACCGTGACCAAACACGCTGTCAGGTCTTGATTGGTTTGGTTGAAAATCGCCAACAAATCCAAGAAACATGGGTCTTTGATCAGGGGTGGAAAATACAAGAATTACGTTTTTTAAAGGCGCAAAGAGCCGTATTAAATTAAGGAAAAAGAGCGCAAAAAAGAGGATGGATTTGCCTAAAACAACTGAATAAATAAACAGCGCTGGCCTGTGGATAAATAAAAATAGCACTTTATATCAGCTGCTAAAATACGTATAATTTTATCCACAGATGTTTTAAGTGCGGTCTTTAAATTTAAAACCCTGCCTTATTTTTTAAATTTAAATCAGATCTTTTAAATTTATTTCCTCTTTTTAAATTCAAAACTTATTGTGCTGAAAGGTGCATGTCTGCACATGATGGATATTCGCTGTCTATTGTGAAGGTTGTATTTGGTTTTATGTTGTGAAATGCATGTAAATAGGGCTGTATATAGCTGAATATTCAATTAATTAAGCTAAATTAAACAATCCTATTTTTCACTTTTTAAGAATATCTAAACAATAAAAATCCATCAATTTATCGCTTTATTTATTAAGCAATAATTTTAATTTCAATCACTTATATTTTTAAAATGCTCAGACTATGCGTGTCTTATTGAATTACATGTATAGACCGAAAAGGCACGTTTTTGGAAATCGATTGGTGTTGCAGCAAAGTAAATAGTTCAAAATGGTTAGGACATAAAAATGCCCGCCATGCATAAACAGAGCGGGCAGGGTGTATGAAGAAAGATTATTCGTTTTCGAATGAGCTTTCGAGCTCTTCAAGTTCCATCATCAGCTCTAGCATTTGTTCTTCAGCTTCACTGACTTGGTTTTTAAGTTCGGTTTGCTCATTCATCAGTTTCATGAGTTCATCTTTGCGTGCAGCGTCATATAGGCCAGCATCACCGAGTAAACTTTCGATGTCGAGTAAACGTGGTTGGTGTTTTGCCAGTAGGCTTTCACATTTTTCGATATTTTTACGAATCGGGCGCGTTTGTTCACGGCGCTGTGCAGCTAATTTACGCTGCGCTTCTTTATCAACCTTTGAAACGATGGTTTTTTGAGTGCTGACTTTAGACACGATCGGCGCTACGATTCCGCCTTGTTTAATCATTTCTAGGCGCGCTTGGCGTAACCAGTTGGCATAATCGTGTAGATCGCCTTCAAATTCGGTCGATTTTCCAGCATGGACTAAAATGAGGTCATCACATACGCTGGCAATCAGTTGGCGTTCGTGCGAAACCAAGACCACAGCACCTTCATAGTCTTGTAAAGCCATGGTCAGCGCATGGCGCATATCTAAGTCTAAATGGTTGGTCGGTTCATCTAGAATTAAGACATTGGGACGTAACCATACGATTAAAGCCAGTGCTAAACGTGCACGTTCACCACCAGAGAAGCTCTCGCAAGGGGTATCCATTCGCTCGCCACTAAAGCCGAAACTGCCTAAAAAGGCACGTAAGGTCGCTTCACTGATTTTTTTATCCGCAATCCGTGCCAATTGCAGCATTGGGCTGGCCGACTCATCCAGTGAATCCATTTGATGCTGTGCAAAATAGCCAATATTGAGTAGCTCTGAGGCTTTGCGTTGTCCTGCCAATAAAGGTAAATCGCCGACTAAGGATTTGATTAGGGTTGATTTACCTGCACCATTCATCCCCAATAAGCCAATTCGGCTCGTCGGGGTGATTTGTATGTTGATATTGGTGGCAATCAGTTTGTCGCCATAACCAATATCAGCCTGTTCTAGAGTGAGCAGTGGTGAACTCATTTTAGTGGGTTCACGGAAGCTAAAGGTAAATGGGGTATCGACATGCGCAGGGGCAAGCAGCTGCATCCGTTCCAATTGTTTAATTCGGCTTTGTGCCTGACGTGCTTTAGTGGCTTGGGCTTTAAAACGGTCAATATATTTTTGAATATGTGCCCGTGTTTCGAGCTGTTTTTCATAGGCTTGTTGTTGTTGTGCTAAACGTTCTGCACGAGTGGTTTCAAAGGTGGAATAGTTACCGCTATAGAGGGTGAGTTCTTGATTTTCGATATGTAAAATACGGTTGGTAATCGCATCTAAGAAATCGCGGTCATGCGAAATTAAAATTAGGGTGCCCGTATAGGCATTTAACCAATCTTCTAACCATAAAATAGCATCGAGATCTAAGTGGTTGGTCGGTTCATCCAGTAATAATAGATCCGAACGGCTCATCAGGGTACGCGCTAAGTTTAAACGCATCCGCCATCCACCAGAGAAACTCGAAACCAAGAGTTGGTTTTGATGTTCCATAAAACCCAGACCGGCCATAAGCTGAGCGGCTTTAGCGGGTGCGGAATAACCATTAATTTCGTCGAATCGGCCATGTAAATCAGCCAGTTCAGTGTCAGTTAACTGTTCAGGATGGTTGAGCTGTTGTTGAATGTTCCAATATTCTTCATCACCGGTCAGGACGAAATCAATCGCAGCCATATCTAAGGCTTTTACTTCCTGCGCCATGTGTGCCACCGTCCATACGGCAGGGCGGCTCAGGGTGCCATCATCAGGACCTATCGAGCCTAAGAGAGCAGCAAACAGGGTTGATTTTCCAGCACCGTTGACACCGGTGAGACCAACTTTCCAACCCGGATGGATTTGCATGGAGGCTTTTTGAAATAACACTCGTCCACCACGGCGCAATGAAACTTGATCAAGCTGAATCATGGAACTATCAAATATCAGAAAAAGGTGCGCCTATTCTAATGGATGCGTCAGCAAAAGACTAAACATTCAAAATTTATCTGAACTGAAATCTCTAAGGGTTTCTTTATAAGGGGAGGATGAAACCATTTGACCTTTGGTCGGAAAGCTAAAAGTTGACCTTTTTTGACCTATATTGAGGAATAGCACACAGATATATTTCCCCCAGTAAAACAAAAAACATGAAGGGTTTGTAACTGCTAATTGAAATCTACTTATTTCTATACTATTATATACAACATGAGTAAATATGTAAGCATTAGCGTTGCAGCTAAAACATTAGGTGTTTCCATTCAAACATTAAGGCGTTGGGATGAAGAAGGCACTTTGGTTGCAGATCGAACCCCTAAAAATCATAGACGATATGATCTGAGTAAGATCACGCCTGAGCAAATACACAAGCCCGATAGTCAACTTCAAAGGAAAACCATTGCATACGCAAGGGTATCGAGTCATGACCAAAAAGAAGATTTAATTCGACAGCAACAAGTTCTTGAAATGTACTGTGCAAATCAAGGTTGGACGTTTGAATTAATCTCCGATCTTGGTTCGGGTATGAACTATAGAAAAAAAGGCTTAAATAAGCTGCTAGAAGCAATCATGAATGATGAAATCGGACGTTTGGTTTTAACGCATAAAGATCGCTTATTGCGGTTTGGTGCTGAGTTGGTTTTTGCCTTATGTGAAGCTAAAAGCGTGGAGATCGTCATTCTTAATAAGGGTGAAAATTTGTCTTTTGAGGAAGAACTTGCTCAAGATGTTTTGGAAATCATTACAGTGTTTTCGGCAAGATTATATGGTAGTCGTAGTAAGAAAAACCAAAAGTTAATACAGGCAGTCAAAGACGCACTATGAGCCGATTCATACGAGGGCATGTAATCCAATTACTGCCAAATAATAAGCAAGCAAGTCATTTCGCTCAAGCGAGTGGTGTTGCTCGTTTGTCGTATAATTGGGCTTTAAAAGAATGGCAACGTCAATATAAAGCAGATAAGGAATATAGAGATCAGTGTGACTATTATGGCGTTCAGGTGGATAAAAAACTTCTAAATAAACCATCCGAAGCTAAAATAAGAAAGCACTTAAACTCGTTCAAGCGTGAGAAATACCCTTTCATGCTTAAAGTGACCAAATGTGCGCCACAACTTGCGATTAAGCAATTGGGTAGTTCATTTGATCGTTTTTTTAATGGTCAATCCAAATATCCAAAGCCTAGAAAAAAAGGCGTAGATGATCGCTTCTCATTATCAAATGACCAATTCAGCATTAAAGATAGAAAAATTAGTATCCCAAACTTGGGTTGGGTAAAAATGACTGAGGATTTGCGTTATCAAGGAAAAATATTATCAGCGAAAATATTTAAACAGGGTGGTAAGTGGTTTGCTTCGATTGCTGTTGAATTAAATCAGCCTGAGAAACTTCACCCCAAAACAGGTTTATCTGTTGGTATTGATTTAGGTGTTTCCAGTCTTGCCACTTTATCTAATGGCGAGGTTGTTCCATCAAGTGCGCCACTAAAGAAACAGCTTGCCAAGTTAAGACGACTTGCTAAGTCTTTTAGCCGTAAAAAGAAAGGTAGTCAAAACAGAGAAAAAGCGAAAACCAAGCTCTCTCGTTTGCACTACAAAATATCATGCTTGAGAAAAAACAATCTTCATCAAGTCACATCTGATTTAGTTAAGCGATTCGATCTGATTGCGATTGAGGATTTAAATGTGAAAGGTATGGTACAAAACCGTAAGCTCTCAAGAGCCATATCGGATATGGGCTTTTATGAGTTCAAGCGACAGTTGATTTACAAGGCTAAACAGCATGGCAAATCAATACTTTCTGTTGGACGATTCTTTCCAAGCAGCAAGATGTGTTCGAATTGTGGTGAATTAAACCAAAACCTGACACTTGCAATGCGTGAGTGGCGATGTTCATGTAACACCCTGCATCACAGGGATATTAATGCTGCCATCAATATTCTAAAACATGCAGATAAAGAATTGGTGGCTACATAAGCCACCAATGGCGGTGAGTTACACCGTGACAGCCTATGGAATTGAGGTAATCCCAAGCGCAATAGCAATTGGTTCTTGATGATGAAGTAGGAATTAAACATTAAACCCACGTAAGTAGGTTTAAGTAGGTTTTAAATAACGGTACCGAGCAATAAAATTGCACAAAAGGCGGTGGAATATGTACTCGATCCAAGAAATACCAAACGCATGACCACCACGCTGCAAGGGGACAGTTATGAAGTGGCAGGCATTGGCTTGATTGGTTCAGCTTATATTTTTGTCAAAGACCGAAGTCTGAACACTATTGAGAAAGCACAAGGTAAAAAATTTGCCATCCTGCATTATGACCGCGCACAACGAGTGATGGTGGAGCGGGTAGGCGCTGTACCTGTAATGTCGGATATTTCCAACTTTATAAAAAAGTTTAATACAGGCGAAGTCGATGTGGTTGCTGCACCTGCATATGCCTATAAACCACTAGAAATTGAAAAAGGCCTAGGCTCTAAAGGGGGCTATGCTTAACTTTCCCGTGGTCAATGTCACTGCAGATTTAATTGTTAGACCCGAGCGTTTTCCTGCTCAATTTGGTGAGCAATCACGGCAATGGTTTTTACAAAAAATCCCGCAATCCTTTGCCATGGTGCAGCGACTAGAAGCTGCCATTCCAAGCAAAATCTAAATGCAGCTCAGCAAAGAAGACAAAGAAAAATATCA
Organism: Acinetobacter sp. 802_lipA; assembly: GCF_058242885.1. Classification (NCBI taxonomy): domain Bacteria; kingdom Pseudomonadati; phylum Pseudomonadota; class Gammaproteobacteria; order Moraxellales; family Moraxellaceae; genus Acinetobacter; species Acinetobacter sp. 802_lipA. The sequence goes on from NZ_JBZAYP010000001.1 coordinate 1,848,978, forward strand.
GCGCTTGCTACGGGAAGGGCGCATTGATTTAACCAAACAAGGGATCTATGACCCAGGCATGATGCGCGTGCTGAAAAAAGCCCGCTGTACGGTTGAACGCACCAATTTTGAATGTTCATTGGGTGGTGAATAAGGCGAAAATCTGTATTTCTTTGTAATATTAAGCATCATTCATGTAAAACGGATGATGCAGGCTTTTTATTTTAATATGATGAATTTAAAATGCTTTTACTAATCCTGTGAAAATAAAAATGAGAGAAAAGAAAAAAATTTGCCCAATTGACGGTGGTTTTTGAGTAAATGCTCTATTTTTTTAATTTTAACTTGCTTAATATTTTGCATGTGTATGGACACCTGTTAAACAACAAAACGAACAAGGACACAAGAATGAAAAAATTAACCCTCGCACTCGCTGCTTTTTCTGCTTTGGGTGTGGCGTCAACAGCACAAGCGGCTAAAGTGGACATCTGTGTATTTGACTTGCTTGGCAAATCTGGTGAGTCGTATCAAATGGCGCAAGAATGGGCTTTGGCGGCAAAAGGCTGGGGGGCTGAAATTAATTTAATCCCTCGTCAAGATGAAGCCGTTGCCGACAACGACTTTAAAGCAGGCAAGTGTGATGGCGTGTTTATGACCGCTATGCGTGCACGCCAGTACAATAAATTTGTCGGTTCTATTGATGCTTTGGGCGGAGCGCCAAGCAATGCCATTGCACAACGTGCAATTACTTTTGCATTGGATCAGCGTAATGCGACCAAAATGGTGACCAATCTTGGAGGTAAAAAATATGAAGTGGCAGGGATTGCACCTTTAGGTTCAGCTTTTATTTTTGTACGCGATAAAAGTATTAATTCCATTGAAAAAGCGGCAGGTAAAAAGTTTGCAGTCTTGGGCTATGACGATGCCCAAAAAATCATGGTACAACGCGTCGGTGCGCAAGCGGTGATTTCCGATGTGTCTAACTTTGTGGCGAAGTTTAATAATGGTCAAGTCGATATGGTCGGCGCACCGGCTTATGCCTATAAGCCCCTAGAAATTTATAAAGGTTTAGGCACGAACGGCGCCATGTTTAACTTCCCTGTACTACAAGTGACAGCTGACTTTGTGATTCGCCCAGATCAATTCCCCGCAGGCTTTGGACAAAAATCGCGAGATTGGTTTGTGAAAAACCTACCGAAAAGCATCGCGATGATAGGCCGTTTAGAAGCAGGCATTCCTGCAAAATACAAAATGAATCTCAGCGCAGAAGACAAAACCAAATATCAAAAAATGTTGCGTGATGGCCGGATGGATATGACCAAACGAGGCATTTATGACCCAGCGATGATGTCAGTCTTGAAAAAAGCCCGTTGCTCGGTGGATAAAGCCAACTTTGAATGCTCACTGGGCGGTGAGTAATTTGACGAGTGTAATCAAAGAAAGCTCAGTTTAATTGAGCTTTCTTTTTTGCTTTTAATCGACCGATTTAAATGCTCTTGAAGCGGCCAATTTGTATAGCGCGTAGGAAATGAGTGGTTTTGAACCGAATGAAGTGTCATTCGGGGCATTAAAAAATAACAAAGAGCACAAGTGAATGGCTCATCACAATAAACAACAATAAGTCAAAAGGAAGATACATGAAACAGTGGATGAAAAGCCTCAGTGTCGGGACATTAGTCATTTCTGCAACAGCGATGACACAGGCCAAACAAGTGGTTTGTGTATTCGACTTAGTCGGTAAAAATGGTGATGTGTATAGCCTGATGAAAGATTATCAGTTGGCGGCTAAAAACTGGGGCGCGGATATTGAACTGCGGGTCGGACAAAATGAAGCCGTGATTGCTGAGGATTTTAAAGCAGGAAAATGTGATGCCATTAGTGTTACAGGCATGCGCGGGCGTCAATTTAATTCGTTTACGGGTTCACTTGACGCGATTGGCGCGATTCCCGATCTCAATTTAGCGGTTAAAGTGATGCAAGGTTTGGCCAGCCCAACTTTTGCTAAACATATGGTCAATGGCAAGTACGAAGTGGCAGGTGTTATTCCTGTGGGGGATGCTTTTTTAATGGTGAATGATCGTAGCATCAATACTGTAGCGAAAGCTGCAGGCAAGAAAATTGCGGTTTTGGACTATGACCAAGCGCAAAAAGTCATGGTTCAACAAATTGGTGCGCAAGCTGTGAGTGCCGATGTCACGAACTTTGGTGCAAAGTTCAATAACGGTCAAGTCGATATTATTGGTGCGCCTGCTGCGGTTTTTAAGCCCTTAGAGTTACATAAAGGCTTGGGAACGAAAGGGGCGATTGTGAATTATCCGATTTTACAGGTCACAGGTAATATCATTATTCGTCCAGATAAATTCCCTGCAGGTTATGGACAAAAATCACGGGAATGGGTTAAAGGCCAGCTGCAGCGTGCATTCGGTATCTTGGGTAAAATGAAAGCTGAAATTCCGCAAAAATATTGGATGCAGGTGCCCGCTGCAGATCAACCTGGTTATCAAAAGATGATGCGGGAAGCACGAATTGATCTCACCAACCGCGGTATTTACGATAAGCGAATGATGAAACTGTTATGGCAATTCCGTTGTAAGCAAGCGGCGAAAAACTTTGAATGTGGACTACAGGATGAAAATTACAAACAATCTTGAGAAAATTAGTCTGATTTGACTTTAAATATTCAAATAGGGACCATATATTGAGTATGCTATACTCGAAATATGGTCTTTTTGATTTGAAAGACAGCTGAACCGAACTGAGGAATCTAAGATGAATGCCCAAGCACTTGAACTAAGCGACAATGCCGCAAATAAAGTACGTCAATTACGTGACAGTGAAGGTAATCAAGATTTAATGCTTCGTGTATATGTCACGGGCGGTGGTTGTTCAGGTTTTTCTTATGGTTTTAACTTTGCTGAAAACCAAAATGAAGACGACGCAGAATTTATCAATGGTGATGTGAAAATGTTGGTTGATTCATTGAGTTATCAATATTTGGTCGGTTCAGTGGTGGATTATATTGAAGGTTTAGAAGGATCACGTTTCATCGTGCAAAATCCAAATGCAACCACGACCTGTGGTTGTGGTTCATCTTTCTCGATCTAAACCTGATCTGATTAAAAAAGCCCTCATGATGAGTAATGCCAGTCAGTTAAGAAATTGACTGGCATTTTCTTGGGTACTTTTGAGGCTTTATTTTGACGACTCTAGGGCATTGCCTTGATCTTCTTTCAGGCAAAACAAACATTTTAGACTGTTCCAGCAAACGCTCTAAATGCTTGGGCAAATTCCCTGCCGATTCCAGCGGAGTATGCCTTAATATATTGATAATGCTGATTGAAGCAATATGGAAACTGATACGCAAAGGGCTGACTTTCGCCCGTTGAGCCATAAATTTCATTTGCCTTCTAAGAATATTATAAGCAATCAATACACCCCATAATTCCTGATACACCAATTCAGGCTGCTTGCTTCTTAAATGCATCCCATCTTGCAGGTCGCTCTTGATTTCACGGTAGCACATCTCGATTTCCCAGCGCTGAGCATACAGCGTACTGACCTCTTCCAGAGGATAAGCCTTTGAATCTAATAATGATGTAACGTATCGTCTAACCCTTCCAGACTGTTCAGTTTCAATCAGGCGGGCTTCCCAATAGTCACCTAAATCCGGATTCAGTTTCTTCGCTCTTGGAGAAACAGGCATTCTGATTTGAAAGTCATGCGCTGAGTTTTTCCTGATAATTTCATAGCGCAGATTGTCTTTAGCCCGCATAAGCCAATGGCAGTTTTCCCGAGACTGCCACCCTGATAAGAAATCAGCAGAGAAGTAGGCCCGGTCAAATAAAGTCAGGCTATTTGCAGGCACTTTCAATTTCTTCGCTAAAGTCAGCTCGCCTTGATCCATACTTCCAATCCCGGCATCAATCACTTCATGAGTATTGGTGTTGATCAGGCAAACCGCTCTGGCTTGCGGCCAAGGTGCTGCTATCGTTTTGCCTTTGGAAGAACCGAAGTGCCTGAAGTTCTCATCTGTGTGGGGCATGGACCAGACGGCTCCATCTACAGCGCAGATGCTTAGGCCATGAAAGGCGGAATATTGCGGCTGAGAATCTTCAAACCATGTCTGACTCAGTGTATTGAACAGGACATTTAAAGGCTCCAGACCCAAGCGCTGTCTGGCCTGCACTGATGCGCTTGGGGCGCAGCTTTCAGCCGTGCCAAAAACCAGCTGCAGCTGCTGAACAACATACCAGATGGGCTGGTCGCGGAACAATGCAAGTCCAATAACTAGCCATACAGCATGCTCTGCGGGGAGTTTTCTTTTTCTGACCGATGCTTTCCCGGTCCGTTTTAAACAGTCTTCAATCCAGTTTAAATCAATTAATTCGCTAAAATTAGAAAGTGAAGGAGCTGTCTGCTGAAATGCTGAACTTAAATTCTGAGAAAAAGTCATAAAAAAATGAGCGTATCTGGATACGCTCATTTTTACCGCATTTCAGCTATTTTGTCTTAACTGATCAGCATTACTGCATATGCAGGGCTTTTTTTATATGCAATCATTCGCTTTCAATCGAGTTTAATTGCATCGAGTAAGTCAAAAATAATCGTGGTGACATCTTGGCTTAAGTCACGGTTATTAAAAACTTCATAGGCAGTAATGGTGACATCGGTGTCACTCGGTAACAGTTTCTGTTCTTCTTCGATCAAGTCATTGATCGGTAAAAGCGTCTGTTTCACTTCCAGATGTAAAACATCCTTAAACTCTAAATTTTCATCTTCAAGTTCTAACAGTTGCTCGTTGAAATAGGGCAATAGAATAGAATGGAGATAAGGTTGAATCTCAACAATATCAAAGATTTCGATATCACGAGTTTCTTCAATCGTACTGATGTGGTCATTTACTTCGATTAAGATATGGTAGTAACTCACATTCGTCTCCAAAGCTTCTAGTGGATATTCAATTATTTACAATAACACGAACCCGAGTCAAGATGTGCTGTGATTGTATTTCATACACCCATTAAAATTAGGGGATTATTTTTAGTAATCCATCACTTCAACGGGCATTAAATAACGCAATATCAGCACTTTGTAAACGAAAATTCTGCATATTTTGCTCTTCTAGCATTGGGTACATCAGGGCTTTCGGATCATTATGATGTTTCATTCCGAGGGCATGGCCAAATTCATGCGCTAAAGTCAGACGTAAGTCTTCTTTGGACTCAAACTCATAAATATGAATTTCACGCCCATTGAACAGTCCTTTATCAAATAGACGGGGTTGAAAGCGCTGGTTGAACTGGTCGATGGCCAGATTATGGCCTTGATCCAAACGGTTCAGTTCATCTACCTTTTGATTGTAGGCATTCACTTGCAGGTTAAAGCTGGCAATTTGTTGGTCTAAAACGTGTTGCTGTTGACGCAGCTGCACCAAACTCTGTTGTACTGTAGCTTGCTGCGAAGCAGGGACTCCGCCGTGCTGGTTATACTGACGGATCATGGCATTATAGTTTTGGCTAAGGTCTTGTAGACTCTGTTTTTGCACATCTAAAGCCCCTGAGTGACGTGCCAGATTTTGCTGCATGGCTTTGAGTTCATTATTTTTTTGATTCAGCCCGTGTTCATTTTGTGTCAGTTTAGACAGTTGATCACGGCGTTGTAACGACTCATCTTGACGCTGGTCATAAATGAGTCGAATACTGAGCTGAGCATTGGGGTCATAGACAAAGTAGTCTTGGCCCAAACCCTGCTTCCAAATATCCGTGGCTTGCTGGCTAATGTACTTTAACTCATGTTCACTGAGACCAAAACGCGGATCGACTTCCGCAATACGATAGCGAATACGCTGATCGAATGGATGGGTGAGTCGATCCAGCAGTGGATTGAGACGCAGCTGGGGCTGTTGCATATTTTGATACAGAATCAATCCTAAAAAGCACAGTAAAGCAAACAAGAGACTTTGACGCATATTTCATTCATATATCTTTATTTTTAGCTACTTTAGCGTAAAAAATACCTTTGCAACATAAAAAATACGTCTTCTCTATGGGCTTAAATTATTCCCAGTGCTGTCAGATTTTGTTTGATCAGTTGCTCACGCACGCTGGCTGAAATCCCTGTTTTCATTTGCATATTCAAAGCAAAATACACTTTTTCACCTGTTGCTGTTTCGCCCCAGCCTGTCCACCAGCCCACTTGCGGTTCTAGGTCCATGCACTAACCTGATTTTGCATAGAGTTTATAATTCGGTTTTTGTTCAATCAGTAGGATATCTTGTACTGTATGTTGCACATCTGGCTTAAAAGCGAGTTGTGTATTGGCCAGCTTCTCTACAAAAAGGACTTCTTGAAGAGGCGTAATTTGCAGTGGACCGACTAACCAAAAATTATCGACAACGATGCCAATCTGTTGATTGCCATATCCAATGCGTTGTACTTCTTTTTGTATTAGGTCTAGGCCAATGCGCCGTGCTAGCTTCTGATAAACAGGAACGGTAGATGCTTGCATGGCTTGCCCTAAAGTCATGTCTTTTTCCTAAGTAGGGAAGCTGCGCTTTTGACCATCCCATTTAAACACCTCGGTGCTGGTTGCTTTACCATGTTCTAGTCCGATTAAGGCATTCAGCATTTTAAAGGCAGAGGCGGGTACATAGGGTGTCTGAGCACGGCTCAAGTCATTGCCGTAGCTGTGTAAGCCATACTTATCCTTAATGAAAATCACCCCAGTGGTTTGGAGTTGATCGAAGCCCTGTTGGATCTGCTGCTGCGCACTTTGTTGCTGTTGGTTTTTAGCTGTTTCTACGGAGGGGCTTATTGTTGTACATGCGGAACCGAAGGTTGTAATGAGGACGATGAGTCCCAACTGTATAGTTTTCATGGGTGGCTAAGATCTAAATTTTTTATCAGCCTAAGGTAAAAGTGGAATGTGAAACAACAATATTGAGGTAATAAAAAACCGCGCTTTCGCGCGGTTTTTTATTAAAGAGACAAATTATTTTTTGTCATCTTTTACTTCAGTGAACTCAGCATCTACAACGCCATCGTCCGCTTTTTGTTGTTGACCAGCGTCACCACCGAATGCATTCGGGTCGAACCCTTCAGCACCGCCTTGACCTTGCGCAGCTTCATAAGCGCGTTGCGTAATCGGCATGATGATGTTTTGAAGTGCTTCAGTTTTCGCTTTGATGTCTTCTACATCATTTTCTTTAGTCGAAGTTTCAAGCTCAGCGACTGCAGTTTCAACAGCAGTTTTTTCGTCAGCAGTTACTTGCTCGCCTAGATCTTTCACTGCTTTTTGAGCAGAAGACACTAATGCATCCGCTTCGTTACGTGCTTTCGCAAGTTCTTCAAACTTACGGTCTTCTTCAGCATTCGCTTCAGCATCTTTGATCATTGCTTCGATTTCAGCATCAGACAAACCTGAGTTTGCTTTAATCTGGATTGATTGCTCTTTACCAGTGCTCTTATCTTTAGCCGATACTTTTAAGATACCGTCAGCGTTAATGTCGAACGATACTTCAATTTGTGGCACACCACGTGGAGCAGGTGGAATGTCGCCCAATTGGAAGTTACCCAACAATTTGTTTTGCTGTGCCATTTTACGTTCACCTTGGAACACAGAAATGTCTACAGCAGGTTGGTTGTCCGCAGCAGTTGAGAACACTTGAGATTTCTTCGCAGGAATCGTGGTGTTTTTCTCAATAATTGCTGTTAACACGCCGCCCATGGTTTCGATACCAAGTGTCAACGGAGTAACGTCAAGAAGAAGTACGTCAGTTTTGTCACCAGACAATACCGCACCTTGAATCGCAGCACCCATTGCTACCGCTTCGTCAGGGTTCACGTCTTTACGTGGTTCACGACCGAAGAACTCTTGTACTTTTTGTTGTACAAGTGGCATACGAGACTGACCACCCACCAAGATCACATCAGAAATCTCAGAAGTTGAAAGACCTGCATCTTTAAGTGCAATACGGCAAGGCTCGATTGTACGTTCAACCAAATCAGCCACTAAACCTTCAAGTTTCGCACGCGTTACGTTGATCACTAAGTGTTTAGGACCAGTCGCATCCGCCGTGATGTACGGTAGGTTAATTTCAGTTGCATTTGACGAAGAAAGCTCGATTTTTGCTTTTTCAGCTGCTTCTTTCAAACGTTGTAATGCAAGTGGATCTTGTTTCAAGTTGAAGTTTTGTTCTTTCTTGAACTCTTCAACCAAGAACTCGATTAACGCGTTATCAAAGTCTTCACCGCCAAGGAAGGTATCACCGTTAGTCGACAATACTTCAATTTGTTGGTCGCCATCAAGGTCTGCGATTTCAATGATAGATACGTCAAAAGTACCACCACCTAAGTCATAAACCGCGATTTTACGGTCGCCTTCTTTTTTGTCCATACCGAACGCAAGTGCAGCAGCCGTTGGTTCGTTGATGATACGTTTAACTTCTAAACCTGCGATTTTACCCGCATCTTTAGTTGCTTGACGCTGTGCATCGTTAAAGTAAGCAGGAACCGTAATCACAGCTTCAGTTACTGTTTCACCTAAGTAATCTTCTGCAGTTTTCTTCATCTTTTTCAAGATTTCAGCAGAGATTTGTTGTGGTGCAAGTTTCTTGTCGTTTACTTCAACCCAAGCATCACCATTGTCAGCTTTGATGATTTTGTAAGGGACAAGACCGATGTCCTTTTGAACCGCTTGGTCTTGATACTTACGACCGATCAAGCGTTTGATTGCGAATAATGTGTTTTTAGGGTTAGTCACTGCTTGACGTTTTGCAGACTGACCCACCAAGATTTCGCCATCTTTATACGCAATAATCGATGGTGTTGTACGTGCACCTTCAGCGTTGTCGATCACTTTAACTTTGTCGCCTTCAAGTACAGCGACGCAAGAGTTTGTTGTACCTAAGTCAATACCAATGATTTTAGCCATTTGGATGATTCCTCAAAAATTTTTGCAATGTTTTTGCTTGTTATTCGATATGAGAGCCGTTCAATTTTTTTCAAGTGATAATCAAGAAAAAATTTTACAAACTCTCGAATTTATAGAGTTTATGCGCCAACCATGACCATTGCTGGACGAAGCAAACGACCATTTAAGGTATAACCTTTTTGTAATACCGTTCCGATCTCGTTGGCTTTCGCATTTGGATCAATCCCGACTGCTTGATGCAAGTCCGCATTGAAACCATTTGCTGTATCAACTGCGACCACACCAAATTTTTCCAGTGCAGTCAGTAACGATTTCAACGTCAGTTCCACACCTTCAAACATTGGTGTTTTTTCCTCACCCGATGCGCTAAGGGCACGTTCTAAATTATCCACTGAGTCCAGTAACTCTTTTGCGAATTTTTCGAGAACGGTGTCTTTATGCTTCTCTGATTCACGTTGAATACGCTCTACACTTTTTTGTGCTTCGTATACAGCATTTGCAGTGCGGGCTTTTTCAAGTTTTAAACTTTCTTCCAGATTAGTGATCTGGGCTTGTAAATCTTCAACTGAAACTTCAGCTTGCTCCGTTTCAGCTTGAGTTTGCGCTGTTTGTGAATCCGCTTGCTCTTGCCCTAGATCTTGAGCTTCTTGATTTTGCTCAGTCGCCATTGATTTACTCCGTTTAAATGGGTTCTTAAACATGTACAGTCCTTCAGGCATCAGTGTTAACTGGGTTAATCTGAACTGCCATGCGTTATTGAATTCAGGATTACTACAAAAGGTCGGGGCAACAGCCAAAAATTCAAGCGGCTTCAGTGATTAATTCATGTATTTTTGGTAAAAAATTGCTGAAATCAGGCTTTCTTGGTGCTTATTCTGTCCGAAGGTCCATTTCCAATCTGGCTTTAGTTTTTTTATGTTGAAAAAGGCTAATCGTTACATTGAATTATTTTAATCAAATTTATCTGTTTTACTAATTTTTCGATTGTCCACATAATGAGTTCATCAGCGGTGATCATACTTTGTGGAGAGAGCAAAGTATGGTGACTGCGACCTATTTGGATAGTTTGGGGAAACCCTCCTAATTTAGAGATTTAGGTTTTTGAATCGTACGTCTCCCAAAAGTACTTTATTCAGTGCAAAGGTATAATGCTGTCAGGATGCTTCGAGCTTTGTGCTCAAAATTCGATTTTTAAGGCTGTAGTTTCTGTATTTTTGTATGCTTTTTCGAGCTTAATCCACCTTGGGTTAAGCTTTTTTTTGCTTCAAATTTAAAAATAACATTATTTAATCGTGTATCAGCATACAGGAGTTCTGCAATGCTGAAGAGTTGATGGGCCAAGTATAGATTTCCTTTTGTGCTGCTCATCGAAGAGAGAAACAATGAAGAATCAGCACATTAACTTGCATTGCTGTTGAGATGTAGTGCTAAGGCGGCATTTGTGCGCAATTAATAAAAAATTGCACAAGTTGTACTCGAGTCTGCAAAAACTACAACTCAGCACGTGTGTAAAAGTTTTCGGATTTGACAAAGATAGGCAGGGCAAAGTTTGGCTTTGCTATTTTGTATGACGTAAAAGGAAATGGAAGAATGTTAAATAAGAAAACTGCATTATTGTCTCTAGCGCTTTTAGGTTCAGCATTTGCGATTGTGGGCTGTAGCTCAAATGAAACCAGTACATCGCCTGAGTCCGCTCAAGTGACTACTGCACCAGATGCAACAGCAACCGTTGAGGGAAGTGCTGGAGTCGAGGTTCAAGCAGATCCTGCGGCTCAGATTGAACCCATCCAATCTACACCTGCGACAACACAACAATAAAGCTTAAAAGAGAACTTCTCTTACACTCGCTTTGTTAAAGACCTTCACAGGATGCCGTGAAGGTCTTTTTTTTAAGAGTAAATCACTAAAGCTGCTCAGCCGTGTTATTTCATCAGTCTGATGTAGGATGACGATTTTATCGTTCTTGACGTGAGTTATCCCAACCTTTGTTTTGATCTCGGCGTTGATCATCGGGACGTTGCTTGCGATCGTTATTGGATTGTTTGCGTCGATCTTCAGTACGTTGACGCTCTTGCTCACGACGTTGGCGTTCGGCATTTTGTCGTTGCTGACGTTCAGCATCATAACGTTTGCGTTCTTGGTTTAATCGCTCTTGATCACGCTTTTTCTGTTGCCAGTCTTGATGACGTTGATTGGTGATCCGTTTGCGCTCAGCCTCAATACGTTGCCGTTCTTGTTCGCGGTTTTGGCGTTCCCATTCAGCATGTCTTTGGCGGTTTCGGTCTGCCTCGCGACGTTCACGCTCGATGCGGTTTTGTCGTTGTTGGTATTCCCAACGTTGGCGGTCTCGTTCACGTTCATAGCGATCATGCTGGTCGTAGCGTCGATCATCATAATCATAGCGGTGGTCGTAGCGTCCGTCATAATAGCCATCCTCAGGAAAAGCCACACAACCAACAAACAAGGTGCTGATGAGTGAGAGGAATATTATTTTTTTAGTCATGGCAGGTCTCCTTCATAAAAACGGAGTAGCAAAACACTCCTAAATCGGCATAAAAATTGTCAATGACAAGCTCTTAAAAGAAGATTAGCGTATAGGACGTATTGCTATGTATCTTGATGTGAAGACTTATATAAGAGAATGGTCACGTAAGTGCTGATCATGTAGAGAATATGAAGAACGATAAAAGGATATTATTGACATGGGCGTGTTGAATCAAACTTTACAACAATGGGTGGAACAAGGCCAAGGCAGTGCGGCCCGAGTGATTGATCGCTTACCGACAGTAGCACAAGAAGGCTTGGTTAAAGCGCTGGGTTATCCTCACCAGTTTGAACAACTGGACCCCTTTATTAAATGCTTAATGGCAGCTCAATATAAGCAAGGCAAATCGGGCTTTATTTTTGAAGACTACCATCGTTCGCGTAAATTGTTTGATCATCAAATTCAAATGTTGACCGCGAAACCCAGCGCGGTAAAACAAGTGGAAGATTTACGTCTACCTGTACAAAGTGGAACTGTGTTTGCACGGCATTATCATCCTGCACCGAATAAGAAACTTCCGATGCTGGTGTTTTATCATGGCGGCGGCTTTGTGGTCGGCAGTCTCGACAGTCATGATGAAGTCTGTCGCTTACTGGCGATCCATGCCAAAGTGCAGGTGCTCAGTATTGATTATCCTTTGGCGCCAGAAGTTGGCCCGAATGTATTGATTCAATCCTGTGAAGATGCTTTGGCTTGGGTGTATCAAAACCGTCGTCAGTTCAAAATTTTGAAAAACCGAATTGCGGTGGCAGGCGATAGTGCAGGTGGTAATATCAGTGCCGTGGTGGCACAGAGAACTGCGGCAAAAGCTTATGCACCAAGTGCACAACTGTTAATTTACCCTGTGGTCGATTTCAAAAGTCGCCATCCATCGTTCTTTGCTTATAAAGATGGACTGACCTTAACGGGGCAAGATGTCGATAGAGTGACGTCGTTGTATGCTGAACAACATCAGGTAGCTCTGGATGATCCTATTGTTTCGCCAACCTATGGCGTATTAAAAAGTGTCGCACCCGCTTTTGTCATCACCGCAGGTCATGATTTATTGCATGATGAAGGTGAAATTTATGCCATCAAATTAAAGCAGCAGGGCAATAAGGTTTATTATCAGAATTATCTAGATCAACCCCATGGATTTGTGAACTTCACCATAATTTCTCGTCGGGCAAAAAAAATCACCATAGAAATGGCAAAGAATTTTAGAAAATTTTGGGATAAGAATGCCAAATAAAAAAGCATGAATTTTCAAAAGAATGTTTCACGTGGAACATTCCTTTTTTATTTAGAGCGGATTTTGGCTTCTGGAAAAACGAGCTGAAAGCTCGGGACATAAAAACTTTGTAGAGCTTTGGCTTGGCTAAAGTCTGGAAAGAGGGTGGTATGGTTTTGCCATTCAAATTTTTTCAGTTTCATTAGCTTCGCGCGAAACTGTGGAGAAAACTCATAACGTTGACCTTGCCACGCTTGCTGTATTTTGAGCATGGAACGTGGAATGTGATGACTATTAATATAAAACGGACGTGCTTTTTTACATTGGGTGAGTGTTAAACACAAGGTTTGGTTTTGAGTCTTAAGCTGGCATTGTGTAGTTTCATTCTGCGTATGCCAATCAAACTGAGCGAACTCTTTCGGAATTCCCCAAAGTTGTTGACCATGTTCAACTGAAATCTGTGTAGACACATAAATTTTAGGAATCGAGCTTAAACGCCGTTTGCTCAGTAAAGGATGGTCAAGCAAAAGCAGTTCATCATAAGGTCCAACAGGGGATTGATGATAACGAACCAACATGATTTGAACCACACGACCAATCGGGGAAGGCGCGATACGAAACGCTTTATATTGTCGGATAAATTGCGGACTGATCCAATAATTCAAAATAAAGGCTTCACCTTGTAAATGCCAAGGTGGAAATTGACTCAATTGAGACAGGGCTAAAGCTTCATTCATCGTTATTCTCGTTTTCTTAGAAGAAGTAGTGTTTTATTTATACTGAACGATTAATATACCGAAATCTAATAACATCTGAATGCTGTGAGTAACGAAATGTTAAAGAAGAGTTTAGTTGCAGTGGCGGCTACATGTATGAGTATGGCGGTCATGGCAAATAACACGATTGTTGAAATGAAAACATCAATGGGCAACATCGAAATTGAACTGTTTAATGATAAAGCACCAATCTCAGCAAAAAACTTTGAAGACTATACGAAAGCTAAGTTTTATAACGGCACGATCTTTCATCGCGTCATTCCGGGTTTTATGGTGCAAGGTGGGGGCATGACTGCTGACCTGATAGAAAAACCAACACGACCAGCCATTCAAAATGAATCAAGTAATGGTCTATCGAATAAACGTGGCACTTTGGCGATGGCACGAACCAACCTACCGCATTCTGCAACCAGTCAGTTTTTTATTAATGTGGTGGATAATAACTTTCTAGATAGAAGTACCAATAACGCAGGTTATGCGGTTTTTGGTCAGGTCACTAAAGGTATGGATGTGGTGGATAAGATTACTAAAGTACCGACAGGACGTGCAGGGCCACATCAAGATGTACCAAAACAACCTATTAAAATTCTCAGTGTGAATATTAAAGCAGCAGCAGTGCAAAAGTAATGAAAAAAGAGAGCAGAAATATTAAATCTATATTTCTGCTTTAAAATTATTGGGTTAAGTGCGTGGTTGTATATTTTTGAACCTTTTTAGTGCGTAAAAATACAACACCCGATAAAACAACCAGTTAAAAGCACTTGCAAAGATTTCGTAATGGTCTAGAATGCACCCCATACCGACGAGATAGACGGAAACGAACGAAGCACGAAGTGCTGAGTTGTTAAGTATATTGAGTCCAGCTTCTAGCACTGACGAGGTGTTAGAAAGATCATTAAGAGATTATGAAGAACAACTTGTGTGGATTTTTACTGATTGATCGATCGAAAATATTTCATTGATTGATGGTAAAAATTACTCGAAGTTTATTTGAGAAATATTTGTCAGAAAATTGATGAGCCAAGATTTGTAGCCATAAGCTACTAATGATTTTTAACTGAAGAGTTTGATCATGGCTCAGATTGAACGCTGGCGGCAGGCTTAACACATGCAAGTCGAGCGGGGAAGGGTAGCTTGCTACCTAACCTAGCGGCGGACGGGTGAGTAATGCTTAGGAATCTGCCTATTAGTGGGGGACAACATTCCGAAAGGAATGCTAATACCGCATACGCCCTACGGGGGAAAGCAGGGGATCTTCGGACCTTGCGCTAATAGATGAGCCTAAGTCAGATTAGCTAGTTGGTGGGGTAAAGGCCTACCAAGGCGACGATCTGTAGCGGGTCTGAGAGGATGATCCGCCACACTGGGACTGAGACACGGCCCAGACTCCTACGGGAGGCAGCAGTGGGGAATATTGGACAATGGGCGAAAGCCTGATCCAGCCATGCCGCGTGTGTGAAGAAGGCCTTTTGGTTGTAAAGCACTTTAAGCGAGGAGGAGGCTACTTAGATTAATACTCTAGGATAGTGGACGTTACTCGCAGAATAAGCACCGGCTAACTCTGTGCCAGCAGCCGCGGTAATACAGAGGGTGCGAGCGTTAATCGGATTTACTGGGCGTAAAGCGTGCGTAGGCGGCTTCTTAAGTCGGATGTGAAATCCCTGAGCTTAACTTAGGAATTGCATTCGATACTGGGAAGCTAGAGTATGGGAGAGGATGGTAGAATTCCAGGTGTAGCGGTGAAATGCGTAGAGATCTGGAGGAATACCGATGGCGAAGGCAGCCATCTGGCCTAATACTGACGCTGAGGTACGAAAGCATGGGGAGCAAACAGGATTAGATACCCTGGTAGTCCATGCCGTAAACGATGTCTACTAGCCGTTGGGGCCTTTGAGGCTTTAGTGGCGCAGCTAACGCGATAAGTAGACCGCCTGGGGAGTACGGTCGCAAGACTAAAACTCAAATGAATTGACGGGGGCCCGCACAAGCGGTGGAGCATGTGGTTTAATTCGATGCAACGCGAAGAACCTTACCTGGTCTTGACATAGTAAGAACTTTCCAGAGATGGATTGGTGCCTTCGGGAACTTACATACAGGTGCTGCATGGCTGTCGTCAGCTCGTGTCGTGAGATGTTGGGTTAAGTCCCGCAACGAGCGCAACCCTTTTCCTTATTTGCCAGCGGGTTAAGCCGGGAACTTTAAGGATACTGCCAGTGACAAACTGGAGGAAGGCGGGGACGACGTCAAGTCATCATGGCCCTTACGACCAGGGCTACACACGTGCTACAATGGTCGGTACAAAGGGTTGCTACCTAGCGATAGGATGCTAATCTCAAAAAGCCGATCGTAGTCCGGATTGGAGTCTGCAACTCGACTCCATGAAGTCGGAATCGCTAGTAATCGCGGATCAGAATGCCGCGGTGAATACGTTCCCGGGCCTTGTACACACCGCCCGTCACACCATGGGAATTTGTTGCACCAGAAGTAGGTAGTCTAACCGCAAGGAGGACGCTTACCACGGTGTGGCCGATGACTGGGGTGAAGTCGTAACAAGGTAGCCGTAGGGGAACCTGCGGCTGGATCACCTCCTTAACGAAAGATTGACGATTGGTAAGAATCCACAACAAGTTGTTCTTCATGACGATGTATCTGAGGGTCTGTAGCTCAGTTGGTTAGAGCACACGCTTGATAAGCGTGGGGTCACAAGTTCAAGTCTTGTCAGACCCACCAAATCTGACTAACAAGCATTGTTAAATGCTGAATACAGAAAAACAGAGACATTGACTTATTGATAAGCTGGGGACTTAGCTTAGTTGGTAGAGCGCCTGCTTTGCACGCAGGAGGTCAGGAGTTCGACTCTCCTAGTCTCCACCATATATTGTTCATCAATATATAAGCTAAGTAGTTAGATTATAGAAATTAGTAAGAAGTAGACATTAGTTTGCATTTTATTAACTTCTGTGATTTATCACAGTTTCCTGACCTGACGAAGGCTGGAAAAATCATTAACAGAATATATTTGAGTTGAAATAATTTGTTCATACTCGTTTTTAAGATCGACATTAACAGTGATTTATTACTGATTGATGAAGGTTGAAGAAATGAGTTACTAGCGAAATTAACTGAATCAAGCGTTTTGGTATGTGAATTGAATTGAAGCTGTACAGTGTTTAAGTACACAGAGCAACAAACTGTAAGGAAGTGATGAGAAATCATCATAGACTGTCTTAATCCTACTTGTAGGGATTAACGACTGTTTGGGGTTGTATAGTCAAGTAATTAAGTGCATGTGGTGGATGCCTTGGCAGTCAGAGGCGATGAAAGACGTAATAGCCTGCGATAAGCTCCGGGGAGGCGGCAAATATCCTGTGATCCGGAGATTTCTGAATGGGGAAACCCACCTGTCATAAGGCAGGTATCGTATGATGAATACATAGTCATACGAGGCGAACGAGGGGAAGTGAAACATCTCAGTACCCTTAGGAAAAGAAATCAATTGAGATTCCCTCAGTAGCGGCGAGCGAACGGGGAAAAGCCCATTAAGTCATATCAGTTTTAGTGGAATGCTCTGGGAAGTGCAACCATAGTGGGTGATAGTCCTGTACACGAAAGGGCTGATATGATGATGTCGAGTAGGGCGGGGCACGTGAAACCTTGTCTGAATATGGGGGGACCATCCTCCAAGGCTAAATACTCCTGACTGACCGATAGTGAACCAGTACCGTGAGGGAAAGGCGAAAAGAACCCCTGTGAGGGGAGTGAAATAGATCCTGAAACCGCATGCATACAAGCAGTGGGAGCCGACTTGTTCGGTGACTGCGTACCTTTTGTATAATGGGTCAGCGACTTACATTCAGTAGCGAGGTTAACCGCATAGGGGAGCCGTAGAGAAATCGAGTCTTAATAGGGCGTTTAGTTGCTGGGTGTAGACCCGAAACCGGGTGATCTATCCATGAGCAGGTTGAAGGTTGGGTAACACTAACTGGAGGACCGAACCCACTGTCGTTGAAAAGCCAGGGGATGACTTGTGGATAGGGGTGAAAGGCTAATCAAACTCGGTGATAGCTGGTTCTCCCCGAAAGCTATTTAGGTAGCGCCTCGGACGAATACCATTGGGGGTAGAGCACTGTTTCGGCTAGGGGGTCATCCCGACTTACCAAACCGATGCAAACTCCGAATACCAATGAGTACTATCCGGGAGACAGACTGCGGGTGCTAACGTCCGTAGTCAAGAGGAAAACAATCCAGACCGCCAGCTAAGGCCCCAAAATTATAGTTAAGTGGGAAACGATGTGGGAAGGCATAGACAGCTAGGAGGTTGGCTTAGAAGCAGCCACCCTTTAAAGAAAGCGTAATAGCTCACTAGTCGAGTCGGCCTGCGCGGAAGATGTAACGGGGCTAAAACTATATGCCGAAGCTGCGGATTTGCAATTTATTGCAAGTGGTAGGGGAGCGTTCTGTAAGCCGATGAAGGTGTATTGAGAAGTATGCTGGAGGTATCAGAAGTGCGAATGCTGACGTGAGTAACGACAATGCGAGTGAAAAACTCGCACGCTGAAAGACCAAGGGTTCCAGTCCAACGTTAATCGGGGCTGGGTGAGTCGACCCCTAAGGCGAGGCCGAGAGGCGTAGTCGATGGGAAATTGGTTAATATTCCAATACTTCTATGTAATGCGATGAGAGGACGGAGAAGGTTAAGTCAGCCTGGCGTTGGTTGTCCAGGTGGAAGGTTGTAGGCATGTATCTTAGGCAAATCCGGGGTACTGTATGCTGAGAACTGATAGCAAGCTGTACTTGTACAGTGAAGTGGCTGATACCATGCTTCCAGGAAAAGTCTCTAAGCTTCAGTTACATAGGAATCGTACCCGAAACCGACACAGGTGGTCAGGTCGAGTAGACCAAAGCGCTTGAGAGAACTCTGCTGAAGGAACTAGGCAAAATGGTACCGTAACTTCGGGAGAAGGTACGCTGCCGACGGTGATAGGATTTACTCCTTGAGCTATTGGCAGCCACAGAAACCAGGCCCCTGCAACTGTTTATTAAAAACATAGCACTCTGCAAACACGAAAGTGGACGTATAGGGTGTGATGCCTGCCCGGTGCTGGAAGGTTAATTGATGGGGTTAGCGTAAGCGAAGCTCTTGATCGAAGCCCCAGTAAACGGCGGCCGTAACTATAACGGTCCTAAGGTAGCGAAATTCCTTGTCGGGTAAGTTCCGACCTGCACGAATGGCATAATGATGGGGGCGCTGTCTCCAGCAGAGACTCAGTGAAATCGAATTCGCCGTGAAGATGCGGTGTACCCGCGGCTAGACGGAAAGACCCCGTGAACCTTTACTGCAGCTTGACATTGAACTTTGATCTTACTTGTGTAGGATAGGTGGGAGGCTTTGAAACCGAGACGCTAGTTTCGGTGGAGCCAATCTTGAAATACCACCCTGGTAATATTGAGGTTCTAACTCTGTCCCGTTATCCGGGACGAGGACCATGTCTGGTGGGTAGTTTGACTGGGGCGGTCTCCTCCTAAAGAGTAACGGAGGAGTACGAAGGTGCGCTCAGCGTGGTCGGAAATCACGCGTAGAGTATAAAGGCAAAAGCGCGCTTAACTGCGAGACCCACAAGTCGAGCAGGTACGAAAGTAGGTCTTAGTGATCCGGTGGTTCTGTATGGAAGGGCCATCGCTCAACGGATAAAAGGTACTCTGGGGATAACAGGCTGATACCGCCCAAGAGTTCATATCGACGGCGGTGTTTGGCACCTCGATGTCGGCTCATCTCATCCTGGGGCTGAAGCAGGTCCCAAGGGTATGGCTGTTCGCCATTTAAAGAGGTACGCGAGCTGGGTTTAGAACGTCGTGAGACAGTTCGGTCCCTATCTACCGTGGGCGTTGGAAATTTGAGAGGATCTGCTCCTAGTACGAGAGGACCAGAGTGGACGAACCTCTGGTGTACCGGTTGTGACGCCAGTCGCATCGCCGGGTAGCTATGTTCGGAAGGGATAACCGCTGAAAGCATCTAAGCGGGAAGCCTACCTCAAGATAAGATTTCCCTAGGACTTTATGTCCTCTAAAGAGCCGTTGAAGACTACGACGTTGATAGGTTGGATGTGGAAGCATAGTGATATGTGAAGCTGACCAATACTAATTGCTCGTGAGGCTTGACTATACAACACCCAAACAGTTGGTGTTGTGGTTCAAATCACTGCAAACAACTTGATTTAGTTATAAAGCTAGATACAATATCCAACTCAAATATACCTGTTAATAACTCATTTGATGAAAGTTAGGCATACACAATGTGTAAATAAGACCCAACGAATAGTCATAAACAGTTGTGCTGGCGACAATAGCAAGAGTGAACCACCTGATCCCTTCCCGAACTCAGAAGTGAAACCTCTTAGCGCTGATGGTAGTGTGGAGTTATCCATGTGAGAGTAAGTCATCGCCAGCTCATTAATTCTAAATCCCCCTCCGCTAATCGCTGAGGGGGATTTTTTTATGCAACATATATTCAATAATTTAAATAAAGAATTATTAAGTGGGTAAGAAGAGAATTAGAGCGGAGAATACACGCTAAATTATACAAAAATACATTTATATAAATGAAAATTATGTGAAACATCTACCATTTATCAAATAATTTGATGTAGTGCAAATTATTTTTCGTCATTTTCATACAACTTTAGTCTAATTTTTTCAAAAAAAGCCGTTTCAATCGTTTTATTTATAGACAAAAACTGAATTATGATTCATTTTATGTAAAAGTGAATTTTAATTCATTTTTTATAATAAAGCTCACAATTGGAGGTGAGGGAAAAATGACAGCGACAAGAATGAATGTAAATGCTGTAATCGATCAGGCTAAGTTTAAGCCTTTTCATTTAACGGTTGTTTTGTGGTGCTTATTCGTCGTCTTGTTTGACGGTTATGATTTAGCAATTAACGGTGTGGCTTTACCGCTTTTAATGAAAGAGTGGGGCATGACGGCCGTTCAAGCGGGAATGTTAGCCAGTACTGCCTTAGCAGGCATGATGTTTGGTGCAATGTTATTTGGAATGCTGGCTGATAAAATTGGCCGTAAAAAAGTCATTATTATCTGTGTTACGTTGTTCAGTGGATTCACTTTTGCGGGTGGCTTCGCATCAAACCCGACTGAATTTGGTATTTTACGCTTTATTGCGGGTCTTGGAATTGGTGGTGTATTACCGAACTTGGTCGCTTTAACTTCGGAATATGCGCCGCAGAAGTTTCGTAGCACCTTGGTGACCGCGATGTTTAGTGGCTATGCGATGGGCGGGATTATGGCAGCACTGCTAGGTGTTGCGTTTACACCGACCTTCGGCTGGAAGATCATGTTTTTCATTGCTGGTATTCCATTACTATTTATTCCAATTTTATGGAAATTCTTACCTGAATCAGTCACTTTTTTAGTGAAAGACCAGCAAACAGAAAAGGCACGCAGCATTATTCAACGTCTGGTACCTGAAGAGACTGTAACTTCAGATACTGTTCTAGTGCTGAACGAAGCGAAAGTCCCTGATGCATCTGTCGCTGCCTTGTTTAAAAATGGCCGTGGTATGGGTACAGTTTTATTTTGGTGCTGCTTCTTCATGTGCTTATTGATGGTTTATGCCCTAGGAAGCTGGTTACCAAAACTGATGATGGCTGCGGGTTATTCGATGGGCAGCAGTTTAATGTTCCTCCTTTCCTTGAACATTGGTGCGGTGATTGGCACTGCTGGTGGTGGTGTGCTTGCGGATCGTTTCCACTTGAAACCTGTCATTATTAGCATGTTGACTGTCGGGGCATTTGCATTGGTGGGTTTAGGCTTTAATTCACCACAACCTGTAATTTATTTATTGGTTGCACTTGCAGGAGCTGCTTCAATCGGTTGTAGTATTTTACTATATAGCTATGTGGCGCAATATTATCCATTGGCTGTTCGTTCAACTGGGTTGGGTTGGGCATCAGGAATTGGCCGTGTGGGTGCAATCGTGGGTCCAATTGTCATTGGTGTATTGTTGGGCATGGAATTACCACATAAGTTGAATTTTATTGCTGTGGCAATTCCTGCGGTACTTGCTGCGATAGCAGTTTCTTTTATCCGTTTAAATAGTGCTGAAGAAGCAGTTAAAACTCAGGTGAAAGTTTCAAGTTCAATCAAAGCATCTTCTTAGTTAAATCTTAAATAAATAAAAGGCTCTCGTTGTGAGGGCCTTTATTTTTTTCAAAATAGATGTACCGTTGGATGGTATTTGATCGTGTTTGAAGGAGAGTGCTATGCTAAAGGCAGCTTTAAATAGGGCAGTACAATAACAATGATTAAGCAGCAGAAAAAACTCGAACCTGAGCAAAGTGAACGTTTATTCAACATCCTAGAACAGCGTTTTCAGCAGTACACTGAACGTCATATGCAAATTAGTTGGGCATTTGTCCGAGAACAACTTTTGCAGTCTCCTGAAAAACTATATGCGTTACAACAAATGGAAATAAGTGGTGGTGAGCCCGATGTCGTGGCTTTACCGAATACACAATGTGTATTTTTTTGATTGTTCAATTGAGTCCCCAAAAGGGCGACGGAGCATGTGTTATGACCGAGAGGCACTATTGAGTCGCAAGGATCATCCCTCTGAAAATACAGTGCTCGATTGGATACAGGCTTATGGCTTAAGCTTAATGACTGAGCCACAGTATTATCTTTTACAACAGATCTTTAATTTTGATTTGAAAACATCCAGTTGGGTTGAAACTCCAGCTGAATTACGTCAGCAAGGCGGGGCGATCTTTTGTGATCAGCGCTATGGTCGTACGTTTACCTATCATAATGGCGCTGCTTCATATTATGCGAATCGAGGATTTCGGACTTATATTCAGCTTTAACAGTGGAATATAGATAAAAAGAAACCCCGACATCCTGTCGAGGTGTCTTTGTATTTCAGTGCTTAGATACAACTCCTGTCATATCTCACATCCTGATGCTCAAACTGATTATTGTTATTTTAAGTTTGGGAAACGTCCTGTTTCCTGATGATTTAAATATACAGGGCGGTGGCTGTTGTTCATACAGCATTTTAACCACGCTATTTGTAAGTCTAAGCTGACAACAGTGAATAGCTTATATATTTTTGCTTAGTGCTTTAAATCGGCATCGTTTAAATAGCCTGATTAATGCTGGATTGATCTAGTGAAACTGATGATGCCCTACGTAATGCCTGGCTGTGATGGTTTCTCTTCTAAATATATTGCATCACTGGTCTATCGAATTTGTAAATTCGACTGCGCTGTAAGTACAGAATAATATTAAAAAGCCGTATTCATGCATGTGATGTTCATCAGAAATATGGCCAATGTTCCTTGATGGGGTGAATATTTGAATAAAAATGTGAAAAGTAATGTTTTTGTGCAAGGAGTTGATCGCTTTAGTGTTCTTTGCATTGATTTTTTCAGTAGGTTGAGCATCGATGCCCGATCTTCAAATTCTGTGCAGGAAAATAGGTGCAATAAATCATTCCAAAAAGTTTGTTGATTTATAACTAATTTTGTACAATAAATAAGCTGATTAATTGAACGGTTGAATCAGCACACATTATAAAAATGGAATATTTGAAGCAGAAATTACAGAATATTTTTATAAAAGTGAGTATTGTTGAACCATATAAAAGGGAAGTTTAATCGACACACTTTAACCAAGGTTTTGTGAAAACTCCTCTGTTTGTCATTTAGAACCTTGTACCCAAAAGGTCGAAGCTAAATCAAACACTCAAGATTAATATTAAATGGTTCTTTTTTGTTGCGAGATAACCAAATAAAAAGCAATTAAAAGGGACCTAGGTTTAGGTGTTTTATGTCAGGAACTCGTGAAAACTGGACATCACGATCTGGTTTTATTATTGCAGCTGTAGGTTCGGCTGTAGGTTTAGGTAATATTTGGCGTTTCCCTTATGTTGCTTATGAAAATGGTGGCGGTGCCTTTCTTATTCCTTATTTATTGGCGTTAATTACCGCTGGTTTACCTCTGTTATTTTTAGATTATGCAACGGGACACCGTAGTTCGGGGTCACCACCTAAAGCCTATCGGGCTTTGTTTAAAGGCGGTGAAACGCTGGGTTGGTGGCAAGTCTGTGTGTGTATCATCATTGGTTTGTACTATGCCAGCGTACTGACGTGGGCGGGAAGCTATGTTTACTTCTCGATTGGTCAGGCCTGGGGCAGTGACCCTGAAAGTTTCTTCTTTAATACCTACTTACAAACTTCGAAAGCAACAGGTTTCGATTTTCAGTTTGTAAGCCATTTATTCTGGCCAATCGTGGGAATTTGGGCACTGACCTTAATTATTCTGTTTGGTGGGGTTAAAAAAGGTGTTGAATTATCGAATAAGATTTTCATGCCTTTATTATTCGTTTTATTCACCATTTTAGTAGTGCAATCACTTCGTTTACCTGGTGCAGCAGAAGGCTTAAATGCATTCTTTACACCGAACTGGTCTGCGATGATGGACTATAAAGTGTGGTTGGCGGCATATGGTCATACCTTCTTCTCGCTTTCCGTGGGTTTTGGGATCATGGTGACTTATGCATCTTACTTAAAGCCAAAGACCAACTTGACTGGTTCGGGGCTGATCGTTGGTTTTGCCAATGCTTCAACTGAAATTTTGGCGGGTATTGGTATTTTTGCTGCATTGGGCTTTATGGCGCATGCCGCAGGCAAAGAAGTTCAAGATGTGGTGAGTGGTGGTATCGGTTTGGCCTTTATTGCTTTCCCGAAAATCATTTCAAGTCTTGGAGCAGGTGCTGATTTATTCGGTCTATTGTTCTTCTCATCATTATTTGTTGCCGGTATTTCTTCCATGGTCAGTATCTTGGAAGTGCCAATTGCAGCGATGCAGGATAAGTTAAAGTGGAGCCGTAAAAAAGCAGTGACCATTATTGGTGGTGGTAGTGCACTGGTTTCAGTGATCTTATTCTCCAGTGTGAATGCGATTAAACTGGTAGATATCGTGGATCACTTTATCAATAACATCGGGATTATCGGTGGTGCATTATTGTCGATTATCAGTGTGGCGTGGTTTAAGCGTTCTGCATTGATTGAGCTTCGTGATCACGTGAACCGTATTTCTACCATTCAACTCGGTAAGGGGTGGGCATTTACTTTAACTGTCATCACGTCATTGATCTTGTTAACGACATTGAGCATGACCGTATTTAACTTACTGAAAAACGGTTACGATAGTTATAGCATGAGTCTACAGGGCGTATTTGGATGGGGCAGCGTGATTTTCTGTGCTGTCGTTGCAATCATACTCAGCAAAATGAAAGATCGCTAGGAGAGCATAAATGAATACTTCAGCAATCGTGATGATGATCATTTCAATGGTGTTTTTATGGGGGGGACTTGTGTTGTCTATTCTCCACTTGATGAAAAACCCTGAAGAACTCGATGAGGTTCTTGAAGAAGTGAAAGACCAGCATACGTTGTAATACTTGATTTAAAGTTTAGTAGCCCTGAAATAGGTATCTACTTATTAAAAAACGCTCGATGAACTTCATTGGGCGTTATTTTTTCTATGAGAGTGTATGAGTTAGTGTCATCAACAGTTTCGATAAGCCTTTTTTTGATGAGTTGATTTGGAGCTTAGTGTTCACGACAATTTGGCTTGAAATAAATAAGAATTTAAATGACCAGAAAGCATAAAAAATATCCTGTACAAATTTTATCTAATAAATATGCAATCACAATAACAACTATGATACAAAATAGTATAGAATTGTGACACAGTTTGTACTTTTGCTGGCTAATTCATATGAAAATTAACAAAAAGAAATTTTCTGCTCTGTCGTTTTTATTTTTTTTTTCATTAGAAGCACATGCATTTCCACAACCGGGAAGCTATATTTCTAACGTTGCATCTGGGGACTATACCGATGAGATGGGGAATGTTTTATTGGTCAATTCCAATCCCGTGGCATTGGAAGTGCAAAAAACGTACTCACTGACTTTAGTACAAAATCAAAACCAATATGGTGTGGTCGGTGGGGCTGTGAATCTGCCACATGTGTTAACCAATACAGGTAATACGGCTGATCGATATACATTGGGCCTAGTACAAAGTAGCACGGATAATTTTGATTTAAGTAATGTGAAGGTCTATGCAGACCGCGATCAAAATGGTTTACCAGATAATACTGAAGACTTATTGGTAGGTTCAATTGAGCTCAATGCGGGTCAATCTTTAGCAGTTGTGATTGTGGGTAGTATCCCGACCAATGTTTCTTTTAATCAGCTCAGTAGTTTAGACCTCAAAGCTGTGAGCCAGCAAAATACGACACTTTCTGCACAAGTCACAGATACGATTCGCGTTGTCGATGATGCTGTGATTTCTCTCGTTAAAGCGCAAAGTACAAGTGAAGGCAATATTGGTGATTTGATTACCTATACTTTGACCTATCGAAATACAGGGACAGCAACACGTCGTGTCGTGCTGCAAGATGTGTTGGATGATTCTTTAGAATACGTATCTGGGTCGGCAGTTTGGAATCAGAATAGCACAGCACTCACCGATGCAAATGATACAGAAGGATCTGCCAATACGGGAATTTCCTATCAACTTAAACCTGATGGGAAGAGTCTAGAAGCCAGTATTACGGCTGTTGCACCGCTCACATCAGGCACACTGGCTTTTAAAGCCAAAGTGAAACAAGGTGCGACCAATAAAATTCCAAACACGGCAGGTTTTGTACAATACGATACAGATAGTACCACGGTAAAACTGAGCAGTTTCTCCAATACAGTCATTTACAACTTGGCTGCTGTCTATGGGGTGGTTTTAAATAATAAATCCAGTTCAGCAACGAACCTTGGTAACCCGAATAGCAGTCCCGATAACCTAGTGGTTCAAGCCAGTTTGAAACCAGGGCAAGAAGTTTTCTTTAATAACTATGTTTGGAACATCGGCAATACCACAGATACTTATAATTTAAGTTATAGCTCAAACAATAACAATCTACCTAGCTGTGCCACAGTTAATTTTTACACGCAGGATGGAAAAACTTTACTTACGGATACCAATGGTGACGGTAAAGTCGATACAGGCTCGATTTCAAATGCGGCGGTAAAACAAATTCAGGTTGGGGTATCAGCCTCTACAGGCTGTACCAGCAGTGGCAACACTATCAATATTGATGTGGTTGCGACATCCATTGCTTCAAGTGCAGTCTCTGACCCGATTCGTAACCAAATTACAGCTTTAATTGCTGCATCCAGCAGTAGCGATTTATATAATGCAGACCAATCTGGTTTAGGCGTGGGGATCGTGGATAACGCCGGTCAACCCTTACGTACGGTTAAAGTTACTTCGGGTAAAGCGGTTTTTCCTTTGGTGGCAAAGAATAATTCAACCCAAGCCAATAACTATAATTTGTATGCATCCTTTAGCGCGATTGATGTCGCCAATATTATGCCTACCACTAAAGCAGGTTTTAGCGTCAAATTTTATGAAGGTGATGCCAGCTGTCAAACGGTGGGTAAGCAAATTACCAATACGGGAACCTTAGGTGCAGGAGCAAGCAAGGCATATTGTGCAGTGATTGATGTTGACGTAAGCCAACAGAATTTTACAGCGCCGATTTGGTTTGCGATTCAATCACCAGTTAATCAACAAGCGGACTCGATTAAGAACCAAATTGAAAGTAATGTCGCACGCTTACTCACCCTGACCAATGATCAGCAAGGTCAGGTAAGTGTGGGTGGCACGATTGTCTATGCGCATACTTTAAAGAATTTGGGCAATATTGCAGAAGGTGCAAATGCAGGTTCTCAAGTGAATTTGAAAGTTGTACCACTTAGAAATGATGGCTTTGTTTATACCCTTTATTATGATGCAAATAAAAATGGTCAGATTGATAGTGCAGACCAAATTATTAGCGCAACAACCAGTTTAAATCAGCTTTTGGGTAGTGCGGGCTTATTGGCGCAGGCTGATATTCAACTTTTACTTAAAGTTCAGGCGGCCCCTTCTGCAACAGAAGGTGTGGTGAGCCAGGCGGATATCGTGGTTGAAGTTTCTGATTTTAATGGCATTCATTTAGATAACTTAAAAAATACAGATGTGACCACGGTTGCAACGGGGCATTTACAGTTAGTTAAAACACAAGCAGCGAATAGTAGTTGTACCACTACTAATTTAGCATCTTTGAGCTATTCCACCCAGTTGGTTTCAGTCAAGCCAAATCAATGTGTGGTGTATAAGCTGACACTTAAAAATGATGGTGGTTCAGTGGTGAAGAATGTGCAGTTTAATGATGTTGTTCCAGCTTATACCAGCCTAGTAGGAACGCCTGTCATTGTTCCGTCAGGTACAAATTTATCTTCTGGTGACAAAGTTTCTGCTTTGGTGAGTAGTTTAGATCCAAGCCAAGAAGCCAATTTCTACTTTGTTATTCGTGTTAACCCTTAAGAGTAGGCTCGGAAAATGTTTGCAGAAAAGAAAATGATTCGAAATATGCGTATTGCCATGCTGAGCTTGTTGGGGGCAACAGCATCGACTTGGGTTTTTGCTGATGCTCTGGTCATCAGTAACATGGCTGTGGGTGAATACAAAGAAGAAGGCTCTACCGTAGTTCAAGTGGCACGTTCCAACTTGGTTCAAACAACTGTTATTCCTCGGTATGAATTTCTTTTAAACAGTGATCGGACGGAATATGTGCGTCCAGGTCAGACGGTTTATTATCATCACGTTTTAACCAATACCGGGAATGAACGTGATCTTTATAATTTGGTGGGCAGTCAAGTTGCAGGTGACAGTTTTAGCCATAGTAATATTGAGATTTACTTGGATGCCGATCGAAATGGTGTTCCAGACAATAATACTCCCATTAATCAATATAGTTTAATTGCTGGAGAGGCGGTTGCACTGATTATTAAAGCAGTCATCCCTTCAACAGCTACAGTGAATGGACTAAGCCGGATTCGACTTACCGCAACTTCCATACAATTGCCAGCTGCTCCTCTGAGCAATACAGATACATCACGAATCACAGATCAGGCAGCTTTAAACTTAACCAAAAGCTTTGATAAATCAACAGTGGTGAATGGGGATATCGCAACAGTCCGTTTAACCTATTTCAATAATGGTAATAATAGTGGCGTGGTCAATATCAGTGACTTGTTGGATACCACGCAGTTGACTTATGTCACAGGTAATGAAAACTGGAATGGGCAAGCACTGAATTCTGCGACAGGCAGTAATGATCCAACAGGCATTAATTATTACCTTGACACGGATGGTAAAACGATTCGTGCGCAAATCACCAATGTCCCTGCGAATGCGCAAGGCTATATTGAGTTCCGTGTTCGGGTTGCTCGTACTGCACCCGGTGAGATTCCCAACTTTGCCAATATGGACTATGACCATGACAGTTCGACTACCACGCCTAACTTAGTCACCCAGTCTAACACTGCTGTGTTAAGCATTAAGCCGATTTATGGGGTGGTCATTAATGCGGATGCAAGTAGTGTAAGTGGTAATGATCTATTAACTAAACCTGCTGTGAGTAGTGGTGGAACTGTTGTCTTTGAGAACTATGTTTGGAATACAGGAACGGTGGCTGATCGGTTTAATTTAAGTTTTAACAGCCATAATTTACCGACAGGGAGTGTATTGGAATTCTATCGTGCAGATGGCGTCACTCCACTGTTTGATAGTAATAATGACGGTATTGTGGATACAGGAACTTTGGCAGCAGGTGCAAATCTACCTATAGTCGTTAAAGTAAGGTTCCCAACAGATTATGTCGATACAGCCGATACGACCTATAGCATTGTCCCTAAAGCTCAGTCGATTTCTGACAGCAGCAAAACAGATACCGTGCTCGATA
The DNA here is from genome assembly GCF_058242885.1 of Acinetobacter sp. 802_lipA. Lineage (NCBI taxonomy): Bacteria > Pseudomonadati > Pseudomonadota > Gammaproteobacteria > Moraxellales > Moraxellaceae > Acinetobacter > Acinetobacter sp. 802_lipA. Next base: position 1,878,288 of record NZ_JBZAYP010000001.1, read on the forward strand.
CAACCTCTTTGATTCAGGGTGTTGCTGCTCGGATTGTGGACTTGGTGAATAGTCCTGAAACCACAGCCAATGGTGCGGGAAATGGCAACGTATCGAATGGAAGTTCGCCGTGGAAAACTTTAGCTGGAGTGAATAACCAAACAGTAGTGTTCCCGCTTATGGTACGTCATACAGGTCAAGCGACGACATATAATTTTAGTGCCGATGCCGATAATAATTTTGCGACGGTTGCATTGCCAAGCGATATCAGTTCGGTGCGCTATTTTGCTTCATCAACCACAGACTGCTCGGTGCTTGGAGCAGAAATTACTTCAACGCGTTTGCTGAATAATGGGGAGTCTCAGCTCTATTGTGCGGTTGTGGAAATTCGAGCAGACGCAAAAAGTACAACCCAGCCGATTCCAATTTATTTTAAAGTGGCTTCTTCTAGTTTGCCTACCTCAGCACCAAACAGTGGCTATGATTTAATTCAGAATGCAATTACGATTAGCTCAAATGCGAGTCAAGGTGGGGTGAGTTTAGAGCCTGATTTACGTGGGCAAATTGCACCAGGAGGCAGTATTGTTTATACCCATACCTTAAAACCGTGGGGAACGTCTGTATTGTCAGCAATGGATAATTTAAGCGTTGCCAATGATCGAACTGGCTTTACCACAACACTTTATTATGATGCCAATAATGATGGGCAGTTAGACGCGTCTGACCCGATTATTCAAAACTTATCTATTGTGAATGCTTCTATTCTTAGCAGCAAAGCACAGATTCGTATTTTTAATAAAGTTGAGAATACCGCATATAACACGGTCGGAGTGGTAAATACCTCTGTGATTAGCCTAAAAAATAGTGCAGGTACGTTATTAGACACAGCAACAGATATTACCACCATCACTAGTGCGCCTGTGCGTCTAACTAAATTACAAGCCAAGGATAATAATTGTGATGGTGTAGCGGATACGGCGTATACCTCAAATGTGTTACCGATCACGCGTAATTCAGATGGTTCTGGGCAATGTGTTTTGTACCAATTGACAGTGAAAAACTTGGGGGCTTCGGCCATTGGGCGATTTAATTTTTATGATTACACCCCTGAAGCGATGGTGATGAGTAAAGCACCAAGTTGTACAACCTGTGAAGTGGGTTCATTAACTGCGCCAGCACTTGGACAGCCGGGTGCAATTAAGGGTTCAGTTGCGGCAATAAAAAGCAATGAAAGTCATAGCTTAGAGTTTGGGGTGAAATATGTGGGGAATTAATAAACAAGCAAGGAGTTGCAGTGCTACGCATTCACAGATGCTCAAACTCATGCACACACTTCGTACTTTGTCATTATTCATTACGAGTTTACTTTTTGTCACGCTTGTAAATGCTGCAACGCCTACACTTGAGATTATGTCGAATTCCTATACAGGAACACCTTATGTGGGAGGGACGGTATCAGCACAAAGAAATACCTATGTATTTAATGCAAATAACCCGAATGATAATACTGGTTCCTTAAATTATTTTCCAAAAATCAATGTTGATTACACATTAACAAATCAACTCTACGATTCAAATAATGCGCCAGCTTTGGTGTTTGGTGCAGATTCTACAGCGAGTAGTTCTGCATTAGCTGTATATACTCGATTGGCTGATCAAGGTAGTCCTCTTAGTTCTCATTTTTCGTCTACTCGGACTTTACCCAACCAAGGGATTGATATTAATTCAAACTACGGTTTACGTATGACTGTGGATACCAGTCGATTTGTTGGCAGTGCAGCAAACACTTCAACAGTAAACAATGGGTTGGGCTATCAAGCTGGGGAGGTGACTTTAACTTGGGATAGACCTGTTAGAAATCCAATCATTAATATCTCTGGATTGGGGGGTGTGAGAACGACTACAAGTAATGGTCAGGTTGTTGATCGTTTTGGTATTTCTGCACAGTTTAAATTAACAACAACTGCGAATGTCAGTGATGTATATGCTTTATCGGGCATCAACTTTTCTGTGACTAATAATGGTGAGATTCGTAATACCTCTACATCACTTGGCCCAACGGCTAGTGATGGTGGGGCATCTGGAAGTATTCAGGTTTTAACTTCTGCTCCGATTACAGTTTTGAAATTTAATGTCTATGTACGTACGGACAAAACATCTGGAAACATTACGAAGGGATCAAATGATAGTACCTTACGTGATGCTTTTGTGTTTAGCAGTTCTAGTGTTGACTCGATGGTTGGGGATTTAGTTGTTTCTAAAACCAATAGTACGACTCAAGTGTATTCAGGTGGAACGACAACTTATACCGTACGTGTGGCTAACAATGGCCCAGATACGTATACAGGAACATTACTCAAGGATGTGGTTGGGACAGGTTTAACCGCCACAGCTGTGGCCTGTAGTACTACAGTTGCCAATAATAAATGTACCACTGCCCCAGCTCTCAGTGGTTTGGGCTCGATTGATACTGGAGCTTTAGCTGCTGGTGAATTCTATGAAATTTTAGTGACGGCTCGTGTTGATGCTACGGCAGGTAGTACAGTAACGAATACTGCTACGGTGGATTTGCCAACATTAGGCTCATCTACAGGGGCAAGTTGTACAACTTTAAATAGTGATGGCATCACCCGTTCATTTAACTCAACCACAGGTGCATGTACGACAGCAGACCAAGATACTGTGCTTGCTTCCGCTGATCTAGAAGTCTCAAAAACATCAGATAAAACAAGCTATGATGTAGGCGATGTTGTGAAATACACCATTAAAGCTTGGAATAATGGTGCAACTGGAGTTACAGATGCGGTATTAGCTGATAATGTTCCAAATAATATTGCCAGTTTATATTGGTCATGTAAAAGTTATGGAACTGCTGTTTGCCCAAGTAGTGTAACCAATGAAAATGAAACAAATAGTTTGAGTGCAAATGGACTAACTTTACCTGCAAATGGTAAAGATGTGAATTATCTAGAATTCACAGTTACAGGTTTAGCTTATAAAAGTGGTTCCGTAACCAATATGGCTTCGGTGACAACAGCAACTTTCGAGAATAACTTAACCAATAATTCTTCCTCGGTAGATATTATTATTAATTCAAACTCACCGATTACCAATGGCAGCTCACAAAACCAATGTTTATCTGGGCAATCGGTTAATTTGGTTTCAGATACCGCTTTTAGAGCATATTTGGTCGATAATGCGAGCACTGCTTATGATAATGCTTTAAAAACGGCAGGGGCTAACCCGACTATTGTGCCAAATTCAGTCATGTATGGTACGGGCGCAAATGGTGCATTGCAGTTAAAAGGACGTTTAAATTGGTCAAATGGTAGCCCTAAAACAAGTACCAGTGGGGCAACTTTAAAAATTATGGTCGATGGTGTTGTGTATGCCACGCTTGTCACGCCTGCGAAAAGTTCAAATACTCGAGCTTCATTTACGGCGTTTAATGGTGCGCAAGTGGACACTACGGATTATGCGATTGGATCGTATGGTACTGACCCAGTGGCTATCAATTTTACGATTACTTTGCCTACAACAGTAACAATGGCCAAAATAGTACGGACCGAATTCCAAAATGTTCGGCCAAATACCAGCACTTATGTGGGGGATGATATTGGAATTGGGTTTAATGAACTTAATGTTTGTCTTAAGCCGACTTTTGAAATGAATAAAGTGTCTGAAAATGGCACAGACAGCTTCAACTTCAGCTCTTTTGCAAACTTGAGCAATGCCAATGCTGAAACCATTACTAGTGGAGAAGTGGTAACAACTGTTGTTGGGACTGCACAGTCTGTACGCTTAAAGAAAAGTACCTCTCCTGTTGAGCAAGGTTCTTTATTGGCTTATGCGACACCGAATACCGCCATTAGTTTTGCTGAATCTGCCTCAACGTTATATTCGCTCAAGACGGTAGAGTGTACGGATACGAATACAGCTGTTTCGGGCAATAGTACAGGTAATTTGGGTAGTTTAAGTGGATTGACTCAAACGATTCCAGCAGCGAATGTGAAATTTGCATCCAAGTTTGTTTGTCGTGTGACCAACAGCAAAAATGCTGGCTATGTATTCTCTGGTCGAGTGTTTAATGATAACAGTGGTACGACAATGGTAGATAGCAATGCTTACAATGGCATAGAGGATATTGGGGAGTTAGGAATCGCGGGTAGTGTCGTAGAACTTCAAGATTGTTCAACGCAGGCAGTGTTAGCATCGGCTACAACGGATAAAAACGGGGACTTCAGAATACAAACTTTGCAAGATGTATTCTCGAGTCGCAGCAAAGTTTGTCTAGTACAGCGTAATGTAAATGGTTATGACTCTGTAAGTGCGAAACAAAAAGGTAGTGTGCTTGAGAAAACAACAAATGATCTTTTTGAAATTCCTAAGGTTCAATCTGTCACCAGTTATGAAGGCTTCTTATTTGGAGATGCCGAGTTGCAATTGGTCTTAAGCCAAAATGGACAAAAAACCATTGTGGCTGGGGATGTCGTGGATTATCCGCATGAATTGATGGCTAAAAGTGTGATGAATGTGCTCAATTTAACGGAAAGCAAAGAGCAACAACCTGCAAATAATCAGCCTTGGCAGAGTTTGGTTTACGTGGACAGCAACTGTAATGCACAGTTAGATAAAGGTGAGAGCTTACTGTCGACTCGTACCATCAAAGCCAATGAAAAAGTCTGCTTGATTCAGCGAGTGGTTTCACCAACCACAGCACAAGGTGGCGATCGGTTTATTACGAGTTTTAAAGTCAATGGAAAAGGAACTTATAGCACTGCCACAGTGAAAGAAAGTAATAGTGTGAATGACATTACGACGATTGGGACTGCAGGTTTAAACATCACTAAGTTGGTTCGAAAAACATCTACATGTCCTGCACCTAGCAATAATTCCACGCCATTTACTGTGTCAAACCAAGCTGCGAAAGGAGATTATTTGGAATATCAAATGACCTATACCAATAATTCGAACAAAAACTTAGTTGATGTTGTTTTAAAAGATAGTGTTCCAGTGGGTACGGTTTATGGAACGATGTCGTGTACAGCTACTGGTTGTCAAACTGAAGCAAATGCAGGGCAGTTGAAATGGACAATTCCTGGTGTGTTGGCACCGAAACAAAAGGGACAAGTGGGTTTCTGTGTACGGATTCCCGATTAGTTAATTTTTGATATGGCAAGCCCCTTCTGGGATCTACAGGAAGGGGCTTTTTATTGCTCATTTTTATAAAAGGGAGATGTAGTTTATTTATTTACTTGAAAAATATATTAAATAATAAGCGTGGGTTGAGTAATTTAAAGACAGTTATAGCGTCTATTTTGTTCAGATGGTTCTCTCAGAAAAATAACATTTAGGACTCTTACAGAGCATTAAAATTTTTACTAGCAGCTGTCATTTTTTGTATCTTTTACAAATGTTTCACTATGTAATTTGGTTTTAAAATAAAAATATAATAAATATCAGCAACTTGATTGTTATTTTTGATTTTTTGTATTCACTAAAAAAAATACAAGGTGAACTGGTTAACATTTTTTTTAAATAATGTATGGTTGTTTGTGTGATTTTTGTTTAACATTGCTTTGGAATTTGTTGCATTAATTTATAAAAAAGTGATTAGTGTCACAAAAATTTCGCATTGGTTCGCAGTGGATAAAATCATGTTAAACAAAAATTCTATGCTGAAAAAAATGACAATTAGTTTGATGTTTGTTGGGGTTGCTGCCAGTGCGATGGCGGTAACAGCAGCGACCAATAATGAGCCTGTCTCTGTTCAGCTTAAAGCGTTCAAAAAAGTTGTAGACAATAAGGGGAATGCACAATTTAAAGCTGCAGACTCAATTAAACCGCAGGATGTGATTGAGTATCGTGCGACTTATACCAACAACACGACAGGTAATATCAAAAGCTTAAAGGCGACATTACCTATTCCAGCAGATACTCAATATTTGGGTGCAAGTCTGCCTTCAGGTGCACTCGCGAGCACGGATGGTGTCAACTTTGCAGCAATGCCATTAAAGAAAAAAGTAGATGGCAAATTGGTCAATATTCCACTGAAAGAATACCGCGCTTTACAGTGGCAAATTGCAGAGTTACCAGCGAAAAAGTCTGTAACGGTTAGTGCACAAGCCAAAGTAAATACTTCAAACGATTAATTTCTAAATTTTACACACATCATTCCGATGGAGTCGGGGGACTTTCATGTCTATGAATTTGAAAACAACAAAGCGAAATAACCTTTATTTGTCAATTGCGACAGTCTTAGGTGGGTTTGCTTTCTTTGCTACAGGTACTACACATGCAGCTGCACCAGCTGCGGGTACGAACATTAGTAACATTGCAACAGCATCGTATGTGGATGGTACTTCGACTACACGCACTGTCACTTCGAATGAAGTCAAAACGACTGTTTTGCAAGTGGGTAGTTTCACACTTGAACAAGACCGTAGTGCGACTGCGAATCCGAACGGTGTGGTGACTCTATCACACGTCTTGACCAACACTGGTAATGGGACAGATGAGTTCACACTGAATTTGGCCAATGTAGCAACTGGTGATGCATTTGATTTCTCAAACATTGCGATTTATTTAGATGCGAACAAAGACGGCGTGCCAGATAATAATACTAATTTGGCAGGTCAAAAAGTTACCCTAAATGCTGGTGAGTCTGTAGGTTTAGTGGTTGTGGGTACAACTGCATCAACAGCGAAAGCGGATGATTCGGGTCAGTTAACATTGTCTGCGGCAAGTGGCTATATTACTGTTCCAGTGGATAAAACCAAAACCAACACTGATACCGTTAAAATCGTAGGTGGCGCGGTGATTCAAGTCACTAAGTCAGCGAATGTCACTGCTGTAACTCGTGGCGATACAGTGACTTATGAGTTGACCTATAAAAACACAGGTAATGCCGACGCAACTAATTTAACCATTGAAGATATCCTGCCAGCAGGTGTGACTTACGTTGCTGAATCGGCACGTTGGAGTGGTCAGACTGCTCCATTGACAGATGACGCGAATGATGAAACTGCTGCGAAATACAAGTATGACAGTGGTATATTAACGTTAGTATTGGCATCAGTGCCACGTAATAGCACCGGCAAGTTAACGTTCCAAGTCACAGTCAACGCAAGCGCACCAGCGGGTAAAATTACTAACATCGCAACATTTGACCCAGATGGTCCAGGTAAAGAAAGTCCTCAACCTACTAACCCGTATGATGTCACAGTTCAGTCGACTTATATTGGTACGATCAATGATAATAAAACAGATACCTATTCGGATACACAAAAAGATATAAGTGTTTCTACTAAGGATGACTTGATCACAACAACAGCGGTTCAAGGTTCACCGATCTTATTTGGTGCGTCAAGCTTAACTGAAGATATCTGGATTCATAACTTAGGTAATGTGACTGAGACATATAATATTGAAGTCGACAAATCTAAGCTACCACCAGGTTCTATCGTTGAATTGTTAAAGTCAGATGGTAATACACCATTAACGGATACCAATGGTGATGCAAGTGTAGATAGTGGTCCATTGGTATCTGGTGGTCATCTTGAAATTTCGGCGCGTATTACTTTACCAAGTGGTTATACAGGCCCTACGCCATTTGTCGCATTGGACACAATTTTAACCATTACACCAGTACATGGCACTCTACCCGATAAGATTACTTTACGTATTACTGACATCACTGCTTCTAAAGTCGATTTGAGTAATGGTAAGGGTAATAAAGACTATTTAGAAGATACCCCACTGACAGGTGAAGGTGCATATGTTGCAGGTAATATTGTAACGACAGTAACGACCAAACCTGGTGTTGCAGGAACATTCCCGATTGCTGTGACCAATGGTGGTTCAACTGCAGACAACTATAACTTTGGTACAGATCAACCATTACCATCTGGTTGGACTGTCGAATACTTTGTTGCTGATTCAGCTGGTGTATGTTCTTCAACTAAAGTGACCAATACAGGCGCAATTCAGCCAAATGCGACGGCTTACTTCTGTGCCAAAGTGACACCTTCAGCAAATGCAACACCTGCAAATAGCCAAGATATTGTCTTCACGATTAACTCTCCTGCAACGGGCTTAACCGACAAGATGAAAGATCGTCTTGTTGTAGAAGCTGTGCGTGGACTGTCGTTCTTAGCTGATCAACAAGGTCAGGTCGCTCCAGGCGGTACGATTGTTTATAAGCATACTTTGACCAACAACGGTAACGTTGTAGAAGGTGTGTCTGGCGGTAGTACGCTTCCTTTTGCAATTACGCATGATCCATCCACATCTGGTTTTGTTACGTCTGTTTATGTAGACAAGAACAATGACGGTATTGCGGACTCAACTGAACTAGTTACTGGAAATGATCTAACAGCTTGGTTAGAAAAAACGGGTGGAACAACATCTGCGTTTGATGGACTTTCTCCAAATGAAAGCGTCAGTATTTTGGTGAAGGTTGAAGCGCCAAGTAATGCAACTGCGGGTCAGGCCGATCTATCTATTGTAACCATCACTCCGACAGGTGAGTTGAACAGTATTGCTGCCCCAGATGCTGTCACTGTAACTGATAAAACTACAGTGAACATTGGTCAAGTCCGTTTGGAAAAATTACAAGCGCTAGACGCTGATTGTAATGGCGCTGAAGAAGGCAATTTCGGAACATCGACGCTTCAAGCAAAACCTGGTGCTTGTATCATTTACCAAATTAAGGCGGTGAATGATGGTAACCAAGCGGTAACTAAAGTTGTGATTACAGATGCGGTACCAAGTTATACCACTTTAGGGTCAACACCAGCAGCTGCTTTAGATCCTGTATCAAAAGGTTCAGTGTCAAATACAGCAAACAACTTGAAGTCAACTGAGTTTGCTTTAGCACCTTCTGAAACGGTCACAATGAAGTTCAGTGTTAAGGTCGATGGACAATAATTAAGTCATAACATTAATAACTATTTTTGTGGATAGGCATTGTCAAAATGCCTATCCCTTAACCTTGTTTTACTTGGTATTGGGGTATTTTCGTGATTAAACGAGTTCAGCCGCTATATAATCATAAGATCAAGCTCATTTTCTCAAGCTTAGCAACCGCTATGGCTTTGGTAAATCATGCTTATGCTGTGATGCCTGCTGCTGGGCAAAATATCACCAATACTGCGTATGCAAGTTTTGTACAAAAGGACGGTTTGATTGGTCAGGCCGTTTCTAATACTGTTCAAGTGACGATTAATCCCCAATATGTCATTAGTCTGACTTCACCAGCTCGTCAGGAAATCAATGCCGGTGCAAAAGTTATTTGGTTAAACACTTTAACTAATCACAGTAATACACAAGCCGATATTTCAATTGATAAAAATTCGGTTCCAGAATTATCCAATATAAAAATTTATGTCGACAGTAACCAAAATGGTGAGTTTGATCGTTCAGACTTATTGGTGACGGGGCATTTGAGTTTAGAAAGTGGTCAAAAAGTTGACCTATGGGTCGTGGCTGATTCATCGAGCTCTTTAAATGATAGTCAACAAGTTGATTTACCGCTGCGTGCATATGTTATTCAAGATCCAACAGCTATTGCAGATGCTATTAATGGCTTAATTAGTTTTTTACCACAGTTAACGGCAACCAAAGCAGTCGATAAAAGTAGTTTCGAACCAAAAGCGGGTCAGTCTTACGATTTAACTTATACCTTAAACGTAAAAAATACCTCTACGCGCAACTCGGGTACTAAGCCGATTGAGGTCGATGGTCAAACCATTAATGCTGTGGTGTTATTGGACGAGTTACCAGCAAACACCACGTTTAAATCAGCAAAAGCAAATAATTCCAATGCCTTGATTTTATATCCATTAGGGCAAGATAAATTTACCCAGCAGATTCCGAACGATAAATCACTCATCAATACTTTAGTGGTGGCTTATCCGCAAGCGCTAGCAGCCAATGCGACTGAAACGGTTGAACTGGTTGTGACGATGAACTCTAATATTAGTCGTACATCGATTTCGAACATCTTTAGTGTTGAGCATGGCCTAGTCTCAAGTATTAAAAAGACTCTGTCGAATGAAGTGGTCACCACAGTGGGTGGAAGTTCTTCCATCACTAATAACACCAAAGATTATTCTAATATTTTAGCGACTGGCAGTTTAACTAAGCCGTTGTATATTGCAGCAAATAGTGCCATGTGTAATGCCACGCGCAGCAGTGTAGACAAAGTTAAAATCAAAGTTCAATCGACGAAAACTGGTGATATTGAATATGTACAGGGTGTTGAAACAGGCATCAACACAGGCATATTCCGGTTTTCATTACCTACTCAGGAGTCTGCGACAGCACAGCAGAATGATCAAATTCTACAAACGGTTAAGCGCGATCAAGTGGTTGTTAGCTTAACGGATTGCTTGGATGAAAATGGTAACTCCACAACCAGTATCAGTGATGTAGATACCAATGTACTCATTGATCCATATGGTGTGGTTTTTGATGCCAAAACCAATCAACCTGTTGCGGGTGCAACCGTTACTTTATTGGATGCGAATGGCAAGCCTGCTGAAGATGTTGCTTATAAACTAGATGAAACCACAGGGAACAAAGTTGCTATTCCTGCAAAGCAGGTAACCAATAGTGATGGTGAGTTTATTTACCCTTATGTTGAAAATGGTACTTATAGCTTATATATCGACACCTCAACGATTGCGGGTGGAACCCACTATAAATTTACCAGTGACAAAACCATTTATAATAATTTTGATCAGCGTGTGGTCGATGCATCATGGTCTTATGGCGGAAACTTCACTTTAAAAACAGGTGATGCTGCACTCAATATTGATATCCCAATCGACCCAGTTGATATTGTGACACCAATCAATGACAAATTGGTCATTAAAAAAGAAGTGGTGGGCGATAAAACAGCTGAGATTGGTGACTTTAAAGATTATATGGTGACGGTTGCCAATATGGGTGACTCAACACTGTATGACGTCAATATGAAAGATACTTTGCCACATGGCTTTGTGTATGTATCAGGCACTACCCGTGTCAATGGTCAAAAGAGTAATGACCCACAGGGTGGTAAAGGTCCTTATTTAACTTTAGGTTTAGGGACACTGACATCGAAACAAGAAGCGAAAGTTCAATACCGTGTGTATGTCGGTCCAAATGCTTTAAGTGGCGATGGGATTAACCGTGTTTATGCACAGGATAATAAAAATACGACTTCAAATGAAGCACAAGCGGCAGTCAAAGTGTCACCAGGGGTATTTAGTCCAGATGGTTTCGTGGTGGGTAAAGTATTTACTGACTGTAACCGTAATGGGGTGCAAGATGCGGGCGAGCTTGGTGTTCCAGGTGTTCGTATTTATATGGAAGATGGTAACTTTGTGGTCACTGACCGTGAAGGGAAATATAACTTCTATGGCATTAAACCAATTACCCATGTCCTGAAAGTCGACAATACCACTTTACCGAATAATGCTGAGTTGGTACTGATCAGTAACCGTCAAGCGGGTGATCCAGCTAGCCGATTTGTGGACCTAAAACGCGGTGAATTGCACCGTGCCGATTTCGCGATTGCAGATACAGCAGGCGAATGTAGTCAGGCGTTGGCAACACAAATTGAAGCGCGCCGTAGCAAAATTGATGCACAACTTGATGCACTTGAGCAAACCTTACGCCAAGATTTAAACGTAGATGCACAGAGCAGTTATGTGACTGATGTTCAAGGTCAGCCTGCAAGTGGTTGTATTAGTGCTTCAGGGGCTTCGGCAAACTGTAATATTGAATATAAAAAAGAACAGATTAAAGACGTTAAAACGGTTCAAGTTGAACCTGTTAAAACACCAACGATTTTAGATTTAGAGCAAGAACTACAACGTTCTGAGTCGAACCAACTTGCAATTTTGAATTTAAATGAACAGCAAGTGCTACCTGCTCAACAAGCAACCATTCAGGTGAAGGGTGCTTTAGGAACTGACATCCGTTTATTTGTGAATGACGAGCAAATTTCGGAAAAACGTATTGGTAAAAAAGCAGCTTATCAAGAGCATGGTGTTGCTGGTTTAGACTTTATTGGTGTGCCGCTGCTTGCAGGCAAAAACACAGTTGCAGTTCGTCAGTACGACAGCTTTGGCAATTTACGTGACCAACAGCAAGTGACAGTAATCGCACCAGATGCGATGAGCCAACTGGCTGCGCAGCCTGTAGAGCAAGTGGTTTATGCCAATGGCAAAGACGTTTATCAAGTTATTGTTAAGGTGCTTGATCGCAATGGCACGGCTGTTGCAACACGTACCCCAATTACGATAGAAACATCGGTGGGAACGGTTCAACTCAAAGATTTAGATCCAGATAAACCGGGTATTCAAGTTTTTGCTGAAGGTGGCTCACTGGTTATCCCAGTTCTTGCGCCATTAGAAGCGGGTTCAGGTGTACTGCGTATTCGTAGTGGTATTTATGAGCAGACAGTTCCTGTTCGCTTTTTAGCAGAATTGCGCCCAATGTTGGTTGCGGGGATTATCGAAGGTTCATTTGCACTGAATAAATTTGACCCAAAAAATTTATCACAGAGTTCGACTCAAGATGGGTTTGAAGAAGAACTGAATGATTTATCCAGTTCAGGGGATGGTGAAACCGCCATTCGTGGTCGTGCGGCTTTATTCTTAAAAGGAAAGGTGCGCGGAGATTATTTACTGACTTTGGCTTATGACTCGAGCAAAGAAAATAATCAGCGCCTATTCCGTGATATCCGTCCAGATGAATATTACCCCGTGTATGGCGATGCATCAGCGAAAGGCTTCGATGCACAATCCACCAGTAAACTTTATGTCCGTGTGGATAAAGGCCGTTCTTATGCCATGTATGGGGACTATGTTACACGTACAGAAAATGACGAAGGGCTTTCACTGGGTCAATACAGCCGTTCATTGACAGGTCTGAAGTCAACTGTTGAAGGGGATCGTTACCAAGTTTCGGGCTTCGCAGCACGAACCAATGCAACGCAAATCGTGAATGAATTACGTGCAATGGGGGTTTCTGGCCCATATTCTTTAGGTATTGATACCGACGATATTTTAGAAAATAGTGAAAAGGTGGAAGTGATTGTTCGTGATCGTAACAATCCAGGTTTGATTATTGCACAGCGTACTTTAAATCGCTTCAGCGACTATCAAGTAGATACCTATACCAACAGTATTTACCTGACCTCACCGTTGAGCAGTATTGATGAAAACCTGAATCCTGTTTATCTACGGATTACGGTAGAGTCGGATCAAGGGGGGCAGGAATATACCGTTGCTGGTGTGAATGGTCGTTATAAACTCAATGACAAAGTGACGGTGGGTGGCTCTTATATTCAAAATGATGATCCTATGGATCAAGAGAAAATTGCCAGTGCCAATACCGTCATTCATTGGAATGATAAGACCAAACTGATTGCGGAATATGCATATTCTGACCACGATGCCCTAAACCTTGACCAATTGACAGATGTGAATGCATCAAATAGTAAAGACACATCTGGTGATGGCACAGCGGCACGCGTTGAATTGGAATACAAAAATGACAAGGTCGATTTACGTGCTTACCATCAACAAGCAGATGAAGGTTTCCGTAATGCGGCGTCTTCAATCAGTTCAGGGCGCAAAGAAAGTGCAGTCAAACTTAATGCACGTTTAGATCAGTTTGGTATTTTACGTGTTGAAGCGGTACGGACTGAAGATAGCGTGAATGAAGGTGTTCGTCATGGCGTGAGTGCTTCGATTGAGAAAGCGATTAACCGTATTGTAAGTTTAGAGCTGGGTGCACGTTATTATAATGAGTCAGCCAATGCAGCCAGTGCTTCAACCCAAAATGTTGAAACGCCATATGACGGTACCACTGTGCGCGCTAAATTAAAAACAGCACTCCCTTTTGATGGTTCAAGTGCTTTCCTAGAATATGAGCAAGACATCGCGGATAGTGACCGCCGTGTATTTGCTGTAGGTGGTGATGCACAAGTTTATAAAAATATTCATGCCTATGCGCGCCATGAGTTCATTTCAAGTATAGGCGGATTATACGAGCTCAATGACACGCAAAAACGTAATACCACCGTTTTTGGTTTAGACAGTGAATATATGCGTGATGGCTCTGTGTTTAGTGAATATCGTGTACGTGATGGTATGAGCGCACGTGAAGCTGAAGCCGCGATGGGTGTGCGTAATCGTTGGCAGCTTAAAGAAGGGCTATTCTTTAATACCAGTTTTGAAAAAGTAAAAGTCTTTGAAGGTGAAAATAAAGATTCACTAGAGTCTACCGCTGCGACTTTGGGCTTTGAACACCTTTCCAATCCACGCTGGAAAAATGTGGCACGTATAGAAGGGCGTTGGTCTAATCAAAGTGATAGCTATTTAAATACTTTAGGTACCGCGTACAAGTATTCAGACGAAGTGACCTTATTGGCTAAAAATGTCTTGAATATTACCGACAATAAGTCTGCAGATTCTGGCGATCGCGTGATTGACCGTGTTCAGGTCGGTGCTGCATATCGTGATTTGGCAACCAATCGTTTTGACTCATTGAGCAAAATAGAATATCGCTACGAGAAAAATGAAACAACGCTGAATGATCCATATGAGCGCAATGTTTATATTATGTCTCATCATATGAATTATCATCCAACACGTTCGGTGCATGTATCTGGGCAATATGCGGTTAAATATTTGGATGAAACTTATGATCTACTGCAAACCAGTGGTATGACTCAAATGCTCAACAGTCGTTTTATGTACGACATTAATGAGCGTTGGGATGCAGGAGTGAATGCTGGCGTGATGTGGAACAGTGTTTCGGATGGAACCAAGTTGATGGCAGGGGTTGAAGTGGGTTATCTACTAGCATCGAACCTTTGGGTTTCAGGTGGATATAACTTTGTGGGCTATCAAGATAAAGATCTGATTGATAGTGATACAACGATGGATGGAGCATATTTCCGTTTCCGCTTCAAATTTGACGAAAACTTATTTAACAAAAATAAGCCTTCAGTCAATAAAGCCTTGGAGCCTAAATAATGTTGAAACATCATGCTAAACATGTGTTGTGGCTTCTAGCTTTGGGTACTGTGGTGGCGCATGCTGCAGAGGTCCCTGTCAGCTCAAATTATCCAGTTTCGCAGCAGCAGGTGCATGAGCAATTGCACACTGCAATTGAGCAAGCGATGGACGTACGAGACAAGTACCAGTTAGAAAAAGCACGAACATGGCTGAGTTATGCTGACCATGAATATAGTGAAAAAGCGAAGCGTCAAAATATTGATCTGATCTATCAGCAGGTTTTAGAGATTGTATATGCAGATCAGCGTGCAACGTTAAGTGTAGAAACAGCAATGCTAGCGTTTTCCCAACTGATGCGCCGTGATTTATGGACGCGTGCCGCAACCCTAAAAACACAGACTGGGTTTCAATGTGCCTATAAAGAACTTGCACAAGCTGAAGTGAATTTGGTTTGGGCAGCTGCTGAGTACCGTGAATTGGGTTGGCATCATTCGCGTGAGATTTTTGCTTCAGCAGAACGTTTGATGGATCAAGCCACTTATTTATCTGAAAACTGTGGCACACTTTAACTTAACGCAGTTCGCTTTTTAGAAAAATTGCAGCAACTGCAATCAGTACACACATGAAAAAAGGAGCCTTTCAGCTCCTTTTATTTTTAAATCTTTTCAATGCGACAATAATAAAAACCATCGCCACGCCCTACTTGTGGGAGTAGTTGGCGACCATAAATCTGCTCAATACCCCAATCGGCATCAATTTTAATTTCTTTCGCATCCGTATGTTCAGCAAAGAAGTCGACCATTTGCTGTTCATTTTCGGCTTTCAAAATCGAGCAGGTGATGTATAACAATGTGCCGCCCACTTTGAGCTGTTGCCACATATTTTCAAGAATCTGCTTTTGCAGCTGTACCGTTTTGGCAATATCCCCTGACTGACGCAGCAAACGGATATCGGGATGGCGACGGATCACCCCAATGGCAGAGCAAGGTGCATCCAGTACGATACAATCTGCAAGCTCAGGCGATGTCCATTTCACCGCATCTGCCGAGATAATGTCGACATACTTTTCATTTAAAGCCAAACGCTCTAAGTTTTCAGAGACACGTTTTAAGCGCTTTTCATCTTGGTCGAGTGCAATCAGTTTTTTCGGCTGATACATCTCTAAAATATGCGCTGTCTTGCCGCCAGGTGCTGCACAAGCATCAATTACAAATTTGCCATTCAAGTCGGGTAACAAAGTTGCACAGAGTTGGGCATGTTCATCTTGGACTGAAAAGCCACCCACCTCAAAACCCGGCAGGCTTGGGATATGCAGACTGTCATCCAGCACAATGCCGACATTTGAAAGTTCACAGGCATGGGCTTCAATGCCTTCATCTTCTAAAATTTCCAGATATTCGTCACGGCTGACTTGTAAGGTGTTGACGCGCAAGGTTAACGGTGCAACTTGTTTCAGCTCGTAGCTAATTTCAGCCAGTTGCTCACCCCAGTCCTTTTTCAAACGTTTGGATAACCAACTTGGCAAATTTGAAGCTTGTTCTAGAACATCGTAGAACTGTTCCGTTTCACGTGTTGCACGGCGCAAAATAGCATTCACCACACCGCTTAAGCTTTCCATACCCAATTGTTTGGCTGCTTCTACCGTTTCAGAAATCGCGGCATGCGCTGCAACGCGGGTACACAGCAATTGGTATAAACCCACATATAAACAGGTTTCAACGACTTGGTTTTCCAGTGGCTTAGTCAACAACGGTAAAGTCACTTGTTTAAGCGCATGCCATTGGCGTAAACAGCCAAGAACTAACTCATGGTACAAGGCACGGTCTTTGTCAGACACAATTGCCATGTGTTGCTGAAGCACAGATGCCAGTGATTGACCATTTTGGACAGCCAATAACGTTTTAACAACCTGAGCACGTAAGTTTAGGGTCTTACCTGAGGCGTGGGGAGATTGTTTCATTATAAAATTTGTCCAATATTCAGTTTTTGGGTTTGTAAAATTTGTACGGCATTCAGTGGCTTACCACCTGGCCATTGCAGAGAGCTTAAACACACCGCATGTTCATCGCCACAAGCGACATGAACACCTTGTTTATCAATGGCTAAAATGGTCCCTGCAGCTTGAGCTTGGGCATTTTCTTGAGACAACATCGAACCCCAAACGCGCAGATTATTGCTTTCATCCAGTGCGATAAATGCGACAGGCCATGGGTTAAATGCGCGAATATTACGGTCAATTTGCACCGCTGTTGAAGTCCAATCAATTTGCGCTTCAGCCTTAGAGAGTTTGTGTGCATAGACTGTCAAAGCTTCATCTTGCACTTCGCGGTTGTCTAAATAGTGCTGCAATGTGCTTTCAGAGGCTAACACTTTGACCGTCGCTTCAGCCCCTTGGAGTGCCAGTTTGTCATGCAAACTTGCAGAGGTATCTGTAGCTTCAATCGGGCAGTAGGTTTTATAAATCATATCGCCCGTATCCAAACCTGCGGCCATTTTCATAATGGTGACCCCAGTTTCGGTATCTCCAGTAGAAATTGCGCGTTGAATAGGTGCTGCACCCCGCCAGCGTGGCAACAGCGAACCGTGAATGTTTAAACAGCCATATTTAGGCGTATCCAAAACCACTTGAGGCAAAATCAGGCCATAAGCCGCCACCACCATCACATCTGCATTTAAGGCTTTCAATTCAGCCTGAGCCGCTAAGCCTTCTTCAGTTGAAGACTTAAAATGCAGCGGTTGATAGACAGGAATATCATGTGCTAAAGCCAACTGCTTCACGGCTGAAGCGGTAAGTTTCTGCCCACGACCTGCTTTACGGTCAGGTTGCGTATAGACGGCTACAATTTCATGTTCTGTTTTTAGGAGAGCGTCTAATGCCACAGCCGCAAATTCGGGCGTGCCTGCAAAGATGATTTTCAAGAAATACTCGGAAAAAAGGAGAAGATTAAAACAATTATAGCAAAACTCGAGCAGCTACAGATTTATCCTGCATAAAAAGCCGATAGAGCGGTTCTAACTGAATGATGTACGAGAGTTTTATTCAAAAAATAGCGCAAGGATCCTTGATAGCTTATCGCTCAAAATTTGTATTTCATATAAATAAAACTCATGCAAAATTTAAAAATTATTCATAGAAGTTTTGTATTGCAAGGCGATTGAACGGGTTATAGTAGTTTCCACATGCAATTGAATGTCAGCTCATCGGTTAAAATGTAGCGCGCAAACATACTGCCTTCGATAATTTAGGTCGAGATGCCTAAAAACGAGATTTACGCAGAATGCGAATATGTTATGTTTAAATTTTTGACAGTTTGACACTCTCAGAACTCAGATTTTAGCCAGAGTGAATGTGGACATTCATCTCAAGCACAACTATGTTGGAAAAGTACAATGCCTGACTATCGTTCAAAAACATCAACACACGGAAGAAATATGGCGGGTGCGCGTGGCTTATGGCGCGCTACGGGGATGAAAGATGAAGACTTTGGTAAGCCGATTATTGCGGTAGTCAACTCATTCACTCAATTTGTACCGGGTCACGTTCATTTAAAAGACTTAGGTCAACTTGTGGCACGTCAAATTGAGGCGGCAGGCGGCGTAGCTAAAGAATTTAATACCATTGCGGTCGATGATGGGATCGCGATGGGACACGATGGCATGCTGTATTCATTGCCTTCACGTGACTTGATTGCGGACTCGGTGGAATACATGGTCAATGCACACTGTGCTGATGCTATGGTGTGTATTTCAAACTGTGACAAAATTACCCCGGGCATGTTGATGGCGTCTATGCGCTTGAATATTCCAGTGGTGTTTGTCTCTGGCGGGCCGATGGAAGCGGGTAAAGTGAAAATCCGTGGCAATGAACACGCGATTGACCTTGTTGATGCCATGATCGTCGCAGCAGATGACAGCTTCACTGATGAAGAAGTGGCTGAATACGAACGTTCAGCTTGTCCAACCTGTGGTTCATGTTCAGGCATGTTTACTGCAAACTCAATGAACTGTTTAACCGAAGCTTTGGGGCTATCCCTTCCGGGCAATGGTTCAACCTTAGCGACCCATGCGAATCGTAAAAAACTATTCGAGCGTGCCGGTCAGTTGATTGTTGAAATTACCAAACGTCATTACGAACAAAACGATTACAGCTTGTTGCCACGTTCAATTGCCACCAAAGCAGCCTTTGAAAATGCCATGACGCTTGATATTTCAATGGGCGGTTCAACCAATACTGTTTTACACTTGTTGGCAGCGGCGCATGAAGCGGAAGTTGACTTTACCATGACTGACATTGACCGTTTGTCACGTAAAGTGCCGGTACTGTGTAAAGTTGCACCTGCAAAGCAAGATGTGCACATGGAAGATGTACACCGTGCGGGTGGTATCATGTCGATCTTGGGTGAGTTAGACCGTGCAGGGCTATTGGATACGTCTGTACCGACTGTGCATGAAAAAACCTTAAAAGATGCTTTGGACAAGTGGGACATCATCCGTACAGAAGACGAAGACGTGTATCAATTCTTCCGTTCAGCACCGGGTGGTGTCCCGACGCAAACCGCATTTTCACAAGACCGTTACTACTCTCGTTTAGATGGTGACCGTGACAACGGCGTGATTCGTAATGCTGAACATGCCTTCTCTCAAGATGGTGGTTTGGCTGTGCTGTACGGCAATATCGCACTTGAAGGCTGTATTGTGAAAACAGCGGGTGTGGATGATTCCATCTTGAAATTCAACGGCACGGCACGTGTATTTGAAAGCCAAGATGCAGCGGTAGAGGCGATTCTAGGTGGAAAAATCACTGCTGGCGATGTGGTGGTGATTCGTTACGAAGGTCCGCGTGGTGGTCCGGGTATGCAAGAAATGTTGTATCCAACCAGTTACTTAAAATCGAAAGGCCTTGGTAAAGACTGTGCTTTACTCACCGATGGTCGTTTCTCGGGAGGTTCATCAGGTCTATCGATTGGTCACGTGTCGCCTGAAGCGGCTGAAGGTGGTGCAATTGGTTTGGTGGAAGATGGCGACCGTATCGAGATCGATATTCCAAACCGTAGTATTCACTTAGCGGTGGATGAAGCAACCATGGCTGCACGCCGTGAAGCACAAGAAGCCAAAGGCTGGCAACCTGCTGAACAGCGTCCACGTAAAGTGTCTAAAGCCTTAAAAGCTTATGCGATGCATACTACCAGTGCATCTAAAGGTGCAGTACGTGAAATTTAATTGGTAGTTTTTTACCGATTAGAAAGAGCACTCCATTTGGGGTGCTTTTTATTTAAAAGTCATTCGTTCAGCACAATGGAGTCTTAAATAGGTTTCTCAAATTGCAGTTGATAACCTTCGGTTCGACCTACTTTTGTTTCGGCAAAAGTAGGCAAAACCATTGGTCGTCCGCAAAACCTGTTTATTTTCTGCATTTAAAAGAATGCCTTGAAAAAACCGCCCATTGAATCGGCAATTACTTCGTCTTGCACTGCAAATAAAAGCAATGCTTTTATTCTTGCTCAGGTTGCGGACGACGTTTCCGTGTATCAGACAACCTGATGGATTCAAGATCAATATGTTAAGACCGTGAAGAGCTTGATGGGGATTGACTCAAAAGTCTCATTGTACTTTTATGTCTAGCCTGCTTTCTATACAATAAAAACAGAAAAAATTGCCAAGACTGTAGAGCAATACGCAGCCATCGCTAAGGACAAATACAATGAGTAAAGACAATATCCGCGAACATTCAGCCCCAGTTTATGAAGGCATTGAAAATGCACCCGCACGTTCCATGATGCGTGCCACAGGCTTTAAAGATTCAGACTTTACTCGTCCCTTTGTCGGTATTGCTTCGACGTGGGCCAATGTCACGCCGTGTAATATGCATATCAATGAACTGGCACGTGAGGCTGAAAAAGGGGTCAATCAAGCTGGTGGTAAAGGCATTATTTTTAATACCATTACCATTTCAGATGGCATTTCTAACGGCACTGAAGGCATGAAGTATTCTTTGTTGAGCCGCGAAATTATTGCCGATTCGATTGAAGCCGTGGTGGGCTGTCAGGCCTATGATGGAGTGATTGCCATTGGTGGTTGTGACAAAAATATGCCGGGTTGTATCATGGGTTTGGCGCGCTTAAACCGTCCGGGTTTGTTTGTTTATGGCGGGACCATTAAGCCGGGCGCAGGGCATACCGACATGATTTCTGTCTTTGAAGCCGTGGGTCAACACGCCAAAGGTGAAATCAGTGCCATTCAGGTCAAACAAATTGAAGAAGTGGCACTGCCGGGGCCAGGTTCTTGTGGCGGTATGTACACTGCAAACTCGATGGCCTCTGCGATTGAAGCTTTGGGCATGAGTTTACCGGGTTCATCTGCGCAAGAAGCAGTTTCGGATGACAAGCGGATCGACTGTCAAAAAGCAGGTGAAGCGGTGATGAATTTGCTGCGCTTAGACCTGAAACCACGCGACATTATGACCAAAGCTGCATTTGAAAACTCAATTAAAGTGCTGATTGCCTTGGGTGGTTCGACCAATGGTGTGCTGCACTTACTGGCAATGGCACATACTGCTGGGGTTGAGCTGAGTTTGGATGATTTCGTCCGTATTGGGCAAGATATTCCCGTGGTGGCCGATGTACGTCCATCTGGCAAATATTTGATGTCTGAGCTGATTGCGATTGGGGGCATTCAACCGCTGATGAAGCGTATGCTGGATGCTGGCATGCTCGATGGTTCATGTTTAACCGTAACTGGAAAGACCTTGGCGGAAAATTTGGCTGAGGTCGAAGACTATCCAGAAGGTCAGCAGATTATTTTACCGTTCGACGCGCCAATTAAAAAAGACTCTCACTTGGTGGTACTTAAAGGTAACCTGTCTCCAACAGGTGCTGTGGCTAAAATTACCGGCAAAGAAGGTTTGTATTTCGAAGGGCCTGCGCGTGTCTTTGAGGGTGAAATCGGTGCGATGCGTGGTATTTTGGACGGCGAAGTTCAAGCGGGTGAGGTGGTGGTGATTCGTGGTGAAGGGCCTAAAGGTGGTCCGGGTATGCCTGAAATGCTGAAACCGACCTCAGCGATTATTGGTAAAGGACTCGGTAAATCTGTGGCGCTGATCACCGATGGTCGTTTCTCTGGCGGCAGTCATGGTTTTGTCATTGGACATGTAACCCCAGAAGCCTATGAAGGCGGGCCAATTGGTCTAGTGCAAAACGGAGATCGCATCTCGATTAATGCCGAAACCCGCGAAATGACGTGGCATGTTTCGGCAGAAGAAATTGCAGCGCGTCAAGCCGCGTGGGTGAAACCGCAACCGAATTATCGTTATGGGGCTTTGGCCAAGTTTGCAAAACTGACCACTGGTGCGGAAAAAGGCGCGGTAACTGATCTAAATTTAGATGTCTAATTGATCATTTTGCTGTGAATTGATATAAACCCTTGTAGTACTTTCAAGGGTTTAATTTAGAGGCTTTGCTCATGTCACTGTTGCGTCGATGGTTCGATCCGATTCGATCGCGTTGGTTTTATCAAAAACCGATTCGTCAAACGGTCGTATCTACAGAACAAGGCTTGAGTATTCATTTACGCCTCGACGATGTATATAGCTATTTAGCGGTTCAGCAGTTACCACAAATTGAAGAAATTTTAGCGGATGAACTGAAGCCATTGAAGGTGGTCATTTCCAGTCAGGCTGCTGAACCTCCGAACCAAATGTCGGCTTTGGAATGGCAAACTTATTGTTTAAATGATGCCAAAATTCTGTCGCGTCAGCACCGTTTTAGCTTTCACGAAACGCCAGAACAACCCAGTCCAGAGGCATTGAGCCAAGCAGAAACCATCTTGCGGCATACGCCGCTGCGTGGGCAGGACTTTTTGTATTTGCTGGAAGATGTGTTTCACATGCTGTGGCAAAAACAAGAAGGTAAGCTGCGCACCTTATATGCGATGGCCAGCCGTCATCATCAAGAGCAAAACTTTCCAGAACGTATTTTTAATGATGATGCGGTACTGGCCAGTTACTTCCAGCTCGGTGACCGTCAGTATCATGCCGTCGATGATCTGCTGCGTTTAACGCGTCGTTTAAAACAACAAAAATT
The DNA here is from genome assembly GCF_058242885.1 of Acinetobacter sp. 802_lipA. Taxonomy (NCBI): domain Bacteria; kingdom Pseudomonadati; phylum Pseudomonadota; class Gammaproteobacteria; order Moraxellales; family Moraxellaceae; genus Acinetobacter; species Acinetobacter sp. 802_lipA. Next base: position 1,901,362 of record NZ_JBZAYP010000001.1, read on the forward strand.
ATTTACCGATAACCCAATTTTCTTGATCAATCATATTGATTGGCGTGAGCATTTGATTAGTGATGCTGAAGAGTTAAATGAAATTCAGGCGCTCGATCCAGAGTTAGATCTATACGTTGCGCTAGAAGATCCAATTTCATGGTTGTTATTGGCTTATATTAAAGAAGAACTGGCCGATTATTATAATATTCAGCTCAATGTCTACCCGCTCAGTTATCACGGTCGAGACGGATTTGATTGGAGTTTGGCAACGCGTTTATCCAAACGGACAGAAATCAAATTCACACCGTTTTGCCGTCCGACGCAAGCAGCCACTTTGGCGATGGCACAGTTATTTTATAGCGTACCTGAAGAGCAGCGCGTTGATGCCATGTATCGGATTTTGAAAGCCGTTTGGACCCAAGGCAAAGATTTATCCTTTAAATCGCATTTTGATCAACTGATGCAAGAATTGGAAATCACAGCATTGATCATCGAAGATGTGGAAGCCAAGCTTCAAGAAAATGACATGCTCTGTGAAATGAAGTCCCAGCCTGATTTCCCTGTGATTGAACTGCGCGTGGATGGACAGAGCTATGTCTTTAATAGTCTGTATCGCGTCTGGATGATTGAAAGTATTTTCAGTAATGTGCTGGAAGATCAATATAAAACCGACCCTGTGGATGAAAGCGAAGGCTGAGTTTTGTATATATCTTATTGATCAAAACAGCCCAATTACACATGAAACCCAAAGCCGATGGTGTTTCTAGACTGAGTCATTGAAGTGCTTATTAATAATGTTAATGAGGTTTAACAATTAAATTCATTGTTAAATTTTATTAATAATAGGACTTACGCATTGACGGATTCAAAAAAGTATTAAAATACTTTATAAAGTATCTGTGATCAGACGAATTAAACATGCTTCTACAGCAACTTGTACATTACCCATTTATATGGGCTTTCTCATGACAGAACCGAACTCTATTAGCTGCACACAACTTGCCGAGACTTATAACATCTCGCATGATAGTGTAAATCGCTTTCTAGAACGTGAAGACTACACACCTCACGACCTATATCAAGAAGCAATTCAACATATTGATAATAATAAACTTATAGTCAGTATTGATGATACTGTTTTAGATAAACCCTATAGTCAACATATGGACTTGGTTAGCTATTTTTGGTCAGGCAAACACCACCGATCCGTCAAGGGTATTAATCTCATTACCTTGTATGCGACAGATCAGAATGGTCAAAATATTCCAATTAATTTCCGAATTTATGACAAATCTGAAAGTAAAACCAAGAATGATTACTTTATGGATATGTTAAGTGAAGTACTCAGTTGGGGTGCAAAGATTCAATTTATTACAGGTGATAGTTGGTATTCATCGACTGGAAATCTAAAAACCATAAGAAAATATGGTATTCGATTTATGTTTGGTATCGACTGTAACCGTAAGGTTTCCCCAGAAAAAGGACAATGGTTTCAACTGCGTTTATTGCCGAATTTCCATCAGGGTCAAGTGGTCTGGCTCAAAGATTTTGGCTTTGTACAATTATTTAAGACTCAGTTAAAAGAACAGCAGAGGTTTTATATTGTGCATCAAGATGAAGATGATTTATTGTCCTTTGAGGGTTTTCATGAATTACATTCAAGTCATTGGAAAATAGAACAATATCACCGAGTGATTAAACAGGTTTGTCATATTGAAAAGTTTCAAGTAAGACGATCTAAACTGATTTCGAATCATATTTTTTCAGCCTTGATGGCCTACGTTGAGATACAAAAGAACCAGTTTGAGCGGATCTTTGAAAATGTATATCGTTGGCAGAAGAAATTATTTAGACCAGTTATCAAAAACTTCATTGATGACTTTATTCTCGATAAAAATCATCTGCTACCACAGAGAATCTATAAATAATAGTGCGTAAGTCCTAAATAAATAGGCTTCCAAATGAAAATGATTATAATTAGCATTCTTTCTGTCTATTGATCGATGTTATGCGTTTTCATATTTCTTCTTTGAGTTTATCCATTCTGGCCGTGATGACTACAGCAGCGTTTGCTCAGGGCGAGACACAGGAAACAGCATCATCCCAAGTTTTACCGACTTTGCAATTTGAAGCCCAAGATGTAGATGCAAAAGCGGCATATGCAGCCAAAACGGCATCAGCTGTTTTACGTTCCGATGCACCGCTGTTTGAAACCGCGCAATCGATCAGCGTGATTAGTGAAAAACAACTGGAACAGAAACAAGCGAAAACACTGTCTGAAGCCTTGCAGGGCGTAGCGGGGGTTACCGCAGGACAGTATGGTCGCCGTGGTTGGGATGATTTTATTATTCGTGGGCAAATTTCGAGTTCGCAAACGTATATTGATGGTTTACGCATACAAGCATCGGATAATGTTTTAAGAGCAGAAGATATCTCAGGTCTTGAGTCGATTGAAGTGGTGAAAGGGCCGACATCGACTGGTTTTGGCTTTGCCTTACCGGGCGGCTTAGTTAACTTAACCACCAAACGTCCTGAAGCTAAAACTTTTTCTCGGGGCAGTGTGAGCTATGGCAGCAATGCCTTTGTGGATGGCACATTTGATATCAACTATGCGCCAAATGATAGCGAAAAAGGGGCGTTTCGTGTGGTGGGTCATGCCTCTGACCAAGATGATCCAACCGATTATGTTTATTATAAAAATTATTATATTGCACCGTCTTATAATTTTGACTTAGGTGAAAAAGACGAACTGTCTGTGATTGCCAGCTATCAGTATCGGGATTTTATTCGCCAGCAGGGGATTCCCTATAGCAATGGCGCTTATAAAAACTATTCACAGACCTTATTTTTTGGTGCGCCGAATCTAAGTAATACGGTCGATGTTTTGCGCTTAGGTTCGAACTATGCGCATTATTTTGATAATGGCTGGACCTTTAAACAAAATTTTGCGGTCACCAAAACCGATGCAGATAACAATCTTGTATTGGCGGGGAGTAATAACACTTTACCGACCATCAACCGGACGGTGGAAAGACAGATTAAAAACGATGTGAATTTTGTGCTGGATCATAATTTGTCACGTCATTTTGATTGGGGCAAAACCCAATATGATTTGATGGTTGGTTTGGACATGATGCATGAGCGCAGTGACTACGAGCGCCGTAGTAACAGCTTGTCATCCTTTAATGCCGATAATCCGATCTATACGCCTATCGCAAAGGCGACCACGACCAAATCGCATCAAATTACAGATACCCAATATATGGGCGTATATCTGCGTAATAATTTTAAAATTGATGATCATTGGATCTTGGGCTTATCGGGTCGTCATGACTGGACACAGGTCGAAGTCGATGACCTTTTCAATGATACGACGCTGAAAAACTCGGACAATGCTTTCACGGGTAATGCATCTTTGATGTATCAGATTAATGATAAGTTTGCTCCCTATAGTCAAACTACTTTATTATTCATACAAGATTCGAAAAAAACTCGAAATAACTCATCGACTGAGTCGATCAACCATTCTTTACGCTTACGTTTAACCCATGCCCACATGTGTTCTATAGGATTTAAATCAGGGCTGTATGCAGGAAGCCAAAGAATTTTATGCCCTTGTTGTTCCAATAACTCCTGAATATCTGCTCTTTTATGAAATGCTGCATTATCCATAACCACTACACTATTTTCTGGTAATGCCGGTATGAGGAATTGCTCAATCCAAAAATGAAAAACATCTGAATTGATTTTGCAGTCAAATAAACCGACTGAAAATAACTTACCCTCATGGATTGCTCCAATGGCATTGGTCTGATTCTTTAATTGCCAATTATATTGCCATAAACAGGGTACTCCTTTTCGTGAGTAGCCATGAGGTCTATAATCATGTGACTTAAAACCACTTTCATCCAGATAAATAATCGGATGGTTTTTTTCTAATTCATTCACTTGCAGAATAAATTTATCCCTAAGCTTTGTATCTGCTTTAGGATGGCTTAACGTCTTTTTTTAACTGTAATATTTAAGCGCTTTAATGCAGCACCAATAGATGAAACACCACAATTAAAACGTGCAGCACGTTCATATTGATAAGCATCAGGATACTTTTCAACATCTTCACGTAAAGCATCATCGTTAATTTTAGAAGGTTTACGTACACGAGTTTTTTTAATCTCTATACGTTTCTTCCATTCAACAATGGTATTTTTATTAATTTCAAATTGTGCAGCTACCGCTCGAATAGAATAACCTTCCTCAAGCTTAGCTAAAATTTTACGTCTAAAATGTTCTGAATAACTCATTGCACCATTGTATTGGTTTTATAATGATTTGACTATATGTGAGTTATGCAACTTCATTCTTTCCTGTGAGCGACACTGGCGCTGGCGGAACATTATTGGACCCTGAAGAGGGAGAGCAGTTTGAGGTTGGGGTTAAGTTCCAAGGGCTGAATCAACGGCTGCAAGGCTATGTGGCTTATTATGATTTAACCCGTCAGAACGTGACTGAGTCGGATTCTACCCTCGGTTATTCTGTGCAAATCGGTGAACAAAAAACCAAAGGTTTTGAGACTGAGTTATCCGCTGCGTTGACGGATCAATGGAACTTGACCGCAACCTATAGTTATATTCCTACTGCGGAAACGACAGAAAGTACCACCACCAATGATATCGGCAAACGAATTAACCATGTGCCTAAAAATGCCGCCTCTTTATCAACCCAATACTTCTTTGGTGGTGATCAACTGGGCTGGAATATTGGTGCCAGTGCGAATTATCAAGGCGAGCGTACAGCACAACGTGGGACTGATTATGTGCCACTATTGAGCTATACGCTGTATGACGTCAGTGCCGGTTATGAGGCGAAAAATTGGGGCGCAAAATTCAGCGTAAAAAACCTGTTTGATAAAGAGTATTTAGTCGGCACCACGCCAAATGCGCAATTGGTCAATTGGGGCGATCCACGTACTTTCCGCTTCAGCCTAAATTTCAAATACTAAGCAGAATCGCACTGCATCACATCTGGATTCAATAACAGTTGAGTCTAGACCATTCTTTCTAGTAAGCCTCAATCTTTGGTTGAGGCTTACTTCTAAAAACAGTGATATGAGCCCAGATTTAAATTTTATAGCATGGCGCTAAGTGTTTAGAGAGAAGCGTCATGCTTGCTTTTGTTATTTTTGTTTTTGCTGTCGCAGGCATGATTAAGGGTACCATTGGTCTGGGTTTGCCCGCCGTTTCGATGGGACTTTTATCTTTGGTGATTAGTCCATTTCAAGCGGCAACTTTGCTGATTATCCCTTCCATGGTCACGAACTTCTGGCAATTGTTCGCAGAAGGACGTGTACTGCGACTGGTACAACGCTTTTGGCCGTTGCTGGTGGGTATGATCATTGGTTCAGTTTGGAGTGTTTTTCCTACGCTCGGACATGGCGAATTTCAAAGTGAAGCCTTGTTGGGCGGGATGCTGGCCATTTACGGTCTATATGGTTTGTTTGCCAAAAACATGCCCAACTTAGCCCCGTATGAAAAATATTTATCACCGATTATGGGCTATTTGGGCGGTGCTTTGACGGTGGCGACAGGAGTGGTGGTGATTCCCGTGGTGCCGTATTTGCAGTCCTTGCATTTGAAACGGGATGATTTGGTACAATCGCTCGGCCTTACCTTTACCGTTTCAACTTTATGTTTGGCCGTGTATTTACATCTAAATCCTGTTGAAGACACCCCCATTGACTATCAACTGTCGTTGATCGCTCTACTGCCTGCATTGCTCGGAATGTGGTTGGGCACCAAAATTCGCTATCGCATCCCTGAGCAAGCCTTTCGTAAGGTGTTCTTTGTGGGCCTAGTCTTATTTGGCAGTTATATGGTTTTACATCAATTGGGCTGGCTTTAATGCGCAATGGGTTGGTCATGTTGGCTCAAGAGGAATTGACTAAAGCGTTGATAATCTGTGGGGAGCTGATCAAAACACCGTGCTGCTAATAGCAACTTGCGGTTGGCCCATTTGCCTAAGAGTTCAATTTGCTGAAAATCATACTGTGCTTTTAAACGCAGGGCTGCCCGTTTGGGAATAATCGCAATGCCGACGCCATTCGCAACGACTTGGGCAATCGCGGCAAAGTTCGGCACCCGTAGACGATAGTGGATGTCACAGCCTAAGCGTTTGGCTTGCGCTTCTATTGACTGTTGTAAGGAGTGATATTGCATGAGGCCCACAAACGGATGTTGCAGTAATTCTCCCAGTTCTAGTTGTGCCGCAGTGGCAAGTGGATGCTGGCTTGGGCAGATCAGTACCAACGGGTCTTCAGCAAACTCTTGAGTTTCAAGCTGTCCCGCATCAAAAAAACCAGAGATCAGTCCTAACTGCGCCGTGCCTGTACTGAGGGCCTGAATGATGTCATTGGTCTCGGCTTCTTTCAATTCAATATGAATCTTCGGATTTTCCATTAAATACTGCGGCAATAAGTGCGGTAAGTACTCACTCTGTGCCGATGAGTTGCACCACAATATAATGTTGCTCGTTGCACTGTGGGCAAAGGGCAGCATGGCTTGTTGTAATTGCTGCTGTTGTTGCAGCAAGTGCTGTGCATGTTCCGTAAAGGTTTGTCCAGCAAGGGTCGCTTTTACCCCAGTTGCATGGCGGGTAAATAAACTGACTTCAAAATGCTGTTCTAATTTTTTAATCCGCTCACTGGCAGCCTGTAAAGAAATGGCGGAACGTTCTGCACCTTTGGTCAGACTGCCTGTACTCAGGATATTGATAAACAATTGCAGATCAAAAAAATCAAAGCGCATGGCAGGGTCAAAGCGGAAATGTTGCTTTATCTTAGTCCTTTTTGCGCTTTGAGACATCCTTTTAGCGTAGCGGCGTGTGTAATCGGAGTCAGAGCATTAGACCAAAAAAAGCAGCCCGAAGGCTGCGATCAAAAATGAACTCTCAAAAGATAAGGCGGATTAATCTTTTTGCCCTAAGCTGAAGAACCAGTTTAAGAACAATGCTGCAAACGTAGCAGTACCAATACCACCCAAGTTAAAGTTGCCAATTTGTAAGGCAAAATCACCTGTACCTAAAATGATGGTGACTGCAGCGACCATCAGGTTTTTGTTCTGTGAAAAATCGACTTTGTTTTCAATCCAAATTTTTGCACCCGCGATGGTAATCAAACCAAACACCACAATCGACGCACCGGTTAAAATCGCGGTCGGAATGGTATGGATGATGGCACCAAATTTCGGTGACAGACCCAAGAAAATGGCAAACACACCTGCGATGGCAAAAATGATGGTCGAGTAAACTCGTGTGACTGCCATGACTCCAATGTTTTCACCATAGGTGGTCATGCCTGGTGCGCCGACACCGCCTGCTAATGTCGTTGCGACACCATCGGCAACAAACGCTTTACCAATGTGCGGATCAAGGTTTTCACCGGTCATCGCACTCACGGCTTTAATATGACCGAGGTTTTCTGCCACCAAAATTAACGCAATTGGTGCAATGATCATCATGGCATTGGCATTAAATTCAGGCGCATGGAAAGTCGGTAAACCAAACCAAGCGGCTTGTTGAATCGGGGTAAAATTAATCGCTGTGCCATAGCCCATAACATTGGTCACGATGAAATAGACCAAGTAAGACAGTAACAAACCAATTAATAATAAGAGACGCTGCAATAAACCACGGGTAAAGACTGCAATCGAGCCCATACATAATACGGTAACTAGTGCCATCCACATATTAAAGGAATTGCCCGCAACGCCTTTGACCGTCACTGGCGCAAGGTTGAGACCAATAATCATCACCACAGCACCTGTCACCACAGGCGGCATCAGTTTTTCAATCCACTTAGTGCCCGTTGCCATGACCATAAAACCAAACAAGGTATAGAGCACGCCGCAGGCAATAATACCGCCGCCCGCCATAGCTAAATTTGGATTGAGTGCGCCTGTGCCCGATGCGGTATAGCCCGTTGCTGCAATCACGACCCCAATAAAGGCAAAACTTGAACCTAAATAGCTTGGAACACGTCCACCCGTCATAATAAAGAACAAGATGGTACAAATCCCGGACATTAAAATAGCAAGGTTGGGATCGAAGCCCATTAAGAAAGGTGCAAGAACCGTTGCTCCAAACATGGCAAAGGCATGCTGCACACCTAAAATTGCACTTTGTGAAGCAGGGAGGTATTCACTTGTGCCAACAGGACGTGCATCGATATTGCCTTCGTACGGGCGCCATTTGGGAAACCAATTGGACATTTTTTGAGCACTCTAAAGATAAATTGTGCACATCATACTCTTGTTTTTTAGAAGATTTAATCAGTGATACAAAAAATTGTTCAAACTAATCTTATGACTTTTCAGAACTTTTTACCGTATGGTAAAACTTTTAATTTTTAAAAATAATGAAAAATCAAGGTTTAATTGGTAAATTTAGCCAATCGCTCATTCATAAATATTTATGATTGGATTGATAAAAAATTATAAAAGGTTTGACCATGCGGTCAATAAAAAAGCACATCATAGTGATGTGCTTTAAATGGAGTGGGCTTAAAACTTTATCCTGTGTTACGAAGACCCGCTGCAATGCCTGCGATACTTACCATAAGTGCATGATCTACAGGTGTATTTGTTTCCTGACGCTCTTCTAGGTAACGGCGACGACGTTTCATTAACTCTGCTTGGAGTAAATGCAGAGGCAATAAATACGGTTTGCGCACTCTCATTGACTGATCTAAAACTTCGTTACTGCTGAGGAGTTTAGACTCACCTTTAAGCGCCAAGAGGGTTTGCACTGCATACTTTAAGCGCTGACGTAGATGTTCACCGAGCACTTTCAAGTCCTCATCATCGGTCAGGTGCGACTCATAATATAGCGCTACATGAGCATCAGACTTTGAGAGCACCATTTCCAACATATCAATCAGGGTTTGGAAATACGGCCATGCCACCAGCATTTCATCTAAGGTGGCTTTATGTCCTTGATCAATCACTTGGTTAATTGCCGCGCCTGTACCCAACCAAGCGGGTAGCATCAAACGAATCTGGGTCCACGCAAATACCCAAGGAATGGCACGTAAGGACTCAATGCCGCCAGTGACTTTACGTTTTGCAGGGCGTGAGCCAAGCGGTAACATTTGCAGTTCAAGCTCTGGCGTGACTGTACGTAAATACTTTACGAAGTGTGGGTTTTCTCGCACGGTCTGACGATATACCTGTACCGACAAATCGGTCATGCTGTGCATTAACTCGCGCCACTCAGGTTTTGGGACGGGTGGTGGAAGTAAAGTGGCTTCTAAAGTGGCAGCGGTATAAATCTCTAGGTTTTGTAGCGCAATGCCTTCTAGGCCAAACTTGAAGCGAATCATTTCACCTTGTTCAGTGACTCGAATTGCACCTGAAATCGAACCGGGTGGCTGTGAAAACAGGGCTTGTTGCGTTGGCGCACCGCCACGGCTGATGGAACCGCCACGACCATGAAATAGTGTGAGTTGTACGCCATGCGTTTTTGCAATCGCGGTTAATTCTTCTTGCGCACGGTACTGTGCCCAATTGGCTGACATAAAGCCTGCATCTTTTGCCGAGTCTGAGTAGCCAATCATCACTTCATGCTTGCCCTGAATATGCTGTTTATACCAATGCATATTGAATAGGGTATTCATGGTGGCTGCGGCGCCATCTAAGTCTTTTAATGTTTCGAACAATGGCACCACACGTAGTGGATGTTGTATACCTGCTTCTTTTTGCAAAAGCAGTACCGCCAGCACATCACTTGGATATTCAGCCATCGAAATAATGTAGGCACCTAAACTTTCTTGAGGCTGCGCCGCCAAAGTACGCATGGTGGAAAACACTTCTTGTACTTCGGGTTGCTCAATTAAACTTTGCGCAGGTTCATTTAAATGCTTGGGCAACAGTGGACGTTTGCTTTGTAGCTCTTGCAATAAGAAGTTTTGGCGCGCTTGTTCGGTCCACGTTTCAAAATTACCCAGACCCAAATATTCAGTAATGGCGGAAATCGCTTGGCGATGACGTCCTGACTCTTGGCGAATATCCAGTTTTAGCAGTTCAATCCCGAAACAGTTCACTCGATGGATAAAGTCTAGCAATTTGCCATTGGCAATTTCAGGCAGGTTGCTGGCAATCAAAGAGCGATAACACAGCAGTAAAGGCTGTAACAGTTCCTCTTTGGCTTTAATCACCAAGCTGTCATCGGCATCGGCACCGCGCAGTTTTTCTGCGAGCCAATGGCGCGTAGCTTTTAGCCGTTCGCGGGTATCGCGTAAATATTCGCGGTAGGGTTCAGGATGGTCTTGACCCAAGGCTTGACGCAGTTCATCACTACAACTTTGAATCGACAGTTCCCAACGCAAGTCTTCAATGTCACGTAAGTAAAGATCAGCCGCTTTCCAACGCGATAGCCACAGGACTTCTTGAGTAATGTTGTGTGTCACATTCGGGTTGCCGTCACGGTCACCACCCATCCATGAAGCGAAACGTACAGGTGCGACATGGAGAGGCAGACGTTGCCCACAGTGCTCTATTACCATGCCGTCTAGTTCACGCATGAACTTCGGTACGGCATTCCATAAGGTTTGCTCAATGGTGGTGAAACCCCATTTTGCTTCATCGACTGGGGTTGGACGGTGTTGACGAATTTCATCGGTCTGCCATGCCGAACAGATCAGTTGTTTTAAGTCTTCAAGGACTGTTTGACGCTCACGAGGAGTTAGTTTTTGCTGATCCATTTTAAATAAGGCATCGTTGATACCATCATATTTTTGGATCAGGGTACGACGGCTGACTTCAGTGGGGTGAGCGGTCAGAACCAGTTCAATATTTAAATCACAGATTTGCTGGAACAGCGTATCGGTTGAAATGTCGTTATTTTTAAATTTAGCAAAAAGGTGGTCGAGTGGATTTGGAGAGGGTGCGGTCTCATCAAATTCACTTTGACGACGGCTACGGACCACATGATATTGCTCTGCAATATTGGCAAAGTTCAAAAAGTGGGTAAAGGCACGTGTCAGCGGCAGAATTTCATCATCTTCAAGGCTGAAAAACAGTTGTTCCAGCTGTTTTTCGGCTTCGACTTGACCATCCCGTGCCCCTTTGGATAAGGCCCGAATTTGCTCGACCTGATTAAACAAATCTTGTCCTGCATGCTCCTTGAGGGTTTCACCCAATAGGTTACCGAGTAATCGGACATCTTCACGTAGTGGAGCATCAATTTGTTGAATCATGATTATTATTCCCTCGTTGTTCTTAATTTGACTATACCCCGATTCGATGACAATCCAAGTAGGGGCAGACAAAAGTAGGGGATTAATTGCTGAATTTAGAATCAAATGAACCACTTAGGGCAAGCAATTGTTTTAAAATAAAGATGGTTTTAATCCCAAGTATTTGAATTAATTATAAAAAATATAAATTTGATTAGCCGAATCTTACGGTTTTTGTATGGGGTATTTTAATAAAAAAATCGCAATGGCTTCTCGAATCAGTTGCTCGCGTTGTTCGGCATTGGGCACTTCATTCATCCCCAACAACATTTCTTGGTGACGGTATCCAAACAGCAGAGACATTAATAAGGTGATGACCTCGTTGACCTGTTCAAACTGAAGCACGCCTAAGGTTTGGGCTTGGTCAAAGAACTGTTCCCAAATCGCCCGCATTTTGAGGTGGGAGGCTTTATAGAAGTTCTCTAGCAAAGGATTTTGTTCAGCGGCCAGCTGTAATAGTAAGTGCTCCAGCTTGATGGCCTCAGGCAGGTTAATAATATGCATCGATAGCGCACAAATCTGTTCGAGCATGGGCACAAAGTCTTCGGCACGTTGCAATTGAAAAGAACGACCCAGCATCAGCTTTTCACAGGTTTCCTCAATCGCACAACTGAACAGATTGGCTTTGTCTTGAAAATGGTTATACACCGTGAGTTTGGTGACGTGCGCTTCCTTGGCAATATGGTCTATGCTGGAGCCGTGGTAGCCATGTTGTAAAAACAACTGACGTGCCACCTCCAAAATACGTTGCCGTTTTTCTAAATCCTTGGGACGTCCTGCTGAAGTTTGCACACATTTTCCTAAAAAAAGTTCAAAAAGTCATTTACATCTGAGCATATCTTTAATTAGTGTACTATGCAGTATATTAATTAAAAAATAACCAAATTAAGTCTGGATATTGTGCCTGATTAATTGGTGGTTATGGAAGAAGAGCAGACTTCATGAGCAAAATTCAGACCCTTGTGGCAAGTATGATGGTGGTGTGTAGTATCACCTTGTGGGGATGTAGCAAAGACACGACCGAACCAGAGTCGGTGCCTTTGGTAATGGTGAGCCAACCGAATACCACGCATCTAGAACAAAAAAGCTATGCAGGCGAAGTGCAAGCCCGCCAACAAACTGCACTGTCCTTTCGTGTTGGGGGACAAGTTACGGAGCGTCTGGTCGATGTGGGTGACCAAGTCAAAGTTGGACAAGTTTTAGCACGTTTAGATGTACAAGATGCCCAGTTACAATTAAATGCAGCCAAAGCACAGTTAGAAAGTGCACAAGCGGCTGAAAAAAATGCGCAGGATGAACTCAAACGCTTTAAGCAATTGTTACCGAGTAATGCGGTGAGTCGTTCACAGTACGACAGCGTTGAAAATCAATATAAAGCCGCACTATCGAGCTTGAAACAAGCACAAGCCAATTACAACGTTACGCAAAATCAAACCAGTTATAACCAACTGATCGCCAATAAAAACGGCGTGATTACCGAGCGTAATATTGAAATTGGACAGGTGATTTCAGCAGGGCAACCCGCGTTTCAACTGGCCATTTCAGGTGATCGTGAAGTGGTGATTGGTGTGCCTGAACAAGCCATTGCTCAGATTAAAGTCGGACAAGATGCCCTAGTCACTTTGTGGTCTAAACCTGATGAACGTTTTGCTGCCTACGTCCGTGAAATTTCGCCTGCCGCAGATCAGTCACGTACTTTTAGTGTCAAAGTGGCTTTGCGTGAAGGACAAAATACGATTCAACTGGGACAGAGTGCACGGGTATTTTTCAGCTCAACTGAAAGCAATGTGTTGAGTGTACCTTTAGCCAGTGTTTCCGCTGCGGGTAAAAATGCTTATGTCTGGGTGGTGAATACTGATAACAGCATTCGTAAAGTCCCTGTCAGTGTGGGGGAGTATGGTCGAGACAGCGTTACCATTCGTTCAGGTTTACAGCCAAAGGACTATGTCGTGGTGGGTGGGGTGCATTTACTGCGTGAAAAACAAAAAATTCAACCGATTAGCCGTGACAATAAAACGGTCAAGATTGCGATAGGGAGTTAAGTATGAACTATAACCTGTCGGAATGGGCCTTAAAAAATAAGGGCTTGGTCCTTTATTTGATGTTGTTACTGGGCATCGTGGGTGTGGTGTCTTATTCCAAACTTGCACAAAGCGAAGACCCACCTTTTACCTTTAAAGTGATGGTGGTACAGACCTATTGGCCGGGTGCAACGGCGCGCGAGGTGTCTGAACAAGTGACCGACCGTATTGAAAAAGAGCTGATGACCACGGGTAAGTATGAGCGCATTATGGCCTACTCCAGACCCGGCGAGTCGATGGTGACTTTTGTGGCACGAGATGCCATGCGCTCCAGTGAGATACCAGATGTGTGGTATGACGTACGCAAGAAGGTTGGAGACATCAAACATCAGCTGCCCAATGGGGTACAAGGACCATTCTTTAATGATGAGTTCGGCGATACTTTCGGCAATATTTATGTGCTGACTGGTAAAGACTTTGATTATGCGGTGATGAAAGAATATGCCGACCGTCTACAGTTACAACTACAACGCGTCAAAGATGTCGCCAAGGTCAACTTGGTTGGGCTGCAAGATCAAAAGATTTGGATTGAAATTTCCAACACCAAGTCGGCACAGTTAGGCATTCCTGTGACAGCGGTGCAACAAGCCCTGCAACAGCAAAATACCATGGCCAGTGCAGGCTTTTTTGAAACAGAATCGGATCGTATTCAACTCCGAGTCACAGGGCAAATTAAGAGCGTTGAAGAACTGCAACGTATGCCTTTATTGGTCAATGGGAAAACCATCCAGCTGAGCGACGTTGCCGACGTCTATCGTGGCTTTAGTGAACCCGCTCAACCCCGTATGCGCTTTATGGGGGAAAATGGCATTGGCATTGCGGTATCGATGCGTAAAGGCGGCGACATCTTGGCTTTGGGTAAAAACTTAGAAACTGAGTTTTCCAAGCTGCAAAAAACCTTACCTTTAGGTATGGAGCTGAAAAAAGTTTCAGATCAGCCTGTTGCGGTGAAGCGTAGTGTCAACGAGTTCATGAAAGTTTTGGCTGAAGCGGTGATTATTGTACTGCTAGTCAGTTTTTTCTCGCTGGGTTTCCGTACTGGACTGGTGGTGGCATTCTCCATTCCACTGGTCTTGGCCATGACCTTTGCAGGCATGAATATTTTTGATGTCGGTCTCCATAAAATTTCTTTGGGTGCGCTCATTTTAGCGCTGGGCCTCTTGGTTGATGATGCCATTATTGCCGTGGAAATGATGGCGATCAAAATGGAGCAAGGCTACAGTCGACTACAAGCAGCAGGGCATGCGTGGCGAACGACGGCTTTCCCAATGTTGACGGGAACTTTGATTACCGCTGCGGGCTTTTTACCGATTGCCACGGCAGCGTCCAGTACAGGTGAATACACTCGTTCTATTTTCCAAGTGGTGACCATTGCCTTAATTGTGTCTTGGTTTGCAGCGGTGTTGTTTGTGCCTTATTTGGGCGACAAACTCCTGCCCGATTTTAATAAAGAGCTGATTCAAAAAGCGCCGTGGTATAGCTGTTTGTGGGCACGTTTGCGCAAACAGCCAGAACCTCAGCCGATGGTGCATCATGCAGGTGAGCATCATGATCCTTATCAAACTAAGTTCTATCAAGGTTTTCGCCGTTGGGTCGATCTGTGTGTGACCTATCGCAAAACGGTCATTGCAACGACGGTGGCTATTTTTGTACTCTCGGTGTTGATGTTTAAGTTAGTACCACAGCAGTTTTTCCCGCCTTCAAATCGTGCCGAAATTTTGGTCGACTTAAAACTTGAAGAAGGTGCATCTTTAACGGCAACTGAAAATGCGGTGAAAAAAGTTGAACAGTTCCTGTCGAAGCAAGAAGGTATAGATAATTATGTGGCATATGTGGGCACAGGCTCGCCACGTTTTTATTTACCGCTCGATCAGCAGCTACCACAGGCCAGCTTTGCTCAGTTTGTGGTCTTGGCTTCTTCACTGGATGATCGCAATGAAATTCGCAAATCCCTAGACACGCAAATTCGTCAGTTATTGCCTGATGTACGTACTCGCGTCTCTTTACTTGAAAACGGTCCACCTGTCGGTTATCCACTTCAATATCGCGTATCGGGTGAAGACTTGACCCAAGTGCGTGCTTGGGCGGATAAAGTCGCGGCGATGCTGAGTGCTAACCCCAACACCACCAATGTGCATTTGGACTGGGGTGAACCAAGCAAGATGATCAATCTAGAGATTGACCAAGACCGTGCCCGCCAAATGGGGGTGTCGAGTTTAGATTTGGCCAATTTCTTGAACAGCTCAATTTCGGGTGCCACCATTAACCAGTACCGTGAGAAACGAGAACTGATTGAAATCCGTTTACGTGGCGATCAAGCCGAGCGGGTTGAAGTAGCATCACTGGCAAGCCTTGCCGTTCCAACTTCAAATGGCGGAACAGTACCGTTGGCACAAATTGCCAAAATTGATTATAGCTTTGAAGAAGGTTTGATTTGGCATCGTAACCGCCTACCGACCATTACGGTACGCGCAGATATTCGGACCAAGTTACAGCCTGCCACCGTGGTGGATGAAATGGCTGAGCAGATGAATCAGCTGCGTGCGGAACTGCCGAATGGTTATTTGGTTGAAGTCGGCGGCACAGTGGAAGAGTCTGCGCGTGGGGGTAAATCGGTTGCAGCGGGTATGCCTTTGTTCTTGGCCGTAGTCATGACTTTGCTGATGATTCAACTGCGCAGTATGTCTCGTGCCACGATTGTCTTGCTCACTGCACCTTTAGGTTTAATCGGCGTGGTGTTGTTTCTGCTGTTGTTCAATAAACCTTTTGGTTTTGTTGCAATGTTGGGCACCATTGCCTTGTCAGGCATGATCATGCGTAACTCGCTGATCTTGATTGATCAGATTGAGCAAGATATTCAAGCGGGGCATGAATCATGGGATGCGATCATCGATGCGACGGTGCGACGTTGTCGTCCAATTGTGCTGACGGCATTGGCAGCAGTTCTGGCGATGATCCCATTGTCTAGAAGTATTTTCTTTGGACCTATGGCCGTTGCGATCATGGGCGGACTAATTGTGGCGACGCTATTAACCCTGTTCTTTTTACCTGCCTTGTACGCGCAGTGGTTTAAAGTAAAAAAAATTAGCCATAAGCCGTAAATTTATGCCAATATCAGGTGCGAAACGTTGAAAATTTCAATATAGTAGCACCTGAAATTTATGGCATTTTTATAAAGCAGTTTTTTGCTACACATTAAAAAACCAACGATGTGGCAAATGGGGTTAAACGCATGATGCAAGACAATGTAACCAAGTATCGCCGCTCTATCGCGATTTCTTATGTCTTCATGTTTTTGGCTTTGTTTACTGTGATTAGTGGCGCATTTTCCTATTGGTATGCCCGAAAAGTCACGCAAATTGATCATGCCGAAGTGTGGTTACAAGCGCAAGCACTCTGGGTCATGCGCAATATTGTGATTTATAGCATTTTGGCTTTATTTGCAGCATTGTGGTTTATTCCTCTTATTTTCTTCACTTGGGACAGCGCATTGTGGGTGACTGCATGCACGGTTGCAGGTGTGGTTTTTAGCTGTATTGCATTTCTCTTCCTTCTAAATGCATGGTTTAAAGGCCTGTCTAAATTTTTGAAAAATAAAGCAGTTTTCTAATTCTACTGATTTTTTTTCAAACACCCCCCTTGTAAAACTTGGTTTGAACCCAATTTCAGACCACAGTTGAGTATTAAATAAATTCCGTGAGGAGCATCGCCAGACATGGCTAAACGTGATTATTATGAGGTTTTAGGTGTTGCTAAAACCGCTAGTGATGATGAAATTAAAAAAGCCTACCGTAAGTTGGCGATGAAATATCATCCGGACCGCAACCCTGACAATGCTGAAGCTGAAGAGAAATTTAAAGAAGCGGCTGAAGCTTATGAAATTTTATCGGATAGCGAAAAGCGCAGCATGTATGACCGTATGGGGCATCAAGCCTTTGAAGGTGGTATGGGCGGCGGAGGCGGCTTCGGTGGTGGTTTCAGCGCAGAAGACATTTTCAGTCAATTCGGTGACATTTTCGGTGGTGCATTTGGTGGCGGCGGTGGCCGTGGTCAACAGCGTGCACGTCGTGGTTCTGACTTACGTTATGTGATGGAACTGACGTTGGAAGAAGCTGTAAGAGGGGTGAAAAAAACCATTACTTTTACTGCACCAGCGCCATGTGAAACCTGTGATGGTAAAGGCTCTAAAAACCCGAACGATGTTGAAACCTGTAAAACTTGTCATGGTGCAGGTCAGGTTCGCATGCAGCAAGGTTTCTTCTCTGTACAGCAGACCTGTAGCACTTGTCGCGGTCAGGGTAAGATCATTAAGAACCCATGTAATACTTGTCATGGTTCAGGCGTTAAAGACCGTCAACAAACCTTAGAAGTGACGATTCCTGCGGGCGTCGACAACGGTGACCGCGTTCGTTTAACGGGTAAAGGCGAAGCGATTCGTGATGGTCAGTCAGGCGACTTGTACGTAGAAGTGGTGGTGCGTGAGCACGAAATCTTCCAACGTGATGGTGCAGACCTGTATATGGATGTCCCTGTGAGCATTGCCGATGCTGCTTTGGGTAAAGAAATTGAAATCCCGACACTCGAAGGTCGTGTGAGTTTGAAAATTCCTGAAGGCACACAAACAGGTAAAATGTTCCGTTTACGTGGCAAAGGGGTTAAACCTGTACGTACCAGTATGCAAGGTGACTTACTCTGCCGTATCGTGATTGAAACGCCAGTCAACTTAACAGCACGTCAACGTGAACTGTTGAAAGAGTTGCAAGAAACTTTAGATGGAGATGATCACAAATCATCACCAAAGAAAAAGTCTTTCTTTGACCGACTGTTTGATTAATTGAATACAGTACGTCTGAATTGGTGTTGAAAAGAGCGGGAAGATTTTCCCGCTTTTTTTATGTTATTGCGCTTCTGCGGGCAACTCAGGTTGATCGATCTCTTCAACCGATACCATTTCTTCGGCCATAGGTGCAGTGGCTGGTACTTGTTGCTCGGCCTGTGCTTTGGGATGTGTGCTGGTGGTGATCTTGACCTGCGACAAACTTTCTAAGGTATCTCCCACTTGAACAGCGGGTTCAGCCTGAACCTGTGCCCAACTGCCCCCAAACGCCATCGCTAGAAAAAGTACCTTTGCTTTCATTCTATTTTCCTCATTTTAAAGTTGTTTTTAAACGCGAACCTAGTCTGCGTAAGATTGATTGCAAATTTGTGAAAAGCTGGAGAAATCATGTTTGAAAATAAAGCGATTTTTTCGATGAAAATGCCCAACAAACCTTAGTCTGGGCAATCAGTTTTGCTATAGTAAGAGCAATTTTGAAGCTAGATTAGGAATATGTTATGTCAGCAGCTCCACGCATTGGTGTCTTAGGTGCCGGCGGCCGTATGGGTCGCATCCTTATTCAAGCGGTACACGAAGCAGGCTATCAACTGGCTGCGGCAGTGGAACGCCCTGAAAGCTCACTGGTTGGTACAGATGCAGGTGAGCTTGCAGGTATTGGCAGCCTCGGCGTGAAAGTGGTGGGGAGTCTGGAAGCGGTAGTGAAAGATTGTGATGTGATCATTGACTTCACTGCACCAGTAGCGACTGTTCAGCATTTAAAAATTTGTCGTGAAGCTGGGGTTGCCATTGTCATTGGTACCACGGGCATGAATGACGAACAAAAGGTCTATTTGGATGACTCTGCCACTCAAACACCTGTGGTCTATGCAGCCAACTATTCTGTGGGGGTCAATGTTTCGATTAAACTTTTGGAATTGGCGTCTAAAGTCTTTGGCGACACAGTGGATATTGAAGTGATTGAAGCGCATCACCGTCATAAAGTCGATGCACCATCAGGCACAGCGTTGATGATGGGTGAGGCCATTGCGGGTGCTTTAGGTCGTGACTTGAAAACCGATGCAGTGTATTGCCGTGAAGGTCATACAGGATCCCGTGAGCGTCAAAGTATTGGTTTCCAAACCATTCGTGGCGGCGATATTGTCGGTGAACATACAGCTATGTTTATTGCTGATGGTGAGCGTGTTGAAATTACCCATAAAGCGACTAACCGTATGAACTTTGCTTCGGGTGCGGTACGTGCTGCGGCTTGGGTGGTAGGACGTGAAGCACGTAAATATGACATGAAAGATGTACTGGGTTTTAACGACATTCAAGTTTAAAAACCTGCTTAATTCGCCATAAAAACAAGATAAAAAACTAAAATAAGACGAAGAATAGAATGAAAAAAGTCATGTATATGGCTTGTGTTGTTGTCGTGATGACGACAGCACAGGCCAAACCTATGGATCAAGCCAAACTCAGTATTCATAAAAATAATATTAAAGTTTGGACCTATCAAAATGCGCAAAATCCGGTCTTTTTATATAAGGCTGAAACCACGTTTGATGTGCCGATTGAAAAAGCAGTGTCATTGATCTTAGATGTTGACCATGCGGTGAAATGGGTGCCGTATATGGGCAGTGTGAAAGTCTTGTCGCGCGATGATAAAAAAGGCGAGTTTCAGCTGTATATGGTGCTGGATTTTCCTTTTCCTTTAAAAGATCGCGACTTGGTGGTGCAGGGGAAAATGACCAAGGACAGTCAGGGCATTATTAGCATTAAAAATAAAGCGATTGATAAAAACATCCTTAAAAATCCAGATTATGTGCGTCTAAATCATTATGAGGGCGATTGGACCTTTCAGAAATTGGGACCAAATAAAGTCAAGGTTTCGACCTCGGGCTATGCCAACCCTGAGGGATCGATACCACTGAAGTTTGTGAATATGTTTGTCCAACAACAACCCTATCAAATGCTGCAAAAAATGAAAAATCAATTGCTGGAACAAGAAGATACTCCTGCCCATTTACCAGTTGCCTTACGTTAATTTTGAAGACGAAGAAGCCTGCAATGCAGGCTTTTTATGTTTTAAAACTTAAGGCTGTTGATAAGCGCTCAGCAGCTCTAAGGTTGAAGCCTTAGGCAGGTCTAACTGGATTAAACTGAGCATGGCATCTCCTTCACCAGCGAGCGAGATCTTGAAGTTTTCAGCACTGCTTTGGTCACATTGGAACTGTAAATTTTTCTGGCGGGGCAAGTTCATCTGCATTTCACGTTCATTGTTCAACCGAAATTGATAGGTCCGTTGGGTCGAGGTTTCAGTCAAGCTCGGCGCTAAACTTAAAAACTGATAATCAGTTAAATTTTGCGTTTTCAGAAACCCTTCAATCAGGGCTTTACAAATAAAATGCTGCTGTTGTACTTGCTGCGAAACATGTGGCGGTTGGCAAGCCGATAAGCTCAATAAGCAAAAGAGAGATATGATTATTTTTTTCATAAAAGTGCCTATTTATGGTTGTGAACGAATGACAGAAGCATAATTCTGTTGGCATAATGGATACAGATACATAAAAGTTAAAAAAATAGGTACAGATGAATGGCATTTCAGTATCAAAGCTTGGCTGCACAGTTGCTTGAAAAAATTCAAAATGCTGAATTACCCGCAGGGCAAAAGCTGTTGTCGTTACGCCAGTTTGCCAACTTACAAAAGGTCAGCTTGAATACGGCCAAGAGCTGTTATGAGCTACTCGAGTCGCAGGGGTATATTCATGTGAAAAATAAGTCGGGCTATTTTGTCAGTTATCAAAAAAATACCAGCCCATCTATTCCTGTACCGCAGCATCCTGATTTTCAGTCTCAAGCCCGTGATATTTCTAATTTAGAGCTACAGCTGGAAATTCAACAGTCTTCCATTAATAGCCGTCTCATCCATTTGGGAGCGATTCAGCTTTCTCCAAAACATGTGCCTGTAGAAGCGCTCCGCCGCTCCATTCAACGCGCCTTAAAACACAGTCAACCTGAAGACTTTTTATATAGCGATAAGCAGGGCCATATTCGCTTGCGGCAGGCCTTGTCTGAGCATTGGGCTGAAGATGGCTTCTATATTTCGCAGGATGATATCTATATCAGCAATGGCTGTATGCCTGCGTTGTCGGTGATGATCCAACACCTCAGCAAGGAGGGCGATAGCGTAATTGTACCGACCCCAAATTTTAATGGTCAGTTGCAAATGCTGGCGGGGTTAAAGCGAAAAATTATTGAAATTCCAGCTGATACTCAAGGCTTTGATCTTGAACGTTTAGAGCAGGTCATGCAAAGTTCAGGCGCAAAAGCGTGTTTACTCACGGCCAATTATCAAAATCCATTGGGGTTTTGCTTAAGCAATGCTGAAAAAGAAAAAATTGCACAACTTGCGGCGCGCTATCAATGTTATGTAATTGAGGATGATATTTATGGTGAATGTAGTTTTAGCTCGAGTCGTCCGCTGCCGATTAAATATTGGGATCAGCAGGGTTATGTGATTTTCTGTGGTTCGGTTTCCAAGTCACTTTCAACTGCGTATCGGGTAGGTTGGTTTTGTATTCCGCAGCGCTTAGCGCACTTGAAGGCTACGTTACTGATGCAAAATATCACAGTGAATACACCCTTGCAGTTGGCACTGGCCGATCTCATTTATAGTCGTGCTTATCGGGAGCATTTACAGCAGTTAAAGCCGATTTTGAAACTGCAAGTTGAGCAATACCGACACATGATTCAGCTTGCCTTTAACGGAGTTGAGTTACGTATCAATCAACCCTTAGGTGGTTATGCGCTGTGGTTACAGCTACCCGAGTGTATCGATGGATTAGATATGTACTATTTTGCTCAGCAGCACGGTATTAATATTGTGCCAGGCGAAGTCTTTGGTGAAGGGCAGCGTTATAAAAACTGTATCCGCCTCAATGCAGGTCATGAACTTTCAACAGATATTCGCGCGGCAGTCACCTTGTTGGCCGATTGGGTGAAAGCGCAACTCAGCAGTTCGACATTGGTCAAACAAGCGGTATAAAAAGCGCCTGTTTTGAGGCGCTTATAGATTAAAAATCGGCTTTGAGGACGATACGATAACGAGCTTTTCCAGAATGTAACCGTTCCAGTGCTTCATTCAACTGTGACATAGGATACAGTTCAATTTGTGGCGCAATGTTTTTACGTGCAGCGAATTTGAGTAGCTGACGTAATGCCGCAGGTGAGCCAGTGGGTGAACCCGTGATAGACTTTGCTCCAGCAATCAGACTACCTGCATTTAACTTGATGGGCTCTAGAGGCAAGCCTAGCAGATGGATCGTGCCATTCGGTGCCAGTGTACTGATATAGGCAGGCCAATTGAGCGTGACATTCACCGTACTGAGCAATAGATCGAATTTGCCTCGCTGGGTTTTAAGCGCATCCACATCACGGCTATTCACCACATGATCTGCACCCATGGCCTTGAGCTCTTCCGTTTTGTCGAGGTTCGAGGTGAACGCCGTAATTTCACAGCCCCATCCCCGAAGGAGCTTAATGGCCATATGCCCTAAACCACCGATGCCAATTACCCCAACATGGTGAATGGCTTGAATTTGGTGTTTTAGAATCGGATCAAAAACGGTAATACCACCACACAATAAAGGACCCGCTGACTCAGGATCCAGCTCTTCAGGTAAAGGAATAATCCACTGCCAACCTGCGCGAACTTTGTCGGCAAAGCCACCTGCATGACCGACGATGGTTGCAGTCGGTCCACCTGTACAGAGCACTTGTTGGCCCGACACACAGGGGTCACAGTGTTGGCAGCTTTCTGCCGTCCAGCCAATACCGACGCGCTGTCCAAGTTTAAGCCCTTTGGCTTCGGAGCCTAAGCGACTGATGGTGCCAATAATTTCATGACCAGCGACAACGGGATAGACCGAAGAGTTCCATTCATTGTTAATGACCGAAACATCGGAATGGCACAATCCACAATATTCGACTTGGACTTCGACCTGATGTGGTTGCAGTTCACCCGCATCGAATTGATAGGGTTGTAGCGCTGCACCTGCTTGCATTGCCGCATAGGCACGAATGGTGTTATCCGTCATATTCTATATCCTTATTTTCCTGTTTTTTATGTACTTTTATTTAAAATGACAGCTGTTTTCATGATCATTGACCATGCCGACCGCTTGCATAAAGGCATAGCAGGTGGTGGGTCCGACAAATTTAAAGCCCTGTTTTTTTAGGGTTTTAGACATATTTTGGCTTTGAGGTGTCTGTGCAGGCGCTGTACGGTAGTCAGGGACATCATTGTTGACTGCGTGTTGTTCGACAAAGTTCCAGAGCCACTCAACGGGGTTGATGCCTTGTTGTTTTAGGGCTTGCCATGCAATCGCATTGTCACGAATGGCGGTCAGCTTCCCGATATGGCGAATTAAGCCGATATCTTGGACTTTTTCGGCTAAGTCTATATCACTCAAAGCTGCAATTTGTTCAATGGAATATTGAAAAAACTGGCGATGATAATGTTCACGCTTTTTCAGGACGGTAATCCATGACAGCCCCGCTTGTTGACCTTCGAGGCAGAGCATCGCAAATAACTGCTTTTCATCATGTAGTGGTTTACCCCACTCATGATCATGGTAGTCGATGTAAAGTGGGTCTGAGGAGCACCATCCGCAGCGTTGAGTGGTCATGAACATGCTCCTGATCTTTTTATAGGGTAAAGGGTGCCCATTGGTCGTGTTGATTGTCCCAATAAAACAATTGGGCGTGTTCGAGGTCGGAAAAGTTAATCCAAACATCTTTTCCTGTTTTTTCAGCAAATCCAGTGCTGATTAAAAGCGCATCTTCAGTAATTTCCATGATCCAACCTTGGTGGTTTTGTCCAGCCAAGATGATTTTTTGTTGATTGCCTGATTCAGCAAATTCGACCAGACGGTTGATCAACGCTTCTGACATGAAAAATTCCTAAAGTTAACGTAAATAAGGATAGGGATTTACTGCACCACGGCCTTTACCTTGTAAATAAAGTCCATAATGCAAATGTGGGGCTGTGTGCCGTGCATTGCCTGTATTGCCGACATAGCCGATCAGGTCGCCTTTTTTGACATAGTCGCCGACACTTAAGCCGCGTTTATGGTCATCAAGATGAGCGTAGTAATGCCAAGTGCCTGCTGGCCCCATAATCCAAACCACTTTACCACCCAAATTGTTATTGCGTAAGTCTGCAACGAGACCTTCTGTGGCAGAAAAAACTTTTGTTCCACGTGGAGCCAGAATGTCGATGCCTTCATGCGTCCGTCCGCTACTGCGGGACGCTCCCCAAGTATCTGTGAGTCCATGACGTTTAATGCCTTGAACGGGTACAGGCAGCTGCTGAGCTAAACGCATGTTTTTCAGCTGTTGGACTTGTGAGGCAGGTAAATGGCTTCCACTCGGCGCAGGCGGCGTGGTACGGCACGCCGCGAGTAACAGAATCACAAAACTTAAACTGGCAAGCGCAGAAAGGCTGGGCAAACAATTACGCACGAACAATCCTTTATTATTTCAGTGATCTAATTTTAAAGTGTCAGGGTAAACCCAATCGATCACCCAACTATGTCACAGTTGAATTGCCGAGATCAATTTTTTCATCGCAGTTGGGATGCCCATTTCTGTGACGTTTTGTATGTCTAGCCATGTGCTGGCCAATTCTATACTTAAATGTTCGAGTTGATCGGCATCGACTTCAAAGCAAAGCGCTTCCAGTTGCCAAGTGAAATGGGTGAAACTATGCGAAATTTCAGTGCGTTGCGAGACTTGTTTCAGCCCTAGACTTTGGCACAGTTGCGAGAGTTCATCACGATTTTCAAAAATAGGTAAACACCATAAACCGCCCCACAGTCCACTATTGGGGCGCTGTTGCCACAGCCATTGATTGTGATGACGCAGCACCAAAATTTGGGCAGACTTCACAGGTACAGCTTTCTTGGGCTTTTTAAAAGGCAGTTCAGTTTCTAGCCCTTGTGCATGGGCCTTACAGTGTTGCTGCATTGGGCAGTATAAACACAGTGGTTTTTTAGGGGTACAGACGGTTGCCCCCAAATCCATGATGGCTTGGGTATAGTCGTGGTTACGTTCAGTTGGACAGAGTTCAGTGGCCAGTTGCCACATGCTGCGTTCATGCACAGGTTTGCTTAGATCATCCTCAATGGCAAAAAAACGCGCGAGCACGCGTTTTACGTTGCCATCCATAATGACGCCGTACTGACGTAAACCCAAAGACATCAGCGCCCCTGCGGTTGATGGACCAATACCTGGCAGTTCAATCCAGTCCTCTAAAGTTTGAGGAAAGTGTCCCTGACGTGCCACAGCCACTGCGGCTTTATGTAGATTACGTGCACGGGCATAGTAGCCCAGACCTGCCCAGTAAGGTGCGACCTCATCCCATGATGCTGTCCCTAAAGCTGCAACCGTTGGGAAGCGTTCGATAAAACGCTCGAAGTATTGCAGCACGGTTTTGACTTGGGTCTGTTGCAGCATAATTTCAGACACCCAGACTTTGTAGGGATCATCGGCGACTTGCCATGGCAGGTCATGTCGACCATGAACATCGAACCAAGTCAGTAACGCATCTGAAAAAGAGAAAGGAGACATCTGAGGCACAAGCAAGAAATTCGGCTTAGTATAACTGAATGTCTTTTCTGAGCCCGAGTTTTTGCGCATAAAAAATGGCGCTTACGCGCCATTTAAAACCATAAAAGCTTAGTCTTTTGCCATGCCCCAACGTGCATCGAGTTTTAGCTCTTGGTCTTTGTAGCGTGGAATAATATGGATATGTAAGTGTTCAGACACATTCCCAAATATTTCACCGTCATTAAAACCAATATGAAAGCCTGAAGGTTGATGACGTAATTGGAGTTCATTACGTGCCAGTTCCAGTAAAGACATTAAGCTTTTACGTTCTTTGTCGGTAATGTCAAAAAATGAGCTCACATGACGTAGAGGGATAATGACACAGTGACCTTTAGACAATGCATTGGGTTCGGGCAAAATCATCCCAAAGTCATTTTTATCAAGCACGTCATATTCATCAAAATTACAATATTGGCAGTGGGTCTCAGTCATTGTTATCTCCTCTAAAATCTAATTATGTATCCTGTTGGATCTGAAAAATCAAATAGTTGAATTCTCAGCTCTAGTTAAGCACTGAGATTGCGTTCTAGCAAGTCATACATTGCATCTAGCCCTTGTCTTTCTGCTTCTGGGTTATAGCCCAAGTCTACGCCATTGGCTTTGGCACGCTCATCGGCTAATGGGTTGCTAAAACCGTGCTTCGCATCTTCAAAAATGATGACTTCATGGTCCACTTTTGCCGCATGCATTTCTTCACGGAAGCTGGCAACATCATCCAAAGTGACCATGCTGTCTAACTCACCATGTAAAACTAAAATTTCACCCTGAATTTGACCTTCGACCGCAGGGGCTTTCGGTGCCAATGTGGCGTGGAAAGTCGCCACTGCTTTTAGTCGTGCGCTTGAGCGAGCTAAGTCTAAAACCACTTTACCGCCATAACAAAAACCAATCGCCGCCAGTTGAGTGGGATTCACTTCAGGCTGGGCAGCAAGCGTATCTAAACCTGCTTGCGCACGGTTGACGATGGTGTCGGCATCCGCAAAAGTTTGCATCATCCATTCATAGGCTTGTTTGGCATCTGTGGTGACATTTTTGTCGCCGTACATATCAATCGCCAGTGCGGCATAACCGTGTTTAGCCAGTTCGCGAGCACGTTGTTCAGTATATTCATTTCGGCCCCACCATTCGGGTGCAACGATGATACCTGCATGCGGTGTTTGAGAGCTTGGTGCTGCAAAATAACCAACTAAACGTTGTCCATCGGCGGCGTTATATTGAATTTCTCGAGTTTGAATACTGATTGTCATGCTCAAATCCTGATAGATGATCTGTTCTGATTAAAGCATAAAAACTTTTACAAGGATTTGAAAAATATTCCGATGTACATGAGAAATGTGAGAAATTATTTTTAAAGGCACACATAAAAAAGAAGGATCTGAATCCTTCTTTTTTGTGGTTAAGAATGGTGTGCTTTAGACTTTGCCACGGGATAAAAATCCGACAATCGCAAGAATCACAGCAATCACCAATAAAATAATCGCAAAGTCTTTGGATAAACCTGCTACGCCGCCAAAACCAAGTAAACTTGCAATCAGTGCAATCACTGCGAAGATAATCGCCCAACGAAACATAATTTTTCTCCATAGATGTTCTTATTTATTACTCTATTAGTATAGAAACAACGTTCGGACACACTGTGTTACTTTTGTTTAAAAAGTGTTCCGTTTGTATTTTAAGTTTATGAATATGATGTAAATATTGACACTTTAGATAGCTCTGAAAGCCATGTGACTATAGGTTATAATAGTGCATTCAGTTTTATTGGCAGTGGTTATGTCCAACGAATTAAGACCAGAGTTTTGGAAGCATTATGCGCTCACTGAGCTACGTTCAGCAGAGTGGGAAGCGTTGTGTGATGGTTGTGGTCTATGCTGTTTGGTGAAACTTGAAGATGAAGAAAGCCAAGAAGTCGCCTATACCAAAGTGGCCTGTAAACTGCTGGACTGTCAAACGGCCAGTTGTCGGGATTATCCGAACCGAAAGCAGCATGTGCCCGATTGTATCCAGCTCACGCCCGAACTTTTAGACACGATTCATTGGTTACCTCCGAGCTGTGCTTACCGCCGTCTGCATGAAGGTAAAAATTTGCCCAGATGGCACTATTTGAACACGGGCTCACGGCAAAGTATTCTGAAAGCGAAAAAGTCTGCGGCAGGACGTTGTATTTCTGAAGAAGAGATTCAGGATGACGACATTGAAGACTATATTGTGCGTTGGGTTCGCTAGTCGATAAAAGCACCATCAAATTGCATGAAAAGCTTGTGTCATTTGCCTGAATTTGCCATAACATAAGCATTCGATGAACGCATGATAAGTCCTAGCCCTATGTCCGATAGCAATATTCCACTGCCTGAACGTTTACGCCCGCGTGATTTATCTGAAATTATTGGGCAGGATCACTTATTGGGTGAGCAGGCACCGCTCCGCCAAATGATCGATCAAGGGCATTTGCCATCGATCATTTTTTGGGGGCCGCCAGGTGTGGGGAAAACCACGATTGCTTTACTGTTGGCGCAAGCAATCGACCGACCATTTGTCAGTCTATCTGCGCTCAATACGGGGGTTAAAGAGCTCCGTGAGATCATTGCTGATGGCGGAGATTTAATGCCACCTGTGGTGTTTATTGACGAAATTCATCGTTTTAACAAATCACAGCAAGATGCCTTACTGAATGCTGTGGAGAAAGGCAAAATTACCCTCATTGGTGCCACCACCGAGAATCCTTCTTTTGAAGTCAACAGTGCGTTGTTGTCGCGTTGTCAGGTCTATACCTTAAATGCGCTCGATGCCGATGCGATTCAAACTTTATTACTGCAAGCGATTAAGAACGATCCATTTTTAAAAGAGCGTTATATTCAAATTGAAGAATTTGAAGCATTGGTGCAGTTTGCTGCAGGTGATGCCCGCAAAGCCTTGAATTTAATTGAACTGATTGCGGGCACCTTCGAACCGGACCTTGAAAATATCGTGACCAATGCAATGGTGGTCAAAGTTGCACAGCAAAATATCGCCCGTTATGACAAATCGGGTGAGCAGCACTATGATTTGGTGTCGGCCTTTATTAAGTCGATTCGGGGGAGTGATCCTGATGCCACTTTGTATTGGATGGCACGTATGCTCAAAGGTGGTGAAGATCCCGTTTTTATTGCCCGTCGGATGTTGATTGCAGCCTCTGAGGACATTGGTAACTCAAACCCCAATGCACTGCTGCTTGCTGGAGAATGCTTCCGTTCTGTTCAAGCGGTGGGCATGCCAGAGTGTCGAATTATTCTTGGGCAGTGTGCGGTGTATTTGGCGACCAGTGCCAAAAGTAATAGTACTTATCTTGCGATCAACAAAGCGTTGGATTTGGCCGAGAAAACAGCGAATTTACCTGTGCCGCTGCATTTAAGAAATGCACCGACCAAGTTGATGAAAGAGCAGGGCTATGGCGTCGACTACTTGTATCCGCACAACTATCCAGAGCATTTTGTGATGCAAGAATATTTACCTCCTGAGCTCAAAGGAACCAAACTTTATGAGTCGGCACGCAATAAGCGTGAGGTTGAGGGTGAGCGTTTACAGCAACGCCGTTGGCAACAAGAACAGCAACAGCAGCAGTAATAAAAAAGCCTGATGCACAAATCAGGCTTTTTTGTTTTTTGGGGCTTAGGATTTAGTCACAT
The DNA here is from genome assembly GCF_058242885.1 of Acinetobacter sp. 802_lipA. NCBI lineage: Bacteria > Pseudomonadati > Pseudomonadota > Gammaproteobacteria > Moraxellales > Moraxellaceae > Acinetobacter > Acinetobacter sp. 802_lipA. The sequence goes on from NZ_JBZAYP010000001.1 coordinate 1,930,861, forward strand.
TCATTGAGCAGTTTTTTCTTTAAGCACTGTAGCGTTTTTATGTTCCGATGTGCGTATTCATCAATTTTAATGCCGCAGGTAGCACCGCGGCTAATAAGGTGATTGCCATCGTGATGTTAAAGCTCAAGGCAAAGCGCGGTTTCATCAGATATTGGCGTAAGAAAAGACCACCGACAGCCCAAACCCCGACACATGGAATGGAAATCACCATTAAAATCAGGGCCGCATAAAGAATATCACTGACATGATGGTTTAAAGCAAAATAAGTGGCAATGGTGCTGATGGAGATAATCCACGCTTTGGGATTGACCCACTGAAAAAGAGCCCCTTGTAGAAAACCCATCGATGGTTTTTGTTCTAATTCGATGTTGAGTGGCCCACTGGACGCGATTTTCCATGCGAGCCACAGAATATAAGCTGTGCCGATTAAACTTAAAATAAATTGGAGCTGGGGCAGGGCCAGAAACACCTGATTTAACCCGATGCCGATGGCGAAGAGTTGCACGGCCACACCAAAGGCAATGCCTAAAACCAGAGGTAGGGTTTTACTGATGCCAAATCGTGCACCAGACAGCATGACCAGTGCATTATTGGGCCCAGGCGTGCAGGTCATTACGACACAGAACAGCAGATAAGAGACAAACAGTGAAGCGTTCATAAAAGGGATGGCGTAATCAAATAAGTATCATTTTATTGTTGATCTATCACAATTTGGTTGTATATTGATCGTTAATACTGAGTTTTATGCAACAAATGATTGAATTAGATCGATTAGACCGAAAAATATTGTGTGAACTTGAGCGCGATGCACATTTAACCAATATTAAACTGGCAGAACGCGTGGGTTTGTCACCTTCGGCCTGTTTACGACGCGTGCAAGAGTTAGAAAGAATTGGTGTGATCCGAGGCTATAAAGCGGTGATTGACCGTTCGCTTTTGGGTATCGGCTTAACTGTTTATGTGACCATCGGGCTGTCTTGTCACTCAAAAGAGAGCTTGAGTCAGTTTGAGGATGTGATCACTGCAACGGATGAAGTCAGAGAGTGTCATACCATTACAGGCTCGGTCGAGTATTTGCTCAGGGTTGAAGTGGCAGACATTAAGTCTTATAAAAAGTTTCATACTGATGTTTTAGGAACGATTCCATCCATTAGCTCGATCACCAGTTTTTTGGTGATGGATACCACTAAAAATCGATAAACCAATCTATAAAAGCTTAGGTGGAAAGGTAAAAAAACCGAGCGAAATGGCTCGGTTTTTTATCTGAATGCATATAGTTTCGTGGGATCAGATCAAACAAGGCGCTTTATCTTTTCAACTAAGTATTGAATGTTGAATCATTGCTGCATCAAGCTCTTGAAGACTATTCAATTATTTAAAGTTACCCTCTAAAAACTGTTGCAGGCGTTCACTTTTGGGGTGAATCAAAACTTCTTTTGGATCACCTTGTTCTTCAATTTTGCCTTGATCTAAGAAAATGACATGATTGGACACATGGCGTGCGAAGCCCATTTCATGAGTGACCACAATCATGGTTCGGCCTTCTTCAGCCAAACTTTGCATCACTTTCAACACCTCACCCACCAGTTCAGGATCTAGAGCACTGGTCGGTTCATCAAACAACATCACTTCAGGCTCCATCGCTAAGGCACGGGCAATCGCAACACGCTGTTGTTGTCCTCCTGACAAAAAAGACGGATATTTCTTTTCGACACTTTCAGCAAGCCCAACTTTTCTTAAATATTTTCGCGCACGCTCTTCTGCCTCACTCCGCTTTAGCCCCAAGACATGAATGGGTCCTTCAATAATATTTTCTAATACCGTCATATGCGACCATAAATTGAAATGTTGAAAGACCATCATCAGTTGAGTGCGCATTTTTTGTAGTTGTTTAGGGTTTGTGGCTTTAAGATCGCCATTTTTATCTAAAGTAGTCTCTAACTGTTCACCATTGAGTTGAATGCTGCCTTGGCTCGGTTGTTCTAGAAAATTGATGCAACGAAGAAAGGTACTTTTACCTGAACCTGAGGAACCAATAATACTAATCACATCACCTGCGCGTGCCTCAAGTGAAACCCCTTTTAAGACTTCATGATCGCCAAAACTTTTACAAAGGTCTCGAATCACCAGTTTTGCTGAATTTTCCATTGTTTCTCCTAATGATTCGATGGTTTTAAAAACGCCAACCAGCGTTGTTCCAATTTACGAAAGATCCAAATGAGGATAAATGCCAGACAGGCATACAGCACAGCGGCAATGCCAAAGGCATCAAACGTGGCATAAGTGGCAGCATTGACATCCCGTGCAATTTTGAGAATATCAGGCACGGTTGCAGTGAAGGCAATGGTGGTTGCATGCAGCATCAAAATGACTTCATTGCCATAAAACGGCAATGCTCGGCGTAGCATCGACGGAATAATAATGCGGGTATAGCGTTTCCAAGGCGACATTCCAAAGGCTTTTGCTGCCTCAATTTCGCCGTAGGGAATCGAACGTATCGCCCCTGCAAAAATTTCAGTGGTATAAGCTGCTGTATTGAGTGCAAACGCTAAAATGGTGCAATTAAGCCCTTCTCTAAAAAATTCATCGAGCCGTTCATGGGCATGCACAAATTCAAGGCTATAAATCCCTGTATAGATAATCAGTAGCTGCACATATAAGGGGGTACCACGGAAAATATAAGTAAAAAACCAAACAGGTCCACGTAAAAAAGCATGCTCAGAAACTCGAGCAATTGACAAAGGCACAGCCAGAACAAAACCAATCGCAATCGATAAGACCAGTAGCCACGCGGTCATGGCGACCCCAGTCATTTGAAAACCATCGGTCCACAGATAGGACTGCCAGTATTGTTGAATAATTTCAATCATAGTTGTCCCTTTTTCACACCAGCAGAATAACGACGTTCCAGCCACATGAGAATCAAATTCGAAAGGGTGGTGATGGCCAGATAAATGATGGCTGCAACAATACTGAAATAGAACACTTGCATGCTGCTTCGACCTGCATCTTGGGTAATTTTGACGATGTCGGTCAAACCAATTAAGGACACCAAGGCAGTGGCTTTGATGAGGACTTGCCAGTTATTGCCAATCCCCGGTAAGGCAAAACGCATCATTTGTGGAAAGAGGACACGCCTGAAGACTTGAAATGGGGTCATGCCATAGGCATATGCAGCTTCAAGTTGACCTTTGGGGACGGCTTGAAATGCGCCACGGAAGGTTTCCGTAAAATAGGCCCCATAAATAAAGGCTAAAGTAATCACCCCTGCCACAAAGGGATTGATGTCAATTTGCTCCATATGAATCGATTCGGTAATCGAGTTCAATCCAAGTTGCAGGCTATAGAACAACAACAACATGATTACCAGATCAGGAACACTACGAATGAGCGTGGTATAGAGGGTTGCAACATGACGTAAGATTTGAATACGAGAGAGTTTGGCACTTGCCCCAAACAATCCAATAATGATCGAAAGTACCAGTGATAACAAAGCAAGCTGTATGGTCATCCAAGTGCCACTGAGTAATACGGGACCATAGCCAGACAGAAACATACTCAGTTTCTCCGAGTAAAAATATAAAATTTTATAAATCAGCAATATATATAACCTGAGTTCGATGAAATCCACTTAACCTTTTAGCATATTTTGGAAAGTTGGCTTATTGGGGTTCAAACAATAAGCCACTACAGCAGCCATGATATTCACCATGAAGTTATTTACCGAACGATGACGTGAATGTTCAAGTTGATGTAAATTTTTTAATTGATCATTCACTGTTTCGATCAATCCTCTTCTGCAAAGTAATTGTTTTTCTTCTTCAGTTTGGATGGGTTTATTTTTCATATTCCGACGTGATGGGGTCAATATTTTCAGTCCTCTTGCTGCTAAAGCTTCGGCTTTTGCTTTGCTCAAATAGCCTTTGTCTCCGAGTAGGATCCCTTTTAATTCTTGAGTTAAAGATTCTAATATAGCAACATCATGAACATTTCCCGATGTCAGCTTGAGATTAATAATTTCACCTAAATTATTGATAACGAGATGTAATTTAAAACCATAAAACCAACCCGTACTACTTTTTCCACGACCGGCCAAGCCTTTAAATACACGATGCCTTTTAATCCGAAGATTATGGCAAACTACCAATTTAGTGGAGTCAATGATACTGATTCCCGTATCTTTTCCTTTCACCTGATGGAAGAAACTACTCAGAGCTTGCAAACAACGGGGCATGATTTCAATAAATCGGTTGTAGCTAAGCAGTTTAGGAAAAGCAGATTTCCAGAATGGAACGATCATTTGGCAATAAAAATATTTGAAGAATCTAAAACCGGATTGATGAAATAAAATGACAATGGTCATTGCTTCAGACAAGCTTAAAGCTGACTTTTTCAACCTGGTTTTTTGATTAGAAATTAAAGCTTTCTCTAAAGATTCATTAAATTTTTTGCAGAAATCATCCAAAATACAAAATAATTCGGTAATATGATCCATTGAGAAGCCTTGTTTTATAACATTTTGTCTTGAGAACCAATATGTTACAAAAACAGGGCTTTTTTTCTACTCTTTTTTTATATCGAACTCAGGTTATATAGGGTGTCGGTGTTGAACCGACACCCTATAAATTAATAAATGCTGAAGGAGAAGTATTTTTTCTCGAGTTTCTTATAGGTGCCGTCGGCAATAATTTCAGCTAACGCTTTATCAATATTCTTTTTCAGATCGACATCTTCTTTACGTAAGCCGATTGCAGCCCCCACACCGAGTGTTTTGGCATCGACCACATTATTACCTGCAAAAGCAAAGCCTTTACCTTTCGCCGATTTTAGGAAACCTGCATCGACCATAATCGCATCTTGTAATGTTGCATCTAGACGTCCTGAAACCATGTCTTGGTAAAGCACATCTTGGTTTGGATAAGGAACTACATTGACACCTTTAGGCGCCCAATAGGCTTTTGCATAGCCTTCTTGAATCGTACCTTGTTGTACACCCACACGTTTGCCTTTTAGGGATGCAGGCGTAGGGAGTAAAGGAGAGCCTTTCTTCGCGACCATGCGGGTAGGCGTGTTGTAAATTTTATTACTAAACGCGATTTGTTTTGCACGATCCGTAGTGACCGTCATTGAAGACAGAATACCGTCGAATTTCTTCGCTTTGAGCGCAGGAATCATCCCATCAAAGGAGTTTTCTACCCAGACACATTTGGCTTTTAATTTGGCACAAATGGCATTGCCTAAGTCAATGTCAAAACCGACCAGCTTATTGTCTGGTGTTTTATATTCAAAAGGTGCATACGCAGATTCTGTGCCAAAACGAATGGTTTTCCATTCTTTTGCTTGGACAGTACTGCTTAGTGCTACGGCTACGAATGTAGTGGGAAGTAGTAATTTTTTTTGCCAGTTTTTCATTTTAAATATAGCCATCCATAAAAAATAAAATCTAAGAAATAAGACGAAGATAGAACTTACCCTACTGAGTACTTTTGAATAAAAGCAACATCTATACCAGCTTTCTGCTCTTAGGGGATCTATGGATCTTGTCGCCATGAGAGATGAGGAAGTAAGGGTATTTTTTCGGTTGGAATAATTTTTATCTGAGAACATCCTGTTCATATGTTTTTATCATATGAAAAAATGAAGGTGAGACATAGCTGAAATATACCTGAAGTCTTGTGCGCTATGGCGTACAGAATTGATGATTTTTTAACAGTGGCTCAGTGTTTTACAAGACTATTTTTCAGTGTTGAATAGCTCACAAATAAACTGAAGTACTGTAATAGCTATGGAGCTGAAAACAAAAAAACCGAGCGTTTAGGCTCGGTTTTTTTTGAATCTGTAACTGATTAGATATCAGAAAGGTCGATACCTAAACGTGCAGCAACTTCTTCATAAGCTTCAACCACACCACCTAAACCTTGACGGAAACGGTCTTTGTCGAGTTTTTTCTTGGTTTCTTTGTCCCATAGACGACAACCGTCTGGAGAGAACTCATCACCTAGAACGATACGGTCGTGGAATACGCCAAACTCAAGTTTGAAGTCCACAAGTAGCATGCCGCCTTGGTCAAATAAGTTTTTAAGCACTTCGTTCACTTGGTAAGTGAGGACTTTCATTTGCTCAAGTTGCTCAGCAGTTGCCCAACCTAAAGCAATCGCTTGAGACTCATTGACCATTGGGTCACCAAGTGCATCGTCTTTGAAGAATAATTCGAAAGTCGGCGGGGTTAATTCCTTGCCTTCTTCTACACCTAAGCGACGGCATAAAGAACCTGCTGCATAATTACGAATTACACATTCAACAGGGATCATGCTGAGTTTTTTCACTAGAACTTCTGTTGGAGAAAGAAGTTTTTCAAAGTGAGTCTCAATGCCAGCCGCAGCCAATTTATCCATGATAAAGGCGTTAAAACGGTTGTTCACCTTACCTTTACGATCTAGTTGTTCGATCTTTTCACCATTGAATGCCGAAGCATCATCACGAAAGACTAAAATCAGGTGGTCTGCACTGTCTGTTTCATAGACAGATTTCGCTTTACCAGTATAGAGCAAGGTTTGTTTTAACATGAGGGAACCTTTTTCAAAAAAAAATGCCTAGTACGACTAGGCTGGCCAATTTTGGTAAATCTGGGTTAACAATTCTGTGGCTTTTTCAGGCGCTGCAAAACTGTTATCGGCATTGAACACAGCGAGGTTGTTGCTGCTACCGACCGCGGTCAGTCTTAACACATAGACCTGTTGATCGATTTTAATGGTTGCTTCATAACCATTTTTGCTTTGACCAACAATTTGATGGTTGAGGCTGCTGAGGGTGGCAAGCGTATATTGCCAAATTGTAGCAGAATTTCCCTCAATTTTGAGCAGCGGATTCTTATTTCCGTCAATAATCAATTGAGGGCGACTCACAGCTGTATCAACTGTTTCCGTTGATTCTGCATTCGACATGACTTGAGCAGCTTGAGGGCGCGGCATTGCAAAACGGTTTCCGCGCTTGTTTTCAAGTACAGGTGCATGTTCAAGAGCGAGTGCTTCAACCGTTGGAGCTGGATACAACGGCGTTGCAGGTCGAACCATAGAGCCTTCAGGGTACTTAAGAGGTTCTAAGGTTGCTGTTTCTTTATAGTCCAAACTACCGTTATTGACTGCAAGGGAACTACAACCCGCTAAACTGACGACTGAAAGTGCGAGAGTAAGACCTAAACGTAATTGCATATTGATGTGCTCTTTATTTAATGACACCCGCCGTTGTGAGTGCTTCACGGAGCGGTGTGCGATATTGTTCTGCAAGTGGTGTTAATGGTAAACGAATACCCGTTTCGATTAACTCCATTTCATGAAGTGCCCATTTCACAGGAATTGGGTTCGATTCGCAAAATAGAATTTCGTGTAAATTTGCAACTTGGGTATTTAGGTTTTCAGCTGTTTCAGCTTCGCCTGCCAGTGCTGCCGCGCAAACATCGCTCATTTCTTTTGGTGCAACGTTTGCAGTCACAGAAATATTGCCTTTTGCACCCGACAGAATCAATTGATAAGCCGTTGCATCATCACCTGAATAGACGGTCATTGCCTTGCCAGCAAGACCTTCGAGCAGTGCTTGACCACGCGGGACATCACCTGTGGCATCTTTGATGCCCACAATTTGTGGAATATCGGCTAAACGAATGACCGTTTCATTCGCCATATCGACACCCGTACGACCAGGTACGTTATATAGAATTTGAGGAAGATCAACAGCTTCAGCAATAGCTTTATAGTGCTGATATAAGCCTTCTTGGGTCGGTTTATTATAATAAGGGGTAACCAGAAGAGCAGCATCTGCACCGAGTTCTTTGGCTTCTTTAGTCAACTCGATGGCTTCACGCGTTGAATTCGCGCCAGTACCCGCAATAATCGGGATGCGTTTGTTCGCGACACGAATGATTTCTTTAATCACTTGTGTATGCTCTTTCATGCTTAGAGTAGACGCTTCACCCGTTGTACCGACAGCAACAATGCTATTTGTGCCTTGTGCGATGTGCCACTCAACGAGCTTCTCTAGACCCTTCCAATCTACACTGCCATCTTCAAACATAGGGGTGACGATTGCGACAATTGAGCCTTGGATGGTCTGTGCTTGCTGAGTCATTTTAAAAAAATATCCTATTTGTCCATCCAGTTAGGCCAGAAAAACATAAGATTGGATGGGTGCGTATTTTAATTTATAGCATTTTCAAAGCGCTGATGCATTGAATAATGCTTATGCAAATTATGAACGAACACAACATGAAGAACAATATGCTTTAGTCAAAGTGTATAAAAACTTTATCTTTCGCTACAAAAATACAGCTTGTTCAAATGGTAGACAAAGAAAAGCATCTTATTTTGCGTCTGAAAAGGGCGTTTTGCATAACCTATGGCCATGGATTGAAGTATTTAATGAAAGGAGATTCTTCATCTCAATCGAGCATTAGAAGTCGATCAAACTAAATATTGGGATATAAGGTCAGGATTTTAACGCTTACACGATCTCTCTAAACAGCGATGATATCGTCCTTTTAACCTTATAGATCAATGTCCAGCATTTTATTCTATATTCTATATTCTATTTCCGTTTCAATTTGCCGCAATACCCATTGCACTAAAGGCTGCGGTCATTTAATTTTGACCCGCGAGGATGAATACTGTTTTATAAATTAAGCTAAGCTTGGCCTTCGAGCGCAGAACAAAAAGGACAGAGAATAATGCAGAAGAATATGGCATTGATTGTGGTGGATGTACAAAATGGTTTTACGCCTGGTGGAAATTTAGCGGTAGTAGGATCAGATCAAATTATTCCTAAAATTAATCAGCTTGGCGATTATTTTGACACTATTGTACTCACTCAAGATTGGCATCCTGAAAATCACGTTTCTTTTGCAGACAACCATCCCGATCAACAGGCCTTTCAAACGATTGAATTAGACTACGGCACACAAGTGCTCTGGCCACGTCACTGTGTACAAGGCACACAGGATGCGGAATTGCATCCCGATCTTGACCTTGCCAAAGCGCAGTTGATCATTCGTAAAGGATGTCATGCGCACATTGATAGTTATTCTGCTTTTTTAGAAGCGGATCATAAAACCCAGACGGGACTCGCAGGCTATTTAAGAGAGCGTGGGATTGATACAGTGTTTATTGTTGGGATTGCAACTGACTTTTGTGTGGCATGGACGGCAATTGATGCCTGTAAACTCGGTTTTCAAACCTATGTGATTGCCGATGCCACCAAAGGTATTGATCTACATGGTTCTTTACAACATGCATGGCAAGAGATGCTGGCCCATGGTGTGAAACGTCTGTATTGCAAAGATATTGTGCAACAATATGCCGTGAATTGATGCGCTGATCCAATTGGCTCACCTCAATCACTAATATCGATATTATAAAAACATGCAGTAGGGAAAGGTCATGGGCACTTTTTTAAAATTTACCGCTTGGATTCAAAAAACCTTTGCTCTATGGGTCGTGTTATTTGCAGGCATTGCGCTCCTAAGCCCTGAAACTTTTGTCTGGATGAAAGCTTATATCACGTGGATGTTAGGGCTGATCATGTTTGGTATGGGTATGACCATGACACTGGATGATTTTAAAGGTGTGATGCAAAGTCCTAAAGCGGTTGCAATTGGGGTGGCGGCTCAGTTTGTGGTGATGCCAAGCGTGGCTTATCTGTTGTGTTTATTGTTTCGCTTGCCGACTGAAATTGCGATCGGGGTGATTTTAGTGGGTTGCTGTCCGGGTGGCACGGCATCCAATGTGATTACTTATATGGCGAAAGGCAATACGGCTTTGTCTGTCGCATGTACTACGGTATCGACCTTATTGGCACCTGTTCTGACTCCCGCGATTTTCTATCTGTTGGCCAGCCAATGGATTGAAATTAATGCATGGTCGATGCTGAGTTCAATTTTACAGGTGGTTCTGTTCCCGATTATTTTAGGGCTGGTGATACGCGCCGTGCTGAAACAGAAAGTCGAAAGTTATATTTCGGTGATGCCCTTAATTTCAGTGGTCGCAATTGTGCTGATTGTGGCAGCGATTATTGGCGGCTCAAAAGCACAAATTTTAGAATCAGGCTTATTGATTTTAGCTGTGGTGGCGTTACATAACGCGATTGGTTATTTACTTGGCTTTGCAGCAGCACGGATGTTTCACTTGCCACATGCCGACTGTAAAGCGGTTTCGATTGAGGTCGGGATGCAAAACTCAGGACTAGGCGTGGCTTTGGCGGCTGTGCATTTTGCTGCTTCACCAATTACGGCGGTACCCAGTGCGATCTTTAGTTTGTGGCATAACATTTCAGGGCCAATATTAGCCAGTTATTGGGCCGCGAAAGCAGACGCCACTGCCAAGGAAAAAAGTGAAAAGGAACATATGTCGGTTTGAGTATTGTACGCTGTTGCAGCTTCAAGCATAAAGTCAGGATGAATTTTCTATTTGGCATGAGGTTGTAACTAAACTGTCATAAAGACTACCTAACATCCCTGCCAAACACTTCATAACAGACTGTTGCAAACAGCATTGAGAGGGTATGGATAATTTTCAGCATTCATCGGCGACGTATTTTAACCGAGAGCTATCGTTATTTGAGTTTCATCAGCGGGTTTTAGCACAAGCATTAGATCCGAGTTTGCCTGTGCTGGAGCGCTTAACTTTTTTAATTATTTTTTCACGTAATTTAGATGAGTTTTTTGAAATTCGTATTGCGGGCTTAATGAAACAACGCGATATGAATGTGATAGCACGAACCCCTGATGCTGTTCCCACTGAAGTGATATTAGAAGACCTGTCCCAATCCATTCATCGTGCCGTTAAAAAACAGTTTGAAGTTTTAAATCATTCGATTTTGCCTGAGTTACAAGCACAAGGCATTCAGTTCATCCAGTTCCAAGATATTTTAGAAAAACATAAAGCGTGGATTGCAGAATATTTCGCCAGAGAAATTCAACCGGTTTTGACCCCAATCAGCTTAGATCCGTCACATCCTTTTCCTCGCCTCGTGAATAAAAGTCTGAATTTCATTGTGAGTTTACAAGGTAAAGATGCTTTTGGACGAAGCATTGAAATGGCGATTGTCCCTGCACCGCGCTCATTACCGCGTTTAATTCAGATGCCGAAAAACGTGGCAGGCAATATCGACACGCAGATTTTTTTAACCGCAATGATTCAGCAGCACATCAGTGATCTGTTTCCGGGGATGAAAGCCACGGGTTGTTATGCTTTTCGTGTGACGCGTAATGCCGATCTGATTTTGTCGGAAGATGTTGATGATTTGGCGGTGGCATTGAAAGATGAGCTGTCTTCACGCCGTTTTGGTCGTGCGGTGCGTTTAGAAATCGAAGATGACTGCCCCGAAACGGTGATTGATTATTTGCTTAAGGAGTTTGATTTAACCGAGCAGGAGCTTTATCGCATTGATGGGCCGATCAATCTTTCACGCCTCAGCACCAGTTGTGACCGGCCTGAATTAAAGCATCCAGTGTTTATTCCAGTCATTCCCAGAGTCTTGCGTAAACAAAAAAGTACCTTTGATACCTTAAAAGCACAGGATGTGTTGTTGCATCATCCTTTTGATTCTTTTCAGCCTGTGATTGGTTTATTAAAAGAAGCAGCGAAAGACCCAAATGTGCTGGCGATTAAACAAACCCTTTACCGCAGTGGGCCTGACTCAGAAATTGTACAGGTCTTGGCAGAAGCAGCACGAAATGGCAAGGAAGTCACAGCCGTGATTGAGTTACGGGCGCGTTTTGATGAAGAGTCGAACATTATCGTGGCGAATATTTTGCAAGAAGCTGGGGCGGTGGTGGTGTATGGCATTGTCGGTTATAAAACCCATGCCAAAATGATTTTGATTGTACGTCGTGAAAATGCCCAGTTGATCCGTTATGCCCATCTGGGCACAGGCAATTATCATGCGGGCAATGCGCGTATGTATACCGATTATGGGTTGATGACCACACAGCCTGACATTTGTGAAGATGTACATCGTATGTTCCAAGAACTGACGGGGATGGGCAAAATGGCCAAGTTGAAGGCGTTGTTACATGCGCCTTTTACGTTACACAGTGAACTGTTAAAACTGATTGAGCAAGAAATTCAGTTTGCACAAGCCGGTCAAAAGGCGCGTATCATCATTAAAGTCAATGCCTTAACGGAGCCGCAGTTAATTGCTGCACTGTATCGTGCATCACAAGCGGGGGTACAGGTCGATCTGATTATCCGTTCGATCTGCTGCTTGATTCCACAGGTCCAGGGCATGTCTGAGAATATTCGTGTGCGTTCGATTGTGGGCCGTTTTCTGGAACATACCCGCGTGTATTGTTTTGAGCATGGCGGTGAGAAAAAGCTGTACTGTGCCAGCGCAGACTGGATGGGCCGTAATTTATTTTCGCGTGTGGAAACTTGCTTTCCAATATTAGATCGTGTTTTGAAAAAACAGATTTATAAAGACGGATTAATCAGTTACTTAAATGATTGTTTGAATGCTTGGGAGCTACAAGCCGATGGTCATTGGCTTAAAGTGGCCTGTACCGATCCAGAGCAAAGGTATAGCGCGCAGCAACATTTGATTGCGCAGAAGCAACTCAAAATTTAACAGTTGCCATAAAAAAAGCCTGACGTAGGTCAGGCTTTTTTTATGATTGGATGTAATTAAGAGGCTTTAGATTGTTTTGCTTTTAAAATTTCCGTTCTTAAGCTTTGCGCCAACTCTGCAGACTCCGCACCCATGCCATTGACCATAAAGGCATGACGGGTCAAGACATTGGTTGGATTAGGTAAATTCACCAATTGGTAACTTTCAGAAATGTCTTTCAATAATTCGTTGCTTAAATGTACGGCACTTTCTTTGGCCGATAACTGTTGGACCAAACGCTCAGCAGCTTGATTTGCAGACAGCTGCATCGCATCGACTGCAGTTGAAATGCCACAACGCGTTTGTAAAACAAAGCGCTTTTCTTCGCGGTAACGTTTATACAAAACCTCAGAAAGCAGTTGGAACACACTGCTGATCATCATTAAACATGGCACTGCATTAGGTGTGTCTGTCGACATGCTGAGGGTGGCACCATGCTCATTAAAGGATTGAACTGTAGTGATGTCCGAGCTGTTGAGTTTGTAGTGTTTTAAACAGAGCTCTGTGCTTTTATTGAGGAAAATCTGACACAAATTAAAGTATGGAATAGACACGGTTGTATTCACCGAGTCCATCAACTGTTTCGGGTCGTAGAATTGAATATTGAGTGCAACCGAATGATTATCCACGATCACGGGTTTTTGTTCTTTAGGTTTCGCACTGGTTTTGATTTGTTGTTGTGCTTGAGCAATCGCGACTGCAGTATGGTGTTTTTCCTGTTCAAGCGTTTGGGTTAAAACTTGAATTTCATGTTTTAAGCGGGATTCGTTATTGATCCGTGCCAAATATTCGGTACGGCTTGGGCGCGCAATGGCGCGATAAGCTAACCACAGTAAACCATGAATCGCTAAGGACAATAAAATCGCTAACCACTGAGTACGTAAAATCTCCCCCATACTTGGTTTAATGAGCGTGATTTCAATGCTACCCACTTTCTTTTCGTTTTGCAGCGCATCACGGACAAATACTTCACCATCACGTGTTCGAACTTGGCCACCTGTGGCCAAGACTTGATTGTTGGCATCCAAAATACGAATGGAAGCTACGCTTGGATTAGTCGCATAGCGATCCACCAAAAGCGCAAGGGAAACCGTGTTGGCAGGCTCCAGCTCTGCAAGACTGTCTGTGACCAATTGAGAGGTCATCAGTTGGCCTTGGTTGGCACGGTTTTCATTCAGTTGATGAGTCGTTGCCAATACCAATAAAAAGGTATGTAAAGCAAAACTTACAATTAATAGGCTAGCAAATAGCCCTTGTCTAGGCGCATTCAACGTAAACTTCCAAAGAAAATATATTCAATTTCGATTATGATTCTAACAATAGTCGTAGCTCAGACCCGAGTCAATTCATGCGAGAAATCATTCTTATTTCATTTTTAGGACCAGACCAGCCGAATCAGTTCACTCGATTAATGCAGGTATTGACCACTCATTCATTACAAATTTTAGATGTCGGACAAGCAGTTATTCATAACCAATTGACCTTAGGTATTGTTATTTCTTCAGACGACCAAACCGCAACAGCTTTGGCGATGAAGGAAATTCTAATTTTAGCACATGATATTGGTTTAACTGTACGTTTTAAACCAATCACTACAACTGAATATGACCAGTGGGTGAGCGAAGGTGGACGAACGCGTTATATCGTCACGGCTTTGGCGCCAGAGCTTGAGGCGTCTCACTTACAAGCAGTTACAAATATTGTGTCTAACCAAGGTTTCAACATCGAAACCGTGACCCGTCTGTCAGGTCGTCCAGTCTTAAATGGCGAAGTCGATGGGCCGAAACGCGCCTGTGTTCAATTCGGTTTAAGTGGTCAAATGTTGGATGCCGCAGCCATGCGTGCAGCCTGTTTACGTTTGTCACATGAACTGAATGTCGATGTGGCGGTACAAGAAGACAATGCCTACCGTCGTAACCGCCGTTTGGTGTGTTTTGACATGGACTCGACCTTAATTGAGCAAGAAGTGATTGATGAGTTGGCGATTGAAGCGGGTGTTGGCGTACAAGTCGCTGAAATCACAGAACGTGCAATGCAGGGTGAGCTGGATTTCCAACAAAGCTTCCGTGCACGTGTCGCACTGCTCAAAGGGATGGATGCCTCTGTCCTACCTAAAATTGCAGAACGTCTGACCGTTACAGAAGGTGCTGAACGCTTAATTTCGACTTTAAAAGCATTAGGTTACCGCACGGCTATCTTATCGGGTGGTTTTCAGTACTTTGCAGAGTATCTACAAGCCAAACTTGGTATTGATGAAGTCCATGCCAATGTCTTAGACGTTGAAAATGGGTTGGTGACGGGCGAAGTTAAAGGTCACATTGTCGATGGCGCACGTAAGGCATTATTATTACGTGAGTTAGCCGATAAGATGGGCATTTCTCTTGAGCAGGCGATTGCAGTGGGCGATGGTGCGAACGATTTACCTATGCTGTCGATTGCTGGCCTAGGTGTCGCTTTCCGTGCGAAACCGCTGGTGAGACAAAACGCCAATCAAGCCATTTCAAGTGTTGGCTTAGATGGGGTGTTGTATTTATTGGGTGTGCACGATAAAGATTTAAATCGTGCTTAAAGCATCTCGGTGTTATCAAAAACGCAGCCTTTGAGCTGCGTTTTTTTGTTGCAAATTTAAGCGAAAAACGATGAGCGGTCAGTGAAAAATGTCGATAAAAACAACGATCAACAGAATTGGAAAAAATATTTTTAAGCGCTGAAAATACGGGTTTTATTTTGTAATGACACGCCAAGACTGAGCGCGTCTTTGTTTTGGAAAAGTTCAAATCTAAAAAAATGTAATGACAATATAATATGGCGACAAGGTATGTCGCATTCTAAAAATACAAGCCTTTTTTTCTTTTCAAAACTGCTCATAATGCATGCATAGAGTTTGAAAGCTACACAATCCATTAATTTTAAACGGTATCGGGGATGAGTTCAGCACAGTGTATCAGTCGCCTGAATTTATCTTAGACGGAGGTTTTTATGGTAACAGCGAATTTAGCAACCATCGTTGGCTTAAGTTTAGTCGCCGCTGCGTTAATTGCTGTTTTCTTTTCGCCTTATCGTCGCTGGTTGAGTTTTATGGTGGCGGGTATGGTGTTTTGGGGAATATTGGAAGTCATTCGCCTAGGTGTGCAAGCAGTGTTTGAAATGCCGATCACTTATAGCTACTTAACTGCTTTAACTTCAGCGATGCTTATTGTGACGATGTTGCTTCTACGTGAAGATCGTCGCGCAGAACGTGCACTGGCGCAGCGCCGTTGTATTGAACATACACCTGTATATGAAGATGACCAACAGCAGTGTTCTAGCCGCTAAGTCATAACCTCATACCGTAAAAGAAGATGCCTAGAGCATCTTTTTTACGTTCTTACATGATTGTTATACAAAGCCTAGCGGTAAAAATGGCAACTTGTGGTAGCATTGAAAACAGTCAATTTATCAACAATTACAATAGGCTTTCATGTCATGAAACTATCTTCAATTCCTGTGGTTAAACTTCCATTGGTTGATGTCAGCACGGATCCGCTGGATTTAATGGTTACAGGTTTGGCACTTCGTATGAAACAGCTGGCGCGTACCAGTCCAAAATTTATTGAATTAGTTCATGAACGTCAGTTCCGTATTCAAATTGGTACGGATCTGGGTATGGCGCGCCAAATTATTGTGAACAATGGTCAGATTGATACCGTTTCAGGTGATGCTGAAAAAGCCGATTTTATTTTACAGTTTGCGGACAGTGAGCAGGGTGTGAAAACTTTAATCAAAGGTGACCCAACCGCATTTATGACGGGCATGCAAAACGGCAGCATTAAAATGGAAGGTGATTTTGGTCTCTTAGTTTGGTTTAACCAAGTTGCAAAATTGGTTCCACCCAAGCTACCAAAGCCTGTGAAAGCAAAAATTAAAGCCGCTCGCGCATTTTTGAAAGAAAAAACAGGTAAGTAAAAAGATTTTTTAAACGTCTCGATTCCGTCTCCTTTATAAAAGGCAGATTGAGCACCATGCATAAAAAAGCCCTCTATCGAGGGCTTTTTTATGCATGGTGCTTTTATTCGACTTCTAAATTGAAAGTCACGGGTCCATCATTGACCAAATGTACTTTCATGTCGGCAGCAAAAATACCGGTTTGCACATGCTCAAACTGGGTCTTGGCATATTCAACCAGTTGTTCGTATAAAGCCTCAGCATCATTTGGTGGCATGGCTGGTCCAAAGTCAGGGCGTAAGCCTTTTTGGGTTTGCGCCATTAAGGTGAACTGCGAAACCAGAAGAATACCCCCACCGGCTTGGCTGACATTCCAGCCCATTTTGCCTTGTTCGTCGTCAAAAAAACGATACTTTAAAATTTTATCGATCATTTTTTTGCCTTTGTCTAAAGTGTCTTCTTTCCCAAGACCTAAGAAAACCAAGATACCGTGTTGAATTTCGCCTGTGGTTTCACCATCGACCACCACTTTGGCTTCGAGAACGCGTTGTAATAAGGCCCGCATGACTGATTCTATCTACCTTTTGATTGTGCAGACTGAAATTGTAGCAAACCAAGTGCAGCACAGGAGAGATATCGATTGAAAAAACAAGGTCGTTGCGTTGATATTTACAGCAATGTTTAAGTAAAAGAGCATAGGCCAAGAGCGATGACAATAAAGACATCAACACTTGGATTCTGAATCAAGAGAAACAAGGATCTATCGAGTAATTGGTCGAATAGCAAGACCGAATTACCAAAACATGGCTATGCAGTTTAAAAAAATGTGCTTTAATGCAATAAGTTGCTAAAAACCGAAAATGATATGTCTGCCATCATCCAATCCTTATTAGATACTGATCTGTACAAATTTACGATGCTACAGGTGGTTCTGCATAAGTTTCCCCAAGCGCATAGTGTGTACCAGTTCCGTTGTCGCAATTTGGATGACACGGTCTATCCTTTGGTCGATATTCTCGATGATTTAAACCACCAATTAGATTTGCTCTGCCAATTACGTTTTCAAGACGATGAACTGCAATACCTGCGCGGTTTGCGCTTTATCAAAAGTGATTTTGTCGATTATTTAGAGTTATTTCAGCTCAAACGCCGCTTTATTGTGGCCAGTATTGATCATCAAGGCCGTTTAGACATTCGAATTGAAGGGCCGATGGTTCAAGCCATGATGTTTGAAATCTTTGTGCTTGCTATCGTCAATGAGCTGTATTTCCGCCGTATTCGAACGGATGAGGTCATGGCTGAGGGCGAACGTCGCTTACAGGCCAAAGTGGCTTTATTAAAACACTATGAAACATCGCAAACGCCAAATGATCCTCCATTTTTAGTCTCTGATTTTGGCACGCGGCGACGTTATAGTTTGGCGTGGCAAAAACATGTGATTGAAGTGTTTAATCAAGCTGCACCGCATATTTTCCGTGGCACCAGTAATGTCTTAATTGCGAAGCAATTGGGCCTAACCCCGATTGGCACCATGGCACATGAATTCCTACAAGCATTCCAAGCGTTGGATGTACGTTTACGTAATTTCCAAAAATCAGCACTGGAAACCTGGGTACAAGAGTACCGTGGTGATTTAGGTATTGCTTTGACGGATGTGGTGGGGATGGACGCATTCCTGCGTGATTTTGACTTGTACTTTGCCAAATTGTTCGATGGCTTGCGCCATGACAGTGGTGACCCGTATGAATGGGGCGATAAGGCCTATGCCCACTATAAAAAGTTGAAAATTGACAGTAAAACCAAAATGCTGACCTTTAGTGATGGACTGAATTTAGAGAAAGCGTGGGATCTGCACAATTATTTCAAAGACCGTTTCCAAGTCAGCTTCGGGATTGGCACCAATTTGACCAATGATATGGGACAAACCCCTTTAAATATTGTGCTCAAGCTAGTCGAGTGTAATGGTCAGTCGGTTGCGAAAATCTCGGACAGTCCGGGTAAAACTATGACGGATAACGACACCTTTTTGGCGTATTTACGTCAGGTTTTTGAGATTGCTGAAGCAGAAGTCAATTAATCCAGAATATATACCATGCCAGAATCCGTTCTGGCATTGCGCATTAAAAAACTGGTGAATAGTGATATCTCTAATTCTGCTAAAAGAATGCAAAAAATCAGAATAATTGTAAAAATGAGTTGTGCTAAGATCAAAGCATGATCTGAAAATATACGAAATAATATGACACATTCTGCCTTTGATTTTGGCTTGTTGATAGACGCAGAGCAGTTGGTTCCGCATTTAGGGAATGACAAATTACGCATCGTCGATTTAAGTCGAGCTTCAGTCTATGACCAATTGCATATTCCACATGCTTTACATTTAAAGCCAAAATTTTTGGTGCGCCAAGATGAACAAGCCACCGGTCTACTTCCTGATGTGGAAGGTTTACAAGAGCTGATTCGTTATTTGAATATTTCACCTGAGCATCATGTGGTGGTTTACGATGATGAAGGTGGTGCTTGGGCAGGGCGCTTGATTTGGAATTTACACTGCTTAGGTTTTGAAAATACCAGCCTGCTGAATGGTGGAATTCATGCATGGCTTGCAGCAGGACTTCCAACCACTTCCGAAGTGGAACAGTTTGAACCTGTCAATACTTTGGTGCAGGTCGATCAAGCCAAAATACAGCAGTATCGAATTGAATATGCTGAGTTATTAGAGAAAGTTCAAAGCAGCCAAGTCCAACTTTGGGACTGCCGAACAGAAGATGAATATACGGGCCTGCGTCTTGCAGCGCGACGCGGCGGTCACATTCCAAATGCACTACATTTTGAATGGAGTACTGCCCTTAACCGTGAAAATCATTTAAGATTGCACCCTTTAGAACGCACGCAGCAACGCTTAGAGCAATTGGGTTTTAACTTAAATGAACCTGTGGTGGTGTATTGTCAGTCACATCACCGTTCAGGACTGGCTTATATTTTAGGTCGTTTATTGGGTTGGAATATTCAGGCGTATGACGGTGCGTGGAGTGAATGGGGCAACCGCCTCGACAGTCCTATCATTACCGGAGAGATGCCGTCTTGAGCCTCACATCACGCTTAAAAAAACAAATTTTCATTCAAGCTCAACGTGTTGTACCCCAACATCAGTTATCACGTGTCGTGGGCAGAGTCGCAGCCAGCGAAAATCCGATTGTGAAAAATGCGGTCATCACTGCATTTAAAGCGCAGTACGGCATTGATATGTCGATTGCTGAGCAGAGTAATGCACTGAAATTCAAGTCCTTTAATGAGTTCTTTACCCGTGCATTAAAAGAGGGTGTACGTGATATTGATACGGATGCAACCAGTATTGTATCGCCTGCGGACGGTGCGATTTCACAGTTAGGTCCCATTGTGGAAGGTGATATTTTCCAAGCCAAAGGACAAAAATTCACCGTTGATAATTTAATTGCAGATCCACAGTTGGCTGAACCGTTTAAAAATGGTCAGTTTGCAACGGTGTATTTATCGCCTAAAGATTATCACCGTGTGCATATGCCATTTGCAGGCACATTGACGGAAACCTTATATGTGCCGGGTGAATTGTTCTCGGTCAATCAAACCACTGCTGAAAACATTCCAGGCCTGTTTGCCCGCAATGAACGTATGGTTTGTTTATTTGATACAGAAATCGGCCGTATGGCCGTGGTCCTCGTTGGCGCCATGATTGTGGCGGGGATTGAAACGGTTGCAACAGGAAAAGTGAAACCGACTGGCCGTTTAGAATTAAATCAGCATAACCTGTTCTTGGACAAAGGCGCTGAACTCGGTCGTTTCTACCTAGGCTCAACCGCTGTGGTACTGTTTGAAAAAGACAAAATGACGTGGGATGCAGCCTTTAAAGCCAACTCGACTGTGGTGATGGGTGAAGCGATGGGACATACAGTTTAATCGTGTCAGCTCTAGGCCACCGTCCTTGTTAAACGGACGGTGAGAGACAAAAAAAGCACCGATATCGGTGCTTTTTTCATGCTTTTGAAGAAAGAGGCTTATTCAGGATTATAGGTGCGTTCTTTGGGGAAAATCACTTTAAAAATAGAGCCTTGATTTTCTTTGGATTCAATTTCTAAATGAGCTTGGTGTTGCATTAACACATGTTTCACAATTGCTAACCCTAAGCCTGTGCCACCCGTTTGTCGACTGCGCGCGCTGTCAACACGGTAGAAGCGTTCGGTTAAACGAGGCAAGTGTTTAGGATCAATGCCTATGCCAGTATCTTCCACAGTAAAATAAGCCTGTTCACCATTGTCATGCCAACCCATGGTCACCGTTCCGCCTTTCGGTGTGTATTTGATGGCATTGGTAATCAGATTACTAAAAGCACTGGCTAACTCCATATCTGAACCGATTAAGTCGCAGTGACTGTCGATATCGAGATTGAGCGTATGCCCATAATCAATATTATAGGCATGCGCATCGTCATAAAGTTGGTTCATTAAGCTAGGCATATCAATGATTTGATTTTTAGCAATTTGCTTGTCATTTTCTAGGCGTGACAGTAAGAGCAAATCATTCACCAAGGCATTCATGCGTTTAGCCTGTGCCTGCATTTGATCAAAGGCCCGCTTCCAACGTGGGTTGAGGTCTTCTTGGTCTGTAAAAGTCTCAATATAACCACTGAGTACTGTGAGTGGTGTACGTAGTTCATGTGAAATGTTATCGACAAAGTCTTTACGCATTTGTTCGAGATTGTGCATGCGGGTCACGTCATAGGCGACCAGTAAGCGACTTTCACCACCAAAACGGGTCATTTTGACTTGAACATAATGTTCATCAAAACTGGATGACTTCATTTTTAAGCCATCTGGTGCCGCATCAATATTATTGTAATAATCCACAAAACTCGGTTGGCGTAATAAAGTCAAAATATTACGGCCACGGTCATTTTGTTCGATGCCTAATAACCGTTCTGCGGCAGGGTTCCACCATTCAATTTGTTGCATGTCATCAATCAGCACCACGGCTTCTTGCAAAGCGACCAATGATGACTGTGCCCGATCAATCAACCCGACCATTTCCGCTTGTACAATCCGTTCTTGGCGCTGTGCACGATAAACATTGAACAATAATGCCCCCCAAATGCCCCCAAGGTTGGGTGGAACTTCGTAGGGACGATTGGAAATCCAGTCATTGACCAAATACAAAGAGCGCATTTGCAGAATGAAAAAAACGGCAAAGGCAAAGGAGATACACGTCCAAAAATAACCAACGCCAAAACCAATCAAGCTTGCAATCAGCAAGAAAAAGGCAAGGAGACGTAAGTCCTGTTTGGCAAAGCCCCATAAACTGCTGTATCGCGTTTTTTTATGCTCGCGCGCAAGTTCAGGGACCGGGTAGGGTTCATACATAAAACAAAATTAACCTAGGGCGATATCCGCACGTGTAGAGAATCGATAGCCTGTACCCCGAACTGTTTGCACAAAACGATCTGCAGCATAAGGCTCAAGCACTTTACGTAAACGGCGAATATGCACGTCGATGGTACGGTCTTCAATATACACGTTTCCGCCCCAGACTTGGTCAAGAAGTTGTGCACGGGTGTAGGCACGCTCAGGATGGGTCATGAAGAAGGCCAATAAACGATACTCGGTTGGCCCCATATCGAGGAAATTATTGCCAAAGCTGACCCGTTGGCTGACAGGGTCTAAGATTAAACCATTGGCATCAATCGATTTTTCACCGCTGAGCGCATTAGCGCGGCGTAAAACAGCTTTAATGCGTGAAACCAATTCACGGGTCGAAAACGGTTTAGTCATGTAGTCATCTGCACCAGCATCCAGACCTTGCACTTTATGGTCTTCTTCACCACGTGCCGTGAGCATAATCACTGGAATTTCAGAGAGATTTTCATCGCGCTTGAGACGACGACATAAGTCTACACCACTGACGCCACCAGGCATCATCCAGTCGAGCAAGATCAAAGCAGGGCGCTGATCCACAATCATTTGGTGGGCTTGTTTTGCATCTTCTGCTTGTAAGCATTGAAAGCCTGCCATATCCAACGAGGTGTGAATCATTTCTCGAATGGGAAGTTCATCATCGACGATTAAAATGTAGTCATCTTTCACAACGCAATATCCTATTGTAGGTAACGGCAGGCCGTTTTAATTTTATGACAGGCTTATTACAAAGATTAATTATGACAGTATCATTGCAAAAAACAGACGATTGATGAAATTTGCAAAAAAATGTGACAAAAAATCGTCATATTGGGATTCAAAATTAATGGAAGTTTAATCTAAATTGCATTCGGAAATGCCGATTGCATCCAAGTGAAAAGTCTTAGACATCCAATTTTGCCCGTGTATTGGGATCTGAAAAGGTTTCTAGAAGTGAAATAAACACAATACGGCTCGAGGATAAAACCTCTTCAAAGGATTGTTTAAACCCACTGACCACCCAACGGATCGCAATTTGTGTGACATAGCCATTGAGGCCTGTGGCAACCAGCGAAATTTCTCGTTCGGACCGGTTAATTTGCGGCATCATCAACATCACAAAGGCTTGAATCATGCGGTCAAAACGGGTCATGGTTTCATGAATGGTGGCTTGGTTATGTAATTCTTGGACCAACATTGCATCGATATAAATAATACGCGCCATGCGGGGATTATCTTTTAAGGTGGTGAGCAGGGCACGCAGTCCAGCATCAATCATTTTGTGTGGATCTGAAGAGGCTTGCATAATGGCTTGCATGACATTGTGCTGTAACTCATCGATCAGCTTTAAAAAAATGGTTTGAAATAGTTGCTCACTTTTTTTAAACGACTCATAAAAATAACGTTCAGTAAGTTTAGCTTCATTACAAATATCTTTCACCGTCACGGCAAAAAAGCCGTGAGTGCCGTAGGCTTCAATTCCTGCTTCAATCAGTTTTTCACGACGCAGCTGTTTACGTTCAGAAAGCGATAAGCCTTTGAATTGTCTTTCTTTGGTTTTATTGTTATCGCTGTTTTGTTGTACTGGTTCAGATGCCGTCATCAGATTTTATCGCCCTATTTTAAAGCCAAGGTTTTGTATAGTTTAGCAATAAACCATGACTCTACCTATGCGTAGGCTTTAATCTCTATCTGGTTTTCATGGACTTGACACTTTTGGCTATTAAATTTATGACAATTGATATTGTCAATTATAAAAAAAGCATCTACAGTCGATGTACAAAGATAAAGGGCAACCACAATCTCATGAAGAATTTTAAAAATAAAGTTGCAGCCATTACAGGCGCTGGGTCGGGTATTGGCCAACAATTGGCACTTTTATTGGCCAAGGCGGGCTGTCATGTTTCATTGAGTGATGTCAATGAGCAAGGGTTGGCGAAAACGGTTGAACTGCTACAAAGCAGCAATGTACGTGTCACCACGAAAAAATTAGATGTTTCGGACCGTTTAGCGATGCAAGCGTGGGCTGAAGAAACTGTACAAAATCATGGTTCTGTGAATATGATTTTTAATAATGCTGGTGTTGCTTTGGGTTCAACCGTAGAAGGTGCATCCTATGAAGAGTTGGAATGGATCGTGGGAATTAATTTCTGGGGCGTGGTCTATGGCACCAAAGAGTTTTTGCCTTATATTAAGAAAACAGGCGATGGACATATCATCAATATTTCCAGCTTATTTGGCCTAACCGCTCAACCGACTCAGTCTGCTTACAATGCCACTAAGTTTGCGGTGCGTGGCTTTACGGAGTCATTACGCCAAGAGTTAGATATGGAAAACTCTGGCGTGAGCGCGTTGTGCGTGCATCCGGGTGGGATTCGAACCAATATTGCCAATGCTGCCAAAGTGAATGACAGCTTGCGTAGCATCGGGATGAACCCTGAGAAATCTGCGCAGACCTTTAATAAATTATTACGCTGTCCACCCGAAGAAGCAGCGCGTCAAATTTTAGAGGCGGTACAAAAAGACAAGCGTCGTTTATTGATTGGCAACGATGCGAAAACCTTAGATTTGATTCAACGTATCTTACCGACGGGCTACCAAAAAGTGACTGCTTTTGCGACCAAATTAAGCCAAAGAAAGTCTTAATGTTGTGATGTAAAAAAACCCGCCTTGGCGGGTTCTTTTATGCTTAATTTTAAAGAGTGTCATGATCAAAAACGTGTTCTATCAAATATCCGTTTAGCTTTAAATGAGCGTTTCAATGGTCTTTTTCTTCCAAACAAATTGATAATAAAGCCCTTGCATGATGCATAAGCTGACAAAGGCCAGTGCATAAGCATACCAAATCCCTTCCAGTCCCCACCATTCACTAAATAAGTAGGCACAGGGCACTTCAATCGCAATAATCGCAACGATATTGATCACCATAGGCATGGTGACTGTACCGCTGGCCCGCATAATAGAGGCAAAAATAGCACTGGCACCAAAGAATAAAATGGACCACAGCACAATAAACAACAGCTGTTGCCCTAGCTCAACTACCGCATGGTCCGTGATAAAAAGTGCCATGAGGTATTTGGAGAAGAGGTAGGCTAAAACCACCAAAGAGCCCGTAATGATAATGTTCATGCCGAGCGCGGTACGCGTGACTTTGGCCAACAACTCGGACTTGCCTGCGCCAATGGCCTGTGCACCAAAAATCGATGCAGCAATGGCAATCGATAGAGCAGGGAATTGAATATAATTCAGAACCTGATTGACCGCGCCATAAGCAGCTGTTGCATCGGCCCCATGGCGGTTGACTAGGCCCACAATCACAAGACCCGCGACGGAGGTGGTGATCATTTGAATGCCTGTTGGAACCCCTAAGCGGAGAATGATTTTACTTAGCTGGCGTTCAAAGCGAATATGACGTAGCAGTTGTGCATCGAGCCTGAGTGGGTGCTGTTTATAGTTCAAATAGAAATATAAAAAGGTCAGCACGGAAACAAAGCCTAAAATGGTCGCAATGGCAGGGGCAACAATCCCGAGTTTGGGAAAGCCAAAATAACCCGCAATCAGAACTGGCGTGACACAAAGCCCAATCAAGATGGTCATGCCAGAAGCAATCAGAGGTGTTGTGCTGTCTCCGACACCGCGTAAAATTGAGGTATAAATAATATATACAAACAGTAAAGGGCTACCTGCCAACATCCATTGCACATAAGGTAACGAGAGATGCATGACGTCTTCATCGATACCCAAAGCCGATAAAATTGGTCGCGCAAAAACTACCCCTAAAAATGCAATAAAGCTGCCACCAATGAGAGTCATAAAAATAGTGGAGCCGACCACCGCACGGACTTTTTCAATATTCTGTGCGCCCCATGCTTGACCAACCAAGACGGTCGATCCCGCGGATAGTCCAATTACGAAGGCCATTAAGCAAAACAGGATGGGGAAGAACACTGCAACCGCTGCAATCGCCTGCACACCCATCATCTGTCCGACAAAGATGGTATTAATCGTACCCGACAGATTTTGCAGAATATTGGTGGCAATCAAAGGCATCAGGAAAATAAAAAAGGCTTTCCATAGCTTTTGTTGTTGCACCAATGGGGTGTGTGCTGACATAAGTCATCCTGAGGTTATTTTTATTACATTTCTAAGGCTTACCCTAGCATAGTTCGGTGCTGAAAAGCCGATGTATTTCAGTAAGCGAAGCCTGTTCTTGTGCAAAAGTAAAGCTGAAAAAGGTTTAAACGCTTTGCAAAATTTCAGCTGCCTGAGCCAAGGTTTGATCGGTCTTGGCAAAGCAAAAACGAATCATGCGCAAAGCCTCTGATGCCTGCTGATAAAACACGGAAACAGGAATGCCAACAATGCCATGCTGCTCTGCCAGAAAGCGGCAAAATTCAACATCGTTTAAATCGGGACGAATGCGGCTGTAGTCGACATTTTGAAAGTAAGTGCCTTGCGAAGGCAGCCATTGAAAGCGTGAACCAGTTAAACCCTCAATAAAACGATCGCGTTTTGCTTGATAAAAGCCCGCTAAGTTTTGAATATGCTCAGGATGTTGCTGCATATAATTGGCTAAAGCCAGTTGTACTGGGGTGACTCCGCAGAAGTTGGCAAACTGATAGACCTGACGGAACAGTTGCATCAGCGCAGGTGTAGCAACGCAGTAGCCCGTTTTCCAGCCCGTCACATGAAAAGTTTTGCCAAAGGAACCCACCACCACACTGCGTTCACGCAGTTCAGGAAAAGACAGCGCCGAATAGTGACGTTGACTATCAAATACCAGATGTTCATAGACTTCATCGGACAGGACTAAAATATTGGTGTCGCGAATCAGTTCAATTAGGGTGAGCCAATCTTGCTTGCTCCAAATGGCACCACTTGGGTTATGTGGTGTGTTGATAATGATCAGTTTGGTTTTGGCCGTAATGGCTGATTTGACCTGCTCCCAATCGACCGAAAAATGCGGTGCTTGGAGCGCAATATGAATGGCCTTACCCCCGACCAAAGCCACACTTGGCGCATAGCTGTCATAACTGGGGTCAAAAATGATGACTTCATCATCCGCATGGACTACGGCTTGAATGGTAGCAAAAAGGCCAATGGTTGCGCCCGGAGTGATGGTAATTTCGGTCATCGGGTCGAGCTGAATCTGATCGCGTTGTGCAAATTGCTGTGCCAGTTGCTCGCGTAACAACCAGACTCCATCACCGGGAGCATACTGATTGAACCCACTTTGAGTGGCCTGTGCTAAAGCATCCAGCAGTTCAGCGGAGGCTTCGAAGTCTGGAAAACCTTGGGATAGATTTAGGGCATTTAAGCGCTGTGCCATGGCAGTCATGGTGCTGAAAATAGTGACGCCTTGTGCAGGCAGTTTAGATGAAGGCAACTGAATCATGAATGCTTAAAAGTGTCTAAATATCAGCCCAAAATAGCATATTCATCCCCTTTTACTTATGCAAATTTTGCATGTAGGGCAGGGGTGAAGTATGCATTTTTGTGGATTGCCTTTATAAGAGCAGTTCAACCGCCGCGCGAATAATCCCCAGCGCTAAGCCAATAAATGCACCGACCACCACGCCATTGACCCGAATCATATGCAAGTCGCCACCGACTTCATTTTCGATCTTATCAATCATTACACTGGAGTCCCATTCGTGAATACGTTCACTGATAAAACGAATGACTTTTTCACTGTATTGGTCACTGAGATTGACCGCAATGCCGCTGAGACGTTGATTGAGCAAGTCTCTGACGGCTTGATTGGAGATGATGTTCTCCCCAATTTGTTGAATGGATACACGGATGTTGTGAGCAATGCCAGAGTCTGGTTTTTGTAAGTCTTGCTTAATGGCATCACATAAAATGACCACTGCACCGCTAATAAAATTCAGCACTTGTGGGCTATCTAGCAGGGCATCTTTGGTTTGGTTTAAACGCTGGCTGGCTTTACTGTCTGTGTCTGCCAGTTCGAGCATGAGCGCGTGCCCTATCGCTTCAATCTTTTGACGCCACGGATGCTCAGGATCGGCCAACATCG
The DNA here is from genome assembly GCF_058242885.1 of Acinetobacter sp. 802_lipA. Taxonomy (NCBI): domain Bacteria; kingdom Pseudomonadati; phylum Pseudomonadota; class Gammaproteobacteria; order Moraxellales; family Moraxellaceae; genus Acinetobacter; species Acinetobacter sp. 802_lipA. Next base: position 1,958,896 of record NZ_JBZAYP010000001.1, read on the forward strand.
ACTCGACTCGTTGAATGAGTGAGTCGATGGTTCTTTGCTGCACATCGATGCCAATCCAACTGGCCCCTTTGGCCAGTTTCCAAACCCCGAGTTCTTTGAACAAGGTTCGGGTCAACTCACGACTTTGTTCAGGATGTTGGGTCATCCAGTCATGCGCCAAGTCGAGTCCGCGTTGTAATACATCTTGATGGAAATCATTTTCTAGCACTGCACGAAGCATTTCACTGGCCAAATGATTGACCTGAGTGTTACGCACCCACTGCACGCTGTTACTTTGAATAAAGCGCCCGATTTGTTCTTGGCCCACAAACTCAAAGACTTTAGGCACCGTTTGTTGAATGACTTGGGTGACTTGCAGATTGTTTTGTGGGTTGGCGAGCCATTGGCCAACCGCCAAAGACAGGTCGGTACTTTGCAGGCTTTTTTCCACCACTTGTGGAGAAAGAAAATTCTCTTGTACAAAGCGGCCCATAGACTCTGCAATACGGTCTTTGTTACGAGGAATAATTTCGGTGTGATCGCGTAAAAACTTTGGAATCGGCATTTTTCCAAAGGGATTACGGAACAGCACAGTAATGGCATACCAGTCAGCCAAGCCGCCGACCACACCTGCTTCTGCGGATAACATTAAAATATGAATGATCCAAACCTTGTCTGTGGGGACAAACTTGGCCACGACCATCAGCAGCAGCCATGTCACCACTGCCGTGATCAAGGCAATGGTGGCAAAGCGTTTACTGCGTTTCAGACTCGATGGGACGGCTTGAGGTTCATTCATAGGCAGGCTCTATGCTTTATTTACTGGTCGACGCTGGACTGCTGGGTTCGGGCGGTGGGAGCACTTCACCAGTTGGACTCAAACCGTATTTTCCACCCAGCGATTTTAAAATCAGCGTGGCATCAAAGGCATCGCTTGGTGCCGATTTTTGGTCTTTAAAGCATTGAATGCTGTATGACACTTGCACGGGGTCAATGTCGACTACACGTGGTACATCGTAGAACGGATCAGGCCAAAAGGCTGGATGGCGAGAATAATAACCATATGGGTAATAAGGCATTGGGTTTGAATACACCACGGCCTGCCTTGGTGGTTGGTTTTGGTTGCTCGGATCATTCAGCACTTTAAAGAAGCGATAACCATTTTGTACCGTAGTTTGCGCGGCTTTGACCAAGGTAATTTCTTCAGCCGTGCCATAGCTCATATTTGGACGCGCTTGGAAGCTGATGCGATAAGTCGAAGTGTTTAATGGTGTATTGCTAAACCGACCTAACTGGTCGAAGGTTAAGGGCTTTGAGGCGGTAGAGGCACAGCCTACTAAACTCAGACCCGTCGCCAGTGCACAGGCGATTAAAATTTTCTTCATGAGATAGACTCCTTAGCACAGAGGGAGAAGCCGAACAGTTAAAAATGGCTGTTGGGCTGAGTCAAAAAATCCAGTTCTTCTTGGCTTGAGTTGCGGCCAAGGACTTGGTTCCGATGTGGATAGCGTCCAAAACGATCGATAATCTCTTTGTGACGCTGTTCAAAATCGAGGTTAATCGGATTGCCTAAGTCTTCGAATAATTTTAAAGCATATTGATGAATAAGTTTCGATTCACTATGCATAAAGGGCATATATAAAAAACTACGTGGGTGGCAGTGCTGCATCCAGTTTTAGCGTGATGGCTTCTTGTGCCAAAGCGTCCTGAGCAAAGACCAAAGAACTGTTGCGATACAGGTTTCTCGACAGTTGGTCGAGCACAATAATTTCAGCCAAACGCCCCTCAGCACTACTGCGCCAAGACCATAGCTCAGCATGCGCCGCTTGTTGATGAATTGTCTTAAATTTTTCTTCGATGAGTGCATCGAACGCATCATTTTGGCTAAACCACCAGCTTTGGTTTTTGGGATCGAACCAAAAATCTAAAATTTCTTGATAATTCATAAAGTTTACAATTCTTTAGCATTTATTCTTCAATACAATCACACTTTTGATATGTCTAATAGCGTAACTTTGTGATAAATATTTTCCGAAAAAATAGAACAGATGGTTTACTTGAAAATAGGACTGGGTGTAATGTGCCGAATTAAAATCACGTTATACTGATATAAACTGATGATTTTATTTTATTCGTCGTTGTAATTGTTTCTTCCAAAAAGTGAGATTGTAATGGGTCAACCCGCATCTAAATCTACAGCTGTGTTACCGACTTGGGTCAATTCATCACTTTTGCAAGGGATGTTACGTGGGATTGAGCGTGAAAGTTTGCGCATGCAAAGTGATGGTTTTTTATCACAAGCCGACCACCCTCAAGCTTTGGGTTCTGCACTGACCCATCCGCATATTACGACGGATTATTCGGAAGCTTTATTAGAATTTATTACACCGCCCCAGCCCAGCATTACCGAGGCGTTGCACTATTTAAAAGACATTCATAGCGTGGCGCATCGTCATCTGGAACATGGTGAAAAGCTCTGGCCGCTGTCGATGCCATGTATGTTGGATGACAATGACGATAAAATCCGCTTAGCCCAATATGGCAGCTCAAATATCGGAAAGTTCAAGACCTTGTACCGTCATGGTTTAGGGGTACGTTATGGTCGCCGTATGCAAACCATTTCAGGTTTACACTATAACTTATCTTTTCCTGATCAGCTTTTTGAACAATTACAACAACATGAAACAGATGAGGCACTAAAAGCCTTATCTGCACAAGACTATCGTAGTCACCGCTATTTTGGTTTGATCCGCAACTTTATTCGCCTTACGCCGTTGGTGATGTTTTTGGTCGGGGCAAGTCCATCGGTCTGCCAGTGTTTTATGACAGGGCGTGAACATCATCTGTTGCCATTGCTACGCGGGACCTTGTATTTACCGTATGCGACTGCTTTACGCATGGGACGTTTTGGTTATCAAAACTCAGCACAAAAGCAGCTCGGGATTCATTACAACAATATCGACGGTTATCTCGAAGGCCTACAAAAGGCAGTCAAAACGGCTTATGCGCCGTTTAGTCGCTTAGGCCTCAATGATGCGCAGGGCGAGCCGATTCAAATTAATGATCATGTCCTACAAATTGAAAATGAGTACTACAGTTTGGTGCGGCCAAAGCAAGTGCCGCAAGCAGGGGAAACACCATCACAAGCGCTGAGCAATCGTGGTGTCGGTTATGTGGAACTGCGTGCGGTGGATGTGAATCCGTATAGCCCAATTGGGATCAATGAAGATACCGCAGGTTTCTTAGAAGTGCTGGCGCTGTATTGCTTACTGCTGGATAGCCCAGATTTATTACCTGCAGAGCAAGATCAAATCGAGAAAAACCAAGCGGAAGTGGTCAATCGTGGTCGTGCACCGAATGCTGCAATTACTGTGGGTGAGCAGTCATTCCCGATTGAAGCATGGAGTCAGTCTCATTTAGAGGCGATGCAAGAACTGGTTGTGTTGTTAGATCAGTGCTATGGCACCACACTCTATAGCAAAGCGATGACAGTCATGCAACAGAGAGTCGCTGAAGTTGATGATACTTTGTCGGCGCAGATGATCGAAGATACTTTGGAAGCGGGTGGGACATGGGGCTTTGGTAGCCAAATGGCTGCACAACATGCATCGAGTTATGAGCGTCATCAGTTGAGTGCAGAGACATGGGCTTATTTTGACGATTTAGCTACGCAATCACTGCAACAACAACAGCAATTAGAGCAAGACAGTCAACTGAGTTTTGAACAGTATCTTGCACAATTTAGATAAAAAATTAAGAGGATTGACCATGCAATGGAGTTATCGCTTCGTGAGTGGTGTTTTGGTTTTAGCCAGTATCATCGGGATGGCCTTTGCCTTGTATTTAGAGCACGGCCCCCTACAGTTAAACCCATGCCCACTCTGTGTGTTCCAACGTGTGGGACTGATTGGACTGGGGATTATTTCGCTGATTGCTTTTTTGCATAACCCCGCATCGAATGGTTTTAAACGTTTTTATGCATTTTTAGGCAGCCTCTCGATCTTATGGTCCGCAGGTGTGGCAGCACGTCACGTTTGGTTACAGAGCTTACCACCTGATCAAGTGCCGAGCTGTGGCCCAGGCTTGGATTATTGGTTAGACACGTTGCCGCTGCGTGCTGTGTTTGAGCAAGTTTTAACAGGTTCAGGTGAATGTGCACTGGTAGATTGGACTTTCTTGGGTCAGTCTTTACCTGTGTGGTCTTTGGTGTTTTTTGTGGCACTGGCGTTGATTAGTCTGTGGCAATTGTTGCGTAAATATCCAAGCCACGCGAAGAAAAAATAATAAAGATAAAAAAAGCCAACGTGATGTTGGCTTTTTTATGAGGTGAATGAGGGGGCCTAGGTGAGCGCAATGCCCTCTAAGTCATCCAACCCGATCATATATTCATGCACTTGACCATATTCCGTTTCAGTTGGATTTGGATAGAACCAATTGACGATTTGTTCGGCAACACTGGCATGGGTGTGTAGCTCAAAATGGTTTAAGCCATAGAAAATGGCTTTATGTGAATCGGGGACTTTCAGTTGAAAGCGTGGATTCATATGCTCGCCTAATGCACTTTTCACACTGACCAAATAATCCCCAATCACATTGAGCGCACGATATTTGCGATGTTCAAACTCAATGGTACCTGCCACCAAGAAGGTATTGATATGGGAGGGTAAAGGGGCTGGCTTACGATTGTCATCAACATGACCAATACGCGCTTCATTATGTTCCCAGTCATCGTCTCGCACACTGCCATGACGTAAGTCTAAAATACCGTTGCTGCGAATGTTGACGATATGCCCAATAATTTTGACAAAAGGGAAACGTCCCAATTTGTCCTGCAAATGGAAGCCAAAACGTTCTAAAGCCGCACCATGATGAGGAGAACCAATACAGACCATGTTTTCCACCACATGAATCCAGCTTTGCATATTTTGTTTGCCGTAGAACAGCGCACTGCGCGAAACCAGTCCGCCCATACTGTGCCCAATCAGATCAATCGAGCTAATCCGTGGGTTACGGTTGAGTAAATCTTGTAGTGAGTTGGCAAAGCTACGCCCATTGGCTGAAATACGACGACCCGTGTTGTAATTGAGATATAGCATGGTATTTTGTGCACGTTGCGCCAGCAGTTTTTCCCCTATACCGCCATAACGGGCGGTGCTCCAGTACAAATGGTTCATACATAGACCATGGACCATAATCACCACGCGACCAGACAACTCGCCTTGCTGGATGGCACCGTAATGATCATAAAACACCATCGGTAGCGCCACAGGGTTGTGATATTTCAGTAAATAGTCGCCCAAAACACCATTCAGCGCCCCAACTAAATAATGCATGGTTGGGGTTAAGGGTTTGCGATGCAAATTTGGAAATTTTTCAATGATATGACGCAAACTTGGCGCCAATAAATAGCTACCGTAGTTTTGCAGAGTATTGAAGGAAAATTGGTAAATTTTTTCAATTGACCGTGTCGACAGAAACTTCTTGGAACTGGTTTCATTCATCCCAAATAAACTGATTAAAATTTCACGCTGAATGGCCTGAATTAAATCGTGGACGACATCGCCTAAGCGGTTTGTCACCAACTGAGCAATCCCTTCTAGCAGGTCGGCTTGGCTGGGAGGAGTACGATCCCATTTACAATAGGTCTCGTGCAGAGGCGTTAAACTTGGCATTTTTTCTACCCTTGTGTTTCTGTGTCCAAAGGGACTTTATTTTTTTCAACGATCACGGTATAAATTCTTAGCACTCTAGCTTATCTAATTCATCTCGAACAACTTTTACAATAGCGATGAATACACAGATGACCTTATTTTTTTGTCTGACAATTTTTATATCCATACAAAATAATACAGTCGGCTGATGCCATCTCTTTTGAGTTCAATAAAAATGATGTAGAAGAGTAAATGTACAGCATGAATATTATTTATTTACATGGCTTTCAAAGCAGTTCTTTATCGATTAAAGGTCAATTGCTGAAACGCTATTGCGAATCTCGTCCACAGTGGCATGTGCATTTGCCAGACTTGAACATGCCGCCACATTTGGCCTTAGAAAAATTGGCCGCCTTGATTCAGGAGTTGGATCAGGTGGTGCTGGTGGGCAGTAGTTTAGGTGGGTTTTATGCGACACAACTGGTCGCGAAGTTGGCAGTGCCGGCTGTGCTGATCAATCCAGCTATGCAACCATGGCATTTGTTCAGAGATCTATTTGGTGCGACTCAACTGCCCTATAGAGTCAATGAACATTGGACGCTCGATGATGCGCAATTGGACTATTTAGAGCAGATTGAGCTGCCATTTGTGCAAGATGCAGACAAAATTTTAGTGTTATTGCAACAAGGCGATGAAGTTTTGGATTATCGTGAAGCACAGCGCTATTATAATGGCGCAGCGCTCGTGATCTCGGAAACGCAAGGCAATCATGCGATGGAAGATTTCGCAGAAAAAATACCGATGGCATTACAGTTTTTATCGGACTGCTTAAAATAAGGAAACAGTACAACGTGTCTCAATATACGGCTCAATCGCTTGAAGTATTATCTGGTTTAGATCCGGTACGTCGTCGTCCCGGCATGTATACCGATACCACACGCCCAAACCATTTGGCGCAAGAGGTTATTGATAATGCAGTCGATGAGGCACTGGCCGGTCATGCCAACAAAATTACTGTCACCGTTTATAAAGATGGTTCGCTCTCAGTCGAAGACAATGGTCGTGGCATGCCTGTCGATATTCACCCTGAATACGGTCAAAGCGGGATCGAGATCATCTTAACCAAACTGCATGCTGGTGGTAAATTCAGTACCGACAACTACCAGTTCTCAGGTGGTTTGCATGGCGTAGGCATTTCCGTGGTAAATGCCTTATCTAGCCGAGTCGAAGTAGAAGTTCAGCGTCAAGGCAACCTCTACCAAATGGCGTTTGAGCAGGGTGAACCGACTGCGCCCTTGACGGTGTTAGAAGGCAAAGCTCCGAAGCGTGCCACAGGAACCACCGTTCACTTTTGGCCTGAAGCCAAATATTTTGATTCACCGAAATTCGCTCTGAAAGCGCTGAAGCACAACTTAAAAGCCAAAGCCGTTTTGGCGGCAGGTTTGCAAATCAATTACGTTGACCAAATCAATGACGAAAAAATCGTTTGGCAGTTTGAAAATGGCCTCGTCGATTATTTGATGGATGAAATTGAAGATCGTGAGATTCTGCCTCATCCAGCCTTTGTGGCAACAGGAGATGCTGAGCGTGCCAGTGCTGAATTTGCCATTTGTTGGAATGTCGATGGCGGCGAATTGGTTCAAGAAAGTTATGTGAACTTGATTCCAACGGCACAGGGCGGAACCCATGTAAATGGTCTACGCTCAGGTGTGACCGATGCGATGCGCGAGTTTTGTGAACTGCGTAATTTGCTGCCACGTAATATGAAGCTGTCGGCTGAAGATGTTTGGGATGGTGTGAACTATATTTTGTCGTTGAAGTTCCAAGAGCCACAGTTTTCAGGCCAAACCAAAGAGCGTTTATCCAGCCGTGAAGCGTCAGGCATTGTTCAAAACATTGCCAAAGATGCTTTTGCACTGTGGTTGAACCAAAACTCCGATATTGCCATGCAGTTGGCTGAAATGGCGATCTCAAAAGCGGGTCGTCGTCTGAAAGCTGCGAAAAAAGTTGAACGTAAGAAAATTGTGGCAGGGCCGACGTTACCCGGCAAACTGTCAGACTGTGTTGGACATACCTTAGAAGAGTCTGAACTGTTCATTGTGGAAGGGGATTCTGCGGGTGGTTCAGCCAAGCAGGCGCGTGATAAAAACTTTCAAGCGATCATGCCTATTCGTGGAAAAATCTTAAATACGTGGGAAGTCTCTTCTGATGAAGTCTTGGCTTCGCAAGAAGTGCATAACATTGCCATTGCGATCGGGGTCGATCCGGGGTCGGATGATTTATCCGAATTACGTTATGGCAAGATTTGTATTTTGGCCGATGCTGACTCGGATGGTCTACACATTGCGACGCTGTTGTGTGCTTTGTTTGTGAAACATTTTCCAATCTTGGTTGAAGAAGGACATCTGTATGTGGCGATGCCACCGCTGTATCGAATTGATGATGCAAAAGATGTGCACTATGCCTTGGACGATGATGAGCTTGAAAGCATGTTAAAAAAATGCAAAACCAAGAACCCGCAAATTACTCGATTTAAAGGTTTGGGTGAAATGAACGCAAGCCAACTGCGTGAAACCACGCTGGATCCAAACACACGCCGTTTGGTGCAGTTAGACTTGGATGACAGTCATTTTACCGCAGGTTTATTGGACAAATTACTGGCAAAAAAACGCTCCAGTGACCGTAAAGAATGGTTAGAGCAGAAAGGTAACTTGGCCGAGTTGGTGGTTTAATATATTGATAAGCCTGCGTAAAGTGGGCTTATCTATTATGATGACTAAAAACTAAATTGGCTTTAAGAGAATAAAAATGGAATATCAAGAAAAACATTTAGCGGAAAATATACGAAATGATATGGGCATGAATGAAGAAGAATTACAGGAAATGCGTGAAGCTGATGTGGATGATGAAACACTACATGCCTTAAGCTTAGCAGGGCGTGTCGAATGGAAAAAAAGAATTTTGTATTATGCCAATTTATTAAATTCTGAGATGAAAAAAATTTTAGACAATGAGTTAGCACTAGGTAATCGAATCAGTGATGCACATTGTGATTATCCTGAACAAGGCTCAATACACGTTACCCTTGCTGAAAAGTTTAAAGGAAATTATAAAGAACAAAATGTTAAATATACGAAAGGTAATGATCCACATTATTGGTTTGAAGATTACACATCACTAAATCAACCTAGGCATATGATTCTGCATTAAATGCATAAATTGTGTTATTTGAACACTTTTAATCTAAAAATAAAAAGCCCGTACATTGCGGGCTTTTTGTTGCGCAGATGGGCCATAAGATTGCGCTTAATCTGTGCACAATTTTTCAGTCAATCAATTGAATTAGGCGAAATGAATTGATTTGGAACAAATGATGTATACAAGTTTGTATGCAGAAAAGTAGCCATTTGGGCGAAAATCTACCTAAAATACAGTGCATTTAAAAATAAATAAATGATTGATAAATATTGAAATAATTAAAAATTTGATAATGATTTTCACATCGTAAAACCCTGCTTGGCATAGAAATTGAATTGGCACTCATAGCGCGAATAACAATCATGCATTGCAAAATGCACCCTAAGTTTCAAGTTTGGAGAAAATCAAGATGTTCCAACAAAAATTACTCACTAAAACATTCCTTGCAACTGCAATGATGGGGACTATTGCTTTGACAGGTTGTTCAAAACCTGCGGAGAAAGCGGAAACAGCAACGTCTGAGCCAACAGCGGCAGTGAGCAGTGGTGACACCATCAAAGTCGGAATTTTGCACTCGCTCTCAGGCACCATGGCAATTTCTGAAACCTCTCTCAAAGACACAGCATTGATGACCATCAATGAAATTAATGCCAACGGTGGGGTACTGGGCAAAAAGTTAGAACCTGTAGTGGTCGATCCAGCATCTGATTGGCCTTTATTTGCTGAAAAAGCACGTCAACTCATTACCCAAGATAAAGTCGCGGTGATTTTTGGTTCATGGACATCGGTATCGCGTAAGTCAGTGTTACCTGTGGTAGAAGAGTTGAATGGTTTATTGTTCTATCCCGTGCAGTATGAAGGGCAGGAGCAGTCGAAAAATATTTTCTATACAGGCGCCGCACCGAACCAACAGGCGATTCCTGCGGTGGAATATTTGATGAGCGAAGAGGGCGGTAAAGCAGAGCGCTTTGTGCTACTCGGTACGGACTATGTCTACCCACGCACCACCAATAAAATTTTACGTGCGTTCTTGAAGTCCAAAGGTGTGGCCGATGCGGACATCATGGAAGAGTACACCCCCTTCGGTCATAGTAACTATCAAACCATTGTCGGTAATGTGAAGAAATTTGCTGCGGGTAAGAAAACCGCAGTAATTTCAACCATCAATGGCGATTCTAACGTACCGTTCTATCGTGAGCTGGGTAACCAAGGCATTAAAGCTTCGGATATTCCAGTCATGGCCTTCTCTGTGGGTGAAGAAGAACTCCGTGGTATTGATACCAAACCATTGGTTGGACATTTGGCTGCATGGAACTATTTCATGTCGGTGAAAAATCCAACCAACACCGAATTTGTCAATAAAATGAAGCAGTATGCGGTGCAGTATAAGTTGCCGAATGCTGACAAAATCGTGACCAATGACCCGATGGAAGCCACTTATGTGGGCATCAATATGTGGAAGCAAGCGGTTGAAAAAGCAGGCAGTACCGATGTTGATAAAGTTCGTGTTGCGATGGCTGGTCAAGAATTCAAAGCACCTTCAGGCTATACCTTAAAAATGGATGCTGAAAATCATCATCTACAAAAACCAGTGATGATTGGTGAAATCCGTGGTGATGGTCAGTTTGATGTGGTCTATAAAACACCAACTGTGATTAAGGCGGAACCTTGGAGTCCGTACATTCCTAAATAATTTTCTTAAGCGTTGAGCCTACTGCGATCGCTGTGGGCTTTTCAGTAAGCACACCCCGATGCGGGATGTTTTAAACAAGCTTAAGGACGTCATATTATGAATCTTAAATTTTTTTGTGCTGCACTGCTGTGCGCAATGGCACAGCTCGTGAGTAGCAGTGTTTGGGCTGAAGAGGCTCAACTTTCTGCTCAGACCCAAAGCGTATCAGCATCGAATGATACGATTCAACGTTTTGTCAAGGCTGAGTTTGCTGAGCGCCGTGCCATGCTCAACCAATGGCCGGGGACGATTGAAGAATTTGATCGATTGGTGGCACTGATCGACAGTGATGAGCTGTATCGGGACAGCGCAGGCACGACGTATATTTTAAAAAATAATGAAAAATTATTGCGTTATCCCGATGAGCAAGTAATTAAAACTTGGCCGGGGGATTTGTCTCAGGTAACTTTGGTCAACACCTTACGTAAAGCCTTAAACTTTGGACAGGCACAGGCCAAATTAAAATCTGAAGAATCTGCCCAACGTTTAGCAGCCATTGATATTTTAGAAAATAATCTGTCTGAACTGAATGTTGCGCAGATTAATCAGCTCTATCTGCATGAACAAAATAATAAAGTTAAACAGCGCTTGGCACAGCTCAAAGCGCGCCTCGACTTTGAAAGTCCAGATGTTTTAGTCCAAATTCAGGCTGCTAAAGTCCTTACCGACTCCAATCGTCCCGAGGTGCTGGCACTGGTTGAGCAAGCTTTAACTCAATCAAACTTGAACCCCGAACTCAAAGCTGTGTTGGTGGATGCCAAAAGTCAGATTAAAACACGGATTCAGGCCAGTGAATGGGCTGGACATGTGTTTTCAGGTTTCAGTACAGCCAGTATTTTACTGCTAGCAGCGCTCGGTTTAGCCATCACTTATGGCCTGCTTGGTGTGATTAATATGGCGCATGGTGAGTTGATTATGATTGGGGCTTATACCACCTATGTGGTGCAAAGCCTGTTTAAGACCTACTTGGGTAGCTATGTCGATTGGTATTTGATTGCTGCCATTCCTGCGGCGTTTGTGGTAAGTGCACTGATTGGCATGTTGATTGAACGGACGGTAATTCGACCACTATATGGTCGTCAGCTTGAAACGTTGTTGGCGACTTTTGGCGTCAGTCTGATTTTGATGCAATTGGTCCGGATGATTTTTGGCGCGCAAAATGTCGAAGTCTCGAATATTTCATGGTTATCAGGCGGTATTGCGCTGAGTCCAAGTTTAATGCTGCCGTATAACCGGATTGCCATTATTGTGTTTACGGTTGCGGTGCTACTGCTGTTGGTTTACCTACTCAATAAAACCCGCTTTGGTCTGTTTGTACGTGCCGTAACACAAAACCGTCAAATGGCACGTGCTGTCGGTATTCGCTCTAGCCGTATCGATATGTTGGCCTTTGGGCTGGGTTCAGGCTTAGCTGGTCTAGCGGGCTGTGCCTTAGCACAAGTGGGCAATGTTGGGCCTGATTTGGGTCAGAACTATATTATCGATGCTTTCTTGGTTGTTGTGGTGGGTGGTGTTGGACAAGTTTGGGGAGCTGTGCTGGCGGCACTTGGTTTAGGGATCAGCGGTACAGTCCTTGAAATTGGGATGGGGGCTGTTCTTGCGAAAATTATTCTACTGGTTCTTGTGATTTTGTTTATTCAAAAACGTCCACAAGGTTTGTTTGCCATCAAAGGCCGTTTTGTGGAGTAAGCGCATGAAAATCACTTCTTTATTTTCCGATAAACCTTATAGTGCGCTCGCTATTGCGGTCTGCTTTGCGGTGATGCTGATCCTGCCTTGGTTACATTTACTACCAGTCGATTCAGCCTTTCATCTCTCTGCGTATTGGGTCACCTTGATTGGCAAAATCATGTGCTTGGCTCTGGTGGCTTTGGCGTTGGACTTGGTTTGGGGTTATGCAGGCATTTTAAGCCTAGGCCATGGCTTGTACTTTGCCCTTGGTGGTTATGCCTTCGGCATGTATCTGATGCGCCAGACGGCAGGTGACAGCCTGCCTGACTTTATGCGTTTTTTAAGCTGGACTGAACTGCCGTGGTATTGGGTGGGTAGCAATCATTTCTTATGGGCTTTGGCCTTGGTGGTGTTGGTTCCCGGTGTGGTGGCCTTCATCTTTGGTTTCTTTGCCTTTCGCTCCAAAATTAAAGGCGTGTATTTTTCGATTATTACGCAGGCGATGACATTTGCTGCGGCACTGTTATTTTTCCGCAATGAAACAGGCTTTGGCGGAAACAATGGGTTTACAGGCTTTAAGACTATTTTAGGCATGGACATCACTTCTGCACCCATGCGTGCCACCTTATGTTCCTTAACGGCTTTGGTGTTGATGCTGTGCTTCGTGGGGTTGCGTCATCTCATGAATAAACCCTACGGTCGTGTGCTGGGGGCAATTCGGGACAGTGAAAACCGCTTGCAGTATTTGGGCTATCGTACGCTGTGGTACAAGCTTTCTGCATGGGTGCTGTCCGCAGTGATTGCAGGTATTGCAGGAGCATTGTATGTGCCTCAGGCTGGCATTATTAACCCAAGTGAAATGAACCCCGTTAATTCGATTGAAATGGCGGTGTGGGTGGCTGCGGGTGGGCGTGGGACTTTGATTGGTCCAATTTTGGGTGCAGGGTTAATTAATGGCGTGAAAACCTATTTCACCGTGGCTTATCCAGAAGCATGGTTATTGATCTTGGGTGCTTTATTTATTGTGGTCACTATTTTCTTACCCAAAGGTGTGATTGGTCTATTTGACCGTTTTAAAAAGGAGCGTAGCGAATGAGTGAGCTAATTCAACCTCATGGTGGCCATGCTTCAGACGGCTATGGACGTCCCAAAGAACAAGGTGCCGACTTTAGCCATGGGATTGCACTGTACTTGGAAAAAGTCAGTGTTTGGTTTGATGCCTTTCGTGCCTTAAATGATCTGTCTCTATACATTCAAGAAGGGGAGCTACGCTGCATTATTGGGCCCAATGGGGCAGGTAAAACCACACTAATGGATGTGATTACGGGAAAAACCCGACCGACAGAAGGCTCGGCTTTTTTTGGGCAAAACTATGATTTGGCCAAGATGAGTACCGAGCAAATTGCGGAAGCAGGCATTGGGCGTAAATTTCAAAAACCAACGGTATTTGAAAACTTTACAGTGATGGAAAACTTACTGCTTGCTGCACCCAAAGATAAGCGGGTGAAGAAAAGCTTTTTTAGCAAACTAGATCCAGACGCACAGCTGGCTTTGGACGAGTCCTTAGCGCAAATTCGCCTAGAAGAATGGGTACACAAACCTGCGGGGCTGTTGTCACATGGACAAAAGCAATGGTTGGAAATCGGCATGTTGCTTATGCAACGCCCTAAGCTGATTCTACTTGATGAACCCGTGGCCGGTATGACCGATGCCGAAACGGAACGAACCGCTGAGCTATGTTTAGAGCTGAAGAAAAATCACACCTTGGTGGTGGTTGAACATGACATGAGCTTTATCGACACCATCAGTGAAAAAGTGACGGTACTGGCTCAAGGGGCGATCTTAGCCGAAGGTACATTGGCTGAGGTACAGGCCAATGAGGATGTGATTGAGAAATATTTAGGACGTTAAGGAGCCGACCATGTTAGAAGTCAAAGACGTCAATCAGTTTTACGGTGGCAGTCATATTTTAAGAGATGTTTCATTTCAGGCCCCTGTGGGAGAGTGCTCCGTGGTGCTGGGGCGGAATGGCGTTGGGAAAACCACCTTACTGAAATGTTTAATGGGGATTTTACCGATCAAGTCCGGACAGATTCTACTTGATGGTCAGGACATCTCGAAAATGAGTCCCGAGCAACGCGTGCGTGCAGGTTTGGCTTATGTGCCGCAAGGGCGTGATATTTTTTCAACCTTAACAGTTGAAGAAAATATCCTGATTGGTATGGCCAAGTTTAAGGGGGCGAAAACTCGAAAAGTGCCTGAGCATTTGTATGAAATTTTCCCAATTTTAGATGAAATGAAGCACCGCCGAGGCGGGGATTTATCAGGGGGGCAGCAGCAGCAACTGGCCATTGCGCGTGCTTTAGCATCAGAGCCTCGGGTGTTAATTTTGGATGAGCCTACAGAAGGCATTCAACCTTCTATTATCAAAGACATTGGCCGAGTGATTCGTAAACTGGCGGATGGCGGCGACATGGCAGTGGTTTTGGTCGAGCAGTTTTATGATTTTGCCGAAGAGCTGGCCGATGCATATACCGTCATGGCCCGTGGGCAAGTGATTGCGCAAGGTGCAGGCTGTGAAATGCCTGCAAAAGGTATTCGAGAATTGGTGGCGATTTAAGCTTTTTTATTCTCCCCTCTTCCAAATGGAGAGGGGGAAGCCTCCCTTTTAAAAGGGAGGTTTGGAGGGATTTATTGTTTTTAAATCTCGGTATTTTCATCCCATAGAAAATAAATACCATATTGCCCCGTTCTAAATTCGCCCCCAATAGACTTCCCTGAATCTGTAAGTAAGTGCTTTCCATTGTCTGTTAGGTTTAAATAGCCTTTATTGACTAACTTTTCTAGTAAATCTGGGGTTTTAATACCAACTTTAGCAGCAAGTTTTGCTGTAGTTAACTTAGTAAAGGTCGTAATTTCCTCTTCATTTTCTTTCATTTCTGAAACTGGAGAAGCCTCAGCTTTTACTTCATCTAGAGTAATACGTATTTCATCACTAATACGGATAATTCGTTGAGCTTCCTCATAAGCATCTTTGAAGACTTCGTTATCTTCATACTTACGAACTAAGATCCCCATTTCATTGTTATTGACTTGGCTGAACTCATAAAGGTTTAGACTTGAAATAATGCATTCACTTTCATTGACATAACATTTTGCATGCAAGTTTTTGCAGAAGCTAACGCGAACATAATCCAACTTTTGCATCCATTTAATTTCGTCTGGATGTAAATCACTTTTTCCATAAACAATACGAATATCAATTTTGAGACGATCTTTATCTTCTAGCAGTTCCTTAATTCGGTCATTTAAACGGAGATAAGGACTAATTAAAATGAGACGCTCTTTGGCATTTTTGATGAGTTCTTCAAGAAAAAAATTAGTACCGCTCGTATTTAAAAATTTTGCCATTGAACCCTCTGATTATTTTGAATAATTAAATGAGATATTAACGCATAAATACTTGGTTAGGCATGATCTAGACGTGTAATTTGAATTTTTTCATCAAGCTGAAAAATATCACAATGGTGTTCTGTCCTCATCCAGTCAAAACCGAAAACTCCTTTGGGGATTCGAATGTTTGAGTCTCAATATATACATCTGCGAGGAGGGGTAAGTTTTAGTCTGTGTTGGTCGGTCTTTGGGTTGGAAGTAAAGGTTGGTCATCTTTCAATTTGTATGAAAAATTACTCATACAAATTGATTGAGCTATCTGCTTTTAGACGCGTTAAGCTAATGCAAAGCAACAACAATAAGAGCAGCCATATGGACACATTATTATTAAGTATTCCGCCCAATGCTTTGGAAACGTTGATTTTAGAATCTATTTCTGTCGACGATGTGCTGAATTCGGAGCACATCGAGTCACATCTGCTTTTAGGTAAAAACTGGAAAATCTTACAGACCTTATTACAAGGCAGTTTTAAGTCCGGCACTTCTTTACTGGCCTTGAGTGTGCAAGCCGAGCATCACTTGGCAGAGCGCCAAAAACAACTTGCAGATGTACGTTATAACACCGCGGTGCGTGTGGTTGAAGTTCAAGAGGCTTTAGAAAAATTAGCTATCGATGACTTTAAAAAACATATGCAAACCACGTGTTTGAAACGCTTAGAACAGGAACATGGCATTCAGACTGAATCGATTGAATTGCAATTTGCCGAGTTGAGTTTAGTCTTTGCTCAGCTCAGAAACTTTTATGAACATGCGGCCAAGCATACCTATGCCGTAATTAGCGTAACCAGTGACAATTTAGTCCCGACCTCACTGATTTAGCAGCAGTTGCATCAACACCAGATCACGCCATTGCCCAAACTTCTGTCCGACTTGGGGCATATAGCCAGTTTGTACAAAGCCAAACTTTTCATGTAAAGCAATTGAAGCCAGATTGGCGTGGTCAATTCCTGCAACCATGACATGCATGTGCTGCATTTTTGCTTGTTCAATCAAATACGCTAAAAGCTGTTGACCTAAGCCCTGACGGGCATAGTTGGGTGAAATATAAATCGAGTGTTCAACGGTATAACGATAGCCTGAAAAATTACGGAAGGTGGCATAGTCTGCAAAGCCTGCAATGGCCTGCATTTCTTGGTCTTCCACCACGCAAAATGGAAATTGGTTTTGTTGAAAGTGTAGTAGTTGTTTTTGGAAATGTGCTAAATCATAGGCATGTTCATTCCAAGTGGCCATGCCATGTAAGACTTCTGCATTATAAATATTTTGGATCTCGGGCAGATCGTGTTCAGTAGCCAGACGAATGAGAAAAGACATGAAGGCAAGGTTGTATGCGTTGGGAGGGTTATCATGCTGCTTTTACATAAAAAAAAGCAAGACAGAAGTCTTGCTTTTGGATATTCACAAAAGTGAATTAGAAGTGGTATTTAATTAACGCACTTACGTCATTTTGGTCAACGCCTTTATAGCCGTATTTGTTATTCCAAACTGAGTGCTCGATACCTACGTAAAGGCGTGTATCTGGAGAAATGTGTTTACCTACATTCCATTTATACTGACTAGTCCAGTTTAACTCGCTTGCATGATTTGCATTTTCACCTGTTGACCAGTCAAGGAAGGCATCAACTAAAAAGTCTTCAGAACCAAGTTTGAACGGTACTGCATAGTTGATGGTCATTTGATAATCATCATCAGTCAGGTCGTTATCTGCTTTGTAGAAGTTGATGTTTGCATACTGTGTATATGGCACGTTTAAGGTAAAACCAATACCATAGAGGTAGTTATTGAAACCTTCACCGCCTTCCCATGTCGTTGCAACTAGCACATCTTTAACTGGGCCAAGCTCAAGTTTAGTTCCTGTCATTGCACTTAAGCTGAAACGTGGTGCAACTTCAAAGTAAGTTTCATTGCCATCAGCATCGTTGTTGGTACGGTCAGCGAAAGCGAAGAAATCGCCATATTTGAAGCCCGCTGCGTATTCTGCAGTAATGGTTGTTTGCTCAAGCTTTTCGTCTTCAGTTTTGAACGGTGATTTGTAGTTTTCACCATATAAACCAGTGAAGCTAAAGTCTTGCCAAATCGGCGCAGCTTGAGAGATTGCTGCAGCAGAAGATAATGCTACGAAAGCAGCAATTTGAGTCAGTTTCATGAATATTTCCCCAAAAAATCGGATACAGGATACCGATTATTAAGCAAAAATAAAGCCAAATTTGACGAATGTCATGGAAAATAGATATCAAAATGAGCCATTTTTTATACTTTTTTTACCAAATGGTTTAATGTTGCCTTTCAGGCATGACACTTAATTTGATATGGACCTTCATGGAAAAAATGTTAGGTGATTGAATAATAAATTTAGCAATATCGACATGATACAGCTCGGGAAAATCCTAGAATGGAACAGCGTTTGCACTTATTTGGGGATGTTTGCAAAGAGTGAATGATCGATGAGTGGAGTCATTCCTGCCGTAATTGAAGTTGTCATAATCATGAGATTTTTTTGTTCATTCTAGCCAATGAAGTCACGTGAATAGTTAGAAGATGGAATCAAATCCATCTGTTTTTAGCCATGCAAGTAAGGGCTTGTCACAATAAGTATCCTTTTCATATTTTTTTAAAAATATCACTTGCATAATTTTCAGTTAGGCCCGATATTCAAAGGAGAAGGACACAGATCTGCAGACTCAAAAGTGTTCATCATTCAATCGATGGAGGTTATATTCCAAAGCAATTGAAGATGGTCGAATACTGTTAAAACAGTAAGTTACAAGTGTGCCAAGACATAAAAATCTTCGTACAAAAAAAGAGTCGAATAAAGAAAGAGAGAGGATGTTATTTTATGAACATAGAAATCCGTACAGATAAAAACATTCAAAATAGTGACCGTTTAATTAGTTATATACGCGAAGAGCTGAATCAAGAATTTCAACGTCACAGTGAGCGCATTACCCACTTTTCAGTGCATCTAAGTGATGCCAATAGCCATAAAGGCGGAGATGACGACATTCAATGTATGATTGAAGCGCGTCCAGCAGGTTTAAAACCCGTGGTTGTAAATCATAAAGGTCATAATGTTGATACCGCGATTCATGGCGCGATCGATCGCCTTAAACGTAGTTTAGAACATACCTTTGAAAAAAATGATAAACCACGTGCTGGCCAACCTGTATATGCAGATCAGGATGATGGCCTAGTTGATGATGAGGAAGATTAAACCTCACCGAATTTAAAGAAGCCCCTCAATCAGGGGCTTTTTTAATGCTGGACACTCACTTTTATCCAACATTACGGATAACAAATGTCCCGTTTATTCGGCATAATAGAATAAACTGAATTGAAGAGCGTCATCTCCATGTTAACCGCGCAACAACAAGCTTTCGTGCAAGCACTTGAAGAATTAGATCTTCAACAAGTTCAACGTCTATTGACCGATGGGTTAAGTCTCAATTTTATCGATCCTGAAAAAGGACCTGTGATTTCTGTTTGGTCAGACGGCTTATTCAAATGGTGGGAAGCGATTTGCGAAGCGTATGAAGCAGGTGCACCACTGTCAGAACAAGAAAAACAACAGACTCTAGCGGTCCATTTAGACATTCTAGAACAACTGATTCATGGTAAAGCAAACTTGCATTTGTGGGATACAGAAGAAATTTATGGCCCACTTTGGGATGCTGCAAGTGCTGCATGTGCGCCAGCGGTCAAACGTTTGTTGGACGAAAAAGTCGATCCAAACACCAAAGATGAAGATGGCTTAACTATTTTATCTTCAATTAGCGATTTATTCTTTGATTGTGAATTTGACGAAATTAATTGGGCCGAAGCATTGGCTGAAGAAAAGCAAACTTTAGAGTTGCTTCGTCAGCATGGTGCAAAAATGACAAAAGAATTAGCTTAAACAGCGAGATCATCATGATGCAATTAAAACATTTAGGTTTATGTGTAGCCGCTGGGTTCAGTATGAATGCGATGGCTGCAGATTTTTCCTTTGACCGCCCAGGTTCGGGCATAAGGACAGGGATTACGCCTGTGGGGCAGTTGGCTTGGGAGCAGGGCTTGGCCAATGCGCACTATGCTGAATCGACCACGGCTGATGGTGAAAAAGTCAAAACCACCAGCTTAAATGCAGATATGTTATTGCGCACAGGTTTAGCTGAAAACATCGAATTGCAATTGGGTTGGGCTGGGCCCTCTTGGCAACAAATGAAAGTGGCAGGCCATAAGTCTGAAACAGATGGTTTGGGTGATGTCAGTGTGGGTGTGAAAGCGGCGATTCCTTTGGATGATGAACGCTTGACTATGGCGGTACTGGCTGAAGCGATTATTGCCACAGGTAATGATGGTTTCACCAATGAAGATGATATTTATAGCCTGTCATCTGTGGTGGCATACGATTATAGTGACCTCGTGTCGACATCCATCACCATGCGTTATGAAGTGCAAAATAGTGATTGGGCCATTTCTGCAATTCCGACTTTAGAATATCAATTTACCGATAAACTCAGTGGTTTTTCTGAATTGGTTTATCGTAAAGCAGAAAGTCAAGACAATGAATATGCGCTCGGTACAGGTGTCATGTATGCGGTGAATAATCGGATGCAGTTGGACGCAAGTGTTGGTGTCGACTTAAATGGTTCAGATAAAAGTTATTATTCAGGACTTGGCGTTTCATACTTATTTTAATTAGAAAAAAGAATATATTATGAAAAAGCATCTTCATCTGAAACAGGGGATGAGCGGCAAAACGTGGTATCTGGCACTGTCAGTATTGATCATCAATCTGTGTATCTGGACCAGTATCCTAAACGTTCATGCGGAAACTCCACTTCTTTCAGCTGAAGATGCTTTTCCATTTACAGTGGAATCCACGACTGAGCATACGGCTCAACTGCACTGGAATATCCCTGAACAGTATTATCTGTATCAGCACAAATTTGAAGTACAACAGGCAGGTCAGCCGCTCAAGCTTGAGCTACCTCCTGCGCATGATCTGTATGATGAAAACTATGGACACACCCAAGTTTATTATCAACAAGTGCAATTTGACTTAGACACGCAGGCTTCACAAACTTATAAGGTGACTTGGCAAGGTTGTGCCAAAGATCGCATTTGCTATCCGCCGCAAAGCATTGAGTTTAAAACTGATGTCAATGGCTTGGTCCGCCTACAAGACCAAGCGGGTGGATCAAAACGACTGTTAGATTTAGCCGCGCAGTCGAATCCGCAATTTGAGCCGATCAACCCCACAGTCACTGCTGAACCCGCCGCAACAGCTTCCGATGCGATGGCTGCGCAAGACCAAATTTGGTCTGAAGAGTTAGCCAAAAGCTCATTGGCTTATGGTTTATTACTGTTCTTTGGCCTTGGGATATTACTCGCGTTTACGCCGTGTTCATTACCGATGTTGCCGATTTTAACCTCTTTAATTATTCGCGATAGCAAAGGCCTGAAAGCATGGATGATTGCCTTGGTCTTTGTGTGCAGTATGGCCATGGTCTATGCCATTTTGGGCTTGGTGGCCTCATCTGCGGGTTTGAATTTCCAGCGTTGGTTACAACAGCCATCCACCCTGATTGCTTTTAGCATTCTTTTTATTTTATTCGCGCTCAATCTATTTGGTTTGTTTGAACTTAAACTGCCGCAAGCCGTGGTGAATAAACTTGATCATATCCAGTCTATGCAAAAGGGTGGAAGCCTGATCAGTGCTGCGATTATGGGCATGATCTCTGCACTGTTGGTTGGACCGTGTATGACTGCACCTTTGGCAGGCGCTTTACTATTTATTTCACAGACACAAAGTCAGTGGCAAGGGGCCATTTTGTTGTTCACCTTAGGGTTTGGTATGGGTACACCGCTGTTAGTGGCAAGCGTACTGGGTGCTAAGGTATTGCCTCGTGCTGGGCTGTGGATGAATCAGGTTCGGGTATTCTTTGCTTTCATCATGTTGGCTTTGGCGCTGTATTTTGTGCGTCCTTTGCTTTCTGAAACATGGATGCAAGCACTGAGTCTGCTGCTAGGCTTGAGCTTTATTATTTATGTGTTGTATCGTTTGATGTGGCATAAAACTCAGTTGCGTATGCTGTACATCGTGGCTCTAGTCATTGGCGGGACGTACATTGCCTATAGCCAATATCAGCAGAGTCAGCGTTTCTTTGAAGCGCCAGTGGCTGCATCTGCGCGTTGGCATGTGGCAGCGACGGCAACGGAGTTTAAGCAGCTCTTGGCACAAGCACCAAAAGGTCAAAAGATTATTGTCGATGTCTATGCGGATTGGTGTGTTGCTTGTCAGCCGATTGAACACCGTATATTAAAGTCTGCAAAGGTACAGCAAGCGCTTGCGCCATATTATTTGATTAAATTGGATTTGAGTCATTACGATGCAACCCATCAAGTACTTTTAAACCAGTGGGATATTTTAGGACCACCGACCTATTTATTCTTAGATGCCTCACAACAAGAAATTCGTGGTTTACGTTTAACGGGTGCATTTACTGAGGCTGAACTGCTAGCTCAATTACAACGTTTTTAACCTGAAGGAGAGCGGGGGATGCAACGTTTATATATTGCCAATAAAAATTACTCCAGTTGGTCGATGCGAGCATGGCTGGTCTTGACTGCATTTAACATCGATTTTGAAGAGGTACTGGTTCGCTTTGATGCGACAAATCCCAGTTTTAAAGAGCAACTGTCCCTCATTCATGCCAATGCCAAAGTGCCCGTATTGGATGTGGGCGAATTTAAAATTTGGGATTCTTTAGCCATCTGTGAATATTTGGCCGAGCAAAATCCAGATTTAGCCCTGTGGCCCAAGCTGACCCATTTGAGAGCACAAGCACGGAGTATCAGTGGTGAGATGCACAGTAGTTTTATGGCACTACGCCAATTGTGTCCAATGCATATTCAAGCGCAGTACAGCATAGCTGAGGGTCAAGCTTTGTGGGCGCAGCATGCTCAATTAAGAGCAGATGTTGAACGAATTGAACAAATTTGGGCACAGCGTTCGGATGAGCATACCTTTTTATTTGGTGATTTTTCTATAGCCGATGCCTTCTATGCCCCTGTAGTGATGCGTTTCAAGAGTTATGCACTACCTGTAGCCGAACGCAGCCAGCAGTATATGCAACACATTATGCAGCATCCTGCGGTTACACAATGGGTCGACGCGGCACGGGCAGAAGCAGTTTAGTTGGGTGAAATGTGCTGTGTGTCTGCACATGCGGCGCTATATTTGATCTCACAGGGATTGATTTCTAAATAGCATTTGATTTGATTACGTCCACTGGCTTTAGCGGCATAGAGTGCTTTGTCTGCTTGATCCAAAAGCTGTTGCGGTTTCAATTTATCCGTCGCTAGGGCAATGCCGAAACTGGCAGTAATGCGAATTGCACGTCCATCTTCATTTTGAATCACTAAATCTTCAATGGCTGCACGGCAACGTTCCGCAATTTGACGGGCTTGTAGGTCTGATGAGTGTTTTAAAATCAGAATAAATTCTTCCCCCCCAAAGCGCCCCACTAGGTCATGTTTTTGTATCTGGTCATTTAATTCTTGTAATTCTTGGCTCACAGCGATGAGCACGTTATCTCCCATATGATGTCCAAATTGGTCATTGATGTTTTTAAAATGATCGAGGTCTAAAAGCACGATGGCATAGGGGCAAATTTTATCATGATGCAACTCATCTAAGCTTTGGTTAATACTGCGGCGGTTCAAGGCGTTGGTGAGTGGGTCGGTCTGACTTAAATGTTGAATGAGTCGCTCACGATGCCGCCATTGACTGAGTAAGATTTCAAATAAAATCAGACAAGTGACAAGAATAGGGGCAATGAAATACAGCATTGAAAATAACCAAAACCCATTATAAAACAGCTTGCCGTTAATGGTGAAAAGTGGAGAGTAGGGCATGACATCTATAAAACTGAGATAGCCTGAAAAGACCAAAAAGCTGGTTGCGGGAATCAGCATGATATAAATGATTTTGCGTTTAAACAGGACTAAGCCCACGGTCAGCAAACAAATGTAGGCAATCATAGTCATTGGGCTTAATACGCCAACGAAATAACTGTCTTGGCAAAGAGAAATGACAAAAATGCCGATTGCGACATAGGGTAAAAAACGCTGTACCCAGACGCGATCATGTAGGACATAGCAGGGATAAATCAGTCCTGACAAGGTCAGTAAAAAGATAGAGTTCAGTACAAATTGGATGCGTACAATATCGAGATTGACCACCTGCCAATATTGCGGGTTTAGTAGGATAAAGCTATCCCAACCGAGCCAAGCAACATGAATAATGCAAGCCAAAACCAACATCAGAATGCACTTTTTCAAGGTGCTCCAATTCATGATGACTTCCTCTTCCAGTAAATAGTGAGAAAGTTTATTTTTATTTAATTTTTTAGAGCTGGAGGCTAGTGAATTCATTCAATCTTTTTATCCTCTTACTTTCATATTCTTTTTAATTTAAATAGTGTAATTAATTCTTAAAATTGAATTTAAAGATAGCATCTAAAATCATAGAAAAAATATCCCTATAAAAAGGGAAAAGTGTTCTATTTTTGCAACATAGTGTTTTAAATAAACCAATTATTCTAAGAGCGGGATTCTTTTAAGATGCAGCTATTCAATAAAGATTATGCGGGAACATCCCATGAAAGTTTTACACATTGATTCAAGTATTATGGCGGATGCCTCTGTATCTCGTCAGTTGAGCCAAGCCATTGTTTCGCAACTCAGCGAAAAGCATGCACAAGTTGAGGTTGAATATTTGGATTTGGCAACGCAACCGATTCCACACTTAGACGCAGAAATTTTAATGGGTCAAAATGCAGAACAATCGGCTTTGGGCGAACGTATTATTCAACAGTACTTAGATGCGGACGTTGTGGTGATTGGTGCGGCGATGTATAACTTCGGGATTACTTCGACTTTAAAAGCATGGATTGACCGCATTAGTGTTGCAGGTCGTACCTTTAAATATACGGAAAATGGTCCTGTCGGTTTGGCTGGTGACAAGAAAGCCTATATTGCCAGTAGTCGTGGTGGTGTCTATGGTGAAAATAGTCCTGTTGACTTCCAAGAAGGCTTCTTAAAAACTGTTTTTAATTTTACTGGTGTGACCGATGTTGAAATCATTCGTGCTGAAGGCGTGAATACGGGCCCAGAGCTGAAAGACAAAGCCATTGCAGCAGCTCTAGCGCAGGTGCAAACGATCTAATAACAATAACTGTAGTTCCATGATTCCTCATTTGGTCAGCGTTAAGCTGACCTTTTTTTATGTGGAATGTGTCTAATCTTGGTCGAGCGCTTGAGCAAACGTTGCTATATCATCTAACGCCATTTTAGCTTCAGGAAACCATGCATTAAACATTTGAAAGTTATGCCACATGCCTGTGTATAGTTTAAATGTCACATCTACACCTGCCTTGGTCGCTTTATCTTTAAACCGCTGGGCATCGTCCAAGAGAATTTCTTTCGAACCGACTTGTACAAGGGTAGGCGGGAGGTCTGCTAAATCATCAAATAAAGGTGAAACGAGCGGGTCCGCTGGGTCAATTTGCTCTGGAACATAATAGTCGATGCCTGTTTCAAGGGCTTCGATCGATAACAGTGCATCGAGCTTGCTGTTATAGCGAATAGATTCACTGGTTAAGCTTAAATCCAAAAATGGCGAAAGTAGAATTAATCCACTGACTTGAGGGCGTTGCTCATCACGAATTCGCAGAGCCAAGGCTAGCGCTAAATTTGCACCACATGAATCCCCCGATAAAATAATATCTTTGGCTTGTATCCCTTGCTCCAATAACAGCAGATAAACATCAAACAGCGCATCAATGGCTTCAGGATAGGGGTGTTCTGGCGACAACGGATAGTCAAGGTGAATGACTTGCATTTGTGTGATAGCTGCAAGGTCTGAGACAAAAGCGCGATGGGTATTCATTGAACCTAAAAAGAAAGCTCCACCATGAATATGCAAAATGAGCTGAGTGGCTTCAGTTTCAGGTTTTAACTCTTCCGCACGCAGGCCTGCAAGACGTAGAGGACGAATCTGGATCGACTTATTGATCGGAAATGCACGACACATTTGTTCAAGAAGAAAACGCTGACTACTGGGGGGGAGACTAAAGCGACTTGGGGTTCGAATCGTGGTTTTTAAAAACTGCTCTGTAATGATTTGTTTCCATGGATCGGCAATCTTCATAGTTATTCCATTTTGTTATTTGTTTTACCTTGAGTTTGTGTATTTACCAACATAATTTACAAGGTTACACTAATTGGTCACATTGAAAAATTGAAAAATTGTTGTGACTTTTTAATAATGATAGTCGTCTATACTAGACTAGGGAAATGAAAAAAATGAAAAAAATTGCACTTGCGTTAAGCGTACTAGGATTAACCGCTCTAGCTCATGCAGCAGATCCGCTGAATGGCACTGTTTGGAAAACGATTGATGACAAAACTAAACAAGCGAAAGCATTGGTTAAATTCACAGAGCAAAAAAATGGAACTTTAACTGCGAGTATTCAAGGTATTTTGACACCAGGTGAAGAAAATGCATGTACCAAGTGTGAAGGCCCATACAAAAACAAATCGTTGAAAGGTTTAACGATTGTACATGGTCTGAAAAACGCGGGTGGTACAAGCTATGAAGGTGGATCAATTTTAGATCCGCAAACGGGTAAAACTTATAAATTAAAAGGCAACATTGCTGCTGGTGGTAAAAAACTAGAGCTTCGTGGCTATATTGGTGTGGCTGCACTTGGCCGTAACCAAACTTGGATTCGCGCGAACTAATCTCATCCAACAAAAAAAGCCGAGCAATTGCTCGGCTTTTTTGTTTTTGTTATGCCTTTAGGGCACGAATTGCATCTTCATTGAAACCCACAATAAAACCATCGGGTGTTGCAATCACGGGGCGCTTAATGAGACTGTGATGGGTCGTGAGAGTATCTATCAGTCCTTGCTCTGAAGCTAAAGCAGTGTCTTGTTCTGCTTCAGTCAGCTTACGCCAAGTGGTACCTTTCTTATTCAGGACCACATCTGCCCCAATCTGATCGAGCCATGTTTTGACAGTCGTAGCATCAATGCCTTGTTTTTTATAATCATGAAACTCATACGCTAAACCTAACTCATTCAGTAGGTCGAATGCTTTTTTCATTGAATTACAATTTTTAATGCCATACACATTTAACATGGAAAACCCTTCTGAATTTTAAGCTGGGTTTAGAGTAACGGAAAAAGCAGAGCAGCTCTAGTGTCGCGATTTAAGCCAATAGCGTCATCGTCTTGTCATAAAAGCGTTTTAGAATCAAATCAAAGAAAAATAGAATACAAAAATAAAAAATATTAAAAAGTAGAAACTAAAAAAGAGAAAACCCGCATTTAATCATCCTGATCATGCGGGTCTCATTACAACGTCCATTGTCACATCCTTGAAAACCAACTATATCCATAGTTCGTTTTAATTTCATCCTACGGCGTCCTGTCCTTGTGCTGTCATCCTGACATCGTCCCTTTGCCGTGGAAACATAATGCACTGATTGATTGATCAGAAAAAGACTCAAAAAACGGCAGATAATGTAGGTTAAAAACGCATATTCAGTAAACAAGTGTTTACTGAATATGAGCTAAATACTTAAATTTTTCTAGATTTTGTAGTCAATAATGACAGGTGCATGGTCGCTAAACCATGTTTCTTTATAGACCCAAGCATTGACTGTACGGGCTTTCCAGTCAGGTGAGCACGCTTGATAGTCAATGCGCCAGCCCACGTTCTTCGCTCGGGCCTGTCCTCGGTTTGACCACCACGAATAAAGCTCAGCCTCTGGACGCACTTCACGGAAAGTATCGACATAGGCAAGTTCATCATAAATATGATCGAGCCAAGCGCGTTCGTGCGGTAAGCAACCTGAGGCTTTTTGGTTGCCTGACCAGTTTTTAATGTCGATGCGTTTATGCACGATGTTGTAGTCACCACAGACAATCACGGATTTATTTTCATCACGCCATTGTTTCAAAATTTGTTTGTATTCTTCTAAGAAGTGGTCTTTACGTACTTGTGCCTCTTCACCAGAAGAACCCGATGGTAAATAGAGTGAACAAATATGCACGTTTTGGTCTAAGCCTAAGTCAAACTCAGCCGAAATAAAGCGGCCTTGAGAATCGGCCAATTCAAAACCAAGTCCATCCGTGACTGAAACAAACGGTAAACGGCTATAAATAGCAGTGCCAGCATACCCTGGACGTTCAGCAGGGAACAGGTGAGTATGCCAACCTTCAGGTTTAAATTTATCGGTCCATTGTTCGTGGGTGATGCGAGATTCTTGCATGCAAATCACATCAGCATCTGATGTGGCAATCCAATCAAAAATCCCTTTTTTTTCTGCAGAACGTAGACCATTTACGTTAATTGAAACTACACGTAAAATTTTTTGATCACTTGGATAGCTACTCTTTGGTATCATGCGCAAGTCTTACCTCAATTTGAAAATACGGAGCACCGCATGACAACGCAAGCGACATTTAACCCTCAAGCTTTTATCGAACTCGCATTATCACGTGGTGTGCTTAAATTTGGTGAGTTTACTTTAAAATCGGGTCGTGTGAGTCCTTATTTTTTTAATGCAGGTCTGCTTAATGACGGTGAAGCCTTGTCATTACTGGCGTCTGGCTATGCAGCCAAACTGACAGAATGCAACAATGTTGAGGTGGTCTTTGGTCCTGCGTACAAAGGGATTCCTTTTGTTGCTGCAACAGCGGTGGCTTTGTCACAAAACCATGGGGTAAGTGTGCCTTGGGGTTTCAACCGTAAAGAAGCCAAAGATCATGGTGAAGGCGGGGTCTTGGTTGGTGCATCTGTTGCAGGCAAAAAGGTCTGGATTATTGATGACGTGATTACTGCGGGTACAGCGATCCGTGAAGTAGTCACCATTTTGAAAAATGCAGGTGCGCAGATTGCAGGTGTGTTGGTGGCATTAGACCGCCAAGAAAAAGGTCAAGGTGAACTGTCTGCGATTCAAGAAGTCCAAAAAGAATTGGAAATTCCTGTGCATGCATTGGTGACCATGAAAGATTTGATGAATTATTTAGAGGCTAAAGGTGAGACAGAAGCTTTAGCAAAAATGGAAGCCTATCGCGTGAAATATGGCGTTTAAGCGTTGAAACAAAAAAGGGAAGCTTCGGCTTCCTTTTTTATTGGCTCTCTCATTCGGTTGGCGTTTGGCTATGCGCACCTTCCCAACCAATTATCGCAGTTTTACGTGTTGTCCCCCACATATAGCCGCCACGTTGCCCTGAAGACTGAATGACCCGATGGCATGGAATTAAAAAGGCAACGGGGTTGCTGCCAATGGCTGTTCCGACCGCTCGTGAAGCACGCTCTTGCCCAATCTCTTGGGCAATATGTGCATAACTGCTGAGCTGCCCCATGGGAATTTTGAGCAGACTTTGCCACACCTTGAGCTGAAAGTCGGTGCCTTTCAGATGCAGTTTAATCTCTGATAGGCTGTGTTGATCTTGCTGAAAAATCGCGAGTGCTTTGCGTTGTAATTCATCCTGATCTTCAATAAATGTCGCACGTGGGAACTGTTTTTTCAGATAGGCCAATGCATCCCGATCTGCTTCGGTAAAGGCTATATGACAAATCCCTTTAGGGGTCGAGGCAATAATGACGGAGCCAAAAATGGTCTCGGCAAAGCTATAGTGAATGTGGAGTGCTTCACCGCCATGTTTATATTCTGCGGGCGTCATACCTTCGATTTGGACAAATAAATCATGCAATCGGCTGGTACTAGAAAGGCCAGTGTCAAAAGTTGCTGCAAAAATATTATTTTCTGTGTGATTTTTCAAAACTAACTTTGCATATTCCACACTAATGTATTGCAGAAATTTCTTCGGACTAATACCAGCCCATTCGCTAAACATACGCTGAAAATGTGTAGGACTTAAATGCACGTGTTCTGCAATCTCAGCCAAACTGGGTTGCTGTTTGAAGTTTTGTTCAATGTATTCAATTGCCTTTGCCACACGTGCGTAATTGCTATGTTCTGTCATGATTACTCGTGGAAATCATTTAACTTAAGAAAACACTAACAAATCCAGTCAGGCCTGAAAATCCGTTTCTTGCGTTTTATAACAAAAGATTCAAAGCATTTATTGATTGGCATAATCGTCCCTTGATAAGCATAAAAAAGCGGAACAGTGACCTGTTCCGCTTGAGATGGCGTTTTAACTAAAGGGGTTTAGAACTGATAGTTCAAACGCATGAGGAAGCTACGTGGTGTACCTGGCATACAGTCCGAACGCCAATATTCTTTATTGGTCAAGTTACTGACAGCTAAGGTCAGGTTCCATGGATCAGCACTATAACCAATGGCTGCATCGACACGATTGAAACCATCCATCTTGGTCAAGTTATTGATGTTTGGATAGTAAGAGCCCACATAAGTCACACCGACTTCACCATAAAGTTTTTCGGTAGGTAAGTAGCGGACAAATAGGTTGCCTGTATTTTTAGAGGTGTTAGACAATTTATTACCTACATTTTGAGGGTTTTCTTTGTCTTTCTTTACTTCGGCATTAGTATAGCCATAGCCACCACGAACAAATACATTATCCAACACACGGCCAATGAAACTAAATTCTAAACCTTGGGATTGATGTTTTCCACCAACAGCCCATTTATCAAGAATATCTGGGTTTGGTCGGTAGCGAATATTATTTTTACTGATGTCATAAACAGAAAGCTGTGTATTGAGACGCTCATCTAACCAGTCGCTTTTGACCCCAATTTCATATTGTTCATTGTATTGCGGTTCTGCATCATACAAACTTGGATCAGTGTCGACATCAATTGAAATATTGCCTCGTCCACCGTAAGGGGCAAAACTCTTGTTATAAGAGGTATAGAAGCTGTGCTGTGGTGTAGGCTGCCATACAAAGCCAATATTAGGACTTACAGTTGTATCATCATAGTGCTGGGAAATATCTTTTATTTTATTAGTCGATTTAAAATCGTATTGATCATAGCGCACACCGAGCATCATTTTGAGTTCAGGTGTAAAGCTAATCAAATCTTGCACGAAGAAACCTAAACTGCTGCCTTCGTGATAATTATGCTGTCTCATTTGCAAAGGGCCACTACCGCGACTAGATTCGCGTTCACCCGTAAGTGGGTTGACGTAACCATAAATCGCAGAGCCATTTTGATTGGTATTTGCTAAACGTGGTTCGCGCTCTTCATATGCCCAATCACTACCGAATACAAGGTTGTGTTTAATCATACCTGTATCGAACTCGCCTCGAATATCAAAGGTATTGCTGGTGGTTTTGTTGTCAGTTTGCTGCCAGTAGTAAATCTGAGAGATTTCTCCAACATGGCCCTGACATGTGCCTGCATTACGAATGACGGTTGTCTCTGTGGCGCAGTATCCGCCTAAATAGAAATGATCGAAGTTTTGCTTGGCGGTAACTTGTTGCCCAATGAAATTTCCAATTCGGCGCAAATTCGTAATTTAAATCTGAACGAATGACTTGTAGTACATCATCAACGTAATCGCCTTTTTGTGCAAAGCCCGTTTTAATGGATGTTCCAGCAGGTAAAACACTATAAGAAGGTCCACGGTCTGGTACTCGACCTAATTTGTCATAAGTATATTGTGTGGTCCACGTAAGGGTTTCATCATCATTTTTATAAGTGAAACTTGGCGAGATCATTTCAATTTTACTGTCGATGCCTGAACGGAAACTATCCGCTTCACCGTATTCACCCGTCAAGCGCACAGCCCAGTTGTCATTTACGACTTGGTTAATATCTGCTGTTGCACCGTAGTTATCATATGAGCCTACGTAAGTACCGACTGAGCTTTTTGAGTCAAAGTTGGCATATTTACTCACCATATTGACCACACCGCCGCCTGCACTACGACCATATAACACCGAGGCAGGGCCTTTTAAAATTTCAATGCGTTCAATGTTGGCTGTACTACGACGCACTTGGCCACTTTCACGGATACCATCACGGTAAATATCACCCGAGTCGGCAGAGAAACCACGGAGGGTAATGCCATCACCGCGCATATCGTAGCTGGTTGAAACCCCTGGTGTGCCTTGTAGCATTACACTGAGGTCGTTAGAGCCATAGATTTTATATTTCTGTACATCGATGGTGTCGACGGTTTGAGGAATGTCTTTTTTCTTTAAACCATTCCGTGTGACATTGGCCTGATCGTAATCAACATAGCTTTTGATTGGATCAAGTTCACTCATTGCCTCAATTTTCAAGGTAGGCAAAACTGCTGCTGTATTCGATTTGTTTGTCATCGCTTGAGAGGAGGAGTTCTCATTATTTTGTAGCGTTGCTTCATCCGCATAAGCTGCATGCGCATTTAAAATCATAAAGCTGAGAAGGCTATATTTGAATAGGTTAGAACCACAAAGCGGCTGTGGTGAAAATTTCATCATGATTTAAGGCTCGGAGAGAGTGAATTGCCAATAAAAATGAGAAGTATAATCATTTACTAAAAATGAACAAGACTTACGGTAATATTCATTTTTTCTACATAGTTTTACTGGGTTGAAAAGTACAGCTGTACAGGCTTTTTAATTTTTCTAAAAAATTGATAAATAAGCATTAAAATTTGAAGAAAATGCAAAAGAATTATTTTTGTGCATTTTCCATGCATTTTTTACAGCTTAAAAGAACGCCTATTTTTTCTTGGCGTCCTTGCTCAGTTTGTACCCAAGGGCGGTTTTGCCACGGTGGAGTATGGCGGACATGTTGTGTGTGACCACAGGTAAGCTCCGCCACCCAATGATGTTCTTCATCTAGATGAAAACCGACAATCGCTTGTTGCACTTAAGTATCTCGACTGTCGTGTTGGATCTGTTCCAAACCGTTTAAAAAACGCTGACACAGTTGATGGATGGCCACCAAATCATCGGGATCTAGACCTAAAGAACACGCCAGGTCAAATGGAATGGCCATAATTTTATCTTTGGCTAAGAGTGCTTTTTCCAGCAGAACGACTTTTTTCATACGTTCATCTTCTTTGACGGCAACACGCTTTAAAAACTGTTTTTCTTCTAGTTTTTTAATAATTGGGGTTAAGGTGCCTGAGTCAAAAAAGGTTTTTTGTCCAATCTCGGTCAGCGTCACATTGTCCTGCTCGTATAAAGCCAACAAAACAATAAATTGTGGATAGGTCAGATCGTAAGCCTGTAAGCGTGGACGGTATTGACGAACCATGGCATTGGTTGCGGAATACATGGCAAAACACACGCGGTTTTCTAAAAGAGGGGTGTCCGCCATGTTGAATGTCCTTGGGTGTTAATGTCTGTAAAGCAGTATAAATGAAATAGGGGTAAAAGTGTATTGTGCATAATAATCTTGTGCACAAGTTAATTGTGTGCGATATTATTCTGAGAATGAGGTCGATTCAGTGTTTGAAGCGACTTTAAGTAATGATATTTTGATGAATGGAAGAAATGTAATGACCACAATTTATGATTTTCAGGCCGAACTGTTGGAAGGCGAGCAAAAAAATCTGGCCGATTATCAAGGCAAGGTTTTATTGGTGGTGAATACTGCCAGCCAATGTGGTTTAACTCCACAATTTGAAGGTTTGGAGCAGTTATATCAGGACTATCAACTGCAAGGTCTGCTGATCTTAGGCTTTCCCTGCAACCAATTTGCACAGCAAGACCCTGCGAGTAATGAAGAGATCGGCAGCTTTTGCCAGCGTAACTATGGAGTCTCTTTCCCAATGTTTGCCAAGGTCGACGTGAATGGGCCTACAGCGCATCCGCTGTATCAGTATTTAACCACTGAAGCTAAAGGCATTTTAGGTAGTCAAAGCATCAAATGGAATTTCACCAAATTTCTCATTAACCAAAAAGGGCAGGTGGTGAAACGCTATGCGCCGATTGTTAAACCTGAAAAAATTGCCAAGGATATTCAACGCCTTTTGACTTAATGGAGAAGGTATGGAAAGGAGCTGTCGCGTGGTAATAGACACATACTCCCTTTGTTGAATTGAGCAGTTAGCATTTGATTTGTTACTACAATGTGTTGTAGTTATTTGAATAAAATAGATTTTTTAATCTTTAATTATTACACAACTTGTTGCACCCAAACCTGAAAACTTCGCTATACTTTTTGCCAAGTTTAAAAAATATGAGCGTGAGAATTATGCGTGTACTGGTAGTGATGGACCCGATTGAAACGGTGAATCTAAAAAAAGATTCCACCATGGCCATGTTATGGGCAGCAAGCCGTCGCGGACATGAACTGGGTTATGCATTACAACACGATTTATATATCGATCAAGGTAAAGCCTTTGGTCTGATTTCTCCCTTAAAAGTGTTTGAAGACTACGATCATTATTTTGAGTTGGGTGAACAGCAAAAAGAGTCCTTGGCCGATTACGATGTGATCTTGATGCGTAAAGATCCACCATTCGACATGAACTTTGTCTACACCACCTATATCTTGGAACAAGCGGAACGTGAAGGCGCGTGGATTATCAATAAACCACAGTCCTTACGTGACTGTAATGAAAAACTGTTTGCCACGCAGTTCCCCGAACTCCAAGTCCCTACATTAGTGACTTCACAACAAAGCCTGATCCGTGAATTTATCAAAGAACATGGTGATGTGATTGTGAAGCCTCTCGATGGGATGGGTGGCATGGGAATTTTCCGTTTATATCAAGATGGTGTGAACATTGGCTCAACTTTGGAAATGTTGACGGAAATGGGCACACGTCCGATTATGGCGCAGCGTTATATTCCTGAAATTGTGGAAGGGGATAAACGTATCTTGCTGGTCAATGGTGAACCTATTCCGTACTGTTTGGCGCGTATTCCACAAAACGGCGAAGTCCGTGGGAATTTGGCCGCAGGTGGTTTGGGTCAAGCACGTCCTTTGACTGATAATGACAAGGCGATTGCTGCAAAAGTGGGACCCTTCTTACGTGAAAAAGGTTTGGTTTTTGTCGGACTTGATGTGATTGGCAATTATGTGACCGAGATTAATGTCACTAGTCCAACCTGTATTCGTGAGATTGATGCGCAATTTGGCACCTCGATTGCCGATACTTTATTTGATGTCTTGGAAGCTGGAAAAGCCAGCTAAAACGACAGAAAAGGAACCTGAAATGGTTCCTTTTTTACTTCATGGAGATGGTCGATTTTGAAATAGAAGTGTACTTTGCTGCAAATTGTATCAATTTGGTTGAAAATAAAGCGGATTATGTTGCCAGACACTACAAATTTTCATCCTGCTCAAATGTATGCGCTCAGATGGTATTTCTAAGTACCAAAATGAAGCGAATTGGGCTTTAAAATTATGTTAAATATTTGATTCAAATCAGCTTCATTGTTTGATTTTTAAATATAGCCAATTGCGCTGTCGAGCCTGATTGTGTGCTGTAGTTTGAGTAAAAATGCACATCTGATAACAAATCTAGTTTAAACTTGAAAATCAGTAGAAAAAAACAATCAATTGCCTGTTGAAAAAAAGTAAATAATCTTTCGCGGCTATGCGTTTGTGATTACAATTGATCGCTTAAAATTGAATTTTGTTTCCATATTTTTAGAATTGAAGAATTAGACTGTGACCGAAGCAACACAAACAAAGCCGAAACATGTAATGATGATGGCTGCCGGAACGGGCGGACATGTTTTTCCAGCACTTGCTGTGGCTAAGGAATTACAGCAACAAGGCTGTCAAGTCTCGTGGCTTGCTACGCCTACAGGTATGGAAAATCGCCTGCTTAAAAATCATGATATCCCAATTTATCAAATTGATATTCAAGGTGTGCGCGGCAATGGCTTAGTCCGCAAAGTATTGGCACCCTTTAAAATTTTAAAAGCCACTTTAAGTGCAATGCGTTACATGAAGCAGCTCAAAGTCGATGCCGTCGCGGGCTTTGGGGGTTATGTCGCTGGGCCAGGTGGATTGGCTGCGCGCGCATTGGGTATTCCTGTCATTATTCATGAGCAGAATGCGATTGCGGGTTTTACCAATACGCAGTTATCACGTATTGCCAAAACAGTGTGCCAAGCTTTTCCAAATACCTTTGCTGCACAAGATAAAATTGTGACCACGGGTAATCCCGTCCGCAAAGAGATTACGGAAATTTTAAATCCGTCTTGGCGTTATCAAGAACGTGAAAAAGCTGGAGCCACGCTTCGAGTTTTAATTGTGGGTGGCTCGTTGGGTGCACAAGCGTTAAATGAGCGTGTTCCTGAAGCATTGAAGCAATTGAATGTGCCGTTAAGCATTTATCATCAGTGTGGTCAAAACCATGCAGATGCGACCCAAGCGCGTTATGCCGATGCACCTGAACAACTTCAGGTTGAAGTCCATCCTTTTATTGAAGATATGGCCCAAGCTTATAGCGATGCCGATTTAATTATTTGCCGTGCTGGGGCATTAACCGTAACCGAGATTGCGACTGCGGGGGTGGCTGCGGTGTTTGTTCCACTGCCAAGCGCTGTGGATGATCACCAAACGGCCAATGCAAAGTTTTTAGCCAATATCGGTGCAGCCAAAATTTGCCCACAAGCAAGCATGACGCCTGAGAGTTTAAAAGCATTATTATTACCCTTGATGAACCGTCAGTTATTGTCTGAAATGGCAGTGAAAGCACGTCAGCAAGCACAACCCGATGCAACCCAACATGTGGTTCGTTTAATTCAAGCATTGTAAACCGAGTATTTTATGTCGCCATCTACGCCTGCTGATCAAGCAAAAAAGTTAATTAAAGTGCCAGAAATGCGCCGTATTAAGCACATCCATTTTATTGGAATTGGTGGTGCGGGTATGTGTGGTATTGCCGAAGTGTTAAAGAACCAAGGCTACAAAGTCTCAGGTTCAGATATCAAGGCATCAAAAACCACGGCTCAGCTTGAAGAAAACGGCATCAAAGTCTATATCGGGCATACGGCTGAAAATATTCAAGGGGCAAACGTGATTGTGGTGTCGACTGCAATTGATGCAGAAAACCCAGAAATTAAAGCAGCCATTGAAACGCGTACGCCTGTGGTGCGCCGTGCAGAAATGCTGGGTGAACTGATGCGCTACCGTCATGGGATTGCTGTTGCGGGAACGCATGGTAAAACCACGACTACAAGTCTAGTCACGTGTATGTTGGCAGAAGAAAATCTCGACCCAACCTATGTGATTGGTGGGTTGCTGAACCGTACTGGTGTGAATGCTGCGCTGGGCGCGAGTCGTTTTATCGTGGCAGAGGCAGATGAATCAGATGCTTCATTCCTGCATTTGCAACCGATGGCCACCATCGTGACCAATATTGATGCAGACCATATGGACACCTATGGTGGTAGCTTCGATGTCCTAAAAGATACCTTTGTACAGTTCTTACAAAAACTACCGTTTTACGGCTTGGCTGTGGTGTGTGGCGATGATGCCAACATTCGTGAAATCATGCCGCGTATTGGTCGTCCATTGATCACATATGGTTTTAACGAAGACAATGACATTCGTGCAGTGGATATTGAACAAGAAGGCATGCAGTCGCACTTTACCGTATTACGTAAAGATCGTGAGCCTTTGCGTTTAACCATCAATTTGCCGGGTTTACATAATATTTTAAATGCGCTTGCAGCAATCGGTATTGCAACCGATGAAGGGGTATCTGATGCTGCGATTGCACGTGCGTTAGAAAGTTTCAGCGGCGTAGGCCGTCGTTTCCAAGTACAGGGCGAATTTGACATCGACGGCGGTAATGTGAAATTGGTGGATGACTATGGTCACCATCCAAAAGAAGTCGAAGCGACCATTAAAGCTGCACGAGCAAGCCATCCAGACCGTCGTTTAGTGATGATGTTCCAGCCGCACCGTTTTAGCCGTACCCGTGACTGTTTCGATGACTTTGTGGATGTATTGTCACATGTCGATCAGCTGTTGCTGCTTGAAGTCTATCCTGCGGGTGAAAAACCGATTGTGGGGGCAGATAGTCGTTCATTGGCGCGTAGTATTCGTTTACGTGGCGATGTAGAGCCGATTTTGATCGATCCAGTCGAAGGTAATTTGCAGCATGCGTTGAAAAAAGTGTTACAAGCGGATGACTTGTTATTGACGCAAGGCGCAGGTAATGTGGGGGCTATCTCGGTTGAGCTTGCAAGCAATCATTTATATTTAAAATAATCACGTTTTGTGATTACTCAATGAATAAAACAGTCATAAAGTTTAAGGATATCAACGTGTCAAATGCTTCAAAATTCGGCAAAGTAGCGGTGTTGCTTGGTGGTAAGTCTGCTGAGCGTGAGGTTTCTCTAGATAGTGGTGCAGCTGTACTTGAAGCATTGGTTCGTTCGGGTGTAAATGCAGAAGCTTTTGATCCGCAAGAGCGTAGTGTGACCGAATTGGTCGGTTATGACCGTGCGTTTATTGTGTTACATGGTCGCGGTGGAGAAGACGGTCAAATCCAAGGGGTCTTGGAGTGGCTCAATATCCCGTATACCGGAACAGGCGTACAGGGTTCTGCTATTGGTATGGATAAAGTTAAAACCAAGCAAGTTTGGCAGGGTTCAGACTTACCGACAGCACCCTATCGCATCATTAGCCAAGAGTCAGATTTAGCTGAAGTGGTGGCGAATTTGGGTCTTCCACTGATTATCAAGCCGGTACACGAAGGTTCAAGTGTCGGCATGAGTAAAGTCGAAAAAGCAGAAGATTTGGCAGCGGCAATTGCCAAAGCGACCCAACACGATGCTGTGGTGATGGCTGAAAAATGGATTACGGGACGTGAATTCACGATTTCATTTTTAAATGGTCAACCGCTACCTGTGATTCGTCTACAACCTCCTGCGGATGTGGCTTTTTATGATTATGAAGCGAAATATCAGCGTAATGATGTGGAATACGGAATTCCGTGTGGCTTAAGCACTGAAGAAGAGCAAAAGTTGCAAGCGCTTTGCCTCCGTGCATTCCAAGCGGTGGGTGCAAGTGGTTGGGGTCGTATTGATGCGATGCAAGATGAGCAAGGCAATTTCTGGTTACTAGAAGTGAATACAGTACCTGGGATGACCAGTCACTCTTTGGTGCCGAAAGCAGCAAATGCAGTGGGTTATAGCTTTGATGCGCTTTGTGTCCAAATTTTAGAGCAAACATTGACAGGTGCGGCTCACTAAATGGCGCAATTACCTGCTTCTATGCGCCGTAAACGCGCAGCGATTACTTCAATACACGATAAACCACCGACGCGTAAGGAAAAGCTTGCCAACTTTGGTGGTTGGGTGATGTTGGTCGTTGCCGTGGCGGTGCTGTTGGTTGGTATTTATGGCTTATATCAAGTCATGACAGATGCACGCGTGGCCGAACTTGATGTAGTAGGCGTACGTTCTGAGGCGGAAAAGAATCAGGTGATGGGACATGTTTCACCAGCCATTACCCATAATTATTTCACCTCAGATTTAGAAGAAATTCGTGATCGAACTTTAGAGCTGGCTTGGGTCGATCGTGTGGTGGTTTCGCGGGCATGGCCGAATGCGATTCGCGTTCGCGTCATGCCTCGGCATGCAATTGCACGTTGGGGGACAGGGCGCCTCTTAAGTGACAGTGGTGACGTATTTAGCGAAGTGACACCGAAAAATAATCAGAATTTGCCTTTATTACACGGCCCAATCAGTCAGTCTAAAATGATGATGCGCCGTTATAATGAAATTAATCAATTATTCCAACCAGTCAACCTTCGTTTAAAAGAACTATATTTAACGGAGCGTATGACTTGGTTTATGCAGTTCGATTCAGGTTTACGTGTTATCGTAGATCAGGATCAAACCATGAGTAAGCTGCAACGTTTGAGTTATTTGGCTCAAAGTGATTTGAAGCCAGTTTGGGCCAAAGTATCTGCCATTGATTTGCGTTATCGGAATGGCTTGGCCATCCAATGGAAGAATGCTGCCGCACCAAAGATAGCAAATGGTCATTTTGTTGTAACGATTGATGACACAAGCATTGCAGGTGGAGCAGCAGCAAAGCCATAATACTTGGCTTTAAAACAGAGGCATAAAGCCATAAATTAAACAAACATGTGATGGTAGTAGTAAATAATGAATGAAGCGGTTCCCTCAGTTGTTGCGATTGACATTGGGACGCACAAAGTTTCAGTTTTGATTGGTAAGGTACATGCGCCAGACAATATCCAAGTGATAGGAATGGCAACTGCTCGTAACCGAGGCATGAATAAAGGAAAAATTGTAAGTCTTGATAAAGTCATTACAGCGATAAAAAATGCCGTGCAAGAAGCAGAAGATATGGCTGAATGCCGTGTCCATTCCGCGTGGGTGTCGATCCCAAGTGCCGAGTTAAAAAGCTTTTATGCCTCTGGACGAACGCCAGTTGAAAATACTGACCATACAATTACAACAAGTGAAGTGGTTCGTGCATTAGAGTTGGCCAAAGCCAGCCACATGACCTCGGATCATTATTTGGTTAGTGCTGTTCCACTGGGCTTTGAGTTGGATGACTCCACTGAGTGGGTACAAAACCCAATACGAATGTCTGCCCACAGCATGATTGGTCATTATCAGTTGATGATGTTACCGATTAGCACCATGCAAAACCTTGATCGGGCCTTAAAAGGTGCGAACATCGGGGTGGAGAAACTGGTGGTGTCTTGTCTGGCAACGGCAGAAGCGAGCCTACTCAAAGATGAAAAAGAGTATGGCGTTTGTTTAGTCGATATTGGTGCAGGTACCACCAACATTGCGGTGTATTTGGATGGTCGTTTGGCGTTGACACATACTTTGCAGCGTGGTGGCGAACATGTCACCCGTGATATTGCTGCTGTGTTACAAACCACCACTGAAGAAGCAGAGCGAATTAAATTACTCTATGGGTGTGTCGACATTAAGTCGGTTAAACCGGACCATATGATTCAGATCCAAGGGATTGATGGTCCGCAAACGATTAGTCGTATTGAGCTGACTGAAATCGTGATTGCGCGTTATGAAGAAATCTTAGGCCAAGTTCGCCAAGAGCTAGAGCGTAATGGTGCGATTCATGGTTTGTATCATGGTGTGGTGTTAACTGGTGATGCCAGTCAAATCGAAGGTATGGTGACGTTGACCCGTCGTATGTTGGGTGTGTCTGCGCATTTGGGTAATCCACCTGTGCAAGTGACAGCAGATGAGCAGAATATTGCCGCACTGCGTCGCTCTCAGTATGCCACTGCCGCAGGTTTGTTGATGTTTAGTCAGAGCGAAACACAAGACACCATAGTGGAACCAGAAGATACAGAAAAACTGTCTCTGATTAAACGCGTTGGACGTGCTTGGTCTGGACTCAATGAAAAGCTGAAATCTGTTTTTTAAGTTGAATTTTTTTGGAATATTGTTAAGAAGTTGTACAACGCATCGCTTAAACTTGACAAGCTATGGCTTGCACAGCATGCTTAAAAGCAATTTTGTTTATTAAGATCAAGGCAGTATACGGGCTTAAGTGACTGCCAATAACGAATTAGGAAATCTATAGGTCATGGCCTCATTTGAATTTTTAGAAGATGATCAAACCGATAGCAACGGTCAAGCCCGTTTTACTGTGTTTGGTGTTGGTGGTGCAGGTGGTAACGCCGTACAACACATGCTTGAGTCAGATATTCAAGGTGTAAAATTTGTATGTGCCAATACGGACAAGCAAGCGCTAGACCGTATGAATGCACAATTCAAAATCCAGTTGGGTGAGCAAAGTACCCGTGGCTTGGGTGCAGGTGCCAATCCAAATGTCGGTCAAGCAGCGGCTGAAGAAAGTCGTGACTTGATTCGTCAACACCTTGAAGGCACTGACATGGTGTTTGTCACTGCCGGTATGGGTGGTGGTACAGGTACAGGTGCTGCGCCGGTAGTTGCTGAAATTGCTAAAGAAATGGGCATTTTAACTGTAGGCGTGGTAACGACACCGTTTAATTTTGAAGGTAAACGTCGTCTTCAGTCTGCGGAGCAGGGCATTGAAGCATTAGAAGCGCATGTTGATTCGTTAATCATCATTCCAAACCAACGCTTGTTAAAAGTTTTCCGTGACATCTCAATGAAAGATGCCTACAAAAAAGCGGATGATGTCTTGTTAAATGCGGTCCGTAGTATCTTTGATTTGGTAGTACGCCCAGGTCATATTAACCTTGACTTCGCTGACTTGAAAACTGCGATGAGCACACGTGGTTATGCCATGATGGGTGCGGGTTTAGGTCGTGGTGAAAACCGTGCACGTCAAGCGGCTGAACAAGCGATCCGTAGCCCATTGCTAGATAATGTCACCATTATGAATGCCAAAGGGATTCTGATTAATGTGACGGGTGGTGATGACGTTACGTTTGGCGAAATCGAAGAAATTACCGACGTTGTAAACCAAATTGTCGATCTAGACGAAGGCCAAGTCTTCTATGGCACCGTATTTGATCCAGATGCGCGTGATGAAATCAGTGTCACTGTCATTGCAACCGGTTTGACTCGAAATTCAGCAGATTCTGCTGAGCCAGTGAAGCGCCCAAGTGCACATGTGCAGGTAGCACAACATGGGCATGCAGCGCAAGCGGTTGTTGAAGATGATGATGTGCCTGCAATCCAGCGTCAGAACCAAGACGTGGCTGCTGCAGCAAGTTCTGCATCGACAGTGAGTGCTGCACGCTCAACTCCAATGAGTATTCAAGATTACTTGAAAAATCAACAACGTAAGTAGTGTTTGTCTATGTGGTTAAGCCGCATGTGATGAAGAAAAGGTAGTCTCTGACTACCTTTTTGTTTTTTATCAATGGCTAAATATGCTAACGTATAGCGGTTTAGTGGTGAGATGATATGAAACATGTTGAAACAAAGAACTCTACAACGTGTCGTTAAAGCAAGCGGCATTGGTTTGCATAGTGGTCAAAAAGTCTTAATTAACTTTGTGCCACATCATGCGGACGGAGGAATTGTGTTTCGTCGTATCGATCTCAATCCACCCGTCGACATTCGTGCAAATGCGATGTTGATCCAAGAAGCCTTCATGTGTTCAAACCTAGTTCAAGAAGATGCCAAAGTCGGTACCATTGAACATGTTATGAGTGCAATTGCAGGTCTGGGTATTGATAACCTGATCATTGAAGTGTCTGCCTCTGAAGTACCAATTATGGATGGCAGTGCAGGTCCGTTTATTTACTTGCTCATGCAAGGCGGCCTTAAAGAACTGGATGCCCCTAAAAAATTTATAAAAATACTCAAACCTGTTGAAGCACTCATCGACGACAAGCGCGCCATTTTCCGCCCACATGAGGGTTTTCAACTCAACTTTACCATTGACTTCGACCATCCCGCTTTTAAGAAAGAATATCAGTCTGCCACTATTGATTTTTCAACCGAAACCTTTGTTTATGAAGTCAGTGAAGCCCGTACTTTTGGTTTCATGAAAGATTTGGATTATCTCAAAGCCAATAATCTCGCTTTGGGGGCGAGTTTAGACAATGCCATTGGAGTCGATGAAACCGGTGTGGTGAATGAAGAAGGTTTACGCTTCTCAGATGAATTTGTTCGTCACAAAATATTAGATGCGGTGGGGGATCTTTACTTGCTCGGCCACCAAATTATTGCCAAATTTGATGGATATAAGTCTGGGCATGCTTTGAATAATCAATTATTGCGCAATGTCCAAAGTGATCCAAGCAGCTATGAAATTGTAACATTTAATGACGAAGATCAGTGTCCAATTCCTTATGTGAGTGTGACTTAAGTCATTGTCTTTATTGTGTGATGTTATATTGTAACAATAAAAAGTGTGATGAATTTATCATTTTAAAAACGCAATTCTGAAGCTAGTCGAGACGAGGTTACTTTTTTTTGCTTGCCAAACGGCGCATTGCTTGGCTAAGCTTAGGGTCGCTCACAAAGTCAGCAGCACCTCGAATTAAGTCTTGAGTTTCTGTGCTTAGCGATCTTGAAATAGATTGTATCTTTGCGGGTGTTTGAGAGGGGATTCTCAAACGAACTTGGAGTTTTT
Organism: Acinetobacter sp. 802_lipA; assembly: GCF_058242885.1. NCBI lineage: Bacteria > Pseudomonadati > Pseudomonadota > Gammaproteobacteria > Moraxellales > Moraxellaceae > Acinetobacter > Acinetobacter sp. 802_lipA. The sequence continues at coordinate 2,002,568 of NZ_JBZAYP010000001.1, forward strand.
GTAGGTCTTTAAACTCATCAAGTTCCGACAGTTGTGCAATATATTGTTTTTGAAGGTAACCAAGTTGACTAATCATCGCTTGATTTTCGCCGGTAATCGTCAAAATACCATATTGATAACAAACAACCTGCCACTGCTCTGGTTGCGGTAGGATAGGTTGAATCAGTTTTGTAAGTTTCTGCCATGCAGTCACTTGCTTTGAGAGAAACGTTAAGTTTCCTGTTTTTATGTGTTTTCTGGTTTGTTGAAAGAGATTCACTGGTTCGGACATACATATTTCCTTCATGTTAATGTCTTAATCTTATGCGCTTCTTTCGGTAGATATCAAGGACGAGATCACGCAAGAAACATTCGTAAGAACAGTTTTAAGAGGTTTTTTATGCATATGCGACGTATTTTGTTGGCTTTTTCTTTTGCGGCATCGGCTGCTTCAGTAGCCTTCGCTGATTTGGTAGAACTCAATACAAATAATGCATCTTCGGATCGAATTGAGCAATTGACACGCACTTTATCAGAAGGTGCTTATACTGAATCTAATGATATTGATGTTCCTGCCGAAACGAAAATGACCGTTCAGCTCCGTGAAAAAACGGTTGAACTTAACAACGCTTCACTGTCGAAAAAATACGGTTCAGAATTCTCTGCAAAAAGTTTTTCAAATAATGCATATTCGTGGTTAGTGACACACCCACTTCCAAGCGCACGTGTGAGCTCAAGTTACGGCGGCCGTACTATGAATGGTCGTGCTGAGCGCCACTCAGGTCTAGATCTTGCTGCGCCAAGCGGTACACCGATTTATGCGACAGGTCCAGGGATTGTGACCAAGTCAGGTTGGGGTACGGGCTATGGTCAATACGTTGAAATTAACCATGACAATGGTTACATCACGCGCTATGCCCATGCATCACGTTTAATTGCTCGTGTTGGCGACCGTGTAGACGCGGGTGAACATATTGCCAATGTTGGTTGTACAGGTCGTTGTACTGGCCCACATTTACACTATGAAGTAGTTAAAGATGGTCAACGCAAAAACCCATCGACTTATCTAGCAATGTTGCCTTAAATCCGATTTGATCGATGATCCGAACTTACCGTTGGTCTGATGCTTGAAAAAGGAATACAGCTCTGACGAAATCTAAGTTAGCATCAAAAAGCAGCATTAAATGTATAAAAAACCGCCTAAATTGGCGGTTTTTTGTTATCTTGGGTAACGAATGGTCAATGACTATTTAGTTGCTAAATAGTATGGCTCAGCCATATTCAGCTGTAGCGATACTCTTATAGGACGAAAGTATGATACATATTAGCGTATAAGATTAGGATATCGAAATAGGTGAATTATGGCGTTTTATGGTGATACTGACGCGCAAGAAACGCAAGAATGGCAAGATGCGTTTGACTCCGTTTTACAACACATGGGGACTGAGCGTGCAGCTTTTCTACTAGAAAAACTGTATCAACAAGCAATCGCTAAACATGTCCCTATTCAGCGTTTAAACACGCCTTATTTAAATACAATTTCAGTGGCTGAAGAACCTGCAATGCCAGGCGATCAAGACATGGAGCGTCGTATCCGTGCGTTGATTCGTTGGAACGCCTTAGCGATGGTACTCCGTGCCAATAAAACGGGTGATGACTTAGGTGGTCACTTGGCAAGTTTTGCATCTTCAGCAACATTATATGATGTGGGTTTTAACCATTTCTTCCGCGCGAATAGTGATAGCTTTGGCGGTGACATGATCTATTATCAAGGTCACTGTGCGCCAGGAATCTATGCGCGTTCATTCCTTGAAGGTCGTTTGACTGAAGAGCATCTAAACAATTTCCGTCGCGAAGTGGACGGTGTTGGCTTACCTTCTTATCCGCATCCATACTTAATGCCTGATTATTGGCAGTTCCCAACGGTATCGATGGGTCTTGGCCCAATCATGTCGATTTACCAAGCACATATTCAAAAATATTTGATGAACCGTGGTTTGATTAAAGAAGAAAATCGCAAAGTTTGGGCATACCTTGGTGATGGCGAGATGGATGAGCCAGAAAGCACAGGTGCAATTTCACTTGCGGGGCGTGAAAAATTAGACAATCTCATTTGGGTTGTAAACTGTAACTTACAACGTCTAGACGGTCCAGTACGTGGTAACGGTAAAATTATTCAAGAATTAGAATCTTTATTCCGTGGTGCGGGCTGGCGTGTCATTAAAGTGGTTTGGGGCCGTCATTGGGACCCACTACTGGCTAAAGACAGCACTGGCGCTTTAAAGTCGGTTATGGAAGAAACACTGGATGGTGAATACCAACGCTTACAAGTGAAGGGCGGTGCATATGCACGCGAAAAATTCTTTGGTAAATACCCAGAAGCGGCTGAGTTGATTAAAGACTTAAGCGATGAAGATATTGATAATCTAAATCGTGGTGGTCATGATCCGTACAAAGTTTTTGCAGCCTATGCAGAAGCATGTACAGCCAAAGGTCAACCAACTGTAATCTTGGCGAAAACTGTTAAAGGTTATGGCTTGTCTGATGAAATTGAAGCAGTAAACAAAACGCATCAAATCAAAAAGATGCAAATCGAATCTTTAAAATATGTACGTGATCGCTTCAATTTGCCATTTAACGATGAGCAATTAGAAGAAGTGCCTTTCTATCGTCCAAGCGAAAACTCGCCTGAATTGAAATATATGAAAGCACGTCGTGAAGCACTAGGTGGTTACTTACCTGCACGTCGTAAAGAAAGCGAGCAGTTGGCTATTCCAGAACTTTCTGTCTTTGATGCAGTATTAAAAGGTTCACAAGGCAAAGAACAATCAACCACCATGGTGATGGTTCGTTTAATCGCTGCATTGTTAAAAGAAAAAGCAATTAAAGACCGTGTTGTTCCTATTGTTCCAGATGAAGCACGTACTTTTGGTCTAGAAGGTATGTTCCGTCAGTTAGGTATTTATGCAGCCAATGGTCAGCATTACACGCCTGAAGACCAAGAACAGTTGATGCATTACCGTGAAGCAAAAGATGGTCATATGCTTCAAGAAGGTATTAACGAAGCAGGTGCAATGAGCGCTTGGGCAGCATTGGCAACCAGTTATTCAACCAATAACTTACCCATGATTCCAATGTACATGTACTACTCTATGTTTGGTTTTCAACGTATTGGCGACATTGCATGGGCTGCAGGTGATGCACAAGCACAAGGTTTCTTATTGGGTGCAACAGCAGGCCGTACAACGCTCAATGGCGAAGGCTTACAACACCAAGATGGTCACTCACATATTCTTGCGAACACGATTCCGAACTGTGTGTCGTATGACCCATGTTTTGGTTATGAATTAGCAGTTATTGTGCATGATGGTTTACAACGCATGTATGTGAACCAAGAGCGTATTTTCTATTACTTAACGGTAATGAACGAAAACTACGAGCATCCTGAAATGCCACAAGGTGCTGAAGAAGGCATTAAACGTGGTATGTACTTACTCCAAAAAGATGAAAAAGCCACTGTTCAGTTGATGGGTTCAGGTGTAATTCTGCGTGAAGTCATTAAAGCTGCTCAAATCTTACGTGATGAATACCAAATCCATTCAAATGTATTTAGCGTAACAAGTTTCAATGAACTTGCACGTGATGGTATGGCATGTGAAGAATACAACCGCTTGCATCCAATGAGCGAGAATGTGAAAGAAGCTTGGGTGACTGAGCAACTGCGCGGCACAGAAGGGATCGTAGTTTCTGCAACAGATCATATGCGTGCTTATAGCGAACAAATTCGTGCATATCTTCCAGACAACCGTCCATTCGTAGCATTGGGTACAGATGGTTATGGTCGTTCAGATTCACGCGCTAAATTACGTAGCTACTTTGGCGTAGATGCTGCACATATTGTGGTTGCCACACTGAAGAAATTGGCTGATGAAGGTGAGGTGGATGCACGCTTAGTGAAAGATGCCATCTCTACATTTGAATTAGATACGGACCGTCCAGTAGCTTGGGCTCCTCAAGCAACGCCATCTGTACACGCTGTAGCTGACTACAAAGAGGAGAAATAAGTATGCAAATTACAACTCCTGATATTGGTGTAGATAAAGCCGTTGTTGCTGAAATTTTGATCAAAGTTGGCGATACCATTGCGGTTGATGACAGTGTTGTTCAATTAGAATCAGACAAAGCATCTGTTGAAGTGCCTAGCACTTCAGCAGGCGTTGTTAAAAGCATTTTAGTAAACTTAGGTGACTCTGTTGCTGAAGGTGCAGCGCTGATTGAGCTGGAAGCCGAGGGACAAACTGAAGCGCCAGCAGTACAAGCACAGGCTGACGTTGTACAAGCTGAAGAAAAGGCTGCACCCGCTGCTGTTGCTGAAACGGTTGCACCCGCTGCCACTACAGCATCACAAGTGATTGATGTGCAAGTGCCAGATATTGGTGTGGAAAAAGCAACCGTTGGTGAAATTTTGGTGTCGGTTGGCGATCAAATTGACGTTGATCAAAGCATCCTTGTGGTTGAGTCAGACAAAGCGACTGTGGAAGTCCCGAGTACGATTTCAGGCACAGTGGAATCAATTAGCGTTCAAGTTGGTGACAGTGTTAAAGAAGGTGTGGTGATTCTGACTGTAAAAACAGCAGCTTCAGTTGCACCAGTGACTGCTGAGCCTACTCAAGTTGCAACACCTCAAGCCACCACTGAAGCTCAGCCTGCTGAAGCGGCGCCACAAGTTGCTGCTGCGCCTGTAGGTGCAGTTGAAATTGCAGTGCCTGACTTGGGTGTGGACAAAGCGGCTGTTGCTGAAATTTTGGTGTCAGTAGGTGATACGGTTGAAAAAGACCAAAGTATCATCGTGGTTGAATCAGACAAAGCAACGGTTGAAGTACCAAGTACAACAGCAGGTGTGATTAAAGCCATTCATGTTGCATTGGGACAAAATGTATCGGAAGGTGTGGCTTTGGTGACCATTGAAGGTGAATCTTCATCAGCACCCGCTGCTGCACCTGCGGCGGCTTCTGCTCCAGCGCCTAAAGCTGAAGTTAAAGCGCAGCCTGCGCCAGCAGCACAGTCAGTTGCGGCTCCTGTGTCAGAACAGGGTGCAGACAAGCTGACGAAAGCGCAGAATGACGCCAATGCGAAAGTCTATGCAGGCCCAGCTGTACGCAAGCTGGCGCGTGAATTAGGCGTCGTATTGTCTGAAGTAAGCGCATCTGGCCCGCATGCGCGTGTCATGAAGGAAGACCTGAAAGCATTTGTCAAAGCGCGTTTAACTGCGCCTCAGGCTGCTCCAGCCGCTCAGGCTGCTGCTCAAGTTTCTGGCTTGCCAAAGCTTCCGGATTTCACAGCGTTTGGCGGTGTCGAAGAGAAAGTGCTGACACGTCTGCAACAAGTCTCTATTCCGCAGTTGTCTTTAAACAACTATATTCCGAAAGTGACTCAGTTTGATTTGGCGGATATTACTGAGCTTGAAGCTTGGCGTAATGACCTTAAAGGTAACTTTAAGAAAGATGGCATTAGCTTGACCATTATGGCTTTCATTATTAAAGCTGTTGCGCATTTGCTGAAAGAAGAGCGGGATTTTGCCGGTCACTTGGCTGATGATGGCAAGTCTGTACTCTTGCGTAACGAAATTCATATGGGCATTGCTGTAGCAACACCAGATGGTTTAACCGTTCCGGTACTACGTAATCCAGACCAGAAATCAATTAAAGACATTGCGGTGGAGCTCGGTGTATTGGGTCAGAAAGCACGTGATAAGAAGCTTTCGCCGAAAGACCTACAAGGTGCAAACTTCACGATTTCAAGCTTAGGTGCAATTGGTGGTACGGCATTTACACCATTGGTGAACTGGCCACAAGTCGCAATTTTGGGGATTTCTCCAGCGACGATGCAACCAGTATGGAATGGTCAAGGTTTTGATCCGAAACTGATGTTACCGTTGTCACTGTCTTATGATCACCGTGTGATCAATGGGGCCGATGCAGCGCGCTTTACCAATAAGCTGACCAAGTTGTTGAAAGACATCCGTACTTTGCTGATCTAATGATCTAGCTTTTAGCCCTGCTATTCTCTCTTCTCAAAAGAGAAAAATAGCGGCTGGAAGCACTGAAAAAATACCTCAATAAAGACCCTGCTTCGGCAGGGTCTTTTGTATTTATCGATTGCCAAAAAACATATTTTCGCCTAACATGGTGTTACTTCATTGGGGAGTAGCCGCTGTTCTTCAGAACAGGTGATGATCAACATATTTGCTCTAAAACGAGCATGGTCATCATAGCAAAGAACCAAATGAGCTTCTAAAGAGCTTTCTTTTGTTGGCAAGACCTTTGATTTACCACTCTGCAGATTTTGGCTAGCAGGAGAGGTGAGTCATTGGTATTTGTTATGCTAGCCAGAGAAAGACATCATGTATGAATTCCTCCTCTCCACAGCCATCGTGGCTTTAGCTGAAATGGGCGATAAGACCCAACTGCTTGCATTGTTACTTGCTGCACGTTTCCGTAAACCCGTCCCAATTCTATTGGCTATTTTGCTGGCAACCATTATTAACCATGGCGTCTCTGCCGTTTTAGGTCAATGGATCACCACAGTTTTAAGTCCTGATGCGCTGATCTGGATTCTCTCGATTGGTTTCATTGCTATGGCGGGTTGGATGTTGATTCCTGATCAGTTGGATGATGAGTCAGGCAGCATTAAGAAATGGCAGAAACTTGGGGTGTTTGGCGCAACGTTTGTGTTGTTCTTTTTGGCCGAAATTGGAGATAAAACCCAAATTGCTACCGTGGCTTTAGCGGCACGTTTTGACAGTATAGTTTGGGTGATGTTGGGTACGACTTTCGGGATGATGTTGGCCAATGCACCGGCGGTCTTTATTGGTGATAAGTTGGCGACCAAGTTACCAATTGCTTTAATTCATAAAATTGGTGCGGCTATTTTCTTGGCCATTGGTGTTGCGACACTTGTACAGCATTATTTCTTCTAATTCACCGTAAAAAACAGGAATCCCGACTTAAAAAATCGGGATTTTTTATTGAAAAATGATCTTCAATTTATTGATATATCAAATGATATTGGTCGCAAATGCATTGTAAGTTTGTGTAAATCCATATATGTTGTAGGTATTAAAAAGTCTTTTAAGAAAAAACAGCATTTTGAGGGGATGGGCATGGCATTTGACCGCACAACGTCACAGGTTTTATATGATGATGGCACACATAAGTGTATTAGCTTTACCAGCTTGGTCAAAGGCGAGGGTGTACAGGCAAATCAGTTTTTAATTATTGACCATGAGCGTGCTGCGGTCTTAGATCCGGGTGGTGATTTAACCTATGTGCCGCTGACCATGGAGTTGAATAAATATACGCGTTTGACCAATCTTGATTTTGTGATGGCCTCACACCAAGACCCCGACATTATTACCTCAATGCCGCGTTGGTTGGTTTATACCGAAGCGAAAGTGGTGGCATCTAAACTTTGGGCACGCTTTTTACCCCACTTGAACTCTGCTTTTATGAGTGAGCGGATGAAAGGTAACTGGCTGGATCGTTTAGTGGAGCTGCCTGACCACGGTCAGGTGATTACGTTGGGGCAATCTTCGATTATTGCTGTGCCTGCCCATTTTCTACATTCGGTGGGTAATTTTCAGTTTTATGACCCGATTGCCAAGATTCTATTTTCAGGCGATATGGGGGCATCGATGGTGGATGATGCCTCAAAACCTTTGGAAAACTTTGCTGCGCATATTCCTAAAATGAAAGGGTTTCATCAGCGTTATATGTGCAATAACAAAGTGATTCGTTTATGGGTCAATATGGTCCGCACCATGGATGTTGAAATGATTGTGCCGCAGCATGGTACACCGTTTATTGGGCAAGAGCAGATTCATCAATTTTTAGACTGGATTGAGACTTTGGAGTGCGGTACCGACTTGATGGATGAGAGTGTTTTTACCTGCCCAACTTGAGTGACAAAATAGTCGTAAATTTTGCTTGTTTGGCAACCACAATTTTTTTAATATTTTCTTCCAAAAAGAGTTTTTGAAAATGAGAATATAAAGGATGTTGTCTCAAGTTCCAACGGAAGATGCCTGTTTAAGCTGCGGGGCATGTTGTGCCTTTTTTAGAGTCTCATTTTACTGGGCTGAAGGCATCTCCATGCCTGAACATTATACAGAGCCAGTGACGGCTGTGTATTCATGCATGGCTGGAACCAATCAAGCCAGCCCACGCTGTATTGCACTGCAAGGTACCATTGGTGAGCAGGTGAGTTGTGGGATGTATGAACAGCGTAGCTCTTCATGTAAAGAAGTTCAAATCGCTGATGATCAATGCAACAAAGCGCGACGTGCGCACAATATGATTCCATTTGTGCAATTGGAAGCGAGCATTGCCGTCAATGATGAAGGTTTTGATCAAGTGTGTTAATCGGTAAAAGCAGAGTCAAGGCTCTGCTTTTTTAGTTTTAGAAAGTAAATCAAATTCATCTTAAAACAAGAAATAAAAAATAAAGGTGAAAATGAAGGTGTCAAATAAAATATGGGTTTTATCACTTTATTTTCTAAGATAAAAAAATAAATTTTCAATTGAAATGAAATTTAAGTTCATATTTGTTTATAATAGCGCACGGAAATTACCAGTGAGACTGCCATGTTGACCATCGTTCAAGACGCGTTAACTTTTGATGATGTCCTATTACTCCCTGCCTATTCTACTGTTCTCCCAAAAGATGTCTCATTAAAGACACGATTCACGCGCGGCATTAATTTAAATATCCCCCTTGTTTCAGCAGCAATGGATACGGTGACTGAATCACGTATGGCGATTGCGATGGCGCAAAACGGTGGTATTGGTATTTTGCACAAGAACATGGATATTGCTGCACAAGCTGCAGAAGTCCGTCGTGTGAAAAAATTTGAAGCAGGAATGGTGAAAGATCCAATCACTGTGACACCTGAAACCACAGTACGCGAATTGATCTCGATTACTCAAGCCAACAACATCAGCGGTGTGCCTGTTGTGAAAGATGGCAAAGTGGTCGGTATTGTCACAGGTCGCGATACACGCTTTGAAACGAACCTTGAGCAACCTGTAAGCAACATCATGACCGGCCAAGACCGCCTTGTGACTGTTCGTGAAGGTGAGTCGAAAGAAAATATTCAAGCATTGCTACAAAAGCATCGCATTGAAAAAGTTTTGGTCGTTGGTGAACACAACGAACTCAAAGGTTTAATTACAGTCACTGACTTCCGTAAAGCGGAAAGCTATCCAAGCAGCTGTAAAGATGATCTTGGTCGCTTACGTGTGGGCGCTGCCGTCGGTACAGGTGTAGAAACACCAAGCCGTGTAGAGGCTTTGGTTGAAGCGGGTGTAGATGCAATTGTCGTAGATACGGCGCATGGCCACTCTGCGGGTGTGATCGAGCGTGTACGTTGGGTGAAAGCGAATTACCCACAAGTCCAAGTGATTGGCGGTAACATTGCAACTGGTGATGCTGCATTGGCACTCCTTGATGCAGGCGCAGATGCGGTCAAAGTCGGTATCGGCCCAGGTTCAATTTGTACCACTCGTATTGTGGCGGGTATTGGTATGCCGCAGATTTCTGCGATTGATAGCGTGGCTAATGCACTAAAAGATCAAATTCCATTAATTGCAGATGGTGGTATTCGTTTCTCTGGCGATATGGCGAAAGCGATTGGCGCGGGTGCGAGTACGATTATGGTCGGTTCACTCCTTGCTGGGACTGAAGAAGCGCCAGGTGAAGTGGAATTCTTCCAAGGTCGTTACTATAAAGCGTATCGGGGTATGGGGTCATTGGGCGCGATGGCAGGCGCAACAGGTTCTGCGGATCGTTATTTCCAAGACTCTAAAGCAGGTGCTGAGAAACTTGTTCCTGAAGGGATCGAAGGTCGTGTGCCATACAAGGGACCAATGGGCAACATTGTGCACCAAATGATGGGCGGTTTACGTTCTTCTATGGGTTATACAGGTTCATCTGTGATTGAAGATCTTCGTCAAAATGCGAAGTTTGTGAAAATCACTTCGGCAGGTATGTCGGAGTCACATGTTCACGACGTGACGATTACCAAAGAAGCACCGAACTATCGCGTTGGCTAATTCAGCTATACCAATTGTTCAAAGTAAAAGCCGTCATTTTTATGACGGCTTTTTCGTTTTGGTGTAAAGTGTTGGCAGTAAAAAAGTGATGATTTAGATCACCATTAAGAAGTGAGTAGAACATGAGTTATTTTGGTACCGATGGTATTCGCGGTAAGTTTGGCGTCCTCCCTATTACCCCTGAATTTGCCCTTAAGTTAGGCTTTGCCGCAGGGAAAGTTTTAAAACGCCACAGTAAAAAATCAAAACCATTGGTGGTACTCGGTAAAGACACACGTTTATCGGGTTATATTTTAGAGTCAGCATTACAAGCGGGTTTAAACGCAGCAGGGGTGTATGTACATTTACTAGGCCCATTGCCAACCCCAGCGATTGCACATTTGACCCGTGCTTTACATGCAAGTTTGGGTATTGTGATTTCGGCATCACATAATCCTTATTTTGATAATGGGATCAAGTTCTTTTCCAGTGAAGGTAAGAAACTACCAGATGCTATTCAAGAAGAAATTAATCAAGAACTTGAAAAAGAATTAGTGATTGAAGACACGGCAAACTTGGGTAAAAGTGTCCGCGTAAAAGATGCCAATGGGCGTTACATCGAGTTTTGTAAATCCACATTTCCATACCATTTAGACTTGAATGATTTAACCATTGTGGTGGATTGTGCAAATGGTGCTGCATATAACGTGGGTCCATCGGTCTTTCGTGAGCTCGGCGCCAAGGTCATTGCCATTCATAATGAGCCTAACGGTGTAAATATCAATGAGCAATGTGGTTCAACACACCCTGAAAGTTTGCAACAAGCTGTAGTTGAAAGTGGTGCAGATTTGGGTATCGCTTTTGATGGGGATGCAGACCGTGTTATTTTGGTGGATAAAGATGGCAAGCTAATTGATGGCGACCATATTTTATATATCTTGGCGACACAGAGCGCTAAAAAACCTGCTGGAATAGTGGGTACCTTAATGTCAAATATGGCTTTAGAGCTGGCTTTGGAAAAAGCCGGTGTAGTGTTATTACGTGCCAAAGTGGGAGATCGCTATGTATTACAAGGTCTAGAAGAAAAAGGTTGGGTCATTGGTGGTGAGCCATCAGGACACATCTTAACCTTGGATAAAAGTACCACAGGTGATGCCATTATTGCCGCCCTTCAAGTGCTTACGGTGATGGTCGAGCAGAAGAAAGCGCTGCATGAATTGGTTGCTGACTTTAAGCTTCTACCGAATGTGTTGGTGAATGTACGTTTAGAGGCGATGTTTGACCCTTATGCGGTGCCTGCTTTGGTGGCTGAATTTGAGAAAGCCGAACAACAACTTAAAGGTCGTGGTCGTTTGTTGATTCGTAAATCAGGTACTGAGCCTGTGATTCGTGTCATGGTGGAAGGAGATGATCTCGATGAAGTCAGCACTTTAGCCCATACATTGGCTGATGCTGTACGTGCGAATGCAGCTTAATAAGGAGTGAAAAATGAGTGATTTAATTAAAGATCTCAGTGAGCTTCGTTTAAGTTATCAAAAAGGCGAGCTGCATGAAGATCGAGTAGAAACCCATCCACATGCTCAGTTCTTGCTTTGGTTTAATCATGCCTTAGAAGCACAACTGCACGAACCCTATGCCATGTCATTGGCGACAGCAAGTGCGCAGGGTCGCCCACATGTGCGAACGGTATTGCTACGTGGTGCAACTGAAGCAGGTTATGATTTTTATACCAATTATGACAGCCAAAAAGGCAATGATTTGGCAGAAAACCCATATGCAGAGTTACTGTTTTATTGGCAAGAGCAGGAACGTCAGATTCGCATTGGTGGTAAAGTAGTCAAAATTTCTGAAGCAGAATCGACGGACTACTATCATAAGCGGCCACGAGATAGCCAAATTGCAGCACATATCAGTACACCACAAAGTGGTGTGATTGAAAGCCGTGAGGTATTGCAACAACGTTTTGAGCAATTGCAAAGCCAAGTTGAAGGTAAATCAGAACTGAATAAACCTGTCTTTTGGGGTGGCTACCGTCTCGAGCCTGACTATTATGAGTTTTGGCAAGGGCGTCCGAACCGTTTACATGACCGTTTAAGTTATGAAAAACAGCAAGATGTTTGGATGCTGAAGCGTTTGATGCCATAAATGTCAGCCATTCAAATTAAGCAAAGACCCTTCATTACCCGTCCTGAATTATTTCAGGACATTCCTGCGTTTATTGCAGAAATTTTAGCCCGTCGTGGGGTGGCGTCAACGGAGGAGCTGGAGTTAAAGCTCAAGCATTTACTGGCCCCTAGTCTGAAAGGCTTAAATGAAGCGATTCAGTTGATGGATGCTGCAATTGATCAGCAACACAAAATCGTGATTGTGGGTGATTATGATGCAGATGGTGCAACTAGCACCGCTTTAATGATCTTGGCTTTGCGAAAAATGGGGGCGCAGGTAGAGTATCTGGTTCCAGATCGCTTTAAATATGGTTATGGCTTAACGCCTGCGATTGCGGATTTAGCATTTACCAGCTTTACACCTGATTTATTGATTACTGTGGATAATGGTATTTCCAGTCATGACGGCGTGAAACAAGCACAAGATCATGGTATGCAGGTGATTATTACCGATCACCATTTGACCACCAAGCCGACTCCCAGTGCCCAAGCGGTAGTGAATCCGAACCAGTTGGGGTGTGATTTTCCAAGTAAAGCCTTAGCTGGGGTAGGTGTGGCCTTTTATGTCTTGGCTAACTTATCAACCTATCGTAAAAAACTGAATAAGTCTTCGGCAGTTATGAGTCAGTATTTGGATTTGGTGGCATTAGGCACCTATGCCGATGTTGCTAGTCTTGACTATAACAATCGTATCTTGGTCGATGTTGGCCTGAAGCGTATTCAACAACATTTATGTCGTCCGGGCATCAGCGCTCTACTGGAGATTGCAGGTCGAGAAGCTGCAAGTTTAAAAGCGCAAGATTTGGGGTTTGTACTGGGACCACGTATTAATGCGGCAGGTCGTATGGAAACCATGGATATCGGCATTGAATGTCTGTTGGCACAGGACTTTGCTTCCGCTTATCCATTGGCAGAACAACTGAATCAGTTGAATGTGGAACGTCGTCAGGTTGAAGCGACGATGAAACAAGAGGCATTAATAGCCTTGGATCAAATTCAACTGGATGATACGGTCTTACCTGCGGCTTTAATTATGTTCGAGCCGCATTGGCATCAAGGGGTGATTGGCATTGTTGCAGGGCGTTTAAAAGAACAGTTTCATCGTCCGAGTATTGTGTTTGCTGCAGATGAAGATGGGATACATATCAAAGGTTCTGCCCGTTCGATTGAAGGAGTGCATATCCGCGATGCCATTGAGTGTGTTGCTGAGCAATATCCACATTTGGTTAGCCACTTTGGGGGACATGCTGCGGCAGCGGGTTTAACCATTCAAAAAGTCCATTTTGAAGAGTTCAAGCAGGCCTTTGAAGTACTGATGGCAGCTCAGGATGAACGTTTATTTACTGCGACTTTATGGACCGATGGTGAGTTAGCTGCACAGAATATTCAAGTTGAAACGGTCGATCTTCTACAGCAGATTAGTCCATGGGGGCAAAAGTTTCCAGCGCCTATTTTTGAGGGAAATTTTCAAATTTTAGATTTTCGCTGGCTGAAAGAAGTGCATTTAAAATTACGTGTTGCTTTAGACAATGGACAGGTCGTGGATGCCATTGCTTTTAATGCGGCAGACAAATACCAGTTCAATGAGATGAACCATCAAATTCGTTTGGTCTATGAGCTGGATAAAAATGAATTTCGTGGCAATGTCAGCGTACAACTTCGCATTTTGCATTTAGAACAACACTAAAAAACCGCTCTAATAGAGCGGTTTTTTTTAATACATTTTAGTTGCAATTAGAAGCGATAAGCACCACGTAGGCCAAACACATTGTCTTCATCAGCAAAGTCAATAGAACCTTCTAGACTGACTTGTTGAGTGAAGAACTTTTTCGCACGGATGGTAAATATTTCAGCATCTTTTTCATCGGTATCAGAGAAACCGAGGCCCACACTAAAAGTTTTATTTAAGTATAAGTCAGCATCAAGGTTGTAGTAATCGATGTCACCAAAGACTGCACCACCTTCAAAGTTCATGTCATAAGCACCCACTTGAGTGACATATTTGGCGCGTAAAGTTGGATCGACATCATCGCCATTATCATTATCGTAGCCAAATAAACCAGCTGCAACCAATAAGCCAGGAACAGGTAGATAACCTACTTCAGCAGAATAAATCGTGGTATCTAGGTCTTCAACACCATCGGCTTCGTGTTTGGTTTGCCCAATATTACCGTTCAGGTAAAAATCAGAGTTTGGAATAAAATACTCAAGTCCAACATTAAAGTCTGTGACTTCGTAATAATCATAATCAATGTATGAAACTTCGCCGTTGAGATTACTTGAGCGATTTAAGAATGCAGCTTCATTCAGTGGACTGTTTTTGACTTGAACAGGGTTGAAGTAGTACGTGCCATCTACGCCAAAACCTATTGAAGTGTCCCCATGATCAGGATCCGCCACAGCAATGGTGCCGCCGATTTCCGCTTGGTAAGCATGTGCAGTCCCAAAGCTTGCGATCAGTGCTGTAGTCAGCGCAATTTTTTTAAGCATTTTAGAGGTTCTCTCTTTGTTATAAAAATATGACTGTTCTATGACAGTTGTAACGAAGTGTACAAAAAAGTAGCAGGGAGTCAATCTTTATTTATAACAATGCTTTATCAGAGTGCAAAAAGCCCATTCGAAAATGGACTTTGAGTATTCAAGGTTTTTAATTGGTTTTAGAAACGATATTTTGCCGCTAAGCCAAAGCTGTTGTAGTCATTATTGAATTGTTCACCGAAGCCTACACGACCCTCTAAGCTCACTTGTGAAGTAAAGAATTTACGTGCATTGATACCAAACTCATTACGATCATTGATGTCGTTGCTGTAATAATCAACACCTACGCTTAGGGTTTTATCAATGAAGTAGTCTGCAGCCAGATTGTATTCATCTAGATCACCAAATGCAGCACCTGCTTCTAAATTGATGTCTTTACCATTAGATAATGTAGTCACGTATTTGGCACGTAGAGTTGGATCTACACCATCATCTTCATCAGTATCCCAACCTTTAACACCTGCTGCAATCAACAAGCCAGGTGCTGGTAAATAACCCACTTCTGCACCATAGGTGGTCAAGTCATTGTTTAGGTCATCATTATCTTTCAGGTCATGACCGCTCACATTACCACTTAAATAAAAGTCTGAATTAGGCACATAGTATTCAGCACCTACGCCATAAGTATGCGCTTCAGAATCACCGACTTCGTCGTATTGGTATTTTGCGTTAACGTTACTTGTACGGTCTAAGAACGCTGCTTCTGCAAGTGGCGCATTACGTGTTTGAACTGGGTTGAAATAGTATGTGCCATCTACGCCAAAAGAGCCGCTTGAACTACCGTTGTCTGGATCAATTAGGCCAGCTGAAGCACCCACCTCTGCTTGGTATGCATGTGCAGTACCTGTGATCGCTAGAGCGGAAAGTAATGCTGATGCAATTGCTAATTTTTTCATGGTATGTACCCCTCGTAAGTGGAACTGTATTTCATTAATTTTTTGTTACAAGTTCAGTCTAGGGCAAAATAAAAAAGCGTCAACCAAAGGAAAGTTACCGCTTTGTTGCAAGCGTAAACTTGTGTAATATTTTTTATTTAAGTTATTGAAATAAAAATGAAATAATTAAATGTTTTGTTTTATTAAAATTGTGTAGATTCTGTGGATTTCATAATTATTGATGTTATTTCAATCAATTTTAACTCAAAATGTTTATTCCGTTTGTATGTTTAGAACACTTCTCAGGTATGTATTTTATTAGATGGTTCGTATTTATATGCAGCTTGATTGCGGTTCAAGAGAATGCTTTTTTGGAGGTTAAATAGTCTTAAGCTCTAGAAAGAAGGGTGTGATTTTGTCGAATTTGAGATGAATAATCCTAGCCGTCGACTGTGATATAATCAGCGGCTATTTTTCGCTTTATATTGATTGAGAGTAATTCACGTGGAAATTAATCCGTATCTAAACCAATTAAAAGACTTAAACGACCGTGGTCTCACATTACGGGGGTATCTTTGACTACGATCTGAAAAAAGAGCGTTTAGAAGAGGTTCTCCGTGAATTAGAAGACCCAGCGATTTGGAATGATCAAAGCCGTGCACAAGCCATGGCAAAAGAAAAAGGCGAACTTGAAAACGTCTTAAATGTGTTAGATGGTTTGGCAACGCAGCTTGAAGATGCGCAAGCGATGCTTGATTTGGCAGTCGAAGCTGATGATGAGAGTCTGTTGGCTGATGTGCAGGCTGAATTGACCTCTGCAGAAGAAGAGTTGGCGAAGCTTGAATTCCGCCGTATGTTCAGTAACCCAATGGACCCAAATCCATGTTATGTGGAAATTCAAGCCGGTTCAGGTGGGACAGAAGCACAAGACTGGGCTTCAATGCTACTGCGTATGTATATGCGCTGGATTGAACGTCATGGTTTTAAAGCTGAATTGATGGAAGAATCCGACGGTGATGTGGCAGGGATTAAGTCAGCAACCATTCGTGTGGAAGGTGAATATGCCTATGGTTGGTTACGTACCGAATCGGGCGTGCATCGCTTAGTACGTAAATCGCCATTTGACTCGGGTAACCGCCGTCATACGTCATTCTCTGCTGTGTTTGTCTCGCCAGAAGTCGATGACAACATTGAAATTGATATCAACCCATCTGACGTACGTACCGATACTTACCGTGCTTCGGGTGCAGGTGGTCAGCACATTAACAAAACAGACTCTGCGGTACGTTTAACCCACGCGCCAACAGGGATTGTGGTGGCGTGTCAGAACCAACGTTCACAGCATGCCAACCGTGACCATGCTTGGAAACAGTTACGTGCTAAGTTGTATGAGTTGGAAATGAGCAAACGTAACGAAGCGGCTCAAGCACTTGAAGACTCGAAGTCGGATATTGGTTGGGGCAGCCAGATTCGTTCTTATGTGTTGGATGACTCGCGTATTAAAGACTTACGTACGGGTGTTGAAAACTCCAACACCGGTGCAGTACTAGATGGTGACCTTGATAAGTTTATTGAAGCAAGCTTAAAACAAGGTTTGTAATTTAAATGATGAATGAAAGCAAAGGGTTATCAGTTATTTTACAATATATCTAAAAAAATCGATATTAAAATCGAAAAAATGCGATATATTAGGTAAAACAAGCTGACAACGCTTTGTTGCCCATTAAACGTGTCTTGAGTATGGATATAGATTTAATTTTTAAAGCCTTGGCTAATCCAACGCGTCGCCAAATTTTGGAATGGTTAAAAAAACCGGAACAATTTTTATCGAGTGACGAATGTGGTGACTTTAGACGCGGCGTATGTGCAGGTCATATCGAACGGTTGGGAAATGTATCGCAATCGACGATGTCGAACCATTTGTCCGTTTTACAGCAGGCCGGTTTAATTCAAGTGGAAAAATATGGACAATGGTCTTATTTTTCTCGCAATGAAGCGTTGATTCAGCAATTTATCGAACACCTACAACAACACCTTTAACAGGTGGGAGTAACGATGGCTGAATTAAATTCTCCTTTAACGCTCGGTGCGTTAGAGCTTAAAAACCGTGTCATCATGGCGCCGCTGACCCGTAACCGCGCAACTGCTGATCGCGTTCCAACCCCAATGATGGTTGAGTACTATGCGCAACGTGCAAGTGCTGGCCTGATCATTTCTGAAGCTACAGTGATTTCTGAAGAAGCCAATGGCTATTTGAATACTCCAGGATTGTTTACCGATGCTCAGGTCGAAGGCTGGAAAAAGGTCACTCAAGCGGTTCATGAGAAGGGCGGTCTGATTATTGCCCAGCTTTGGCATGTTGGTCGTGTATCGCATCCGGATCTGTTAAATGGTGAAACACCAGTCTCTGCAAGTGCAGTACAACAGGCGGGTCATGTCAGCTTACTACGTCCAAAACGTCCTTATGTATTGCCACGTCCTTTGGAGGTTTCTGAAATTCACGCGATTACCGAGCAATATAAGCAAGCCGCGATTCGTGCTAAAGAAGCCGGTTTTGATGGTGTGGAATTACATGCTGCCAATGGTTATCTGATTGACCAGTTCTTGCAAAGCAAAACCAATCAGCGTGAAGATGAATACGGCGGTTCAGTGGAAAATCGTACACGGTTCCTGTTAGAAGCAACTGATGCACTGATTGAAGTATGGGGCGCAGATCGTGTAGGGGTGCATTTTGCGCCGCGTTGTGATGACCATGACATGGGCGATGATAATCCACGTGAAACATTTGGCTATGCCATGGAGCAGCTGGGCAAACGCAAGATTGCCTTCTTCTTTACCCGTGAATATCTGGCTGAAGACAGTATTTCTGAATATATGAAAGAGCGTTCTGGTGGAGTGCCTTATATTGCCAATATGCAACTGAGTCGTGAAGATGCGATTGAGCTGTTGGCAGCTGAAAAGGCAGATGCCGTTGCATTTGGTAAAGCCTATATTGCGAATCCAGATCTGTATGAGCGTCTACTGCAAGATGCACCATTGAATGAATTGAAACTGGAAAACATGATTGGAACAGATGTCGCGGCAGGCTATGTGGACTATCCAACTTTAGCTGAAATGGAAACTGCTGCGGTTTAAATTGCTTTTCCGTTAAATTCGCGACAAGATAACAGCGCAATTCATGGGATAATATGAGTTGCGCTGTTTTATTTTTGCATTGATTTTTGGAGCACGTATTTGGCTACTCCTTTTTGGTATAACGCAGCACTTGCGCTGATCAAACCGCTGTATAAGTCTAAAATAAAAAAACGTGCAGAGAGTACAGAACAATTTCAACAAGAATGTCTCGAACGTTTCGGGCCGTTTCAACCGGTTAAAAATCGCCAAGCGATTTGGTTCCATGTGGTGTCGGTGGGTGAAACCAATGCAGCGCAGCCTCTCATCGAGCATTATTTAAAAGCGGGTCATCCAGTCTTGGTGACCAATACCACCAAAACGGGTCAGGCGCGGGCCAAATCACTATTTTTAAAAGCACCGTATCTAGATCTGTTCCAAGCTGTATATTTACCTGCGGATCAAAAACCTTTAGTTCGTCAGTTTTTCGCATTGTATCAGCCCAAACTTTTGGCTTTGGTTGAAACTGAACTCTGGCCGAATTTAATTGCCCAAGCGGGGCAGAGTCAGGTGCCATGTATCTTGATTAATGCACGTCTTTCTGAAAAATCAGCCAAAGGCTATGCCAAAGTATCTAGCCTTACGCAGCCGATGTTACACGGACTAGATCAGCTTTTGGTACAAGATCAGGCAACTGCAGAGCGCTTTATTCAGCTTGGTTCAGTGCCATCGCTAACACAGGTGGTGGGGAGTATTAAGTTTGATATTCATGCGCCAGAATCGTTTGTCAAACAGGCAGCTCAGCTCAAGCAAGAATGGTCACTCGCTGGGCGTAAGATCATCACTATTGCCAGTACTCATGCACCCGAAGAACAAAAACTGTTAAGCGCATTTAAGCCATATTTGGATGCACAGCCTGAACTGTTGTGCATTGTTGTACCACGTCATCCAGAGCGTTTTGATGAGGTCTTTGCTGTTGCACAAAGTTTAAATTTAAATACCACTCGCAGAAGTACGGGACAAAGCATAGAGGCGGACACCCAAGTCTATTTAGCCGATTCGATGGGGGAGATGTGGTTATGGTATGCCTTATCTAATGCCTGTTTTGTCGGGGGATCACTAAATGAACCGGGTGGCGGACATAATATTTTAGAGCCAATTGCGTTACATGTGCCGACGGTTTTGGGCAAAAACTATTTTAATTTCCAAACAATTGTCGATGAATTTGTACAAGCCAACGCGGTGAAAGTTGTTGAGGATGCTGAACAAGCTGCTGCGGTGTTGATGATACTGTTAGAGGATACTGAGCAGGCCAACACACTGAATGAATCTGCACAAAAGATTATGCAGTTAAATACGGGCTCTTTGAAAAAGCATATTCAAGTGATTGATGCTTATTTATAAAACTTGAGTGAGTTTGTCATTACTACAAATACTGTAGATTTTATGGATGGTTTTGCGTAGGTGGTTCTTACTTTTCAAAGATGACAAATAACAAAAATCTTTTGCTGTGCTAAAGGTACATCCTGTACCTCAGCACAACGGGCGACATTCTTGTCGCCTTTCACGATGACATGTGCTGATGAGGCCTCCACTGTTTGGATTTTTTCTATTTATTATGAATATTGTTCTCTTAGATTCGCGCCAAACTGAATCGGAATTTTGGTCCATTAGCGCCAAGCGTCAGCTGGAACATTTACAGGCTCATTTACAGATTAAGGTTGGCGATACTTTAAAAGTTGGCATTCGAAACCAAAAGCGTTATGTGACAGAAGTTGTAGAGATCTCTGAAACAGTTGTACGTATAAAACCCTTATATAAAGAGCCTGTACCAGCCAAACTCCCAGTAACTTTAATTGTCGCGATGCCACGTCCTAAAGTTCTACGTCGTTTGGTCATGGACGCGGTGACTTTAGGGGTTGAAAAAATCATTTTGCTGCACAGCTATCGGGTCGATAAAAGTTATTGGCAAACCCCATTTTTACAACAGTTGGATCAATATGTGACTTTGGGGCTAGAGCAGGCAGGCGATACGATTGCACCGAAAGTTGAAATTTATAAACGCTTTAAGCCTTTTGTGGAAGACATTTTACCTAGCCTGATTTCAGCTAATTGTCCTGCCTATGTGGCACATCCCTATAGCGATGCCAAAATGCCTTTTGCGATTCAACATCCCTGTACGATTGTGATCGGGCCGGAAGGTGGATTTATCCCTTACGAAGTTGAACTACTTGTAAAAAACGGCTGTCAAGCGATGAGCTTAGGCAGCCGTATTATTCGGACTGAAACCGTGATCCCTTATGTTTTAGGGCGCTTATTTAGCGGTTGAAGTTTCTGTCGGGTAGCTGTCATTTTTTGCGACGCGAACTTCTTGGACTGGGTAAGGAATAGAAATTCCTTGCTCAGCAAAGGCTTGAACCACATATTCTTGTACTGAACTGATCGAGCCAGATACCGTAGTTTCTGTGGTGTTGACCCACCATTGAACTTTAAGATTTACTGAAAAATCTGCAAGTGCAGCGACGTTCACGCTAAAACCCGGTTGACTTAAAATGGTCGTATCTCGGTCTAAAATGCCTAAAATAATATCTTTGGCTTTTTTGATGTCATCTTCATAACCAATACCGACCAAGAACTCGCAGCGACGACGTGGATAGGCGGTGTTAACAGTGACCGCACTGGTATACACAGTCGCATTCGGAATCACGATACGACGACCATCTGGCGCACGTAAGTAAGTGGCACGAATTTGAATATCTTCAACGTTGCCTTCCATACCCGAGACAATAATGTCATCGCCAATCTTAAACGGTTCACCCAGTAAAATCAGGATCCCTGAAAGAAGGTTTTGGAAGATATCTTTAAATGCAAAACCAATGGCAACCGAGCCAATCCCCAAAGCACTCATCAGCTGACCAGGGGTGAAACCCGGAATCGCAATCACCATGGCAATCAGGAAGCCAATAAAGACGATGGCCGAACTGCCGACACGGTTCAGGACAAGGACAAGGTTTTGTTTGGTATAAGAACGATCAGATAGTGCTTTACGAACAAAAAGCTTAAACAGTTTGGAGAGCAAATAAAAAATGACGAAGGTAATCAGCGCAATACAAAAATAAGGCATACGCTCCCAAAAACTATCGACAAATTTGTCGATGGTGGAATAGGCGTCATTATATTTTGCTGTATGTGCAATTACACTTTGGGTGGTTTTCGCTGTCGCGTCATGTAGCATCTCTGACGTACCTTGAGCAACCTCGCTCAAGGTATGGGTTTGTTCTGACACTGGTGCTCCAATCGCTGAAAATTTGGCATATTTTGCCTGAAAATTGTGTGTATTTAATAGAGAAAAGCGTATGAAATTATCGCATTCTGAGTGATTGATAAACGGATAAAAATCTATCTGTCTGTTTTTTAAATGCTTGATTTTTTGAATCAAGGTGCTGAGCCATGCTCCTATGTATGAAATAGCACAGCCTGAAGTGTAACAATATGCTTAAAAAGCCTAGCTGGAGCCACTTTACGGAGTTCGACGTTGTTCATGTTACGGATTAAACACAGGATCTCATTGAAAGATCACTATAAAATGTGTTTTAAATTGTAGAAATAATATACGACCAAAGCCGTGTTGATCTGTTTAAAAAACAATCGTCATACTGTGGTTATGCAGTCCAATAATAAACCAATAACTGTGGCATGAACTCTCGCGATGAGAGTCAGAATATAAGGAAGTATGATATGAAAGAAGTATATCCTGTACCTGCAGAATTTGAAAAAACTGCGCGCACCAATGAACAAGAATATTTTGAACGCTATCAAAAATCGATAGAACAACCTGACGAGTATTGGGCTGAACAAGCGTTGAAGCTAGATTGGATCAAGCCTTTTAGCCAAGTTAAAAACACCAGTTATGATAAAGACAATTTTAAAATTGAATGGTTTGCCGATGGCCAGTTAAATTTAAGTGCCAATTGCCTTGATCGCCACTTAAAAGAGCATCCGTATAAACCTGCCATTATTTGGGAAGGTGACCATCCCTCACGCCATAAAATCATTTCCTTTGCTGAACTGTATGACGAAGTGTGTCGTTTTGCCAATGTCCTGAAAAAGCATGGCGTGGTGAAGGGTGATCGTGTGGTGCTGTATATGCCAATGATTTCAGAAGCGGCCATTTCGATGTTGGCCTGTGCCCGAATCGGTGCCGTGCATTGTGTGGTGTTTGGTGGTTTCTCGCCTGATTCATTGGCAAGCCGAATTGATGACAGCCAAGCCAAAATTGTGATTACCGCAGACTCTGGAATGCGCGGGGGTAAACCGATTCCGCTGAAAGAAAATGTAGACGCAGCATTGAATCTACCCGGGACAGACTCAGTACAGAACGTGATTGTGGTACACCGGACAGGCAATCCAATCATGCTTAAAGAAGGGCGTGACTTGTGGTATCACATGGAAATCATGACGGTCAACGAGATTTGTCCAGCTGAACCGATGAATGCCGAAGATCCCCTATTTATTTTATATACCTCAGGTTCAACCGGTAAGCCCAAAGGTGTGTTGCATACCACTGGGGGCTATTTAACTTATGTGAATAGTACCTTCCGTGAAGTGTTCGACTTAAAACAAGATGATGTGTTTTGGTGTACAGCCGATGTGGGCTGGATTACGGGACACTCTTATGTGCTGTATGGCCCCTTGTCGAATGGAACGACGACAGTGATGTTTGAGGGGATTCCACAGTATCCAAGTTGGGCACGTACAGGCCATATTGTCGACAAACACAATGTGACGATTTTATATACGGCTCCGACAGCGATCCGCGCCATGATGCGTGAAGGGGATGCCTTTGTCCGTGAGAGTGACCGTAGCAGTTTACGTTTGATTGGTTCCGTTGGAGAGCCGATCAACCCAGAAGCATGGAATTGGTTCTATACGGTAGTGGGAGAAAGCCATTGCCCAGTGGTGGATACTTGGTGGCAAACGGAAACTGGTGGAATTTTAATCTCTCCACTTCCGGGTGCGACACCACTTAAACCGGGGTCTGCAACGCGTCCTTTATTTGGAATTCAACCCGCTTTGGTCGATGCAGAAGGCAACGAGTTAGAAGGTGAGGCTGAAGGCAATCTGGTGATTAAGGATTCATGGCCGGGACAAATGCGAACCATTTGGGGTGATCCTGAGCGGTTTATCGAAGCGTATTTTGCAACCTATCCGGGAACATATTTCACGGGGGATGGTGCACGCCGTGATAAAGATGGTTATTACTGGATCACAGGACGGGTAGATGATGTGCTGAATGTGTCAGGGCACCGCTTAGGTACGGCCGAAGTAGAAAGTGCTTTGGTGGCACATGAGGCGGTGGCTGAGGCTGCGGTAGTGGGAATGCCACATGAGATCAAAGGACAGGGGATTTGTTCCTTTGTTACTTTACAAGCGGGCACTGCACAAACAGAAGAACTTCGTGCTGAACTGATTCAGTGGGTACGAAAGGTGCTCGGTCCTGTGGCAACCCCAGATGCCTTACATTGGGCACCGTCTTTACCGAAAACACGTTCAGGTAAAATTATGCGTCGTATTTTAAGAAAAATTGCAGCGAACGAGTTAGATAGTTTGGGTGATACATCGACACTGGCTGAACCGCAAGTGGTCGAAGTGTTGATTAAAGAAGTGTATCCAAACGGATAAAAGCGACCTAAAAAATACCGTCTCAAGCAGACGGTATTTTTATTTTGGTGTACCGATGGAATACATCGGGTTGCTTTATAGCAATTTGTAAGTGCAAGACGTTTAGAAATTAAATAGTTCTAACGCTGATGGATGCTTTCTAAGGTATCCACCATCGTCCGTGTCATCTGATCAATTTCATAATTGACCGCATCGCCGACTTGTACCGATGCCCACGTGGTCAGACGCAAAGTTTCAGGAATCAAATCAACTGAAATTTCATGGCTGTTACGATCAACACGGTTGACGGTGAGGCTACAACCATTCAGACCAATAAAACCTTTTAAGAAAAAGTATTTGATATTACCCTCGGGAATGTGGAGATCCACATGCAGAGTCTCGCCGTGACGGCTCAGCTGCTTTACTGTAGCCGTTCCTTCGATATGTCCATACAAGTTGTGTCCCCCATTTTCCATCCCGACTTTGGCTGAACGTTCGATATTCACCTCATCGCCTGTCTGTAAAGCCCCTAAAGTGGTCAGGCGTCGAGTCAAATCTGAGACATCAAAATGGACTTGACTGGTGGTCAGATCGATGTGCGTTGCAGTTAAGCAGGTGCCATTGATGGCTACACTTGCACCGATGAAGACATCGTGAAAAAAGTTGTGTGTATTTGAAACTACAAGGGTGCTAAAACCGTCGCCTTGACGGACATCTAAAATTTTCTCTAAGCCTTGTACGATACCTGTGTACATCAGAAGTTTTCCTAATTCGGGGTTTATGTTTAATGTAAATGATCTATCACTTGATGTGGCATTATTTTGAATGGAGATGTGCTAAAGCTGTATCTTTGATGGGATTCCGCCGCCAATAATAGGGCCGCAAAAATCGGAGCAACAGACGTAATGGCGTCATCCATATGATTCGAGTATGACGACGTTTATTCTCTAAAATACGTTGAGCCATATAGCGACAGACCACTTCGGGAGGATCGATAATAAACAAAAAAAGCCGTTTCATTTTGTTCCAGTGCTGAACATTGCCATTTTGCCAAGAGGATACCAGTAGTTCAGTTGCTACCATTCCGGGACTGAGCGTACCGACTTGAATGTGGGTCTGTTTGGTTTCTTTAAACAGGGCTTGACTAAAGTAACCTACGGCACGTTTGGTGGTGGCATAGGTAGTCATGCCTGCACTCCATTCGCCTCGAGTGCCCCAACCTTCCATATTGAAAATTTGACCATAGCCTTGTGCTAGCATGCCGTTTAAGGCCACTTGTGAGCCGAACATACTGCCTAGAATATTGGTCTGAACCACAGTCTGTATGTCTGTTGCTGCGAGATCTTTAAAGTCTAGTGTCGCTGTACAACTGCCTGCATTATTAATCCAAATCTGAACAGCACCAAATTGTTGAATGGCTTCATCCCAAAGCGTTTGTACTTCATGGATCTGCGTGACATCACAAGTGACGGCATGAATCAGTGCAGTGGGAAAGCGATGCCGTAGCTGTTGCAGGGTGCGCTGTAAATCTGTGCTATTTCGCCCAGAAATCACGACGGCTTGTTGTTGTTCTAAGAAGGCTTGAGCTAAACCCAAGCCGATACCTTTAGAACTGCCTGTAATGACGATGCAACCTGATTCTGAATTCATATGGATCCTTTACTTTGTGAACTAAAGGAAGTCGCTTTTTGACTGTGAAGCATACAATAACAAATGGATAGGCTGATCATTGCAAGGTTCATAACCACAGGATTAAAAGCACGAATGAGACTGTCTGGGATCAGAAAAGCGACCAGTGCGAATAAAAACACTAAGCTAAAGATACTGAGGTAATGCAGATATTTACTGGAATTAAAGAGGAACAATAAAGCAAAAACACACTCAAGCATACCTGAGCCCTGACCTGCCAGTTGGGCCTGTGTGTAGGAAAGCCCAAAAGTTTGCCAAATGGCAATCTCATCGGGATTGATAAAAAGGATTTTAGGAACTAAACCTTGATAGCCCCATAAAAAGGCCAAAGAAAGATTAATGAATTTAGAGGGTTGGCTGTTGTTCATATAAAATGGTTATTTTTTACTTTGTGCGGATTATACACCAATAAAAAAACCCTCAAGCCGAGCCCTGAGGGAAGAATAGAGTCACCTATCATTATTATTTTTTAGTTCGTGTCTGTTGCTTACCGAGCTAAGCAGATTTGGCAGTCTCAACGGATTGCTGTTGAGCTTCCAACTCACGAACCAATGGCAACACTTTGGCACCGAAGTATTCAACCTCTTCGATAAAATGTAAAAAACCTGAAAGGATTAAATCCACACCAACGGCTTTTAATTCCACAATACGTTCAGCAATTTGGCGTGGTGTACCAATCAAATTGGTTTTAAAGCCATCATTGTATTGAACCAAATCTTCAAAGGTCGATTTGGCCCAATTGCCTTCACCTTCCAGTGTTGCTGCACCCGCTTCACGGGCGGCCTCGCCAAAGGCATGAACCGCTTGAATATTGGCTTTATCAATAATTTCTTGCAGAACCGTTTTCGCTTCTTCCTCGGTATCTCGGGCAATGATAAAAGCATTCACCCCAATTTTGACCTGATGGCCATTCTGTTGGGCTTTTGCACGAATATCATCAATCTGTTTTTTGAGTTCATCAGGGGTATTGCCATTGGTAAAATACCAGTCTGAAACTCGTGCAGCCATATCCCGTGCAGCACGAGAGCTGCCGCCTTGGAAAATTTCAATATGCGGCTTTTGCACAGGTTTGGGGGACAAGGTGTAGTCTTTGAACTGGTAGTATTTTCCATTGAAACTATAGTTGTCTTGGGTCCAAACGCCTTTTAATGCACGAATAAACTCTTCCGAGCGGGCATAGCGTTGGTCATGTTCAGGCCATGCTTCACCAATCGCATCAAATTCGCCGCGAAACCAACCACTAACCACATTAATCGCAATACGTCCTTGGGTTAAGTGGTCGATGGTTGCAAGCTGTTTTGCGGCAAGCACGGGTTTCCACGGGCCAGGTAAAATAGCGGCAATGACTTTGAGTTTGCTGGTTTTGGCTAAGATACCGTGACTAAAACTGACCGATTCATGTTGGTTTTCTGCATTATAACCCGCAGTAAAACGAATCTGAGTTAGAGCATAGTCAAAGCCATTTTTTTCCGCAGCCTGCGCTAAACGGACGTTATAGTCATAACTCCAGTCTGTGCGCTGCTCAATATTACTCACCACTAAGCCACCGCTGACATTGGGAACCCAATAAGCAAACGTAATATTTTTATTCTGTTGTGACATGTGAAAACCCTCTCAATGCTTTTTGCGTTAAGCGACCTGTGGTTTGGCTTTTTTCTGATGCAAGCGAGACTCGGCTGCATCTAAATTCGGGACCGCGGCTGAAGGCAGTACATCGTCTTGTTCGATTTGCGTGTTGATACCCAAGTTCTGATTGGCAAGTTGGGTTTTTTCTTTCACCACTTCTGCACGCTGACCTTTGGCAGGTGCCCATTCTAGGATGGGTAAAGCACGAGCTACGGCAAGAGTAATGCGATCTCGTAATAATTCACTGTGGATGGTATACGCTGGGGTAAAGTCTTTGTCTGTGGCATAGACCCCAATAGGTAAAGTTTGCGCTTGGAAGAAACTAAATAGTGGGCGAAGTTGATGCTCCAGTACCAACGCATGACGCTCACTGCCGCCTGAGGCTGCAAGTAGTACGGGTACATCGACCAGCGCCGTTTGCTCAACAAAGTCGAAAAAGTGTTTAAA
The DNA here is from genome assembly GCF_058242885.1 of Acinetobacter sp. 802_lipA. NCBI lineage: Bacteria > Pseudomonadati > Pseudomonadota > Gammaproteobacteria > Moraxellales > Moraxellaceae > Acinetobacter > Acinetobacter sp. 802_lipA. The sequence goes on from NZ_JBZAYP010000001.1 coordinate 2,030,747, forward strand.
CAAACCAGTAAATGAAGCACGGTAAACTGGTGTTCCAACAATCAACGCATCGGCAGCTTCGACTGCGGCTAAATCATCTTGCACACGTTGTGGCAGTTGATTGCGGTAAATCGCGCCACCGAGTAAATGGCCAATTTCGCTGAATTTAATGAAATGTACATGGATTGGGGTTGCATCGCCCAGTTCATTTAATATTTCTTGTACCAATGCCTCAGTTTTAGACGGGGTATTTAAACCACCTGACACAGCGACAATATTGAGTGGTTTTTGCAGTAAAGTAGACATAAGGACAGCCCTAAAGTGTTGTATCTCGGAATGGGCTTATTTATCTAATATTTGCATTTGGTCTGTAAAATAAAGAAATAGCGTTAAGTTATCTGATTTTAAGATATATCTGTTGAGCTTGAAAAAGGCTGCTTAAATTTTTATTAAATTGTTGTATTTTATATATATATATAAAATAAATAACCTTTTCCGATGTGCTGATAAATTTTATATCAAAATGTGATTAGTTATTTATATTTCAAGATCGACTTGGAATTGAGGCTATTTTTCTGAATAAAGCGTGATAAAGTGAAAAAAAGTTAGACTTTGCATATCCTTATCGGCACTTGTATGGTTAGAATAGTCAAGACTAGTGCACTCGAAATCTCTCGTTGCTTATGAATATATTAATCGTTGATGACCATCCGCTGTTTCGCCATGCGTTAATCCAAGCTGTTCGTTATAGCTTACCGCAAGCTCAAATTCATGAAACAGCCGCAGTAAACGAGTTTTATGAACGCCTTGAAAAAGGTCCTGAACCTGATTTGGTGCTATTGGACTTAAACTTACCAGGTGCTTCAGGTTTTTCTGCATTGGTACACGTTCGTGCCCAGTATCCATCATTACCGATCATTGTCGTTTCAGCGCATGAAGAGACGTCGATCATTCAGCGTTCAATTGCGCATGGAGCGATGGGGTATATTCCAAAGTCGGCACATCCAAGTCATATTGGCGAAGCAATTCGCGAAGTCTTAGATGGTGAAATTTGGTTGCCACCAAATTTACCCGCTAACATGAACTTTGACCCACGTGCTGCCGATGAAACTGCACTGGCTGAGCGAATTCAATCCTTAACACCGCAGCAGTTCCGTGTTTTGATGATGGTGGCAGAAGGTTTGCTGAATAAGCAGATTGCTTATGAACTTGATGTTTCAGAAGCGACGATTAAAGCGCACGTGACTGCGATTTTCCGTAAGCTTGGAGTACAGAACCGAACTCAAGCGGTCCTTGCGATCAATGCTTTAAATATTGAAGAAAAACGCATGTAAGCTGATCTATTGAATTAAAAAAAGCGCTGAATCATCAGCGCTTTTTTTCGTTTTTGAGTTTAAGCCAAGCAGTTTTGTTTGCTGGTGAAATCGGTACAAAATAAAGGATTTAAAGCACATTGCAGATCATCAATTTGCTCTTCAGAGACATAGCCCTGTTGTTTCAAATAAGCCGCAACACGGTCATCACGCAGACTTAAAAAGGCCGCATCATACACGCCAAGATCGACAAATAAAGCCGCCGTTTCCAAGCTGTTGAAATGGTCTAAGTAGATTTCGTTGTCATACATAAGGAAAATATGGTCTTGTGTTCCTTGCGCATCAATACTTAAGCGATCCGCCAAGACTTGCGGTGGTGTTTTAATAAAGAGCAGATCCGACAATTGGTCAAACTGGGTGGTGTCGAGTTGATCCTGATCGGTTTTGACTTTACCGAGCCATGCTTTAAACACCAAAACTGCACCGCCGCGAAGGAGCATGCTCCAAATTTGATGGCGCACATCTTCACTGAGTCCGCTGGATTCGGCTTCCAATGCCAGCAAGAACGGGTCTTCTTGTTGCTGAAGTTTTTCAAATAGACCTAAACCTTGCGGTTGGTAAGCCGCGGGGCGAAACACATCAAAGTCGAGTTGTTCAAACACTTGTAATGCGAGGGGAATAGCGGTGTGATACAGCGTATCTAAGGCCTGAACATGAGTCTCGTTGAGTCTACTTTGTTTAAAGAGTTCGACCCAGTCAATACTGGGTAAAAAGGCATTGGCACTATACTGGCGCAGAAATTGTTGTGACTGATCTGAGCCATGTGGCATTGCTTTAGAAATGTTCATCATAAAACTCCAAGAGAAGGATGATCAGTTTCTTCAGCGAAGGAAGGGGTATATAGGTAGAAAAACTGATCTTTTCTTAGTCCTAGTTATCTGCCAATCCCCTGTGGAGATGAATACGACTAAAGTCGTAGTTTGTGTTTTTATGTATATTTAGTTTAAATAAAACAAATACTTGAAAAATTGTAACTAAGTATACAAGTGTTCACTAATGTAACTGGTGTATTTTGCCATAGTAAAAATAGATGTGTAATTTTTAGTCAATACTGTGGGGCTTCAACGTGCTGAAAATGAGCACTTTGGTAGAAATCTTTAAAATTTTAGTCAGTTTGCCATGTATACAGAGCCTAAAAAAGACAAAACCCAAGTCAAGTGACTTGGGTTTTGTGAGTAAATGTAGTGAATTTATTCAGGATTTGAAATTTTTAAACCCGATAACCATGCTCGTAAAGAAGCAGGTTTTAATGGTTTTTTCAAAAGCACGATATTCATATCTTTGACCCGTTGTGGCAGTTCAGGATCTGAGTCTGCGGTAATCAAAGCGACGGGGACATTTTCTTGACGATTGGCCAAAATAAAGTCCAAACCAATTTTGTCATGGTTTAAGTGTTGATCGACCAACCAGACCTGAATGTTTTCTTGTTGAATCATCTCAAAAGCCTGTTCAGGCTCGGTTGCCTTAAACACTTGATAGCCCCATTTGGTCAGGAGAGTCGACATCCCTTCTAAAATGGTTTCGTCATTGTCCAAGCACAAAATCTTATAGGCTTTGGTTTTGAGTGGAACTGCTTGTACAGGCGCTGCTACGACTTTTGGTGGGTCAATGATTGGTACTTCAATCATAAAGCATGACCCTTTGCCATACTCTGAATAGACATGCACTGGGTAGTCGAGCAGGCTGGTCATCCGTTGTACGATGGCCAAGCCCAAGCCAAGCCCTTGCTCACCCCACGGTGAGGTATGGCCACAGCGCTCAAACTCTTGGAATAGTTTAATCCGTTGTTCTTCTGCAATCCCAGGTCCTGTATCCCACACCCCAATCCGAATATGGCGTGGCTTGTCCGTGGAGCGGAGTACCCCCACCACCACTTTGCCTTTGGCGGTATAGCGTAGGGCATTACTGACAAAGTTTTGAATAATACGGCGAATCCACTGTGGGTCAGTATCAATCCAGAACTGAGCATCATGTACGCTGAAACGAATACTGCGCTGTGCTGCAATGGATTTAAACTGCAATTCGAGGTCACTGAGTAAATCATGCAGCGGATAAGCCTGACGGTTGGGTTGAATGGTGCCACCTTCCAGACGGGCAATATCCAACAGGGCAGACAACATACTTTCAGCACCATGTAAGGCACGATCAAGCTGTTGTAGCGTTTTACGGTCTTCCTCACTTTGTACGCTTTGTTCTAAAGCCGTACTGAACAGACGCGCGGCATGCATCGGTTGCAATAAGTCATGACTGGCCGCGGCAATAAAGCGGCTTTTCGACATATTGGCTTTGTCGGCTTGTTCACGTGCCAGTTGTTGCTCAGATAATGCATCTGCTAACTGTTGAGTTCGGTCTTGGACACGCGCCTCCAGCATGGCTTCATTTTCACGGAAGGCGGTAATGTCGGCAAATGTGGTGACAAAGCCACCACCTTCAATTGGGTTGCCACGCATTTGAATGACACGACCATCTTTACGAATCCGTTCAAACTCGTGTGCGCTACCGACTTGCATCCAGTGCATCCGTTTCCGCACATGTTCTTCAACCGAACCCGGGCCACACTCGCCGCGTTCTGCGTTATATCGAATCAAATCGGAAATTGGACAGCCGACATAGACAATGTCTTTCGGATAATCAAACAGTTTTAAATATTGGTTATTCCATGCCACCAAACACATATTTTCATCGACCACACTCACGCCTTGGGTCATGTGGTCAATCATGGTCATGATCAGGTTTTGATTAAAACGTTGCCACTGTGAGGCTTGGTCTAGAATGTTTGCCACTTGCCCCAAAGCGAGGCCATTGTTGACCATTGCGGTGGTGAGCAGGGTACGTGCCGATGCAGCACCAATAGTGCCTGCCAAATATTGTTCGGTAAAACGCCACCACATGCCGTTGGCATTGCTGTTTTCATTCAGCACCACATTGTTCTGGGCACAGAACTGTTGGAAAGCGCGCATAGTTGCGCCATCGCCTGTAATCCGTTTGGCTAAGGTAATTAAATCACCAACTTTTAAACGTGCAACATCGTGATGAATGTAGTTGATGTCTGTAGATGTACTCTGTGTTGGCAGTGGCTTAGTTTCATAATAGAAAAAGCTTTCTGCTTGAATTTGTTCGGCCACGCTGGGGCGGAAAACTCGGGAAATCCAAATGTATAAAACAATATTCAGACCCAGTGCCCACACTACTCCATGGGTGAGTGCGGCAAAGGATTCAAAACCGAGCAGGGCTTCAGGGCGTAACCAGTTAATGCCCATTGGCCCGAAATTGAGAAAGCTTTCGGTAAAGTGTGAATATTCAGCAGGCAAACTGCGCAGTACAGTGGGTAATAGCAGGGTGTAGGCCCACATACCAAAACCGGCCAATAAACCTGCATAGACGCCTTGTTTACTGCCGCCACGCCAGTACAGACCACCTATGAGGGCAGGTGAGAACTGAGCCACCGCACTAAAGGCCAACAAGCCAAAGACTGAAAGTTGGTCAATGTCATTGAAAAAATGGAAGAACAAAAAGCCCAATAACATGACGGCTAAAATACAGACCCGACGGGTAAATTTAAGCACCAAAGGTAAGCGTTTATCGTGGCGGGACAGTAAATTAGTACGCCATAAGGCAGGCATGATCAAGTCATTACTGAGCATGATCGATAGCGCCACTGAAGACACCAACAGCATACCCGTAGAGGCAGAGAAGCCGCCTAAAAAGGCTAATAAGGTTAACCAGTCTTGGCCATAACTTAAGGGTAAAGACAAAACCGCTACATCGGGGATCGCTAAGTAACCTGGCGTTGCATGCAGCGCCCAACTGGCAATCGGAATAATGGCAATGATGGTTAAAACTAAATAAACTGCGAACCAGCGACGTGCCCCGCGAATATGCTTTTCATCACGCAATTCGACCACAGCGACGTGGAACTGACGCGGTAAGCAAATGATCGCGAGTCCAGCCAACAAGGTTTGAATCCAAAACGTATCGGGTACACCAATGAGTTGTACTTGATGGAAAGTCTCTGCAACATCCTTAGAGATTTGATGAATGTTTTCAGGTGCAGCAAACACGAAAAAGAGCGCGACACACAGCAAAGCAAACAGTTTGACAAAAGACTCGAAGGCAACCGCCAACATCAGACCGCCATGTTGTTCTGTATTGGCAATCTGTCTGGTCCCGAAAATCATGGCTAAAATGGCCAAGATACCGGTGAGGAACAGCACACCGTTGGTGGTTGAGGCGATACTGCCTGCGGTGGGTTCTAAAATCACCGCGGCACTGAGTGCAATGGCACGTAGCTGTAGGGCTAAGTAAGGGATAATCGCAATGACGGCGAGGATGGTCACCATCGAGGCCAAAGGCCCACTTTTACCATAGCGTGCAGCAACAAAATCGGCAATCGATGAAATAGCATGGTGCTGACGGACGCGGCCTAAACGACGCCAAATGTCATAGCCCAGTGCGACGAAGAGTAGTGGGCCAAGGTAGATCGGCAGAAAGATAATGCCTTCACGAACCGCTGCACCTGTGGCGCCATAAAAGGTCCAAGATGAACAGTAGACCCCTAAAGTTAAACTAAACAATAGCATGCGCCCACGCGTGCTTAGGCGGCTGGCGTGTTTCTCACCAAAAAAGGCGCAGATAAAGAGTAAGACGATATAGAGGGCCAATACCCCGATAATGAGCCAGCTGTTCATTTTACCTAAAGTTTTTCCTTCATCTCGGCCATCATAGCGCATCTCGGATAGAGGCTGCTGAGCTTGTTTAAAATTTACAGACCAAAGTCTAAATTACAACCAATACAGAAGCTTGCTACTTTAGCAAATGTAATAATTCGAATTAAAAAATTGTATCTACGGTTGGATACAGACAGGAGTATGGTTATGGATGAGAGACAAGTAGAACAGATTCTACAAAATCCCAAATTCAAGGAAATGGTTAGTCGTAAAAGTAAACTGAGCTGGACACTGACAACTATTATGTTGGTTGTATACGTTGGTTTCATGTTGTTGGTCGGCTACAACAAAGAATTTTTAATGACTTCAGTCAGTGGTGGGGTGACCACGATTGGCATGCCATTGGGTCTAAGCATTATTGTATTGTCTTTTGTTTTGTGTGGTGTTTATTCGTATATCTCGAATAACAAACTCGACGCATTAAATGAAGAAGCAATGCGTGAAGTCGAAGCCATTGCGCAAGAGAAAGGACAGCACTAATGAAATGGAATTCATTGAAAGCGCTTACAGTCGCTGCTACAGCACTGTTGGCTTCGAGCCTAGCACTTGCAGGCCCAGATTTGGGTGAGGCTCAACAGCAAGCGACAAACTGGCATGCCATTATCATGTTCGGTATTTTTGTCGGATTTACTTTGCTCATCACCAAATGGGCAGCAAAACAAACCACCAACACTGCTGACTTCTACACAGCGGGTGGCGGGATCTCAGGTTTCCAAAATGGTTTAGCGATTGCGGGTGACTATATGTCCGCAGCATCATTCTTGGGTATTTCCGCAATGGTTTTCAGTTCAGGCTTCGACGGCTTGCTGTATTCATTGGGTTTCATGGTCGGCTGGCCAATAGTATTGTTTTTGGTGGCTGAACGTCTACGTAACTTAGGTAAGTTCAACTTATCTGACGTAGTGTCATTCCGTTTAGCGGAAAAACCAGTGCGTACGCTTGCAGCAGTGAGTTCATTGGTTGTCGTTGCTTTCTATCTGATTGCTCAGATGGTGGGTGCAGGTCAGCTGATCAAACTGTTATTTGGTTTGAACTATAACATTGCTGTAGTAATTGTTGGTCTTCTGATGATGGCTTACGTGATCTTCGGTGGAATGTTGGCAACAACTTGGGTACAGATTATTAAAGCTGTGATGCTTTTGTCTGGCGCGACATTCATGGCTTTCATGGTGATGAAAGGCGTAGGCTTCAGCTTCTCTGAAATGTTCACGCAGTCAATTCAAGTTTTCTCTAAAGTACATGACATTTCTTTAGCAGAAGCGGGCAATATCATGGGCCCAGGTAAACTTGCAGCGAACCCAATTGATGCCATTTCTTTAGGTTTGGCTTTAATGTTCGGTACAGCGGGTCTACCACACATCTTAATGCGTTTCTTTACCGTTAAAGATGCTAAAGAAGCACGTAAATCAGTGGTTGTTGCAACGGGTTTCATTGGTTACTTCTACCTTCTAACCTTCATCATTGGTTTTGGTGCGATCCTTTATGTATCGAACAATCCACAGTTCCTTGATGTCGCGAAAATGGCAGTAACTGGCAAGCTAGAGCTTGTTGGTGGTAACAACATGGCGGCGGTTCACTTGTCTGATGCATTGGGCGGTGACTTGTTCATGGGCTTCATTTCAGCAGTGGCGTTCGCAACGATTCTTGCTGTTGTTGCAGGTCTGACTTTGTCAGGTGCTTCAGCAATCTCACATGACTTGTACGCAAACGTGTTCAAGAAAGGTCAAACGACTCCTGAATCTGAACTTCGTATGTCTAAAATCGCGACTTTAGGTCTTGCTATTTTTGCAATGATTTTAGGGATTCTGTTCGAGAAACAAAACGTTGCCTTCATGGTTGGTTTAGCATTCTCTGTAGCAGCATGTGCCAACTTCCCAGTGCTTGTACTGTCAATGTTCTGGAAAGGTTTAACCACACGTGGTGCGGTGATTGGTGGTGTGATTGGTCTAGTGACTGCAGTAACACTAATTATCTTATCTAAAGCCGTTTGGGTCGATACATTGGGCATTTCTGAAACGCCAGTGAATCCATTCAATGGTCCAGCAATCTTTGCAATGCCATTGGCGTTCTTCTGCTGCTGGTTGTTCTCTGTGACTGATAACTCAGCACGTGCACAAGCAGAACGTAAAGCATTTGATGCGCAGTATGTACGTTCACAAACAGGTATTGGTATCTCAGGTGCTTCAGATCACTAATCTGAACCTGAACTAAAAAAAGCCCCTTCATCGGGGCTTTTTTTTATGGTGTTGATGCTCTTAACTGTGTTGGCTTTGAATGCTGAAAGACCTAGATTGTGATATTCAGTACTCAAGCAGTACTCAAATTGTTGGGCAAAATGAATCGACTGACACGAATAAAAAGCATCGGTTTCATTGGCTATTCATGCTAAGTTAAAAAAAGCGAGAACAAGAAACAATCAAACTTGGCTTTAAAAACAACAGGCTACATATGCAAGTATTTGTCGAATTTTGGAAAGGCTTCCGTCTACTACCTTCAGCATGGTTACTGCTGTTGCAATTTATTATGCTGATTTTGGCGCTGTTGAGCGGCCATAGCCTGTCCTTACGTGTATTGGTTTGGGGCTTAGGTGTTTTGGTCCTGTTACTCATTGCCAAGGTCATTCGCCAAACCCCAGTGTTTACTATCCTCGGGTTGAGTTTTGTTGGTGGGGCATTGTTCTTTTCCTTACTGATTTTGCTGGGTGCGCGAGACCCAATGCTTTTGGTGATTAGTCATGCCTTTGAGGCGATGGCCTATTTTATTGCGGCCTATGGCTTGCTGCGCTATATGTTTGCAGACCGTTATTTGACCAAAGATGAGCTATTTGCTGCAGGGGCAGTGTTTACGCTTATTGCATGGGGTTTTGCCTTTTTATATAGCATTTGCCAGATTTTAGAACCCAATAGCTTTTTAAATCCCAATGTGGCGGGTGCACAGTCATGGCTCGATTTATTATTTTTAAGCTTTAGTTTGCAGTCGGCGACAGGTTTGTCCGATCTAATGCCACTGACACCGCTGGCTCGTATGATTGCGATGTTACAGATGTTTTGTGGGGTGATGTATTTGGCTTTAGTCGTCTCACGCTTGATTGCCTTGCAGTATATTCAGCATCGACCCAATGATAATAAAGAGAATTAAACTGTTACAGGATTCGCACTGCCTTATTTTTAAACATAAATTATGATGGAAAAGAATCGTTAAATTTTAAGCTATTCATTCTTCACTCTTTATTAGACTCGTCTAATTAACCATTTTGGTTATATCTTTGTACTAAAAATAATTTTCTGGGGGAATTATGCCTTCCATAAAGCCATCGCTGTTTGCAAACATCAAACGGAATGTATTTCTCAGCACTGTCGTGATTCTGGTGCTTTTTCTGGCCTTGATTCTTTTTGACCCAAGTGGTTTTGAGGCTTTAACCAAACATTTAAATCAATGGATTATTGACTCATTTAGCTGGTTTTACGTTTTATCTGTCGCGTTATTTCTGATCTTACTGATCTTTATTGCACTCTCCGATATGGGGAAAATCAAACTCGGCCCTGATCATAGTCTGCCTGAATATAGCAGTGGTTCTTGGTTCGCCATGCTGTTTACCGCAGGGATGGGGATTGGTTTGATGTTCTTCGGTGTCGCTGAACCCGTGATGCACTATGTCAACCCGCCCACGGGAGACGGGCAAACCTTAGATGCCGCACAACAAGCGATGCGGATCACCTTTTTCCACTGGGGATTACATGCATGGGCCATTTATGCACTTGTGGGCTTGTCACTGGCTTATTTCTCTTTCCGACATAATTTACCTTTAAAGGTTCGCTCCGCTTTATATCCTTTGGTGGGCAAAAAAATCTATGGTGTAACGGGAGATGCGGTTGATACCTTTGCAACCTTAGGCACCATTTTCGGGGTTGCGACCACACTTGGTTTTGGGGTGACCCAAATTAATTCGGGACTGAATTATCTTTTTGGCATTCAGCAAAGTATTGGCATTCAGGTCGGGCTAATCATTTTTGTCACTTTTTTAGATTCGCTCTCAGTCGGTTTTGGTTTGGACAAAGGCATTAAACGGCTATCTGAATTGAATTTGGTGCTGGCAGTGGTTTTACTGCTATTTGTGTTTTTTGCCAGTTCTTCCATTTATATCTTACAAACCAGCATTCAAAATGCAGGGCAATACGTATCCAATCTGTTCACGATGACCTTCAACCTCTATGCCTATCAACCCAATGGTTGGATTGGTGGTTGGACCATTATGTATTGGGCCTGGTGGATTTCGTGGTCGCCTTTTGTTGGAATGTTTATTGCCCGAGTGTCTAAAGGTCGAACTATTCGCGAGTTCATTGTCGGGGTGTTGTTCATTCCAACAGGTTTTACCCTGATTTGGATGGGCTTCATGGGGAATGCAGCGCTGTTCAGTATTATTCAAGATGGGCATACTTCTTTAATCTCAGCGGTACAACAAGACTCATCCGTCGCACTGTTTGAATTTTTGACCCACTTACCTTTCTCTCAAATATCGAGCCTGATTGCGACTGTTCTGGTGGTACTATTCTTTGTGACTTCAGCCGACTCAGGCTCATTGGTGATTGATTACTTAACCGCAGAAACAGAAAATTCACCCTTATGGCAAAGGCTATTTTGGACCATTTTGATTGCGTTACTGTCGATTATCTTACTGATGGCAGGCGGACTTTCGGCCTTACAATCGGCTACCATTATGAGTGCCTTACCCTTTACTTTGATTATGTTGTTGGTCTGTTGGGGCTTACTGAAAGCACTGCGTTTGGATGTCACCAAAATGCGTGCACTGCAAGATGCACGAATCACCCCTCGTGCAATTCAAAATCCACGCAGTTGGCAACAGCGTCTAGGTCTGATTATGCATTATCCGCATACCCAGTCTGAGGTCGAAGAATTTATTAGCCAGCAAGTACAACATGCTTTTTCAGCGGTACAAAAGGAATTTCAGCGCCGTCAGCTAGACGTGACCATTCAACCGATTGAGCAAGGTTTGCAGTTACGCGTGGACCATCATAACGAAATTAATTTTGTTTATCAGGTGGTTGCCCGTGAAACCCAGCCACCCAGTTTTATGGCAGATCGACTGGAGGAACAGCAGTTTTATCAAGCTGAAGTTTTCTTAAGAGAAGGTGGGCAGAATTATGATGTGATGGACTGGACTTTAGAAGATCTACTGCAAGATATTATTGACCAATATGAGCGCCATTTACATTTCTTAAATTTAGTCAGAGCCACAAACTAAAAAAAGGACGCTTCAAGCGTCCTTTTTTAGTACTCAATTTCTAAATTGAATTAGAAACGGAATTTAGCATTTACGCCAACAGTTTGAGTATCAAGATTTACAACTTCTTTAGCGTTAGCGTTTACATAGCTTGCGCCTACAGCAACTGCTGGAGTGATGAAGTAGTTAACGTTTGCACCCCAAGCTGAATCTGGAGTACCAGCAAAGCTTGATTCAACATAAGAAGCGCCAACACTTAACGCAGGAGTTAAGTAAAGGTCAGTTTTAAGTTGGTAAGCGGTGTCTTCACCGTAAACAAGACCAGCTTCTAAGCCGAGCGCCATGTTTGTACCGTCGATGTTACCTACGTATTTAGTACGTGCAGTAATCGCATCTTGGTCATCACCGATTGTTACAGTTTCACCAACAGCTTTAACAGCGCCATTGCTCATTACGTTGAACGCATCAAGAGCAAATTGGTCAGCAACGCTAGTATAACCTACAGCAACCAAGAAGTTTGGCGCAGCTAAAGCACCCACTTCAAGTGCATAACGGTCGCCATTGTCATCAGGAGTTTCGCTGTTTTTACCATCGAAATGCGTGTGGCTATAAGACGCACTTGCATATGCTGGAACGAATTTAGTAGGAATATACGCTTCAGCTTTAGCGCCGTAGTTGTGTGCGATGAAATCAGTACCGTCAGTGCCTAATTCAGCATAGTTATATGCCAAAGAAACATTAGACGCTTGGTTTAAAAAAGCAGCTTCAGCTAAAGGACCTTTAGATGAATCAACATCTTTAAAGTAGAAAGTACCTTGTAAACCGCCAGTAAAATCTTTGTCATTTGCATCAGATGCATCGATGTATTCAGATTGACCTTGTACTTCGAATTGGTATGCTTGAGCACCGGTCATGGCTAATAATAAAGCAGTGGCTAAACCGAGTTTTTTCATGATATTTACCAGATTGTTAACATTGGATTAAACTAATGCTATTCTATTGTAACAATTTATTAAGTCAATGAGCTCTAATGGTATTATATTATTGAGTAATTACTCTAGCTATGTTAGAGGTTAAAAATTGCTCAATTGAGTGTATCCATGTCAACCAAAAAAAACTTACAGCAGAACAATAGGGTATACCTATTTAGAAAACAGAGAATGCAGGAAAATGAATTGTACTGAACTTGGTTTTTAATTGGTAAATTAGATTGAATATATGGATATAAACGGTAAAAAAGTTAAATAAGGCACCTCAAATATAGGCGTTTTTGTGTCCTAAATCTAAAAAACGCCTAAAATTAGCGCAAAAAGCTCGTTTTTTGCTTGCATAATGTACATATCCTCTGAGTATTTGTGATAATTTTCACGCTAATTATAGCGTTGTGTTAATCCATAGTGCTTTAGTTGGCTTTACAAGTGAACGGATTTATTTCATAATGATTTTAGCGAATCATTTAACAATATTGTTTTTTTCTGAGAAGCTAATTCTCCTCAAACAGTTTTTGTTTATCTGCCCAACTTTCCCCAAGGTTGGGCTTTTTTTTATTTAAATTTTCAAGATCTTATTTTTTCTGAATAAAAATCTATTGGAATTTAATGCACAATAATGGTGCGAATTTGAGGCTATATTTTTCATTAAAAACTTTTATTTGAGCAAAAAAAAACCAACTTCTAAAAGAGGTTGGTTTTTTCCGCCAAAATTTGTGGGAAAATTAGAATATTTGCTGAGGATATACTCTAATTCGCCCCAATACTGTGCATTATGCACTTAAATGTTGCATGTGTAAATATAGGCACTTTAAAAAATGGGAATTAAAAATATTGAATGAAATTCACACTAAACATGAATATTATTAAGGATGGATTGACTCAGCTTTCATAGGTGCGTGAAAGTTTAGCCATGATTATTTGGGGATGATGAAATCTTAAAACGATGCAAAACAAAGAATTAATCACTTAAATACACGATATACTGTTCGTATAATAAACAGTTAATTTAGTTTTCTTTTATTTAGGAATGGGGGCGTGGTTGAAGTATGCGAGAAATACGCTCTGAGTATTTGAGTCAAAAGCTGTATATTGCAATGAGCATTATTATTTTGTCATTGTGCAGCTTATCCATTCCGTTGATGGTTAAAAGTTATCGTGATTACATCAAAACTAACCAAGCTTTAACTGAAATACAAGCCTTACAGGCTGTTGCAGACTTGGCCAATAAGATTTCACGAGAGCGTGCGCCAGCCAACAAACTGATGTCGAGTAATCAACAAGACTTTGCCAAACACGTGCTTGAGTTAAAACTATATCGGCTCACGGTGGATGAGCAGATGAAAAAGACTTTAGAGGTTTTAAAGCATTCGAACCTCCCAAATTTAGATTTAAGTTTATTTGACCGTTTAGATGAAGCTTTAACGCAAGGCAGACAGCAGGTGGATGCTTATGCAGCTCTACCACGTGAGCAACGTAATGCCGAGACCATGGATCAAGCCATCCTAAAAATGTTTAGTGCTTGGGATCGTAGTCATGATGTTTTAAAAGATGTGATCGCTGTATCTGAAGGCAAAGACACCGCTGTTTCAAACTTCTATGTCCAAATTTTATTATTAGCGGACTTACGCGATCAGGCTGGTCGTGCTGCATCCAATGTGATGGCGCATGTAGCTTTTAAACAACCGATTCCTGAAACCAATTTAGCGCGTTCTTTACAGACTCGGAAGCAAGTGATGTATTTGTGGGAACTCATTGATACCTTACAGCCCGAGCGTGATAAAACTGAAGAATTTAAAGTGCTGCATCAAGCGGTTTATAACGAGTTTTTAGCCAAAGGGCTATTGATTGTTGAGCGCTTGATGAATGAAAGTATTTACCATCGACCGTACTATTTAACGGGGACACAGTTAACCGAAGCAATCGTTGATAAATTTTCGACCGTGGTGGAATTGCAAAATTATTTACTCAAATATAGCGTTGAAAAAGCCATCATTGAAAAGCATAAAGCACAAAATATTTTGCTCACAACGGTGGGTATTTCACTTATTTCAATTTTTGCGGCACTGTTTACCATGATCTATGCGCGCAAGAGAGTGTTTAGTCCACTCATTCAAGCGCGTGAAATTTTGTTTGATTTATCCCATTCCAGTATTCGGCCCAACCCGATGGATACTAAAGATCAACCCGCCAATATGTATTCTTTATTTACAGCGATTCAGCAGTTAAAACAGTCACTTCAGCAGCGAGATGCGTTGGAGTTTCGACTCAAGAATATTGCGCATTTGGATTCATTAACCGGGGTTGCAAACCGTTATGCGTTGAATGAATACATTAAACTTTTGGAAAATCAGCCGACTCAGTTTTCGGAGACTTGTTTAATGGTGATCGACATTGATCATTTTAAACAGGTCAACGATGTGTATGGGCACCTGATGGGGGATCAGGTGATTCAGTTTGTGGCTGAAAAATTAAAAGAAAATATTCGGACATCTGATCTACAGGTACGTTACGGTGGCGATGAATTTATCGTACTGATTGAAAATATTGGGATGGAGCGCGCTTTAAAAATTGCAGAAAAGATTCGTTCTGAGATTTATGAAGCGAAGTCGGTGGATAGTGTCCGTTGCCCTGATTTGAAAGTCAGTATTAGTATTGGGGTGGCAATTGGTGCGACCAGTTGGATGGCACTGTTAGAAAAAGCCGATCGTGCTTTGTTTCAAGCCAAAGAGCAGGGGAAAAATAAGGTTGTGGCTTATTCAGTCGATGAAGTGAATGAGTCATATTATATTTAAAAGAACTAGATCAAAATAAATAAGTAAATTAGGGTGTGTTGACACTTTTAGCTTAAAAAAATAGCGAAGTAGTAAAATCAAATCGCCAAACCCAATTTTACTATTCGCTATGCCTCGTACCATGCTGACAGATCAACACTGGCAAAAGTTGAAAGTTATTCTGCGTAATTTATCCATTCACCACAACTCAAATTTACGCAATTTTATTGAAGCTATTCTCTATAGAATTAGAACAGGCTGTCCGTGGCGAGATATTCCTTGTTGTTTTGGTCATTCAAACTCTATTTTCAAACGTTTTAATCGTTGGTCAAGCAGCGGTAAGTTACTTAGATTATTCAAATTACTAGCCTCATGCCCCGATATGGAGTGGATTTTTATTGATGGCTCTCATGTACGTGCTCATCAACATTCTGCCGGCATAGCGAATCAATCTATTTCTAAAAGTGTAGGAGGAAACTCCTCAAAAATACATTTGATTGTTGATGCACATGGCAATCCTATTGATTTCATGATTACCGATGGAACCACACATGATGTTAAAGTTGCACCTGATTTAATATCAACATTAGATTTAAAAGAGACAAAAGTGGTATGTGCAGATAAAGGCTATGATTCAGAACCACTGCGTGAACAGATCAGGAAAACAGGGACTAAAGCGAATATACCAAAGAAAACAAATAGCCAATCGAACAATGACCATATGGACTGGTATTTATATAAAATCAGGCATTTAGTTGAAAATATGTTTTGTAGATTAAAGCAATTTAGAGGAATAGCTACTCGATATGACAAGCTCAAAAGAAATTATCAAAGTTCTGTTGCTTTAGCCTGTATATTTTTATGGCTACCTTTATAGGGTTAATTATGAACAGTAAATGTCAACAGACCCTAAATAACAGTACAAAAGAATAAATGAGGGGAAAATGGGAACAGGCTGTATTTTTTGTCAGATGACACGAAATGAAATATCTTGCCATATTATTGATAGTAATAATGACTACATGGCATTTTTAACAATTTTTCCGAATACGTTAGGTGCAGCTGTTGTAATCCCCAAAAAGCATTATTCAAGTTATGCTTTTGATTTGGATGATGATGTTTTAACTGGATTGATGCTATATACCAAGAAAGTTGCGAAAAAGTTAGATGGATTTTTTGAAGACGTTGGGCGTACAGCAATGGTATTTGAAGGTTTTGGTGTGGATCATGTTCACGCTAAGTTATTTCCAATGCATGGTACTAAGCAAGTGCATGAAAACTGGCAAGCTGTGAACTCTAATGTTGATAAGTATTTTGAGCAGTACGAAGGCTATATTTCATCACATGATTTTCAGCGAGCGGATGATGATACGTTGGCGAAGTTGGCTGAAAAGATGAGGGGTTTTGGATTGTCTTAGATTAATAAGGAGTAAGTAGTTTTACTCCTTAAATGTTATTTTTTTTTCTCAATCAAATAATTGATGAAATTGGTACATGCTACCAACATGAATTTGGCATCTATATAACTTAAATTTGATTCTTCGAGCATGGCATGGCGAATACCGTCTGCATCTGAAGTATAACCATAAAGTTGGCTTAAGCTTTTTTTTAGAGCTTCATGTAATCCATATTTACTTTCAATGATTTTTAAAGCTTGCCCTAAAGTCGCTTTCTCATCGTCTGTCACGATTTTACAAATAGATTCGACAGCACTAATGGACTCTTTAATCGAGTTTCGATAATCAGGTTTTTGACGATCTGACATCAGTTTTAAAGCTTGATTAAGATGTTGTTGAATGCCTGTATATGGATGTGTATTTTCTAAAGCATCTTCTATAGATTGGATTTCTTGTTCTGAAGTGATTGGAGTAATTTGATAATTAATTACTCTATAAGCAGAGTTCTCAATTTCCAAGCAATCATTCAAGAGGATGATAAAACCCTCTTTTTTTTCATCAAAAGGAAAATATTCTATACAGGCCTCAATAAAATTATAAATTTCATACCATTTGTATGTTTTAAAAAATAAAGTGTCAATTTCAGCAATAGTAGATTCTATCGAATATGGGATTTGGTCAATTCGTTTTTTGAAGTAGCGATGAAATAGTAATTTAAAAAATGATTCTAGATTGCTACCAGGAATAATATTAATTCGAGCAAGATAAGGGCGAGAATATTCATTAAAAATACATTCACTAATTGTATTCCATAACGAATTTTTTAAGTTTGTATTAATTGATTCTTTCTGAATAATTCCACGAATAGGTTGATAACCATTTCTTTCTGAAAATCGCATTTTGTATCCAACAAATTTAATATCTATTTTTGCTTTTTTAATCCTCCCTAACCCTCACTTTGAAAAAGGAGGGAATTTATCCTCTATAAAAAAGGAGTTAGGGGGAGATTCTAAAACTACTTCAACAACGGCTTCAAAAACTTCGCGGTATGCGAAACTTTATTCTTCGCCACGTCTTCAGGTGTTCCTTCCGCAATAATCATCCCACCACCTGAACCCCCTTCAGGGCCTAAGTCTACGATCCAGTCAGCAGTTTTAATTACATCCAAATTATGCTCAATCACCACAATGGTATTGCCCTTATTGCGTAGCTCATGAAGAATATCTAACAGTTTAGCAATGTCATGGAAATGTAGACCTGTAGTGGGTTCATCCAAGATATATAACGTTTTACCTGTATCACGTTTTGCCAATTCACGTGCTAATTTCACACGTTGCGCTTCACCACCTGATAGAGTCGTTGCTGACTGACCTAAACGAATATAGCCCAAACCCACTTGATTCAGTGTTTCCAAACGACGATGAATCACTGGAATAGCATCAAAGAAATGCATGGCATCTTCAACTGTCATGTTCAGAACATCGGAAATATTCTTACCTTTATAACCCACTTCTAAAGTTTCACGGTTATAACGTTCACCATGACAATTATCACAAGGCACATACATATCAGGTAAAAAGTGCATTGCCACTTTGATCATGCCGTCACCTTCACAGGCTTCACAACGACCACCTTTCACGTTAAACGAGAAACGTCCCGCAGCATAACCACGTGCTTTGGCTTCAGGTGTTTGCGCAAATAATTCACGAATAGGAGTAAACAAACCCGTATACGTCGCAGGGTTAGAACGAGGTGTACGACCAATTGGGCTTTGGTCAATATCAACAACCTTATCAAGGAATTGCAGACCATCAATCGAGTCAAATTTTTCAGCAGTTAAAGTGGTTGCACCATTGAGCTGTGTCGCGGCCAAAGGCAATAAAGTACGGTTAATCAGCGTAGATTTACCTGAACCAGACACACCAGTCACACATGTCATCACACCCAAAGGAATGGTTAAATCCACATTTTGTAGGTTATGACCCGCAGCACCCATTAATTTAATTTGCTCTTCAGGCTTTGGCGGTTCAGTACGCTTTTTCGGCACTTCAATTTTCAGTTTGCCTGATAAATATTGACCCGTGAGAGATTCACTATTCGCAAGGATTTCATCATAAGTCCCTTCAGCAATCACATGACCACCATGAATCCCTGCACCAGGGCCAATATCGATAATATGATCTGCTGCACGAATCGCATCTTCATCATGCTCAACGACTAAAACGGTATTCCCCAAATCACGTAAACGAACTAAGGTTTCTAATAGGCGATCATTATCACGTTGATGCAGACCAATCGACGGTTCATCGAGTACATACATCACACCCATCAAACCTGCGCCGATTTGCGAAGCCAAACGAATACGTTGCGCTTCACCACCAGACAATGTTTCTGCTGAACGAGAAAGACTTAAATAATTCAAACCCACTGAAACTAAGAAATGTAAACGCTCACGAATTTCTTTAAAAATCTTATCGGCAATTTCGCCTTTTGCGCCATCAAGATTCAAATCTAGATAATAACTTTCCGCATCACCAATCGACATTTTGGTAATTTGGGCAATGGTTTTGTCTTTCACTCGAACATGACGTGAAATTTCATTCAGACGTGATCCACCGCAGGCATCACATGCAGCATTAGATAAATACTGCGCCAAATCATCACGTACATAATTTGATTCTGTTTCACGATAGCGACGTTCTAAATGTGGCAAAATCCCTTCAAAAGGTTGCACACGATTATGTTTACGACCCCGTTCATCGATATAACTTAAATCAACTTTTTCTTTGCCTGTACCGTAGAGAAATTTCTTTTTGGTGTCGGCATCCAGTTCATTCCAAGGTGTATCCAAAGAAAAACCGAAATGCGACGCCACTTTTTCAATCATGCTGTAGTAGTACGGACGTTGTCTGTCCCAACCGCGAATTGCGCCTTGGCTAATGGAAACCTCAGGGCTTGGAATGAGTTTTTCGGCACTAAAATGGCTACGAGTACCTAAACCATCACAGGTTGGGCAGGCACCAAAGGGATTGTTAAATGAAAATAAACGTGGTTCAAGTTCTGCAACGGCACGGTCACATTCAGGACATGAGTGTTTAGCCGAAAAAACCCGATCTGGGTGTTCGCCGTTCATCCACGAGAGAATGGCAATATCACCGCCCAAACGTAGAGCAGTTTCAAAAGATTCTGCAATACGGTTGCCGAGGTCATCACGAACTTTAAAACGATCCACCACCACTTCAATGGTGTGTTTTTTCTTTTTATCGAGTTCTGGAATTGGGTCGAGATCAACAATTTCACCATCGACGCGCGCTCGGACAAAACCTTGACTTTGTAATTGTTCAAACAAGTTGGAATATTCGCCTTTACGCTCACGCACCACTGGTGCAAGCAGCATCAGTGCTGTCCCTTCATCCAATCCTTTTACGGCATCGACCATTTCCGATACGGTCTGTGCCACCATCGGCAAATCATGCTCTGGGCAAAATGGCGTGCCGACACGTGCGTAGAGTAGACGTAAATAGTCATAAATTTCGGTAATGGTTCCCACCGTAGAACGTGGGTTATGGCTGGTTGACTTCTGTTCAATCGCAATGGCAGGGCTTAAACCTTCAATTGAGTCAACTTCAGGTTTTTCCATTTGTGACAAGAACTGGCGCGCATAGGCCGAAAGCGATTCGACATAACGACGCTGGCCTTCGGCGTACAGCGTATCAAATGCAAGCGATGACTTACCTGAACCAGAAAGTCCCGTGATCACCACGAATTTGTCGCGGGGAATATCAAGGTTCACATTTTTTAAGTTATGGGTACGTGCGCCTCGAATACGGATATGACTTTGGCTCATAAAACTATCTCGAAATTGTGCAGATGAAGGAGGTATATGATAACGACTTATGCTTTATTCAAGTGTTAAACATGATTTTATAGCGACAAATCATGTCGGCCAAAAGAAAAGTGATGCTGCTAGACTGTAGCTAGATTTCAGTGTTGAAACAAGTCTCAACGTATCGACATTGGCTGCGACTGAAAACTGGAAGGTATTTATAAGTTGCGTAAATAAAGAGATGATCACCCATTCGGCGTAGCGTAAAAGTTGAATCATGGCTGTGCTATTTTTGGTTTGCCGTACGCCTTCAGGGATAGAGTATTGTTATAGTTGCAGCATTTAGCATGCTAGCGCATAAGGACGTTCAAAGATTGAATCGACCGTCTCAAAAGCAAAGGGACGGATAATGTCATGATGGAGACGGGCATAGAAATTGACTTCATGCTCAAGAGTTTGTAAGAAGGCGTCGTAGTCATCTTCAAAGTCTGGCAGGTCGAGTAAGTCTTGTTCTCGACTTAAAACGCAATGATATTTTTTAATAAAAGCCAACATCAATTTTTGAATATGTGGATTGGTATAATAAATGAGATAGGTCGCGGCAGAACCGCAGTGTAAACAGCCTTTTTCAAGGTAAATTTCTTCGTTATTCAGCCAGCAACATTGTACGGTAAAAAATGCAGAATGGCTTCAGTACCTAGAGTATCAGGATGCATGAGAACGGCCCTCGAAAGTTAATTATGCAAATGATAATTATTATCATTATTGAAGTTTAGTTTTAAATGCTTAAAATAGCAATCGCGCCTTCTGAAAAAATACGATATTCGGTAAATAAAAAGCCCTGAAGGGTTCAGGGCTTTTTGGATCATTTTCGCTTTTAAGCGTGGTCTAAACCGAGCCATTGCTGCTGTTTATAAGCGCTGTCCCAGAACAACCATTCCAGTTCAGCCCCTTTACGGTAGGCTTTATGCATTTTCTCAATGGTATCCGCATCGCAACGTGCAGCCACTTTATCGATGGTTGCAATCACATTACGTACCGCTTGGTTGAATTCCTCACCTGCGTAAGTATCAATCCACGCTTGGTACGGGTTGTTGGCGATAGAGTTACCCACAATGTCTTTACCGACTTCAGCATAAATCCAAAAACAAGGTAAGAGTGCTGCTAACACCACAGGGTAGCTTTCAGACCAAGCGGTTGCCGTTAGAAATGAAGTGTAATGGTGACATGCCAAAGTCAGCGGGGTTTCTTCAAACTGCTGTTTTGAAATATCAAAATTTTTCATAAAGCCATCATGTAAACTGCGTTCCACCACAATCGCTTCTTTAGCCCCTTGGCTAAACTGAATAATGTCGTCAGCCTCATACGCTTTGGCACCACACACCGCTAAAGCACGACCATAAGCCACCAAGTAGTGTGTATCTTGAATCACATAATGGCAAAACGCTTCTTTATTAAGTGTGCCTGAAGCCAATTCTTGGTTAAAAGGTAAAGCCAGTGTTTTTTGATATAAGTCGACATTACGTTGCCAAACGTCTTGAGAAAAAGCCATGATTAGATCCTAAGGGAAGCCAAAATATGGGCAAGACTATAACAACAGTTTACGCTGAACAACAATCCATCTCCGTACATCGGTGAGATAAGTAAAAATTAACGAAGATGTTTTGGTTTCAGGCGCAAAAAGCGTCATAATTGCGGCAATAAAACTCAACCTGTTTTTTAAGTTTTCGTTCATCTCCAAATTTTTTATAGGTCGATCTGTCATGATGAAACATTTTGGTTTCTCTATCATTTTTACGATCGTGTGTCTTGCGTTGTCTGCGTACTGGGGTTTTACCCATGGACCAGAAGCGGGCTTAAAGACCATGTTTACTGCTTTGACCATTACTGCAATTTTAGCGGTGATGGAGGTCTCGTTATCTTTTGATAATGCCGTAGTCAATGCATCTGTGTTACGTGGTTGGGATCATTTCTGGAAAACCTTGTTCCTGACCGTGGGTATTTTAGTCGCTGTATTTGGTATGCGTTTAATCTTCCCTGTCGCAATTGTGGCGGTAACTGCAGATATGGGCTTCGTTGAAGTTGTTCAATTGGCTTTAAATGATCCAAAAACCTACTCACAACGTCTGATGGATCACCACCCTGAAATAGCTGCATTTGGTGGTGCATTCTTGTTACTCGTGTTCTTAAATTTCTTCTTAGATGAAGAGAAAGATACACACTGGTTCCGCTGGTTAGAACGTCGTTTGACTAACTTAGCCAATGTTCCTGCAATGTCAGTCTTCCTTGCACTGATTGCACTTTTGGTGATGGCGGCTAATGTCGATGAAGCTAAACGTCTCGTGGTGACCATGGCGGGAATCTGGGGCATCGTGGTTTACATTGGCGTACAAGTCTTGAGTCATTTGTTGGGTGGTGAACCTGAAGTTGATGAAGACGGCAATGCAGTTACACATGATGCCAATGGCGCAACCACGGGTGTGGTCAAAGCAGGTATTGGTGGTTTCTTATACCTAGAAGTACTTGATGCATCGTTCAGTTTTGATGGCGTAATTGGCGCGTTTGCCATTACTTCCGATGTCGTGATTATTATGTTGGGTCTCGCGATTGGTGCGATTTTCGTGCGTTCGATGACGATTTACTTGGTAGAAAAAGGGACTTTGGATGCCTATGTCTTCCTTGAGCATGGTGCACACTACGCAATTGGTGCTTTAGCATTCATTATGCTGGCAAGTGGCACAGGTCTACATGTACCAGAAGTTGTCACGGGTTTAATTGGTGTGGCCTTTATTGTTTGGGCTGTTATTGCTTCTATTCAATACAAAAAACATCAAGCCGCTTAAAGCAGATTGCTTTAAACCGTGGAAAAGCGCAGCTCAGGCTGCGCTTTTTGTTTTTCAGATCAGGAAGGCTTTTATTAAACATAAAATTCATGCCGCTAGTCGGATTGAATAGCCTATAATCTTGATCCAAGATTAATTCAATACAGTCTGTCCTCGTTTATGATGAATGCTTTAGAACGTCGTTCAACTTTTGCCTTAAGCAGTATTTTTGCCTTACGCATGTTGGGTTTGTTCATGATCATCCCTGTATTTTCTGTGGCAGGGCAGACCTATGAATATGCAACGCCTGCGTTGCTCGGTTTGGCTGTGGGGATTTATGGCTTAACACAGGCCATTTTACAGATTCCTTTCAGCTTGATTGCCGACCGTTATAGCCGTAAGCCTTTGGTGGTTTTTGGGCTACTTCTATTTGCTTTAGGTGGTGCAATTGCCGCGATGTCCGACACCATTTATGGGGTGATTATTGGCCGTGCCATTGCAGGTGGGGGGGCAGTGTCTGCAGTGGTGATGGCACTACTGGCGGATGTGACCCGTGAAGAAAATCGTATGAAAGCCATGGCAACCATGGGCATGAGTATCGGAGTTTCTTTTGCTGTGGCTTTTAGTTTGGGGCCGTGGCTTACCGGTTTGGTGGGAATTTCAGGATTATTCTGGGTAACGACTATCATGGGTTTGGCAGCTATTTCGATGTTATTTTTGGTGCCCAAAGTCACTCGCCATCATCGTAATTATCAGCAAGGCTATTTGGCTCAGCTCAAACAAGTCTTAAAAATGGGTGATCTGAACCGTCTGCATGTGTCGGTGTTTAGCTTACATTTATTGCTGACAGCAATGTTTATTTATGTTCCCTCACAGCTCATCGATTTTGCAAAAATTCCACTAAATTCGCATGGCTGGGTGTATTTACCGTTGTTGGTGATTAGCCTATTTTTTGCCTTTCCAAGTATTGTGTTGGCTGAAAAATATCGCAAGATGAGAGGCATCTTTTTAACGGCCATTGGCGGCATTATTTTAGGCTTGGGCATCCTAATTTTTGGCTTTGAGTCGAAGTATATTTTGCTGACAGGTTTAGGCTTATTCTTTATTGCTTTTAACGTCATGGAAGCGTTGCTGCCGTCATGGTTATCGAAAGCTGCGCCGATTCAGTCTAAAGCCACCGCGATGGGCGTAAATGCCAGTAGTCAGTTTTTAGGCGCATTCTTTGGTGGTGTCACAGGTGGTCAGTTGTTGCTGTTAAACAATACTGCCTTGGGTTGGAGCATCCTGACTGGACTGGCAATTATTTGGTTATTGATTAGTTTTGGCTTGGCACAACCGCGCTATTTGTCTTCGATGGTGTTACGTTTACCTGAACATAAACAAACGGACGAATGGACTTCACAGCTTTTAGCGATTCGTGGTATTGAAGAGGTCGTGGTGATGTCTGATCAGCAAGTAGCGTATGTAAAAGTCGATAAGCAGCAAATAGATGATGCTACGCGACAAGATTTAACGCAGTTGTTGGGGAAAGAGGTAGCCATTTAAGCATAACTCTTATAAAGTAAATAATAGAAATAGATAGGAAGTAAACATCAGATGCGCGGTGTAAATAAAGTTATTTTAGTGGGCACATTAGGCCGAGATCCAGAGACGAAAACTTTTCCAAACGGTGGTTCGTTGACCCAGTTTTCAATTGCCACGAGCGACTCTTGGACAGACAAAAGCACAGGTGAGCGTAAAGAGCAAACCGAATGGCACCGTATTGTGTTACACAACCGTCTAGGTGAAATTGCGCAACAATACCTACGTAAAGGTTCGAAAGTTTATATTGAAGGTTCACTGCGTACTCGTCAGTGGACCGATCAAAATGGTCAAGAACGCTACACCACAGAAATTCGTGGTGAGCAAATGCAGATGCTCGACAACAACCGTCAGCAAGGTGAGCAAATGCAAGGCGGAAATGATGGTTATGCACAACCACGTTTCAACAATAACCAAGGTGGTGGTTATAACAATAACAACAACCAAGGTGGTTACGGCGGCAACCCTGCAGCAGGTAATAGCAACAACCAACAAAGTGGTTATGCGAACAATAACCCAAGCGGTTTTGCACCAAAGGCGGCTCCTCAGTCAGCGCCTGCGGCAGCACCAGCAGATATGGATGATGATCTTCCGTTCTGACTTGTATAATATGTAAATATTGTATGAAGTGAAAAAGAACTTGATTTATATCAAGTTCTTTTTTTATGACTAGGCAAATTTGGTATTTAAAAAAGAGCTTTATAGAATAAAAATGTTCAGTTAATACGAGTGACATAGCATACTTTTCCTCTCTATAAAAAGGGACCTCTGATGAGATCCCTTTTTAAAAATACGAAATGCTAATAAATCATGATAAAGATTGCTGAGGATGAACCATATTTTTGATCGATAGCACATCAGCCAAAATTTGATCAGACAATAGGTTTTCAGCTTTAATTAAAGCCAATACACTT
Organism: Acinetobacter sp. 802_lipA; assembly: GCF_058242885.1. Lineage (NCBI taxonomy): Bacteria > Pseudomonadati > Pseudomonadota > Gammaproteobacteria > Moraxellales > Moraxellaceae > Acinetobacter > Acinetobacter sp. 802_lipA. Next base: position 2,056,371 of record NZ_JBZAYP010000001.1, read on the forward strand.
TGACCAGTTTCATTCGCTTGTTTTGCAATACGAGTCGTTGTTTCATAACCCAAATATGGGTTGAGTGCAGTAATAATGCCAATTGAATTATCTACATTGGCCTGACAGTGTTCAGCATTGGCACGGATGTTTTCAATACATTTGTATTGGAACATTTGCATCGCTTTACCTAACAAATCGATCGATTCGAACAGTTTAAAAGCAATTAACGGCTCCATCGCATTGAGCTGTAGCTGACCTGCTTCGGCCGCCAAAGTAATGGCCAAATCATTTGCAATCACTTGAAAACACACTAAATTCATTGCTTCTGGAATAACTGGGTTCACTTTGCCAGGCATAATTGAGCTGCCTGGTTGACGCGGTTCTAAATGGATTTCATTCAGACCAGTACGAGGGCCACTAGAAAGCAAACGCAGGTCATTGGCAATTTTTGAGAGTTTAGTCGCGGTACGTTTTAAGAAGCTCGATAATAAAACGAAATCACCCATATCTGAGGTTGCTTCAATTAAATCAGGTGAACTGTTGATCTGCTTTTGCGTAATTTCAGACAATGCTGCGATGGCATATTCACGATACTTAACTTCGGTATTGATCCCTGTTCCAATAGCTGTTCCGCCTAAATTTACAACACTTAAAGCAGACGGCATGATGTCATTGAGCTTGTTTAAATCATTTTGTAAGGTATTTGCAAATGCGCCAAATTCTTGACCCAAGGTCATTGGAACGGCATCTTGCAATTGGGTACGACCCATTTTTAAGATATGCGAAAACTCATCTGATTTATTCTTAAAACTTTGAATTAAATTTTGAAACGGGCTATTCAATTGATCTATTGCAAAAATTAAACCCACTTTAATTGCTGTTGGATAGACATCATTGGTTGATTGAGACATATTAATATCATTATTTGGATGTAAATATTGATATTCGCCTTTTAAATGCTCTAAATGTTCTAATCCAATATTAGCCAGTACTTCATTGATATTCATATTGGTGGATGTTCCCGCACCACCTTGAATCATATCAATTGGAAATTGGTCATGATATTTATAATTAATAATTTGTTCACATGCATACTGAATAGCATTGTATTTATTTTCTTCAAGTTTATTGAGTTTAAAGTTGGCTTCTGCGCATGCAGCTTTAACCATTGCAAGGGCATTAATAAAAACAGGGAATTGATTGAGTTTATTTGGACTTAAATTAAAGTTCTCTAAAGCTCTTAAAGTTTGTACACCATAATAGCAATGAGCAGGAATTTCTTTATGTCCTAATAAATCCTTTTCAACGCGTGTGTTAATCTTAATGTTCATTTAAATAGACTCTAATCTCGAATAAATCGATATTAAAGTGTGCACGGTTTTTTTTCTAATGTAAAAATATATTACTACATGCATTTTTTGCATAATAGATTATAATTGATCAAAGGATGAGTGAAGAATGAGTTATGACTTTAGAAATTCGATGGATTGAAGATTTACTTGCATTAGAGCAAGAAAAATCGATATCTCAAGCAGCAGCTCTACGACATGTCACGCAGTCTGCCTTTACGCGCAGAATTCAGAATATTGAAAACTCATTGGGTTTCCAAATTTTGAAAAGATATAGTAAAAATATTGATTTCACAGAAGCGGGGCAAGTTTTACTGGCTTCGGCAAAAAATATACAAAATCAACTCACTACAACAATAAAATATTTAGAAAAGAATGTGAAACATGATGAGTTAACCGTCAAGTTTGCAGTGTCACACTCGCTCATTACCCAGTTTTTCCCCCGCTTTATTCATGAGTTATCTATGGATATGACGGACTTAAAATTGGAAATTATTGCCTCAAATTTCAAACAGGGGATGCGCTTATTAAAAGATGGCTCGTGTGATTTTTTAATCAGTTATTGTGATCAAAAAACATTAGAACAATTCGATCGTTCTTTGTTCGAATTTCATAAAATTGTTGAAATGGAAATACTCCCGGTGACGGCCTTAGATCATGACGGGACTGCCAAATATTCACTCGATCAGTCTTTTCCTTTGTTGTCTTATAGTAAACAAGCATATTTAAGAAACTGTGTGGATGAAGCAATTGAAAATAAGTTGGATTATAGAACTTTATATGAGACGGATAATGCAGGCGATTTAAAAGAGTTGGTATTGCAAGGTTTGGGTGTGGCATGGCTACCTAAGTTATTGGTTGAAAGAGAAATCCAAGAAAATAAATTAAAAGTGCTGGACGGTAAGCAGTACTATTTATTTCAAGATGTCTATCTGGTTAAACGAGAAATGTCATTTTCAAATAGAATTAATTATATTTGGAATGTTTTAATTCATAAAAATAAATAATTGGATTTTATGGATTATTTTAGTTAATCGTTGTGAAAACTCTTGTTAATAATAAATACGGTGATTTTATGAATAGTAAATAAAGGACTTTACTTACTATTTAAAAATCACCTTTTATTTTCTCTATAAATAATTCTAACTGTTATCGGCCAATTGGTTTGCGGGAGGAATGTTGTTCACCATAATACCTTCTTGCTCCGCAAGCTCATCTTTATTGCCCTCAGTACGTGCAATCACGGCAGTTGCAATACTATTTCCAATCACATTGGTTGCCGTACGGCCCATATCTAAAAACTGATCAATCGCTAAAATTAATAGAATACCAGCTTCAGGAAGCTTGAACATAGCCAGAGTGGAGGCAATCACCACTATGGAAGCCCGTGAAACACCTGCAATCCCTTTACTCGTAATCATGAGGGTAAAGAGTATGAGTGCTTGCTGGGAAAAACTTAAATCAATGTTGTAGGCTTGTGCAATAAATAACACGGCAAATGCCATATACATCATCGAGCCGTCGAGGTTGAAAGAATAACCTAAAGGGAGAACGAAACTGGTAATACGTTTAGGCACACCGAATTTATCCAAAGCTTCCATGGTCTTTGGATAAGCCGATTCACTACTTGCGGTCGCAAAGGCCAACATGGTGGGTTCACGCACGATTCGCATCAATCTAAAAATATCTTTTTTCAAGAAGATATAGCCGAAAGCAATCAGGAGAGTCCAAAGCACCAGTAATCCCACATAGAACTGTCCAATGAAAATACTATAATCGATAATCAGTTTAGGGCCTTGGATGGTAATCGCGGAAGCAATGGCTGCAAAAACGGCGATAGGTGCAAATGCCATGACATAATCTGTAATTCGGAACATGACCTTACAGAGTTCATCAATTATTTTGCCAATGACGGTCACTTCACTTTGATGTTGAACATAGGCCAGTGCAGAACCAAAGAAAATTGAAAAAACCAAAATCTGTAATATCTCATTATTGGCCATGGCTTCAGCAAAACTACGCGGGAAGATATGCGTAATGAAGCTTTCTAAGCTCAGACTTGTCGCACTGACACCGATATCAACCGCTGTTTGAGGGACGGTGAGATTCATCCCAGCGCCAGGTTGGAATAAATTGGCTAAGCCCATGCCCAGTAAAAGTGAAATAAATGATGCACCAATGAACCAACTCATGGCCTTTAAGGTAATTGATCCCAAAGAAGAAGATTTTCCCATCGAGACAAGACCGGAAACGATTGTTGCAAACACTAAGGGTGCAATAATCATTTTAATTAATCTTAAGAATACATCGGTCACAATTTTAAAATAGGCGGCAAGTTCTGTGGTTTGTGCAGTTGTTAAAGTGCTATGAAAGGCCCAACCAATCAGTATTCCTGAGATCATGGCAATCAGAATATATTTCAGTAATTTCTTCTGCTTCATACTTATCGTTCCTTCTTTAATCTTCTTTTCATCAACTTTTGGCCTGATATAGCAAGGCATTGATGACATTCCATGTTGATCAATTTATAGAGGCATTGCTTTAGATATTGAGTGCTAAATCGTCGATTGGGGATTTAACTGTGGCAAGTGTTACTTTTTTTTAAAAAAAACGACAATGCAATTTTTAATTCAGTTATGCAAAAAATGCATGAGATGATTCTTTAGTTTTACTTGATATAGGTGAGCTGTTCTTAATATAACGACCGAATGTTTGTTTTTTTAATTCTGATTGGTGATAGGAAAGATACTATATTTCCTGATTCTGTGAGGAAGAGCCAAGGTCAGAAAGCGAAGTCAAAGTTAATGAATGCACGAACTCAAAACCAAGCTTTCGCTCATAATTTTCCCACGGACAAAACCATTGAATTGCCCGTTTTATCTAATATTTTAATAATCAGCTCATGAATTTAAGTTGCTGATATAAATAGATAATTAAAATAGAGAGGTAGCGTGTTGATGACGTTGATTGAGCAATATCATGACTTTTCACAGCTCATGCACAAGGGCTTGATGTTTTCATTCTTTCCTTTCGTACATCCACAAAAAATTATCTATGCGCAATTCATTGTTAAAGCGACAGAATTTCTAAACATGAATTTAGTTCACTTTTGTGTGAGATTAAATCATTTTTATTCATGTGATCATTCAGGTATAAATTAAACCACGCTCTTAACGATAGATCATATTCATCGTTGCTTCTTAGCCTGACGATCAGAAAAAGCTGAGAAGGCTGGAAAGACGATTCGCTAGAAAGATCCAACAAGAAAATTGGACAGTCTAGAAAGAGCATGAAAGAAATTCAGTTTTATCGCAGAAATATAGGGTAACAGATCGCCATGAGTACAGAGTTTGCATGTTCAATTAAACGCATTCGTTTTGATGAAAACTATCAACCAGCAGATAACACACGTCTAACGACGAACTTTGCTAACTTGGCGCGTGGTGAAAGCCGTGAGCAGAACCTACGTAATACACTTCGTATGATTAACAATCGTTTCAATGCCTTAGCACAAACAGATAACCCGAATGGTGATCGTTATTCGCTTGAAATCGATATTATTTCTGCAAATTTAGACATTGAGGGAAATGGTCAAACTTTCCCAATCATTGAAATGCTGAAAAGCACGATTAATGATCATTATACCCATCAACGTATTGAAGGCATGATTGGCAATAGCTTCTCGTCTTATGTACGTGACTACGATTTTAGCGTGGTGCTGAAAGAACATAATAAAGAGAATTCGACGTCGTATGCGCCTGAAGGTTTTGGTGATCTACATGGCAAACTGTATCAATACTTGGTGAACTCAGAGACGTTTAAAGCAGAGTTTAATCAACAGCCTGTGATTTGTTTGAGTGTTTCAACAGCGAAGAAGTATCACCGTACTACCAATGAGCATCCTGTGTTAGGCGTTGAGTATAAACAAGATGAATATTCACGTACCGATGAGTATTTCCATAAAATGGGCTTACAGGTTCGCTTCTTTATGCCGAAAGGGAGCGCTGCACCTTTAGCATTCTATTTTGCGGGTGATTTACTGCGTGATTACACCGATCTTGAATTGATCAGTGTGATTAGCACCATGGAAACTTTCCAAAAGATTTATCGCCCTGAAATTTACAATGCAAATTCATCAGCAGCTCAAGTCTATCAAGCCAGCCTAGAGTACCCAGATTACTCATTAACGCGAATCGTCTATGACCGCGTTGAACGTGGTCAGCTCGCGGTCAAGCAAGGTAAATGGACAGAAGAAAACTTTATCAAGCCGTATCAAGACATCCTTGAAAAATGGGCTGCGAATTACACCGTAAACAGCAACGCTGCTTAATTTACCTGAAACAGAATATTGAAATAGAGATTTAAAATGGCCATTTTATTACCAACATCAACTGCGGGCAGTTTACCGAAACCTTCTTGGCTTGCTGAGCCTGAGAAACTTTGGTCACCTTGGAAACTCGAAGGTGAGGCATTACTCGAAGCGAAACAAGATGCTTTACGTTTGTCATTGCAAGAACAACTCCATGCAGGCATTGATATCGTTAGTGATGGCGAACAAACCCGCCAACATTTTGTGACGACGTTTATTGAACATCTGGATGGCGTTGATTTTGAGAAACGCGAAACGGTGCGTATCCGTAATCGTTATGATGCGAGTGTGCCGTCTGTAGTCGGTGCAGTAAGCCGTCAAAAGCCTGTTTTTATTGAAGATGCTAAGTTTTTACGTAGCCAAACAAATCAGCCGATCAAGTGGGCATTACCTGGCCCGATGACCATGATTGATACGCTGTATGATGGTCACTATAAAAGCCGTGAAAAACTGGCTTGGGAATTTGCCAAGATCCTGAATCAAGAAGCACGTGAGTTAGAAGCTGCGGGCGTGGATATCATTCAGTTCGATGAACCTGCATTTAATGTGTTCTTTGATGAAGTGAATGACTGGGGTGTTGCAACGCTTGAACGAGCACTTGAAGGTCTGAAATGTGAAACTGCGGTTCATATTTGCTATGGCTACGGCATTAAAGCCAATACCGATTGGAAAAAGACCTTGGGTTCAGAGTGGCGTCAATACGAAGAAGCATTCCCTAAACTGCAACAATCTAAAGTTGATATCATCTCACTCGAATGTCAAAACTCGCGTGTACCAATGGATCTGATTGAACTGATTCGCGGTAAAAAAGTCATGGTCGGTGCGATTGATGTGGCAACCAACACCGTTGAAACACCAGAAGAAGTTGCGAATACACTACGTAAGGCGCTTCAGTTTGTCGATGCAGATAAACTCTATCCTTCGACCAACTGTGGCATGGCGCCTTTAGCACGTGAAGTCGCACGTGGTAAGCTGAATGCGTTAAGCGCAGGTGCAGAAATTATTCGTAAAGAACTTTCGGCTTCATACGCAGCAAGAGCGTGATGTGAAAGGGCTACCTGTTTGATAAAATGGGTAGCTCGTATTCCATTTAAAAGCATGTGTCCGTTCTACTGAGGAATAAAATGATGATTGAAGCAACAGACTTTAGAGATGCAATGTCTTTGTTAACCAGTGCCGTGAGTGTCGTAACTACGGCAGGCATGGCTGATCGTCATGGATTCACAGCATCTGCCGTATGCAGTGTGACGGATACACCACCGACATTATTGGTCTGTATGAATAAAGCATCGCGTTCACATGCACATTTTGTCGACAATAAAATCCTCACTGTGAATGTGTTAGGCGCACAACATCAGCATATTTCGAATGTCTTTGCATCTAAAATGACGTCTGAAGAGCGTTTTAAACATGGTGTGTGGACAGAGTTAGAAACGGGCGCGCCTGTTTTAAAGGATGCTTTGGTCAATTTTGATTGTGAAATTGATGATATTCAAGAAGTGGGAACACATACGGTTTTTATGTGTCGTATTGTCGCGATTCAACAAAGCCAACATGAGCAAAGTTTAGTTTATTTTAATCGTGCTTATCATCAGGTGGGGCAGACCGAAACGGCTTAATTTCACTTTTTATTGAACATCAAGGCTCTGAAATGGCTTCCCAAATCATAGCTTTTCCACTGCTAGACTCTAGATTTGACTGTATTGCGCTCATTTGAAAAATCGAAAGGTTTTCATTTAGACCACAAGATAGTGAAAATCGGGCAACAGTGTCGGGAAATAATAAATCTAAAAATCCGATAAAAATAATAAAAACTTACTGTTTTACCAATTTTTGGTTTGTGCGTATTCTTGCTTCATCACTTAAGCACTCTCACAAATCTTTTGAGGACGAATACATGAGTTTAATCAATACTGAAGTTAAGGCGTTTAATGCAACAGCTTACCAAAATGGTGAATTCATTGAGTTGTCTGAGCAAAACTTGAAAGGTAAATGGTCTGTCGTATTTTTCTATCCTGCTGATTTCACCTTTGTGTGTCCAACAGAATTGGGCGACTTAGCCGATCACTATGCTGAATTTCAAAAACTCGGTGTGGAAATTTACGGTGTATCGACTGATACCCACTTTACCCATAAAGCATGGCACGACACTTCAGATGTGATTGGTAAAATTCAGTATCCATTGATTGGTGATCCAACTTGGACTTTGTCTAAAAACTTTGACGTGCTGATTGAAACAGAAGGTCTAGCAGACCGTGGTACTTTTGTGATTGATCCTGAAGGTAAAATTCAAATTATTGAAATTAATGCCGGCGGTATTGGTCGCGATGCGTCTGAACTATTACGCAAAGTGAAAGCAGCACAATATGTGCATGCACACCCAGGCGAAGTATGTCCTGCAAAATGGAAAGAAGGTGAAGCAACGCTTGCGCCGTCAATCGACTTGGTTGGTAAAATCTAAGTCAACCTCAATGGTTGCATCGTGCTGAGTCATGAGCATGATACCTGTAAAAAATCAGCCCAAGTGGCTGATTTTTTTTATGCAAGGTTCTTTTAGCTTTTACAGATGGTAACCCTTGCTGGTGCTGGCAAAGTCTCTTAAACCCTGAATCAAATGCTCAATCAGTTTTTCCATGACCAAACGTTGTCCTTTACGTGAAGCATAGACCAACTGTACGGTTCCAATATTGGAACACCAGTCGGGCAAAATGTGAATCAGGCGACCTGAAGCAATATCTGCCTCTACCGTTAAGTAAGGCAGGTTGGCAATGCCGAGTCCATCTAGAGCCGAGTAATACACACCTGCGACATCATTACTTTTGACCCGTGGTTCTAAAGGAATCACGATCTGTTCATCACTCTGGGTATGATGCAGTAACCATTGATAATTGGACTTTTGTACCCCCAGTGCGAGCGTTGGAAAATCATTCAGCTCAGTGGCAAATTGAATTTCACGGCCTTGTAGCAAATCAGGACTGGCCACTAAACAATGCGTGGTTTTGACCACATCACGGACCATAATACTCGAGTCTTCGTTGGCACTAAAATTGGTCCGAATGGCAAGATCAATGTCATCATGCAAGACATCGACACGACGGCTGGTCAGCTCCATTTCCACTTGGACTTTGGGATATTGTTTTAAAAAATGATTGAGTAAACTTTGCACTTGATAGCGCATCATCACAGAAGGGCAGCTGATCTTGATTAAACCTTGCGGTTCACTTTTCTGTTTCAGTAAAACATTGTGTGCACTTTCGACTTGCTGAATGATTTGACGACATTCTTCAAACAGCTCTTGTCCCAAGGGGGTGACTTTAAAATGTCGCGTTGAACGCTGAATCAGGGTTACGTTGTACTTGGCTTCAAGGTCTAAAATACGGCGACTAAGCTTAGACTTGGTGATGTTCGAGGCATCGCTTGCAGCACTGAAACCGCCGTGCTTGACCACAAGATAAAAATAATAATAGTCGTCAAATGAATGCATGATGGGTTCAAGCCTGTATTGATTTGTGACCGAAGGCAGTCTGCGATGGATGATCTGATACTGTATCATCGCTAACGATTGCACACGACAAAAAAAGCGATCCGAAGATCGCTTTTACTGAGGTCTGATTATTTTTGCGCTGTATTTCTGCTATAGCTTTGAATCAGGTTTTTATAGTCTGGAATATGCGCTGCAAAGAGTGAACCGAGGCCTTCAATATCATTACGCCAGTCGCGGTGTAATTCGCAAGCTGCCCCAAACCATGACGCCTGCCTGAGACATGCGATCCCATGCTGCATCACGGGTGATGGGGTTAAAGGTTCCCGACGCATCTGTAATCACAAAGACGTCAAACTCTTCTTCCAGTGCAGACAGTGCAGGGAAAGCCACACACACTTCAGTCACCACACCCGCAATAATCAATTGTTTTTTACCTGTGGCTTTCACGGCTTGAACAAAGTCTTCATTGTCCCATGCATTGATTTGCCCTGGGCGTGCAATATAGGGTGCATGGGGGAACATTTCGACCAATTCAGGGACCAAAGGACCGTTTGGACCCTCTTCAAAACTGGTGGTCAGAATGGTGGGAAGATTAAAATATTTCGCGGCAGCAGCCAGTGCGAGTACGTTATTTTTAAATTTGTCAGGGTCAATGTCACGGACCAATGAAAGGAGACCCGCTTGGTGGTCAACCAAAAGAACCGCTGCATTATCTTTATCTAAACGAATATAAGGTTTCGCCATTTTTCTGTCCTCGTTGTGATTATCAGTCGAGTCTCAGGGCAATCAGTAAGAAGGTTAGTGCCTTGAGCTTGAACATCATCATAGGTAGGAAAATGAGACAATAAAATAAGCCAAACGAGATGCTTAATCTTAAAAATAGGAAAATTTGAGCAAAAATATGCCATAAAGATAAAGAAAGGCTTTGTTTTTAAATTGGTTTTTATGTGGGTGATACGATTTTAACGAGATTGTCCTATTCGTGTGATTGTGTGTACTAGCGCAGTGCTATAAGACGGATGAGGAAAGGGGTAGTATAGATTGCATATTCATCCTATCGATATAGGAGTTCCAAGATGAAAAAAGTAATTGGTGTTTATCGTAATCAAGACATGCATTGGGTGGGTGATGGTTTTCCTGTCAAAAACCTCTTTTCATATGACCGCTTAGGACAAGCGATTAGCCCGTTTCTACTTTTGGACTATGCAGCACCTTACAAATTTGATCCAACCACATCGCAACGTGGTGTGGGTTCACACCCGCATCGTGGTTTTGAAACGGTTACCATCGCCTATAGTGGTGAAGTGACGCACAAAGACTCTAGCGGCGGCGGTGGTACCATCAATACTGGCGATGTACAGTGGATGACTGCAGGTTCAGGTGTGGTACATGAAGAGTTTCATTCTCCAGCCTTTGCTGAGCATGGTGGTTTGTTTGAAATGGTGCAACTTTGGGTGAATTTGCCAGCCAAAGACAAAATGACCACACCGCGTTATCAAGCCTTGACCGTGGCGGATATCCCGCGCATCGAAATGGATGATAATGCTGGACATCTCCGCGTGATTGCGGGTGAGTTTGGTGGTCATCATGGCCCTGCTCAAACGTATAGTCCTGTCAATGTTTGGGATGGTGAATTAAAAGCAGAGTACGAAACTTTTATCCATGTACCCGTCACGCATAACACGATTGTGGTGGTGCTCAGTGGTGAAGTGCTGATTAATGGCACGCAAAAAGTGGTGGATAGTTCCATTGTGATGTTCGCTCAAGATGGCGAAGCTGCAATTCAACTACAAGCGCTGCAAGACACTAAGTTTTTGGTGTTGACCGGTGAACCCCTGAATGAACCGATTCAAGGTTATGGTCCATTTGTGATGAATAGCAAAGCGGAAATTGTGCAAGCTTTTGATGATTTTAATCGTGGCAAGTTTGGTGAAATCCCTGTTGCTGTGGTGGACTAAAATCTTGTCGCTAAAAAGAAGAAATCCCTACTCGGTCAAGGGTAGGGATTTTTTAGGCGCTGTAGTCTTCTTGTTTTGCATAGTTGGTCATGGATTATTGTGTGATGTATTTATCGTTTTTATGCGAGGCGCATCTTAGCGCCTTTTCGCCAGTTTGTAAAACAGATGTTATAAAAATAGTTAATTTATATACCTTGTTTTTAAACAACTTATATTTTTATTTGAAATAAAATCTATAAAAAACGCGTGCTTATTTGAGTGATTTTTTACTGTAATGAAATGTAATTTAAGCAGATATCGTCCTATCGGTGCGGCACATGAAAAAATGTGATTCTGGTATTTTTTAATAGCCCTATTTTTTCGACATTGGGTCATAATTTCAGTCAATATAAGTCAGACTGACGGATCATAATTTTGGATATTGCAGTTATTGGTAGCGGCATGGCCGGTCTTGCTACCGCAAGAATTCTAAAGGATGCTGGGCATAATATTACTATTTTCGAAGCAATGACTGGGCGAGGGATGGATAGCCACAGTACAGAGTTTGAAGGCGGTCTGATTGATGCTCCATTACGTGTCATGAACCCACACTTATGGAAAAACACCTTAAGTCTTGCGACTTATTTAGGCATCAAAACGTATCCAGTACGCACCTACATGGCGTGTAGTTGGTTGTTTGAAGACCGTACAGAAACATGGTTAACTACTACGCGTAGCCGCATTGGCAATTTCCCAATTATTAATAACCGTAAAGGCCTACAGCAGTATGGATGGCGCTTGGTTAAAGGTATGTTGCAGCTTAAAACCGCGATTGCTAAATTTTTCAAATCTAAAGATCAAGACATTACCTTGGCTGAATTTATCAACCAGCATGACATTGAAGAAGTGTTTTGGCATGGCGCAGTGATGCCTGTGCTCTACACCATCTGTACCTGTAATCCAAAAACCATCGGCGAATGGCCAGCGAAACCGCTATTGATCTTTTTACGTCAGTTGACGGATGGCGATGCTTTATTGCGTATACAAGGGGGAACACCTGCCTTGGTCGATAAATTGATTGAAAACATCAATATCCAAAGCGGATCTGCTATTAGCAAAGTCACTGAACAAGGTGACAAGGTTTTGGTTGAAAATAATAAGGGCGAACAGCAACTGTTTGACCGTGTGGTGGTGGCAACGCCAACCACAAAAATTGAAGAGTTTTTAGATCCTGTTCAGTTTGCAGATGATATTGCGCTGTTAAAGCAGTTCCGTTTTGAGCAAGGTCAGTTGGTGATCCATACTGATCCTTCTGTGATGCCGCCTAAGCGTAAAGATTGGTCGGTGCTGAGCTATATGATGGACCGTAAGTTTACCCGTCAACAGTTCACGGTTTGGCTCAATTCAGTCGAACCAAGTCTGGTCGGTAAAAACGCCGTGTTCCAAACGTGGCAGCCAGTGACCGAGATTGATCCGAAAAAAGTGATTTCAACTGTAACTTTGACCCGTGCGGTGGTGGACTCGCAAACTGTGGCTTTGAATAAAGAGTTACAACAACGCCATAAGAGTGCTAACCGAAAAGTCTTCTTCTGTGGTTCATGGTCGTGCGATGGTCTGCCTATTTTAGAGTCTGCCGTCACTTCAGCAATGCATATTGCAGAAATTTTCGGTGCACCATTGCCGTTTGTTGGATTAAAACCTAAAGTTGAGGTTGCCCCACAACTCGGCTACTAAAGCATGAAATGGCTCCAAACCTTACAGCGACATTTGCCCAAACATAAATATGCAATTGATGCAAAACAATTGGGAGATCACGCTGTATTGGCTTGGAGCAATCTTGGCTATTGGGATGATGCAAGGTCATCCTATCCTGAGGCTTGCCAAACACTGGCAATACACCTTGCTGATCGATTACAGCTAAAATCAAATGACCGTGTTTTAGACTTGGGTTGTGGGCAGGGCGCGAGTCTATTGCTGTGGCAGCAGCATTACCATGTTCAGCAACTTTGTGCGGTTGAGTTACAAGCCGAATGTGTTCAGCGTATACAACACACTTTAAATTCAAAGATACACATCATTCAAACGTCATTTTTAAATTTAAATTCAAAGCTATTTTCAGTACCTTTTAATGTGGTGTTGTGCCTTGATGCCGCTTATCACAGTGATTTAAATTCATTTCTAAGATCAACCCATTCTGTTTTAAATTCAAAAGGTCGGATTGGTTTTCACTATCTGATGCTGAGTAATGCATTTTTGAATTTAAATCGTTTTGAGAAACTTCAACTGAAAATGCTGTTAAAGGCAGCCGATGTTCATTTGGAACATCTTCAGTTAGAGACGAATTTGCAGCATTCGATAGAAGCACAAGGCTATCAGCAGGTTGCTATTGAAGATTTATCAGATGCAGTTTTGGCTGGTTTTTCTCGTTATTATCATGTGCATTTAGCACAGCAGGTCGCTCAAAGTTTAGATCATTTCAAAATTAAAATGACCGCTAAGCTCTGCCAGAAATTATTTGAACAGGGCATCGTGCGCTATGTTCAAATTACGGCAATGAAAGACATTTAAAATGAAATAAAAAACCAAAAGGCCAGAAACAACAAAGCCTCACTAAAAAGCGAGGCTAAGTATAAAATGGTGCCGGCACACGGATTCGAACTGTGGACCTACTGATTACAAGTCAGTTGCTCTACCAACTGAGCTATGCCGGCAACGTGGTGAGAATAATAGCGGATTTTCTTGAAAACGCAAGCCAAAAAGTGAGCGATTGAAATGCACATGATTTTTTGTGCAAACTTCACCCACCAAAGGGTGGGTGAAAGCTAAGAATAAAATTCGGGGGCTGTGATGAAACTGTTTTTAAATAGGGTTAAGTGAAAACATGGAACTTATTTGCTCCTTAAAATTTGATCGAGGTCTTGGGCACACTCTTCCAACGTAAAAGCCATGTCGAGTTGCATTTGAGGTTTGAGTTCATTGGCCAGCGTTCTCCATTGTTCAATCAGACGAATTGCTTTTTGAATTTTGTGTTTGTTGACATCCTTTGCAAGGGTTGGGGTATAACCGCCTCGTTTAGCGTTTTTAATTTGTTTGACATAATTGGTGCTGTTATTCATTCTGACTCCCGAATAGCAGTTTTATTGGTCAATTTAGTGTTTCGCTAGTTATATACCGCAAATGAATTGTGCTTCATAAACATTGCATCTAGATGATCATTGATGATTTATTTTAACCTCCCTTAGAAATTGTTTTAGCTCAAGTTTGAATCAGGTTCAAGCGTTTATTTTTGAATAAATATTTCACTTTGTGGTGCAAATTATCCTGTTTTGTGAAGAGTCGTTTTTATGAAGCAGACTTTGTGCCAAGTCTAAATAATAATGTTCAGCATAAAAAAAGACCTTAATCTTTCGATTAAGGTCTTTAAAATTTTGGCGGTGAAAGAGGGATTCGAACCCTCGAAACGCTATAAACGTTTACACACTTTCCAGGCGTGCTCCTTCAGCCACTCGGACACTTCACCATGGCGGAGGATAATATCGAAAAACATAGCCATCGACAAGGTGAAACAATTGAATTCGAGCAAAAGTTTTAGCTCAATGATATGATTCGCAAAAATAGTGTCGATAATTGAAGACAAGCTTATGCAAAGTACTGCAAAAAAAGCCGCCTTGCCTGCGATGACCTTGGCAGCATTAGGGGTCGTGTTTGGGGATATTGGAACCAGTCCACTCTATGCATTGAAAGAATCCTTTCACGCTGCACATGGCTTGGGCATCACCCCTGCAAACGTATTGGGTATTTTGTCCATTATCTTCTGGACCATGACCATGGTCATTACCATTAAATATTCTGCAATTGTCATGCGTGCAGATAACAATGGTGAAGGTGGGATTATGGCTTTGCTTGCACTCAATTTGCGCAATACCAATTTTAGCCATCGGAAAAAATTACTGTTAATTTCGATTGGCTTTATTGGGGCGTCACTATTTTTTGGGGATGGGATCATCACCCCAGCCATTTCAGTCTTATCTGCCGTAGAAGGCTTATCCATCGCAACCGATGCACTTGACCCTTATATTGTGCCAATTGCGATTAGTATCGTCACTGCTGTATTTGTCATGCAAAAGTATGGGACAGCCTTTGTTGGTAAGTTCTTTGGCCCACTGACCTTATTGTGGTTCTTCTCTCTCGGTATTCTTGGGATTTCGAGTATTATTCAAACGCCTTTGGTTTTGGGCATGCTGAGCCCACATTGGGCATTTCAGTTTATCGTGACCAACCCTTTAATGGCTTTTTTCATTATGGGTGCGGTAGTGTTGACCGTCACAGGTGGCGAAGCCCTGTACGCAGATATGGGACATTTTGGTCCTGTGCCGATTCGTTTGGCTTGGTTTATTGTGGTTTTGCCGTGTTTACTGCTCAATTATGCAGGACAAGGTGCATTGCTGCTGCGTGATCCGACTGCGATTGAAAATCCATTTTACCTGTTGGTGCCAGAGTGGGGCTTGTACCCAATGATCTTCTTGGCCACTATGGCCGCCGTTATTGCTTCACAGGCCGTAATTTCAGGCGTCTTCTCTTTAGCGCGTCAGGCCATTCAATTGGGCTATTTACCACGTTTAAATGTGAAACATACTTCAGACTCGGAACAGGGGCAGATTTATGTACCTTTACTGAACTGGATATTGTTGGCATCGATTATTATCTTAATTTTAATCTTCCAAACCAGCTCACAGCTTTCGCATGCCTATGGTCTAGCGGTCACCATGACCATGCTATGTGATACCTTATTGATTGCGGTATTTATTCGTTATACATGGAAATGGAGCATGCCAAAATTGGTGTTGCTGATTATTCCATTCCTTGTTCTAGATTTGGTCTTGGTGAGTGCAACCTCACTTAAAGTATTATCGGGCGGTTGGGTTCCATTGCTGATTGGTGGTATTGCATTCATGTTATTAATGACATGGAAACAAGGTCGCGAGTTAACCTTTGCCAAGCTTCAGCAAGATACATTGCCACTCGATTTATTTGTACAAAGTATTGGTGATCAAGCCAATTGGGTTGAAGGCGAGGCGGTCTTTTTAACAGGAACGCCAACCGTTGTGCCACATGCGATGTTGCACAATATGAAGCACAATAAAGTACTGCATCAAAAGAACATCATTCTCACAGTTAAAATTCAAGATGTTCCTTATGTGGAAGAGTCTGATCGTTTCCATGTTGAAACCATGAATCAGCATTTTTATCGTCTTGAATTGTACTATGGCTTTAAAGATGAAATGAATATTCCACAAGCACTTGAAGCGGTGTATCAAGCGATTGATTTGGAATATAACTTAATGCAGATCAGCTTCTTTGTATCGCGTGAACGGATTATCAGTACCGTGGGTGATGGTATGGCGCCGTGGCGTGAAAAGCTCTTTATCTCAATGCAAAGGAATACCAGTCCTGTGAGTGACTTCTATCAGATTCCACCTAACCGTGTGGTTGAGCTCGGTAGTCAGATCGAGATTTAAAACCTCAATAAAAAAACCAGCATATATGCTGGTTTTTTTGGAGGATAAATCAGTTGAAGTCTTAGTTCATTGGATCATTTAAAGGTGCTTCAGGCATCGCTTGAGCAGGGGCATCTGGTGATGGCAGTGAATCAGGCTCAACCGCATTGACAGGTGCCTCTGCTGATGAATCTAATGGCGGTGCAGCAGCTGGGGCAGCATTCATGTCTGTATTTACCGTGGGTGCGACAGCATCATTTAATGCCGCTTCAGCTTGTTGTGCTGAGAGTTCTGCATTCGGTGCCAGTGGATGTTGCTCCGTTGGAGTCGCAGCGACTTGTTGTTGCACTGTGGTATCAGGTGCGGCCTGTTGAACAGGGGCTTCACTCTGTGGTACGGTTGGCATCACTGCTTGGTCATTGGGTGCACCTCGGCCCGCTGGACTGATAGGTGCAGCATTTGGATCAAGTAATTTAATTTGCCCTGAGCTTACGAGTTCTTGAATAGAACCTGGTTGACCATTAACGGTAGTCATGACTTTGGCTTGAGAGAGACTTTCTAAGGTATCACCCGGTTGGATAGGTGGCTCGGCGAAGGCTGAAGCACTTATCACTGTGCCGATTAAACCAAGAGAAGCTAAAATCTTAGAATGCATAAGAACTCCGTAAATTGCATGTATTATTTCCTTGAATTCATTTTTACCTTGGCATATTTTTTGAAGCGACAGCAATCAAAGATACGCAATCGCATCATGTTGTCGTAGAAAAACTCTACAAAAAAGACATTTTGTTACATGCAAAATCATCAAAATATGGCGTTTTGTTTAATTGTTATGCGAATAGAACTCGAGCGATATACTTCGTATACGCTGATTGTTAAGCTCGTGAAAAACCGATGTTTATTGTAGTTGTTATGGCGAAGAAGAAAAGCAGTTCAGGTAAGTCAGTCTTTAACATGTTTAATCAAAATGGCCTGAAAGTGATTTTAGGATTGGTGGCAACGGGAAGTTTTGCGATTGCCTTTGGTCAAGAAAAAATTCAGCAATACGTGTCTTTAAGCCCAAGCTCAAATTCAGCCTGTTTAGAACAATTTTATCGGGAAATTCCGCCTTATTTACTCAAAGAAAGTTTAAGTAAACACAGCTATGCACTGTGCTTTAACGGTTTTAATGTGATGTATTCGGGCGTTTCGAAAACTCCCCTCTGGGTTGCAGAGGCTCTGACGCCACAGCGCCTGAGCCAAAAAATTCCACGTGAAGATAGTTTTCACGAAGAAAATAATGTTGCAACCGAACATCGAGCGACATTGTCGGACTACCGTGGTTCAGGCTATGACCGTGGACATATGGCACCGAATGCTGATATGCCCAACAAAGCCGCACAATTCGACAGTTTTTCTTTGGCCAACATGGTGCCACAGGCCCCTAAAAATAATCAGCAAGTGTGGCGTGAATTGGAAGAAGCCACACGGGCGCTTGTGACCAAGCAAAAGCTGGATGTTTTTGTGGTGACTGGGCCAGTATTTCAGGGCAAAAAACTCAAGACCATTGGTCAGGGAGTGATTGTTCCGAGTGCGGTTTACAAAGCGGTCTATATGCCAAAAACGGGTGCAATCGGCGCTTATTACGCACCGAATGATAATTCACAGCAGGTGAAAATTGTCAGTGTCTGTTATTTGGAAGAGCAGTTGGGTGTGAATTTATTTCCGCAACTGACAGAAGAGCAAAAACGTAATACCTATAAACTACCGTTGACAGCAACGGCGGTAAAAGCCAATAGTGCAATTCAATACTCACATTGGGATGCGGAAAGTCAGTGTGCAGAAGAGGTTTCATCCGAGCAGCTCAAAGCCTTACAAAAAAACTTTAAATCGGGCTCTACTCAGTCGAGTAGTGGCAGCACAGTAACTAAGGGCACGAGTATTGATGCGGCGGATCAAGATGCGATTGTGAAACAATTGGTCGACGCCTTATTGCAATATATTTCGCAGCTGTTACGTTAAAGTTCTATGCAGTTGGATGTATAGACCTTCGACTGCAGTGCCCAATGCCTGAAAAACAAACAAGAGTAAAAATAAAATGTTTAAACCTTTTGTACAAGGTAACGAGTCCCATGCCATTCATGATTTGACCCTTGAAAATGACACGGACTGCGTCAGTATTTATGGCAATTTACAACTCACCAAAGACCAAGCTGGCCTAGCTGCGGCCAAAGCATTGCAGGCGTATCTGAATGCCATTGTGCAACAGCTTGAAAGTGAAGCTCAGCTTCCTGAGAAAATTGAACATCCGCAGTCGGGTGAAATTGACAATCCATTTTTATAACATAAGCCTATCTATGTTCCATGTGGAACAATAAGAAAAGCCCACAGATTGTGGGCTTTGTTATTAATGGGGAGAGAAAAAATTAATCCTCGCCAGAGATATGTCTAAGTGCAAAGGCACCCGTTAAAACGGTTAAATCAAAGGCAAGTGCAACGCCAAGAAAGCCGATGCGCAACTCGGGAAAAGCTGCTGCAAAAATGGCACTGCCACAGCCTCCGAAGACCAACCAAAACGTTCCGATGAATTCAGCAAGATATTTATTCATAATGCGCTTTTTGTAGTTATTGATGTTTTATTCGCATAGAACTTTATATCTAACGAGAAAATGCTCGTTTTTCAATCAATTTAACAAAAAAAACATGACATCCTGATGATGTGGATCAAACAGATCAGATTTTAGTGAAAATGCTGGATACGCCACTGCTGAGGTGTGACTTGGGTCCAGTGTTTAAAGGCACGTTGAAAAGCACTTTGTTCAGAGTAACTCAGCAACAGTGCAATTTCCTGTAAGCTGAGGTGTGGATCTCTTAAGTATTGCTCCGCCAAGATGCGTCGGACTTCTTGCATCCGCTGTTGGTAGGTCGTGCCTTGTTGTTGTAAGTAACGTTGCAGCTGTCGGACTGAAAAATTCAGTTGCCGAGCAATATGTTCAATTTGATATTGGTTTTTTTGTAGCCCGGTTAAAATCGCATGCTGTAGGCGCTGGTCGATGTGAGTAGAGTTAGGGAGTTTTTCCAGTAAGGCTTCGGCTTGCTGTAAGAGCAATTTTTGAAGGGTTTGATCACCTTGCTGAAAGGGCATGGATAATTCACTGAGGGGAATCATCATCATCGGCCGGCTTTGAGAGAAGCGAACTTTACAATTAAAGTACTGCTCATACAGTGCCGTATTTTTCGGGGCAGGGTGAGTAAAATGAACCTCGCTGAGCTGGATGTCATCATGGGCGACAAAGTGCTTCATAAACTGAATGATCAGCGCCATTGCCACTTCATTGCTGAGTTGTGTGGTGAGTTCAATCGGCATCTCCACCCAACCAAAGCATAGATTTTCACCTTCAACTGCAACATATAGCGAGCTGCCATCATAAATGAGACGGTGAAAGTCATGATAACGGGTGAGCGCTTCGCCTAAATTTTCGCAGGACAGCGCAATATAACCCAAAATGCCTAAATGCTTGGGCTGTACATACTTTGCAATCTCAAGTCCGAGTGCAGGGATGTGCAGATGGCTGTCAAGATCATTCAGTAACTCTAACCACAGTGCATAATCAAAACGTTCTAAGTTCTGTGCTTTTTCAAGCTGTTCAGAAATGGGGTAGCCCACGGCTTGGCAATAGGCATAGAGTAAATGCCCCAGTCCACCGTAGATAGAACCTGTGTAGTCTTTGAAATGTTGCATTGATTGGCTCTATTGTTCTTGTCGTAATTTGTCAATGAATTTGAATGCTAGGGTCAATATTTAGCATAGTTTCCACATTATATTCAATCTGAATATAGGAGGAATTTGCCATGTGGAAGGGTTTTGTCGCAGGACTGGTGGTTGCCAATGCGTTTGAGTGGGTTGCACATAAATATATCTTGCATGGAACACACCGTGCTGGAAAGCCACGCTATAGCCCCGTGCCTGACAGTATGAAATCGCATTGGGAGCATCACCGAGAAGTGCGGAAAACCACATTTCATGATCATGGTTATGTTGAAGGTTGGAGCAATTGGCGTACCAAAAATGAAATCGTGTCACTCGCAGTCGTGGCGGGTGTATTTGGGACATTATTTTATCCTGTCTCCAAAGGCATGACTTTGTCTGTGTTGTACAGTGCAGGAAATTATTACTACATCCACCGCCGTGCGCACTTAGAGCCAGACTGGGCAATGCGTAAGATTCCTTGGCATTATGATCATCATATGAACTCCAATCAGGATGCCAACTGGTGTGTGACCAAGCCATGGTTTGATTATATTTTAGGAACGCGGGTCATTTCCTCATTGGATTTGCAAGAGCAAAATCCGTTGGGTATTGCTTTACCCCAAGTGGTGTCGGATAAGCTCACCCAGTGGGTCAATCAGGTCTTCCCTGCAAAATGGGTTAAGGCACCTGAAGCGATTCCACTGAACTCAGCGCAGACGACTGAAACGGTTGCAGGATAACTGAATGGGTATTTTGTCGTGATTTGTCAATAATATTGGTGTGTATTGTCAATATTTCGTCATTTGAACATTCTATAGTAAAGCTGTTGATGAGGTGAGATCATCTCATGAGCACTAGTACGTCATTTTTCATTTTCCAGTTTAACAAGACAATGTTGTCGTTATTCTAGGTTTATAGGGAGTCGCAAGACTCCCTTTTTTTATCTCAAAAATTGAGAGCATAATTGTGGTCAAGAGCCAGCGAGCATTCTAAGCTTTAACATCTACTGCATAATCGATAGTACTGTTCAACTCAGCGTTAGCTCAGCTGTGCCGAAGTACAGCGTAATTGAGTCTTTTAATTCGCCTGCTTTTTAAAGTCCGTTAAAATATAGCGATCCATTTCATCGGTATAGTCAGGGGAAAACTGAAAGCACACATGCTCGTTGATGTTTAAGGTTTTGAGATCAGGGAAGCTTTGTCTGGCACGTGGACTATTGCTAAATAAAAAAGCTTGTCGATCACTCTGAAAGTAAAACACTTTTTCAGTGCTGATGTTGTGCCGTCGGTAATGGGTGACCTCTGACCATTGTGTAAAAATACCACAAGCCCGAATTTGATCAGGTGCAATCAACGCTTTTTCATAATACTGTTTAAACTGATATTTGCTGAAGCTGATATAGCTAAACAGGCATAAACCAAGGAGTAACAGTACAGCCAGCATACCGAAAGGGCGGTCAGCATATTTCTTCATCAAAAGGATGAAAACAAAACAGATCAATAGACCACAAATAAATAAGATTAGCTCTAAGTGATACATTTTTTCTCATCTTTAAAATGATAAAAAAGAGTACTCGAAAGTACTCTTTTCATAGGTTTTACGGTTATGGTCTGTTTATAGACGCATTTCAATACCTTGCTCTGCAAGGTATTTTTTCGCTTCAGGAATGGTGTGTTGTCCAAAGTGGAAAATCGAAGCAGCCAGTACAGCGTCTGCACCACCTTTTAAAATACCATCGGCCAAGTGTTGTAAGTTTCCGACACCGCCCGAAGCAATGGTTGGAATGGTGACGCGGTCATTGATTTGACGCATCAGCTCAAGGTCATAACCTGCTTTGGTGCCATCGGCATCCATCGAAGTAATCAGCAGTTCACCTGCACCAAAGTCGGCCATTTTCACGGACCATTCAATTGCATCAATACCCGTTGGTTTACGGCCGCCATGGGTAAAAATTTCCCATTTATTCTCGCCTGTTTTTTTTGCGTCAATGGCAACCACAATACACTGTGCGCCAAAGCGTTGCGATGCTTCTTGTACAAATTCTGGGTTAAACACCGCTGCTGAGTTAATGCTGACTTTGTCCGCACCAGCATTGAGTAAGAGACGAATGTCTTCAACTTTGCGAACGCCACCACCGACCGTTAAGGGAACAAAAACCGTTTCAGCCATGCGTTCAACCGTACGATAAGTCGTGTCACGACCATTCGAAGTTGCGGTAATGTCTAAGAAGGTAATTTCATCAGCACCTTGTTCGTTATATCGACGTGCTACTTCTACTGGGTCACCTGCATCACGAATATCAAGGAATTGAACACCTTTCACTACACGACCGTTGTCTACGTCGAGGCAAGGAATAATACGTTTAGCTAGCATAATTTTTTCCAAAAATAACAGCCGATTATGAAACTTCGCGACTTAGATGCTACACCTTAATAGTCGGAGCGGGTATTCTATCAAACTTATGTAAGTTTTTTTGCAGGTTTTATATGTCGGTTTATACCACTTTGACTTTACAGGAAGTTCAGGCGTTTGCAGCACCTTATGGACTTGAGGTAATCGATCTGATCCCAATTCAAGGCGGTATTCAAAATACGAACTATTTTATTGTGTGTGAAAATGCTGTGCAGTATGTATTGACTGTATTTGAAGAAATGGATGAACAGGGCGCAGGCGAGTTGGTTCCTGTGCTTGAGCATTTAGGTCAGGCTGGTTTAGTGGTTCCTGTACCTTTAAGTCACTCAGGCAAAGCCATTCATAGTTTAAAAGATAAACCTGCCCAAATTGCCCCACGGATGATGGGCAAACATCCCATGCCTGCGACCCTTGAGCAAGCCGAGGCGATTGCGGTTGCACAAGCGCAAATGCACGTCGCACTGCAAGATTTTCCATTGGAGCGTGCAGAATACCGTGACCATGATTACTGGCTCGCTGTAGCGTTACAAATGAAACCGACATTAAGTGAGGCGGATCAAGCACTACTCAATAAGTTATTGGGGTTATATGACGCATTATCGGCGGTTTATCCGAATCGTCCAAAGGGCTTTATCCACTCGGATTTATTTCGTGACAACACTTTGTTTGAGGGCAATCAGCTCAAAGGCATTTTAGACTTTTATGAACTGAATAAAGATGAGTTCTTGTTTGATATTGCGATTACCCTGAATGATTTCTGTACCGAATATCCAAGTGTGCATTTAAATGAAGACAAAGCCATTGCATTCTTAAACGCCTATGAAAGCATTCGTCCTTTGACTGCCGATGAAAAATCTTGTCTCGAGTTGTATCTTGCAATGGCCGCTGCGCGTTTTTGGATGATGCGTCTACAAGTGGCACAAAAAAATGCTGAACAAGGCCGTACGGGGGATGACATTTTGCAGAAAAATCCTGCCGAAATGCGTAATATGGTGATTGACCGCCTAAAATTTGTAACTGCTTAAATAGGAAAGAAAAATGCGTGACCAAGGACGACTCGTTGAATGGTTTGATGAAAAAGGCTATGGCTTTATTCAGCCCAACGATGACAGCAAAGATCGCGTGTTTTTACATATCAAGGACTTTGCTCGGCAAGGTCCTCGTCCTATTTTAGGCTGTGCGTTGGAATACAACGTGCTTGTGGATGCGCAAGGGCGTTATCGTGCACAGCAAGTTAGTTATTTAAAAGCATCACAAACCCAAAAGAGCCGTACCCAAAAAGTCTCCCCGAAAAAGACCGAACAGGGTCAACGTTGGAGTCCAATGCAAATTGCGTCGGTGGCATACATCGTGTTTTTGGCGCTATTGGTATTGCTGGGGCGTTTGAGTGGATTGGTGCTGCTGTTGATTAGTGTGATGAATGCGGCCAGTTATTGGTTCTATGCACAAGACAAAGAAGCTGCGCAAAATGGACAGCGCCGTGTACCTGAAAACACGTTGCATCTGCTTTCATTTTTGGGTGGTTGGCCTGCAGCATGGTTAGCGCAGCAAAAGCTACGACATAAAACACAAAAACAACCCTTTAGAAAGATTTACTTTTGTACAATTCTATTCAATATACTTTTAATTTTATGGCTTATTTCTCCTTTCAATAGTTTGCCTATTTAAAGTTCAAGCCCACTTTATGAGGGACAATATGAATTATTCAGTCGATCAAGATCCGAATCGTAGTCTGACTTTTATTCTTTATATTTTGTATATCGTTGCGATTTTTTCCGCAGGCATTTTAGCCATTATTGCTTTAGTGATTAATTATGTGAAGCGTGGCTCTGTGCGTGGTTCCATTTTTGAGAGCCATTTTACTTGGCAGATTCGCACCTTTTGGTGGTATTTAATTTGGAACGTGATTGCCTTTGTGCCATTTATTTTCTTATTCTTTACGGGTGAAAATGCCACAGCTTTCGCAGGTGTTGCATTCGGTGCTTCGACCTTCTGTGTGGCCGTGATTGGGTTGTCGTGGGTGTGGATTGTGTATCGTGCCATTAAAGGCATTATACGTTTAAACGACAATCAACCGATGTATCAATAACAAGTGATGGGATTTAAAAAAGGGCAGTGTGCCCTTTTTTTAGGTCTGTATCTTTTGGGATGAGATTTATGCACCGAGATGAACCCAGCTGATGCAGCAGTGTCTCTATTTTTGCGCAGGCTTTTAAAAAGCACCTTACTAAATTGAATTTCAATCTTTACTTTTTTATATTAATAAATTTACTTTTTTAATATTTATAACTTACATTTTTATTTATAAATAATTACTTTTTTAATAATTTTAATTTACATTTTTAATAAATTAACTTTACATTAATGTACAGTTATTTATATGAATATATGCGTAGAGAATATTATAAAAAATAGTCCTTTTTTGACTAAGCGTAGAATCTTCCTCGACGACGTTTTAGTCCCAAAACATGGATGGCACGAACCAAAACTGCATAAGAAACCGAATAGCCAAAGTGTTGTTCAAAAAGTGGAACTAAATCGCTAATATTTTGAAATTTTGTATTTTTAACAAATACTTGAAATGCACTCCAGTCTTTTATATGGCTGGGTGCTCCACGGCTGTTGGCTACTTTTGGAGACAAGCCGCCTGTTTCTTCTTCGAGCTTAATCCATGCGTCTAAGGTCACACGAGAGATGTTGAATTCCTTGCAAACGGCAACCTTATAATCCGTGAGTTTATAGCGTTGAATCGCTGCTTTTCGGGTTTCTAAATCGTACTTTGGCATTTAATTCAATATTTTTAAAATAGCGAAGCTGTTATTATATGGCATAGTTGTTGCAAAAACCAAAATCACTAGATTAAAAAATGAAAGATGGTGATTTCGGTGAAAAATGCAGATTTTTCTTTAAAGAAAATGTCACTATGGCAAGTGGTCATTATTGGTGTGGCCTATATGACCCCGATGGTCGTGTTTGATACCTTTGGGATTGTGTCTGGGGTCACCGATGGGCGTGTGCCATTGGCTTATATTTTGGCGTTGGTTGCAATGTTACTGACCGCATTTAGTTATGCACGTTTTAGCCGAATCAGTGGTGACTCAGGTTCTGCCTATAACTACACGGCACAGTCGTGTGGAGCCAAAGCAGGCTTTTTTGTCGGCTGGTGTTCACTGCTGGATTATATTTTGTTGCCCTTGGTGAATGCCTTACTGGCAAGTATTTACTTAGAAGCTGTGATCCCGAGTGTGCCGTATTGGCTATGGGTGGTTGTATTCACGGGTTTGGTTACGCTGATTAACTGTTTCCGAATCAATATTTTGGCGAATTTAAGTCTGTTGTTTGTACTTTTACCCTTACTGCTGATGGTTTTATTTATCTATCTAGTCATTCAAGGCGTGGGTTCTGAACAAGGCTATGATCATGTACTGACTTTAGCCCCGCTGTTTAATGGAGACAGTTCTGTTTTGCCTTTGATTGCGGGTGCATCGATTTTATGTTTTTCATTTTTGGGTTTTGATGCGGTCACGACCATGTCCCATGAAACCAAAGATCCCCAAAAGAATATTCCACGTGCCGTGCTGCTTACCACGTTGCTCGGGGGCGGGATTTTTATTAGTGCCTCATGGTTTATCCAGCTGTATTTTCCAAGCAATGTGCGTTTTAACAACCCTGACGAAGCCTTACCTGAAATTGTCCTTTATGTGGGGGGAGCACTTTTCCAAGCCGTATTTTTATGTGCCCAAATCATGAATACCTTCGCTTCAGGTTTAGCCACTCATGCCAGCGCTTCACGCTTAATTCATATTATGGCGAAGGATGGCATTTTCCCCAAAGCAACCTTTGGGCAGCTCCATGCAAAATTAGGTACGCCACTTTATGCCGTCTTAAGTATTGGCCTGATTTCGCTATCGGCCATTTTTCTAGATCTTGCGACTGTGGTCAGCATGATTAGCTTCGGTGCTTTGATTGCCTTTACTGCGGTGAATTTCTCGGTTTTTGTGAAGTTCTATCTGTTGGAAAAACAAACCCAAGGCATTAAAAACAAATGCCTCAATTTGATTCTGCCCTTGTTATCTGTATTGGTGATGCTTTGCCTTTGGGTCAATTTAGAACGAAATGCACTAATTTTTGGTTGCGCTTGGCTGGCGATAGGCATTGGCCTATTTATTTATAAGAAATTGAAAAGACAAAACATTGTGATTGGAAATGCATATTAAAACCTGCATGAAAATGAGAGAGATATTGAGTGTGAATGAAATGAATATGAATAAACCGACATTTTTAGACGACGTTGAATACAAAGCCAGTTCTGCGGCGCAAAGTGGCAAAGAGTGGAATTGGTTGAACCCGCAGCGTGGTACGTTTAGTCATCCAGCCAATTACTATGAAAGTTCAATGCATGTATGGCATGAGTTTGAGCCTTTAAATGCGGATATCGAATGTGACGTGGTCGTGATAGGCGGTGGCTTACTGGGAGCATCGGCTGCACTGCATTTGTCGGAGCAGGGTGTCGATACGGTCTTGGTTGAAAAAAACCGAGTGGGCAGTGCTGCCTCAGGGCGTAATGGTGGGCAACTCACCCCGGGGTTGGCACGTTGGGAAGCCGAAACCATGATTGAGCACTTCAGCTTTGAAGAGGCTAAAAAGTTATGGCACTTTACCTCAACGGAAGCCATGACTTTGATAGATGACATTACTGAAAAATATGGCTTAGATGTGCAACGTAAACGTGGACATCTAACGGCCGCAGTACACCCAGGACATTTAGATGCACTGCATGAAGGGATGAAAGCACGTCAGTATTTAGATGAAAAAAATACCTCAATGTTGACCCAAGATGAATTACGTGAGCATGTGCAATCCGACAACTATTTTGGCGGTCAGTTGGATCAACTTGGGGGACATATTCATCCTTTAGCCCTGACGCGTGGTTTGGCTTATAGCTTTTGTCAAAACGGCGGCACGATTTATGAACAGACGGAAGTACAGTCAATCCAAGAACGTGCCGATGGTATTTATGTGACCACAGCCCAAGGCGTGATTAAAGCACGTAAAAGTGTGGTGATGGGCGTACACCATGCCTCATTTAAACTATTAGAAGAACGCAATCAAACCACCATTCCTTTTTATACCTATGTGTGCACCACAGCACCTTTAGCACTGGATTTGAAAGAGCTATTGCCGACGGATCTGCCTGTATACGACACCCAGTTTCAAATTGACTACTACCGCGGGGTCTCAAAAAACCGATTGTTATTTGGCGGTGAAGGTACGGGTTCGTGTTGGAGTCCTGAACAAACGCATGACTATTTGCTAGGGCGTATTCAACATGTATTTCCTCAGTTAGAGCAGGTCCAGCTTGATTTTGTGTGGAGTGGCACGACCGATTTAACCGTTAATGGTGCCGCGGATAGTCGCAAATTTGGCAGCCAATACCCAATCTATGCTGTTCAGGGTTGGAGTGGACATGGTGTTGCGCAAACGGTTCGCATTGGTAAAGCCATTGCCGATGATTTCTGCGGTCAAAGTGGTGACTTTAATATGTTGACCCGTATTCAACATCAGAATATTCCTTTTGGTCGTGCACTGGCGCCGTTGGTAATTCCAATAGCCAAAAGCATGTATGGAATCGGAGCAATGATTAATCCGGGCAAGATGGTGTCATTCTAACCACCTGACCATACTGCTGAATTGGTGGCCATTGATCACTCGATTCAGCAGTTTTTTTGTTTCGGAGATAGGCTAAAGTTGTTCGACATTCTTTTTCGACTTCAGCAATTTCGGTTTCCATTCACTGATCATAATACCAAACACCACCAAAAGTCCGCCCAACAAAGCCAGTGGTGCTAAGCGTTCTCCTGCAAGACGCCCAAACAGTGCCGCCCATACAGGCTCTCCTGCATAAATAATTGCCGCTTGAGATGGATTGACTGAGCGCTGTGCCCAATTCATTACATATTGAATCACGGCACTGGCAAGCCCCAAGCCTAGTGCAATACTCAGTAAAGGCCATGAAAAGTCTGGAATGCGGTGTTCACCTGCCAATGGCATGGCTGCAAAGGCGAGCACAGAGGCAACTGCCAGTTGAATTACCGTCACTCGACCAATATCGACTGTTGGAGCAAAATAGCCAATCAGGATAATTTCCATCGCTATAGCGATTGCACCGAGTAGGGTTAAGGTCTGGCCAAAATTCAGTGAAATTGAATTCAGGCTATTGCCTGTAAGTAAGACTAAGCCCATAAATGCACAGAGCGCACCAATCCAAATCATAAAATGGGGCACTTTACGAAAGATCAGCCACAACAATACAGGTACCAAAGGCACATACAGTGCAGTTAAAAAGGCAGATTCACTGCTACTGACTGTTTGTAGTCCGACCGTTTGTGTGCCATAGCCAATAGTGACCATACAGCCAATGAGTGCACCTGCCCACAAGTCCTGTCGGGTGATGTGTTTTAAATGTTGATAGGAAAATAAGCCAATAATTGTCGCGGCGCAGGCGAAACGACAGCCCACAAAGAACATGGGTGAGCTGAAATTTAAGGCATATTTCACGGCCAAGAAGGTACCGCCCCAAATAAAAGTAATTAGAATCAGCGCAATGACAGGCGCTTTAGAACCGAGCTGAGTATTCAACATAAAAGAACTGGTGTGCAATATATTGCACATAGCTTGTCATGCTTTGTTTTTTTGTGCAATATATTGCTCAATATTTTTTGATTTATCTCTATGAAGTCTCCTGCGGTACTACAACACGTCAGTCAAAATGTGCGTCATTATCGAAGCTTAAAAGGCTTGAGCCAGCAACAACTGGCGGATTTGGCTGGTTTAAGCCGTCGCATGGTGGCTGGGGTTGAATCAGGACAGGACAATATTAGTTTGGCGAAACTCAGTTTGATTGCCGATGTGCTTGAGGTCGATTTTGTACAGATCATTGCTGCACCTGAACAGCAAGGGCAAGCGGTCGTCAATGTTTTGGCTTGGCAGGGCACACAAGCCCACAGTGAAGCAAAATTAATGGCTTCAGCAGCAGCAACACAAAAAGTTGAACTGTGGACATGGGTACTTGCCCCAAATGAGCACTATAGTGCAGAACCCGACCCATTCGGTTGGCGTGAGATGCTCTATGTGATGGAGGGGGAGTTAACTTTGGATTTGGCAGGTGACATAAAAGTCTTAGGTGTAGGAGAGTCGATTGTGTTTTCGAGTGCCATCGAATACCAATACATCAACCGTGGAACTGTACCGTTAAAATTTATTCGTAATGTGATTTATTAAGCAGCAGATTTTATACGTCAACATTTAATGAATAAAAAAGAGGTCAAAAGACCTCTTTTTTAAATTCTACAATTAGAGCGATTGTTCATCTAACAACAATTGTGCATCACGTAAGTTTAAACTGCCTTCGTAAATCGCACGACCGGTAATTGCACCCAAAATACCCGGTTGACCTTTGAGGTTACGTACGTCATCAAGGTTGGTCACACCACCTGATGCAATTACAGGTAAGCCAGAGTATTGTGCCAATTGAACAGTTTGCTCAACGTTCACACCTTGCATCATCCCGTCACGTGCAATGTCGGTATAGACAATGCTCGATACGCCCGCATCGGCAAAACGTTTGGCCAAATCGGTTGCTTTCACATCGGTCACATTGGCCCAACCATCGGTGGCCACCATGCCATTCATGGCATCAATGCCGACAATGATATGACCTGCAAATTTCTTACATGCTTCTTCAACAAACTCAGGGTCTTGAACGGCTTTGGTGCCAATAATGACAAAAGACACACCCGCTTCTAAGTAGTGTTCAATGGTTTCTAGTGAGCGAATACCGCCGCCAATTTGAATTGGCAGTTCAGGTTGTGCGCGAGTAATGGCTTCAACCACAGGTTTATGAATTGGCGTACCAGCGAAAGCACCATTTAAATCGACCAAATGTAAGCGACGCGCGCCTTCATTTACCCAGTGCTGTGCAGTTGCAACAGGATCATCAGAAAAAACCGTATCGTCTTCCATACGACCTTGTTTTAAACGAACACATTTGCCATCTTTCAGGTCAATTGCAGGGATGATCAGCATGCTTTCGCTCCTAGCCAAATCTTAAATAAAATCAATGTCCGTCATCTTAGCAAAGTATTGGCAATTTTCTAAGCATCTGTTACAGCTTTTCATGACGACAAGGTTTTGTTGTTTTCTCTAATTCTTTGGAAATATCTTTTGGGAGTCGCTCTAAACGCCGCAATTCTTCAAAAACCAACAGCGCGGCATAGGCATCGGCAGCGGCATAGTCAACTTGTTCAGGCGTGAGTATTTTCCTCGCCCAATTTGAAGTGCTGACTTTTTTGCTTTTGGGGAAGTTGAGTTGAAACAGCAGGGCGATGGCATTTTTAATGCCAACAGGGTTAGTTAAACCAAAGCTGGCAAAGCATTTTGACAGCTCAACCACGCCCTTGAGCTCAAAACCTTTTTTGCGGAACAGATGGGCATCATTTTTTAAACCAAAACCCACTTTGAGCTGGTCTGGATTCGCTAAAAATGGCGTAAGGAAGTTCCAAATGGGTGGATTCATTTGAAACAAATAAGCATGCTCGACGCTGGCCAGTTGAATTAAATGCGGGCCCGTGGAAACTTCTCCTACTTGAAAGGTCGGTTTGGACTCGCTGTCAAAACCGAAGATGGCAATCTGTTCCAGTTCAGCACGGATTGCTTCACACTGTTCTAAGTTTTGAATGACATGAATTGCTTGTTTTGGTAAATTTTGAAAACGAGGAAATTTTTGAATTTCGACTTTACTGGGAAGGATGTGTTGAAAAGAAGAATCCATCATGCTTTGACTATGCCATTGTTGCCTAAGCCTAAAGCTTTTGTGTTGATTTAGCAAAACAGCCGACCTAGGCAGGCTGTTTTGCACGGGTGATTTTAGGACATAAAACCAGCCGCAATACCGCCGATAATTGCTAAAACGAAAATCAGGATGTAAATCCATGCCAAAACAGCTTCCCAGCCTGCAGTGGGGCGTGGTGAGCCATAACTGTTGTTACGATCATCGCCTGGTGCGAAAATTAGGTAAAGCATTAGAATCACGTTGGCAAGAGGCACCAACATCAACAGTGACAACCAGCCCGTATGGTTGCGGTCATGTAGGCGACGAATGGTAAAAACAAAAGTGAAGTACATGAGCGCAACATAGATCAGGGCGATAAAAATCATGCCACCACCGAAGTTGCCTGTTTCCAAATTCACAAATGTATTAGGAAAGATGGCGATGAAAATACCTAGAATAATTGACGCTACAATGGCAAGTAGACAGTTCCATGCTAGGTATGAAAAACGTCCGAAACGACCTGCGGCATTCAGCGCAGATTCTTGTGCATATTGAGTCATAGTGACTTACCTTATCGTTGTAAATTAAGTTTTTTATAAATAAAAATTTCTAAAAAGCAGGCAAATCATAATCAAATTTGGTGACAATGAAAAGGCATCGTAGTCATCTTGAGTGTAGTAGTGTGCTGTAAAGCAAAGATTTTATAGGCTCAAAGGCATAGGAGTGAGGTCACACGCCTCATTTACTTAAGCTGTTTCTGATTTATTTTAGTCTAGATGCATCAATTTTGGATAAACAAAAGCCCAACCGAAGTTGAGCTTTTTCAATCAAACAGAAGCTGGAATAAATTAAATTTTCCATTCCACAAAGTTTTTCAGCAGTTGCAAACCTGCGGTATGACTTTTTTCAGGGTGAAACTGTGTCGCAAACAAATTTTCTTGGTGAATGGCCGTGCAGAACTCTAAACCGTAGTCACAGGTCGCAGCCACAATACCAGAGTTCTTCGGTTCAACATAAAAGCTGTGCACGAAGTAAAAACGTGCATCTTGTTCAATGTCTTTCCACATTGGATGATTCGGATCGGCTTGATGAACTTGGTTCCAACCCATATGTGGGACTTTCAAGCCGTCTATATCAGGAAAGCGTTTCACGCTGCCTTCAAAAATACCGAGAGCATCGACTCCGCCATTTTCTTCAGAGCATTGCATCAGCGCTTGCATACCCACACAAATCGCTAATACAGGCTTATTAAATGCTGCATGACGAACGACTTCATCAATCCCTGCTTCATGCATGCCTTGCATACAGTCACGCATAGCACCTACGCCAGGGAACACAATTTTATCAGCTTGAGCCACTAGCTTGGGATCATTGGTCACATCGACCGTTGCACCAACATGCTCAAGCGCTTTTGCTGCTGAGTGTAGGTTACCCATACCATAGTCAAGAAGGGCAATACGGGTCATTACAAACTACCTTTGGTTGAAGCAATGGTGTTGGTTGCACGTGGGTCAATTTCACAGGCCATACGAAGTGCACGCGCAAATGCTTTGAACACACTTTCAATTTGGTGGTGACTATTTTTACCTTTGAGGTTATCAATGTGTACTGTCATGAGTGCATGGTTCACAAAGCCTTGGAAAAACTCAGAGAAGAGATCCACATCAAAACGACCAATCATGGCGCGGGTAAATGGAATATCCATAAATAAACCCGGACGGCCTGATAAGTCCACCACAGCACGGCTTAAAGATTCATCTAACGGTGCATAAAAATGACCATAACGACGTAAACCTTTTTTGTCACCTAAAGCTTTGGCAAAAGCCTGCCCAAGCGTGATACCACAGTCTTCAACCGTGTGGTGATCATCAATTTCCAAGTCGCCATCACATTCAATATCAATATCAAATAAGCCATGTCGCTTGATTTGATCAATCATATGATCTAAAAAGGGAATACCTGTGTTGAGCGTGCCTTGACCCGTACCATCGAGGTTTACACGAACTCGAATTTTGGTTTCGTTGGTATTTCTTACCACTTCACTGATACGTTCTGTCATAGACACGTTCCTCAAAGACGTCAAATAATTGATGTAAAATGTTTCGCCGTAACGAAGTCACCGCATATTAGATTGCTCAGGAGGGTTTATCAATGCCTATTACCGTACACGCTTATACTTCACTGGAAAAAGAAGAGTTGCGCAGCCAGCTAGAGCGACTGTACGACACCAGTCCTGAATTTGGCGATGGGCATGATGCCGTAGAACAACTTGAGCAAAATCTAGCTCAGTATACCTTACTTTACACTGCAGAATTTAATACTAAAGTCATTGGCGCCATTTGGTGTAGTGGGCAGGGTGAAAATAAAACCTTAGAATACATCGTAGTACATCCTGCAAACCGTGGACGAGGGGTTGCGGAGCGGCTGGTTGAAGAAGTTTGTCGTATGGAAGAAGCCAAAGGTGTCAAAGTGTTTGAGCCGGGCTGTGGTGCGATTCACCGTTGCTTAGAGCACATTGGTAAAATTTAAGCTTTTTTAAAGCAGTCTTTGGGCTGCTTTTTTCATGAATAGTGATGGTGACGCGCTTTAAGTGCAAATAATGACTCAAAAAATGTACGAAGGGTGCTGGGGTTGCTGTAAAAGTAAACACTCAACTGATTTTTTTGAAAACGCACTTGACGCTGCTTCGCTTAAACTGTTTAATACGCGACATCGGCGTGATAGCTCAGTAGGTAGAGCAACGGATTGAAAATCCGTGTGTCCCCAGTTCGATCCTGGGTCTCGCCACCATATTCAAAATCTTATTTAAAGATTTCAATCCCTGATCCCATCAGGGATTTTTTTTGCCTGAAATTTATCCGATCAAATAAAAAAGTGATGATTTTTATTGACTATTCATCCGAGATACGGCTTAATACACGGCATCGGCGTGATAGCTCAGTAGGTAGAGCAACGGATTGAAAATCCGTGTGTCCCCAGTTCGATCCTGGGTCTCGCCACCATATTCAAAAAAGCCTCAAACACTGTTTGGGGCTTTTTTTTGTCTTATGAAAAGTTGGATTGTATAAGGTGTTGGACAACATCATGCTTTAGTTAATGGAAAATGTGCTAATTTTGAGTCAAAAATAAGACTGAGAATGGCTTATGAAAGACCGCTTTTCATCGGGAAGTCAGCTTTATCAACTCGCACGTCCGAGTTATCCAGTGAGTTTGATTCAAGAAATACTCAAGCATGTAGTAACTCCTCAATTTGCGTGGGACTGTGGTGCAGGATCGGGGCAATTGACTCAATTGTTGGCGCCGCATTTTGATGCCGTGGTGGCGACAGATATCAGTGCTCATCAGTTACAACATGCACCTTATTTTGAAAATGTCAGTTATCAAGTTCAGTCTGCAGAGCACACCAGTTTTGCTGAGCAGAGTTTTGATTTAATCACGGTGGCTCAAGCCATTCATTGGTTTGATTTTGATGGTTTTTATGCAGAAGTGCGGCGGACTTTACGACCTGAAGGCATTTTGGCGGTCATTGGCTATGGTTTAATTCAGCTACAGCAACCTGAGTTACAGGGCTGTATTGAAAGACTTTATTTTAAGACTTTGAAAGGTTATTGGGATGCCGAACGACGTTATATCGACGAGGCCTATCAAACCATTCCTTTTCCCTTTGAGAAAATAACGACATCTGAATTGTCGATGTCGTTCCAATGGTCTGCTGCTCAATTGTTGGATTATTTAAATACATGGTCTGCACTGAAACATTATCGAGCGAAAAATTCAGATGACCCCTTATATGAGTTCAAAGCATTCTTTACGTTGGGTGATCACGCGAACCAACTCTTTGAGCTTAAATTTCCGATTTTTTTAAGATTGGGTCGTCTACCTGTATCGGCGCATTGAGTGTCTGAGCTTAATCGGCAATAAGACGTTTACCAAAGCACACGACTTCGATTTCCTCATAGCCTAGCTGCTCATAGAAGCTTTGCACGTCGATGTTTTCTTTACGTACAAGCAGTTGTAGTTTGGGGCAACCTAAGGCAATCAGGCGCTTCTCGAGCTGCTGTATGAGTGCAGTTGCGACTCCATTGCGTTGAAAGTGTGGATGTACTGCCAAATAATTAATCCA
This sequence comes from Acinetobacter sp. 802_lipA, assembly GCF_058242885.1. Classification (NCBI taxonomy): domain Bacteria; kingdom Pseudomonadati; phylum Pseudomonadota; class Gammaproteobacteria; order Moraxellales; family Moraxellaceae; genus Acinetobacter; species Acinetobacter sp. 802_lipA. The sequence continues at coordinate 2,092,085 of NZ_JBZAYP010000001.1, forward strand.
GCCGCGATGGCCATCATAACCACCCATCAATGTGGCGATGAGTTGTTCATCTTTAACAGCCAGTAAAAATAAACCATCTTTTTGCGCAGTTTTTCTAAAAATATCAATTTCAGGGTTATTCCAAGGGCGAGTGAGGTCGCATAACTCCCAAAGTGCAATGACGTCTTCTAAATCTGTTTCGAGATAGGGGCGAATAATGAACATGAGCTTGGCATTTTTATTTTTTGGATGCCTTTAGATTAATTGAGTTTTTTTATTTTGATAAGTGTTTTATTACACTTTTCATCAGACATAAAAAAACGCCCAAGAGGGCGCTTTTTTTTAAACTTTAAATTAAGCAGATTTCGCTTCTGCTTGAACAGGAAGCATGTGACCTGTTTCTTCAAAGTTAGAATGCCAAGACAACGCTTCACGAAGAAGGTGAGGCGTATGACCACCTTTTGCACATGAGCGATCGAAGTAGTCATTTAATGCATCACGGTAAAGTGGGTGTGCACAGTTGTCGATAATCGCACGAGCACGTTCACGCGGTGCTAGACCGCGAAGATCTGCCAAACCTTGTTCTGTTACCAGGATGTCAACATCATGTTCAGCATGGTCGATGTGCGACGCAAACGGTACGATTGAAGAAATGTCGCCACCTTTTGCAATTGATTTGGTCACGAAGATTGCCAAGTGTGCATTACGTGCGAAGTCACCTGAACCACCAATACCGTTCATCATTTTAGTACCGCAAACGTGAGTTGAGTTTACGTTACCGTAAATATCAAATTCAAGTGCAGTGTTGATGCCGATAATACCTAAACGACGAACCAATTCAGGGTGGTTTGAGATCTCTTGCGGACGTAAAACCAATTTATCTTTGTACGCTTCAAGGTTATTAAATACTTTCTCGCCGTATTTTGCAGAAAGGGTAATTGATGAACCTGAAGCAAACTTCATTTTACCTGCATCAATCAATTCGAAAGTACAGTCTTGCAACACTTCTGAGTACATGACGAGGTCTTCGAAGTTCGAATCTTTAAGGCCTGTAAGTACAGCATTGGCAATTGAGCCAATCCCTGCTTGTAATGGGCCTAAGTTTTTAGGTAGACGCTCTTCAGCCACTTCTTTTTCAAAGAATGCGATTAAGTGGTCTGCAATGCCTTGAGTTTCATCATCTGGAGCCGTTACCGTTGATGGAGAGTCGTGCAAGTCGTTGTTGATGACGATACCGACGATTTTTGCAGGATCGATATTGATCGCGTGCGTACCAATACGCTCATCCACTTGAGTCAATGGAATTGGTTGACGGGTTGGACGGTAAGTTGGGATGTAAATATCGTGTAAGCCTTCAAATGCAGGGCTTAAGTTGGTGTTGATTTCAACAATCACTTTTTCTGCGAAAATTGCAAAACTTGCAGAGTTACCTACAGACGTTGTTGGAATGATGCCGCCATCTTCAGTAATCGCAACCGCTTCAATGATCGCTACATCTGGCTTTTTCAACTGAAGGTTACGCATTTGCTCAACAGTTTCAGACAAGTGTTGGTCAATGAACATCACTTCGCCATTGTTGATGGCTTTACGTAAAGTGTTGTCCACTTGGAACGGTAAACGACGTGCCAATACACCCGCTTCAGTCAATTGCTTGTCTAGGTCATTACCTAAAGAAGCACCAGTAATTAATGTGATTTTTAAAGGATTTGTGTGTGCACGTTTAACCAATGCCAAAGGTACAGCTTTCGCTTCGCCAGCACGAGTGAAGCCACTCATACCTACAGTCATGCCATCTTCAATAAAAGCAGACGCTTCTTCTGCACTGATGACTTTATCGTGAAGTGAAGCTAAACGGATACGATCTAAAGACATGGTTTACTCTCGTTAATATTCTGGATCTGGCACCGATTGTACCGATCAAGAACGACATTGTGCATACCTGTTAGGCTAAGGTCTAATTTTTTGAAAAAATGTGGGTATAAGGGATTCTGATGATTTGTAAGTGTTTGAAATATATTTGGTAAAATTAAATTGTTGAATAGTTGAACAAAATCGTTTGATCAACTATTGTACAAAGTTTAAAAATGCTCAACCAAGGTTTGCTTTAATTTTTCGAGTGGGTTGTTGCTGGAAATTTCAGCATCTTGATTGTGATGAAGAGGCAGCGAAATAATTGCTTCAAGTCCGCCTTGTTCACGATTATGAATGGCCAGTTGACCTTGGTGAATATCAACAATGCGTTTCACAATGGCGAGACCTAAACCACTGCCTTGGACTGTTCTGGCTTCATTGCCACGCACAAAAGGCTGCATAAGTTCTTCAATTTGATCGTCAGGAATGCCTTCACCATGGTCTGCTACGCTAATTAAAATATGTTCATTTTCCACTGTTGCGGAAAGTTCAATCGGCTCAGCACCGTAGCGTTTTGAATTATTAATCAAGTTACCAATCAGGCGTTTAAGAGACAGACTACGTGCCTGAATAATCGGTAATTCAGCAGGTTCAAAACGAATATCCAGCGGTTTGAATTGCACCACCAATTCTTGTAATAGCATATTTAAATCGGTGTCTTGGATTTCCTCATCCGAACCATCACGCATATAAGAAATGAACTGATTTAAGATCGCGTCCATATCTTCAACGTCATAAATCAGCCCTTCTTTTAAAAAATCATCATCGGGCATCATTTCTGCACTGAGTCGAATACGGGTCAGTGGGGTGCGTAAGTCATGTGAAATCCCTGCCAACATAATCCGACGGTCACGTTCAGTCTGATCTAGGGTGTAAATCATGTGATTAAACGCTTGGTTGACCTCACGAATTTCTTGAGGGCCGTGATTGGTCTCTAAATACGGCGCTGTGCCTGTTTTACTATAACTGTTGGCAGCATTTTGCAGACGGCGCAGTGGGCGATTGAGCTGACGAACCAAGGTTAAAATAATGGCTGCTGCAATAAGTGGTACGCCAAGCAGCCAACCGAAAATTAACTCAGGGCTGTAGTTGGCGTATGTTTTCAGTGGTTCGCGGACCCAGTTACCGTTCATTTCAGGGGTTTGAATCCAAATGCGCGGACTGGGCTTAAATTGAAAATACACCGTGGCATGCTCGACTTTTAATTCTTTGGCCAGCTTAGCTTCAATTTGGTTGGTAAAGAACTCGGCAATCACCTTATCTTTGACATTGGGATATTCTTTGGGATCTGTGACGTATTCAATCCCGACGCGGCTTCTTAGCCAGTCATCGACATCGACTTCAGTATTTTGATGATAAATCCGTAAGTCGGGGTTGTTGAGAATTTCTATTTCAACAGCAAGATAACGAGCATGTTGTTGAATTTCTGGAAGATATAAGGTGCGCCAAAAGAACCACAAAGACATAAATAAACTGAAAAATACAATGAAGAGTACCAGTACGGTGGTGCGCATGGCAGCAGAACGCGGCTTGATTTTATCTAAAAAGCGTTCCCAGCGTGTGCGTTTCCGTTCTGAATACGCTTCGTAATCTGTAAATTTTTGAGGGTCGATGGGTTCGAGTTTCACGCCAGCTTCCTATGGACTATTTTTTATCAATATTACTGAAAGATACAGCAGAGTCTTACCGTTTTTATCAGTAATAGAAGGAGCTCATTCTGTTACTTTTTAAAAAGTAACCAAAACTTTTGCCATTCGCTGAACTCGCAATAAAGTTGACGAGCCTTGAAAGTAAAATTGGCTCAAACAGCAGCGAATGGCTTTTAGGGACAATAAGTTCGGTGAACGTTTACATTATTAGAGCTTATTATTCCGCGCCGTCTGGAACGAACACATAACCTACACCCCAAACCGTTTGAATATAACGTGCACGAGCAGGGTTTTCTTCCACAAGGCGACGTAGGCGCGATACTTGAACATCAATCGAACGCTCCATTGCTCCCCATTCACGGCCACGTGCAAGGTTCATCAATTTGTCGCGAGTCAAAGGTTCACGCGGATGTTGTACTAAGGCTTTGAGAACAGCAAACTCACCTGTAGTTAGGGTTACGACTTGACCTTCACGCGTGAGAGTGCGTGTAGATAAATCAAGTGACCATGGCCCAAAGCTGACCACTTCCATTTGTTGGCTTGGTGCACCTGGAACTTCACGGACTTGGCGGCGCAGTACGGCGCGAATACGTGCTAACAACTCATTTGGATTAAATGGTTTCGGTAAATAGTCATCTGCACCCGCTTCTAGACCTGCAATACGGTCTGAATCACTACCACGTGCGGTGAGCATAATAATAGGCGTATCAATATTGGATTGGCGTAGACGACGGCAGATACTTAAACCATCTTCAACAGGGAGCATGAAGTCGAGCACAATCAGTGAAAACAGTTCGCGCTGTAAGAGACGATCCATTTGAGTTGCGTCATGCGCTGTTTTCACCACAAAGCCTTTATCTTCTAAAAAGCGTTGAAGTAGCGTACGCAAACGCACATCGTCATCTACCACTAAAATGCGTTCAACGCGATCTGCATCGCTATGTACAGCATCTGTTTTTTCAGCAGGTACAACTAAACTCATTGAAGTGCTCCTTTATTCTTTATTGTCATCGTAAACAAAAGTCGGGATAGTCTTGAGTATACGACTCATTTGTATGTCTTTACTATGCTCTAAAGCAACAAATATTGCAGGTAAAATCAAGACATAGATACCAAATGTATACATCTTAGCCCATAGAAAAAAATGGCAAAGAATACCTAAAAATAAGATTTAACACTGAAAATGAGATGGATTTATGAAATTTGCCTGAAATATGTCACATTTAAGCCATTAAATTAATAAAAACAGTTGTGGATTTTATAGTCTTGGTCTTTATAATCATGGCTTTTAGTACATATCCTTGTGGGATCACATACGATGACTGACTTAGTTCAGCAGTTGGCAAAAGAAATTGCCGTACGTCCAAATCAAATCGAGGCTGCCATCAAGTTGATTGATGAAGGTGCTAGCGTTCCATTTATTGCGCGTTACCGTAAAGAAGTCACGCAAGGCTTAGATGATGCGCAGTTACGTCAGCTCGATACACGTTTGGCTTATTTACGTGACTTATTTGAACGTCGCGACAAGGTAATCGAATCATTAAAAGAACAAGACAAATTGTCTGATGATTTATTGGCACGTGTAAATGCTGCTGAAACTAAAAATGCCTTAGAAGAAATTTACGCACCGTACCGTCCAAAACGGACCAGTAAATCATTTAAAGCCAAAGAAGCAGGCTTGGGCCCGATTGCAGAGAAAATCTTTGCAGAAGCGGTTGATCCAGCTGAAGCATTGGCAGGCTTTAGCCATGAAGATTATCCAGATCTAGAAAGTCAGTTGGATGCGATTCAACATATTTTAATTGATGACTGGGCGCAGAACATTGCACTGACAACTGAACTTAAGGCCACGTTTGCAAAAACAGCCACTTTAAAAAGTTTAGTGGCAAGTGATGAGAAAAAAGAAGTTGGCAAAAAATTCCGCGATTACTTCGACTTTTCTGAAAATTTAAATAAAGTCCCATCACACCGTTTATTGGCTATGTTACGTGGCCGTCAAGAAAACGTTTTAGGTTTAAAAGTGGATGGCGAAGATGATGCACCATTGGCGCGTATTGAAACAGAATACAACCTTGAAACTGCACAGCCGCAAGCACGTCAAGACTATTTAAAACAAACGGCTAAATTGTTCTGGTTAGGCAAGGTTCGTCCAAGTATCGAACATTCGTTACTCACCGAAAAACGTCTTGCAGCTGAATCTGAAGCAATGGATGTTTTTGCTGAAAACTTACGTCATTTGCTGTTGTCTGCACCCGCGGGCGCACGTACAACCCTAGGTGTGGACCCTGGTATCCGTACAGGGGTGAAATTGGCTGTGGTAAATGCATCGGGTGATGTACTTGCACATAGCACGATTTATCCATTTGCACCCAAAGATGATAAAGCGGGTTCAATTGCAGAACTTGCCCGTTTATGCCGTGAGTTCAATGTTGACCTGATTGCCATTGGCAATGGTACAGCAAGCCGTGAAACAGAAAGCGTTGTGGCTGAAATGATGGCTGCAAACAGTGATTTAAAACTGACACGTGTTTCTGTATCAGAAGCGGGAGCATCGGTTTATTCAGCATCTGAATTGGCTTCTGCGGAGTTACCAGAGTTAGATGTGTCGATTCGTGGTGCAGTGTCGATTGCACGTCGTTTACAAGACCCATTGGCTGAACTGGTGAAAATCGATCCAAAATCGATTGGTGTAGGTCAGTACCAACATGATGTGAACCAAACGGGTTTAGCGAAAACCCTTGAAGCAGTCGTTGAAGACTGTGTGAACTCGGTAGGTGTGGATGTTAATACTGCATCATCTGCTATCTTGGGTTATATCGCAGGTTTGAATAAGTCGATTGCGCAGCAAATTGTCGATTTTCGTAAAGAAAATGGCCGTTTTGACAACCGCCAAGATTTGAAAAAAGTGCCACGTTTAGGCGAGCGTACTTTTGAACAAGCGGCAGGTTTCTTACGTATTCAAGATGGTTCAGAGCCACTGGATGCTTCTGCTGTTCACCCAGAGTCTTATGCGCTGGTGGGTAAAATTGTTGAAGCGAAAGCGACGACAGTGAAAGACATCATTGGTAACTCTGAAATCATTCGCCAAGTGAATGCTGAAGAATTTGCAGATGAGAAATTTGGTTTACCAACCATTCAAGATGTACTGTCTGAACTGGAAAAACCAGGTCGTGATCCGCGTCCAGAGTTCCGTACAGCAAAATTTCGTGAAGACATTACCGAAGTTGCGCAACTGACTGAAGGCATGCAGCTTGAAGGTGTCGTGACCAATGTGACGAACTTCGGTGCTTTTGTGGATGTGGGTGTACACCAAGATGGTTTAGTTCATATTTCAGAGTTGGCCAATGAATTCGTTGCAGATCCGCATAAAGTGGTGAAGCCGGGGCAAATTGTACAAGTACGTGTACTCACAGTAGATGCTGAGCGTAATCGTGTGAATTTGTCGATGCGTCCTGAAGGTGCTGAAGCGGCTAAAGCTCCGCGTCAACCACGTCGTGAAAATACAGAGCGTAGTGAACGTAAACCACAAGGTAAACGTCCACAACAAACACGTCCTCAAGGTGAGCGCGCTCAAACAAATAAGAAACCGCAAACGGCTAAACCTCAAGAAAATAAAATTGGTGGTTTAGGTGCATTGTTACTTCAAGCGGGCATTAAAGGTTCGAAATAATCTTTAAGATTTGAATAAAAAAAACCTCCCAAGTGGGAGGTTTTTTTATGGTTACTTTTATCCGTTGATGATGGGCACGATCCAACTGGTGATAATCAACATAATGCCAAAGTGCCCAAGCTTTCGGCAAACTTTGACAAAAGTTGGAGCGGGTTGTTCCAGTCGAGTAGCATAATCTTTGAGGCTTATGGCTTGTGTACTACGGCTATGCCACAGGAAAACAGCAAGATCGATACAGATTAGAATCGTCCCGACATTGGCCACGATATCCATCATCACATAATCTTGTAAATACAGGCTACTGCCTACTCGGTAGCAGAGATAAATCGCAAAAGCGATACACACATATTGCAGTACGAAAGTAAAAGCGCGCATAAATTCACAAAATAAAAAAAGACGGCTGTTTATAACACAAAAAGTAGAAGGGGCACGTCGTCTTTATCTTTTGTCCACAAAAAAGGTATGAGTCTTAACTGATTAGGCTTTGTGCAATCAGGCTGGAAAAAATGGAGACTAAACCTATTTTTGAAAAAATATTGCAATACATGCTTGAGGGTTGTGAGGTTGGCTTGTTTTTTGTTTCTAGAGAGTATATTTCGCTCGTCAGTGGGGTAGGCTGTTGCGGTGCGCGTTGGCTCTTAAAGCCAAATTCGAGCAAGATCATCAGCAAACCGCCATGAATCAGCACTTGCCAAATTGAAATATGAGAGAGGGTGAGTTCTGTATATAGATTAAAAGCGGTGATTGCAGCAAAGATGAAGCAAAAAAGCTTGAATGAATAAAATGTCTGCATTTCTTTTCCCCTTTTATAATTGCTTTTATGATGAGCTTTTTTTCTTAAGCGAATATTAAGAACTATAAAAGAGTTTCGAAAAATTTAGCTACCCAACCTTTGATCAAAGGTTGGGTAAATTGTAAGAAAACTTACCAGTGTTCACCTGGGAATAAGCGTGCATACGCTTTTTGTACCCAGTTGAGTTTTTGCTGTTCGCCTACAGACGCGGTAGAACTTGGGAATAAGTTATAACCAATCGACATGAGCTTATTGTTGATGTCTGGTGCAATTGAATAAGTAATCGATGCCAAACGACCTAAGTTAGTTGCGACCTTCTTCGGACGCTTCACAATCGCATAAGCAACCAAATCTGCTGCTTGTTCAGGCGAAAGAGTCGGGACGTATTTATAAATTTTTGTTGGCGCAATCATCGGGGTGCGTACCAAAGGCATATAAACCGAAGTAATCGCAATTTTATGTGAATGCACTTCGGCAGAAAGACAACGACTGAATGCATCTAGTGCGGCTTTAGACGCCACATAAGCCGAGAAACGAGTGGCATTTGCCAATACGCCAATCGAGCTAATGTTAATAATATGCCCATCACGACGAATCATCATTTGTGGCAGGATGTTCATGACTAAACGTACAGCACCAAAGTAGTTGAGCTGCATGGTACGTTCAAAGTCGTGGAAGCGTTCCGCTGACTCATGTACAGCACGGCGGATCGAACGACCTGCGTTATTAATTAAAATATCAATATGATCGACTGAAGCTAAAATCTGCTTAGAGACTTCATCAATCGAGTCTAAATCATTTAGGTCACATGGAAAAACAGAGGCTGAACCACCTTTGGCTTCGATTTCTGCTTTAACTTCTTCTAGTGTTTCTTTGGTGCGCGAAACTAAAAGGACGTGTGCTCCTGCGTCAGCCAGTTTGTGTGCAACGGTTAAACCAATACCACTTGAAGCGCCTGTAATTAAGACGGTTTTTCCATTTACACGTTCTTTAAAAAGTCTATCCATTCTTGAATTCACGTTATCATTCCTGATCTAAGTCAAATATTTGAGGGTTATGGCTGTTTTTATATTCGATTATTAAGGCTGCATTTTCGGAGAAATGTAGCTGCTTTCCTTCACGGTATAATACCTAAACTGCTTAAAATATCACTGCATAAGTTATTGAAATAATAAATAAATTTAGAGCAAAAGCTCTATTTTATTGGTTCTAATTACTTGTTTTTAACATGAATTCAAGCAAAGTGAAAGGGCTATAAATATAAAAGACAAGCGTATAAAAAACCTCAATCATGTGATTGAGGTTTTAAGTTTAGTGGTCTGTATTTTAGACTTGAGTCAAGGCCTGCTCTAAATCTGCAATCAAATCATCAATATGTTCAATGCCTACAGATAAACGCACCATATCAAGACTTACTCCAGCAGACTTTAATTCCGCTTCATTCAGTTGGCGATGTGTGGTGGTGGCAGGGTGGCAGGCCAAACTTTTGGCATCGCCAATATTGACCAGGCGAGTGAAGAGTTGCAGAGCATCAATAAAGCGAGTGCCACCTTCACGGCCATCTTGTACACCAAAGGATAAAATTGCCGAAGGTTTTCCTTTGACATATTTTTGTGCCAAGCCATGCTGAGGGTGATCTTTCAGGCTGGCATAGTTGACCCATTTCACTTTGGGGTGGGCTTGTAAATATTCTGCGACTTTCTGCGCATTTTCAGTATGACGTTCCATACGCAGGTTTAGCGTTTCTAAGCCTTGTAGAATCAAGAACACGCTTAAAGGGCTAATCGCAGCGCCAGTATTACGTAGTGGTACCACGCGGGCACGCGCGATATAAGCTGCTTCGCCTAAAGCTTCGACATAGTTCACGCCGTGATAACTTGGGTCTGGCGTATTCAGCACTTTAAAGCGCTCAGGATGCTTGCCCCAAGGAAATTTACCGCTGTCGACAATCGCACCGCCAATCGAGTTACCATGCCCACCAATATATTTGGTCAAGGAATGCACCACAATATCTGCCCCATATTCAAAGGGTTTCAGCAGTGCAGGCGTTGCAACCGTGTTATCGACCACCACAGGCACGCCATATTCATGCGCGATTTTGGCGATCGCTTCTAGGTCAATGATGTTGCCGAGTGGATTGCCAATCGATTCAACAAAGACCAACTTGGTTTTTTCATCAATTAAACCGCGTAGGGCTTCTGGGTCTTGATAATCAAAGAAACGGACTTCAATGCCTTGTTTCGGTAGAGTATGGGCAAACAGGTTATAGGTGCCACCGTACAAGGTCGAAACAGAAGCAATGTTGTCGCCTGCTTCGGTAATGGTTTGAATGGCATAAGTAATGGCTGCCATGCCAGAGGCTAAGGCTAACGCACCAATGCCTCCTTCGAGTGCAGCCAAACGTTGTTCTAGCACCGCAGTGGTCGGGTTCATAATTCGGGTATAAATATTACCTTGTACTTTAAGGTCAAATAAATCCGCACCATGTTGCGTATTATCAAAGGCATAAGAGGTGGTTTGATAAATCGGTACGGCCACTGCTTTGGTGGTGGCTTCGGGGCTATAACCAGCATGGATAGCCAAAGTTTCATCTTTATAGGTCATGGGACTTCATCTACGTGAGTTAAATATTGCACAGTCTACCATCAATGAATATGAGTGAAAGTGTGAAAATAATGAATATTTATCTAAAAAATTCATAAAGATGAGCTGAGCGTAGCTTCTTTTCTGCGGAAAAGTAAGATAAAGAGAGTGTTTAAAAAATAACCGCACTGAAAGTTGTAACATTGCATTGAAGATCGGTTTCATGCCTTATTTTTTCAACGTATTCATCGTATAATGCCCGCAAATATTTTTTCGCTTCTTGCGATTTTTTGGTTTTTCTATTGAGGAGTCCTACGTGGCCCAATATATTTATACGATGAACCGAGTGTCTAAGATGGTTCCGCCTAAGCGCGAAATCTTAAAAGACATCTCTTTGTCATTTTTCCCGGGTGCAAAAATTGGTGTACTTGGTTTAAACGGTGCAGGTAAATCGACCTTGCTTCGTATTATGGCAGGCGTAGACAAAGATTTCTCTGGTGAAGCTCGTGCGCAACCGGGTATCAAAATTGGTTACCTAGAACAAGAACCGCCACTTGATCCAAATAAAGATGTCCGTGGAAACGTAGAAGATGGTTTACGTGAACCATTGGATGCTTTGGCACGTTTGGACGAAGTATTTGCTGAATATGCAGCAGAAGATGCAGACTTTGATGCATTGGCAAAAGAGCAAGAAAAACTTGAAGCGATTATCCATTCATGGGATGCGCATAATCTGAGCAACCAAATGGATCAAGCTGCAGCTGCCTTGAACCTACCTGCTTGGGATGCGGATGTCACACTACTTTCAGGTGGTGAGCGTCGTCGTGTTGCATTGTGTCGTTTGCTTTTATCTAAGCCAGACATGTTACTTCTAGACGAACCAACGAACCACTTGGATGCAGAATCTGTGTCTTGGTTAGAGCGTTTCTTGAAAGACTTTGCTGGCACGATTGTGGCGATTACGCACGACCGTTATTTCTTGGATAACGTGGCGGAATGGATTCTTGAGCTTGACCGTGGTATGGGTATTCCATATCAAGGTAACTATTCTTCTTGGTTAGAGCAGAAGAACGCGCGTCTAGAACAAGAGAACAAGCAAGAAGAGTCTTTTGCTAAAGCATTGAAGAAAGAACTTGAATGGGTTCGTTCAAATGCGAAAGGTCAGCAAAAGAAAAACAAAGCGCGTATGGAGCGTTTTGAAGAGCTTAACTCACGTGAATTCCAACAGCGTAACGAAACTTCTGAAATCTATATTCCACCGGGCCCACGCCTAGGCAATAAAGTCGTAGAAGTGGAAGGCATCAGTAAATCATTTGATGGTCGCTTACTGTACGAAAACCTGAGCTTTACCGTACCTCCTACAGCAATTGTGGGTATCGTGGGTCCAAACGGTGCGGGTAAAACCACACTGTTCCGTATGATGACTGGTGAACAACAGCCAGATACAGGTACAGTGACTTTGGGTGAGTCGGTTAAAGTGGCGTATGTTGGTCAGATTCGTGACACCTTAGATAACAACAAAACGGTTTGGGAAGAAGTTTCAGGCGGTTTGGATATCTTAAGAATTGGCGATTATGAAATTGCATCACGTGCTTATATCGGTCGCTTTAACTTTAAAGGTCAAGACCAGCAGAAGCGTGTAGGTGAGTTGTCAGGTGGTGAGCGTAATCGTTTACAACTGGCGAAAATCCTGCAAATGGGTGCAAACGTCATCTTACTGGATGAGCCATCGAACGACTTGGATATCGAAACCTTACGTGCGCTTGAGGATGCAATTCTTGTATTCCCAGGTACGGTAATGGTGGTGTCGCACGACCGTTGGTTCCTTGACCGTATTGCAACGCACATCTTGTCGTTTGAGAACGAACAGCCTGAATTCTACGAAGGTAACTATGCTGAGTATGAAGCCTATCGTTTAGCATGTTTGGGTGATGCTGCAGTTCAAAAACGTACCAAATACAAGAAAATTGGCGGTTAACGCTTCCGTTAATTCAATTAGAAAACCAGCCTTCGGGCTGGTTTTTTTATGCTTATCAATTGCCTCTTAAGGTGTTTTAGGGGTATTCACTTGTAAGCTGATAATGGTGTAATACTGATTTTTAGGTTTTGCTTTGGTATCGACTTTTTCGCTCACTTCAATCAGGTATTGCCCAGCTTGTGCAAACGTGAGTGTGGCATGGCCTTGTGCGTCGACAGGTGTGCTTTTCGCTTGTTGCTCAAGCTCACCTTGAGCACGAACCATGAGTTCTGCATGCGCTAGGGCTTTGCCTGCTTGAGTAATTTGCAGTTGTACAGGCTGTTGCACCGTGATTTGGTTTGGATGGGTTCTGAAGTTGACTTGAATTGGGGCTGGCGTTACAGCAACAGGTGAGGTGCTGTCTTTGCTCACATAGCTTTGAATGCTCCATTCGCGAACCGTAGAGACTTTGCTTGGCACTTTGCCTTTAAAGTCACTTGGAATGACATAGTCACGCTCGCTTAAGGCAGGGACTTTGTCTGCTGCGACATCGGCAAATATTTTCCATTGATGATTATGTTGTACATATTCAATTGGATATGAGGTTTTGGCAAAAATGGTATAGGTGCCTTTTTCTGGTAGCTTAAGATCAAATGCAGTTGCAGATTCTAAGTGCTTCTGTGCTTGAATCGTAGTCTGTGTTTGGTTTGGTTGGAAAACGCTGAATGAAATATCTTTTAGGGCATATTCAGGATGAAAGGCTTGTTCCGCATAGGCGCTCAATACAGGGACTTGGGTGTTTTCAGTGTGATACGCCAGTGGAGCGACGTAGGGTTCATGTGCTTGAGCCACTGAACAGAACAAGAGTGTGTAGAGTAGAGCGTTTTTCATAGAGACTAGGCCTAAAAATATTTCGTAAGATGAGGTTTTTGATTATATCGAGAAAAACTAACAAGTGATAATAATTATTATTTATTCTTTGAGCAGATAAAAGGGAGTACATAGACTCCCTTTTTGGATGCGGGTTCTAAATTAAAACTTAGATTTCCCACTCATGGTCGCACTCGCGACATTTCCATTTTTTCTGAGACTGCATGAAGCCTTGCATTGAAATCTTAAAATCAGGAAGGTCACGGTAAAACAGGAAGCCTGCAATCACACACACGATAAAAACCACGACCGTTGCAATTTGTAGTGTTGAGCCAGCGCCATCCCCGAACAGCCACATTGCGATGCTAATGAGCACCAAAAGTAATAATACAAAAATGGCTGGAACCAAAAAAACCAGACTTTTAGGCACAACAGGGCGCGTTGCTGGAACCCCTGCTTGAGCAACTGGCATAATTTTTGGGCTTTGACATTGAGGACAACGATATTGCATTACAACTCCAAAATTCGAATCTATGCCGTATTCTAATCGGATTGGAGCAGAAAGCCAAAAAAGCGTGGTAATGAAGTGCTGATAATTTTGAGGCAATAAAAAACCCAAGTCATAATGCTTGGGTTTTTTACCAGATGTTGCCATCTTAAATATGGCGTCCCTACGGGGATTCGAACCCCGGTTACCGCCGTGAAAGGGCGATGTCCTAGGCCTCTAGACGATAGGGACTTATTGAGGCATCACGTTGAGTGGTTAACACCGTCTCTCTGTGTGAGCGCTATATTAGGGATATAACGCCCATGCGTCAACTAAAAAATCAATTAAGCTTCATCAACTGCGTCATTTTTCGGCAATTTTAGGCTTTCATTGAGTTTTTCCCAAACTTTTGCTTCTTTTTTGCTTGGACCACCGACAATTTCAAGGGCATGACGTAAGCGCGCGAAGGTTAAGTCAGGGCCAATGGTGACCATGGTTTGCATCACTGGAGTCGAAGCGGTTGAACCGGCAATCGCAATAAAGAACGCTGGCATAAAGTCACGGAGCTTAATTTCCATTTGGTTGGCTAAGTCCATCAAGGTTTGACTTACGGTGTCATTGTTCCATGTGAACATGCTTTCCAAACGCCAAATCGCAAATTGCAGACTTTGACGAACTTGTTCTTCGCTCAGTTTCTTGCTTTCAAACTGTTCTTTGGTCAAGCTTGGGAACTGGTTAAAGTAATGCGCAGACCAGTTCACCGCTTCTGAAAGTAAGTTGATACGAGGTTGAATTGCTGCGGCGATGTCTTCGAGCATCTTACGATCTGCTTTCCATGCCAATAGGGTATCTAACAGTTCAGCAGGGCTTAAGCCTTTGATCCATTGACCATTGAGCCAATTCAGTTTTTCCACATCAAAAATTGGACCACCGAGGGATACACGTTGAATGTCAAAGTGTTCAATCATCTCGGCCAATGTGAATTTTTCGCGTTCATCTGGCATCGACCAGCCCATACGGCCTAAGTAATTCAACAAGGCTTCAGGCAAGACACCAATATTTTTGTAGTAGTTAATAGAGGTTGGGTTCTTACGTTTCGACAGTTTTGATTTGTCTGGGTTACGTAGTAATGGCATATGACCCAGTACAGGCATTTCCCAACCAAAGTATTGATACAGCAACTGATGTTTAGGTGCAGAAGGCAACCATTCTTCGCCACGGAAAACGTGGGTGATTTGCATCAAATGGTCATCGACCACATTGGCAAGGTGATATGTCGGTAAACCATCGGTTTTAAGCAAGACTTGCATGTCCACTTGTGCCCAAGGGATTTCTACTTCCCCGCGCAGTAAGTCATTGACTGTACAAATGCCTTCTTCGGGCACTTTCATACGAATCACGTGTGGCTCACCTGCAGCAAGGCGACTTTGAACTTCTTCAGCAGATAATTTTAAACCACGACCATCGTACTTTGGTGTTTCACCACGGGCCTGTTGTTCTGCACGCATTTGATCCAACTCTTCGCTCGTAGCAAAGCAGTAGAACGCATGACCTTTTTCAACCAAATCCAGTGCATATTGTTTATAAATATGCATGCGTTCAGACTGGCGATACGGTGCATATGGCCCGCCAATGTCCGGACCTTCAGACCAATTCAATCCTAACCAACGCAATGAATCTAAAATCATTTTTTCCGATTCAGGAGTCGAACGAAGTTGGTCGGTATCTTCGATACGCAGAATAAATTCACCACCATGTTGCTTGGCATAGCATAAGTTAAATAGCGCAATATATGCTGTGCCCACATGCGGGAAGCCAGTTGGAGAGGGTGCAATACGAGTACGAACAGTCATAGCCAATTATGATTCAGAATGTAAATTGAGGTCTATTATAACGAAAAAGCCCGACCACTTAATGCTTAATTCAACATTCAGTGATCAGGCTTTTGTGCGCAAATGTCATAACTTGAGAGAGGTTACGACACTGTGGCTTATTTTTAGTTTAGAGGAACAATGATTGCACAAAACGGCTAAAGCGCTGGTTTTGTGTAGCAAAGAAATTTTGTGTCGGTGCAACTTTGATTGAGGTCATGATTTTTAAATCATTATCCATCATCGTGGTTCGGTCACTGCCTTTTTGTTGGCTGAGCGCTTTTTCAATCAACGATGTTTTCTCAGTGGGCATCGTCGCTTTATCATTGCTTTGAATGGCTGCACTATGTCCCAGTTGGCTAAAACAAGCCAAGCCGATACTCAACGTAACGGTATGTAAAAATGTTGCTTTCATGTCCTTTTCCCCTCTCAACATGGTATTGGAACAGATTTTTATTAAAGTCATTGGTAATCTAGTTTCAATTTAACCGATTTCACAAATAAAAAAGTAGAACCGTGTCACACAATTTACAAAATTATAAACAAATTTGGGCTAAATTGACATTTAAACATCAAATATAAATCATTTGGCTTTTTGTACCAAATAACTGTGGAGATAGCATGGAGATTTTGAGCTTGATCTGTGGAGGGTGGATATGGGTTATCCTTAAAAGTGCACAAAATAGTCCTTTTAGAGATATCTTTTTATCAGTATAGCCGTAAAACCTCGCCTTCAGGGCATAGGTATCTATGATCCTAGCCAAAATAATGGACAGCACGTCCCTCTAAAGATAACGTAACTTTAATCTTTGGAGATTCAAGAAATGGCTAAACGTTTTAGTCCTGAATTTAAACAGCAAGCGATTGATTATGCACTTTCAAACCCCCACGAACCTATAGCTGCAATCGCCCAGAAATTAGGTGTTGGTTATTCAACATTGGATAAATGGATTCGTGAAGCCAATCCAGTGGGTTCAAGCAAACGCCAACTTTCATCAGAACAACAGCGGATTTTAGAATTAGAGAAAGAAGTCAAACAGCTCAGGGACGCCAATGACATCTTAAAAAAAGCGCATGTGTACTTTCTGACAGATCATGCCAAGAAAAGTACACGGTAATTCAAGATCTGGATGTGAATGAAGTCACTGTATCTTCTGCCTGTAAATGCCTGGGTGTCAGCACTTCAGGCTATTATGCCTGGCGAAAATGCCAGGCCAATCTAGCGCAGAAATATAATGATTTAAAAGCCGTATATTGGCAGCATCATGCACGATTGGGTGCACCTTCATTGGTACATGACATGCATGATTTAGGTTACAGCATGAGCGAACGAACCGTTGGAAGAATGCTTAAAAAGCTTGGTTTACGTAGCAGGATTGCACGTAAATACAAGCATACGACTGATTCAAACCATCGTTTGCCTACAGCGCCTAACTTGTTGGATCGTCAATTTGGCGTTGGTCAATTGAAAGCTACTTCAAGCTTCTAAAACAAGCGGGTCATGATGTTGAATCGTGGCTCCAAACGACCCCTCAAGCAATTTTAAGAAAACTACTTGTTGCGAGTATGGCCTGCGTACTGACATGGCGAATAAAACGCTGTAATGATGAACAAACTACTCGAGTAAGAGCCGTACTAACACGACTATCTGGGCGACAGCAAAAGCGAGGGAAAAGAGAAAGTGCACCATCAATACTTGCTGGACTTTCAATCTTATTAAACACCTTGAAGCTACTGGAAAGTTATTCGGTGGATGAGTTAAAGGAAATGGCTAAAATTGCGTTGGGGTATCCACACGAAGATGTGTAGATACCTATACCTTCAGGGCGGGGATGTAAGGCTGCAATCCGCTAGTCCCCTTGTGGGGATTAGCTAGGATTGCTAATGCGGAGTTTGCTGTTGCTGAATATATTGTTTGATAATCCCAATAGGTGTACCATCACATGATGCAGCGAAATAGCTAGGCGACCACAAAGCATTACCCCATAACTTGCTTCTAATTTCAGGGTGCTTGGTTCGTAAAATACGACTGGAAGCACCTTTTAAACTATTTACCAAGCTAGAAATAGCGACCTTTGGCGGATAATGCACAAGTAGATGGACATGATCATCTTCACCATCAAATTCTGCCAACTCGGCTTCAAAGGTAAGCGTGCGCTGAACCCCATAGCTATTTTTTAACTTGGGTTGGATTTCCAGCGGTGTGGCAGTAATTCTTCTATTTGGGTCACTTTATGGATCGGTAACCTTTTCAGCACATCACTGAGATAGGCATACGGATCCAGCCCATTCAGTTTTGCTGACTGGATCAGGGTCATGATATTGGCCGCTCGTTGACCACTACGCAGCGAACCTGCAAATAGCCAGTTCTTGCGCCCCAACGCCCAGGGACGCATCTGATTGTCGGGTAGTCAGACGCAGTTACCTACGTCCAACCCCCTAAGAACCGTGCATGCGAGTTTCCCAGCACACGGCTCAAGCCTCTGCTAAGGCGCCATTCGGCACCCGGTTATACATCGTTGACATTGGCAAACTGAACACTCCTCGGACAATACAGATGGTAAATCTCAAGATTAGCAACTGCATCCGTTCCACCATGACTTAGCTTCACAATATGACGGCTGTGCCATGGTGTATCTTTGGTGACTGGTTTAAGACAGGCGCAGCAGCGACCACCTTGTTTTAGCCACACCCGATACAGCTTGGCTCGCCCCTTTGCGGAGACCAGCATTCTTTTACCCCATCGGGATTCGAAGTACTCATCCCATGCGGGGTCATGAGGGTTAGCAGCAGCCTTGATCTTGATATGTCGCACAATTGGCGTGTCCGAGGCAGACACTAATGTGTATTGTCGCTTCCGACCATCGGCGGACTGTTCATCACATGAGAACACCCATCGACGCGCTCCTTGTACTTTGAAATACCGATCAAAGTGGCCTGTCGTGTCGCTTTGTTTGCATTGATTAATGCTCGCAGCTTGTCAAGATGAGCGCTGATGTTTGCCTTTGACGGCTTGATCAGTAGCTTGCCGTTGTACTTACGTACGTTCCAGCCAAGAAAATCGAACCCGTTCCCTATGTGCGTGATTTTGGTCTTTTCCTGAGAGAGCACGAGACCGCGCTGCGCCAGAAATTCAACCACGGCAGGACGAACTTCATTTTCGAGCCACTCTTTAGAATACCCCGTGATGATGAAATCATCCGCATACCGTACCAGTTGCAGCTTTTTGCCTGTCCATTTGGCGTTAGAGAACCTCTTCGCCAGCATCGTTTCCAGTCCGTCCAAGGTCATGTTGGCCAGCACCGGGGAGATAATACCTCCTTGCGGTGTTCCGGAAAGACTGGGAAACAGCTTGCTTTGGTAGACGTAACCGGCTTTGAGCCATTTCCGTAGAATCACCTTGTCCATTGGGAGGTTGGCGATCATCCAGTCATGGCTGATATTGTCGAAACAGCCTTGAATGTCACCCTCTAGCACCCACTCCGCACTTACTTTTCTTGACAGCACACCAAAGCACTGTGCTGCAGCATCCGCGGTTGAGCGTTGCGGTCTGAACCCATAAGAGTTCCGATCAGCGATGGTCTCCGCGATGGGTTCCAAAGCCAGCAGATGGAGCGCCTGCATGGCCCGGCATTTCATCGTGGGTATCCCGAGAGGTCTCATCTTGCCATTTTTCTTCGGAATAAGGACTCTCCGAAGCGGAAGGGGCGTGTAACCTCGCCTCTTCAACGACATCATCGCACCGGTCTTGGCCTTGGGTGTATTCCAAGTCACCTTGTCGACCCCAGCCGTGTTTTTGCCTTTGTTTTCAGACACTCGTTTGACGGCCAATGCTTTGCCACTAAACGAGTGAGTCAGCAGCCATTGCAAAGCTTTCGCCTTGTTATGCCTGCCGTCTTGTACCGCCTTCACAATACGCGCTTGCAGCCCTCTGACATGACGCTGTACAGCAATCCAATCGATGCTGTCCCACGATGTGCTGGAAGGTGCACACGCTGATACTGCTGCATTCATTTGCTCTCCCTCCATTAAAAGGGTTCTACACACTCTCTTGTGATGAGAGACCATAAGGACGTCAGCCCGCTTTCGCGTGGGGTAATGTTTCAACCTCTATCCAACCCATTACAGACTGGCATTCGCTTTTTCCTCGTTCCTTCGCCCGCATCACCATGGGCAGTTTTTGCAAACTGCTTTCCCAATGGGAGTAATACGGGATTTCCACGTTCCGCTTACTGAAGTACATCGGCTTAGGTGCCTGCTATCGACCGGGAGGCGTATGGGTCACGAATGCGTAGTCGAAAGACGCAATTCCCACCTCCATTACCGTTTTGGTTCGAGCGTATCAGCCATTTCCGCTCGTTCAACTTAACGATCGTTACGCAGATTCACATGTGTTCACCATACCGATTATCTAGCCCTTGTCCGGCTATGGCTGCCAGAAGGGTACGCCTCTCACGATTGATACCCCGCACCTTGCGGTGCCTCGTTACATTGTCGAAGGCGCTCTTTATTCAGCCTTCTAGATTCACCCGGTGACACGGGTGGTTCCCGCAGGGGGGAACAACTTCATTAAGCGACTTCGTGTCGCACTTCCACCCAATTATTGCAAATCGGTAGATTGCCATCATCCAGATAGCGGCTTAAAGCTGGCCAACGCTTCAGAGTGTAATTGATGGCCTTGGCGGTTGGAGAACTCGATGGCACCGTCAGTTGATGCTGGTTGAGCCATTCATACAGTTGTTGCATCACCGGTTGACTATGCTGTTGTCGGTATTCGCGGCGCTGTTCTGCTGTACCATCGGTCTTTTTCCTGAGTTCTGCTTCTATGGCATACAGTTTCTGAATCAGCACTAATGCCTGTTCAGCGATCTGACTTTTCCCGGTCACATGCAGTTCATGAAATTTACGACGTGCATGTGCCATGCAGCCCACCTCAATGACCTGGCCTGATTTAAAGCGTGCTTTATAACCACTGTAATCATCACAGACCAGATGGCCCTGCCAGCCATTCAGGAACTCTTCTGCATGCTGACCTGAACGGCTATCCTGAAAGTCATAGATCACCGCTTGAACTGGATTGTACTGTGTGGTGGCATAGGCCCAGACATAACCTTTCTTTGGTTTTTTCTCATTATCACCCATCCGCATAATGGTGACCGGCGTTTCATCGGCATGGATCACCCGCTGTTGCAGCACCACCTGTTTTAAGGCATTGGCCAGAGGTTCCAGTTCCACACCGCAGCGACCAATCCAGTCAGATAACGTGGATCTGGACAGATCAATGCCCGCCCGCTGATAGATCAGGCGCTGACGGTACAGCGGCAAATGATCGGCATACTTCGATACCAGCACATGGCTGAGCAGTTCAGGTGAAGCAATGCCTTTATCAATCACATAGGCGGGCATCGCTTGCTGAGTCAGGGTGTCACACTGATCACAGACCCATTTGCCACGCACATGCTGTTCCTTATAGAACTGTGCCGGTCTGAAATGCAGTTTTTCACTGATATCTTCGCCGATACGACGCAAGGTGCAGCCACAAGCACATTGGGTTGATGTTGGTTCATGCTCGATACGGATGGTGTGTAGATGATCGGGCAGCAGTCGACGTTTAGGTTTGTTGACTGTGGCTTTGTGTGTCGCTGCATCAGTTTTATCTGCATTCAGCCGTTCCAGTTCCAGATCAACAGCGGCAATATCTTCTTCGACCGCTTCATCCCACAGATGGATTTGTTTTGCGGTGAGATGTTCGTTTTTACTGCCAAATTTGTGCTGTTTAAATAGTGCGAGCTCATGCTCGTATTTTTGCGTGAGAATGGAAAGATGTTGAACTTTGGCATCCAATTGCTGGTTTGATTTTTCTAATTCTTGATTTGATTGTGTCAGAGACTGATGCTGCATTGCCAACTGCTGGGTAAATTCCAGCAGTTGTTCATGGGTCAGTTGGCTTAAATCGGGCAGCATTTTCATGACCGAAGTATGCATGAGGTCATGACGCAGAGGAAATAGAACGTTTGGAGAATAGTAGAATGGACCAGCCTAGTTTAGAGCATCGTCACCACCTGCTGTCGTCCAATGCGCTGCCAAGGTAAACCCTGGATCAGTGCCTGTAACTGTTCCGGACTGATCGCCATGCTTTCACCCTGGTGAACCTGCGCCCAGTGGAATTTTCCCTGTTCCAACCGCCGGGCACACAGCCAGATGCCCAGTCCATCATGTACCAGCACTTTCATGCGATGGCCACGTTTATTACAGAACAGGTAAGCACAATGCGGTTTAATGTAGCCAAAGACTCTCACCACCTGAGTCATGACAGTATCCATACCTGCACGCATATCCATCGGCTGGGTAGCAAGCCAGATTTCATCAATACGGATCATTGAGTCAAACCCTGGATCAGCACCAGTAATTCAGTTACTGACTCCACCGGCCAGTCGATCTCGATCATCTGACCCCTTACGGAACCTGGTTCCTCATGTAGTGGAATCCTAATATGAGCGACAACTTTCTTCTCTGGTACAGGTGGCGGAGGTGCTTCTTGTCTGACTGGAGTCGGGTGAAGAATGACGGGAAGGAAGTCGGTCTGTGGAATAGATGGGGGTGTTAATGATGGAACCATTGATCTGGACTGACGAATCCATTTATGCAACAGATTCGCATTGACCTGATGTTGCATTGCCACCTTGGCCACTGATGTGTCTGGCTGCTGACATTGCTGAATAAGTTGATGTTTAAATTCAGCCGTGAAGGTTCGACGGGGCTTTTTTAGGGTTGGTGTGCTGTCTATAACTGTCTTTAAATCCATAAATAGGTGTCCACTTAAATTTTAGTGGACACTATCGCGGTATTAATGAGTTAGAAAAAGTGGGGTTCAGCGGACGCTTACCTTCAAAGTCTAAACAAACACGCTCAAACACTTCACGCATTGTTTCAAGCATTGCTTTGGTAAAAACATCTCTACGATATTTAGCGACAAAGACTAAATGAACGTGCATATTAAAAACACAATGACGACCTGTTCTAATCTCTTGACTATTGCTCATAGACCAAATATATTTTAGTAATGAAAACACTTAAATTACGAATAAAAGACAAACATTGCAAGATGCTAGACCAACTAGCAGTAGAGGTGAACTTTGTTTGGAATTATGTCAATGATTTGTGTTTCAAGCACCTACAACGTAAACAACAATTCTTTTCAGCATACGATATTGCTCAATACACGAAAGGCACATCAAAAGAATGTAACTTACATAGCCAAACCATACAGGCAATTGCAGAAGAATTAGTTACACGAAGAAAGCAGTTTAAAAAAGCCAAGCTAAAATGGCGTGTCAGTAACAACAAATCTGCAAGACGCTCATTAGGCTGGATACCTTTTAAGAAAGTAGCCATTAAATACGCCGATGGCTATGTGCAATATGGCAAGCACCAATTCAAACTATGGGACAGCTACGGACTAAGCAAATACAACGTCAAAACAGGCTCATTTGTAGAAGACAGTCGTGGACGTTGGTATGTTTGCCTTGTGGTTGATGATATTCAACAAGTTAAAGCTATAGCTAAAGGCTCAATTGGCATAGACTTGGGTTTGAAAGATTTAGCCACTTGTTCAGATGGTGTGAAACTCGAAGCTCCTAAAATCTATCGCCAATATGAGGAAAAACTTGGCATTGCTCAAAGAGCAAAAAATAAGAAACGTGTCAAAGCGATTCACGCCAAGATTAAAAATATACGCCAAAATATGTTGCATCAATTCAGCCATAAACTGGTGAATGCACATGCAGCAATCTTTGTTGGCAATGTGAATGCTAAAGCATTAGCACAAACTAGATTAGCGAAGTCAGTGTTAGATGCCAGTTGGACAACACTAAGAACCATGCTCAAGTATAAATGCGAGAACGCAGGAGTATGGTATGGAGAAGTCAACGAAGCCTATACGACCCAAACATGTTCGTGCTGTGGCTCACGCTCTAGCAGTCCGAAAGGTAGAGCAGGTCTTGGAATAAGAGAATGGCAGTGTATGGAGTGCGGTACGCTCCATGATCGGGATATAAATTCCGCACTGAATATTCTTGCGCTCGGACATGAGCGTCTCGGAGGAGGAATCCCCGTTCTTTAGGTCTGGGAGGATGTCAACAAGAATATAACCAAGCCTTTGGACAGTATCAGTATTGGAAAAGCAAAGCTGGGCAGGAGGTCAACTTTAAACAGTCTCATGGTGGATCGGGCAAGCAAGCACGTGCCGTTGCAACGGGTCTCCAAGCAGATGTGGTGGCCTTGGCCAATGATATTGATGAAATTGTGAATACTGGACAAATTGATAAAAACTGGCAAAAAGAATTTCTAAATAATTCTGCACCTTATACTTCAACCATTGTTTTTTTAGTGCGTAAAGGTAATCCAAACAAATTAAAGACTGGAATGATTTAACCAAGCTGGGGGTGAGATCATTACCTCAAAACCAAAAACAAGCGATGCGCCGCGTTGGATCTATTTATCTGCTTGGGGGTATGCGTTAAAACAACCTGGAGGTAATGATGCTAAAGCCAAAGAATTGGTGAAAAACTGTATCAAAATGTCAAAGTTCTTGATTCAGGCGCGCGAGGTTCATTGACCACGTTTGCTGAACGGGGCATAGGTGATGTGTTGTTGTCTTGGGAAAATGAAGCTTTACTGGCAACTCAAGGCCTAGGTAAAGACAAATACGATATTGTTTATCCGTCTATTTCGTTTTTAGCGGAGCCGTCAGTTGCGATTGTAGACAAAACCGTGGACAAAAATGGCAATCGAAATTTGGCCAAGGGCTATTTAAACTATCTGTATTCGCCAAAAGGGCAGGAGTTGGCGGCGAAGCATTTCTTCCGTCCACGAAATAAACAAGTGGCGAACAAATACCTTGCGCAATTTCCAAAGCAAAAAACCTTTAATATTAATGATGTCTTTGGAGGGTGGGCCAAAGCGCAGAAAACTCACTTTGTAAATGGTGCGATCTTTGATCAAATTTATACTGAAAAATAAACGTGCTGCGGTTTAATGAGATCACGTTCGGACATAAAAGTGGATATACGCATATCCACTTTTATTATATTTTAAGCATAAAAATGTATATAATAAGAATAAGTAAAGTGTTTGCTATTATTTTAAATAAAAACAATTCATTAAGTCTTAGTGATGTAAAAATAATGTGTATTTAAAAAACAAAAGCGAATTGCGATTTATGATTTTGTTTCATATATTTAGCATAATTCTTGATATTTAATTTAATACGCTATGAAAACGCATTTGAAATCTCTCTGGGCTGCTGCCGTAGTGGCAACAGGTCTGACATTCAGTATGACATCAGCTCAAGCAGCTGACCGTACTATGCTCAATGTCTCCTATGATGCAACACGTGAATTTTAAGATGAGTTCAATAAATCCTTTGGTGCTTATTGGCAAAGTCGTACAGGGCAAACGGTTGACTTTAAACAGTCACACGGGGGTTCAGGTAAACAAGCCCGTTCGGTCGTGGATGGTCTAAAAGGGGATGTGGTGACCTTGGCCTTAGCCAATGACATTGAAGAAATTGTCAAATCAGGTCAAATTCAGCCGGGTTGGCAAAAAGAGTTCCCAAATAACTCTGCACCTTATACATCGACCATTGTGTTCATGGTACGCAAAGGCAACCCGAAAAAAATTAAGGACTGGTCTGATTTAACCAAACCGGGTGTACAAATTATTACGCCTAATCCTAAAACAGGTGGTCTACCACGTTGGGTGTATCTGTCTGCTTGGGGTTACGCACTGAAACAACCTGGTGGCAATGAGGCCAAAGCCAAAGAGTTCGTAGGTAAAATGTACCATAACGTGAAAGTCATGGACTCTGCGGCACGGGCGTCTATGACCACCTTTGCAGAACGTCGCATTGGTGATGTGTTATTGACTTGGGAAAATGAAGCCTTAGTGACACAAAAAACTTTAGGTAAAAATCAGTTCGATATTGTTTATCCATCGATCTCGATTTTAACCGAGCCTTCGGTGGCAATCGTGGATAAGACCGTGGCGAAAAATGGCAACAAGTGGTTAGCACAGGGTTATATCAACTATTTATATTCACCACTGGGTCAGGAAATGGCGGCGAAACACTTCTATCGTCCACGTAATGCTGCGGTTTTAGAAAAATATAAAGCGCAATTTCCACCGTTAAAAACCTTCACCATTGATGAAGTGTTTGGTGGTTGGGCCAATGCTCAAAAGACCCACTTTGTGAATGGGGCGACTTTCGACCAAATCTATAATAGCCGTAAATAATCCAGTTAATTATTTCAGCTGCTGCTTACAAAGCCTCCCTTGGGAGGCTTTTTTGATAATGAATGCCGTTTAAAAACGGTTTTGTCTATGAAAAGTAATATTTCCCTACAAAAAGTCGTTTGGAGCTTTGTTAAAACAAGGTAATAATGTGCAGTTACATTTTTCCTTCCGATCATATTGAGTCTTTATGTCGCATATTTCTGTATTACTTCACGAAACTGTTGATGCTTTGGTAGCAGATCGCAATACAGGGATTTTCATTGACGGGACGTTTGGTCGTGGCGGACATACGCGTTTGCTGTTGTCTAAGCTAGATGAAAATGCACGTGTCTATGGTTTTGATAAAGACCCGCAAGCACTGGAAACAGCCGCGATTTTAGAACAAGAAGATCCACGTTTTAAAATTATTCATGCCAGCTTTGCTGACCTTAAACATGAGTTAGAAGTACGCGGAATTGGCTTGGTCGATGGGGTTATGGCCGATCTGGGCGTGTCTTCACCGCAGCTTGATCAGGCGGAGCGTGGTTTTAGTTTTATGAAAGATGGACCACTGGATATGCGTATGGACAATTCAAAAGGTCCAACCGCAGCGCAGTGGTTGGTTAATATTGAGGAAGAGGCGTTAGCCAATATTATTTTTCAATATGGTGAAGAGCGTTATAGCCGTCGTATTGCCAAAGCGATTAAAGCGGCCGGATTGATTGAAACCACAGCGCAGTTGGCTGAAATTGTGAAAGTAGCGCACCCGAAATGGGAAAAAAATAAACATGCCGCAACACGAACTTTCCAAGCAATTCGTATTGCCATTAATAAAGAATTAGAAGATATTGAAGTTTTCCTACCGCAAGCGGTAGAAGTATTAAAACCGAATGGTCGCTTGGCTGTGATTAGCTTCCATTCCTTAGAAGATCGATTAATTAAACAATTTATTCAAAAAGAGTCGACACTTGAGGAAGATATGGGTTGGGGTATGCCACAACAACGACCAGATACGCGTCGTTTAAAGAAAGTATCACGTGTGAAAGCAAGTGATGCAGAGGTTAAAGCTAATCCACGTTCACGTAGTGCATGGCTTAGAGTTGCAGAGCGCTTAGCACTTAAAGGCGAATAATGAAAACTGAAGTCGTTGAAAAAATTCCAACAAAGTTAAAGTTTAAGAAGTTGATTGCCTATGTCATTTTATTGGTGCTGGTGTTTATCAGTGCCATGATGGTGGTGTTCCAAGTGTTTGAATACCGTCATGACTATCGCGAAATGAGCTCTTTTATGCGCGAGCGTGATGACTTAAATGCAGAGTGGGGCCGTTTGCTGATTGAACAGCAAACTTTTGGCGCAACTGCACAAATTGGAACGCGCGCGGTGACGCAACTGCGGATGTATTCACCACCTGCGGCGCAAACCGTAGTGATTTCTTTACCCACGACTTCAGAAGACAAAAAATAAGGCCGCTGTAACATGGTAGAAAAGCGTAAACCCACTCGTAAAAAACAGCAAGCGGTGACTGAAAAATCGGCTCTACAGGTTGAAATGTGGCGCTTTTATCTCATGTGGGCGGTGGTTTTAGCCTGCTTTATTGCTTTGGTTGGACGTGCTTTTTACGTACAAGTCATTAATACCGAATTTTTGCAAAATAAAGCCAATGCCAATATTTTAAGAACTGAAAAAATTAAGGCCATGCGCGGTGTGATTTATGACCGTCATGGTGTGCCTTTGGCGATCAGTACGCCGATTATGAAAGTGGTGATTGACCCACGTGATTATTTTGATAATAAAAAACTATTTGATGAAATTACCGCTGAATTAGCCAAAGATCCACACAATCGTAAATTGAAGCGTCAATTACCAGACAAAAATCTAAATCTGGATGAACTGGCTGATGCCGTGGGCATGGATCGTGCGGAACTGAAGCGGAAACTCAATGAACGTCCGCGTTCGCGCTACTTGGTTTTGAAAAAAGAAGTGCCACCTCAGCAAGCCGAACTGATTGCAAAACGTGAGTTCCAAGGTGTGTATACCGAAAAGAACTACAAACGTTACTATCCGCAGCCACAACCGAATGCGCAAATTATTGGTTTGACCAACAGTGAAGGTTCGGGCATTGAAGGTTTAGAAATGCAGCTGAATCAACGCTTGTCGGGTATTGATGGTGAGCAGCAAATTGTTCGAGATAAAAAGGGCAATCGTTTTAAAGATGCCGAGGTGGTTAAAGAAGTTGAGCCGGGCGAAAATATTACGCTCAGTATTGATTCGCGCCTTCAGTACATTATGTACCGTGAACTGACCGCTGCGGGTGTAGCCAATAATGCTCGTTCTGCCACAGCAATTGCGGTCGATGTGAAAACGGGTGAAATTTTAGCGATGGCGTCGTGGCCGTCGTATAACCCGAACGATAAAAACAGTTTGTCCAATAAAGACGCCATGCGTAACCGTGGTGCGGTTGACTCTTTCGAACCGGGTTCAACCATGAAGCCTTTGACCATTTCAATGGCCTTGGAAAGCGGCAAATACATGCCGAATACTGTGGTTAATACCACTCCGGGTTCGATGCGAGTCGGCAACCACACCATTCGAGATACACATAACTATGGTCCACTGACTTTGGGTGGAATTATTCAAAAATCGTCTAACGTGGGTGTGGCTAAAATTGCTTTGTCTCTCCCTTATGCAACTTTACCGACTTTTTATAAACGTCTCGGTTTTGGTCAGCGTTCAGCTGTTAAATTCCCGGGTGAAAGTGGTGGTTTAATTCTTCCACCAAGTAAATGGAATGTATCGGAAGTGGCGACCATGGCGTATGGCTATGGCTTAAATGCGACTGTGCTGCAAATGGTGGATGCTTATGCCATGTTGGCTAACAAAGGTGTGAAAATGCCTTTGAGTTTGTATAAGTTAGATGCGCCTCCCCGTGGTGAACAAATGATTGATCCAAAAATTGCGGATCAAGTTTTGTTGATGATGGAAACGGCAACCTTACCGGGTGGTACCGCGACTCGTGCAACCATTCCGGGTTACCGTGTAGGTGGTAAAACAGGAACCGCGCATAAGTTACGTGCTGACCGTAAAGGCTACTCAACCAATGAATATCGTGCACTTTTTGCCGGTGTTGCACCAGTCAGCGACCCGCGTTTAGCGATGGTGGTTGTGGTCGAAAACCCGCAAGGGACCTACTATGGTGGTACGGTGTCTGCGCCTGTATTTGCCCGTGTTATGCAAGAATCCTTACGTTTAATGAACGTGCCTTTAGATAAACCTTTAGATGCTCCTGTAATCAAGAGATAGGTGATGAATGTCCATTACATTTCAACAACTCTACACCGCTAACTTAAGCGCTGAATGGATGGCACAGCCATTTCAAGGTTTTGTTCTTGATAGTCGTAAAGTACAGGCAGGGCAAATTTTTATTGCGCTGACATCACTTTCACAACCTGAGAAAACAGAGCAGTTTGCGCAAATAGCCTTGGACAAAGGGGCTTTAGCAGTGGTGAGTGAAACTGAGCTTGCACTTGCAAACAGTATTGTGGTGCCGAATGTGCGTCACTTGATGGGAGGCTGGCAAAAGCAATTTTTGTTGGCCACTAGCCAAGTACAGCCTGCTCGTATTTTAGCGGTGACAGGAACCAATGGTAAAACCACCATTTCTCGTTTAGTCGCAGAACTGTTGATGCTACAAGGCAAATCATGTGCGGTAATGGGCACGACAGGTAATGGCATTTTGCCCAATTTAGAAGCATCGTCGCATACCACCTTGGATGCGCTGCATCTACAAAATGCACTACATAGCTATGCCAAGCAAGGTGCTGAATTTGCATCGATTGAAGCCTCTTCACATGGTTTGGAACAAGGCCGTTTAGCGGGCAGTGAAATTGAAATTGCTGCATATAGCAACTTAAGTCGCGACCATTTGGACTACCATGGCACGCTTGAGGTCTATGCCGAAGCTAAATCTCGCTTATTTCAATTTCCATCATTGAAAGTTGCAGTCATCAATCTGGATGATGAGCATGCTGGAGTCATGATTCAAGCGGCACAAAATAATCCAGCCCAACCGAAAATTTTAACTTATTCAACCACGCAGCCTGCAGACTATCTGGTAAAGAATATTCAATATAGCCTGACGGGTGCAAACTTTAGCTTGTGTACGGCACAGGCCGAATATCAGGTACAGAACCCATTATTGGGTCATTTTAATATTGAAAATTTGGTCGCCAGTTTAATTATGGTTGAACAAGCGGGTTTTGATTTAGCCGATGTGGTTGCTACAACAGCACAGCTCAAGGGTGCGCCAGGTCGTATGCAAGTGATTCGTGATGATGCGCGTTTGTTTGTGGTTGATTATGCGCATACGCCTGATGCTCTGGTGCAAGTCTTAAGTACGTTGAAGCGCCATGTGGAACAGCAACTCTGGGCAGTATTTGGCTGTGGTGGAGACCGCGACCGTGGCAAACGGCCACTCATGACCCAAGCAGCATTAAACGGAGCAGATGTGGTGTTGTTGACTTCAGATAACCCACGTACAGAAAATCCTGAGCAAATTTTTGCCGATATGAAAGCGGGGATTGATTTCTCAAACCGTGTGGTTCATGAAATCCATGATCGTCGTGAAGCGATTAAATTTGCCGTTCAACAGGCCCAAGCGGGTGATATTGTCGTGATTGCAGGCAAAGGTCATGAAAACTATCAAGAAATAGAGGGTGTTCGGCATTGGTTTGACGATGTCGTCGAAGTGCAATCCGCGATTGATACACAGCACCACACTACTGATTCTGCTTATCCTGCACACTAAGGAAGTCGTATGCATACCTCAACAACAAGCACAGTGCCTTTAGTGTCATGGACCGCCGCACAGTTGCTCGAAGCTACCCAAGGTTATTGGCTAAATGATCAAGCGCCAAATACTGAAATTAAACGCATTTTGACGGATTCACGTGATGCAGAAGCAGGAGATGCTTTCTTAGCACTCAAAGGCGAACGTTTTGATGCACATGCTTTTATTACGCAAGTTGCTGAACAAGGTTGCCAAGTGGCCATTGTGAGTCAGCCTATAGATGCAGAGGTTTGTCAGTTGGTGGTGCCCGATACACGTTTGGCATTGGGACAACTGGGGGCTTATCGCCGTGCACAAAACCCACAGCTAAAAGTGATTGCGCTGACGGGTAGTAGTGGTAAAACCACCACCAAAGAAATGTTAGGCAGTATTTTGTCACGTATAGCACCAACGTTGGTGACCCGTGGCAATCTGAATAATGACTTGGGTGTGCCAGTCATGTTATTGGAATTACATCCAGAGCATCAATATGCAGTGATGGAGTTGGGTGCAAGCCATCAAGGTGAAATTGACTATACTTCGAATTTGGTCCAGCCCTTGGTTGCAGGCATTATCAATATTGGTACAGCACACTTGGGTGAGTTTGGTGGACGCGATGGCATCTGCCGTGCTAAGTCTGAGATTTATGCGCATATTGCTCCAAATGGCACATCAATTGTTCCTGCAGCCGATGATTTTGCCGATAGCATTCGCCAAGCAGTGCAAACTGAACAGGTGCTCAGCTTTGGTGCGGGTGGTGAAATCTTTGCCACTGAGATTGAGTTACAGGCACAATCTGCAACGTTTAAGCTAAATACCCCGCAAGGCGTGCGTCAGGTGAATTTACCATTTGCTGGGGAGCATAATGTTCAAAATGCAACTGCTGCGGCAGCTTTTGCTTTAGCGATTGGTATTAGCTTGGATGATATTGTGCTTGGCCTTGAGCAAGCGGTCGGTGCAAAAGGGCGTTTGAACTTTATTCAACAAGGCCGTCATTTGTTGATTGATGATACCTACAATGCCAACCCAACCTCTATGCGTGCCGCTGCTGAAGTGCTTGCACAGCAAGAGGGGGTTCGAGTGATGGTGATGGGTGATATCGGTGAGCTAGGTAGCTCTGCTGCACAGCAGCACTATATGCTGGGGCGCGATTTGGTCTCAGTGAAAGGGCTGAACT
Organism: Acinetobacter sp. 802_lipA; assembly: GCF_058242885.1. Taxonomy (NCBI): domain Bacteria; kingdom Pseudomonadati; phylum Pseudomonadota; class Gammaproteobacteria; order Moraxellales; family Moraxellaceae; genus Acinetobacter; species Acinetobacter sp. 802_lipA. The sequence continues at coordinate 2,124,129 of NZ_JBZAYP010000001.1, forward strand.
TCGTGGTGGCTGTCGGTGAATTTGCACCTGCGGCACAAGAAGGTGCACGCAGCACCCAATATGGCAAAAAAATGCAGGCTTTTTTAACTCAAGAGCAGGCTTTGCCGTTCTTACTCAGTTTAATTGAAACACATCAACCCCAGTCTATGAGTTTCCTGTTTAAAGGTTCTCGTTATACCCATATGGAAACGTTGATGGCTGATTTGATGGAGAAACTCTAAATGTTGTTATGGTTGTTTGAACAACTGGCGGGCTACCATAGTTCGTTTCAGGTGGTTCGTTATTTAACATTGCGTTCTTTGCTCAGTGTTTTAACCGCACTGACCATTGGTCTAGTGCTCGGTCCTGTGATGATTCGCAAGTTGCAAGCACTCAAATATGGTCAAGCCGTGAGTTCATATGCTCCTGAAAATCATGCCAAAAAAATGGGCACACCAACCATGGGTGGTGTGTTGATCTTACTCTCAATTGGTATCTCCACACTGTTGTGGGCAGATTTATCCAACCCTTATGTATGGATTGTCTTGGCAGTGATGGTGATTTTTGGTGCAGTGGGTTGGGCCGATGACTGGATCAAGATTCGCTATAAAGACAATGCAGGCTTACCTGCCCGTAAAAAGTTCTTTTGGACGTCGCTTGCATCATTGGGCGCAGGTATTGCGCTATATGTAATTGCGCAACAACAGAGCAATCCTGTGCATACCGCAAATATGCTGGATCTGCTGATTCCATTTTTTAAAGATTTAAGTATTCCTTTGTCGGTGATTCCGTTGGGTATTGGTTTTATCATTTTCACCTATTTGGTAATTAATGGTGCATCAAATGCCGTGAACCTGACCGATGGTTTGGACGGTTTAGCGATTATGCCTGTAGTGCTTGTTGCAGCGGGTTTAGGTGTATTTGCATATTTGGCTGGTGATGTCCGTTTTGCCAATTATTTACATATTCCTTATGTGCGCTTTGCTTCTGAGTTGGTGGTGATTTGTGCAGCCATGATTGGCGCGGGTCTAGCCTTCCTCTGGTTTAATGCACACCCTGCACAGGTTTTTATGGGCGATGTGGGCGCATTATCATTGGGTGCAATGCTCGGTACAATTGCGGTCATGGTTCGTCAGGAAATTGTCTTTGCCATTATGGCTGGTGTGTTTTTGGTCGAAGCGATTTCAGTCTTCTTGCAAATTGGTTCCCTCAGAATGCGCAATAAACGGGTATTCCTGATGGCACCATTACACCACCATTATGAGAAAAAAGGCTGGCGTGAAACCCAAGTGGTGATTCGTTTTTGGATTATCACAATTATGCTGGTAGTTTTAGGTCTAATGACCTTAAAATTGCGTTAAGCAAAAGTATGAAAAGAGTCGGTATTTGCCGGCTTTTTTTATGCCTGAGGTAAGGTCTTGGAGAAAATAATGAATCTGCTCATGTGTCCTGTGTGTCGTGAGGCTTTAACTTTAAACGAAAGAACATGGCGCTGTGCGAATTCACATAGTTATGATGTGGCGAAACAAGGCTACGTCAATTTGCATGTCGTTCAACACAAGCACAGCAAAAATCCGGGGGATACGCGTGAGTCGGTACAAGCCCGCCGTGCCTTCTTAAGTGCAGGTCATTACGCGCCTTTACAGCAAGCAGTGATCAATAAGGTACGTGAGTTACGTATTGAAAATTTACTCGATATTGGTTGTGGTGAAGGCTATTACACCGATGCAATGCAGTCGGAGGTACTGCAATGTGTCGGTGTAGATATTGCAAAAAATGCAGTGCAAGTGGCTGCGAAAATCAATAAAAATATCACGTGGGTAGTGGGTACAGGAGCAACTTTACCCGTGTTGGATCAATCGATTGATTTATGTAGTAGTTTGTTTAGCCCGATTCCAATACAAGAGATTTTAAGGGTACTCAAACCGCAAGGATATTTGTTGGTGGTGACGCCTGCGCCTCAGCATTTATATGCCATGCGTGAGGCTTTGTTCGAAGAGGTGAAGCCGCATGAACCGAGCAAATTTGTAGAGCAGTTGAGTGATGCGTTTGATTTGGTGAGTGATGATGTTGTTGATGCTGATCTTAAGCTTAATCAGCAGGACTTAAAAAACCTGATTGCCATGACACCTTATGCCTATAAGGCGAAACAAGAGCGCCGTGAAGCTTTAGAGGCTCAAACAGCTTTTGAACTACAGGCACAGTATCAAATTTTACTGTTTCAGAAAAAAGCATAAGTATAAAAAAGCCCGCAGATGCGGGCTTTTATTATTGGACTTGATCAATCAAATGATCGAGCGCATCCGATTTAGGTTTTGGTTGTTCTTTGGGTGCTTGCATGGTGGGTGGGGTGCTGTTCTTTGGAACCAGCGTTTCCTCTTCACCCGGCAAATCATCAAAGTCATGCTCAGGAGCACGTGGAACTACCACCGGTGCAGGGCGATACAACGGCTGCGCCAAAGGTGGGGTTGGGCCTAAGTTACTCTGAGGTGTTTCTTTCTGATGGCGTTGAATCGGTGCTTTGGCTTTGGCATCGAGTTGAACCCACGCCGAAGGCGTGCCTTGTAAGGCTTTGCCCATGAAGTCCGTCCAAATTGGAAGCGCAGCCACACCGCCGTATTCGCGGCGTCCTAAAGTTGTTGGTTGGTCGAAACCAACCCACGCTACAGTGACCAATTTGCCATTAAAGCCGGCAAACCAAGCATCTTTTGCATCATTGGTGGTTCCTGTTTTACCGCCCAAGTCATCTCGTCCAATACGCAGCGCAGCACGGCCTGTACCATGTTGAATCACGTCTTTTAAAATATTCGCCATATCATAAGCAGAGCTAGATTTTAAAATACGTTGCGCTTGACGATAGTCACTGTTGATCTCAACAGGATTTGCCGATTTTTCAGCAGGGTTCAGCTCTTGGTTGGTGACTTCAATTACTTCATCATCAGGCGTGATGGTGTCAGCAGACTGAGGCTTTGATTCTTGTTGAGAGATACAACTGATACATGCATATTCAGGGTTGTTCTGATAAATGATCTTGCCATAGGCATCTTCAATACGATTAATGAAGTGCGGTTGAATACGATAACCGCCATTGGCAAAGGCTGAGTATCCAGTAGCCATTTGAATTGGTAAAACCTGAGGTGTTCCGAGTGCAATCGTGTAGTTGCGTGGAATCTGTTCATCAGTTAAGCCGAAGTCCATGAACAATTGGCGTGTACGTTCAATGCCCACGGTTTGCAGGAGTCGAACTGACACGGTGTTACGCGATAAATAGAGTGCACGACGCAGGGGAATCATGCCTAAATAGCGGCCATCGGCATTGCGTGGTGACCATTTCCCAATCGTGATTGGGCTGTCATTGACCATGCTATACGGTGTCATACCGCGCTCTAAAGCGAGTGCATAGACAAAGGGTTTAATAATTGAACCTGGTTGGCGCCAGCCTTGGGTGGTTCGGTTAAATTTAGATTGATAAAAATTATAACCACCAACCAGTGCTTCTACAGCGCCATTGTTTGGGTTAAGTGCAATCAGTTGGCCCTGAACTTTAGGCAGTTGCACCAAAGCCCATGAGGTTTTGTTGTCATTGGGGCGCAGACGTACGATGTCTTTCACTTTAACAATTTGAGATGCTCTTGATGGTGTACCGCCTACGGCATTCGCGTTGCGATAAGGACGTGTCCAAGACATGCCAGACCATGGCACGGTTACTGTTGAGCCATCTTGCATTAAGGCATCAAAACTATTTTGATTCACACGGGTGACTTCGGCAGGGAAGGTATTGGCAAAAGCACTAAAGCTACTTAAGGGTTTGTCATGGGCTTCCGCACCACGCCAACCATGACGACGGTCATAGGCTTCTAAACCATCTTGTACCGCTTGTTCGGCATAGGCTTGGCGTTCGCTGTTGATGGTGGTGTAAACCTTATAACCAGAGTCAATCGCGTGCTCGCCGAACTTTTCAATCAGTTCGCTACGGACCATTTCACCGATGTAGGGAAATCGGTTGCTTACCCCGCGGTCAGGCATATCGAGGTTAATTGGTTCTGCAATGCCTTTTTCATATTGGCTTTGGTTAATGTAGCCTAGCTGGAGCATACGACCCAAAATCCAGTTACGACGTTCTAAAGCACGTTCGGGGTTGACCACTGGATTGTATTTAGACGGCGCTTTAGGCAGACCTGCAATCATTGCCATTTGCGCAATGCTGAGTTCATCTAAGCTTTTGTTGTAGTAGATTTTAGCTGCCGCTGCGATACCGTAGGCATTTTTACCTAAGAAAATCTTATTGACATAGAGGGTTAAGATTTCCTCTTTCGTCAAATTTTGTTCAATTTTTCGGGCTAGAAAAACCTCAGTCAATTTACGTTTTAATGTACGCTCGGGACTGAGATAATAGTTTTTTGCCACTTGCATGGTGATGGTCGAGCCACCCGTTTGGACATTTGAGCCAGTAATACTTTCACTGACTGCACGTCCTAAACCTTTAAAACTGATACCACTATGCTCAAAAAAAGAAGAATCTTCCGCCGCTAAGAAGGCATGAATAAAACTTCGTGGGATCTGATCGTAATCTACGGGTACAGATAGCTTGCCACCGTATTCCGAAATGAGTTGGTTATCCGCACTATAAACTTGTAAAGGTTTTAGTAATGGCGCCTTTTTTAGAGTTGTCATTTGCGGCAAAGATGGGGCAATATAGAGATACATGCCATAAAAACCCATTGGAATTGAGACCAACATTATAATAATGATCAAAAAAAATGGATGAACACGGCCCGAACAAGATAGCTTTTTCATAACAAGTAAGTTTTAATAAGAGCTAATGGCAAACTAATTAGCGGTCAGTATATCCTGTACACATACGGAATGTTAGATGAGTTATTGTATCCGTATAAAATTATAGACGCGGACTAATTAGTGGGTTACTTTTTTTGGGGGATAAAAAAATAATAGGAATGATACTGTGCTCAGGTTATATCGTAAGCCAAGTAAGGGGTTAATAGGAGTAGGTATTAGTTCGACTTCTGTTAAGGTATTGGAACTTTCTGTTAAAAACAATCGGTATTGGGTGGAGAGCTATGCACTAGTCCCATTACCAGAAGGAAGTGTGGTCGAAAAAAATATATTGAATCCAGAAGCAGTTGGTGATGCCCTTGAGCGTGCGGTAAATTTGGCCAATGTTCAATCGACAGACGTAGCGCTGGCAGTTCCGACTTCCATGGTGATTACTAAAATCATTGAAATGGATGCCGATATGAACGATGACGAACGTGAAATTCAGATTCGTGATGATGCTGAGCAATATATTCCATTCCCATTAGATGAGGCGAGTTTGGACTTTGAAGTCCTTCCAGACCGTTTACCAATCCAAATCGTGTCAATGTACTCCTCGTTGCAACCCGCATTGAAAATGTAGAGGCACGTGCCGAAGCATTGGAGTTGGGCGGTTTAACGCCTAAGATTGCCGATGTTGAAAGTTTCGCCATTGAAAATGCATTCAAAGTCTTTTCAGATACGCTTCCAATGGGCGTAAATACCGTTGGGATTTTAGACATTGGTCATACCATGACCACCTTGTCCGTTATGAGAAATAATAAAGTCATTTATACGCGTGAGCAGGTGTTCGGGGGGGAAACAACTGACCCAGGAAATTCAAAACCGTTATGGTTTATCTTTTGCGGAAGCAGGGCGTGCCAAAAAAAGCCGTACTTTGCCTGATGATTATGATATTGAAGTCCTTGAGCCATTTCTTGAAGCTTTAGTGGAGCAAGCTGCACGCTCTATGCAGTTCTTCTTTGCGTCCTCTCAATTTAATGAGATCGACCATATTTTATTGGCAGGGGGGAATGCTAATATTCCAGGACTGGCGAAGTTATTACAACAAAAATTAGGTTATCGGGTCACCATTGCCAACCCATTTTTACAGATGGGCTTTTCTCCACAAATCGACATTAAAAAAATTGAAAATGATGCTTCATCACTCATGGTGGCATGTGGATTGGCATTGAGGAGTTTTGATTAATGGCAAAAATAAACCTACTCCCTTGGCGTGATGCGTTAAGAGAGAAACGAAAAAAAGAATTTATTGCCTATTGTGTTGGGGCTGCATTAGTTGGGGTTTTAGCTGTTGCTTTGGCGTGGTTTTTTTACAGTCAAAAACTTGAAGATCAAGAACAAGCCAATCAGTTGGTGGTGAGTACCAATCAAAACTTAGATGTCCAATTAAAGTCATTGGAAGGTTTGCAAGAACAGCGAAATGCGATTGTTGAACGGATGAAGTTGATCCAAGGCTTGCAAGGTCAACGTCCTGTGGCTGTGCGTTTGGTCGATGAAATGGTACGTGTTACACCGAGTAATATGTACATTACTAAGTTTGTGCGTACAGGTGATAAATTTACCATTGAAGGTAAAGCGGAAAGCCCGAATACAGTTGCGGAATTCTTACGTAATCTCGAAGCATCTGCGTGGTATCGCAATGCCTTTATGAATTCATTCTTGGTTGCTGAAGAGAAAAAAGATAAAGCACCAAGTTCTATCGTGCCACGTGTTGAAGAAACCTATGGCACCTTTGTGGTCACGGCAGATTTAGATGAGATTGCACAGCCAGTAGCGCCTGATGCGACTACACCTGAAGCCGCAAGCACAGTTAATAATTCAACAGCGGGGGCAGCACAATGAGTCGCGATGAATTTGAAGAATTAACATCAGAAAACCATGCTGTAGCCAAGAAAAAAATGACGGTTGATAAATTTTTTCAACAGTTTAATACCTTAGATCCAAACAATTACGGTAGTTGGCCCTTTTCAGTCAAATTGACTTGTTGGATCTTTATCATTTTAGTGATTGGGGCATTGGGTTATTTTGTCGTGATTAAGCCGAAGCTTGATGCGATTTCAAATGCACATGCACAAGAACAAAATTTACTGAATGAGTTTCGTGAAAAAGATTCAAAATTACGTAATTTGCAGCAATATCAAGTGCAATTGCAAGAAATGGAAGCCAATTTTAATCAGCAGTTAGAACAGCTGCCGAAAGAAACTGAAATTCCTGGCTTGGTTGAAGATATCAACGTGAGCGGCGTAAATTCTGGATTAAAGTTTAAAAATATTCGTTTAGAACCAGAAATTCGCCAAGAGTTCTTTATCGAACAGCCGATTTCCATTGAAGCGACGGGTGATTATCATTCTTTTGGTTCATTTGTCAGTGGAATTGCAGCTTTACCGCGTATTGTTACCTTGCATGACTTCGATATCTCAGCATCAAGTAACAATGATAAAAAGACGGATATTCCGCAAATTTCATATAGTGTAAAAGCGAAAACCTACCGTTATGTCGGGGCAACGGCTACAACGGATGTTGATGTAAAAGATACAAAAAATGATAAGAAAGCCGATGCGGGAGGTGCCAAGTAATGAAACATCAAAACCTCTTACTTAGTCTCTGCGTAGGACTATTCCTTGTCGGTTGTGATTCACGTATTGATGCGGTCAATATGCAAATGGCTGAAATTCGCAATCAGCCACCATTGCCGATTGAGCCAGCGCCAGATTTCCCACCTGTACCGACCTTTAACTATGCTGCGCACCAATTAAAGAGCCCGTTTATGCCAAGCTCTTTAGCGGCTGAACTGAAGATTATGGCTGGAAAGCGTGTCTATCTAAACCTATCGCGCCAATTACAACCCTTGGAAAGTTATGCGATTGAATCGCTTAACATGAAAGGAAGCATGCGCGGACAAAATGGACAAATTTTGGCGTTGATTCAAACACCGGATGGTGAAATTGAACGCGTGCAGCGTGGTAGTTATTTGGGGATGAATCATGGTCGTGTGATTAATATCACCGCTACACAAATTGATTTGATTGAAATTATTCTGGATGGGCGTGAGGGCTATGTCGAGCGCCCGAGAAGCCTAGTATTAATTGGGCCGGCGCCTTAAAAAAGGAAAAGGAATAAAAATGAAAAATAGTGCTAAAGATTTTATATTTGGGGATGGCAATACGATGAACCATATGTTCCGTCAGTTTTCAATGGGTGCAATTGCAATGGCGGTGATGCAGGCTGCAAGTGCGCAAGTCAGTATTACGAATATTGTGCCGATGCAAATTCCGGGACAGGGAACAGAAATTCGTGTCATGTTCAACGGTTTGCCACCACAGCCGCAAGCCTATCAGTTGGAACAGCCATCACGTTTGGTTTTGGATTTTGATAAAGCGCAGCAGAGCTTAAAACAAGGCAGTATTGCGGTGGCAACGGCTGAAGCAAGTACAGTAGATGTAACTTCAGCTGCGCAGCGTTCACGTTTAACTGTAAATTTGGCTGATGCTGGTGCATTTACTACACGTGTTGAAGGTAATACTTTTATTCTGAAAATTAACTCAGCGAACCCAGCGCTAGCAACACCTGTTGCTGCAGCGCGTTCAGAGCAAGGTATTTCAAATATTGGATTCCAACGTGGTTCAGACGGCGAAGGCCAAGTTGTCATTGATTTAAAAGGTAGCAATACCCCTGTCGATGTGAAACAACAAGGCAGTAAAATTGTGGTGCGCGTTTTGGGGAATAAAATTCCTGCCCACTTATCGCGCTGTCTCAATGTGAATGATTTCGCAACGCCTGTATCGACCACTGATGCACAAAATGATGGCAGTAACGGCCTGATCACGATCCAATCGAATGGCAGTTTTGAATATATGGCTTATCAGGCAGAAGATAAGCTCACCATTAGTTTAAAGCGTCCTGAAGATAAAAATCCAATGAAGCCTAGGTGTTTAGTCCCGGCATTTGATGGATCGGATCAATTTTAAAAAGTTCAGGTTCATCTGTCCACTGTTTGCAGATGAATTCGTAGGGAGTCAGGCCCCTGAGTGTTTTGAGTCTGCGGCCGAAGTTGTATGCAGCAATAAAATCAGCAAGGTGAATGCATAGCTGAGTGTGATCGTCGTAATGGAACCGTTTGACAGTAGCTTCTTTAATCGTTCGGTTCATCCTCTCGACCTGTCCATTGGTCCATGGATGCTTAACCTTGGTAAGACGATGTTCAATGCCACATTCAGTACAAACCCGATCAAAGATGTGCTCAGAGGCGTAGCGATCACAGGTGCGGTTCGTGAACTGGATGCCGTTATCTGTTAGCACCGTATGGATTCTATAGGGCACAGCCTTAACCAGATTGCGCATGAACTCCGCGGCTGCCATCTTACTGGCTTTAGTATGCAATTCAGTGAACGCAAACTTGGAAGTGCGATCAATGGCAACGAAGAGATAAAGCTTACCCTGTGCTGTTTGCATCTCAGCGATGTCGATATGAAAGTAACCAATGGGGTAGCTCTTGAAGCGCTTCCTGACAGGGCGATCACCTTGTACCTCAGGCAGTCGTGAAATACCATGCCGCTGTAAGCAGCGGTGTAACGACGAGCGTGTCAGATAAGGAATACTCGGCTGCAATGCATAAAAGCAATCGTCTAGCGGCAACAAAGTGCGTTTTCGAAAAGCAACAATTGCCGCCTCATCTTCAGGCGATAACACGCTTGAGCGAGGATTCTTTGGGCCGGTTGTAAGATCATCTACTGAAGTACGTTTCTTCCATTTTGCGACGGTCTTTTGATTGATGCCGTAACGCTTGGCTAGCGTTCTTAAGCTCTCTTGACTATTTTGTATTGCTCGACGCACTGCCTGTGTCGTTGTGGCGCTGCTGTGTAGAACTTGTCCCATAGTGCTTCCTTCCATTTATCTGAGAATATTGCACCATTAAAATCTGGGACTAAACACCTAAAGCACCAAGTGCTTATACGGGCAAAAAGATTTCTTTAGATTTCCAAGATATTGAAGTACGCCGTGTATTACAGCTCTTAGCTGATTTTACAGGCATTAACATGGTGGCCTCGGATACGGTACAAGGTAATATTACCTTGCGCCTTAAAGATGTACCTTGGGATCAGGCACTTGATATCATAATGAAAACCAAGAATTTGGATAAGCGACGCAATGGTAATGTGATTTGGATTGCACCTGTAGCTGAGCTGATTAAATCTGAGGAAGAAGAGGCGAAAGCCATCGCGCAAAGTATTAAGCTTTCACCTATTCAAACCGATTATATTCAATTGAGTTATGCTAAATCGGCGGATGTACTGAAGTTATTGGAGGACTCTCGTGATAGTAAAGGAGGTGAGTCGAACCGAACAGCGGGTTCAGACTCCTTAGCTTTGGAAAGTTTATTGAGTGCTCGTGGTAGTGCGGTTTCTGATTCGCGTACCAATACTTTAATTATTAATGATAGGCAGCAAAATATTGACAAGATTCGTCGCATGATTGACTTGCTGGATGTCGCAGTTAAACAGGTGATGGTCGAAGCCCGTATTGTAACGGCGTCAACAGATTTTTCTCGCGAATTGGGGATTAAGTGGAGCGCGAAGAAGCTGGGCAATAGCCCAGTATGGGGCGGAGATTTCCAGCCAAGTTTTGATTTGGGGGTGGATTTAGCAACAAACACGGCTGGTACGTTTAACTTTGGTTTACTGAAGATCTCAGATTATATGTTAAACCTTGAGTTAAGCGCACTTCAAGCGGATGGTCATGGTGAAGTGTTATCAGCACCTAAAGTACTGACTGGTGATAAACAGAAAGCCTTTATCTTGCGTGGTACAGAGATTCCTTATCAAACATGGAGTGCGACGGAAGGCTTAAAAACCGAATTCCGTGCGGCTAACTTAAAGTTAGAGGTGACTCCAAGTATCACCCCTGATGGTAAAGTTCAAATGGCGCTAAAAATTGAAAAAGATACAGTTGGTACACTAACATCAGCAGGGTATTTAATTAATACAAATGAACTTGAAACTAATGTTTTGGTTGATGATGGTGAAACAGTCGTACTTGGCGGTATTTTTGATGACATTAAGCAAAATCAATATGAGAAAGTTCCATTTTTTGGGGATTTGCCTGTAGTGGGTGCTTTATTTAAAAATAACACCAGATCTAGTGCGCAAACTGAGTTATTGATTTTTGTGACACCACGAATTGTTAATGACAGTGTTTCAAGAAATCATTAATATATTTTTAATTTGAACAAATCTAAAAGGTGACTCCTTGCCAAGCAAAGAGTTTGAAACCCTACCAAATATTTATTTGGTAGGGCCTATGGGGGCTGGAAAAACAACGGTAGGACGACATTTAGCTGAACTGTTAGGACGAGAGTTTCTTGATAGCGATCATGAGATTGAGCGTAAAACAGGGGCAACGATTCCATGGATCTTTGAAAAAGAGGGCGAGCTTGGATTTCGTAGTCGTGAAACGGTTGTAATCGATGAGTTAACCTCTCGACCCAACTTGGTCTTGGCCACAGGTGGTGGGGCGGTGACTCAGGCTCCAAATCGCGCATTTCTCAAACAACGTGGTATTGTTGTTTATCTTTATACTCCTGTAGAGATTCAACTACAGCGAACCTATCGTGATAAAAATCGTCCACTGCTTCAAGTGGAGAATCCTGAACAAAAGTTAACTGACTTGCTCAGCGTTCGAGATCCTTTATATCGTGAAGTTGCCCATTATATTATTGAGACCAATCAAGGGGCTGCACGTGATCTTGCGCAGCGTATCTTAAACTTGATTCTTTTAAAGTAGTTTTGATTCAGTTTTGAAGTGATTTGATCCATGCAAACCTTATATGTTGAACTTGGCGAACGCCGTTACCCGATCTTTATTGGTAGTGATTTAGATCCAAACGCTTTACTTGAGCCGTATATTCATGGTCGCCAAGTGATGATTGTGAGTAATGAAACGGTCGCGCCTTTGTATTTAGCGCGTTACGTGGCAGCAATTGAAGCGTTGGGAAAAACAGTTGCAACCTGTATTTTGCCTGATGGAGAAAAATATAAGAATATTGAGCACCTCAACCTGATTTTTGATGCATTGCTAGCGTCAGGCTTCAACCGTGATTGTACAGTTTTAGCTTTAGGTGGTGGTGTGATTGGAGATATGGCGGGCTTTGCTTCAGCATGCTTCCAGCGTGGGGTCTATTTTATTCAGGTGCCAACGACACTTCTTTCACAGGTTGATTCGAGTGTTGGTGGTAAAACAGGGATTAATCATCCGCTGGGTAAAAACATGATCGGGGCATTTCAACAACCGCAAGTGGTCTTGGCGGATATGTCTCAACTTAAAACGCTGCCAGCACGTGAGTTATCCGCAGGTTTGGCAGAAGTGATTAAGTACGCACTCTTGGGGGATACAGACTTTCTCACTTGGTTGGAACAACATATAGATGATTTGGTGCAGGGTGATGAAGCTGCACTGGCTGAAGCTGTGTATCGTTCTTGTGCCCATAAAGCGCGTATTGTTGCCAATGATGAAAAAGAGCAAGGTGAGCGTGCCTTATTGAATCTTGGGCATACCTTTGGACATGCGATTGAATCTTATCTAGGCTATGGTGAATGGCTCCATGGTGAAGCTGTGGCAACAGGTATGGTGATGGCAGCAGATTTATCGCAGCGTATGGGATGGATCAGTGCAGAAGATTTGGCGCGTACAAAAAATATCATTCAACGCGCGAATTTACCGATAGTATGTCCGCAGATTCCCCTCGATGACTTTTTGGCGTATATGGCTCATGATAAAAAAGTCTTGAACGGGCAACTGCGTTTGGTTTTGATGCAAGCGGTAGGACAGGCCATCATTACCAAAACATTTGATGTAGAATTGATGAAACAGGCGATTTTAGCCAACCAAGAGCAGGCATAACTTTATTATGGCAACAACCCTTCGAACCCAGTGGCAGACAAAGCAAAATTATATTTGGCTTGCATTCGGAGGGGTATGCTTGTTTGGCGCCTTAGTCTTTTGGGCCATTACAGATCAAGAGACTTTGGTTGAAGTTGAAAAAAAAGCTGAATCTGAAGTTGAGTTACAAATTCAGCCAGAAAAAGTCGCAACAACCGCACATTTAGGTTCATTCCTCGATGAAGTAAAACCTTTGGATATGACGACACGTGTTGTAGCAATCGCGCAGCATGAAGCTGAATTCCGTGGGACCAAATTTATTCAGGAAAATAAAAAGAACAGTGCAGTTGAGTTGTTTAGAGTTTCAGAAGAGGCGATTATTAAGCGCTTTTTGCAAAGACAATCTGATCGTCAAGCGTTTAGTTACTTAAGACTGACGGGTGAAAACCAAATTGAGCAATATGTGCTGATCTATGGTGTGTATAAAAATGCCAATGAGGCGCAAAAGGCATTGGCGGATTTAAAACTGACGTTGCCGAAGTCGGTGCAACCCAAAGTTGAAAAAATTGAAAGCTATGCTGAATATGTCAATGATCTCGGTTCTGATGAACTTGGACTTAGCAATAAGCTCTATGCCGTGCAGTTGAAACCAGCCGCTGTGCCTGTGATTGATGAAGCTACGCTTGCTGCGCGTCAACAAGCGGCACGTGCAGCAGTTGAACAAAATAAACAATCGACCACATCGACAACGGTTACTCGTCGTGATGCGGATGGAAATGTGGTTGATGTGCAAAAGTCACAAACGACCGTAGAGAATGCGCCACAAAATAAAACAAATGAACCTGAAGTGACCGACCCATTTAATTAAAATTGGATCATTATGGCGCATCAAAAAATGTAAATTCCATATGTGCACAGATATGGTGCAATAAATGGATTATCCTCGAACTAGTTTTTTACGTAAAAAACACAAACCTAATAAAACTAAAGCGCTTAACACACAAAATAAATAATTGGCATAAAACTTGCTTTAATGGTGCATGAATTGAGTTGATGTCACTGTTTTGGCGCAAAAAAGATTCGATTTATGAGCGAAATAGTAGCGGCCAAGTGCCTTATAAAAGTGCGTGACTGCTGCATACATTTTTTCAATTAAGACATGCATAAAGACGAAAATCAGTCTATCTTGGGTGTGAAGAAAAAATGCTGTACTTCAATCAGAATCTGAATATGAGTCAATTGAACGAATCGGCAAGAAGTAATTAGATTGTTAGACGCCCGACAGGGCCTGTAGAAAGAAGGGTACGCTATGCACATGCCATCGCCTAATACTGTAGCTCCCGCTCAAGGTTTATACCAACCGGATGAGTTTAAAGATAACTGTGGTTTTGGTTTAATCGCCCATATGCAGGGTGATGCAAGCCATGATCTTGTCAAGACTGCTATGCACAGTCTGAGCTGTATGACCCACCGCGGTGGTATTGCTGCAGATGGTAAGACAGGGGATGGTTGCGGTTTACTCTTAGCAATGCCAAAACAGTTTTTCCGTGAAGAAGCGAAAAAACTCAGTGATATTACACTCAGTGAAGTTTTTGCTGTCGGCACGGTGTTTTTAAGCCTCGATCCAGCAATTGCAGCACATGCAAAACAAATTCTAACTAAAGAAATTGAATCTGAAGGCTGTCGAGTATTGGCGTGGCGTGTGATTCCGACCAATAACGATGCTTTAGGTTCGATTGCGATGCAGTCACTTCCTGCATTTGAGCAAATTATTGTGAACTGCCCAATGGGTGTGTCTGAAGTTGAGTTTAACCGTAAACTCTTCTTGGCACGCCGCCGTGCAGAACAGCAGCTTACTAATGACCCTTCATTTTATGTAACCACATTATGTTCAACAGTGATTAGCTATAAAGGCTTGATGATGCCTGAAGCGATTGCTGACTTCTACACAGACTTGGCAGACCCACGTCTTGAGTCACATATTGTGGTGTTCCACCAACGTTTCTCGACCAATACATTGCCGCGTTGGCCTTTGGCTCAGCCATTCCGTTATCTTGCACACAATGGTGAAATTAATACCATTACTGCGAACCGTAACTGGGCGATGGCGCGTACGCCAAAGTTTGAAAACCCATTATTGCCTGGTTTAACTGAGCTCAATCCAATCGTGAACCGTACTGGCTCGGATTCTTCAAGCTTAGATAACATGCTTGAAATTCTTGTGGGCGGCGGTATGGACTTGTTCCGTGCACTGCGTATGTTGGTTCCTCCAGCATGGCAGAACGTGGAAACTTTAGATGCTGATTTACGTGCATTCTATGAGTTTAACTCGAAGCATATGGAAGCGTGGGATGGTCCTGCTGGTCTCGTGATTCAAGATGGTCGTCATGCGATTTGTATGTTGGACCGTAACGGTTTACGTCCAGCACGTTGGGTGATTACCAAAAATGGTTACATCACACTGGCGTCTGAAATTGGTGTATGGGGCTACGAGCCTGAAGATGTAATTTCTAAAGGTCGTGTCGGTCCAGGTCAAATCCTAGTGATTGATACCTTCACAGGTAAAATGCTCGACACTAAAGATGTCAGCACGCATTTGAAAAAAATGCGTCCTTACCGTGAATGGTTACGTGAAAACTCAGTTCGTGTACAAGGTAGTCCAGAGCTTGAAGAATATTTATGTGATCAAGGCTTAAAAGGCGACGACCTTAAAGCATCACAAAAAATGTTTATGGTGACCTTTGAAGAACGTGATCAATTGCTTCGTCCAATCGCTGAAAGTGGTCAGGAAGCAGTGGGTTCAATGGGTGATGATACGCCAATGGCAGTTTTGTCTCGCCAAGTACGTCATGTGTCGGATTACTTCCGTCAACAGTTTGCTCAGGTCACCAACCCACCAATCGACCCATTACGTGAATCGATTGTGATGTCATTGGAAACGTGTTTAGGTCGTGAGCAAAACGTTTTTGAACAAAGCCCTGAGCATGCGGATCGTTTGATCATTTCAAGCCCAGTGTTGTCAAATTCGAAAATGCATCAAATCCGTACGCTGGGTCGTAAGGGTTATGAGATTGCAGATATCGATTTAAATTATGCGGAAGATGAAGGTCTAGAAGCTGCAATTGCGCGTATCTGTGAAGAAGCAGCGCAAGCGATTCGTGACGGCAAAACCTTATTGGTGTTGTCTGATAAGAAAATTCGTCAAGGTTTCTTGCCTGCCAATGCATTGATGGCAACTGGTGCTGTGCACCATTATCTAATTAATGTCGGTTTACGTACCGATGCCAACATTATTGTTGAAACAGCACTGGCACGTGACCCGCACCAATTTGCGGTTATTCTCGGTTTTGGTGCGACAGCAATTTATCCTTACCTTGCTTATGATGTGATCAATGACTTGGTTGCAAAAGGCGAGCTATTAGGTGACCCAATTCAAGCACAAGTGAATTTCCGTAAAGGCATTGAAAAAGGCTTGTTAAAAGTCCTTTCAAAAATGGGGATTTCTACGGTTGCCTCTTACCGTGGTGGTCAGTTGTTTGAAGCGGTGGGTCTGTCTGAAGAAGTGGTTTCAAAATGCTTCACGGGTGTACCGAGCCGTATCAAAGGTGCAACCTTTATTGACCTTGAAAATGACCAAAAGAAATTGGCCGATACCGCATGGAAAACACGTAAACCAATCGATCAAGGTGGTTTGCTGAAATTTGTCTTTGATAAGGAATACCATGCGTTCAACCCAGACGTAATCAATGCTTTGCATAAATCAGTGCGTTCTGGTCAATATGCAGACTTTAAAGAATATGCTGAGCTGGTGAATAACCGTCCAGTGGCAACAATTCGCGACTTATTAAAGTTAAAAACAGATAACTCGATTGCTCTAGATCAAGTGGAGTCTGTAGAAGCGATTTTACCGCGCTTTGACTCTGCAGGCATGTCTTTAGGAGCATTGTCTCCTGAAGCGCATGAGGCGATTGCGATTGCGATGAACACCATTGGTGGTCGTTCAAACTCGGGTGAGGGCGGTGAAGATCCAGCGCGTTATGGCACCATTCGTAACTCGAAAATCAAACAGATTGCATCAGGTCGTTTTGGTGTAACACCTGCGTATTTAACCTCTGCTGAAGTCTTGCAGATTAAAGTGGCGCAAGGGGCTAAACCGGGTGAAGGTGGTCAATTACCAGGTGGTAAAGTGAATGGATTAATTGCACGTTTACGTTATTCTGTGCCGGGAGTGACCCTCATTTCTCCACCACCGCACCATGACATTTACTCGATTGAAGATTTATCACAATTGATCTTTGACTTAAAACAAGTCAATCCTCAAGCGATGGTTTCAGTAAAACTGGTGTCTGAGCCGGGTGTAGGTACCATTGCAGCAGGTGTGGCAAAAGCCTATGCTGACTTCATTACTATTTCAGGTTATGACGGTGGTACAGCAGCCTCTCCATTGTCTTCAATTCACCATGCAGGTTCGCCTTGGGAGTTGGGTCTTTCTGAAGCGCATCAAGCACTTCGTGTCAATGACTTACGTGGTAAAGTTCGTGTTCAAACCGACGGCGGTTTGAAAACAGGTCTAGATGTGGTGAAAGCAGCCATTTTAGGTGCAGAAAGCTTTGGCTTTGGTTCTACACCAATGATTGCTTTAGGTTGTAAATACCTGCGTATTTGTCACCTGAATAACTGTGCAACGGGTGTTGCGACTCAACAAGATCATTTACGCCAAGAACATTATATTGGCGAGCCACAAATGCTCATCAACTTCTTCACCTTCATTGCTGAAGAAACACGTGAGTGGCTGGCAGCGTTGGGTGTTTCAAGCCTCAAAGACTTGATTGGTCGTACAGATTTGCTTGAAATGCTTCCAGGTGAAACGGAGAAACATGCGCACCTTGATTTGAGCGCATTACTGGAGTCACATCCTTCTGCGCAAGGTAAGGCGCAGTACTGTGAAGTTGAAGGTAACGCACCGTTTGATAAAGGCTTGCTTGCTGAGAAAATGGTTGCTGAAATGCTACCAGCAATTGAAGCTGGGACCACAGGTGAATATCACTTCACCATTGGTAACTGTGACCGTTCAATTGGTGCACGTATTTCAGGTGAGATTGCGCGTCGTTATGGCAACCTCAGCATGGAAGCGCACCCAGTGAAGATGAACTTGGTGGGTACTGCGGGTCAATCCCTCGGTGTTTGGAATGCGGGTGGTTTGCACATTCGATTAGAAGGTGATGCGAACGACTACGTGGGTAAAGGCATGGCAGGTGGTCGTGTGTCGATCTTCCCACCAAAAGGTTCACCTTTCCAAACCCAAGAAACGGCAATCATTGGTAACACCTGTTTATATGGTGCAACGGGTGGTAAATTGTTCGCAGCAGGTACAGCAGGTGAGCGTTTTGCAGTACGTAACTCGGGTGCTTTCGCTGTAATTGAAGGTGCAGGCGATCACTGTTGTGAATATATGACAGGTGGTATCGTGACTGTACTTGGTAAAGTGGGGCACAACTTCGGTGCAGGGATGACAGGTGGTTTTGCTTACGTTCTTGACCTTGATAATGACTTCGTTGATCATTACAACCACGAACTGATTGAGCTGAATCGTATTTCGACTGAATCGATGGAAGAACATAAAGAGTTCTTAAGCCGTATCTTAGATGAACACATTGCTGAGACTGGTAGTGCTTGGGCGTACAAGATCCGTAACGAGTTTGATTTCTACAGTCGTAAATTCTGGTTGGTGAAACCGAAAGCTGCCAACTTACAGACTTTGTTGAAAACCACTCAAGCTGATCCACAATAATTCCACTACTGCTGATACATAGGCAGGTGCAGACGATAGATAAACGGGCTGCACCTACCCACGGAGAGAGACATGGCAGAGCGCCTAAACAATGACTTTCAATTTCTGGATGTAGCACGCCAAGATCCAGAGAAAAAAGAGATTCAGGTCCGCAAAGCAGAGTTTGTGGAAATTTATAAACCTTTTACAGCGGAAGTGGCAGCAAATCAGACCCACCGTTGTTTAGGGTGTGGTAACCCATATTGTGAATGGAAATGTCCAGTACATAACTATATTCCAAACTGGTTAAAGTTGATTGCTGAAGGCCGTATTTTCCAAGCAGCAGAACTGTGTCACCAAACCAACACGCTACCAGAAGTGTGTGGTCGTGTTTGTCCGCAAGACCGTTTATGTGAAGGGGCTTGTACCTTAAACGATGGTTTTGGTGCAGTGACGATTGGTAACGCTGAAAAATATATCAATGACACTGCGTTTGCACTGGGCTGGCGTCCAGATATGTCTTCAGTAAAGTGGACAGATAAAAAAGTCGCGATCATTGGTGCAGGCCCTGCTGGTCTAGGCTGTGCTGATATTTTGGTGCGTAGTGGGGTTAAACCTGTAGTATTCGACAAACGCCCTGAAATTGGTGGTCTACTGACTTTTGGTATTCCAGAATTTAAAATGGAAAAAGATGTGATGAAGCGTCGCCGTGAAATCTTCACGGGCATGGGCGTGGAATTCCGTTTAAATACTGAAATTGGTACAGATGTCACCATCGATCAATTGCTTACTGAATACGATGCGGTGTTCATGGGTATGGGTACTTATACCTACATGAAAGGTGGCTTCGCAGGTGAAGATCTAAATGGTGTCTATGATGCCTTGGATTTCTTGATTGCCAATGTCAACCGTACTCAAGGTTGGGAAAAAGACCCAAGCGAGTACATCAGTGTTGAAGGTAAAAAGGTGATTGTCCTAGGTGGTGGTGACACTGCAATGGACTGTAACCGTACTTCGATTCGTCAGGGTGCAGAAGTGGTGAGCTGTGCATACCGTCGTGATGAAGAAAATATGCCAGGTTCACGTCGTGAAGTGCAAAATGCCAAAGAAGAAGGAGTGAACTTCTTGTTTAATCGCCAACCAATTGAAATTGTAGGTGAAAATGGTAAAGTCACAGGCGTAAAAGTGGTTACGACTCAACTTGGCGAGCCTGATAGCCGTGGTCGTCGCAGCCCAGAACCAATTCCGGGTTCAGAAGAAATTTTACCTGCAGATGCAGTTTTATTGGCATTTGGTTTCCGTACCAGCCCTGCGGATTGGTTTACAAATGTGAATATTAACCTTGATGGTTCAGGTCGTGTAGTTGCGGCTGAACAGCAAACCTATAAATTCCAAACCTCAAATCCGAAAATCTTTGCGGGTGGTGATATGGTTCGTGGTTCAGACCTTGTTGTCACAGCGATTTGGGAAGGCCGTCAAGCAGCTGAAGGTATTTTGGATTATTTAGACATTTAATCTAAATCGTTCAACACAAAAACCCGCTTCGGCGGGTTTTTTATGATCACTGTTTGCTTGAGATGATATGAAAGAGGTGGATCGGGATAAATCGAAAAAGATCTGGTGGAGAGTCCGATAAAAATGGACGAATTTGCAAACGTACTAAGCACTTTTGCCATATGTGAACGGTCTCTAAATTCAGATACTGAAGATCGCTCGGTTAAATGTTAGGAAATAGACATGACTCAAGTGACGACAGAAAAACTATATCAACATCGTCCAAAAGCTCAGGGTATTACGATTCGACGTTTGCAATTCAACCCCAAAGCCATTCGCAGGCATTATTTTGCCAATTCACCGGTCATGTCACATTTGCTGACGGCATTGTCTTCGACTTTTCCCATAGGTGAGCAGTTCTTTGTGCATAGCGTGCGTAATGTACGTGACCAAGTGAAGGATGAAAATCTGCAAGTGCAGATTGCGGCATTTATTGGTCAAGAGGCGATGCATTCTCAAGCACACACGGCATTTAATGCTGCATGGCGCCGTGATGATTATAATCTCGACCGTTTTCAGGCATGGTTGGCGCGTAAAGATGATGATGTGAAAAACCTGCATCCTAAAATTCAGCTCGCAATCACCTGTGCTTTTGAGCATTTTACGGCACTGCTAGGCGGCTATATCTTAAGGCATCCTGAGGTATTGAGCACCTTGGATGATGATGCGGTTAAACTCTGGGTGTGGCATGCCATTGAAGAAATTGAGCATCGTGCGGTTGCCTTCGATGTTTATCAAGATGTGTATGGTGATGACAAGATTCGCCGTTTAATTATGCGCAGTGTAACGACAGGTTTCGCCAGTTTAACTTTTTACTCAGCCAGTCGATTATTTTTACAAGACCACAAAAAGAGTATACCGAAATTGGGTGGGAATCTCTTTGGGTTGTATTTACTGGCGAAGATGTTTGTGCAATTGCTGCCTGAATATCTGTCTTATTACAAAAGCAACTTTCATCCCTCAGATATTGATTACACCCAACTGTTGAAATACTGGAAAACCCGTTTGGCAGACAACTATCAACTCGAAGGTTTTCAGCAGGAATTGCACGCGGCTATTTAGTTTAAGTATAAAAATAAATAATCAAAACCGAGTGAATATCGCTCGGTTCTTTCATTTTTAGCTACTTTAACTAAAAGTAACAAAAGGATAATCAAATGTGTTTACAATCAGGTTATTGCAATAAATACAAAAGAAAGAGGATAGCTGAATGAATTTTATGAAAAAAACTGCTGTCGTTGTTGCCCTTGTGAGCACGTTAACGCTATCGGGCTGTGGTTATAATACCTTACAGGTCAAAGATGAGGCAGTTACAGCTGCTTGGTCGGAAGTACAAAACCAATATCAGCGCCGTGCAGATTTGGTGCCGAACTTGGTGAATGTAGTGAAGGGGTATGCTAAGCATGAAGAGCAAGTCCTAACTGAGGTCACACAGGCTCGTGCCAATGTGGCAGGTTTAAAAGTCGATAAAGAAGTATTAGAAGACCCTGCATTATTCCAAAAATATCAAGAAGCTCAGGCGCAAATGACAGGTGCATTGTCGCGTTTAATTGCGGTCTCAGAAAACTATCCAGACTTAAAAGCCAATGAGCAATTCCGTGATTTACAGGTTCAACTCGAAGGTACCGAAAACCGTATTGCGGTAGCGCGTAATCGCTACATTAGTACAGTACAAGACTTTAACTCCTATGCACGTCAGTTCCCACAAGTCATGACTGCGAAGGTGATTGGGATGGACACCAAACCGAACTTTAGTGCGGAGCAAAGTGCGCAAAAAGCACCAACGGTATCATTTAACTAGTTGAAACCTCAGTGATCTCACGCAATCGTAGCTATAGGGTGAATGAATGATAGGACGGCAGCAGTTCTTACGGTTTTCCTATAAATGGATGCTTGCATTCATTTTATCAGGACTGCTGTGTCTAAGTTCTTTAACATGGGCGGAAGTTGCTACAGCAACAGATGGTGCTGCGGAAACAATCGTTGCTGGAAAGATGATTCAAGGTCAGCAAGCAGCGAGTTCTAATAAGGTAAGCTCTACCAATACTGATGCCGTGCCACAACCACCCATTGCCAATGATATGGCAGAAGGTGAATTGATATGGGCGTTACCGACCTTAAATGAACCCGTGATCGATCAAGCACATATTTTAAGTGCTGAAGATAAGGAAGCTATTGGCCAAAAAATTCGTGCCTTGCATGACACAGGAAAAGCCCAAATAGGCGTAGTGATTGTCCCGACCACAGGTCAAGAGGATATTTTTGGTTTTGCAATGCGTATTGCAGACCAATGGCAGCTCGGTTCAGCAAAGCAGGACAACGGTTTGCTGATTGCAATTGCCGTTAATGACCGACGTATGCAAATTCTTACGGGTTATGGTTTGGAAGGCGTCATTCCTGACATTATTGCGAATCGCATTATTAATCAACAAATCACACCGTATTTTAAACAAGCTCAGTATGCTCAAGGGATCAATGCAGGGCTTACTGAAATTGAACGTATTTTAAATCTTGACCCTGAAGTTGCAGCCCAAGCAGCGCAGGAATTACAAGAACGCCAAGACCAAGCCATTCGAGAGCAGGAAGCCAAAAGTAAAACCTTTAGTACTGCTTTATTTATCTTAATTGCTGGCGCAATTGGCTCATTTGTGGTGGGGAAGCGTTTAAGTGCCTCGACGGCTGCAGTTGCAGGCATCGTGGCAGGCTTGGTCAATGGAGCTGGTTTAGTCACCAGTTTGCTAATTGGTGGTGGGATTTTCTTTTTACTCATCACGGCCTTAGCCCAAACGATATTTCAGCTCTTTCTCTCTTCTGGCGGTGGAGGTGGGCGCGGAGGTCGTGGCGGCGGCGGTTTTGGTGGAGGTGGATATAGTGGCGGGGGCGGCGGCTTCGGCGGTGGAGGAGCATCAGGGTCATGGTAACAACAACTGAAACGACGGACATCGTTACTAAACCAAAGCTAGATGAAGTTGTACAACCGAGTTTTAAGCGTTGGTTAAAGCATTTATTACATATGCCAGCTAGTAAACGCTTTTTTAATCAGCAAGATCAACATGCGATTGCGCAAGCGGTATCTGCTGCTGAACATGGGCACATTGGTGAAATCCAAGTGGTGATCGAAGGGCACATGCCTGCTCGAGAAGCCTATTATTTAGATACTCGTGGACGTGCGAAACAACTGTTTGCTGAGCTCGGTGTGTGGGATACCGAGTTGAATAGCGGGATTTTACTGTACTTAAACTTGTGTGAGCGTAAAGTCGAGATTGTCATTGACCGTGGAATACAGTTAGCTACTACACAGCAGGTGTGGGACGAGGTCTGCCAAAGTATTATTGCAAAAATGGCACAGCAACAGTATCGGCAGGCTTTAGTCGATGCCGTTACTGAAGTTGGGACTATTTTGGATCATTTCTATGCCAATAAAATAGAGGATAAAGCTGATGAATTGAGCAATTCGCCAATTATGTTGAACTAGAAAGAGGGAAACTGACAATATTTGTCAGTTTTTTACATAAAAACACAATGCTCAAAAATAAATTTTTAAATAGTGAAATAAAGTGCTGTTTTTTATTTAAAAATAAATATAATAAAAGTTGGCATAATACATGCTAATTACAAAGTAGCTTAAAAAGCTTATAAAAAATTAACAAAACATTTGTGGAGAATGTTATGAACGCTCAAAAGGGTTTCACTCTTATTGATACTCCATAAGTGTCCATATAAAATGAACAATCCATAAGTAAGTCAATATGGACATAAAAATAATAAATTTGATATGAAGAATCACTATTATCTTTTTCTACTTTTTTCAATCTCCGGTTTTACTCATGCTCAAGAACTAGACTTCATTCAATATTCAGATATTTCATCAATTCCTCAAATTGTTTTGAATCCAAAAATCCAAACAGAACTTCAAACATTGTTAAAGCATGATTATCTAAAATTTCAGGTGGTGTTTCAAAAAGTATGCTAGTTAATTCTGTCAATAGAGAAATTGAAAATAAGTAAATTAAATTCACTATATTTTTAATGCTTTATGAGATTTCAATTGTGGTTAAAATATAATCAGTATACTTTTTGAAACACCACCAAATTTCAATCTAATTTTGACAATTACTCAGCGCCATATTTACTGAAAACAGATGAGGCGCTGTATTATGAAGGTCGGTCTGGAAGCACTTTAGATGCTTCATCCGCGATTGTGTTTAAAGATGGGCGATTGTTTGCTGCAATATATTTTTCCAATACCAAGACTTTAAAATACTTTAGCAACGATGCCAGTTGCTCAGAACAGTTACATCCTGCGATTCAAGTTTTTGCTCAGCAGCGTGAAATTCAAGGTATTGAATATGCAACAGCTAGAGCCAATACCGCTTTAAAATATAATTTTGGCCCCGCTTCAAAATGTGAAACCTATTTTAAAAAATTAGGAAGATAGCTGTGTTAGCGGCAGTGTAAAAATGCCCCCCTAACGGCATTTAAAAACTGCCCCCCTTGGTTAATATAGTGGTCGATTTATTGTTCGTGTTCCATCATTGTTCATCAAAAACTTGCCTTGGAAGCAGCAGGGCGTGGTGTAAGTATGAATCATCAGGTGTTGGCAAAAATTAGCTTATGTGACTATTTCTGGTCGTCTAACAAGTAAGAATAACTGGTATGCTACGAACAGTAATAGGTGATCGTTTTATCTAGTAATTTGTATGATATTGTTAGATTTAAGGCTTGATCAGTAAAATTAGAGCTTGAGGTGATGCTATGACGTTATTGGAACAGCAGGTAGTACCAGCAGCTGTATTGGGAAAGTCAGTACTTAGGGCTGCTAAACTGCTTTCCCTTAGTCAGTCTCCGCTCGCAATAGTGCTAGATATGGATGTTGAGGCAATCACTCAATTGCAAAACCAACCTGAATTAGATCCAAATGGCTTTGTTGCACAAACCTAGCCTATAAGGTTTATTCAGTCCTATAATTTCAAAATGAATAAACCTACTCCTAAAACTTATCGTACAACCAACTGGTCTTCCTATAATCGCGCTCTCATTAATTGGGGCAACATTTCCATTTGGTTTGATCCAAACACTCAGTGGTATGCACAACCACAAAACAAGCAAGGTCGAAATCAAACTTACTCCGATACGGCTATTCAATGCTGTTTAATGATCAAATCTTTATTTAGACTCTCTTTACGCATGGTCACAGGTTTTGTTCAAAGTCTGATTAAACTTTGTGGATTAAATTGGACCGCACCAGATTACAGTACGCTTTGTCGAAGACAAAAACATATTGATATTGCGATTAGCTATCAAAAAAGTAGTGATGGGCTACATCTACTCGTCGACTCAACTGGCTTAAAGTTTCTAGGTGAAGGTGAGTGGAAACGTAAGAAACATGGACCTGAATATCGTCGCCAATGGCGTAAGCTTCATATTGGCATCGATGCTGAAACCTTGCAAATACGTGCAGTACAGCTTACTACAAATAATGTGAGCGATTCGCAAGTACTCGGTGATTTACTTGCTCAAATTCCCTTAGATGAACGAATTGATTCGGTCTATACCGATGGTGCTTATGACACGAAGCACTGCAGACAAGTCATTCTAGATCGAGATGCACATGCGCTCATTCCGCCAAGAAAAAATGCAAAACCATGGAAAGATCAGAAATTGAGATCTTTAGAGCGGAATGAGTTACTGAAAACAGTTAAACGTTTAGGAAGAACGCTTTGGAAAAAATGGTCTGGTTATCATCGTCGAAGTTTAGTTGAAACCAAGATGCATTGCATCAAACTATTAGGTGATAAATTAACAGCAAGGAGTTTTTCTAGTCAGGTGAATGAGATTCATGCACGCATAGCCGTATTGAACAAATTTACAGAATTAGGTCGTCCTCATACCCAAGTTGTCATTTGAATTCTGTTCAAATGAGCAGAGTGTTATCTTTTAAATCTTTGTGCAACAAAGCCCCTGAGAACTGTACTCAAAATTAATGATTATTTTATCTTTGGAAATAAGCATAAACAGTAAAAAACCTGCATATGCAGGTTTTTTTTAAACAGTAGAAAAGTCTTAAATTTGACTCTGTATATAATTTTCTACACCGACGGTTTCAACCAAATCGAGTTGTGTAGTTGTCCAATCTAACCACTCTTCTTCTTTTTCTAAAATCTCTTGAACAAGATCTCGAGTAACGTAGTCCAGTTGTTCTTCGGCAAGCTTAACAGCGGCTTGAATGGATTCAATGTTCTCTTTAACTTTACGGACATCACAGTTTAGAACTTCAACAGTATGTTGGCCGATATAGAGTTTACCCAAGTGTTGTAAGTTTGGTAGACCTTCTAAAAAAAGAATGCGCTCAATAATTTTGTCAGCATGCTTCATTTGACGGATTGACTCTTTATATTCAGCTGAACCGAGTTGCTCAATTCCCCAATCATTAAACATACGAGAGTGCAGGAAATTTTGGTTAATGGCAGTTAAATGATGATAAAGCACCTGATTTAACTGATTAATTACATCACGATTGCCTTTCATGAGAAAGCTCCATTCAAACTGCGGCTTAAAAATAATATCAATAACTTATGAGAAATATCTTAAACAACAAAGTGGATTTTGGCGAGTAATTTATAGAACAGCAAATGAAAATCGCAATCAAAAGCATACGAGGTGGAAATTGGATTTTTAGGCATTTAAAAAGAAAACCCGCTTAGAGTCATAAGCGGGGGAGGAGCTACTCATAAAGAGTACGTTTATAATTATGGTTATTCTAAAAACGAATAAAATATCTAGGCAGCAATAGCTAAGCGTGAGGCAATCGCAGAGACTTCTGCGCTGATGATTGAGCGTGCTTCTGGTGCACAGCGACCACAGCATGTCCCGAGATCCAGCATCTCGCGAACTTCGCGATAACTGCCCGCACCATTTTCAACAGCGTCTTTAATATCTTGATCTGTAATACCACGGCATAAGCACACGTACATTTCAGCAAGCCACATGAATGAAATAAGATAAGTGATATTATTGATAATTGTTATCGTTTGTCAATAAAAATCATTTGAAATCTCATTTGTCTTTATTGGAATTTTGGATAAAAAAAAGCCACTCAATCGGTGGCTTTTTCTTAAAAAAATATAACTTATTGATTAATAATCACAATGCCATCCATCTCAACCAATGCATTTTTAGGTAGGCTAGCCACACCGAGTGCAGCGCGTGCAGGGTAAGGTTGTGCGAAATACTCGCCCATAATTTGATTGACCAACTGGAAGTTTGAAAGATCGGTTAAGAAAATATTCAACTTCGCGATATCAGCCAGTGTTCCACCAGCAGCTTCACAGACAGCTTTTAAATTATCAAACACACGACGAATTTGTGCTTCAATGCCTTCAACCAACTCCATACTGTATGGGTCTAAACCGATCTGACCAGAAAGGTAAAGTGTATTGCCGACTAAGATTGCTTGCGAATAAGTGCCGATCGCAGCAGGGGCATTTTCAGTATGAATTACTTGGCGGGACATCGTGTTCTCCTATTATATTCACCATCAATCATAGCCTAGATTGGCATTAAAATGTGTGGATTTAAACAATTAACTCGCAATCGATGTTTCCGCAATACTAACAGGTTGAGCCAATCGACTGATACGTGGGAAGCCAAAATGCATACGTAGATCACGAATGATTTTTGCAATTTGCTTACGGTTGTGCACCACAACATTGACATAAGTCTTATCATCTTGATTACACACCATTTCGACCCCGATTTTTTCTTTACGGCATTGATAAATTAGGTCAGAAATTTGTTCGTCATCCATGGCCATGTTAATCAATAAATATGCAGTAAAACTAATTTCTTCTTCATTCTCGTTAGTCCACTGCAACGGCATGATATTTTCAGGGTGCAGATGTTGTTCATGTAGGAGGTTATGACAACGTGCACGATGCACAATAAGACCGCGGCGTGATAAATGTCCTTGAATTGGGTCACCCAACACAGGGTTACAGCAATGTGCGTATTTAACATCGACACCCTCAGTACCTTGAATGAGTCTGTCAGATTCCTGTGCACTTTGGTCATGCGCAAACAAATGATTCGCAACCAATTGCGGCAGTAAATCGCCCACGGCAATTTGTTCAAAGAGTTGGTCTTTACTTTCAATATGTCGCCATTGTAAAAGTTCTAACCAATCTGATTCGGTTAAATCTTTAATGGATACATTGAATAGCTTTAAAGCGCGATTTAAAGCTTGTTGTCCAACAAGGCGTTGTTCTTCGATGTCTTGCTCACGCAGTATATTTTGTAAGGCACGACGGGCTTTTTGCGTGTTGACAAAGCTGAGCCAATCTGGGTTTGGGGTGGCCAAGACATCAGTAATAATTTCAATCACCTGACCACTGTGCAATGGCGTAGAAAGTGGTTTAGTTTCCCCATTGATTTTCGCACCTACCGCATGGTTACCTAAAAATAAGCTAGCAGAGTAGGCAAAATCGACTACCGTTGCACCTTGTGGTAACTCGTGTAGATGACCTTGTGGGGTATACACCCAAATTTTCTCTTGGTGTAAATAATCGAGCAGTTCGCTAAAAGTGGTTTTAGCACAGGCTCCATCGATCAAGACATTCAAGTTCTGCATCGAGGCTTGAATCGCAGAGCGGCAAGCTTGCGGAGCACTATCGCCTAGGACTACACCAAAACGCGCAGCTTTGCGCATCAGTTCGGTTTGAATGGTGACTGATAAGGTTGTGTTTTCACCTTTTAAACGTAGTAGTAGCGATTGGTTACCACCTGGGAGTGGTTTACGAATATGGTCTGCAAAGTGTAAAACTTGAAAACTCTCTCGCAACACATCGGCTAAGCGGTCACAGTCAGCAATACTATTTAGAATAATTTCAAAGGCATGACTATGCGTAAGTTCATGTAGATCAATGTCATTTTTTACAAAGTGACGTAACAGTTCGATATTATTATTTTTCTTTTTAATTCGACCTGAGATTTGATGGGTTTTTAATAGCTCAGTAAGATTATTTTCCCATTTGCTTTGATATTCACAGCGTTTGGGTTTGGTTTGCAGGAGGGCTTCTTGGACATTGTTATACATGTCGAGATCAAGGTTTTGATAACACAGATGTTCGAGGTTATCGCCCATCTCATTCATACCAACAATACGTGCCATTGGGACAAAAATATCAAAGGTTTCTTGAGCAATACGCGCACGCTTATCGGGACGTAGTGCATCCAAGGTAGTCATGTTGTGATAGCGGTCAGCCAGTTTAATAATAATGACACGTGGGTCTTGTAATGTGGCTTGCAGAATTTTTCGGAAAGAAGCGGCTTTATTATATTCTTTATCGCTGGATTGACTAAGTTTGGTGACGCCATCGACCAGTTCGGAAACGGTTTTTCCAAATTTTTCTGCAATATCTTCTTTGCTAAAGTCTGTGTCTTCAATCACATCATGTAAAAGTGCCGCCATCAGGGTTTCGGGATCTAGACGCATATGCGCTAAAATGCAGCTTACCGCAATCGGGTGCAAAATATAGGGTTCGCCACTTTTACGGGTAATACCATCATGGGCAATATCCGCATAATCACAGGCCGCAAGCACTCGTTCGACGTCGCTTTCAGTTAAGTAAGCATCGATAATAGTTTTGAGCTGTTGTTTAGCTTGGCTGACCATTGGGCCTGGCATAAAACACCTTTAAGACGTAGCAATTACAAGAAAATTTTACTGATCCTCTAATGAAAAACATATTGCATGAGTTGTCAAATTTTTCATTGAGAGAAAAGCAAAAAAGATACACCTAAACCACGATGAATCCTATCTTCTAGTTATAACGTGTATTGCACAAATATAAAAGTTATCCAATAAAAAAGCCTAGTTAAAAACTAGGCTTTTAAGCGATAAATTTTTCTTATTGGAAAGAAAAACCATCTAAATTCAAATTGTTTGCAGAAAGTGCAAGATCAAGACTCGAAGTTTGGTAGTCTTGCTCACGTTGTTTCAAAATATCTTTAGAAACATGACCGATTGCGATTTCACGTAATGCAACAACAGTCGGTTTGTCATTGTCCCACTCAACAGTAGGTTCAATGCCTTGACGTGCCAATTGACGCGCGCGTTTGCTTGCCACTAGTACAAGCTCAAAGCGGTTGTCTACATGGTCTAAACAATCTTCAACGGTTACGCGTGCCATAAGAGTTCTCGTTACAAAGGCTAAAATTAAACAGACTGTGCAGTATAAAGTGCTTTGTCTGTAGACTCAAGTTTTAATCACTTTTCAACTGGGGTGATCAGCTCAGAAATCATTTTCTGATGACGACTTGCTTGCTGAGTAATGACTAAACGATTGGCAATAATCACAGACTCAAGATCGTGCAAAGCTTTATTAAAGTCATCGTTGATAATGACATAGTCGAAGTTAACATATTGTTGCATGTCTTCAACTGCACAGCCTAAACGCCGCTCAATCACTTCAACCGAGTCTGTGCCACGGTTAGACAGACGCTGACGCAGATCAAACTGGCTTGGTGGTAAAATGAAAATTTGTTTAGAGTCAGGAAAAAGCTTGCGAACTTGCTGTGCGCCTTGCCAGTCAATTTCTAATAGAACATCATGACCTTTCGCGAGTTGTTCTTTCACAGTAGCTTGAGCTGTACCATAGTAATTGCCAAAGACTTCAGCGTATTCAATAAAACCACCTTGTTCAACCAAGGCCAAAAATGAGTCTTTTTCGGTAAAATGGTAATGTACACCATCAAGTTCGCCGGGACGTTGCCCACGTGTAGTATGAGAAACAGAAACGTGAAGATTCGTTACACGATCGAGGAGGGCTTTTACGAGGGATGTTTTGCCTGTTCCTGAAGCTGCAGAAACGACAAACAAGAGACCCGACATGATATTTTTCCTGATATGATAAAATATCTTCTCTATTTTAGAGCAGACAAGGTTTAAACGAAATAGCAAGGCGTCACTTTGTTTGCATTTATTTTATTAGTTTCCGCTGATTGAAAAGTGGTATCGAGGAACATATGGAAATTGTATTGGCCAATCCACGTGGTTTTTGTGCAGGTGTTGACCGTGCGATTGCCATCGTAAATCGTGCACTTGAGTGTTTTAATCCCCCCATTTATGTAAGACATGAAGTGGTACACAATAAATTTGTCGTGGACGATTTACGTCAACGGGGTGCAATTTTTGTCGATGAGCTAGATGAAGTACCCGATGACAATATTGTAATTTTTAGTGCGCATGGGGTTTCTAAAGCGGTACAGATCGAAGCCGAGCGTCGTGGTTTAAAAGTTTTTGATGCAACCTGTCCATTGGTGACCAAGGTTCATATTGAAGTTACT
Source organism: Acinetobacter sp. 802_lipA (assembly GCF_058242885.1). Lineage (NCBI taxonomy): Bacteria > Pseudomonadati > Pseudomonadota > Gammaproteobacteria > Moraxellales > Moraxellaceae > Acinetobacter > Acinetobacter sp. 802_lipA. The sequence goes on from NZ_JBZAYP010000001.1 coordinate 2,155,486, forward strand.
AAATATGCTCGTGAGGGAGTTGAGGCTATCTTAATTGGTCATGAAGGCCACCCTGAAGTTGAAGGTACCATGGGGCAATATGACCTGAAAAATGGTGGTGCGATTTATTTGGTTGAAGATGAACAAGACGTGGCTGAGCTTCAAGTGCATCATCCTGAGCGAGTGGCTTTTGTGACTCAAACAACTTTATCGATCGATGATACTGCAAAAGTGATTGATGCTTTACGGGCGAAATTTCCTGAGATTCAAGGGCCGCGTAAAGATGACATTTGTTATGCGACTCAAAATCGTCAAGATGCGGTGCGTGATTTAGCAACCCAATGTGATGTGGTGTTGGTGGTCGGTTCACCAAACTCATCGAATTCAAATCGTTTACGAGAATTGGCCGAGCGAATGGGTAAAGCGGCTTATTTGGTCGATAATGCAGATGAACTTCAACAGGCATGGTTTGAAAATATTGCTAAAGTTGGCGTCACAGCGGGTGCATCTGCACCTGAAATTTTAATTAAGCAAGTGATTCAACGATTACAAGACTGGGGTGCAACACCACCACAAGAGCTGGCCGGAACGGAAGAAAATATTACCTTTAGTTTGCCAAAAGAGTTACGTATTGCAGTAACTCAAGCCTAAAGTGTTAATTTCATTTAATAAGTTTTTATATGTAGTTGAAAATGCCCCTTCTTTAAAAAAAGGGGGCATTTAGTTATTGATAACTGATAGAGGATGGGGTGACGGATTTAACTGTGACTGGGATAGAGTTGCCAGCAACATCAGAATTTCCTAGTACAACATGGCTTTGTTGCATAAAGATTTAAAAGTTAAATTTACCCTGTTCTACTCAAATTCAAGTGACAACTTGGGTGAGAGGTCGACCTAACTCCGTAAATTTATTTAATACTGCCACACGTGCATGCATTTCATTGACTTGACTTTGAAAGTTTCTCGTACTGAGTTTATCCCCCAATAATTTGATGCAATGCATCTTGGTTTCGACCAAACTTCGCCGATGATAGCCTGACCATTTTTTCCATAGTGTCCTGCCGAAACGTTTAACTGTTCGAAGTAATTCATTTCGCTCTCGCGAATGAACTTTGTTATCTTTCCAAGGCTTTGTATTTTTTTCTGGGTGGAATCACTGCATACGCTTGCCGATCTGCAATGACCTGACGGCATTGTTTGGTGTCATAAGCCCCGTCTGTATAGACTGAATCAATCTGCTCATCCAATGGGATTTGATCAAGTAAATCTCCAAGGACTTGCGAATCACTGACATTATTTGTTGTCAGCTGTACAGCTCGTATTTGCAAGGTTCTAGCATCTATACCAATATGTAATTTACGCCATTGCCGACGATATTCAGGCTGATGTTTCTTACGTTTCCATTCACCTTCGCCTAAAAACTTAAGGCCAGTTGAGTCTATCAATAGATGTAATCCTTCATGACTTTTTTGATAGCTGATCGCAATATCAATCTGCTTTTGTCGTCTGCAAAGTGTGGAATAATCTGGTGCTGTCCAACTTAACCCACTGAGTTGAATTAGGCTTTGCACAAAGCCTGTGACCATACGCAAAGAAAGTCGAAAGATAGATTTGATCATCAAACAGCACTGAATTGCTGTATCAGAATAAGTTTGATTTCTTCCATGCTTAGCCTGTGGCTGAGCATACCATTTAGTCTGAGGATCGAACCAAGTTGAAATATTTCCTCGCTTGATTAGAGCTTGGTTATAAGAGGACCAATTCGTTGTGCGATAAATTTTAGATGCAGGATTCTTCATTTGGAAATTATATTGCTGAAGAAGCCTTTAAGAATAGCTTTGTGCAACAAAGCCCATCGCAACTATAAAACTAGAGAAGAAGCTAAAGCAGATATTACAAAATACATAGATAACGCCAATCTCAACTTTGAATAAGGCTTTCCAGTTGTAAAGGTGGATTTCCTAATCGTGTATTTAAAATTACTGCAATGGTATGTGAAAGAATCTTACGCGTAATTCTATGCGTTAAATGCCATAAATCTTTAGCTCTTACTTTTTGAATGTGAAATCGTTCAGTTAATTGACCTATAACAGTCTCAATTTTTCTACGAGCATTCATGAGCCTCGCCATAGCTTCCTTAGACCTGCTATCAGTCATGTTCTTTCTATAAGGTGTTTGTAAATCAATATCTTGGTACTTAAAATAGTGTTTTAATTCAGGTCTTAAGTATCCTTTATCACCACCAAGTAATCCCTGAATATCTTGAGTAATTTCTGGTGCAACATCACGTTCATCACAATGAGCTGGAGCAAAAGTATAGCCTGTAATCATTCCTGAAAAGTTAATAACGATATGTCCTTTGAAACCATAATATTTTTCTTGTTTAGCCGCACAATAACTAAAACCTGCAGATTCTTTGAAGTTTTTATGTTTTTTTGCTCTAGCATAACGACAAACAGGTATAGGAAAGCCATCGATAAAATGAATATTATCTAAACCGAAAACAGATTTTAGTTGTGACATAATCTGTTGATTTACATGCCATAATTTTGCACAATGTTTGCAAAAATTAGGATAGGAACCTAATTTTGGAAACCATTCAAACCAATTGTGTTTAAAGTAGAACCAGATATTTTTATCAGAATCTAAGCCAAGAAACTCTCCCACAATTTGTATAGTAAGAATTTCAATATCACTTAAAGCGGGTGGAAATCCTCTACTTCTTAAAGGTTGAATGACAATCGCTGAGTAAAATTGCTCTATGATTAAAAATACAGAAATGATAAATTCGTAAATGGACATAACTTGCTTTGCTTTTCTTAGTCGAAAATTAAATTGGGTTATGTCCTTTTTATTTCAAAGACTTAAAAAGTTGAGATTCGCGTATAGATAGAGCTATTTTATAATCAGCAGAGAATTCAGAAAGGATTAGATTTTAAGACACCAAATTAAATGGCAGAGGACTTTTACAAGTTGGCTGCCTAGAATCTCCCAAGTGGAAGTGTCCTATTATTTCAGCACACATCACAAAGGAACAGACATTAATAGCGGTTCTGCCTGTACTCCTTCAGCCACCTCCAACTGGGACGGCAGATAAAATCCAAATTCAAAATTGTGGATAAACAAATTTTGATCTTCCTTTCGCAGTAAAGATAACGTAAAATATTGCCCTCTATGAAAGGGGTTTGAAATGTTCCGGTGGTCGGGGCAGGGATAATCCGTAAAAACTATAAGGTTGTATCATGGTAGTTATTCGTCTTGCACGCGGTGGTGCTAAAAAACGTCCGTTCTATCAAGTTATTGTAACTGATAGCCGTAATGCACGTGACGGTCGTTTCATCGAACGTATTGGTTTCTTCAACCCAACAGCTCAAGGTAAAGCAGAAAAACTTCGTTTAGATGCTGATCGTTTTGCACACTGGGTTGCTCAAGGTGCTCAACCATCTGAACGTGTTGCTTCTTTAGCTGCTCAAGCTAAGAAAGCTGCAGCTACTGCATAATTTTTGCTAATTAAGTAGTAGGTAGCCCATGACACCAACACAGAATGTTCCCGAAGATCGTATTCAGATTGGACAGTTACGTTCAGCATATGGATTAAATGGGTGGCTCTGGATCTATTCCAATACAGAACCGATGAGCAACATCTTTGACTATCTGCCTTGGTACATTGAAACCAAAGCAGGTTGGCAAACAATAGATGTAAAACGTTGGAAACCGCATGGCAAAGGCTTAGTTGTTTCGCTCAAAGGCGTCATTGATCGCACTGCAGCAGATAACCTAGTTGGCGCAAATGTTTGGATTTCAAAAGCGCAACTTCCTAAAGCAGGAATGGATGAGTTTTACTGGTCAGATTTGAAAGGCTTAACAGTGTTAGGTTTGGATGATGAAGAACAAGAAGTAAATCTCGGAAAAATCCATGAAATGTTTGAGACAGGTGCCAATGATGTGATGGTGGTTCACGCAACACCAGACAGTATTGATACTGAAGAACGTATGATTCCATGGCATAAAGATGTGGTGCACCGCGTTGATCTCGAAGCTGGTCGTATCTACGTTAATTGGGGCGTAGATTACTAATTATTTTGGAAATACGGGGGTCTGCGATGTTTTTTGCAGTCATTACGCTTTTTCCTGAAATGTTTGAAGCGATTACAGCCTACGGTATTAGCGGGCGTGCAGCAAAAAGTGATTTAGTACAAGTAACTTGTATTAATCCTCGTGATTATGCTGAGGGCAACTACAAACGAGTGGATGAACGTCCATTTGGTGGTGGTCCAGGTATGGTGATGATGGCTGAGCCTCTGGCAAAAGCAATTCAACATGCCAAAGAGCTTGCCATGCAAGCAGGTGCAGTTCATGTTCCTGTGGTGTATATGTCACCGCAAGGAAAAACCTTAAATGAGCCTGCAGTACAACAATTTGTCGACTATGATGGATTGATTGTGCTGTGTGGTCGTTATGAAGGGGTCGATGAACGTTTGATCCAAAAATATGTTGATCAGGAATGGTCCATAGGGGATTACGTTTTATCGGGTGGAGAACTTCCTGCGATGGTTTTATTAGACAGTATTATTCGGAGACTTCCGGGTGCAATGTCTGATGAACAGTCTCATGTGCAAGACTCATTCGTGGATGGTCTTTTGGACTGCCCACAATATACCAAGCCAGACCATTTTGAAGGTTTGGATGTCCCTGAAGTCTTAAAGTCGGGACATCATGCCAATATTGAGAAATGGCGGTTTTTGCAGCGTTATCAACGAACACAACAACGCCGACCTGAGTTGGTGGACAATGTAGAGTTGACGAAGCAGCAAAAGAAATGGCTAACAGATTTGAATACTTAATTCAGAGTATTCTTTTAATAGGCTCTTTGTGCATTGAAGTGGTCAAGCATAAAGAGAAAGATAATCGGGTCTATGCGATTTAGCCTCTATACCCAGCGGATATCAGACCTCTTCTGACCCGCACATATTGGAGATACCCCATGAGCGGTAAGCATCCTTTAGTACAAGCTGTTGAAAATGCACAGCTTAAACAAGACATCCCAGCTTTTGCACCAGGCGATACAGTTATCGTTCAGGTTAAAGTAAAAGAGGGTGACCGTGAGCGTCTTCAGGCATTTGAAGGTGTTGTAATCGCGAAGAAAAACCGTGGCTTGAACTCTGCGTTCACAGTACGTAAAATTTCTAGCGGTGTTGGTGTTGAGCGTGTTTTCCAAACTCACTCTCCAATCGTTGCTAAAATCGAAGTGAAACGTCGTGGTGACGTTCGTCGTGCTAAACTTTACTACCTACGTGAATTGTCTGGTAAAGCTGCACGTATTCGTGAAAAGTTACCAGCTCGTAAAGTTAAAGCTTAATTTTAAGTTTTATACGAGTAAAAAATGCGCCCAATGGCGCATTTTTTATGCCTAAATTTTAGAGTCCTTGAAGCTTCAATCGGTTGGCGTGTTGTCGGTAAACATCAACAGGGTCTGGAGCAAAAATAGAACGTAATCCAAAGAACTGGTTAATCACATCTAAATGGTTCCAATTATAGTTATCGCGCACGGTCTTACCATACTTGGCACTACAACGTGAAACTAAGCCATCGTTATCATTGGGCGCTTGCATGAGTAAGCCTGTCGCCGCCAGTAATGAGTCTGGATCAAGTACGTTCGTCAACGTTGAGTTGCCAGAGAAAGAGTAAAAATAAATTCCATTTTCTTTCGCTAAACCTTCACCACAGCTTGTTTTTGGCATACCCAGTGGATATTTTTGTGCAAAAGCTTTAGCCCCAGCTTGACTTAAACTTTTACCCGCACCGAGTGCATCATGTGGAAGTGAGTTTGGGTTTTGCTGTTGTGCCCAAACAATAGCCTTGGACCCAAAGTTGATTAAGCCCACCAGTGGTTGTTCTAGCGGTGTACCTTGCGCGGAAATAATCAAATCCGCCACAGGAGAGCCTTTTAAAGGACTAGAAATGGCTGTTGCAGACGCGATTTTATTGGGCATAACATTTGAGACATAAGCAATACTATGCCCGCCGTGACTATGCCCAAGCAAATTGACTTTGGGTGCTCCTGTAATCGCTAAGATTTCACCAACTTGTTGCAGCAGTTGTTCACCACGAACTTCAGATGTGTTGAATGGAGAAACGCGTGTTGCCCATGCGTTTGCACCGTTACGGGCTAAATCTGGCAAGATTTGATACCAATATAGTCAACACGTCAAAAAACCAATACAATACTGATATGAGTTATCCAATACATTTTAGAAAAAAAATATTAGCCAAGCTTGAAGAAGGTCAATCTATCCGAGCGGTTGCTCAGCACTTCGAAATTAATAAAAATACAATTGTCGAATGGAAAAAGCGAATCGAAATAAAAAGAACTCGACCAAGAAAACCATCTAAAGTTGATGATGATGCCTTACGTGCAGATGTTGAGCAATATCCTGATGATTATCAATATGAACGCGCTGCTCGTTTTGGTTGTGCTACTTCTACAATTGGAGATGCGCTCAAGCGTCTAAATATTACAGTTAAAAAAAGACCTTACGGCACCCGAAAGCAAAAACAGAACTCAGAGAGCAGTATTTAAAAGATTTAAACCGATTAAGGTATCAACACCCGATCATCTATCTTGATGAAAGTGGATTTAAATCTCATGAACATAGACCTCATGGTTATTCAAAACAGGGAACTCCTTGTTATGGAACATATAATTGGCAATTAAAAAATCAAACCAATGCAATAGGAGCAATCCATGAGGGTAAGTTATTTGCAGTGGGTTTATTTGATAGCAAAGTAAATTCGGATGTATTTTATTTTTGGGTAGATCAGTTTTTATTACCAGAACTACCCTCGAATAGTGTAATTGTCATGGACAATGCAGCCTTCCATAAACGACCAGATATACAAGATCTATTAAGCCAACATGGGCATCAAATACTTTGGTTACCACCTTATAGTCCTGACCTTAATCCTATTGAAAAAATGTGGGCATGGGTGAAAGCAAAAAGGAAAAAATGGTTGGTTAACTCAATAGATAAGCTTTTTAGTCGTTTCTTTAACGAGTGTATGGGTAATTAAGCGGTTTGACTATAATCCACACCAAGTTCATCGGTTCCTGCTCGAATCCAGCCACCCATACCATGTGCAAAAACCAAAGGGTATTTGGTCTTTGCATAATTAGAGGCAACGTAGTTTGATTTAATTTGTGAAGCAGCTGCTTGCGTTTGTGTAACAGCAAGTGCGCAGGTCGACAGCAGTCCAGCTATCAATAATCCATATTTCATTGATCATCCTCGTTTTTTAGTTTTTATGACGACAATTTAAGTTGTCAAAAATGAGTATAAAGGTGAGGGAGGAGGAGCGTAGAGAAATCCGATTAAATTAAATACAGTTTGTAACTGGATAATTCTAGGAGGCATCCCTCCGAAACGTTAAAGATTCGAAGGGAAAAATAGAACTAGAGTCCTTGCATTTTTAAGCGATTGGCATGTTGGCGATAGACATCAACAGGGTCTGCGCTAAATAGTCCACGTAGTCCCATAACTTGGTTGACCTCATCTAAATGGTTCCAGTCATAGTTATCACGGATGACTTTACCGAAGTGTGTACTACAGCGTGCCACTAAACCATCATTGTCTAAATGTCCATAGGCCAAAGGCCCCAACAGTGAGATCGCACTATCTGCGACATCGAGAATGTTCGTGACTTGAGACGTACCAGTCCACGAATAGTAATACACGCCATTGCTGGATGTTGCACCGCTCTTGTTACAGTCCGAAGCCAGTGCTGTTGTTGGATATTTCTGATTAAAAACACTGGAACCTTGCTCACTAATTGAGGTGAGTGATGCTGTTAAATTGCTTTTTAAGGCAGGGCTACTTTGCCCATAAGCAAGCATAGGACCAATAATATAATCCACCGCTAGACTGAGTAGTTGCGTTCCACCTTGATTGGCGAGAAGTTTATCCGCGACTTTTGAACCTCTAAACGTTGCCCCCACACCTGTCAGTGAGGCCACATATTGCGGTTTAACTGCTTCTACATAGCGGATGGTTGGTCCACCATGGCTATGCCCAATCAAATTGACTTTAGGTTTATTGGTTAGGGCGATGACCTCTTCAACTTGTTGTAGTAACTGTTCACCTCGTACTTCAGTTGATTCTAAAGGGGAAATTTGTGCTGCAAAGGTGGTCGCACCATTTCGAGCCAAGTCGGGTAAAATTTGATACCAGTAATCTAGTCCAAGTTCGGCAACGCCCACTCGGCTGAACCCAAACATGCCATGAGTAAATAGCAATGGATATTTAGTTTGAGCATAATTACTTTTTACGCTTGCAGTCACCGTCTGCAATCCAGCTGTGGCTGTGGTTGCGCTGAGTCCAAGGCTGGTAACCAGACCTACGAGTGACATTGTTTGTATCATTCTTTTCGTTATAAACATTTTTTTCATCCTGAAAAAGTCAAACACGGTATAGCTTTAATCTGCGAACGGAAGTTTTCCTCCCGTGTCATGCGTGGTTTCAAAGGCTCCTAGTCGAAGTTGTTCTTGTGAATTATTAAACTGTTGATCACGTAGTTTTTGAATGGCTTGCTGCTGCGCGTCTTGACTCATGTTGCTGTTGAGAATGCTGTCGCGTTGTTCTAAGTAGGTATTGACCCGAGATTTCCAATTGTTTCGATCTTTGTCGAGTTTTTCTAAGCGTACGGTCGCTTCGGCACCGACAAGATTCTGGCGCATTTGGCGAATTTCTTCGGCAGAGCCGCCGCGCGCTTTAATATCTGAGGTCAGTTTACGCAGATCTTCGAGTTTGGAGAGTTGTTCTAGGTTTTCTTTCCAATCTTCAGGCAGTTGAGCAAACAACTCTTTCAGTTTCTGCGCTTTTTGTACTTCAGTTAAGGACTGATCTGCCATGATGCTCATGCGGTCTAAGGTATATTCATGGTAGGTATTTTCAGCGCCAAAGAGGCCTTCGATTTCATAGTCGGAAAAGAACTGGCTACGTAGGTTTTTCATCAAAGTAAAAATTTTACGATAGTACTCAGGGTCTTCTTTATTTAGGCTTGGCTCCTTCAGGCTACCCAATTGCACACGATAATCTATATAGCGAGTCCAAAGATCTAAAATCTGCTTAAGCGCAGGTTCTTGATAACCTTGCTGGATATAGGCTTTAAAATCTTGCTTGATCTGGTCAATATTTTTTTCACCATATTGGGTAATGAAATATTCAAAACAGTTACGTGTTTGTTCATTAACAACTAAGCGATTATTTTGGTCGAGCACCAGTTGGCAGTTGACTTCAGTGTCCTGTTGGCTGTTGCTGACAAAAGGCAGCCCCGATGCATGTGGCAAGTCTGACGCTGCGGGTAATAAGCCTGTCGTATTTTGAGCACTAGAGCGAATCGGCCCTTGGTTTGAGCCAACAGTTGCATTGGGTGCGAGCCAAATGAGAAAACCAAGAATGACAACGATGATCACGGCGAAAATGAGCCATAATTTCTTTTTTTGCATATCCTATGCCTAACATCCCTATTGTATTTTTTATTTGGTTCATATGAATGAACTCAGTTTATTCTGAAACAAAAGAGCAAATAAACAACAGAAAAGTTGTAAAACTAGACAAGCGGTTGATAGTATTGCGGCAGCTTTAAGACGTGTCTATGTTATGAAATCATCTGCTTCAAAAATCCAGCGCCGTGCCGTGAATGGTGTATTTTTATTGAATAAGCCATTGGGGATTAGTTCAAATGCGGCATTGCAAAAAGTACGTTGGTTATACCGTGCGCAAAAGGCGGGGCATACGGGAGCGCTTGATCCATTGGCATCGGGACTGCTGCCGATTTGTTTGGGCGAAGCGACCAAGTTTTCACACTTTTTGTTGGACTCGGTGAAGCGCTACCAAACCACCATTCAGCTGGGTCACAGTACCACCACAGGTGATGTAGAAGGTGAGCAACTGTTAAAGCAGGCTGTACCTGAGTTAACCGAAGATTTGATTGAAGCCGTTTTGGCTCAGTTTATGGGTGATATTAAGCAAGTTCCACCAATGTATTCCGCTTTGAAGAAAGATGGTCGTCCTTTATATGAGCTAGCCCGTAAAGGGATTGAAATTGAGCGTGAAGCCCGTCCGGTTACCATCTCTGCGATTGAGTTGCTTTCATTCACAGCAGACAGCGTCACCCTTGATATTACCTGCTCGAAAGGCACATATATTCGTGTTTTAGGCGAAGATATTGCGAAGGCATTGGGTACTTATGGTCATTTAACTTATTTACACCGTATTAAAACAGGTCATTTTGATCTGATTCCAAGTTATACCATTGAGTATTTGGAAAGTTTGTCTGAACAAGAGCGCGAAGCACTGTTGTTACCTGTATATGCACCTGTAGATCATTTTCCTAAAGTACAAGTTCCAGAAGGACGCAGTGAATACTTTAGTCGCGGTATGGAAAGTAATACTGAGCATACGGCCGAAGCACAGGTCTTGGTTTTCGATGGGGAAAAATGCTTAGGCTTAGCTGAAGTTACGGATAAGAAAAGATTGGTTCCAAAGCGGGTTTTAAATCTATAATCGAAATATATCACTCGGTAAAAAAGGATAAGGCGTGGACATTGACATTATTATCAGTCTGATCTTTTTTGCCTTTTGTGCAGGCGCAATTGACGCTGCCGTTGGCGGTGGTGGGCTGATCCAAATTCCCGCTTTGATGAATGCCTTTCCGTCGATGGCGCCTGCCACTTTATTTGGCACCAACAAATTAGCGGCAGTGGTGGGTACAGCCACTTCAGCCGTTTCCTTTGCCCGTAAAGTTCGCTTTGAATGGAAACTTTTGGCTGTGGTCGCAGTATGTGCCACCATCAGTTCATTTGGGGGCGCGGCTAGTGTCGCTATGATTCCAAAAGAGGTTCTCCAACCCTTTGTCTTGCTCATGTTGATTGTGATGGCGGTCTATACCCTCATGAAGAAGCAATTTGGGCAAGTGCATATGGCGCAAACTGTGACGCCTAAAATTTTGTTGTTGGCGGGTCTCGGAAGTTTAGCCATTGGCTTTTATGATGGTTTGTTTGGCCCAGGCACGGGCAGTTTCTTTATTTTCTATTTTATTCGCTATTTACGCGTTGATTTTTTGCATGCGGCGGCATTGGCTAAAATTGGCAATGTGATGACCAATCTTGCGGCGCTAAGCTTTTTCATTCCCTCGGGGCATGTGCTCTTTGCTGTAGGAGGCACGATGGCCGTCGCAAATATGATCGGGTCTATTTGTGGGGTAAAAATGGCGCTGAAATATGGCAGCGGCTTTATTCGTATTTTATTTCTTATTTTGGTAACTATTTTAATTCTCAGATTGAGCTATCAAATGTTTTTGATGTAATGGTGCGATACCTTTAAAACTTCATTACAAAAAACGCGCAGTCTGTGACCTCATTTCTCGTTTATTGCATTTAAGATCAATACAGCGCACTCAATGCTGTGCCAAGAAGCTTTTCAATAAAAAATGATGTTTTAAGTTGAACTGAACTGGAGCATAGAATGAATATATTTGAAGCCTTAAGAGAAAGTCACGTTATACAACGAAATTTGGCTGAACGACTACTCCAAACTTCAGGGGATACGCCTGAGCGCCGTGAGCTATTTGAACGCCTTAAAAATGAATTATTTGCCCATGCTGTGGCAGAAGACCGTTATTTTTATATCCCTTTAATGATGACTGATTCGGGTCTTAACATTACCCGCCATGCTTTGGCAGAACACCATAAAATGGATGAGTTATTGGAACAATTGACCGAGACGGAGTTCTCCAATCCGGGCTGGTTGGCAATTGCAAAAAAATTATCGGATACTGTACATCATCACTTACAAGAAGAGGAGCATGGTTTTTTTCAGCAAGCCGGAAAAATTTTACTCGATGCTCAAAAGACTGCGCTCGCCAAGCAGTATCAGCAGGAATACAAAAAGTACAAAAAAATTGAAAAAGACAGTTTGGTTTAAGTCCATTTTAAACAAAAGATGGCGAGTGCCATCTTTTGTGATTAAATCGCGTCATCACTTTGCTGTTTGGCTCTAAAGGTAACCCCAACAGAGGCAATCATAATGCAAACCAGCGCCAACGTTTGCCACATGCTAATTTGTTCTTTCAGTAGTAACCAACCTGCCAAGGCTGCTAAAGCCGGTGACAAACTTGAAAGCGTCCCATAGCTGAGTTTACTTAAACGTTTCAACGCCATGAGGTCTAGAGCATAGGGAATGGTTGTGGCGAGTAGTGCAATCAATAAGGCTTTGGGCCAGTATTCCGTTTGCATTAGCGCTGTAGGGTTATGCGTGGCGCTAATGGGCAGTAGCACCAAGGCTGAGATCACAATAGCAATACTGAGGGCATGCATGCCGATATTTTGACGGACGACTTTTTGCCCAAAATAAATATACAGCGCCCAGCACGCACCCGCTGAAACCGCAAATGCAGCACCTAAGAAAGAGAAGTTGGTTGCATTCGCTTGATGCCACGGCACCATCAGTGCAATGCCTAAAATCGCTAATCCGACCCAGATATAATCACGACGTTGTTTAATCGAGAGTAGCGCTAAAGTTAAAGGACCTAAAAACTCTAAACCGACGGCAATACCTTGCGGCAGTTTACCCAGCGAAGCGTAGAATAAAATATTCATGAGGCATAAGGCTGCCGTGTAGCTGAGTAAATCTTTCCACTTTAAATGCGGTAGGCGTTTCATGATGCTCCATGAGCGGAACATCAGCACAATTAAAATTGCCGCAAAGCACAGTCTAAGGGTCACCACGGTTAGCGGGTCAAGGATGGCAATCAACTGCTTGGCAAAAGAAGCACTGATTTGATAGGACAGCATGGACAAGACCATGAACATCACTGCCATCAGTTGAGAATTAGGCATCATGCACACATCAGGTCATGGCGACCTGTTATTTTAAGAAGGTGGATTAGTATAACGATTCACAACCCAAGTTGGATGCTGAATAAGCTGATTTTTTGAAATGCAACGACATGAATTTAAAAGTAATCGATAGAGCCGTTGGATTTAAAAGCTAAATTCAAACTCTGGATTACATCGTTTAAACTGTAGCTTGGCGGTTTTTCTGAGCTGTATAGGTACAACCAATAGATGCCATGATAATCACGCTAAGTGCAAGCCACTGTGACCACAATAGTTGCTCGCCTAGAAAGACAAAACCAGATAGTGCTGCAATGGCAGGCTCAAGGCTCATGAGCGTTCCAAAACTTAGAGCGGTTAAATTGCGTAGCGCAATCATTTCCAAGCTAAAAGGCAAAGCGCTGGCTAAAACTGCTAAAGCCACGAAATAAATCAGGTTTGAGGGTTCAAACACATTTGTGGGTAAACCACTGAATAGGGCAAGCGGCATTAATATCAGCATGCCGACAAACATGCCCAAGCACACGGTATGGTTGCCCGAAACACCCGATGGGCGCTGCCCCGCCACGATATACAAGGCCCAACATGCACCTGCACCTAGGGCAAATGCGATCCCAAGAGGATCTAAAGGTTGAGCTGCTTGGTCGAAAGGAAAAAGTAAAACCAAGCCTAAAATAGACAGCCCGACCCAAACAAAGTCAAAGCGTTGTTTGGCATAAAACAGCGCAACACTGAGCGGGCCAATAAACTCAAACGACACTGCAATGCCGAGTGGCAGGCGAGCAATGGATAAATAAAACAATAGGTTCATACCTGCTAAAGCAAAACCATAGCTGAGAATGGCTTTATATTTGACTTGCTTAAAATCAACCTGCCAAATTTTAAACAGCACGGCCAAGATGATTGATCCCAACAGCAAGCGCATGGCGGAAACAGTTAAAATGGGAAATTGATCAAACAAAACTTTGGCCAGTGAACCACTACTTTGCAAGCTAAGCATTGCAATCAGCAATAAAAAGGTCGCTTGGAGGTGGGGAGTACTTTTTAGATTTGGCATTATTGGAATACTAGATAGGGAAGTGAATACTTGGAAAAAGTAGCGGAGAATGTGCTTGGGTCGCACATAAAATTTTGGTGGTGTATCAAAAAGTATGCTAAAAAAAAGCAGGTTGAATTTTGATAAAATAGAGAAATGCAAATAACTCTAGAAATCAAATGTCCAACCTGCCTCAGTGACAATATAAAGAAAAATGGCATCAAAGTAGATGGGAAACAGAACTACCAATGCAAAGACTGCAAACGTCAGTTTATTGGTGACCATGCTCTGAGCTATCTAGGATGTAATTCTGGCATTACTCGTAAAATATTACAGTTAATGGTCAGAGGCAGCGGTATACGAGATATCGCTGAAGTTGAGCGCATTAGTATCGGTAAAGTCTTACGGACTTTAACTGAATCGGCCTATCAAATTCAGCCTAAACAAAGTCATTATGAATCTCTCGAAGTAGATGAATTCTGGACTTTTGTTGGAAATAAAAATAATAAACAATGGCTTATTTACGCTTACCATCGAGAAACAGGTGAGATTGTTGCTTATGTTTGGGGTAAGAGAGATTTAGCTACAGTCCAAAGGTTGAAGACAAAGCTTAAACAATTAGGTATTCACTACACCCGAATTGCAAGTGATCATTGGGACAGTTTCATCACTGCTTTTAAAAACTGCAAGCAAAGTATTGGTAAGTTTTTTACTGTAGGAATTGAAGGTAATAATTGCAAAATAAGGCATCGAATAAGGCGTGGTTTTAGAAGAAGTTGTAATTTCTCCAAAAAGCTTGAAAACCATTTTAAAGCCTTCGACTTAACCTTCTTTTACATCAATAATGGCTTCATTTAATGTCAGCATACTTTTTAAAACACCACCAAAATTTTAACAAGTATTCAAAAATAAAAAAACCACAGCTTGGCAGCTGTGGTTTTTAAATAGAGTCGAATTAGAACAATACGCGAACGCGGATTGTGCCTTCAACGTCTTGTAGAGTATCTAAAGCTTCTTGAGATGCTGTTGCGTCTACATCCATCACCAAGTAACCAACATCACCTTTGGTCATGAGAGACTGACCAGAAATGTTGATGCCGTGTTCAGCAAACAAGTTGTTGATTTTTGACAACACGCCTGGCACGTTTTTGTGGATGTGAAGTAAACGGTGTTTGCCTTCGGTCAATGGTAACGCGATTTCTGGGAAGTTCACCGCAGATAAAGTCATGCCTTTATCTGAATAAGAAACGAATTTCTCAGCCACTTCTAAACCAATGTTCGCTTGAGCTTCCATAGTCGAACCACCCACGTGAGGGGTTAAGATCACGTTTGGAATATTACGTAGTGGAGAAATGAACTCTTCACCATTGGCTTTTGGTTCTTTCGGGAACACGTCAACCGCAGCACCAGCAACATGACCTGATTTCAAGGCATCTGCTAAGTCTTCAATCACGACACATGTACCACGTGCAGCATTGATGAAGATTGCACCTTCTTTCATTTGTGCAAATTTTTCTTTGGTCATGAAGTTACGTGTAGAAGGAACATCAGGTACATGCAAAGAAACGACATCAGCATTGGCTAAAAGTTCGTTTAAGCTACCGACTTGACGTGCATTACCTAATGGTAGTTTCGTTACTGTGTCGAAGTAGATCACTTTCATACCTAAGCTTTCAGCAAGGACAGAAAGTTGTGAACCGATTGAACCGTAACCGACAATCCCTAAAGTTTTACCACGAGTTTCGAACGAACCAACAGCTGACTTGTTCCAACCGCCTGCATGTGTATCTGTCGATTTTTCAGGGACACGGCGAAGAAGAAGAATAGCTTCAGCAAGTACAAGTTCAGCCACTGAACGTGTATTTGAGTATGGTGCGTTAAATACTGGAATACCACGAACCATCGCAGCATTTAAGTTCACTTGGTTGGTACCAATACAGAAACAACCAACAGCGATTAATTTATTCGCTGCTTCAAACACTTCTTCAGTGAGTTGTGTACGGGAACGAATACCAATGAAATGTGCATCTTTAATCGCTTCTTTCAACGCTTCACCTTCAAGCGCTGTTTTACGATAATCGATGTTGGTGTATCCGGCAGCATTTAGTGTGTCGATTGCGTTTTGGTGAACGCCTTCTAACAACAAGAAACGAATTTTATCTTTAGGAAGTGAAAGATGTTGGCTCATTACGGCTCCGCTACAAAGGCCAAATTTAGTGGCGATATAATAGCACGTACCGCGCCCGATATACATTTCCTTTATGCGGACTCTGCTGGGTATTTTTAGCCTCTATAGTGCGTAAAAAAGTCTTTTTGGTCTAATTAAACTAATCATTTCAAAGGTATCCTGAATAAAACAGCTTTTTCTGCGGGAAACAGAAAAAATGCCTTATAATATGACTCCGTGAAAATAAGCCAGTTGCACACTGCTGCTTAAATCCTCACGAACTGCCTGAGCCTTAGGGCATGGAAAGACTGAAATGAAGCGCTTTTCATGCAGAGAACCCTAGCGCCACAAACAACTTGTTTACTTCTTGCAAGGTCTGAAAACGATGAATGCTCCAGTCGCTTTAACCCCAGAGTTATTGACCCAATTGACAGCAATTGTAGGTGAAAACCGCATTAAAACCGATGCGGATAGCCTTGAAAATTGGGGACGCGATCATACCAAACATTTTGATCCAAACCCGTCAGTCATCGTTTTTCCATCGAGCACGGAACAAGTGCAAGCGGTTGTGAAACTTGCAAATGAGTTCAATGTTGCCATTACACCATCAGGTGGTCGTACTGGCTTATCTGCCGGTGCAGTCGCTGCCAATGGTGAAATTGTGGTAAGCATGGACAAGATGAACCAAATCTTGGAATTCTTCCCAGCAGACCGTATGGTTCGCGTCCAAGCAGGTGTGGTGACTGAACAGCTGCAAAACTATGCTGAAGAGCAAGGCATGTATTACCCAGTCGATTTTGCTTCTGCGGGCTCGAGTCAAATTGGTGGAAACATTGGCACCAATGCAGGCGGTATTAAAGTCATTAAATATGGCATGACGCGTAACTGGGTACTCGGTTTAACTGTAGTCACGGGTAAGGGTGATGTGCTGCGTTTGAACAAAGGCATGATCAAAAACGCAACCGGTTATGCACTACAACATTTATTCATTGGTGGTGAAGGGACACTAGGCTTAGTGACTGAAGCTGAAATCAAATTGGAACGCCAACCGCAAGACCTTCAAGTAATGGTATTGGGCGTGCCTGACTTTGATGCTGTAATGCCTGTACTTCATGCTTTCCAAGCAAAAATTGACCTGACTGCATTTGAGTTCTTTGGTGAACTGGCAATGCAAAAAGTGTTGGCACATGGTCATGTACAACGTCCATTCGAAACCGAATGTCCATTCTATGTATTGTTAGAATTTGAAGCGCCATTTGAGCCAATTATGGACAAGGCGATGGAAATTTTTGAGCACTGCATGGAACAAGGTTGGGTACTGGATGGCGTGTTGAGCCAAAGCCTCGATCAAGTGGAAAGCTTATGGCGTTTACGTGAAGACATTTCTGAGTCGATTGCTCCATTTACACCATACAAAAACGACATTTCAGTTTTGATTACCCACGTTCCTGCATTTATTAAAGAAATTGATGCGATTGTGGCAAGTAACTACCCAGACTTTGAAATCTGCTGGTTCGGTCATATTGGTGACGGTAATTTACACTTAAATATTTTAAAACCTGCTGACTTAAGCAAAGATGAGTTCTTTGCCAAATGTCAGGTGGTGAATAAATATGTCTTCGAAACTGTGAAAAAATACGACGGCTCAATTTCTGCGGAGCACGGTGTTGGTATGACCAAAAAGCCATACCTTGACTACACCCGTTCAGCAGAAGAAATTGAATATATGAAGGCATTGAAGCAAGTTTTCGATCCAAATGGCATTATGAACCCTGGTAAATTATTCGACCTTTAAGTTTGAATTGAGTTTTAAAAGCGCATCCATCGTGATGCGCTTTTTTTTATGGTTGAAGGGACTGAATTACATTTACTAAATAGTGTAATAGGCTTAAAAAAGGCATGATAGATTGATAAATAATAAATTTTGGGTGGGATTTATGTTGCGTCTTATTTTAGCTTCAGCCGTATGTGTGGGACTTTTGTCAGGTTGTGCGACGACCAAAGAGTTAGTGAATAAAGTCGGTTCGTCAGATACGCCGTTGGCTCAGGTACTTAAAGAGCGTCCAGATTTGCGTAATGAGTTGGCTACGGTTGAAATCCGTCAATACTTTAATACAGTGGAGTCACCGACCGCGGCAGAAGTCAAAGTGACTGAAACAGGGTTGTTAGATGATTCGGTAAAGTCGGTGCGTACCGTGTATAACTTTAAGTTGGTCGATGGCGACTGGGAAAAAACTGCGACGAAAACCTCTTACCAATGTGCGCGCGGTAAAAATACCAAGAACTTCCAAACAGCGAAGTGTTCATAATAAATCTTTGATTTATGGTTGAACTTTAGACAATTTTGCCTCATAAAAAGCGTATCGGTTGATGCGTTTTTTTGCTTTTTGGGGTTTTATAAAAATGAATATTTTGATTGTTGGGAACGGTTTTGATTTGTCGCACTATTTGCCGACGAAGTACGACCATTTTATGGTCGCAATGGAAGCAATAGAAAATTGGGATGTGTTAAAAGGTGACATGAATTTTGATGATCTGTTTGGTGCTTTATATGAGAAAGAAAGCTATTTTTTTGATAAAACAAAAGTAATCTATAAGACTGAAAAGGCTTTGTTGCATAAATATGTAAGCATCTGATTTAAATAAATTTAATTTTGGATCAAAAAATAATCAAAACTTTTAAAATCATATAGTTATGAAATCTTTGTGCAACAAAGCCCCGTGTTGGATGTTCAGCTTACAGCGGGTACGAAAACAGTTTTACCTGTATCGGAAGGTGAGACGACACTGCTGTATATCCGTAGTGGTCGTCTTCAGCTCAATAGCGGAGAAATGATAGAAGCACAGCAGATGGCAGTCATGTCTAATCATGGTGAGCATCTCGAAATACAAGCGGTACAAGACAGCGCTTTTTTATTACTCAGTGGGCAGCCTTTAAATGAACCGATTTATGGACGCGGTTATTTTGTCATGAACACCTTCAACGAAGTTTTACAGGCGTATGAGGACTTAAAACAAGGGCATTTTATTGCGCCTAATACAAAACCAAATGCGACAGATGAAACTTAAAAAAGTAACAATACAAACAGATGCAACACTGCTAAAATAGCTTAACTGAGCTTTGTCAGTGTCACCGCTCAGTCTATTTTAATAACACCTTTTCTAAAAACGCTTTGTGAATACAGCGTAAAACCAGTGTGCATTTCTCGCACCCATACATTTTTTATTCAATTTTACAGTGCTTGCCATTGGGCTTAGTCGTCTCTCCCTCTAACTGACTTTGCTCAGGCTTGTACGCATTTTATATGTAGATAACAATGCAAAACGTACAAACTTTAAAGTTAAGCCGTGCCACATTGATGTTTCCTTTGACATTGGTTTTATTCGAATTTTCGGTCTATATCGGTAACGATTTAGTCCAGCCTGCTATGCTCGCGATTACCCAAGACTTTGGAGTAAGCAGTGCGTGGGCACCATCCTCTATGTCCTTTTACTTACTGGGCGGTGCTTGTGTCGCGTGGCTGCTTGGACCACTCTCAGACCGTTTAGGCCGTAAAAAAGTGTTGCTTGCAGGTGTGGCATTTTTTGTGCTGACTTGCCTCGCGATTTTACTCACTCAAAATATTGAGTCTTTTTTGGCGCTCCGCTTTTTACAAGGCGTGGGACTATCGATGATTTCTGCTGTGGGTTATGCCGCAGTACAGGAAAGTTTTGAAGAGCGTGATGCCATTAAAGTCATGGCACTCATGGCCAATATTTCTCTGCTGGCACCGCTGCTTGGCCCTGTAGTGGGCGCGTTTATGATTGACCATGTGTCATGGCATTGGGGCTTTATTGGCATCGCCTTTTTGGCTTTTTTAAGTTGGTTTGGTTTAAAAGCCAAAATGCCTGCGACACAACAGCGTCATTCTAAAAAGCCGCTGCGCTATATTTGGGATGACTATAAAACGGTCTATAAAAATAAGACCTTTTTGGCGCTCACCTTTGGCCTACCGATGGTCGCGATGCCTTTGATGCTGTGGATTGCGCTGTCGCCTGTGATCTTGGTAGAAGAACTTGGCTTGAGCAGTATGCAATATGGCTTGGCACAGTTCCCCGTCTTGGGCGGTCTCATTCTGGGCAACATTGTATTGATTAAAGTCATCGACAAAATGGCACTCGGTAAAACTGTGTTACTCGGTTTGCCTTTAATGTTCGTCGGTACGCTGTTGGTGGTGCTCGGCACCATTTTCCAAAGCTATTTCTTGCCGTTACTGATTGTGGGGATGACTTTGGTGAGCTTTGGCGAAGGTATCAGTTTTTCGGTGTTATATCGCTTTGCGTTGATGTCATCGGAGGTGTCCAAAGGGACGGTTGCCGCAGCCGTTTCGGTACTGATGATGTTTACGTTTTTCTTCGTGATTGAACTGGTGCGTATGGCTTATGTGGCATTTGGTCTTTGGGCCTACAGTTTGGTCTGCCTCAGTTTAATTGCGTTGTGGTTTAGCTTTCCACGTGCGACCGTGAAAAAAGTGATGCAAAAACGTCTTGAGAGTGGTGTTTACTAAGATTTTATTCGCTGAATTCAGCTAAGTTCACATTATAAAAAAAGCGCGCATTCATTTGAATGGGCGCTTTTTTATTACTGCTTTAAAAAATCCTTTTTAAAGCCAGTTTTTTTAAACTTAGGCTTCAGCTTGCTCTGGTTCCAATTTTTTAATTTTGGCATCAAACACAAAAGGCCCAAAAGGTAAGATTGAAGCGATCAAACCTAAAATAAACATCTTCAAAGACCATTTTTGTTTTTCACAGACCACAAACAGCACGATGAGAAACAAGATAAATAATACGCCATGCCCCATACCCACGTATTTGACTAGGATCGGGTTATCAAAGATGTATTTCATTGGCATCGCAACGAATAACAACAGTAAAAAAGAAATCCCTTCTAAAAATCCTACAACACGTAATGTCTGAATGTTCATGGTCAAAAAATCTATGAGAATGAAGCTCGAGTGTACGCAAGAACCAGATAAAAATGAACCACAATACACCCGTACATCATGACGCTTTTAAAGATCTTCGTTGTATCGTCCGTTTTATTTAATGTCTCGGGCCAGCAGTTCAGTTTTTAACTTCAGCAATTCGGGCAGAGTTTCCAGTAGTAGACTGATTTGTTTGAGGACCAAGTGTAAATTCGGACTCATTGTTTCTTGCGCATTTAGGCTTTTAATCTCTGCCAGTTTTTGCTGGATGTCGAGTTCAGCTAATGCCTGCTGATGGAGCAGTACATGATTCAGCGTATTTTGACACCACAGCATCAGTTCCAACACTTGCGTATCCTGCACCAAATCTCGGTGACTTCCCAAAGCAGAAATATAACTGAGTTGACTGTGGCTATATACCAAGTAGCGAAAAGCATGATGTACCAGTTCTGGGTTGGGATTGGGCTCGGTACTGAGACTGGAGATCATGTTCGCCAGTTCGGTTTGGGCATTATGCGCAGTACGACGCGCACTGCGGTAAGCCAGACTATTATTTTTACCGTGTTGATATTGCTCACAGATGGCATTGAAATAGTTGAGGGTTGCATCGGATGCTTTTTTAATGGTGTTGGAAATATTGCGGAAGTCCCAATCCGGCCAAATAAAACTCACTGCGAACCAAGCAATGGCACAACCAATGAGGGTGTCTATAATTCGCGGTAAAATAATGGCATAACCTGCACCTTTTAAATTAAAAATCAGCAGCACCATGAGTGTTGCCATAAGGGTCGCCATGGCATATTTCTTGGAACTGAGATAGAAAAAGCACACGCCAAAAATAATGGTTAGTAGCAGTTGTCCTTCAATACTTGGGACGAAATACAGCAGTGGAACCCCTAAGACAACGCCCAAAATAGTGCCCAAGGTTCGCATTTTTAAGCGGCTTTTGGTGGCGAAATAACGCATTTGGCAAACAAATAAACTGGTGAGCAAAATCCAATAGCCATGTTGCGCAAAGGGTAGCAGTGAGATGCCATAACCTACAGTAAAGACAAAGGCGATACGCACCGCATGGCGAAACAGTGCGGATTGGGGGGTGAGATGTTGACTGAGTTTGAGCCACAGATCATGCCAATCATGGATATCATCATCATATAAATTGAGGTTATCAATATGCTGTTGATAACGCTGTTCTTGGCGCGATTGTAGTTCGTTGAGGTGCTGAAAACGTTCATGCACACTGTCCAAATTATTTAAAATCAGTTGTAGATTTTTGACTTCAATATTGTGTGGATGATCTCGAATCCAGTCCTGCATGGAACTGTGTAAATTCAGCAACGCCTGAGTGGTCGTTGGATCTGATACATAGGTTTGATTGTTCAAAATACACCGTGCCAAAGCCTGACAGGCAAGGGCTTGCAGTCGAATATTTTTTTGAATACGAAAAATGAGATCAGTTCGGCTAAAGTTTTGATGTAACTGCTCATAGTGCAAATAATTAGAGCTGGCTTGTTCATGAATGTCTTGAACGAGAAAATAGAGGTTGAGCCAATAAATTATATTTTGGTTGGCGCGAGATGCTTTTAGTCGCGTCAGTAGTGAGCTTTTGGTGTGGTTAAAACTTTGTACCACAGTACTGTTTTGTAAGGATAAATCATAGAGCAGCGCTTCTACATTGTCTCGATTGTCTGGGTCGAATAGACGTGCTTTTGCGTTGAGCAAATCGGCGACTTGATTAAAACAGCGGGCTAAGTTGTCCTGAACGGCCAAGGTGGGTTTAAGAATATAAAACACAATGGCGGTACAGCCATACCACAATGCTCCCAAGACAAAACAACTGGGTTGAAAGTACCAAACCGAATATTCACCTAGGCCAAACATGCTGTATAGGGAAAGTAGAATGGTGCCAAAGCTCATCGCTGCATAGCGTTGCCCCAGTGCCCCCAGTAAAATAAAACAAGCACTAGACAGTGATAAATATAAGATGAAGAAGAATTTATAAGGATGCAAAAAATCTAAGATGCTACTGACGCTAAAGAACAAGACACAGACATAGGCAAGGTTTCTGAGACGAATACTGAGCCGATCGTCGAAGTCGGTCAGGGCTGTTGCAATTGCACCTAATGTGGTCGGAACGATGAGCTGTTGCAGTCCTAAGAAATATAAACCTAAGGTTGTACCACTCAGCACAATCAAAATTTGCAAGCAATACATAAAAATTGCATTGGACTGAAAGGACTGAAACCACTGACGAAGATTGTTCACGATGTAATAGTCTAGGCTTAGTTTTATTTTAGTTTTAGCCTGAACTTTTTTCAGGGCACTGTCAATTTAATGCTGTGGTCCATCACATCAGAAATTCACCTATGACAATAAAAATGCAGCGGAACATGACTCCGCTGCATTGTGTGTATAAGTCGAAACTTATCCACAGATACGAGGTCAGAACACTACTTTATTCACAGTGCACGGGGCGATAGAGTTACTTAATCACGCCACAGGCGATACGGTCACCGCCACCGCCAAGTGGTTTAGGGGTATCTGAATAGTTATCACCACCTGCATGTACCATTACGGCTAAGCCTTCAACGTCGGCTAAACTTAAGCGAGGAGCGAGTAAATTGACTTTTGCATTACCTGCTGAGTCGACATTCAAGATTGGTAAATCACCCATATGGCCATTGAGTGGTGTGCCGTGGTTTGGCGCTTTTTCTGGGTTAAAGTGTCCCCCAGCGGCTAAAGCAGCCACAGGTTTTCCTTCTTTTTCAGCTACATCACACGAACCTTTTTCATGGATATGAAAACCGTGTGGGCCGGGTGGAAGTTGAGTCAAATTGGTTTGAATCGCCAAACCAACAGGGCTATCAATAAAACGAATGGTGCCAATTTTTTGTCCCACACCTGCAGTTGAAACGGCGTGTACATCGACATCTTTAACCATCGTATTGGTTTCAGTGGGAGTAGTGGTGCATGCCACAGTCCCTAAACCGATTAAAGTCACAAGTGCGCTTAGTTTGAAAGCAGAAGACAACATGTTGGATCCTTTTTTCCTTAAAATTCAGAACCATTCAAACAAAGGCAGGGCTTCGGTTCAATGTTGTCCGTACAGCGTTTTTGTATCTGACATAAAAAAACGCATACTTTAGAGGAAAGCATGCGCTCAAGTCATTTCACTGAACTTATTTTTTGGGCGTATCTAAAGGCTCTTCAGGTGGATCATAAGCCAATGTCGCTTTCGGCATCATTAGGGGGTCATGGACTTGTTCATGTAGCCATTCTCGCCAAATGGCTAACAGTACCGCTAGAATCACGGGGCCGACAAATAAGCCGACCATACCAAAGCTGGCTAAACCACCCAATACACCAAACATGATCAGTAAGAATGGAATTTGCGTTGCACCTGAGATCACCAATGGGCGAATCACATTGTCTGCTGTGCTGACCACACAAACCCCCCACACCATCACTCCAATCGCTTCAATAGTCTGCCCTTGAGAGAATAACCATAAAGACACGGCGCTATATGCCACAGGTGGGCCAAAAGGAATGAGTGCAAAGATAAAGGTTACAATGGTCAGTACCATTGGGTTTGGGACACCAGCAACAAAATAGCTCAGGCCTGCCAAGAGTGCTTGCGCAATTGCAGTCAGGCCAACTCCATAGACCACAGCACGCGTGGTTTCGGAAATGGTGTCTAAATAGTGGTGGATACGTGGGCCAATCACCATTTCTAGCGCTTTACTGACCTGATTTAAAATGGTTTGTCCGTCACGATAGAAGAAGAATAACGACATCACCGCAAAACAGAGTTTAAAAATATTCTTACTGATTTCACTCAGCACCAAACGACCATAATTTAAGTGGCTTTGAAACCAGCCCGAGACATTTTGTACAATACTGTTCGGATCGGTGTTGATTTCTTTTAAAGTACGGGTGACTTCTTTGCCAATAATGGGCAAGTCCCGAATAAATTGCGGAACATCTAAATGACCTGAGAACACTTGTCTTTGCAGTTCATAAAATAGATTACGACCTTCATGCTGCAGCATAAAGATGGCAAAGGTCAGCGGGATACCGACAACTAACACCACCATACTGATCATGATAGTGGCACTTAAGGTTGGACGTGGTCCACAGAGTTTCTGCACTGAGTGATATAAAGGCCATGTGATGTAGGCAATAATCGCAGCCCAAAGCACAGGTACAATAAAGTATTTCAGGACTTGAAAGCTCAAATAGAACAGAATAAAAATCAGTCCAAATAACAATACTTTTTGTAAGGCTGGTGCGTATCGTTGCACGGTATTCACTGCTATATCTCTAAGGTCAAAGTCATATTAACTGAAAAAAATGCGCACGAGAACGTACCCTTGGTAAGTTCTCGTGAATAACCGACTATAAATAGGGAATAGCCCCGTTTTATCTATAGCAAAATATTTTAGAACCAAGCACTTGGATCATCGACAATGGCGTTGAGTAGCGGTTGCCATTGGCTTTGAATGGAGAGGTAATTCTTTTGTGTTTTATCAAATACGCTTAAACCTTGCATTGCCAACTGACCATATGCAGTACGTTCTGAAATCCACGCTACAGGTTGCTGTTCAATTTTCGCAAAAAAATCTTGGATGTCTTTGGCACTGGCGCTGTTGGCTTTGACACGATTGGCCAAAAGCAAAATTTGCACTTTGCCTTTACGAATGCGTTTAATGTCTTGTAAATGCTTTAAAAAACGACGGGTACTGTCAATATCAAAAAACGAGGGTTGCAGTGGGGTCACAATCGCGTGCGCCTCACTGACCAGTTGTTCGGCATGCTCACCAGACAGTGCACCTGGTGCATCGATAATTAAATATTCAATATTTTTAGGCACTTCACCAATCGATTTCTCATGGCGCCAATCTAAACTTTGAATATGCGCCACTTGCTCTGGACGCTGTTTTAACCACTGACGAGCAGATTTTTGATTATCGGCATCGGCCAAAGCCACTTTATAACCTTTTTGTGCGAGTGCCGAAGCTAAATTGATTGCGGTTATCGTTTTGCCACAGCCACCTTTTTGGTTGGCGATTAATATCGTTTTCATGACCTTAAATGATTTTATTCTGCTCACCCCTAGCATATCATTCTTTTGTGTGTCGCATATGACACCAAACCAAAGTTGTAAGTTTAAATCTTGCTACCTGTAGCACAAAATTAGGAAAGAACCATGTCCATATGGATGGCAATGTTGATCGGTGCAGCAATTGGTGTGGTATTGACCACCCTTATTTTAAGTCACAGCCGAAATGGACGCATCAAAGCAGAATATGAGCGCTACATTGCCGAATTAGAACTAGAGCATCAGCAGGCTTTGGCTCAAGCACAAAAGCGCAGTGTCAATACCAGTCGTGCAGTGCTCAAAGGTAAAATGGCGGAGCAACTGGCACCGATTATGCCGCAGTTTGAATACTTACCCAGTGATGCCAAGTTTTTGGGTGATCCTGTCGACTATGTGGTCTTTGATGGTTATACCGACCTACGAGATGGTGAAGGGCGACCAGAGGATATTGAAATTGTTCTCATTGATATTAAAAGCGGTGGGGCGAGGTTAACCAAAGGACAAGTTGCCATTGCGCAAGCGATTCAAGCAGGGCGGGTTCGTTTTGAAACGGTCCGCATCGACTTCGATACGATCGAATAAGCTTGATAATGTCTACCCATGAAAGTATCTTGCTTGATATAGAACAGATACCTTCTACATGACTATCATGACCCATCGCTTGAGTGTGGCTTTTGAGCACGTGCAAAAAACATCAATTGTCCGAGTTTAGGAATACCTTCGGCATAAAAGTAGTGTTGTTCTATCAAATTAAAACCTGCTGCTTTTAAGGCCTGTTCAATGTTTCGATTGAGATGGCAACCATCGGCTAAACGCTTTTGCACAGGTGTGAGTAAGTGTTGTAGACGTTGAATATAAAGGTTATTTGTATTTAATACATGTTCGACTACATGTAAGGTGCCACCCGGTTTGAGCACGCGTAATATTTCCGCCAAAGCCAGTTCTAGCTCAGCAATACTACACAGAGTCCATGTACTGACCACATGCTCAAGGGTCTGGTCAGCAAAAGGCAGCTTTTCCGCACGGGCTTGTACATGATGCACTTCAAATGCTGCTGTTTGTACCCGCTCTAAAGCCAAATGATAAATTTCAGGACTGGGTTCAAGGGCAAAGACAGTATCGACATTTTGATAAAAGGGTAGATTCAGTCCTGTACCAAAACCAATTTCCAATACCCCTCCCTGAATTGGCAAAAGCAGTTCGCGGCGCTTGTCCATTAAGCTTGGTACTTGCATGACCTGATTCAGGACATGCGGAAAGATGTGCTGTTGATAGTATTTATAAAGCATGATTGTTTTTTGGGGCTCTGTTCTTCAGCTCTAGCCTAACTGAAAAGTGCTGTGGCTAAAAGTAGACTGCATAATTCGTTCACAATGTTACTAAGTTCATAAGCTTCTTTTCAGGAAACTGGACTAAGATGAAATTGGTTCGTATTTTCCTAGGTCGATGGGAATGAGGTTTGCAATGAAATCTAAATTTATCCTGCTCGGTTTACTCAGCAGTTTGCTGTTGCCCATCAGTGCAAGTGCCACTGTGGATTACAACATTGCCAAAGGTTTAGCGCCGACCTCTAAAGATCAATCGATTTCGGTATTGAAACCGTTTAAAGGTGATTTTCGAATTTTAGGTTCTAAAATGTATTCGGATGATGCACAAGCCAAATTCTCTCCGATTGACTACGCCGTGAGTTGGGGCTTATTTGCTGAACCTGAAATTGCACGCCATATTACGGTGAATCAATACGACCGTTATCTCAACTGGAAAATCGATCGTTTGCCTGTGCCTGCCGAGCAAGCTATGCAAATGGTGTCGAATATGCACATTATTCCAGCCAACCCAGAAATTGCTAAACAAATTAAACACGTGAAACGTGGTGATTTGGTTCGTTTAAAAGGTGAGTTGGTTGAAATTAAAGACAAAGATATGGTCTGGACCTCATCCTTAACCCCGACTGATACGGGCGATGGTGCGTGTGAAGTATTTCGGGTCAACTCAATCCAATGGATTGAACGGGTAAAGGGGTAATGTGAAAGTAGCGCTGGGTTACTTCATCGTGCTGTTTTAATGTTTTATAGTTGATTAACACCCATATGACGTCTTGCTCCACGTGAAACCTATTGGTCAAATCTGTGGATGCTTATAGGTGTATCAATGTTAATAGTGTTTATAAATATCTGATAATAAAATTAATCTTGTATTTGTTTAAAACCACGCTCAAGTAACTTGAACGTGGTTTTTTATCTTTATTTTGCAGTTAATGCCGTACCGTCAAATTCAATACCGTCCCATCCATTCAACATGAACTGACGAATATTTTGATGATCTGTTGCATCAGGTGTGGCTAAAACAGAAGCATAGTGTTCTGCAAATAGGCTTAAAGTTTGCGTTTGATCGAGACCTTGAAGTTGTGCAAACGAAAACACTTTTGCGCTGCCTTGGTTTTCAGTTGCCGCATTGTGCTGCAAACCATTTTTAAATGCAGTTGGTGTATGTGTATAGGCTGCTTCAATAAAAGCCAATACATCTGAAAATTTTGCTTCGCCCGCTGCAAGCTGAGCCAATAATACCTGTGCCATGCGTCTATTTCCGACTAAATTTATGTCCACATCATACCCAAAAACTGCACGATTGGGAGTTTTTACCTGAGATAAAACCGTCTGTTTTGCATGAAGAACGGATGCTAGTGATTTTGGGAATCTATGTTGTCTTGGTCATAGAGCACACTAGGGTGAAGTAAAGATATTCGGCGATGGTGGGTTTTCAATATCCCATGTAAAGCATGTGTGAGTTTGAATGCTGATGCTCACTATGAGAGTGAGACAAGAAGATATGTAAGGATCAACAACCGATGTTAAAAAACCTTGAAGTGCGAGGATTGATTCAGGTTTAATAGCATTATAGTTGATGAACTGTGGATAACTTCGGACTTATCCATACCGCATTTTGTAAAGAATAGGATAGGTCAATGAATTGGATCTTGGTGGCAATGGGGGGGGGAATAGGAGCCTGTTTACGCTACGGTGCCGGATTATGGTTGTTTAAACCCAGTATGAGTTTTCCATGGCCGACATGGTGGATCAACATCGTCGGTTGTTTTGCTGCGGGTATTTTCTTTGCTTTTAGCCAGAAGTTTCCAGTACTACAACAAGAAGCGCGTTTATTTTTGATGGTGGGCATATTGGGCGGTTTTACGACATTTTCGAGTTTTGGCCTCGAAACTTTTCAGTTATTTAGACAGGGACAAACAGTGCTGGCTTTGAGTTATGCACTGTCGAGTTTAGTGGTGGGTGTCATTGTGCTTGGGATCGGATTTTATCTGTTGGATAGTGTGCTTAAACATTAAGAAAAAAGCTGGTCAAAATCAGAACCAGAAAAGAACGCATAAAAAAGAAGCCTAAGCTGGAGGAGGTCTTAGGCTTCTTGATATCTTTACTATAACGCGTATAGCTTAAAGAAAAATGAAATTATTGTGAGCGTTTGAAACGCGCGAAACGTTTATTGAAGCTTGCAACACGACCTTCATTACTGGTTTGACGTTGCTCACCGGTATAAAACGGATGTGACGCACTTGAAATATCCAAACTGACGTAAGGATAAGCCTTGCCTTCATACTCACGAGTTTGATGACTTTGTAAGGTACTGCCGATCACGAAAAACGCGTCGGCATTGGTGTCGTGGAACAGAACTTCACGATACTCTGGATGAATATTGGCACGCATAGACTTCTCCTTAAATGTGTTATTTTGAAATGTTATAATATAACAATAAATAAGTCAAAACAAACCCAGTGACTTTATGTAACTGGGTTTATTGAGTTGTAGTGATTTTATCGTGCCTGCAGTTCTTATTTAGGCAGGAGGTGGCACCAACTCTTCAAATAGATCATTGAGATTGTCGTGCACTTTGAGATGAATCAGGTTCCAATAATGTCCTGAGACTGTGCGATTGACCATTAGTGTATCGGGTGAGGGTTTAAACACATCCCAGTATTTTAGCGATGGTTTGACCAGTTCAATACCATCATGATGCGCTGAGTTTTCGGCAAAGTCATACAAAGTGGTCAGTGGACGCATGAGCACTTCTAACCATGCTTCATACAGTTCGGCAGGGAACTTGCCTTGCTCAGACATAGAGTGCAAAGCAGTCAGTTGCTGTTCCATGGCCAAGATATCACTGTCGCGCGCTGCTTGAATCAGCTGCTTAAAATGCATCACGATTTCTGTCGATAGGGTTTTGACACCACCGTAGTCATACACGATCACGCTACCATCTTCACGAAAGGCAAAGTTACCCGGGTGGGGGTCGCAGTGAAAGCGTTTTAGAAAGAAAATCTCACGGCCAATGGCACGAAATAAACGACGCCCCAGTTCATTGCGTGTGTCTTGTGACCATGTACTGGCAGTTTCAATGCTTTCGCCGTGCTCTAAGCTTAAGGTTAAAATATGGCGGCTTGAATAGTCTTTGTAGACTTGAGGAATAATAATTTTAGGGTCTAAAGCTTGATGAAAGGTACGTGCGACCTCTAAGTTTTGGGCTTCTATTTGATAGTTCAGCTCGTTGTCTAAACTGTCTTGAATTTCTTTAAAGAGTTGATCTTGCAGCTTACGGTCAATTTTAAGTACACCCATTAGGCGTAGCGCTAAACGGACTTGTTTTAAGTCGCTTTCACAGGCTTCTTCCACACCCGGATATTGAACTTTAACCACAATCTGTTCACCACTCGGTAAAGTGGCTTTATGCACTTGACCAATGGAGGCTGCGGCAAAGGGTTGTTCATCAAAGGCGGTAAATATTTGATTGAGCGGTTTGCCGAGTTCTTTTTCAACTTGAGCTTTGATCTCTTGAAAAGGCATCGCAAGCGCTTGGCGTTGTAATTTACTAATTGCACGTGCCACTTCAGGCGGAAAAATGTCTTTGTATTGAGATGCAATTTGCCCGACTTTCATCACGGCACCTTTCATTTCACCTAAGGTGTCTGCAATTTGAAGTCCAATGTCCTGAAAAAGCTGACTGCGCGCCGCATTTTTTTTATCTTCATCGGCATTGAAGTTTTTAATTGAATTGGTCACAGTTTTGGTTGCGATACTTGCCGTCATGCTGGCAAGTTTCATAAAGCGACGACCGGGCGTACGAGTCGTATTTGCCATGCGATATTCCTCGGGGCATCTTCATTACATCTCAGATTTGATCATAGGCGACAAATGCAAAACTGCCTACTTTAAATTGTTAAGCTGATGTTTCTATTTAAATAATAGTGGTCAATTGAGTGAATTGCACACAAGATGTCGCTGCATTTAAAAATCGCGTTACACTGTGCGAAAAAATTTGAGTAAGAAATAAATGAAAGTTTATCGTTATTTTACAGGCAAGGACGATGTGCATTTTTGTGCGCGTGTCACCAAAGCACTGAATGAAGGTTATAGCCTGTATGGTTCACCCACCATGACCTTTAATGGTAGTGAGGTGATCGTGGGGCAGGTGGTGGTTAAAGACGTTGAGGATGAAAGTGAAGTGCCACAAGGTCTGAAAGACGCTTTGGCACAACAGTAGAACAGCGGGAATAGGAGAAGAGTCTGGCTCCTTCCTATTCCATGCCATGCATGACTTATGGATAGTCCTGACTGAGGCGTTTATTGTTGTTATAAAGACGGAGCAAGAGCAGGGCACACGCCACGCTTAAACCGACAATCAGTCCAATCCAAACACCTGCTGCACCTATGTTGGTGTAGCGCGCCAAATAAATGCTGACTGGGAAAGCCACGATCCAATAGGCAACCATGGTAATCCACATCGGGCCTTTGGTGTCTTGCATGCCGCGTAAGCAGCCTGCGGCACTAATTTGCCAAGCGTCCATCAGCTGGTAGGCGAGTGCGAACAGCAGTAAATACATCGCAACTTCTGATACTTCATGATCAGAGGTATAAATTGCCACAATTTCAGGACGAAACAGTGCAATCAGCAGCATGGTCATCAGCGCCAAAACTGTGCCTGTAGCCAGTCCGAGTTTTTGCACCTTTCGCATAGCCTCCCAGTTTTTTTCGCCATAGTAAGTCCCGACACGAATAGTCAGGGCGATGGCAAGAGACATCGGAATCATAAACAACTGAGAGGTGACCGACATTGCAATCTGATGCGCCGCTACAATGGTTTCACCCAATGGACTCAGAATAATCGCAGCGGTACTAAAAATACTGACTTCGAAGAAAATAGCTAAGCCAATGGGTAGACCAAGTTTTAAAATGCGTTCGATCCAGTAGCGATCCATCTTCTCCCAAGTGCTAAACACTTGAGTTTTTTGATATGCCGAGGCTTTAAAAATATAAGTGGCCAAGGTGAAAAACATGATCCATTGTAAAATAGCAGTGGCAAATCCGCAGCCTGCCGAACCGAGTGCTGGAATCGGGCCGAAACCATACATAAAGACAAAGTTCAGTGGAACCAAAAGGACCAAGGCCGCTAAGCTAATGACGGTCACAGGACGTGGGTGACCAAGTGCTTCAGAATATCCACGCAGTGCGGCATACATAGTCACCGCAGGCATGCCAAAGCCAATGGCATGTAAAAATAGGCTGGCTTTAGGTAGTAAGTTTGCAGGAACACCCATGAGGGGCAATAACAGCGGCATGGCTTGTAAAATTAAACCCGCAATGCTCCCCAAAATAAAGGCCACCCACAGGGATTGACGAGCAATAGTGGCGATTTTTTCAGGGGTGCGTGCGCCATTGGCTTCTGCCACCAACGGCGTTGTCGCAATCATGATGCCACTGAATAGCAACATCACTGGTATCCATAAACCGACACCGACGGCAATTGAGGCTAAATCGGTAGGGGATAAATGCCCCGCCATGATGGTATCAATTAACCCGAGACCCGCTTGAGAAAACTGCGTGATCAGGATGGGCAGCATTAACACCAATAACTTTTTTAATTCGAAACGATGGGACGTGATTTTATTTGTAGTCGACACAAAAATTACTCATATTCATCATGTGCTTGGTCTAAATAAATTCAGCGTTGTAAAGTGAGAAGCACACCAATAAAAATTACGACGCCACCAAGTAAACGCTGCCAATTGACAGGGGTTTTTTCGGTACCAAGTAGACCATAGTGGTCAAAAATCATCGAGGTCAGGATTTGTCCAAAAATAACCAAACCTGAAAACGTGAGAAAGCCTAATTTAGGCGCAGTATAGATGCTTATACTGATGGCATAAACCCCTAAGCAACCACCGAGCCATAAGTACCATGGAATATTGGAAAAATCATGTAACTGCGGTTTGTCCACAGGTTGGAGTACAACCAAAAGTGCTAAAACGCAGGTTCCAATGAAGAAGGATAACAATGCGGCTTGTAGTGGAGAGTAAAAATATTCTCTGAGCTGTGTATTCAGCGCCGTTTGAAAAGTCATAGCAATGCCAATACCAAAGGCCAGTGGTAGCATAAACAGCAAGTGGCTCGATATTTTCATCATTTTAAACCATTCATTCTTCTTGTCTTTTTATCAGTCTAATCCAAATAGATTCAGATTTCATAAGTGTCTTGATGCAGTCATGTTAAAATATGCAAGATTACCGCTGTGCTTTAGAGTCTATTCCTTGACTGATTTACATCCTGCAAATATTCCGTTGTCTTTATATATTCACATGCCGTGGTGTGTGCGTAAGTGCCCCTATTGCGACTTTAATTCGCATGCGGTGCCAGATGGCAAACTGTCTTTAGATTTAGAGCAAGAATATTTACATGCTTTGGTCGAGGACTTTAAAACTCAGCTTGAGTTTGCTCAAGGGCGTCATATTCATAGTGTGTTCATTGGCGGCGGAACACCGTCTTTGATTTCAGCGCAAGGGTATCAATGGTTATTTGCCCAGTTAAAAGCACTACTGCCTTTTGAGGTGGATTGTGAAATTACCTTAGAAGCCAATCCAGGTACAGTCGAACATGATCCTTTTGCCGATTATTTGGCGGTTGGTATCAATCGGTTATCGATAGGGGTTCAAAGTTTTAATACTGAACATTTAACCAAGTTGGGACGAATTCACAGTAACGCCGATGCGATTTCAGCAATTGGTCTTGCGCGTGATGCAGGCTTTAAACGTATTAATGTCGACCTCATGCATGGTTTACCTGAGCAAACTTTAGAGCAAGCTCTACTGGATTTGAAGCTTGCCGTGGACAATGGTGCAACCCATATTTCATGGTATCAACTCACGATTGAACCCAATACTGTGTTCTTTAGAACTAAGCCTGTCTTACCTGTGGACGATGTGCTTGAAGAGATTCAAGTTCAAGGCGAAGCTTATTTAAGAGCACAGGGTTTTATCAATTATGAAGTTTCGGCATGGCGTAAAGAGCAGCCTTCCGCACATAATTTGAATTACTGGCAGTTTGGCGACTACTTGGCGATTGGGGCAGGTGCACATGCCAAAGTGACCCGGCCAGATGGGGTCTATCGGTTCCAGAAAACTCGTTTACCCAAAGATTATTTGGCTAAAGTTCCTGCGGAGCATGTGCAGTTTAAGCTGATTGAAGCCGACGAACTTCCATTTGAATTTATGATGAATGCTTTGCGTTTAAATGCTGGGGTTGCAGCTGAATATTATGCGCAGCGTACAGGTTTGAATCTGGATAGTTTGGCTGAAACGTTAGACTCACTACGCAGTCGAAAATTAATGGTGGATGATGCTATGCGCTTAGCATGTACCGAGCAAGGGCATGTATTTTTAAACTCAGTGTTGGAAGAATTTATCTAAGTTTTATAAAGCCATGCTTGTGTGAGTTGCCATCATGGCTTTGAGTGAAGATCTCAAGCCAATTTTTTAACTTGCATGATTACTTAAATGGCATTCAATCAAGCCAAGAACTCCAATTAGTATAACCATCATCAAAGCCGATATATTTCAACATCACCAGTGGGTGATGTGTGCTGAATTAGCAGGAGAATTTCACTTGGGAGATTTTAGGCAGCCAACTTGCAAAAGTCCTCTGCCATTTGATTTGGTGTCTTAAAATCCAAACGTTTTTGAATTTTTCGCTGATTATAAAATAACTCTATATATTTTGTAATCTCTGCTTAAGCTTGTTCCCTCGTTTTATAACTATGATCATGAACTCATTCATTTTGAGTATGCCCCAGAAGCCTTCGCTCGGTGCATTATCAAATGAGGAATATATTCCGCAAGGCCACGCTTACTGATCGAACTCAGGTTAAGTATGAGGCCAGAAAATTGGAGCGAAGGGGAAATTACAGGGGGAGTTGAATTTTAAGGTCAGACAGGAAATAAAAAGAGCGCCTAGGCGCTCTTTTTATGGGTCTAATACTGTTAGTTAGTAGTCAAAGCTAAAGTGTTCAGGTACTAAAGAAGTCATGGTTTTTGAAGGATTGACCATTGCTTCAGCATGTCCTTGGGTACGTGGTAATAAACGTTCGAAATAGAAGTCTGCAACTTTAATTTTTGCTTTGTAGAATTCAGGTGTTTCTTGACCTTCACCAGATGCCAATTTAGCAGAAGCTACAGCCGCTTGTTGAGCCCAGAAGTAAGCCATCATTACATAGCCCGAGAACATCAAGAAATCGACAGATGCAGATGACACGATGTCACGGTCTTTACGAGCCGCCAGCATGATACGAACAGTTAAAGCATTCCATTGCGCGCAAAGCTTAGTTAAGTCCCAAGCAAAACGGCGCATGTATTTGTTGCGAGCATGTTGACCACAGAATTTCAGAATTTCAGCAGTGTAGTCACGAATTACTTTACCTTTAGAGGTCAGAAGTACTTTACGACCAATCAAGTCCAGTGCTTGAACACCTGTTGTACCTTCATATAGTGTCGCAATACGTGCGTCACGTGCAATTTGCTCCATGCCCCATTCTTTAATGTAGCCATGACCGCCATAGACTTGCATACCGTGGTTTGCAGCTTCCAAGCCTAATTCAGTTAAGAAGCCTTTTAAAATTGGAGTATAGAAACCTAAGTGATCATCATGTGCTTCAAATGCAGCAGTATCGCCACGTTCAAGCGCATCGGCCATTTTGTCGGCAATTTGCGCTGCATAATAAATCATTGAACGACCGCCTTCAGCAATCGCTTTTTGTGTTAGCAACATACGGCGAACGTCAGCGTGATGAATAATGGCATCCGCCACTTTTTCAGGGTCTTTTTTGCCAGAAAGTGCACGCATCGACATACGTTCTTTGGCATATGGAAGTGCACCTTGGAAAGAAAGCTCAGCATGTGCAATACCCTGAATTGCCGTACCGATACGTGCGGTGTTCATAAAGGTAAACATGGCATGTAAGCCTTTGTTTGGCTCACCAATCAAGTAACCGATAGCATTGTCAAAGTTCAGCACTGCGGTTGCAGAAGCACGAATCCCCATCTTATGTTCAATTGAACCACAGGTCACAGGGTTGCGTTCACCAAGGCTGCTGTCCGCATTGACCAAGAATTTAGGCACAATGAACAGTGAAATTCCTTTGGTACCTGCAGGTGCATCTGGAAGACGAGCAAGTACGATGTGAATGATGTTTTCAGTTAAATCTTGCTCACCTGCAGAGATGAAGATTTTGGTGCCTGAGATGTTATAAGTGCCATCGGCATTTAATTCTGCTTTGGTCTTTACTTGACCTAAGTCGGTGCCACACTGAGGTTCAGTTAAACACATGGTACCAGACCATGTACCTGCCACTAAGTTCGGCATATACAGATTTTTCTGTTCGTCTGTACCAAACTGTAAAATGGTGTTCATACAGCCGATGCTTAAACCTGGGTACATTTGGAAAGACCAGTTTGCTGTGCCCATCATTTCCGATTTAATTAGGTTTAATGATTGTGGCAGGTTCTGACCGCCAAACTCTTCAGGGAAAGACAAACCTTGCCAGCCACCTTGGACAAACTGATCGTAAGCTTCTTTGAAGCCTTTTGGTGTTTTTACTTCACCATTGTCGAAGGTACAACCTTCTTCATCGCCCGATTGGTTTAAAGGAGATAAAATATTTTCACAAAAATCTGCTGCGCCTTCTAAGATCATATCTACCGTATCAGCGTCGGCAGCTTCACCATTCGATAGGGTTTGATAATGTGCAGGATAGTCCAGCACTTCATTCATTAAGAAGCGAATATCATGTAAGGGAGCTTTATATGCAGGCATGTGTGTAATCCTAATTTAGAAATAGTATTGGATTATTTAAATCGATCATTTCATTATTCATACATCGTATCAAAATACATTGATAGATCCGACTTGAGAAAATGTCAGAAAGGCGAATTGGTAGATAAAATCATCAATCAAAAAAGACAGTTCTGTTACACTGACTCGATGGTCTTTTGATTATGTACTTTTTTAATAAACTATAATTAACTCAGGTTTTCAGCAAGTATTATGCGCTTAAAATATATAACACTTTGTTTATTGGGTTTGAGTATCAGTGGGTGTACTCAGCATGTCATTAAATCAAATGCCTCTTCAGATCAGCAGCTCGGACAACAAGCCACTCAAGGCCTTAATGCCATGTTTGAAAATGCCAGCTATGATTTTAAAGGTCAGTTCTCTATTCAATCTGACTTTAATTTTAATGAGTCCAAGCCAAATTCCAAGTCCAATGCCCACTCAAATGGGACGAATTTAGATCCAGAGCTGAAAAAACAATTAGATCAACTATTAAAAAATCAAAAGATTTCCTTTACCACCAAAGAAAAACAAGCCTTATATGATGCACTTGCGCGTGAACAAAATCCGTATGCATCGTTGTATAGCAGTGGAGAATCACGTTCTGCTAAGGTTCAAATCGCAGAATCTTTGGTAAATTTACTCAATGACTTACAGTTTAGTTATCAAGGTTCTGTGCATTTCCGTCAAAAATTGGCGGCATTAACTTTGCAGTTAAGTTATCAAAAACCAACCCTACAAGTGCAAGCACAGTTGCCGATGGTGGTTGATTTTAATGACTATAAATTTTACACCAACTACTTTGCCTTTATGCCGTTCATGGTGAATCGTGAAAGTCAGGATCGCTTTGCCTATATTGACTTTTCTAAGCATAAAGAAGCATTCGGTAATATCGATTTTAAAAAGTTTGCTGAATACTTAAAGCAGATGAATGCACTGCCATATGCTTTGGCAGAGCCAAATCAAGTGCATAGTGTTGATTTAAGCAAGTCAGAAAAAGAAGCAGGCCTAAGCAAAAAAATTCGCTATATGGGTGACTTAGAAACAGCACAAGTACAATTGGGCTTGTTTGAATACGTCAATAAACTGCACTATACCCAGCAGATACAAGCTTTTGATGCTGAGCGTCTGATTGAGGATGCTGCAAAAACACCAAGCGCAGCGGAAGATGCAATGCAGGCGGCGAAAGAAGCAGAGATTGCTGCAAGTAGCGCAAGTGAAGACCCAGCCTATGATTCACTCGAACGTGTCAGTCATTTGGTGAACCAAAAAATGCAGAATTTGAGTGGTTATGGGCAGAGCGATGAACAAGACATTGTTGTAGATGCCGCTGCCGATGCTACGGTTGATGCAGAAGCAGATGTGGCTTATGCGCAGGCCGCGACAGAAGATGCTGATGAGACAGCAACTGAAGTGACTGCTTCTGCAGCACCAAATACTCTATCTGAAGAAGCTTGCGATGCGCTCATCAACAGCAAGAACATTCCTATTGGTAAAGTGACCGCATGCCGTGATTATCAAGATATTGATGTACTTGCACCTAAAGTAACCAATCAATCTGTAGATGAAGAGACTTTTGGACAAGCAGCGACCAATGTTTTGGAAGAGTTGAAACCACTCTTTAGCGCGTATCAAACAGAGCAACTGGTAGACGCACAAAGCTTTAAACAACTTTGGCAAAAACATCAGGCTGAAATTACACCGATCATGGCACAGCTGGGTAGCGAGCGTTCACCGTTTGTGATGGATGTTGGACTCGACCAAAAAGGTCGTGCGCAAAACATGGATTACAACATTGTGATTAGCGATGAGCAAATTGGTAAGCTACAAATTAAGAGCACCAATCAGGTGTTTAATTATGGCAGTGCGACCGCCATTGACCGTCAAGCTTTAAGAAATGCCAAATCGATTGAGGAAGTATCTAAAGGTTCACTGCTGGAAAATGTAGTGAAAGGCATGCTGGGCCCGTTAGGTGCAGATTCATCAAGTGTAGAGAGCGCATCATCAAGTACAACAGAATTACCTAAGGCTATTTCAGATTATTACCAGCAGGCAGCGCAGCAAAGCTATGCACGTCAGCATTCTGAAGTTAAAGCGTATCAAGCGGTATTTGCTTTGATGTTTGCCGCACAACGTCCAGAGTATATTCGTTACTATAGCTCAGCGACCATCAATGAAATTTCAGAAGTGTATGCCTACGAGTTCATGGATGTTGCAGAGCCGAAGGGTGCAGCACTTAAACGTCTGAATCAGTTACGTCAAAAACATGCTTTACAACACGAACAAGACTTTGATGAGTTGGGTGAAAGTATCGCCAATATCGTTAATGATGCACTGGAAGATGTACAAGAAAATCAGCAATGGAAGGATTTGGCGAAGAAATACAAAACCAAGCAAGCGGTTTTTGCTCAGGTCTATCAAGATAAATTTACCGATACCTATGAGATTGACCAAGAGCAAACTGCATATTTGACTCAGTCTGCACAAGTCTTTGCTAAAGCATTTGCAGATGACTTAAAGGGTCAATTGACAGAAAAATCGTTGCAAGGTTTGAAACTTGAACATGACGACTTCTTTAGCGACTCGACCTATTACGAGACCTATAAAGCCGTACAGAAACACATGAACTAATCTGAAAAAAAGAACCTCTGCGGAGGTTCTTTTTTATTTGTGCTTATAAAAAATCTTTCAGGTTCGGTTTGATGCCATTCCAAATCGAAAAAGATTCAATCGCCTGACCAACCAGCATGCCATAGCCTTCTGAGGTGGGTACGCCGCGAGCTTTGGCTTGATCTAAAAAGGTTGAGGGTTTGCCATAGGCCATTTCATAGGCATGTTGAAACTGGAGTGTTTCTGGCAGAACGAGGGCATCGCCGCTTAGGCTGGCAGAGGTTGCGTTAATCACCAAGTCAAACTGACCTTCGAGCGCATCTAAGCCGATGGCTTGCAATTCGGCTTGCGGTACAGCTGTTTTTAAGTCAGCAACCAGTTGCTCAGCACGGGCAAGGGTACGATTGGCAATCACAATTTTTTTCACCCCTGCTTGGACCAGTGGATAAATGACGCCACGAGTTGCACCACCTGCACCGATGATCAGTGCATCTGTCTGGTCTAAGTTCCAGTCCAACGCGCGAATGGCATCGACTAATCCTTGTCCATCGGTGTTATCACCATGTAATTGACCATCGACCATCCACAGCGTATTGACTGCTTTTGCGATTTTAGCGCGTTCAGTGAGGACTGCGCAGGCTGCAAAGGCTTGTTCTTTAAATGGAACTGTGACGTTTAGACCTATGCCACCGTGGGAGAAAAATTCTTGGATGTTGGCGAGGAAGCCATCGAGCGGGGCAAGACGTTTACTATAGTTGAGGTCGAGCCCCATTTTTTGTGCAAACGCATGGTGAAGTTCAGGTGAGCGAGACTGCTCAATCGGGTTGCCAATGACAGCGAATTGTTTGCTCATCGCACCAAATCCATGTGAGAAATGCTGTTCAATATACGGCAAATTACACGCAGGCTAAAGCATTCAGTGGTTTTTTATCAACAGAAAAAAGAAAGGAGGCTTATGGATTACAGATGCTATGAATCGCATCAAACAATAATTTTGCTGCGGTCAGGGTTAAGCCGATACCTGCAAATACGGTGATGCTGATGGATGCATTGTCATTAAATGCACTTTCAGAAAAAATAGTGGTACTGATCGAGCTTAGCAACACAATAGCAAAGCAGAAAAGAACCATGGTGGTTGAGCTAACTCTTTTTGCGAACATGTTTGGGACCTCAGAGAACAGCAAAGGAGGATACTAAATATTGATGTCATTAAAATGAATACATTGAAAATGACTTAATTTAGCTTACGGTTTTTGCGAACTTAAAAGAACCCAATTGCTGTTTTAAACCTGTGACAATGCTTTAATAAATGCAAAGAAATGACGCTTTGTGTAGTAGCTATTCTACGGGGAATTGATCGGGAAATATATAAAATTTAATGGATAGGCTGCCCTAATCTAGTGAAAAGGGCATGCGTGGGGGATATAGAATTGTAAGCCTGTGTGTCTATTTGAGTAGCTTGAGCCAATCTTGGGGTTTCAGGTAAAAGTCGGTCAATTTTTTCTCGGCAGAATCGGCCTCCCATTCAGGTCGATATGACCAACCCGCCAAATTCGGCAAGCTCACTAAAATCGACTCAATCCGGCCACCTGTTTGTAAACCAAAGAGCGTGCCGCGGTCATAGACCAAGTTATATTCGACATAACGACCACGACGATAGATTTGAAAGTCGCGTTGCGCCTCGCTATAAGGCTTGTCTTGGTTATGCTGGAAAATCGGAAGAATGGCATTCAGATAGCCATTGCCCACGGCTTGGATATATTGGAAACAGGTTTCAAAGTCCCATTGATTGAGATCATCAAAGAACAATCCACCGACACCACGTTGTTCGTCGCGGTGTTTTAAATAGAAATAGTCATCACACCATTGTTTATGTTCGGCATAGATTTCAGCGCCAAAGGGAGCACACAAGTCGTGTGCTGTCTGATGCCATGACAGCACATCTTCATCATTTGGGTAAAATGGAGTGAGATCGAAGCCCCCTCCAAACCACCAAATTGGGTCTTGACCTTCTTTTTCAGCCACGAATAAGCGCACATTGGCATGTGAAGTCGGGACATTTGGATTTTTTGGATGGATCACTAAAGAAACACCCATGGCCTGTGCTTTGGCACCTGCAATTTGCGGATGGCGCTCAGTCGCTGAAGCGGGGAGTTTAGAAATGTTGATGTGTGAGAACATCACTCCACCTTTTTCAATCACCGTACCATTTTGCAGTACGCGTGAACGACCCCCACCGCCTTCAGGACGCTCCCAATCATCTATTTCAAACTGCGCAGTCCCGCCACCAGCACGTTCTTGTTGTTCAAGTGCGGCACAAATACGAGCCTGTAAGTCGAGAAGAAATTCGCGAACACGTTGGATATCCGCAGACGTTGGGTGCTGCATGAAAAGCCTCATGGAAAAAGATGAAAACTGCCTACATCAAAACATAAAACAGCAAAAAGATTAAGAATATTTTCCGAAGAGTCCTACTGCAGCATTCGATGTTGTGAAGCAATTCAAAAATGAAATGCTGCCATTCGAAAATAACCTGACCAATTCGCTAGGTTGAATTCTGATTCTAAGCTCAGCAGAATAACCAAAGTACAGACCCGAGTTTGGCGATGCAGAATAGGCTGCATCTTCTGAATACGGAAGAGCTGATGGTAAATATGCGCGATTCATTGATTCAAAAATACAATGTTCCTGGTCCACGTTATACCAGTTATCCAACGGTGCCGTATTGGGAAGAGGAGCAGTTTTCTTTAGAGCAATGGAAACAGACGCTGAAAACATCGTTTGCTGAATCGAATTCGACTGAAGGCATAAGTCTGTATATTCATCTGCCTTTTTGTGAAAGTCTCTGTACTTTTTGTGGTTGCCACAAACGCGTGACCAAAAAACATGAGATGGAGCAGCCTTATATTCAGGCGGTTTTAAAGGAATGGTCTCTTTATTGTGACTTGCTTGAAGACAAACCGCGCATTAAAGAAATTCATTTGGGTGGAGGAACGCCCACTTTCTTTTCTCCAGCACATTTAACTCAGTTAATTGAAGGCATCCTTGCGCAAGCAGAGATTGCCGAGCAGCATGAGTTTAGCTTTGAAGGGCATCCCAACAATACCACACGGGAGCATTTGCAAGCCTTGTATGACTTGGGCTTTCGCCGTGTTAGTTATGGGGTACAGGATTATAATGAAATCGTACAAAAAGCCATTCATCGGATACAGCCTTTTGAACATGTCGAGCAAGTGACACAGTGGGCACGTGAAATAGGCTATAGCTCAATTTCACATGATTTGGTCTTTGGTCTGCCTTTTCAAAACTTGGATGATGTGCTCAACACCATTGATCAAACCAAGCGTTTACGCCCAGACCGTCTGGCTTTTTATAGTTATGCACATGTGCCTTGGATCAAAGGCAACGGACAGCGTGGGTTTAAAGACCATGATGTGCCGAAAGATGAAATAAAACGGCAGTGCTACGAAGAAGGGAAGAAAAAATTACTGGCACAGGGTTATCATGAAATTGGTATGGATCATTTTGCTTTAGAAAGTGATGCGATGTACCAATCATTTCAGGCAGGCACTTTGCATCGCAATTTTATGGGTTACACCGCATCA
The DNA here is from genome assembly GCF_058242885.1 of Acinetobacter sp. 802_lipA. NCBI lineage: Bacteria > Pseudomonadati > Pseudomonadota > Gammaproteobacteria > Moraxellales > Moraxellaceae > Acinetobacter > Acinetobacter sp. 802_lipA. The sequence continues at coordinate 2,199,002 of NZ_JBZAYP010000001.1, forward strand.
AAAACCCAAGTGATGATTGGTTTAGGTATCTCATCCATCAGCGATAGCTGGTATAGCTTTGCGCAAAATGAAAAAAAACTCGAAGATTATTATACGCGACTCGAAAACAATGAACTTCCGGTCTATCGTGGGCATATTTTAAGTGCTGAAGATCTGATGATTCGTCGTCACATTTTAAATTTGATGTGTAGCTTTCAGACGTCGTGGGCAGAATCAGATATGCAATTTCCTGAATTGGCTGAGGTCTTGGGACAACTGGAAGAAATGCGGGACGATGGTTTATTAGAGATTGGGCCACAGAGTTTACGAGTGACTGAGCAGGGTAAAGCCTTTGTGCGCAATATTTGTATGGCGTTCGATTTGCAGTTAAAACGCCGTCGACCCGAGAGTCGTATTTTCTCAATGACCATCTAATGTCATTAAAGCGCTCTAAGCTGGCCTTTTTCAAGCAGGCTTAGAGTATGTTTTCAAATTTTAAAAATCATCTTTCTTGTACAAGTGTGCCATGCGTTCATGCTTGGTTTTTAAATATTCTTCATTGAAAGGATTTAAACCGACCGTCAAAGGCACACGATCTACCACATTGATCCCTTGCTCTTGCAGTGCTGCAATCTTCAATGGATTGTTGGTAATCAAACGGACTTGTTGAATATTGAGATGATCCAACATAATGCTGACCATGTCATAACGGCGCGCATCGGCAGGGAGATTGAGCATTAGGTTGGCATCAACTGTGTCATGCCCTTGATCTTGTAGCGCATAAGCACGAATTTTATTGGTCAGCCCAATGCCACGACCTTCTTGGCGCAAATACAGAATCACGCCTTGCCCAGCTTCATTGATCAGTTTTTGTGTGGCTTGCAATTGTGGACCACAGTCACACTTCAAGGACGCAAAGGCATCGCCCGTGAGACATTCAGAATGAACACGGACTAAAACGGGTTCTGTGATCGGCTGATCCAAACCTTTTGAGAGTGCAACATGTTCTTCACCGGTCTTAGGATCTTGAAATACGGTGATGTTAAACTCACCAAAAGCAGTCGGTAAACGGGATGTGGCAACAAATTCAATAGGCACAGTTAAACCTGTAAATAGTTCAGAAATTGGCTAAAGTATAGCGTAATGCATCGACATTGGTAGAATTGCATCCATGAATTTATGCAGAAGATTTTCTTTTTTGTATAAAGCGAACGATAATAGTTGATAAATAGTAAGATTATTCAGGATAATCACCTGCACTAAACGAACACCCAGTGAGAGCACTGCTCAAAACTGCATCGCTAGAAATATGGCTGATTGAAGGTGATAGCATTCGACGATATGATCGAATTACCCATTTGACCTAGCTAGATTTGCCAGGCTTTAGAAGGCTTTGCCATATTATGTTGTATACAGAAATACCAGCTCATCGCCCTGTAACACCGTTGTTGGATACGATTGATCATCCTCAACAACTTCGCTCGCTTGAGCAAAGTCAATTAGCACAAGTGGCAGACGAGCTACGTCAATTTATTCTGTATGCCGCAGGACAAAGTGGGGGGCACTTTGGTGCAAACCTCGGTGTAGTCGAACTCACCGTGGCATTACATTATTGCTTTAACACGCCGAATGACCGCTTAATTTGGGATGTCGGTCATCAAGCTTATCCGCATAAAGTATTAACGGGCCGCCGTGAACAGCTCACAACGATTCGTGCCAAAGATGGTTTAGCTGCCTTTCCTGCGCGTGATGAATCGGTATTTGATACCTTTGGGGTTGGACATTCTTCGACTGCGATTTCAGCAGGCCTAGGTATGGCGCTGGCACGTCGTTATCAAAACAATCCATGTGAAGTGGTCGCTATCATTGGCGATGGGGCGATGACAGCGGGTATGGCCTTTGAAGCTATGAACGATGCAGTCGCGCATGATGCGGACTTGATGGTGGTGCTGAATGACAATGATATGTCGATTTCATGCAGCACAGGTGGTTTTGCTAAACATTTGGCTTCAATTTGGGAAAGTGGTCAGTCCATTAATATTTCGGCGGATGGCGAAGCTTATGTACAGTCACATCCTGAATGGATCTATAACTCGCGCTTACATAGCGCAGCGACAGATGCGGCCGACAACGTATTTAAAGCGATTGGTTTTGATTACTTTGGGCCTTTTGATGGGCACGATGTTGAGCAGTTGACACAAGTCTTTACCGCATTGAAAAAACGTAAAGGGCCACGTTTAATTCATGTTTATACCAAAAAAGGCAAAGGTTTCGCACCTGCTGAAGCTGACCAAATCAAATATCACGCGATAACCAAAATAAATGCCAAGTCTGCTCCACAAACTGCGCCCAAATATTCAGATGTCTTTGGTCAATGGTTATGTGATGAAGCGGCACAAGATGAGCGTTTACTGGCAATTACCCCTGCCATGTGCGAAGGCTCAGGTATGGTGGGTTTTGCCAAACAGTATCCACAGCGCTTTTTTGATGTCGCGATTGCAGAACAGCATGCCGTGACTTTGGCGGCGGGCATGGCGTGTGAAGGCTTAAAACCTGTGGTGGCCATTTACTCGACTTTCTTGCAGCGCGGCTACGATCAATTGATTCATGATGTGGCCCTGCAAAACCTAGATGTTACCTTTGGTATAGACCGTGCAGGCTTGGTGGGTGAAGATGGCCCGACTCATGCTGGGGCCTATGACTATGCCTTTATGCGTACCGTACCAAATTTGGTGATTATGGCGCCAAAAGACGAAAATGAATGTCGTCAAATGTTGCATACTGCTTATTTATATAATGGTCCTGCTGCAGTGCGTTACCCGCGTGGCAATGGTTTGGGTGTTGAAATTCAACAACAGATGACCCCGATGGAAATTGGTCAGGCTGAAATTGTAGCGAGCTTTAATGATGCCCAAGACGACGTTATTAGCATTCTCGCTTTTGGTAGTCGTGTTCAGGCCGCAGTAGAGGCAGCACAGAAATTAGCTGAACAAGATTTGGCGGTTCGTGTGGTGAATATGCGCTTTGTTAAACCGCTTGATGAAAAGATGATAGCGACTTTAGCACCATCAACGGCTTTATTTGTTACGGTTGAAGAACATGCGGTGATGGCGGGTGCGGGCAGTGCGGTCAATGAATATTTGGCACAAGCTCAAATCGTGAAACCGATGTTAAATCTCGGATTAGCGGATACATTCATGCATCAAGCCACGCATGCGCAAATGTTGCATCAGGCGGGACTAGATGCAGAAGGCATTGAAAGCTCGGTGCGCCAAGCATGGTCAAAACTTGTACACATGGTTTAAGCACCGTTTTTAAATTTTAGAAACATTTTTTCCCTAAAAGCCCCGATCTTTGATAAGATGCGCAGGCTTTTATGCATTATTCTTTATCAATATCTTCAAATTGTAGTGGGTGTTCAATGGAACCTATGGTGGTGATGGCTGCGCGTGCGGCTCAATTAGTCGGTCAAGAGCTTTTAAAAGCGCATCAAAATCGTCATAAGCTCGATCTACAAGTCGAAGAAAAAGGAATTGATGGTCCTGTAACGCGTGTAGACCGTTATTTGGAACAATTGGCTATCGATACCCTACGTAAAAGCTATAAAAATCACAGCTTCCTTGGTGAAGAGTTTGGTTTTCAAGAAGGTAAAGGTCACGACGCAGATTGGTGTTGGATCATCGACCCACTTGATGGCACGCTAAACTTCATTAACGGTGTTCCTCACTTCTGTATCTCTATTGCAGTTCAACATAAAGGCATTACTCAACACGGCGTGATTTACGACCCTGTGAAAGATGAGTTGTTCTCTGCAAGTCGTGGTCGTGGTGCCATGATGAACCAACGCCGTATTCGTGTAAATGTGAAAGACAGCCTTGAAAATACATTCATGTCTGTGGGGCATGCTTACCGTGCAAAACGTAATGGTGAAGTGATTTCTTATGCAAAAAATCATTTTGATTCATTGTTAAATGTGACTGAAGCTGGCGCGCAATACCGTCGTACAGGTTCTGCAGCATTAGATTTGGCATATGTTGCAGCAGGTCGTTTCGATGCGTACTTCGAACTTGGCTTAAAGCCTTGGGATATCGCAGCAGGCGAGTTGATAGTGAAAGAAGCGGGCGGCACAGTGGTTGATGCACGTGGTGGTAGCGAATCTATGGAAAATGGCCAAGTACTGGCATGTTCTATGAAAATGTTGAAACCTCTGATGAAAGCAGTTGTACCTGCTTGGGGTGAAGCTGCTAAGTAATAACATGCAGATCGTGCTTTAAGACATTGAAAAAGCCCTCAGAAGAGTAATGCCAGTCAGTTAAGAAATTGACTGGCATTTTCTTGGATATTTTTGTGCTTTAATTTTCACTACTCGCGGACATTGCCTTTGCCTTTTTTCAGGTAATACAAATATTTTAGATTGTTCAAATAATTGCGCTAAATGTTTGGGTAGGTTTCCTGCTGATTCTAAAGGTGTGTGCCTTAAGATATTGATAATACTCATAGATGCAACATGGAAACTGATCCTTAAAGGACTCACCTTTGCATGTTCAGCGATAAACCTCATCTGTCTTCTTAAGATATTATATGCAATAAATACCCCCCACAATTCTTGATAGACCAAATCAGGTTGTTTGCTTCTTAAAATCCTTGCATCCTGTAAATCACTTTTAATTTCCCGATAACACATTTCTATTTCCCAACGCTGGATATAAAGCATTGCAAGGTCTTTGAATGGATAAACTTTAGAATCTGTTAATGATGTAATGTAACGTAAGCGTCCGCTGAACACACCTTATGAATTCGTCCTATAAGCCTTAATTTAGTCCTGACTTAAAAACAAGTGGGAACTTAAATTTATGACTACAAATAACCAGACATCCATCGCATCTCTTACGATAAAACGAAGAACATATAGTGCTGAATTTAAACAGCAGATCGTTCAGGCGTGTAAAGCATCGGAGGTTTCAATTGCTTCGGTCGCTTTGCAACATGGATTGAATACAAATCTTGTATCCAAATGGATTCGCTTAATTGATGCTAAGCCAGGGAATGATCGCTCACTACTACCGAATAAACCTGCATTTATTACCTTATCTTGCTCCGCACCATTAGATCCTATCCCTACTGGCATGTTAACGGTTCAAATTACTTTACCCCACTCAAAAGCAGAAATTGGCTTGAAATGGCAAGTATCAGAAATATCTGCTTTAGCAGAATTACTCAAGGCACTTACAACATGATCCGTATCGATGAAATCTGGTTGTCTACTCAGCCCATGGACATGCGTGCAGGTATGGATACGGCCATGGCTCAGGTGGTGAGAGCCTTTGGCTACATCAAACCGCATTGTGCTTACCTGTTCTGTAATAAACGTGGCCATCGCATGAAAGTGCTGGTACATGATGGACTGGGCATCTGGCTGTGTGCCCGGCGGTTGGAACAGGGAAAATTCCACTGGGCTAAAGTTCACCAGGGTGAAAACGTAGCTCTCAGTCCAGAACAGTTACAGGCACTAATTCAGGGTTTGCCTTGGCAGCGCATTGGACGACAGCAAGTGGTAACAATGCTCTAAACTAGGCTGCTACATTCTGCTATTCTCCAAACGTTCTATTTCCTCTGCGTCATGACCTCAGGCATACTGCGGTCATGAAAATGCTGCCTGATTTAAGCCAACTGACCCATGAACAACTGCTGGAATTTACCCGGCAGTTGGCGATGCAGCATCAGTCTCTGGCACAATCAAATCAAGAATTAGAAAAATCAAACCAGCAATTGGATGCCAAAGTTCAACATCTTTCCATTCTCACGCAAAAATACGAGCATGAGCTCGCACTATTTAAACAGCACAAATTTGGCAGTAAAAACGAACATCTCACCGCAAAACAAATCCATCTGTGGGATGAAGCGGTCGAAGAAGATATTGCCGCTGTTGATCTGGAACTGGAACGGCTGAATGCAGATAAAACTGATGCAGCGACACACAAAGCCACAGTCAACAAACCTAAACGTCGACTGCTGCCCGATCATCTACACACCATCCGTATCGAGCATGAACCAACATCAACCCAATGTGCTTGTGGCTGCACCTTGCGTCGTATCGGCGAAGATATCAGTGAAAAACTACATTTCAGACCGGCACAGTTCTATAAGGAACAGCATGTGCGTGGCAAATGGGTCTGTGATCAGTGTGACACCCTGACTCAGCAAGCGATGCCTGCCTATGTGATTGATAAAGGCATTGCTTCACCTGAACTGCTCAGCCATGTGCTGGTATCGAAGTATGCCGATCATTTACCGCTGTACCGTCAACGTCTGATCTATCAGCGGGCGGGAATCGAGCTTTCTAGATCAACGTTATCTGACTGGATAGGTCGCTGCGGTGTGGAACTGGAACCTCTGGCCAATGCCTTAAAACAGGTGGTGCTGCAACAGCGGGTGATCCATGCCGATGAAACGCCGGTCACCATCATGCGGATGGGTGATGATGAGAAAAAACCGAAGAAAGGTTATGTCTGGGCCTATGCCACTACACAGTACAATCCAGTTCAAGCGGTGATCTATGACTTTCAGGATAGCCGTTCAGGTCAGCATGCAGAAGAGTTCCTGAATGGCTGGCAGGGCCATCTGGTCTGTGATGATTACAGTGGTTATAAAGCACGCTTTAAATCAGGCGATGTCATAGAGGTGGGCTGCATGGCGCATGCACGTCGTAAATTCCATGAGCTACATGTGACCGGGAAAAGTCAGATCGCTGAACAGGCATTACTGATGATTCAGAAACTGTATGCGATAGAAGCAGAACTCAGGAAAAAGACCGATGGTACAGCAGAACACCGCCGCGAATACCGACAACAGCACAGCCAACCGGTGATGCAACAACTGTGTGAATGGCTCAACCAACATTATCTGACGGTGCCATCGAGTTCTCCCACCGCCAAGGCCATCAATTACAGTCTGAAGCGTTGGCCAGCCTTAAGCCGCTATCTGGATGATGGCAATCTACCCATTGACAATAACTGGGCAGAGAACTCAATGCGTCCCTGGGCATTGGGCCGTAAGAACTGGTTGTTTGCAGGTTCGCTGCGCAGTGGACAGCGAGCGGCAAATATCATGACTTTAATCCAGTCAGCAAAGCTGAATGGGTTGGATCCGTATGCCTATCTCAGTGATGTGCTGAAAAGGCTGCCGACGCATAAAGCGACCCAAATAGAAGAATTACTACCACATCGCTGGAAATCCAACTCAAATTAAAAAATAGGCATGGGGTTCAGCGGACGCTTACAATGTAACGTCTTGTTTTTCCTGCATATTCAACTTCAATTAAACGTGCTTCCCAATAGTCACCCAATGACGGATTTATCTTTTTTGCTCTTGCTGAAACAGGCATTTTGATCTGAAAGTCATGGGCCGCATTATGATGAATCACTTCATAACGCAGGTTGTCCTTTGCTCGCATCAACCAATGACTCTCTTCTGCCTGAGATTGCCAGCTCACTAAAAAATCAGCAGAGAAGTAAGCACGATCAAATAGGGTAATACTGCGAACTGGTGCTTTTAATTGACTGGCTAAGGTTAATTCACCTTGATCCATACTGCCCATTTGGGCATCAATCATTTCATGGGTATTGGTATTCACCAGGCAAGTCGCTCTAACTTGTGGGTAAGGTGCAGCTGCTGTTTTGCCTTTGGATGAACCAAAGTGCTTAAAGTTTTGTAAGCGTCCGCTAAACACACCTTATGAATTCGTCCTATAAGCCTTAATTTAGTCCTCACTTAAAAACAAGTGGGAACTTAAATTTATGACTACAAATAATCAGACATCCATCGTATCTCTTACGATAAAACGAAGAACATATAGTGCTGAATTTAAACAGCAGATCGTTCAGGCGTGTAAAGCATCGGAGGTTTCAATTGCTTCGGTCGCTTTGCAACATGGATTGAATACACATCTTGTATCCAAATGGATTCGCTTAATTGATGCTAAGCCAGGGAATGATCGCTCACCCCTACCGAATAAACCTACATTTATTGCCTTATCTTGCTCCGCACCATTAGATCCTATCCCTACTGGCATGTTAACGGTTCAAATTACTTTACCCCACTCAAAAGCAGAAATTGGCTTGAAATGGCAAGTATCAGAAATATCTGCTTTAGCAGAATTACTCAAGGCACTTACAACATGATCCGTATCGATGAAATCTGGTTGTCTACCCAGCCCATGGATATGCGAGCAGGAATGGATACTGTCATGGCTCAGGTGGTGAGAGCCTTTGGCTACATCAAACCGCACTGTGCTTACCTGTTCTGTAATAAACGTGGTCATCGTATGAAAGTGTTGGTACATGATGGACTGGGCATCTGGCTGTGTGCCCGGCGTTTGGAACAGGGTAAATTTCACTGGGCTAAAGTTCACCAGGGTGAAAGCGTAGCCCTCAGCCCAGAACAGTTACAGGCACTGATCCAGGGTTTGCCTTGGCAGCGCATTGGACGACAGCAAGTGGTCACAATGCTCTAAACTAGCTTGGTCCATTCTGCTATTCTCCAAACGTTCTATTTCATTCTCTTCATGACCTCAGGCATACTGCGGTCATGAATACGCTGCCTGACTTAAGCCAACTGACCCATGAACAACTGCTGGAATTCACCAGACAGTTGGCGATGCAGCATCAGTCTCTAGCACAATCAAACCAGCAATTAGATGCCAGAGTTCAACATCTTGAAGTCACCAATCAGCAATTAGATTCTAAAGTTCAACATCTTTCTATTCTCAATCAAAAATACGAGCATGAACTCGCACTATTTAAACAGCACAAATTCGGCAGTAAAAACGAACATCTCACTGCAAAACAAATCCATCTATGGGATGAAGCGGTCGAAGAAGATATTGCCGCTGTTGATCTGGAACTGGAACGGCTAAATGCAGATAAAACCAATGCAGCGACACAGAAAGCCAAAACCAATAAACCTAAACGTCGACCACTGCCAGATCATCTACACACCATCCGTATTGAGCATGAACCTGCATCAACCCAATGCAGTTGTGGCTGCCAGTTACGTCGTATCGGCGAAGATATCAGTGAAAAACTGCATTTCAGACCGGCACAGTTCTATAAGGAACAGCATGTGCGTGGCAAATGGGTCTGTGATCAGTGTGACACCCTGACTCAGCAAGCGATGCCCGCCTATGTGATTGATAAAGGCATTGCCAGTCCTGAACTGCTTAGCCATGTGTTGGTCTCGAAATACGCAGATCATTTACCGCTGTACCGTCAACGTCTGATCTATCAGCGGGCGGGAATCGAGCTTTCTAGATCAACTTTATCTGACTGGATAGGTCGCTGCGGTGTAGAACTGGAACCTCTGGCCAATGCTTTAAAAGAGGTGGTGCTGCAACAGCGGGTGATCCATGCCGATGAAACGCCGGTCACCATCATGCGGATGAGTGATGATGAGAAAAAACCGAAGAAAGGTTATGTCTGGGCCTATGCAACAACCCAATATAATCCAATTCAAGCCGTGATCTATAACTTTCAGGATAGTCGTGCAGGCCAGCATGCTGAAGCGTTCCTGAAAGACTGGCAGGGCCATCTGGTCTGTGATGATTACAGTGGTTATAAAGCACGCTTTAAATCAGGCCAAGTCATTGAGGTGGGCTGCATGGCGCATGCTCGTCGTAAATTCCATGAACTGCATGTGACCAAGAAAAGTCAGGTCGCTGAACAGGCCTTAGTGCTGATTCAGAAACTGTATGCCATAGAAGCAGAACTCAGGAGAAAGACCGATGGTACAGCAGAACAGCGCCGCGAATACCGACAACAGCATAGTCAACCGGTGATGCAACAACTGTATGAATGGCTCAACCAGCATCAACTGACGGTGCCATCGAGTTCTCCAACCGCCAAGGCCATCAATTACACTCTGAAGCGTTGGCCAGCTTTAAGCCGCTATCTGGATGATGGCAATCTACCGATTTGCAATAATTGGGTGGAAGTGCGACACGAAGTCGCTTAATGAAGTTGTTCCCCCCTGCGGGAACCACCCGTGTCACCGGGTGAATCTAGAAGGCTGAATAAAGAGCGCCTTCGACAATGTAACGAGGCACCGCAAGGTGCGGGGTATCAATCGTGAGAGGCGTACCCTTCTGGCAGCCATAGCCGGACAAGGGCTAGATAATCGGTATGGTGAACACATGTGAATCTGCGTAACGATCGTTAAGTTGAACGAGCGGAAATGGCTGATACGCTCGAACCAAAACGGTAATGGAGGTGGGAATTGCGTCTTTCGACTACGCATTCGTGACCCATACGCCTCCCGGTCGATAGCAGGCACCTAAGCCGATGTACTTCAGTAAGCGGAACGTGGAAATCCCGTATTACTCCCATTGGGAAAGCAGTTTGCAAAAACTGCCCATGGTGATGCGGGCGAAGGAACGAGGAAAAAGCGAATGCCAGTCTGTAATGGGTTGGATAGAGGTTGAAACATTACCCCACGCGAAAGCGGGCTGACGTCCTTATGGTCTCTCATCACAAGAGAGTGTGTAGAACCCTTTTAATGGAGGGAGAGCAAATGAATGCAGCAGTATCAGCGTGTGCACCTTCCAGCACATCGTGGGACAGCATCGATTGGATTGCTGTACAGCGTCATGTCAGAGGGCTGCAAGCGCGTATTGTGAAGGCGGTACAAGACGGCAGGCATAACAAGGCGAAAGCTTTGCAATGGCTGCTGACTCACTCGTTTAGTGGCAAAGCATTGGCCGTCAAACGAGTGTCTGAAAACAAAGGCAAAAACACGGCTGGGGTCGACAAGGTGACTTGGAATACACCCAAGGCCAAGACCGGTGCGATGATGTCGTTGAAGAGGCGAGGTTACACGCCCCTTCCGCTTCGGAGAGTCCTTATTCCGAAGAAAAATGGCAAGATGAGACCTCTCGGGATACCCACGATGAAATGCCGGGCCATGCAGGCGCTCCATCTGCTGGCTTTGGAACCCATCGCGGAGACCATCGCTGATCGGAACTCTTATGGGTTCAGACCGCAACGCTCAACCGCGGATGCTGCAGCACAGTGCTTTGGTGTGCTGTCAAGAAAAGTAAGTGCGGAGTGGGTGCTAGAGGGTGACATTCAAGGCTGTTTCGACAATATCAGCCATGACTGGATGATCGCCAACCTCCCAATGGACAAGGTGATTCTACGGAAATGGCTCAAAGCCGGTTACGTCTACCAAAGCAAGCTGTTTCCCAGTCTTTCCGGAACACCGCAAGGAGGTATTATCTCCCCGGTGCTGGCCAACATGACCTTGGACGGACTGGAAACGATGCTGGCGAAGAGGTTCTCTAACGCCAAATGGACAGGCAAAAAGCTGCAACTGGTACGGTATGCGGATGATTTCATCATCACGGGGTATTCTAAAGAGTGGCTCGAAAATGAAGTTCGTCCTGCCGTGGTTGAATTTCTGGCGCAGCGCGGTCTCGTGCTCTCTCAGGAAAAGACCAAAATCACGCACATAGGGAACGGGTTCGATTTTCTTGGCTGGAACGTACGTAAGTACAACGGCAAGCTACTGATCAAGCCGTCAAAGGCAAACATCAGCGCTCATCTTGACAAGCTGCGAGCATTAATCAATGCAAACAAAGCGACACGACAGGCCACTTTGATCGGTTTGCTCAACCCGATTCTAAGGGGTTGGGCCAACTATCATAGTCATGTCGTTGCCAAGAAGGTTTTCAACCAGGTAGACAACGCAGTGTGGGAAATGCTCTGGCGATGGGCTGTACGTCGCCACCCTCGCAAGACACTCCGATGGGTCAAAGATCGGTATTTCAAAGTACAAGGAGCGCGTCGATGGGTGTTCTCATGTGATGAACAGTCCGCCGATGGTCGGAAGCGACAATACACATTAGTGTCTGCCTCGGACACGCCAATTGTGCGACATATCAAGATCAAGGCTGCTGCTAACCCTCATGACCCCGCATGGGATGAGTACTTCGAATCCCGATGGGGTAAAAGAATGCTGGTCTCCGCAAAGGGGCGAGCCAAGCTGTATCGGGTGTGGCTAAAACAAGGTGGTCGCTGCTGCGCCTGTCTTAAACCAGTCACCAAAGATACACCATGGCACAGCCGTCATATTGTGAAGCTAAGTCATGGTGGAACGGATGCAGTTGCTAATCTTGAGATTTACCATCTGTATTGTCCGAGGAGTGTTCAGTTTGCCAATGTCAACGATGTATAACCGGGTGCCGAATGGCGCCTTAGCAGAGGCTTGAGCCGTGTGCTGGGAAACTCGCATGCACGGTTCTTAGGGGGTTGGACGTAGGTAACTGCGTCTGACTACCCGACAACCAGGTGCGGCCTTGGGCGTTGGGACGTAAGAACTGGTTATTTGCAGGTTCGCTGCGTAGTGGTCAGCGAGCGGCAAACATCATGACTTTAATCCAGTCAGCAAAGCTGAATGGGCTGGATCCGTATGCCTATTTAAGTGATGTGCTGAAAAGATTGCCGACCCATAAAGTGACCCAAATAGAAGAATTGCTACCACACCGCTGGAAATCCAACTCAAATTAAAAAATAGACATGGGGTTCAGCGGACGCTTACAAAGTTTTCTTCTGTATGAGGCATAGACCAAACCACACCATCTACAGCACAAACGCATAGACCGTGAAAGTTGCTATATTGTTGTTGTGAGTCTTTAAACCATGCCTGACTTAATGTCGAAAATAAAGCACTCATGGGTTCTAAGCCTAAGCGTTGTCTTGCTTGTACGGATGCACTCGGTACACAGTATTCTGCCGTACCGAAAACAAGTTGCAATTGTTGAACCACATACCAAATCGGTTGATTTCGAAATAGAGCAAGTCCGATTACCAGCCAAACAACATGTTCAGCAGGCAGTTTTCTTTTTCGAATTGATGCTTTACCTGTTTGGTCTAAGCAATCTTCAATCCAGTTTAAATCAATCAATTCACTGAATTGTGAAAGTGAAGGTAAGGTTTGTTTTAATGTTAAATCTAGATTCTGAGATAAATTCATAAAAAAAGAGCGTATTTACATACGCTCTTTTTACAGCATTTTAACTTTTTTTGCTTAACTGACTGGCATTACTGCATATGCAGGGCTTTTTCTTTGATATGGATGAAAAAAATAAAGGTCTTTGTGGTGATTTACTTTCTGGCTTTAACCTCTATAGATTGTAAAACATAGGCTGTGCCAGATTCTGATTACCTCTTAATGAAGATCACGCTATACAGAAATAAAGCGGGTTAAAATTAACCAGTGTATAGATACCTATTTAAGCTTGTTGTGTCTAATGTTTATGACAGGTCAGCATGTCAAATCACGGCAGCATTAGAGCAAGAGCTAGTACAATTAATTGCGTCATATGGCTGATAGTTGAGGAAAGAGCAAAGAATACTATTCAATATTTTTCTAGATGGTCAAAAAAATTAAAGTGAAAACCTGCATTTATTCAATCTTTGAGGAAAATATTGTATCAATTTCACGAAAAGAGGTGACTTTTAAAAATATCCTGCTATACTCCGCCCACGCACTAAATTTCGTTCATTACCTGAACATTCTCTTCTATCATTGTGTATGCGCGTCCGGTCCAAAGAGAGGACATTATTTCGCGCCCCACCCAATCGCTTAAGCGATTCCTTCAGGTTGCGGCTGTAATCAAATGTGCGTTATACGCATCGTCGTTCTCGGATCGCCGCTGATTCTATATTTTCAGCGATTATTGCTGTGCCGCTTTTTGCCGATGTCCATCAGACCATATATTTAATGGAGCACCCATTTTTCGGGTGAAATACTCTATGAGCAAAACTTTTGCTGATTTTCCTTTACATGAATCGTTACAACAAGCTTTACAAAGCTTAGGTTTTACTTCTCCTACGCCTGTACAGGAACAATCGATTCCTGCAGCTTTAGAAGGTAAAGACCTTTTAGTATCTAGCCAAACAGGTTCAGGTAAAACTGCAGCGTTCTTACTTCCAACGTTAAACGCACTTGCAGCCCAAGAGACTTTCGTTCCGTTCAAAGAACGTATGAAAGCAATTACTCAACCGAATATCTTGGTTCTTTGCCCAACTCGTGAGTTGGCGCAGCAAGTAAGCCAAGACGCGATTGGGTTTGTCCGTCACATGAAAGGTGCGCGTATTGCAGCGATCATGGGTGGTATGCCGTTTGGTAAGCAAATCCAACAGTTAAAAGGTGCGCAAGTTGTTGTTGCAACACCAGGTCGTTTACTTGACCTTGTAAACCGTCGTCAAATTAAATTAGACCAAGTTGATGCGCTTATTGTTGACGAAGCAGATCGTATGCTAGATCTAGGTTTCTCTGAAGACTTAGAAGCAATTAGCGATCTTGCTGCAAACCGTAAACAGACTTTAATGTTCTCTGCAACATTTGCTGGTCGTATCATTACACTTGCTGAACGCATGATGAATGATCCACAACGGATTGCAATCGAAACTGGTCACTCTACGAATACTGACATCACTCAGACTTTACACTGGACTGATGGCTTTGAGCACAAGAAAAAATTACTAACGCATTGGTTAAGTGCTGAAGACGTAGATCAAGCTGTTGTATTTGCTTCTACTCAAGAAGACACCGATATGTTGGCTGAAGAACTTGCTGAAGCAGGTTTATCAGTTGTAGCACTTCATGGTGCTATGCCACAAACTGTGCGTAACCGTCGTTTACGTAGCATCCGTGAAGGTCGTGCAAAAATTTTAGTTGCAACCGACGTTGCTGCACGTGGTCTTGACGTACCAACCATTTCACACGTAATCAACTTCGGTCTTCCAATGAAGAACGAAGACTATGTACACCGTATTGGTCGTACAGGTCGTGCGGGTCGTACTGGTAAAGCAATCACTTTAGCAACTTACCGTGAACGCGGTAAAATCCGTGCTTTAGAAGATTTCTTAGATGCACGTTTGAATGTATCTGAAATTGAAGGTCTTGAGCCATCTCCACCTCCTGCACGCGGTAGTCGTGATGGCGGCGGTCGTGGTCGTGATGGTCGTGGTCGTGATGGCGGCGGTCGTGGTCGCGGTGGTTTCGGTGGTCGCGATGGCGGCGGTCGTGCTCGTTTCGAAGGTGAGTCTAACTTTAAACGTCGTGAAGGTGGTGATGACCGTCCACGTCGTAGCTACGATGACAAACCTCGTGGTGATCGTCCATCATTTGGTGGTGAAGATCGTCCACGTCGTGAGTTTAATAATGATCGTCCACGTCGTGAAGGCGGTTTCGGTGATCGTCCGCAACGTTCTTTTGATGACCGTCCAAAACGTGATTTTGGTGATCGTCCAGCGCCACGTCGTGAAGGCGGTTTCGGTGATCGTCCGCAACGTTCTTTTGATGATCGTCCAAAGCGTGAATTCAACTCTGATCGTCCACGTCGCGAAGGCGGTTTCAACGATAAGCCACGTTTTGACTCGAATGATGACAACCGCGGTAACCGTGTAGACTACAAACCACGTCGTGAAGGTTCTTTTGGTGACCGTCCAAAACGTGATTTTGGTGATCGTCCAGCGCCACGTCGTGAAGGTGGTTTTGGCGACCGTCCACAACGTTCTTTTGGTGATGACCGTCCAAAACGCACTTTCGGTGGTGAAGACCGTCCTAAGCGTACTTTTGGTGGCGAAGACCGTCCGAAGCGTGAATTTAATTCAGATCGTCCACGTACTGAAGGTGGTTTTGACCGCCCACGTCGTAAGTTTAACGACTAAGTCTGAATGAATAAAAAAACCAGTGGAAACACTGGTTTTTTTTTCTACGGCTGTAAAAAATAAATTAAAATGTATACTGAGTCATATTTTAATTGTATTGATAATAATGATGCACAATAATGAGGTTGAATCAATCGCCACACTCTCTGACGTGAAAGAGGTCAATATGGCACATTATCTCGGACTCTTTTTGCTGATTTGCAATATTCTTTTCTTTGTCTATAGTCGTTATGGATGAAGCAATTCATCTTATGTAGCTTGTTTTCGCCGTTCAAATAAATATAAATACAACCAACTGAAATCAATTCGTGCACAAAATTAGACACGGAATACGCTAACATATCGTTTTTTAATCCTTTATAGTATGCATGCTGAAAAAATGCAGGAAAACGCACAGCTATGAATAATCAAGCGCCTCTGACTGCTCAAGCCCTCATTGAGGTCAAAGATCTGAGCTTTAAGCGAGGGGAACGTGTCATTTATGATCAGGTCAATTTAAAAATTCGACAGGGTCAAATTACGGGCATTATGGGACCATCGGGTACAGGTAAAACCACTTTACTGCGTTTAATTGGCGGTCAATTGACCCCTGACCAAGGTGAAGTGCTTTTTGATGGGCAAAATATTGCGAAAATGTCACGCAAAGAGTTATTCGCTGCGCGTGCGCGTATGGGCATGCTTTTTCAAAGTGGCGCATTGTTTACCGATATGTCGGTGTATGAAAATGTGGCCTTTCCGATAAGAGCACATACCAAGTTGCCAGAACATTTACTGTCAGAAATTATATCTTTAAAACTTGAATCTGTCGGCTTACGTGGCGCAGAACAGATGATGCCTTCTGAGCTCTCAGGTGGGATGAACCGTCGTGTGGCTTTGGCACGTGCAATTGCACTGGATCCTGAGCTGATCATGTACGATGAGCCATTTGCAGGACAAGATCCAATTGTGAAGGGTGTACTCACACGCCTGATTCGGTCATTGCGAGAAGCTCTTGATTTAACAACAATTATTGTCTCACATGACGTGGCTGAAACCTTATCGATCGCAGACTATATCTATGTTGTTGCTGAAGGTAAGGTGCAAGGTGAAGGCACGCCTGAACAGTTACAGGCGAATGCCTCTCCATTTGTTAAACAGTTTTTAACAGGTGCAGTTGAAGGGCCTGTCGATTATCAATTTAGCCATAAGGCATATCTAAATACTGAGGTGCAAGCATGAATGCGATAGCACTCTTAGGTCGACGCGTGATTGAACGGGTTCGCGGCATTGGTGTTGCCAGCCTGATGTTATTACAAATTTTATTTTCGATGCCCACTGCTTTAGGTGTTCGGTTATTTGTTTACCAAATGTACCGTGTTGGGGTGTTATCGCTGCTCATTATTGTGGTGTCAGGGCTATTTATTGGTGCGGTACTGGGCTTACAGATGTATAGCATCTTGGTGACCTTTGGTAGTGAAGCGATGCTGGGTACAGCGGTTGCATTGACCTTACTCCGTGAGTTAGCACCTGTGGTTGCGGCATTGCTGTTTGCAGGTCGTGCGGGTTCTGCATTAACGGCTGAGATTGGCTTAATGAAAGCCACAGAGCAGCTGTCCAGTATGGAAATGATCGGGGTTGATCCACTTAAACGTGTGATTTCGCCGCGACTTTGGGCAGGTATTTTTAGTTTGCCGATGCTGTCTGTCATCTTTGCTGCGGTGGGGATTATGGGCGGTAAAATGGTGGGTGTAGACTTCTTGGGTGCAGATGAAGGCTCTTACTGGAGTGGCATTCAAAGTAGCGTAGAATTCTATAAAGATGTCCTGAATGGCACCATCATTAAAAGTTTTGTTTTTGCTTTAATTTGTACATGGATTGCGGTGTATCAAGGCTATGCCTGTGAACCGACATCTGAAGGTATTGCGACATCAACCACACGCACTGTGGTGTATTCATCGCTCTGTGTTTTAGGTTTTGATTTTGTGTTGACTGCGGTCATGTTTGGAGGTGTTTAATGAAATCACGTGCAAGTGAGCTGGCAGTCGGCATATTTGTCATTTTGTTCGGTATCGCTTTGTTCTTTATTGCGATGCGAGTGAGTGGCTTGGTGGGATCAAATCTCAGTGATCGCTATGAGATGAGTGCAACCTTCGATAATGTAAATGGTTTAAAACCACGTGCGAAAGTGACGATGAGTGGGGTAAAAATTGGTCAAGTTGATCAAATTAGCTTAGACCCTGTGACACGTTTAGCCACGGTTTCTTTTTCTTTGGATGGTAAATTAACGACCTTTAATGCAGCACAACTCAAAGAAGTTGAAAAGAATGCACTTGAAGAGCTTCGTTACAGTAGCGACTATACCGCTGCGGATGCTGCGCAACAAAAAGAAATGGAAAAGCAACTTATTGCGAACATGAAGTCCATCACCAGCATTGATGAAGATGCTTATATTATGGTGGCAACCAATGGTCTGCTAGGTGAGAAGTACTTGAAAATTGTTCCAGGGGGCGGTTTGAACTATGTGAAACGTGGTGAAAGCATTGGCAATACCCAAGGCACAATGGACCTAGAAGACTTAATTAGTAAATTTATTACGGGTGGTGCTGGTAAATCGAAAGATGCTTCAACAACAACTGAGCAACCTGAAACCACTGAAATAGCAGATGCCAACGTGTCATTTGTTGAATGATTTGAAGAGGACCAATTGTAGTGAATACTTTATTGAAACAAACACTGACAGCTAGCATTTTAACTACAATGTTTGCAGGTACTGCTTTTGCAGCACCAAGTGAAGCACCACCTGCTTTTGTTAAAAAAGTGGCAGATGCTTTGATTGCGCGTTTAAAAGCGGATCATGCCAAGCTACAAAACAACCCAGCTGCCGTGAAAACGATTGTTCGTCAAAACTTAGACCCGTATGTGGATTCACAAGCGTTTTCTCGTATTGTGATGGGGACTTATGCAACTAATCAATACAGTTCAGCTGCACAACGCGCGAAGTTTGAAAATAATTTCCGTGAAACACTGATTGAAAACTACGGTACTGCATTTGCCAAGTTCAGCAATCAGACATATACCATCCGTCCGTATAAAGAAACCAATAGCAAAAACCCTGTGGTGACGATCGACTTTAATAACAAAGGCGAAAAAATCCCAGTGTCTTTCCAGTTGGCGGATAAAGGCAACCAATGGAAAATCCGTAATATCAATGTGTCGGGTATCGACCTTGGTTTACAGTTCCGTAATCAGTTCGCGGCAACGGTTAAACGTAATGGTGGCGACCTAGATAAAGCGATTGCAAATTTCCAACCTGATGCAGAAGCAGCGGTTGAAAAGAAAAAATAAGTAGGTGAAAGGTGATTAACTTTAGCAATCAGGAAATGCAGCTTTCAGGTCAGATTACATATGACAATGCTGAAAGTTACTATCAACAAGGTTTGAAGGTGATTCAGTCACAGTCTTATCCTGTGGTGGTGAATTTGGCCCAACTGGAGCATGGTAGTACATTAGCATTAGCAGTATTGGTGCGTTGGTTACGTCAAACACCCGATGCACATAGTTTACATTTTAAAGCTGTACCTGAAAAAATGATGAAAGTGATTCAAGCCTGTCATTTACAGGATGACTTAAAGTTAATCCCTTAAATAAAAAAAGCACCTTAAGGTGCTTTTTTTATATGTTGCATTTCTTAAATCTATTGGGAAAGGCAGTGTTTTAACGTGTACTCAAATCCATTTCTTCCAGCGGAAGTAAATGAGCGGACCAATCAGGAACGCCATTAAGATCAGGCTAACCACAATAAAACTGGTGCCGCCTTTGGCAAAAGGCAACACGTCGGTGTTCATGCCGTAAATACTGGCAATCAGCATTGGTGGAGCGAGCATACTGGGTAAGATAGAGAAGCGACGAATCGTGTCATTCTGCTCGGTGTTAATGAAGCCTGAGGTGGTATCCAGTAAGAATCGTACTTTTTGGAACAAGAAGGCATCGTGCTCAACTAGTGAGCGAACGTCTTCACTGAGCTCTCGAATGTCTGCATCATAAATATGACTGCCTAAAGCACGCGGGCGTGATAGAAAGGTCAGTACACGACGTAAGTCAATCAAACACAGCTGTGCTTTTCCAAGCATATCTTCCAAGTGGGCCAGACGGGTAATCATGTCATCTAAGTCGAGAATCATCTCGCGGTGACGGTTATTCAGCACTTCTGTGGAATACTTTTCCAAGTCCTTGTGGATATCTTCTAAGATATCCGCAAGCTCGTCCAGCTTCGCCTCGAGTAAACCGAGTAAGATCCACGTTGGATCTTTATAGTCAATTTCGTAGTCATTGCGGCGCGCACGCGCACGAAAGGCACGGAACGCTACCAGTTTTTCCCCGCGAAGGGTAAAGAGACGTTCTTTATGTAAAATGAAAGCGACAGTTTGTACCGTGGCAAGGGCACCGCTGCTTTCTTCAGGCTCACCATCGACTTGATAGTTTTTATTTTTCGTTAAAAAATACGTACTGATATGCAAAATACCGTCGTCATCACGGTAGAATCGAGCTGAAGATGAAATGTCTTCGAGTGATTTTAGCGTAGGTAAATTTTGTTCATATGCATCTAAAATCCACTGTTGTTCTTCTTGGGAGGGAGCAATGAGGTCAAGCCAGACCAAATCGGGCTGAAGATCGAAATCGCCATTAATGGTGATGTCTTCTAAGCTACCGCGCTCTGTGGCGTAAAAGGCTTCAAGCATGCCGTCTTTCTCCTTTGCGCAGTAATGGTTGAAGTGGATGGGTGTATTTTAGACAAGGATTGCAATAAAAACACTGATCGAATGGTTAAATTGCTAAAAAATATCCATTCATTTTAGTGAAGTTGCATGACAATTAAATATCAGAGTAAAAAATGACAAATTCAATTGCGATCTTTTGTGGTTCTGCATTAGGTTCAGATCCAATCTTTTCCGAAACAGCACGTCAGGTTGGACACACCATTGCAGAACAAGGCAAAACCTTGGTCTATGGTGGTGGCCGTTCGGGCTTAATGGGTATTGTGGCTGACAGTGCTTTAGAGGCAGGCGGTCAAGTGATTGGCGTGATTCCACACGTGCTGGTGGATCGTGAGTTGGCGCATCAAGGCTTGACCGAGTTACATGTCGTCAAAGACATGCAAGAACGGAAACTGAAAATGTCAGCCTTGTCGGATGGATTTATTGCAATGCCAGGCGGTGCAGGGACTTTAGAAGAAATCTTTGAACAATGGACGTGGGCGCAGCTCGGCATTCACCTCAAGCCGAATGCCTTTTTAAATGTAAATGGCTTTTATGATGATTTACTTAAATTCCTAAAGATGACCACCGACAAAGGCTTTACCCATGCGCGCTTTACCGACAGCCTGATTGTATCGGATTCGGTGAAAGCCATTTTAAAGCAGATGGATCAGTTCCAAGCACCTGAACCGAAGTGGGGCATGGTTGATCCTGAGTTGTTGGATGTCAAAGCATGAAGGTGATTACGGTCGCTGCGGCTATTATTGTGAATGAACAGCAGCAGCTTTTATTGGTGCGTAAGCAGAACACTGTGTGTTTTATGCAAGTGGGCGGCAAGCTTGAGCCCAATGAAGCACCTGAGCAAACCATGCTGCGTGAGATTCGGGAGGAAATTGGAAGTGATGCGACGATTGAACAGTTTGTTGGTCGTTTTGAAACAGCCACCGCCAATGAACCTGATTTTAAATTGGTCAGCTATGTTTACCATGTTCAGCTTCAGCAAGCGCCACAAATTGCGGCTGAAATTGCAGAAATGAAATGGGTCAGTTTGAATGACCAGCAGACTGCACTTGCACCGCTGACCACTGAGGTGGTCATGCCATGGGTACGTGAACATTTGATGATTGACGTAGTCTAATTATTCAAGTGCATAGGCAATACACGCTGCGCTGACTTTATGACAACCCAATTGTTCAAGCTGTAAAGTCAGTGCCTGAATCGAGCTGCCTGTGGTCACGACATCATCCAAAATCAAAACACGTCGGTAGAGTTTTACGTACTGGCGTTGCTGTGAATCGATTTTAAACTGTTGATGAATTTTATCTAAGCGTTCTAGTCGACTGAGTCCTTTTTGCGAATGTTGATGCAGTCGTATCACAGGCTGCCAAATGGGAACATTGAACTGCTTGGCTAAGTCTTTGGCGAGGATCATTGATTGGTTGTAGCCACGTTCCGCTAAACGCTGAGTCGAAATCGGCATAGGAACAATTGCTTGCACTTTCGGTAAGCGAATTTGCTGAAGAATGCCTGACAGTAGAGGCTGCCAATGCAGTTGTTGTTCGTATTTGAACTGCTGAATAAGATGATCTAAAGGATATTGATAATGTCCCGCCACATGAATACTTAGCTCTTGTTTTTCAATGGTCTGTGGATGCAGTGGGAGTTGTTGCCAGCAATCCAAACAGACCGAATGTAGATCTGCGCGTACAATGCCACACAACTGACAGGGCTGTGCTCTGTGTAGCAACTGTTTGGCAGTATGTAGCAGATGACTAAACATAGGCATAGCGTGGTGCTTCAGGCAGCCAGCGTTTCAGTAAGGCTTCAGCATTTTGTGGATAGTCTTTTAAAATCTGAGCTGCGACAAAATGGGCTTGATTGAGCAAATGATCATCGCGTTCTAGTTTCGCCACACGAAAGCCCATATCACCCGTTTGTTTGGTACCGAGCAATTCACCAGGGCCACGAATTTCCAAATCTTTTTCGGCAATTAAAAAGCCATCATTGGTTTCCCGCATGATGCGTAGGCGTTCTTGTCCATTTTGAGACAGTGGGCTTTTATATAATAGGGCGCAAAAGCTAGCCTTGGCGCCTCGACCAACACGGCCACGTAATTGGTGTAATTGAGAGAGTCCTAAACGTTCTGCATTTTCAATCACCATGATCGAGGCATTCGGTACATCGACTCCCACTTCAATCACTGTGGTCGCAATCAAGAGTTGTAATTCATTCGCTTTAAACTGTTGCATCACTGCTTGTTTTTCGTCGGCTTTCATTTTGCCATGTACAAGGCCAATGTTGAGTTCGGGGAAACGTTCTTTAATTTCTAAATAGGTCGCTTCAGCAGCTTGAGCATCTAAGGTTTCAGACTCTTCAACCAAGGTGCAGACCCAGTAAGCTTGTTTGCCTTCTAGGCAGTTACTAGCAATACGCTGTAGGACTTCCTCTCGGCGGTCAAGTGGAATGGTTACAGTTTGAATCGGCGTTCGTCCGGGTGGAAGTTCATCAATCACGGACGTGTCCAAGTCTCCATAGGCAGACATAGCTAAAGTCCGTGGAATAGGGGTTGCGGTCATCACCAATTGATGTGGGGTCATATTCTGCGCGCCTTTATTGCGTAGGGCTAAGCGCTGATCGACCCCGAAGCGGTGCTGCTCATCAATAATGACTAATCCAAGTTTGGCAAAGCGGACATTGTCTTGAAACAGGGCGTGTGTACCTACCACTAGATGCGCTGTGCCATCGACAATGGCTTGTTCGGCTGCGGCACGGGCTTTACCTTTTTGTTTACCTGAAAGCCAAGACACACTAAGTCCCAAAGGCTCAAACCATTTTTTAAAGTTGAGATAATGTTGTTCCGCCAAAATTTCAGTCGGTGCCATTAATGCTACTTGCCAACCTTCTTCTAAGACATGGCAGGCTGCGACGCCTGCGACCAAGGTTTTGCCTGCGCCGACATCGCCTTGAACCAAACGTAACATCGGTTTATTGAGTTTTAAGTCTTGTACAATTTCTTTGGAGACGCGCTTTTGTGCATTGGTCATTTCAAAAGGCAGACTGCTGAGCAGTTGTTTGGCAAACTGACGACTGGCAGAAATACGTGGTGCTTCAATCTGTTGGATATAGGCACGACGGCTTAATAAACTGACCTGATGCGCAACCAATTCTTCAAAAATCAAACGTTGCTGGGCAGGATGTGAGCCTTGGCTCAGTTGCAGCATATTGGCATCTACAGGAGGATGATGGATGTAATCCAACGCCTGTTTAAGTGCATAGCCATTGGTAAATTTTGCGGGCAGCAGTTCAGGTAAATCATCACTGTGCTTGGCTAAAGCCTGTTTGATGTATTCACGAAACTTAGGTTGCGTCAGACCTTCTGTGCTGGGGTAAATCGCAGTCAGTTGGGTTTGTGGAAGTGGCGTATGTTCTGTAATGAGTTGAATTTCGGGGTGATACATTTCCAGACCACGTGCACCCACACGGACTTCACCAAAAATACGCAGACGGTTGCCAACCTTTGCGCGATCCGTTAAGCCTTTATAGATATGGTAAAAGCGTAAAGTCACTTTGCCAAAGTCGTCTTGCAGTCCAATCGCCATCGATTTACGTTTACCCGGCGGAAAGTCTACACCTTGAATCGTGCCTTCGAGTAAATAGCTACGCCCCACAGTCAATTGGTTCATGGGGATGATCGTGCTACGATCTTCATAGTCTCGTGGCAGATGAAACAGCAGATCATCTGTAGTGAAGAGATTCAACTTTTCAAGTAGTGCAGCAGAGGCAGCTCCGACCCCCTGCAACTGATGGACTGCAGCCATGTCCCCTCAACTTTGTCTGTGATTTGGTGCTAAATGCATATTTTATTTATAGGTTATGGTAAAACATCTCAGCGTGTTGCTAAACAGTTATTTCAGCAAGGCCACCAAATTACCACAATTAGCCGAAGTCCGAAATCAGATGATTGGGCTGAGCATTTGATTCAAGATATTCATCAGTTGGATTTGTCTCAAGTCGCACCGATTGATGCCGTATATATCTTACTCTCGCCTGAGGGCACTACGGTGGAGGCGTATCAGCGAACTTTTGTAGACTCGATTGCACCCATGCTACAAGCCTTAGAAAGTCATCCTTTAAAAAAAGTGATCGTGGTTTCTTCCACACGTGTTTATGGTGAAAGTGCAGGTGAGCGCGTTGATGATGACACGTGTCCCCAGCCGAGCGATGTGCAAGGGCAGGTGCTATTGAATATGGAAACTTTGTGGCAACAGGCTTATCCATCTGAATGTGTGGTTGTGCGTCCAACAGGAATTTATGGAACCTCAGTTACTCGTATGATTAAACTTGCAGAAACTACAAAGTCTTATCCAAAACTGCATTGGTCGAACCGAATTCATATTGATGATTTGGTTGCTTTTCTAGCACACTTGCTTCACGTGGAACATACTGAAAAGTCTTACATTTGCAGCAATAGCCAACCATTGCCTTTACATGAAATTATTCAATGGTTTCAACAGCAGTTAGGATTTCCAGCTTTGGTTTTGGAAAGCAATATGCCATCAGGCAAGCAAATTTATGCTACGCGGATGCAGCAGATGAATTTTGAATTACAGCATCCGCATTGCTTTGATGATTATTTGGCGTTGTTAGCAGAGCGTGAGTCAAAATAATTTTTTATTTTTACTCATAAAAAATGTGAAGCATCGTTTGGAAAATGGCTGTGGAACGTGAAGAATCATGACAAATCCGTTCCAGTGCGCTTAACCCTAGAACGGCTTTTATTAAGATATTGATGCTTATAGGAAAATTTTAAGAATTTCGTATAAGGTGTATTATTTTGATTTTAAAAGTATTGATAATCCCCTAAATTATGTACTACTCAAAATTCAAAAAATTGATGATAGGAAAAAGATGAGAAATTACAAATTTTATCTAATGTTTATTTTATCGATATTGATACTTATTATTTTTATAACATCATCGCCACTATTAAAAAATAATTTTTTTTTAATGACTCATAGTAATTGGGTTAAAGTTAATAATTTTAAGATTATGGAAACATATACTTATTGTTCAAGTGAACCTTGGAGGAGGGGCATCGATAGAGCTGCTTATCGATACATCAAGTATGAATATTCTTTTGATAAAAAGAAATATATTGAAGAAAACGAAAAACTTTTTGGAGTATATAGAATCAATCTTTTAGACAACTGTGAAAAACTTAAAGAAAAAAATGAAGTGCTATGGAATGAATACAATAAGAATAATTATCCATTATATGCAAATATAAGTAATAGTAAAATACTAATTTCAAATGATTTATTTAAAATTGGTACATCTTCATTTTTATCTATACTATTTGAAATACAAGGAGTAATTATTACTATAGTTATAGTTGTTTCATGTGCGTTATTCTATGATTTAATTAGAAGATAGTTCATTCAACTCTTTTAAAGCTTCACCTGCTGCCGCATTGCCATTTTCATATGATTTAGTAAACCAAAATTTTGCTTTTTCTAAATCATTATAAGTATTTGCATATATATATGCTGCATTATTCTGAGCTTCAGGTAGGTTTTGTTCTGCTGCTTTAAGATAAAGTTCTAGAGCCTTTTCTTCATTTTCTGAACAACTACACCATCACGATAAGCATTAGCTAAATTATATTGAGCTTAACTTAATCCAGACTTAGCTGCTAACTGATAAAATTCTAAGGCTTTTTTTCTATCTTTAGTAACGTAATTCCCTGAGTCATACATTAACCCTAAATTATATTGAGCTTCGGGAAAATTTTGTTCCGCAGCTTTATTAAGCCAAAACAATACTTTCTCAGGATTCTTATCTGTACCTATTCCCTTAGTTAACATGGCTGTTAAATCATTTTGAATGACAGCATTCCCATTGCTTTGATGATTATTTGGCGTTGTTAGTAAAAGCCCAGGGCTTTGTTGCACAAAGATTTCATAACTATATGATTTTAAAAGTTTTGATTATTTTTTGATCCAAAATTAAATTTATTTAAATCAGATGCTTACATATTTATGCAACAAAGCCAAAGCCCAGTAAAAACTGGTTTTAGTGAGATGAGCTCTTGGGCATATTTTAATTAAAGTTTTGGTATTTATATAAAAAATTAATAATATAGCGTAAGAGGTATTATGTTAACTGTATGAGAAATAACATTATTCGCATACTTCTATACTTTCTTCTTTTTCAATAAAATTAATTAAGTCATTATTTTTTATGCAAAAATAATTTTTAAATTCGTATTGTCGAAAAGTTTTCCCTCTTTGTAGTTCAACTTGAATATACGTTTCTAAAAAATCTGATTTCAAACTACTCTTTGGGAAACAAAAAATATATTTACTACTTATATTAGATAGATTTTTTAAACTTTCTTTATAAATAGTTTCTGATAATTCATCATTAGGATTTCCATCCATATCTTTAAAAAATGTATCGAACATTGAAAACTCTTTAGACTCAAAAATCTCCTTAGGTTTCAATGAACAAATACTTTCATTATTTAGAATTTCGTATTGAAAGTAACGAACACGTTTTTCTTTACAACCTATAATTGAGAATGATGCCAATAAAATACTTAAAAAAACTATATATTTCATTATTGTATACTTTGGTAAATTAAAAAAAGCAGTGGAGCTACTGGAATTAGAGTTATATTTGAAACTAATCTATATCCTACTGGATCATTAATGATTGGTTGTACTAGCTTGTTGTTCAGTATTTAATTTTAAAGTTTATATTTCTTGCTAATTCATGAATATATGGATCATAAATAGAATTAGGTAAAGTCCAAATTTATAAAAAGTATTCCTCAACTATTTATCTATTTAACCTATATTGGCTTAAATTTTTTATTTAGTATTTTCTTGTTGAACAGCATAGGCACCTACATTTTGTAGATACCTATGCTTTTAAAAAGAAATTACTTCTTCTTACGTTTCAAACGTTTCTTCGCTTGTTCTGCAGCTACTTTGTCGAGCGTGTCTTTCAGTTCTTCATCGCTGAAAGTGGTGATGTGTTGCAACATTTGTAGCGTGACATCATCTAGCACCAAGTTGGCATATTGCGCAACGTTTTGAAAGTTCTCATCAAACACAATCGCGTTGTCTGAGTTGGTGCTGATATAACCCTGTTGCGTCAACACTTTGATGAAGCTTTGGAACAGGGCTTTATCAAAGAATTCAGGTGAATTGAACTCATACAGTACCGAAAGACGCTGACCCACCAAATGACTGAGCTCTTCAACCTGACGTGCTGAAATGTTCCCAGAACCTCGTTGCGTAATCAGCGCAAGCGTCATGTAGTAACGCTCAAGACTCTGCATGACTGGCGCAGCCAATACCACCAATTGGTTATGATCTTCGCTGTTTGGAGCAGGGGAAATCAAGTGGCCTTCGGCATCTTCAGAAATCAGTTTAGCTTGAATCAAACCGTCTACATAAGCGCAGATTTGATCTTTGAGTTCAGCATCTTCCCATTTTAAAAACAATTCTGCTTTTAAGAACGGATATAGCGTGCGAATCACATTGATTAAATCACCGCGGCCAATGGTTCCATTGTGTTCAACCAAAGCGGCAACGAGTGATGGCAATACAAAGGCATGCAAAATGTTATTACGGAAGTAGGTCAGCAGTACCGCTTGATTGTCCGCAATCGCAATAATGTCGCCCAGTACGTGATTGACGCGTTTGATCAGTTTTAGCTTTAAACCATAAGCAATGATTTCTTTACCTGATAATGGTGTTACCAAGAGGCGCTCATCATAAGGAAGTGTCGTCAACAACTTGCGATAGGTATCGAGCTGTTTGATGCAGATTTTTTCATCAAGCGTATGCTTCTCAGTGGCCAACAGAACTAAAGATAGTAATGAAACAGGATTCACCACAGCCGCACGGTTAATATTTTCTAAAATCGCATGTGCAGAACTGTTGACGGCATCAGAGACTTCTTGCGGAATTGGATCATCATTTTTAGCAATTTGTACATTCTCAGCGCCATGCTTTTTCAGCATGTCATCGAGGAAAACGGGTTCACCAAAGTTGAGATGTACTTTTCCGAAAATACGTTCAATTTTGCGTAAGGTTTGCAGAATCCCAAAGACAGACTCGGCTTCTTTTGGTTTACCGTTCATCTCGCCGACGTAGGTTGCACCTTCCATCAATCGTTCATAGCCAATATAGGTCGGAACAAAGACAATCGGTTTGGCACGCCCACGCAAGTGACTGTGCACCGTCATGGCTAACATACCTGTCTTTGGTGGTAGCAGACGACCTGTACGTGAACGACCACCTTCGATGAAGTATTCCAAAGGCGTGTTACGCGACAAAATGCTATATAGGTATTCTTTAAAGACCGAAGTGTAGAGCGCGTTACCGCGGAAAGTACGGCGAATAAAGAATGCACCGCCACCACGTAAAATTTGCCCAACAAATGGCATATTCAGGTTATCGCCCGCAGCAATATAAGGCACCATCAAACCACGGTTATACACCACATAAGACAGCAGTAAATAGTCGATATGGCTACGGTGACATGGGGTATACACAATTTCGTAGTCTTTAGCCAGCTCACGGACCGTATTGAAGTTATGAACTTCAACCCCGTCATAGAGCTGCGTCCATAATCGTGCCAGCGCCATTTCCGCAAAACGGATGGTTGAATGTGAGTAGTCCGATACGATTTCATTGACATAACCAATGGCACGACGTTCAGCATCCAACATGCTAATTTTGCCGCGGATACTTTCGCGGCGAATCGCATCTTGTACATCATTGGCTTTAATCAATGAATGCATCACGTTGCGACGGTCCGAAAGATCGGGACCGAGTACCGCTTCACGGTGTGCATCGAGCTGATTATTTAAGGTATTTAGAATGTAGGTCGCAGGGGATAAATTCGGATAGGTGGTTTTTGCAAAGTCAACCAAAGCACGTAAAGACTGACTTTCATGAAACTCTAAAAATGACTGACGACCATGTAAACCGATATTCATCAGCTGTTTCACCGTACTTGGAGTTGCCCAAGTGTCGGTAAATAACAATTTAAACCAAGAGTCTTCTTTATCTGGTGAACGTCCCCACAGTACCGTCACAGGTACCAGTTCCACGTCTAAATCGGGTTGTTGTTCTAAAGCTTCAACGAGA
Organism: Acinetobacter sp. 802_lipA; assembly: GCF_058242885.1. Lineage (NCBI taxonomy): Bacteria > Pseudomonadati > Pseudomonadota > Gammaproteobacteria > Moraxellales > Moraxellaceae > Acinetobacter > Acinetobacter sp. 802_lipA. The sequence continues at coordinate 2,228,606 of NZ_JBZAYP010000001.1, forward strand.
CGTAATAAGCGCGGTGGAAAGGTGTGTGGTGAAGGGTTAAGTAAATTATTTTCATCATTATGCTGTAAAAACACGATCGATGCTTTTTCTTGATGTGTCCCCACGACCAAAGGATCGAGTGCAGGAGCAAGCTTTAAACGACGTGTTTCACCATCCACCAACAGCGCGTTACTGCGTGAGTGATTTTGAAGCACATAACAGACAATTTTTTTGGGATGGCCTGAAGCTGCTGGGTCAGCATCTGTTGCTGTCGGTTCTGTTGGAACCTCACCCAATACATGTGGGGTTACTATGAGGTCAAGAAGCTTACTTGAAAGCTTTCTATACATTTGACCAAAGCCACTTTTGGACATATACACTCCTGCTTAAATGACCAATCCCGCAGTTTGTCTGAAGGGGTATTTATTTTGCGTAATTGTAAACATAAACCGTATGTCATTTCCTGACAAATTTGTTTTATATGGTGAATTTTATCGTTAAAAATCGTATTTTTAGTGGGAAATAACGGAAAAAACTTATGACAACTCAGTCAAGTAATCTATAGGGTTTTAGTCTGAATTTATGGCAAAATAGATTTTAATATCGATATCACACCTCATCACTTTACAGAAAAATCTGGTCTCTCACCATTAAGTAGGTTGCTTATGAATGCCTTAACCCAAGAGTTGGTTGAATTACTGAGCCTCGAAAAAATTGAGGAAAATATCTTTCGTGGACAAAGCCGTAATTTGGTTGGGAAGCGTGTTTTTGGCGGACAAGTCTTAGGTCAGGCCCTACGTGCGGCGTCATATACGACGGATCGTCCAGCTCATTCTTTACATGCATACTTTTTATTTGGTGGCGATGTGAACGCGTCGATTATCTATGAAGTTGATCGAATTCGTGATGGCCGTAGTTTTGTCAGTCGCCAAGTGCGTGCTATTCAGCATGGTAAAACCATCTTTATGTGCATGGTGTCTTTTGCTGACAATGAAGAAGGGCTGAATTACCAAATCGGTGAGCCTGAGTATCCAGCACCAGAGTCTTTAAAGTCTGAGGCTGAACTGAAAAAAATGATGGTGGAATTTGTGCCTGAAAATGTGCGTGCAAGTTTCATGCGGGATCGTCATGTGGAAATTCGTCCCATCAATCCACAGAACCCGTATCAACCGCAGCCTGAAGCACCTGTGTATGCGCACTATATTCGCACGCATGACCGCATTGCAGCAGAAGTGGATGAAATTTCGTTGCATCAGTCAATTGCAGCATTCTATTCAGATTTCACTTTAATGACCACGGCACTGCGCCCACATGGTTTAAGTTATCTTTCGCCAAGTTTGCAGTGTGCGAGTATCGACCATGCTATGTATTTCCATAAACCCTTTCGTGTAGATGACTGGATGCTGTATGACATGGACGCCACAGTCAGTGCCAGTTCACGTGGTTTAAACTTTGGACGAATGTGGCAAAACGGTGAGTTGGTGTGTAGTACCACTCAAGAAGGTTTGATTCGGCTCCGTGAAATCGAAGCCCAATAAAGCCTAAGTACAGAAAAAGCTGAGTGATATGACTCAGCTTTTTTTATGACCGACTTTATGACTGAAAGGTGGTCAGAGCAGAGCTAGAAGTTGAGCTTGAATTGTAATGGTCTCATCTTTTGGGGAGAGGTATATGGGGAAATGTGCAGTACTTGTGACAAAAAAATGCTCGATTCTCACCTGTTCACATGGCATAGTTTCCCAAAGAAATCTTTGAAAAGCATGAAGCTATGAGCTTAAACACGCAAATTCTAATTGCAGCGATCTTTGGGGTCATCTTCGGATTTGTTCTCAATCTTTTCCCGGGTACCGTTTTTTTAGAGATGAGTTTGTATGGAATCGGGGTGGTCAGCAGTATTTTTATTGGTCTGTTAAAAATGCTATTGATTCCCCTCATTTTTAGCTCAATTGTGGTGGGAGTATCCAACTTGCAAGCGGGCGGACAGCTCTCCCGTGTTTGGAAAATTACGGTGGCATGCTGTGTCACCACCACGACTTTGGCCTTGATATTGGGTTTAAGCTGCGCGCATTTATTTGAAGTCGGCAAAGGTGTCGATATCGCCATGTTCCAAGACGCCATGGCCGCTCATCAAACTCCAGATACGCTCACCCCATCTTCGTTCTTCACCAACTTTATTCAAAATACGCTGATTAATCCCTTCAAAGCCTTTGCCGAAGGCAATGTTTTAGCGGTAGTGGTTTTTGCGTTGTTCATAGGTGTGGCACTCGTCAAGGGCGGCGAAAAATTCCGTACCGTACGTAAGCTGAGTCAACAGTTCTTTGACATCATGATGTTGATGATTGGTTGGGTGATGAAGCTAGCCCCGCTAGGAATTTTTGCCTTACTTGCTAAGTTGATTGCCACTGAAGACATTTCTGTATTGAGTCGTTTGGCAGAGTTTGCGGCTGTGGTAACGGGCACTACCATTTTTCATGGTCTGGTGGTTTTGCCGCTATTACTGTGGATTTTTGGCAAGATGAACCCGATGACCTTTTTTAAAGGCACGCGTGTGGCGTTGATTACGGCTTTTGCCACCAGTTCAAGCTCGGCAACTATGCCTTTATCCCTCAAGTGTGCGCAAGAAAATCTTGGTGTACGTCCGCAAACGGCAGGCTTTGTGATTCCGTTGGGGACGCAGCTCAATATGGATGGTACTGCGCTGTATGAGGCAGCGGCGGCTTTGTTTATTGCCAACTTGATGGGACTCGATTTGACCTTGAGTCAGCAGCTGGTGGTGTGTCTGACGGCGATGATTGCTTCTTTAGGTGCTCCAGGGATTCCGAGTGCAGGCATGGTCACTATGATTATGGTATTGCAGTCTGTCGGGCTTCCTGCTGAAGCGATTGCGATTTTATTACCGATTGATCGCTTACTGGATACCGTGCGTACTGTGGTGAATGTACAAGGTGACATGATGATTAGTGTGGTGGTGGATCGACATACCCAGGATCTGGATGCACCTTTGCCCAATTTATCGAATCCGTCTTAAGTTTTGCTCTAAAATAAAAAAGCAGCTATTAAGCTGCTTTTTTTATTTTAGGATTTAAGCGACTTTGAGCATGGCACGTTTAGCCGCTGGGGATTGGTCTAAGTAGGCAATCGCATCTTCTGTTTTGGCTTCGTGTACAGGGTCATACCACGGCACTAAATAGCCAAATTGCTGTGAGATGAGCCATAACGGACTTGGTAAAACTTGATGATTCCGTTTAGAAATAGACAGCCACTCACGCCAAATCCAAGGTTTAAACAGACTGGGTTGAATCGACTTAAAGCGGTCATCTTGTTTCATAATATGAGCTGCACCATCGACCCATAAGCCCAGAACGGCAGCAATCACCACCAGACTCAAATAATAGCGCGCAATATAACCCCCGCCTAAATGTCGGTACAAATCAAATGCGACGGTACGGTGTTCAATTTCTTCTGCGCCGTGCCATTTGATCAAGTCTAACATCGCAGGGTCAGCGCCCATTTTCTCCCATTCGGTGTTGTCCAGTGCATATTTTCCAAGGACACAGGTCATGTGTTCCACCGTGGCAATAATATCGAGTCGAAACAGATCCCACTGGTGCTCAAGTGCTTTAGGTACAGTGAGATCTAGTGGTTTATCGGCCAGTAATTTTCCAAATAAGAAATCCATCAACTCTAGATTACGGGAGACATCAATCTTTCTTTGGCTGAGATACTCTTTATTGGCTGAGTTGTGTGCCTGCGCATGCATGGCTTCTTGGCGGATAAAGGCTTGTACATCTTGCTTCAGTTTTTCATCGCTAATTTGTGGTAAGACTTTGTTATAGAGGCGGCAGAACCAGAACTCACCTGCGGGCAGGATCATATTAATTTCATTGATGAAATAGCTGGCAAAAGGTTGGTTGGGAATCCAATCAATCGGACTGTCTTGCCACTCAAATTTAACTTTGCGGGGCTTAATTGTGTAGGCAATAGAGGAACGAATTTTGTTTTTTTTCAATCGAGACCATAATTTCATATGCTGACCTATTTTTATATGTGTTGAATTTTTTCACGAGCTGAATAAAGTCAGTATAAAAAAAGTCCCCGATTGCGATTAGCAATAGGGGACACAGATACAGCAATAGATGATGCTTTTTTAGGTTGGCGTTTAAAACTTAAGCCTCAGGCTGTGGTTTGGTTTCCACATCGTCTTCAGCATCAAGATCCATAGCGGCTTCAGGATCTTCATCGAATTCGTCTGCATCCAGCTCATCGGCTGTTGCATCTGGAATGCTGCTTAAGTCAAAGTGTTGGGCTTGGTCTAAAGTAAAATTGAGTCGTCCGCCCATCACACTTGCCAGTTCTTCTAGGCCTTGTTTATTGAGGGAAGAGAACAATTGAATTGAGAAATCCAGTTTCATCTTTTTCAATTGGGCTTTAACTTCTTGCAATGCTTTAGAGGCAGGGCCACGGTTGAGTTTATCGGACTTGGTTAGCAGTACATGCACAAACAATTTACGTGAATAAGCCCATTCCAACATCATCACGTCAAAGTGCTGTAGTGGATGACGAATATCCATCAACAAGACTAAGCCTTGTAAGCTTTTACGCTGAATCAAGTAATTTTCTAACTCTTTTTGCCACACGATTTTCATCGCTTCAGGCACGGCTGCATAACCATAACCAGGTAAGTCGACGAGACGTTGGTCAGGATTACCCAGACTGAAAAAGTTAATCATCTGCGTACGACCCGGTCTTTTCGAGGCACGAGCCAATTGCTTTTGGTTGGTTAAGGCGTTGATAGCACTAGACTTACCTGCATTTGAACGACCCGCAAAGGCAATTTCATAGCCTGTATCTTCTACACACAGGTTGAGCTTCGGAGCACTCATTAAAAACTCTGCTTTACGCAGCCAGTTGAGAGCGCGCACAGCATATTCAGTAACTGCAGAATCTACCTTTTTTTCATAGCTAATTTTTTGCTTTGGGGCAGCAGCAATTTTACTGTTTTTGGATTTTCCTCGGCTGTGGTGCATAACTCAACTTCAATTTATGATCTACAATCAGCCATTATAATGGAAGTCGAGCGGGCAATCGACCTTTGCAGCGTAAAGTCCGCAATCTTGTCTATAAAAGACCTTAATCGGCGAGATTGATCAGGTTAATCGGCGAGTGGGTCGTGAACTTATTCTGAGCTTCAGTACCCAGTACATCCGCTAAGGTATATTGGTCTAAGCTGTGATAGAACTGGTCTAGCGCTTGATCTAAGATCCCTTTCAGTCCGCAATTCGAACGGAGTACGCAAGGCGGGGTATTGCATTCCACTATATTCTGATCCGCTTGCAAGACCCGCACAATTTCGCCCAGTCTTAAATGTAGGGTTTCTGGATTGAGTCGAATCCCACCGCCACGACCGCGTGCGGTAATAATCCACTGCTGTTTCGCCATAAAGTGTACGATTTTCATCAAGTGGTTTTCAGACACTTGTAGAGCTTGTGCCAGTTCTGCGATGGTATGCGGCAGCGCTTTCGGCTGTGAAACATACATCAGAATTCGCAAAGCATAATCGGTAAATTTATTGAGCTGCATGAGGGTACTGATCGTTGATAAGCAAAAAAACAAAGGGCTAGCCTAGCATAACCTGACTAACCCTCTCTATTTTATGCTGATGGCATGGGTTAGTGGTGAACACCACCTGTGCCAAAAGCTTCACTGTGAATATTTTCAGTAGGAACACCACGGGCAATCAGGGCTTTTTGTTGTTCTGCCATAAATGGCATTGGGCCGCATAAGTAGTAGTCTGCTTGAACAGGTAAAATTGCGCTATCAATGGTACTCAAATCAAGGCGACCCTTCGCATCATAATCTTGACCCAAAACATCACTTTGATGTGGGAACTCATATGCAGTAAAGGTACTTAAACGTGGATATTTGGCTTTTAAGTCATGAATATGTTGTTTCATGGCATGCACTTGTTTGCTACGGCAGGCGTGCACAAAAGTCACAGGCTCTGGCATATCCAAAGTCACCAATTGATTCAGCATCGCCACCATTGGCGTGAGGCCTACACCACCACTAATAAAGACATTGCGTTTATTTGGGTCAATCAGGTAGAAGTTACCTGTTGGTGCAGACACTTCAATTTCAGCACCTTCGGCTAAACCATGCAGAGTATTTGACACCCAGCCTCCCGCCAAATCACCTTTTTCATCTTCGCGTTTGACCGAGATACGTAAATAGTCAGCTTGAGGGCTGGTTGAAAGGGTGTATTGGCGAGGTTGTTTTAGACCAAGTTCCTCAACAAATACACGTACTGAAATGTACTGACCTGCTTCATATTTTGGTAAATCACCACCGTCCACAGGGGCAAGATAGAAAGAAGTTATTTCATCGCTTTCAACCACTTTCTTCGCGATTTTAAAGTTGCGCCAGCCTAACCAGCTCCCTTTGGTTTGTTGATGTTGCTCATAAATCGCTTTTTCAGTGCTAATGAATAAATCAGCCAATTGACCATACGCCGCAGCCCAAGCATCAATCAATGGATCCTCCATTGAAATACTTAAAACTTCACTAATCGAATGGAGGAGGTTTTCCCCAACAATATTGTAGTCGGGTGCTTGAATATTCAAGCTGACATGTTTGTGGGCAATCAGCTCAACCACAGGGAGTAATACTGAAGGATCTTCAATGTTTTCTGCATAGGCCAACACAGCACCCGCCAAAGCTTGGGCTTGAGCACCACTGCGTTGATGCCCCATATTAAAGGTTTCTTTTAAATTAGGATTGTTGCCTAACATGCGGTTATAAAAATAACCTGTGAGTGCGACACCATTTTCACGAAGGACAGGAACAGTTGCTTTTACAAGTTCAATTTGCTGCGGAGTCATGTTTGATCTCTCTTGGCTATCATTTATAAGATGTATTTAAAATATACCTTTAAGGATGTAATGTAAATACATCTTTAAAGAAAAGCTTAACTTTTATATGGGATATATGAATATCCTATAAATTTTGATTTTTAGATTTAAAAAGTAGATCACTTACGACCAAACAATGAGCCGAGTAAACCACGGACGATTTTTTGTCCCGTACTGCCCCCGAGACTACGTGCGGCGCTTTTGGCAAAAGTTCCTACTGTGTCTTGAATTAGCTTCTCACGCTGTTTTGCTTCACGTTCAGCTTCTTTTTGCTGTTCTTTCGCAATCCGCTCTTGCTCACGTGCTTGTTGCTTCGCTAGTGTTTCAGCTTCTTTGGCCTTCTGTTTCGCTAGCGCCTCTTGTTCTTTGGTTTGTTGTTTCTCTTGCTCTATCTGTACAGCTTGTTGTTGGCGTTCAACCACTTTATTTTGTAGAAGTTCAAAAGCGCTTTCACGGTCTAGGCTTTTTTCATAAATGCCTGCCACGATACTTTGTGAAATCAAGGCTTGACGTTGCTCTGGGCTAATCGGAGTGAAAGACGAATAGGGTGGCATCACCCATGCACGCTCTACGACTTGCGGCGTGCCTTGTTCATCTAGGCAACTAATTAAAGCTTCACCCACAGCTAGTTCAGTGATGGCTTGCTCAACTTTAAATTCAGGATTGGCACGGAAGGTGTCTGCAGCTGTTTTAACTGCTTTTTGATCTTTCGGGGTAAAGGCACGTAAGGCATGTTGTACGCGATTTCCGAGCTGCCCTAACACGCTTTCAGGCAAATCCAGTGGGTTTTGCGTGACAAAGTAAATACCCACCCCCTTGGAGCGGATCAGACGCACCACTTGTTCAATTTTTTCTTGCAGCGCTGCACTGGCATTATCAAATAGCAAATGCGCTTCATCAAAAAAGAACACCAGCTTAGGTTTGTCCATATCGCCAACCTCAGGCAGCTGTTCAAATAATTCTGAAAGCATCCAGAGCAGAAAAGTGGCATAGAGCTTTGGGGTGTTCATGAGTTTGTCTGCGGCTAGGATATTGATATAGCCACGACCATTACTGTCGGTCTGAATAAAGTCGAGAATATTTAAGCTGGGCTCTCCGAAGAATTGATCACCGCCTTGATCAGCTAGTGCCAATAAATTCCGTTGAATCGCACCAAGGCTGGCAGGAGATAGGTTGCCATATTCGGCTTTAAACTCTGCGGCATGTTCACTGACATAACCAATCATGGCTTTTAAGTCTTTAAAGTCGATCAGTAACATGCCTTGATCATCTGCAATACGAAATACCGCAGAAAGTACCCCTTCTTGGGTGTCATTTAAATTCAGCATACGTGCCAGCAACAGCGGGCCAATTTCGGTAATCGTGGTACGAATAGGATGACCTTGTTCAGCAAATAAATCCCAAAACACCACGGGGGATGCAGCAAAGGGAATGCTGTCGATGCCTAAACTTTTAATGCGTTCATCAAATTTGGGATTGGATGCGCCTGCCTGCGCTAAGCTGGAAACATCGCCTTTGGCATCGGCTAAAAATACGGGCACCCCGAGTCTGGAAAAACTTTCAGCCAACATCTTCAGGGTTACGGTTTTACCTGTCCCTGTTGCCCCTGCAATTAAGCCATGACGGTTGGCAAACTTCGAGTGTAGAACAACATCTTGTTGGGTATTTGTGGTTTTCTTAGCAATGATGATCGGGGTGCTCATACTTCTTCCTATTCAATTTTCTTGTGATGGTTATTCAGTTGTTTTAGTGCATTTTCTATATCTTGAATTAAATCGGTAGGATGTTCTAGTCCTATACAAAAGCGAACCAATAAACCTTGTTGTAAATGTGTATGCTCAAGTGCACGCATGTCTTTGAGGTCATACAGCATCACCAAACTGACAGGACCGCCCCAACTAAAGCCGAGTTTGAAGAGTGATAGGGCATCACAAAATTGACGAATATCCTGCAGATCAAATTCGGGCTTGAAAATGACACTGACCAAACCTGCACTGTGTTGATCGACACAAATGTCTTTCCAATATGAATGACCCGCAGCACTCGAGTCAGCAGGGTGTAAGACCTGCACAAATTCCGGTTGTTGTTTTAGCCATGCTAGGAGTTGCAGCGCACTTTCAGACTGTGCGGCATAACGAATGCGCATTGATGCTAGACTGCGTTGGACTTGAGCAACATCATCCCCAGAGACGCTAATGCCTTGAATGGCATGCGTGCGAAAGAGTTGATGATGTAAAGCTCGCTCGCGTGTCACGACTGAGCCCATTAAAATGTCTCCGCCGCCACTTGGGTATTTGGTCAAAGCATGTACCGTCACATCTACACTTAAGTGCGCATCACTAAAATCAAAAGCATTAAAGGCAAGACCTGCGCCCCACGTATTGTCTAAAGCAGTGAGCACATGATGCGTTTGTGCCTTTTTCACCAGTCCGACCAAATCTGGAAACTCCAGTGTGACCGACCCTGCGGCTTCTAGCCAAATCAGTTTAGCTTTTTCCGTCGGTTGGAAAGAAGACACATCAATAGGGTTATAAACACGAACATCAATGCCATAGCGTTTTTCTAGATTACGAAGATGCTCCATGTTTGGCCCGTAAATATTATCCGCTACCCAAACTTCATCACCATGACTTAAAAAACATGAGTTCACTAGGTTAATGGCAGATAAACCACTTGGTGCGAGTAGGCAGTACTTTCCACCCTCAATTTGTGCAATGTTATCGCCCAATGTAAATGTGGTGGGGGTGCCATGGGTACCATAACTATAGTCATAGTCATCGGTCCAATGGCGATTAAACAGTGCATTGGTATCTTTAAAAATAATCGTCGATGCACGATACAGGGGAGGTTGGACCGTTGAAATGTACTGAGGCGCTTGTCTTGGTGCATGAACCAATGCGGTTTGCGGTTTTTTTTTCACGAATCGACTCATCATAAAGCGATAAATTGTTTTTAGCTTAAGAGAAAGTTTCTAAATAGGCGAGAAAATTGAACAAATGTGAATAAAGGTAAACAAAATAAAAAGTTGGCTTCAATTTTGCTAAATCATCGATAAGGATAGTAAAAAGAAGGCATAAGCGCATGACGTCGCATTTAAAAGTACATTATTTTCAGCATATTGCTGGTGAAGGGTTCGGCAGTTGCTATACATATTTAAAACAACAAGGTGCTGTAATCAGTGCAACAGAGTTTTTTGCTTTACCTATAGATCAAGCCTTAGAGATAGAAGCTTTACCGAGTGTTGAGGATGTTGACTTACTCATCATTATGGGGGGCACCATGAGTGTGAATGATGAAGTGAATTTTCCATGGTTAAAGATCGAGAAGCGTTGGTTAAGACGTTACTTGGCCGCAGGAAAACCCGCGATTGGTTTATGCTTGGGTGGGCAATTGATTGCCAATGCGCTCGGTGCTGCGGTCAGTCGCAATGAACAACAGGAGTTGGGTTGGGCGACAGTACGTAAAATCCAGCACGTCCCAACAGAATGCTTTGAATTGCCTGAACAGTTTAATGTAATGCAATGGCATAGCGAGACCTTTGAAATTCCAAAAGGTGCTGTACATTTGGCTGAAAATACCGTGTGTCGTAATCAAATGTACCAAATTGGAAAGAATGTATTGGGTTTTCAATTTCACCCAGAGATCGTGCCAGAAACCTTGGCACTCTTTTTAGAAAATGATGACGAGCTGAATAAGTTTTCGGGGCAATACGTGGCAACTGAAACCGAATTGAAAAAATCGCCAAAATTAAATTTTATTGAGGGAAATCAAATTCTTAATAGTGCAATTGATTATGTGTTGCGGCAAACAGTCTATTGATGCTTTTTTAAGCTACTGATAATCCAAACAAATTGAATATATTGTAAAAAATCAAAAATGGATTTGCTTATGCATTAAACAATGGCTATAATGAGCGACCCTTTAATGAAAGGGGGTTAACTGCGAATAAAGTAGTTAACATCGTGACAGTCGTGGCATCGATCATGACCTTAGTGATATTTCACTGCTCTTGACACTTACCTTTTAGTGGGGTGAGATGCGTCAGGAGTGATTCTTTATATATTTGGCTTGGAGTTTACTGGTATGTCTAACCAGAGAATTCGTATCCGTTTGAAGTCTTTTGATCACCGTTTAATTGATCAATCAGCTCAAGAAATCGTAGAAACAGCAAAACGTACTGGCGCACAAGTTTGTGGTCCAATTCCAATGCCTACACGCATTGAACGTTTTAACGTTTTAACATCACCACACGTTAACAAAGATGCGCGTGACCAATACGAGATCCGCACTTATAAACGTTTGATCGACATCGTTCAACCTACAGACAAAACTGTAGATGCATTGATGAAGTTAGATCTTGCAGCTGGTGTTGATGTTCAGATCGCATTGGGTTAAGGCTTTCGGGTTAATTAACGCTCTAAGTTAATTAGGCCGCTTTTTTAGAGGTTTATGCACATGGCTATTGGTTTAGTCGGTCGCAAGTGCGGTATGACACGTATCTTTACAGATGCTGGTGTTTCTGTGCCTGTTACAGTGATTGAGGTTGATCCTAACCGCATCACTCAAATCAAAACGCTTGAAACTGATGGTTATCAAGCGATTCAAATCACTACTGGTGAACGTCGCGAATCTCGCGTAACTAACGCTCAGAAAGGTCACTTCGCGAAAGCGGGTGTTGCTGCTGGTCGTCTAGTTCAAGAATTCCGTGCAACAGAAGCTGATCTTGAAGGTCGTGAAGTTGGTGGAACTATCGGTGTAGACATGTTCACAGTTGGTCAAGTTGTTGACGTAACTGGTCAGTCGAAAGGTAAAGGTTTCCAAGGTGGTGTTAAGCGTTGGAACTTCCGTACGCAAGATGCTACTCACGGTAACTCACTTTCTCACCGTGTTCTGGGTTCTACAGGTCAAAACCAGACTCCTGGTCGCGTATTCAAAGGCAAAAAAATGGCTGGCCATTTAGGTGCTGAACGCGTAACTGTACAGGGTCTAGAAATTGTATCTATCGACGCAGAACGTTCAGTTTTAGTAGTGAAAGGTGCAATTCCTGGCGCTACTGGTGGTGACGTAACTGTTCGTCCTACGATCAAGGCCTGAGGGGAAATAACGTGAATTTAAATACTGTTTCCGGCTCTGCTGTTGAATTATCAGAAGTTGCGTTCGGTCGTGAATTCAATGAAGCTCTTGTACACCAGGTTGTTACAGCTTATTTAGCTGGTGGCCGTCAAGGTTCAAAAGCTCAGAAATCACGTGCAGACGTTTCTGGCGGTGGCAAAAAGCCATTCCGTCAAAAAGGTACTGGTCGCGCTCGTGCTGGTTCTATTCGTAGCCCAATCTGGGTAGGTGGTGGTAAAACTTTTGCTGCTCGCCCACAAGATTGGTCTCAAAAAGTTAACCGCAAAATGTATCGCGGTGCAATGCAATGTATCTTAGCTGAACTTGTTCGCCAAGATCGTCTTGTATTGGTTGAAGAGTTTGCTGTTGCTGCTCCAAAAACTAAAGAGTTGCTTGCAAAACTTAACGACTTGAATGCTACTCGTGCATTGATCGTTACAGAATCTGTAGATGAGAATCTATACCTTGCAGCGCGCAACATTCCACACGTTGATGTGGTTGATGCTGCTGCTATCGATCCTGTTAGCTTGATTGCGTTCGATAAAGTTGTTATGTCTGTAGCTGCTGCTAAGAAAATTGAGGTAGAACTCGGATGAACAACGAACGTATCTATCAAGTCCTACAAGGACCTGTATTCTCAGAAAAAGCACAAGTTTTAGGCGAAACTGCTGGTGTTCAAGTTTTCAAAGTTGCACTTGATGCAAACAAACTTGAAATTAAAAAAGCTGTTGAGCAATTGTTTGGTGTTCAGGTTGTTAAAGTTAACACAACGATCACTAAAGGTAAGACTAAACGCTTTGGTAAAACATTAGGACGTCGTTCTGATGTTAAAAAAGCATACGTCACCCTGAAAGCTGGCCAAGATGTTGAAATGGCTGACTTGGGCGATACCGCTGAAAGCGCAGCGGAATAAGGACGAGAATTATGCCAATTCAAAAATGTAAGCCAACGTCTCCTGGACGTCGCTTTGTAGAGAAAGTCGTTCACGACCATCTTCACAAAGGTGCGCCTTATGCTCCGTTGGTTGAAGCTAAAAAACGTACTGGTGGTCGTAATAACAACGGTCACATCACGACTCGTCACGTTGGTGGCGGTCACAAGCAGCACTACCGTCTAGTTGACTTTAAGCGTAACAAAGATGGTATTCCTGCAACTGTAGAGCGTATTGAATACGATCCTAACCGTACAGCACACATTGCATTAGTATTGTATGCTGATGGTGAGCGTCGCTACATCATCGCGCCTAAAGGCCTTCGCGCTGGCGATAAAGTTCAATCTGGTAACGATGCTCCAATTCGTCCAGGTAACTGTTTACCGCTTCGCAACATGCCTATCGGTTCTACTCTTCACAACATCGAACTTAAAATCGGTAAGGGCGCGCAATTAGCTCGTTCTGCTGGAACTTCAGTTCAGTTGTTGGGTCGTGACGGTTCTTACGCTATCGTTCGTTTACGTTCTGGTGAAATGCGTAAAATTCACGTTGAGTGCCGTGCAGTTCTTGGTGAAGTTTCTAACCAAGAAAGCAACCTTCGTTCACTTGGTAAAGCAGGTGCAGCACGCTGGCGTGGCGTTCGTCCTACCGTTCGTGGTATGGCGATGAACCCAGTAGATCACCCGCACGGTGGTGGTGAAGGTCGTAGCAAAGGTATTCAACCTGTAAGCCCATGGGGTCAAAAAGCTAAAGGGTACAAGACACGTACCAATAAGCGTACGACTAAGATGATTATTCGCGACCGTCGCGTTAAGTAACAAGTAAAGGAATCTGACAATGCCTCGTTCTCTGAAAAAAGGCCCATTCGTCGATGCGCACTTGTTCGCTAAGGTTGAAGCGGCTATCGCGGCTAATAACCGTAAGCCGATCAAAACTTGGTCGCGTCGTTCGATGATCCTCCCAGATTTTGTTGGTTTAACAATTTCTGTACATAATGGCCGTAACCATGTTCCAGTGATCGTATCTGAACATATGGTTGGTCACAAACTTGGTGAATTCGCGCCAACTCGTACCTATCGTGGTCACGGTGTTGACAAGAAATCTAAACGTTAAGGTGCTATGATGGAAGTTACTGCTAAATTACGCGGTGCCGCTATCTCGGCACAAAAAACTCGTTTGGTTGCAGACCTAATCCGTGGCAAATCTGTTGCTCACGCGCTTAATATTCTCAACTTCAGCAACAAAAAAGCTGCGGTTTTGGTTAAAAAAGCATTGGAATCTGCAATTGCAAACGCTGAACACAATAACAGTTTAGATGTAGACGACCTTAAGGTTACTACGATTTACGTTGATGAAGGCACTAGCCTTAAACGTATTATGCCACGTGCTAAAGGCCGTGCAGATCGTATTACTAAGCGTACTTGTCACATTACCGTTAAGGTAGGGGTTTGATATGGGTCAGAAGGTTCATCCAATCGGTATCCGCCTTGGTGTTGTAAAACGTCATAACGCCAACTGGTATGCGAGTCCGAAACAATACGCTGAATACTTGCTTAAAGATCTTCAAGTTCGTGAGTTTTTAACTAAAAAACTTAAGAATGCAATGATCAGCAATATTCTTATCGAACGTCCTACGGGCGCTGCTAAAGTAACTATTAGCACTGCACGTCCTGGTATCGTTATCGGTAAAAAAGGCGAAGACATTGAGAAACTACAGCGTGAACTTACTCAAATTATGGGTATTCCAGCGCAAGTTAGCATCAATGAAATCGATCGCCCAGACTTAGACGCTCGTTTAGTTGCTGAAGCTATCGCTTCTCAATTAGAAAAACGTGTAATGTTCCGTCGTGCTATGAAGCGTGCGGTTCAAAACACAATGCGTGCTGGTGCTAAAGGTATCAAAGTTGAAGTATCAGGCCGTTTAGGTGGTGCTGAGATTGCTCGTACTGAGTGGTATCGTGAAGGTCGCGTACCTTTGCATACACTTCGTGCAGACATCGATTATTCAACTATGCGTGCTGAAACGACTTACGGTACGATTGGTGTTAAAGTTTGGATCTTCCGTGGTGAGATCTTGGGTGGCATGAAACAAGTCATGAACCCAGCTCCAGCTGAAGAGCGTCCAGCTAAACGCGGTCGTGGTCGTGGTGAAGGTCAAGAGCGTCGTGGTCGTCGCAATGATCGTTCTGCTGAAAAAGGAGAATAATCCATGTTACAACCTAAACGTACTAAATTCCGTAAAGTGCAGAAAGGCCGTAACACTGGTCTAGCTCACCGCGGTAGCTCGGTATCTTTTGGTACAATCGCACTTAAATCTGTTGAGCGTGGTCAAATGACTGCTCGTCAAATTGAAGCAGCGCGTCGTACAATCAGCCGTCGTATTAAACGTGGTGGTAAGATCTTTATCCGTGTTTTTCCAGACAAGCCGATTACTTCTAAGCCTCTTGAAGTGCGTATGGGTAAAGGTAAAGGTTCTGTGGAATACTGGGTTTGTCAAATCAAACCAGGTAAAGTCTTGTACGAAATTGATGGTGTTAACGAAGAATTGGCTCGCGAAGCGTTTACGCTTGCAGCTGCTAAACTTCCGTTTAAAACCACTATCGTGACTCGGACGGTAATGTAATGAAAACTAAAGATCTACGTGAAAAGTCGGTAGAAGAGTTGACAGCTTTGCTTGATGAGCAACAGCTTAACCAATTCCGTCTTCGTATGGCAAAAGCAACTGGTCAATTGGGTAAATCGCACGAAGTTGCACTTACTCGTAAGACAATTGCTCGTATTAAGACACTCCTTACCGAAAAACAGGGGAACGGACAATGAGTGAACAAACAGTTCGCACGTTAACCGGCAAAGTAGTAAGCGACAAAATGGACAAGTCTATTGTTGTACTTATCGAACGCCGCGTTCAACACCCGTTGTATGGCAAATCAATCCGCCGTTCAACTAAATTACATGCTCACGATGAGAACAACACAGCTAAAACTGGCGACGTTGTGACTATCAAAGAAAGCCGCCCAATTTCTAAAACTAAGTCTTGGACTCTAGTTGAAGTTGTTGAAGCTGCTGCTGAGTAATTAGACGTATCTGTTGCATCATCGGTTAATTTCGAGTACTCTTTGAGCCTTTCGAAATTGTGACCGGTGATGCTCGGTTTTGGAGTAGGGCAATGATTCAAACCGAAAGTATGCTAGACGTAGCAGACAATAGTGGTGCTCGCCGCGTACAATGTATTAAAGTACTTGGTGGTTCACACCGTCGTTATGCTTCTGTTGGCGACATTATTAAAGTTACTGTAAAAGAAGCTATTCCACGCGCACGTGTTAAAAAAGGTGACGTGATGAATGCTGTTGTGGTTCGTACAAAATTCGGTATCCGTCGTCCAGACGGTTCAGTGATTCGTTTCGACGATAACGCTGCTGTTATTTTGAACAACAACAAAGCGCCGATTGCAACTCGTATTTTCGGACCAGTGACTCGTGAACTTCGTACTGAACAGTTCATGAAAATTATTTCACTGGCTCCTGAAGTTCTATAAGAGGCAATCATGGCTAAGATTAAAAAAGGCGATCAAGTTATTGTGATCGCAGGTAAAGAAAAAGGCAAACAGGGTACTGTTCTGTCTGTTTCAAATGACCGTGTTATGGTTGAAGGCCTTAACTTGGTTAAGAAGCATCAAAAGCCGAACCGTGCAACAGGTGCTGAAGGCGCTGTAGTTACACAAGAAGCTTCGCTTCATATCTCTAACGTGGCAATTTTTAATGCTACAACCCAAAAGGCTGACCGTGTTGGTTACCAAGTGACTGAAGGCGTGAAAACTCGCGTTTACAAGTCAAATGGTGAATCAGTGGCGGTAGCGAAGTAATAGGTTGAAAAGGCAATGGCCAGACTTAAAACGCGTTACAACGACGAACTTAAGGCTCAATTACAAGAGACTTTAGCCGTTAAAAATGTGATGGATATTCCTCGCATTACTAAAATCACGATCAACATGGGTGTTGGCGCAGCTGCTGCTGACAAAAAACTCCTTGATGGTGCTCTTGCTGATATGCAAGCTATCGCTGGTCAAAAACCAGTTCTTACTTTAGCTCGCAAATCAATCGCTGGTTTCAAAATCCGTGATGGTTGGCCGATTGGTTGTAAAGTTACTTTACGCGGCGAACGTATGTACGAATTCTTAGACCGTCTAATCTCGATTGCGATCCCTCGTATCCGTGACTTCCGTGGTTTCTCTGCGAAATCATTTGACGGTCGCGGCAACTACTCAATGGGTCTTAAGGAACAAATCATGTTCCCTGAAATCGATTTTGATAAGATTGATCGTATTCGTGGTATGGATATTACCATCACTACGACTGCTCGCACCGATGACGAAGGCCGTGCGCTTATGCGTGCATTCGGCTTCCCGTTCAAATAAGAGGTCGATATGGCTAAGAAAAGTATGATTAATCGCGAATTGAAACGCGAAGCTACTGTTGCTAAATACGCTGCAAAACGTGCTGAATTAAAAGCTGTTATTGCAAACGTAAATGCTAGCGACGAAGAGCGTTTCGAAGCGATGATGAAATTCCAAGCATTACCACGTAATGCGTCTCCAGTACGTTTACGTAACCGTTGTGGTTTAACTGGTCGTCCTCATGGTTACTTCCGTAAGTTCGGTTTAAGCCGTAACAAATTACGCGATACAGTAATGCAAGGTGATGTACCGGGCGTTGTTAAGGCAAGCTGGTAAGGAGCGCTATAGATGAGTATGCAAGATACCGTTGCCGACATGTTAACTCGTGTTCGTAACGCGCAAATGGCAAAGAAACAAACAGTTTCTATGCCTAACTCTAAGTTGAAGGTTGCTATTGCAAACGTTCTTCAACAAGAAGGTTACATTTCAAACGTAGAAGTTGCGGATGCTGAAGGCAAAGCAACTCTTACTTTGACTTTAAAGTATTTCGAAGGCAAACCAGTTATCGAAACTGTGAAACGCGTAAGCCGTCCAGGTCTACGTCAGTATCGCGGTAAAGATGCACTTCCGAGCGTTAAGCAAGGTTTAGGTATTGCAATTGTTTCTACAAGCAAAGGCATCATGACTGATCGCGCTGCACGTGCTGCAGGTATCGGTGGTGAAGTTATTGCTTTTGTTTCTTAATAGGTGATTCCTCATGTCTCGTGTGGCTAAAGCCCCAGTAACTGTACCTAACGGTGTAACAGTTACTCAGAACGGCCGGCAGGTCGAAGTGAAAGGTAGCAAAGGTACTTTGTCTTTCACCCTGCATGCGCTGGTCGAGCTTAAACAGGAAGACGGTATTTTAGCGATTGCTCCAAAAGCTGAGTCGAAAGACGCTTGGATGCAAGCTGGTACTGCTCGCGCTGTGCTTAACAACCTTGTAAAAGGTGTGAGCGAAGGCTTTGAACGTAAGTTACAACTTATCGGTGTTGGTTATAAAGCTGCGGTTAAAGGTAACATTGTTAACCTTAACCTTGGTTTCTCTCACCCGATCGACTATACGCTTCCTGAAGGTGTAACTGCTGAAACTCCTACAGCAACTGAAATTGTTCTTAAATCTGCTGATAAAGCACGTTTAGGTCAGGTTGCTGCAGATATCCGTGGTTACCGTCCACCAGAGCCTTATAAAGGTAAAGGTGTTCGTTATTCTGACGAAGTTGTACTTCGTAAAGAAGCTAAGAAGAAATAAGGCGCGAGGTTCTTATGAACGAAAAGAAACAATCCCGTTTGCGTCGTGCGAAAAGCACACGCTTGCACATCCGTGCGTTGGGTGCGACTCGTTTGTGTGTAAACCGCACTCCGCGTCACATCTACGCTCAAGTTATTTCAGCAGATGGTGGCAAAGTTTTAGCGCAAGCTTCAACTTTAGATGCTACTTTACGTGCTGGTACAACTGGTAACGTTGAAGCAGCTACTAAAGTAGGTGCTTTAATCGCAGAACGCGCTAAAGCAGCTGGTGTTACTAAAGTTGCATTTGACCGTTCTGGTTTCAAATATCATGGTCGTATCAAAGCCTTGGCTGATGCTGCTCGTGAAAACGGCTTGGAGTTCTAATCATGGCTAAAGTTGAACAAAACGAAGGTCTTGTTGAAAAGCTGGTTGCCGTTGATCGTGTAGCCAAAGTTGTTAAGGGTGGTCGTATCTTCTCTTTCACAGCATTGACTGTGGTTGGTGATGGTAATGGTCGTGTAGGTTTTGGTCGTGGTAAAGCACGTGAAGTTCCAGCTGCTATTTCTAAAGCACTTGAAGCTGCTCGTCGCAACATGATTACTGTTGACCTTGTTAACGGTACTGTACAGCACCCTATTAACGCGCGTCACGGTGCAAGCCGTGTTTACATGCAGCCTGCTTCTGAAGGTACTGGTGTAATCGCTGGTGGTGCTATGCGTGCAGTTCTAGAAGCTGTGGGCGTACGTAACGTATTAACAAAATGTTATGGTTCTACTAACGCTGCAAACGTAGTAAACGCGACTTTTAACGGTCTGCGTGATATGACTTCTCCTGAGAAGGTTGCTGCGAAACGTGGTCTTACAGTAGAACAAATTCAAGGGTAATCAATCATGAAAACGATTAAAGTTACCCAGACTAAATCTTCTGCGCATCGCTTGAAAAATCACAAGCTTAGCCTACAAGGTTTAGGTCTGCGTCGTATTGGTCATACTGTAGAAGTGCAAGATACGCCTTCTAACCGTGGTATGATCAACCAAGTCTACTATATGGTTAGTGTAGAGGAATAAGCCATGACTCTGCGTTTAAATGAGCTTGCACCTGCTGAAGGTGCAAAACGTGAAAATCGTCGTCTAGGCCGTGGTATCGGTTCTGGCGTTGGTAAGACTGGTGGCCGTGGTGTCAAAGGTCAGAATTCACGTAAGAGCGGTGGTACTCGTCCAGGCTTTGAAGGTGGTCAAACTGCGTTATATCGTCGTTTACCTAAATTCGGTTTCACTAGCCAAATCGCTTTGAAAACTGCTGAAGTACGTTTATCTGAGCTTGCTAAAGTGGAAGGCGACATCGTTAGCCTAGAAACTTTAAAAGCTGCAAACGTTGTACGTAAAGATATGTTACGTGCTCGTATCGTACTTTCTGGTGAAATTACTCGTGCATTCACTGTTCAAGGTGTTGCTGTGACTAAAGGCGCTAAAGCTGCTGTTGAAGCTGCTGGCGGTAAAGTCGAGGAGTAATCGCTAGTGTCTATGTCTCCTAGTTCTTCAGGTCATGTCAATATGATGAAAGGCCAGCCATTTCATGTGAAATACCGTGAAATTATTCGCCGCATGATGTTTCTCATCGGTGCATTATTGGTTTTTCGACTAGGAGCACATATTCCAGTACCAGGCATTAATAATGCTGCACTTGAAAATCTTTTTAATGCAAACCAAGGCACGATCCTTGGTTTGTTTAACATGTTTTCGGGTGGTGCATTAGAGCGTATGTCCATTCTTGCTCTTGGGATTATGCCGTACATTTCTGCATCGATTATCGTGCAGTTAATGTCTACAGTTATTCCTTCGCTGGAAGCTTTAAAGAAAGAAGGCGAACAAGGCAAGCGTAAGATTAATCAATATACGCGACAGGGTACATTGTTCCTTGCACTCGTGCAGGCAATTGGGATGTGTGCTGGTCTGATCAGTCAAGGGATTACCTTAACTGAAGGTCTGGCTTTCTACGTACCAGCTGTAACCTCTTTGGTTGCAGGTACAATGTTCTTGATGTGGTTAGGTGAGCAAATTACCGAACGCGGGGTGGGCAATGGTATTTCCATGATCATCTTCGCCGGTATTGTTGCAGGTTTGCCGAATTTAATTCTGCAATCAATATCATCAGTAGATAATGGTCAAACCAGTCTAATCGGCTTGGTTATTTTTGGCGTGTTATCTCTGGCTGTATTAGCTGCAATTGTGTTTATTGAGAAGGCGCAACGTCGTATTCCAGTAAACTATGCTCAAAAACAACAAGGACGTCGTGTATTTACTGCACAACAGTCGCATTTGCCATTAAAAATTAATATGGCCGGTGTGATCCCTGCGATTTTCGCAAGTTCATTGCTTTTGTTCCCTGCGAGCTTAGGGCAATGGGTGGGTAGTGCAGATCCGAATGCGGGTATTATCAAACGTAGTTTGCAAGATTTGGCATTGGTGCTTTCGCCTGGTCAGCCGTTGTATTTGGTGCTCTTTGGTGCGTTAATTATCTTTTTCTGTTACTTTTATACAGCGCTTGTATTTAGCCCGAAAGAAGTATCGGAAAACTTGAAACGCAGCGGGGCTTATGTACCTGGTATTCGTCCAGGTGAGCAAACTGCTCGTTACTTAGATCATATTCTTAACCGTTTGACATTTATTGGCGCGATTTATATCACCATCATTTGCTTAATGCCGATGATTTTACAAAGCTCATTTGGTATTCCATTCTCTTTAGGTGGAACATCTTTGCTTATTGTTGTGGTGGTAGTGATGGACTTTATGGCTCAGCTACAAGCACATCTCACCTCGCATCAGTACGATAATCAAACGTTAATGAGAAAAACGACTGCTCATCCTAAGGGATAAGCGCACTTGAGGTTTCATCATGAAAGTACAAGCTTCTGTAAAGAAAATTTGTGGTAGCTGTAAAGTTATCCGTCGTAATGGGGTTATTCGCGTAATTTGTAGCGCAGAACCTCGTCATAAGCAGCGTCAAGGTTAATCTGATCAAGACCTGTTGATTTCAGTAGGCTAATTAGGTTATTATCCGCCCCTCAAGATTTTTGTGGGGCGGTTGATTGTCTTAACTGCCTTTTTGGAGAAAATTGAATGGCTCGTATTGCCGGTGTAAACATTCCGGATAACAAGCATGCTGTTATCTCTCTAACGTACATCTTTGGTGTAGGTCGCCACACTGCTAAGAATATCTTGGCTGCTGTTGGTATCGCGCCGACTACAAAGATCCGTGAATTAGATGACGCTCAGCTTGATGCGATTCGTGCAGAAGTTGCTAAGGTTCCGACCGAAGGTGATTTACGTCGCGAAATTTCCATGAACATTAAACGTTTAATGGATTTAGGCTGCTACCGCGGTCTTCGTCATCGTCGCAGCTTGCCTGTCCGTGGACAACGCACCAAAACTAACGCACGTACCCGTAAAGGTCCGCGCAAACCTATTAAGAAATAAGATTTCTGGAAGCTAAAAGATGGCTAAAGATACTCGCACACGCAAGAAGGTCACTCGTACCGTCTCTGAAGGTGTTGCACACATTCACGCTTCTTTTAATAACACCATTGTGACTATTACCGATCGTCAAGGTAATGCACTGGCTTGGGCTACCTCTGGTGGACAAGGCTTCCGTGGATCACGTAAATCAACTCCGTTTGCTGCTCAGGTAGCTGCTGAAGTTGCTGGTAAAGCTGCTTTAGACTACGGTTTGAAAAACTTGGACGTCCTTGTAAAAGGTCCTGGTCCTGGTCGTGAATCTGCGGTTCGTGCTTTAGGTGCAGTGGGTTATAAAATTAACAGCATTACCGATGTGACGCCAATCCCGCACAACGGTTGCCGTCCACCTAAAAAACGTCGCGTGTAAGGAGAAACATTCATGGCTCGTTATATTGGTCCAAAATGCAAACTCTCTCGCCGCGAAGGGACAGACCTGCAATTAAAATCTGGCGTTAAACCATTTGACGTCAAAACTAAAAAAGCTGCTAAAGCTCCTGGCCAACATGGCGGAGCGCGTGGTGGCAAACAATCTGAGTACTCACTACAATTACGTGAAAAACAAAAAGTACGTCGTATGTACGGTGTTTTAGAGCGTCAATTTAGTAATTACTATAAAGAAGCTGCTCGTGTGAAAGGCGCAACTGGTGAAAACTTGTTGAAACTGCTTGAAAGCCGTCTTGATAACGTCGTTTATCGCATGGGTTTTGGTTCTACACGTGCAGAAGCTCGTCAGCTTGTATCTCACCGCTCGATCACTTTGAATGGCCGTCGTGTTAACATCGCGTCTATTCAAGTTAAAGCGGGTGATGTAATTGCTGTGCATGAAGGTGCTAAACAACAATTGCGTATCAAAAACGCAGTTGAATTAGCTGCACAACGTGGTATTCCTTCTTGGATGGAAATTGACCATTCTAAGTTGGAAGGTACGTTTAAAGCTGCACCAGATCGTTCAGATTTACCTGCTGAAATCAACGAAAGCTTGATTGTAGAATTGTATTCTAAATAATCCTTGAGGTAGCAATATGACGCGTACTGCAAATGAGTTTCTAACTCCGCAAGCGATCAAGGTCGAAGCGGTTAGCGGGACCTCGGCAAAAGTTATTCTAGAACCCTTAGAGCGTGGCTTTGGTCATACTCTGGGCAATGCTTTACGTCGCATCCTTCTTTCTTCTTTACCTGGCGCTGCTGTGGTTGAAGTTGAGATTGAAGGTGTCGAGCACGAGTACAGTACTTTGGAAGGCTTGCAGCAGGACATCGTCGAGCTCTTGCTGAACCTAAAAGGATTGTCTATTAAGCTGTTCGATCAAAATGAAGCTTATTTGACATTAGAGAAACAAGGTCCTGGCGACGTAACTGCCGCTGACCTTCGTTTGCCTCATAATGTTGAAGTGGTTAACCCTGAACATTTGATCGGTACTTTAAGTGCTTCAGGCTCATTAAAAATGCGCTTGAAAGTTTCTCAAGGTCGTGGTTATGAAACTTCTGACTCGCGTTTCCCAGAAGGCGAAACTCGCCCTGTAGGTCGCTTACAGTTAGATGCTTCTTATAGCCCAATCAAACGTGTGTCTTACACAGTGGAAAACGCTCGTGTAGAACAACGTACAGACCTTGATAAATTGGTCATTGATCTTGAGACCAACGGTACAGTTGATCCTGAAGAAGCGATCCGCAAAGCGGCAACAATCTTGCAACAACAAATTGCAATTTTTGTTGACCTTCAGAAAGATCAAGCTCCTGTTGCTCAAGAACCTCGTGAAGAAGTTGATCCGATTTTGCTTCGTCCAGTAGATGATCTAGAGCTTACTGTTCGTTCTGCTAACTGTTTGAAAGCAGAAAACATTTACTACATTGGTGATCTTGTACAGCGCACTGAGGTTGAGTTACTCAAAACTCCTAACCTTGGTAAAAAATCGCTTACTGAGATCAAAGATGTTCTGGCTTCAAAAGGCTTACAACTCGGCATGCGTTTAGAGAACTGGCCACCAGCTAGTCTCCGTATGGACGATCGTTTCGCCTATCGTAGCCGTTAATTAAGTAGGACTATCACCATGCGTCATCGTAATAGTGGTGTGAAATTAGGCCGTACAAGCAGCCATCGTAAAGCGATGTTTCAAAACATGGCTAACTCTTTGTTTGAGCACGAGTTGATCAAAACAACTGTGCCTAAAGCAAAAGAGTTACGTCGTGTAGCTGAGCCTTTAATCACTTTAGCTAAAAACGATACTGTTGCAAACCGTCGCTTAGCGTTTGCTCGTACTCGTTCAGCAGCAACTGTTGGTAAATTATTTACCGTTCTTGGCCCTCGTTACAAAGAACGTAACGGCGGTTATCTACGTGTTCTTAAAGCGGGCTTCCGTGCAGGTGATGCTGCGCCGATGGCTTACGTTGAACTAGTAGATCGCGAAGTTAAATAATTTCGTAGAACTATTCAGTTGTTCTTAGAAAAAGACCAGTGTTTCACTGGTCTTTTTTTATGGGTTTTTGTTCGACAATCTTTGTATTTTGGCCTGTAGTGACATATTTTACGAAAGATCTGCTTAAACTTGACATTGTGTATTGTCAGTTTTATGGTTTAATAAGAACAGAATATAAGACAGGATAAAAATAACATGGATAAGCACGTCGATCTGCTCATTGTAGGTGCAGGTATTTCAGGCATTGGCCTTGCGGCACATTTAACCAAGCATTGTCCACAACGTTCGTTTGAAATTATTGAACGTCGTGACAGCTTTGGTGGAACATGGGATTTGTTTAAATACCCAGGTATTCGTTCTGATTCAGATATGTCGACCTTTGGTTTTAATTTTAAACCGTGGCAACAAGCCAGCGTTTTGGCAGATGGTTCTTCGATTAAGGGCTATTTAGCGGAAGTCATTGATGAACAGAAACTCAAAGAAAAAATTCATTTTAAACATCGAGTACTTAGCGCCAATTATGATTCTGCTCAGAAAAAGTGGCAGGTCGTGATTGAGAATGCAAAAGGCAAAAAAGAAAACTGGATTGCAAATTTTGTGTTTGGCTGTACAGGCTATTATAACTACGACCAAGGCTACCAACCTGATTTTCCAAATAAAGAAGTATTTAAAGGCGAGTTTGTAAATCCACAGTTTTGGCCTGAAAAATTAGATTATACAGGTAAAAAAGTCGTCATTATTGGTAGTGGTGCGACAGCGATTACACTGGTGCCTGCGATGGCCAAAGGTGGAGCGGCGCATGTCACCATGTTACAACGCTCTCCAACCTATATTGCCTCGGTGCCATCGATCGATTTTGTATATGACAAAATGCGTAAAGTATTGCCTGAAGATGTGGCGTATAAATTGACTCGCGCACGTAATATTGGGATGCAACGTGGGATTTATGCACTGGCGCAGAAGCAACCGAAGTTGCTACGCCGACTGCTGCTCCAGTCGATTAAGATGCAGCTCAAAGGTAAAGTGGATATGAAACACTTCACCCCAGAATATAATCCTTGGGATCAACGTTTATGTGTGGTGCCAGACGGTGATTTATTTAAAATTCTTCGTTCAGGCCAAGCCAGTGTTGAAACAGATCAGATTGAACGTTTTACTGAAACGGGCCTTCAATTAAAGTCTGGCCAGCATTTAGAGGCAGATATTGTCGTCTCAGCCACAGGTCTAGAAATTCAAATCTTGGGTGGTATACAAGCAACGATTGATGGCAAACCGTTAGATACTTCTAAACATATGTTGTATCAGGGCGTGATGGTCAGTGATGTACCGAATATGGCGATGATTATTGGTTATATTAATGCGTCATGGACCTTGAAAGTGGATATTGCAGCTGAATATATTTGCCGCTTACTCAACTATATGGATCAAAAGCAGTGGGCTGAAGTGATCCCGAAAGGGGACGCGACAGAGCTGATGGATGATACGGTCATGGGCAGTTTAAGCTCGGGTTATATTGCACGTGCTGCCAATGTGATGCCAAAACAGGGTAAACATGCGCCATGGAAAGTCAGCAATAATTATCTTGCGGATCGTAAGACTTTGAAAAGTGCTTCTTTTGAGGATGGAGTACTGAAATTTGCTAAACGTGATGCAGCATTGAATCAGAAGCCTAAACTGGTGTCTTAAGCTGAGTAGCTGATTTTAAAAGGAGCGTAACGCTCCTTTTTTATGGAAATGACTTTAGGGTGTTCTGTTTTTACTTTCTTAAACTGTAGGACTGGTGGATGATTTTAAAAACTTAAAAGATAAAGAATAGGGAATATTTTGAATATCTTAGAACAAAGTTACCAAGTCCCATCTGCGTCAAACATGATTCATGCTAAAAAATGGCACACTGATGCAGCAGATCACGCTGTAGCTCCGATTATTTTATTGCACGATTCATTAGGTTGTGTGGATTTGTGGCGAGATTTTCCTGCCCAACTGGCACAAGCGACTGCGCGAGTGGTCTATGCCTATGATCGATTGGGTTTTGGTTTATCTGATGCGAGTACACAGCCCTTGGCACATAGTTTTGTCATCACTGAAGCAGAACAGACCTTTAAAGCTGTATTGGATTATTTTTCGATACAGCACTTTGTCATTCTAGGGCATAGCGTGGGTGGGGGGATGTCTGTTGCGATTGCTGCGGCTTATCCAGAGCGTTGCCAAGGATTAATTTCAATCTCTGCACAGTATGCGGTTGAAGCACTGACACTGAAGGGGATAAGTGAAGCAAAAATTGGCTTTCAACAAGCGGGACAAATGGAGCGTTTGGAGAGGTATCACCCAGAAAAGGCGCAGTGGGTGCTTGATGCATGGACTGAAACATGGCTATCGCCCGCTTTTCAAGATTGGAATTTGGCCAGAGTGATTGATGGTGTGTGTTGTCCAACGTTGATTATTCATGGTGAACTGGATGAATATGGCAGTACTGGACAACCTCAGCAGATTTTTGAAGGGGTGTCTGGACAGGCTGAGCTGCACATTTTAGAAGATCTACATCATATGCCACATAAAGAGCAGCCAGAGTTGGTGGTTGCCTTGATTGCGGAGTTTCATCAAGCACATTGTTAAAAGTAAAAGCCCATCCAAAGAGGGGCTTTTTGATCTTAGAGTGAACGGGAAATTAATTCTTTCATAATTTCATTGGTTCCTGCATAAATGCGATTGGCTCGATTATCTAGATAAGCTCGTGCAATCGGGTATTCTAGCATATACCCATAGCCGCCATGTAGTTGTAGACATTCATCGACAACTTTAGAAAACATCTCGGAAATTTTATATTTGGCAGCCGCTGCGGCATCAATGCCGAGACTCTCTTCCAGTTGCAATTGCATACAACAGTCGAGGTAAGCGCGGCAAAAATCGATTTCTGTACGTAACTCCGCCAGTTTAAAGCGGGTATTTTGAAAGCTTGAAATCGCTTTTCCAAAAGCTTTACGCTCTTTGGTGTACTGAACGGTATGCGCCAGTGCTGCTTCTGCCCCCGCTTGGCAGATAATGGCCACCAACATGCGCTCCCAAGCCAGTTCTTTCATCAGCATCATAAAGCCCATGCCCTCCATCCCGAGCAAGTTTTCTTTAGGCACGCGCACATGATCAAAAAACAATTCGCAGGTGTCTTGTCCTTTCATTCCAATTTTATTGAGGGGTTTACCTTTACTGAATCCTGCACGATTAGCTTCAACGATGATTAATGAGAGATTGGCTGAACCTTTTTCACTGTCGCCTGTCTTGCAGACCACAATCGCCATATCGCAGAGATAGCCGTTGGTAATGAAGATTTTAGAGCCATTGATAATGTAGTCATCCCCGTCTAAAACAGCTGTTGTTCGTACCGCTTGCAAGTCTGAGCCTGTGCCAGGTTCAGTCATCGCAATGGCGGTGACGGTTTCACCCGAAGCCATCCGCGTTAACCAATAGTGTTTTTGTGCTTCACTACCAAAGTTATTGATATAGTTCGCGACAATGTCAGAGTGTAGTGAAAACCCTGTCGAGGAATCCATGGCATAGGCTTGTTCCTCAATCAAAATCATACTGTACAAGCGGTCTACACCCGAGCCACCATAAGCCTCAGGCATAGTGGCACACAGTAGTCCCATGGCACCTGCTTTATTCCATAGTTCACGATCGACATGTTGTTGTTGTTCATATTTTTCAATATTCGGAACGACTTCTTTGGCGTAAAACTTTCGAACAGTTTCTCGAAATGCCTCATGTTCAGCATTAAATAAGTTACGCGGCAGCATATTGTGTAACGGGCGAATTGCGCCTGATTGCATGGAAGCTCATCCTGATGTTGTTATTTTGCTAAGAGATTAGTGAAAAGCAGGACATGCGACAATGGACTGAATGCTCAAATCTATTTGATTTTTTGATGAGTTTTGCCAGTTGTTAAAATTGCGACATTTAACTAGTGGCGAGGGCGGTGTGATCGGTTAAACTAAGCCGTTTCAATTAATTTGGGGAATGTAATGACTGAAGAAATGAGCCTAGAGGAACGTAAAGTAATCTACCGTGCACGTCGTGGTTTAAAAGAAATTGATGTGTACTTTGACCCTTATGTGAAAAATTATTATCTTCAGGCAGATCCTGCGGAAAAGGCCATGTTTGCTGCCTTGGTTGAACAAGAAGATCCAGATTTGTTGGATTGGTTTATGGAAGTCTCTGAGCCGCCACGCCCTGAAATGAAAACCTTGATTCAAAAATTAAAGCATTATGTACACGGATAAGTGCAATGGAACATCGTCATTTTCAGCTTAAACCCAGCCGTCTGGCTTATGTGTTTCAGTTGTCGATTTATGCCGTTCTGATGCTGGTCTTGTATCAGCTACTTCCTTTAGGAGTGTGGCTGATCGCTTTGGTTGCAGGCTTTGTGCTGTATTTGTTTTTTCTACGTGGGCCGCGACATTTTCAGCTTCAGCATTTAGATGGCCGTGATTGGTCTTTGTCACTTCAGAAACAAACCAATGTGCAACGAGTGCAAATCAGCCATATTGTTGATCATCGTGCTTATATTGTGATTTATTTTCAACACTTTAGAGCAAAACCGATGTTGGTTTGGTGTGATCAGTTACCCATCACACAATGGAAAGCTCTGAAAATACTCACTAAAATGCAATAATTGTTGGACAATTTTAACTCACGAAATTTAATTAAGTAATTGAAAAATAATAAGTATAAATATATGAAGTCTTACTTTGTCTGACATATCTGAAGAAACTGATGTGCTTTTTTGGATTGTCAGACAACTTTCCTACAGTTTTTTGATCTTAAAATGTACATTCAAATCACCAACAGCAAACAAGGAAAATCGTATGATGATCCCAACTTGGATGTTTCTAGTGGTAGCAATTGTGTTAGCGATTGTTATAGGACGATTAGGAACTGTGCTGAAGGAACGATTTGCACCAAATAAAGCCTAGCTAGGCTTCCCAGTTGATAAGTAGCATGTGCCGAACCGTCGCTATGCTACTTTTTTTTGCCTAAAAAAAAGTTGAGGCGTCATTTTAGTCAATTTTCCGCTTTTTATTTCATGGCAGAGTAGTGATCTGATTTAGAGTAAATACTCTTTTCTTCGGAAAATGCTTCTGCTATGTTTGTCAGCATGGACACATACAATTATACAAATAGAGGACAGGAAAATGTCGCAAGTCCAAAAAATAGGCCAAGGTGTGGCTGTTGTAGCGCTTACAAGTTTATTATTTTCGGGTTGTTCACAAGTGGTTAAAACAGGTGCCAATGTTGCGCTTGGGTTTAGTGAAAAACATATAGTACCGCCTATTTTAGCCATGGAAGACGCTGAGATGGTGTGTAACTCAGGCAATGCTTTGACTCCTGCGATTATGTCGACCAAAGACATGGGGGCAGATCCAACTCGTGTGGCGGTTCTACTTTATTCAGCATCAGGTATTTGTGCGGAGAATCAGGCGCTTGAGGCAGAGTTACGTTATTTGCGTGCCTCGAAAGCAGGCAATGTCTCTGAAGCACAGGATGCTCGAATTGAACAAAAGCGTTGGGCGGCGACAGCAGCACAACGGCAATATACTGGTTATCAACTTTTTCAAAACCGCTGGGAAAAGAAATATAAGAAACCATTGGGCGAAGGCTGTCCAAAAATGAACAGCGATTTGGATCAAACTGTATATATGCTGGGGATGTTGAGTGGTTTACAAGCCATGACCAATGATATTAACTCAGGTGGTGCAGTCAATGTTCCTAAAGACATTGCGGCTATTGTTGAACGTGGGATGGTGTGTCTAGACAATGAAAAGTTTTGGGGTGCACCGAATGCAACACGTGCGGTGATTTGGACCTTATTGCCAGGTGCGGGTGAAGGTAAACCTGATCCATATCAGACCTTGAAACAATCGATGCAAATTGGAGAGCAAAAAGGGGTTCGTTTATCTCATGCAATGTATGCTGTAGCGGCTCAAGCCAGTGGTGACGATGCCAAGATTCGTGATGCATTGAAAAGTTATGCGGCTTCTTATAGTGATGAAAAACAGAGCAATCCACAATTTAAACTGATTGATAGTATGGCCTCGAGTATGGTTCAGGGGATTTCAGATCGTTATTGGACTGAACACACGGGGACACGAACTGGGGATGGTGGTATGGCGCATTTCTGGGATGAAAAAGAAGACCGCTCTGAGCTAGATGAGTTGTTTAGTGAAAGTTAACCAATTTTAAACTGAGCCGCAGCGCAGAAAAAATAACAATAAATAAATGAGCAACACGATAAGGACATGTGATGCATGATCAATTTCTGAATCGAAAAATCATTTTGATTGCGTTTGTCGTGTCGATCTCGGCATGCCTACAGATTTTTAAAGATCAATTTATTTATTGGCGAGTGGATGTTTTTCCTGAAATTTGGCGCTTGTGGACCGCGCACTGGGTGCATGTGGGATGGATTCATTTTGCACTCAATATGCTGGCTTTTATGTGTTTGCCTTTTATTTTTCCACGGGCACGTGTCTGGCATTTTGTGGCGTTATTGCTGATTTTACCGCCGTTGATTAGTCTCAGTTTTTATTATTTTCTGGCGGATATTGAAGCTTATGCAGGGCTGTCTGGTGTGCTGCATGGAATGTTCACTGCCATAGCCATTGTCCATTTGCTATACCGTAAAGAACGGATATTTGCGAGTTTGGTGTTGTTTCTTATTTTAGGCAAATTGATTTGGGAAAATACCTTTGGCGAGAGTGCTACGGCTGAACTGATCGGGAGTCCAGTTTTGGTTGAAGCACATTTGTTGGGCGTGATCTGGGGAATTGTGATTGCAGCTTTGTATTTAATCGGGGTGAATCTATTTGATGAATAGAGGATTGACCTAAATTCTAAAAAGAAAATCCAGATTGTCATATTCAAAAATATAAATTTGATGCAAAGATAAACAAAACAAAAATCTAAAGGCAGAGAGAAAGGACAAGCTCGAGCCGACTAAAACGACAGGTTCTGCGGTGCATAACGCTGGACAGAACGGTAATAAAAATAGGAAACAACATGCAGAATCATGGACAGCGCAGATCAGGACTCGATCTGCTGAAGTATATATGGACCGAGTGGATTTCTACTTTTGTCATTCTGATTTTACTGTTACTTACGCTGTTAATTGGTACAGGTGAAATGATTCATGGCCAATTACTGCGTATGGGTGAGCGCTTATATGGCGATCCAGCCACGGGTATGCAGTACTCTTTTTTAAGGGCAGAGCCAGCCAAGCCAGAGTGTAATCGTCAGCCGAATGTGGATGCTTTGGTCAAGACTCAAATGCAAGCCAACGCTGCAGATGAGTTCGCAGACTTTTTTGGTACGGCTTCGGAGGCTGATGTGCGTGCGTCCATTTTGGCAGGTGTGCAGCAGTGTGAAGAAAAGTATCAGTTTTATGATAAAGCCATGCAACATATGGAGGCACATCCAAGTATCCGTGCCTATCGTAATTTTGAAACCACTTTTTTTGGTATTTTTAAGTTTGGAACAGAAAATCGCGCCATTCTATTAATTTTTATGGTGGTTTTAGCTGCGATTAGTGCCACCTTAAAAATCCATCATATTGGTTTGCGTGGCCCTGCAACCAAGCTGGATTATCGAGTTTATAGCCTACTGATGACACTGGGTAATGGTTTATTGACTTACTCGAGTATTAGCCAATTTAACTCAGTCAAAGACTCGGGTGTACCGATGAATGGCGAAACCCAGCTGATTTATTGGCTGTGGATGATTCTGTTTTCGGTACTTACCTTGATAAGTGTGTGGCAGCTGTTTAGCCCACCGAAAGAGGCCAAAGCCGGCGGGCGTCTAGGCTTTGCTTTCCTGAGTGTGCCTCTGTATGCCTACATGGCGGTGATTACGGGTGTGGCGTTTATCTTCCTCATGGACTACCCCATGGGGCAAGGGATTTACTTGGGACAGCTGGTTGAATTCTCCAGTATTTTCCTGAATTTAGCCCTATTTATTTGGGCGGGTATGTTGTTGAAACAAACTCGTGTCGTGGATCTGTTCTTAAATATTTTGCGTCCATGGAATTTGGCGCCTGAAACTTTAACTTGGTTGATTTTAATCGCTGCGGCTTTACCGACCGCATATACCGGTGCATCGGGGATCTTTGTGATTGCAGCAGGGGCGATTATTTATAAAGAAGTCTGGAATGCAGGTGGACGTCGTCAGTTTGCTTTGGCTGCAACGGCAATGTCGGGTTCGCTGGGTGTAGTTTTGCGTCCATGCTTATTGATTGTCGTGGTGGCTTCCTTAAACAAAGAAGTCACGACGGACCTGCTTTATCAATATGGTGTTTACACGTTCTTACTGACCTCAACACTGTTTTTAGTAGTTTCACTCTTCTTTGCAGAGAGTAAATTCCGCATCGCGGCACCGAGTTTGGCCGCACCGAAATCAGGGCGCGCATTCCTAGCAGTTGTGCCTTATATCGTGATTTTTGTCCTCACGTGGATGTTCTATAAATTCTTATTAGACACTGACCTAAATGAATTTACTGCACCCGTGATGATGCCTGTGATTTTATTGATGATCGTGTTGTTTGATAAATTACGTCATCAGCCTGCGCCTTTGCCTGCTGTGGGGCATTGGGATGAGACACTCAGCGCAAATTATAACTCGGGTGGTGAGCCTGCTTTAGCGGGTGCACAAGTTGCCCATGCAGAATACCGTGAAGGGCTACATGGCAATGCTGCAGATGATGGACAGGTGGTGAATCATGGGGTGGTTCAATCTAGTTCCATGGATGTATTACGCCAAGTTGGTTTTTGGAAATCGATGCATATCTCGACCAGTGAAACCGTTGGACATATCGGTGCTTTGGTCATTTTAATGGCACTGTCAGTCAGCGTGGGCGGATTGCTTGAACGTACGGAGGTGATGAGTTTCTTCCCAACTGATATTAACAGTACGTTCTTGGTTATTAGTCTGATTTTGGGGTTGATGGTCTTTGTTGGGATGATTATGGATCCGTTTGGCGCCGTGATCTTGATTTCTGCGACAGTTGCGCCTGTGGCCTATCAATATGGTATTCATCCTGTCCATTTTTGGATGATCACCTTGATTGGCTTTGAGTTGGGCTATGTGACACCACCTGTGGCCCTTAATCATCTTTTAGCAAGACAATCCATTGGTGATGCCGAGGTGAATGAGGCCGATGAGGAAGTGCGTCATTTGTCTTTCTATTATCGTTATGAACGTTGGATTTTACCCTTGATCGTGTTGTTCCCAGCGATGCTGATCATTGCTTATGTTCCATACTTCTTTAAGTTATTTGGCTGGTATCACTAAGTTGTGAACTTGAGTTAGACCATAAAAAAAGCATCTTCGGATGCTTTTTTTATGTTTTGGAGTTATTGGAGATACTTCTGAAGAAAATAGCTTCTTTCTAGGAATTACCCACTCAAATCGTCACTTATATCAAATCAAAGTACAACGATATTGCTAAGCATCCTATCTTAAAAAATCAGCCCGTACTTAGGCTCAATGATAAGAGCCAATCGACAAATAAAGTCCATCTAAAAGATATCCTTGGCATGAGCTAGGGGTTGTGATGTATAGCGACTAGAGACTTTATTAGTGGAGGTAGTTTAAAAGAGATGATGAGTTGTGTAATGGCTTTGCGCTGATTGAATAGGTGGGTGAAGCAGCAGGGCAAAAAAAGACGTTAGCGTATCAGTCGATAGGCTAACGTCTTTAAAATAATAACCGTATTTTACTGAGCAGCCAATTGGGCTTCTAACAGTTTAATTTGTTCTTCTTTGAGCTTTACCAGTTCATCGGCATCTTTGTGCTGTGCTTGCAAGCTCTTTTCCTGTTCCTTCAACTGGCTTTGAATATCGTCCAGTTTCGCCACTTCTTCTTTGGCAAGTGAGGCATTTTCAGGTACAGGTGCTTTTAAAATATCTTCTTCGACCAATTTAATGGTGTTGTCAGCCATGGCGGTCGAAGCTGCTTTTTCAGCTTCTGGAAGCGCCTTCACGGTCGGTTGAATCAACTCCGCTTGGTGCATCGGTGTTGCAGACTCTTGTGCAGCAAACAACCATTGATAAAGTGCAAAAATCGCAATGATTGCGACTAAACCTGCTGTAATACCCCAGAGTAATTTAGGGTTGTTGTGTTGTACGGACGACATTCGATTCAACCTTTATTCTTTGGATTGACGTGGTTTAAATTGAATGACCCCAACCTCGTCAGGGATAGCGGGGATCTGAGGCTCGTCTACATGAGTTGGACGATTCTCAGAATAACTACAGTCGATACATTCAATCCATTCATCGTCATTCGAGGTAAGCATAACAACTCGATCCATCGCCTGACATTTAGGACATTTTGCACCTGCAATGAAACGACGTTTAATAGTCATTAGACTTACCTTCTGAACAATTTAGGCGCCTAGTTTACTCACTTTTTTAGCGGTTCGTCCAACCTTGATGACGAAGTAAAGCATCTATTTTTGGCTCGCGTCCACGGAAATTGATAAATGCATCAAGCGCTGTATCTTTTCCGCCAACTGCTAGAATAAACTGACGAAATTCTTTTCCAGTGGCAGTATTAAAAATCCCTTCATTTTCGAAGCGATCGAAGGCATCACTGGCCAAAACTTCCGCCCATTTATAAGAATAATAACCTGCTGCATAGCCGCCTGCGAAAATATGGCTGAAGCTATGCTGGAAGCGGTTATAAGGCGTGGTCTCTAAAACAGCATATTGTGCACGGATCTGGTTTAAGGTGGCTTGGATTTGATCCGCTTTCAAAGCAGGGGTTGCTTTATGAATGCTAAGGTCGAACAGGGCAAACTCGATTTGACGTAAACTTTGCATGCCGGATTGGAAGAAACGTGCGTCCAGTAAGGCTTTCAGTAGACTTTCTGGTAAGGTTTCTTGAGTCTCAATATGTGCACTGAGCAGGTCTAAGCTTTCAGTATCCCATGCCCAAAATTCCATGAATTGGCTTGGTAACTCTACCGCATCCCATGCCACGCCGTGTGTCCCCGCAACTGCAATATTGTCAACTTCAGTCAACATATGATGTAAACCATGCCCAAATTCATGAAACAAGGTAATCACTTCATCATGAGTCAGCAACGCTGCTTGATCCCCCACAGGTGGCGTAAAGTTACACACCATATAGCAAATCGGTTTTTGTAGGCCGTGCGTTGTTTGGGTGCGAGAGCGGAAACCACTCATCCATGCGCCACCACGTTTGCCCTGACGCGCATAGAGGTCAAAGTAGAATCCACCGACCACTGTGCCTTGATCTTCTAGTTCAAAATAACGTGCATCTGAGTGCCAAACGGGGGCTTCACGCTCCACAATTTGAATCCCATAAAGACGATTCACAATGCTAAATAAGCCCTGCAAAATCTTGGGTGCAGGGAAGTAGGGCTTGAGTGCTTCTTGAGATAAATTGAACTGTTGGACTTTCAATTTTTCCGAATAATACGTGCTGTCCCACGGTTTTAAATCCTCAATGCCATCTTCAGCGGCAATGGCTTTCAGCTCCGCCACTTCTTTGAGCGCAGGGGCACGTGAATGTTCAGCCAAATCACGTAAGAACTGATCTACGGTGGCTACATTTGGCGCCATTTTGCTGGCCAATGAAAGCTCGGCATAATTATTGAAACCTAACAGTGCAGCCATTTCCTGACGTAGGCTTAAGATTTCTTCCATCACCGCGGTGTTATCAAACTCAGCATGTTCAGACTGATCTGATGCACGTGTGGTATAGGCACGATACAGCTCTTCACGTAAAGGACGGTTTTCCGCGTAGGTCATAATCGCCAAATATGACGGGAAGTCTAAAGTGGCAACGGGTTGATCCAGTTCGCGCTGCTGACCATATTGTTTTAATAGCTCTACACTGCTTTGGGGTAATCCTGCCAGTTCGTGGTCCGCTAAAGGTTTGAAATAGGCTTGTGTAGCATCAAGAACATGGTTGGAAAAGTCGGACGATAGTTGTGATAAGCGTGCCGAGATTTCTGCATAACGTTTTTTGGCTTCACCTTCTAAAGCCACCCCAGACAGTTTGAAGTCGCGCAGTGCAAGTTTAATCGCACTTTGTTGGGCTTCAGGCAGGTGATCAAATTGTGCAGCATCATGAATGTGTTGATAGGTTTGATACAGCGCTGTGTGTTGACCTAACTCGGTATAGTATTCACTTAAGCTTGGTAATAGTGACTGGTATACCTCACGAGTTTCAGCATTGTTCATCACCGCATTGAGGTGGGACAGTACGCCCCATG
Organism: Acinetobacter sp. 802_lipA; assembly: GCF_058242885.1. Lineage (NCBI taxonomy): Bacteria > Pseudomonadati > Pseudomonadota > Gammaproteobacteria > Moraxellales > Moraxellaceae > Acinetobacter > Acinetobacter sp. 802_lipA. The sequence goes on from NZ_JBZAYP010000001.1 coordinate 2,265,416, forward strand.
CTTCACTCATATTATTTTCTAAATGATCGACTTGTTCTAAGACCGCAAGCTGTGCCTGAATCGATTCAGGGACTTCGCTCAGGTCTTTTAAAAAACTTTGACCCTGTTGAATGGCTTGTTCGATCTGTTGTTGGAGTTGTACTAAGGTGATTTGATCAAACTGTGGAACAGGCAAGGTTGCTTTTTCTAATGTCATGCGTTTAAGCCAAATTAAAAGTTCAGTTATCACTAGATGTAAGGGTGATGCACTGGGAAATCAAGTTTTAATTGGTTTTGATGTTTTGCGCCGCTTGAAATTCAGCCCATGAAGGGTAGTGCTGATCAATGCGTGAGGGCTGATAAAGCACTTTGGCAAAGTTACGGGTCATACATTCAGTTGCTAAGATTTCACCGCTTTTATATTTTTCTTTGCGGTGTCGCCAAATTTCGTTTTGTCGGTAGTAGTCCGTCCCGATTTTTAGGAAGGCATGCTGTTGTTCAAACACGTGATAGACATAGCCTAAATCGACTGAGCAACGCAGTTCACCTTCTAGGCATTTCTCACTAAACCACAGCCGAATTTGAAAGCTATGCGGGGTGGGGTTGTAAATTTGATAATCAATATAGTTATAAAAAATTGCAGCGCCACTACCAAATGGAAGTACACGACCATGATCTGGAAAAGGGTCAAAGGAGTGCTGTGAACGCTGTACCACTTGCAATGGGCTATGCAAGACAAGCCAGTGAATGAGATTGGCAATTTGGCAAATACCGCCGCCAATACCACCGCGTGCTTGACCAAAGCTGAGTTCCATTCCCTCAACATAGCCTTTTTGAGCTGTTGGTTGTCCTACCAACTGACAAAAAGAAAAAGTCTGTTGTGGGTGGATTAAAATCCCAGAAATACACGGACTGGCAATTTTGAGATTGATGACTTTATTGTGTTGCCAGTGCTGATCGATGTCGCCTAATTTACGAAACAGAACGGACTGATGCTTTTTGACGCGAAAAGCCAAAGGAGCGTTAGAAAATGAATGTGCGTAGTCTTTCCCATCTGTTTTCCATTGCCAATAGCGCATCATACGTCGGCTACGCGTGGCCATGAAGTAAAGCAAGGGATGATATTGGCTGATGGGTTTGCTTAAAAATAAACGCAAAAAATTCATGTTGGCCCTATGAAAAAAGGTGCTAGGACACATTAAGCCCTAGCACCTTTTTCATCATTTACTCAGTTTTCGCTTTTGCGTTTGATTTTTTCTTTTTAAGTTTAGCCTTTTTCTTCACTTTATCTTTAACCTTTGTTTCAGACTTTGATGAAGATTTTTTACCAGGCTTTTTGCTGTAGGAGCTAGGTTGGGATTTATCTTTTTTGCGTCGTATGGGCTGGTCTCCGCTGTTACTGGGAGAGGCGTTTGTCGACTCGCTGAAGACTTCTCCTTTACTTTCGCTTCGTGCTGTTTTGGCTTTACCAACACGGGGTGCTCGACTACGTATGGGCCGACCACCATGTGAGAGTTGCTGCAATAATTCAAAATCAATTTTGCGATCTTCTAAATTCACTGCTGCAACTTTGATTTTCACTTCATCGCCCAAGCTAAAGCTTTGACCGCGTGCCTGCCCAATCAAGCTCTGACTTGGTTGGTCATAGACAAAGTAGTCATCGCCTAGTTGGCTGACATGGATCATGCCGTCAACATATAAGTCTTTGAGCGTGACAAATAGACCAAATTCCGCTACGGCAGAAATGGTGCCGACAAACTCTTCACCTAAATGTTGCTGCATATAATGACATTTCAACCATGTGGTGACAGAGCGAGACGCTTCATCTGCACGACGCTCAGTCGCTGAGAAATGTTGACCAGCATCATCCAAAGCAGCCCCTGAAAGAGGTGCAGGTTTATGTTTTAACTTGGCTTTAATCGCACGGTGTAACAACAAGTCTGGGTAGCGACGAATTGGGGAAGTGAAGTGCGTATAGGCTTCATATGCCAAACCAAAGTGACCTGCGTTATTCGCACCATAGTAGGCTTGCATCATTGAACGTAACAGCACGGCATGGATACTTGGAGCATCAATACGATCTTTGGTTGCATCAATCACGGCTTGGTAGTCTTTCTGAGTCGGCTGTTCTGGGAACGGTAGACCGAGCAGTTTGACAAAATCGCGTACTTTTTGAATACGTGAAAACTCAGGTGGTTCATGAATACGGTATAACATTGGCACATCATGTTGTAGCGCATATTCAGCCGCTGCCACGTTTGCCAATAACATACATTCTTCAATCAGTTTATGCGCATCATTACGCGTACGCGGTAAAATTTCCTTAATGCCGCCCAGTTCATCAAAGGTCATGTAGGTTTCAACGGTTTCAAATTCCATAGCATGACGTTCTGCACGTAAACCTTTGAGGACTTGATAAAGTTGGAACAGGGTGTTTAAGGATTTGCGAACATCACGGTCTTCTGGAATGGCACTGCTGTCGCCTTCAAAGTACTGGGCAACATTGGTATAGGTTAAACGTGCCTTTGAGTGCATCACAGACGGGTAGAACTCAAACTTGGTGACGCGACCGGCACGTGACAGGTTTAAATCACAGACCATACATAGACGGTCTACATGCGGATTGAGTGAACATAAGCCATTCGAAAGAGCTTCAGGCAACATCGGTAAAACAAAGTGAGGGAAATACACCGATGTACCCCGTTCTTGAGCTTCATCATCTAGTGGTTTGCCTGAACGGACATAGTGACTCACATCTGCAATGGCCACCACCACACGGTAACCGCCGCCTGGACGTTTTTCTGCATAGACTGCGTCATCGAAGTCGCGTGCATCTTCACCATCAATAGTGACTAAGGCTAAATCTCGTAGGTCAATACGACCTTCACGGTCCTGCGCTGAAGGCTCTTTAAAGCTTTCTGCTTCTTTAATCACTTCTTCTGGGAACTCATATGGCAAACCAAACTCTAAAATGGTTTGCGGAATAATAATTTCAGTGTCGGCCTTGTCTGCCATCGATTGCACAATATGACCTGTCGCCAACTCATCTTTGGTTGGGTAGTCATCAATTGCGACACGAACCGAATCGCCCACTTTGACTTGTGCGTGTTCGATTAATTCTTTTTCTAAAGTAATCGGTTGGTGCGCATTCGGATTTGCTGGCTGAATAAAGTATTCACCATCATGTATTGATACTTTACCAATAATTTGCTTCACACGGTGTTGCACTACCTCAGTAATAAAGCCCCAAGCTTTACCTTTGCGGTCTACTGAGGTTTGACGCACTTTAACACGGTCACCATTAAACACTTGGCGCAGTTCGCGTTCAGGTAGAAGTAAGTCTTCATGCCCTGCAATATTCGCCGTGCCAAAGCCTTTACTGTTGATGTAAACCGTTGCTTCATGTTCAGGTTGCTCTTCGGCAATTTGAAACTTGAAGCCATCTTTCATCAGTTGACCATCACGAACCATCGCAATTAAGCGATGGCTGAGTGCTTCAATGCTTTTTTGATCTGCAATTTCAAAAATTTCGACCAAGTCCGCATGCGATAACGCCGTCTTTTTTTCTTCGATGGTTTCTAAAATGAGCGTGCGGCTCGGAATAGGGTTGTCATAACGTTCAGCTTCAGCTTTTGCTTCAGGATCGACCCAATTTTTCATAATGTCTTTGGCTGTATGTCAGTAGATAGGATTAGCATAAGTCATGCGAAGACAGACTGCACGCAAATGATTGCAATATTGTGTTTTATGTCGGCAATTTAGAATATCTGCTGTTTTATTCAACATGCAGATGTAGAGAAAAGAAAAAATTCGAATGAATCCGCTCTAAATTGTTTAAAAAGTATTTAATTGAACAGAAATATGCAAAAAATTGAGTGTCTGTGCTTGCAGTGCTAGCATGAAGTTTGTATTATGGCCGCACGTTACGGTGAGATGGGTGAGTGGCTGAAACCACATCCCTGCTAAGGATGCGTACGGGTAACTGTACCGAGGGTTCGAATCCCTCTCTCACCGCCAACTTTACTTATGTCGCGCTCATAGCTCAGCTGGATAGAGCACTTGGCTACGAACTAAGGGGTCGGGAGTTCGAATCTCTCTGAGCGCACCAATAAGTAAACTGTATGTAACGTATCGCCTGAATTGGCACACAAGTAATGCGCTCATAGCTCAGCTGGATAGAGCACTTGGCTACGAACTAAGGGGTCGGGAGTTCGAATCTCTCTGAGCGCACCAACTTGAACAATCAACCGCACATGTTGCGGTTTTTTTGTGTCTGATCATTTTATATTTGAAAAATATTAATTTCTCAAAAATGTAATTAATGTGATTGCAATTAAATAGCAGTAACACATACAGATTGCGATAATAATAGTTTTATTGATCTTTTTTTGCATTTTAATATTTTGAGGAATGCTATCGGAAATCTGAAAAGATGCCAGGGATCCGAAGAATAAATAACTTATAAATATGACTATGAGTGAAATCCATAAACTATTTTTTTTATTAGAAATAGAGTTTTGATCATCTGGAGAAGTAGTTAAATAATTAAATGTTTGTTGGCGATTATTTTGATCTATGAAAACGATGTCTTTTAAATGTAGTGAAGTATATCGCCCTGTCCGTTTATGTATTTGAGCATAAAAAAGTACACTTTCAACTTTTATTTCAGATGAATAAACTTGAGTCCTTGCGATTTAAGTTATTCATCGTCTTTGTGATGATCATTATCTAATAGCTTACAAGTAAAAATTATTGCTAATATGACTAGGCTAGAAGAAATACCAGCATATAAGTTGGCTAAAGGGTGGTGTATCAAAAAGTATGCTAAAAAAAAGCAGGTTGAATTTTGATAAAATAGAGAAATGCAAATAACTCTAGAAATCAAATGTCCAACCTGCCTCAGTGACAGTATAAAGAAAAATGGCATCAAAGTAGATGGGAAACAAAACTACCAATGCAAAGACTGCAAACGTCAGTTTATTGGTGACCATGCTCTGAGCTATCTAGGATGTAATTCTGGCATTACTCGTAAAATATTACAGTTAATGGTCAGAGGCAGCGGTATACGAGATATCGCTGAAGTTGAGCGCATTAGTATCGGTAAAGTCTTACGGACTTTAACTGAATCGGCCTATCAAATTCAGCCTAAACAAAGTCATTATGAATCTCTCGAAGTAGATGAATTCTGGACTTTTGTTGGAAATAAAAATAATAAACAATGGCTTATTTACGCCTACCATCGAGAAACAGGTGAGATTGTTGCTTATGTTTGGGGTAAGAGAGATTTAGCTACAGTCCAAAGGTTGAAGACAAAGCTTAAACAATTAGGTATTCACTACACCCGAATTGCAAGTGATCATTGGGACAGTTTCATCACTGCTTTTAAAAACTGCAAGCAAAGTATTGGTAAGTTTTTTACTGTAGGAATTGAAGGTAATAATTGCAAAATAAGGCATCGAATAAGGCGTGGTTTTAGAAGAAGTTGCAATTTCTCCAAAAAGCTTGAAAACCATTTTAAAGCCTTCGACTTAACCTTCTTTTACATCAATAATGGCTTCATTTAATGTCAGCATACTTTTTAAAACACCACCGGCTAAAGTTCCACCAAAAACAACAATATCTTCTAAAAACAAGATGACTATAACTATAATAGATACATGTAATATAATAACTTTTAGATCATGAAACTTATTAATTGATAGTGTCTTAAGAAAAGAACTATTGTCAAAAATAGCTTGTTGAATAAATAATTTATAAAAACCTGCTGAAATTAAATGAAATGTAATAGCAATTAACGAGACATCGAGGAGTGGCTTTGTTGCATAAATATGTAAGCATCTGATTTAAATAAATTTAATTTTGGATCAAAAAATAATCAAAACTTTTAAAATCATATAGTTATGAAATCTTTGTGCAACAAAGCCACTTAACATTAGACCTATTGCGTTAGTCAAAATTTAAACAGCCTAAAGCTACATTTAATAAGGTTTTAGCCAATTCAAAAATTAGGCAAAACGATACTTTCGCAAGAGGTCTACTAATTTACAGATATTTTTTAGTTTGTTAGTGCAAAGTTGAGAATAAAATACGTCACCATTCTGGCTTATATATAGGCTTTTACGATTATCTCGAAATTTTGACACGGTAAAAAAATAGTTTGAATTCATATGCCTTTCAAATACGTGCCATTCGTTTGAGTGTAAGCTTTCAATATGTCGAACTTGATTTTTTATTGTTTTAATAGAATAGCCAATGACGATGAACAGGGGCGAATTCAAACATGAGGTGCGACAGTTTCAAAAGCCTTATGATAATCAACAAGCTGAGCAAATTTCTCTAATGGTGTAAGCCAATCTAACGCCTTTCTAGGACGAGTATTCAGTGACATGGCAACTTGATTTAAATAATGCTGATCTGCCTGATTTAAATCAATCCCTTTAGGTAAATATTGCCTAATTAAACCATTCATATTTTCGCATGTGCCTTTTTGCCAGGGTGAATGTGGGTCACAGAAATATACATCTATGCCTAAATCTTCTTCGAGTATTTTATGTTCTGACATCTCACGTCCACGGTCATAGGTCAACGTTTTACGCAGTTCTGCAGGTAAATATTTCAGAGCTTCAGTTAAAGCCTTGCGCACTGATTCTGCCTTTGCATCAGGTAATGTTGCCAAGATACAGAGCCGTGTATTTCGTTCAATAAGTGTTGCTATCGAACTTTTATTGTCTTTACCTTTAATTAAATCAGCTTCCCAATGACCCGGTATTTTTCTTTCTTGAACTTCGGCTGGGCGCTCATGAATAGTTTTAATATCCTGTAATATAGAATCTTTTTTAGGTTCACCGTTAGCTTTTCGCTTTTTATTTTCATGACGCAGACAGGATAATAAGTCTTTTTTCAACTCACCCTTGGGTAATGCTCGTATCGTTGAATAAATCGTTGTATGGCTTACATTCATTGTTTGATCCAAATCAGGAAATGTCTTTAAACGCTTTGCTATTTGCTGAGGAGACCATAAACAACGGATCGCTTCAACAATAAATTTCCAGAGGATTGAATCGATTTTGAGTTTTCTGTGACCACGTCTACGTCTAGCAAAAGTGTTATCAGAAGCATATCGAGCTTGATAAACGTCATTGATGCTATTTCTTTTAAGCTCACGATAGATCGTACTAGGATGTCTTTTAATGAGTTCAGCAAATTTTCTGGCTGAAAAGCCTTCTTTTCTTGACTCAAGCATTAATGCAGTACGATCTTCAAAGTTAAGATGATGGTATGACAATTTTATATACTCCATAAACCCTTTAAATTAATTAGGTGGTTTATGTCGCACTTCAAGTTTTACTCTGCCAGGATAAGTACAGATGCTATTGCTGGTCCAATTTTACTCATGTTTAAAGTTGATTGATCTGTTTGATTTGGCATTTGTATCTTAAATTAATTTTATGTAATTCTTCTATTTGATTATAAAGAATCTCATACTAGTTGTGGTTGCTGTTTGTGAATTTGCACTAATTTTTAATGTATTGAGCGAATGTTATAATTATTTATATATTTTTTAGCGACTTAATCTGATTTATGTACGATTAATAAACATTTGATGGTTTGTTACTACAAAATGACTTATCAAAATGAAATAAACCATATACAATGCACCCCATCAAGACGTCGCGCTCATAGCTCAGCTGGATAGAGCACTTGGCTACGAACTAAGGGGTCGGGAGTTCGAATCTCTCTGAGCGCACCAACTTGATCAATATTGAAAAAACCGCACATGTTGCGGTTTTTTTGTGCCTGCACTTTCTGTTCAGTAGAAATCCATAGCATGGATGGATCTTTTTCCGTATGTATGCAGTTGTTTCTTGCATCTCAGTTTTATGATGTGGTTCTGATATCGGTATGGCCTCGGCTTAAGTGGATCGCCAGCTAATCAACATCGATCTGCTAAAGTCCTAAAAAAATGACCGATTGTGTTGTAGTATTGAGCACAATATTTTTAGCTATTTGATATGACCCTATGTCAGAAAACAAGCCTGCATTATCGACACGTTATTTCCTCACTTTAGAAGAATCCCAAGATGGTTTTGCCTTAGCGACCTTTGGTAAAAAGCAAATGACGCGTTTTATCACGCCGTTGATTAGTGTCGGGATTATTGTGTGGGGCTTTATGCTCGGCTTTTCAGGTGTCGGTCGCTACTATGTGGCGTTGGGTATATTTTTCTTGGTTTTACAAATTCTCATGCGCTATTGGTTTCTGCCGATGATGTTTAAGCGCCAATTTGTGAAATATCAGTTTGGTAAAAGTGAGCAAGGCATCGATTTATACCAAGATTATGCGGAAATTTATGCCAATGGTCGCAAGCAAGTGGTCCATTATAATGAAGTGCAAAAGTTTGCCAGTGGCAAGTTGACCTATATGCTTGAGCTGAAAAACCGTACTGTGGTGATTGTGCCTAAGCGTGCGTTGGCCGATAGTGCGGATCAAGCAAAATTTGAAAATACTTTCAAAAAATAAGCATTTTGTTCCATAACACCATCAAAAAATCAGAGGAAGATCATGAGTACACGTCCATCTAAAATTGTCTGTGTCGGTCGTAGTTATGCAGACCATGCCAAAGAATTAGGCAATGCGATTCCTGATCGTCCCGTTTTATTTATCAAACCACCGAGCAGTTTGCTCAGTTTAGATGCGGGCATTTCTTGGAATCCTGCATGGGGCAGCTGCCATTATGAATGTGAACTGGTTTTACGCATTGACCATCGCCTAAGCAAAGCCGCCGATCCAGCTCAAGCCCTGCAAGCGGTGGGAGCTGTGACTTTAGGTTTGGACTTAACCTTGCGTGACTTACAAGATGACTTAAAAACCAAAGGCCAGCCTTGGGAACGTGCTAAAGCCTTTGATGGTTCGTGTGTGCTGGCAGACTGGGTTGCTGTTTCCGATGTGGTACAGGACTGGGATGATGTGCACTACAGTTTTCATGTCAATGATGAGCTGCGCCAAGCGGGCAACACCGCACACTTAATTTTTGACATTGGCACCTTGTTGGCCGACATGAGCCAAGTCTTCACTTTAGAAGCAGGCGATGTGGTCATGACAGGTACACCTGCTGGGGTTGCTGCATTACAGGCGGGTGAGCAGTTGAAAATGACTCTAAAAGGTAAAAACCAAGACTATTCTTGGAATACCTTTGTTCAAGCTTAATTTACAGGCTTTTAAATCCCATCATTCAAAAAGGTCACTTCGGTGATCTTTTTTTAGTGCTGTTGGTGGCTATGGTACAGTTTGCGGAACTGATCGGGTATATACCATCCAGCGTTTAAACATATTAATAAAGGCCGATGCATTGGCATAGCCCAAATCCAGCGCGATACTTTCGACTTTTTTTCCTTCTGTCAGCATGCTCATGGCTTTCATGACTTTTAAGCGCTGTCGCCATTCATTCAAGGACATGCCAAGTTCTTTTTGACTATAACGTGCGAGTGTGCGTTCAGTCATATTGTGCTGTACTGCCAGTTGTTGCAAAGAACTGTTGTCCGCAGGGTGCAGATGTAAAAAATCTAAAATACTTTTCAGGGTCGGGTGTTCAGAGTGCGGTAAATAGCTGCTGACCAATTCTGCATGGTGTAATTGGTCAAGCAAGACATAGAGTAAGCGCATATGTTCAGGTGCATCATCTGGCAGGCTGTGTTGTCTCAAATGCTTAAATAGTGCCGAGACCAAAGATGAGCTGAGCATAATACCGGCTTGTTGAGGCAGATGAGTGCATAAGCTTTCATGGATATACAAGGTGCCATGCGAAACATCGGTACGATTTAAGCTGCTATGGGCCTACATTGGGTGGAAGTCAAATGCCATAAGGTGGCGGGGTAAGGTAGTCAATCTGGTTGATATTCACTTCCATCACACCATTAAAGGCGTATACAAATTCGCCCCATGCATGTCCATGCACGGGATAAACCGACTGCGCGGGGTCTTCGCGAAAGCTGATCCACAATAATTTATCAATATCATCATTGGTCGGTAATTGTTTGAGTGGCGCGCTCTTTTTTTGTTGTCGTTGGGGCATGGCTGAAATTGCCTGAATAAGAAGATCTCTTGTCTGTTTTAAATTATATGTTTTATTTCAGACAAATCTATAGTGAGCTTTGATCTTTTTCAGTGGAGCAGGTCGTGAGTAGTCGTCAAGCGCTGGACAGTAAAGCTTCAGGGATTATGTTTGGGCTGTGTATTTTGTGGGGATTACAACAAGTGGCGTTAAAGCTTGCTGCCCCCGATATTTCTGCAGTGATGCAAATTGCACTTCGCTCAGGTCTCTCTGCATTCATGGTTTACCCCATGATCAAGCTGGCAAAGGGCACATCTTTATGGGGGCGAGACTACTTAGCCGCAGGAATTTTAGTCGGGCTTTTATTTGCAGCAGAATTTTTTCTGGTCGCTCAAGCTTTACGTTTTACCTCCGCGGCGCATACCGTGGTTTTGCTGTATACCGCGCCTATTTTTGTAGCATTGGGTTTGCACTGGAAGTTGCCTGCTGAACGTTTATCACTTATCCAGTGGTTGGGCATTGCATGTGCATTTTTTGGGATCGTGATAGCATTTTTATTTCCTCCTGCAGTTTCACAAGCAGCTGCAAGTTCTGCACTTTGGGGTGATGTTTTAGCACTCTTAGCAGGGGTGTTGTGGGCAGCCACGACTATTGCTGTTCGGCTGACTAAACTAGCAGAGGCACCTGCGACCCAAACTTTATTTTATCAGCTGTTTATCGCATTTTTAGTGTTATTCCCTGTGGCTTTTTTCATGGGACAAGCGACGATTCACTGGTCTGTATTATCCCTTACAAGTTTGCTTTTCCATACCGTTGTCGTGTCATTTGCCAGTTATCTGATTTGGTTTTGGCTGTTGAAAAAATACTTGGCATCGCAGTTGGGCGTCTTTTCTTTTTTGACCCCAATCTTTGGTATGTGTTTTGGTGTGGTGTTACTCAATGAACAGCTAGAACTCAACTTTTTGGTGGGAACATGCTTTGTGCTGATGGGGGTGGTAGCGGTGAGTTTGCATCATAAAATTAAGCAGTATGCACAGGCATTTAAAGTGGCTTTGCAGTAAATACAGAGTAAGCTTGAGCTCAGACTGCTTTGATTCAGCATATAAAAAAACGTGTCTTGGACACGCTTTTTAATATGAAGTTTTAAGATTTATCATCAAAAATTGTAGACAGCGGAATGGCAAGTTTGGCAGCCAAGTAATCATCCGATTCTACTAACGCTGGGCCAATTTTTTGCATCCAGACATCATCAGGATGGACATTACCCAAATCTTTACGCTTTGGTAAAGGGTAAGGAAGTTTGCTGTAAAAACTCCAAAAATCGACTTGAGATAAATTACGTACTAGTACAAATTGGTTGTCATCGGTACGTTTGACTAAGTTTTGCTGTTCAAGCATAAACACGTAACTCGGCCAACGGCCCAATTCATCTCTTCCTAAAACATCTAAAGCTTCATCATCAGAGACACTGAGTCCTTGCTGTTGCTTTTTATAAAACAGCTCCAGCAAATCTAGTAGCATAATGACAGGGTGCCGTTTTTGCTCTTTATGGGAAGTAAATGCGGTCAGTGCATAACTAATTTCGACCCCGATCAGGACAATATTCCACGACAAAAAAATCCATAATAAGAAAATAGGAATCGCAGCAAAGGCACCATAAACGACTTCATAACTGGTGAAGTTTGACATGATAAAGCCGAACAAATTTTTCAGGAGTTCAAACACGACAGCACTAAATAAGCCTGCAATCAAAGCGGATTTAATTGGGACACTTCGGTTTGGAATAGTCCAATTCAGGATAAAAAATCCTAAAACCGTTAGACAGAAAGAAATCAACCACAGGACAAATGCGCCATTGAGTTCATAGCCTGCAAAATTATTGCTCAAAACATTGAGGGAAGCCATCGTCGACGAAATAACAAAGGCACTACCGAGTAGAATAGGGCCCAAAGAAATAATGGTCCAATAGCGCATAAAGCCAATAATGCCGCCGCGGGTTTCGCGGACTCGCCAAATACGGTTAAAGACTTTTTCAATGCTGGTTAGCATCATGACGGTAGTGACGAATAAAAATAAGATCCCAATAATGGTTAAATTACTGGATTTATCGGTAAACGCATTTAAGGCCTTATCAAAAGCAATCGTGGTTTTCGGTAAAAAATTACTATAGATCAGTTGTTGTAATTGCTGCCGTGCAGGTTCAAGCGCTTTGATTGAGGAAATGATCACCAAAAAAACGGTTAGCATCGGAACGACGGCAAACAGGGTGGTGTAGGTCAGTGAACCCGCTTGTTCACGACATCGATCGGCCTCAAAGCGTCGCAGTACAAATAAAACGAACTGAAACCAAGTTTTCTCATAGAAAGGAAGTTTTCTTAAGTACTGTTCTAACATAGGCAAAGTATCTCTTTTGTTTTCTTCATCTTTTCTACATTTTTCACCCTAAGCTTAACCAAAAAATAGGAAAAATACCGTATAGTTTTATTTTTTCTGTCACCGAACTCTATTCATGCAAACCTATGTTTTAGTTTTATATTACAGCAAATATGGCAGTACCCGTGAAATGGCGCATCTGATTGCAAATGGAATTGAAGCCAGTGGTATTGCAGTTAAAATTCGAACGGTGCCAAATATTGCGGCTGTGGTGAAGGAAGCAGAGCCGAGTATTCCTGCAGAAGGCGATATTTATTGTAGTTTAGAAGATTTGGCAAACTGTGCAGGTTTGGCACTAGGCTCACCAACCCGTTTTGGTAACATGGCCTCTGAAATGAAATATTTCCTCGACCAGACCACCAGTCTATGGCTCAATGGAGCACTGCATGGCAAGCCAGCTTGTGTGTTTACCTCGTCAGGTTCGATGCATGGTGGGCAAGAAAGTACTTTATTGACCATGCTGCCACCATTGTTTCATCATGGCATGATGATTTTAGGATTGAACAATGCCATTCCCGCATTGTCACATACTAAAACAGGTGGAACACCTTATGGCGCTAGCCATGTCAGCGGGCCTCGACATGATCAGCGCTTAAGCCAAGATGAAAAAGTGCTGTGCGAAGCTCAAGGTAAGCGTCTTGGGGAAGTTGTGAAGAAACTACAAGCCTAGAATATTTAGACATGAAAAAAGCCCATCAATGATGGGCTTCTTATTATTGGGCTGGCTTCAGATGCTGTTCTTTGAACTTTGTACCGCACTTGAGACATTTATAGTCAAGAAATACATTTTTATCGACAATCACACCCGCTTTTTTACCAAAACGATGTCCTAAAAAACCACCTGTCACACCAATACTGACTGCACCGACAAAAGTGCCAATGGTACCACCCATAATCACCCCAAGAGGTCCAGCCGCTGCACCGATCGCCGCACCAATAGAGGCTCCAGATGCTGCACCACCGACGGTACCAGCAGTTGCACCTGCCGAACTGAGCAATACGCCCCCAATTTTAGTCAGTTGTTGCTCGTGATTGCGTTTTTCAACATCACTAGAGCCACATTTTGGGCAGAGAATTGTATTTTCCATAGTCTATTGGCCTATTGGGATACCAGTGATTGAAGCTGGCAGCCGTTTTACGGTGTGGATGACACGTTGCGCAAAACAACCGTGTTTTGCGCTTGAATTTGAAAGATCTAAACAACTGAATCTAGAGTAAATCTTAGTTGAACTTGCAGCAATAATATTTATTAAACTTGTAATTTTCTTGAGTAGTTTATGCTGTGTTTTTAAATATGGTTTAGTTGGCAAAGTGAATTCGGTTTCTTCCTGCTTGCTTGGCACAGTACAAGGCTTTATCTGCACGTTTAAAGACATCCTCTGCATCTGCGTCATGTTTGCCGACTTCAGCAACCCCTATACTGACTGTGAAACACAGCACTTCTTGCTCATAATGCACTTCCATGGCTTCAATCGTTGAACAAATGCGTTTAAAGACCCGCATGGCTTCATCACCCAAGCAGGCGGGTAAAATAATCGCAAACTCCTCACCACCGATACGGGCTAAAAAGTCTTCGTCACGCAGTACGCTGCGGATTTTTTTGGTCATCTTTTTCAGCACATGGTCACCTGCGGTATGCCCATAACAGTCATTCAGCTGTTTAAAGTGATCAATATCTAAGATACCTATCGTAAATGGCACGCGAGTATGGCTGAAGTGCTACATGGTTTGATTACTTTCTTGCAGAAATACTCGACGATTAAAGGTTGCTGTGAGTTCATCTGTAGATGTTAAGACCGCCATTTCTTGCACTTGTAAATGCAGTTTAATATTTAAAGCTAACCATGTGGCGAGGCTCTATAAAAGAATCGCTTGTTGTAGGGTGTAGTGATATTTACGTTGATCTGCCACATTTAAGGTGCCAATACACACGCCATTGTGAATCATAGGCGCATCCATACAGGTGCCCATGCCATGCTCGGAAAGCATTTTACAATCCAGCTCATCCGACTGAGCGAGGTCATCGCAAATGATCAGTTGAGACTGAGCAAAGACTCGTCCGACAAAAGTCTGCTCAATCGGAATTTTAAAATCCATCAGAATCGCATGATTGCCTGAGATCGAATACAGCTTGAGATATTCTTCAGTATCTTGCAGGGTAATACTGGCCCGATCCGCATCAAACACGTGAGAAATCCAGTAAGCAATGGTATCTAAAACAGCTTGTAAGGAGTCTGCTTTACTCAAGTCGTGAATGAAGTCTACAGGGAGTTGAATGGAGTGTACGCCATCAAATCCAGATAATTGGCTTGGGGTAAATGATCGTTCAGTTAATTGTTTCTTATTTATCATTCAATACGGTATCTCTATAAAATAGTATCCAGTTTAGTCTTTATTGGTTTTGCTCTTAGAAAGTGGACATTACCTTTTAGATTTGATCATGCTATATAAATCGCGTTTCTCCAACTTCAGTGTGTAATTAAATTGAAAAAAAACGATATATTTTTACTTTAAATTAAAAATAACCTACAGCGCAAATGTGGCATTTACATGTGGATGACCCGCGGGTCATCTGAGTGACAAAAAAAGAGCACCTGAAGTGCTCTTTTTTGAAGTTAAACGCCGTGATTAGTCACGAACAAATTCAACAGTACCATTTGCCAAAGACTTTACGCGTGCCAAACATTCAACGCGGTAGCCTTTTTCAAGCAAAATGTCACGACCAGGTTGGAATGATTTTTCAATCACAATACCGACACCGACAACTTCTGCTTTCGCTTGGTGAATTAGGTCAATCAGCCCCAATGCTGCTTGACCGTTAGCCAAGAAGTCATCAATCACGAGGGCTTTATCTGCTGAGCTGATGTGCTTATTTGAAATTGCAATCGTGCTTTCCGTTTGTTTGGTAAACGAAAAGACTTTTGAGCGGTAAAGGTCATCTTTTAAGGTTAAAGATTGGTATTTACGCGCAAAAATAACGGGCACGCCCAGTTCTAAACCTGCCATGATTGCAGGTGCGATACCTGATGCTTCAATCGTGATGATTTTAGTGATGCCTGCATCTTTAAAACGAGCAGCAAATTCTTTACCGATTAATTGCATCATAACCGGATCGATTTGGTGGTTTAAGAAAGCATCAACTTTCAGAACTTCATCAGATAGAACGATACCTTCGCTTAAGATTTTCTGTTCTAGTGCGTACACGGGAGAATCCTCTAGGGGCAGGTGCTTTTTCAAGCAAAAGCGTATTTTAGGAAGCACCTGAAAAAATGCAAGTAAAATTCGTCAAAATGACTAATTGCTTGCACCTTTATAACCCGTTAATAGCAATCCATAGGATGTTTTCTTATCCACATGGCTGACTTTGACTGGAAGGTAGTCCAATTTAGGTGCTAACCAGAAAATGGTTTCGCGGCCAGGTTTGTCATGTTTCATGACCACTTTAATGGTGTCAAAGGTCCCATAATCGGTTTTGATTGACTCAGAACCTTGCTTCACAAATTTACGTGCTTCCACTTCTTTGGCATCGGCCAAATAATAAGTCGATTTTAAACCGCCATTTTTGATGTCTTCCCGAAGCTGTAATTCAGCATTCAGTTCATCCAGTACGCCGGCTTTCCAAGCGAAAGAACGCGCTTCTTTGTCTTTCTTGGTATTGATGGTTTTTGCCGCTGGATTGAAGTTAATACTCATGGTGTTGTTATGCACCAAAATTTTACTACTACGACTAAAACTGCTGGACTGAATTTGCTTACCATTAAAACTAAAGCGACTACTTTCGGTTGCAGAGGCGATACCACCAGCTTTCGCTGCAAAGACATAGTCCCAGTTGTTGCCCGATTTCGATAACGTACGTGTCGCTGAGCCCATGTTTTTGCCATTATAGTTAAATTGATAACTGGCTTGGAATGGACTCATGGCAAAGGTTTGACTTGAGAAACCGACAAAGAGCAAGGTGCTGACACCTGTTGCCATTGCGACTGTTTTCAACATTGATTTAGCCATAAGAAAAAGTTTCCTATTCAGTTGTAGGCACAAATTTTTTGCATAGAAATATTATGCACGTTGATTATGAAGAAAAAATTCGAAACATAGGGCAAACTGTAGTTTTATGTTTCTTTTACCCACCTTAAGTCACATTTTAGTCGCAGCATCCCGAGTTATTTTTGTCGAATTGGCGAGACAGTGCTTTCGTCTAGATTGGGTTCAATCAAGTCATCGATCGAGGTTTGCGAAAACTTATTGAACAATGCCGTTAAGTTGACATTACCGATCACTACCAATTCTGCTTCACGCAATACGGCATGATTGACGTGGACTTTACCTAAGGTATCGATAATGGAACGGTTTTTCCCTAACCAGCGATTCAAATCCAAATGCAGCAGATCATCTTTGACTTTAATCACATTCAGTTTTTCTAAAATCATGCCTAAGGGGTCTTGGTTCAGGACTTTTTGATAAAAGAATAGAGCACAGCGCACTCCCATTTTATGAAAAATCGTCGGGT
Organism: Acinetobacter sp. 802_lipA; assembly: GCF_058242885.1. Lineage (NCBI taxonomy): Bacteria > Pseudomonadati > Pseudomonadota > Gammaproteobacteria > Moraxellales > Moraxellaceae > Acinetobacter > Acinetobacter sp. 802_lipA. The sequence continues at coordinate 2,282,384 of NZ_JBZAYP010000001.1, forward strand.
ATTCAGCATCCAGTACACTGGTGTCACTGATTTGCTCAAATACGATCAACTGTGTTTTTTTATTTAATTCCATTTGTGCCAGTTTCAAATCTACCGAGAGAGTGAGTTTGAGTCCGTTATAGTCGAGCGTGGCATATAAACGTAACCAATCATCATGTAAGTCAGCATGCAGGTCTTTCAACATTCTCACGTTGTCGGTCACAAAACGTTGAAAAGTGGCATTTAAAAAGACTTGAGACATTGGAAACTCGCGCTCATCCTCAATAAATCCTTCCGCCTTTTGATAAACTTGGCGTAAACGATTTGAAATGTTGGAAATAAGCGTTTGCATAAGAGGTGTCCTAGCTAATCAACGTGTTTGAGCGATCAGATCTCTGGTCGAAATGTTTGAAAAATACTGCTCATGAACCTTGCAGTTTAGCAAAATTAATTGCACCATTTTCATGATTTTACGAAACAGTGAATCTAAAGGGCACAAGGTCTCATTCTACGCAATAAAATGAAGACTGTGTCTATTTTATACTGCGCGCATGCGCTTTGGGGAACAAGACAAATTGTCGGTTTGGTGTGATGCTTAGAAAAATAAATGTAATGCCTTTGGCTCATGATTGGTGGAAAGACCCAATTTTTACAGCGACCGTCGTACTGGCGGTATTTTTGCATCTCGTGATTTTGACTTTGCAATTTGCTATGCCTCAAGAAAATGATGCGGCAGTGAAAGAAATTGCTGTCACTTTACGCCCTTCTGATAAAAAAATTGGGTGGTGTATCAAAAAGTATGCTAAAAAAAAGCAGGTTGAATTTTGATAAAATAGAGAAATGCAAATAACTCTAGAAATCAAATGTCCAACCTGCCTCAGTGACAATATAAAGAAAAATGGCATCAAAGTAGATGGGAAACAGAACTACCAATGCAAAGACTGCAAACGTCAGTTTATTGGTGACCATGCTCTGAGCTATCTAGGATGTAATTCTGGCATTACTCGTAAAATATTACAGTTAATGGTCAGAGGCAGCGGTATACGAGATATCGCTGAAGTTGAGCGCATTAGTATCGGTAAAGTCTTACGGACTTTAACTGAATCGGCCTATCAAATTCAGCCTAAACAAAGTCATTATGAATCTCTCGAAGTAGATGAATTCTGGACTTTTGTTGGAAATAAAAATAATAAACAATGGCTTATTTACGCTTACCATCGAGAAACAGGTGAGATTGTTGCTTATGTTTGGGGTAAGAGAGATTTAGCTACAGTCCAAAGGTTGAAGACAAAGCTTAAACAATTAGGTATTCACTACACCCGAATTGCAAGTGATCATTGGGACAGTTTCATCACTGCTTTTAAAAACTGCAAGCAAAGTATTGGTAAGTTTTTTACTGTAGGAATTGAAGGTAATAATTGCAAAATAAGGCATCGAATAAGGCGTGGTTTTAGAAGAAGTTGTAATTTCTCCAAAAAGCTTGAAAACCATTTTAAAGCCTTCGACTTAACCTTCTTTTACATCAATAATGGCTTCATTTAATGTCAGCATACTTTTTAAAACACCACCAAAAATTGAAAATGCAGATTTTTTAGCGCAAGCCGATCAACAAGGTTCAGGGACCTTTCGTGAATCACATCGTATGTCGAGTGACATGCCCGCACCGATGCTTGAGCAAAGTACAGGCGAACAGCAGCGTGAAACTTTAGAGCAGATCCAACAAAAACGTGAACTGAATTTTGAAGAAAAACTGTTGATGACGACTTTAAGTTGGCAAAAACAAGCTGAGGATAATCAGCGCAAAAAAGCCATGGAAGAAATGAACAGTCAGTTTCAAGCCAAAGCAGCAATGGTGGCCAGCCTTGAAGCGCAATATTTACAACGCCAACAAAACTTTAGTCGTCAGCAAAAAATTAAAACAGTCGATGGTATTCAAGCCAAGCAAGATATTTCGGCCGCCTATCTTGAAAAGTTCCGTCAGAAAGTGGAGTTTTATGGCAACCGTTACTATCCAGAAGCAGCTAAACAGCAGCGGCTGGCGGGTGAAGTGCGTTTAATGGTGATTCTAAATGCATCAGGAGGCATCCGTGCTATTCGCCTGATTGATAGTTCAGGTCATGAGATGCTCGATGAGGCGGCAAAAGCATCGGTACGTAAGGCTGCACCATTTGGTGGATTTGATGCCAAAATGAAGGATATTTCTGAGTTACGCATTGTGCGTACATGGCGTTTTGACCCAGCAGAGGCAGAGTTTGAAGTGCACTGAGCTGTTCACTTTTAAGTGTACTTTGATGATTTTGCTTACTTCGGATTATTGGGTTGCACGTACATAGGCACCGTCTTGACGTCCACCGATCCAAGTCACAGTTAAATGAGACTCTTCCACATCTAGGCGGGTAGGAAAAATTTCTAAGTGCTTGCTATATTTCGGTAATGCTTTTAAACCAATGCAGTTGCCATTTTTCCACCATGTCCCTTCAGCATATTGGTCTAAAGAGCCGACAGCTAAGTACCATTTAAATTTACCGTTGTTCTCTAGTAAAAGTTCGGAACCGACCTCCATAACACCCTGCAAATAATAATGTCCAGCCCAGACCTGATCTGCGTCTTGAAACTTCACTTCTTGACAAGATGTTTGATTTTCATCATTGCTCTTGGCATAAAGTGGTGTAGTGCAAGATAGGGCGATAATGCAGAGTAGTTTTGAAATCGATGTATGCATTTTTATAATCTCTTCATCTATTTTTTCATCTTGCATTATTGTTAGCATAAATAAACCCGACACATCGAGATGAATCGGGTGAGTTGTTTCAGATCTAATAGCTATTGTTCTAAATAAGGGTTTTCAAAACCGAGTTTAGCCAAAATTTCAATTTCGATACCTTCCATTTCTTCAGCATCTGCTTCTGACGTTTCATGGTCATAGCCCATGAGGTGCAAAGTGCCATGTACCAACATATGGGTGAAATGCGTCAGTGGCGCTTTGTTTTGTTCTTTCGCTTCCAACAGCACCACAGGAATGCAAATGACTAAATCGCCAATAGGAAATGAGTCAAGAATTTGCGCCATTTCATCGGGCAAGTCACTCGGGAAAGATAACACATTGGTTGATTTATCTTTGCCGCGATATTCCAAATTCAATTTATGACTTTCGTCATGGTCGACACAAGCAATACCAACTTCACAGTTACTTTGTGTACCAATATGACGTAAAACAGTTTCTACAACTTTTTTGATATAGCCACGTTTCAAGACCAACTCAGGTGCTTGAAAGTCCTGTTGTAGAGAAAGACTCAGTTTCAAAATAGATCCTTAAATAATGATATCTGCGGGCATTTTAAAATGCCCGCAGACTTTAACTTAATGCTGAGCATCGGCAGCGGCATCATTTTCAGCCACTAAGGCCTCTTGACGCGCTTTGCGTTCAGCACGCGCTTCAGCCGTTAAGCGATGTTGTTCTGCATCCCATCCCTCATAAGCTTCAACAATTTTTTGGACTAATTGGTGACGTACTACATCACGAGAGTGGAAGCGGGTAATGTGAATTTCTTTGATTTTGTCGATGATGCGTAAAGCATGCGCCAGACCGGATTGCTGACCACGCGGTAAGTCGACCTGTGTGATATCGCCTGTAATCACTGCGCGCGAACCAAAGCCTAAGCGTGTGAGGAACATTTTCATTTGTTCAGGTGTAGTGTTTTGCGCTTCGTCTAAAATCACGAAAGAGTGGTTTAAAGTTCGACCACGCATATAAGCCAGTGGTGCCACTTCAATCACTTGACGTTCAATCAGTTTGGCCACTTTTTCAAAGCCTAGCATTTCATACAAGGCGTCGTAGAGTGGGCGTAAATAGGGATCAATTTTCTGGCTTAAATCACCCGGTAGGAAACCAAGTTTTTCACCCGCTTCAACGGCAGGACGAACCAATAAAATCCGTTGAATTTCATTACGTTCTAGCATATCGACTGCGGCTGCAACTGCGAGATAGGTTTTACCTGTACCCGCAGGTCCAATACCAAAAGAAATATCGCTTTGTAGAATACGCTGCACATAACGTTTTTGGTTGGCACCACGTGGATTGATACGACCTTTACGGGTTTGGAGCCATACTTCATCTAAACCAGTGTGCTCTTGCCCGTCGAGGTCTTCTTGCAATTCACGGTCAGTCTGACTGCCTTGAATCATGAGGTGTAAGGTATCGGCACTGATTTGTGCCGTATTTTCTGCTTCTTCATGCAGGCGATGGAGCAGACCTTCGGCTCTCTCAACTGCATCCATTTCACCATCGACATAAAATGCATCACCTCGATGGGAAATAGTGACATCTAAACGCTGTTCGATTTGTTTCAAATGGCCGTTATAAGCACCGAGCATGCTCTTTAAACGTTCTATTGAAACCCCAGGAAAAGTTACTGTACGTCGAATCGCTGCAGTCAAGAGAATTCCTTTAAGTAGTCAGAATCTATTCCCTTACATTACGCCACGTCAGGCTCAAGATTCAAGAGTTCACCATAAACAAAATTCAAAGTTTTAATCTCTGTCACTTCGATTTCAGCGAAACGTCCGACCCATGCTGCATCACCGATAAAACTCACATAACGAGTGTTATCCGCCGTACCAATCAGTAAGTTTGGATCTTTGTCAGAAACCTTTTCGACCAAAACGCGTTGAATGGTGCCGAGCATGGCATCGGTCTTGTCAATACTTGAGCGTTTGATCCATTTTTGAACTTTACTGAGACGCTCTTTTTTCACCTCTTCAGAGGTGGTGTCTTCAAGATCAGACGCAGGTGTACCCGGACGTTTTGAATAGACAAAACTGTAGGAATGGTCGAAGTCCATGTCTTTGATGAATTGATAGGTTTCTTCAAAGTGTGCATCGGTTTCACCCGGGAAGCCAATGATGAAGTCACTGGATAAATGCATATCTGGACGGACTTTGCGTAATTTGGCAATTTTGTCGATATACACATCAATGGTGTGGTTACGCTTCATGGCTTGCAATACATCGTTTGAGCCACTTTGTACGGGTAAATGTAAATGCGACACCATTTGCGGGAGGTCACGGTAACACTCAATCAAGTCATCATTAAATTCAAGCGGGTGTGAGGTGGTGTAGCGCAAACGCCCAATACCAGGAATTTCTGCAACCAGACGTAACAAGTCTGCAAAAGTACAGATATTGCCTTCGAACGTTTCACCGCGGTAACCATTGACGTTTTGACCCAACAAAGAAATCTCACGGACACCTTTTTCGGCTAAGGTCGCAATTTCAGCTAAAACATCATCCAGTGGGCGAGAAACTTCTTCACCACGAGTGTAGGGCACCACACAGAATGAACAATATTTTGAACAACCTTCCATAATTGAAACAAAAGCCTTGTAACCTTCCACACGCGGTTCAGGTAAAAAGTCGAATTTTTCAATGTCTGGGAAAGAAATATCTACCAATTTGATTTTTTCTTTCTTGGGTTTTTCGATTTGATCAAAGTGCTGATCCAGCATTTGTGGCAAACGGTGCAAGGTTTGTGGGCCAAAAATCATGTCTACATAATTGGCACGTTTTTGAATGTTGTCGCCTTCTTGCGAGGCCACACAACCACCGACACCAATGATGAGATCCGGATTTTTGTCTTTCAGCTTGCGCCAGCGACCCAATTCAGAGAACACTTTTTCTTGGGCTTTTTCACGAATCGAGCAGGTATTCATGAGTAGAATATCGGCTTCTTTCGGGTCTTGGGTCAGCACATAACCGTGCGAGTCGCCAAGTAAGTCTGCCATACGGTGACTGTCATACTCATTCATCTGACACCCTTGCGTTTCGATATACAGTTTTTTAACTGATCCATCGATGGCTGGGGTGTGCTGTGGCTGGGTAACAGTGTTTTCTGAGGCAGCTTGGGCACTATTTGGAATGAAGGTTTGAACCGTCATGTAGGCTCCTAAGGGGGGATAAATCTAGGTTTTTGTGTCTGATCGGTATCTGTGGCGGCGAAAGCAGAGCTTGGCTGGCGACAAAAAAGGACGATCAAACACCATGTGAAATCTACGAAAGGCGCATATTTTAGCAGGAAATCTGAATAAACTTATAGCTTTAAATCTGAAGCTAAAAAGATTGATTTGTGAAGTGAAAATGCAGGAAAATTAATATTGTCTAATCATAAGGTTACATAAGAGAACAATAGAGTCTGTTATGAGTTATTAAACTAATGAAAATGATGAGATGAGACTAGGCAATTCAAAGATGACTGAAGGCAAACCCATGTTAAAACGATTACAGAATAAATATTATCAAGTGTTTGCGTTGGGTGTGGCTGCCTTGGGTCTATCTGCAGCGACACATGCCGCAGATGAACAGTTTAATGATGCCTTGCGTGCAGCAAATGCTGGCAATGTTAGTTTATTACAACAATATCAAAGCAGTATGCAGGGTGATGTGCTGGGTTATTACCCTGAATATTGGGTACTTAACAGTAATTTGGCGTTGCAACCTGCGGCGAATATTGTCAATTTTGCACAGCGCTATCCGCAATCTGCTATGGCTGAGAAGTTAGCAGCAGATTACATCGAAGAAAAAGTCAAAATGGCCGACTTTGCTTCTGCGCAGCCAGTATTGGCCTATGTGTCCAATGCAGATCGCGCAGAAAGCTGTGCCATGGCGCAAGTCCGTGCCAAGTCAGGCGATCCTTTGGTTTTTGCCGAATATAAAGATGTTTGGCTCACGACCAATTCACAGCCTGAGTCTTGTACAGGGCTGGGGCGCATGATGTTGTCTAGTCCACTGATGACGGAACAAGACAAACAACAACGTTTATGGGCGCAGCTACGTGCAGGGCAGTCAGGTCAAGCAGTTGCAACCGCACAAACCATTGGTATGAATCTGTCTTTGGCGCAGCTGAATAGCATTCAAGCCGATCCACTGAACTATCTCTGGTCCGCACCGAAAGCATCGGCGGCAGATCAAGCGTATTTAATTTATGCCATTGGGCGCTTAGCCGACAGTGATCTAAATACTGCACTGGCGTCGGTAAAGCGTGCTGCTGAGGGGACACCTGAGTCGGTGCAAAAAGCGTTGTACCGAGCCGTGGGGTATATCGGTGGCACAACCGTCATGAAAAATAATTTTAATGTCGAAGTGTTGCAAGCTTTCGATCGGAGCTATGGTTTAGCACTGAGTGAAGAAGAAGCTGAAATTTATGCACGCCAAGCCATTCGTTTCGGCGCATGGGAGAGTGTCATTCGTGCCATTGATGGCATGAGTGTGACGCAGAAACAAGAAGATCGCTGGCAGTATTGGTTAGCCCGTGCTTCAGAACAACGTGGTGATGCAAAATCAAAAGCACTGGCGCGCGAGATCTTCAAAAAATTGTCAGTAGGTGACGATTATCATAACTTATTGGCAAAAGATCGTATTGGTCAGCGTTATCAAACGATTCCAGCAAATACCCAACCGAGCAATGCGGATGCGCAGCGTTTGAGTCAAGATATTCACTTTAGCCGCGCTTTTGCACTGCGCAACGTCAATGCGCCAGACAATTATGTCAACCGTGAATGGAATTGGGCAGTTCGACAAGCGTATTTAAAACAAGATGATGGCTTAATTTTGGCTGCTGCCAAACGTGCAACCGAAATGGGATGGTATGACCGCGCGATCTATGCAGCCGATCGAACCGTCAAGCAACATAACTACAGTTATCGTTATGCCATGCCGCATCAAAGCTATGTGGTCAGCCATAGTCGCAATGCAGGCATAGATCCTGCATGGGCGTATGGGTTAATGCGCCAAGAAAGCCGATTTGTTACCCATGCTCGCTCGCATGTCGGGGCAGGTGGTTTGATGCAAATCATGCCAGATACGGCAAAACTGGTCGCTAGACAAATGGGTGAAACCTATAATCCTGCTGCACTGAGTGATATGAATACCAATGTTCGTTATGGCACATTTTACTTGTCCATGATTCAAAGCCAATTAAGCAACAGTCCTGTACTTGCCACAGCCGGTTATAACGCAGGGCCAAATCGTGCGCGCCGTTGGCAGCCTGAAAATCAGCCAATTGCGGCGGACCAATACACAGAAAGTATTCCTCTGACTGAAACTCGTGATTACGTCAAGCATGTCATGAGTAATGCGACCCATTATGGTGTTCTGCTTGGACAGAGACCACAGTCAATCACCCAGCGCATGCAAAATATCCCTTTTAGAAGTCAATGATAAAGGCCTAGGTATTTTATGGTTTTGATGTCATCCCAATCTGTCTTAACGCAAAAGCTTCTGCTGTTGATCAGCAGGGGCATAGCTATGGGATTTTTTGCGACATCAGCTCATGCAACACCGACCGTGTTTGGTTATGTGATGGAAGTTCAAATGACACCTGCCGTGTGTTTGTTTGATAGCCAAGGCTCAAAGAAACGGAAATGTTTGGAAGGCTATTCACTCAATATCACTGGCTTGTATCCTGAAACTACAACACGAGAGTGTCAGACCAAATCTTCAGCTGTATTGTCTCCGCTTCAAACTAAAGTGGTGGCTAGGGTGATGCCCGATGAGCATGCACGTCGCCAGTTATGGGCTGAGATTGGGGGGTGTGTGCCGATGAGTGCCAGTCAATATTTCCGTAACGTGATTAATTATGCAGAACGTTTAAAAATTCCAGCAGATTTGACTTCATCTGAAAATAAAACCGCACAACTGCACAGTTTACGTGGACAGTTCCAGCGTTTAAATCCCGGACTGCCTGCCAGCGGGCTCCGTTTTAGCTGTCGTACTCACCGTCAAACCAATATTTTGACCGAAGTCAAAGTTTGTTATAAACCCAATGGTCAGTACAAAGGCTGTGCAGAGAATATACAAGAAAACTGCCCAAATTCTTTTGCGATCAAGGGTTCTTACTAATCTCTTTCCTTAAATTAATTTATATTTCCTATCATACTTTTGTTGGAATTCATTCTCTTTTACATGCATCTGCCAAAGTATTGGAGTACAATCTTTGCCGTTTATGATTATTAAGATTAGATAGAACAGCTATTTAATCATATAACGTTCCTCAAATGGAGATAAGTACATGAAGCAACCTGTTCGCGTTGCCGTTACTGGCGCTGCTGGTCAAATCGGTTATAGCCTATTATTCCGTATCGCTAGTGGCGAAATGTTAGGTAAAGACCAACCAGTTATTCTGCAATTGTTAGAAGTTCCTTTTGAGAAAGCTCAAGCTGCGCTTAAAGGCGTAATGATGGAATTAGACGACTGTGCTTTCCCATTATTGGCTGGCATGATCGGTACTGATGATCCAAAAGTTGCATTTAAAGATGCTGACTACGCGTTATTGGTTGGTTCACGTCCACGTGGTCCTGGTATGGAACGTGCTGACTTATTGAAAGTGAACGGTGAAATCTTCATCGGTCAAGGTCAAGCACTAAACGAAGTTGCTAGCCGTGACGTTAAAGTACTTGTTGTAGGTAACCCTGCAAACACAAACGCTTACATCGCAATGAAATCTGCTCCAGATCTTCCAGCGAAAAACTTCACAGCAATGTTACGTCTTGACCACAACCGTGCGTTGACTCAAATTGCTCAAAAAGCGGGTGTGGCTGTAGCAGACATCAAAAACATGACTGTTTGGGGTAACCACTCTCCAACGATGTATGCTGACTACCGTTTTGCAACTGTAAACGGCGAAAGCTTAAAAGACAAAATCAACGATGCTGACTGGAACGCGAATGTATTCCTTCCAACTGTTGGTAAACGTGGCGCTGCGATTATCGAAGCGCGTGGTTTGTCTTCAGCTGCTTCAGCTGCGAACGCTGCGATCGACCATATGCGCGATTGGGCTCTTGGCACAAATGGCGAATGGGTAACGATGGGTATTCCTTCTGATGGTTCTTATGGTATTCCTGAAGGTGTAATGTACGGTGTTCCTGTAACTTGCGAAAATGGCGAATACACACGTGTTGAAGGCCTAGAAATCGATGCGTTCAGCCGTGAGCGTATGGACAAAACTCTTCAAGAACTTGAAGAAGAGCGCGCAGCAATTGCTGACATGCTTAAATAATTAAAAACTGATCTGTTCAAGATCTGTTTTGAAAAAGCACTCCATTTGGGGTGCTTTTTTATATGGGGGGTGTTGAACAAAAAATAACATGCTGTGATGTAGATACAACTGAGCATAGATGGCCAAAGGTTTATTCTAAGAGGGCATGATCAGGGCTTGAGGAGAACAATGATGTTTGACCAACAACCGACTTTAGAACTTTTATTTGAACAATTGGGGCTTGATGCGAGTGCAGAAGCAATCGATCAGTTTATTGAAACACACCAACTTACTTCAGACGTTCCATTGCATAAAGCACCCTTTTGGTCAAAAGCACAGCATGACTTCATTATCAGTAATTGGAAAAAAGATGATGAATGGGCAATGGTGGTCGACCTGTTAAATGAACAATTGCATACAGAACATACGCTTTCAGGTTCGTGTCATTTATAATCACAAATTGAAACAACAAACCTAGTTTTATGACTAGGTTTTTTTAGAAAATACATATAAGTTAATTCAATAATAATTGACAATAGTATTGATAAGGAGGCCGAGATGCTCAGTCAACATAAACCATCCTTAGAGCTTTTATTTTCGCAACTGGGACTCGCCAATAGTGCGGCTGCCATCGAGTTATATATTCGTACGCATCAACTTCCTGCTCATCAATCTTTACACGACGCACCGTTTTGGAATTCCGCACAACGTGCTCTATTAATCAGTCATTTGGTTCAAGATGATGATTGGGCGATTATGGTTGATGAGCTCAATCAACAGCTACACCTCGATGCTTATAAACTTCAAACTGCCTAAATTAATTTTATGTCGCCGCCATTTGAATACTGGAATTGACCCATAAAAAACGCCTGATTTCAGGCGTTTTTTATTTGTAGATTTTAGTGCAATTTACTTTGCATCAGCTTGATAAACCAATCTTCTTGATGAAGGTCAACAAAAGCGGCATGTTCACGCAGTAAAACGAAATCGAACTCGGTGCTTTTCGCATATTTGCCTAGCCAGTGTCGTGCCAATGCTGACTCTTTTCTACTGACCGAGGCATAGGCCAAAAACAGGTAAATATCGCCCTGACCATAGCTGGTCAGTGGTTTTAGAATTTGCTGTGTAATCAACGCAAAGCGATCTTCTTTGGTAATTTCAAAGTACAGCATATAAGCCTTAGCAAGATGCAAAGACAAATTGAGGTATAAAGACAGAGGCATTTCCTCAAACTCAATTCGGCCTTGCTCAAGTAATACCACCGCTTCTTGTAAAAAGTGGACTTGCTCTTGGCGCAGTTGGCTCAGTGTGACTAACTGTAAGCGCAAATCAGCGCGCTCAAGGGCTAATTCAGGGCTATTGCCTTGTAGGTAGAGTTGATCTGTTTCACCAATACGCTGAATAATTTGTTGACTGCTGGCACGCATCGGTTACATCCTCATCAATTGATGTTCAGTATATGAGGATACTTCTTACAATTTAAAGTCTTTTTGCTTGAATCACAGGATTGTACTGTCACTCCGTAACCATCCAGTAATCGATAAACGCTGATGTTTAGCTTCTAAGACCTCATGCAGTAAGTCACTTTGAAACAGCGCAATACGATTCGGTTTGGGTTGTAGCACATGCCAAATGTCATTTTTATCTTGCAGATGAAGTTCACCGCCCCAATCGTCTTGCCAGTCTTCGTGTAAATAATAAACCGTAGAAATCATGCGGCCATTTTTGCCTTGAGGATTATCACGGTGTAGGGCATAAAACTCGCCAGCGTTATAGCAAGCAAAATGTGCTTCTACGTCTCGAATACCAAGATAAAAGGCACGATTTAGTTCCTGACCCAAACTATAAAGGGCTTGAACATGATGATTGGAAATAACGAGCTCGGGATTGAGCCATAAAATGTGATCACTACGGATCTTGCTGATGACACCGTTTTGAATAGCGGCTTCACGAAAGCGGTTTAAGTTCGAAGTACATTCTTCAATGAGTTGATGTATATAGTCATTAGAGTAGGCGTCATCAATGGTGGCAAAACCATGTTGATCTAAATCATCTAGGATTTGATCAACATTCCAAGACTTTGGGAGAAGAACTGCTTCCATTACATTAACCTAAAAAAGACAAAGAAAAGCCACGGTTATTCTAGTGTATGAAAGCAATCTGAACGAAACTATTTTTCATGCTAAAATACTCATTGATTTTAGGAATGATAGAAACATGAATTACCGTCACCACTTCCATGCAGGTAACTTTGCAGATGTCATGAAGCATGTCCTTTTGCTTCAGATTTTGACTCGCCTCAATCAAAAAGATAAACCGTATCGTTATATTGATACGCATGGCGGTGCTGGTAAATATGATTTATCGACTTCAGAAGCACAAAAGTCGGGTGAGTTCTTAAATGGTATTCACCGTTTAGTAAAACTTGATGACTCGATTAAGCGTAATGCGCCTGAAGGTGTTCAGCAGTATTTAAAAATTGTTGAAAAAATGCGTGAAGGTTCAGGTAAGGGCGCTTATCCAGGTTCGCCGTGGTTTGCACTGGAAGGCATGCGCGAAATCGATAAAGCCACCATTTTTGAAATGCAGCGTGATGTATTCCAACAGTTGTATTACAACGTTCGTGATAAACGCGCAGGCTTACATGAGCGCGATGCGTATGAAGGGCTATTTGGCGTTATTCCACCCAAAGAAAAACGCGGATTGGTGATGATTGATCCACCTTACGAAGTAGAGCGTAAAGATTTCCCTCAATTGGTTGATCTCATAGCGACTGCATATAAAAAATGGCCAACGGGTGTGTTTGCAATTTGGTATCCAATCAAAGACCGAGCAATGATTGACCGTTTTGAAAAGAAAATGATTAAAACCGGTATTCGCCGTCAGTTGATCTGTGAAGTATGTGTTTGGCCAGATGATACCCCTGTGGGCTTAAACGGTTGTGGTCTGTTGGTGATTAACCCACCTTGGAAGTTTTCTGAAGATGCAGATGAAGCACTACAATGGTTATTCCCACATTTGCGTATGAGTGAAAATGGTGGTCATGCTGCTGTTCGTTGGTTAGTTGGCGAATAAAGATAGACTATAAGAGAAAAGGCTACATTAGGATCGACAGAGAATGACAAATATAAATAAACCTGAAAGCGAATCTTCACCCCGCAGTACGCCTACTTTTGATGGGATTACTTTCGAGGTGGAAGAAGAAGAGCACACACAGGAAGGTCAAAAAGTAAAACGTCGAGGTATTTATTTGTGGCCGAACCTGATTACAACGGCAGCGTTGTTGTCAGGCTTTTATTCCATCATTGCCAGTATGAATGGCAACTTCCAGCAAGCGATTTATGCCATTTTCTTGGCAGCTTTGTTGGATGGCTTGGACGGCCGCGTTGCACGAGCCATTGGTGCGCAGAGTGCTTTTGGTGAGCAGTATGATTCTTTATCGGATCTATTGGCGTTCGGTGTTGCACCCGCTATTTTGATGTATAGCTGGAGTTTGGATTCGCTCGGTCGTATTGGTTTGGCGTGTTGTTTTGTCTACACCGCCTGTGCTGCGTTCCGTTTAGCACGTTTTAATGTGCAAATCGGTGTGGTCGATAAGCGTTACTTTATTGGTGTAGCTAGTCCACTTGCTGCCATTATTATTATTTCATTGGTTTGGGTCGGACTAGATTTCCCAGAAATTTTTGATATTCGTGAGCGGGGTATTCAAGCCATCAGCGCAGCAGTGATTGTGTCTGTCGGACTCCTCATGATTTCGAATATTAAATATTATTCATTTAAAACGGTAGATCGTAAGCGAGTACCATTTTTTGTCCTTCCTATCGCGGTCTTTATTTTTGCTGCAATGACTTACAATATTCCTGTCGGTATTTTGGTCATTTCCTTGATTTATGCATTATCTGGCTTTATTACTACGTTTTTAGCACGACGTCAGCACAGCCCATCATGAGTTAATGATATGTAGAAGGAGTATGATATGTGGTTGTTTCAAGATTTTCTCGATCAGTCTAAACAACTTAATCAGACTCCTTCACGGTCACTCCCTGCTTATCATCCACCCAATAAAAAATATAAAATTATTCATCAAGCTTTAACCATTCCCAATCTTCCTGCACCATTACATTATTTAAATTTTTTGAGCATGATTGGTCAGCCCAATACGCCTATGTTTCGCAATAACAGTGCAATCAGAACTACACCTTTAGATACTGCTACGGTATTGGCCAGCAGTAGTCCACATATGGCAGGGCAGCTGAACCGTTATTCAATTTCTGCGGAATGTTCATTTCAAGAAAAAACATTTAAATTTGCCAATAAAGAACAGCTCATGGGAACCTTCCCAAAATTTCAAATTCAAAGAAAAGACACCGAATTGAGTTTTGAAATTGAAATAACAACAACACCGCTGATTTCACATTTCACCAAATTGCGTTTTGGTCTTGCCGAGCATTGGTCCGTATTGTGTCGATGTCAGGGAGAAATTAAATATAAAGAACAGCGCTATGACATTGACCAGTTAGGGGCTTTTGAATACGCGCGCAGTATCGACTTTAGTTATTTACCCTTGGCCTTTTTCACATATCAAGTCATTAATCTGCTGGATCAGCGCCAGCTATTGCTAGAACAAATTCGGGATTCGTTTAATCGAATTGTACAGTCACGTATCTATATACGTGATTTGCACAAACAACAAACCCATATGTTTGATCGGATGGTGCGCTTTCAAGTTCATCGTGTTTATCCTGCTGTGAAAACTCCCAATGGGCAAAAAATGTATTTACCGCGAGAGTTTGAATGGCATTATCAAGATGAGCAGGGACATAACATTCATATTTACGCTCAAAGTCGTGGTGATTTTAAATTTGGTTTGGCTGCGGGTTATGTAGGTAGCTTTAAATATCAACTCAAACTGGATAATTATGAGGAACAGGGCGAAAGTGGTTATTGTGAATATGTGGATTGTCGTGCATTAAAGTGGCAAGAAAAAAAATCGCAAGAAAAAAACCGAAATGAAATTGGAGAAATTGTTCCCTTTTCACTCAAAAAATAAGAAAAAAGCGATATTTTGCTGAATAAATAAACAAGTGGGAGTTTTTTTATAAAAAATTGAGTAAAGGGGGTTGTGTTGAGTCGGGAATACTGTAGAATGCACATCCATCGGCGGTGATGTTGATTAAAACTTGTTAAGAAACAAGGATTTAGCCCAAGCGGTAGAATCTAAAAGTCTTGAATAAGTTTAAAAATAATTAACAAAACTAGTTGACTTCTTCTTGAAAGAGAGTAGTATAGCCGACCTAGCTTGCTGATGACGAATTAGTAAGAAGATCATTAAGAGATTATGAAGAACAACTTGTGTGGATTTTTACTGATTGATCGATCGAAAATATTTCATTGATTGATGGTAAAAATTACTCGAAGTTTATTTGAGAAATATTTGTCAGAAAATTGATGAGCCAAGATTTGTAGCCATAAGCTACTAATGATTTTTAACTGAAGAGTTTGATCATGGCTCAGATTGAACGCTGGCGGCAGGCTTAACACATGCAAGTCGAGCGGGGAGATGTAGCTTGCTACATTTCCTAGCGGCGGACGGGTGAGTAATGCTTAGGAATCTGCCTATTAGTGGGGGACAACATTCCGAAAGGAATGCTAATACCGCATACGCCCTACGGGGGAAAGCAGGGGATCTTCGGACCTTGCGCTAATAGATGAGCCTAAGTCAGATTAGCTAGTTGGTGGGGTAAAGGCCTACCAAGGCGACGATCTGTAGCGGGTCTGAGAGGATGATCCGCCACACTGGGACTGAGACACGGCCCAGACTCCTACGGGAGGCAGCAGTGGGGAATATTGGACAATGGGCGAAAGCCTGATCCAGCCATGCCGCGTGTGTGAAGAAGGCCTTTTGGTTGTAAAGCACTTTAAGCGAGGAGGAGGCTACTTAGATTAATACTCTAGGATAGTGGACGTTACTCGCAGAATAAGCACCGGCTAACTCTGTGCCAGCAGCCGCGGTAATACAGAGGGTGCGAGCGTTAATCGGATTTACTGGGCGTAAAGCGTGCGTAGGCGGCTTCTTAAGTCGGATGTGAAATCCCTGAGCTTAACTTAGGAATTGCATTCGATACTGGGAAG
The DNA here is from genome assembly GCF_058242885.1 of Acinetobacter sp. 802_lipA. Lineage (NCBI taxonomy): Bacteria > Pseudomonadati > Pseudomonadota > Gammaproteobacteria > Moraxellales > Moraxellaceae > Acinetobacter > Acinetobacter sp. 802_lipA. The sequence continues at coordinate 2,298,522 of NZ_JBZAYP010000001.1, forward strand.
CTAGAGTATGGGAGAGGATGGTAGAATTCCAGGTGTAGCGGTGAAATGCGTAGAGATCTGGAGGAATACCGATGGCGAAGGCAGCCATCTGGCCTAATACTGACGCTGAGGTACGAAAGCATGGGGAGCAAACAGGATTAGATACCCTGGTAGTCCATGCCGTAAACGATGTCTACTAGCCGTTGGGGCCTTTGAGGCTTTAGTGGCGCAGCTAACGCGATAAGTAGACCGCCTGGGGAGTACGGTCGCAAGACTAAAACTCAAATGAATTGACGGGGGCCCGCACAAGCGGTGGAGCATGTGGTTTAATTCGATGCAACGCGAAGAACCTTACCTGGTCTTGACATAGTAAGAACTTTCCAGAGATGGATTGGTGCCTTCGGGAACTTACATACAGGTGCTGCATGGCTGTCGTCAGCTCGTGTCGTGAGATGTTGGGTTAAGTCCCGCAACGAGCGCAACCCTTTTCCTTATTTGCCAGCGGGTTAAGCCGGGAACTTTAAGGATACTGCCAGTGACAAACTGGAGGAAGGCGGGGACGACGTCAAGTCATCATGGCCCTTACGACCAGGGCTACACACGTGCTACAATGGTCGGTACAAAGGGTTGCTACCTAGCGATAGGATGCTAATCTCAAAAAGCCGATCGTAGTCCGGATTGGAGTCTGCAACTCGACTCCATGAAGTCGGAATCGCTAGTAATCGCGGATCAGAATGCCGCGGTGAATACGTTCCCGGGCCTTGTACACACCGCCCGTCACACCATGGGAATTTGTTGCACCAGAAGTAGGTAGTCTAACCGCAAGGAGGACGCTTACCACGGTGTGGCCGATGACTGGGGTGAAGTCGTAACAAGGTAGCCGTAGGGGAACCTGCGGCTGGATCACCTCCTTAACGAAAGATTGACGATTGGTAAGAATCCACAACAAGTTGTTCTTCATGACGATGTATCTGAGGGTCTGTAGCTCAGTTGGTTAGAGCACACGCTTGATAAGCGTGGGGTCACAAGTTCAAGTCTTGTCAGACCCACCAAATCTGACTAACAAGCATTATTAAATGCTGAATACAGAAAAACAGAAACATTGACTTATTGATAAGCTGGGGACTTAGCTTAGTTGGTAGAGCGCCTGCTTTGCACGCAGGAGGTCAGGAGTTCGACTCTCCTAGTCTCCACCATAGATTATAGAATTTAGTAAGTTGAAGCTTATTAACTTCTGTGATTTATCACAGTTTCCTGACCTGATGAAGGCTGGAAAAATCATTAACAGAATATATTTGAGTTGAAATAATTTGTTCATACTCGTTTTTAAGATTGACATTAACAGTGATTTATTACTGATTGATGAAGATTGAAGAAATGAGTTACTAGCGAAATTAACTGAATCAAGCGTTTTGGTATGTGAATTGAATTGAAGCTGTACAGTGTTTAAGTACACAGAACAACAAACTGTAAGGAAGTGATGAGAAATCATCATAGACTGTCTTAATCCTACTTGTAGGGATTAACGACTGTTTGGGGTTGTATAGTCAAGTAATTAAGTGCATGTGGTGGATGCCTTGGCAGTCAGAGGCGATGAAAGACGTAATAGCCTGCGATAAGCTCCGGGGAGGCGGCAAATATCCTGTGATCCGGAGATTTCTGAATGGGGAAACCCACCTGTCATAAGGCAGGTATCGTATGATGAATACATAGTCATACGAGGCGAACGAGGGGAAGTGAAACATCTCAGTACCCTTAGGAAAAGAAATCAATTGAGATTCCCTCAGTAGCGGCGAGCGAACGGGGAAAAGCCCATTAAGTCATATCAGTTTTAGTGGAATGCTCTGGGAAGTGCAACCATAGTGGGTGATAGTCCTGTACACGAAAGGGCTGATATGATGATGTCGAGTAGGGCGGGGCACGTGAAACCTTGTCTGAATATGGGGGGACCATCCTCCAAGGCTAAATACTCCTGACTGACCGATAGTGAACCAGTACCGTGAGGGAAAGGCGAAAAGAACCCCTGTGAGGGGAGTGAAATAGATCCTGAAACCGCATGCATACAAGCAGTGGGAGCCGACTTGTTCGGTGACTGCGTACCTTTTGTATAATGGGTCAGCGACTTACATTCAGTAGCAAGGTTAACCGCATAGGGGAGCCGTAGAGAAATCGAGTCTTAATAGGGCGTTTAGTTGCTGGGTGTAGACCCGAAACCGGGTGATCTATCCATGAGCAGGTTGAAGGTTGGGTAACACTAACTGGAGGACCGAACCCACTGTCGTTGAAAAGCCAGGGGATGACTTGTGGATAGGGGTGAAAGGCTAATCAAACTCGGTGATAGCTGGTTCTCCCCGAAAGCTATTTAGGTAGCGCCTCGGACGAATACCATTGGGGGTAGAGCACTGTTTCGGCTAGGGGGTCATCCCGACTTACCAAACCGATGCAAACTCCGAATACCAATGAGTACTATCCGGGAGACAGACTGCGGGTGCTAACGTCCGTAGTCAAGAGGAAAACAATCCAGACCGCCAGCTAAGGCCCCAAAATTATAGTTAAGTGGGAAACGATGTGGGAAGGCATAGACAGCTAGGAGGTTGGCTTAGAAGCAGCCACCCTTTAAAGAAAGCGTAATAGCTCACTAGTCGAGTCGGCCTGCGCGGAAGATGTAACGGGGCTAAAACTATATGCCGAAGCTGCGGATTTGCAATTTATTGCAAGTGGTAGGGGAGCGTTCTGTAAGCCGATGAAGGTGTATTGAGAAGTATGCTGGAGGTATCAGAAGTGCGAATGCTGACGTGAGTAACGACAATGCGAGTGAAAAACTCGCACGCTGAAAGACCAAGGGTTCCAGTCCAACGTTAATCGGGGCTGGGTGAGTCGACCCCTAAGGCGAGGCCGAGAGGCGTAGTCGATGGGAAATTGGTTAATATTCCAATACTTCTATGTAATGCGATGAGAGGACGGAGAAGGTTAAGTCAGCCTGGCGTTGGTTGTCCAGGTGGAAGGTTGTAGGCATGTATCTTAGGCAAATCCGGGGTACTCTATGCTGAGAACTGATAGCAAGCTGTACTTGTACAGTGAAGTGGCTGATACCATGCTTCCAGGAAAAGTCTCTAAGCTTCAGTTACATAGGAATCGTACCCGAAACCGACACAGGTGGTCAGGTCGAGTAGACCAAAGCGCTTGAGAGAACTCTGCTGAAGGAACTAGGCAAAATGGTACCGTAACTTCGGGAGAAGGTACGCTGCCGACGGTGATAGGATTTACTCCTTGAGCTATTGGCAGCCACAGAAACCAGGCCCCTGCAACTGTTTATTAAAAACATAGCACTCTGCAAACACGAAAGTGGACGTATAGGGTGTGATGCCTGCCCGGTGCTGGAAGGTTAATTGATGGGGTTAGCGTAAGCGAAGCTCTTGATCGAAGCCCCAGTAAACGGCGGCCGTAACTATAACGGTCCTAAGGTAGCGAAATTCCTTGTCGGGTAAGTTCCGACCTGCACGAATGGCATAATGATGGGGGCGCTGTCTCCAGCAGAGACTCAGTGAAATCGAATTCGCCGTGAAGATGCGGTGTACCCGCGGCTAGACGGAAAGACCCCGTGAACCTTTACTGCAGCTTGACATTGAACTTTGATCTTACTTGTGTAGGATAGGTGGGAGGCTTTGAAACCGAGACGCTAGTTTCGGTGGAGCCAATCTTGAAATACCACCCTGGTAATATTGAGGTTCTAACTCTGTCCCGTTATCCGGGACGAGGACCATGTCTGGTGGGTAGTTTGACTGGGGCGGTCTCCTCCTAAAGAGTAACGGAGGAGTACGAAGGTGCGCTCAGCGTGGTCGGAAATCACGCGTAGAGTATAAAGGCAAAAGCGCGCTTAACTGCGAGACCCACAAGTCGAGCAGGTACGAAAGTAGGTCTTAGTGATCCGGTGGTTCTGTATGGAAGGGCCATCGCTCAACGGATAAAAGGTACTCTGGGGATAACAGGCTGATACCGCCCAAGAGTTCATATCGACGGCGGTGTTTGGCACCTCGATGTCGGCTCATCTCATCCTGGGGCTGAAGCAGGTCCCAAGGGTATGGCTGTTCGCCATTTAAAGAGGTACGCGAGCTGGGTTTAGAACGTCGTGAGACAGTTCGGTCCCTATCTACCGTGGGCGTTGGAAATTTGAGAGGATCTGCTCCTAGTACGAGAGGACCAGAGTGGACGAACCTCTGGTGTACCGGTTGTGACGCCAGTCGCATCGCCGGGTAGCTATGTTCGGAAGGGATAACCGCTGAAAGCATCTAAGCGGGAAGCCTACCTCAAGATAAGATTTCCCTAGGACTTTATGTCCTCTAAAGAGCCGTTGAAGACTACGACGTTGATAGGTTGGATGTGGAAGCATAGTGATATGTGAAGCTGACCAATACTAATTGCTCGTGAGGCTTGACTATACAACACCCAAACAGTTGGTGTTGTGGTTCAAATCACTGCAAACAACTTGATTTAGTTATAAAGCTAGATAAAATATCCAACTCAAATATACCTGTTAATAACTCATTTGATGAAAGTTAGGCATACACAATGTGTGAATAAGACCCAACGAATAGTCATAAACAGTTGTGCTGGCGACAATAGCAAGAGTGAACCACCTGATCCCTTCCCGAACTCAGAAGTGAAACCTCTTAGCGCTGATGGTAGTGTGGAGTTATCCATGTGAGAGTAAGTCATCGCCAGCTCATTAATTCAAATCCCCCTAACTCAAATGAGATAGGGGGATTTTTTTATGCAAGGAAGGTTGAAAATAGGGAAAAATAAGTAAGCGTCCGCTAAACACACCTTATGAATTCGTCCTATAAGCCTTAATTTAGTCCTCACTTAAAAACAAGTGGGAACTTAAATTTATGACTACAAATAACCAGACATCCATCGCATCTCTTACGATAAAACGAAGAACATATAGTGCTGAATTTAAACAGCAGATCGTTCAGGCGTGTAAAGCATCGGAGGTTTCAATTGCTTCGGTCGCTTTGCAACATGGATTGAATACACATCTTGTATCCAAATGGATTCGCTTAATTGATGCTAAGCCAGGGAATGATCGCTCACTACTACCGAATAAACCTGCATTTATTGCCTTATCTTGCTCTGCACCATTAGATCCTATTTCTACTGGCATGTTAACGGTTCAAATTACTTTACCCCACTCAAAAGCAGAAATTGGCTTGAAATGGCAAGTATCAGAAATATCTGCTTTAGCAGAATTACTCAAGGCACTTACAACATGATCCGTATCGATGAAATCTGGTTGTCTACCCAGCCCATGGACATGCGTGCAGGTATGGATACGGCCATGGCTCAGGTGGTGAGAGCCTTTGGCTACATTAAACCGCATTGTGCTTACCTGTTCTGTAATAAACGTGGCCATCGCATGAAAGTGCTGGTACATGATGGACTGGGGATCTGGCTGTGTGCTCGGCGGTTGGAACAGGGCAAATTTCACTGGACTAAAGTTCATCAGGGTGAAACCCTGGCACTCAGTCCAGAACAGTTACAGGCACTGATCCAGGGTTTGCCTTGGCAGCGCATTGGACGACAGCAAGTGGTCACAATGCTCTAAACTAGCTTGGTCCATTCTGCTATTCTCCAAACGTTCTATTTCATTCTTCTCATGACCTCAGGCATACTGCGGTCATGAATACACTGCCTGATTTAAGCCAACTGACCCATGAACAACTGCTGGAATTTACTAGACAGTTGGCAATGCAACATCAGTCTCTGGCACAATCAAACCAGCAATTAGATGCCAAAGTTCAGCATCTTGAAGTATCCAATCTGCAATTAGATGCTCAAGTTCAACATCTTTCCATTCTCACGCAAAAATACGAGCATGAGCTCGCACTATTTAAACAGCACAAATTTGGCAGTAAAAACGAACATCTCACCGCAAAACAAATCCATCTGTGGGATGAAGCGGTCGAAGAAGATATTGCCGCTGTTGATCTGGAACTGGAACGGCTGAATGCAGATAAAACTGATGCAGCGACACACAAAGCCACAGTCAACAAACCTAAACGTCGACTGCTGCCCGATCATCTACACACCATCCGTATCGAGCATGAACCAACATCAACCCAATGTGCTTGTGGCTGCACCTTGCGTCGTATCGGCGAAGATATCAGTGAAAAACTACATTTCAGACCGGCACAGTTCTATAAGGAACAGCATGTGCGTGGCAAATGGGTCTGTGATCAGTGTGACACCCTGACTCAGCAAGCGATGCCCGCCTATGTGATTGATAAAGGCATTGCCAGTCCTGAACTGCTTAGCCATGTGTTGGTCTCGAAATACGCAGATCATTTACCGCTGTACCGTCAACGTCTGATCTATCAGCGGGCGGGAATCGAGCTTTCTAGATCAACTTTATCTGACTGGATAGGTCGCTGCGGTGTAGAACTGGAACCTCTGGCCAATGCTTTAAAAGAGGTGGTGCTGCAACAGCGGGTGATCCATGCCGATGAAACGCCGGTCACCATCATGCGGATGAGTGATGATGAGAAAAAACCGAAGAAAGGTTATGTCTGGGCCTATGCCACCACACAGTACAATCCAGTTCAAGCGGTGATCTATGACTTTCAGGATAGTCGTGCAGGCCAGCATGCTGAAGCGTTCCTGAAAGACTGGCAGGGCCATCTGGTCTGTGATGATTACAGTGGTTATAAAGCACGCTTTAAATCAGGCCAAGTCATTGAGGTGGGCTGCATGGCGCATGCTCGTCGTAAATTCCATGAACTGCATGTGACCAAGAAAAGTCAGGTCGCTGAACAGGCATTAGTGCTGATTCAGAAACTGTATGCCATAGAAGCAGAACTCAGGAGAAAGACCGATGGTACAGCAGAACAGCGCCGCGAATACCGACAACAGCATAGTCAACCGGTGATGCAACAACTGTATGAATGGCTCAACCAGCATCAACTGACGGTGCCATCGAGTTCTCCAACCGCCAAGGCCATCAATTACACTCTGAAGCGTTGGCCAGCTTTAAGCCGCTATCTGGATGATGGCAATCTACCGATTTGCAATAATTGGGTGGAAAACCAGGTGCGGCCTTGGGCGTTGGGACGTAAGAACTGGTTATTTGCAGGTTCGCTGCGTAGTGGTCAGCGAGCGGCAAACATCATGACTTTAATCCAGTCAGCAAAGCTGAATGGGCTGGATCCGTATGCCTATTTAAGTGATGTGCTGAAAAGATTGCCGACCCATAAAGTGACCCAAATAGAAGAATTGCTACCACACCGCTGGAAATCCAACTCAAATTAAAAAATAGACATGGGGTTCAGCGGACGCTTACAAAAATAAGAAGAAGTAACCAGATGAAAAGAGCAGAAAATAAGCTATCTATAAGGGCATAAATGGTAAAATGGTAAAAAAGCCAGCATTTGCTGGTTTTTTATGTCTTATTTACAAGAAGTTATAGAGCACCTTTTAAGTTTTCTTAATGTTCACTAAACTATTTGATTGGCATGCTTTCTATAGTGGCAATAAATTTATTCTCTAAACAAAAGTAAGAATATTGTGGAATTATTCAGTAATTAAGCAATTATTTGGAGAAAATAGCTATTCCTGAGATGAAAATAAATATATTACAACTCATAGTTTATTAGGGGCATTAATGTGTTTTAGATTAGTTAAGTTACGCACTAAAATAAGAACTTTACCGCAAATCTACCAAGCGTGTGTCTTGTAATTAAATCAACGTATGCAGCGAATGGTTTATAGCTTGCTGCCCAGCGTTGATGAAATCGTTTAATTGCACACAGAAAACCTTATTAAAAGAACATGAATCATGAATTTCGCAGTTTAGGTATCTAGCTGTCGACGTGCATGTTTTAATGCCGTTCGTAAACCCTCTTCAAGGGTTGGGTGATAAAATGGTTTTTCTAAAATTTCATCGACAGTGAGCTGTTCTGCAATCATCCATGCCAGTAAATGGGCCAAATGTTCAGTAGACTCTGTGAGTAATTCAGCACCCAGTAGTTTTCGGCTGCTTTTATCCACATAAATCTCAATGGCCCCATGGTTCTTACCCAGAACCAATGCACGTCCTTGTTTAGCATAAGATACTTCGCCTATGACAAAATCGATAGGTGCACTTTGTAGTTGCTTAAAGTTTTGTCCAACCATTGCCATTTCTGGGCTACTAAACACGATACCTAAAGGCGTTAGGGTCTTACATGATTCTATAGTGGGAAAGTTCAATGCATTTTTGACCGAAACTTTACCTTCGTGAGCGGCTTCATGTTGTAATGGAGTATCAGTATGTGCATCGCCAATGATAAAAATCGGATAGTCGGCGAGTTGTTTGGTCTCAGGATCAACAGGTAAATGTTTTAAGTCCGTGAATGAGGTATCGATATTTTCGAGTTTAAGGGTATTTAAAAGACTACTTCGTCCTGTGGCAACCAGTAAGTAATCAACGTTGAGTGTTTTAGGCTGACCATTTTCAATAAAACTAATTTCAACTTGATCGTTTATATACTTAATTTTAGTGGGTAAAACTTCGAACTTGATCTCAAGTTCAGTGCTAATTTCTGTTTGTGCCAACTGCTGCAATTTCGGGCTGGTCAGAACGCCGACTTTACGACTACGTGCAAAGACTGTGGTATTGACGCCAAGTCGTTGCATGGCTTGCGCAAGTTCAATCGCGATGACTCCGCTCCCAATCACCGCTAAAGATTTGGGTAAAGCATTGAGTTCAAAGATTTGATCGGAGGTGATGAGACGATCACCAAGTTCATCCTTCCATGCTGGGTCAAAGCTAGGTGTGGAGCCTACAGCTAAAATAAAGCTTTTGGCTTGGTAGTGTTGCCCATTAACTTCGACCGTTTTTGAATCGACAAAGCGAGCACGGCCCTGAATTTTATGAGACTCAGGCCAGCTCTCTACGGTTTTAAGGGTGTTGTGGGTAAAGCGATCACGGAGTTTTTGTACGTGTTGCATGACCTGACTATTGTCTATTTTTGACTCTACTTGCAATCCGACACGATCTGCATGTTGAATATCATGCATACGATTTGCTGTAGAAATCAGGACTTTTGAGGGCATACAGCCGACACGTGCACAAGTGGTGTCCCATGGCCCATCATTAATGATTAATAGATTTTGTGTGGACTTCACGGCTTGTTGGTAGGCTGCGATACCCGCAGTTCCAGCCCCAATAATAATCAGATCATACATAAGCAAACGTTTATCTAAGCGAGACATACTCTATAGTTAACATATTCAGGGCTGTAGATGATTATATTTTGTAAAAAAAAACGGCACTAGATGCCGTCTTTACTTTCATTTGACTTATAAGCCAGTACCAACGCTTACCCCAACGGTAGGACGTACATTCATTGAACTACATGCTGTCATTAAGGTACAGCAGAGTAAAAGCAGCAACAGTTTATTCATGGAGTAATCCTCGTTGTTTTGCCTGATTGAACAGCAGACTAGAGCGAGCACCACTCTTACAGACCATTAAAATAGGCTTGGGCAATTCATTATAATATTTAGCAAATTCGACCACGTCTGTTTCAGAAATTTTACTGCTGGTAACCGGTTGGTAAATTACGCTGACTTTGGACTGTTCCGCAATATTACGCAGTTGATCAACGCGAACGGTATTACCTTGTTCTTGATCTGGTCGATTGACTATGACCGACTTAAAACCTTGTTTTATCAACCGTTGAAACTTGTCTTGGGTCATTTCCCCTGAAATACTGAGCTGTGGGCTGAGTGCTTGACTCAGGTTATTCGTTGCCGCCCACAATACACTGTTCGTTAAAATCAGAGCAGTGCAGATGACACTTTTAAACAACCGTTTAGTCATCTAACAGGTCCATTTGCTTCGCTAGTTGGTATAAGTTGTTTGAGCGATTGCCTGTACGGCAGAACATTAAAACAGGTTTTGGTAGCTCATTGAAATGATTGGCAAAAGTTCGTACATCCACTTCTGTGATTTGCCCTGCAACCACAGGTTGATAGACATAATCTAGGCCTGCAACACGTGCTGCTTCTTCAATTTGAGCGCTGGTTGGTTGTTCTGAACCACCTTCCATATCTGGGCGGTTATTGATCACAGATTTAAACCCTTTTTCAACCACTTGAACCAAATGTTCTGGGCCAATTTGACCTGCAAAGCCTACATTTTCGCTCATGCTGTCACTCCAAAATTAAACTAATCGAGATATGCTTTATGATAGCATTAAGCTGAAAGCTCAGCCTATGCTGTTGAAATATTTATAAGCGATTACAACCATAAAATAACGCAATGGAGCAGGTATGCACGCCTATACCGTTGAACCGCTATATGTCAAAAGTGGCCAAGAGGTCATTGCTGCGGATTTTTATCGTCCGAAAACCGAAGAGAAACCAGCAGTGATTGTGATGGCCCATGGTTTGGCTGGGCTTCGCCAATTCAAACTGATCCAATTTGCACAACGTTTTGCACAAGCGGGTTATGCAGTCGTATTATTTGACTACCGTTATTGGGGCGGGAGTACTGGACGTCCACGAGAGTTGGTCTCGATTAAGAAGCAGCTTGAAGATTGGCGGACCATGATTAACCACCTCAAAGAACGTAAGTCGATCGATAGTCGACGGATCGTGCTGTGGGGGACGGCGCTCAGTGGCGGTTATGTGCTCGATATTGCAGCAGAATTCAAGAATGTACAGGCAGTGATGGCGCAAGTACCCTTTGTAGATGGGGCAGCAAGTGCTAAGTTATATCCTTTGCAACAGTTCCCTAAAGCCTTAAAACTATCGAGCCAAGATTATATGGGTGGAAAAGTGGGGATATCTCCGACCACTTTACCTGTGGTTGATCCACGAGAGTTATGTTTTTTACCGACGCAAGATGCGTATTTGGGTTATCGTTCGATTATTAATCCTGATTATTATTGGAGTGGTGAGATACCTGCCCGATTATTTTTTAATTTAATTCGTTATCGTCCGATTCAAAATGTCAGACAAATTAATATTCCTGTACTTTTCATTGCCGCCAAGCATGATAGTTTAATTCCGATTGAATCCAGTCGTGAAGCCGCGACCAATATTGCCCCTTTTGTTCAATATCATGAATGGGAGATGCAGCATTTTGATATTTATCATGCCAGTTGGTTTGAAAAAGCCATTTCGACCCAATTAGAATTCTTACATCAACATATTGGAGTCAACTAAATGATTATCGTCTGTCCTACTTGTTTGGCCAAAAATCGTGTGCCTGAAGAGAAATTGAGTGCCAATCCGAGCTGTGGCCAATGCCACGCAGCGCTGTTACCTGCGGCGCCGATTGAATTGAATGAGCAGAATTTTAGCCAGTACATTAGCCATAGCGATTTGCCAGTGTTTATTGATTTATGGGCAGAGTGGTGTGGTCCATGTAAAATGATGGCTCCGCACTTTGCTGAAGTGGCCAAGCAAAATCCGCAGGTTATTTTTGCTAAAATAAATACCGAAGAGTCTCCGCGATTGAGCAGTGCATTTAATGTACGCAGCATTCCGACCTTGGTTTTAATGAATAAAACCACGGAAATTGCTAGAATAAGCGGTGCGCTCCGTGCGCCACAATTGCAACAATGGTTAGATCAACAGTTGCAAGCCCAGTCATAACGAAAATTGGAGTCAACGTGTCAGAGATTCATGTGAAACCAGAAGGGATGTTGTCTCTTCAGACAATTGCAATGCCAGCCGATACCAACTGGAGTGGAGATGTTTTTGGTGGTTGGATTGTGTCACAAATGGATTTGGCGGGTGCAATTCACGCAGAGCGCTTTAGTAAGGGACGCTGTGCAACGATTTCAATTAATCAGATGACGTTCTTAGTTCCAGTGAAAGTTGGCGATGTCATCAGTTGTTATACCAAACTGTTAAAAGTGGGCAATACATCTATTCAGATGGAAATTGAAGTGTGGGATAGCCATGACAGTTCACGTCCGCCTGTACGTGTGACTGAAGGCGTGTTTACCTTTGTTGCGGTTGATGTCAAAGGCAATAAACGTCAAATTCCAGCGGATGTTAAAGAAAAATTCCTTGCAAGCCAATCCAACTAAAGCTTGAGTTGGTCTGCAAAAAAAGCCAGTGTAATCACTGGCTTTTTTTATTGCTATTCCATGCAGTCCGATGGATTAAAACATAGTATTGCGGTTGGCGGACTCCGCGGGAATGCTTTGTACCACATCCCAATGTTCTACAATTTTGCCTTGTTCGACGCGGAAAATATCAACAACGGCCTCACCACGATCTTGTGCATTTTGAGTGGAATGTACATGGAGCACCACCAAATCACCTTCGGCTACGACACGCTTGATGGTGTTTTTTGCATCAGGATGTTCTTTAAAGTACTGGGTGAAGTAGTTTACAAAAGGTGCTTTGCCGTCTGCAACATAGGGATTATGTTGAATGTATTGTATACCAATATAGCGGTCAGAATAGGTTTGAACCTGATGCTTGCTAAAAACGCCTTCATAAAAGTCCACCACAATTTTTTTATTCTGTTCGGTCAGGGCAGAGGTAGAATGGTGACTCGGCGTTGTTGAAACCGATGTGTTGGCGGGATTGTGCTGTTGGCAGGCCACCAGCCCTAAAGAAAATAAGGCAGTCGCTAAAATTAGTCTTTTTTCATCAAGTCAGCTCAAATATTCATGTTATGTAGCATGATTTTGAGCCGAGTCGAAGTAAAGATATAGTAAATTTTAGTCGCAGCTTTAGCGTATTGTTGTAAATTTTATACTTACCAAACAGTAAGTTATATTTACATTTTTACTTTTTTAATGATGCTTTGTCGAGCCACGCCCATAACATTTCACATTGAACGGGTGCTTCACCCGATTCATCCATTACTGTCACAGAAACTAAAGTTTCACCTTTAGCGGTGGTTTGCATCAGCTGCTGTTGTTCTGGTGTTAAGGTGGCTGTCGCTGTCATGGCACCTTTACTCGGACGTTTAAAGTCAACGTGCATGCTTTTAATCAGAACGATGCAATGATCAGGTACATTCATTCCTGTTACAAAACCCGTTGCCGTTTCAGCAATTAAGGCCATGGCACAGGCATGCAGTTGACCAATATGGTTTTGCATGGCACGGTGATTTTCGATTTTGACTACGACTTCGCTGTGACTGACTTGCAAATAACGAATATTGGCACTGCCGACCATGGGAACTATGCGACCAAAAGCTTGACTCCATAATCGCGTACGCAATGCTTTCGGCAAGCGTGACGTGGTTTTTACAAGTTTTGATAAGCGATTGGCCTTTGGCATAGTTACCTCAAATGATCAAACAAGAGTATTAGTCTTTAAAGTTATTGAATTGTAAAGGCAGACCAAATTGTTGTTCTTTTAAAAAGGTCATTACTTGCTGTAATGTATCGCGCTTTTTATCAGTCACACGAATTTTGTCGCCTTGAATTGAAGATTGCACTTTAATGCCGCTTTCTTTAATGGCCTTGTTAATTTTTTTTGCGGTATCTGAGTCAAGTCCGTCTTTTAATTTCACCACTTGAAGTACATTTTTACCTGAAGCAGTCATTTTTTGTGGATCAAGCGCTTGAATATCGACTTTACGCTTAAAGAAATGGTTCTCTAACATGGTATACACTTGTTCACACTGGAAATCACTTTCAGTTGAGATTTTGATTTCTTTGTTTTTTTCATTGAGTTCAATTGAAACGTCCTGACCACGGAAGTCGAAACGAGTTGCGATTTCCTTTTGGGTGTTCTGAACGGCATGATTTACTTCAAAAATTTCTAATTCTGAAACAATATCAAAAGATGGCATGGATTAAACCTTTACAAATGGAAAGAATATCTGAGATGCTAGGGATGTTTTCTTCATTTGCCAAGTGTTGTTTACATCAAAGGAGTGCGCAATGATCCGTAAACAAGAAATTACAACATTTGAGTTCCCAGAGGATGCGATCATCTGGGATGTACGCGATTCAAGTGCTTATGCTGAAGCACACGTGAAAGGGGCGATTAATCAGCCAATCACAGAACTTTCAGCACAAAGCCTTACTCAAGTGTCGACGGATCAACCGATTTACATTTTATGTGGTGGCGGTAGTAAAGCGCCACGTGCTGCAGAGTTACTCGAAGGTTTTGACAGTGCGCGTGAGTATGTGATTTTAATGGGTGGTACCCGTGCTGCTCGTGATGCTGGTTTAACCTTAGAACAAAGTAATTAAGCAGAAGCAAAAAAAGCGCCGTAAGGCGCTTTTTTAATGTCTTGGAAATGTGATTTTTTCTCTATAACGCCATTCGCTGCTCTTGAGTCATAAGCAGAACTAAGACTGCGCTTTAAAATAAGGCTTTTTGGTTTTGAGCTTTTTCTGGAATCGGGTCGGACTAAACTTTTGTAGCAGTGACTCAGGAACGGGGCAGGCTTCTTTCAGTATCTGCGCCACTAAAATTTCACTACATAAAGGTGCAAACAAAAAGCCTTTAGAACCCAAGCCAGCAAAGCTATAAATTTCAGTCTGTTCAGACATTTTTCCAAGGACTGGAAAATAGTCCAAACTTTGCGCGCGAACGGATGCACGGCCTTGCCAAGTCGCCACATCTGGAAGCGATTGTGCATAATGTGGAAAGACACTGTGGATAAGCTGGTAGTTATGCACATGGTCTTCAAGCAAAACATCGCTGTCATCTCGATTTGGATAGAAGGATGCACCTAAGATGAGTTGTTGAGCGTCCAGCTGCATACAATAGCCGCCATAGCTATAAGCTTGATTGAGGGTTAAAGGTTGTGCGGTGTTCTCCACCCAACTGACTTGTCCGCGAATGGGCTTCAGCACAGGGTACTGCTCAAAGAAAGCAGCCGTGTGGCGTGCACAACAGACAATCACGTGATCAAACTGACCTAAAGATTGGGCTTGTTCATTGAAAAGTTCATTGTGCTCTGGATGGATTTGAGTAATGTTGGCTTGTACGAACTGAATCAGCGGATGCGCTAAGATTTGATCTCTGAGTTGATGTGGTGAGACAGCGCCAGCTTCAGTTAGATTCAGACTGGGATATTCAGTGATTAACGCAGAATCAGTAGCGGTTTCGGCTATCAGAAGACCCGTAGGGTATTGTTGTTCGAGATCGAGTAAGTCTTCGGCTTTTTTCAGCGCCAGTTGATGTACTTGAATGGGGCGAAAAGCCTGAAACTTGGGATAGTGCTGTAAAGCATGTTGCCAAGCCAAGGTCATTAAATGTTCATGACTTTGTTCAATCGGACAAAGTTTGGGGTTGAGTAAGGCCAGTGGATTGCCTGAACCTCCTGCAAGTGGCTCAGATTGGTCGTAGAGCGTGACTTCATGCCCGCGCTCAGCAAAGGCCCATGCACTACTTAAACCTGCAATCCCTGCGCCAATGATAGCAATTTGGCGTTGTTTAAAAGCGTGTAGTACTTGATCAGGTTGATTTTGATTCAATACTGATTGGGTATCTACAGCGTCTGATGTGTTTTCAGGCTCAGCAGCTAACCAGATGGCTTTGAGCATTTCGCGTTTATGCTTATAGCCACGCGGACGTGAAATAGAAATACCATGCTGTGTTAAACCACGTTTGAGCACGCCTGCGACACTAAATGAAGAAAATGTAGTTCCAATACCAGATAGGCGAACGATGTGATTCAGTACTTGCTCTTCCCATATGTCTGGGTTACAGGCAGGCGCGAAACCATCGAGGAACCATGCGTTAACGCGACTGGTTTTTGCCATACTGGGGAAAACATCGTGAGCATCGCCTAACCAAAGGTCAAGGCTGAAACGTTCCTCAGGGAAGCTCAGGCGATGACAACCTGCAATCGGGTGCGGGTACTGTGCGATCAGTTGATCGGCGATCGGTTTGAGTTCAGGCCAGACATTGAGTGCACGTATCAGATCAGTTTTAGACAGCGGAAATTTTTCAACTGAAATGGCATGAAGGTGGCTGTGGTTATTTGGGCGAACCTGTTGCCAAAGTTGCCAAAGCGCCAAGATGTTGAGCCCTGTGCCAAAACCTGTTTCACCAACACTAAAATATTCAAAGGGCTGAAGATTGGACAGACGCTCAGATAAATCATTACCATTTAAAAACACATGGCGAGTTTCGAGTAGACCATTGTCCTTGGAAAAATAGACATCGCCAAATTGTTTTGAGACTGGCACATCTATGCCATCAATCTGTTGCCATTCTAAATCGGCAGTTTGAATTGCACGCGACACAACCACAGCACCCTATTGTTTTCAATAGGGCTTAGCTTACCACTGACGACGACGTTTGGTATAAACGTAACTGGCAATTAAGAAGCCCAGTAATACACCAACAGCGATGGTTGCTGCGCCGTAGAGGAACATTTGCGCACTGCGTTCGCTTTGTAAGACTTGAACTTGTACACCGAGGCTATCATTTTTAAGTTGTAGCTCTTGGTTTTGCGCCAAAGCATCGAGATTGGCTTTTTCCAATTGTGCAAGACGTGAAGCTTGGTCTTTGACTAATGCTTTGACCTTGGCATCTTGCAATGCTTTGTTCTTAGCCAGTTGTTCAGCGGTGAGTGGTTTGGCTTCTTGCGGTTGACCTGTTGGGCTAACTGTGGCCACCGCAGGAATGATTTTCGGTTGAGTTGTACTACCTTGCACTTGAACAGGTGCGGCAGTCGTTGCTGGTACAGCAGAGGCTACACTCGGGGCAGGAGCAGTTTCAACGGCCCACGCCATAGAAGAAAGAAGAGATAAGCCCAATAAGCTTGTGACAACAACGCGCATGACCTTATCCTTGAGGGAATGCTTTATTAAATGGTTTAACATCAATCTGACGATAAACCCCTGCTTTTAAGAATGGCTCTTCCTGTAACCAGACATCGAGTGCTTCACGTGATTCAAAGTCAACAATGATTGTACTACCGTAAAAACCTGCTTGCGGATTGCTTGGATCTTTCGGCATCGCTCCTGCAACAATTAAACGACCTTCATCATTGAGCTTTTGTAAACGAGCAAGATGTTCTGGACGTGTAGCAAGACGTTTTTCGACTGTACCTTCTTGATCGGTACATGTGACGACGAATAGCGGCATAAGAGTTCTCGATGTATGTTCTGGCTAAATTACTCTTCAGAAGATTTAAAGTATTTACGCAATACAATAAACTGAATAATGATAAAGGAAAACATCACGATCATGTCACCAAAAGCTGTGAATTCTCCCCAATATTTTCCGTCCATAAATAAAAATGCGAAAAATACGTGTAAAAAAGACATGAGGGCAAACATAGCAGCCCATGCAAAGTTTAAATTTATCCAACCTGCGTCGGTTAAATTGAAGATTGGGCCGAACAAGCGTTTGATCAGCGGTTTACGTTCTTTGCCAAAATAAGGAGAAAGTAAGAAAGCACCTGAGAAAATAATGTTCAGTAAGGCTGCTTTGAGTTTGATGTAAAAGTCATCCGACAGCATTAAGGTGACACCGCCGAAAATAACCGTCATAAACAACACAATCCATTGTTGTTTGTCTAAACGGAACTTTTGCATGAAGAACAGTGCGCCGTAAACCACCAGCATCGAAATAATCAAACCTGTGGTCGCTACAAGAATATTATTATTATCGACACCCCCAGCAGAACCAATCAATTGGAGCAATGGGTGATCAGTATTTTTAGGGTCTACAGTTTTATATAAATAAAAGAAAATTATCAGCGGCACAAAGTCTAAAAGTGCTTTCATGTTAGAGTATCTAAATCTGTTCAAATAAATAGCTAGTATAAGTGATGGAAGGCGTAGATTTACATACTCACAGCAATATTTCTGATGGTACTTTCACACCGAAGCAATTGGTTGATGCTGCCGCGGAAAAAGGCATCCACACCTTGGCTTTGACAGACCATGACACCATGGATGGTCTTGCGCTGGCAGAGTTGGCTGCAAAGTCGCATGCGATGCGTATTATTTCGGGTGTAGAAATTTCGAGCCAGTGGTCGAGACCCTCAACCCAGAAAAACTATGGTGTGCATGTGGTTGCATTGAATATGCAAGACTTAGAACCACTGCAAAAATGCCTTGAACAGCAAAAACAAATCCGTGCGCGACGTGCTAAGCAAATCTGTGATTTGTTGATTCCATTGATTGGTGAAGATATTTATCTCGATGTTTTAGCGAAAGTTGAACAGATGCCTGACCGTGTGACTCGAACGCATATTGCCAAGACTTTGGTTGAAAAAAAGTATGTGAGTCGTGCGCAACAAGCGTTTGATAAATATATTAAGGAAGGTAAGAAAGCCTACGTGAAATTTGATGGGCTGGGCTTAGAAGAAACCATTCAAGTGATTCATGCCAGTGGTGGTTTTGCCGTATTGGCGCATCCGACACGGTATGACTTATCTGCTACGAACATTCGTTATCTGATTGAAATATTTGCGCAGTTTGGTGGGGATGCGGTTGAATTGCCGCCCAATGTTGAACCAACATCTACCCGTCAAATGGTGGACCGGATGATTGCCGAGCATGGTTTAAAAGTATCGGTCGGGAGTGACTTTCATGGTGACAATATGCCGTGGATTAAGTTGGGCAATATTCCCAGAGTTAAAGACGGGCAAGTGGGAATTTGGGAAAGTTTTGTCTAAAGATTTTTGACCATTCCCACCTTCTCCAAGAGCTATCTAGCCTAAGAGAAGGTCAGCGTGAGTTCGATTAGAGTAGATTATTGTCTTGTGCTTGAATGGGTGGTGGGGTCGGTTTACCTAAAGTCCCAAGCAGTTCAATTTCGATGGTACGCACCATCGAGTCCAGCGGCAAGTCATTACTTTGCGTTCCGAAAGGCTCTTCAATTTCCGAACTCAAAGCATCGAGTCCTAAGAAAGTATAGGCCAATACACCAACCAATAGTGGGGTGAAAATACCCAAGGTTGAACCCAAGCTAAACGGTAAAATGAGACAGAAAAAATACACTGTACGATTGAGTAATACCGAGTAGGCAAAAGGTAGTGGTGTTGTCGCAATACGGTCACAACCGGTTTGCACTACACTCAAGTCAGCAACGTGCTGATTCAGCTGCGCATAGACAATATCACTAACCTGAGTTCGATATAAAAAAAGAGTAGAAAAAAAGCCCTGTTTTTGTAACATATTGGTTCTCAAGACAAAATGTTATAAAACAAGGCTTCTCAATGGATCATATTACCGAATTATTTTGTATTTTGGATGATTTCTGCAAAAAATTTAATGAATCTTTAGAGAAAGCTTTAATTTCTAATCAAAAAACCAGGTTGAAAAAGTCAGCTTTAAGCTTGTCTGAAGCAATGACCATTGTCATTTTATTTCATCAATCCGGTTTTAGATTCTTCAAATATTTTTATTGCCAAATGATCGTTCCATTCTGGAAATCTGCTTTTCCTAAACTGCTTAGCTACAACCGATTTATTGAAATCATGCCCCGTTGTTTGCAAGCTCTGAGTAGTTTCTTCCATCAGGTGAAAGGAAAAGATACGGGAATCAGTATCATTGACTCCACTAAATTGGTAGTTTGCCATAATCTTCGGATTAAAAGGCATCGTGTATTTAAAGGCTTGGCCGGTCGTGGAAAAAGTAGTACGGGTTGGTTTTATGGTTTTAAATTACATCTCGTTATCAATAATTTAGGTGAAATTATTAATCTCAAGCTGACATCGGGAAATGTTCATGATGTTGCTATATTAGAATCTTTAACTCAAGAATTAAAAGGGATCCTACTCGGAGACAAAGGCTATTTGAGCAAAGCAAAAGCCGAAGCTTTAGCAGCAAGAGGACTGAAAATATTGA
Organism: Acinetobacter sp. 802_lipA; assembly: GCF_058242885.1. NCBI lineage: Bacteria > Pseudomonadati > Pseudomonadota > Gammaproteobacteria > Moraxellales > Moraxellaceae > Acinetobacter > Acinetobacter sp. 802_lipA. The sequence continues at coordinate 2,318,282 of NZ_JBZAYP010000001.1, forward strand.
CCCCATCACGTCGGAATATGAAAAATAAACCCATCCAAACTGAAGAAGAAAAACAATTACTTTGCAGAAGAGGATTGATCGAAACAGTGAATGATCAATTAAAAAATTTACATCAACTTGAACATTCACGTCATCGTTCGGTAAATAACTTCATGGTGAATATCATGGCTGCTGTAGTGGCTTATTGTTTGAACCCCAATAAGCCAACTTTCCAAAATATGCTAAAAGGTTAAGTGGATTTCATCGAACTCAGGTTCACTAATTTCACCTTCTTTTAATGCCTGCATCAACTCCCACTGAATCAGACTGAGCGTATACTGCGGGGCATTGGCTTGTTGATACAGCTGAGTCAGTGCATTTTGACTTAAGCCACTGGTTTCTACCAGTTCTGTTGGATTGGCCGTTTGATGGCGTAAACGGTCGCGTAAGACATTGGCAAATACAATGACATGTTGAATTACACGTTCACGACGACCTTGGGTTAAGATACGACAGTCACGGTCAAAGTGACGCGAGTTGGCAATTAAAATGCCCCATAACTTCCGCGCTTCCCACCAACGGTCATAGCAGGCACTATTTTTAAAGCCGAGGAAAATAGAAAGTACCACCCCAATGAGGGTGAAGCCGACCAAGGGCAGTTCAGGGAAGTGGAAATAGCCGACATAGGACAAAATGCCAATAATGGCAGAGACCAACATGACCACACCCAAAGGGGGTAAAACTTTGGGAAGAATGGTGCCACGCCATGAAAAAAGCACCTTAAAAATACTGGGCTGATCACGCACAATCATGTGATTAGAATTCTTTTAAAATTTTGCTTGATCTTCATATTTGTCGCGGTATTTGTCAATCATTTGTCTGCATATTTAAACGGATTGGATCAGGCCGTGTTCAGCAAAAGAAAAAGCACCTTCGGGCGATAAGATGAAATGATCAATCAGTTGAATATCCACGAGCTGACTGGCTTGAAGAATACGCTCTGTCAGTTCGATGTCCGCCGCGGAGGGATGAGCTTTCCCAAGTGGATGGTTATGGGCAATCACCATGAAAGTGGCGTGTTGAGCAATACAGTAACGGAGCAATAGATTGATCGATATTTCACAAGAATTGACTGCACCAAAGAACAATTTTTTAAAGTTTATTTTTCTTAAATGTGCATCCAAGCAAAGCACTGCAAAGACCTCTTGGTTTTCGCCTGAAAACTCATACTGTAAAAAATTGAGCAGTTGAGCTGAATGATTGAGCTCCAACTTGTGTTGCTTGAGCTGCTGGCTACTGTAGCGTCGCCCCAGTTCTTTGACGGCCATTAATTGTGAATACTTGGTCGGGCCAATGCCGTGAAATTGGCTGAGCTCGGGCAGTTCAGCGTCGAAAACCGCATTCAGACTACCAAAATGTTGCAACAAAAGACGTGCCAATTCGACCGCAGAATGTTGCGTTGAACCCGAACGGATGAAAATGGCCAACAGTTCTGCATCGGAGAGGCTGGCTGGCCCTTGTTGTAATAAGCGTTCACGTGGCCGTTCTTGTTCAGGCCATTTTTTTATGGATAAGTGCATTATTTTATACTTTTTTCTTTGTACACGAAAAAAAATATAACTCATTAAAATAATGGCATAATACTTGTTTTCTGACGACGAATATGATGGCACATTTCAATGAGCTATATCTCATCTTAAACAAATATCTAAAGTGGAACAAGTCACATGTAAAATGTTTTACACTGATTATGCTTGCATTAATTGTAAAACAGACATGTAATCTTTCTTCTGCATCTAAAGCCTTACCCATCAAGTGCTTACCACAATCATTTTATCGACGTATACAACGCTTCTTTGCAGGTCAGTATTTCGATTATCGTCAAATTTCTCAGTTAATTTTCAATATATTTTCATTCGATAAAGTCCAATTAACTTTGGATAGAACTAATTGGAAATGGGGAAAACGAGATATCAATATCTTGATGTTAGCCATCGTCTATCGTGGAATAGCCATACCTATTGTTTGGACATTGCTCAATAAACGTGGAAATTCAGATACAAAAGAGCGTATTGCTTTGATTCAACGCTTTATCTCTATTTTTGGTAAAGACCGTATTGTGAATGTGTTCGCAGACAGAGAATTTATCGGTGAGAAATGGTTTACATGGTTAATTGAAAATGACATTAACTTCTGTATACGTGTTAAAAAAACTTTATTGTGACCAATCACTTAGCCAAGAATCATAAAATTAGTGATTTATTTCGTCATCTTCAAGTTGGTCAAACTGAATGTCGTAAACGACGTATTTGGGTTGGTCGAGTGAAACTGTATATTAGTGCGCTACGATTAGAAGATGGAGAACTTTTACTTGTTGTTTCTCCTATGTTTAATGCTTCTGCTATTCGTGATTATGCATTACGCTGGGAAATCGAAACGTTATTTAGTTGTCTCAAAGGACGTGGATTCAATCTTGAAAATACTCGTTTAACAGACCCTAGACGAGTCAAGAAATTGATAGCAGTGCTAGCTATCGGTTTCTGTTGGTGCTATTTAACAGGTGAATGGCAACATGATCGAAAAAAAGCAATAAAAATAAAGAAGCATGGACGACTTTCAGTAAGTTTATTTCGCTACGGTTTGGACTATGTTCAAATGGCTATTCTACGTTTGATTGGTTTTGGAAAAAAAGAGGAATTTAAGAAAGTGCTCGAAATTTTAAGAAAGAAAAAGCCTGATAGGACAAGGGCTATATGAAATTTGTCGTGTACAGAGTACTTTTTTATTCTTAATTTGAGAAACAGGGCTCAATCGATGATTGGGTACGGGACTATTTAATGCTATTGTGAGCGCCACTGCAACAGAAAGGTAGCCTGTTCGTGAGCTTTGATCTCAGTGTAATTCCAAATAAAAATATCCTTTTAGCTGTTACGGGTGGTATTGCTGCCTATAAAAGTGCCATTTTGGTTCGCCGTTTAAAAGATGCGGGTTTTCAAGTCCGTGTGGTGATGACCGAAGGTGCACAGGCTTTTATTACGCCGCTAACTTTTCAAGCTTTGTCGGGCAACCCCGTCCATACAGAACTTCTCGACCCTGAAGCTGAAGCGGGCATGGGCCATATTGAGCTGGCACGTTGGGCAGACTTACTCTTGGTTGCGCCTGCCAGTTGCAACACCATTGCAAAGTTTGCTGTGGGTTTAGCCGATGATCTGCTTTCTACTTTATATTTAGCCACCAAAGCCCCTGTATGGGTCGCACCAGCCATGAACCAACAAATGTGGGCAGCAAAAGCAACGCAGCGTAATTTAGCGACTTTGGTGGAAGATGGCGTGCATGTGATCATGCCAGATGCGGGTGCGCAAGCTTGTGGTGATGTCGGTTTAGGTCGTATGCCTGAGCCTGAGGATTTGGCACATCAAGTGACAGAATACTTCCATAAAGCGCAGCGTGCCATGGCTGAAAAATTTGGGATGTTGGCGGGTAAAAAAGTCACCATTACTGCTGGGCCAACGCGTGAAGCGATTGATCCTGTGCGTTATATTTCCAACCACAGTACCGGAAAAATGGGTTTTGCCATTGCTGCTGCATGTTATGCGGCAGGAGCCAAAGTGACTTTAATTGCAGGTCCTGTCAGCTTAGACACACCGAACGGTGTACGCCGAATCAATGTTTCATCTGCCATGAAAATGCTGGATACCAGCATGCAAATGTTAGATGAAGGCTGTGATGTGTTTATCGCGACAGCCGCTGTTGCTGATTATCGTGTCGCAGAAGTTGCAGAGCATAAGATTAAGAAAGCAGGGGACGAGCTCAATGTTTCCTTAATCAAAAACCCTGATATTGTGGCGACCATTGCACAGCAAGATAAACGCCCATTCATGGTGGGTTTTGCAGCAGAAACACGCAATGTCGAGGAATATGCCGCAGGTAAATTGGTGGCGAAAAAGCTCGATATGATTGCCTGTAATGATGTGTCACGTCCTGATATTGGTTTTGCTTCTGATGAAAATGCGATGACGGTCTTTTTTGCAGAAAGCTATAAAATGGAAAAGCGCGATTTGGAAAAAGCGTCGAAACAAGAAATTGCTTTGCAGTTGGTTGAAGCGATTCATGATGCTTTACATCGAGACCTTGAAAGTGATGATGATTTTTAATTTACATCGGTCTTAATTTTTGCGATATTCAATGCAGCCTTAGGCTGCATTTTTTTGCAAACTCATAGGAATAAGAATGAAAACATTATTAAAGGTTGTGCTGTTGAGCAGTGGTTTATGTTTGGCAGGACTTGCACAAGCGTCGGAAGTGCTAGAAGGTGCGATGAAATCTTTGGCGAAAAACTCAAAAGCTTTTACTCAAGCCAAGACTGCCACAGAGGCGAATACCGCATTAACTGAAATGCAAAAAGCCGCGGCAACTGCCAAGCAAAACAAGCCTGACAGTTTGGTGAAACAACCCAAAGACAGTGTTAAAGTGAAACAATATGAACAAAAGTTTGATGCATTAACCCAAGAAATTGAACATGCTCAACATTTGGTACAAGCAGGGAAACTTGCGGAAGCTAAACAAAGTTCAGCCAAGTTTGAGGCCATTAAGCAGCAAGGCCATAAAGCATTTAAATAATTCAGTACATTGACATCCTCCGCGACCTAAAGGCATAGGTATCTACACATCTTGATGTACCTAATGCAATTGTTGCGATTTCATTCAGTTCATCTATTGAATATTCTGAGAGCAGTTGAAGAGTGTTCAGTAAAATCGAAAGTCCTGCCAATATTGCAGGTGCACTTTCCAACTTACCTCTCTTCTGCTGTCGGCCTGAAAGACGGGCCAGAAATATACGAATTTTCTGATTTTGTTCATCTTCAGAACGCTGTATTCGCCAAGTCAGTACACACACCATACTGCTGATCAGGAGCCGTCTTAAAATCGCTGCAGGTGTGGTCTGAAGCCATGATTCAACGTCATGGCCTGCCTGCTTCAGAAGCTTGAAATAGCACTCAATTGTCCAGCGCCAGTAATACCAGGTGGTTAATTCTACCGCATCAATCTCTGAAGAAACATTGCTGATCAGCGACCATCTCGCGACTGTTTTACCTTGAGCATCTTTCACCACAGCAACAATTAATCTGGCTGTAACTGCCTTGCCTGGCTGGGGAGCAACCCGTTGGCCTAAATCATCTTTTCTCTTCGGTTTTGCTGCACGCGTTATCCGAATATCGGTTTCTCCAACATGCAGCATATGCCTGTTTCCTTTATAAGCAATCGGCTTAACTTGCTGAGTTACTACTTTTTCTGCGACTTCTGCAACTTTGTAGGTTTCCCCTTGATGCTCAATCCGATGGCTTTCTTTGGCCCGAATCAACCATTTGAAACCATGGCTGCTGATTTCCCTCAAGTGGGCAATCGAGTCTCCTTCACGGTCAATGATATGGACTTTTGTTTTCTCAATCGGATACTGTTCAATCGTTTTGATTTGTTCTGCGAGTGAGTCCAAATGGGACTTGCGCTCGCTGTATTGTTCACTGAATGTGGAATAACAGCCGGATGCATCTGTTAGCGTCTGAGCTAATGGCGCAATTGGGAGCCCTGATGACGCATCGACAAGTAAACTGCTTTGCAATTCATAGCCTGAATTCGCCTCTGTTCTTTGAAGACGCCGAACCTTATGACTGTGCTTCACATACTGCAGTTGAGACCAGTCATGAACGATTAATGCATACTGATGCGGTGATGTCTTGATCTGTTCGCATGCAAGAAGCTTAATCGGCTGGTTTAATTGACTAAAAGAGATTTTATTATTATTCAGGAATCGCCAAACAGCCTGTGTAGTTGAGAAACTCGACTTTTGGGTAGAGGCCAGGTCTTTGATTGCGGGAGCAAGTGAAGCAAGAGGATTCATATTGAGTTTTACAAGGCTGTTATAACGTTTGACAAGACGCTGATCCAGACCAGAGATGTTAAATTGAAGAGCATGCTCTTCAATTTAACGCAAAGCTCGGAAATTGTGTAGATACCTATGACCTAAAGGCCGGGGATTCCTACTGCTAGACGCTCATGTCCGAGCGCAAGAATATTCAGTGCGGAATTTATATCCCTATCATGGAATGTACCGCATTCCATGCACTGCCATTCTCTTATTCCAAGTCCCGTTCTACCTTTCGGACTACTACAGCGGGAGCCACAGCTCGAACAAGTTTGGGTGGTATAGGCTTCATTGACTTCTTTATACCATACACTTGCGTTCTCGCATTTATACTTGAGCATGGTTCTAAGTGTTGTCCAACTTGCATCTAATACAGACTTCGCTAGTTTAGTCCGTGCTAATGCCTTTGCATTCACATTACCAACGAAGATGGCTGCATGTTTATTCACCAATTTATGACTGAATTGATGTGTAAGCGTCCGCTGAACACATCTTATGAATTCGTCCTATAAGCCTTAATTTAGTCCTCACTTAAAAACAAGTGGGAACTTAAATTTATGACTACAAATAATCAGACATCCATCGCATCTCTTACGATAATACGAAGAACATATAGTGCTGAATTTAAACAGCAGATCGTTCAGGCGTGTAAAGCATCGGAGGTTTCAATTGCTTCGGTCGCTTTGCAACATGGATTGAATACAAATCTTGTATCCAAATGGATTCGCTTAATTGATGCTAAGCCAGGGAATGATCGCTCACCCCTACCGAATAAACCTGCATTTATTGCCTTATCTTGCTCCGCACCATTAGATCCTATTTCTACTGGCATGTTAACGGTTCAAATTACTTTACCCCACTCAAAAGCAGAAATTGGCTTGAAATGGCAAGTATCAGAAATATCTGCTTTAGCAGAATTACTCAAGGCACTTACAACATGATCCGTATCGATGAAATCTGGTTGTCTACTCAGCCCATGGACATGCGTGCAGGTATGGATACGGCCATGGCTCAGGTGGTGAGAGCCTTTGGCTACATTAAACCGCATTGTGCTTACCTGTTCTGTAATAAACGTGGCCATCGCATGAAAGTGCTGGTACATGATGGACTGGGGATCTGGCTGTGTTCTCGGCGGTTGGAACAGGGCAAATTTCACTGGGCTAAAGTTCATCAGGGTGAAACCCTGGCACTCAGTCCAGAACAGTTACAGGCACTGATCCAGGGTTTGCCTTGGCAGCGCATTGGACGACAGCAATTGGTCACAATGCTCTAAACTAGCTTGGTCCATTCTGCTATTCTCCAAACGTTCTATTTCATTCTTCTCATGACCTCAGGCATACTGCGGTCATGAATACACTGCCTGATTTAAGCCAACTGACCCATGAACAACTGCTGGAATTTACTAGACAGTTGGCAATGCAACATCAGTCTCTGGCACAATCAAATCAAGAATTAGAAAAATCAAACCAGCAATTGGATGCCAAAGTTCAACATCTTTCCATTCTCACGCAAAAATACGAGCATGAGCTCGCACTATTTAAACAGCACAAATTTGGCAGTAAAAACGAACATCTCACCGCAAAACAAATCCATCTGTGGGATGAAGCGGTCGAAGAAGATATTGCCGCTGTTGATCTGGAACTGGAACGGCTGAATGCAGATAAAACTGATGCAGCGACACACAAAGCCACAGTCAACAAACCTAAACGTCGACTGCTGCCCGATCATCTACACACCATCCGTATCGAGCATGAACCAACATCAACCCAATGTGCTTGTGGCTGCACCTTGCGTCGTATCGGCGAAGATATCAGTGAAAAACTACATTTCAGACCGGCACAGTTCTATAAGGAACAGCATGTGCGTGGCAAATGGGTCTGTGATCAGTGTGACACCCTGACTCAGCAAGCGATGCCCGCCTATGTGATTGATAAAGGTATTGCCAGTCCTGAACTGCTTAGCCATGTGTTGGTCTCGAAATACGCAGATCATTTACCGCTGTACCGTCAACGTCTGATCTATCAGCGGGCGGGAATCGAGCTTTCTAGATCAACTTTATCTGACTGGATAGGTCGCTGCGGTGTAGAACTGGAACCTCTGGCCAATGCTTTAAAAGAGGTGGTGCTGCAACAGCGGGTGATCCATGCTGATGAAACGCCGGTCACCATCATGCGGATGAGTGATGATGAGAAAAAACCGAAGAAAGGTTATGTCTGGGCCTATGCAACAACCCAATATAATCCAATTCAAGCCGTGATTTATGACTTTCAGGATAGTCGTTCAGGCCAGCATGCTGAAGCGTTCCTGAAAGACTGGCAGGGCCATCTGGTCTGTGATGATTACAGTGGTTATAAAGCACGCTTTAAATCAGGCCAAGTCATTGAGGTGGGCTGCATGGCGCATGCTCGTCGTAAATTCCATGAACTGCATGTGACCAAGAAAAGTCAGGTCGCTGAACAGGCCTTAGTGCTGATTCAGAAACTGTATGCCATAGAAGCAGAACTCAGGAGAAAGACCGATGGTACAGCAGAACAGCGCCGCGAATACCGACAACAGCATAGTCAACCGGTGATGCAACAACTGTATGAATGGCTCAACCAGCATCAACTGACGGTGCCATCGAGTTCTCCAACCGCCAAGGCCATCAATTACACTCTGAAGCGTTGGCCAGCTTTAAGCCGCTATCTGGATGATGGCAATCTACCGATTTGCAATAATTGGGTGGAAGTGCGACACGAAGTCGCTTAATGAAGTTGTTCCCCCCTGCGGGAACCACCCGTGTCACCGGGTGAATCTAGAAGGCTGAATAAAGAGCGCCTTCGACAATGTAACGAGGCACCGCAAGGTGCGGGGTATCAATCGTGAGAGGCGTACCCTTCTGGCAGCCATAGCCGGACAAGGGCTAGATAATCGGTATGGTGAACACATGTGAATCTGCGTAACGATCGTTAAGTTGAACGAGCGGAAATGGCTGATACGCTCGAACCAAAACGGTAATGGAGGTGGGAATTGCGTCTTTCGACTACGCATTCGTGACCCATACGCCTCCCGGTCGATAGCAGGCACCTAAGCCGATGTACTTCAGTAAGCGGAACGTGGAAATCCCGTATTACTCCCATTGGGAAAGCAGTTTGCAAAAACTGCCCATGGTGATGCGGGCGAAGGAACGAGGAAAAAGCGAATGCCAGTCTGTAATGGGTTGGATAGAGGTTGAAACATTACCCCACGCGAAAGCGGGCTGACGTCCTTATGGTCTCTCATCACAAGAGAGTGTGTAGAACCCTTTTAATGGAGGGAGAGCAAATGAATGCAGCAGTATCAGCGTGTGCACCTTCCAGCACATCGTGGGACAGCATCGATTGGATTGCTGTACAGCGTCATGTCAGAGGGCTGCAAGCGCGTATTGTGAAGGCGGTACAAGACGGCAGGCATAACAAGGCGAAAGCTTTGCAATGGCTGCTGACTCACTCGTTTAGTGGCAAAGCATTGGCCGTCAAACGAGTGTCTGAAAACAAAGGCAAAAACACGGCTGGGGTCGACAAGGTGACTTGGAATACACCCAAGGCCAAGACCGGTGCGATGATGTCGTTGAAGAGGCGAGGTTACACGCCCCTTCCGCTTCGGAGAGTCCTTATTCCGAAGAAAAATGGCAAGATGAGACCTCTCGGGATACCCACGATGAAATGCCGGGCCATGCAGGCGCTCCATCTGCTGGCTTTGGAACCCATCGCGGAGACCATCGCTGATCGGAACTCTTATGGGTTCAGACCGCAACGCTCAACCGCGGATGCTGCAGCACAGTGCTTTGGTGTGCTGTCAAGAAAAGTAAGTGCGGAGTGGGTGCTAGAGGGTGACATTCAAGGCTGTTTCGACAATATCAGCCATGACTGGATGATCGCCAACCTCCCAATGGACAAGGTGATTCTACGGAAATGGCTCAAAGCCGGTTACGTCTACCAAAGCAAGCTGTTTCCCAGTCTTTCCGGAACACCGCAAGGAGGTATTATCTCCCCGGTGCTGGCCAACATGACCTTGGACGGACTGGAAACGATGCTGGCGAAGAGGTTCTCTAACGCCAAATGGACAGGCAAAAAGCTGCAACTGGTACGGTATGCGGATGATTTCATCATCACGGGGTATTCTAAAGAGTGGCTCGAAAATGAAGTTCGTCCTGCCGTGGTTGAATTTCTGGCGCAGCGCGGTCTCGTGCTCTCTCAGGAAAAGACCAAAATCACGCACATAGGGAACGGGTTCGATTTTCTTGGCTGGAACGTACGTAAGTACAACGGCAAGCTACTGATCAAGCCGTCAAAGGCAAACATCAGCGCTCATCTTGACAAGCTGCGAGCATTAATCAATGCAAACAAAGCGACACGACAGGCCACTTTGATCGGTTTGCTCAACCCGATTCTAAGGGGTTGGGCCAACTATCATAGTCATGTCGTTGCCAAGAAGGTTTTCAACCAGGTAGACAACGCAGTGTGGGAAATGCTCTGGCGATGGGCTGTACGTCGCCACCCTCGCAAGACACTCCGATGGGTCAAAGATCGGTATTTCAAAGTACAAGGAGCGCGTCGATGGGTGTTCTCATGTGATGAACAGTCCGCCGATGGTCGGAAGCGACAATACACATTAGTGTCTGCCTCGGACACGCCAATTGTGCGACATATCAAGATCAAGGCTGCTGCTAACCCTCATGACCCCGCATGGGATGAGTACTTCGAATCCCGATGGGGTAAAAGAATGCTGGTCTCCGCAAAGGGGCGAGCCAAGCTGTATCGGGTGTGGCTAAAACAAGGTGGTCGCTGCTGCGCCTGTCTTAAACCAGTCACCAAAGATACACCATGGCACAGCCGTCATATTGTGAAGCTAAGTCATGGTGGAACGGATGCAGTTGCTAATCTTGAGATTTACCATCTGTATTGTCCGAGGAGTGTTCAGTTTGCCAATGTCAACGATGTATAACCGGGTGCCGAATGGCGCCTTAGCAGAGGCTTGAGCCGTGTGCTGGGAAACTCGCATGCACGGTTCTTAGGGGGTTGGACGTAGGTAACTGCGTCTGACTACCCGACAACCAGGTGCGGCCTTGGGCGTTGGGACGTAAGAACTGGTTATTTGCAGGTTCGCTGCGTAGTGGTCAGCGAGCGGCAAACATCATGACTTTAATCCAGTCAGCAAAGCTGAATGGGCTGGATCCGTATGCCTATTTAAGTGATGTGCTGAAAAGATTGCCGACCCATAAAGTGACCCAAATAGAAGAATTGCTACCACACCGCTGGAAATCCAACTCAAATTAAAAAATAGACATGGGGTTCAGCGGACGCTTACATTGATGTAGCGTATTTTGACGTATGTTTCTAATATTGGCATGAATCGCTTTAACACGCTTTTTATTTCTAGCACGTTGAGCAATGCCAAGTTTTTGTTCGTATTGCCGATAGATTTGAGGGGCTTTGAGCTTTACGCCATCTGAACAGGTTGCAAGGTCTTTTAAGCCCAAATCTATACCGATTGAGGTATTACCCTTTGATTTAACTTGTTTTGTCTTATCAACAACTAAACAAACATACCAACGTCCACGACTGTCTTCTACAAATGAGCCTGTTTTGACGTTGTATTTTGATAGTCCATAGCTATCCCATAGCTTGAATTGATGCTTGCCATACTGAACGTAGCCATCAGCATATTTGATTGCAACCTTTTTGAACGGTATCCAACCCAAAGAACGTCTTGCAGACTTCTTATTACTCACCCGCCATTTTAGCTTTGCTTTTTTAAACTGCTTTCTTCGAGTAACCAATTCTTCTGTTATCGCTTGAACAGTTTGACTATGCAGATTGCATTCTTTAGATGTGCCTTTCGTGTATTTAGCAATATCGTAAGCTGAAAGAAATTCACCTTTTCTTTTTAGATGTTTAAATCCTAAATCATTCACATAATTCCAAACAAAATTTACTTCCGATGCGAGTTGGTCTAGTACCTTGTAATGTTTGTCTTTTATGCGTAATTTAAGTGTTTTCATGATTAAAATATATTTGGTCTATGAGCAATAGTCAAGAGATTAGAACAGGTCGCCACTGTGTTTTTAATATGCATGTACATTTAGTCTTTGTGGCTAAATACCGTAGAGATGTTTTTACCAAAGCAATGCTTGAAACAATGCGTGAAGTGTTTGAGCGTGTTTGTTTAGACTTTGAAGCCGAGTTGGTAGAGTTTGATGGTGAACACGATCATGTTCATTTGCTTGTGAATTATCGACCTAAAATAGCAATTTCTAGCTTAGTGAATAGTTTAAAGGGTGCTTCAAGTCGCATTGTAAGAACCAAACACCCTGAAATTAAAAACAAGCTATGGGGCAGTGCTTTGTGGTCGCCTAGTTACTTCGCTGCTTCATGTGGCGGTGCGCCAATTGGAATTATTAAACAATACGCCAATCTCAACTTTGAATAAGGCTTTCCAGTTGTAAAGGTGGATTTCCTAATCGTGTATTTAAAATTACTGCAATGGTATGTGAAAGAATCTTACGCGTAATTCTATGCGTTAAATGCCATAAATCTTTAGCTCTTACTTTTTGAATGTGAAATCGTTCAGTTAATTGACCTATAACAGTCTCAATTTTTCTACGAGCATTCATGAGCCTCGCCATAGCTTCCTTAGACCTGCTATCAGTCATGTTCTTTCTATAAGGTGTTTGTAAATCAATATCTTGGTACTTAAAATAGTGTTTTAATTCAGGTCTTAAGTATCCTTTATCACCACCAAGTAATCCCTGAATATCTTGAGTAATTTCTGGTGCAACATCACGTTCATCACAATGAGCTGGAGCAAAAGTATAGCCTGTAATCATTCCTGAAAAGTTAATAACGATATGTCCTTTGAAACCATAATATTTTTCTTGTTTAGCCGCACAATAACTAAAACCTGCAGATTCTTTGAAGTTTTTATGTTTTTTTGCTCTAGCATAACGACAAACAGGTATAGGAAAGCCATCGATAAAATGAATATTATCTAAACCGAAAACAGATTTTAGTTGTGACATAATCTGTTGATTTACATGCCATAATTTTGCACAATGTTTGCAAAAATTAGGATAGGAACCTAATTTTGGAAACCATTCAAACCAATTGTGTTTAAAGTAGAACCAGATATTTTTATCAGAATCTAAGCCAAGAAACTCTCCCACAATTTGTATAGTAAGAATTTCAATATCACTTAAAGCGGGTGGAAATCCTCTACTTCTTAAAGGTTGAATGACAATCGCTGAGTAAAATTGCTCTATGATTAAAAATACAGAAATGATAAATTCGTAAATGGACATAACTTGCTTTGCTTTTCTTAGTCGAAAATTAAATTGGGTTATGTCCTTTTTATTTCAAAGACTTAAAAAGTTGAGATTCGCGTAAACAATATATTCAACAACAGCAAACACCGCATTAATGGCTTACGCCACTCGCTTATATCCTCGGGCTAAACCAATAGGTATCTACACAATTTCCGAGCTTTGCGTTAAATTGAAGAGCATGCTCTTCAATTTAACATCTCTGGTCTGGATCAGCGTCTTGTCAAACGTTATAACAGCCTTGTAAAACTCAATATGAATCCTCTTGCTTCACTTGCTCCCGCAATCAAAGACCTGGCCTCTACCCAAAAGTCGAGTTTCTCAACTACACAGGCTGTTTGGCGATTCCTGAATAATAATAAAATCTCTTTTAGTCAATTAAACCAGCCGATTAAGCTTCTTGCATGCGAACAGATCAAGACATCACCGCATCAGTATGCATTAATCGTTCATGACTGGTCTCAACTGCAGTATGTGAAGCACAGTCATAAGGTTCGGCGTCTTCAAAGAACAGAGGCGAATTCAGGCTATGAATTGCAAAGCAGTTTACTTGTCGATGCGTCATCAGGGCTCCCAATTGCGCCATTAGCTCAGACGCTAACAGATGCATCCGGCTGTTATTCCACATTCAGTGAACAATACAGCGAGCGCAAGTCCCATTTGGACTCACTCGCAGAACAAATCAAAACGATTGAACAGTATCCGATTGAGAAAACAAAAGTCCATATCATTGACCGTGAAGGAGACTCGATTGCCCACTTGAGGGAAATCAGCAGCCATGGTTTCAAATGGTTGATTCGGGCCAAAGAAAGCCATCGGATTGAGCATCAAGGGGAAACCTACAAAGTTGCAGAAGTCGCAGAAAAAGTAGTAACTCAGCAAGTTAAGCCGATTGCTTATAAAGGAAACAGGCATATGCTGCATGTTGGAGAAACCGATATTCGGATAACGCGTGCAGCAAAACCGAAGAGAAAAGATGATTTAGGCCAACGGGTTGCTCCCCAGCCAGGCAAGGCAGTTACAGCCAGATTAATTGTTGCTGTGGTGAAAGATGCTCAAGGTAAAACAGTCGCGAGATGGTCGCTGATCAGCAATGTTTCTTCAGAGATTGATGCGGTAGAATTAACCACCTGGTATTACTGGCGCTGGACAATTGAGTGCTATTTCAAGCTTCTGAAGCAGGCAGGCCATGACGTTGAATCATGGCTTCAGACCACACCTGCAGCGATTTTAAGACGGCTCCTGATCAGCAGTATGGTGTGTGTACTGACTTGGCGAATACAGCGTTCTGAAGATGAACAAAATCAGAAAATTCGTATATTTCTGGCCCGTCTTTCAGGCCGACAGCAGAAGAGAGGTAAGTTGGAAAGTGCACCTGCAATATTGGCAGGACTTTCGATTTTACTGAACACTCTTCAACTGCTCTCAGAATATTCAATAGATGAACTGAATGAAATCGCAACAATTGCATTAGGTACATCAAGATGTGTAGATACCTATGGGCTAAACCCCGAGGTTTTACGCTCCAATGGATAAAAAAGACCGCAAAAGCGGTCTTTTTTTGTTTGAAGGGCTTAAAGTTTTAAGCTTGACCTTCAACAGCTGCTGCTTGAGCACGCTGCATATTTGCTTCGAACTCAGCATCAAAGTTAATTGGTGTAAGTAACAATTGTGGGAAACTGCCTTTAGTCACCATATCATTCACCGCTTCACGAAGGAACGGGAACAAGATGTTCGGGCAATATGCACCTAAGATGTACGGAAGACGTTCTTCTTCAACACCATCTACAAGGAAAATACCTGCTTGAGTAACATCGACAATAAACGCCGTGTCACCTGCATTGTTTGCTTGTACAACCACTTTAAGTGAAACTTCGTAGTGAGTTGGATCAACTTTTTCAGCAGAAGATGACAAGTTAATGTTTAACTCTGGTTGCCATTCTTTGGTAAAAACTTGCGCCCCAGGAACTTCAAAAGAAATATCTTTTGTGTAAATACGTTCTAAAGCAAGTTGTGGTTGAGCTTCACTCATTTTCTAATCCTTAATATGCTGAGCTAATTATGCCAATAGTTGGTCGAGTTTGCCTTCACGCTCTAAAGCATAAAGCTGATCAAAACCACCAATAAATTGGTCATCAATAAAAATTTGTGGAACCGTACGGTGATTGGTGCGTTGCATCAATTCAATGCGGACTTCTGGCGCTTCTTTAGATAAATTAATTTCTTTATATTCAACGCCTTTACGCTCAAGGAGCTGCTTTGCGCGAACGCAATATGGACATACAGTCGTTGAGTAAATAGTGACTTGAGCCATGAGTTTCTCCTTGTGCGAATTATTTAGCTTTAACCAGTGGTAAGCCTTGAGCCTTCCAGTTGCTAATCCCGCCATCTAAACGATAGCTGTCAGTATGTGCAACTTGTTGTAAAGCAGTACCTGCCACTTGGCCTAAGTTACAGATGAACACGAGTGGACGATCTGCAGCTTTTAACTCTTCAGCATGTTTTGTAATTTGGCTGTAGGGAATGTTGCGACTTCCACTAATATGACCTTCACGGAAATCTTTGGCATCACGTAAGTCAATCAACATGGCATTTTTAGCTTTCACTAAAATACCTAAAGATTGTGGTGAAATTTTGCGACCATTGCGTTGTCCTTCAAGTACGAAAAACAAAACAACCAATACCGCAAGTGTTCCAAATAAGAAGGGGTGATTCCCCATAAACTCGAACCAACGTTCCACAAGTCACCTAAATTACAATTCAAAAATTGCTAGAGAGTATAGCTCATAAAATATGGTGATCAAAATCACCGCTTCAAGGGCTAAGGTTGAATAAAAATTAATTTTTTTGCTGAGCTTCAGCAATTTCATCAATCAGACGTAAATAGCTGTCTAAACGGCGCGTTAAAATTTCACCATTTGCCGCAGCTAAGCGTAAAGCGCATTGTTTTTCATGTTTATGGGTACAGTTACGGAACTGACAGTAGCCCAATAAGTTTTCAATTTCAGGAAAGCCACGTTGCACTTTGTCGGTATCTAAATGCCATAAACCAAACTCACGAATTCCCGGTGAGTCAATCAGCGAGGCGCCTTCGCCAAAACCAATCAAACGGGTAGAGGTCGTGGTGTGCTGCCCTAAGGCTGAGTTTTCAGAAATCACATTGGTTTTCTGTGCAGCGTCTGGCACGATGGCATTAATCAGTGTGCTTTTACCTACCCCAGACTGGCCAACTAAAGCCACGGTTTCATTTTTTAAACGCTGGGTCAGTGCGGTTAAATCACCATCGGCTTGGGTTTGCATCACTTCATAGCCTAAGGTTTGATATTCCGCAATCAACGCTAAAATCGGGTCATTGTCTTTGAGCAAATCGGTTTTGTTCAGTACCAAAAGTGCTGGAATGTTGGCATCGGCACAGGCCACCAAATAACGGTCAATCAGACCTGGTGCAGGCTCAGGCAGTGGCGCAAACACAATCACAATCAGGCTGATATTGGCAGCGACAGGTTTTACTTTATGGTAACGGTCTGGACGAGTCAGTAGCGACTGACGTGGCTGTATGGCATTGATGATCCCGAGCCCCGTATTTGGGTCGGCTTGCCATTTGACACGATCACCTGTGACCAGTAGTTCGAGGTTGGTGCGTGTATGACAGCGCCAAATGCTGCCGAGTTCAATTGGTTTCCAAAACGGTTCAGGTTCACCTGCTTGTACCGTCGGTTTGATGGGATGTGGATCTGGAGTCGTAAGGGCTTGCACTTCAAGCTGACGGCCGTAGTGTTGTACCACCAAGCCTTCTAAATCATTTGAAGTGTCGATATCTTCTTGACGTGTTTGCTGTTGTTTCTGAATGCGACGTTGTTGCTGTTCAGTTAAACGACGTTTACGAATTAAAGCCATTCATATCCTAAAAAACCATGAATTCAAGATGGCAAAAATAGCACGAAGCAGGGTATCAGTTACAGCATCGAAGCAATTAATTTGCTACTATCATCGTTTTTAAGCCGAATAAGATTGCACATTTATGAGCAGCACCGCTGATACGCGTTTGATTTGGATTGACCTTGAAATGACAGGTCTCGATACGGATAATGACCAAATTATTGAAGTTGCTACAATTGTGACGGATGATAACTTAAATATTTTAGCTGAAGGGCCTGTGCTTGCTGTTCATCAGCCAGACCGTGTGCTAAATGCAATGGATGAGTGGAACACCCGCCAACATGGTCAATCTGGCTTAATTGAACGTGTACGTCGTAGTAAATTGACTGCGCAAGATGCAGAGCAGCAAACTTTAGAATTTCTAAAGAAATGGGTCAATCCAAAAAGCTCACCAATGTGTGGCAATTCAATCTGCCAAGACCGCCGTTTTTTACACCGTTTAATGCCTGAAATGGAACAATATTTCCACTACCGTAATTTAGACGTGTCTTCGGTAAAAGAGTTGGCTAAACGCTGGCGTCCAGAAATTATGAGTGGCTTGAAAAAGAATGCTTCACACTTAGCGATGGATGACATTCGTGATTCGATTGCGGAACTGAAGTATTATCGTGAATACTTTTTTATTATGAATAAATAAGTAGTAAAGAAAGAGGCGCTAGCCTCTTTTTTATTGAAATCGAATAGAATAGAGCTGAGGGTGTTTGTGTGGAAAAAAGAAACACTTTTTTGCTATACAAGTTTAAAACAAGCTTTATGATAAAGTAAATTAATTAAATTATAACAAAGAGTTGAGTTATGCAAAGTAATAACCCTATTTTGAACCGCGTGGAAACACATGCGGACTATAGTCAACCAATGACTGTTCAAGGTGCTATTCAGAAGTCTGTATTACTTACAGTGATTGCAGCTGTGGTCGGTATGGCACTGTTTTTATACTGTTTCATGACCTTAAATATTTCGCTGGCCTATGCTGCAACCTTAGTCGGTGCGATTGGTGGTCTAATTTTAGGCCTGATTGCAACTTTTAAACCAAATACCGCACGTACCCTTGCCATTCCATATGCCTTGTTTGAAGGTGCTTTTTTAGGTGGGGTGTCGGTTATTTTTCAATCGAAATATCCGGGTGTACCTTTACAAGCGCTGTTGGCAACTTTTGTCACCACTTTAGTGATGTTTGGTTTGTATCGTTTTCAAATTATTCGTGCCACTGAAAAATTCAAATCGGTAGTGATGTCAGCATCGATTGCCATCGCGATTGTGTTTGTGGTGCAGATGGTTATGCGTTTGGCTTTTGGTTCAAGCATTCCATTTTTATTTGAAAACAACTTATTAGGTCTAGGTTTTTCCGCTTTTGTTGCAGTGATTGCATCACTGAACTTAATTCTAGATTTTGATTTGATTGAAAGTGCTGCGGCACAACACGCTCCGAAAGCGATGGAGTGGCTGTGTGGTATTGCGCTACTAGCAACTTTGGTGTGGATGTACTATTCATTCCTACGTCTACTCAATATGCTGCGTGGCGACGACTAATCTCGTTAGTTTTAACAAATACGCCCCTTCATTGGGGCGTATTTGTTATTGAATGTTGATGAATTGAAAAAAGGCGCATTATGCAATTTCGGTTTCAACTTAAACTTGGCATTATGCAGATAAATTATTTTGAGTGAGAGTCACATGGCACAAGGACTATTGGCTGGAAAGCGTTTTTTAGTAGCGGGTATTGCAAGTAAATTATCAATCGCATTTGGTATTGCTCAAGCACTTCACCGTGAAGGTGCGGAACTTGCGTTTACCTATCCAAATGAAAAACTGAAAAAACGTGTAGATGAATTTGCAGCACAATTTGGTTCAACGATTGTTCTACCATGTGATGTGGCTGTCGATGCTGAAATTGAACAGACTTTTGTTGAGTTGGCAAAACACTGGGATGGTTTAGACGGTGTAGTACATTCGATTGGTTTTGCGCCTGCGCATACTTTAGATGGTGACTTTACCGATGTTACGGATCGTGATGGCTTTAAAGTAGCACATGACATCAGTGCATATAGCTTTATTGCTATGGCGCGTGCTGCGAAGCCATTACTTTTAGTTCGTCAAGGTTGCTTGTTGACCTTGACTTACCAAGGTTCTGAGCGTGTGATGCCAAACTACAATGTAATGGGTATGGCAAAGGCATCATTAGAAGCAGGCGTACGTTATTTGGCGTCAAGTTTAGGTGCAGAAGGGATTCGTGTGAATGCGATTTCAGCAGGCCCAATCCGTACTTTGGCGGCATCAGGTATTAAATCGTTCCGTAAAATGCTAGACGTCAACGAAAAAATTTCCCCACTTAAACGTAATGTGACCATTGAAGATGTCGGTAATGCTGCATTATTTCTTTGCTCACCTTGGGCAAATGGTATTACGGGTGAAATCATGTATGTTGATGCAGGTTTCAATACTGTAGGCATGAGCCCAGACTTGATGCTCGATGACTAATCGCTTAGTTAAAATGTAAAAAAACGGCACATCATGTGCCGTTTTTTATTCTACTTTTTATTGAGGGAGCTGTTGAATCGGGCTACCGCCCAGTGCTTGCATCAAGGTCACGTAAGCGTTGTATTGGCTTTGTTTGGTATTGACCAAGGTTAAGCGCGCAGTGCGCGTGGTTTCTTGTTGATCCAACAAGGTTTTTAAAGCAACAGCACCATAGCGATAGCGGACTTGGGTCAAACGTTCCACTTTCTCCGCAAGTTCTAAATTCCGCTGTTGCAATTGCACTTGTTGACTCAACTCAGTTCGTGCAGACAGGGCATTTTCTACATCGGCAAAGGCTTGGTACAAAGTCTGACGATATTGCACGATGGCTTTTTCATAGTCCAATTGACTAACCTCAAGTTCCCGTTTCATGTCGTTATATTGCAAGAACGGCAGACTTAAACTCGCACCTAAGGTTAGGGCAGGGTTTTTGAGTAATTGCGTTAGCGAGGTACTGCTTGAACCAAGATTCCCAGTCAAACTGATCGAAGGATAATAGCTCGCCGTGGTGGCATCTTTGGTGGCTAAACTCTCTCGTAAACGTAGCTCAGCCGCTTTTAAGTCTGGACGGCGCGACAAAATGTCGGCTGGTAAGCCCGCTGCGATACTTGGTAAAGCTAAGCGTGGTAAACGCTTTGGTTCATCAATATTCAACTGCTGTACAGGCATATGCAGTAACACGGCAATTGCGGTACGGGTCTCGACCAGACTTTGCTGAATTTGACTCAGACTGGCTTTTTGACTTTGTACTGACTGTTCAGCTTGAGTTAAGTCCAGTCTTGATACAGCACCAGCTTGATACTGAACTTTAACCAAGTCATAGAGTTTTTGTGAGGTTGCAAGGCTTTGCTCGGCCGTTGTACGACTTTCATTATAATAGGCCAACTGCCAATATAGCTTCGCCGTGGTGCCAATTAAGCTTTGAGCAGTCGCTTGTAAATCTTGCTCAGTTGCCAGTGCTTCCCATCGCTTTGCTTCAGTTTGACGGGCCAATTTACCAAATAAATCGACTTCATAACTTAAGCCAGCACCCAAAGACAGACCACTTGAGCTGTCATTGCCTGAGTTCAAGTCAAACTGATGACCTGTAGACACCGTAGAGTTCACTCGTGGCTTTTGCTGATTTTCAGCCAGTTCTGCTTGTAAGCGTGCTTGTTTTAAGGTCATCCCTGCAACGGCCAAATCGGCATTTTTTGCGAGCACAGCATCGACCAGTTGATTGAGTTGTGCATCGCCAAATAGCGTCCACCATTGATCTGCATACAAGGCTTGTTGACGTTGTTGCGATGTTGCTTTGTCGTATTGAAACTGAGATGGCGTCTGTACCGCTGGCGCTTGATAAGGTGTTTTAACCACAGCTGCACAGCCAACCAACGTGCTACCAAGCAGCATCGCGGTACAAAGGCGCGTTAATAAAAAAGGCATATTTTTTTCCTTATTCTCTGGCAAGTGCTGCAACAGGGTCGAGTTTGGCTGCATTTTTTGCAGGCAAGAAACCAAACACCACACCAATTAAAGTCGAGCATACAAATGCGGCGATAATAGACGTGGTTGAGTAAGCAACCCCGAAATTGCCCCCAGCAAATTTTTGAATGATTTGTCCTAAGCCAAGTGAGAGCAACACGCCTAAAACCCCACCAATCAGGCAGACTAAAATGGCTTCAATCAGGAACTGCTGCAAAATATCACTTTGACGCGCACCCACTGCCATCCGAACCCCAATTTCTTGCGTCCGTTCGGTCACTGAAACCAACATAATATTCATTACACCGATACCACCTACCACCAAAGAAATCACGGCAATTGCGGAAACCAGCAGAGTCATGGTACTGGTGGTCTTTTCAATGGTTTGGCGAATACTGTCGCTGTTCATGGTGAACACATCTTGTTGACCATGACGCAAGGTGAGTAAGTTCACAATTGCGTTTTCAGCCGCGCTGGTGGAGTACTTATCGTTGATTTGCACCACGATATTACGCACATTACTTTGACCGAGCATACGACTCATGACCGTGGTGTAGGGCATATAGACATTCAAAGTATCATCGGAACCCATAGCACTGGTTTGTGGTTCGACGA
The DNA here is from genome assembly GCF_058242885.1 of Acinetobacter sp. 802_lipA. NCBI lineage: Bacteria > Pseudomonadati > Pseudomonadota > Gammaproteobacteria > Moraxellales > Moraxellaceae > Acinetobacter > Acinetobacter sp. 802_lipA. The sequence continues at coordinate 2,340,058 of NZ_JBZAYP010000001.1, forward strand.
CACCAATAATGCGTGCAGGAACACTGCCCAAAAGTACAACTTGCCCAATTGGACTGCTACCATCACTAAAAAACTGTTTTTGTGTATTGGTGTCAATGACCACGTCTTGGGTGCGGTCACGGACGCTCCGCTGGTCAAAGGTTTGTCCATTTTTGAAGGTCAGGCCTTTCACTGTGAAATAATCACCGCCGACACCATTAATGGTGGCATTGGCTTCACTCTGTTGATAGCGAATGGTTTTGGATGAACTCACCATTGGACTAACCGCACTCACATACGGTTGGGTGGCGAGCGCTTCAGCATCGGCAGGAACAAGAGTTTTAAAGTTGGCCATTTTGGAGTTATCACCAAAACCGCGACCTTGGAACACCGTAATCGTGTTAGTTCCTAAACTACTGATGTTACTTAAAATCTGTTGTTGTGATCCATTTCCCAAAGCTACCACCGTCACGACGGAGGCAATCCCGATAATAATGCCGAGCATGGTCAAAAAGGTTCGCATGCGGTGTGCATTCATGGACAAAAGTGCCATACGGAAGGCTTCACCTAAACGGTCGAGCAGAGAACGCCATGCAGAGACACTTTTATTTTTTTCTTGCTGGGCAGAAATCGCAGTTTCTGCATCAGGGTCGCTGTGTAGTTCAGTGTCATGCTCAGGTTGATTGACACGGTCTGCAATGATTTGCCCATCGCTGATCTCGATAATCCGCGAGGCATTTTTCGCCACTTGCATATCGTGGGTGACCAAAATAATGGTATGGCCTGCGGCATTTAACTCACGCAAAATCCGCATCACTTCCACGCCACTATGCGAGTCTAGGGCACCTGTCGGTTCGTCAGCGAGAATGACATCACCGCCGTTCATCAACGCACGTGCAATCGAGACACGTTGTTGCTGTCCCCCAGAAAGTTGACTTGGTCGGTTTTGAGTTTTATTGCCCAGCCCTAATTCTGTCAGTAAAGCAGTGGCACGTTGTTTACGTGCATACGGTGTTGCCCCTGCATAAACCGCAGGGACTTCAACATTACCTTCTGCGGTTAAGTCGCCTAAAAGGTGGTAACGCTGGAAAATAAAACCAAAATACTCACGACGTAATTCGGCCAATTGATCCGGTTCGAGTTTACCCGTTTCGCGACCATTAACCTGATAACTTCCTGAGGTTGGGCGGTCGAGACAACCCAAAATATTCATCAGGGTGGATTTACCTGAACCCGACTGGCCGACAATGGCAACCAATTCACCTTCGTAAATGGTCAGGTCAATGCCTTTGAGAATTTGGACAGTACTTTCGCCAGCTGGAAACTCTCGCACCAAATTGCTGACTTCAAGTAAGGCTTTTTTGGTCATGCTTACATTCCCATTGGTGGACTGTTACGACGGCGGTTGCTGCTATTGGCAGAAGCGGCAGTATTCTCCGAACTGTCTGCAATCACCACTTGATCGCCTTCTTTTAAGCCTGCCAGCACTTGTGCATTGACGCGGTTATTGATACCCACCAAAATTTGTTTGGGTTGAGCTGAGCCATCCGCTTGTAAGACACGGACTACGCTCAGCGTAGCTTTACCTTCTTTGACCAATTGTTGTTGCGCTGCATTTAAATTCAGACGTTCAAGTCGCGGACCTTGAGGTCGGTCTGAGTCCGATTTGCTTTGTGTCGATGACGCTGCTTGCGTATTTGAACCGCTGTTCCGCTTTGCATTTGCAGGACGAGTTGAAATTGCAGAAGAAGGGACTAATAACGCATTTTTTGCAGAATCGAGCACGATGTAGACTTGTGCAGTCATATCAATACGTAGCTTGCCATCATGGTTGGGTACATCAAATAGAGCATTGTAGTAAATTGCGGTGCTGGTTGATGTGCTGGTGGTACTTTCATCGGTAATCGAGTCTGGCGCGGGCTCAACTTGACGTAGGTTAGCATAACGCTTGCTGTCATCACCTAAAGTGGTGAAATACACCTGTTGGCCTTTTTCAACTTTCATGATGTCCGCTTCACTGACCTGCGCCTTAATGGTCATATTTTGTAATTTTGCAATTTTAACAATAGTCGGCGCACTTTGATTGGCGTTTACAGTTTGACCTTCCTCAGTCACGATCGCCACCACGGTACCATCAGTCGGTGCCACAATGCGGGTATATCCGATATTGGTTTGCGCGGTCGACTTAGTCACCTTTGCAGATTCAATCTGTGCATCAATCGCTTTAATTTGTGCTTGTGCTGTTTTATAGCTGGCCTCAGCCGATTCTAATTCTGCTTTTGATGTGGCATCTTGCGCATACATTTGCTGTTGACGCTTATATGCCAGTTGCGCCTCATTAAGACTGGCTTCCTGTTGTAGACGCTGCGCTTGCAAATTTTTAATATTGGCTTCTGCTGTTTTAAAGCTGTTTTCTTGAGTGGTTGAATCAATCTGCGCAATCAATTGACCTTGTTTAACTTCATCGCCCAGTTGCACATACATTTTCTGTACTTGACCTGAGACCTGTGCGCCGACACTCACCAGTTTGGTTGCATCTAAAGTACCTGTCGCCAATACCGTATTTTCAAGATCACCACGAGTGACGGATTCGCTAATATACTGTGGTTGTTCTTGTTTTGGTTTGAAATATGTCCACGCGACATAAGCAAGTACGGCAACACAGAGTACCGCGATAACCATTTTGACAGCTTTTATTTTTTGCATTGGAATCAGGGAGTAAACAGAATTGCAGATAGTATAAAAGCGAAATACGGATAAATCGTGAATTTTTTGAACAAATAGAAATGATTATTATTTTTAAAAGACTCGTTGCGGTAATTTAAGCGGGAAAGAGTGACTTTCCACACAGCGTTGCAATGGCTTGCATCACGACATGTTCAGCATTTTCATGCCCCAAACCTTTAATCGAAGCATCAATGCGAAGCAGGAGACTGGGCCACGTTAAAAAGCACTGCGGGTTCAGTCGACGTAAGGCGTGTTGATAGACGCTGACTTTATTCTTCCAAATCCCCAGTTGTAGTGCATTTTGCGGTTGCTCAAACAGTTGCATGAGTAAACGCATTTCTTTACTGATACTCCACAAAATCAGACTAAGGGGTTCACCTGAGGCAATCAGGTATTGGTAAATTTTAATCGATTGCGCCAGATTGCCTTCGAGCAGAGCATCACTCAAATCGAAAGTACTATAGCGGGACTGGTCTTGTAAGCAGGCATGTAAATGATCAATCTGAATCAGCTCAACCTCGGCAAAGGTGTCGCTGACACGCATTAAGCTATTTTTAGCTGCGAGTAAGTTGTGTTCATGGTGTTGTTCTAACCATTGCCATGCATCCTGACTCAGTTTAACCCCAAGCTTATCTGCTTCAATGCTTAAAATCTGCTGACGGTCACGCGGATAATTTGCGGTCAGGGCAACATGCACGCCATTGGCTTCAACCGTTTGGAAAAAGCCCGTTTTTAGGCTGGCGCTGTCCTGTTTTGGCATCACCACCAAAAGCAAGTTCTGTTCATTGTTTTGGATATAGCTTTTTAGCAACTTTAAAGCGTTAGCATCGGGCTTAATATTGCCATGAACTTCAATGGCAAGCTGACTTGAAAATAAGGACAAACTATAGAGTGCATTAAAGACATTTTTCCAGTCATTGACATTGCTAATGTCATGCCGTTGTCGTTCAATTTCTTGCTTTTGCCAACTTGCTCGAAACGCATCCAGTAAATTTTGCTCAAGCAATGGTTCTTGACCTTGCATAATCCACACACCGCGAGCTTCATCGACACGTTTTAAGGCTTGCAAATAGTCAAGTTTCATTGTTAATAAACCTTACTGCTGTGCAGGTGGTAGACGGTTCGATGAAATCTGACGCACAATTTGCTGCGCGACATCATCCACGATGACTTGATTCAAATAGTTTTTCTCTTGGTCATCGGTGTTAACGGTTTCAACGTTGTATTGATAACTACGCGTTGCAACTACGGTCCGTGGTTCAGTGATTGGACGGCCTTGCGCATCTTCAATACGGAAGGTGACATTGAGGCGTAATAATACTTCAATCAGTTTACCGTTCAACTCTAAACGCTGCGGTTTATAATCTAGCACGCGAAGCACATAGGCATCTGAACCACTGCTCAGCTGTACACCCGACGCACCTAAATAAATGGCCAATTTTTCATGCAATTCATCGGTGTTCTTCGGAAGCACCAAATTCATTTTTGAATAAGCAATCGGTGTTGCGCTTGGATTGATGCCTTTCAAGTGAAAGCCACACCCGACCAAGCCCGCACTTAGGCCACAAGTTAAAACAATAGCTGCCAAACGTTTGCCTAAATGCATGTGTTGTCCTCTGTTTGCTCTTTTTTATAAAAGAAAAATAATATGCCGTGATTGTATGTGCAAAGCCCGTTGACTGGCAACGGGCTTTGTTTGGGTTTTGTTTATCATTTTCAGTTCCTTCTCCCTTAGGGAGAAGGTTAGGATGAGGGGAGTTTACCTCTCCCTAGCCCTCACTTGCAGAATTGTTTAAAGCAGTGCTTAAACAATTCTTCAGGAGAGGGAACCTAAGAAGGAGTTTTAAAGCTTTTTAAACCACCAAATTCACTAATTTATTTGGCACCACAATTTCTTTCTTGGTTGGACCTGTCAAGAATTGTTGAACTTCTGGCAAGGCTTTAGCCAATGCAAGCAATTCATCTTTCGATGTATCGACAGACACTTCTAATTTGCCACGCAGTTTACCATTCACTTGAACCACAATCGTTTGCGTATTACGTGTGAGTGCAGATTCGTCTACAGTCGGGAACAACACGCTGGTTAAGTCCAGTCCGAATTCAGCCAATAAAGTCTGGCTTAAATGTGGTGCAAATGGTGCAAGTAAAGTTAAAAGCGTTGTAATCGATTCACGAGCAACCGCAACATCATTATCATTTTTCGCTTCAAATTTATTGTTCGCATTTAATAGTTCCATCATCGCTGCAATAGCCGTGTTAAAGGCATGGCGGCGTTCGATGTCATCACCCACTTTTTGAATGGTTTCATGCGTTTTACGACGTAAGTCTTGTGCTTCTGTAGACAGTTGAGCAGTATCAATTGCAAAGGCTGCATTACCTTTTTCAAGGAAGCTGGCAACCAAACGCCATACACGTTTCAAGAAACGGTTTGCGCCTTCCACACCTGCATCAGACCATTCGAGTGATTGATCTGGTGGAGCTGCAAACATCATGAACACACGTGCCGTATCTGCACCGTACTGATTAATAATAGCTTGTGGGTCGATACCGTTATTTTTCGATTTCGACATTTTCTCTTGGCCACCAACAATTACGTCCTGACCATCACCTTGGTATTTCGCAGACAGAATACGCCCTTTTTCATCACGTTCGAGGTCGATATCTGCAGGGTTAAACCAAGTTTTCTTGCCTGATTCAGCTTCACGGTAATAAGTGTCTGCCAAAACCATACCTTGAGTTAATAGATTGGTAAATGGTTCATTACCTTGTACTACACCTTCATCACGCATCAATTTGTGGAAGAAGCGTGCATAAAGTAAGTGCAGAATCGCGTGTTCAACACCACCGATGTATTGATTTACTGGAAGCCATGTTTGAGCAGCTTCAGGTTTAACTAAACCATCAGTAAAATCAGGAGATGCATAACGTGCATAGTACCAAGATGACTCTACAAAGGTATCTAAAGTATCAGTTTCACGACGCGCATCACCACCACAGCTTGGGCAAGTGGTTTGATAAAACTCAGGCATCTTGTTCAATGGGTTCCCCGAGCCATCAGGTACGACATCAGTCGGTAAGACCACTGGAAGTTGCTCTTCAGGTACAGGAACCTGACCACATTTTTCACAGTTGATCATTGGAATTGGGCAACCCCAATAACGCTGACGCGATACACCCCAGTCACGTAAACGGAACTGAACTTTGGTGCTTGCAAGAGTTGTTGGTTCTAATTTCGCAAGGAACGCATCATAAGCTGCTTGAAAGTCTAAACCGTCGAATTCAGCAGAATTGACCAATTTACCCTCTTTAGAGCCGTACCATTCTTGCCATTGTGCAGCATCAAAGTCTGCATCGTCTGCACCTTGAGCATCAATCACTTGTTTAATGGTTAAGCCATATTTATTGGCAAATTCAAAATCACGTTCGTCGTGTGCAGGTACAGCCATCACTGCGCCAGAGCCATAAGACATCAACACGTAGTTGGCAATCCAAACAGGAACTGCTTCGCCAGTGACAGGATGCTTTACAGACAGACCTGTTGCCATGCCTTTCTTTTCAGCAGTGGCAAGGTCAGCTTCAGCCACAGAACCCATACGGCATTCTTCAATAAATGCTTTAAGTTCAGCATTATTTTCCGCAGCTTTCAGCGCCATTGGATGTTCTGCTGCAACAGCAACATAAGTCACACCCATTAAGGTGTCAGCACGTGTTGTAAATACTGTTAAGCCATCTGCATATACGTCAGGATTTGCAGAAGGGAAGGTAATATCCATCCCTTGTGAACGACCAATCCAGTTGCGTTGCATGGTCAAGACTTGCTGTGGCCAACCGTCTTTTAATGTGTCTAAATCGTCTAATAATTCTTGTGCATAGTCGGTGATGCGGAAGTAGTACATTGGAATATCACGTTTTTCAACCAATGCACCTGAACGCCAGCCACGACCATTTTCAACTTGTTCATTGGCCAGTACCGTCTGATCCACAGGATCCCAGTTTACTGTTGAAAGTTTGCGGTAAATAAGGCCTTTTTTATAAAGTTGCACGAACAACCACTGTTCCCAGCGGTAGTACTCAGGGGTACACGTTGCAAATTCACGATCCCAATCGACGGATAGACCTAATTTTTTTAATTGGTCACGCATATATGCGATGTTTTCAAAGGTCCATTTCGCAGGTGCAACTTGGTGTGCAATCGCAGCGTTTTCAGCAGGTAAACCAAAAGCATCCCAACCCATAGGTTGCAGGACAGTTTCCCCTTTGAGACGGTGGAAACGGCTGATGACATCACCAATAGTGTAGTTACGCACATGACCCATATGCAGTTTGCCACTTGGATAAGGGAACATCGAGAGAATATAACGACGTGGACCTTCTACAGAGTCGGCAACTTTAAAGGCTTTACGAGCTTCCCAGTCTTGTTGGACGGTAGGTTCAATCGCGCTCGCTTGATATTCAGGGTCAATGTGAGTAGTCATATACGTATGTAGAACAATGGTTAAAAAGTTTGTTGCACAGCATAGCGCAAAATGCACCTAAAAGTGAATTTTGCGCTATGTTTTGTGCAGGAAATTAAACAAGCTGAAAATAAATCTGGAACCGTACGGAATGATTAAACCGCAGGGCGGACTTGTTGGCCTTGTTGAAGTGCTTCATTCGCTTCACGTCGTTGATTTTCTAACTCAACCGCTGGTGCTGCTGGGGCAGTATTCGGTACAGCATTGAGCGGAGCTGGTACGGTATTCGGCATATTGGCAGCTGGCGGTGCTTCCGATGACGCAGCTTGTGGTGAATTTTTCCAACCATAGGTGTCGACTTTGCCTTTTTTCTTTGCTGTTTTGGGCGGAGGTGTCGTGGTGTAATGTGTCGAGCCATGGCTATCAACCCACTTATAATACGTCTTGGCAAAGCTTTGTGTACTGCCTATTGCAAGCCCCATCCCCACCAAACATGCTGCCATTTTTGCAAACTGAATACTCATCTACCATTGTCCTTTTTATATCCGGAGTCATTGGTTTCTATCGGGTTTATCGTTGTCGTTATTTTATGCCAATTTTAGAACAATAAGCATTGTTTGATGCATTTTTTCATCTGTGTTTTTGAAATATTTTGCAGGTCAAATCCTCAGTTTAATGCGTGAAATATGCGTTATGGCACAGTATGAAAATAAGAAGGTTATGCTAAAACCTGATGAACAAATGCTGAACTATAGTCAAACCGCTTAATTACCCATACACTCGTTAAAGAAACGACTAAAAAGCTTATCTATTGAGTTAACCAACCATTTTTTCCTTTTTGCTTTCACCCATGCCCACATTTTTTCAATAGGATTAAGGTCAGGACTATAAGGTGGTAACCAAAGTATTTGATGCCCATGTTGGGCTAATAGATCTTGTATATCTTGTCGTTTATGGAAGGCTGCATTGTCCATGACAATTACACTATTCGAGGGTAATTCTGGTAATAAAAACTTATCTACCCAAAAATGAAATACATCCGAATTTACTTTGCTATCAAATAAACCCACTGCAAATAATTTACCCTCATGGATTGCTCCTATTGCATTGGTTTGATTTTTTAATTGCCAATTATATGTTCCATAACAAGGAGTTCCCTGTTTTGAATAACCATGAGGTCTATGTTCATGAGATTTAAATCCACTTTCATCAAGATAGATAATCGGGTGTTGATACCTTAATCGGTTTAAATCTTTTAAATACTGTTCTCTGAGTTCTGTTTTTGCTTTCGGGTGCCGTAAGGTCTTTTTTTAACTGTGATATTTAGACGCTTGAGCGCATCACCAATTGTAGAAGTACCACAACCAAAACGAGCAGCGCGTTCATATTGATAATCATCAGGATATTGCTCAACATCTGCACGTAAGGCATCATCATCAACTTTAGATGGTTTTCTTGGTCGAGTTCTTTTTATTTCGATTCGCTTTTTCCATTCGACAATTGTATTTTTATTAATTTCGAAGTGCTGAGCAACCGCTCGGATAGATTGACCTTCTTCAAGCTTGGCTAATATTTTTTTTCTAAAATGTATTGGATAACTCATATCAGTATTGTATTGGTTTTTTGACGTGTTGACTATATATTTAAAACTGAAAAAATCTGAGATAGATGTTGGATTTAAATTTGGGTGAATATCTTATTAAACTTATTTATGGGTTTTATTATGTTTTTTTATTAATAAATTCAGTGAAATAGAAATCTATTTGTTTTTGCACTAAAAAACCAAGAAAAAGCAGCTCAGTTTTGTTTGTCCGTGATGAATAAAAAATAAACGCTCTGTAAATAAACAAAAAAAAGCTAATTTTTAAACTTGACTTTAGTCACGAAACTCCTAAAAATGCTGTCTTTAGTTTTATATGCCTTTACTCGATCACCCTTCGATAAAGTGTCATTTCATGCAATGGACACGCTTTCTAGCCGAGACCGTGAACAAAGTAAAAAAATGTGTTTATCCCAACACGTTTTAGATCTCATATTGCTCAAACAGCATACAGATCAGAATTTTTTCCTATTGCTATGAAAACTAAGAAATATGTGTGCTATAACAGTGCAGACAATCAATGAATGAAACACTGCTGGTGCCTTCCACCATTGCAGTGATAAAGATTAGGGTGAATCACGTTGGAACTTTTATCTGGTGGTGAAATGCTCGTTCGCGCATTGGCGGACGAAGGCGTTGAACATGTATTTGGATATCCAGGCGGCGCAGTTTTACATATCTACGACGCGTTCTTTCAACAAGACAAAATCAATCATTACCTCGTGCGCCATGAACAAGCTGCCGGTCATATGGCAGATGCTTATTCACGCGTAACAGGTAAGACGGGTGTGGTCCTCGTGACTTCAGGTCCGGGTGCAACCAATACTGTGACGCCAATTGCAACGGCTTATATGGACTCAATCCCAATGGTGATTTTGTCTGGTCAGGTTGCGTCACATTTAATTGGTGAAGATGCATTCCAAGAAACAGATATGGTCGGTATTTCTCGTCCGATCGTAAAACATAGTTTCCAAGTGCGCCATGCCAGCGAAATTCCTTCGATTATTAAGAAGGCATTTTATATTGCAGCCTCTGGTCGTCCAGGTCCAGTTGTGGTCGATATTCCAAAAGATGCAACCAATCCTGCTGAGAAATTTGCTTACGAATACCCAGAAAAAGTGAAGATGCGTTCGTATCAACCGCCGCATCGTGGTCACTCAGGTCAAATTCGTAAAGCGATTGAAGAGTTGATTCACGCTAAACGTCCTGTGATTTATACTGGCGGTGGCGTGGTACAAGGTAATGCTTCTGCACAGTTAACTGAATTGGCACATATTTTGGGCTTCCCAGTCACCAATACCTTGATGGGGCTTGGTGCCTTTCCTGGCAATGATCCGCAGTTTATTGGCATGTTGGGTATGCATGGTACTTATGAAGCCAATATGACCATGCACAATGCTGATGTGATTTTGTGTATCGGCGCGCGTTTCGATGACCGTGTAACCAATAACCCAGCAAAATTCTGTCCAAATGCCAAAGTGATTCATATTGATATCGACCCTGCGACGATTTCAAAAACCATCATGGCGCATATCCCGATCGTGGGTGCGGTAGAACCTGTCCTTCAAGAAATGTTGACACAGCTCAAGCAGATGAATGTGTCTAAACCAAATCCTGAAGATATCGCTGCTTGGTGGGCGCAAATCAATGAATGGCGTAAAGTTCATGGTATGCGTTATGAGTCTGGTGCAAACGGCGTAATGAAACCACAACAAGTGGTGGAAGCGTTGGATAAAATCACCAATGGTGATGCGATCATTACTTCTGACGTAGGTCAGCATCAAATGTTTGGTGCGAACTATTACAAGTATAAACGTCCACGCCAATGGATTAACTCAGGTGGCCTAGGCACCATGGGTGTTGGTTTACCCTATGCGATGGCGGCGAAATTGGCTTTCCCTGACCAACAAGTGGTGTGTATCACGGGTGAAGCATCGATTCAGATGTGTATCCAAGAGCTTTCGACCTGTAAGCAATATGGCCTAAACGTAAAAATCCTCTGCTTGAATAACCAAGCTTTAGGGATGGTGAAGCAGTGGCAAGATATGAACTATGAAGGACGTCACTCAAGTTCTTATATCGATTCATTACCTGACTTCCCTAAATTAATGGAAGCATATGGTCATGTTGGCATTCAAATTGACCATGCGGATGAGCTAGAGTCGAAGCTTGCTGAAGCAATGGCGATCAACGATAAATGCGTATTTATTAATGTGATGGTTGACCGTACAGAGCATGTTTATCCAATGCTTATTGCAGGTCAGTCAATGCAAGATATGTGGTTAGGTAAAGGGGAGCGCACGTCATGAGACACATTATCTCTGTACTTGTAGAAAACGAAGCTGGTGCGCTTTCTCGGTTGGTGGGTTTATTTTCTCAACGTGGTTATAACATTGAGACTTTAAATGTTGCACCAACCGAAGATCCGACCTTATCTCGTTTGACATTAACGACTTATGGCGATGACCATAAAATTGAACAAATCACCAAACAGCTCAACAAATTGGTTGAAGTGGTGAAAGTGGTTGACCTGTCTGAAGGTGCCCACATTGAGCGTGAGTTAATGTTGATTAAAGTCAAATCACTTGGCTCAGCACGTGCTGAAATTAAACGTACTGCGGACATTTTCCGTGCGCAAATTGTTGATGTTACCCCAACGACCTACACCATTCAAATCGCGGGTACGACTGAAAAAATTGATGGTTTTATTGATGCGTTAGCAGAAAACACCATCCTAGAAGTTGTACGCTCAGGTGTTTCAGGCATCGCGCGTGGCGAAAAAGTTTTAACCATTTAATTCATTAACACGATTCAACCTCCTTTTGAGAAAGAGGAGGATTTCATCAAACAATAAACCCCTTGATGGAATTACAGAATACCAAGCATTTTAGCGGAGACAGCAATGCAAATTTTTTACGATAAAGACTGCGACTTATCTATCATCCAATCTAAGAAAGTAGCGATCATTGGTTACGGTTCACAAGGTCACGCACACGCGCTTAACCTTAAAGATTCTGGTGTAGACGTAACTGTAGGTCTACGCGCTGGTTCTACTTCTTGGAAAAAAGCTGAAAATTCAGGTCTTAAAGTTGCTGAAGTTCCTGCTGCAGTTGCTCAAGCTGACGTAGTCATGATCTTGACTCCAGATGAGTTCCAATCACAACTTTATCGTGACGTGATTGAGCCAAACATCAAAGAAGGTGCAACGTTAGCATTTGCTCACGGTTTCTCTGTTCTTTATAACCAAGTGGTTCCACGTGCTGATCTTGACGTAATCATGGTTGCACCAAAAGCCCCAGGTCATACAGTACGTTCTGAATACCAGCGTGGTTCGGGTGTTCCTGATTTAATCGCGATTCATCAAGATGCGTCTGGTAATGCACGTAACCTAGCACTTTCTTATGCTTCTGGTGTAGGTGGTGGTCGTACAGGTATTATCGAGACTTCATTCCGTGAAGAAACTGAAACTGACTTATTTGGTGAGCAAGCAGTTCTTTGTGGTGGTGCAGTAGAACTTGTGAAAATGGGCTTCGAAACTTTGGTAGAAGCAGGATATGCACCTGAAATGGCTTACTTCGAATGCTTACACGAACTTAAGCTAATCGTTGATTTGATGTTTGAAGGCGGTATCGCGGACATGAACTACTCAGTGTCTAACAACGCTGAATATGGCGAATATGTAACTGGCGTTGAAGTAATCAATGAACAGTCTCGTGAAGCGATGCGCAATGCACTTAAACGTATCCAATCTGGTGAATACGCGAAGATGTTCATTAACGAAGGTGCGTTGAACTACCCATCAATGACTGCTCGTCGTCGTCAAAACGCAGCGCATGGCATTGAAGTAACAGGTGGTAAGTTGCGTGCGATGATGCCTTGGATTCAAGCAAACAAGATCGTAGATAAAGAGAAGAACTAAGGTTCTGTACCTTATAAAAAAAGGAAAGCATTGCTTTCCTTTTTTTATTCCTTATATTCAGAACGTAGACAAAGATAAGAACAATGATTTTATATAACTATGTCAGTGTTGGAGCTGGTTTGAAAAATTTAGAAACTGGTGCTTTAGGCTTCATTCATTTAGATAGAGGATTATAATGATCTATTTGAGCTAATCGCATTGGGCTATATGCAAAGTGTATGTCGTATCTTTCACGATATAGATTTCCATTGAAAGCAATGGGTCGGCCTCTGTTTCGTGCTTAATTTGAAAAATTTATTAAGAAATAGATATTGGGTTGATTAAAAATGAATAGGGTGATCTATTTGAAATAAAGGGTTGTAAAGTTAGTTTCATCATTCAATCATCAAACTGTCAAAAAGTTTAACTAAACTTGGAGGAAAATAAGAAAAGTTTGGAATAGCATGATCGGTTCAATGACAACAAAATTATTCAAACAGCACAACTTCCCAGAACCTCAGCGGTTTTATCTCAAGCAACAACATCAGCATAATATTCAGCAAGAACTCTCTATCCTTCAAGAAACACTCAAGCCCAAGTTAAAAATAACCATCGTGACAGAAACATGGTCACCAGAAATCAATGGTGTTGCGAACTCTTTATTACAACTGTGTAAAGGTTTGCAGAAACTGGGGCATCGTATTCAGCTCATCCGCCCAATACAAAAAACCATATGTACCGACTTTCAGGCAGAACAGGAGTGTTTGGTCTGGGCAAAGAGCATTCCTAAATATGCCAACATGCAATTTGGTATGCCACAGTATGTGAAAGTCAGCAAAGCGATTGAACGCTTCGCGCCAGATGTGGTCCATATTGTGACGGAAGGTCCTCTAGGGCTGACCGCACTGTATGCTGCTCAAGCGCATCAGATTCCAGTATCAAGTGGATTTCATTCAACTTTTCATGACTTTAGTCGCTTCTTTGATTTGGCTTTACTGGTTAAACCGATTGAAAGTTATCTTCGCTGGTTTCATAACCATACGGTACTCACCTGTGTGCCGAGTCAAACGACGTTAAATCAACTCCAGGCCTTTGGTGTGACTTGTCCTTTGGTTGAGGTTGGACGAGGAGTCGATACAACTCGCTTCCATCCAGAGTATCGCTCAGAACAATTGCGTCAGCGTTGGCAAGCAGATGCCAATACTTCTGTGTTGCTATATGTGGGACGTTTATCTCCGGAAAAAGAAGTAGATGTGCTCATTCAAAGTTACTTGAATATCAAGAAGCAGCAATCACGCAAGTTGAAAATGGTGATTGTGGGAGATGGGCCAGATCGCAAGCGCTTAACTGAGATGGCAAATGGCTCAGATGTTATTTTTACGGGAAGCTTAACAGGGCAGTCACTCGCTCAAGTCTACGCCAGTGCAGATGCTTTTGTTTTTGCTAGTCAAATAGAGACTTTTGGTAATGTGGTACTCGAAGCCATGGCTAGTTGCTTACCTGTGGTGGCCTATAACTATGCCAGTCCGCAGCGTTATATCAAGCAAGGTATAACAGGGTGGTTGAGTCCTTTTGGACAAGTGGCACACTTTATGCAAACTATTATTCAGTTGCCAGAGCAAAAGGTGCTTAGATGTATGGGAACTCAAGCGCGTCAAGACATTGAAAGTGTGGGCTGGCAATATCCTGTAAAACAGTTTGAGCAAGCCTTATATCACGCGGCAAATATTAAGGCAGCACCTTAACCAATAGCTGTTTTAAAAGTGTCAGTGATAAAGATGAGTTGGGTAATTTCGATGGATTTTAACTTAAATCATCAAACTGTCAAAAATACCCTTTAATATGAGCTTAACGAGAAGCGATTTTGATGAATTAAATCGTCATATAACAATGATTTTCCAGCTGAACTTTCAACATTGTTGTTAAGGAGAAGTGGTATGAATCTTAAAACTGCAAAAATAAGAATATTAGATTTAGATTTAAAAGGCTGTGTTTATCTCAATCATTTTTCCCATTCGCATACTGTAGCCAATTTTTTTAAGCGGATCAGTCGATTGGGAGATGGCATCTTTTGGTATACGATGTTGGCTTTAACTTGGTTGTTGCAAGGATTGGTCTACAGTTTACAAATCGTGTATTTGGTTCTTGGTTCATTGTGCGGGACCTTAATTTATAAAGTCCTAAAAATCAAAACTATTCGTCCAAGACCCTATCAAGTACATCAGGTGATTCGAATGGGTGAGCGACCGCTTGACCATTTTAGTTTTCCTTCAGGTCATACTTTACATGCGGTGATGGTCAGTACGTTATTGGGCTTTGTACAGCCAATTTTATTGGTGCTCATGTTGCCTTTTACTATTTTGGTTGCCGCGTCACGCATGATTTTAGGGCTGCATTATCCAAGTGATGTGTTGGTGGGAGCGGCTATAGGTGCGGTGGTAGCTGTTACTTTAATTTGTAGTGCACCATTTTTAAATATCGCGTTGTAAAAAAAGCCCAGTTTTATCTCAAACAAACTAGCGCTTAAATTTCAGAGTTTGCTACAGTACAGCATCTTCTACATTGTGATGAGACTCCACCATGGGCTTACGTTGGTCAGACACTATTGATATTGCTATTGAGTTGTATGAAGCTCATCCAGATGTCGATCCGCAGTGGATTCGCTTTACAGACTTACATGCTTGGGTGTGTGCCTTACCAGACTTTAGTGATGATCCGACCAAGTCGACTGAAGGTTTGCTTGAAGCAATTCAAATGGCATGGATTGACGAAGCACGATAATCCTTGCATCGAAAAAAGCAACTTTTTACAGAGTAAAAGCAGAAAATTGTGCATTATGTCGGTATAATGCGCCAAAATTTTCATGTCTACATTGACTTAAGGAGCCAATCATGGCTATTGAACGTACTTTATCTATCGTAAAACCAGATGCAGTTGCTAAAAACCACATCGGTGACATTTTTGCTCGTTTTGAAAAAGCTGGTCTTCAAATCGTTGCAACTAAAATGAAACACTTGACTCAAACTGAAGCTGAAGGTTTCTACGCAGAGCACAAAGAACGTGGTTTCTTTGCTGACCTAGTTGCGTTCATGACTTCTGGTCCAGTTGTTGTTTCAGTTCTTGAAGGCGAAAACGCAGTTCTTGCTCACCGCGAAATCCTTGGCGCAACTAACCCTAAAGAAGCTGCTCCAGGTACTATCCGCGCTGACTTCGCTGTAAGCATCGACGAAAATGCTGCTCACGGTTCTGACTCTGTAGCATCTGCTGATCGTGAAGTTAACTACTTCTTCGCTCAAACTGAGATTGCTCCACGTACTCGTTAATTCGAAGTATTCAAACCAGATAAGTGTTATTATACTTATCTGGTTTTTTTATTCCCTGAATAAATTTCTGCTCGTTTATTGAGCTTCTCCTTTCATCGTTAGACATGGTTTAGGTAATACACATGAGTACTGAAGTGGTCGCTGTCTCTACAGTTTCGGCTGAACAGCAACAATCTCCATCCGCTCCTGCACAGCAAAATTCTGTTGCGAAAGTGAACTTACTTGGCATGTCACGTCCGCAGCTTGAAAAATTCTTCGAAGATATGGGAGAAAAAAAGTTTCGCGCAGGACAGGTGATGAAATGGATTCACCAGTTTTTTGTGACTGATTTTGCAGAGATGACCAATATCTCAGGCAAGTTACGTGAAAAACTTGAAAAACTTTGTGAAATTAAAGCGCCAGAAGTGGTGCATAAAAATTATTCTAAAGATGGTACGCGTAAGTGGGTGTTTCGTGTTGGTGAGGGCGAAGGTTCTTTGGTTGAAACCGTATTGATTCCTGCTGAACATCGCAGTGGTTTGCGCCGTACTTTATGTATTTCATCTCAAGTAGGCTGTGCACTGGATTGTTCATTTTGTTCAACCGGTAAACAAGGCTTTCAGCGTGACTTAAACCCAGATGAAATTATTGGTCAGCTATGGGTTGCAAACTATTCTTATATGGAAGATGTGCCTGTGGCTGAGCGTGAGCGCTCGGTGACCAACGTCGTAATGATGGGGATGGGCGAGCCATTACTGAACTATGATGCCGTTTTGAGCTCAATGCGTATTATGCTAGATGATTTTGCTTATGGCATGTCTAAGCGCCGTGTGACCTTATCGACTTCAGGTGTGGTGCCGAAAATTGATCAATTGGCACAAGATATTGATGTTGCATTGGCAATCTCCCTACACGCGCCAAATGACGAACTACGGAATGAATTGGTTCCAATCAATAAAAAATATCCATTGGCACAGCTGATTGCAGCATGTCAGCGTTATATCGCTAAAGACGGTAATGAAAGTGCACGTAAGCATGTCACGATTGAATATGTGATGTTGGATGGGGTGAATGATCATCCTGAGCATGCGCAGCAGATGATTAAACTGTTGAAGAACTTACCAAGTAAAATTAATTTAATTCCGTTTAATCCATTTCCACATGCGCCTTATGGTCGTTCAAGTCGCAACCGCATTATTTCTTTCCAAAAAACTTTGTCTGATGCTGGATTTGTGTGTACGATTCGTCAAACGCGTGGTGATGATATTGATGCTGCCTGCGGACAATTGGTTGGACAAGTGGCTGATCGAACACGTCGTGCTGAGCAGTGGAAAAAGAAAGTAGCAGAGAAAAACGAGATTCTACGTTCACAAGGATAATATAAAGGGATGCCAATTGAAAAAACCCGTTTCTAAACTTTACCTTGCGCTGACACTGGGTGTGTCAGTGTGGTACTTGGTGGGTTGCCAAACCGTGAATACGAAAGGTGATCCAAGTAAAGCAGTACAAGTTAGAACGCAATTGGCGGCTGAATATATTAAGTCGAATGATTACGATGCTGCGAAACGCACATTGGATCAGGCATTAGACATCGACTCTCGTGATGCATCTGCAAATATGATGATGGGCGTATTGTTACAGCGTGAAGGCAGTCCGCAAAATGTGGAAAAGGCAGAGCGTTATTTTAAGCATGCAATTGCGGCTGAGCCAAAAAATGCACAGGCTCGTAACAACTACGGTACGTATTTATATCAAATTGGGCGTTATAATGACGCGATTGATCAACTTCAAGTTGCAGGTTCAACTTTAGGGTATGATCAACGTTATCGAGCATTGGAAAATTTAGGTCGTGCGTATATACAAGTAGGTCGAGTGGCGGAAGCAGAAGCTGCTTTTAAACAAGCCCTACAGGTAAACTCAGGTGCCTATCTTGCCATGATCGAAATGGCGGAAATTTCATATTTACGTCAGCAAAATGCTGAAGCTACGCAGTACTATGAACAGTTTGTGCGAGCGGTTGGCGAGAAAAACTTAGATGCACGTGCGCTTTGGATTGGGATCCGAATTGCGCGAGCAAATCATGACACGATGGGTTCGCAAGTACTGGTCAACCAGCTACGTGCATTGTATCCAGACAGTCAAGAATACAAACGTTATTTGCAATTACAGTACACTACTGAGGCCGTATGGAAGTAAATCCTAATTCACCACAATCGAATGGTTCTAGCAATGCTTTAGGAAATATCCAACGTCCGGGTGATTATCTTCGTCAAATTCGTATTACACAAAAACGTGAATTAAGCGATGTTGCCAAAGAGTTGAATATTCCACTCAAGACTTTAACTGCGCTTGAGCAGGACGAATATACGGTGCTTCCAGAAGCGACCTTCATTAAGGGTTACTATCGTACTTATGCGAAGTTCCTAAAAGTGGATGCTACTACGATTATTCAGCGTTTTGATGACATCTATGCCAATGATACGGGGCTCTTGCCAAATCACGCATTGAATAATTCACCGATTAAAATCATGGGTAAATTACCCGGTTCTAACCGTGACCGTAACCGTAAATGGTTAAAACGTGGACTGATTGCGATTGTTGTAATTGCGATTTTAGCAGCGTTGTTCGGCATGATTCAGAATTGGTCAGGCAGTACAGATGAGACTGCGACTCCGCAGACAGAATCTGATGTACAAATCATCAATATGAATGGGGCTGCTGCAACCACAGGGGATCAGTTGAAACTTGAGTTCAATCGTCCTACGTCTGTACATATTGTCGATTCAACTGGGAAAGTACTGGCAACAGGACGTCAAGCCTCTACACTTGAGCTTGCTGGCGAGACACCTTTTCAGATTCGTATCGATGATGCTGCTGCTGTGTCACTCAGCTTAAATAATGAAAGTATTTCATTGTCACCATATACCGTCGGTGGAAAAGCAGATTTCCGCTTGTCACGTTAATGGGATCAAGGAAAAGCAATGATTGTAAATCCAATTAAACGCAAGCCTACTCGTAAGATTCGTGTAGGTTCAGTCTATGTCGGTGGCGATGCACCCATCAGCATTCAAAGTATGACCAATACTGAAACTTGTGATGTGGAAGCAACGCTAGCGCAAATTCAGCGCTGTGCAGATGTAGGTGCGGACATCATGCGTGTTTCTGTACCGACGATGGAAGCAGCAGAGGCTTTTGGTGAAATTCGTAAGCGTTCATCGGTGCCGTTGGTTGCAGATATTCATTTTGATTACAAGATTGCACTGCGTGTTGCGGACTTGGGTGCGGACTGTTTACGGATTAACCCCGGGAACATTGGCTCTGAAGCAAAAATTCGTGAAGTGGTGGCCGCAGCGCGCCATAACGATATTTCTATGCGTATTGGAGTGAATGCAGGTTCACTGGAAAAAGATATTCAAAAGAAATATGGTGAGCCAACAGGTCAGGCTTTGCTTGAGTCGGCGATGCGCCATATTGATATTCTAGATCGTTTAGATTTTCACGAATTCAAAGTTTCAGTGAAAGCATCCAATGTGTTTTTAACCATGGATGCTTATCGCCTACTTTCACAGCAAATTGATAATCCGTTACACCTGGGTGTGACGGAAGCTGGAATTTACCGTACGGGTTCAGTGAAGTCTGCGATTGCATTGGGCGGTTTGTTGTTGGATGGCATTGGTGACACCATGCGTATTTCCTTGGCAGCGGAACCTGAAGAAGAGATTAAGATTGGTTTTGATATTTTAAAATCACTCAGTCTTCGCTCAAATGGCATTAACTTCATTGCTTGTCCAAGCTGTTCACGTCAAGAGTTTAACGTGATTTCAGTGATGCAAGCCTTAGAAGAGCGTTTAGAAGATATTCGTACCCCAATGGATGTGTCGGTGATTGGGTGTAAAGTGAATGGTCCGGGTGAAGCCAAAGAAGCCGATATTGGTGTAGTTGGTGCAAGTCCACGCTCACTGGTGTATCGTAATGGTGAAAAGAGCCATTTAATTGACACAAATCAGTTGGTTGACGAAATCGAAACGATGGTTCGTCAGCGTGTTTCAGAGCTTGAAGAAGCTAAATCTAAAGAGATCATCCGTAGTTCATCATGAGTTCAATTGTCGCAATCAAAGGTTTTAATGACATTCTTCCTACACAAACACCAGCGTGGAGACGTCTTGAACAGCATCTCGCATCATTGATGGATGCGTATGGCTACCAGCAAATTCGTTTGCCTATTGTTGAACAAACCAATTTGTTCAAACGTTCAATTGGTGATGCAACGGATATCGTTGAAAAAGAAATGTACACCTTCTTGGACAAAGGTAATCCGCCTGAGTCTTTGACTTTACGTCCTGAAGGGACAGCAGGCTGTGTACGTGCCATGCTGGAGCATAACTTGCTTCGCGGTGCAACGCCTCGTGTCTGGTATATCGGGCCGATGTTCCGTTATGAAAAGCCGCAAAAGGGTCGTTACCGTCAGTTCCACCAATTTGGCGTGGAAACCTTTGGTGTGGCAACCCCAGATATGGATGCTGAGCTGATTTTGATGACGGCACGTCTGTGGAAACGCATGGGTGTAGCAGATAAAGTTCAACTTGAGTTGAATACTCTCGGTGAGTCTGATGAGCGTGCAGCTTACCGTGCGGCATTGGTGGAGTTCTTAGAATCACATAAAAATGATTTGGATGAAGATTCACAGCGTCGTTTAACCACCAACCCACTACGTATCCTTGACTCTAAAGATGCAAAAACCCAAGCCATTTTAGAAAATGCGCCGAAGTTGCATGACTTTATGGAGGAAGAGACGCTACAGCACTTTGCAACCTTGCAGCAGTATTTAACCGATGCAGGTGTGAGCTTCGTGATTAATCAAAAACTGGTGCGTGGCTTAGATTATTACAACAAAACAGTTTTTGAATGGACCACCACGCATTTGGGTTCACAAGGCACAGTCTGTGCGGGCGGTCGTTACGATGGCTTAGTGGGTCAGCTTAAAGGCAAGGCAGATCAGTCTGTACCTGCAGTTGGTTTTGCGATGGGCATGGAACGTCTATTGTTATTGCTTGAACAAGTCGAAGACGCCACACCAGTGCGTGACTGCGAAATGTTTTTGTTGGCAGATCCTGTTTCTCAAGGCAAAGCTTTGGTACTTGCAGAACAGATTCGTAACCAGTTAGATGCTGCATCAAGCACGCTTCGTTTGAAAGTTGGTTCACATGGTTCAATGAAGTCGCAAATGAAAAAAGCGGATCAGTCTGGTGCATTGTTTGCCCTCATTTTGGGTGAGCGTGAGGTAGAAGCTGCGCAGTTTGCCGTAAAAGAGTTGGCAACAGCTGAACAAACTTTGGTTGCGGTGGATGACATCGTGCCATTTATGATTGAAAAATTTTCTTCAAAATAAGCCAAAATATAAGGAAAGGGTAGTCACATGAGCGCATTAAGTGATGATGAGCAACTTGATAGTTTAAAGTCTTTCACTAAGAAATATGGTTCAGCCATTATTAGTGGGATTTTAATTGCGCTGATTGCCTTTTTTGGATGGCAATACTGGCAGAAGAAAACTTTGGCCGAGAACCAAATGAACACGGCTAAAGTTCAGCAATTGATGGATGAAGCACGTGCAACGCAAGGTGATGCATTTACAGCCTTGTCTGCAACTGCGGACAAAATTGTGAAAGAAGCACCAGATTCGGCGCAAGCCATTCAAACGCAATTGTTAATGGCAAAATTGGCCTATGACAAAGCGGATTATGCCAGTGCTGAAAAAGCGTTGAAGAAAGTTGAAAACTCGAAAGTGGATGACGACGGCTTAGTGCAAATTGTGAAATTGCGTTTAGCGTATGCACAATTGGCGCAAAAGAAGTTTGATGATGCGATTAAAAACCTCGCATTGGTAAAAGATCCTGCTTTTAAAGCGACAGCCGATGAAGCTTTGGGCGATGTCTATGTGGCTAAAAATGACATCGAAAATGCGAAAAAAGCCTACCAAAGTGCATGGGATCAGTTGGTTGAACGTAAACAAGAACGCCAAATTTTACAAATTAAACTCGAAAGTGTTGGTATTTTAGTTGATGATCCTGAAATCGAACGTCCACTTATAGAAACAGCAGCGGAAGAAACTGAATGAATAGAAAATACAAAATTTCGTGCGCATTAACAGTATTAACTTTAGCACTTGCGGGTTGTGCAAGTAGCGGAAAAGTAGAAGAAGTTAAGCCGAATCCACTTCCAAAACTGACGCAGGCGAAAACTCTGACTCCTGTATTTTCTCAAAGTGTGTCTTCAACTTCGACTGCTGATCCTTTACGTTTACGCTTAGATGCAGACAACGGTGTAGTTTTTGCACTTGACCCTAAAGGTCTAGTGACGGCATATCAAGGTAAACAAAAACTATGGCAGAAAGAAGTATCTAAAGCAGGCTTGAGTTCAGGTGTTGAGGCTGCCGATGGTCATGTCATTGTAGGTAACGCCAAAGGTCAGTTGTTTGCTTTAGATCAAGCAACTGGTGAGCAAAAATGGACAGCACAATTAACGGGTGCACTTCTTGCGCCATCGTTGATTCAAGCTGGTCGTGTTATTTCTGTAAGTAATGATGGCACTGTTTTTGCGCATGATTTGGTAACAGGTCAGCAAGTGTGGACCTATAACTTACCGAATGTACAACTTAGCTTACGTGGTAATGCAGCGCCTGTTCCTGTCGATGCGCGTACAGTGCTGATTTCTTCAGCTAATGCCTATGTTTATGCTTTAGATGTGCTCACAGGTGTGCCACGTATGCAGCGCCGTGTGGCTGTGTCGGATGGTCGTTCCGATATTCAACGTTTGAATGATGTTGATGGTGATCCTGTAGTAGCAGGCCAGTACTTGATTACGACCAGCTATCAAGGTCAAGTGACCATGACAGATTTGGCTTCACAGCAGGTGGTGTGGAGTGAAGACTCAAGCAGTACGCAGCGCCCTGAAGTGGTGGGTAATGGTGTATTTGTGGCGCAAACTGACGGCAAGTTAGTGGCTTATGAAATTAGCACGGGTCAAAAGCTTTGGGAAAATGACAGCCTGCTGAACCGCCAATTGAGTAATCCTGTGATGTTGGGCCAAGACTTGATTGTCGGTGATCTAGATGGCGTATTGCACATGCTGAACCCTGCGACAGGTGAATTGATCGGTCGTGCGAAGACGTCTGGTGAAGTACGTACTTTACGTGTGATTGATGATCAACTCTATGTTGCAACACGAAAGGGTGCATTAAGCATTTGGCAGAATCGTTAATTCTGTTCGACTTATGTTAAACTAGTCGAAATTCGTATTTTTTAAAATTCCTCGGGGTGTTTGCTTAGTCAAAACCCCGAGTTTTTATTCAGGTTTTTCACCTAATTTTTCTTCCAGTTTCTGATGTTCAGACCAGTCTCACTGGCTGATCTTGAATAAAGGTTAATCTATGAAACCCGTAATTGCGCTCATTGGTCGTCCGAACGTCGGAAAATCAACGCTATTTAACCAGATCACCAAAAGCCGAGACGCGCTTGTTGCTGACTTTGCCGGTCTGACTCGTGACCGTAAATATGGTGATGCTGTATTTCAAAATAAGTCTTTCATTGTGGTTGATACTGGTGGTATTGGCGAAAATGAAGGCGGTATCGACTCTTACATGGCAGAACAGTCTAAAACTGCCATCAATGAAGCCGATATTATTGTATTTGTCGTCGATGCACGCGCAGGCCTACTCGCATCGGATGAGCAAATTGCGCGTGAGCTGCGTACACTCGGTAAGAAAGTTTACCTTGTGGCGAACAAAGTTGATGGTGTACATGCCGAAGCTGCACTTGTTGAATTCTACAAGTTGGGTATGGGCGAACCCATGCAAGTGGCTGCGAGCCATGGTCGCGGTGTACAGCAAATGCTTGAAGATGTGCTTTCAAGTGTGCCTGAAGATGAAGATGCAGATGAGCACGACAAGAACACAGGCTTACGTTTAGCGATTATTGGTCGTCCAAACGTCGGTAAATCGACGCTAGTGAACCGTTTGTTGGGTGAAGAGCGTGTAGTTGCATTTGACCAACCGGGGACAACCCGCGACTCGATCTATATCCCGTATGAACGTGATGGCCGTCATTACACCTTAATCGATACTGCAGGTGTGCGTCGTAAAGGTAAAGTCGATGAAATGATTGAGAAGTTCTCAATTGTGAAAACGCTACAGGCCATTAAAGATGCCCATGTCATTGTGGTTGTTCTTGATGCACGTGAAGGTGTGGTTGAGCAAGATCTACATTTGATTGGTTACGCGCTTGAAGCGGGCCGTGCGATGGTGATCGCGATTAACAAATGGGACAATATGTCTGAGTATGATCGCAAACAATGTAAGTTGGATGTTGATCGTCGCTTTGACTTTATTCCTTGGGCGAAAGTGCATTTGATTTCTGCATTGCATGGTACGGGTGTGGGGGATCTATATCCATCGATTCACCGTGCTTATGATTCGTCACATTTGAAAGTTTCACCTGCAAAAATCACACAAATTTTAAGTGATGCTACGGATGCGCACCAACCGCCAATGGTCGGTGGTCGCCGTATTAAAATGCGTTATGCCCATATGGGTGGACAAAATCCACCTACGATTGTGGTGCATGGTAACAAAGTTGATAAAACGCCTGCGGATTATCGTCGTTATTTAGAAAACGTATTCCGTAAAGTGTACAAACTTGAAGGTACGCCAGTACGTATTGAGTTTAAAACCTCTGAAAACCCATTTGAAGGACGTAAATCACAGGTGGATGAACGTACAGCAGCGCGTAAGCGTCGTTATGTTCAGAAATTTAAGAAAGCTGAGAAGAAATTCAAACGCTAATCAGGCATTAAGGTTTTGATGCTGAAAAGCCCAAAGTGATCTTTGGGCTTTTTTATTTTATGATGAATGAAACTATGATAGGAAGGCAAAGTGGCAAGGACAATACGTGTTGAGCTGAAAAAGATTGAGGACATTGTGCTGGTGGATCACAACCTGTCACGTGTTGAGCAAATTGCACAGCGAAAACAAGCCATTTATCAATATCGCAATCAATGCTTATCCGAACAACGGCATATGATTGTGGATGATCACTCCATTGCGTTGAGTGAGACAGGTAAACCTTATTTGCTTGATCAGCCTTCCTTTCATTTTAATCATAGTCACAGCCAAGATTACTATGCTTTAGCTACCACTGAGTGGATGCAAGATTTAGGCGTGGACGTGGAAGAATTAAGCCGAAAAGTACGCTTTGAGGCTTTGGCTAAACATGCTTTTCACGTAGAGGAACTTCGCGTGTGGCACGAGTTTGATCAGGACAAAGCATACTGGTTTAAGGTCTGGACCACCAAAGAAGCGGTGCTTAAAGCCTCGGGTTTAGGCATTCGTTTAAACTTAAATGAACTGAACACTCAAGCACATCCAACGCATAATGGCGGCATGTGTAGTCATCCGCTGATTGGGAGTTTTGCCTATCAAAATTTTGAGTTGGGAGATGTGATGTTGACCGTGGCTTGGCGGGCAGAACAGTCCTGCCGTGGCTATGCGTTGCCTCAGATTGAGCTGGTACAACACCTTCTCACCGACATAAAAAAGCCTCTCGATTGAGAGGCTTTCTTTTTCACACTATGGTGTGCATTTATGGAATTTCATTTTCTTCTTCAAACTCAGGCTTCACTTGAACAATGAAGTCTTGACGGTTTAAGCCACGCCATAAAGCAAAAGCTGTACCGATGTAGATTGAAGAGTAGGTACCCACAAAGACGCCCACAAACATTGCAACGGAGAACCATTTAAGGCCATCACCACCGAGGATCATCATCGAGATCACCACCAACAATAAAGTCATTGAGGTGTGAATGGTACGACGTAGGGTCTCAGTTAAAGCGATGTTGACGATCTCTAAAGGCGAAGCGCCACGAATCTTACGGAAGTTTTCACGAATACGATCCGAAACGACAATGTTGTCATTCAATGAGAAACCAATCAGAGCCAGAATTGCAGCCAATACAGTTAAGTCAAATGGCCACTGCATCATGGCAAAAATACCGATGGTGACCACCACGTCATGGAACAAAGACAGTACAGCACCCATCGCCAGTTTGAATTCAAAGCGAATCGTTACGTAGACCAACATCAGCAGTAACGCTAAAGCCACAGCACCCGCTGAGCGAATGTAGAGTTCATTCCCGACTTGTCCACCCACCACATCAACTTTGTTAACTGAAGCAGAGTTACCCGGTAGCTGTACAGCTTGGGTAATGGTTTTGGTTAAGTCTTCTGCGGCTGTGTCTTCTTGTACAGGCATACGCACAATCAAATCACGATCTGAACCAATGGTTTGTACCACAGGGTCATGAAAGCCAGCTTTGGTCAGTGCAGCAGAGACATCGGCCGACTTCACGGGTTTGCTATAGTTCAATTCGGCAGAAATACCACCAGTAAAGTCCAAACCTAAGTTAAGACCCTTGGTGAAAATAAAGAATAGGCTGCCAATGGTTAAGACAATAGAAAGAATGGCTGCAGGCAGCGCAATCTTCATAAAATCAATTACACGTTCATCATCTGGACGGCCGTATTTTTTTGAATCTTGTTGAGTCACATCAGTCATCATCGATCTCCTTATATGCTCAACTTTTTCAAGTTACGTTTTTTGCCATAAATGAGCTGTACAATCGCACGTGTTACTGTAATAGCAGTAAACATAGAGCAGATAATACCGATCATTAAGGTCACAGCGAAGCCTTTAATTGGACCTGTACCGATAGCAAATAGGATAAACGCAACCAAGAATGTGGTTAAGTTTGAGTCGAAAATGGTGTTATAAGCACGGTCATAACCCGCCACAATGGCTTGTTTGGGTGATGCTCCCCACTTCATTTCTTCACGTATTCGCTCACAGATCAAGACGTTGGCATCGACCGCCATACCAATGGTAATCACGATACCCGCAATACCCGGCAGGGTGAGGGAAGCACCAATCCATGACATGACGGTTAGAATCATGGCTAAGTTGAAGACCAAGGCAAAGTTAGCAATTAAGCCAAAGAGACGGAAGAAGACTACCATCCAAATTGCGACTAGTAAGAAGCCGATTTGAGTTGATAGCACACCTTTATCAATGTTTTCTTGACCGAGGCTTGGACCCACTACACGTTCTTCAACAAAGTACATTGGCGCAGCAAGTGCACCAGCACGTAGCATTAGTGCAAGTTCAGACGCTTCTTGAGGTGAATCTAGACCCGTGATACGGAATTGAGAGCCGAGGACTGCTTGAATGGTTGCAGCGTTAATCACGACAGACTCTGCATAGGGTGTACGGACTTCAGTTTGCGCACCAGTGGTAGGATCGGTGATATAGCTAATACGTTGTTTATTTTCAATGAACAACACAGCCATACGCTTACCCACCGCATTCCGGGTTGCATCGGCCATCAGTTTGCCACCTGCTGTGTCTAATGTAATGTTTACCTCAGCACCGCCAGTGTCTTGGCTAAAGCCACTTGATGCGTTTTGAACACGTTCACCCGTTAAAATACGGTTACGGTTTAAAAGTAATTCACGTCCGCTGTCTAAAGACTGATAGGCAAAAAGTTCGGTTCCTGGTGGAAGCGGTTGACCATTGCTCTTGCCCGTATAAGGGTCAATCACTTGGTCATTTTGGTCAGAGACCAAACGGAACTCTAGGTTTGCTGTACGACCCAAGACACGTTTTGCTTCAGCAGTGTCCTGAACACCTGGGAGCTCAACCACGATGCGGTTACTACCTTGTGTTTGTACCAAGGCTTCTGCCACACCTAACTCGTTAATACGGTTACGTAAAGTGGTTAAGTTTTGGTTCACGGCATAAGATTGAATTTCTTGGCGGCGAACATCGGTATAGGTTAAGCGTAAGGTTGAACCTGTCGCAGTTGCGACCGCTTGCTGATTAAACTCATTACCATTGCTACGTAAGTAGTCTTGAGCCGCAGTACGATCATCATTGTTGGCGAACTGAACGGTAATGGTGTTGTTGTTTAATGCAAGGCTGTTAAATTTAATTTTGTTGTCACGGAACTGACGACGTAAATCTGTCGCAGAGGTTTCCATGCGCTGAGCAATCGCTTTATCCATATCCACTTCTAATAAGAAGTGAACACCACCACGTAAGTCCAGACCGAGCTTCATTGGTTTTGCACCAATTTTTTGTAGCCACTCTGGCGTGGTTGGTGCCAAGTTCAACGCGACAACATAGTCATCACCAAGGCCACGACGTAACGCTTCTTTGGCTTTTAATTGTGCTTCGCTAGAGTCAAGACGTAACAGTGCAGCATTATTGCTAAAACTGTTGTCATGGCTTGAAATGCTTTCAGATTTTAAAATCTGCTCTGCTTTTTGTACGATGCTTTGGTCAATTTGGGTACCAGCTTTGGCACCAGAAATTTGAACCGCAGGCTCATCCGGATACAAACTAGGCAGGGCATATAATGTACTGATCGTCAAAACCACGAGAATCAGTAGATATTTCCATGCTGGGTAACGCATTTGTTTTCTTCTTAAAATGAAAAAAGTCGTGCGGATGCACGACTAATTTTTTTGATTAAAGGTTATTTAATGTGCCTTCAGGAAGAACTGAAATCACACTTGCGCGTTGGATTTTTACGTCTACACCACGGCTCAGTTCAACCACTGCAAAGTCACCTTCGAGTTTAGTGATTTTACCCATGAGGCCACCAGCAAAAACAACTTCACTGCCTACACCAAGACTTTCAACCAAAGAGCGGTGCTCTTTGGCACGTTTAGCTTGAGGGCGCCAAATTAAGAAGTAGAAGATTGCAATAAAAACAGCAATCATCAATAAGTTTGCGACCATACTTGGTTGTTGTGCAGCTTCACCCGCTGCGTGAGCTGTAGAAATAAAAAGGCTCATTTCAAATTCCTAAACTAAAAAAACGGTGACCAACGAATTGATCATAAATAGACTTGTTCTGCAATTTACCTTGTCTTTTTACCAAGCGCAAATGCTCACAACAATTAATCTTGGGGGCAAGGTGGAACTTCTAAACCACGACGTGCATAAAAATCTTCAACAAAGGCATCAAAGCGATCATTATCCAATGCATCACGAATGTCTTGAGTGAAGCGTTGGTAGTAACGTAAGTTGTGAATAGTACCGAGCATTGAACCCAGCATTTCACCACATTTTTCCAAATGGAATAAATAAGCGCGAGTAAAGTTGGTACAGGTATAACAGTCGCAGTGTGGATCAAGCGGACTTTGATCATGACGGTATTTGCTGTTACGGATACGTACTAAACCATCGGTCACAAAATAATGTCCATTTCGGGCATTACGTGTAGGCATGACACAGTCAAACATGTCGACGCCACGGCGGATGCCTTCTACGATGTCCTCAGGTTTACCCACGCCCATCAGGTAGCGCGGTTTGTCTGCTGGCATTTTTTCTGGAAGATAATCCAGCACTTTAATCATTTCTTCTTTCGGTTCGCCGACGGACAGACCACCAATGGCATAACCGTCAAAACCAACTTCAAGCAAGCCTTTTAAAGACTCATCACGTAAGTCTTCATACATACCACCTTGAATAATGCCGAATAGCGCATTTTTATTTTCAAGCACATCATGATGCTGAGTCTTACAACGCTTTGCCCAACGCAATGACAATTGTAGAGACTTTTGCGCTTCTTCATGCGTTGCAGGATAAGGCGTACATTCGTCAAAAATCATCACGATGTCAGAGTTCAATGTATGTTGGATGTCCATTGAGATTTCAGGAGACAAAAATACTTTAGAACCGTCAATTGGAGAGCGGAACGTTACGCCATCTTCTTTAATTTTACGCATCGCGCCCAAACTGAAGACTTGGAAGCCGCCTGAATCGGTTAGAATGGGTTTATCCCACTTCATGAATTTATGCAGACCGCCGTGCTCTTTAATCACTTCAAGGCCAGGGCGTAGGTAAAGATGGAAGGTGTTGCCTAAAATAATTTGCGCTTTGATGTCTTCAATATCACGCGGGAGCATGCCTTTCACCGTACCATAAGTACCGACAGGCATGAACACAGGGGTTTCAACCACACCATGCTCTAAAGTTAAACGACCACGACGGGCGCGACCCGACTGACCTAATTTTTCAAACTTCATAAAATATCCTGAACAAGAGCAAAGCACTGCTCTGCTTGCAGTGCAAGAGCGAAAAAACAGTTCGCCGCTAAAAGGAGGCTATTTTCCTTGATTATGCAAATAAACACCAGTGTTGTAACACTTTTAACGCAAAGCTTTTCTGTACGAAATTGTGTGCGGTGACAACGGTTTTGATTTGAGTATGTTGGGGAGAGTGGGAGATGAATTGCCGTGGCATAGCAAGCGATAGCTGCCAGAAGTGAAGTAAATGTAGATATTAAAAAAGGCAATCAAAATGAGTGCCTTGGATGTGTTCTTTGTGTTAGCGCGATCTTTTTAGTTGAAATTGGGACGGTAATCAAAATTTTGCAGCGCAGCAGCGTCACGGAATGGACGCACAGCTTTTTTACCGACAGTCATGGTGTTTACAATGTTGTTGGGAAAGATTTGAATGTGGTTGTTAAACAGTTCGACATTGCGGTTAAAGATGCTGATCGCAGCACCGACATTTTCGTTTTGCTCATGAACTACTCGCAGCTAAAGCAACGAGTTTCTGAAAGCAACTTAAGCTGCAATCATCTCTTTTGACGTTTCATCGGCAATGCGAGAAAGAGTTTTAACACTCTTTTTCGTCTTACGACTACCTCCACGCCCACTAGAGGAAGACATTAAGCCTTTCTCCAACACCGTTCCAGTGTCTAAAATTAATTTTATTGCTCGGCTTTTTATCACTTTGGATGCGTTTTTATCCGCATTATCAGTGTGACCACAACTCACGCATTTAAACTTTTCTTGAGTTTTGCGATTGTCGGGATGAGTGTGACCGCATGAAGCACACTCCTGACTTGTGTAAGCTGCCTGAACCTTAAATACAGCTTTTCCTAAACGAATGGCTTTGTATTTAACATATGCCTCAAGCATATACCAACCAACATTTAGAATTGCTTTATTTAAACCTGCTTTTGCCTTTGCCTTGTTGGGGATAAATCGACCTAATTCATCCTTTTTAGGGTTTGGCTTTTTCGTCATTTTTTGAGTATTTAACTTCTCAAAAATGAATACTTTATTTCGCTCATTGCTTACTAGGCTATGGCTAGTCTTGTGATTGAAATCCTTTCGGATATTGGCTTTCTTAGCGTGATGGATCGCAATACGGTGCTTGGTTTTAGCTCTACGGTTTGACCCTTTTTGCTGTTTGGCTAACTTGCGCTGTAATCGTTTAATGTAGCGCTCAGCTTTGGTTAGATGGTTCTTTTGTTCCCTGGTAAAATCAAATTCTTGCGCTGGTGTACAAACAGGGATTGCCACGCCACGATCAATACCAACAACGTGCTTATTTAGTTCATTGGCATCAGTATCACTTAATAATGCTAATTGCTTTTCCAGGTACTTATCTTCATTGAATTTTTTGCCATCAAAATCCTCCATCTCAATTCCATCTTCATAGCAGAATGAAACAAAGTATTGACCACGCTCTTTACGGATATAAAGAGATTTTGGCTCATTAAAATCGGCATGTTTATTGAAGCTCAGATAGCCAATATTGTATTTACGACCACCAATTTGAAGTCGTGTTTTACCAAATTGATCTTTCTCGAAAGAGAACAGGTCACGAGTCAGGTAGATGCTACCTTTATCGGTTTTGGCTTTGCGCTTTGGTCGGCCACAAATCCCCTTGGTTGATTTTTTGAGGGTGTTGTACCAATTCACAGTCGAGTTCTTGAGAATGGTACTTGGACATTTATCAAGCCATGGGGTCAGTTCTTCTGACTTAAACTGAGCGTATTTCTGATCTTGAGTATCAAAATACTGCTTAAACGGTGTGAACTTACGAGCAAAACCTCGGAAATACTTATCCTCATCACATTTAGCATTCCAAGCAAATCTCGCACAGCCCATCCATTGGCTCAGAATTAACTTCTGTTCCTCCGTTGGGTATGCTCGAAATTTAATGCCTGAAATCATTACTAAGTGAAGTGTTCTTGCTATTTATATGCTGGAATTTTATACTATCTTTTATCTTAAGTAAATCTAGTATGTGATAAAAATGTATGAGTGGAGAACAGGTAGAAGCTGTATTTTTAAGAATTATGTTCATCTAGTATTTGTAACTAAATACCGTAGAGATGTGCTAACCCAAGAAATGTTAGATTCATTAAAAGAAATAATGAAGGAAACCTGCGAACAAATGGATTGTGAGTTGATGGAGTTTAATGGCGAGGATGACCATGTTCACATGATGGTTAATGTTCACCCTAAAATTGCTATCTCTAATCTAGCTGGAAAACTAAAAGGGAAAAGTTCTTATTTGCTACGAAAAAGCTTTTGGGACTCAATTAAAACAAAGCTATGGGGTAATCATTTTTGGTCGCCTAGTTACTGTGTAGTTTCGTGTGGTGGTGCAAGCCTTGAAACGGTTAAACAGTACATTGAAAACCAAAGACAACCACCATCTGAAATAGCAGTTAAACGCTCAAAAAACCTGAGTGCTAAAAGTGGCTTGACTCGCCCCTAAAGAAGCGAGAATGCGCCACTAAACTTGTTCAAATTTAAGGGTAATCGGTGCTTTCCATGGATGCAACCGATCCAAGATTTCTTGGGCAGTGTCCGCACTCCGAGCAATGCCCCAAAGCTTGTCGATATTATCAAACACGACCTGATTCTTTTTACGTCGAATATGAATAGAATGTTTGATCGTATCGAGAGGCATGTGAGGTTCTTATTTGGGTTGAAGTTGGTCAACTAACATGGCATCGCCATAACTAAAGAAGCGGTACTGGTTTGCAACTGCATGTTGATAAGCCATCAAAATATTATCACGATTTGATAGCGCTGAAACCAACATCAAGAGAGTCGATTCAGGCAGATGGAAGTTGGTGATAAGACGATCCACCACTTTGAACTCATAACCTGGGTAGATAAAAATTTGGGTATCTCCAGTCCAAGCTTTGAGTTCACCATCATGTGCCTGCGCTGCACTTTCAACCGCACGTGTCGCTGTCGTTCCGACAGAAATGACTTTATTACCACGCGCTTTGGTTTGACGAATAAGCTCAACTGAATGCTCAGGAACATCACACCATTCACTGTGCATAATGTGATTGGCAATGTCATCGGTACGTACAGGCAGAAAGGTACCAGCACCCACGTGTAAAGTGACAAAGGTTTTCTGAATACCTTTGGCTTCAAGTTGATCCAACAGCTTTTGGTCGAAGTGTAAGCTTGCGGTAGGTGCAGCGACACTGGCTAACTTGGTTGGATCATTAAATACTGTTTGATAACGCTCGGTATCAATGGCTTCAGCTTCACGGTTGAAGTAGGGAGGGATCGGAAGTTGTCCGTATAATTCCAGCACCGTTAAAATTGGCTGGGAAAACTCCACAATAAATAAATTTTCATGACGACCTAGTATAGTGATTTTAACGGCATCTGGGCCAATAAAGAGCTCAGCGCCTGCTTTGGGTGTGTTACTAGCTTTGATGTGGCAGTGTGCAATAAATACATCTTGCATGCGTTCTACCAGAACCTCGACAGCTCCACCGCTGGCACGTTTGCCTTTGAGGCGTGCTTTCATCACTTTGGTGTCATTTAAGACCAGTAAATCACCTGCATTGAGCAAATCTAAAATGTCGGTGAATTGAAAGTCATGATGCTGACCTTGAGCATCGAGGTGTAACAGTCGAGAAGCACTACGCGTGTCTAAAGGGTAACGGGCAATGAGTTCATCAGGGAGGTCGAAATTAAAATCAGAAAGTTGCATGATCGGAAAGCAGCGTCAAAATAAGGGAGGTCAAAATTGCGCTTAGTATATGCGTTTTTGCAGAAAAACGCTGAAATTGCACAAATATAAAGCTAAAAAATCAAATATGACTTAAAAATAGCCAATCACTATCAACTTGCGTTGACAAGTTTTTCAAAAAGTTTAATATACGCATCAACACCTTCCCGAGGTGGTGAAATTGGTAGACGCGGCGGACTCAAAATCCGCTGTCAGAGATGACGTGTCGGTTCGAGTCCGACCCTCGGGACCAAGATATTAAAAAACCCAAGCATATTCAGTCTTGGGTTTTTTATTGCCTGAAATTTAAGATTTGAATCAAATCGCCATAAAACATTACAGATGACTTAAAGCAATTGAATGTTTGTTGCGGGTTTGCTTAATTATGTCCTCATATGATGGACTCACAATTTTGTTTTAATCCTTCTGATAAATAACGAGTTTTCTAAAAAGAGAAAGTAGTCACAATATAAAATTCTGAAATAATTAATTTTTTTTTAAATGCCACGCTTGTATTGTTGTATTTTTATATTGTTTTAATGTTGAAAATTTGCTAATAAATACAAGTAAATAATAGGTTTGTGCCGAAAATCACAAAAGATGAGGCAGAAATGGGTATTCAATTGCTAGATATCGGGTCTGATACAGAACAGTTAAGTGCTTGTCACTTATCTTTATTGTTGGGCGTGAACAGTAATGACAATAAAATTAAGAGCTTTCTCAAATTTGCGCGAAAAATTTTAGGTGCAGATGCCGCAATTTTAACGTTTAGCAATGAACCTTATAGTTGGTATGCGGGCAAACACGCATTCAATGCTTTTCAGTTACCCGCTGCAGCCAATTTTGCTACTCATTTTGAAGGGGAGATTGCGATTGATAGCCTGCATTCCCATTATCATCATCTTTCTCAGCAGGTGAGTGCTTTAGGGTTTAAACATCAGCGGATCATCGCATTGGATTTAAAGGTATCGGATAAATCTGTAGGGCAAGTGATTTTCTTTGATGAACAGTTGGACGCTTTTACGCAAGATGCTGTAGAAAATGTCTATGAACTGGCCTCTGGGTTTCTTAATCTGCTGCATTTACGCATGGAAAATGCGGAGCTCAAAGAGTTATATGAACAACAGGTGGCTATGAATGTCAGTAAAACCAAATTTTTCCAAATTATTGCACATGACTTAAGGGCGCCTTTTCATGGCTTAATTGGTTTCTCAGAAGTGTTGGCTGAAGAGCGCGAAAGTTTGGATGAGTCTGGTGTGCAAAGCATTGCAGATTATTTGCATGATACCGCGCAATCGACTTATAGCTTGTTAGAGAGCCTACTGAATTGGGCGATGGCAGAGGGCGGACGTTTTGTTTATCACCCCATCCATTACAAACTTAAGCACTCCTCTCAAATTGTTTTTGATGTGTTGCATGCGTTGGCTATCAATAAAAATATTCAACTGATTGACCGTGTCCCCGATGATTTAAAAATTTTTGCAGATATCAATATGGTGACCTCAGTGATCCAAAACTTGGTCTCAAATGCACTGAAATTTACCCATATGCATGGCGAAGGTGTTGTGACGATTGATGCCAAACAGCGTGATGATTTTATCGATATCTACATTCAAGATACAGGTTTAGGTATGACCTTAGGGCAAATTGAATCTTTGTTTGAACCGAAACTAACCGTTAGTTTTAAGGGGACAGCTGGGGAGAAAGGTACGGGGCTAGGTCTGGTGTTGTGTAAGCGTTTTGTTGATTTGAATAAAGGTGAAATTTCAGTCACATCGAAAGAAGGTGTAGGTTCAACTTTTATCGTCAGCCTGCCCCGTTCGAACAGCGCACATTAAGCATTGTCACTCGAGACATCCCAGCAAGAATTTAGTGAATAATCATACTTTTCTTATAAAATAATTCACCTAATCTCATGATCTGCTGTTATAAATAACCAAAACAATGCGAAAGAGTCGATCATGAATGCTGAGCAATTGCAAAAGACATTGCGCGCAAGTCAATATGCGGAACAAGTCCTATCTATACATCAGGTTTATCTTGAACAAGATTATGCAATTGATCAATTTTCTCAGCCATTGACCACCGAACAAATTTTCGATGTCGTTCAAAACACCTTAAAAGACATCAGTGATGAAATCACGTGGATGCGCACCATCCGAATTTTACGTGCGCGTTTAATGTTTCGCTGGATTTGGCAGGATGCCAATCAATTGATCGATGTGATGACGCTAACGCGTGAGTTATCTGATTTTGCCGATGCAGCCATTTGTGTGGCAAAAGCGTTTGCCTTAGCACCATTGGTGGCTAAACATGGTCAGCCTGTGGGTTATAACCATAAAATTCAAGATTTAATTGTGGTCGCGATGGGGAAGCTCGGTGCACAAGAGCTGAATCTGTCCAGTGATATTGACTTGATTTTTGCTTTTGATGAACAAGGTGAAACTGATGGTCGTAAATGCATAGATGTACAACAGTTTTGCATTTTGTGGGGTCAGAAACTCATTTACTTGTTGGACCATATCACGGCTGATGGTTTTGTCTTCCGTGTGGATATGCGCTTACGTCCTTGGGGTGATGGTTCTGCACTGGCGATTAGTCATGCGGCGCTGGAGAAGTATTTAAGCCAGCATGGTCGCGAGTGGGAGCGCTATGCGTGGATCAAGGCGCGGATTGTAACAGGGGGCAAAGAGGGGGATGAGTTGTTGGACATGACTCGTCCTTTCGTGTTCCGTAAGTATGTCGATTACACCGCTTTTGAAGCCATGCGCGAAATGAAAGCCATGATTGAGCGTGAAGTATTACGCCGCAATATCGAAGATGATATTAAGCTGGGTGCGGGCGGTATTCGTGAAGTCGAATTTATTGTGCAGGTTTTTCAGCTAATTTATGGTGGGGCAAAATTAGAATTACAAGACCGTCAATGTTTAGTGAGCTTACATCATTTGGGCGAAGTGGGTTTGCTGGATGGGCAAGCGGTCAGTGAGCTGGAAGATGCCTACTTATTTCTGCGCCGTGTAGAGCATGCCATTCAAGCTCTGAATGATCAACAAACCCAGTCTTTGCCAACGGAACCAGAACTTAGACAAAGGATGATTGACACCTTGGGTTTTGTAAGCTGGGATGCATTTATTGAACATTTAAATCAAAAGCGCGCCAAAGTCATTTACCAGTTTGAGCATTTAATTAAAGAAAAAGAGCATGACCCTTTCGTAGAAAGTTTTAGTCAGTTAGAAGCGCGGTTAAATGAAGTCTTAGATGCGAATGCAAAAAATCTCATTCATGAATTTTGGAATGGTCATGCGCTAAAAAAGCTGCCTGCAAAAGCGGTGCAGCGTTTAAAAATGTTTTGGCCGCATTTGATTGAA
Source organism: Acinetobacter sp. 802_lipA (assembly GCF_058242885.1). Lineage (NCBI taxonomy): Bacteria > Pseudomonadati > Pseudomonadota > Gammaproteobacteria > Moraxellales > Moraxellaceae > Acinetobacter > Acinetobacter sp. 802_lipA. The sequence goes on from NZ_JBZAYP010000001.1 coordinate 2,377,280, forward strand.
GCGATTTTACAGTCAGATAAGCCGGAAGCCGCGCTGCTACGCCTCATGCCTTTGGTCGAGTCTGTGATGCGACGCACCGTATATTTGGTGATGTTGATTGAGAGTAAAGGGGCTTTACAGCGCTTGGTGAAAATGGCAACCGTAAGTCCATGGATTTGTGAAGAATTGACCCATTATCCAGTACTCTTGGATGAATTTTTGTCCATGGACTTTGAGCTGCCGCGCCGTCAAGATTTGGAAGATTCACTGCGTCAACAGTTGCTTCGCATTGAGCTTGATGACGTTGAGGATTTGATGCGTGTGCTGCGCCTATTTAAAAAATCCAATGTTTTGGCAGTTGCGGCTAGTGATGTCTTGGCTGAAAGTCCGTTGATGAAAGTATCCGATGCCTTGACCGATATTGCAGAAGTTTCGGTCAGTACGACTTTAAATTTAGCCTATCAAATGACGGCAAAGAAACATGGTTATCCGCTCGATGTAGAAGGGCAGCGTTGTTCGATTGATCATTTGGCATTTGCTGTGGTGGGCTATGGAAAAGTTGGTGGGATTGAGTTGGGTTATGGCTCGGACTTAGATCTGGTCTTTATTCATTATATGGATGAGCAAGCCGATACCGATGGGCTGAAGTCGATCAGTGGATTTGAGTTTGCAATGCGTGTTGCGCAGAAATTTATGTCGTTGATGACCACGCAGACCCTCGATGGTCGGGTTTATGAAATCGATACGCGCTTACGCCCATCGGGTGAAGCTGGGGTCTTGGTCACCAGTTTAAAAGCCTTTGAGCAATATCAGTTGAAAAATGCATGGGTCTGGGAGCATCAAGCATTGGTGCGTGCTCGTTCGATTGCGGGTGAGCCAAGTTTGCGTGATAAGTTTGAAGCATTGCGCTGTCGGATTTTGACGCAGCCACGAGATGAAGAAAATGTACGCGCAGAAGTGCTGAAGATGCGTCAAAAAATGAAAGACCATTTGGGTTCTTCTAAAGAGCAACAAAAAGATGGAATTTTTCATTTAAAACAAGACGCAGGTGGTATCGTCGATATCGAATTTATGGCACAGTATGCTGTGTTGGCATGGAGCGGATCTCATCCAGATCTTGCCCATTATTCCGACAATGTACGAATCCTTGAAGACGCCGCAAAAGCCAGTTGCTTATCCAGTGACGATGCGACTGCATTGATTCAAGCTTATCTCAGTGAACGAGCCGAGAGCCACCGTTTAGCCCTTGCGAATCAATCCATGCAAGTAAATGCTGCGGACTGGCGCGATACCCGAGTGATCGTTTGCAAATTATGGCAAAGATTAATTGATCCAAGCTCAATCGTGAGCATTGGGTAACATGACTGTGTATATAAATTTGGAGTGTGTGTCATGAATTTGGCTGATCGTGATGGTTTTATTTGGCAAGATGGACAATTGGTTGACTGGCGTGAGGCAAAAACTCACGTATTAACACATACCTTGCACTACAGCATGGGTGTGTTTGAAGGTGTCCGTGCCTATGAAACACCGAATGGCACGGCTATTTTCCGTTTAAAAGAACACACTAAGCGTTTATTGAACTCTGCAAAAATTTATCAAATGAAAGTCCCATTTGATCAAGCAACACTAGAGCAAGCTCAAATTGATGTGGTTCGTGAAAATAAATTAGCGTCTTGCTACTTGCGTCCAATTATTTTTATTGGTTCTGAAAAATTAGGTATTGCTGCAACAGACAATACCATTCATGCGGTGGTTGCTGCGTGGAGCTGGGGTGCGTACCTTGGTGACGAAGCAATGGCGAAAGGTATTCGTGTGAAGACCTCATCATTTACTCACCATCATCCAAACGTGACGATGTGTAAAGCAAAAGCGTCAGGTAACTATACCTTGTCGATTTTGGCTCACCAAGAGGTGGCACATTCAGGCTATGACGAAGCAATGTTGCTCGACCCTCAAGGTTATGTATGCCAAGGTTCTGGCGAAAACGTATTTTTGGTGAAAGATGGTGTTTTACATACACCTGACATCGCAGGTGGTGCACTTGATGGCATTACGCGTCAAACCATTATTACCATCGCAAAAGACTTGGGCTATGACGTGGTTGAGCGCCGTATTACACGTGATGAATTCTACATTGCAGATGAAGCATTCTTTACAGGTACAGCTGCTGAAGTGACGCCTATTCGTGAGTATGATGACCGTGAAATTGGTTCAGGTACGCGTGGTCCTATTACTGAACAAATTCAAACCACATTCTTTAATGCGGTTAAGGGTAAAGACCCGAAATATGCACACTGGTTAACTTATGTAAAATAAGTAATTAGGTGGAAAAGGGCTCTTCGGAGCCCTTTTTTGTTGGTCTTCAGTTTAGTCATCGATACCGAAAATATCTCGAGTGTAGAGTTTATTTTGGACGTCATTTAGTTCTGATGTTTGACGATTGCTAATAATTAAGTCAGCTACTTGCTTAAATTTTTTTAGATCGCGAATAACTTTACTATTATAGTCAAACTACTTTATTATTCATACAAGATTCGAAAAAAACTCGAAATAACTCATCGACTGAGTCGATCAACCATTCTTTACGCTTACGTTTAACCCATGCCCACATGTGTTCTATAGGATTTAAATCAGGGCTGTATGCAGGAAGCCAAAGAATTTTATGCCCTTGTTGTTCCAATAACTCCTGAATATCTGCTCTTTTATGAAATGCTGCATTATCCATAACCACTACACTATTTTCTGGTAATGCCGGTATGAGGAATTGCTCAATCCAAAAATGAAAAACATCTGAATTGATTTTGCAGTCAAATAAACCGACTGAAAATAACTTACCCTCATGGATTGCTCCAATGGCATTGGTCTGATTCTTTAATTGCCAATTATATTGTCCTAAACAGGGTACTCCTTTTCGTGAGTAGCCATGAGGTCTGTAATCATGTGACTTAAAACCACTTTCATCCAGATAAATAATCGGATGGTTTTTTTCTAATTCATTCACTTGCAGAATAAATTTATCCCTAAGCTTTGTATCTGCTTTAGGATGGCTTAACGTCTTTTTTTAACTGTAATATTTAAGCGCTTTAATGCAGCACCAATAGATGAAACACCACAATTAAAACGTGCAGCACGTTCATATTGATAAGCATCAGGATACTTTTCAACATCTTCACGTAAAGCATCATCGTTAATTTTAGAAGGTTTACGTACACGAGTTTTTTTAATCTCTATACGTTTCTTCCATTCAACAATGGTATTTTTATTAATTTCAAATTGTGCAGCTACCGCTCGAATAGAATAACCTTCCTCAAGCTTAGCTAAAATTTTACGTCTAAAATGTTCTGAATAACTCATTGCACCATTGTATTGGTTTTATAATGATTTGACTATAGCAAATTTTTTTTCTGAAATATTTGGCTCGTAAATAATCACCTTGATGCCTTGCGCCTTAATTCGGCGCATAATCCCTAAAATTGCGGATGAGCGAAAATTATCAGATCCTGATTTCATGACCAAACGGTAGATACCAACCACTTTGGGATTTTTATGAATAATCGTTTCAGCAATGAAATCCTTACGGGTTCTATTTGCATCTACAACCGCTTGAATTAAGTTACTTGGGACTTGCTCATAATTTGCTAAAAGTTGTTTAGTGTCTTTAGGGAGGCAATATCCACCATAGCCAAAAGAGGGATTGTTGTAAAACTTTCCAATACGTGGATCAAGACACACGCCATCAATAATTTGACGAGTATCTAAATCAAAAACTTGAGCATAGGTGTCAAGTTCATTGAAATAAGCAACACGCATGGCGAGATAAGTATTGGCAAATAATTTGATAGCCTCTGCTTCAGTCGAATGAGTAAATAGTACAGGGCAGTCTTTTTTAATAGCACTATTAAGAAAGAGTTGTGCTAATGTTTCAGCACGTTCCGATTGCTCTCCTATAATAATTCGAGAAGGATAAAGATTATCCTGAAGTGCTTTGCCTTCACGTAAGAATTCAGGTGAAAAAATAATATTGTTTGTGTTAAATCGCTGTCGCATTCTTTGTGTAAAGCCGACAGGCACTGTTGATTTAATTATGATGGTCGCAAGCGGGTTAGTGAGTTGGATGTCGTGAATGACTTGCTCCACACTTGAAGTGTCAAATTGGTTGGTAATGGGGTCGTAATTGGTGGGTGTTGCAATGAGAATAACCTCAGCATTGATGTAACTGTCTATTTTATTTGATGTTGCTTTAAAATGAATGTTGTCATTTTCTAGGAATAATGAGATGTCTTTATCTTGAATTGGGGAGATTTTTTGATTTAACTGATGAATACGATTTTCATCGATATCAAATGCAGTGACACAGTGCTGTTGCGCTAAGATCAAAGCATTAGAGAGTCCAACATAGCCTAAACCGACCACTGTAATTTTCATTCTGTTGATTCTGAATTATTTTATAATACGGTGCAGGAGCAAGATGTCACGTAAATGAACAATACATTTCAGTTTAATTACCGTGTAATTACTTCGGATTTTATGGCTCTAATCTTCAATCAAACCTAGACTATGTTATGATGCAAAATACTATGTAGATCGGTAGTTTCAAGCATGTCTGTACATGAAAATGATGACGTTTTAAATACGACAGAGCAACAAAATCAGAATATTGTGCTGTGTATGAAGTGGGGGACCAAATATGGTTCGGACTACGTTAATCGCTTGTATAACATGGTAAAACGCCACACTACTGTTGACTTTAAAATGGTGTGTTTAACGGACCGTACCGATGGCATTGATCCTGCTGTACAGTGTTTTCCTATTCCTCCATTAGCACTTCCAGAGGGGAGCCCTGAACGTGGCTGGAATAAATTGTCTACGTTTGAGCCAGATCTTTATGGTTTAAAAGGCAATGCGCTCTTTTTAGACTTAGATGTAGTGATTGTTGATAACATCGATAGTTTCTTTACCCATTCTGGGGATTTTCTGATTATTCATGACTGGAAGCGCCCTTGGCGTATTACGGGAAATAGTTCAGTTTACCGTTTTAAGTTGGGTGCTTTTCCTGGATTGATGCCCTATTTCCGTGAGCATTTTGATGAAATTCGTCAAAAGTTCCGCAATGAGCAAGCTTATTTGTCTTGGTATGTCGATCAAGAGAAAAAGCTCTCTTACTGGCCTGACAGTTGGTGTAAAAGTTATAAGTATCATTGCTTGCAAAAAATACCTTTGGCGTACTTTAAAGCACCCGTAAAACCCGAAGGTGCAAAAATTATTGTTTTCCATGGGGAAATTAATCCACCTGATGCAGTAAATGGTGGTGGTGGCAAGTGGTATCGTTACGTCTTGCCATCAGATTGGATTAAAGAGGCTTGGCATTAAAAACCCAATGTTGGTTTACTTTTGATTAGAAAATTATGAAAAAACTAGATTTTGTTATTGCTTGGGTTGATGGAAGTGATGAAAATCATCGATTGAAACGTCAACAATTTCAACCTGAAAATGTTGTAAAAGGTGCAGCGGAAGACACTCGATTTGCCCATAATGATGAAATCTATTTTTCGATTGCTTCAATTCTGAAATATGTTCCGTATTGTGGAACGATTTACATTATAACTGATCACCAACAGCCGAGTTTTGTTGGGGAGTTTGAAGCGCAGGGGCTATGTCGCTCTGGTCAAATTCAAGTGGTTGATCATCAAGAAATATTTAGAAATTACCAACAGTATTTACCTACTTTCAATTCATTAAGTATTGAAAGTATGTTGTGGAATATTAAAGGGATTTCAAATCATTTTATTTATCTGAATGATGATTTCTTTTTCAATCAACAGTCTGATTTAAGTGATTTTCTTATTGATGGTCAGATGGTGATATATGGACATTGGCAAGCAACACTCATCAAGAAAATGAAATATATTTTCCGAAAATTCTTACAGCAGAATTTTGGAATGGTAGCTGAAGCGAAATATTCAACGGCTCAAATGCTGAGTGCAGATCGTGTGGGAATGACTAGATATTACGAAATTCATCATCGCCCTCATATTCTCAGTCGTGATTTGCTCAGTACTTACTTTAAGAATAATAAAGAGCTTTTAGAGCAGCAAATTCAGTTCAAATTTAGGAACATTGATCAACTGTTACCAGTGGGATTGTCTAATCATTTAGCAATTCAATCTGATCAAGCCATTTTAAAAGATGATATTGATATTGCTTATTTAAAAGATGGTCGTGATTTGGAAAAATTTATATTAGCTTTATCTAATTCTGAGATTAAATTTGGCTGTATACAAAGTCTAGATCAATTGGAATCATTAGCTGAAGGACGCATCCGAGCCGCACTGATTCAAAAATTTACAGGGTTTTTACCCAGCCAAATTCAACCGACTACTGTGGTCTAAACGAAGGAAAGCAAATGAAAGTTGTGACTTATCTTATTAATTTAGACGGCAGTGATCAACGTTTAGCAAGTGCGACAGCTCAGCTCAATCAAGCGGGATGGGATTTTAGCCGATTCTCTGCTTATGATGGGCGAGGTAAAGCCTTATCTGAATTTGAAAACTACGATGATCTTGCTGCTCAGAAAATATTAGGGCGTAGTTTAATGAATTCTGAGTTGGGTTGTTATCTAAGTCACTACGGTTGTGCTGAAAAATTTCTAGAAACGGATGCCGATTATTTAGTTGTCTTAGAAGATGACATTGAAGTGTTGCCTAACTTTAAACAGAAGCTTGAATCTTTATTAAGTTATTTAGATCAACATAAAGAGTTGGATTGGTATACCGTCAATATTGCTGCTAAAAAGAAAAAATTAGCAAAAGACATTGTTGAGTTTGATCATTATACCTTGTGGCATGCATATTATTTCCCAATACGTGGTGTAGGCTTGGTTTGGTCTCGAAAAGGAGCTGAACAGTTTGTACAACTGGGTAAAATCATGACCGTTCCAGTCGATATTTTCTTCCAAAGTTGGTTAAGTAAAACAGGAAAAGGGCTTGGCGTTTGGCAGCCATTTGTGCAGCCAGCAGGTCTGGATAGTGATATTTTAGGTACTGTTGCTGCTCAAGGTATCAAACGGAAGCAACTTGAGAATCGAAGTGCTTCTCATGGATTTAAGAAACAGAAGCGTATGTGGCGTGATCGCTTTTATGCAATTAAACATTTAATGTCTTGAGTCCTAGTTATAGACTGTAATAAATAATTTTCTTTATTTTGTTGAGTACATTTTATGAAGTTTTTTAAGAAGCTCTTCTATCTTTTGAAATTTTATACAATGTATTCAAACCAAAAAAGAGAAATCAATGAGTCAATAGATAACTACGCGGACCTGATCGTTCTCAATCCTGGTCAGAAAAATGCAGTTATTCCCAAAATTATCTGGATGTATTGGGAAGGCTCACTCCCTGAGTTTGTGCAGAAGTGCGTTGATAATATAAAAAAGAACAATCCAAACTATGTTGTAAACTTTCTAACACCTAATAATGTCAAAGAGTTTTGTGATATTGATTATGGTCGTTTAAAGCATGCGACACCACAACAGAAAGCTGATCTCATTCGATTTGAATTAATTTATCAACACGGTGGGATATGGTTAGATGCCAGTACAATTGTTTATGAAAATCTAGATTGGATTGAAAGGTTAGTTACTCAACATCAAACTAACAGTTTTGCCTATTATCGAAAGAAAAATACGACTTGCCCAGACTTTCCTGTTTTAGAGAATTGGTTATTGGCAAGTTCTGCCAAAAATATGTTTTTTAAGTCTTGGTTTGAGGAGTTATTAAAAGCTATAGAATTAACACCAAAGGTTTATATTCAGCAGATTAAAGAAAATAACGAAAATTATCAGGACTATTTTCAAGAGATAGGCCGTTTAGAATATTTGGTTGCTTATGTTGCCTGCCAAAAAATTATGCGTACAACTTTACCGAGTATGACCTTGATTAACTGTGATCGGAATGCTTTTTTCTATCAAGTAAAAAATAAATGGATGAAAGAAAAAGTGTTGATTGATCTTGCCCTCAATTATCCGCCAGTTGAAAAGCCTAAGCTGATCAAACTGGCAGGAAAAGAAAGGGGAATATTAAGTCGTTATTACAGTAAAAAAATGTATTTTAACGACTCGTTTATTGATATCTAATCACTACTTTTTAGCAATAAAGTTTTCTAATACTTTAAATTTTGGTCGTGTTTCAAAGTATTGTTCAGATGCTAATGACCCAACAATTGAGATATGACGTCCATCAAATGAATACGGTGTGTTTTTGGTTGCCATATGATCTGATTTAAATAGATCTGCTTGGCTTAACAAGAGTGTATTCGGATGTTCTGAAACGATTTTATTAATCACACTCGTTGCATATTTTTGCTTTGTAGCGAGTGGATTGTTCATATACTCATTTAGATTAAAGTCTCGCTCTAACCATATTGCACGTTTGAAAATTGAGCTGATGTTTTGATCAAAAGTATATGGTTCAGACATTACAATCACTTTCTTATTATTCATTTGTGCAACTTTGAGTAGCTCACTAAATGAATTCTGCTGATTTTGACGAACAATATCAGTCCAACGACCAGCAAAAATAAGAACGTCATACTGAGCTATATGATTCTTCAGATAGTTTCGGTTGATTAAGCACTGCTGATAAGCGGTAGATGACTTGTCACCTGTAAATTCTTTATCAAGACTTGGATAGCACCAATTCGTACTGATCGTATGGATGTTCAAGTTTAGCTTTTTGCCTAGATGATCCCAAAATGGAATATTGTGACCTGCAAATGAATCTCCAAACAAAAGAGCTGATTTAGCATTTGTTGAGTTAGATGCTATATGACATTTTAATCCATTTTCTCCAACAGTCAGACTATGATCATCTTTAATGTTATAGAAACACCAACCATTCGAGACCATAGGCATCTGTATTTTCTCAATACGCTTTAGGTATTCTGCATCGGCTCGATTTTCTAACCCATCCTTACCTAGAAACTTATAAAATGGATAGAGAATCGCAATACTTAAGATAAAAAGTAGATAAACATACTTTTTATTGATTTTATTCAGATGAATACGACAGGGTTCAATATGTTTGTAACTCAACCATCCTAAAATAAAAGATAATAAAAGAGCAAAACTGATATTGATAATATTTTTTTGAATTAGGAAATAGCTCAATAAAAATGAGATCGGCCAATGCCACAAATAAATAGAATATGAAGCACTGCCTAAACTCTGTATAAACTTGGGTTTCGTTAGTATAGAGTTTTGACGGTTGGCGATTAGAATTAAAACTGTACCCAAAACAGGAAGGGATGCAGCATAACCAGGCCAAGGCGTATCTTTGGTTAAAAAAATCAAGCTTAGCGCTAAAAGTCCAAAACCTGTATATTCAATAATTTTTTGCTTAATCGATGATAAAGAATATTGGTTAAAATAAAAGTACACCAGTCCACCTGCAATTAACTCCCATGCACGTGTTGAGAGTTTAAAGAAAGCATATATCGGATTTTCTGGTGTAAGTTTTACAGACAACAAAAATGAGCAAGAAAATAATATTAGAAGTAATATGCCTATATATTTAGTTTGTTTTGTAAGCTTTTTAAATGTGTACAAAATGATGGGAAAAAGGATGTAGAACTGCCATTCAACAGCTAAAGACCAGGTATGCAGTAATGCTTTATCATGTGAACTAGTTGCAAAATAGTCTCCTGATTGTTCATAGAAGAGATTATTTGATAAGAAAGTGAGACTGTATCTCGCATCTTTAGCAAAGTTTTTTAGATCTTCTGGGATAAACACAAATAGCCCCAAAGCCGTTAAAACTAAGACTAAGAATAATAGTGCGGGATAAATACGAATAATTCGAGATAAGTAAAAATCAACAAAAGAAAAATTATTGTGTTCAAGCTTTTCCACAATGATTTTTGTCATCAGATAGCCTGATATCACGAAGAAAACATCAACGCCCAAGTACCCAGCAGAGAAACCGAATACATTGAAATGGAAAAGAACAACAAAAACTACAGCATATGCTCGAAGTCCATTAATATCAGTTCTAAATTGATGATTATTCATATATTTGGGATGACTACAGAAAGACTTGAGCGTTCACATAAGGATGGAAGGAAATTACAGGTGAATTGTAAGTTCTACTCACCACTTTGTGTCAATAGAGTATTTTGTAATTGTTCAGGAGGTATTTTTTCAAAAGCTTTTACTGCACTGTTCTGAGATAAATTATAGACATTTATTTGCTGAGATTTTAGAAAGCGGGCAGCGGCATCGAATGCAGGCAATGTTACATCTAAATACTGATTCAACATAGTGGGTTGTTTATTTTCTTTATTTTCATAGAATCTGGGTTGGGAAAAATTATTCATATCCAAACCTGCAATATAAATGTCTTTATATTTCAAATGATAAGTGATTTGAAGTGCAACATAAGCCACTGTAAAATAGTCAAAAACAGCATTAAAAATGTGACTAGAAAACCCTAAGCGGTCATAGATATGAAAATAATTTGGAGTTTCAGTCACGCGTATCCGCTCACCTAAAAATCGCTCAATTTCACCTTCAGTTATAGGCTCAACAACTTTAATGTCGCAAAGAATATTTTCTAATTTTATTTTTCTTAAAATCAGGTCTAAACAACGTGGTGTTGTAAATAGTGTACAAAAGGAAGTTTTAAGTACATTTTCAATTAGATCAAAACGATTGTTGGTGAAATTGTGATCAATGATCACATAATATTTAAATTTGACACCACTTAAGGCAATTGCACCATTTACACCAATATAATCAATATCCGATCGCTGTAAATATGACGTTTCTAGTTGATGCACAGATGGACCTGTTGCAATTAGCATACATTTTCGATTGGGACTAAAATTTAATTGGGAATTATCGACAATAAGTTGTTTTTTAAAATAAATTTTTTGCAAATCACCATCGGGACTACGTTCTACTTGATAGTATGGCCAATAGCGACGATTGTGTTTATATGATTTTGGATGACTATACTTGTAAATAAATTTATACAGATTTCTAAGGATATAATTTGAAAAAAAACGTTGGGCTGAGATTATTGGTTGAGACATAAAGATCAAATTCTATGTAAGAAAATATGAAACAGGATACAACGTAGCCTGCTACCAATTTTAGTCATCTAAAGTAAAATTAGGTTTTTTACTAAACTTTGATTTTATGGCTTTGATGCTAGCTGTAAGCCAAGTTGTCCCTTTGACAGGGCGTGTAACTTTATTGCCTTGATAATTGATTTGAGTCGCTTTTTGAAATGGACCATAAGCTTTTACTAAATAGTCTTCAGGTTTATAACCATTATCCAATGCTTCTTGATAATATTGATCAAATAACTCAACTAAGTCTTGTCTTGGATGAGGCATGATTTTTCCATCAAACCAATGTTTTTGATTGTTTTTTTCTAGGCGCGGTAACGAGTATTTATGGCTAAACTGAGTACCCATGTCGGAGTAATGTAGAATTTTGATGTCTTCTATTTTTAAGCCTTCACCATCAATACAGTTATATGAATTATTGTAGTTTTGGACTAAATGAGGTTGGTCTTTGATTAGTTGCATTAACTTCTTGTGACCATCTGGATCCGATTGCAACGTTTTAAGTGAAGGTAAATATTGTTTAGCTTTTTTACAATCCCAAACACAAGTACATAAACGAGCTGAACTTTTGCCACCTTTGGCGATGACGATTGCATCATCTTTCATCGGATGCGACCATAACTCTGCGATATCACATAAAACGATGACATCAGCATCCATATAGATCGAACGCCCTTCAAAGTTGGATGATTCAGGAATTGCCCAACGGAAACCAGAAAATGGGGTTGCCCATTTCTCAGTATGCCATCCTTCATGCGTTTCTTGATTGCTATACCACGGACTAGTAGGATCATGGCTCAACTGCATCCATGTAATTTCAATTGGGTGCTGTGTATTTTTACGGATGCTATAATCAAGCACCATCATTTGTTCTAAATCACAGTTATTTGGATCACAGCCAACAAAAATTTTAATTGTTTCTTTGGGCATTCTGATTCTCGTCACGCAGAAGATAGCAAGCAGTTTGATAAGTATAATCTGAAAGCAAATAATACAAAACCCTTTGTTAAAATGAATTCAAATAATGTCTAGTTTAATTTTATAGAAAATTGTTATTATTGAATTTAAGAATAAATTTAGCCTTAGTTTATGAGAAATTTTGTTATTAGTTTGTCTGGCGCGACTCTTCGACGAGCGCATATAAGTTCGGAGTTTGCTAAAGAAAAGGTCGATTTCGAGTTTTTTGATGCAATTACCCCTGTGACATTACAAGCAACTTCATCTGCAATAGGCTTAGTAACTAAGCAAACTGATTTACATCAGAATGAAGTTGCTTGTCTATTGAGTCATGTGGTGTTGTGGAAAAAAGCAGTAGATGAACAGTTAGACTATATTGCTATTTTTGAAGATGATATTTATTTGGGTAAACAGGCTGTTTCGTTTCTTACCAATGTTGCGTGGATACCATCTTTCTGCGGCATCATTAAATTAGAAACCTTAAATAAAAAGATTCAACTTCCTAAGATGCAATCAATTATTCCTTTGCATTTGAATAGAAAACTCATGTTATTGGGCGAGCCACATATGGGTGCAGGTGGTTATATACTTTCATTAAATGTCGCGAAGGAATTATTGGAGTATGTATTGCGAAGTCCAAAACTAATACCAATTGATCATATTCTTTTTAGAGAATTCCCTGAGTCCTCAGGCGAAAAGATTTTTCAATTGTCCCCAGCAATATGTATTCAAGATGTGATTTTAACCAAAGGCAAGACAAACTTTCCAAGTTCACTTGAAAACGTGAGAAATGCGCGAAAGGGTGAGGATAAAAGTAAGAAGAAATTAACTTTATTGGGCAAAATGAAACGTGAAATGAGTCGTTTAATCTTGCAAGTTCATGTATTTTTCCAAGAAAGAATTCAATCTATCAAGGGTAAGGCTTTGATTAAAATAAAATTTAAGTAATACGGCGGCGGTTATGAGTGATGAACAGACTTCTGAGTCGATTATTTGCTTAGTTAAATTTAGGAAGGAATGATTATTATTGAGATGATGGTTGGTAGTAATTTTCAAAATTAGGATTTCCCTTAAACCGCTTATATCCCCACATATATGCAGCAGGAAAGCGGTTGATCATTTGCTCTACCGCTTTATTTAATGCAGTTGTCGCAACTTCTATATCTCGATCATAAAGTTCAGGATCATTGAGATCATCACAGTAGACCTCAAAACCTTCACCATCCTCTCTACGGAAACAACTTAATCCCACTAAGCGGCATTGAGTTTTTTGTGCCATTTTGCTGGCTAAAGTACTGGTTAAGCAAGGAATTCAAAAAAAAGGAACCACGACACCACCAGAGGGTTGAGGGACATGATCTGGCAGAATTACACTGAAACCACCTTGTTTGAGGTTTTTGAATAATGCTTTAACACCGTTGGCATCAGTTGGAACTAATGTCGCGTTTAACCGTTGGCGAGCATGTAAAGCAAAAGCATTAAATCCTGAGTCTTTCATGGGTTTATACATAATGGTAGGAATACCATATTGGTGTACCCACGCATTCATCATTTCCCATGTACCGAGGTGAGGGGTAATAATTAAAGCACCGCGGTGATCATTTAATGCATTTGTTAGTACATCTAAGTGATGAACCGTCTTTATTTGCTGGATACTCCATTCGGGAGGCATTGCCCAGCATTTCCCAGATTCGATATAACTTAGACATTGCTTCGTTACGCTTTCTTTAGCAAGCTTTTCACGCTCACTCTCAGGAATATCTGGATAAGTAAGACTTAGATTTACCCGTGTTTTCCAAAGCATACTTTTATCTGAGTTTTGATGAATAAAGTAAGCCGCCACTTTTGCAATACTGCGCAAAAATGCTAAAGGTAGGATACGGAGTAAAGTGGTATAAAACGACATTGCGATTAATCTTGTTTATTCGCGTTGCCTTTCAGCACCATATAAATCAAACCGACAAAAATGACAAAAGCACCTGCCAAGCTACTTACACAGAAAAAGACAATACGGTCATAGGTGGTTAAATTAAATAATTGATTGTCTAAAATATAGCGCATGAAAAACCATTGTACGATTGCAAACACAATTAGCACAATACCGCGACGACGGACTTCAGGACGCATAGCCATTTGGTTGCTCACAACTTATCTAAAACAGTGCGCTATTATGCCACTGCTGAGAATTGATCTCAAATGAATAAAAGTATTCTATTCAGGCCTTTAGCAAATAGCATAAATTATTGCTTTCGAACTGCTTGAGATCATGTGCGAGTTTGTGGAGCCTACATTGGTGGCTGTATCTGATAAGCATTGATATTGCCATAACAATTTCTAAAACGTTTATAGGACCAAATATACTGTTCAGGTGCTTGGTTAATTATGTCTTGCATGGCAAGATTTAAACTGTCCACCGATAGCTGTAGATCTTTCGATAAAATATCTTGAGATAACTCAGTACAGTACACATCAAAACCCGCTGCGTCGGCATTACGAATACAACTTAATCCAATCACATTGCATTGTGTTTTAGCCGCCATTTTAGAGACCAGTGTTGTGGACAAAGTATTCTGCTGGAAAAAATATGAATAAATACCCCCGCTAGGTTTTGGTAGATGATCCGGTAAAATCACCGTCAGCCCACCCTGTTTCAAGTGTTTGAAGATACTGCGGATACCTGTTTCATCGGTGGGAACTAGTGTGGCATTAAACTTCTGACGCGCATCTAAAATATAGCGGTTAATCCCCTTCATTTTATAGGGTTTATACATAATCATGGGTTGCGTATAGACATTTAACCATGCATTTAACAGCTCCCAACAGCCAAAATGCGGAATAACCACAATCACGCCTTTTTTATTGGCTAAAGCCTCTGTTAGAACAGATTCCCCATGAATATTTTTCAATAAATCTAAGTTGTATTGTGGCGGCATTCCCCAACATTTTAAAAATTCAATATAGGTCTGGCATTGGCTTTGAATGCTGAGGTGAACGCGTTTCTGGAGTGTGATTGGGTCGAGTTCAGGGTAGGCCAACTGTAGATTAATGGTGGTGATACGCTTAACTGAAGAGTTACTATAGTAAAGCAGGTGCGCAATTCCGCGTGCGATGTATTGTAAAAAGGACAATGGAAAAAGTGAGATGATTTTAAGTAGATAATAAATAGCCATATTTTGACTCAGAAATCTTTTTAAAAGATGAGATGAGAGAAAATTTTGCAAAGAGACTTAAAAATCTAAGATAGATAAAATCAAAAAAAGATGAGCGTCTTAAGAACAAAATAAATGAATAAATCAATAGAGTGATTCAGTGCAAGAACGGCTGCAATAAAATATAGACTATCGTGACCCACTGTAAGTGTGATAGATCAAAAGTTCAAAGGAAATTTTGGAAAATTTGAAGCGAAAATAATATCTATGGAATGGATGGTCTTGCCGTGAATGAAAAAACCCTGCACATGGCAGGGTTTCTTTAATTAAAATCTAAAGATTATTTAGTTTCTTCAGCTTTTGGTTTTTCACGTAAGCGAATACCCAAATCACGTAGTTGATTTGATTCAACTGGTGCAGGCGCTTGCGTTAATGGACATTCAGCAGTTTTGGTTTTCGGGAATGCAATCACGTCACGAATAGACGCGCCACCCGTCATGAGCATGACTAAACGGTCTAGACCGAATGCTAAACCACCATGCGGAGGAGCACCGTAACGTAATGCGTTGAGTAAGAAGCTGAATTTCTCTTCTGCTTCTTCTTCACCAATACCTAAAGCTTCAAAAATTGCTTTTTGCATTTCTAGGTTATGAATACGCAGTGAACCACCACCAATTTCGGTACCGTTTAACACCATGTCATAAGCCACAGAAAGCGCAGCACCTGGGTTATTTTTCACATCTTCAACGCTTGATTTAGGCAGTGTGAATGGGTGGTGAACAGAAGTCCATTTGCCATCATCTGTTTCTTCAAACATTGGGAAGTCAACCACCCAAAGCGGTGCCCATTCGCAAGTCGACATTTTCAAGTCATGACCGACTTTAATACGTAAAGCACCCATGGCATCGTTCACAACTTTAGCTTTGTCTGCACCAAAGAACACGATATCGCCATTTTCTGCACCAACACGTTTCAATAGATCAAGCACGATTGGCTCGATGAATTTTACGATTGGAGATTGTAAGCCTTCGATGCCTTTTTCAAGCTCGTTTACTTTAATGTACGCTAAACCTTTCGCACCGTAGATGCCGACAAATTTCGTGTATTCATCAATTTGGCTACGTGGTAGTGAACCTGCACCTGGAACACGTAATGCAACGATACGGCCTTTAGGATCTTTTGCAGGACCTGCGAATACTTTGAATTCAACTTCTTGCATTAGGTCTGCAACGTCAACCAATTTCAAAGGAATACGTAAGTCTGGTTTGTCCGATGCATAGTCACGCATAGCATCTGTATAAGTCATGCGTGGGAATTTATCGAATTGAACGTCAAGAAGTTCTTTGAACATCTTAACCGTCAACGTTTCCATTAAATCCATGATGTCATCGTCACTCATAAACGATGTTTCAACGTCGATCTGGGTGAATTCTGGCTGACGGTCGGCACGTAAGTCTTCATCACGGAAACATTTTGCGATTTGGTAGTAACGATCGATACCACCCACCATCAACAATTGTTTGAATAATTGTGGTGATTGTGGAAGTGCGTAGAAGCTACCATTTGAAACACGGCTTGGCACTAAGTAGTCACGCGCACCTTCAGGCGTTGCACGGGTTAAAATCGGAGTTTCAACGTCTAAGAAACCATTGTCTTCGAAATAGTTACGAATTAGGTTGGTTAGTTTAGAACGGAAACGTAAACGATCTAACATTTCAGGACGACGGATGTCCAAGAAACGGTATTTCAAACGAATTTCTTCAGAAATATTAGTGTTGTCGTCATTCAATGGGAACGGCGGAGTTTCTGATGCAGCAAGAACTTCGATTTCTTTACCTAAAACTTCGATTTGACCGCTCACCATATTGGCATTTTCTGTGCCTGCATAGCGACGACGTACACGACCTGTAATTTTTAATACGAATTCTGAACGTACTTTGTCTGCAGTTGCAAATGCTTCAGGAGTATCTGGGTCAATAACCACTTGCACAAGACCATCACGGTCACGCATATCAAGGAAGATGACACCACCGTGGTCACGGCGACGGTGTACCCAACCGCAGAGGGTTACTGTTTCATCAATTTGAGCTTCGGTTAAAGAACCGCAGTAATGAGTTCGCATCATGGCGTTAAAAATCCAACTATATGGCTAAAGGTAGCGAATACGTAAACAGCGTACCGCCAGAAATAAAGGTAGGATTATGCCTCTTTGGGCATTGACTCTCAAGGCATAGCTTAAAAAAGGCATGAAATAGCATTTAAGCGTTGGTCTAAATTCAGCCTAAACGATAGTCTCGATCTAAAAATAAAAACAGAATGCAGCCAAAGATTAGAATTAGCAAAGCGACTTGGCTAAATTCATTAATACTTCGCCCCGTAAAATAATACAGGTCTGACTGCCACACTTGAGTGGGGATATAACGTGCATAGTCCCAAACACTGACTAAACCGCCCAACAGGCTCAGTATGAACAGCCCCATCGCGAAGCGTTTGATTTTTAGACTGACAGGAAAATGTTGCTGATAGGTTTGGTAATAACGCCAACCCATCCACGCCAACAAGGGGAGGGCCAGTGCCGATGTGCCAATTTGTAAAATGCGGTGTAGCGGATAGTCGTGCCCTAACAAAGAGACCTTCTGGTTTAAAAACTCATGTCCGAACAAAGTTCGGTGATCAACATGGGTGAGTCCATCCCAGAACAGATGCGTTGCTGTGCCGAGCAGTATTGCGAGAATAACGGCCACAGAAAATTTAAAAAAACGCAGCATACTGCTGAGCCTTAACTCATGCTGAATACCTAAAAAACGATAAAAACAGGGTCGCAATAGCGCGTACCACAAAATACAAAAACTGAGTCCAATCCAAAGATCGGGGTGAATCAGTGAAGTCCAGTAGTGGGTAGTATTTGAATTGGCTTGTGTAAACAGTCGATAAAGATCGGGGGTCATACTACCAATAGCAATGGCAGCAATGGGTAAACGGTCACCACTGAGTTTGGCTAAAGGGGGCGCGAGAACGGCATGTGAAAGGGTAAAGGGCATTGATCTGTTGGCGTTGGCATCGACTTAGATGGATAGGGCAGTTTATCTTTTTTCTGCGATTGGAATGTTTTTTATTGCAATGAATTTGAAATGTTATATTATAACAATATTCAAAACTTGTAACTTGAGTCAGTTCCATGTCTTTTCATAAAAATTTGATTACGCTTTCTATTTTTACTGTCGTCGCACCAGGGGTTTTTGCAGAGGAAGCAACAACACAACTCGAAACGTTGACCAGTCAAGCCCATCCTTTGGTACAAACAGCGGCAGACTTTGCAGTCGCCGATCAGGTCATCGAGCAAAAAAGCTTAAAAGAACGTGCACTGACCATCGGGGATGCTTTGGCCGATGAGCTAGGCGTATATTCAAATCAATATGGTTCAGGTTCAAGTCGACCCGTGATTCGTGGTCAAGATGGCCCTCGCGTGAAAGTCTTACAACATGCTTCAGAAACTGCCGATGTCTCCAGTTTATCGCCAGACCATGCCGTGACGGTCGATCCGATTTTGGCCAAGCAAATTGAAATCATCCGTGGCCCTTCAACCCTGTTATACAGTGCAGGCACCGTGGGTGGTTTGGTCAATGTCACCGATCAAAAAATTCCAACCAGCATGCCTGAAAAAGGTTTAGAAGGTACGGCGGGATTACGCTACAACTCTGGCAGTGATGAAAAGTTGGCCAGTGCTGGGGCGACGGTTGCTTTGGGCCGTCAGTTTGCTCTACGGGTTGAAGGTTCAAAGCGTGAAGCGAATGACTATATTGCGCCGAACTATTTCCACGAGCATGAGGGTGAACTCGAAAAAGAACGTCGTGTCGGAAATACCTTTGCCAAAGGCGAAACTGTCAGCGTTGGTGGTTCATGGATTGGTGAGCGTGGTTTTGCGGGTATCGCCTATACCAACCGTCAAGATCAATACGGTTTACCTGGGCACAGCCATGAATATGAAAGTTGCACTGTATCAGGTAATTTATTAATTGGATGTGGTGAGGAAGATTATGGCGACGAACATGAGACAGGGCCTTGGGTTGACTTGAAGTCGGAACGTTATGATTTCCGTACAGAAATCTTAAATCCGCTTGCAGGGTTTGAGAAGTTACGAGCCCATGCCAGTTATACCGACTACCAACATGATGAAATTGAAGGCGATAGTGTTGCAACTACCTTTAAAAGTAAGAGTTATGATGCGCGTCTAGAAATGGTGCATCAGCCGATTGCGGATTGGGAAGGTGTGGTTGGCGTACAGTACAATCAACAAAAATTAGATATCACGGGTGAAGAGTCTATTTTAGAACCGACCAAGACGCAAAAGTGGAGCGTATTTGGTTTAGAACATAAGCAATGGAATGACTTCCATTTTGAGTTAGGGGCACGTGTCGATCAGCAGATGATTGATATTGAATCTGATCGAAAAGACTATGATGATTATGCCGTGTCCTATTCGGGTGCTGTGAATTGGATGTTTGCACCGAACTATAAACTGTCTTTGGTCGGGTCACATCAAGAGCGTTTACCTTTGGCGCAAGAGCTTTATGCCGATGGTAAGCATCTTGCAACCAATACCTACGAGCGTGGCAATGAAAATCTCGATGTCGAAAAGTCTAATAACCTAGAGTTAGGTTTCCATTACGATACGGATAAAATTGATTATCACGTTCATGTTTACCACAACTGGTATGACAACTACATTTATGCTCAAACCGCAGACCGTTACGAAAACTTCCGCCTAGTAGACTACACTCAAGACAAAGCGCGTTTTTATGGGACTGAAGCAGAAGCCTCTTATACCATCAATGATGTTTATAAAATGAGTGTCTTTGGTGACTATGTACGTGGCAAAATTGACAATGAAAATGCTCCACGGGTGCCTGCTGGCCGTTTAGGAACAAAAGTGAATGCGAACTTTAGTGGCACGTGGTCAGGAACAGCAGAGTACTACCATGTGTTTGAGCAAGATCGAATTGCAAGCTATGAGACCGAAACCGAGGGCTATAACATGGTGAATCTGGGCTTGGCGTATAATGGTCAGTATATGCAGGGCAATGATTATCGCGTGTATTTCAAAGCCAATAACCTCTTAGATGAGACGGTTTATTCGCATACCTCTTTCTTATCGACCATTCCGCAAGTGGGGCGTAACTTCACAGTTGGACTGGACTTTAGTTTCTAAGACGCTGTTTAAAGTGATTTAAGCAAAGCGTTCGACAACAGAAATCCTCTTGAAAAATCAAACAATAAAACCTAGTCTGAGTATATTGGATTAGGTTTTTTGTTATGCGTATCTTTCGAAAATTACATCAAAAACTCAACTGGACATCGACCCGTTATGTCGGTGTCGTGGTGGGTTTATTGGCTCTGACTTATTTAACCTCCGCAGTTTACCATAGCGTTAAACCACTGCCTGATGGGCTGGACTATACGGGCAAGTTACGTCATGCCGATGTCAAATTTATTGCAGATCAAACCTATATCGATGCACAAGGCAAGCAGCAACAAGATCATCATATTTTCGACGCAGTGTTTCAACTGATTGAAGATGCACAAACCACGATTGTGTTGGATATGTTCTTGTTTAACGATGAAGTGGGAACATCTCAAGCATCACAACGTGCTTTGACTCGTCAGCTGACCGATGCGTTGATTGTCAAGCGAAGCTTGCATCCGAATATTGAAATCAAAGTCATTACCGACCCGATTAACTCAGTGTATGGTGGGCTCTTACCTGAGCATTACCGTAAACTGCGTCAGGCGGGTGTAGATGTGATTGAAACCGATTTACGTCCGCTCCGTGCCTCTAACCCTGTTTGGTCAGGTTTTTGGTATCTCTGTTGTCAAAATGCAGGCAATAATCCCGACGGTGGTTGGTTAAGAAACCCATTTGGGGATGAAAAAATCACCCTACGTAGCTACTTAAACTTATTTAATTTCAAAGCTAATCACCGCAAAACTTTGGTGGTCGATACCGCCGAAGGTTGGAAAACCTTGGTCACATCAGCGAATCCGCATGATGGTAGTTCACGACATTCCAATGTGGCGCTGTTGGTGACAGGCAATACCGCAATAGATGTGTTGAAAACAGAGCAAACTGTGGCTCACATGTCTCAGGGCGATGTACCAATGGTGATTCTGGGCGAAATTGCAGGAAATCCATCGCAGCCTCAAGTACAGGTGCTGACTGAAGAAGCAATCCTAGATGCAACACTCAACTTGTTAAATAGCGCAAAAGCCAATGACCAGATTGATTTGGCGATGTTCTATTTGTCTGAGCGTCAAATTATCAATGCTTTAAAAGATGCGCAGAACCGCGGCGTTAAACTTCGGATTTTACTCGACCCAAATAAAGATGCATTTGGTCGTAAAAAGAATGGAATTCCTAATCGTCAAGTTGCGTCTGAGCTTAATGATGCAGGTATTACAGTACGTTGGTGTAATACTCAAGGAGAGCAGTGCCATAGCAAAATGATTTTAAAACGCCATGCACAAGAAGCAGAGCTCATTTTAGGTTCAGCGAATTTTACCGCACGGAATTTGAAGAATTATAACTTGGAGACCAATTTACGTGTGATCGGCCAGTCTAATGCAGCGGTGTTTACAGACGCACAGCAATATTTTGATGGGGCATGGTCGAACTTAAATGGTCGTCAAATAAGTGTAGGCTATGAGCAATATAAAGATGAGTCAAAACTCAAATATGGGCTATACCGCTTTATGGAATGGAGTGGTTTATCGACGTTTTAGAGATTTTTTCTTCCTTGTTAGAAAAGGCGTAGCACAGCTAGGTAAGAGAAAAACTAAAATAAAAAAAGCGCATATTGCGCTTTTTTTATTTGGACTTACTGTTCAGGATTTGGCGGGATGATTTGATCCAAATCTTTATCGGTCATGTTATCGAGTTCATGTAGATCGGTTTTGATTTTCCATTTTTCGGCATCTTCCACTGGGCTCGGTAGACGTGCTTCTAACCAGTCGCAAATGACATCGGGTGGAAAGTCAGGATGGTTACACTGAATGACCCATGCCAAGAATTGCTTGGCTTCACCATTCATATACGGCGGCGGTGACACAGGTAAAAACTGCGTCGGTAGGCGCTCATTTTTAGAAATATAGTTCAGTACATGTCCCAACTCTTGTACCGTTTGCCATGCCAAAGGATGATCTACATCAATTTGAAACTTAAACCACCATGCACTTTTTCCATCTGTGCCATAAGCATCAATCAGATTTTTTTGAATACTGGGCACTTTTGCAAAATATTCATAGAGTCGATCAAAACTTAATTCAGCCACGATTGTTCATCCAATACATTTATAAACAAAGATTAAGTATAAACTGAAAACATATACGATTTTTTGCTTTTCAAAGAAATCCTGCTTCAAACCTTATAGTGGTGATAACGGCCAGTGATCTAAAATTGATAACTTGTACATTTTTTATCCATAAAATAGGTTTAAAATAATAATATTCACCTCAGTGGAGGAAGATGATGAAATATTTAAAAATAATCTATGGAATAAGTTTACTCAGCTTATGTCCTGCACTGAGTTTTGCTCAACCAGCGACGCGTTATTATGGAAAACCGCTGACTTCGCAAACCCAGCGTTTCCCAACCTATGCTGGGCCGTATCAAGGAGCAATGCCCAGACCTACATCACCGCCTCAAATTGAGCCCCCTCATCACAGACCACCTCCACACCATCCACCACATGGCGGATATCCGATGCGACCGGGTGTGAGTATTATTTACCGAGCACCCAGCTATTCAACCTATAGTCAGGAAACCAATAGCTATGTGTATGGGGATGGCGACTCCAGTATTGAAAGCCGTGATTATGTGCTGATTACCGATTGGCGACGTTTGGGACTGCCAGACCCACCTGAAGGCATGCACTGGATCTATGAAAATGGACGCTACGCTTTAGAAGCGGATTCAAAATAAATGAATCTTTGATCGATAAAGAAAACCCTCCGTTGCTTAGACTGAGGGTTTTTTAGTGGTCAATAAAGAATTAAGCGAGTTCATCATCTTGTGGGCGTGGTGTTTTCCCTTCAGCTAAAGGCTTGTCGGCATGTTTATCCCGAATTACTGAAGGATAATTCCACGATGCATAACGCACCACCAAAATTGCAATCGCCATAATTAAAATTGAACCCGTAATAATCACCAAATCCATATCCGCTTTGTGGTCATGCTGGATATCGGAAATTAAAAGACGGGTGAGGGCGGTGATGGCGATATAAATTAAAAAGCGGACAGGCATGTGGTTGGTTTTAAAGTAGATACCGACCATTGCACCCAGCTCTAAGTAGATGAATAACAGTAAAATATCATCAATCGAGGCGTACTGTTTAACGGTTAGGATCTCATAAACAGTATGACCAGCCGACCAAATCACCATACAGCCAATAATAAATAAAGCCACATAGTGAAAACTTTCTACTGCAGTATTGCCTAATTTATCGAGGAGGGTTTCAATTTTCTCTATTTTAGGATCACGGTTGGTCATGCTAACCTCCTCATACTTTGCGGATATTATATTGAATCATATGCAAATTTCATGCAAATGACGAGAAGTTGATTATAAAAAGCTGACGTTAAAAAAAACGCCTGACTGGTCAGGCGTTTTTTATCGTGTTTAAACTAATTAAGCTTGGTTGGTGAAGTAGTCTTCAGAGAAGTTCATGATAACTTCTGCACCCGCTTTTACTTTTGCAATACGTAAGTCGATTTCAGGCAAAATACGCTGTGTAAAGTAAGCCGCAAGCGCCAATTTGTTTTGATAGAAATCACCATCTTTGGCTTTGGCCGCATTGGCAATTTTTGCAAACATATAAGCAAAGCTAAGTAAGCCGACTGCATGTAAGTAATCCACTGCTGCAGCATTTGGAAACTCTGCACTTTCAGCAGCACGTTCAAGAACATACTTGGTTACTTCTTCCACTTCAGTTGCTGCATCGAGTGTTGCATCTTTAATGAAGTTTAGGTCCGCATCTAAGCTGTTAGCAAAGTCACGGATTTCAGAAATGTAGTCTGCGATAAATGCACCACCACATTTAATGGTTTTACGACCAATTAAATCTTGAGACTGAACGCCATTCGTACCTTCGTAGATTTGTGCAATACGTAAGTCACGTACACATTGCTCCATGCCCCATTCACGAATATAACCATGACCACCGAAGACCATTTGTGAATCAATCACTGCATTAAAAGCAGTATCGGTTAAATAGGCTTTTGCAATTGGAGTTAGCAGTGCCACACGGTCATTGGCTGCTTTCACAGCTTCAGGGTTTGTTGAGAACTTGGTGATATCAAGTTGTTGACCGACATATACAGCAAAGGCACGCGATGCTTCGTTGTTCGCACGTGCATTCAGCAACATACGACGAACGTCACCATGCACAAGAATGCTGTCTGCAGGCTTAGCAGGTGATTGAACACCTGATGCACTACGACCTTGTAGGCGGTCTGTTGCGTACTGTGCAGCATTTTGGTAAGCAAATTCAGATGCACCTAAACCTTGGATACCCATCGACAAACGTTCGTAGTTCATCATCACGAACATAGCCGCAAGGCCTTCATTTTCTTTACCGACCAAGTAACCTTTGGCACCATCAAAGTTCATTACACAAGTCGCAGACGCTTTGATCCCCATTTTATGTTCAATCGAACCTGGACCTGCCGCATTACGCTCGCCTACAGAACCATCTGCATTCACTAGGAATTTAGGCACGATGAATAATGAAATACCACGTGAACCCGCAGGTGCATCAGGAGTTTTTGCCAAAACTAAGTGAATGATGTTTTCAGCTAAGTCGTGGTCACCGCCAGTAATAAAGATTTTGGTTCCTGTAATGTTATAGGTACCGTCTTCGTTACGTTCAGCTTTAGTTTTGATAATACCTAAATCTGTACCTGCATGTGGCTCAGTTAAACACATGGTCCCAGACCATTCGCCTGAGTAAATTTTAGGTAAATAGGTTTCTTTTTGTTCTTGCGATGCGTAGCTGTTCAGCGCCATGCCAGCACCGACAGAAAGAAGCGGGTAGAGCATGAATGATGGGTTGGTTGCGAACAGCATTTCATCTGCAAGAACCGTCAGCATTTTTGGCATGCCTTGACCGCCCCATTCTTCATCAGCCGCTAAGCCAATCCATCCGCCTTCAGCATATTGCTTAAACGCTTCTTTAAAACCAGCAGGTGTAGTCACTGCGCCGTTGCTAAAAGTTGCGCCTTCTTCATCACCTGTACGGTTTAAAGGCAGGGTTACGTTTTGCGCAAATTTAGCCATTTCTTCGAGGATCGCTTCAGCCGTCGCACTGTCTACATGAGTTAGATTTTCATTAGACTGCCAGAACTGATCTGCATTGAAAACTTCATTGAGGATAAATTTCATATCCGCAAGTGGGGCATTATAAATTGGCATGTTCGTTCACCTGTTTATTGTTTGAATCTCTGTAGACTTAGGACAGCTTAATTAACAACGGAGAGTGTTGTTAAATGACCCAAGCGAAATAACGCTCTATTTATAAAGAAAAAGGACCGCCAAAGCTATGACTGTCCTTTTTCATTTCTGTACTCAAGAGTACAACTATTTCGAATATCGAATTAGTTATTAATTATTTAGAATGCAAAGTGCTCTGCATCTAATGCGAGTAATGGTTCTACGCCACCAGCAATCACATCAACGTGTGAGCGAATACGTGGCAAGATCTTCTTGAAGTAGAAGCGAGCAGTCGTTACTTTTGCATTGTAGAAGCCAACGTCAGTGGTGCCTTCAGCTAGTTTCTCCTGAGCAACCAATGCCATACGAGCCCATAGGTAAGCAAGCGTTACATAGCCAGAGAAATACATGTAATCAACTGCAGCTGCACCCACTTCATCAGGGTTTTGCATTGCGCGCATACCGATTTGCATGGTTAAGTCGCCCCACTCTTTGTTTAGAGCAGCAAGAGGTTCAACAAACTCTTTCATTGCCGCATTGTCTTTGTTTGCTTCAACAAATTTGTGAATAATCTTAGTGAAGTCTTTCAACATTGCACCTTGAGTACCCAAAACTTTACGACCTAACAAGTCAAGCGCTTGGATTTCAGTTGTCCCTTCGTATAGACACGCAATACGTGTATCACGAACGATTTGTTCCATACCATGCTCTGAAATAAAGCCGTGACCACCAAACACTTGAACGCCGTGTTTTGCAGATTCAGAACCTGTTTCAGTCAAGAATGCTTTTGCAATTGGGGTAAGGAGTGACAAGATGTTGTCAGAAGATTTACGCTCTTCTTCCGTTGCACCTTGCTCAACCACGTCCGCATGTAGAGACAATAAGTAAACCAGTGCACGACCACCTTCAGCAAATGCTTTTTGAGTTAACAGCATGTTACGAACAGCAGGGTGAACAATAATTGGATCGGCTTCTTTTTCTGGTGCTTTAGGACCAGAAAGTGAACGCATTGCTAAACGATCTTTCGCATATGCTAAAGCACCTTGGAAAGAACCTTCAGATGCAGCAAGACCTTGAACGGCTGTACCAATACGTGCAGTGTTCATGAATGTGAACATGCAGTTTAAGCCACGGTTTTCTGGTCCGATCAAGTAACCTTTTGCTTTATCAAAGTTGATCACACAAGTTGCGTTACCATGGATCCCCATTTTGTGTTCGATCGAACCACAACGCACCGCGTTACGCTCACCCACAGTACCGTCTGCGTTTAAGTTAAACTTCGGCACGATGAATAAAGAAATACCTTTGGTGCCTTTAGGTGCGCCAGGAAGACGAGCAAGTACGATGTGAACAATGTTCTCAGCCATGTCATGTTCACCCGCTGAGATAAAGATTTTCTCACCAGTGATTGCATAGCTACCGTCAGCTTGTGGCTCAGCTTTAGTACGGATAATACCCAAGTCAGAACCTGCATGAGATTCTGTTAAGCACATCGTACCTGTCCAAACACCTGAAACAAGGTTTGGTAAGTAAGCATTTTTTTGTTCAGCTGAACCGTGATGTTCTAAAGTACGAACTGCACCGTGAGAAAGACCTGGGTACATACCCCATGCCCAGTTCGCAGTACCCACCATTTCTGAAATCACGTTACCCAAAGAAACAGGTAATGCTTGACCACCGTATTGCTCTTCAGCAGAAAGAGACGGGAAGCCTAGTTCGATATATTTTTGATACGCTTCTTTAAAGCCTGTTGGAGTTGTAACAACGCCATCATTCCAAGTACAACCTTCGCGGTCGCCACTTTGGTTGATTGGAGACAATTCGTTTTCACAGAAATCTGCAGCAGCTTCTAAATATTGGTCAACCAATTCACGGCTTACGGTTTCCTGAAATGCAGGCAATTTAGAATAGTGTTCTTCTGCATTCAATAGCTCATGCAGTACGAATTGCATATCACGTAAGGGCGCTTTGTATTGTGGCATATCGGTTTCCTCAATACTGGTTTAACCAGCTTATAATCCTAATAAACATAAAAACGTGTCTTCTTTGACACGGATTGGAATAACTTAATCGTGCAACATCTTCTAATTTGGTACAAGCGGTTCAGGTGCTTTTCTTGGTGACTGTAAAGTCAAATAAATATTATTCAAAATCGCTAAGTGCACTGAGTGTAAACAGTTTTGCTGCTTTTGGCATGACATAAATAGTCAAAAAGCGTAAAAAGTTATGTCCAATAAAAAAGGCGCAATTTGCGCCTTTTTTATCTATTTATGCTTTTTAGAGTGGCTTAAGCGGCCTTATTCGGTGCTGAAACAGGGGGGTTAGGCTGGAAGTGAACCATACATTTGCCATCTACTGTTTGTGTGCCGACTTTTAGCTGCACGGCTTTACCATCGGTTTGACCTTGGCAGGCTTTGGTTGCGGCTTGTTGGCGTGCTTGACGTTCAGCTAAACGTTGATCGTATTGCTGGGTTAACTCAGCACGTTTCGCATCGGTTAGTGGTTCGCCGCGTTGCATATGCATGCCACGGAATTCACCACGACCGGCTTGATCACCACGCATTGGGCGATGTTCACCACGTTTCATTTCATCACGGTTCGGTTTAAACGAAATCGCACATGTGCCTTCTAGTGTTTGCTCACCTGCTTTGACTTGGACTGCTGAACCCACCGCTTTGCCATCGCAGGCTTTTTTAATGTCTTGCATGACTTGTTTACGTTCAGTACGCATTTTTTCAAACTGTTCGCGTTGTTCAGGTGTCATGTGACGGTCTTTTTGATAATGACCATGCATATGTTGCGACTGCTCCATATCTTTCGGTGCTTGGGTGGATTGACAGGCAGTCAACGCACCTACAGATAAAACGCTGGCAGTGGCTAAAGCAATTTTTGTCATCTTATTCATTCTACAACTCCCCCATACAAGAGCATGTGATTTTGGATGATTAAAGATTAAATAATAAAGATGTAGAAACAATGGAGAGTTTTTTGATGCAGTGTTCTATACAATAACAAGGCAAAAGAATGACCGAGAGACTGCTTTTGAAGATTCGCCGCGTACCGATTGCTTTACGCTTATTCCTCACTGTATTGCTGACCACTTTGGTGATTACCACGGTGAGTTTAGGTGTGCTGCATTGGACGATGCAAAAGAATTTTGCCAAATATGTGGCGGACGTGGAAATGCAAAAGCTCGATCATCTGATTGATAACTTGGCTGGCGTTTATAGTACCTATCATGACTGGGGCAATGCCATTCAAGCGCAAATTTTGCAGATTGAAGGACATGCCGCGCCAGATGATTATGACCGTCTCTCTCGTTGGTGGTTGCGCCGCCAGTACGATATTGCTCTGCAACAGCGTTATTTTAAAGAAAATACCAAAACCTTACTCAGTGATGTCTCTACCACTGAAGTCAAACATGAAAAACAGATTTTAACCGAACAAGAATTGCAAGCTTTGGAGGAAAACTTACCTTCGGAGTTTCAACCCTTCGAAGGTTTAAAGTTTCCACTCAGCGCCAATCAAAATGTGTTCCGCCCAGATCGTAAAAAAGAAGAGATTGAACAAGAGAGCAAACAAAACACAGGCAAAAAACAGTTTATTTCCACGCCTGACCGTTTGGGTCTGAGCTCGCGTTTGTCTTTATACGATACGCAGCGTCAGTTTGTGGTCGGTGAACCCTCGGATGATCAAGTTTCTTTCCGTCCTATTGTGGTGAATAACCAAGTGGTGGGGTATTTGGGGCTGAAACCAGTCCTTGATCAAGATGATGCATTGAGTATCAACTTCTTTAGTAACCAAAAACGTTATTTATTGCTGGTCTATGGTTTAACCGTTTTTGCTAGTTTAATTGCTGCGTTGTTGCTTGCGACTTATTTTAAGACACCGATTCAACGCTTGTTGAATGGTACGCGTGAATTAACAAAGGGTAATTTTCAGCATCAAGTTAAAGTGAATCGAAACGATGAGCTGGGTGATTTATCCAATGAACTGAACCAACTGGCTGTGATTTTAGATCAGCATGAAATTTCGCGTCGTCAGTGGGTGTCAGATACTTCGCACGAGTTGAAAACACCGCTGGCAGTGTTACAAGCGCAGATCGAAGCGATGCAAGACGGAATTCGAAAACCAACGCCTGAGCATTTTGAATCGATGTTACGCCAAGTCACCAGCTTGAAAAAACTCACACATGACTTGGCTGATTTGGCACAAGCGGAAGCACAGCAATTAAACTGTTACTTTGCAACCGTGAACCCGTGGGCGGTGATTGAGCAAGAAGTGGAAAACTTTAAGCCTAAATTTGAACAGGCCCATTTAAGCATTAGTGTCGAAGGTGAGGGCGCTGAGTTACAACTTGATATTGACCGCTTTAAGCAAATCATGGTCAATTTGTTGGGCAATAGCATTCGTTATACCGAAGCGGGTGGTCAGGTTCGAGTCCATACGGAACAGTCCGCAACAGATTGGACGGTCTATGTCGATGACAGTCCTTATGGTTTAAGTGATGAGCAACTAGCAAGACTCGGTGAGCGTTTCTACCGAGTCGATGACTCGCGTACGCGTAGCACAGGTGGTACAGGTTTAGGTTTGGCTTTATCGGCTAAACTGGCACAGGCTTTAGGAGGTGAATTGAGTTTTGATCATTCGCCTTTGGGTGGTTTACGTTGCAAGTTAACGTTCCCAAAAAAATGAAACACAAAAGGAAGTATGTATGAAACATATTATGCTGGTTGAAGATGAAGTAGAACTTGCACAATTGGTCCGCGATTATCTTGAAGCAGCGGGCTTTGAAGTCAGTATGTTTCACGATGGTCAGGACGCATTTGATAGCTTTACGCAGCGTAAACCGAGTCTGATGATTTTAGATTTGATGGTGCCGCGTATGGATGGCTTGACCATTTGCCGTAAAGTCCGTGAACAGTCGGATTTGCCGATTATTATGGTTACCGCACGCACCGAAGAAATTGACCGTGTGCTTGGCTTGAACATGGGAGCAGACGACTATGTGTGTAAACCATTTAGCCCGAAAGAATTAGTGGCGCGTGTCCAAGCCGTGTTACGCCGTTTAGAGCGTAAAGCTGAGCCTGAAGATCAGTCTTTGTTCCGCATGGATAAAGCGCAACAACGCATTTGGTATCAACAAAAGCCTTTAAACTTAACACCGACTGAGTTTCGTTTACTGGAGTTGTTTTTAGAGCATGTGGGGCAAGTCTATTCACGTGCGCAGTTACTAGATCATATCAACCCTGACAGTTTTGAAGTGGCTGACCGTGTGATTGATAGCCATATTAAGAACTTACGTCGTAAGATCTCTGATGCGGCTGAAACAGGTAACCGTCATGAATGGGTTCAGGCGGTATATGGTGTAGGTTACCGGTTTGAATATCCTGAAGATTAATTCATTTTTTAATTAAAAGTAGAAGCGGATAAGCCTTGGGTTATCCGCTTTTTTTATGGGATGGACTCAAGGCAGCAATCAAAATCTACAGTCCGTTTAAACCTTCAACTGGTGAAATGAAACTGAGCAATCGGCAATTTTGAAGAGCAAGACTGGTTGATCGCTTGTGCAAGCGGTACAATTCATTTTTTTATCAGGTGAGCATGTGTTTTGAGCAGCGAGACGCCTAAACTTCAGCGCCGTTTAAAGAACCGCCATATTCAATTGATCGCCATGGGCGGTGCAATTGGTACAGGTCTGTTTTTAGGTTCAGCACATATTATTGAGTCTGCTGGCCCATCGATTATTTTGGGTTATATGATGGGCGGTTTGATTGCATTTTTAATTATGCGTCAGCTCGGTGAAATGATTGTGCATGAGCCAGTGACGGGTTCATTCAGCTACTTTGCCTTTAAATATTGGGGGCGGTTTTCAGGCTTTTTAACGGGCTGGAACTACTGGGTACTGTATATCTTGGTGGTGATGACTGAACTGACCGCGATTGGCAAGTATGTGAATTACTGGTGGCCACATATTCCTGCGTGGGTCTCGGTGCTGGTGTTTTTTGTGGTGATCACACTGGCCAATCTTGCCAATGTCAAACTGTATGCGGAGTCTGAGTTTTGGTTGTCGATGATTAAAGTTGTGGCGATTATCGCCATGATCATCTTCGGGGTTTATCTGTTGTTGACGGCTGATGTTGGTTCAACTGCATCTGTCACGAACTTATGGGTACATGGCGGGTTTTTCCCACATGGCTTTGAAGGCTTGTTTTATATGCTGGCCTTTATGATGTTTGCCTTTGGCGGCATTGAGCTGATCAGTATGGCGGCTGCGGAAACCGAAGATCCTGAAAAGAATATTCCAAAAGCCGTCAATCAAACTGTGATTCGGGTTTTCCTGTTCTATATTTGCTCGTTGGCGATCCTTTTGTCTTTGGTGCCTTGGAATCAATTGGATTTGGGTGGTTTAGATAAAAGTCCATTCGTGCTTATTTTTAAGCAAATGGGCATTGATTGGGCAGCGCATTTACTGAATTTTATTATTCTGACTGCATCGGTTTCTGTTTGTAATAGTGGGATGTATGCCAATAGCCGCATGCTGTTAGGTCTGGCAGAACAAGGTAATGCCCCGCAAGTTTTTAAGCAGGTTAATCGACAGGGGACACCGATTGCGGCGGTTTTATTTTCAGCATTACTGATTTTTGGGTGTGTGCTGTTGAATTACTTTTTGCCTGAAAAAGCGCTCAGTTATCTGATTTATATTGTGGTCAGTGCGGCTGTGCTGAATTGGATGATGATCAGTTTGATCCATCTTAAATTTAGACAGAGTATGAAAAAACAGGGCATTCAAACCAAGTTTCCAGCGTTATTTGCACCGTTTAGCAATTATTTTGTTTTAGTGTTTATGCTGATGATTTTATATATCATGTGGAATCAGGGTTTTATGCTTTCCGTGTTGATGCTTCCTGTGTGGATCCTCGTGTTATTTGTTTTATTTAAAACATTGAAGCCGAAGAAAAGCTAAAGCTTAGGTGATGATGTTGAAAAGGACTTAATATGAGTCCTTTTTTATTGGGCTTTTGATCGGTATATAAATTATAGATATTTCAAATCATGTGTCAGTTTGTCTTTTTACTTTTACGTTTGTTTTAGACAAAGTCGATGAGTCGATATTCAAATCAGCGAAGCATTCTGCTAGCCATGTGCATACCACTTAGGGTTGGACTGTGAGATGGCATTCTAACTTTTCAACAATGCAATCAAATAAGCAACTGAATATGAAAATGACCAAACTTTTACTCATTCTCAGCCTAGCTTTGTATGAGTTCAGTATGGCTTTTGATTAATTTGGATGGAGAGTGAGCGATTTGCATACTCGATCTGTTCGGATTGATATGTATAGATAATTAAATAGGCAAAATCGAGAAAGAGTGAGTGTATTTCCAACAGATTGAAGTACTGAGCTATAAAGTTGCTTTTAAATCACGCAAAAATTCATTTTAAGGAGTCAGGCTCAGTTTTAGTCATCCTGAAAACTATCCACAATTTCTGCGGATAATTTTGGGGGTAAGTCTAATTAAGCTTATTTTTCTATGTACGTTTTGGCTTACACTAATTCAAGCGGATTGCGTCTAGGTCAGCTCTGAAATATTTTATATGATGCAGTCATAGAAAACAGGAAGTTCCAAAACATAAAACAAAAATGATAAGTTCAACACTAGGATGTGAGGTACGACAGGAGTTATACCTAGCTAACCAATACGAAAAAGCCCGACAGGATGTCGGGCTTTTTTTTATCATCTATAAATGTCTCATTTCACTTTTCGTTTCGAATTTTGGGTTCCAAAGTGGGCAATACGTAGAAAACGTTGAAAAACTGTTTAGCCGAGACAATATACCTTCAAATCCATGACCTGCGTGATGCAGTGATAGGGTTGCGCTTTAGGACATGTAATTGGAATAATTAACAATCTTTTTCATTCAATACATATTTAGGTGATGGCTTTAAGCGCAGCGATTCGCTGTCTTTGTCGTTTATTCAGCTTGGATACCACGAGCTCATAAGAGCTATGTACCAGATCAATGACTAAATCAGGATCTAAGTGTTCATCTTCATATATCGAAATCCAATACTTTTTATTCATATGCCAACCTGCATGAATATACGGATAAATATCACGTAGCATCGCGACGTGGTCAGGCGTAACTTTTAAGTTACTTAAAGCCGCGCCACTTAAAGATGAATTGAGCAAAAACATTTTTATCCATGACTTTATAGACATCACAGCCTTCACCAAAGGGCTGACTACACGTCACTTCTGGCAGGGCAAGTGCAGCTTTTGCAGCAATAAGATGTAAGGACATGTTGATCATCACTCAGTGGGCGAAGCCCTGTGGATATTGTTTAATTTATCCACAGTTTAAGCCAAATGCTTAAGAGGAACAACTCACCATCACTTCAGGCACATCCGTTGGTAAAGGTGCTAAATCCTCAGCTTTCTCTAGTGCTACATTCCGCTCAAATGGATGGCTAAGCAGGTCAAATAAGCGTTCGACTTCTGAGAAATCGTTCCGTTCAGCCAGCTCAATCGCTTTTTGTGCCATGTGATTGCGTAGGATATAAACAGGATTGGCTTGCTGCATAGCTGCATTGAGTTCTGTTGTGTTTTGATTTGCACGAATCTGTTCATATTGCGCGAGGAAACTTTCAAATTGACGACGGTCAAGGCAGTCATCTTTAATCATTTCATATTGCTGCTCTTGCAAACGCGTAAAGCTTTGTGTGTAGTCGAGCTGTTCAGTTTGTAGAATCCGTAAGAAGGTCATGGCACAGTCAAAACTGTCAGTATGAAAATGAGGTAAGCCCATTTTCTGACTTAAACCCAGTTTGTAGTGCTCCAAGAATGTGGGTTCATAGTGCTCTAGGCAATCGGCAAGGTCTTGCTTCCATTGTTCTTTGTCATAGTCTTGCGGACAAAGCGGAATGAGGTTATTCAACCATGTCCATAAATTCCAGTGACCAATGCTCGGCTGCTGCTGATAGGTATAGCGGCCTTGATAGTCGGAGTGATTGTTAATCCAATTCGGACGGAAGCGCTCCATAAAGCCATAAGGGCCAAAATCAAGGGTTGAACCCGTAATGTTTAAATTATCGGTATTCATCACCCCATGTGCGAAACCGACCAGTTGCCATTTGGCAATCATTACCGCAGTCCGTTGAATCACTTGGGTTGCAAATGCCAAAACAGGTTGTTCCGCATCTAAACACTCGGGGTAATGCCATTCGATGCATTTTTGGGTAAATTCGTCGAGTAAATCAGGTTGGTACTGGTTGATCCACTCAAAATGTCCCAAGCGAATATGACAGTCTGATGTACGCAACATCATCGCACCGAGTTCCAATTTTTCCCGCTGCACGCCTTGAGCCGATGAGGTAAAGCCCACCGCGTTGCTTGAAGCCACGCCTAAACTATTCAGCGCATGTCCAGCCAAGTACTCACGAATGACGGAGCGAAGTACCGCACGACCATCTCCCATACGCGAGTAAGGAGTAGAGCCTGCACCCTTTAAATGCAGGTCAATGGTTTGCCCATGTTGATCGAGGATTTGTGCGATCAATAAACCCCGACCATCACCGAGCTGTCCTGCCCACTGACCAAATTGATGTCCTGCATAGACCATTGCCAATGGTTCAAATTCACTAAAGGTTTTTTGTCCGCTACAAATCTCTACCCAAGACTGTTTGTCGGCTTCAGACCATTGCAACTGTTCTGCTAAAGCTGCATTGAAATGACCTGCTTTTGCCCCTTTTAGTGCCAAGGGCTGTTGATGGTGATAAAGCTTTGACGGAAGGAGAGAATAGCGTGAATTGAACTGCATAGTGAAGGATCACAAGGGATAAGCCATGACCCTATCAATATAGCAAAGTTTTAGTGTTAAGACATATATCCAACTGTTTTAGTCAACTATAAACAGTTTGGCACCTTTTGAGGTGGACGAGCGATGGGCTTCGGCTTGATCTGCAACTTGGTAACTCATGCCAGCCGTGAGGGTAAAGCTACGACCATCATCTAGTTCAGTGTGTAGTTCACCTTCTAAGCACAACAGGATATGTCCTTTAGAACACCAATGGTCGGCCAGATAGTTCTCAGAATACTCCACCATACGCACGCGAATCGCGTCAAATTGCTGAGTACGCCATAGGGCATAACCCTGATCACCTGTATGGCGGGTGGTGGGTATCTCAGCCCAGTTGGTGATACCGAAAGGAATGTTGTTAATATCCATGTTGTTATCCTTTATGAACTGCTAAAAAAAGCCCCTTGCGGAGCTTTCTTTTGAAATGCTGAATCAGAGATTAATTACTGAGAAACAGGGGCTTTTTTAATGCTGCGCATCAGTGTGGTCAAGGTTTGACGGTGATGACCTAGACGCTGTTCGACTAACTGAAACTCAATTTTGAGCTTTTCATCCATTTGATGGATTTTTTCAGCCACTGCTGTTTTCTTGGCTTGAATTTCTTGTTCTTTCAATTTTGCCCAGTCATTCAAGGTCTGGGTGAATGCATCATACTCTTGTGCAATACGAGCTTTCGCAGAGCTGATGTCATCACTGACATTGAGACCATGAACTTCTAAGTCTTGTTCAGCGTATTTAAACTTCATCGCAAGTTCAGCTTTTTTAATATTGAAGCTCGGAATACGACGTAAGTTTTTAGCTAAACCCAGTTTTGAGCATGACCAAATCAACCATTTGGTTGGGTCATATTGCCACCATTTCACCCCGTTACGATAGTCGTATTGGAAAATGTGGTGGTAGTTATGATAACCCTCACCCCAAGTGGCAATGGCTAACCAGAAGTTGTCACGTGCGGTATTTTCGTCTGTATATGGGCGTTTGCCCCACATGTGGCATAAAGAGTTAATGAAGAACGTGACGTGGTGGCTGAGGATTAAACGCATTAATCCGCCCAACAATAACACGCCCCATAAGTCGCCTACAGCCCAACCAATTGGTAATAAAATACCCATGTGGACGCTGATCACTAAAGGGACATAGTATTTGTGTTGGAACATCACCAATTTGTCATTGAGCAAATCGGGTGCATTTTTAAAGTCAGGTTCTGCTGATGGATAGTCACGAAGCATCCAACCCATGTGCGCATACCAAAAGCCATTGTTAATCGAGTACGGATCTTTCTCGATATCATCGACATGGCGGTGGTGGGTACGGTGACCTGAACTCCAAAATAAAATACTGTTTTGCACGGCAAAGGTACCCATAATCATTAAAATGATTTTTAAAGGTAAGCTTGCTTCATAAGCACGGTGTGCCCATAAGCGGTGATAGCCAGCAGTAATACCTAAGCTACTAACACCCAGTAATACAAACATACTGATCCAAGCGGCTAAGCTGAAATCATGCTGAAAGGCATATAAGGGAATTGCAATCACAGCCACAATCGGAAGAAAAACCAATGCAAAAATTGCAACCCAGTTAAATGGGGCTTTGGGTAGGGGAGCATTCATCTCCAACAGCACTCCTGAAACCTTGGGAGGTATAAATGGAAGGTCAATCCATTACTTTTTGCATGGATTAAGCCACAGCATATTAGCATGAGCGAACCTTGGTTCACTAGCATTATTGTACAGATGTATTGTACTAAACAGTAACAGAATACGAATGTTTAGATATCGAAATTACCGAAGCTTTTCTAGGCTTTATCGTAGCAGAGCGATCAATATGAAAAATAACCATTTTCACTGCTACTACTCATGTAAAACTCAAATCAATCTGTGGCCTGTTCAATGCACATCTGCCAAATGTTGTAGCATCATTTTAGGAAAATCGGTAATTAATCCATCAATGCCACAGTCACGTAAATGTTTGGCGCGCTCGATGTCATTCACTGTCCAAACACTAATGGCTAAATTCGCTTGTTGTGTGGCTTTTAACAAGTCATCGCTTGCCAGTTGGTTCATCCAGCCGATTTGGCAACAGTCGTATTTGAGTGCTTGTTCAATCGCAAGATGTTGAATATCGTCTTCAACTAATAAGCCGCGTTTAAATGGAGAGTGTTGATCTTGGAGTGCTTGTAGGATTTTAAGATCAAAACTAGTGATGACCACAGTGCGTTCAAAGCCTCTGAGTTGCTGTGTGAGATGTTGTGTCAGTCGCTCAGCTTCGGCTTGTGTTTGCACGGCTTTGACTTCAACTTCAAGATGTTCAAAGTCCTGCATAATCTGAAGGGCTTGTCGCAATGTTGGTGTACTTTGCTTTTCCCAGTCTAGCCAAATATGTGCTTGGTTATAGGTGTCGAGTTGTGTGCTGCTTAATGGGTAGAGCGCTTGGTCGATACCGGTGGTTCGGAGCATGTTGTCATCATGCATAATGATCAGCTCATGGTCGTTGAGCTGACGAACATCAAATTCGACCGCACGGATGCCCAGATCATGAATATATTGAAAACCGCCGAGTGTATTTTCTGGGGCTTCACCACGTGCACCACGATGTCCGATGATTCTCATGTTAAACCTGATCTATATACGTCTTTTGCGTGATTGTAGCGCTAAAACATTGGATTGGGGGATAGATTCTAAGGTGGAAATATCAGATATGCGTAAATGCGATTCGTAATGGTTTGAGGTAGGACTGAATTTGAATAAAATGTTTATATTCACGATAAGTGATGGTATTTGACGAGTTTTACGATTGGAAAAATGGTTTTGATTGCTTTGCCCAAAAGAAAATTAACATCAAAAAGTCTTGCAGTGAATTGATCACTGCAAGACTCCGAAAAGATCTATTTCGTTCTAAAACTTAGAAACGTTTAAATAGTTTCATTGATATTTTTTTGCCAAAGTACTTCCGAGCCACCTTCAGCACGCTGTAAAGCACGCGATGCAACAAAAAGCCAATCAGATAAGCGGTTGAGTAACTGTAGTGCGGTGCTTTGAATATTTTGATCACGAGTGTGCACCGACATTAAGCTACGTTCAGCTCGGCGACATACCGCGCGTGCTTGGTGTGCATAGCTACATGCTAAAGAACCCGAAGGTAAGATAAATTCTTTCAGCATGGGTAAGTCTTCATTCATACGGTCAATTTCTTGTTCAAGAAACTCAATACAAACTGGTTGGAGCAAATGATAGTTTGGAATACAGACTTCACCGCCTAAGTCGAAAAGCCAGTGCTGAATCAGGCTTAAGCTTTTATCCCATGTGGCTTTGTCCGTGATTTGACTTGCAGTAATTTGAGCACGAAGTACACCAATGGTTGAATTGAGTTCATCCACATCACCAAGTGCGGTAATTCTTAGATCATCTTTAGTGACACGTGATCCATCACCCAGACCTGTGGTGCCTGAGTCGCCAGTACGGGTATAAATTTTACTTAAACGGTGGCCCATAATTTGTCCTGCCTAAAGAATGAAAAAAAGGATAATGCCGGTCAAAACATTATCCATAAACTGCGCTGTTTTAAATTGTTTTTTGAGTCTTTACATTAAATTAATAACGGAAAGTGACTCCGGCAGAAGCAAGGCGACCGCCATTCATATAGTAACTACCACTGCCATAAGCTGTACGATAGTTGCTATCGCCTACATTCTGGATATTGGCAAATACTTTGATAGCGTTACTAAGATTATAATAGCCATTCATATCAACTCTTAAGTGTCCAGGAACAGTAATATCATCATAGGCACTATTATCGTATGAACTACTCGCCATCAAGGTGGTTGAGAAGCCAAATTTACTGTCTTGCCATCCTGTGGTCAGGGTCGCATTTTGACGTGGGCGACGACTTAAATCTTCATCAGTTTTATCATTTTTGGCACGGACATAGTTATAACCTACATTCACATACAGATTCTCACCTTGCCATTTTAGATAAATTTCGCTGCCTTCAAATGTCGCTTGGTCAATATTTTGGAAGATATACCCTGTAACGCTAGTTGCATCAATTAAGTTTTCAACTTCGGTGCGATACAAAGAAATACCTGTGCTAAAACCATGGTTGAGGTTCTGATCTAAACCAATTTCATAAGATGTGCTTTCCTCGGGTTTTAAATCAGGATTTCCGTAAGCACTATATAGTTCGTTCAATGTTGGTGAGCGGAAAGCTGTGCCAATATTGGTGTAAATGCTGGTTAAAGGAAATAGCTGATAACGAGCAGCAATTTGTCCAATGGTGTGCGTGCCATATTTCTCATTATCTTCTACACGAATGCCAGCTTGAGTATTTAAACCATTAGCATTGTATTGATGTTGTAGATAATAACCTTGCGAATCTACATCTGCAGCATATGGACTACCCCAAGAAATCACATCGCCATCAATATTTTGATAAGTAGTACCCAATAAAATATTTTGTGAAGGTGTGAACTGCCATTTGCCATAAAGTTCAGCTTCTTGTGTAGTGCTACGGACGAAGTCATATGTCCCGAGATAATTTAGATCATTTTGATCAATATCATCTTTAAATTGTGATACGCGGGCATTCACTTCAACACTAGGAGCAAGATTCACACGACCTTTGATGTTTACAATTTCATTTTTGAAATCTTGATTAGCAACTGCACCATAATTGTCGTATTGGGAATTACCTTCGTTCTCACTGTAGTCGAGTGAGAGCGCATATTTTTCTTTTTCTACACCAAATTTTGCCGAATAACCAGTTTGATCAAAAGCTGCATCAGGTGCATTTTTACTGTCTTTTACAGGTGTACCATCGGTTTCCAAATGTTGACCACGGATTTGTGCGTAGAAACCATTTTCAGCGAGATCAGCACCAACAAGTGTTTTATAAGTTGAATTTTCACCAATCTCACCTGTCACGAATGCGCTATTCTTTTCTGGCGTTTTTGAGACGAGTTGGACTACGCCACCAATTGCATCAGTGCCATAAAGCACAGATGCAGGACCTTTGAGGACTTCAATTTGTTGAATATCGGTAGTGTCGATAAATGGTAGTGAAGCCGTGCCTGTAGTGGCAGAGTTTAGTCTTACACCATCACGTAGAATCAATGTTTGATTTGAGTTAGTACCACGTAGAAAAATTGATGCAGTTTGACCATAACCACCGCTTTGTACCATATTAATGGCTGCATCAGTCATCAATAGATCGGGTAAAGCGGCAATTGGAGATTGTTCAATAATTTGCGGTTCAATAATGGATATACGCGCAGGTACATCTTTAATTTTTTCTTCAGAACGTGTCGCGGTAACGACTAAAGTGTCTAAAGATGCATTTACAACATTGGAACTGTCTTGTGCAGATACAGACGTAGAGAAACCCATCGCAATTGCAATTGCACCCACTAAAGCAGTAGGCTGAAATAAATTTGGCATGCTGGCTCCATACATTCACCCCCCGTGAATGATTGAGTTAAATGGCGCAATAAGCAGGTCTCCGGACTTAAATATAAATATTGCGAACAATATTGGTATACCCATCTTCCCACACGAGTGCAGTGATGTAAGTGCAAGCACTTATAAAGATATACGTTTCGTTTTACCGTTGCGGGGGCAGTGTTGGATTTGCACCAACTTCCCTAAAGCATAAATGCTCAGACTTATTGCATTTGGGCGCAGTATACGGTTTGTATGCGAATTAAACAATCGATGTAAAGATTTTTCAGGATGAACTTTACGCAAGGTGAAAAAATTGCATTACAATGATTCGCCCAGATATTTATAGATCAGCTATAAATAGGGCTGAGCCAGAGTCATAAATATGCGAACCCGTGCCAAAATTTGTGGAATTATCCGTAGCCAAGATATTGATGCTGTGGTCAAAGCAGGGGCAGATGCAATTGGTTTTGTATTTTTCCCACCTAGTCCACGTTATGTTAGTGTGGATCAAGCCAAAGAACTCATTCAACATGTTCCTGCTTATGTTCAAACGGTGGGATTGTTTGTAAATGCGACTGCGGATGAGATTGCGGATGTGCTAAAACAAGTTGCACTGGATATCATTCAGTTTCATGGTGATGAAACACCAGCGGACTGTCAGATGATTGCTACACAAGTCGGGCGTCGTTGGTATAAAGCCATTCAAGTGAAACCTGAACTGGATGTGGTCACAGAAGTGAAACGCTATCAACAGGCAGGGGCAAGTGCAGTACTCTTAGATGCATGGCATCCTGAATTAAAAGGGGGAACAGGACATAGTTTTGACTGGTCACAATTCCCTAAGCTCGATATTCCTTTAATTTTAGCGGGTGGTTTAACCCCAACTAATGTGGAAGACGCTATAAAGACGACTGGGGCTTATGCTG
Source organism: Acinetobacter sp. 802_lipA (assembly GCF_058242885.1). Lineage (NCBI taxonomy): Bacteria > Pseudomonadati > Pseudomonadota > Gammaproteobacteria > Moraxellales > Moraxellaceae > Acinetobacter > Acinetobacter sp. 802_lipA. The sequence continues at coordinate 2,419,192 of NZ_JBZAYP010000001.1, forward strand.
TAGATGTCAGCGGAGGCGTCGAATCCGCTAAAGGTATAAAAGACCAACAACTTATAGAAAACTTCATGCAAGGAGTCCATCGTGGATCAGCAAAGTAATGTGATTGACTATACCCAATACCCAGATGAACGTGGGCATTTTGGTATCCATGGCGGACGTTTTGTGTCAGAAACTCTAATGGCAGCATTAGAAGACTTAGAAAAGCTCTATTTCCGTATGAAAGATGATGAGCAGTTTCTGGCAGAATTCGACCGTGACCTCGCCTACTATGTAGGTCGTCCTAGTCCTTTATATTATGCTGAGCGATGGTCGAAAGAGTTGGGTGGTGCACAAATTTACTTAAAACGTGAAGACCTGAATCATACAGGTTCACATAAAGTGAATAACACGATTGGTCAGGCTTTACTGGCAAAACTGTCGGGTAAAAAACGAATTATTGCTGAAACTGGCGCAGGTCAGCACGGTGTTGCAACGGCTACGATTGCAGCGCGTTTAGGGCTTGAATGTGTGGTATTCATGGGTGCAGAAGACGTGAAACGTCAAGCCATGAATGTCTATCGTATGCGTTTACTTGGTGCGACCGTTGTGCCTGTGGAAAGTGGCTCTAAAACATTGAAAGATGCCATGAACGAAGCGATGCGTGATTGGGTCACCAATGTTGATTCAACTTACTATGTGATTGGTACGGTTGCAGGCCCACATCCTTATCCACAATTGGTTCGTGATTTCCAATCGATTATTGGTCGTGAAGCACGTAAACAAATTCAAGAGCAAGCAGGGCGTTTACCTGATGCCTTGGTGGCATGTGTCGGTGGTGGTTCAAATGCAATGGGCTTGTTCTACCCATTCTTAAACGATGCTGATGTGAAAATGTACGGTGTTGAAGCTGCAGGTTATGGCATTGAAACAGGTAAACACTCTGCACCATTGAATGCTGGTCATGTCGGAGTTTTACACGGTAACCGTACTTATTTAATGTCGGATGAACAAGGCCAAATCATTGAAACTCATTCAATTTCAGCAGGTTTGGATTATCCAGGTGTAGGCCCTGAACATAGTTTCTTAAAAGATATGCACCGTGTTGAATATGTGCCGATCAATGACAATGAAGCTTTACAAGGTTTCCGTGATTTAACCCAGATTGAAGGGATTATTCCTGCACTGGAAAGCTCTCATGCGATGGCTTATGTGACTAAACTTGCGCCAACCATGTCTAAAGATCAAATTATTATTGCGACGGTTTCTGGTCGTGGTGATAAGGACTTAATGACTGTGGCACGTATTGATGGCGTGGAAATGGTTGAGATGTAAGAATCCTCGACTAACCACTTTTGAAAAAGAGAGAAAAGCCTCCCCCTTTTAATAGATGAGGGTTGGGTGGATTACAAAAATCGTGCTGAAGTGATTCAGCACGATTTTTTCTTATGTAGATAATTTTGGTTTAAAAATGAGCATTTAAGAATTTGAAAATTAATATAATTGTTTGATTCGAGGAAAGGCCGTTTGCAATTGTTCGAGGCAGACTATTAGTTGAACTATACAGTTTCTGCGATATAGTGAGCGGATTGATGATATGTGCCGAGTTTTGCAAAAGGAAATGCCTTTGGTTACTTTGGGCAAAACCAAAGTAACATGACGAGCTCTGCAAATAAGAAGTACAAACTGTAAGACTCCGTCATGTACATTTTAATTTGAAAAGGAGCAAAACATGCCCAGCCTATTTATGGCCATGCTTGGTGGTCGCCATGCCCGCGCCAATACTGAAGTCCATGATGTTGTATTTGCAGTCGCTGACAGTTTAGAGGAGAGTTACCCGCAACTTAAAAATGCATGGTTTGGTGAACAAAAAGGCTTACATATTGATGCTTGGATGCAAGTGGAGGGTGTCGAAAGTGCAGGAAAAAAATACCAAATACAGTTTAGTGATGCCCAACCCCAAGCAGAGGATGAAAAACTGTGGCTCATAAATTTAGGTGGCTATGACACACGTGAATTTGGGGAGTTACATCGTTATGTACTCGTCGTTGCGCCGCATGCCGCGGAGGCCAAACAACTTGGCAAACAATATTTTGATCAAAAGTGGCAAAAGCAACATACTGACCGTGTTTTAGACGTTGATGGCTGTATTGCGATTGATTGTGTACATGGTCGTTATGTGGCTTTGGTTGAAGCTGAGTTTGATGTAAACACGTGGGAAAATACATATCTCATGTTGAATTAAGTTTGAACTATTCCTAATTCTTTTAAGTGATGTATTCAAACGAAAGAGAGTAGGTTTAGCGAACAATTTGATGAAAAAACAAACTAAATACTTTTCACCTTTAAAATTATAGGCATAATAGGCTTATGGATATTAATTAACTTTTGCTTAAGGATAAAGCATCAATGGATTTGATTCAGTCCAACGGACAACCACATTATGGTCGGTTTAGCGAACTTCCAAAAACCATTGATTTAAATAAGTATCAGTATAAAACCCCATATGGTGAAGTACTTACGGGATGGCGGAAAAAGCTGAAATATAAGAAATTTAAGTTTTGTAGCATTCAACATGAACACTACACCATTGGCTTAGCGATTGCTGATATTGCTTGGGCTGGCCATGGTTTCGTTTATATTTACGATCATCTCAAAAATGAAGTGCTTGAATGGAACGCCGTGAATTTTCTGGCGCGTAAAACCGTTTTAGATGAACAGCCTTTGTATAACCAGAGTGTGTTTGCAAATTCACCGTTTCAAATTGAAATTCAGCATGCCAATGGGGTGCGCTATGTTCAAGTCACCAAGTATGGTGAGATTAAGCTGAGTGCCCGAATTTTCTGCGCAGGCACTGATCCATTGAGTATGTGTAGTCCAACAGGGATTAATGGTTGGACTTATACCCATAAACTGACCACCTTAGCGTGTGAGGGTTTTTTTACCAATAAAGCGGGGCAGATCATTCAGTTTAATGAGCGGACCTTGGCTGCGCTAGATGACACCTGTGGCTTCCTCCGACCGGAAACAGCTTGGTTTTGGCTCTCTTGTAGTTTTTGGGATGCACAGGGTAAGCGTATTGGTCTGAACTTAGCCTCTGGTGTGAATGAAAGTTTTGGCAATGAAAACTGTCTGTGGATGAATGGAAAGCTCTATACCGTGAGTGATGTTCTATTCCAAATGGAAGAAGAAGGGCGTTGGAGCATTCGCTCGTTAGATGAACGCTTAAATTTAACTGTGACCACGGGTTGGCGCCGTTTTGAAAACCTAAATTTGCGTCTTGTGGGCAGTCAGTTTAGTCAATGGCAAGCCAAGATTAGCGGTACGATTCAGCAGGGTGATCAAGAGATTGTATTGCTAAATGAATATGGATTGCTCGAACAGCACTATGCAAAGTGGTAAAAGACCTGTGATAAAAAACCGGCATCATGCCGGTTTTTCTTTTGCCTTTATTTATTAAAACGACTAATTTGCTCCAATGCTGCTTGAACATGAGCATAGTTTGGCTCTTGATCTGACATTGGCTGATTCTTTTTATCTAAGATTTCGAACTGCCCAACAGCCCCCACTTCTAAGATGTTTTTAGGGGTAACAATGCCATATTTACTATAGCTTGAGGTTAAAATCCAATCACGTTGAATTTGTGGTCCCAACAAATCTTCACCCACTGAATAGTCGTGAATTTTTGTGGTTACACCCAAATAGTTTTTCATGAGTGTAGGAACAATATCTTGATGGCTAGTTAAAACGTGGTTATTCCATAGCGCATCAGTTTGTATCTTCGGACCAATGATTGCAAAGGGAACTTTGACTTGAGGGTCGGTAAAGTTACCATTATGTCCCCAGAAGTTTTGAAGATTATCATTCACTTCTTGCCCGTGGTCGCCAGTAATGATGACCAACGTGTTCTCTGCATCACCTGTTTCTTTGAGTTTATCTAAAACTCGTTTCACAATGCTGTCGACGTAGTGCACACTAGTTTTATAACGATTCATCATTAATGAACGATCAGAATCATTACTTAACTTGAGATAATTGACTTCATCCAGCATTGGTTTGTACTGGTGTGGATAGTCTTTAGGAAAGCTGTATCCGTGTGGAGAGTCATAAAATAAAAATGAAAAGGTTGGTTTGTTTCGATCTCTTTTTTCATACCATTTTAACCAATCTTGCGTTAATTCTTCATCAAGACCACCTGCCACTTTGCCAGAAGAACCAATACGTAAATTTGGCACTTTTGAAAACGCGGTTTCATGGAATTCAGGGTTGGTTAATTTGGCAGCAGCAAATAAACCCAGTTGATAATTCAGTGCTTGCAAACGGTCAATAAATACTGGACTTTGGCGGTTCACAATCATGCCATGCCAGTAAGTACCAGGAATACCATAGAACATCCCAAAAATACCTGTGCGTGTGGCATTTCCTGTTGAATAGTGTTGATTAAAAATCTTTCCGTTCTGCGCATAATTCCACAAGTTTGCTGAGTTGTCTGCATTAAATGTGTCTGCACGCCAAGAATCAATCACGATAAACATAATATTGGTGGGTTGCTTTGGAGCTTCTCCAACAATCGGCGTCAGCGGATAATTCAGGTCACTTTTACGTTCTAAAGACATAGCCTTTTGTTTTTCTAAGGCTTCTTCATCAATCCAGCCGTACTTTTTCATGGTTTTATTCGAGGTCATCGGATAAAACATCGGTAAATAGCGTTGTGTCATGGTTACAGGTTGATACACATGTGCTGCAGCCCAAACGTGAATACCATTACTTAAAAGTAAAGCAACAAACACTAAGCCTGTAAACTTTTTACCAATGCTCCATGAAAAAGTGGGTAATTTTTTCTCTAAGAATCGGATCAAGTAAAATTGTGCTGCAAAAATACAGGCAATCGCAGCAATGACCATCAGCCATGTTGAGATTGAGAAACTCACAACCTGACCTGACATCACCAGTTCCAGCATGACGGTATTGATATGGAAACGGTACTGTGCGTAAACAAAGGTATCTATGATCAGTGCAATGAGTGCCAAGCTAGCAATACTTGCTTGCGTAATATGACGTAGCGTATTGGGTAGAAATAAGCTCGGAATCAAGATCAAGCCAATCAATGAAGCAAGCACAGTCATGTGCGAGAATGTTCCAGTAAATAAGAAACTGAATCCCAATAAATCTGTTGGAAACTCAGATAAATACAGGAAATATCTGCAAGCAATAAGCATCGAGATCACTGCATTGACCATGATCAAATAACCAAGAACGCGGAGTTTGAATTTAAACGACATTTTTAACTTCGGATGTAATCGGACATACAAATTCAACTTCATATACCCATGTTTTAAGATGGCGTATGATACCTAAACTCATCCAAAGTGTATATTTGTTGCGCTTACTGAATTATTTCCCAGCTTGCCAAAAAGCTTCACCCGCTAAAATCGGATCATGACTTTCTGCTAGGGTGTCGATCCAAACTTTATACTGAGCAATCACAGGATGTTGATTGGGATGAAAGTCTTTCTTAAACCAATCGAGTTATTGACCACGCATCCGAGACAGTATCCCTTTTTCCCCAAAGAACCATGGCAGCCCTTTACGCATCATTTGCAAGCGCTGAATACGGTTAAAGCCATCATGTTTGAGCATGACATCTGCACGATAGGTGGTGAAACCAAACATCATCACCGTGGTAAAGGCCAATGCAAATAGACGCGTCGCTTCAGGCACATGTCCGACTTGTTTCATCACATCAAACGCGACATCGCGGTGTTCCATTTCTTCAATTGCATGCCATGCAAATAAAGCACGTACATAGGGGTGGGCCTCAGCCAACGTGGCTTTATGGCTATAAAAAGTTTCGGCCATCAGTGCGGTTAAATGTTCTGCCGCAGCCGTCATGGCAATGTTGTATTGCGGCGAGCGTTTGCTTAATTCGAACTTGAAGATTTTATTTAAACGCTGAATAAACTGATCGACAGGCATGCCTTGTTCTCGCATGACCTGATTCATTTTGTCATGGGCAATGCCATGCTGTGCTTCCTGCTTAATAAAATCGCTTACACGAGCCGCTAAGCTTGGGTCTGTAATTTGGTCCCGAAACAAACGCACGCTTTGAATAAAATAGCGTTCTCCATCGGGGAAAGTGAGGCTGAGTGCATCGAACATGCGCGTAAGGAATGGGTCGCCGCCAAACCAAAAACGGGGCACTTCATCGAGCTTAAAATTAAGTTGAGTTCGCACAATCGGTTCAACAGGGGGTGTAACAATGGCATTCATTTTGTTTTACTTCATTTGCCTTGGATGATTGCAGTATGTCGGAGAAAATGCAGTTTGTTTTGACAGATATTGCCATTTTTTATACATTTTACGCCAATGTGAAAATATCGCATGTCAAATAGTGGGTGGGCTATCATGCAAGAGTTACAAATCCCCAATGGTTATTTTCAGCTCTGGAATATGTATCTCATAGAGCAAGGAATTGATTTTCATCAACTCGGTTTTTTAGCGCAATATCAGTATGAATTAGAGCATGTATTACAACTGCCAATCGATACCCAATCACCATTTTCGTTCTTTCAAACGATTTTACAACTGACGCGAGAGCAATTGGATTGTCCTCAGTTGATTATGGAGATGGCAAAATTTATTCAACCTGAGCATTTTGGTGTTTTGGGCTATATGGCCACACGCAGTAATAGCGTGGCTGAAGCACTGAGTTATGTGATGCGTTTTAGTCGTTTGGTGATTGATGGTGCAGAAGTTAGTCCCATGCAGATGCAGCAAAGGGGCAATGAAATTTGGCTGACTTGGCCTTTTCTCAATGAGAAATATGCTTCACTGAATGAAATGACCATGGCATCTATTGTGCATTTGGCCAAGAAAATTTTCCCCGATCAATTACAAATCTTAAAAATCCAAATGGCGCATCCAGCCCAGATGGCACAGTATCATTATCTAAAATTTTATGGTTGTGAAGTGAGCTTTAATCAAGCCTGCTATGCCTATGTGATGAGTGTGGACAGTTTGACTTTAAAATCGGGTTTTGCTGATCCTTCCTTAACGCAGCTTTTACTGAAACAAGCAGAGGTAGCAATTGCCCTCAAGCCTCGTTATGAGAGCGTATTACAACAGATTCATAGCGCCGTGGCTGATTATCTTAAAGCACATGCGGAAGCTCCTAAAATTGAACAGATTGCTAATGAATTACACCTGTCAACGCGGACCTTACAACGCCAGTTGCAAGACTGGGATAGTTCATTTAAGCGAATACTTGAGTCAGAGCGCATGAAACGATGTGAATATTTATTACAACAAGGTTTGAGTTTGACTGAAATCGCTTTACAACTCGGCTATTCGGGACAGTCTGCTTTAGCGCGTGCTTATAAACAGCATAGTGGTCAGACCTTATTGCAGTTGAAACGACAACTGAAATAACAGCAGGCATAAAAAAAGCGCCTTCGGGGAGGCGCTGAAATGTATGAAATGACTAGACTGATTTCAGTCGTGGAAAACGGAATGCAATTGCAAGGATGGCAAAGATCGCCAGTATCCAACAGTAGTAAATGCTGCCGATGAGTTCAACTGGCGAAAGCTTTGCAATCGAGCAGGCCAAGAGAAGCTGTGCACCATAGGGAATAAGCCCTTGTACAACACATGAAAAGATGTCGAGCAAAGCTGCTGCACGTTTGGGGTCTACACCATATTCTTTAGCGACTTCACGTGCCATATCGCCCGATAAAATAATCGCTACAGTGTTGTTGGCCACAAAAATGTTGGAGAAAACCACCAAAAAGCTCAATCCGATTTCACCTGCGCGCTCACGACCAACTTTAAATAAACGGGTTAGGCTGTAAATGCGTTGAATAAGCCAGTCGAGACCACCTTCTTTTTGCATAATGGTCGAAAGACCGCCCAAGAACATCGACAGTAAAGCGACTTCAAACATACCGACAAAACCATCATAGATGGCTGTGTTGAGTTGAATGACGGTAAATTCTGGCTGTGTAATCAGTCCCATCACCCCAGAGAGCACCACACCGACTGTAAGTACCGCAAGCACGTGTAAACGACTGAAGGCGAGAAAAAATACCACGACATAGGGCAACACTAGCCAAGGGTTAAAGTCTTTGGATTGAATGGTTTCGGTTTGATGGATACTAAAGACATAAATAGCGATCGTGATTAAAGCCGCAGGTACTGCAATCCAGACATTAACGCGAAACTTGTCTCGAAGCTGAACGTTTTGACTGGTGGTGGCTGCAATGGTGGTATCCGAAATCATTGAAAGATTGTCACCAAACATCGCACCGCCTACGACTGCACCTATGGCATAGACTGCGGCAATATCAGTGGCTTGAGAGAAACCAAAGGCAATCGGTGCGCAGGCTGCAATGGTGCCCATCGAGGTGCCCATTGCTGTTGCAATGAACGCTGAAATAATAAATAGCATCGGTAACACAAAGGCTGGTGGAATCGCAGACAAGCCCATTTGCACTGTAGCATCTACACTACCAATGGCACTGGTGGTACTGGCAAATGCGCCTGCCAGCATGAACACCATGAACATTAAGATGAGGTTCGGGTGACTTGCACCGCGCAGAAAGGTTTCGATGCCTTGATTCAGCTCACCGCGGTAAATCAACACCGCCAAAATAATGGCAGGAATGGCCGCAACAGGCGCTTTCATTTGATAGAACGCAAACTCGGTTCCAATCACAGAATGGTAAATACCACTGCCTAAGAAAATGGCTAAAAAAACAATAAGCGGTAACAGCGCAAGCGCACGTGCTTGCACTAAACCTGAGTTATCGGTGGTCATAGGAGATAGGGAAATGAAAGAATGTGCGTAGTATAATGCAGGTTTTGCTATTTCATAAAACTTTAAATGTAAAAGCTAAGCCGCCTATTTTTATCATTTTTTTGCAAATAAAAATAAGTTTATCTAAAACTTAGACATTTTGGTATTTCCTAAAATTAGGCATCTTTGATCATTGAGAAAAAAACCGAAATATCAGTAAATGGTGCTTTACGGTTGTTCTGAAAATATTTGACGAAAAATGAATTGGAACGCGAACGCGATGTGCTCTATTCAATGAGTAAAAAATAGCGTTACAATGCAGCGTCTTGTATTTTTACAAAGCCAACTCCTCAGTAGTTTTAATTTTAAACAAGTTAAGGAAAGCACAACCCTATGTCACGTTTAGCCACTCGTTTTGGACAGCTTAAATCTCAACAGCGTAAAGCTTTGGTTTCTTATGTTATGGCTGGTGACCCTCATCCACAGGTAACAGTTCCTTTGTTACATCAGATGGTCGAGGCGGGTGTAGATGTGATTGAACTTGGTCTTCCATTTTCAGACCCTATGGCAGATGGTCCTGTGATTGCCCTTGCTGCAGAACGCGCATTGGCAGGTGGTACCAATACCTTAGATGCTTTGAATATGGTCAAAGAGTTCCGTCAAAAGGATCAAGAGACCCCAGTCGTATTGATGGGTTATCTGAATCCAGTTGAAGTCATTGGTTATGAAAAGTTTGTATCGACTGCGCATGCATGTGGTGTCGATGGCATTCTACTGGTGGATTTACCACCAGAAGAAGCAGCAGAGCTTGATGTTGTATTGAAGCAATTTGATATGGATCAAATCTTTTTACTAGCGCCAACCTCAACGGACGAACGCATTAAACATGTGGTGAAACAGGCGAGTGGTTTCATCTATTACGTGTCTTTAAAAGGGGTCACAGGTGCAGCAACTTTAGACGTTGCTGAAGCTGCAAACCGAATTGCTAAAATTAAAGCAGAAACAGATATTCCTGTCGGTGTTGGTTTTGGGATCAGTGATGCGACATCTGCCAAAGCAATGGGCGGAGTGGCTGATGCTGTGATTGTTGGTAGTGCTTTTGTTAAGCAATTTGCAAGCTTAGCACCAGAACAAGCCGTGGTTGAAACGGTTAATAAAGTCAAGGAGCTTCGAGCAGCGCTCGATGAGTTAGTATGAGTCAAGATGTTAAATCAGGGAAAATCCTAAGCCCATCGACGCCATGGACTGAACGTGGTGTACCCGGTATTCAAGTACCTGATGAGCAAACCTCACTCAAGGCGACGTTTACAGAACCAACGATTGAATGCCCTGAGTGCCATGCACTTGTTACACGTACTGCAATGTCATTTAACGCGTATGTTTGCCCTCAGTGTGATGAACATTTGCGTATGAAAGCCCGTGATCGTTTGAATTGGTTCTTCGACCAAGTGCAAACAGAGTTGGGACAAGAATTTAAAGCCAAAGATCCGTTGAAATTTGTCGACTCAAAGCCATATCCAGCGCGTATGAGTGAAGCACAGACCAAAACAGGTGAAACTGAAGCCTTGGTGGTGATGCAAGGTTTACTCAAAGGTATTCCTTTGATTGCCTGTGCCTTTGAATTTGATTTTATGGGTGGTTCAATGGGTACGGTTGTTGGTGACCGTTTTGTGCAAGCGGCTGAAAAAGCCATTGCGGACAAGCAACCTTTGATTTGCTTTGCTGCTTCAGGCGGTGCGCGTATGCAAGAAGGCATGTTGTCTTTGATGCAAATGGCGCGTACTTCAGCGGCCATTCAAAAAATGAAAGATGCAGGTCTGCCTTATTTGGTGGTGTTGACCCATCCTGTTTACGGCGGTGTAACGGCATCTTTAGCGATGCTCGGTGATGTACATATTGCTGAGCCGAAAGCGATGATTGGCTTTGCAGGTAAACGCGTGATCGAACAAACGGTACGTGAAAAGCTAGAAGAGCCGTTCCAGCGCGCTGAATACTTGCTTGATCATGGTGTAATCGATCAAATTGTTCACCGTCACGCATTACGTGATACAGTTTATCGTATTGTCGCGAAACTGATGAATTTGTCTTGAACACAGCACCACTTGCAACAGACTCTTTAGAAACATGGCTCGATTATTGGGGCCATGTTCACGTTACGGGGATTGATTTAGGATTGGAACGGGTCATTCCTGTAGCTGAAAAGCTCGGTGTAACGCGTCCCGATGCCAAAGTTTTAACCGTAGCGGGAACCAATGGAAAAGGTTCGACCACCACCACACTGGCTGCCATTTTAAATGCGCAAGGCTATAAGGTGGGACTGTATCAGTCACCACATATTTACCGTTTTAATGAACGGGTCAAATTGCGTGGTGTAGAGGTCGATGACCAAAGCTTGGTCGATGCTTTTGTACAAGTGGATCAAGCGCGCCGTGATTGTGATTTAAGCCTCTCGTTCTTTGAGGCGACCACACTCGCGGCTTTTGTCATTTTTAAAGACCAAGCATGTGATGTTTGGGTGCTTGAAGTCGGTCTGGGCGGTCGCTTAGATGTGGTCAACGTGATTGAACCCGATGTTGCGGTGATCACCAATATTGGTTTAGACCATACTGACTGGCTGGGCGATACCATCGAAAAGATTGCCTTTGAAAAGGCTGGCATTATCCGTCCCAATATTCCTGTGGTGTTTGGCGGCTTACAACAAATCCCTCAAGCGATTATCGATAAAGCGGATGCTTGTGCTGCAAAACTTTATGCAGTGAATCGTGACTATTTTTATCAACTTAGTGAGCATGGTCAGTCGTGGATGTTTGCATCTAGCGGCACCACTTTAAATTTACCTCTCGGCACATTGGCGGTTGAGAATATTTCAACAGCTGTTGCTGCTGTTTTATTGAGTGGTTTAACTGTCACTCAAGCGGCTATTTCTGAAGGAATTCAAAACGCAAAATTGCAAGGTCGCTTTGAAATTCGCCAAATACAGAACAAAACGGTGATTTTTGATGCAGGGCATAACCCGCATGGTGTTGCTTTTTTATTAAATCAATTGCGAAATTTCCTAAAATACAATAAACAGTACACTGAAGTAGTCAGTGTTTTCTCGATGTTGGCAGATAAAGATGTGAAATCTGTCACAGAGTTATTGAAAGACTCCATACAAATGTGGAAAATTGCGGCATTAACTGTCCCGCGTGCAGCTCCAATTGAACAATTGGATCAAGCGCTGCAAGGGCAACATGTGCAGCACTTTGATAGTGTGAAATTGGCTTTTAAATCAGCGCTCGACGAAACAAAGAATAATCAGCTGATTTTGGTATGTGGTTCATTTCATACCTTAGAAGCGGTATGGGAGTATTTGGAAGAATGTCAATGAATAGCAAACAACGTTGGATGGGTGGCGTTGTTTTATTAGGTGGTGGTGTCCTTTTGGCGGCATTACTGCTTAAAGGCAAAGAAGAAATACATCAAAATAATATTAAAACACCAGAGCTAGTCACACAAAATGTGCAACGCAATGCCGAAGGTGAGTTGGTTCAACTTCAGCCGTTAACGGTTGATGTTGAAACAGAAAAGCGTTTACTGGAACAACAACGTGTAGCACGTGAAAAATCGGTTGCTGAACAAGAAGCTCGTGCGGCCGAATTTTTAGCAATGCAACAGCAAGCCGAAGCAGATGCTGCGCGTAAAGCAGCGGAAGAATATGCAGCGTTGAATGCGCACCGTAATGCTGCACAGCAAAGCTCGGACAACATTCCACCAGAATTGGTTGAAGATGAAAAAGCCAAGCAACAGCGAATTGCTGCGGACAAAGCGGCTGAAGTAAAGAAGTTGGAACAGCAAAAGCTGCAAGCGCGTACTGAAGCTGAAAAAGCAGTAGCTGCAAAAAAACTGGCTGAGCAAAAAGCCTTAGCAGAAAAGCAAGCACTTGAAGATAAAGCTAAGCGAGAAGCGGAGGCTAAACGTAAAGCAGAAGACGAGCGTAAGGCTGAAGCGAAAAAAGAAGCCGAACGTAAAGTAGAAGCTGAGAAAAAAGCGGAAGAAAAACGTAAGGCAGATGAAAAGCGTAAAGCTGATGAAGCCAAGAAAAAGGCGGAAGCTGAAAAAGCACGTGATTTGCTTGAACATGGCGATAAGCAATGGATGGTACAGGTGGCATTGGCTGCCAATGAAGCCAATGCGGATGCACTGGCTGCTAAGCTTCGTGCCAAGGGTTATAAGGTCACTAAAAGTCCAACCTCTAAAGGTGTACGGATTATGGTGGGGCCATCCAAAGACCGTGATACTGCCGATGCAGCCCGCAAGAAGATTACCTCAGATGCGAGCCTCGGCATGAAGTCCGCATGGGTGATTGACTGGGTGCCACTCGATAAACGCTAAAATTGGGTTCAACCCAGTTGCCTTCACTAAGATGGATTCAACAGTTGCTGTTGAATCCATTTTATATTTTCAGGGCTGAATAATGGCTCAATATTTTGCCAAATTGGATGAAAACCATAACCCCCATGTTTCATCTCAGCCAAGGCATCAGTGGTAGACCAGTTTTGAAAAATAATGCGGTACATGGCCACACTGGCGCCTGTACGGTCTGAACCATGGTAGCAATGCAGTAAAACTTTTTGCTGGTTTTGCTGCGCATGTTGAATTTGTTGCATGACTTTTAACAAATCGTCTCGGTCAATCGCCCATGTATGAATCGGGATATGTACCAGTTTAAACCCATGGTTAGACAGTTTTTTCAGGTCTTGATTGTGCGAGCGTAAATTAATGATCACATCAATTTCTTGTGCTTTTAAACTCGGAACTAAATCTTGATCGGGTTGCTCACTACGAAAAACAGTTTCACTGATTTGATAGAAATTATGCTCAGGCTGCATCGACTGTCCCCAGTGTTGTGGACGCTCTGTCTCTGGCAGCCCAGGTGTAGTCATACAGCCAGAAACACTGATACACAGAGAAAGCATAACAAGATATTTGGTCATAGGATCAGGCTCTGATGGTGTGAAAGTTCAACAGGGTCATGTGCGCAAAAGATTTCGATACTTGGTTCAGACTGTGCCAAGTGTTGAATTTTATGCAAGTTACTTAAACGCTGTGCATTATCTTCGGCAAAAAATACTTCCAAGGCATTTAAGCTGCGAAGTCTGTTTTGGGGGGTAAGTTCTAGGTGGGAGTAGTAAGCATCCCCGCAGAAGAGTTTCCAACCTTGTTGGGTTTTAATGGCAATGCCACAGTGGCCTTCAGTATGCCCAAACAGTGGAATCAAAAGAATCTCATTATGAAATAAGTCAAACCCTTGCACTTGAGTCAAATTAAACCATGCGTCACCGTGAATCGGCTCAATAAAGTGCCAATGGCGATGCTGCTGAAATTGTTGTGTTTTATAACGGGCTTTATTTTTAAATGACTTCAGGTTTTGTGCAGCATTATATTCGTTAGACAGGATATGTACTGTTGCATTGGGAAAGTCGGAAATACCCCCCGCATGGTCAAAATCCAGATGTGAAACCAAAATGTGTTTGACATCCTTTGGGCTAAAGCCAAGTTTTTGGATTTGTGCAATGGCTGTTAATTCTAAGTTTTGTTCAATTTTTCCAATTCGAGCCACCAACTGCCCCAAACGCTGTTTGGTGTGTAGATAGTCCTGTATGCCTAAGCCCGTATCAATCAGCACCAGCCCTTGATCTGTTTCAACCAAAAGACAATGACACACGACATTAGCTTGAAAACCTTTTTGACCAAAGAGAGGGGCACACACTGGACACATGGTGCCGCAATGTAAATGGTGAATGTTATAAATCATAAAGTCGTTTTTATCGTATTGTTTGGACTGTTATAGCGGAAGATGTGAGTTTTAACAGTTTGATTTTGTTAAAGAGTCATGTGTATCTGCTTTAAGCGGAAAAAAGCCTGTCGATTGACAGGCTTTCAAAAGTTCAAACTCGGCTCGTCATTGGAGTTTGAAACGATCATACAAGGTGTCTTTGACATATTTTTATGGGTTAGTTTCCTCTTTTGGATTGTTTGGAGTTCAGTGCCCCATTTTTTTATTTTCAATCGGTCCGCTCGGTCAAAACTTCGGGCTTCACTTGTCTGTTGCAACAGCAGAATATTTTATCCTTGCTCAGGCTGTGGAGTCAGGCGTAAATACGGGGTAACTGCTTTATAGCCTTTCGGAAAGCGCTGTGCGATTTCAGCTTCATCTTTGAGTGATGGCACAATCACTACATCTTCACCTTGTTGCCAGTTCGCAGGAGTTGCAACTTTGTGATGATCGGTCAGCTGTAGTGAGTCAATTACGCGTAAGATTTCATGAAAATTACGACCTGTTGATGCAGGATAAGTGATAATCAAACGGACTTTTTTGTTTGGGTCGATAATCACTAAAGAGCGAACCGTTAATGTTTCACTGGCATTGGGATGGATAAAACCATATAACTCAGACACTTTACGGTCTTGGTCGGCAATGATCGGGAAGTTCACCGTGGTGTTTTGGGTTGCATTGATGTCTTTGATCCAACCCTGATGCGATTCGACATCATCGACTGAGAGGGCAATGGCTTTTACTCCACGTTTTTCAAATTCATCTTTGAGTTTTGCGGTAAAGCCAAGCTCGGTGGTACATACTGGCGTGTAGTCAGCAGGATGTGAAAACAGTACCCCCCAGCTATCGCCTAAAAATTGATAAAAATCGATTTCTCCTTCGCTCGAAGCCTGTTGAAAGTTGGGTGCGATGTCGCCTAAACGTAAACTCATGTTGAACCTCAAATTATCTTTATGTCTATGGAATGAACATCACTATGGCGCAATTTCTTTTGCATGAAAAATAGTGTTTTATTATTTGTTTATACAAAATATTCATAATTGGTCGGATAGGTGTTCTGTATTTGGGTATGCCAAAGATGACCTCATTGTTGCTCTAGAGACCGCTTATTTGCGTATTTGGTAACAGTGTTTAGACGAGATTATTTCTGCTTCTGAAGAATACCACTCTATAGAATTGATCGCGCATAGGATCGGTTTATGATTGGCTATAATTCTTTTCATGATTGATTTGTAGTTATTTTTTAAAGTAATTCCACAAAGTATAAAAAACTTGAGTATTAGAACAATGAAAACAATAGGGATAGCCCTGACTTTAGTGTTATGGGGACTGGAAGTAACCCATGCGCAGAATGGTGGGCAATTGAAACAGGCCCAAGTCAGTACTGCTCATCAAACGCCACAACAAATTACAGATCAATATTTAGCGTCTCAAAAAAGCCTTATACAGCGGAAAGTGGCACTGTCTCAGGCTATCGAGCGTGAGTTGGCTCAAGGTCAGAATACGAATGCGAGTAATGTCTATAATATTACCTGTATACAGCTTGTTCCGATTCTTACCGCAATGCGGGTCAATGATGAACAACTCTTGGGTTTCCTACAGAGCATGAATCCAAGTCAGTCCAATAATGGGGTGAAAGCCTCGCTGCGGAAAAATCAAGCGCTTGAAAGCAAAACCTTGAATAACTGCAAACAATTAAAGTCGCTACTTTAAAAAGACTGTTGAATCCTGATGAGTTCGGATGAAATCTCTATGTCGGCTGTTTAAAATTTGTTACATTAGTTTGCCTTAGATTCGACGGGCTAGAAACAATGAATAGATTTTTTAAATGGTTTTGTGTAAAGCCCTTGTACTTCAAATTTCTAGCACCATAATAACGACTAAGAAAACATATTCATTTGACAAGCAAGATTTAGAGAGTCTATTCATGTTGGCAAGTCTGATCGGAGGAATCTTCGGTACCAAAAATGAGCGCGAACTCAAACGCATGCGTAAAATCGTAGACAAGATTAATGCGCTCGAGCCGACGATATCCGCTCTTGGCGATGCAGACTTATCTGCAAAAACTGAAGAATTTAAACAACGATATAACAAGGGCGAAAGCCTCGATAAATTACTCCCAGAAGCATTTGCCGTCTGCCGTGAAGCAGCTAAGCGTGTCATGGGCATGC
The DNA here is from genome assembly GCF_058242885.1 of Acinetobacter sp. 802_lipA. Lineage (NCBI taxonomy): Bacteria > Pseudomonadati > Pseudomonadota > Gammaproteobacteria > Moraxellales > Moraxellaceae > Acinetobacter > Acinetobacter sp. 802_lipA. Next base: position 2,435,948 of record NZ_JBZAYP010000001.1, read on the forward strand.
GTCATTATGATGTACAGTTGATTGGTGGTATTACCTTACACGAAGGTAAAATTGCAGAGATGCGTACAGGTGAAGGTAAAACCCTAATGGGTACCTTGGCGTGTTATTTAAACGCGATTAGTGCTCAAGGTGTTCACGTCATTACCGTGAATGACTATTTGGCACAGCGTGATGCTGAATTAAACCGTCCGCTCTTTGAATTTTTGGGTTTAAGCATCGGGATTATCTATTCCATGCAAGATCCAACAGAGAAAGCTGAAGCCTATCGTGCCGATATTACCTACGGTACCAACAACGAATTTGGCTTTGACTATCTACGTGACAACATGGTGTTCTCGCTTGCTGAGAAAAAACAACGTGGTTTGATCTATGCCATCATAGATGAAGTCGATTCGATCTTAATTGATGAAGCACGTACGCCGTTGATTATTTCAGGTCAAAGTGATGACTCTTCACAGTTGTATGCTGCAATCAATAGCATTCCACCCAAACTGCATGCGCAGAAAGAAGAAAAAGTCGCGGATGGCGGGCATTTCTGGATTGATGAAAAACAACGTTCTGTTGAAATGACAGAAATTGGTTTTGAAACGGTTGAAAATGAACTGATTGAGATGGGCTTGTTGGCTGAAGGTGAAAGTCTATATTCATCGACCAACCTGAACTTGGTTCACCATGTGACTGCTGCCATTCGTGCGCATTACTTATATCAACGCAATGTGCACTACATCATCAATGATGGTGAAGTGATCATTGTCGATGAAAACACAGGACGTACCATGCCAGGTCGTCGCTGGTCAGAAGGTTTACACCAAGCAGTTGAAGCAAAAGAAGGCTTAGAAATCCAGCCTGAAAACCAAACGCTTGCAACCACAACCTTCCAAAACTATTTCCGTCTATACAAAAAGCTTTCGGGTATGACCGGTACTGCCGATACTGAAGCTGCGGAAATGAAAGAAATTTATGGTCTAGACGTGGTGATCATTCCGACGCATCGTCCAATGATTCGTCTCGACCAAAACGATTTAATCTATTTAAATCGTAATGGTAAATACAACGCGATTATTCAAGAAATTCAACGCGTGCATGAGTCTGGTGTAGCCCCAATTTTGATTGGTACTGCAACGATTGAAGCGTCTGAGATTCTTTCTGATAAATTGCGTGATGCAGGCATTCAGCATGAAGTGTTGAACGCAAAACAACACGAACGTGAAGCGGATATTATTGCGCAAGCGGGTGCACCGCGAGCAGTAACCATTGCAACCAACATGGCAGGTCGTGGTACAGACATTCTGCTCGGTGGTAACTGGAAAGCTTTACTGGCAAAAATTGAAAACCCAACTGCTGAAGACGAAGCGCGCTTAAAAGCCGAATGGGAACAAAACCATGAAATGGTATTGAGTTCGGGTGGCTTACACATCATTGGTTCTGAGCGTCATGAATCACGTCGTATTGATAACCAGCTTCGTGGTCGTGCAGGTCGTCAGGGTGACCCAGGTGTGTCACGTTTCTACTTGTCACTTGAAGATGACTTAATGCGTATCTTTGCGGGTGATCGTGTTGTGGGCATGATGCGTGCGATGGGCTTACAAGAAGACGAAGCCATTGAGCATAAAATGGTGTCACGTTCGATTGAAAATGCGCAGCGTAAAGTTGAAGCACGTAACTTCGATATTCGTAAGAACTTATTGAAATACGATGACGTCAACAACGAACAGCGTAAAATTATTTACTCTCAACGTGATGAGGTTTTGGCCGAAAGCACATTGCAAGATTATATCGAAGAGATGCAACGTGATGTGATGCAAGGCGTGATTTCTAACTATATTCCACCTGAGTCAATTCATGATCAATGGGATATTGACGGGCTTGAAAAAGCGTTACGTGAAGACCTCGCGATTGATTTGCCAATCAATCAATGGTTGGAAGATGACCGTCGTTTAGATGAAGAATCTTTGGTTGAACGTATTACTGATGAAGTGGTACAGCGCTACCGTAGCCGCCGTGAGCAAATGGGCGATGAAACAGCAGTTATGCTGGAGCGTCACTTCATGTTGAACTCGCTGGATCGTCACTGGAAAGATCACTTGGCAGCGATGGATTATTTACGTCAAGGCATTCACTTACGTGGTTATGCACAGAAAAATCCTGAGCAAGAATACAAAAAAGAAGCGTATAACTTATTTGTAAATATGTTGGCGATTATCAAATCGGATGTTGTAACTGACTTATCTCGCGTACATGTACCAACGGCTGAAGAGCTGGCTGAAATGGAAGCTCAAAAGCAAGCTCAAGCTGAAGCGATGCAATTGAACTTGTCGCATGCCGACTTTGATGGTTTGTTGACCGATGATCAAAGCCAATTCGCAGAAGTAGATGCACAGTACGAGCCAGTCGAAGAGTTTGCGGCACCTGCGAGTCGTAACGCGCCTTGCCCATGTGGTTCAGGTCTAAAATATAAACAGTGCCACGGTAAAATCTAAACTGTGAACGAGTGAAAAAGCAGAACTTCGGTTCTGCTTTTTATTGATATGACTAAAAAATTGAGGTTAAGATCAGTCCAAATACGATTCTGATTACAGTTAAAGCGTTGCATAATGTGAATAGCATTTGCAGTGTTAGGCATTAAATGCTATTTAGTTGCTCATCATCTAAACCTCTAAAGTGGAAAGACAATGAAAAAAGTATTAAAACCAATCATGATTGCAGCTTTAGCGCTTCCAACTTTTGCATTTGCAGATACCACTACCGCAGCTAAAGTTCAACAAGCACGCGGTGCAACCACAGCACCTGCGGCACAAGCCAATGGTAATATTACGGTACAAAGTCCGCGTACAGGTATTCGCTATACCTTTGCCAATCCAAATCAACGCCCAGTGGTTCTGCAAACGGCTGCTATTGCTCCTGTAAATGCAGCAACGGTGAACCGTATTGTGGCTTCAAACCCAGCGCTTTCTCCTGTAAGTCAAGAAAATGCTAAACAAGCGCTTTTGTCTAGCTCAGCACAGCTTGCTTCAAATTAATCAAATGCTGCTGCATAAAACCAATCTTCGGATTGGTTTTTTTATCCATTGGAGCGTAAAACCTCGGGGTTTAGCCCATAGGTATCTACACAATTTCCGAGCTTTGCGTTAAATTGAAGAGCATGCTCTTCAATTTAACATCTCTGGTCTGGATCAGCGTCTTGTCAAACGTTATAACAGCCTTGTAAAACTCAATATGAATCCTCTTGCTTCACTTGCTCCCGCAATCAAAGACCTGGCCTCTACCCAAAAGTCGAGTTTCTCAACTACACAGGCTGTTTGGCGATTCCTGAATAATAATAAAATCTCTTTTAGTCAATTAAACCAGCCGATTAAGCTTCTTGCATGCGAACAGATCAAGACATCACCGCATCAGTATGCATTAATCGTTCATGACTGGTCTCAACTGCAGTATGTGAAGCACAGTCATAAGGTTCAGCGTCTTCAAAGAACAGAGGCGGATTCAGGCTATGAATTGCAAAGCAGTTTACTTGTCGATGCGTCATCAGGGCTCCCAATTGCGCCATTAGCTCAGACGCTAACAGATGCATCCGGCTGTTATTCCACATTCAGTGAACAATACAGCGAGCGCAAGTCCCATTTGGACTCACTCGCAGAACAAATCAAAACGATTGAACAGTATCCGATTGAGAAAACAAAAGTCCATATCATTGACCGTGAAGGAGACTCGATTGCCCACTTGAGGGAAATCAGCAGCCATGGTTTCAAATGGTTGATTCGGGCCAAAGAAAGCCATCGGATTGAGCATCAAGGGGAAACCTACAAAGTTGCAGAAGTCGCAGAAAAAGTAGTAACTCAGCAAGTTAAGCCGATTGCTTATAAAGGAAACAGGCATATGCTGCATGTTGGAGAAACCGATATTCGGATAACGCGTGCAGCAAAACCGAAGAGAAAAGATGATTTAGGCCAACGGGTTGCTCCCCAGCCAGGCAAGGCAGTTACAGCCAGATTAATTGTTGCTGTGGTGAAAGATGCTCAAGGTAAAGCAGTCGCGAGATGGTCGCTGATCAGCAATGTTTCTTCAGAGATTGATGCGGTAGAATTAATCACCTGGTATTACTGGCGCTGGACAATTGAGTGCTATTTCAAGCTTCTGAAGCAGGCAGGCCATGACGTTGAATCATGGCTTCAGACCACACCTGCAGCGATTTTAAGACGGCTCCTCTTTCAGGCCGACAGCAGAAGAGAGGTAAGTTGGAAAGTGCACCTGCAATATTGGCAGGACTTTCGATTTTACTGAACACTCTTCAACTGCTCTCAGAATATTCAATAGATGAACTGAATGAAATCGCAACAATTGCATTAGGTACATCAAGATGTGTAGATACCTATGGGTTTAGCCCGAGGATATAAGCGAGTGGCGTAAGCCATTAATGCGGTGTTTGCTGTTGTTGAATATATTGTTTAATAATTCCAATTGGCGCACCGCCACATGAAGCAGCGAAGTAACTAGGCGACCACAAAGCACTGCCCCATAGCTTGTTTTTAATTTCAGGGTGTTTGGTTCTTACAATGCGACTTGAAGCACCCTTTAAACTATTCACTAAGCTAGAAATTGCTATTTTAGGTGGATAATTCACAAGCAAATGAACATGATCGTGTTCACCATCAAACTCTACCAACTCGGCTTCAAAGTCTAAGCAGATACGCTCAAACACTTCACGCATTGTTTCAAGCATTGCTTTGGTAAAAACATCTCTACGGTATTTAGCCACAAAGACTAAATGTACATGCATATTAAAAACACAGTGGCGACCTGTTCTAATCTCTTGACTATTGCTCATAGACCAAATATATTTTAATCATGAAAACACTTAAATTACGCATAAAAGACAAACATTACAAGGTACTAGACCAACTCGCATCGGAAGTAAATTTTGTTTGGAATTATGTGAATGATTTAGGATTTAAACATCTAAAAAGAAAAGGTGAATTTCTTTCAGCTTACGATATTGCTAAATACACGAAAGGCACATCTAAAGAATGCAATCTGCATAGTCAAACTGTTCAAGCGATAACAGAAGAATTGGTTACTCGAAGAAAGCAGTTTAAAAAAGCAAAGCTAAAATGGCGGGTGAGTAATAAGAAGTCTGCAAGACGTTCTTTGGGTTGGATACCCTTCAAAAAGGTTGCAATCAAATATGCTGATGGCTACGTGCAGTATGGCAAGCATCAATTCAAGCTATGGGATAGCTATGGACTATCAAAATACAACGTCAAAACAGGCTCATTTGTAGAAGACAGTCGTGGACGTTGGTATGTTTGTTTAGTTGTTGATAAGACAAAACAAGTTAAATCAAAGGGTAATACCTCAATCGGTATAGATTTGGGCTTAAAAGACCTTGCAACCTGTTCAGATGGCGTAAAGCTCAAAGCCCCTCAAATCTATCGGCAATACGAACAAAAACTTGGCATTGCTCAACGTGCTAGAAATAAAAAGCGTGTTAAAGCGATTCATGCCAAGATTAGAAACATACGTCAAAATACGCTACATCAATTCAGTCATAAATTGGTGAATAAACATGCAGCCATCTTCGTTGGTAATGTGAATGCAAAGGCATTAGCACGGACTAAACTAGCGAAGTCTGTATTAGATGCAAGTTGGACAACACTTAGAACCATGCTCAAGTATAAATGCGAGAACGCAAGTGTATGGTATAAAGAAGTCAATGAAGCCTATACCACCCAAACTTGTTCGAGCTGTGGCTCACGCTGTAGTAGTCCGAAAGGTAGAACGGGACTTGGAATAAGAGAATGGCAGTGCATGGAATGCGGTACATTCCATGATAGGGATATAAATTCCGCACTGAATATTCTTGCGCTCGGACATGAGCGTCTAGCAGTAGGAATCCCCGTCCTTTAGGTCGCGGAGGATGTCAAGTCAAAAATGAGTGTGCATTGAAAAGTTAAAGCAAACAAAGTCTTCTGCTCGATTTTTTCTGAAAATTCTAATAAGCTGTGTTTTTTCTAACAAATGAATTGGACGTTTAAAATGCCAGTAGGTGACGTATCAATGCCACAAATGCACGTGGTGAAAGGGGTAAGAATCGGAACGGCTGAAGCTTATGTGCGCTATCAGAACCGACGTGATCTTGTCATTTTCGAATTTGCTGAAGGAACGAATGTTGCGGGTGTTTTCACTCAAAATGCGTTCTGTGCAGCGCCCGTGCATGTGTCTAAAGCGCACTTACAAGTGGCGAATCCGCGCTACCTCATTATTAACACTGGCAATGCCAATGCAGGTACAGGCAAGACAGGCATGCTGAATGCTGAGCGTACTTGTGCAAAATTGGCTGAGCTTGCCGGTGTGCAAGCAACGGAAGTGTTACCGTTTTCAACAGGGGTGATTGGTGAACAATTGCCGTTGGAGCGTTTGTTAAATGGTTTACAGCCTGCATTAAATAGTTTGCGTGCTGATGCTTGGGGTGCTGCTGCTACTGGGATTATGACCACAGACACCACACCAAAAGGTGCATCTGAGCAATTCGAATTGGATGGCATCACGTATACCATGACGGGTATTTCTAAGGGTGCAGGCATGATTCGTCCCAATATGGCAACGATGTTGGGCTATGTAGCAACCGATGCACCTATCAGCCACGAGTTGGTTCAGCAACTGTTGAGCGAAACGGTCAATGTTTCTTTCAACCGAATTACCATTGATGGTGATACTTCAACCAATGACTCCTGTATCTTTGCAGCTACGGGTCAAGCGGGTGGTGTTGAAATTAGCTCAACCCAAGATCCACGCTATACCGTAGTGCTAGATGTACTCACGCGTATGATGAAACGTCTTGCACAACTGATTGTACGTGATGGTGAAGGTGCAACTAAGTTTATTACGGTTGCTGTTGAAGGTGGGTATGACACGCAAGAATGCTGTGATATTGCTTATAGTATTGCACATTCACCTTTGGTTAAAACTGCGATTTTTGCGTCAGATCCGAACTGGGGACGTATCTTGGCTGCGATTGGTTATGCTGGGGTTAAGAATTTAGATGTTGAAAAAATTCAAGTTTGGTTAGATGATGTGCAAATCTGTAAGGATGGTGGTGCGGCTGCCGATTACACGGAAGCGGAAGGTGCTCGTGTAATGTCACAAGCTGAAATGACCATTCGTGTAGATCTAGGACGCGGGGCAGCGAAAGACACAGTGTATACCTGTGACTTATCTTATGACTATGTGAAGATTAATGCGGATTATCGCTCTTAATCTTAACGAGTTTAAAAAAAGCCTCCTTTGGAGGCTTTTTTAGCATAAGAACTTTTGAATGATTGGTCAAAAGCCGAGAAGCCATTTGACCAATAAATTAAGTGCGGGACTTGCTTGCCGACAAGCATGAAGGGATGAATGAATGATGAACAATGCGACCAATTTAATTGCCAATGACGCAAAATCAATTGTACAGGCGCATTTGGACCGTTTGGGTGAAACCAAAGACTCCAAGCTCAGTGAAGAAGTGAAGCAAGAAAAATTTGCTTTAATTTTAGCCGAGTTGAAAAAGCGTGATGCAGTATTGGTAGCGCACTACTATTGCGATCCTGAAGTGCAGGAATTGGCCGAGTTAAGTGGTGGCTGTGTTTCTGATTCATTGGAAATGGCCCGTTTTGGTCGTGATCATCCAGCATCGACCTTGGTGGTGGCGGGCGTTAAATTTATGGGGGAAACCTCAAAAATTTTATCACCGAATAAAACCATTCTGATGCCCACTTTAGAGGCTACATGTTCTTTAGATTTGGGTTGCCCTGTTGAAGAATTTAGTCAGTTTTGTGATGCCCATCCAGACCATACAGTAGTGGTCTATGCCAACACTTCAGCAGCCGTTAAAGCCCGTGCCGATTGGGTGGTGACCTCAAGCTGTGCAGTCGAAATTATTGAGCATTTAGACAGTTTGGGTGAAAAAATTATTTGGGCACCTGATCAGCATTTAGGCCGTTATATCCAAAAGAAAACAGGCGCTGACATGTTGCTTTGGGATGGTGCATGTATTGTGCATGAAGAATTCCGTGCACGTGGCATCGCGCAAATGAAGGCGCTGTATCCTGATGCTGCGGTACTGGTACATCCTGAGTCGCCTGAGTCAGTGGTGGATGTTGCTGATGCTGTTGGAAGTACTTCACAGCTGATTAAAGCTGCACAAGCCTTACCCAATGAGCGACTGATTGTGGCAACCGATCGGGGTATTTTCTACAAAATGCAACAAGCGGTGCCCAACAAAATTTTGGTTGAAGCACCAACAGCCGGAGAGGGTGCAACCTGTCGTTCTTGTGCACACTGCCCGTGGATGGCAATGAATGAGCTGGATGGTATTTTAGAGGTATTACAGCGTGGCGATCAGGAAATATTCGTAGATCCTGCACTTGCTGAGCGTGCGAAATTACCTTTAGATCGCATGTTGGATTTTAGTGCATCGCTAAAACGTTAAAATTTGTATAAAAAATGCCTGAAACGCTTGATTAATATACATTTGACGTGATTTTTTTATTTTTTTTAAATATAGGTGTTGACGTTATCAAGCGTCACGCCTAGAATGCACACCGTACCGAACGAGATGTTCGATACAAAAGCTGAGATGAATCGGAGCATAGCACAGCCTGGTAGTGCACCTGGTTTGGGACCAGGGGGTCGTAGGTTCGAATCCTACTGCTCCGACCAATTCTTCAAGGCAAGGTTATCCATAATACCTCGTATTATTGGTCATGCGCCTGTAGCTCAGTTGGATAGAGCATCCGCCTTCTAAGCGGATGGTCACAGGTTCGAATCCTGTCAGGCGCGCCATTAGGTAGCTTGGTATTAAGAACCGACACGTTATGGTGGATGTAGCTCAGTTGGTAGAGCCCTGGATTGTGATTCCAGTTGTCGCGGGTTCGAATCCCGTCATTCACCCCAACTTTAAAAAGTTGAAATCGGAGCATAGCACAGCCTGGTAGTGCACCTGGTTTGGGACCAGGGGGTCGTAGGTTCGAATCCTACTGCTCCGACCATTTCTTGAAATGGTCAAGATAAAGATGCCGCGTTGAGCGGTTTTTTTATGCCTGAAATTTAGTAAAGTGCATAAAAAAGCCTTCGTGACGAAGGCTAAAGGTAAGCGTCCGCTGAACACACCTTATGAATTCGTCCTATAAGCCTTAATTTAGTCCTCACTTAAAAACAAGTGGGAACTTAAATTTATGACTACAAATAACCAGACATCCATCGCATCTCTTACGATAAAACGAAGAACATATAGTGCTGAATTTAAACAGCAGATCGTTCAGGCGTGTAAAGCATCGGAGGTTTCAATTGCTTCGGTCGCTTTGCAACATGGATTGAATACAAATCTTGTATCCAAATGGATTCGCTTAATTGATGCTAAGCCAGGGAATGATCGCTCACTACTACCGAATAAACCTGCATTTATTGCCTTATCTTGCTCCGCACCATTAGATCCTATCCCTACTGGCATGTTAACGGTTCAAATTACTTTACCCCACTCAAAAGCAGAAATTGGCTTGAAATGGCAAGTATCAGAAATATCTGCTTTAGCAGAATTACTCAAGGCACTTACAACATGATCCGTATCGATGAAATCTGGTTGTCTACTCAGCCCATGGACATGCGTGCAGGTATGGATACGGCCATGGCTCAGGTGGTGAGAGCCTTTGGCTACATTAAACCGCATTGTGCTTACCTGTTCTGTAATAAACGTGGCCATCGCATGAAAGTGCTGGTACATGATGGACTGGGGATCTGGCTGTGTTCTCGGCGGTTGGAACAGGGCAAATTTCACTGGGCTAAAGTTCATCAGGGTGAAACCCTGGCACTCAGTCCAGAACAGTTACAGGCACTGATCCAGGGTTTGCCTTGGCAGCGCATTGGACGACAGCAATTGGTCACAATGCTCTAAACTAGCTTGGTCCATTCTGCTATTCTCCAAACGTTCTATTTCATTCTTCTCATGACCTCAGGCATACTGCGGTCATGAATACACTGCCTGATTTAAGCCAACTGACCCATGAACAACTGCTGGAATTTACTAGACAGTTGGCAATGCAACATCAGTCTCTGGCACAATCAAATCAAGAATTAGAAAAATCAAACCAGCAATTGGATGCCAAAGTTCAACATCTTTCCATTCTCACGCAAAAATACGAGCATGAGCTCGCACTATTTAAACAGCACAAATTTGGCAGTAAAAACGAACATCTCACCGCAAAACAAATCCATCTGTGGGATGAAGCGGTCGAAGAAGATATTGCCGCTGTTGATCTGGAACTGGAACGGCTGAATGCAGATAAAACTGATGCAGCGACACACAAAGCCACAGTCAACAAACCTAAACGTCGACTGCTGCCCGATCATCTACACACCATCCGTATCGAGCATGAACCAACATCAACCCAATGTGCTTGTGGCTGCACCTTGCGTCGTATCGGCGAAGATATCAGTGAAAAACTACATTTCAGACCGGCACAGTTCTATAAGGAACAGCATGTGCGTGGCAAATGGGTCTGTGATCAGTGTGACACCCTGACTCAGCAAGCGATGCCCGCCTATGTGATTGATAAAGGTATTGCCAGTCCTGAACTGCTCAGCCATGTGCTGGTATCGAAGTATGCCGATCATTTGCCGCTGTACCGTCAGCGCCTGATCTATCAGCGGGCGGGCATTGATCTGTCCAGATCCACGTTATCTGACTGGATTGGTCGCTGCGGTGTGGAACTGGAACCTCTGGCCAATGCCTTAAAACAGGTGGTGCTGCAACAGCGGGTGATCCATGCCGATGAAACGCCGGTCACCATTATGCGGATGGGTGATAATGAGAAAAAACCAAAGAAAGGTTATGTCTGGGCCTATGCCACCACACAGTACAATCCAGTTCAAGCGGTGATCTATGACTTTCAGGATAGCCGTTCAGGTCAGCATGCAGAAGAGTTCCTGAATGGCTGGCAGGGCCATCTGGTCTGTGATGATTACAGTGGTTATAAAGCACGCTTTAAATCAGGCCAGGTCATTGAGGTGGGCTGCATGGCACATGCACGTCGTAAATTTCATGAACTGCATGTGACCGGGAAAAGTCAGATCGCTGAACAGGCATTAGTGCTGATTCAGAAACTGTATGCCATAGAAGCAGAACTCAGGAGAAAGACCGATGGTACAGCAGAACAGCGCCGCGAATACCGACAACAGCATAGTCAACCGGTGATGCAACAACTGTATGAATGGCTCAACCAGCATCAACTGACGGTGCCATCGAGTTCTCCAACCGCCAAGGCCATCAATTACACTCTGAAGCGTTGGCCAGCTTTAAGCCGCTATCTGGATGATGGCAATCTACCGATTTGCAATAATTGGGTGGAAGTGCGACACGAAGTCGCTTAATGAAGTTGTTCCCCCCTGCGGGAACCACCCGTGTCACCGGGTGAATCTAGAAGGCTGAATAAAGAGCGCCTTCGACAATGTAACGAGGCACCGCAAGGTGCGGGGTATCAATCGTGAGAGGCGTACCCTTCTGGCAGCCATAGCCGGACAAGGGCTAGATAATCGGTATGGTGAACACATGTGAATCTGCGTAACGATCGTTAAGTTGAACGAGCGGAAATGGCTGATACGCTCGAACCAAAACGGTAATGGAGGTGGGAATTGCGTCTTTCGACTACGCATTCGTGACCCATACGCCTCCCGGTCGATAGCAGGCACCTAAGCCGATGTACTTCAGTAAGCGGAACGTGGAAATCCCGTATTACTCCCATTGGGAAAGCAGTTTGCAAAAACTGCCCATGGTGATGCGGGCGAAGGAACGAGGAAAAAGCGAATGCCAGTCTGTAATGGGTTGGATAGAGGTTGAAACATTACCCCACGCGAAAGCGGGCTGACGTCCTTATGGTCTCTCATCACAAGAGAGTGTGTAGAACCCTTTTAATGGAGGGAGAGCAAATGAATGCAGCAGTATCAGCGTGTGCACCTTCCAGCACATCGTGGGACAGCATCGATTGGATTGCTGTACAGCGTCATGTCAGAGGGCTGCAAGCGCGTATTGTGAAGGCGGTACAAGACGGCAGGCATAACAAGGCGAAAGCTTTGCAATGGCTGCTGACTCACTCGTTTAGTGGCAAAGCATTGGCCGTCAAACGAGTGTCTGAAAACAAAGGCAAAAACACGGCTGGGGTCGACAAGGTGACTTGGAATACACCCAAGGCCAAGACCGGTGCGATGATGTCGTTGAAGAGGCGAGGTTACACGCCCCTTCCGCTTCGGAGAGTCCTTATTCCGAAGAAAAATGGCAAGATGAGACCTCTCGGGATACCCACGATGAAATGCCGGGCCATGCAGGCGCTCCATCTGCTGGCTTTGGAACCCATCGCGGAGACCATCGCTGATCGGAACTCTTATGGGTTCAGACCGCAACGCTCAACCGCGGATGCTGCAGCACAGTGCTTTGGTGTGCTGTCAAGAAAAGTAAGTGCGGAGTGGGTGCTAGAGGGTGACATTCAAGGCTGTTTCGACAATATCAGCCATGACTGGATGATCGCCAACCTCCCAATGGACAAGGTGATTCTACGGAAATGGCTCAAAGCCGGTTACGTCTACCAAAGCAAGCTGTTTCCCAGTCTTTCCGGAACACCGCAAGGAGGTATTATCTCCCCGGTGCTGGCCAACATGACCTTGGACGGACTGGAAACGATGCTGGCGAAGAGGTTCTCTAACGCCAAATGGACAGGCAAAAAGCTGCAACTGGTACGGTATGCGGATGATTTCATCATCACGGGGTATTCTAAAGAGTGGCTCGAAAATGAAGTTCGTCCTGCCGTGGTTGAATTTCTGGCGCAGCGCGGTCTCGTGCTCTCTCAGGAAAAGACCAAAATCACGCACATAGGGAACGGGTTCGATTTTCTTGGCTGGAACGTACGTAAGTACAACGGCAAGCTACTGATCAAGCCGTCAAAGGCAAACATCAGCGCTCATCTTGACAAGCTGCGAGCATTAATCAATGCAAACAAAGCGACACGACAGGCCACTTTGATCGGTTTGCTCAACCCGATTCTAAGGGGTTGGGCCAACTATCATAGTCATGTCGTTGCCAAGAAGGTTTTCAACCAGGTAGACAACGCAGTGTGGGAAATGCTCTGGCGATGGGCTGTACGTCGCCACCCTCGCAAGACACTCCGATGGGTCAAAGATCGGTATTTCAAAGTACAAGGAGCGCGTCGATGGGTGTTCTCATGTGATGAACAGTCCGCCGATGGTCGGAAGCGACAATACACATTAGTGTCTGCCTCGGACACGCCAATTGTGCGACATATCAAGATCAAGGCTGCTGCTAACCCTCATGACCCCGCATGGGATGAGTACTTCGAATCCCGATGGGGTAAAAGAATGCTGGTCTCCGCAAAGGGGCGAGCCAAGCTGTATCGGGTGTGGCTAAAACAAGGTGGTCGCTGCTGCGCCTGTCTTAAACCAGTCACCAAAGATACACCATGGCACAGCCGTCATATTGTGAAGCTAAGTCATGGTGGAACGGATGCAGTTGCTAATCTTGAGATTTACCATCTGTATTGTCCGAGGAGTGTTCAGTTTGCCAATGTCAACGATGTATAACCGGGTGCCGAATGGCGCCTTAGCAGAGGCTTGAGCCGTGTGCTGGGAAACTCGCATGCACGGTTCTTAGGGGGTTGGACGTAGGTAACTGCGTCTGACTACCCGACAACCAGGTGCGGCCTTGGGCGTTGGGACGTAAGAACTGGTTATTTGCAGGTTCGCTGCGTAGTGGTCAGCGAGCGGCAAACATCATGACTTTAATCCAGTCAGCAAAGCTGAATGGGCTGGATCCGTATGCCTATTTAAGTGATGTGCTGAAAAGATTGCCGACCCATAAAGTGACCCAAATAGAAGAATTGCTACCACACCGCTGGAAATCCAACTCAAATTAAAAAATAGACATGAGGTTCAGCGGACGCTTACGGCTAAAGATAAAACATAAATGCTTAAGGAATAATAATAATATTCACACGACGATTCAGCGCTCGATTTTCCTTGCTGCTATTTTCTACCAGAGGTTGTGATGCACCGCGACCCATGCTCTGAATATTTTGAGTTTTAAACCCTGTTTCGATAAAAATCTGGCTAACTGTTGATGCGCGTTTCTTCGAGAGTATTTGGTTGTAGCTTGGGTCACCAATATTGTCTGTATGTCCAACCACTTTAATTTTATTTAAATTGTATTGCTGTAGCTGTTTAGAAAGCGCTTCGAGTGCGGATTTTTGAGAGGCTTGAATATAGTCAAACCGCTTATTTACCCATACACTCGTTAAAGAAACGACTAAAAAGCTTATCTATTGAGTTAACCAACCATTTTTTCCTTTTTGCTTTCACCCATGCCCACATTTTTTCAATAGGATTAAGGTCAGGACTATAAGGTGGTAACCAAAGTATTTGATGCCCATGTTGGCTTAATAGATCTTGTATATCTTGTCGTTTATGGAAGGCTGCATTGTCCATGGCAATTACACTATTCGAGGGTAATTCTGGTAATAAAAACTTATCTACCCAAAAATGAAATACATCCGAATTTACTTTGCTATCAAATAAACCCACTGCAAATAATTTACCCTCATGGATTGCTCCTATTGCATTGGTTTGATTTTTTAATTGCCAATTATATGTTCCATAACAAGGAGTTCCCTGTTTTGAATAACCATGAGGTCTATGTTCATGAGATTTAAATCCACTTTCATCAAGATAGATGATCGGGTGTTGATACCTTAATCGGTTTAAATCTTTTAAATACTGCTCTCTGAGTTCTGTTTTTGCTTTCGGGTGCCGTAAGGTCTTTTTTTAACTGTGATATTTAGACGCTTGAGCGCATCACCAATTGTAGAAGTACCACAACCAAAACGAGCAGCGCGTTCATATTGATAATCATCAGGATATTGCTCAACATCTGCACGTAAGGCATCATCATCAACTTTAGATGGTTTTCTTGGTCGAGTTCTTTTTATTTCGATTCGCTTTTTCCATTCGACAATTGTATTTTTATTAAGGCTCTAGACTAACATATCTATTCTGCTAGTCTAGAGCCTTATTAATTTCGAAGTGCTGAGCAACCGCTCGGATAGATTGACCTTCTTCAAGCTTGGCTAATATTTTCTTTCTAAAATGTATTGGATAACTCATATCAGTATTGTATTGGTTTTTTGGCGTGCGGACTATATCGGATTGCTCAAATCCAAACAATAATTTTCAGGCAGTCTCAGCGTCCAGCCTTCTTCGTTCAGGGTAAAGCCTTGTTTCTTCAGCATGCGTGTTTGCTTATAGTTGAGGTACCCTAAACTCAGGCAGTCAGATAAAGCAGTGATAAGCATAAATTTGCAAACATGTTTTAACATGAGGGTTCCTGATCAGGATTTATGCAAGGTGTGATATACCACCCTTGAGCTAAGTTTTTGGCTTTATACATGGCATTGTCTGCTTCAGCAATCAAATCTTCAGGCGTTGTTGCACATTTTGAGAAAGCAACGCCAATACTGAAACTAAAATGAATCTGTTGTTGATCAAAAGACAACGGGGCTTTACTGCATTCGATTAAATGCTTGCAAATTAGTTCTAAATGATCATAGTGTTTGATATTACGAAGCAGAATTGCAAACTCATCACCACCTAATCGTGCTATCACATCGTGGCTTCTGACATTCTTTTTTAAGCGTTGAGCCATTTCTTTGAGCACGGCATCACCTGCTAAGTGCCCATAAACATCATTAATGTTTTTAAAGTTATTGTTGTCGATAAAAAAGAGAGCTGTCTGGTTTTTCTCGGGGTGCTCAAATTGATTGAACAAAATATTGTAAAAATAATGACGATTCGGGAGTTTAGTTAACTGATCATGCAACGCTTGATGTGATAACTGAGAGTTTTCGCTTTGTAGTTTTTCATTGGTACGCTGCACTTTATCTAATAAATTAGGACTTACGCACTATTATTTATAGATTCTCTGTGGTAGCAGATGATTTTTATCGAGAATAAAGTCATCAATGAAGTTTTTGATAACTGGTCTAAATAATTTCTTCTGCCAACGATATACATTTTCAAAGATCCGCTCAAACTGGTTCTTTTGTATCTCAACGTAGGCCATCAAGGCTGAAAAAATATGATTCGAAATCAGTTTAGATCGTCTTACTTGAAACTTTTCAATATGACAAACCTGTTTAATCACTCGGTGATATTGTTCTATTTTCCAATGACTTGAATGTAATTCATGAAAACCCTCAAAGGACAATAAATCATCTTCATCTTGATGCACAATATAAAACCTCTGCTGTTCTTTTAACTGAGTCTTAAATAATTGTACAAAGCCAAAATCTTTGAGCCAGACCACTTGACCCTGATGGAAATTCGGCAATAAACGCAGTTGAAACCATTGTCCTTTTTCTGGGGAAACCTTACGGTTACAGTCGATACCAAACATAAATCGAATACCATATTTTCTTATGGTTTTTAGATTTCCAGTCGATGAATACCAACTATCACCTGTAATAAATTGAATCTTTGCACCCCAACTGAGTACTTCACTTAACATATCCATAAAGTAATCATTCTTGGTTTTACTTTCAGATTTGTCATAAATTCGGAAATTAATTGGAATATTTTGACCATTCTGATCTGTCGCATACAAGGTAATGAGATTAATACCCTTGACGGATCGGTGGTGTTTGCCTGACCAAAAATAGCTAACCAAGTCCATATGTTGACTATAGGGTTTATCTAAAACAGTATCATCAATACTGACTATAAGTTTATTATTATCAATATGTTGAATTGCTTCTTGATATAGGTCGTGAGGTGTGTAGTCTTCACGTTCTAGAAAGCGATTTACACTATCATGCGAGATGTTATAAGTCTCGGCAAGTTGTGTGCAGCTAATAGAGTTCGGTTCTGTCATGAGAAAGCCCATATAAATGGGTAATGTACAAGTTGCTGTAGAAGCATGTTTAATTCGTCTGATCACAGATACTTTATAAAGTATTTTAATACTTTTTTGAATCCGTCAATGCGTAAGTCCTATAAATTATTAAATGCACCACTGATGACGCGAAATTCATAAATGGGAGATGATGGAAGACGTGCTTGATATTGAGTATCAAGATTAAGGCTTTCAACGGTATTGACCATGGGTTGAATCGAGTGCATCAGTTTTTGATAGGTTGAATGTACCAACCACAACATAATCAACAGGATGACAAAAATTCCAACGGAGAGACAAATCAAAAGCTGAAAGAAAAAGCTCATGAGTTGGGTAGCACTTCCGTAAATGATCAATGTCCCGTACTGGTTGTTTTGATGTTTAATGGTGCGTGTCACAGGGTTTGTAACTGCTAATTGAAATCTACTTATTTCTATACTATTATATACAACATGAGTAAATATGTAAGCATTAGCGTTGCAGCTAAAACATTAGGTGTTTCCATTCAAACATTAAGGCGTTGGGATGAAGAAGGCACTTTGGTTGCAGATCGAACCCCTAAAAATCATAGACGATATGATCTGAGTAAGATCACGCCTGAGCAAATACACAAGCCCGATAGTCAACTTCAAAGGAAAACCATTGCATACGCAAGGGTATCGAGTCATGACCAAAAAGAAGATTTAATTCGACAGCAACAAGTTCTTGAAATGTACTGTGCAAATCAAGGTTGGACGTTTGAATTAATCTCCGATCTTGGTTCGGGTATGAACTATAGAAAAAAAGGCTTAAATAAGCTGCTAGAAGCAATCATGAATGATGAAATCGGACGTTTGGTTTTAACGCATAAAGATCGCTTATTGCGGTTTGGTGCTGAGTTGGTTTTTGCCTTATGTGAAGCTAAAAGCGTGGAGATCGTCATTCTTAATAAGGGTGAAAATTTGTCTTTTGAGGAAGAACTTGCTCAAGATGTTTTGGAAATCATTACAGTGTTTTCGGCAAGATTATATGGTAGTCGTAGTAAGAAAAACCAAAAGTTAATACAGGCAGTCAAAGACGCACTATGAGCCGATTCATACGAGGGCATGTAATCCAATTACTGCCAAATAATAAGCAAGCAAGTCATTTCGCTCAAGCGAGTGGTGTTGCTCGTTTGTCGTATAATTGGGCTTTAAAAGAATGGCAACGTCAATATAAAGCAGATAAGGAATATAGAGATCAGTGTGACTATTATGGCGTTCAGGTGGATAAAAAACTTCTAAATAAACCATCCGAAGCTAAAATAAGAAAGCACTTAAACTCGTTCAAGCGTGAGAAATACCCTTTCATGCTTAAAGTGACCAAATGTGCGCCACAACTTGCGATTAAGCAATTGGGTAGTTCATTTGATCGTTTTTTTAATGGTCAATCCAAATATCCAAAGCCTAGAAAAAAAGGCGTAGATGATCGCTTCTCATTATCAAATGACCAATTCAGCATTAAAGATAGAAAAATTAGTATCCCAAACTTGGGTTGGGTAAAAATGACTGAGGATTTGCGTTATCAAGGAAAAATATTATCAGCGAAAATATTTAAACAGGGTGGTAAGTGGTTTGCTTCGATTGCTGTTGAATTAAATCAGCCTGAGAAACTTCACCCCAAAACAGGTTTATCTGTTGGTATTGATTTAGGTGTTTCCAGTCTTGCCACTTTATCTAATGGCGAGGTTGTTCCATCAAGTGCGCCACTAAAGAAACAGCTTGCCAAGTTAAGACGACTTGCTAAGTCTTTTAGCCGTAAAAAGAAAGGTAGTCAAAACAGAGAAAAAGCGAAAACCAAGCTCTCTCGTTTGCACTACAAAATATCATGCTTGAGAAAAAACAATCTTCATCAAGTCACATCTGATTTAGTTAAGCGATTCGATCTGATTGCGATTGAGGATTTAAATGTGAAAGGTATGGTACAAAACCGTAAGCTCTCAAGAGCCATATCGGATATGGGCTTTTATGAGTTCAAGCGACAGTTGATTTACAAGGCTAAACAGCATGGCAAATCAATACTTTCTGTTGGACGATTCTTTCCAAGCAGCAAGATGTGTTCGAATTGTGGTGAATTAAACCAAAACCTGACACTTGCAATGCGTGAGTGGCGATGTTCATGTAACACCCTGCATCACAGGGATATTAATGCTGCCATCAATATTCTAAAACATGCAGATAAAGAATTGGTGGCTACATAAGCCACCAATGGCGGTGAGTTACACCGTGACAGCCTATGGAATTGAGGTAATCCCAAGCGCAATAGCAATTGGTTCTTGATGATGAAGTAGGAATTAAACATTAAACCCACGTAAGTAGGTTTAAGTAGGTTTTAAATAACGGTTAAATAAATTTTGTATTTAAAAGCTGTCATTATTCATTTTGCTTGGCAGCGAAAGTGAGCTTATTTTAACGAAAAATAAACAGTGATGGTTAAAATTGCTTTAATAATCGACAAAAATCACATTTTTGACCAAAAAATATGCGCTTGAAATAAAATAATAGAAAAAGTTGTTGCAAGGGATTAGAAATGCTGTAGAATGCACATCCATCGGTGGTGATGTTGATTAAAACTTGTTGAGAAACAAGGATTTAGCCCAAGCGGTAGAATCTGAAAGTCTTGAATAAGTTTGAAAATAATTAACAAAACCAGTTGACTTCTTCTTGAAAGAGAGTAGTATAGCCGACCTAGCTTGCTGATGACGAATCAGTAAGAAGATCATTAAGAGATTATGAAGAACAACTTGTGTGGATTTTTACTGATTGATCGATCGAAAATATTTCATTGATTGAATGGTAAAAATTACTCGAAGTTTATTTGAGAAATATTTGTCAGAAAATTGATGAGCCAAGATTTGTAGCCATAAGCTACTAATGATTTTTAACTGAAGAGTTTGATCATGGCTCAGATTGAACGCTGGCGGCAGGCTTAACACATGCAAGTCGAGCGGGGAGATGTAGCTTGCTACATTTCCTAGCGGCGGACGGGTGAGTAATGCTTAGGAATCTGCCTATTAGTGGGGGACAACATTCCGAAAGGAATGCTAATACCGCATACGCCCTACGGGGGAAAGCAGGGGATCTTCGGACCTTGCGCTAATAGATGAGCCTAAGTCAGATTAGCTAGTTGGTGGGGTAAAGGCCTACCAAGGCGACGATCTGTAGCGGGTCTGAGAGGATGATCCGCCACACTGGGACTGAGACACGGCCCAGACTCCTACGGGAGGCAGCAGTGGGGAATATTGGACAATGGGCGAAAGCCTGATCCAGCCATGCCGCGTGTGTGAAGAAGGCCTTTTGGTTGTAAAGCACTTTAAGCGAGGAGGAGGCTACTTAGATTAATACTCTAGGATAGTGGACGTTACTCGCAGAATAAGCACCGGCTAACTCTGTGCCAGCAGCCGCGGTAATACAGAGGGTGCGAGCGTTAATCGGATTTACTGGGCGTAAAGCGTGCGTAGGCGGCTTCTTAAGTCGGATGTGAAATCCCTGAGCTTAACTTAGGAATTGCATTCGATACTGGGAAGCTAGAGTATGGGAGAGGATGGTAGAATTCCAGGTGTAGCGGTGAAATGCGTAGAGATCTGGAGGAATACCGATGGCGAAGGCAGCCATCTGGCCTAATACTGACGCTGAGGTACGAAAGCATGGGGAGCAAACAGGATTAGATACCCTGGTAGTCCATGCCGTAAACGATGTCTACTAGCCGTTGGGGCCTTTGAGGCTTTAGTGGCGCAGCTAACGCGATAAGTAGACCGCCTGGGGAGTACGGTCGCAAGACTAAAACTCAAATGAATTGACGGGGGCCCGCACAAGCGGTGGAGCATGTGGTTTAATTCGATGCAACGCGAAGAACCTTACCTGGTCTTGACATAGTAAGAACTTTCCAGAGATGGATTGGTGCCTTCGGGAACTTACATACAGGTGCTGCATGGCTGTCGTCAGCTCGTGTCGTGAGATGTTGGGTTAAGTCCCGCAACGAGCGCAACCCTTTTCCTTATTTGCCAGCGGGTTAAGCCGGGAACTTTAAGGATACTGCCAGTGACAAACTGGAGGAAGGCGGGGACGACGTCAAGTCATCATGGCCCTTACGACCAGGGCTACACACGTGCTACAATGGTCGGTACAAAGGGTTGCTACCTAGCGATAGGATGCTAATCTCAAAAAGCCGATCGTAGTCCGGATTGGAGTCTGCAACTCGACTCCATGAAGTCGGAATCGCTAGTAATCGCGGATCAGAATGCCGCGGTGAATACGTTCCCGGGCCTTGTACACACCGCCCGTCACACCATGGGAATTTGTTGCACCAGAAGTAGGTAGTCTAACCGCAAGGAGGACGCTTACCACGGTGTGGCCGATGACTGGGGTGAAGTCGTAACAAGGTAGCCGTAGGGGAACCTGCGGCTGGATCACCTCCTTAACGAAAGATTGACGATTGGTAAGAATCCACAACAAGTTGTTCTTCATGACGATGTATCTGAGGGTCTGTAGCTCAGTTGGTTAGAGCACACGCTTGATAAGCGTGGGGTCACAAGTTCAAGTCTTGTCAGACCCACCAAATCTGACTAACAAGCATTATTAAATGCTGAATACAGAAAAACAGAAACATTGACTTATTGATAAGCTGGGGACTTAGCTTAGTTGGTAGAGCGCCTGCTTTGCACGCAGGAGGTCAGGAGTTCGACTCTCCTAGTCTCCACCAAATTTCAAGACAAGAAAACTTAAAGCACTGCTTTAAGGCTTTTCCTTGAAATTTAAGCAAGAAGCTATGCTTCGCGCAGATAGGTTGGATTATAGAATTTAGTAAGTTGAAGCTTATTAACTTCTGTGATTTATCACAGTTTCCTGACCTGACGAAGGCTGGAAAAATCATTAACAGAATATATTTGAGTTGAAATAATTTGTTCATACTCGTTTTTAAGATCGACATTAACAGTGATTTATTACTGATTGATGAAGATTGAAGAAATGAGTTACTAGCGAAATTAACTGAATCAAGCGTTTTGGTATGTGAATTGAATTGAAGCTGTACAGTGTTTAAGTACACAGAACAACAAACTGTAAGGAAGTGATGAGAAATCATCATAGACTGTCTTAATCCTACTTGTAGGGATTAACGACTGTTTGGGGTTGTATAGTCAAGTAATTAAGTGCATGTGGTGGATGCCTTGGCAGTCAGAGGCGATGAAAGACGTAATAGCCTGCGATAAGCTCCGGGGAGGCGGCAAATATCCTGTGATCCGGAGATTTCTGAATGGGGAAACCCACCTGTCATAAGGCAGGTATCGTATGATGAATACATAGTCATACGAGGCGAACGAGGGGAAGTGAAACATCTCAGTACCCTTAGGAAAAGAAATCAATTGAGATTCCCTCAGTAGCGGCGAGCGAACGGGGAAAAGCCCATTAAGTCATATCAGTTTTAGTGGAATGCTCTGGGAAGTGCAACCATAGTGGGTGATAGTCCTGTACACGAAAGGGCTGATATGATGATGTCGAGTAGGGCGGGGCACGTGAAACCTTGTCTGAATATGGGGGGACCATCCTCCAAGGCTAAATACTCCTGACTGACCGATAGTGAACCAGTACCGTGAGGGAAAGGCGAAAAGAACCCCTGTGAGGGGAGTGAAATAGATCCTGAAACCGCATGCATACAAGCAGTGGGAGCCGACTTGTTCGGTGACTGCGTACCTTTTGTATAATGGGTCAGCGACTTACATTCAGTAGCAAGGTTAACCGCATAGGGGAGCCGTAGAGAAATCGAGTCTTAATAGGGCGTTTAGTTGCTGGGTGTAGACCCGAAACCGGGTGATCTATCCATGAGCAGGTTGAAGGTTGGGTAACACTAACTGGAGGACCGAACCCACTGTCGTTGAAAAGCCAGGGGATGACTTGTGGATAGGGGTGAAAGGCTAATCAAACTCGGTGATAGCTGGTTCTCCCCGAAAGCTATTTAGGTAGCGCCTCGGACGAATACCATTGGGGGTAGAGCACTGTTTCGGCTAGGGGGTCATCCCGACTTACCAAACCGATGCAAACTCCGAATACCAATGAGTACTATCCGGGAGACAGACTGCGGGTGCTAACGTCCGTAGTCAAGAGGAAAACAATCCAGACCGCCAGCTAAGGCCCCAAAATTATAGTTAAGTGGGAAACGATGTGGGAAGGCATAGACAGCTAGGAGGTTGGCTTAGAAGCAGCCACCCTTTAAAGAAAGCGTAATAGCTCACTAGTCGAGTCGGCCTGCGCGGAAGATGTAACGGGGCTAAAACTATATGCCGAAGCTGCGGATTTGCAATTTATTGCAAGTGGTAGGGGAGCGTTCTGTAAGCCGATGAAGGTGTATTGAGAAGTATGCTGGAGGTATCAGAAGTGCGAATGCTGACGTGAGTAACGACAATGCGAGTGAAAAACTCGCACGCTGAAAGACCAAGGGTTCCAGTCCAACGTTAATCGGGGCTGGGTGAGTCGACCCCTAAGGCGAGGCCGAGAGGCGTAGTCGATGGGAAATTGGTTAATATTCCAATACTTCTATGTAATGCGATGAGAGGACGGAGAAGGTTAAGTCAGCCTGGCGTTGGTTGTCCAGGTGGAAGGTTGTAGGCATGTATCTTAGGCAAATCCGGGGTACTCTATGCTGAGAACTGATAGCAAGCTGTACTTGTACAGTGAAGTGGCTGATACCATGCTTCCAGGAAAAGTCTCTAAGCTTCAGTTACATAGGAATCGTACCCGAAACCGACACAGGTGGTCAGGTCGAGTAGACCAAAGCGCTTGAGAGAACTCTGCTGAAGGAACTAGGCAAAATGGTACCGTAACTTCGGGAGAAGGTACGCTGCCGACGGTGATAGGATTTACTCCTTGAGCTATTGGCAGCCACAGAAACCAGGCCCCTGCAACTGTTTATTAAAAACATAGCACTCTGCAAACACGAAAGTGGACGTATAGGGTGTGATGCCTGCCCGGTGCTGGAAGGTTAATTGATGGGGTTAGCGTAAGCGAAGCTCTTGATCGAAGCCCCAGTAAACGGCGGCCGTAACTATAACGGTCCTAAGGTAGCGAAATTCCTTGTCGGGTAAGTTCCGACCTGCACGAATGGCATAATGATGGGGGCGCTGTCTCCAGCAGAGACTCAGTGAAATCGAATTCGCCGTGAAGATGCGGTGTACCCGCGGCTAGACGGAAAGACCCCGTGAACCTTTACTGCAGCTTGACATTGAACTTTGATCTTACTTGTGTAGGATAGGTGGGAGGCTTTGAAACCGAGACGCTAGTTTCGGTGGAGCCAATCTTGAAATACCACCCTGGTAATATTGAGGTTCTAACTCTGTCCCGTTATCCGGGACGAGGACCATGTCTGGTGGGTAGTTTGACTGGGGCGGTCTCCTCCTAAAGAGTAACGGAGGAGTACGAAGGTGCGCTCAGCGTGGTCGGAAATCACGCGTAGAGTATAAAGGCAAAAGCGCGCTTAACTGCGAGACCCACAAGTCGAGCAGGTACGAAAGTAGGTCTTAGTGATCCGGTGGTTCTGTATGGAAGGGCCATCGCTCAACGGATAAAAGGTACTCTGGGGATAACAGGCTGATACCGCCCAAGAGTTCATATCGACGGCGGTGTTTGGCACCTCGATGTCGGCTCATCTCATCCTGGGGCTGAAGCAGGTCCCAAGGGTATGGCTGTTCGCCATTTAAAGAGGTACGCGAGCTGGGTTTAGAACGTCGTGAGACAGTTCGGTCCCTATCTACCGTGGGCGTTGGAAATTTGAGAGGATCTGCTCCTAGTACGAGAGGACCAGAGTGGACGAACCTCTGGTGTACCGGTTGTGACGCCAGTCGCATCGCCGGGTAGCTATGTTCGGAAGGGATAACCGCTGAAAGCATCTAAGCGGGAAGCCTACCTCAAGATAAGATTTCCCTAGGACTTTATGTCCTCTAAAGAGCCGTTGAAGACTACGACGTTGATAGGTTGGATGTGGAAGCATAGTGATATGTGAAGCTGACCAATACTAATTGCTCGTGAGGCTTGACTATACAACACCCAAACAGTTGGTGTTGTGGTTCAAATCACTGCAAACAACTTGATTTAGTTATAAAGCTAGATAAAATATCCAACTCAAATATACCTGTTAATAACTCATTTGATGAAAGTTAGGCATACACAATGTGTGAATAAGACCCAACGAATAGTCATAAACAGTTGTGCTGGCGACAATAGCAAGAGTGAACCACCTGATCCCTTCCCGAACTCAGAAGTGAAACCTCTTAGCGCTGATGGTAGTGTGGAGTTATCCATGTGAGAGTAAGTCATCGCCAGCTCATTAATTCAAATCCCCCTAACTCAAATGAGATAGGGGGATTTTTTTATGCAAGGAAGGTTGAAAATAGGGAAAAATAAGTAAGCGTCCGCTAAACACACCTTATGAATTCGTCCTATAAGCCTTAATTTAGTCCTCACTTAAAAACAAGTGGGAACTTAAATTTATGACTACAAATAATCAGACATCCATCGCATCTCTTACGATAATACGAAGAACATATAGTGCTGAATTTAAACAGCAGATCGTTCAGGCGTGTAAAGCATCGGAGGTTTCAATTGCTTCGGTCGCTTTGCAACATGGATTGAATACAAATCTTGTATCCAAATGGATTCGCTTAATTGATGCTAAGCCAGGGAATGATCGCTCACTACTACCGAATAAACCTGCATTTATTACCTTATCTTGCTCCGCACCATTAGATCCTATCCCTACTGGCATGTTAACGGTTCAAATTACTTTACCCCACTCAAAAGCAGAAATTGGCTTGAAATGGCAAGTATCAGAAATATCTGCTTTAGCAGAATTACTCAAGGCACTTACAACATGATCCGTATCGATGAAATCTGGTTGTCTACCCAGCCCATGGACATGCGTGCAGGTATGGATACGGCCATGGCTCAGGTGGTGAGAGCCTTTGGCTACATTAAACCGCATTGTGCTTACCTGTTCTGTAATAAACGTGGCCATCGCATGAAAGTGCTGGTACATGATGGACTGGGGATCTGGCTGTGTGCTCGGCGGTTGGAACAGGGCAAATTTCACTGGGCTAAAGTTCATCAGGGTGAAACCCTTGCACTCAGTCCAGAACAGTTACAGGCACTGATCCAGGGTTTGCCTTGGCAGCGCATTGGACGACAGCAAGTGGTCACAATGCTCTAAACTAGCTTGGTCCATTCTGCTATTCTCCAAACGTTCTATTTCATTCTTCTCATGACCTCAGGCATACTGCGGTCATGAATACACTGCCTGATTTAAGCCAACTGACCCATGAACAACTGCTGGAATTTACCCGGCAGTTGGCAATGCAGCATCAGTCTTTGGCACAATCAAATCAAGAATTAGAAAAATCAAACCAGCAATTGGATGCCAAAGTTCAACATCTTTCCATTCTCACGCAAAAATACGAGCATGAGCTCGCACTATTTAAACAGCACAAATTTGGCAGTAAAAACGAACATCTCACCGCAAAACAAATCCATCTGTGGGATGAAGCGGTCGAAGAAGATATTGCCGCTGTTGATCTGGAACTGGAACGGCTGAATGCAGATAAAACTGATGCAGCGACACACAAAGCCACAGTCAACAAACCTAAACGTCGACTGCTGCCCGATCATCTACACACCATCCGTATCGAGCATGAACCAACATCAACCCAATGTGCTTGTGGCTGCACCTTGCGTCGTATCGGCGAAGATATCAGTGAAAAACTACATTTCAGACCGGCACAGTTCTATAAGGAACAGCATGTGCGTGGCAAATGGGTCTGTGATCAGTGTGACACCCTGACTCAGCAAGCGATGCCCGCCTATGTGATTGATAAAGGCATTGCTTCACCTGAACTGCTCAGCCATGTGCTGGTATCGAAGTATGCCGATCATTTACCGCTGTACCGTCAACGTCTGATCTATCAGCGGGCGGGAATCGAGCTTTCTAGATCAACGTTATCTGACTGGATAGGTCGCTGCGGTGTGGAACTGGAACCTCTGGCCAATGCTTTAAAACAGGTGGTGCTGCAACAGCGGGTGATCCATGCCGATGAAACGCCGGTCACCATCATGCGGATGAGTGATGATGAGAAAAAACCGAAGAAAGGTTATGTCTGGGCCTATGCCACTACACAGTACAATCCAGTTCAAGCGGTGATCTATGACTTTCAGGATAGTCGTGCAGGCCAGCATGCTGAAGCGTTCCTGAAAGACTGGCAGGGCCATCTGGTCTGTGATGATTACAGTGGTTATAAAGCACGCTTTAAATCAGGCCAAGTCATTGAGGTGGGCTGCATGGCGCATGCTCGTCGTAAATTCCATGAACTGCATGTGACCAAGAAAAGTCAGGTCGCTGAACAGGCCTTAGTGCTGATTCAGAAACTGTATGCCATAGAAGCAGAACTCAGGAGAAAGACCGATGGTACAGCAGAACAGCGCCGCGAATACCGACAACAGCATAGTCAACCGGTGATGCAACAACTGTATGAATGGCTCAACCAGCATCAACTGACGGTGCCATCGAGTTCTCCAACCGCCAAGGCCATCAATTACACTCTGAAGCGTTGGCCAGCTTTAAGCCGCTATCTGGATGATGGCAATCTACCGATTTGCAATAATTGGGTGGAAGTGCGACACGAAGTCGCTTAATGAAGTTGTTCCCCCCTGCGGGAACCACCCGTGTCACCGGGTGAATCTAGAAGGCTGAATAAAGAGCGCCTTCGACAATGTAACGAGGCACCGCAAGGTGCGGGGTATCAATCGTGAGAGGCGTACCCTTCTGGCAGCCATAGCCGGACAAGGGCTAGATAATCGGTATGGTGAACACATGTGAATCTGCGTAACGATCGTTAAGTTGAACGAGCGGAAATGGCTGATACGCTCGAACCAAAACGGTAATGGAGGTGGGAATTGCGTCTTTCGACTACGCATTCGTGACCCATACGCCTCCCGGTCGATAGCAGGCACCTAAGCCGATGTACTTCAGTAAGCGGAACGTGGAAATCCCGTATTACTCCCATTGGGAAAGCAGTTTGCAAAAACTGCCCATGGTGATGCGGGCGAAGGAACGAGGAAAAAGCGAATGCCAGTCTGTAATGGGTTGGATAGAGGTTGAAACATTACCCCACGCGAAAGCGGGCTGACGTCCTTATGGTCTCTCATCACAAGAGAGTGTGTAGAACCCTTTTAATGGAGGGAGAGCAAATGAATGCAGCAGTATCAGCGTGTGCACCTTCCAGCACATCGTGGGACAGCATCGATTGGATTGCTGTACAGCGTCATGTCAGAGGGCTGCAAGCGCGTATTGTGAAGGCGGTACAAGACGGCAGGCATAACAAGGCGAAAGCTTTGCAATGGCTGCTGACTCACTCGTTTAGTGGCAAAGCATTGGCCGTCAAACGAGTGTCTGAAAACAAAGGCAAAAACACGGCTGGGGTCGACAAGGTGACTTGGAATACACCCAAGGCCAAGACCGGTGCGATGATGTCGTTGAAGAGGCGAGGTTACACGCCCCTTCCGCTTCGGAGAGTCCTTATTCCGAAGAAAAATGGCAAGATGAGACCTCTCGGGATACCCACGATGAAATGCCGGGCCATGCAGGCGCTCCATCTGCTGGCTTTGGAACCCATCGCGGAGACCATCGCTGATCGGAACTCTTATGGGTTCAGACCGCAACGCTCAACCGCGGATGCTGCAGCACAGTGCTTTGGTGTGCTGTCAAGAAAAGTAAGTGCGGAGTGGGTGCTAGAGGGTGACATTCAAGGCTGTTTCGACAATATCAGCCATGACTGGATGATCGCCAACCTCCCAATGGACAAGGTGATTCTACGGAAATGGCTCAAAGCCGGTTACGTCTACCAAAGCAAGCTGTTTCCCAGTCTTTCCGGAACACCGCAAGGAGGTATTATCTCCCCGGTGCTGGCCAACATGACCTTGGACGGACTGGAAACGATGCTGGCGAAGAGGTTCTCTAACGCCAAATGGACAGGCAAAAAGCTGCAACTGGTACGGTATGCGGATGATTTCATCATCACGGGGTATTCTAAAGAGTGGCTCGAAAATGAAGTTCGTCCTGCCGTGGTTGAATTTCTGGCGCAGCGCGGTCTCGTGCTCTCTCAGGAAAAGACCAAAATCACGCACATAGGGAACGGGTTCGATTTTCTTGGCTGGAACGTACGTAAGTACAACGGCAAGCTACTGATCAAGCCGTCAAAGGCAAACATCAGCGCTCATCTTGACAAGCTGCGAGCATTAATCAATGCAAACAAAGCGACACGACAGGCCACTTTGATCGGTTTGCTCAACCCGATTCTAAGGGGTTGGGCCAACTATCATAGTCATGTCGTTGCCAAGAAGGTTTTCAACCAGGTAGACAACGCAGTGTGGGAAATGCTCTGGCGATGGGCTGTACGTCGCCACCCTCGCAAGACACTCCGATGGGTCAAAGATCGGTATTTCAAAGTACAAGGAGCGCGTCGATGGGTGTTCTCATGTGATGAACAGTCCGCCGATGGTCGGAAGCGACAATACACATTAGTGTCTGCCTCGGACACGCCAATTGTGCGACATATCAAGATCAAGGCTGCTGCTAACCCTCATGACCCCGCATGGGATGAGTACTTCGAATCCCGATGGGGTAAAAGAATGCTGGTCTCCGCAAAGGGGCGAGCCAAGCTGTATCGGGTGTGGCTAAAACAAGGTGGTCGCTGCTGCGCCTGTCTTAAACCAGTCACCAAAGATACACCATGGCACAGCCGTCATATTGTGAAGCTAAGTCATGGTGGAACGGATGCAGTTGCTAATCTTGAGATTTACCATCTGTATTGTCCGAGGAGTGTTCAGTTTGCCAATGTCAACGATGTATAACCGGGTGCCGAATGGCGCCTTAGCAGAGGCTTGAGCCGTGTGCTGGGAAACTCGCATGCACGGTTCTTAGGGGGTTGGACGTAGGTAACTGCGTCTGACTACCCGACAACCAGGTGCGGCCTTGGGCGTTGGGACGTAAGAACTGGTTATTTGCAGGTTCGCTGCGTAGTGGTCAGCGAGCGGCAAACATCATGACTTTAATCCAGTCAGCAAAGCTGAATGGGCTGGATCCGTATGCCTATTTAAGTGATGTGCTGAAAAGATTGCCGACCCATAAAGTGACCCAAATAGAAGAATTGCTACCACACCGCTGGAAATCCAACTCAAATTAAAAAATAGACATGGGGTTCAGCGGACGCTTACAAATAAACGAATCAATCGTCTAATTGAGATATATAGTCAAATCATTATAAAACCAATACAATGGTGCAATGAGTTATTCAGAACATTTTAGACGTAAAATTTTAGCTAAGCTTGAGGAAGGTTATTCTATTCGAGCGGTAGCTGCACAATTTGAAATTAATAAAAATACCATTGTTGAATGGAAGAAACGTATAGAGATTAAAAAAACTCGTGTACGTAAACCTTCTAAAATTAACGATGATGCTTTACGTGAAGATGTTGAAAAGTATCCTGATGCTTATCAATATGAACGTGCTGCACGTTTTAATTGTGGTGTTTCATCTATTGGTGCTGCATTAAAGCGCTTAAATATTACAGTTAAAAAAAGACGTTAAGCCATCCTAAAGCAGATACAAAGCTTAGGGATAAATTTATTCTGCAAGTGAATGAATTAGAAAAAAACCATCCGATTATTTATCTGGATGAAAGTGGTTTTAAGTCACATGATTATAGACCTCATGGCTACTCACGAAAAGGAGTACCCTGTTTATGGCAATATAATTGGCAATTAAAGAATCAGACCAATGCCATTGGAGCAATCCATGAGGGTAAGTTATTTTCAGTCGGTTTATTTGACTGCAAAATCAATTCAGATGTTTTTCATTTTTGGATTGAGCAATTCCTCATACCGGCATTACCAGAAAATAGTGTAGTGGTTATGGATAATGCAGCATTTCATAAAAGAGCAGATATTCAGGAGTTATTGGAACAACAAGGGCATAAAATTCTTTGGCTTCCTGCATACAGCCCTGATTTAAATCCTATAGATGAGCGATATATCGTGCAAGGTGGGCATGGGTTAAACGTAAGCGTAAAGAATGGTTAATCGACTCAGTCGATGAGTTATTTCGATTTTTTTTCGAATCCTGTATGAATAATAAAGTAGTTTGACTATAACTTGTTGTTTAACAAGTGGGTTTAATTATATGGACGTCGTCAAAAAATTATCAATATAAATAAATGTAACAAAAAAAGATGAATAAATGTACGACTGAATCCGAGGCTTTTAGTCAGTTTTCGCTACAGATTATGTGATTAATTTTGTGTATTTTAAAAGGAGTGTGATAAAGTTCATTGTTATTTGAAAAAGTGTTTAATTTATTTACTATTGCAACAAAATGTAAATTTTATCATTTGGACAAATAAAAGCAAAAAATAAATCGATTTTTTTTGATTTACAACGATGAAATATATAATTATTTTTCATTAAAAAATAAAGGGATGCGCAAAATAAGTGCATCCCTTGGGAATTAGACAAACATTTGACTTGCTGCGCAATAAAGTCCCCATAAAATAACAATAGCCACAGCAGGCTCAATCAGTTTTGCCCATGTTGGTGTTGGATTTTGCTCTACTACCTGTGGGTGTAGATGATCTGAGTGGTCTGTTGCGTGTTGATTTACCATTTGATTAAACTCCTTCATCGTCTCTTCTAATGATAGCTCTTCTTTAGGCTTTGGTTTAGAGCCAATCAGCTCTGTTAGCTCACTTGTTGTCCAAACCCAGTCATCAGCCAGACCTGAGAGGTGCTCAATTTGACCGACAAGCAGCTCACGAATTCCATGTTCACCAAAGTTCCCTGTGACATCAAGTTGTTTGAGTTCAGCGAACTGAAGCCCCAACATTGTAGTCAAGCTATGTTCTAAGTCTGCCTTCGCTAACTGTGATTCATTTTGCGGAGACGTGGTGAGATGCCTTGCAAGTTCTTGAATATAGAGATGATCTTGGGTTTGAATCTCATGATAGAGCTTGGTGCCATCTTGACGCATCAAAGTGATGAGTTTTCCAAGGGAGAGGGTGTTGGCCTCAGAAAGATATTGAAGTCGTTCCTCATCTGAATATTGACTCAGAAGCTCAGGCTTTTGAATTTTAATCTGCTCTGCAAAATATTGTACTAAATCAAAAGCCATATAATTACTCCATTTTATTAATCTAATAACCTTAAACTTGGTTTTTTCTTAGCGGGTTCAGTTTTTTCTTCATTGTCTGATTTTAAAGCATTTTGCTCACTTTGGGTATGATTGTCATACTCACTTGGATCGAAGAACAAGCCCTGTCCATTTTCACGGGCATAAATGCCTATCACAGCATTAAATGGGACATAAATATCACGAGATACGCCACCAAAACGTGCAGAGAAGGTAATCGCATCGTTGCTCATATGTAGCGCATGTACGGCATGAGGGACGATGTTTAAGACAATTTGGCCATCTTGAATAAACTGTTCAGGAACGAGAGTATTGGGCTGGGTTGCATCGACCAATAAATGCGGTGTCAGTTGGTTATCACAAATCCATTCATAAATGGCGCGAGCTAAATATGGACGAGTCGGCGTAAGGTTTAATTCTTGATCAGACATAATGTTCTCTACGGCTGTTTAAATTCAGATTGATAATGGTTTTTCTCCTGCAAAGTTAAAGACTTTAAAAATGCAGGACGACTAAAAATACGTTGACAATATAAATAGATTGGGCGGCATTGCTGTTTCGGTAAATGCACGCCCATGCTGTTTAAGCGTAGAAAGATAGGCGCAAGCATGCAATCTAAAATGCTAAAGCTTTCCGACATGAAATAGGGGAAATGCTGAAACAATGGTGTTAAGGAAATGAGTGTGTCTTTCAGTTTTTTTTGTGCTTTCAGTTTTGCTTGTTCATCGAGTGTATCTGGATGGCGTAGCATCATATCGGCAAGCTTTAACCAATCTTGTTCAAAGCGCCAAATATACTGCCGCTGTTCTGCACGAGGCATAGGTGCGTCGGCATAGAGCTTGTTTTGACGATAACGATCGTCTAAATACTCAGAGATGATATTGGCATTAAATAGTTTTAAATCATTTTCAATCAACATCGGTAGCTGGTTATAAGGGTTTAAGCTGGCGAGATCTTCATCATCTGCATCACTTAAAACCAAATGGTATTTGATTTGCTTCTCTGCAAGTACATAACGAATCCAATGGGAGCGAAAATCATCTGCATGGCTATACAGCGTAATTCCTTGAAGCGGAGTAGTTTCGACAGACATATTTCAAGAAACTAGATGAAGTGAATCGGTTAGAATACTAAAAATAGCCAATAAAATCATCTTAACTTTAATATGCTTATACAATCGAACAACTTGGAATAAATGAAAAAGAAGGATAGAACCATGCAGCTTAGGCTCAGAATCACCCAATCGATTGCAGTTATTATACTAATGACTTCCATCTCAAGTAGTTATGCTCAAAATCAAGATGCAGCCGAACAGGTAGATGTAGCGCAGCAGACTGCTGAATATGCAGCTTGTATTGCCGATGAAGCCTGTGATGTTGCTACTTCTGTATCTGAGGATGAGATTTATGGCGGCATTCAGCAAGAATATACAGTAAAAGGCTGTAAGGTCACTGTTTATAATGATGGGCCTGTGAAAATGGTCGATGAGAAAACCGACGAGCTGTGTAATGCACCACTTCCCAAAGATCATCAATTTTCAAAATAAGCAGGAATATGTAACTAGAGGCATGTGGTACGAATAAAGCAGAAAGCATGGACTTAAAACTTGAAAATGACGCATAAAAAAAGCCTTGGATAAACCAAGGCTTTTTTGTCCGATTCGGTAAACGAATTAACGTTTAGAGAATTGAGGACGTTTACGAGCTTTACGTAAACCAAGTTTCTTACGTTCAACTTCACGAGCATCACGAGTAACGAAACCAGCTTGACGAAGAGCAGGTTTAAGTGTTTCGTCAGAAGCGATCAACGCACGAGTAATACCGTGACGGATAGCGCCAGCTTGACCACCGATACCACCACCAGCAACAGTGATGTAAAGGTCATACTTTTCAGTAACTTCAAGAAGCTCTAAAGGTTGACGAACAACCATACGAGCAGTTTCACGACCGAAGTATTGCTCAAGAGTACGGTTGTTAATTACGAGCTTGCCTGTACCAGCTGACAAGAAAACACGTGCAGTTGCGGTCTTACGGCGACCTGTACCATAATTAGTAGCCATGTGCTGTATCCCTTAGATGTCCAAAACTTGTGGCTGTTGAGCAGCGTGTGGATGCTCTGTACCTGCATACACTTTCATTTTCTTGATCATTGCATAACCAAGAGGACCTTTTGGTAACATACCTTTAACAGCTTTTTCTAAAACTGCTTCAGGTTTGTGAGCGATTAACTTTTCAAAGTTAGTCTCACGGATACCACCAGGGAAGCCAGTGTGGCGATAGTATTTTTTATCAAGTGCTTTTTTACCAGTCACTTGAATTTCTTCAGCATTGATTACAACGATATAATCGCCAGTGTCAACGTGAGGAGTATAAGAAGTCTTGTGCTTACCACGTAGACGACGAGCGATTTCAGTCGCAAGGCGACCTAAAGTTTTGCCAGAAGCATCAACAACGTACCAGTCGTGTTGAACTTCAGCAGGCTTAGCGCTGAGAGTTTTCATTAAACCACTACCTATTATAGTTGGTTTGGACTATGGAATCTGTCCAAACAAAAGGAGACGCGATTCTAAACGAAGTTGCTCAGAATCACAAATGAAAATATAAAATTTCAAGAGCCGTATTTTAAGATATTTCCCAGTATAAAGGAAGAGATCAAAGTTTATTCTTTTTAAAAACCACAAAAGAGTTCAAACTTTAAAAAAATGAGGAAACAGCGATATTGAACTTTATGACTTCACTGAATGAAATGCGGGATCATCACCATACAACCATTTTAAAATAACGGATAATACAGGAGTTACGACTCGCAATTTCTTTGTCATGTTTTATATGTTTGAGGCTTTATTTTTTCTTTGAAAGTCGGTGGAATGTGAAAACAGGATAAGTGAGGATTTAAATATAAAAGAATAGGTTCAAGTTGAGTACGGTGAATGCGGAGATACTGGGTGAGACGTTGTATAATAGTCCAAACGCATTTTACTTGAGTTGATCATGCTGCCTTTATATGTCACCAGTGGTGAACCTGCTGGGATTGGTCCAGATATTTGTTTAAGCCTTGCTGCTCGTATAGATGAGCGTCCGATCGTGGTCCTTGGTGATATGAACTTGCTACGTACAAGTGCAGCATGTTTGGGGTTGGACATTGAACTGATTGAATATTCAGGACAAGAAGCATCATCAACTCAGGGACAACTTTATGTTGAGCATGTACCGTTAAGCGAAGCTGTTGTAATGGGTGAACTCAATCCTGAAAATGCGCCTTATGTCTTAGAGCAGCTACGACGTTCGGCCGATTATGCTATGTCCGGTAAAAGTGTAGGTGTTGCAACTGCACCTGTACAAAAGTCAGTTATCAATGATGCTGGGATTCACTTTAGTGGACATACCGAATACTACCAAGAGTTTGCTGGGGTTGAACGTGTGGTGATGATGCTCGCAACCAAGACCTTGCGTGTCGCGCTGGCTACTACACATTTGCCATTAAGAGCTGTACCCGATGCGATTACCAAAGAACGACTGCATCAAGTGATTGGTATTTTAATTCAGGACTTAAAAAGCAAATTTAAAAAAGAGCATCCCCACATTTTAGTGTGTGGCTTAAACCCACATGCAGGGGAGGATGGTTATTTGGGTATGGAAGAAATTGAGGTGATTAACCCTGTGCTGGAAAGCTACCGTGCTCAAGGCATAAATATGAGTCTGAGCCTACCTGCCGATACCTTATTCACCCCAGAAAACTTAAAAGATGCCGATGCTGTTTTGGCGATGTATCACGATCAGGGCTTACCTGTGTTAAAATCGCAAGGGTTTGGTGAAGCCATTAATATTACTTTGGGCTTACCGTTTATTCGTACCTCAGTCGATCATGGCACAGCTCTCTCCCTCGCAGGCACAGGTCTTGCGAAAAGCTCAAGCTTACAGGTCGCTGTTGATTTAGCGTTAGAATTAGCTCGTCACTAATGTTCAGTGACTAACTCACGTTGGAAAATTTTATGTATCAAATTAATGCCTTAAACCCTAAAGATGAAGGGCACCATACGCGTAAGCGTTTTGGACAAAACTTCTTACATGACCAACGTGTAATTGCCAAGATTGTACGTTCAGTTGCACCACGTTCAGGTGATAACATTGTGGAAATCGGCCCAGGTTTGGCAGCCTTAACCTCTCCGTTGATTGGTGAGTGTGACGCACTTACGGTTGTCGAATTAGACCGTGATTTGGCGGCAGGTTTGCCGGGGCGTGTGCCACATCCTGAACGTTTAACCATTATTGAAACCGATGCACTCAAATACGACTTCACTAATTTATTTGAAGATGGTCGTCCTTTACGTGTTGTGGGTAATTTGCCGTATAACATTTCGACGCCACTTTTGTTTCACCTCTTGGAGTTTGGTGACAAAGTTAAAGACATGCACTTTATGCTACAAAAAGAAGTGGTTGACCGTATTACGGCTTCTCCAAATAGCAAAGAGTATGGTCGTTTGTCGGTGATGATTCAGTATTTCTGTAAACCTACGTTCTTGTTTGAAGTACCACCGGGTTCATTTAACCCGCCACCCAAAGTGACTTCTGCGGTGTTCCGTCTAGAGCCGTATGCGGTTAAGCCGATTGTGGCAAAAAATGAAAAAGCCTTAGCACGTTTGGTCTCGCACGTCTTTACTCAGCGTCGTAAAACTTTGCGTAATAGCTTAAAAGGCATGTTGGCTGAAGATGGTTTTGAACAAGCGGGTGTTGATCCGATGGCACGTCCAGAGACTTTAACACTGGCTCAATTTGTGGCATTAGCAGATCAAATGGTGGCTTAAGGTGACAGGTGCAGAGATTCGATACAATTATGTCATTGGTGATGTGCAGGGTTGTTTTGAAGCACTAAAAGCCTTGCTAAAGACTATTCAGTTTGATCCTGACCAAGATTTTATTTGGTTTGCTGGGGATTTGGTTGCCCGTGGTGAAAACTCATTGGGTGCTTTACGCTTTATTAAAAAATTAGTAGAGCGTAATGCGGCTGCAACAGTTTTAGGCAATCATGATTTAACTTTGATGGCGGCTGCACGTGGCATTAAAGCAATTAAAGACAAAGATAACATTCGTGATGTGATTGATGCGATTGATAGTGATGATTTGATTGATTGGCTACGTAAACAACCTTTGTGTGTGTTCCCAAACGCAACCACGGTTCTGACGCATGCAGGCATTCCAACCAATTGGACAGCGGAACAAACTGCTGCTTTAGCCGCAGAAGTTGAGGCGGTCATTGCAGCGGATGATTTTGATGTTGTCGATGCCTTTTTAAAAGAAATGTATGGCAAAGAGCCCACCTTATGGTCTGATGAACTGACGGGGCATGCGCGTTTACGTTGTATCGTAAATTATTTGACTCGTATGCGTTTAACCGATAGTGCTGGGCGTTTGGAGTTTAGTTTTAAAGACTCACTCAGTGACCCAATGCCAGAAGGGTTCAAACCATGGTTTGAATTCGCTTCACAAGCGGCACAAACCCATAAAGTTGTGTTTGGTCACTGGGCCGCTTTACAAGGTAAAACCATTTCAGACTCGATTCAAAATGTAGATGGCGGTTGTGTTTGGGGGCATCAATTAATGGCCTACCGTTTAGAAGATGAGACTTTATTTGCCGTTGATAATCCAGTTCAATAGCACATGCATTAAAAAGCCACGAAGTTCGTGGCTTTTTTATTCTTAGTCGATTCTTAACCAGGTTTGGTTACGACCTAAAGCAGAAACACCGATGTATGCACGTAGCGAAAGACGCTTTCCTGTGGCATTCAGTTTCATTTTCGCATCATAAAGTTTGCCAGACAAAGGATCAATCACACGACCTTTTTCATAGTTATTGGTGCCGTCGACATGCTTTAAGCCTTTAATAATGTCCATACCCAAAATTGGTTTGTTGGTATATGGCGTAGGGCAATTCACACAAGTTTCTTTTGGCGTATAACCTGGGCGTGGTGTAATTTTTACAATTTTTCCAGTGTAAGTATTATTCGATTCTTTACGAATTTCGATAATGGCTTTTGGTGAGCCAGACTTATCATCAATTTGTTGCCATGTCCCTGTTAAGTCCTGTGCAAATGCTCCCCCGCAAAGCATGGACAATGTTAATCCCGCGATAAAAAACTTACTTTTCATATAAGGTTCTCTATAGTTTCACAAAAAGATATCCAAGACACAGAAAAATAAACAGTTTGCACAAGGCAAACTGTTTTGTGTTTAGATATGAGTTAGGCAGTTGCCTTTAAAAATTGAAAAATCATACATGCTTAGCTGAAACTCTTTTATTCATTGAATTTGAAACCATCAGACTAAGTTTGATGCAATGTATGAGTGACTCAGTGGTGGTCTACAAAATCTAAAATGAATTGATCAAGTGATTGCGTAGACCAATCCTGTTCAG
This sequence comes from Acinetobacter sp. 802_lipA, assembly GCF_058242885.1. NCBI lineage: Bacteria > Pseudomonadati > Pseudomonadota > Gammaproteobacteria > Moraxellales > Moraxellaceae > Acinetobacter > Acinetobacter sp. 802_lipA. The sequence continues at coordinate 2,474,572 of NZ_JBZAYP010000001.1, forward strand.
TAATAAGAACCTAGATTATTCTCGAATCCACGTTTGACTACGACCTAGAGCAGATATGCCCACGTATCCTCGCAAGGTTAAGCGTTTGCCATTCGAACTGAGTTTTGCTTTACAGCTATAAATATTACCAGACAGTGGATCAATGATTTTTCCACCCGTGTAATTGGTATCACCGCTGTGTTTCAAACCTTTCATCACATCCATGCCTAAAATAGGCTTATTGGTATACGGCGCAGGGCAATTAATACACGTTTCTTTTGGTGTATAACCCGGACGAGGCGTCACTTTAACGATCTTAGCGGTATATGTCCCATTTGATTCTTGGCGAATATCAAGGATGGCTTTTGACGACCCAGTTTTGTCATCAATATTTTTCCAAGTGCCGCTAATATCTTCAGCGAAAGCTGTACTACCTATAACGGTTGTAGCGAATGCGATTGCAAGTGTCAATTTGCTCATGAACAAAATCCTTTTATCATTTAATCAACGACAAACTCATCTTAAGTCGATTTTTTAAACAATACAATTGTTTATGTGAGGAACATATCACATTTTTTGCAAGTATAGAATAAACAACGGTAACCAGATTGCTGTAAATACCGCATTGACAGCCATTCCAAAGGCTGCGTAACGTCCAGCAATACTTCCCCGTTGCCATGCTTGAGCTGTACCGATGGCATGAGCTGCAAGACCTAGCGCTAAGCCCGATGCACGTTCATCATTAATGTGTTTGAGGATCAGTGGTGAAAATGCAGCACCGATCACACCGGATAAAATAACGATTAAAATTGCCAGACTCACAGGGGCTTGCAGCAGTGTTGCAATGTTAATCGCAATTGGCGTTGTGACTGCGCGCGTGGCAAATGCCATAATGGTAGGGTCAGACAAATGTAATAGATAAGCCAGTCCCATCGGCAGTCCGACCGCACTGATACTGGCAAAGACTAAGATGCCCACCACTGCTTTGAGGGGGAGGTCATCATAGCGCATAGCAGCCAATGGAATAGCTAATGCGACCGTCACATAACCGAGCAGATGGTTAAACACTGGATTTACCTGTGCCATATATTGCTCATACGGAATGTTTAACAACAACAGCAGGGCAATCACAAAGCACATGCCAAAAACAATCACGGGAATTTGTGGCAGTTTTTTGTTGAGTGGCTTTGCCAGTAAGTAGGCAACGAGGGTTAGGAAAAAACCGAAAATAATGGGAATCATGTGCACACTCCTAAAGCCATTTCTTAGACATTTTTGCGTAAACCCACAGTGGAATTAGTGTGCTGACAAACAGCACCACCAAGAACATTGGGATTTCACTGCCTAAATGCGTCATCATCAGCAGGGAGCCTGCACTGATAGGTAGAAAAGCAAAGGCACTTTCTTTCATGATTTTATTGTTGGTATCGACCAAACGTGCTGGAATTTTATGAAATTTTCTCCAACCCAAAAGGACGATTAATAAACTAATCAGTCCAATTAAATTGCCCAGTTCAGGATGTCCAAAACGTCCAGTGATCCACACAGCCGCTTCACGAAAGATGATGATCAGTGCAACCGTGCCGATCCATGCTTTCCAATCAACAGTTTTTATCCATTCCATTTTGTTCTGTCATTAACATTTTACTTATCACGTTTTAACCGATTTAGCTTTTGATTTCAAATTCTTCGAGTTCACGATGAAATTGTTTTGCTTTCAAACCTAAAATTTCATCAATCGGTAAATGTGCTTGTTTGATCAATTGTTCAAGTTTATGTGGCGCAATATACACTTGTAGGTGTAGGTTGCCCTCATCATCATAATTTTCAGATTGAATCACATTTAGGGCGTACAGTTGATTACGCAATTTGCCATAGGCTGGTTTGAGTAGGACGTCAAAATTTTGAATTTGGCCCATCAAGCACTCTTGGACCGCTTGGCGTAGTAGATTAAATCCTTCGCCTGTATGTGCTGAGACATAGACACGCTCAGGTACATTGGGTTCAGCGTAAATGATTTTGGCTTGTTCGCCACTTTGATCGATCTTGTTATACACCCGTAGGATTGGAATATCTGCGCCAATTTCTTTGAGCACTTTTTCAACGGCTTCAATTTGTTCCATATGGTCTGGACTGCTCGAGTCAATCACATGCAACAGCAAACTGGCTTCTAATGTTTCCTCTAGCGTCGCTTTAAACGATTCCACTAAAGCATGCGCGAGATTCCGCACAAAACCAACCGTATCGGCTAGGACCAGTGGGCCAATACCATCCCATTCCAAACGTCTTAAGGTTGGATCTAAGGTTGCAAATAACTGATCTGCGGCATAAACATCAGATTTGGCTAGGGTGTTAAACAGGGTCGATTTCCCCGCATTGGTATAACCAACCAAAGAAACGGTTGGAATCGCGGCTTTTTGACGTGCAGCACGGCCTTGGATACGGGTCTGACGGACTTTTTCTAATTTATCTTTAAGTTGTCCAACACGGACACGGAGTAAACGACGGTCAGTTTCGAGTTGCGTTTCACCTGGACCACGGAGTCCAATCCCGCCTTTTTGGCTATCGAGGCTAATGCCTGTACCGACCAGTCGAGAAGACAAGTGATCCAATTGAGCCAATTCGACTTGAAGTTTACCTTCATGGGTACGGGCACGTTGTGCAAAGATATCCAAAATAAGGCGTGTACGGTCAATGACGCGGCACTTAATAATACGACTCAGGTTACGTTCCTGACTGGGTGTTAGGGCATGGTCAATAATCACCAGCGTGGCTTCAAGCTCCTCAACGCGAGCAGCAATTTCCTCTGCTTTGCCTGAACCAATGAAATATTTAGCATCGGGTTTGAATCTTTGAGCGTGAACATGCTCCAGAATTTCTGCACCTGCCGACTTAGCAAGCAAACGAAATTCTTCTGCATCAAGGTCTTCCAGAATATGGATGGCAACACTGACTAAAATGGTTTTTTCGCCACCTTGCTTCTGCTCAAAATATTCCACTAAATTCGATCTCACATTGAAAACTCTAGTGTAGATGAATTTGCTGAGATTGAGCGAAATAAGTGAACCAAAAGCAGTAAGGTGCCAAAGTATAAAATACTGAGCCCTATAATAAATTTCAGTGCCTGAACAGGATTTAACGGCGGAGCTGGAGGATTTACGTGGTCGTTCATATACACACCATGTTTTAGTATTTCGATTGATTTATTTTAATTAATTTGTTTAAGCGATTAAAATTGAAAATAATCATCTGGGCCTTCGGTTTTTATGATCAATGCAAGTTGCTCAAGATCAGTATAGAATGAGCCGAAATCAATGATTAAATGTTGAATGAAGCTGTGCCAAGTGAACCGTCTATGCAATCGAATACTGAAATAAAAACAACATCAATAAAAGGTGTCTCTAAGCTTTTTCTGTATGGTAAAAAGCTGGCTTCAGGGCTTGGCGCCGTGTCCGAAGGGTTTTATTTGGTCTATCGACATGGCTTGTATAAAGACATTAACAATCCACAAAATACCCGTTACGTGCAGTATTTCTGTCGTCGACTGTGCAAGGTTTTTAACATTGATGTTCATGTCCACGGGGATATTCCACGTAAGCCTGCACTTTGGGTCAGCAATCATATTTCGTGGTTAGATGTCGCGGTTTTAGGTTCAGGCGCACGAGTTTTCTTTTTGGCCAAGGCTGAAATTGAAAAATGGCCTGTGTTTGGCAAGCTGGCAAAAAGTGGTGGAACTTTGTTTATTCAACGTGGTTCAGGCGATTCCATCAAAATTCGAGAGCAAATTACAGCGTTTTTAAAACAAGATATTCCTGTGTTGTTTTTCCCGGAAGCGACCACGACCGATGGTTCTAAAGTGAAAAAGGTGCATGGACGTATATTAGGCGCAGCAATTGAGGCCCAGCGTGATGTGCAAATTTGTTTGATTTGCTATGTGAATCAACAGGGTGGGCTTGACCAAGTCTCTCCGTTTATCGGTAACATTAGTTTTGCCGAGCATGTTAAAAAAGTACTAGAAATGCCACAAGTCACGGCACATTTAGTTGCGCTCCCAGCCATTTGTACCGCAGGACATACGGTTGAGAGTTTAACGGCACTGGTCCAACAAAAAATGGTGCAAGGTTTGGCTGATTTACATCACAAAGTTTTGAAGTCCCAACCCAACATGCAACAAGCTTGAAGGCTTACATAAAGCCTTCAATCGGTAGCCAAGAAACGACTTTGAGACCAGCGCGTTTAAACCAATTCATTTTTGGTTCAGTGGTATAGGTTTTGGTAGAGCCATCAGCTTGTTTGATTTGCCAGTTAATGTTTTTGTTTGCATCTAGGACCAGCTTATAGGCATATTTACTGAGGTTTTGGTCCATGGTGTAGTGTACCGCTTTGGCCAGCGGCGGACTGTTCAGTAAAACCCCAATTTCTGTATTTAAGTTGGCAGAGCGGGGATCAAAATTAAATGAACCAATAAAAACCTGTTTCTCATCAATGGCCATGAGTTTGGCATGCAGACTCGAGCGGCTTAATCCTTTGATGCTGACTTTGGCTTTTTTGGAAATTTCTTCATTGTTTTCGTTTAGGGCTTCGGCCGCAGGTGTGGCTAAAAACTCATAGAGTTGAACACCGCTTTCCAGCAAGTCTTCACGATATTTTCCATAGAAAGCATGTACCAACGGCACATCATTGGCTTTAAATGAGTTGGTCAGTACGCGAACTTGAATGTCACTTTGAGCTAGGTTTGCCAGATGTTTTTTGCCTTTACGTTCAGGCACAAAATAGGCCGAAATAATGTCGATGCTTTCCATTGGCTTTTCTAAATGGGTTTGCAACTGGAAGTTTAAATGTTCTTCTTTTTTCGCACGAGACTTGGTTTTGCTTGGTGAGTCTTTCACCACTTCGGCTTTGACCCAATCGAACTGGATACTATCATTTAACCAGTGTTCAAAGGCCTGTGAACGATTGGCCAGATCCAAATAATTTTGTACGGTCACTTCCTGATAGTGCTGCTCTAACTGGGTTTTTAAACCTTCATAACGCAAGCTGTAATGGTTGGCGTTGACAATTTGACGCACTGGAAAGGCATAGTCGTCATTCCAGTATTCATCGAAGGAATGCACAATTTCATCTGAGGCAGAGCCGACCAACATCACATCAACATCTGAAAACTGATAACTGTCGCTGACGTTATAATATTGATTGCTCATGTTACGCCCACCAATCAACGAAATTTGATTATCGGCAATGAAGCTTTTGTTGTGCATCCGGCGGTTGATGCGTTTTAGATTTAAGACCATATCCATCGCACGATAGTGACGGAAGCGGTAGGGGTTATACAGTTTGATGTCAATATTGGCGTGCTGATCGAGCGCCAAATAAATGCCTTCCATTTTCTTGGCATTGTTATCATCGATTAGTAATCGAACCTTCACCCCGCGATCAGCGGCTTTCAAAATAGAATAAAGCGCTAAAGAACCAATACGATCGTTGTCCCAAATATAGTATTGTAGATCTAAGGTTTTTTCTGCCTTATCAATAAGATGGATACGCGCGGCCAATGCTTCTAGTGGATTATAGAGAATATGGAAACCTGTAAGGCCTGGATTTTGTTCACGTAAAGGCAGTACGATTTTGCCTAAACTGGTTTGATCGGTTGGCAAATCAAAGGCATAGACGGGCGTCTGTGGGATTTGTTTGGGTAAGGTGTTACACGCTGGGACAGTCAAAACCATACAGCTCAGCAACAACAGTTTGGCACCTTGCTGAGTCGAAGATGAGCGGAATAAAGTTTGTTTCGCTAAGCCGTGAGGTTTTTCCATCGTCATAAGGTCTATAAATTTGGTTTGAGTATAATTCTGAGCTGTGAAAAGATAAACAGAAGATTATGTGTTCTTGATGAACAGTTTGTGAGTAAAAGTCTATGATGAATATACACTCCGTCGTGTTCTATTTTTATATTGCGATGGCCTTGCTTGCGGGGTGGGCGGTGTATCAGGCATGGATCAGTCAAACCAATACGGAGACTATTCATCCGTTTAAAGCCTTTGTGCATTTGTTGGCTTTTTATCTCTCTTATTTACTCATTCCTTTGTTTTTCTTTAGCTTATATGCCGGCTTTCAGGGCTATTATTCATGGCATGAAGCTATTTTTGTGTTTTTGGTTAGTGGTGTGCTGTGTTATGCACGTTTCATCGAACCGCATTTTGTACATGTCAAAACCACTCAATATCAAATCCAAGAAGATTATAAATTACTCAAACCTGTTCGTATTGCCTTAATTGCCGATCTACATATTGGTCTATTTTCAGGGCATGAGCGACAACTGAAAACAATCGTCAAACGACTGAATGAACAAAAACCTGATTTGGTGGTGGTTGCAGGGGATTGGACATATGAACCTGAAAATACACTGGCAGAAGAATTAGAAGTATTGCAAGAAATTAATGCGCCAGTCTATTCGGTCAATGGCAATCATGATGAACAATATCCAGGCCCGCCGATTCAAAATTTGTTAAGACATGCTTTGAAGGTGAATAATGTGATTGATATTGAAGGTCAGATTGTTGAATTTGAAGAGTTTCGTTTGATTGGAGTCGGAGATTTGTGGGCAGGTAAGGCGGATATGCGTTTTATGCCGCATTTACCGCAGGACAAACCATGGGTCATCTTATCGCACAATCCAGACACGGTCGATATGATACCCGCTTTACCCAGCCGTCCTTTAATGCTTTCGGGTCATACCCATGGTGGTCAAGTTGAACTGCCATGGCTCACAGACTATGTAATGAAAAAAGTATCTATATTAGGACACAAAAAAGGCTTGTACCGACATGAACATGCGGATGTGTTTGTCACGGTTGGAACAGGTATGGTGGGTGTGCCGTTTCGTTTTCGCGTACCACCGACGATCGATATTATTGAACTGATTTAAGTTGGGTTTAGAACCAATAAAAAATAAAGCTTAAAACCAAAATGACCACAGCCAAGACGATCCAAAGGTTGTGATTTTTTGTATGAAGCGCTTGTAGGTCTTGTATTGCATCGAGGTTATTCACTGCTGTGCTATGCGGGCTTTGTGGCTGTTGTTGTGTAAAGCTCTGTCCTTCAGACACAAGGGAGCTGCGGTGTCTTAATTCAGCGGTTGATATGCGTTGTTGTTGATGTCGTTTATGGCGATACATGCTTTTTAGTGCAGCATCATGCCGCTTCGTGAGTTCAGTCACGATCTCTTGTGCATCATCGTATTGAAAAGCGGTATGTGTGGCGATGTATTGAATGGCTTGAATAATTTTATTTTCTTCAACTAATACGATGACATCAAGGAGTTGTTCATTGGTGAGTTGTTGTATTTTTTCATCCATTTTTCGGTCCTATTCATCTGTATCTCTCTCTATTTTTGAAGTAAAACGACAGATTTTAAATATGGTTTTTGTAGCGTTTGTTAAAGCATTGGTATAAAAAAACCAGCATCACTGTGCTGGTTTTTAGACATCAAATTCAGGGTCAAATTTGATTATTTACATCATCATTTTTGGTTTCACGGATCATTAAGAACGCACATAAAGACAGTAGTGATGCCGCCGTGAGGTAGTAACCTACTGCGTGTAAACCGTAGGTGGTTGCAAGCTTGGTGGCAATGAGAGGTGCAAATGATGCCCCAAAGATCCCCGCAAGGTTAAAGGTTAGTGCTGAACCTGTATAACGAACGGATATTGGAAAAATTTCAGAGAGCACAGTACCAATTGGTCCATAGGTTAAACCCATGATGGATAAACCAATACACAGGAACAAGAACACAACAAGGGTACTGCCTGATTCCAACATGCTTGAGAACACTAAACCAAATAACGCCGCAGCAACACAGACAGCAATAGATGTGGTTTTACGACCAAATTTTTCCGCTAAAACTGCTGACAAGGGGATGAATGCAGCAAAGCACAGGGTTGCGACCAGTTGAAGTTGTAAGAACTGTTCGCGGGTGTAACCCAGCTGTTTGGTACCCCATTGCAAAGCAAATACCGTCGTGAGGTAGAACACCACAAAGGTACAAATGGCTGCAATGGTACCTAAAATCAACATGCCCCAGTGTTTGGTGATCACTTCTTTAAACGGAATGTTAACTTCTTTTTGCTTGTCTAAAACTTTCTGGAATGCAGGAGTTTCATGTAGTTGTAAACGAATCCATAGGCCTACAATCACCAGTAATGCACTCGAGATAAAGGGAATACGCCAGCCCCATGTCATAAACGCTTCTTCAGTCATAAAATGACCCAGCGTCAAGAATGAACCCGTTGCTAAAATAAAGCCAATCGGTGCGCCCAGTTGGGGGAACATGCCATACCAAGCACGTTTACCTTCAGGTGCATTTTCTGTGGCAAGCAATACCGCACCCGACCATTCACCACCTAAGCCGAGTCCTTGACCTAAACGACACAGTGCAAGTAGTAATGGCGCGGCAATTCCAATTTGTGCATAGGTGGGTAATAAGCCGATACACACGGTTGAAAGTCCCATGGTCAGCAAAGCTGCAACCAAGGTCGCCTTTCGGCCGATACGATCACCTAAATGTCCAAACAGTGCAGCACCAATCGGGCGTGCAATAAAGGCAATCGCAAAGGTTGCTAATGACTGAATTGTAGCGGTCATCGGGTCGGTACTTGCTGGAAAGAACAAATACGGAAAAATGATGACTGCAGCAGTCGCATAAATATAAAAATCGAAGAATTCGATTGTGGTACCTACGAGACTGGCTGTAAGTACGCGAAATTTTGAGTTTACAGGCTGCTGTTTTTCAGCAACAGCAGTATTTAATGACGCCATGGTAGACCTTACACTTAAAAAATAGTCGAACTGAGTTTTAAAAGCGTCATCTTTTTAAAAAAGGCGTAATTTTTTAAAAAAATACGAATGTTCCTCGGGCAGACTGCGGAATTAGGGTTACTAAAAAATGTAGTGTGCGCGGGTTATATCACGTAAAGATAGATGGACAGGAAATGTGATCCTGCACCAATCAATACAAAAATATGCCAGATAGCGTGCGTATATCTTACCTTTTTTAGCGCATAAAACAATGCACCGATGGTATAGGAAAGTCCACCAATGATTAAAAAAGTCAAAGCAGGTTTAGATAAAAAGCGTTGCATATCATCCATTACCAGCACAGCCAGCCATCCCATGAGCAGATAAGCAATCAGTGAAATTTTTTCAAAGCGATGAATGAAAACTAACTTGAATAGTGTACCAATGATTGCAATCACCCAAAGTGCAATGAGTAGGTAATGGGCTTTTTGTGTGGGCATTGCAATAGACAAAAATGGAGTGTAGGTGCCCGCAATCAGATAATAAATGGCAGTGTGATCTAATTTTTTATACCAGCCGCGACGCTCTGGAGATTCGGCAAAATGATACAAGCTTGATGCGGCAAATAATAAAAATAGGCTCAAAGCATAGACCCACAGCCCGATCCACTGCGCTGTTTCTAAGTAAGATCCTTTGATAATCAATAAAATACCCGCTATGAGTGCAAGACCTGCACCAATAGCATGGCTAATAAAGTTGATTTTTTCTTCAACTGGATCGTAGTTTACAACAGGGCGAGCGCTCATAAGTCATGTGCATTTTTATAAAATATACAACTGTATCGTAATTCAAATTTGCATTTAGCGTAAGACGCTTTAAAATTTAATCGCAATTCTTTTTTTGGTTTCTATTATGACCGTTTCGGTATCGTCCTTTGCACAAGAGCAGCAATTCCTTCAGGCCTTTCAGCAAGCGCTTGAATCTCAAAGTTTTGATCGGATGATTCTGAGTCAATATCAGGGTGAACTAGAGCAACTCGAGAAGATGACTTTTCGAGTCGTCATGTTGCAAGGACAGCCTGTATTGAGCTGTTTATATCGCCATAAAACCCAAGATGTCACCAAAAATTATTCATTAGACATAGCACTTGAAACGGTAGCTGCACTGTTGGCGCGGTGTAAACAAGCCAATTTGATGACGACTGAACAAGAGTGGCAACTGAAGAAGAACAAGAAGAAAGCCATGCTGACGCAAAGTAAAAATAAAACGGCAGCCAAAGCTTTTGAGCAGCAAGGTCATGACCGTGTCAAACAGCGTTTTGTCGATCAAGACAGTTATTTCTTACAGCCTCTAGGCATTACCGATGCAAAATCGCACATCATTCCCAGTATGGCGCGTAAGTGGAAGCAGATTAATAAGTTTGTCGAAATTTTCTCAGGGGCATTAAGTCATATTCAGCTGCCTGAACAACTGCGCGTGGTCGATTTTGGCTCAGGAAAGGGCTACTTAACCTTTGCTTTGTATGATTATTTGCTAAAGCAAGATCTGAATCCTTTTGTGACTGGGGTTGAGCTAAACAGCAAGATGGTAGAATTCTGTCAGGAGGTTGCGAACAAGTCGGAGTTTCAGCAACTTGATTTTTTTCAGGGCGATGTTCGGACGTACCAACCTGAACGCCTCGATGTGATGATTGCGCTGCATGCGTGCGATGTCGCGACTGACTTTGCGATCCATACGGGTATTCGTTTAAATGCTGAAATGATCATGTGCGCGCCGTGTTGTCATAAAGAATTACGCCCACAGCTGAAAGCTCCGCTCGTGTTACAACCGATGTTGCAGTTTGGCATTCATGCGGGACAGCAAGCTGAAATGCTGACGGATACTATTCGTGCCTTATTACTCAAAGCCTATGGCTATGAAACCAAAGTGTTTGAGTTTGTAGCACTTGAGCATACCAGCAAGAACAAAATGATTTTGGCAACCAAGCGTAAGGACTATCAAGCGCCCGATGTTGCTGTCTTGGCACAAATTCAAGCCTTGAAAGAGATGTATGGTATTCAAAAGCACTCACTGGAATTGCTGTTGAATGATCAATGGGATCAGCAAGATGTAGGCTATAAATGCTGATTTGAACATCACCTTTTAGTGCAATGACTAATACAGAGATGATTTATAGGGAAATGAAAATGCCGAGCTTGAGAATTACACACGGAACATGGGAAGAGTTGCAACATGCTGCGAAAATGATTCGTGAGCAGGTCTTTATTCAAGAGCAAAACATTGCTGCTGAAGATGAATGGGATGAGCAAGATGAAATCGCAGTTCATTTTGTGGTCTATGAACAAGATCAAGCCATCGCCACCGCACGACTTTTGCAAAATCATAGTATTGGTCGTGTTGCAGTTTTGAAGTCACATCGTGGTTTGGGCGTAGGCAAAGTTCTGATGCAGGCGGTGATTGCATATGCTCAACAGCAACAGCGTCCATTTTTAGTCTTATCCTCTCAAGTACATGCGCAAGCGTTTTATCAGGCTTTGGGCTTTATGCAAGAGGGTGAGGAGTATTTGGATTGTGGTATTCCGCATATCCATATGCGTTTATCATCCATAAAAAAGCCCTGATCTTTCAGGGCTTTTTTATTAGTCACAGCATATTAGTGACCATGTTCAGACGACATTTTCGCGTGTTCATCGGCATTCATACTGTGCTCATCAGCGGTTGCATGTTCTGTGGTATCTTCAGAAGCTGCTTGAGCTTTTGCTTCACGCGCTTCTTTATCCGCTTGTGCTTTGGCCATGGCTTCTTCAGACATCGCAGGCGCATTTTTAAAGGCATGTTGCTGAGAGTTTTGCTGCGTTTGCTGACTTGGCATATAGTCAGGCTCATTGGTAATCGCAAGGTAGAAGATACCTAAGAAAATCCCACTTAAAATGAAAGCAATAATCAGTGCTTTCCAACCCCATGGTGATTTTTCAGGAGAAGTATTGTCAGTCATGTGCAACAGCCCAATTGAATAAAAATAAATCTAAAACTATGTAACTTTATAACACAAAAAACTACGTCGAGCTTGAAAAGAATGCACTAAAATAAGTCAAAATTAGATGCTGAATCAGCAGGTTAATTTTGTTGTGTGCTGAGAACATAAAAAAGGGATCTGCCGATCCCTTTTTTAAGGTGGAAGTTTTAGCGAATCTGATCCGATGATACCGACTCAACCAGACGTTGCGGTGCTTTGAAACGCTCACCGTATTTCGCTTCAAGTTCATTGGCACGTTGTACAGCTTGGTCTAAACCATATTGATTTAAAAACTGAATTGCACCACCTGTCCACGGCGCAAAACCAATCCCAAAGATCGAACCGATATTGGCGTCAATCACAGATTCAAGAACATTTTCTTCATAACAACGTAAAGTATCTAGTGATTGTACAAACAGGAAGCGGTCTATCATTTCTTGTTCAGAAATATCTACGTCTTGCTTCCAATGGTTCAAACCCTCCCAAAGATGCTTTTTCCCACCTTCCGGGTAATCATAGAAACCTGCACCAGCAGCTTTACCTTTACGGTCAAAAGTATGAATCATGGTTTGAATCACATCATCTGCACCTGAACTAGGTAAATCTTTACCTTCAGCTTGAAGCGCCTTACGGGTTTCATTGGCAACATGTTCAGAAAGTGTCAATGCAACTTCATCTTGAATGGCTAATGGGCCAACTGGCATGCCTGCTTTGAGTGCTGCCATTTCAATACGAGCTGGATGTACACCTTCATGCAGTAAACGCAGACCTTCCTGAACAAAAGTACCAAATACACGACTGGTGAAGAAACCACGGCTATCATTCACAACAATCGGAATTTTGCCAATTTGCTGTACATAGTCATATGCTTTTGCCAAAGTTTCAGCAGAAGTGTTTTTACCTTTAATAATTTCAACCAATTGCATTTTATCGACTGGACTAAAGAAATGCAGACCAATGAAATTTGCTTGATCTTTCGATGCATTTGCCAAACCAGTAATCGGTAATGTCGAAGTATTTGAAGCCATCACACCACCTTCTACAAGGAATACTTCGGCTTCTTGAGTGACTTTCGCTTTGAGTTCTTGATTTTCAAATACAGCTTCGATAATTAAATCACAGCCTTTTAAATCTTCCGCAGATGCTGTTGCTGTAATTAAACTTAAAACCTGATCACGTTTTTCAGCCGTCATACGACCTTGAGAGACCTTTTTATCCAGTAGCTTTTGGCTATAGGCTTTACCTTTTTCTGCATTTTCTACAGAAACATCTTTCAGTACAACGGGAACCCCTTTGATTGCTGTAGAGTAAGCAATACCTGCCCCCATCATACCTGCACCAAGTACACCGACTTTGCTTGCTTGCCATTTTGCAACGTCTTTAGGACGACTCGCACCTGCCTTAATTGCATTCATTCCATGCCAAAAAGTACCGATCATGTTTTTTGAAACTTGACCTGTGGCAAGATAAGTAAAGTAACGTGATTCAATAGTCAGCGCTGTATCAACATCGACTTGCGCACCTTCAACCGCTGCCGCCATGATCGCTTCAGGTGCAGGATAGCAACCTTTAGTTTTATCACGGAGCATCGCTGGAGCAATCGCCAGCATTTGCGCAACCGCAGGTGTTTTAGGATCACCACCCGGAATTTTATAACCTTTTACATCAAACGGTTGTTGTGATTTTGGATGTTCTTTTACCCAAGCGATGGCTTTATCCATCAACTCTTCAGGTGTTTCTGCAATGTCTTGAATTAAACCGAGAGATTTTGCTTTATCCACACCAAACTGCTTACCTTCCATTAAGAATGGAAAAGCATTTTGTAGACCTAAAAGGCGTACCATACGCACGATACCACCACCCCCTGGCAGTAGACCTAAAGTCACTTCAGGCAAACCAAACTTCGTTTTAGGATCATTCAATGCAATACGTGCATGACACCCTAAAGCGATTTCCCAACCACCACCTAAAGCTGTACCATTCAATGCTGCAACGACAGGAACACCTAGAGTTTCGATATAGCGAAACTCTGCTTTCATTTTCTGAATCATTTCAAAAAATGGAGTGGCATCTTCCAAACGTGCTTGAATTAACTCATCTAAATCGCCGCCTGCAAAGAAAGTTTTTTTCGCTGAACGAAAAATAATCCCTGTAATAGAAGTTTCAGATTTCAGTTTAGAAACAATATTTTCCAAAGCTACACGGAAATCTGCATTCATAGTATTTGCAGATTGGTTTGGAGAATCTAAAGTTAGAATAATAATGCCATCGTCATTTTTTAAATATTGAATTGCGCTCATAAAGTTTTTATCCAAATGATTTTTTGAACTTGAAATGTATACTTCTGCATAGTTGTATGAATTTTCAGCATCGCAGAGTCATTCCAAATTTATTTTAATTTCGGGTTTAACCTTCGGTTCGACCTACTTTTGTTTCGGCAAAAGTAGGCAAAACCATTGTCATACGCAAAACCTGTTTTAATTACTATTCCTATCGAAAGGATTGCAAAAACATTAGATTCAAAAAATGGGTAGGTTGCGTATGACTGATTTGTGTATCAAATGCTCAATAAAATTTAGGTGGTTATACCAACTCAATAATGGTCGCAATACCCATGCCACCACCCACACATAATGTTGCCAAACCACGCTTTTTGCCTTGACGCTCTAATTCATCCAGTAATGTTCCAAGAATCATTGCACCCGTCGCACCCAATGGATGTCCCATCGCAATTGCACCACCATTTACATTAACTTTCTCAGCAGGTACTTTTAATTCCGTCATAAAACGCATCACCACTGATGCAAATGCTTCATTGACTTCAAATAGATCAATATCGTCAATCGTTAAACCAGCTTTTGCCAATGCTTTACGAGCAGCAGGTGCAGGTCCTGTCAGCATAATGGTTGGATCTGAACCCACCAATGCGGTCGCCAATACTTTGGCACGTGGTTTTAAACCTTGTTCTTTGACCGCTTTCTCGGAAGCAAGTAATACAAGTGCCGCACCATCAACAATACCCGATGAGTTTCCTGCGTGATGTACATGGTTAATTTTTTGCGCTTCGGGATATTGTTGTAATGCAATCGCATCAAAACCCATTGCCCCCATCATTTCAAAACTTGGATTGAGTTTTGCTAAACCTTCTGCTGTTGTTGACGGTTTGATAAATTCATCTTGATCTAAAATGGTCACACCGGCTTTGTCTTTAATAGCAACCACTGATTGATTGAAATAACCCGCAGCTTGCGCAGCTGCTGCTTTGCGTTGCGAATTTGCAGCAAATGCGTCGACATCTGAACGTGTATAACCATCCAATGTTGCAATTAAATCTGCACCAATCCCTTGCGGAACAAAGTGTGATTTTAAATTTGTTTCAGGGTCTAATGCCCATGGCCCACCATCTGAACCCATTGCAATACGTGACATCGACTCAACACCACCTGCAACAACCACATCTTCCCAGCCTGAACGTACTTTTTGCGCAGCCATATTGACCGCTTCTAAACCTGATGCACAAAAACGGTTGATTTGCACACCTGCAACATCATTGTCCCAACCCGCAGCAATTGCCGCAGTTTTAGCAATATCACCACCTTGGTCTGCAATTGGAGTAACACACCCCAAGACAATATCGTCTACTTTAGAGGTATCTAAGTGATGGCGATCTTTAAGTTCATTCAATAATGTTGTCAGTAAAGTAATCGGCTTTACTTCATGCAATGAACCATCTTTCTTTCCTTTTCCGCGTGGTGTGCGAATGGCGTCAATGATATAAGCCTCGCTCATAGCTGTTCCTTGTTATGACTTTTAAGTTGTTATGCATTTGAGTGTACAAATTAATGGCTGTGATGCAATGACTAGAACGGGTCAGGTCAGATGAGTCTTTTTGCCAATAGACTGAAGAGTTGAGCATAAAAAAACCCAAGATCGAAATCTTGGGTTTAGCAATGTGCCGAACCGTCGTTAAACTAGAAAATTAGTGATAGCCGTGTAGTTGGCGATATAAACCGGGTGTGACCCCAGTCCACTTTTTAAATGCACGGTGGAAGGTACTGGTTTCACTAAAGCCCACTTGTTGTGCCACATCTTCTAAAGTCAAACCTGGGTTCAATAGTAGGTGGATCGCGGCATCACGACGTAATGCATCTTTCACGCCTTGGTAACTTTTACCTTCAGCAGCTAAGCGGCGACGCAACGTTTGTGGAGATAAATACAGCATAGAAGCCACATCATTCAGAGTTGGCATTTCCTCACCAATTTGGCTCTTCAATACATCACGAATACGTGAAGTGAGTGAGTTGGTGTTTTTAAATTTCACCAACAACTGTGCAGGCGCGGCTTTTAAAAACTCTTCTAACGTTTCTTCATTTTGACGAATTGGTAAGTCCAAATAATCTGCCGCAAAAGTGATTTCGGTACGCGGCATGTCGAACTGCATCACAGGTGCGAAGAACAGGGCATCATACTCATCTGCATGAGTCGGACGTTCATAACCAAAGTGCACACGTTCCAGCGGTAAACGACGTTCAATCAACCAAGACGCGAGACCGTGCCAAATCATCAGCATACTTTCGGTAATGAAGTGATCTGGATCCATCGATTTTGGAATCTGAGGAACAAGACGAGCTTCGTGCTTGTCGCGTTCTAAGGTCACCGACCACTCATCACCAAACAATTTATAAAACTGTGAAGACAGTTCTAAAGCATCACCTAAGGTTTTGGCATGAATAATCAACTGACACATGATGGCAAACGTACCTAAACGACGTGGTTGCTTATCGAAGCCAACATGTTCGTCTTGGGTCACCATCCATAACATTTTAACGAAGCGAGTATATTGTTCTGGAGAAATACGGGCTTTAGGTTGACGCAGCAGTTCTGCCTCAATCCCTACGTGAGAAAGTAATGTTTCGACATCCATGCCGAGACGTTTTACGCCAGTTAAAGCCGCATTGACGAAATGGATACTAATGGTATCGCGGCTCATATTTAATCCTTCAGTCTCTTTTATATTCACTTGCGTTTGACCTAAATGACGCTAAAAAAAGTATTTTAGGCAATTTACACTAAAGTTTTTTGCCTTTTTACATGTTAAATTGCCGAAATGATCAAGGTAAATGGCTGAACATGACATTGTTTTGTTGCTTTTATATTTCTAAAATAGCTAAAAAATCAACATAAAAAGAGAAAATAAACATGGATATGGCATTGAAAGGATTGAAAGTTCTCGATTTTTCTACACTTTTACCTGGACCTTTTGCAACAATGTACTTAGCAGACCTAGGTGCAGAAGTGATCCATATCGAGTCTCCAACCCGCCCAGATCTGATCCGTTTAATGCCACCTTATGCCAATGGACAGGCCACTGCACATAGTTATCTCAACCGAAATAAGCATGCTGTCGCTCTGGATTTGAAAGATCCTGCCAATATTGAACTGATCAAATCGAAAATTTCAGACTATGACATTGTGATTGAACAATTCCGTCCAGGTGTGATGCAAAGATTAGGGCTCGATTATCAGACCTTATCTGAAATTAATCCGCGCTTGATCTATTGTTCCATTACGGGTTATGGGCAAACAGGAGGGTATCAAAATAAAGCAGGACACGATATCAACTATGTGGCTTTGTCAGGTATCGCGGGACATAGTGGCCGACAGCACAGTGGACCACCACCAATGGGGATTCAAATTGCGGATATTGCAGGCGGCTCTTTGCATAGTGTGATTGGAATTTTAGCCGCAGTAATTGAAAGACAGCGGAGTGGTTTGGGACAGTATATTGATATTTCCATGACCGACTGTGTGGTGGGACTCAGTAGTATGGCCGCAGCTGCGAGCTTAGCAGGGCAGGAAAAACAAGGGCCCGAGCAAAGCTATCTCAATGGTGCGACTTTTTATGACTATTATGAAACGCAAGATGGGCGTTATTTATCGATTGGGAGTTTGGAGCCACAGTTTTTAAATGGACTGGCCCAGATTTTAGAATTGCCGATTGTGGCTGAAAAAGGAGCCTCACTGGCAACCGAAGACCGTCAGGTGGTGAAACAAGCAATAAAAGACAAAATTAAAACTCAAGATTTTGCCACGTGGAACGCAATTTTTCAGCAGCAAGATGTCTGCGTTGAGCCTGTATTAAAGTTGGATGAAGCACTCGATTCGCAGTTGGCTAAAGATCGTGCGTGGGTGGTTTCTGTACCTTTACAAGAGGGGAGTACAAAAAGCGAACAACAATTAGCTTGTCCAATTAAGTTTTCACGTTCAAAAATAAGATATGAATTTATAGGCAAACCACTTGGTTTTGATTTCTTGTAAATATCATATAACGATAATTTGGATGGATTTAAAACAACAAAACGTCATAAAATGGGTTTTTATACAAATAAAGCGTATCATATCGATTAGTTGTAATTTTGTAAGAAAGGTCACCAATTATGAATAAATGTAAAAGAAGTTGGTGTTTTAACCTCAGTCTCTTAGCGCTCAGTTGCTGCTTTCAAAGTGTGTATGCTGCAAATGCCTTTGAGGCAGAAAGTCCTTGGATGCTGGGTGACTGGAATGGTCAGCGCAGCGCATTGCAACAAAAAGGCTACGACTTTAGCTTTGGCTATACGGGTGAAATGGCAACGTTGCTCGATGCCTCACATTCTTCAAGTCATGGTACCGAATATGCAGACCAGTTTGCATTTGGTACGCACTTCGATTTAGACAAGATTTTGGGCTGGCAGGATACTGAGGCCCAAATCACCATTACCCAGCGCAATGGGCGTTCACTTTCTCAAACATCCGATGCTTTAGATGGGCATTTAAGTTCCACTCAAGAAGTGTGGGGACGTGGTCAAACGTGGCGTTTAACCGATTTGTGGATTAAGAAAAAGTTCATGGATCAAAAGTTAGACATCAAAGTCGGTCGTTTTGGTGAAGGTGAAGACTTCAACAGTTTCGACTGTGATTTCCAAAACCTTGCGCTCTGTGGCTCTCAAGTTGGTAACTGGGTCGGTGATCAGTGGTACAACTGGCCTGTCAGCCAGTGGGCTGCGCGAGTCAAATATAACCTTCGGCCAGACCTATATGCACAAGTCGGGGTATATGAATATAACCCTGAAAACTTAGAACGTGGCAAAGGCTGGAACTTAAGTACCGATGGTTCGCAGGGTGCCATTATTCCTGCTGAAGTGGTGTGGTCTCCTCAGTTCGGGGCTGAAAAATTACCCGGCGAATATCGTGCGGGTTATTACTACAGTTCGGCAGATGCCACAGACATTCAAAACCCACAGCAAACCTCACATAAACAAGGCGGCTGGGTTGTTGCCAAGCAGCAACTCACAGCACATCACGGTGATGCTGCGCGCGGTTTGACAGGTTTTGTGAATCTCACACTACATGATTCAGATACCAATACGGTTCGTGACATGCAGAACATTGGTTTGGTCTATAAAGGCGCTTTTGATGCTCGCCCTCAAGACGAAATCGCGATTGGCCTAGCCCGTATTAATATCAATGATGATGTCAATGACGCGAATATTGCCAATAACAGCGTCGATGCCCGTGGCTTACAAAGTGAAGAATATGATGCCGAGATTTACTACGGTATACATGCAGCTAACTGGTTAACCATTCGTCCCAATATCCAATATATCCACCATGTAGGCGCGTATAAAAATGGTGAAAATGCATGGGTCGGCGGAATTAAATTCCAGACCGCATTTTAGTTTCTAGATCGATAAGTATTTGTCCAGCAAGGTTGATAAATACTTTTAACGGTTGTTCAAAGCATAAAACTGTTCGAAATAAGTCGTTTGGACAGATACTTAAAATCTAAAAACTGTCTAGGTGCTCATATCGATATTAAAACGATATGAGCTTTTAACAGAATCTAAGAAAAAGGTGGTCAATATGAGTACTCCGTCTTCAGGTTCAGGGCTTAAAACTTTTACAGCTGTGATTGCTGTGATCTTTGGTTTAGTCCTGCTGATAGGAGGGATTTATCTTGCAGTGCTTGGTGGGTCTTGGTACTACATCATTGCAGGTTTACTCTTCATCGCGACTGCAGTTCTACTGCAAAAATTAAAAAGTACGGCATTAATCGTTTATGCGTTGCTGGTCTTGGGTACGGTGATTTGGGGCTTATGGGAAGTGGGTTCAGACTTCTTTGCCTTGGCACCACGTTTAGATATCCTTGGTTTATTTGGCTTATGGCTACTCATTCCAGCGGTTACACGCGGTTTTGACAACGCTAAAAGTGCAAAACTGGTTTTAACAGGTTCACTGGCAATTACTATTGCAGTGATGATCTATGCTGTATTTAATGACCCTCAAGAAATTCGAGGTGAACTAAGCAGCAAGCAGCCTGCAACCGCGCAGTCCATTCCAGGTGTTGCTGATGGCGACTGGCCTGCATATGGCCGTACTCAATCGGGCTTGCGCTATTCTCCTTTAACGCAAATTAATTCTGAGAATGTTAAAGATTTAAAAGTCGCTTGGACCTATAACACAGGCGACTTTAAAACAGAAAATGACTCTGGTGAAACCACCAATCAGGTCACCCCAATTAAAGTTGGGGACAATATGTATATCTGTACCACGCACCAAAAACTTGTTGCACTTGACCCTGCTACAGGTAAGGCGAAATGGACTTTTGATCCGAAACTCAAAGCGGACAATACTTTCCAACATTTAACCTGTCGTGGCGTGTCTTATTATGATGCGAACAATACGGCTGGTTTTGAAGCCAGCTTGCAGAATAAAAAGTCATCGTCTGCGCTATGTCCACGTAAAGTAATCTTACCTGTGAATGATGGCCGTTTGGTTGCTATCAACGCTGATACTGGTGAGCGTTGTACTGACTTTGGTAAAAATGGTGAAGTTGACTTACAAAAAGATATGCCATTCCCTTATCCGGGTGGTTATATCCCAACTTCTCCACCTGTGGTCACAGGCACGACGATTATTATTGCAGGTTCAACCACAGATAACTATTCAACTGAAGAACCTTCAGGTGTAATCCGTGGTTATGATGTGAATACGGGTGCATTGTTGTGGGTCTTTGACACAGGTGCAGAAGATCCGAACGCGATTCCAGCTCCGGGTCAAAAGTATGTTCAAAACTCACCGAATGCATGGGCACCATTAGCCTATGATGCAGCTCTGGATATGGTTTACATTCCAACGGGTGTGGGTACGCCAGATATTTGGGGCGGTAATCGTACTGAGTTGCATGAGCGTTATGCCAACTCAATGCTGGCACTGAATGCTTCAACAGGTAAGTTGGTGTGGAATTTCCAAACCACGCATCATGATTTGTGGGATATGGATGTACCATCACAACCGACATTGACGGACATTAAAGATAAGTCAGGCAAAATGGTTCCTGCCATTTACGTATTAACGAAAACAGGGAATGCCTTTGTTCTAGACCGTCGTACTGGTGCAGCCATTGTTCCAATTACAGAAAAACCTGTACCACAAACAGTGAAACGTGGGCCACAAACCAAAGGTGAGCGTTACTCTGCGACACAACCTTTCTCAGACTTTGACCTTGCGCCAAAAGAGAAACTGACGGATAAGCAAATGTGGGGCGCAACCATGTTTGACCAGTTAATGTGCCGTGTGTCTTTCCACAAACTGAATTATGACGGTATTTATACCCCACCTTCAGAAAATGGAACTTTGGTTTTCCCAGGCAACTTGGGTGTATTTGAATGGGGCGGTATGTCCGTTAACCCTGATCGTCAAATTGCGGTGATGAATCCAATCGGTTTACCGTTTGTATCTCGACTCATTCCAGCCGATCCAAACCGTCCGAAAACAGCCAAAGGTGCAGGCACCGAAGCGGGTGTACAACCGATGTATGGTGTGCCTTACGGTGTAGAGATCAGTGCGTTCTTGTCTCCATTTGGTTTGCCATGTAAACAGCCAGCTTGGGGCTTTGTGGCGGGTGTAGATTTAAATACCCACGAAGTTGCATGGAAACGTCGTATTGGTACGATCCGTGACAGCTTACCAGGAATTCAATTACCACCATTTAAAATGGGGGTGCCTATGCTTGGTGGTTCAATCTCAACTGCGGGGAATGTAATGTTTGTCGGTGGTACGCAGGATAATTATATCCGTGCCATCAACGTGACCAATGGTGATGAGCTTTGGAAAGGTCGTCTACCAGCAGGTGGTCAAGCAACACCAATGACTTATGAAAGTAATGGCAAACAGTATGTGGTCATTATGGCGGGTGGTCATGGTTCATTTGGCACCAAGATGGGAGATGCTTTGGTGGCGTATGCCTTACCAGATACAAAATAATCCTCTGTAGTCATTTAAACTTTCAAATAGTCTGATTCGTCAGGCTATTTTTATGTGCAGTCGGTTTAAAAGAGCAAAGTAAGGACGAGGAAAGAATATAAAAATTGAGATTTATCCAGAAAGCCGGGTTTAAAATTTGCGCAGTAGCAATGGATGGGCTAGTGTGTCTGTGATAGGCTGAACGGGGTTAGCTGAATAATGTATAAGTATCTAATAAAAAATACTTTAATCAGAAAAAACCTTTAGGATTAGGGACAAACTGTACATCTACTTATCCTTATCAATAAAACAGCTATGAAATATGTAAAAAACGCATTTTGTTGATAGTTTAAATCTCGTTATGCTGTCAGCCGTTATAATGAAACTACTAGCTGTACGCCATGTATTTATATACTGATTTCGATCAGCAACTGATCAATGAACGTGTTGCACAGTTCCGTGACCAAACGGAACGTTATTTAGCTGGAAAACTCACTGAAGATGAGTACCGCCCATTACGTCTTCAAAACGGTCTCTATGTACAACGCTATGCGCCAATGTTACGTATTGCTGTGCCTTATGGCTTAATGAACTCAACGCAATTGCGCAAAGTTGCACAACTTGCAACTGAGTTTGACCGTGGTTATGCACACGTTTCAACGCGTCAGAATATTCAGTTTAACTGGCCTGCGCTAGAAAATGTTCCAGACATGCTTCAAGAGCTAGCTTCTGTACAAATGCATGCAATCCAAACTTCGGGTAACTGTATTCGTAACACCACCACAGACCAATATGCAGGTGTGGTTGCTGGTGAAGTGGCTGACCCACGTCCCACGTGTGAATTGATCCGTCAATGGTCAACCTTCCACCCAGAATTTGCTTTCTTGCCACGTAAGTTCAAGATTGCGGTATCAGCACTTGAAGAAACCGATCGTGCAGCGACCTCATTCCATGATATTGGGGTGTATATCGTTAAAAATGAAGCGGGCGAAATTGGTTATAAAATTAAAGTCGGTGGAGGCTTAGGTCGTACCCCGGTGATTGGTAGTTTCATTCGTGACTTCTTGCCGCGTGAAGACCTGATTGCTTACTTAGAAGCCGTACTGCGTGTTTATAACTTACATGGTCGCCGTGATAACAAATACAAAGCACGTATTAAGATTTTGGTGAAAGCGTTGACGCCTCAAGTTTTTGCTGAAAAAGTCGAAGCTGAGTTTGCGCACACCATTAAAACTTTAAAAATTCAGCCTGAAATTTTGCAGAAATTAGACGAAGAATTTATACCGTTTGATTATCAAGATTATGCAGATGAAGACTTTTCTGAGCAGTTTGCTGCGCATCCCAAATTCAAACAGTGGTTCAATATCAATACCAATGCGCATAAAGTGAAGGGCTACCGTATTGTAACGATTTCGTTGAAACGTACGGGTATTGCACCGGGTGACATGACCACGCAAGAGATGAATTTGATTGCAGACCTTGCAGACAAATACACCTTTGGTGAACTGCGGACCACGCATGAGCAAAATATTTCTTTGGTAGATGTGCCACAGAAGGATTTATTTGAACTGTGGACTATTCTTGAGAAAAACAATCTAGCGCGTGCACACATCGGTTTCTTAACCGACATTATCTGCTGCCCAGGCGGTGACTTCTGTTCACTGGCAAATGCGAAATCGATTCCTATTTCAGAAGCGATTTCACGTCGTTTTGATGACTTAGATACCATTTATAACCTTGGCAAACTGGATCTGAATATTTCAGGTTGTATGAATGCATGTGGTCATCACCATGTGGGCAACATTGGTATTTTAGGTGTAGACAAAAAAGGCGCTGAATTCTACCAAATCACTTTGGGTGGTAATGCCGATCATGATGCTTCAATTGGTGACATTTTAGGCCCTTCATTTGCAGCTGAAGTTGTGCCAGACATCGTTGAAGAAATTTTAAATACTTATCTTGACCTTCGTGCTGAGGGTGAAGAATTCATTGATACTTATCGCCGTGTAGGCATTCAACCCTTTAAGGAGCGTGCATATGCTTAATACAGCACTACAAGTCCTCTCTAAAGATGGCTCGATTGCAGACAATACTTATCAAGTGATTGGTGAAGATGGTGTTTTACCGCAAGGTGATGTGGTTTTAACGGTTGAGCAGTTAGATCAATTAGCTGAAGTTTCGGGTAAAAAAGCACTACTGGTTACAGTCGATGCTTCTCCTGAAACGCATGAGTTCCCTTTAGATCAGCTAGATGCCATCTTTATTGATTTTGCCGGTTTTAACGATGGTCGTGGCTATTCATTTGCAGCGCTATTACGTCGCCAAGGTTTCCAAGGTGAACTACGTGCAACAGGTGATGTGTTTAAAGATGTCTTGAACTACATGAAACGTTCAGGCTTTGATACCTTTGTCATTAAAGAAGGTAAAGACATTCTTGAGGCTGCAGCGGGTTTAAATGATTTTAGAAATCCATATCAAGCATCAACAGCCGTTGCACACGCCAGTTATCAAACGGGCGCTTAAATTTTCAAGTGAATAAAAAGCTGGACTTCGGTTCAGCTTTTTTGTATTTATATGCAGCATTTTTGATGAACAAATTGAAGCAAAAGAAGCAGGTAAATTGGACATGATGGCACTTTTTGCAAAAATTAATCCCGGTGTCATTTGGTTACTTATTGCTATTGCTACAGATGTGCTTTCGACTTTTTATTCCGCCAAAGGTAATGGCTTGGTCAATAAGTTGGATCAAGGCATTGCACTAGTACTTTATATGATTTCTTTTGCGTGTGCAGCCTATGCCTTGAAATTTATGCAAGCGGGAATTTTATATGTGCTGTGGTCTGGCATTGGTGTCATCGCTACAGCACTCCTTGCTAAAGCATTTTTAGGGCAGAACATCGATTTGGCTGGATGGCTCGGTATTGGTTTTATTACCGTGGGGCTCACTATTATTGCGCAATTTTCAAATATTGATGTTTAAAAAGAAGATGCATTTTATCCTTCTTCTAATTGGCAATTCACCATCCATTTCACTCCAAATTGATCGGTAAATGCACCATAGAGTGCGCCCCAAAAGGTTTTTTCTAGAGGCATCTCTATTTTTCCATTGACTGAAAGTGCATCAAATAAGCGTTTTGCATCGGCTTGTTCATGGGCATCCAAGTTAATCGAAATATAATGGTTGTTGCCTACAGTAAAGACAGTATTGCTTTGGGCACAAAACTGATCGTTGGTATCCGAAGCCATCAAAATCGTGCTGGCATTGATGGGAAGTGAAACATGCATGATTTTTTGTTGATCAGCGTCAGAAAGGGCGACTGAACTTTCATCTGAAGGTAAGTCTCCATAACGCATGAACGTTGCAAACTCTCCACCAAAGACAGATTTGTAAAAATTAAAAGCGGCTTCAGTTTGACCATCAAAGTTGAGGTAGTGATTCAGTTGCATTATCTTATCCTTGTTGTTTTTTTCGACGTTATTTTAACAAGTCGTTGAGATCGCCCCTAATACAATCTTGTAATAAAAAATCCCTCGCAGTCGAGGGATTTTCATAAATGCCGCTTTTATATCAGCTAATCATCCAATCTTTTATTGTATAAAATATGTCAATAAAAGAAAGTTGCTTGAATCTTAAAGTAATTCAATCGCTACAGCAGTCGCTTCACCACCGCCGATGCAGAGTGCCGCAATCCCTTTTTTACCACCTGTACGTTTAAGCGCATGAATTAAAGTCAGGATAATACGTGAACCAGTTGAGCCGACAGGGTGACCCAATGCGCAAGCTCCACCATTGATGTTCACTTTTGCTGGATCAAGTTTGAAGTCGTCGATTGGACACATAGTTACCATCGCAAAAGCTTCATTGATTTCCCAAAGGTCTACGTCCTGCGCATTCCAACCTGTTTTCTTAAGCACTTTTTCAATTGCACCGACTGGTGCAATGGTGAACTCTGATGGATGTTGTGAATTCGATGCATAAGCCACAATTTTGGCTAATGGTGCTAAACCTTTGTTCGATGCATTTTCTGCTGAAGTTAAAACTAGTGCGGATGCGCCATCCGAGATTGAACTTGCATTTGCTGCAGTGATGGTGCCGTCTTTAGCAAAAGCAGGACGAAGGCTTGGAATTTTTGCAATGTTGGCATTGAACGGTTGTTCATCTTTATCAACGACAACATCACCTTTGCGAGATGAAACTGTCACAGGCACGATTTCATCGGCAAAGTAACCTTCGTTGACCGCTGTTTGTGCGCGCTCTAAAGAGCGAATCGCGAAAGCATCCATTTGCTCACGCGTATAGCCACGGGTATTGGCCATATCTTGTGCAAAAGAACCCATCAATCGACCTGTTTCAGCATCCTCTAAACCGTCAAGGAACATGTGGTCTTTAACATCGCCATGCCCCATACGGTAGCCGGCGCGTGCTTTGGTTAAAATATAAGGTGCATTGGTCATCGACTCCATGCCACCTGCAACCACGATATTTGCCGAACCTGCTTTGATCATATCCGCACCTTGCATTACCGCTTTCATGCCAGAACCACATAATTTATTGATGGTCACGGCACCTGTTGAATCAGGTAAACCTGCTTGGCGCATAGCTTGACGTGCTGGACCTTGCTTTAATCCTGCAGGTAGAACACAGCCCATGATTACTTCTTCTACATCGTTTGCGTGTAGGCCAGCACGAGCAATCGCTTCTTTAATCGTCACAGCACCGAGTTCTGGAGCGGTCACACTTGCTAAACTGCCTTGAAAACCGCCCATTGCCGTACGTGCACCATTTACAATCACGATGTCTGTCATTTTCTTCTCCGAATCACTTATACGTTTTGTTGGAAACTTAAGCAGTATATGTAAATTTACTCGAGAGAAAAGCTGAAAACGTGATTATGGACTCATGGGTCTAGTTACAGGTATTGATGAGTTCAGTTCGGATCTGCCCCATTTTGCTCATGACCAGTTTAAAGTGATCCTGACTTTGTATAGAGCAGTAATAGAAGGTTCCATTTGAGCCAAGGGGGAGGCCATTTTCAGCTTTGAAGCTTAAAGATGGAAGAGTGAGTGCGCCACGCCAATCAAGATTGCCATATTTGAGCTGCTGTTGTTCTGTCCGAATAATCGTTTCGCTGGTATCTACTCGTCGGTTTTTATTATTATCGATAAATACAATAAAGCCTGTGTTCCATTGATGATTCTGACATTGAACGAGGTCTTGACTTGGACAAATGGTGATATTTTGACGTTGCAGGTTGGCCATGTTTTTGGCTGCCTGAATACTATTTCGTAATGTATTCAGTGTTTTGCTGCGCTCTTGTGAGGCCATATACTGATGAAAGTGAGGAAGCGCGATTGTACAAATGATCATAATAATGCTAATAGTGATCATGAGTTCAAATAAGGTGAACCCTTTTTTATTGATAAAAAACATATGGTTATCCAGTTTTATTGTTGTGGGCTATTTTTTATTTATTAAAGCTTTGTTTATCAAACAAATTTTATACATAATTAGTAGTACTCAACTTGTTTAAAAAGCTGTTAAAATGTAAGACAAGTGAAAATAAGCTATTCGCAAGTAAAAATTGAGTAAAAAATTACCGAATTACAACGGAAATTGTAAGTAATTTTGTCAATAATTTACTTGATTAAAGTTATCAAGCACTTGGAAAAAAAATAAAGTGTTTGTATGATTCATTGCGAATAGCTTAAAAATAAAACTGGGGTATAAAAAAGCCTATCTCAGAATGGTTAAATAATTTTAAGCTTAAGCTTGAAAAACAATTGTTATCTCTGGAGGATAAATCCATGAAAATGAGTCGTATTGCATTAGCAATGCTCGTAGCTGCTCCTTTAGCTGCTGCAAACGCGGGCGTAACTGTTACTCCATTAATGCTTGGTTACACTTTCCAAGACACTCAACATAATAATGGTGGTGATCATTTGACTGATTCAGCTCAAATGGATGATGACCTATTTGTTGGTGCTGCACTTGGTGTAGAGCTTACTCCTTGGTTAGGTTTTGAAGCGGAATACAACCAAGTTAAAGGTGACATGGTTGACCAAGCGAATGCTGAATACAAGCAAACGCAAATCAACGGTAATTTCTATGCTACTTCTGACTTGATTACTAAAAACTACGACAGCAAAATCAAGCCATATGTACTTTTAGGTGCTGGTCACTACAAATACGAGTTTGATAACGATCTAGGTCGTGCTGGTCGTGGCCTTAAAGAAGAAGGTACTTTAGGTAATGCTGGTTTCGGTGCTTTCTGGCGCTTGAACGATGCTTTGTCTTTACGTACTGAAGCTCGTGCTACTTACAATATCGATGAAGATTTCTGGAACTACACAGCACTTGCTGGTCTTAACGTAGTTCTTGGTGGTCACTTGAAACCTGCTGCTCCAGTAGTAGAAGTTGCTCCAGTTGAGCCAGTTGCTCCAGTTCAACCACAAGAGTTAACTGAAGACCTTAACATGGAACTTCGTGTGTTCTTTGATACAAACAAATCAAACATCAAAGACCAATACAAGCCAGAAATCGCTAAAGTTGCTGAGAAGTTAGTGGAATATCCAAATGCTACTGCTCGCATCGAAGGTCACACAGACAATACTGGTCCACGTGCATTGAACGAACGTTTATCTTTAGCTCGTGCTAACTCTGTTAAATCGTCTCTAGTAAACGAATACAACGTTGACCCAGCTCGTTTGTCTACTCAAGGTTTCGCTTGGGACCAACCGATTGCTGACAACAACACTAAAGAAGGCCGTGCTATGAACCGTCGTGTATTCGCGACAATTTCTGGCAGCCGTACAGTTCAAGCTCAATAATCTGAGTTTTAACTAAAAAACGACTCTTCGGAGTCGTTTTTTTATGTCTAAAATAATGAAATTTATGTTAACTCAAATCGTTGAAAATAAACTCAAGCTCAATACAAGAGCCTTTAAGGCTTACGGTGGTCATGGTTAGTTACGTATAGGATATTAAATACAGTTAGAAGTATTTAATTTTAGAGGATGAATATAAGAAGAATGAAAAGTGGATTTTCGTCACTCATGCTTCACGACATCGATAATAATTTTGCCTTTAGAATGAATGGATATTTCTAATGATTTAGTTTTATAAAGATTTGTTTGCCAGCGAGATAATATTTCTGGCTTGATATTTAGGGGGCTAGGAATTTGATAGAGATCAGTACTCAATGAACCGTAACATTTAGTTATTGCTGTGCGAATTGAGAGGCTAAATTTTTACAACCTAGATATGTAAATTGTTAATCGTATAAGTGAGCGGATGCTGGTTGCAGAATATTAACTAAGTTTAGGCTAGATCCGAGTCATAACTATCGATTCTATGTAACTTCAATAATTAAACTGTCTTATTGAAAATTGCGTTATTAATTTATGCTTTACGGCTTTAGCAAATGGATAAATGATAATAAAAAAACAGCCCGAAGGCTGTCTTTTATGATGAAAGGATTTTATTCGCGATCAGGATTCATTGGACTGACATCCATTTCTTGGTAAGAAACCAGTTTGGTTTTGTATTTCCATTTATAACCAAGCCAAATTGTCAAGAATAAGAAAATACCAATATAGGTCGATAAAACAGAGAGCCATTCGCCATCAAGTACTGCTTGGTAGTTTTGACCTAAAACAACAATGGCACATAGAATAAAGGCAAACCACGGTGCAAATGGGAAGAATTTTGCACGATAAGCTAAGTCTTCAACCTTATGACCTTGGGCAACATAGCCTTTACGGAAACGATAATGTGAAACAGCAATTCCTAACCAAACAATAAAGCCACACATACCTGACATGTTGAGCAGCCAATTAAAGACCTGTTCTTCTCCAATGAAAGTAGTTAAGAAGCAAAGTGCAGCAATTGCTGTTGTCGCATAAAGCGCATTCATAGGTACGCCGCGAGGGTCTAATTTGGCAAACACTTTAGGTGCACTGCCATTTTGAGCCATATTGAACAGCATGCGCGTCGATGAATACATCCCCGAGTTACCTGCCGATAGAATCGCGGTTAAAATCACGGCATTCATCACGCTGGCTGCAAAGGCAAACCCCGCTTTTTCATAGAGTAAGGTAAATGGAGAGAGTGCAATATTCTCTGATGAAGCTGCTTGTAGCAGAAGTGGATCATCATATGAAATGAGCGTGCCGATAATGAAAATACACACCACATAAAACAGTAGAATACGCCAAAAAATCTGTTTGATGGCAATCGGAATCGTCTTTTGCGGATCTTTCGATTCACCTGCAGCAACACCGACCATTTCGGTACCTTGAAACGAGAACCCTGCAATCATCGCCACACCAATCAGTGCCGATAAGCCACCAACGAAGGGCGCTTCACCTTTGGTCCAGTTGGCAAAAGTTGCAACACCAGGCGTCATCATGATTTTACCAATCATGAAAATACCAATGATGATAAACACAATGATGGCAAGGACTTTAACCAAGGAGAAGAAGAATTCACTTTCACCAAAGCCTTTGACTGTCAGTGCATTGATCCCAAAGACAACAGCTAAGAAGAGAGCACTCCAGTAGAAACCGGGCAGGTCGGGAAACCAGAATTTCATGATGAATTGAACTGCAACCAATTCAAATGCAACCGTAATGGCCCAGTTATACCAATAGTTCCAGCCAAGGGCGAAACCAAAACCGCCTTCAACATACTTGGTGCCATAGGTGAAAAATGCACCGGATGTTGGGTTGTGTGTTGCCAACTCACCCAGACTGGTCATGAGAAAGTAAATCATCACACCAATTAAGCAGTAGGCCAATAACGCCCCGCCAGGGCCAGCATTTGCAATGGTTGCACCTGAGGCAAGGAATAAACCTGTACCAATTGAACCACCAATGGCGATCATATTCAGATGGCGAGCTCCAAGCTTCCGCTTGAGTTGAGCTGGTTGAGTCGTTTCGCTCATCATTGTTCCTTAAGATTTCTTTTGTGTGCTGGCAAACAGCACTTTAAAGCCTTGTTGATCGGCTTTGGTTGTACATTGGCCAAAACTTTGCTCAATGAGTAATGGATAATTCAGAAAGCGGTTGGCAACAATCCACAACTCGCCATCCGATTTAAGATGGCGACGGGATGTTTTGCATAAATTTTCGCTGGCATTGTAATCTGTATGAATGCCTTGATGGAATGGGGGATTACTGACGATTGCGTGTAAAAACAGAGGAGCATCCTCAATTCCGTGTACCGCCTTAATCTCAAGTTGTTCTGGTAAAAGGTTATTTTTCTCAAAAGTCATTTTTGTTGAAGCGAGTGCAAAGGCATCGACATCCAGTGCAAAAATGCGATTTTTCGGATTTAACTTGGCCAAATAAGCACTGATTACACCTGCACCACAGCCAAAGTCTGCAATTTTTCCAGAAGTGACCTGTGAAAGATGAGGCAATAAAACCGCTGTGCCCACGTCTAGACGATTTTGACTAAACACACCCGGTAATGCGCAAATCTGTAATTCACCTTTCGGGGTTGGCACTGTATAGAGTTGTGCCCAATCAGCCAAAGGTTTTGCCGTTACGGTTTTTTCGGTGACTAACTGCCACATTTGACAATGTCGAGCGCTGTCTAATTTGAGGGTTTTGCCAAAAGGTTGCAGCTGTTTAGAAGCGCGTTCTACACCGCCTTTCTTTTCACCGACTAAAAATATCGATGCGCCTACGGCCAAACGGCTGACCAGTTGGTGTAGGACATAATTGAGTAGTTCTTTTGACTTTGGAACAAACACGATAGCTTGATCAAAAGCGACATCAGGCAAATCTGTACCAAAATGCACATCACTTTGTTGGTTTTGGAAATATTGTAATTCGTTAAAATTCCATGTCCAAAAATGTGGCTCTACAGCATCAATCAGCTGTGTATTTAATTCGTCACACGGTGCATTGACCAGTAAAACTGAACCAGAGAGAAATTCTTGCTGGCGAAGAACAACTTCACTTCGTGGATCCATTTTATATACTCCATTGTAAAAACGATGCCCAGACAGTGCTGGGCAAAGTGCATACTGAAATGAACAATTATTTCTTCGTTTCAGGAAGAATAATATTTAATAACAATGCTGCAATACCACCTGTCGCAACACCTGAACTGAAGATGTTACGGAATAATTCAGGTAAGTGTTCCAAAATTTGTGGAACTTGTGCAACACCTAAACCGAGTGCCAATGAAATGGCAATAATCAGTAGTGCGCGGCGGTCAAGATGAATACCTGACAGAATGTTAATTCCAGAAGCTGCTACAGCTCCAAACATCACCATCACAGCGCCGCCTAAAACAGCTTGAGGCACTGCCTGAATCACACCTGCAACAGCAGGGAGTAAACCTAGAATCACCAATAATGCGGCAATCCAGATGCCGACATAACGGCTCGCAACGCCAGTGAGTTGAATTACGCCATTGTTTTGTGCAAAGACCGAGCTAGGGAAGGTGTTGAAAATACCCGCAAGGAAAGAGTTTGCACCATTCACCAAGACACCACCTTTAATACGCTCCATCCATGTTGCACCATCGACAGGTTGGTTCGAGAGTTTAGAGGTTGCCGTAATATCACCAATCGCCTCTAAAGAGGTCACAAGGTAAATAAAGGCCATTGGAATAAACAAACTCCAAGAGAAGTCTAAACCAAAGTGCATTGGGGTTGGAATTTGAACCAGAGGTGCATCCTGAAGACCTGAAAAGTCGAGATGCCCCATAAAGCCTGCCAACACATAACCGACAATCAGTGCGATTAAAATAGCCGAACTTTTTACCCAAGTAATGCGAATACGGTTCAATATAATGATCAGTGCCAGTACTGTACAGGACATGATTAAGTTGTCTGCATTGGCAAAGGTATTGTTTGACATGGCTTGATAGCCACCACCCATGCTGATCAGACCTTCTTTAATGAGAGTCAAACCAATCAATAACACCACAATGCCTGTTACCAATGGGGTAATGAGCATTTTCACCCACGGCAGAATACGTGACACGCCCATTTCAATAAATGAACCTGCGATTACCACACCAAAAATTGCAGCCATGACGGATTCTACAGGAGTACCTGCAGCAACCATGGCAGAGCCAATTCCAATAATCGGGCCGATAAAGTTAAAACTGGTGCCCTGAACAATTAATAAGCCTGCACCAAAAGGTCCAACTTTTTTACATTGTAAGAAGGTTGCAATCCCTGAGATGACCAAAGACATGGATAAAATCATGTTGGTGTCTTCTTTCGACACACCAAGCGCTAGACAGATGAGTAAGCCCGGAGTAACAATTGGGACAATAATTGCAAGGAGATGTTGAAAGGCAGCAAGAAAAGCAATGATTGGGCGAGGGCGGTCGTTTAAACCATAGACCAAATCGAGTTGATCTGTTTGATTGGGAGAGAGATTTTGATCAGACATATGTCAAAGGGTGTTAGCAAGGTGGCGCTATTCTAATCGCTTTACACAGCTTTACAAAATTAATTACACACTACTTATCAAAAAAAATGAGTCTGTCAATAAACTGTCACTACTAAATTCTATTATTTTTCTGTATAATTTGCCCTCAAACTTTAGGCGTATCGAATTTACATGTCAGATATCAAAACTCTCCGCAACATTGCCATCATTGCGCACGTTGACCACGGTAAAACCACTCTAGTAGACAAACTTTTACAGCAATCAGGTGCACTTGGCGATCGTGCAGGCGAGATTGAGCGTGTCATGGATTCAGGCGCGATTGAAAGTGAACGTGGTATTACCATTCTTGCAAAAAACACTGCAATCAAATGGTTAGATGCACGTACCAATACAGAATACCGTATTAACATCGTCGACACCCCAGGACACGCGGACTTCGGTGGTGAAGTTGAACGCGTAATGTCTATGGTTGACTGTGTACTTCTTCTTGTTGACTCTCAAGAAGGTCCAATGCCACAAACTCGTTTCGTAACGCAAAAAGCGTTCGCACGTGGTTTGAAGCCAATCGTAATTATCAACAAAGTCGACAAGCCAAGCGCGCGTCCAGATTGGGTTATTGACCAAGTATTTGATTTGTTTGATAACCTTGGTGGTTCTGACGAACAGTTAGACTTCCCAGTTGTTTACGCTTCAGGTCTTCGTGGTGTTGCTGGTCCATCTCCAGAAGAACTTGCTGAAGATATGACTCCATTGTTCCAAACAATTGTAGACATTGTTGAGCCACCAGCAGTTGATGTTGATGGTCCATTCCAAATGCAGATTTCTTCACTTGACTATAACAGCTTCGTAGGTGTTATCGGTGTTGGTCGTATTCAACGTGGTTCAGTTGGTTTGAACACTCAAGTTACTGTAATTGATAAAGAAGGTAAGACTCGTAACGGTCGTATCTTAAAAATCATGGGTTACCACGGTTTAGAACGTGTTGATGTTGATTCTGCTCAAGCAGGCGATATCGTATGTATCACAGGTATTGATGAACTTCATATCTCTGACACAATCTGTGATCCGAAAAATGTTGAAGCTTTACCACCATTGTCTGTAGATGAACCTACAGTAACGATGACTTTCCAAGTAAACAACTCTCCGTTTGCTGGTAAAGAAGGTAAATTCGTAACTTCACGTAACATCCGTGAGCGTTTAGACCGCGAATTAATTCATAACGTAGCGTTACGTGTTGAAGACACTGATAGTCCAGACCGTTTCAAAGTATCTGGTCGTGGTGAACTTCACCTTTCAGTTCTTATTGAAAACATGCGTCGTGAAGGCTTCGAGATGGGCGTATCTCGTCCACAAGTAATCTTGAAAGAAGTTGATGGCGAAAAGCAAGAGCCATACGAAAACGTAACATTTGACGTTGAAGAACAGCACCAAGGTTCTGTAATGGAACAAATGGGTCACCGTAAAGGCGAAATGACGAATATGGAAGTTGACGGTAAAGGCCGTATCCGTATTGAAGCAACTGTTCCTTCACGTGGCTTAATTGGTTTCCGTTCTGAATTCTTGACCATGACTTCTGGTACAGGAATCATGACTTCAAGCTTCTCGCATTACGGTCCAATGAAACAAGGTACTGTTGCGAAACGTCAAAACGGTGTGTTGATTTCTATGGTTCAGGGTACTTGCCTTGGCTATGCATTGTTCACATTGCAAGACCGTGGTCGTCTATTTGCTAAACCTCAGTTAGAAGTTTACGAAGGTATGATCATTGGTATTAACTCTCGTTCAGATGACATGACAGTTAACCCAACTAAAGCAAAACAGTTAACAAACGTACGTGCTTCTGGTACTGATGATGCGTTGACTCTTGTTCCTGCTGTTGAATATACGCTTGAACAAGCGCTTGAATTCATTGAAGATGATGAGTTAGTTGAAGTAACACCTAAGTCAATCCGTATCCGTAAGCGTTACTTGACTGAAAACGAACGTAAACGTAACCGTTCTGGTAAATAAGTTTTAAAAATGATGTTGCCCCATGCGGGGCCGCGACATTTAAAAATGCCATCAATTTATTGATGGCATTTTTTTGTTTAAAATTAGCAAACAAATATATAAAAGCAGATGATTTCCGAGTAAATTACGTGGAAATGAAGCTATAAAATTAATGTATACTTCGTCACATAAATTAAAGTCAAAAAATAACTGGAGATTTAGATGAGTATTGTTCAAGAATTCCGCGAATTTGCGGTAAAAGGCAACATGATTGATTTGGCTGTCGGTGTAATCATCGGTGGTGCATTTGGTAAAATTGTCGATTCATTGGTGAAAGACATCATCATGCCATTGATTACTGTGATCACTGGCGGTGGTGTGGATTTCACACAAAAGTTCTTTGTTTTGGGGGACAACCCAAATAATTTACAGTCTTTAGATGAGTTGACCAAAGCTGGGGTGAACGTCCTGACTTATGGTAACTTCCTTACGATTTTAATTAACTTCATCATTTTGGCATGGGTGGTGTTCTTAATGGTGAAAATGATTAATCGTATGCGCCGTAAACAAGAAGAAGCAGCGCCAGAACCAGCAGCAACGCCAGAAGATATCGAGTTACTACGTGAAATTCGTGATGAATTGAAAAAACGTCAGTAATCGAACGGTTAAAATAAAACGGCACATCAAGTGCCGTTTTTTATGTCTGAGACTTATCGAAAGACTGGTTTTTGTACAATTTTGACTTTATGATGCGCGCTGATTGAATAGCTGTGGTGATGCCGAATGAATCAATTATTTGTCTATGGGACGCTCCGTCCAAATCATGAAAATGCCCATCTTTTAGAGCGTATAGGTGGAACATGGCAAAAAGGCTATGTGCATGGCGTGGTGCATATTTTGGATTGGGGACCTGACAAAGGCTTATTCGCCATTGTTTTAAATCCGCAAGCAGCAGCAGTTGAAGGATATTTTTTTAGCAGTGAAAAATTAACCGAACATTGGGATGCGTTGGATGAGTTTGAAGGGATACAGTATCAACGGGTGAGGGTACAAGGGATGTTGGAGTCAGGCGAACACGTTGATGCTTGGACATATGAGATGAAAGAGGCTTAATCAAATACAGTGTTCGTGATGTGCTTAGGCTTAAACACATCACACAACGCGCATGCTTCTAAAAATCCATACGGAATTTAATTTCTAGTAAATGAAAACCAAATTGGCTCTTGATGGGGCCATGTAGTACTTTTTCAGCTGCACTAAAAACCAATTTATCAATTACAGGCACCAGTTGGCCTTTTTTGACTTCACCCAGTTCACCACCGCGCTTAGCTGAATTACAGGTGGAATATTGCTTGGCAATTTTGGCGAAATCGGCACCATCGTGGATTTTCTTTTTCAGTTGTTCAGCGAGGTCTTTGTCTTTGACCAAAATATGACGAACAATGGCAGTTTTCATTTGGTTTTTCCTCGAGCTGTGGCTTTGGGCTTAGGTTGCACTTTTTTCAGCGGTTGGCATTCGGGACAAAATACAGAAGCACGCTGTCCCAGTTTAATGTTTTCAAGCGTAGTCTCGCAGTTCACACACATTTCACCTGCTCGGCCATAAGCCAATAAGGTTTGTTGAAAGTAACCATTTTCACCCATTGCGTTGGAATAGTCCCGCAGGGTAGAACCACCTAAATCGATGGCCTGCTGCAAAATACGTTTAATCTCGACCACCAATTTTTCAATTTGGCTGGGTGTTAAACTAGATGCCACTTGCGCAGGGTGTATGCCCAAATTAAACAAACTCTCTGTGGCATAGATATTTCCAACACCAACCACCACATGGTTATCCATGATTGCAACTTTTATGCCGACCTGTTTGTTTTTTAACTTTTGGCTTAAATATTCAGCGTTAAAATCAGCACTCAGCGGTTCAGGCCCAAGGGTATCGATTAACTTGGTTTGCGAATATTCATCCAGCCATAAAATACAGCCGAAGCGGCGTGGGTCATGATAGCGTAGCTCGACATCTTCAAAACGAATAATCAAATGATCGTGTTTACGCAGGGTTTCACCCACCTCACAAATACGGAAACTCCCTGACATGCCCAAATGCCAAAGCATCGTATCTTGTTCAAAAACGGCCAAAATGTATTTAGAACGGCGTTTGAGTTGAATTAAACGCTGTCCCACCAGTTTGTTGAGATCGGCGGGAATCGGCCAGCGCAGGCTCGACTGGCGAACTTCAACACTGAGCACTTGTTGATCTAATAACGGAGCTAAACTGGCTTTGGTGGTTTCAACTTCGGGTAATTCTGGCATGGCAACATGAGCTGATAAAACTTGAGGCTAATATTGCGGTGTACACGCGAGATTGCAAGTGATTTCAGCGAGAGGCTTGGCTTTAGCACATTTTTAGAAAGCTAAAGTGCGGGATTGTCTGTTGTGATCAGGAATCATCCTCTTTAAATAGCATTCTTGAATTGA
Source organism: Acinetobacter sp. 802_lipA (assembly GCF_058242885.1). Lineage (NCBI taxonomy): Bacteria > Pseudomonadati > Pseudomonadota > Gammaproteobacteria > Moraxellales > Moraxellaceae > Acinetobacter > Acinetobacter sp. 802_lipA. The sequence continues at coordinate 2,512,517 of NZ_JBZAYP010000001.1, forward strand.
GTGAAAACTGCCATGAATCACTCAAATCAAATCTTCTATTTATAGCTGTGGGCGATATTGATAACTTTTTTTTGACTTAATGATAAAAATTTTGCTGAGATCTTTATTTAAAAATTATGTACTTTTCATTAAATTTTTCATTTAAATGAAATGGATTGTTCTTCATTTTAGTTTGGGGCTTGGGTTTTATGCGACAGTTTTCTTTCTCTTTATTTGCAACAGCAATGTGTGCCTGGGCGACAGTGAGTCATGCGGAGCAGATGTTAGATGTACAGGGTCAGTATTTGTTTGGTGACTGGCAGGGAAAACGAACTGAATTGGCGCAAAAAGGCATTAAGTTTGAAGCCAATGCTTTAACAGATACCAACTATTTGGCGGATGGCGGGCATAATGCAGGTGCAAGCCCAAGTACCGCTTCGCAGTTTTGGTTAGGCACACAATTTGATTTAGAAAAGCTAGCCGGCTGGGAAGGGGTCACCATTCGTTTTGTTGCGACTGCGCGTCAAGGACAAAGTACCTCAATTCGAGATTTGCAATATCCTTCTGCACCGCAATTAGCCAATGTGCAAGCCACCTATGGCCGTGGAAACCAAGACAGCCGTTTATCTGAGCTTTCGATTGAAAAGCGATTTAAAGAACAAGGGCTCAGTGTCAAAGTTGGGCGACTGGGTTTGGGTTCTGATTTTGATGTGATGGCGTGTGATTTTGTCAGTAATGCCTTTTGTGCCGCGCAAATGGGGAAATGGCAGGGTAATATCTGGATGAATACGCCGGTTTCACAATGGGGTGGTCGTATTAAGTACCAACTGACCCCTGAAGTGACAACTCAAGTGGGTGTTTATGAATTCAATCCAGATAATGGCAATGGAAAAGCCGAAGGACAAGGTTGGAGCCTAGACACAGAGCATGCCGATGGTGTGACTATTCCTGTGGAAGTGATTTGGACACCGAAAGCACTGTTCAATGGTTTGGCGGGGAGCTATCGGGTTGGTGGGATTTATAACACCGCAGATGATCCGAATAACCAATATGACGTGGCTTATAGCAAAGGTGTGGTTGGCGAAGACCGGACATTTGCAGGATGGATTGCCATCGAACAGCAACTGACTTCAACGGGTGCAGGGCGCCAAGGTTTGCATAGTTTTGCCAACTTTACATGGCATGACCGCATCACCAATAAAGTAGACAACTCGCAACAAGTGGGGCTGAAATACATTGGGGTATTTGAACAGCATCCGACGGATATTGTAGGTTTGGGGGTGAATCGTGTACATCTGAATGAGCGATTCACTGCGGGGAAAGCACAGTATGATGCGAGCGCGGAATACAATATTGAACTGAACTATAGCTATAACGCTACGCCGTGGTTAATGTTACGTCCCAACATTCAGTATGTGGTCAACTCAGGTTCAAGCCATGTGGTGGATAATGCATTGGTCTTGGGGCTCGGAAGCCGCATTATTTTCTAAATGGATAGCCATAAAAGTGCAAAGGTTTGACAGCAGATTTGCACTTTTAGCGTTGAATGCAAGGCACTTTATTTGTTATAGATCATAGTGAGTACAGGGAGAGCGGTGATGCCATTATTATTTCAACCCATTCAATTTGGGGATCTAAACTTAACAAATAAAATCGTGATTGCGCCGATGTGCCAATATTCAGCCAATGATGCGGGTGAGCTGAGCTATTGGCATGAGCAACAATGGGCCAATTATGCTTTGTCTGGTGCGGGCTTATGTATTATTGAAGCGACAGCCGTACAAGCTGTGGGACGAATCAGTTTTGCGGATTTAGGGCTGTGGAATGATTTGCAACGTGCACAAATGAAGGCCTTGCTTCAAAAAGTCAAAACACTTTCACCAATGCCTTTTGCCATTCAACTGGCACATGCGGGGCGTAAAGCATCGACCGATCGTCCTTGGTCGGGAAAAGGTCAAATCAAACCGAATGAACCGCATGGTTGGCAAACGGTGTCTGCCAGTGATGTCCCCTTTAAGCCCGAAGAGCACGCACCACATGCTTTGAGTGTGGCGGAGATGCAAGACATCATCGATGACTTTGCCAGTGCAGCAGTACGGGCAGTAGATGCGGGCTTTGAGCTGATTGAGCTACATGCAGCCCATGGCTATTTGTTGCATCAGTTCATGTCACCGCTGTCGAACCGACGGACTGATGAATATGGCGGAAGTTTTGAAAACCGCATTCGATTTACCTTAGAAGTATTCCAAGCCATTAAACAAGCTGTTCCTGAAAATTATCCCGTAGGTATACGTTTATCTGCAACTGATTGGATGGAGTCGACCGCAACAGAGTAAGCGTCCGCTGAACCCCATGCCTATTTTTTAATTTGAGTTGGATTTCCAGCGATGTGGTAGTAATTCTTCTATTTGGGTCGCTTTATGCGTCGGCAGCCTTTTCAGCACATCACTGAGATAGGCATACGGATCCAACCCATTCAGCTTTGCTGACTGGATTAAAGTCATGATATTTGCCGCTCGCTGTCCACTGCGCAGCGAACCTGCAAACAACCAGTTCTTACGGCCCAATGCCCAGGGACGCATTGAGTTCTCTGCCCAGTTATTGTCAATGGGTAGATTGCCATCATCCAGATAGCGGCTTAAGGCTGGCCAACGCTTCAGACTGTAATTGATGGCCTTGGCGGTGGGAGAACTCGATGGCACCGTCAGATAATGTTGGTTGAGCCATTCACACAGTTGTTGCATCACCGGTTGGCTGTGCTGTTGTCGGTATTCGCGGCGGTGTTCTGCTGTACCATCGGTCTTTTTCCTGAGTTCTGCTTCTATCGCATACAGTTTCTGAATCATCAGTAATGCCTGTTCAGCGATCTGACTTTTCCCGGTCACATGTAGCTCATGGAATTTACGACGTGCATGCGCCATGCAGCCCACCTCTATGACATCGCCTGATTTAAAGCGTGCTTTATAACCACTGTAATCATCACAGACCAGATGGCCCTGCCAGCCATTCAGGAACTCTTCTGCATGCTGACCTGAACGGCTATCCTGAAAGTCATAGATCACCGCTTGAACTGGATTGTACTGTGTAGTGGCATAGGCCCAGACATAACCTTTCTTCGGTTTTTTCTCATCATCACCCATCCGCATGATGGTGACCGGCGTTTCATCGGCATGGATCACCCGCTGTTGCAGCACCACCTGTTTTAAGGCATTGGCCAGAGGTTCCAGTTCCACACCGCAGCGACCTATCCAGTCAGATAACGTTGATCTAGAAAGCTCGATTCCCGCCCGCTGATAGATCAGACGTTGACGGTACAGCGGTAAATGATCGGCATACTTCGATACCAGCACATGGCTGAGCAGTTCAGGTGAAGCAATGCCTTTATCAATCACATAGGCAGGCATCGCTTGCTGAGTCAGGGTGTCACACTGATCACAGACCCATTTGCCACGCACATGCTGTTCCTTATAGAACTGTGCCGGTCTGAAATGTAGTTTTTCACTGATATCTTCGCCGATACGACGCAAGGTGCAGCCACAAGCACATTGGGTTGATGTTGGTTCATGCTCGATACGGATGGTGTGTAGATGATCGGGCAGCAGTCGACGTTTAGGTTTGTTGACTGTGGCTTTGTGTGTCGCTGCATCAGTTTTATCTGCATTCAGCCGTTCCAGTTCCAGATCAACAGCGGCAATATCTTCTTCGACCGCTTCATCCCACAGATGGATTTGTTTTGCGGTGAGATGTTCGTTTTTACTGCCAAATTTGTGCTGTTTAAATAGTGCGAGCTCATGCTCGTATTTTTGCGTGAGAATGGAAAGATGTTGAACTTTGGCATCCAATTGCTGGTTTGATTTTTCTAATTCTTGATTTGATTGTGCCAAAGACTGATGCTGCATTGCCAACTGCCGGGTAAATTCCAGCAGTTGTTCATGGGTCAGTTGGCTTAAATCAGGCAGTGTATTCATGACCGCAGTATGCCTGAGGTCATGAGAAGAATGAAATAGAACGTTTGGAGAATAGCAGAATGGACCAAGCTAGTTTAGAGCATTGTGACCACTTGCTGTCGTCCAATGCGCTGCCAAGGCAAACCCTGGATCAGTGCCTGTAACTGTTCTGGGCTGAGGGCTACGCTTTCACCCTGGTGAACTTTAGCCCAGTGAAATTTTCCCTGTTCCAACCGCCGGGCACACAGCCAGATGCCCAGTCCATCATGTACCAGCACTTTCATGCGATGGCCACGTTTATTACAGAACAGGTAAGCACAATGCGGTTTGATGTAGCCAAAGGCTCTCACCACCTGAGCCATGGCCGTATCCATACCTGCACGCATGTCCATGGGCTGAGTAGACAACCAGATTTCATCGATACGGATCATGTTGTAAGTGCCTTGAGTAATTCTGCTAAAGCAGATATTTCTGATACTTGCCATTTCAAGCCAATTTCTGCTTTTGAGTGGGGTAAAGTAATTTGAACCGTTAACATGCCAGTAGGGATAGGATCTAATGGTGCGGAGCAAGATAAGGTAATAAATGCAGGTTTATTCGGTAGTAGTGAGCGATCATTCCCTGGCTTAGCATCAATTAAGCGAATCCATTTGGATACAAGATTTGTATTCAATCCATGTTGCAAAGCGACCGAAGCAATTGAAACCTCCGATGCTTTACACGCCTGAACGATCTGCTGTTTAAATTCAGCACTATATGTTCTTCGTTTTATCGTAAGAGATGCGATGGATGTCTGGTTATTTGTAGTCATAAATTTAAGTTCCCACTTGTTTTTAAGTCAGGACTAAATTAAGGCTTATAGGACGAATTCATAAGGTGTGTTCAGCGGACGCTTACGCAACAGAAAGTTGGGATATTGATTCAACGGTTGGGTTATCGAAAGCGTTAGAGCAACTCGGTGCGGCTTATATTCATGTTTCAAGTGGTGGCTTGCATGTGGAACAAGACATTCAGATTAAGCCCAAGTATCAAGTGCCTTTTGCCCATGCAGTGAAACAAGCGGTGAAAATTCCAGTCATTGCGGTGGGCTTGATTACAGAAGCTAAGCAGGCTGAACATATTTTAGAAGCGCAAGAAGCAGATGCAATTGGTCTGGCGCGTGCCATGTTGTATGACCCACGATGGCCGTGGCATGCCGCTGCAGAACTGGGTGGGAAAGTCTCTATCGCACCGCAGTATTTACGGTGTCAGCCACATGGGATCAAAGATTTGTTTTCTGCGTTCTAATCTCATAAGTGTTTTGCTTCGCCATTGGTCTTATAAAATATTTCAACTGAGTAAAGGTGTATCCTAGGATAGGTCTTTACTTACATCATCTGGAAAAGGAACAACTTGAATGATTTTTTCGGTAATTTTTCCAGTATTTTTCCTGCTCTTCCTCGGTTTTGCTTCTGTCAAAATCCAGTTGCTCGCTAAAGAGCAAATGACTGCAATCAGTGCTTTTGTCATCAAAATTGCGTTACCTGCTTTATTGTTGCACGCCTTAGCTTCAAAAGATTTGCATGAAATTTGGTATCCGTCATATTTTTATGTTTATGCAGCTGTGACCTTTGGCTTATTTATTACGGCTTTTATTTTAGGTCAAAAGCTGTTTAATAATCACTTTACCCATGCTGCAGTCTTTTCACTGGGTGCATCCATGTCCAATACGGGGTTATTGGGAGCAGCAATTTTGACGCTGCTGATGGGAAGTGAAGCGATGATTTATATTTCATTGGTGGTGATCATTGAAAGTGTATTTCTTGTGCCGCTGATGCTCACTCTGGCGGAAATAGGGCGACAAAGACAAGCCAATTTAGCCTCCATTTTAAAAACCACATTTCTCACTTTACTTAAAAATCCACTGTTTTTGTCGGTGATGATTGGTATGAGTTGTGCGATTTTCGAACTTCAAATTCCACATTTAATCGACCAAGTATTTGCGATGCTAGGTCAGACTGCTGCACCTCTAGCGCTCTTTATTATTGGTGGGGGCATGGTGGGGCTAACCATTCAATCGTTTAACTTACAAACCATTTATCTGGTGGGGTCTAAAAATATTTGTATGCCCATCTTGGTCTATTTAGGCCTGACTTATTTGACTGAGTTAGACCAAAAGATGATTTATGCAGGGACCTTGATTGCAGCTTTACCGATGCCCTCTCTATTTGGAATTTTTGGGCAAGTGTATGGCTTGAATGAAAAAGCACTAACTCCATTGATGATCAGTACGCTATTGAGTTTTGTGGTGGTTAGTGTCTTGATTGGTCTTTGGTGGTGAAAAAAATACTCTCAATTGAGAGTATTTTTTTGAAGAAGAGATTTATTTTTTGACCGCAGCTGTTGCAGCAGGGGCTTTGGCTTGATCGGCAATCATTTTATCAACCATCGCCAAAGATTCTTTGGCTTGCGGTACATTTTCTTTAGCTAAAGCGGTGAAAATTTTCTTCGCTTCAGGCAAGTTCTGCGGAATGATATTGCCATTGGCAAACATATTGCCTACGGCCATCAGGGCAGGAATGTAACCTTTTTTGGCTAAGTCTTGAATGCTGTTGAGACCTTTTTGAATGGGTGCTTCTTGTTTGTTTTTAAAGCCTGTGCTGATGTCGTACAGGGCTTGTGCATGAATGGCTTGATAGTTGCCTTTTTTCACCAAAGGCTCAAGTTTCTTAAGGGCTAACTTTTCAGACTCTGGTTTATTTTCAGAAAATAACAGCACGGCATATTCAACGGTTGCATCATCAAAGCCTAGTTTAGATGCGGCTTCAAAGTGTTGTTTGGCTTTGTTAATGTCTTGAGGCAAGCCTAAAGTACCAGTGACATAGTTTTTCGCAAGCACATAATGCGCAACAGGGTAGCCTTTGTTTGCAGCATCTTGATAGAGCTGAATGGCTTTCTTCTCATTCTTCGCTGTGCCTTGGCCAGTCTGAGTCAAATAAGCCAAGTTATACATGGCTTGTGGGTTGCCAGACTTTGCCAGTTTTTCTAAAGCCTGATATGCCCCCGCCATATTGTTGGCTTTAACCATTTCCTCAATCTTGGCAAATTCGGGGTTAATGGTATCTTGAGTGGAGGCTGCAAGTGCAAGCTGGCTAGAGAGTGCAATTAAGCTTGCAAGTACGAGTTTCTTCATGTTTTATAAACCTTTTTCTTACACATAAGTCCATCTATGTGTGTATTTGTTTTGAGTCATTTCACATCATAAGTTGAATTGTGTGAATGTAAATATCTGAATTGTGTCTTGGTCTTACAAATTTTCGTTGATTGTGTTGATCGGTATATCTTTTTCCAATACAACCCGCGTGCTATGCAGTGGAAAAGTCTGAAACGTGTTATTGGTATTTGTAGCGGATGAGCTTTGGGATTTATTAGGATTCTGGCTTGGATTCTGTTTAAATAGCGCTGAAAATGAGTAGTGAGTTCAGCATGTTTATTAAGTCAATTAAGCGAAATTATTTAAAAGTTTTGGCCGATGAGTCGATTCCAGATAGTGAAAAAATTGATGCCTTATTGATGAAATTGGGTGGTGAGTTTTTAGTGAGCAAAGATGACCGTGTATATATCTTTGAAAAAGACGGTGTGACCGCAAAATTTGATGCTAAACATGCACGAGACTTTTCATTTAAAGACTATCTCTGCAAAGACATGAATAAGCTGTTTCATGATTTTTGATGTTTAATATTCATTGAAGATGAGTGAACTATTAAATAAGGCTCTAAAAAGGGTTTAAGTCCTTGGGTGAGCCTTTTATCCAAGGACTGATGGTTGCTATAGAGTTCTAAAGCAACAATTTTTTTATGTCCTGTTTATACCCGAAGAACGAGCGTGAATGTCTTTACCCACTGTAAAGACGCTTGCAGTGGTCAGGCTAAAAGATAATATAAAATAATATTTGTATTTGAAGAGCCTATACGCTTTTCTAGCAAAAGTGTTTGACTATGTACTCATCATTCAAGTTATATCATATAAAAAAGAAGGTTACTTTTCATAAGATGAATCGAGACGTATCTAAAATGATAAAAATATTCTCAATCTTATTCATATGCTTAATTAGTTCAATGGCAGTTTTAGCTGGGCAACCAAATCTTGTTCCTCATCAAATCAACTTGAAAAATGGGAAGCGTTTTTCTCTCAATCTGCCAGCAAATTACGACATCATTCCTGCGGCTGAGGGTTTAAAACGTGTTCGTTTTTTTAGCAAAGCACCTGACGGTAGAATGTTTGTCACAGATATGCACGATTTGACCGATAATAATAAAGGCATCGTTTATATTTTGGATGAATGGAATGCTGAAACTGGGAAATTCGGTAAAATAATTCCTTATATGACAGGTTTGAAAAATCCAAATTCAGTCCAATTTTATACCGATTCTTCAGGGCAAGATTGGTTATATTTAGCTGAAACGCATCAGCTCACCCGACGGAAATTTACCCAAGGCGAAATTAAACCCACGGCCAAAGCTGAAGTTTTAGCGACTTTTCCTGATTATGGTTTAAGTTATAAATATGGTGGCTGGCATCTAACACGAACCATTGCCGTGGGTGGAAACGGGAAAATTTATGTTTCAGTCGGCTCAAGTTGTAATGCTTGCGTTGAAAAAGAAAAAGTTCGAGCGACAGTTTTAGAAATGAATCCCGATGGTTCGGAACAAAAGATTTATGCCACAGGCTTACGCAATGCTGTCGGTTTGAAATGGGTGGGTAAATTCTTATTTGCCACCAATCAAGGTGCGGATCATTTGGGTAAACATAAACCTGATGAAACTTTTTATGCACTCAAACGTGATGCAGATTATGGTTGGCCATCTTGCTATTCGTCGAATGGTAAAATTTTTGCAGACCCAAAATTTAAACGTCCAGCAGGATGTAAAAATGTACCGCCTCCTTATGCCTATTTCCCATCGCATTCGTCTGCACTTGGCTTTGACTATTTTGATCATCCAAATACGGATGACACCATTAAAAATTCTTCTTTGTACACGACAAAAAAAGATAACTCATTGAAATAATGGCATAATACTTGTTTTCTGAAGACGAATATGATGACACATTTCAATGAGTTATATCTCATCTTAAACAAATATCTAAAGTGGAACAAGTCACATGCAAAATGTTTTACACTGATTATGCTTGCATTAATTGTAAAACAGACATGTAATCTTTCTTCTGCATCTAAAGCCTTACCCATCAAGTGCTTACCACAATCATTTTATCGACGTATACAACGCTTCTTTGCAGGTCAGTATTTCGATTATCGTCAAATTTCTCAGTTAATTTTCAATATATTTTCATTTGATAAAGTCCAATTAACTTTGGATAGAACTAATTGGAAATGGGGAAAACGAGATATCAATATCTTGATGTTAGCCATCGTCTATCGTGGAATAGCGATACCTATTGTTTGGACATTGCTCAATAAACGTGGAAATTCAGATACAAAAGAGCGTATTGCTTTGATTCAACGCTTTATCTCCATTTTTGGTAAAGATCGTATTGTGAATGTGTTTGCAGACAGAGAATTTATCGGTGAGAAATGGTTTACATGGTTAATTGAAAATGACATTAACTTCTGTATACGTGTTAAAAAAACTTTATTGTGACCAATCACTTAGCCAAGAATCATAAAATTAGTGATTTATTTCGTCATCTTCAAGTTGGTCAAACTGAATGTCGTAAACGACGTATTTGGGTTGGTCGAGTGAAACTGTATATTAGTGCGCTACGATTAGAAGATGGAGAACTTTTACTTGTTGTTTCTCCTATGTTTAATGCTTCTGCTATTCGTGATTATGCATTACGCTGGGAAATCGAAACGTTATTTAGTTGTCTCAAAGGACGTGGATTCAATCTTGAAAATACTCGTTTAACAGACCCTAGACGAGTCAAGAAATTGATAGCAGTGCTAGCTATGGGTTTCTGTTGGTGCTATTTAACAGGTGAATGGCAACATGATCGGAAAAAAGCGATAAAAATAAAGAAGCATGGACGACTTTCAGTAAGTTTATTTCGCTACGGTTTGGACTATGTTCAAATGGCTATTCTACGTTTGATTGGTTTTGGAAAAAAAGAAGAATTTAAGAAAGTGCTAGCAATTTTAAGAAAGAAAAAGCCTGATAGGACAAGGGTCCTATGAAATTTGTCGTGTACAGAGAAAATTCTTTTTTAGTGGCTTTACATGGTTCTACGGATGCCACGATTGGTCATGGTTATAAAATTGTGATTATGCGTAAAGGGAAAAAACTTGAAACCTTTATGGATGGTTTTTTAGTGGGTAAAAATGTATATGGTCGACCTGCGGATATTTACCGTATAGATGCAAATTCATTTTATTTTTCAGATGATAAGGGCGGTGTGGTTTATTATGTGAGGAAGAAAGAGCCCTCATCGCTCTAAGTTAAAAAAAGCCCCTAAAACCAAGAATAAGTTTTAGAGGCTAATTTATCATAATAATATAAAATTTAAAGACTTAAGCAGGTCGTGCCACATCACCATTTAAGCGTTCTGGTAAGTCTAAAACCGTCACATCCAGCTCGCTCAACGACTCAGGACGTGCCACCACTAACGCGACATAACCGCTATCAATCGCAGCACTATTCACCACTTGAATACCTTTGTTCAACTGTTCAGCTTGCGCAGGCGCACTGCCTGTACCCTGAATTAAATGCAACCACGCTTTTGGTTTGGCTTTAAACCATAAACGCGCAATTACTTCCTGGCCCAAGTAACATCCTTTGTCATAGTGCACGCCTTCACGTTGGTGTAAACGTAGCTCTTGAGGTTGAAACACATGCTCAATCGCTTGGTCGATAAACGCTTCACCATGAGTAATGGCTTGCACTTGCCATGCTGCAATATCGGTAGGCTCAGCAGAGAAAGTGGTACGGTCTTGCGTGAATGTTGGAAAAACTGAACCCACAGGTTCAAGTTTCATTTTAGAGAAAGCACCAAACTTTTTAATGTGCTTGGCAAACTCTTCCGACTGGTCTTGAGTGGTGACAATCTCAAAGTGCTCTGGATTACGTTTTGTCAGCCACAAACCAAAGTGGATACGACCTTTCAAGTCACAAATGGCGGTGTATTGCGTTGTATTTTCAGCCAAAGCTTCAACGTTGACCGTCACTTGACCTTGTAAAAATTTGAGTGCATCTACACCAATTAAAGTGAAAGAGGAGAAAGCTAGATCGCTCATGAATTGCTCGCCTACCTTAAAATCTAATACTAAAGAATTAGGGCTATTTTCCGCTATTTTTCAGAAAAAATCATATTTAGAGTAAATATTTAAAAGTTAATGTAACTAAATATTTCAAAAACCCCTGTTTTTATACCTAAGTTTATGAAATATAAACGATTTGGGAAATGGGTTTTCGACAGTGTAGTATGCCTAGCAGACAAAGATGAATTGTCTAGTAAAGACAGTGAAGAAAAATGAAACACCAAAGGCAGGAACGCTATGAACAATAATCACCGCAAACCACTGCAAGGCACCCAGCTAGAATACTTTGATGTGCGAGAAGCCGTTGAACAGATTCAGCCAGGCGCTTATGCAAAACTTCCATACACCTCAAAAGTATTGGCTGAACAGTTAGTGCGTCGTTGTGATCCTGCCATTTTGGAGCAGTCACTAAAAGAACTGATTTTCTCAAAACAAGATCACGATTTCCCTTGGTATCCTGCACGTGTCGTTTGCCATGACATTCTTGGACAAACGGCATTGGTTGACCTTGCAGGTTTACGTGATGCCATTGCAGACCAAGGTGGTGACCCATCGAAAGTGAATCCTGTTGTGCCGACTCAGTTGATTGTCGATCACTCTCTTGCTGTGGAATTCGGTGGTTTTGATCCAGATGCATTTGAGAAAAACCGTGCCATTGAAGACCGCCGTAACGAAGACCGTTTCCACTTCATCGAATGGACCAAGACCGCTTTTGAAAATGTCGACGTGATTCCTGCGGGGAATGGCATCATGCACCAAATCAACTTGGAGAAAATGTCTCCTGTGGTGCAAAGTCGTGAAGGCGTGGCATTCCCAGATACGTGTGTCGGTACAGACTCACACACACCACATACCGATGCGCTTGGTGTGATTTCGATTGGTGTCGGTGGTTTAGAAGCTGAAAATGTGATGCTCGGTCGTGCATCTTGGATGCGTCTTCCAGACATTATCGGGGTTGAGTTTGTTGGACAACGTCAAGCGGGGATCACAGCAACCGATATCGTTTTAGCATTGACTGAATTCTTACGTAAAGAACGTGTAGTCGGTGCGTACCTTGAGTTCTTTGGTGAAGGTGCGGACAGCATGTCAGTGGGTGATCGTGCCACGATTTCCAATATGACACCTGAATATGGCGCAACTGCGGCAATGTTCTATATCGACCAAAACACCATTGATTATTTAACCCTGACAGGTCGTGAAGCTGAGCAAGTTGCACTCGTTGAAAACTATGCCAAAGAAATTGGTCTTTGGGCATCGGATATGAAACAAGCGGAATATCCACGTGTACTGCGTTTCGATCTTTCAACGGTAACACGTAATATTGCAGGCCCATCAAACCCACATGCTCGTGTTTCTACGGCTGATTTAAAAGAAAAAGGCATAGCAGGTGTGGTTGAAAACCGTACCGATGGTTTAATGCCTGATGGTGCTGTGATTATTGCCGCAATTACGTCGTGTACCAATACATCAAACCCACGTAATACCGTTGCCGCAGGTTTATTGGCACGTAAAGCCAATGAATTGGGCTTAACCCGTAAACCTTGGGTGAAATCATCTTTTGCACCGGGTTCCAAAGCTGCTGCTTTATATCTTGAAGAAGCAGGCGTATTGGATGACTTAGAAAAACTCGGTTTTGGTATTGTGGCCTATGCATGTACCACCTGTAACGGGATGTCTGGTGCTTTAGACCCTAAACTACAACAAGAAATTATTGACCGTGACTTGTATGCAACTGCGGTACTTTCGGGTAACCGTAACTTCGATGGTCGTATCCATCCTTATGCAAAACAAGCATTCTTGGCATCACCTCCGCTCGTTGTAGCGTATGCGATTGCAGGAACGATCCGTTTTGACATCGAAAAAGATGCTTTGGGTCATGATAAAGAGGGTAATCCAATTTACTTGAAAGACATCTGGCCATCAGATGAAGAAATTGATGCTTTGGTCAAAGAAGCGGTGAAACCTGAACAGTTCCGTAAAGTGTATATTCCAATGTTTGACTTGGGGGTTACTGAAAAAGCAGCAAGTCCGCTATATGACTGGCGTCCACAAAGTACTTATATTCGCCGTCCGCCGTATTGGGAAGGGGCTTTGGCTGCGCCACGTACACTGGCAAATATGCGTCCGCTTGCCATCTTGCCTGATAACATCACTACGGATCATTTGTCACCATCGAATGCAATCATGATGGATTCGGCAGCAGGCGAATACCTACATAAAATGGGTGTACCTGAGGAAGACTTTAACTCCTATGCAACGCACCGTGGTGACCACTTGACTGCACAACGTGCAACCTTTGCTAACCCGAAACTGTTTAATGAAATGGTGGTTCGTGCGGACGGTACGATCAAGCAAGGTTCGAAAGCACGTGTTGAGCCTGAAGGCGAAGTAATGCGTATGTGGGAAGCGATTGAAACCTATATGAATCGTAAGCAACCGTTGATCATTATTGCAGGTAAGGACTATGGTCAAGGTTCTAGCCGAGACTGGGCTGCAAAAGGTGTACGCCTTGCTGGTGTTGAAGCGATTGTGGCGGAAGGTTTTGAGCGTATTCACCGTACTAACTTAGTGGGTATGGGCGTGTTACCGCTTGAGTTTAAAGCGGGTGTTGACCGTAAAACTTTAGGTTTGGATGGTACTGAACTTTATAGCGTGATTGGTAATATCGCACCGCGTTCGACGTTAACTTTAGTGATTGAACGTGCGACGGAAGATGGTAAGAGTGAAATCGTTGAAGTGCCTGTAACCTGTCGCCTAGATACTGAAGAAGAAGTGTCTGTATATGAAGCGGGTGGTGTATTGCAACGCTTTGCACAGGATTTTTTGGAAGGGAATGTAGCGTAATATTTACAGCTAAAAGTAATTGATATTATTGTAAAAAGACCCTACATTTATGTGGGGTTTTATTTTGATACTCACTATATGAAAAATATGTTTAAACAATACAACTACTTTTATACTCAAGAAGAATATAAAGATATTTGGGAAAATGCATTATTTGTTTTTGATACTAATACACTGTTAAATTTATATAGATATCAAGAAGATACTAGGGATGAGTTTTTAAAGGTTTTAGGGATAATCTCGGATAGGATTTGGATTCCTTATCATGTAGCTTTAGAGTTTCAGAGAAATAGACTAATAGTAATTTCTGAACAAAAAGAATTATTTGCAAAAACAAAAAAAGCTTTAGAAGGTACTGAAAAAGCTCTAAATGTAGAGTTTGAAAAGCTAAAATTGAAAAAAAGACATTCACAAATAAATATTAGACTTCCTTCATAAATCATTTTTCAATCAATTTAATTGTTTATATTTCACCCAATCTAAATTGTATATGCCAGCAAGTAAATTAAACCGCAGGTTTAATCGTTTACGACGATTTCTATATACACAAGATAAAATCTTAAAACATTTCATCCTTCCAAATACATGCTCTACTTGAATTCGTCTACGACCAATCTCTCTATTTAACTTTTTTAATTCAGAATCTAGTTTTTCAGTTTTCTTTGCTTTAGATGGCATGAGGCGTAAGCGTCCGCTGAACCCCATGTCTATTTTTTAATTTGAGTTGGATTTCCAGCGGTGTGGTAGCAATTCTTCTATTTGGGTCACTTTATGGGTCGGCAATCTTTTCAGCACATCACTTAAATAGGCATACGGATCCAGCCCATTCAGCTTTGCTGACTGGATTAAAGTCATGATGTTTGCCGCTCGCTGACCACTACGCAGCGAACCTGCAAATAACCAGTTCTTACGTCCCAACGCCCAAGGCCGCACCTGGTTGTCGGGTAGTCAGACGCAGTTACCTACGTCCAACCCCCTAAGAACCGTGCATGCGAGTTTCCCAGCACACGGCTCAAGCCTCTGCTAAGGCGCCATTCGGCACCCGGTTATACATCGTTGACATTGGCAAACTGAACACTCCTCGGACAATACAGATGGTAAATCTCAAGATTAGCAACTGCATCCGTTCCACCATGACTTAGCTTCACAATATGACGGCTGTGCCATGGTGTATCTTTGGTGACTGGTTTAAGACAGGCGCAGCAGCGACCACCTTGTTTTAGCCACACCCGATACAGCTTGGCTCGCCCCTTTGCGGAGACCAGCATTCTTTTACCCCATCGGGATTCGAAGTACTCATCCCATGCGGGGTCATGAGGGTTAGCAGCAGCCTTGATCTTGATATGTCGCACAATTGGCGTGTCCGAGGCAGACACTAATGTGTATTGTCGCTTCCGACCATCGGCGGACTGTTCATCACATGAGAACACCCATCGACGCGCTCCTTGTACTTTGAAATACCGATCTTTGACCCATCGGAGTGTCTTGCGAGGGTGGCGACGTACAGCCCATCGCCAGAGCATTTCCCACACTGCGTTGTCTACCTGGTTGAAAACCTTCTTGGCAACGACATGACTATGATAGTTGGCCCAACCCCTTAGAATCGGGTTGAGCAAACCGATCAAAGTGGCCTGTCGTGTCGCTTTGTTTGCATTGATTAATGCTCGCAGCTTGTCAAGATGAGCGCTGATGTTTGCCTTTGACGGCTTGATCAGTAGCTTGCCGTTGTACTTACGTACGTTCCAGCCAAGAAAATCGAACCCGTTCCCTATGTGCGTGATTTTGGTCTTTTCCTGAGAGAGCACGAGACCGCGCTGCGCCAGAAATTCAACCACGGCAGGACGAACTTCATTTTCGAGCCACTCTTTAGAATACCCCGTGATGATGAAATCATCCGCATACCGTACCAGTTGCAGCTTTTTGCCTGTCCATTTGGCGTTAGAGAACCTCTTCGCCAGCATCGTTTCCAGTCCGTCCAAGGTCATGTTGGCCAGCACCGGGGAGATAATACCTCCTTGCGGTGTTCCGGAAAGACTGGGAAACAGCTTGCTTTGGTAGACGTAACCGGCTTTGAGCCATTTCCGTAGAATCACCTTGTCCATTGGGAGGTTGGCGATCATCCAGTCATGGCTGATATTGTCGAAACAGCCTTGAATGTCACCCTCTAGCACCCACTCCGCACTTACTTTTCTTGACAGCACACCAAAGCACTGTGCTGCAGCATCCGCGGTTGAGCGTTGCGGTCTGAACCCATAAGAGTTCCGATCAGCGATGGTCTCCGCGATGGGTTCCAAAGCCAGCAGATGGAGCGCCTGCATGGCCCGGCATTTCATCGTGGGTATCCCGAGAGGTCTCATCTTGCCATTTTTCTTCGGAATAAGGACTCTCCGAAGCGGAAGGGGCGTGTAACCTCGCCTCTTCAACGACATCATCGCACCGGTCTTGGCCTTGGGTGTATTCCAAGTCACCTTGTCGACCCCAGCCGTGTTTTTGCCTTTGTTTTCAGACACTCGTTTGACGGCCAATGCTTTGCCACTAAACGAGTGAGTCAGCAGCCATTGCAAAGCTTTCGCCTTGTTATGCCTGCCGTCTTGTACCGCCTTCACAATACGCGCTTGCAGCCCTCTGACATGACGCTGTACAGCAATCCAATCGATGCTGTCCCACGATGTGCTGGAAGGTGCACACGCTGATACTGCTGCATTCATTTGCTCTCCCTCCATTAAAAGGGTTCTACACACTCTCTTGTGATGAGAGACCATAAGGACGTCAGCCCGCTTTCGCGTGGGGTAATGTTTCAACCTCTATCCAACCCATTACAGACTGGCATTCGCTTTTTCCTCGTTCCTTCGCCCGCATCACCATGGGCAGTTTTTGCAAACTGCTTTCCCAATGGGAGTAATACGGGATTTCCACGTTCCGCTTACTGAAGTACATCGGCTTAGGTGCCTGCTATCGACCGGGAGGCGTATGGGTCAC
Organism: Acinetobacter sp. 802_lipA; assembly: GCF_058242885.1. Taxonomy (NCBI): domain Bacteria; kingdom Pseudomonadati; phylum Pseudomonadota; class Gammaproteobacteria; order Moraxellales; family Moraxellaceae; genus Acinetobacter; species Acinetobacter sp. 802_lipA. Next base: position 2,529,518 of record NZ_JBZAYP010000001.1, read on the forward strand.
GAATGCGTAGTCGAAAGACGCAATTCCCACCTCCATTACCGTTTTGGTTCGAGCGTATCAGCCATTTCCGCTCGTTCAACTTAACGATCGTTACGCAGATTCACATGTGTTCACCATACCGATTATCTAGCCCTTGTCCGGCTATGGCTGCCAGAAGGGTACGCCTCTCACGATTGATACCCCGCACCTTGCGGTGCCTCGTTACATTGTCGAAGGCGCTCTTTATTCAGCCTTCTAGATTCACCCGGTGACACGGGTGGTTCCCGCAGGGGGGAACAACTTCATTAAGCGACTTCGTGTCGCACTTCCACCCAATTATTGCAAATCGGTAGATTGCCATCATCCAGATAGCGGCTTAAAGCTGGCCAACGCTTCAGAGTGTAATTGATGGCCTTGGCGGTTGGAGAACTCGATGGCACCGTCAGTTGATGCTGGTTGAGCCATTCATACAGTTGTTGCATCACCGGTTGACTATGCTGTTGTCGGTATTCGCGGCGCTGTTCTGCTGTACCATCGGTCTTTCTCCTGAGTTCTGCTTCTATGGCATACAGTTTCTGAATCAGCACTAAGGCCTGTTCAGCGACCTGACTTTTCTTGGTCACATGCAGTTCATGGAATTTACGACGAGCATGCGCCATGCAGCCCACCTCAATGACTTGGCCTGATTTAAAGCGTGCTTTATAACCACTGTAATCATCACAGACCAGATGGCCCTGCCAGTCTTTCAGGAACGCTTCAGCATGCTGGCCTGAACGACTATCCTGAAAGTCATAAATCACGGCTTGAATTGGATTATATTGGGTTGTTGCATAGGCCCAGACATAACCTTTCTTCGGTTTTTTCTCATCATCACTCATCCGCATGATGGTGACCGGCGTTTCATCAGCATGGATCACCCGCTGTTGCAGCACCACCTCTTTTAAAGCATTGGCCAGAGGTTCCAGTTCTACACCGCAGCGACCTATCCAGTCAGATAAAGTTGATCTAGAAAGCTCGATTCCCGCCCGCTGATAGATCAGACGTTGACGGTACAGCGGTAAATGATCTGCGTATTTCGAGACCAACACATGGCTAAGCAGTTCAGGACTGGCAATACCTTTATCAATCACATAGGCGGGCATCGCTTGCTGAGTCAGGGTGTCACACTGATCACAGACCCATTTGCCACGCACATGCTGTTCCTTATAGAACTGTGCCGGTCTGAAATGTAGTTTTTCACTGATATCTTCGCCGATACGACGCAAGGTGCAGCCACAAGCACATTGGGTTGATGTTGGTTCATGCTCGATACGGATGGTGTGTAGATGATCGGGCAGCAGTCGACGTTTAGGTTTGTTGACTGTGGCTTTGTGTGTCGCTGCATCAGTTTTATCTGCATTCAGCCGTTCCAGTTCCAGATCAACAGCGGCAATATCTTCTTCGACCGCTTCATCCCACAGATGGATTTGTTTTGCGGTGAGATGTTCGTTTTTACTGCCAAATTTGTGCTGTTTAAATAGTGCGAGCTCATGCTCGTATTTTTGCGTGAGAATGGAAAGATGTTGAACTTTGGCATCCAATTGCTGGTTTGATTTTTCTAATTCTTGATTTGATTGTGCCAGAGACTGATGTTGCATTGCCAACTGTCTAGTAAATTCCAGCAGTTGTTCATGGGTCAGTTGGCTTAAATCAGGCAGTGTATTCATGACCGCAGTATGCCTGAGGTCATGAGAAGAATGAAATAGAACGTTTGGAGAATAGCAGAATGGACCAAGCTAGTTTAGAGCATTGTGACCAATTGCTGTCGTCCAATGCGCTGCCAAGGCAAACCCTGGATCAGTGCCTGTAACTGTTCTGGACTGAGTGCCAGGGTTTCACCCTGATGAACTTTAGCCCAGTGAAATTTGCCCTGTTCCAACCGCCGAGAACACAGCCAGATCCCCAGTCCATCATGTACCAGCACTTTCATGCGATGGCCACGTTTATTACAGAACAGGTAAGCACAATGCGGTTTAATGTAGCCAAAGGCTCTCACCACCTGAGCCATGGCCGTATCCATACCTGCACGCATGTCCATGGGCTGAGTAGACAACCAGATTTCATCGATACGGATCATGTTGTAAGTGCCTTGAGTAATTCTGCTAAAGCAGATATTTCTGATACTTGCCATTTCAAGCCAATTTCTGCTTTTGAGTGGGGTAAAGTAATTTGAACCGTTAACATGCCAGTAGAAATAGGATCTAATGGTGCGGAGCAAGATAAGGCAATAAATGCAGGTTTATTCGGTAGGGGTGAGCGATCATTCCCTGGCTTAGCATCAATTAAGCGAATCCATTTGGATACAAGATTTGTATTCAATCCATGTTGCAAAGCGACCGAAGCAATTGAAACCTCCGATGCTTTACACGCCTGAACGATCTGCTGTTTAAATTCAGCACTATATGTTCTTCGTATTATCGTAAGAGATGCGATGGATGTCTGATTATTTGTAGTCATAAATTTAAGTTCCCACTTGTTTTTAAGTGAGGACTAAATTAAGGCTTATAGGACGAATTCATAAGATGTGTTCAGCGGACGCTTACCATGAGGCATCCAAAACCCAATTTCTTTATCCCTAAATACCCCTTATCAACGATAAAAAAGGGCTTAAATTTTAATTTCCTCATGCTTTTTTTAAATATTTTAAAATCATGCATGCTTCCATGACTTCCACATACACTCAGTATTTCACCTGTTGTATAGTGCATAGATAGCTGAAATTTAAAGGTATGTCGCTTTTTTTTACCGCTATACCATTTCTTCTGTTTTTTTTGGACGTTGAACTAATATTTCAGTTGCATCAATCAGAACAACTTCCCAATCCACTTCATCTCGATTAGGAAGTTGTTTTGGCAAGTTAAATTTTCCAGAACGGATTAAGGTATCTTCAATAACACGTGTGATACGAATTGCACTCGTTTCAGATACACCGTAACTCATACCAAGATGGAAAAATGTTCGATATTCTCTCCAATATTCTATACATAAGAGCAAACGATCTTCCAACGGTAATTTATGCGGTCGTCCTTTACCAATATGACCAGGTAAATGCTTATTTAGCTCGGCCAACATGAGGTTAAATGTAGCCCAACTAACACCGGTAAGCCTACGAAAATTAACGTCTGATAATTTTTGAATATCTTTGAATTTCATCCAAGGATTATCCATTGAATTAAATAATTTTACTGATTAATTTAAGATCAAACAAATTGTACATTTTTTGATTTATGACGGAAGTCTATTATAAAAAGCTCTATCCGTTGATGGAGCTTTTGAGTTTGGTTAAATAGGTTGAAAAACACCCAACAAATACCTATCATAAGGTATATACCAAAACTGATGGAGTCGCTTCATGACTACCGCAAAAGTTTTTATGAGTGGTCGAAGTCAAGCTGTTCGCTTACCCAAAGAATTTCGCTTTGAAGGTACAGAAGTCGAAATTTTCCGTCGTGGCGATGAAGTGATTCTGCGTGAAAAACCAGTTACCGTAGATCGGTTATTTAAAGTATTAGCGCAAATGCCGAATGACTTTTATGCAGAAGAAAGAGTGGATGAACCACCACAGGAACGAGAAGAGTTCTAATGCAGACACAATATTTATTGGATACGAATATTTGTATCTACATCATCAAACATCAACCTGAAATTGTCCGTCAGCATTTTGAAAAACATCTCCCACATCGAAATATTTTAATTTCAGTCATTACTTTGGGGGAGTTGCGTTTTGGTGCAGAGAAAAGTCAGCAAAAAGAAAAAGCCCTCAAAGTGATAGATGAATTAACCTCAATGATTCAAGTGGTTGAGTTAGATGAATATGTCGCTGACCACTATGCACAAATACGTCACGATCTTTCATCCAAGGGACAAATTATTGGTGCGAATGATTTGTGGCTTGCCGCGCATGCACGTGCGAATAATTGGGTGATGGTGACCAATAATGAAAAAGAATTTTTGCGTGTCGATGGATTGCAGATCGAAAATTGGGTGTCTAACATCTTGTAAGACGTTTAGATTTTCTATGGAAATTATTTCTTGCCCAAATGCCATCATCATTTGTCGAAATGATCAATAGACATTCATCATAAAATGCATATACTAGTAAGACCATTTTCTAAACATATGGAGAACAAAAATGGTTACTGCTGGCGAAAAACCTGGAACAGGCTTCTATTTTTGTGTTCAATGCGGACACCGCGTCTACTTAGAAATTGGTACAGATCGTTTACCCCCGTGTACCAAATGCCAAGGCAATCAATTTAACAATAAGAATGCCTAAGCCAAAGATTTAACAGTTACCCACTGTTTAAAAGAAAAGCCCTATCACCCGATAGGGCTTTTTGCTAAGTTATAAAAAAGATAAAAACATCCCGACTTAGGCGATATAGGAAAAGTACATGGAAACCATATTAGGACTTTGTATCGGCATTGGCTTAAGTGCTGCCTGTGGCTTTCGTGTCTTTGTCCCACTCTTGGTCATGAGCCTTGCATCTATTATGGGATGGTTCGAACCCATGCAAGGTTTTGAATGGTTAAGTATGCCATCGGTATGTATCGCCTTAGCGATTGCAACTGTCTGTGAAATCGCAGCCTATTACATACCATGGGTCGACAACGCTTTAGACACCATTGCAACGCCAGCCGCAATGGTCGCAGGCACCCTCACCACTATGGCGGTCAGTAGCGGAGAAATGTCGCAGTTTGCCAGTTGGGCTGCCGCAATCATTGTCGGTGGCGGTACAGCAGGCGCCGTGCAAATGAGTACCGTTGCCGTTCGAGGGGTGTCAACCGCGACGACAGGCGGGGTCACCAACCCACTGGTGTCTACAGTGGAGTGGGTGGGTGCCGTTTTATTGTCCGTGCTTTCACTACTGGTTCCAGTCTTGGTGGTGATTGTGGGCATTATTTTGGCGATCTGGGCCGTGCGTTGGTTTAAACGCAAAAAACAAGAAAGTATCAGCACACCTTTATAGTTTCAGTCGTTTTCTTATGGTGTTGCTGGGCCTCTAAATTTAAAGATAGAGTGGCTAATTTTTCGCTTATGTGGACATCAATTCTTTTAGGTTGATATGACTTAGAGGTCAGTTTCACTTTTAAAATAATGATTGATTTTTATACGGAATCCGTTTAATTTTATAAATACATACTTTTTGTATGGGTTTGTTTGTAGTTGAACTTTATAAAAATTATTCGGGGAACTGTAAATGATAAAATTTATTGTAAATGAACAGCCTAGTGAAAAAGGCATCCATCATATTCATAATGCATCCTTAGGCTGTACAGATTTACCCAGCTCGGAGGATCAAATTTTGATTGGTTATTTTGCCAATTATGAGCTGGCTTATAAACGGGCAAGAATGAACTGGCCCAGAGAAAAAGTCGAAGGTTGTGACAAGTGTTGTTTCAAATAGCCAAAAGCAAAAAAGCTCTGCGAATTATGCTGAGCTTTTCATTGTTGGATATGGAGGTTCTATTTTTTAAGCATTACAACATTAATGAATTTCAACTCGGGTCGTGACCTTAATTTTTCGACACTCTCGGTCAGCTTCGAGTAGTGAGCGAATTTTAAAGTCAGAAAATCGCACTACTCGGTTTTGCATAGCAAACTGTTCAGGTGTTTTAATTTCTAAGCACTGAAAGGGACGCAGATTTTTTAGGATGTGCTTCTGTTTATCCGTCATGTTCTGTGTCGATAAGTACACATAGCCTTTGGTGGTTTTTAACAACACTTCATGTGGCTGTGCTTCAGTTGAGCTGGTGACTTTAACGATATGTGTTTTTAACACTTTGCATGCACTGAGGGAAAGTGCAAGACACAGCATCAATAGGGTAGTTTTGGTTTTCATGATGATGCGTATTTGAATGGTCTTTCTTCACTTTAGCCGAAAGTTTTCAACGGCAGCAATCAAAATATGACACTGATACGGTCATCTGTTTTAATTCTAGAGCATTCTACAAATAGGCTTCTGATAAATGCTAATCTGTAGCACAGATGCCAAAAATGAAGCATTCATTAGCGCGCTCTTTTCCCTACTTTATTTAAAAAAATTAACAAAACTATGAAAAATCAGTTCATTCAAACTTCTCTAATGTTCGCTGCAATGTTGGGTATATCCGCCAATATATATGCTGAGAACTTAAGCGCAGAGGACGTTCAGCGACAAAAAGCCACCAGCCAGTACAAAGCTTACCTTCCCGCAAAATATACGGTATTTGAGGTCGTGCAAGGGGACTTAAACAAAGATGGCTTGAAAGATGTGGTTTTAATCGTCAAAGGTACAGATCCGAAACAGTGGGTCACCGATGAATACCGCGGAAAACTAGATCGCAACCGCCGTGGTGTGATTGTGCTGTTGAATACAAAAGGGCGCTACCAAAAAGTCGTTCAGAACCTGTCACTGTTTTCTTCAGAAAATGAAGATGGCGGTGTGTACTTTGCGCCTGAGTTGGTGCCCTCTATCGAAAAAGGCCTGTTAAAACTACATTATGCACATGGTCGTTATGGATATTGGGCCTATCAGTTCCGTTTAGAAGGACGTGATATGCGTCTGATTGGCTATGACAGCTCCGATAATTTTGGCCCTTATGTGAACAGTGAAACCAGTGTCAATTTTCTCACCACTAAGAAGCTAGTCAGAGAAAATCTCAACAAAGACTCGGATAGCGACCCTAAATTTAAAGAAATATGGAGCAAAGTGAGTGTTGCTCCGATGTATTTGAGCAAAATTCAGGACATCGATGATCTGAGTCTTGAATAGTGTTGGCTTAGTTTTTGCTAACTTATATTTCAAAAATGTACTTTTATGAGTGACGTGAGTCTAGGGCATCAGTCACATGACTGCTTGATCATGTATAGGGGAAAGCGATGGAAAGTAAAGAACTGGCTTTGAGTGTTGAAGAGAAACCTAAGCTGAGTACAGCTGCTCATTTGATGGCAGGCTGGCCTTTGTTTTTAGTGATGATTGGTGGTGCAATCGGTGGAGCCTTAGCTGTGGTTGCGTATGTGATTAACCGAAAAATCTATCTGTCTCAGCTCAGCAATATGCAAAAGGTGCTTGCCAATTTACTCTGTGGTATGTCCGCGATCAGTTTATGGTGGTTTATTGCAACGTGGTTGCAAGGTTATATGGGGACTTAAACGTTCTGAAATGATGGTGTAAAAAATGATAGAAGTTCATTTTTATGCGATGAAATAGATGATTCAAGTGTCATTATGAATGTTTTTATCAAATCTAATTTTATTTATGGAAATATTTTTCATCATCGCTTGAAATTAGCCGATCTTAGGAAATTCATCCCGTACCAATTTGCTTAATATAGCGTTTAAGGGCACAGGAATCGAAAAGAGTAGTTTGCGACTCGTTATCTATCAGATCAGCGTCGTACTTACCCACAAGGTCTCGATTCGGCTTAGGACGCTATAGATTATCCATTTATAGGCAAAAGTTTAGAACTTACCCAGTTTTAATCGTTGAAGTTATCTCCTGATCCCTAAAAACTACATGATAAAAACAACACGATAAAAGACACGTCCATTTAAATATTTTCTTCCACTTCGAAACTTCTATATTGCCCCAAATTTATCCAAATATTTGCTCTAACTGTGCCAAAACAAATTGGCGCTTTGGTTTGCGAACACGGCTTTAAAAAAATTGCGATTTGATAACATTGGAACGCTTTGAGTTCTGCTATAACCATTAAAAGTCTGATAAAAATATGGAACAACAATGAAAATATATGTCACCAGTATCATGGTCGATAGCCAAGAAAAAGCCTGTCAGTTTTATACAGAAAAACTCGGTTTTAAAGTCAAACATGATGTTCCTGTGGGTGATTATCGTTGGCTGACCTTGGTTTCACCCGAAAGTCCAGAGGGTGTTGAACTGCTACTGGAGCCTGATGCACATCCTGCGGCACAGCCGTTTAAGGCCGCAATTAAAGCAGATCTAATTCCCTATACTTCTTTTCAAGTAGATGATCTCGATGCGGAATATGAGCGACTCAAAAACTTAGGGGTACGCTTTACCAGTGAACCGATGCGGGCAGGAAAAGTTAAAGTTGCAGTCTTTGATGATACATGCGGGAATCTCATTCAGCTGATGCAGGTCTGCGCAGGAAGTTGAATTTCTCATCTGTGATGCAATAAAGAAATAAAATCCTGAGAAAAGCGCTTTTATGTGAGAAAAAAATCATAAATACGCTGCATTTGGGAAAATATTTTTTAGATAACCTGAAAGCCAAGATTTTTTTCCAAAAATAGCCAAAAAGACTTTATCTTCGGGAAACAATCCCGCCCTTGGATTGTTAAATTATATCTCAAGGGTGTGACGGGATCGAAAAGAGTAGCATGCTACCAGTGGCGCAAAACGCGTGAGTAGTACTTACCCAAAAGGTCTTGATTCGGCTTAGGACGCTATAAATCAAAAGTTTATAGGCTATAAGATCATCACTTACAAAGTTATGATAGTTGAAGTAAACAACATGTTTTCCCAGACACCCTAAAAAATTTGAACTCGAATAAAATATAAATCAAAAAAAATAAATTTTAATATTTCCCGCGAAAACCGAAAAATCCTGCTGTTGTAGTTTCACTTACATCATTTTATTTTAAGCTTTCAATCGAATCAGCGCTGCTAAAAAGCTGGCTTTATATAGGGTGATGGGCGCCTAGGATTAAGCTGTTTTCGATATTTGGTGAATGATTGACAGCAGAAACACAGCTTGCTATTTTTCGCGCTCGCTTTTGTATGCTGTTATTCCTATGGCTCTAAATGACAACTTTATATATTCACCACCCCAAGAAGACTTGGTGATCGTTTATGAAGACGATGATTTGGTGGTGATTGAAAAGCCTGCGGGCTTGTTGTCTGTGCCGGGACGTTTACCAGAACACCAAGACAGTGCCTATTTACGGGTTTTAGCTCAGTATCCACATGCCAAAATTACCCATCGTTTAGATATGGCGACCTCGGGAATTTTAATGTTTGCCAAGCACCGCGATGCCGAAGTCGCCGTCAGCAAAATGTTTCAAGCCCGCACGGTGGATAAACACTATATTGCTTTAGTTCAAGGCCAGTTGGATGCCGAAGGCTGTGTTGAAGTGCCACTGATTACTGACTGGGAAAATCGACCACGGCAGATTGTGCACTTTGAACTGGGTAAGCCTGCAAAAACGCTTTATCAAGCTCTTAGCTATGATACTGAGACCGATATTACGCGAGTTTTACTGACCCCGATTACGGGGCGTTCACATCAGCTCCGTGTGCATATGCAATATATTGGGCATCCAATTACAGGGGATAAGTTGTATCACCCTGAGCCGACACGGAGTCCATTAAAACGTATGGCTTTACATGCCAGTTTTCTCGCCTTTCAGCAGCCTTTAAGTGGAAAAGCGGTTGCGATTCATGGACGAGTGCCATTTTAACTGTGTCACACTTTAACTATATTTTGAGAAATACTTAAAATTTGGGATATCAGGTCGTTTAAAAAACCGTTAGCGTAAGTTGTGTAAGTATCCTTTTATCCAGTGTGCTTATCTTTGTTGAAATTAACATTTGAGTTTGGCTTTTGGGCCATGATCACGATTGATTGAAATTGAATGAAAATAGGTTTGTCTGTTTCAAGGCTTACTGTTCGAATTTGATGTGTTCTTGCAGCGGAGTCTTTAAAAGAAAAATGACTTTCCCGTAAGGAGATAGGCCATGCTTTATGTATTTGCTGTCATTTTTGTCCTGCTGTGTGCGGTTATATGTTGGCAAAAAATACACAGCCTTGCCCAAAAAAAGAAGATTGAATCCTTAGAAATCAATTTAGAGCGTAGTCGAAACAGTTTAGAAGTTTATGAACAGCAGCAAAGTGAATTACAACATCGGCTGACCAGTTTAAGAATTGAGCTTGGAACACTCAGACAACGTAACGAAACTTTGAGTCCTTACCAAGAAATTATTGATGTCGAACACTATGTTATTGAACGGCACAACCAAGTTGAATTGTTTGCTGAAATGGTTAAATTTGATGCTGAACAAATGCTCAAACAATGTCGGCAGCGCATCGAAAAAGTACATCACTTCTTAACGGAATATGAGCGTAAAGCCAAAGAAATGAGCATGCTGCGGGCCAGAGAAAAACTGGGTGCTTTTTTTCACATGGCTGAAGAACGACAACATCTGGCTGAAATATCAAAGGCCTTACATCATAAGATTGAAACCTACAGCCAGAGTTATCAACTGCCTTCGGAGCAGTTATTAGATGAACTCATCGAAGGCTATGGGAAAACAGATGCGGCCTGTCATCTACTGAAAGTTCGGCAACAGGTGATTCGTGCGGTTGAGCAAAACGACGTTGTGACCTGCGCCTTTATGGATGAGAATCGGCGATTATCGATGATGGTGTTGGTTTCACAGTTATTTAATACGAAAGCAGACTTATATTTACAACGTGTGAGCAAAGATAATCTTGGTCTTTTGATTCAAGCTTTGCAGGATGACTTTACCCTGATCAATCACTATGGTGTGGCTTTCGGTCATACTCGGATACAAGAGAGTTATCTGGCTTTGCGTTTAAAAGAACTAAAATTTGCGGCCATACTAGAAAGCCTAAAAAGCAGTGATTTACAGTTTCAAGGGGACATTTTAGTTGAACATCGGGTTTTACAATAACGTGGCAAAGTCTGCGTGAAATAAAGTCCAAACAACCTTCGAAAAATCAGATGTAACTGCTATAAAAATGAGCAAAATATGCTATGTTGAAGTCACTATTTTGTCACTTGCCAACGATATATTGGCTAAAAAGATAACAAGGACATACGCATGACACGTGATTATGAATTATATCCAGATGATGATAACGGAAATGTACTTTGGCAAATGGCTGAGGATGGTGATGACCTATCTGAACCGCATGAAATAGAATATTCGATTGCCTTTCAAGAGCAGTCACAAGCAGAAAAGTGTGCGCTGTATTTATTACAAGAAGAGCAAAAAATCACTTTGTTTGTCGATGAAGAAAGTGATGTATCTGAGTGGATTATTACCATCTATGTGTATATGGAACCTGAGTATTCAGACATTGTCGACTTAGAACAATGGTTTACTAAAATTGCAGAACAGTTTGGTGGCGAATATGACGGCTGGGGCTGTATGGCCTATGTCTATGACGACGAAGATGACGAGGACTATGAGCAAGGTCAGGCCTAAGAAATAGTCAAAGTTAAAGCATGTTGGAAAACATGCTTTTTTTATTGGTGGGTAGAAAAGTCAGAGGGCCAAGTTTGGCTATTTAAAAAAAGATGCACAAAAAAATACAGTATGTGGGTTTGGGCGTTTTAAACTAAATCTGAATATTTGAAAAGAACGAGAAAAATCATGTCAAATAGTGTTCAATTACACCGCGTATTTAGTGCGCCCGTCGAGCGCGTCTATCGTGCTTTTACCACCGCAGATGCTTTAGTGAAGTGGATGGCACCACATGGCTTTACCGCACATGTAGATCAGTTCGATCTGCGTGAAGGTGGTCAATATCGCATGTTTTTTACCAACTTCAGTACAGGCATGCAGCATTCATTTCATGGCACCTATCATGAAATCGTTGAAAACAGTTTATTACGCTATACCGATGAGTTCGATGTGCCTGAACTGGCAGGAAAAATTGAAGTGCGTGTTGAGTTTAAAGAAGTATCTGTCGGTACAGAGGTTCATATTACGCAGTCTGGTTTACCCGATGTGATTCCTGTCGATGGCTGTTATCTGGGCTGGCAAGAGTCATTGTAACTCTTGGCTTTTTTAGTGAATCCAGACATTCCCGATGAATAGTGCATTGTCATCGTTGAACAATAGAATAAGTTGCATAAAAGAATAAAAGGAGTTTTGCATGCCAATACGCATGAAGCGGATTTATGCACCTGTCGAGGCAGAGGATGGCAAACGGGTTTTAGTCGATCGGTTGTGGCCACGAGGGGTCTCAAAACTTGAGGCCAAAATAGATGAATGGCCAAAAATTCTCACACCATCCAATGAACTACGGAAATGGTATCACCAAGACATGGTGGCACACTGGGATGAGTTTAAAGTCCGTTATATGAAAGAACTGGAAGCACATCCCGCCGAGTTGAATGATTTACGCCAACTGGCAGTACGTGAGCAAATCACTTTACTCACCGCAGCCAAAGAAGAACAGCATAACCATGTGGTGATTTTGAAGCAGTGTTTGGAACAAAAGTAAGTATTGAGCTGATGCTACTACAGGGGAAATTTATATTTTCCTAGGCTTTATTTTATTCATCCCATGATAAGGCTAAAGCCTTAAAATAAATATGTGATTCGCATCGCTTTCGTCTGAAAAATGCTATATTGGCGTTTTGAGCAATGTGAATTGCTTATTTTTTTTATTTTTGAGGTTTTTATGTCTTTACCCAACTGCCCAAAATGCCAGTCCGAATATACCTATGAAGATGGTGACTTGCTGATATGCCCTGAATGTTCAAACGAATGGAAAGAGGGAGAAGCAACTGAAGAAGTGGTGGCAATTAAAGATGCCAACGGCAACTCACTTGCTGACGGAGACACGGTAACGGTGATTAAAGATTTAAAAATTAAAGGTTCGTCATCGGTGGTGAAAGTCGGAACCAAAGTGAAAAATATTCGTTTACTGCCAGATGCCGCAGATGGTCATGACATTGACTGTAAGATTGACGGTGTCGGTGCGATGAAACTGAAATCTGAGTATGTGAAAAAAGCCTAATCCGCTGAGTTTGTAGTTCGAGATTAAAACGGAGTCAATTAGACTCCGTTTTTGTTTTTTGGCCATTTTGAAAAGACATTAAGCGTTGAAACACTAGCACAGCATGCTATAAAGATAAAAACCTGTTGAAGAATACGCTATGCCACATATCCACCTTGAATATTCAGACAATATCGACACCCTTGAAGTTAAGCCGATATTATTGGCTCTAAACCAAGCTTTGTTGGATGGTCAGTTTGTACAATCGGGCAACGACATCAAAAGTCGTGCTATTCGACAGTCCGATTTTGTGATTGGGGTAGATGGAGATGCGCAGGCTTATTTGCATGCCAAAGTGTCTTTATTAAGCGGACGAGATGAAGCCACCAAGTGCGCCATTTCGAGCCAGTTACTTAAAACCTTGCAGCAAAACTTTACCGCTCCTCAGGATTTAACGGTACAAATTTGTGTAGAAATTATTGAAATGCCAAAAAGCAGTTATAGCAAATTGGTATTAAAAGCATAAAATTATGAAGAGTTCCAAACCGTTTATTGGGCCGATATCACGTGTCATTTAAACGGTTTGAGGCTGTCATGCGTTATTCATATAGCGCTGTTATTTTATAAAAATAAAATCTGGCTGGTAGTAAATGCACTTTTTTTTATAAAAGAAGTCATTTATATTTTATGAAATTGGATGATTTTTTATTCGGTTTCGGTGGATCTACAATCACTTTAAAATAACAATAGGTGAGCTTATGTCAGGATGGTACGAAGTAAGTCAGGCAAATGATGGCCAATATCGTTTTGTTTTAAAAGCGGGAAATGGCGAGGTCATTTTGACCAGTGAACTGTATAAAGCAAAGGCGTCAGCACATAATGGAATTGAGTCGGTGCAAAAAAATAGCCCCGATGATACGCGTTATGAACGCTTAGAAGCCAAGAATGGCAAACCTTATTTTAACTTAAAGGCTGCCAATCATCAGATTATTGGTACCAGTCAGTTTTATGCCAGTGAGCAATCCCGAGATAAAGGCATTGAATCGGTCAAAAACAATGGTTCAAGTACCACGATTAAGGATTTGACGACTTAAGATCAGATTACATATTTTGCTTGTTTTAAGAATTGAAGAAAACCGCGTGTTTGCTATGGATGGCGCACGCGTTTTTTTATGCAGTTTGATTTGTAGCGTGGGAGTGCGATGTGGATTTTCGATTAGTTGGAGATGAGCATGCAGGGCATGAAATTATCTTCAAACTCAAACAATGGGATGATGCCATTTGTAAAATGGATGTACAAAATATCATTCGTCTTTGTCAGAGTGATGTCAGCTTGTTTGATATTGGGTTTGAGCTGCAAGGTGTGCAAGCCTATCAAGAATTGTAGAGACGATATGCCCCATTTTTTCAGGGGGAAATCAAAGTGTTCAGGCGTAACATCAATATTTTTAGTCGTGACGGTTTAGCTTTTTTACATTGTTATTCTAAATTGGATCATGCCAGTGGCGTTGCAACCCCAGAGATTCCTTGGTGCAGAACCACGCTATGTTTTCAAAAAACGGCAGGTGAGTGGTTGGTTGCCCATCAGCATATTTCGGTGCCTGTGGACTTTGAAACTAAAATGTCAAAGCCGATTTATTTTCCAGACTGAGTTCGACTAAAGCTTTGGCTTGGGTACAGGTTGAGCCACCTCCGTTTTGCTGGGCTATGTTTGAATGACAACATGAACAACTTAAGAAGAAGGTATCTATGGCATTTCAAGACTTTTACCGACTGAGTTCTCATGCGGTGCTAACCAATGATGCAGGACAGGTTTTATTACTGAAAGCCAATTATGCCGATCAGGCTTGGGGGCTGCCCGGTGGAGCCTTGGATATGGGAGAAACCATTCATCAGGCTTTGCTGCGTGAGTGCCAAGAAGAACTCAGTTGTCAGGTTCAGATCGATTATTTGTCGGGTGTGTATTTTCATTCGGCAGTGACCTCGCATGCCTTTATTTTTAGATGCCATTTGGCTGCATCTGCTGAGATCAGGCTCAGTGATGAACATACGGCTTATGCTTGGTTTGATCTAGATCAGCTGTCGAAGGTACAACGGATTCGTGTTGAAGATTGTTTAAATTATATAGGTATCGTGCAAAGCCGAAGTTTTTGAGTGCAAAATTAAAATTCCTCTGAAGTGGAGTGAGTGCATATGTTGAATAATAAGATCATAAAACGAAATAGTCCCATTATTGGTGTGTTGCTGATGAGTGCCTTGAGCCAGTTGACTCATGCTGAAACGGGTAACTATTTTATGCATAAAGACTGGGAACTTGCCTGTGATAATACGGGCATGTGCCGTGCGGTGGGATATCAAAGTGATGCTCAGTTTGGTCATCCAGTTTCATTGCTGATTTCTCGTCCTGCAGGTGCAGGCAGCGCGGTGCTCACCCAAGTTCAAGTGGCTGAGGAGTTTACGCAGGATACTGAAGCCAGTTTAAATGTAGGAGGAACATCTCTGGGTAGCCTGACCATTGATGCCAAGAAAAGTACCGCGAAACTGTCCAGTGCTCAAAGTGCGCAGTTGCTAAAGGCCTTGGTAGGCGCAGAAGATATTCGTCTCACGACCCAAGCACAGCAATGGCAAATTTCAACTGCTGGGGCAAATGCAGTTTTGCTCAAAATGGATGATATACAAAAGCGTGTAAATACACCGAACGCAGTATATCAAAAAGGTAATCAGTCTGAGCAAAATGTTTTACAACCCAAAGCCATCCCCAAAATTGGCATCACGGGATACCGACCTGCGGTTGCCAGTTATTTTGCCGTGGACAGTAAAAATGCCCATCAACTCTTTAAAAAGTTAAAAGCAAAAACAGATGAACAAGACTGTCCAAATTTATATGAAGTACGGTTTTTTGAGGAAGATCGGGTTTCAGTCTATCCGCTGAATGCAGAGCAAGTGGTGGTTCAAGTGCCATGTTGGCGTGGAGCGTACAATGAAGGTCTAGGCTACTGGGTTATGGACAAAGCATTGCAAAAGATTCAGCAGCAAGTCACGACATCAGGCTCAAGTTTTAGTGAGGCGCAAATTTTCTCAGAGCAAAAAGGTCGGGGTATCGCAGACTGTGGTATTCGTTCCGAGTGGGCTTGGAATGGAAAGGCTTTTGTCCTCAGTTATCAGGCACAATCGCAGCAATGTAAAGGTTTTGCGGGTGGTGCATGGAACTTACCCACTTATGTCGCGATCGTTGCGCGAACGGATTAAGTCGCGCTTGCGTTTAGTTTAAGGATAATGTCATCCAGCGGCTTGATACGCTTGACTTCATCCCAGAGGGCTTTGGCTTCAGGATAGTGTTTAGACATCATGCCAAGCCATTGCTTATAACGTCCGACCATATTCATTTCTTTCTTATACCCCCCGTTTAAGAAACGGATTTGTAAGGTCAGTAGCTCATTCCATGTGAGCAGAGGTGTATCGATATTTTGACGAATACACTGAGTCAAATCGGGGGTAGTCACGGCACCACGTCCAATCATTAAATCTTCACAGCCAGACTCTAAGCGACACTGTTTCGCGTCTGCATTGTTCCAAATTTCGCCATTGGCAATCACATTGATCTTTAATGCTTCACGAATCGGGCGGAGCTGATCCCAAAAAGCTGGTGGGGTATAACCATCGGCTTTGGTACGTGCATGCACGGTAACCCAAGCCGCACCTGCGTCTTCAATGGCATGAGCATTGTCCAACATAAAATGTCGGTCCATATAACCTAAGCGCATTTTCGCAGAAACAGGAATGTGTGCAGGAACCGCATCACGCACGGCTTTGACCAGTTCATGCACTACTTCTGGCTCATCCAAGAGTACAGAGCCACCACGGTGACGGTTCACGGTTTTGGCTGGACAGCCAAAATTCATATCAATGGCGGGTGCACCGAGTTTCACCGCACGGATGGCATTGGCAGCCAACATTTCAGGGTCATTGCCCAAAAACTGCACATGTACGGGTGTTCCCGCCGCCGTTTTTCCGCCATTGAGTAATTCTGGACAATACTGGTGGTAAATATGATCGGGTAAGACCGAATTGGTCACACGGATAAACTCGGTCACACACCAGTCGAAGCTACCTACAGACGTGAGCACATCACGCATGATTGGGTCGGTTAAGCCTTCCATTGGTGCAAGAATGAGTTTCACAGCGGTGTCACCAGTCAAATAGAAAAATGGTGTTATACGCAAATCCGATCACGCTGTCTAGTCTAATGCGTTTGGGTTAAATCGAAATAGTTTTGAATCTGTGTCTCCTCGACAAAGGCGTCATCATGTGAAACTAAAATAACCGCCCCTGTAAAATCGCGAATAGCCTGTGCCAACAGTTGTCTAGAGTCGATGTCGAGATGATTTTCGGGTTCATCCAGTAACAGTAAGTCCACAGGCTGTGCTGCGAGACTGATACACAGTAAAGCAACTTTGAGTTGTTCACCGCCACTGAGTAGGGAGATGGGAAGTAAAGCCTTATCTCGTCGAATTCGAAGTTGTCCCAATTGATTTCGACACGCCTCATCGGACAAAGACGGGTTCAATAACTCTAAATTGTGTACCGCATTCAGTTCTGAATTCAGTAGGCTAAAGTTTTGATCTAAATATAACGATGCTCCTCGCTTGAAAATGTCTCCCGATTGAACATGACTATGATTTTGAATGGCACGAAGTAAGGTCGACTTACCTGAACCATTTTGGCCGCGCAGTTGGATTTTTTCTCCGCTATGTAAGGCAAAAGAAATAGGCGAGATAGAAAGTGCTGCTAAAACCACGTCTTTTAAACGAAGAATTTCACCAGTTTGTTTAGGTTGAAAATGGAAATCAAACTTTTGTGACTTAATCTGTTCTAGTTGCTGCTGTTTGTTTTTGAGCTCATCTTGCGCTTGTTCCTTTTGGCGAAGTTGTTGCTGCGCGACTCCCGATAAGGTTTGACTCGCACGTTCTTTTTTAAAGTCGAGCAGGATTTTGGCTTGAGAACCAGAACTTCGTAATTTCTGCCCAGACTTTTGCCTTTTCTGAGCTTTCATGCGCTGCTCATGCTGTTGGGCTTGTAATTGTTTTAGTTCGCGTTTCTCTTGCGAGATATTGTGTTGTAGTGCCTGCTGGTGTTGCTCTGTGTATGACTGATACTCGGCATAGTTGCAACGGAAGTGTTGCAAGCCAAAATCATTTAAAACATAGGTATTGGAGATTTGATTTAACAATGTGCGGTCGTGGCTAATGACTAAACAGCCCGCAGGATGTTGAAGGATTTTTTGACTTAACCATGCACGACTTGCATGGTCTAAGTGATTACTGGGCTCATCAAGAAGTAAATAATGCTCAGTTTGTAAAAAAAGGCGACACAGTGCCAGTTTGGTTTTCTGACCTTCACTGAGTTGAGAAACTGAGCTAGATAGATCTGTAGGTAAGTTTGCACTTTCTAGCAATTTCAACCATTCAGTGGGTTGATGCCATGCATGTTCGACGCGGTCATAGTCTTCAAAGCTCGCAGTCGATTGTTCAATACGTTGAAAACTTGCATGTAAGTCAGCAATGTTAAGGGCTTCGGCAAGTGTACAGTTGCTTAAACGCTCGAGCTGACTTAAGTAGGAAAATGACATATGCCAAATCACTTCGCCACTCGCATAATTGGGCATGTGCGCCTGAGTGAGTAGGGACATTAATATTGATTTGCCTTGACCATTTCGTCCAATCAGAGCTGAACATTGGGCAGCGGGCAATTCAAAGTTTAAATGCTGAAACAGTGGTTCATGAGCAAATTGAACGCTGAGATTTTTTACAGTACAGGCCTGTTGGGTCATTGAAGACTCCTTTATACAGGACATACAAAATAAATTTTTATAGAGATATAGAGCAGTAAATAAGTTTATTTTGCACGTCAGAAAACACATAAATTAGATTTGACGGAAAATAAGACTTACTTCATTGGCGTTACTCTAAATTGGAAGAAGGGGGGGATATTTAGCCAGTATAACAGGTGGATAAAAAATGATCCATTTCATTGTCTTTCTTATGTACTTAAGGTTTATCGATCAATGCTATTGGTTAGGGAGTTTGTCATACACTAGTCGAAGCTTTCTGTAGATGTAAGTACAACCCGCAAGATTGGGATAGTTAGGCTTTTAGGAGTACAAAGTTGAGGCTCACAGTGGCGTTATACATTTTTAGTGGGGATGAGAAGTAATAGAGAACTAAAATATTGTAGGGTGGTTGGGGGAGTTTTTAGTGTTATTTTACATAAGCTCTATTCTATAAACTTTATGGAAAATTACTTTGTACACGACAAAAAAAGATAACTCATTGAAATAATGGCATAATACTTGTTTTCTGACGACGAATATGATGACACATTTCAATGAGTTACATCTCATCTTAAACAAATATCTAAAGTGGAACAAGTCACATGCAAAATGTTTTACACTGATTATGCTTGCATTAATTGTAAAACAGACATGTAATCTTTCTTCTGCATCTAAAGCCTTACCCATCAAGTGCTTACCACAATCATTTTATCGACGTATACAACGCTTCTTTGCAGATCAGTATTTCGATTATCGTCAAATTTCTCAGTTAATTTTCAATATATTTTCATTCGATAAAGTCCAATTAACTTTGGATAGAACTAATTGGAAATGGGGAAAACGAGATATCAATATCTTGATGTTAGCCATCGTCTATCGTGGAATAGCCATACCTATTGTTTGGACATTGCTCAATAAACGTGGAAATTCAGATACAAAAGAGCGTATTGCTTTGATTCAACGCTTTATCTCTATTTTTGGTAAAGACCGTATTGTGAATGTGTTCGCAGACAGAGAATTTATCGGTGAGAAATGGTTTACATGGTTAATTGAAAATGACATTAACTTTTGTATACGTGTTAAAAAAACTTTATTGTGACCAATCACTTAGCCAAGAATCATAAAATTAGTGATTTATTTCGTCATCTTCAAGTTGGTCAAACTGAATGTCGTAAACGACGTATTTGGGTTGGTCGAGTGAAACTGTATATTAGTGCGCTACGATTAGAAGATGGAGAACTTTTACTTGTTGTTTCTCCTATGTTTAATGCTTCTGCTATTCGTGATTATGCATTACGCTGGGAAATCGAAACGTTATTTAGTTGTCTCAAAGGACGTGGATTCAATCTTGAAAATACTCGTTTAACAGACCCTAGACGAGTCAAGAAATTGATAGCAGTGCTAGCTATCGGTTTCTGTTGGTGCTATTTAACAGGTGAATGGCAACATGATCGGAAAAAAGCGATAAAAATAAAGAAGCATGGACGACTTTCAGTAAGTTTATTTCGCTACGGTTTGGACTATGTTCAAATGGCTATTCTACGTTTGATTGGTTTTGGAAAAAAAGAAGAATTTAAGAAAGTGCTAGCAATTTTAAGAAAGAAAAAGCCTGATAGGACAAGGGTCCTATGAAATTTGTCGTGTACAGAGGGAAAATTATTAACTTTTTTCATATTTGTTAGAATTTTTATAGTATCCATATAAGTATGAATGTAAGTATATTCATAACAAATTTTTTCCCCTTGCCTTATTTCTCCAGAGTATTTTATGTTCTGATGCACATCAAATTCAGGATCAAAATTAAATTTATCTATTTCCTTTTGATTATTCTGTATTACAAAATACTCCTGACTAAATCTAGCTTTTGTTGACTTAATGCCCAACAAGTAGCCACAATTTTTAATTTTATTTGTTGAGTTTATTGCAGAATCTAATTGTTTTTTATGAAAAAAATCGCTGCAAATCCATGTGATTAAAGTGAATGCAAATGCTACAAAGAAAAATTTCATTATAAGTTTAATTTTCCTAAAGTTAACATAAAAGACTTTATCGACCTAAAATCATTTCCAACACAAACTTAGATCCGATAAAACCGACAGCCAACAAGAAGAATCCAATTAAGGTAAAACGAATCGCTTTTTGACCGCGCCAACCAAAACGGTAATGTCCGATGAGCAAAGCCCCATATACAAACCAAGAAATAATACTAAAAGCGGTTTTATGTGCCAGATGTTGGGCAAAAAAGTTATCGATGGTAAAGAAACCAAACACCAACGCCACGGTTAGTAAAAGAAAACCCGTTTTAATCAAGTCAAACAGTAAAGACTCCATCGCTTGAAAAGAGGGCAGTAAGTTAACCCAAAAGCGTTTCTTCTGTTTGTTCTTTAACTCACGATCTTGGAACCATAAAATCACGGCTTGTATGGTCGCCATGAGTAGCACCGCATAGGCCGACAGCGATAAAATAATATGAATATCTAAACCCAATGAGCGCTGTTCAATAAATTGAGTGGACTGGCTAAAGGCAAAACCTAAAATGAGTCCTGTAGCAGCCACAGGAATGCCAATCAGGTTCAAAGCTAGAATTGGACGATAAGTGCTATAGAGTAGACTAAGTAACAACATGAGCCCCGATGTAAATGACATTAAGACAAAAACGTCATAATTCACTCCCATTGGCGTGAGCATGTCATGGTACAAAACAGTCGCATGTAGTAATAAGCCTAAGCCTAAAATAATGCCAATAAACCAATGGTTTGGATCACGTTTAGCCATTAACTTGAGAAACAAATACCAAAAAGAGGTGGTATAAGCGACTAATGCTAAGATGGTGTAAACCAAGGGCAGGCTAATCATGTCAAACCTTTTTCAGGATGATGAATATTCATTTATATAAATTCGGTGCGAACTACAGTATCCTATAGCATTCTATGCATAAATTTTCTATTTTAAGAAAGATTTTTTTGCAACTAGCAATTTTAAGCGGATTTTGCAATGTTTGATACCTTAACGGAACGACTCACGCAGAGTTTAAGAAATGTTACTGGCTCTGGGCAGCTAACCGAAGACAATATTAAAGATACCCTACGTGAAGTACGTATGGCACTTCTTGAAGCCGATGTTGCACTTCCTGTAACTCGTGAATTTATCGCGAAAGTTAAGGAAGAGGCGTTGGGTCAAGAAGTCATGACTCAATTATCGCCAGGCCAAGCATTTGTTAAAATCGTGCATGACGAATTAACAAAAATGATGGGCGAGGCAAATGAAAGCCTTGATCTTGCAGCAAAACCTCCTGTTGTGGTCCTACTCGCGGGCTTACAAGGTGCAGGTAAAACAACAACGGCTGCAAAACTTGCTCGCTTTTTACAAGAACGCCAAAAGAAAAAAGTAGCGATGGTATCTGCCGACGTTTACCGTCCAGCAGCAATTAAACAGCTACAAACCGTTGCAGGTGAAGTTGGCGCGATTTTCTTTGAATCGAGTGCTGACGAAAAACCAATTACCATTGCAACGCGTGCAATTGAACAAGCCAAAATTCAGTTTGCGGATGTCTTGATTGTCGATACTGCAGGTCGTCTACACGTAGACGATGAAATGATGGACGAGATCAAAGAACTTCATGCGGCAATTAAGCCAACTGAAACTTTGTTCGTGGTCGATGCAATGACCGGTCAGGATGCGGCAAATACAGCCAAAGCCTTCAATGATGCACTGCCATTGACTGGTGTGATTCTGACCAAAACTGATGGTGATGCACGTGGTGGTGCGGCGCTTTCAGTACGTGCAATCACAGGTAAGCCAATCAAATTCTTAGGTATGGGCGAAAAGCTCGATGCCTTAGAGCCATTCCATCCTGAACGTGTTGCACAGCGTATCTTGGGTATGGGTGACGTACTTTCTTTGGTCGAAGAGCTTGAACGTAAAGTCGACAAAGAAAAAGCCGAAAAAATGGCGAAAAAACTGCAAAAAGGCGGCAGCTTCAACTTTGAAGATATGCTAATGCAGTTTGAGCAAATGAATAAAATGGGCGGCATGATGGGCTTCTTGGATAAGTTGCCTGGCATGAGCAATGCAGGAATTCAAGATGCGTTGGCGCAAGCGAACCCTGAAAAGCAAGTGAAAAAGATGGAAGCGATTATCCAATCGATGACCATCAAAGAGCGTCGTAACCCAGACCTGATGAACCCAAGCCGTAAAAAGCGTATTGCAGCAGGCTGTGGTATGGATGTCGTTGAAGTCAATAAGTTGATTAAACAACATGCGCAAATGGCGAAAATGATGAAGAAATTTGCCAATCCATCGGGTATGGCAAAAATGATGAAATCATTAAGCGGTATGCAAAAACAATTTGGTGGCGGCGGCGGAATGGGACCATTATTTGGTGGCAACGATAAGAAGTAATCTGCTTCTTACCATTTCAGAAAAAGGCGCGTTGAGCGCCTTTTTTTATGTCGTTTTGTGAGTCATGGAAATTATTGTGTGCGTTTTCAATACCGTCGCTTAATAACAAAAACGCACTGTTTATGGCTTGTAAGTTGCGTAAAATTTATTCTTTTCAAACATTATAATAAGAAGTTGAAAATGAATGGATCAAAACAACATATCTATATTGTGCATGGCTATCAAGCATCGCCCAATGACCATTGGTTTCCGTGGCTAAGTCAAAAACTCAGCCAGATGGATCTACATGCAGAAGTAAAACGCTTAGTGCTCCCGCGCAGCGATGCACCACATTTCGAAGAGTGGCAGCAGGCTTTAGCCCTGCAAATGACTACTTTGGATGAAAACACCATCATCATTGCGCATAGTTTGGGCTGTCTAACGACTTTACATTATCTCAGTAGTAAACTGCGTGAACGTCGAATCAAAGCGATCTTCTGTATTGCGGGCTTTAAAGCGGCTTTAACAACCTTGCCTGAGTTAAGTGGCTTTATTGCGCAAGTGAAGTTGGACAGCGGTATACTCCACTCTCACATCGCTTCACGTGTGGTGATGTTTTCCAATAATGACCCTTATGTTCCACCGCCTTTGGCGCTTACCTTTGGGCATTTTTTGAGTGCAGAGGTATTGGAAGTGAAACGTGCAGGGCATTTTATGCGTGAAAATGGCTATGCTGAATTTGAGCTACTGCTCAATACCTTAAAACCCCTTTTACAACAGCAGGCGGTGGCTCAGAATTGATGCTGAATATAATATTGTAGCCCTTTAAGTAATAAATCATTTTCAATGCATGGTGCATACTCTGCCAAATAGCGTGCAAATACAGGTGCATCACCGCCAGTTAAAATCAGTTGGCGTGGAGACTGTTGCAAGACTTTTTCAATGGTACTGACCAAGCCGAGCAAAATCCCATGATGCACTGCGTCGATGGTATTACGACCGGGACCGAGTTCATCAAAAGCCGCATCTGGAATTTTAATGCCTTTGGTGTTTTGGATCAGCGAGTCTCGTTGTAAGTAGAGGTTGGGTAAAATATAGCCGCCCAAATGCTGAAAACCATCTGCCAAGTCGATGGTTAGCGCCGTACCACAACTAATGACACAATAGTTCTGCTCTGGATTACGTGCGACAGCTAACACTTGCAACCAACGGTCAATTCCGAGTTGTTCTGGATGTTCATAACCACACTGTAGGCCTGCATAGTTGGCCTGTACTTGGGCAAAGGTGATCGGTACATTTAAACTTTTTAAAAGTCTACGGATTCGGTCATTATTTTTTTTGTCCTGAACCGAAGAAACACCAATCTGTTGGATGTTTAAGTTTTTAAAATGCTGAATTAGACCTAAAAGCAAATCGGCAGGGGACTGTAAATGTAACTCAGCCCCTTGTTCCAAAATTTGATCTTCCTGCGTAATCCAATACTTCAGACGAGTATTACCAATATCTAACCATAAATTTTTCATGATGATGCTCAATCATTTAAACAGGAATTATTGGGCGTAAACGGCCTTGATAAAAGTTTTCAACACCATTGGTGGTCTGAATTTGGACCGCACCATCATCTTGAATGCCTAAGAAGATGCCTTGAGATAGACCTTTCATATGTTCAAATTCAACCTGTTGCTGCATAAATGCTGCGTAATGATTGAAACGAGAAGCCAAATTTGCACTATTATGGGTGAACCATAGGCCTGCCTGTTGAATCGCCAGATATAGTTCCGCCATTAAGCGAATGCGATCTGCTTGGGCTAAACCCAGCTCTTCAAGGGAGCTGGTGGCTTGATCGAGCTGGGTATCTTCGACTTGGTTGATATTGATGCCCACCCCAATAATCGCTTGGTGGCTCGACAGTGGTTCAACTAAAATTCCGCCCCATTTACCTTGAGCACTGTAAAGGTCATTTGGCCATTTCACTTGCAGAGCAAGGCCTTGCAAACTCGGCATTTGCAAGATATTTAACGCAATTTCTAAAGCCAAGCGCCCATCTATAGGTGTTTTGGTCTGTAGCAATGTGCTTAAATAGATGTTTCCTTCAGGAGAAACCCATTGTCGTTGACGCTGTCCACGACCTTGAGTTTGTCGTGTACTGCAGACCAAAACGCTCTGAATCCCTTTTTGCGCAATTTCACGCACATCATCATTGGTGGATGTGGTAACTGGCTTAAGCAATAAAACTTCAGGAAGTTGCTGTGCTTCAGCGAGAAGCTGTTGTAATTGGCGTGTCTCTAAATCCATATGAATCTGAGAAAAGTGAAAAATGATCATGGAGTTAATCATATATTTACTGATTGGTGCAATCGCTGGTTTTGCTGCGGGGCTATTTGGGGTCGGTGGTGGACTCATTATCATCCCGATTTTATATGTGGTGTTTACTCATCTGAACTATGACCCGAGTGTCATTATGCATATGGCGGTTGGCACATCACTGGCGACTATTATTGTCACGTCAATGAGTTCCGTGAGTGCACATCATAAACGCGGGGCAGTGTTATGGTCTGTGTTTCGCAATTTGGCTCCTGGTCTAGTCATGGGCGCTTTTTTAGGTGCGGGCATTGCAGACTATATGTCGGGACATGGCTTACAGCTGCTGATCGGTTTTTTTGCAGTGTGGGTGGCGTACAAAATGTTTAGTGGCGCACATATTGAGGTCGATCCATCGCGTCAGTTACCGTCTACAGGCAAACAGTTATTTGTCGGTGCAGGCATTGGTGTGGCTTCTGCGATCTTTGGCATTGGTGGGGGAAGCTTGACGGTGCCGTACTTAAACCGTCATGGTGTGGTTATGCAAAAAGCGGTGGCGACGTCTGCGGCTTGTGGCTTACCTATTGCAGTGGCTGGGGCTTTAGGTTTTATGTGGTTCGGGCACCAAGCTGAAGTAAATGTACCGAATACTATTGGTTATATTCATGTCTATGCCTTTTTCGGGATTGCGCTGATGAGTTTTATCACTGCCAAGTTTGGGGCAAAAGTGGCGCATCTTTTATCGCCTGCGATGTTGAAAAAGTGTTTTTCTGGTTTGTTGGTGGTAGTTGGTTTATATTTTATTTATCAAGGTTTTAGTTCTTAATTTCTTTGACAATGTTGTGTGCGTTGCTGTTGATTGGCATTATAGACGGTAAAATTGTTAGACAATGACATAGTGTTTAGCGTTTAAGATCGGGTAAAACCTAAAAATAGGTCACTAAAGACCATGGATTGCATCTTATAAAAACAAGTTAGGAACAGTATGCAAGCACATGATACAGAGAGTTTGTCCGAACAAATTGCCAAGCACATCAGTGAACAAATCATTCGCGGTGAGTTGGTCGAAGGTGAGCGCATACAAGAATTACGTATTGCGGCTGAACTGGATGTGAGTCGCGGCTCGGTGCGTGAGGCCTTGTTACTGCTTGAACGTACACATCTGATTGAAATCTACCCGCGCCGTGGCGCTATCGTCTCTGAAATGTCCGCTCAGCAAGTGCGCGCCTTGTTTGACACCAGTAGTCTGCTGTTGGGGCAAATTGTGCAACGCATAGCGGAGACATGGCGCAGCTATGAAGCGGAACGTTTACAGCTGCTATTGGATGAGTTGGGGAATCAGCTGAAACAGGGCAGTATCGAAAAATTTTATGATTTGATTTTTGAAGGATTGGCGCGGCAGCATGAAATGGTGGGTAATGCTTATTTGATGAAGTTTTATCAAGAACTGTTACCCTCGATACGTCGGAGCTATTTTTTAACCTTAAATACTTCGCGTAGAGAGTTACAAGAATCTTATGATTTATTTAAACTGGTGACTGATGCGGTTTTAATCAGAAAATCACAACAAGCTACTTTATTTATGGAAGATTTTTGTCGACACTTACGTAACTTGGTGTTGGAATCTCTGACCCGAATGAAACAAATTGAACTTGCGTGGGCGAGACGCTCACGACGTTAGTCAGGACATTATGCGTTTAAGCAGTTTAAAACTTTCCGGCTTCAAATCTTTTGCCGACAGTACCACGTTACACTTTAAAGATAACCGCACAGCAGTCGTTGGGCCGAACGGTTGTGGTAAATCCAATGTGATCGATGCTATTCGCTGGGTCATGGGCGAATCCAGTGCTCGCCAACTGCGTGGTGGTAGTATGCAGGATGTTATTTTTACAGGTACGGCAAAGCGTAAACCCGTGAGTGTTGCCAGTGTAGAACTGCGTTTTGACAACACCTATGGCAAGTTAGGCGGTAGCTATAATGCCTATACCGAACTGGCGGTCAAACGTCAGGTCAACCGAGATGGCAAGTCTGAATACTTTTTAAATGGCACCAAATGCCGTCGTCGGGACATTACCGACATTTTCTTGGGTACAGGTTTAGGGCCACGTTCTTATTCGATTATTGAACAGGGCATGATCAACCGTTTGGTCGATGCAAAACCTGAAGAAATGCGGGTTTTTATTGAGGAAGCTGCAGGGGTTTCACGTTATCAAGCACGTCGCCGTGAAACTTTATTGCATTTGGATCACACCACGCAAAATTTATCGCGTTTAGAAGATATTGCCTCTGAATTAAGATCGCAGTTAAAAACTTTAAAACGTCAGGCTGAAACCGCGATTCAGTACAAAACACTGGAAAGCCAAATTCGCACCATTAAAGTCGAAGTTTTATCTTTTCAGTGTGAACAAAGCAGCCGTTTACAGCAAGAATATACGCTGCACATGAATGATTTAGGTGAGCAGTTCAAGCTGGTGCGTTCAGAGTTAACCACTTTAGAGCATGATTTGACTTCGACCAGTGAACTATTTCAACGCCTGATTCAGCAGTCCACGCCACTACAGAGTGAGTGGCAACAGGCAGAGAAAAAGCTGGCTGAGCTGAAAATGACTTTGGAACAAAAGCAGAGCCTGTTCCAGCAAAACACGACTACTTTGGTACAGCTTGAACAGCAGAAGGCGCAAACCAAAGAACGTATGCAACTGATCGAGCTGCAACTGGAAAGCCTTCACGAACAAAATGAGCTTCATACCGAACAGTTACAACAGCAAGAAAGTCAAAACCAACAGCAAAGCCAAGGTTTAACGGACTTAAAAGCACAGCAGCAACAGTTGCTTCAACAGTTTGAACAAGTCAAAAGTTTGGTTGAAAAACAGCAGCAACAAAAAACGCAAATGTTGGCGCAAAGTGAACAGTTGGCCAAAAATATTTTACGCTTTGAACAGCAAAAGCAGGTTTTAGAGCAGCAAGCTGCGCAAATTCAAAACCAAAGCCAGTTGGATGCGATTGATCAACTGCTACATGCCAAGCAAGACGCCGAGGCACAGCAGTTACAACGTGAGCAAAGTATCATTGAGGTGCAGTTGCAGTTGGATGATTTACGTATCCAACACCAAGCTGCTCAAACTGAGTTAAATCAGCACAAAGCAGATATACAGGTCTTAAGTGCCGAACAGAAGCATCTAAAGCAGCTTCTGGTTAAAGTGAGTGCCTTAAAAAATAGTGATCATCCACAGTTGATGCATGTGCTGCAGCTTAAAGATGCAGCTAAAACCCATGCCGCGCTGGTCGAAAAATTCTTAGCCAAATGGCTTTCAGCGCATTGTTTGGAAAACAGCGATGCATTCACCGATGCCGTTGCACGTCAGTTAACGCCTCAGCCGCATGTTGAACTGATCGAAATTGCAGGTTGCGATAGCCTAGCCAGTTGGATTGAATCGCCACAATCCTCTTTGTGGCAGCAGGTGGGGGTGACCACCAACTTAAAACAAGCCCTAGCGCTGCAAAAGCAATTGAAAGATGGTCAGTCTCTTTTAAGTTTAGATGGATACCATGTTGGCATGGACTGGGTGATTGGTTTGGATTATGACGAAGCGAGCCAAGCTGGACAGGGTGCGCTAAGCCATCGAATTCGTTTAGATGAAATTGAACAGAGTCTTGCTGAAAAAACGGGACTTCTGACTCAGCTTGAAACGAAAACTACAGAGCTTCGTACTCAAGTCCAAGCGGTGGATGAGCAGTTAAAAGCGGATCAACAACTGTTGAAAAAAGAAGTTCAAGCGACGCAGCAGATTGATTTGAATATTGCCAAAGTGCAAAGTACCAACCAAGCCTTTGAAGTGCAAAAGCAACAATTGGCCAATCAACTGGCGCAGCTAGACAGTCAGCTTGAAGAAGATGCCATGCAAAAAGATGATCTGGAGATTGATCTGCATGCATTAAATATTAAGCTAGAGCAAAACTTGCCAAACTATAAAACCATGCAGTTCCAAGTGGAGTCATTGACCGAGCAACTGGATGATAGCCAGCAGCAGGCACAGCAGGTTTGGCAGGCGCTTGAAATGGTGCGTCGTCAGGCGGTGCAAACCACACAGCAGATTGAACTATTAGAAAAAGACAGTACTTTCTTAAAGGCGCAGTATCAGCAAATATTGTCACAGATGGAGCAGGCCAAAAAGTTTATCGACCCTGTACAACTTGAACTGCCTGCCTTGGAAAGCCAGTTTAGCGAACAAGCACAGATTACTGAAAAGCTGCAAAAGACATGGTCTGAATGGCAAGTTGAACTGAATGCAGTGCAAGAGCGCCAGCAAAGTTTGACCGAACACCGTCATCAACAGCAACAACAAGATGAAAAGCTAAGAACCCAGTTAGAAGAGAAACGTTTGGCGTGGCAAGCGGCAAAGTCAGACTTACAACATTATTCTGAACAGCTGAAAGAGATGAATGTTGAAGCTATTGAGGGTTTGAGCATTGAGATCAGTAGCCATCAACAAGTTTTAGAAAAAGCACAGCAGCAGTTTGAGAAATTGGGCGCAGTCAATTTGGCGGCTTCAGAAGAATATGAAGAAGTATCAAAACGTTTTGAAGAGTTGAGTCATCAAATTCAAGATTTGGAAAATACCGTTGAGCAGTTGCGCGCTGCAATGAAAAGTATTGATCAAGAAACCCGTAAACTGTTCATGAGCACTTTTGATCGGGTCAATACCGAACTACAAGATCTGTTCCCGAAAGTTTTCAATGGCGGAGAAGCGAGTCTGACTTTAGAAGATGACTGGCAGTCAGGGGTTAAGCTCATGGCCCGTCCGCCAGGCAAACGCAATAGCTCATTGGCGCTACTTTCAGGGGGAGAAAAAGCCCTGACTGCGTTGGCCTTGGTGTTTGCGATTTTCCGTCTCAATCCATCGCCATTTTGTGTTTTGGATGAAGTTGATGCACCTTTGGATGATGCGAACGTGGGAAGATTTTGTAATCTTGTAAAAGAGCTTTCTGAACAGGTGCAATTCATTTACATTACCCATAATAAACTCGCAATGACGATGGCGACCGACTTGTTAGGTGTTACGATGCCTGAACCGGGAACATCAAAATTAGTGACTGTAAATTTAGAACAGGCAAAAGAATACGGTTTAGTCGCGGAGGCCTAATAAGATGGAATACACAACAATTATTGGTATCGTCATAGCAGTGATCATTATGCTGTTTGGGGTTCGAATGATTTTTCGAAAGCCGGCAGATGCAGCGCCTTCACTTGAGTCCGCATTGCATATCGATGCTGACAGTCAAAAACCGATTATCCCGCGTCACGTACGTGATCAACTGCAAACGGCATCAGTTGAAGAGGCTGAACGTAAAGAGCCGACTTTAAACGAAAACTCTGTAGAAGAGACACTGTCTGAAAAAGCCGAACCGAAAGCTTTGGATGCAGACAGTGTGCTCGAAAGCAGCAGTACTGAACCAAGTTTGGATGCGTCAGCTGAGGTAGAAAATAAAGCAGTAGACTCAGTCGCTCCTGAAAATGCTGTAGCAGATGCAACGGAATTAACGACTGAAAGCGCAAGCTCCTCGCTTGTTGATGACCAAGCAAAAGCGGATAAAGCTGAATTTAGTTTAAATGCCAATGTCGAAAAAGCCGAAATTTCAGAGTTTGACGATGAAAGCAGCATTTTAGATGCACATTTGTATGAGCAAAAAATTGTCGATGATGAAAGTGCTTTAGCCACAGCAGAATCGTTTATTGCCCTGAATGTTTATCCTGAACGTCGTGCATTGTCTGGTGAGAAAACTTTAAAAGTTTTAATGAAGTATGGTTTACGTTTTGGCGAAATGTCTTGTTTCCATCGCTATAACGAAGATGGAACCAAGTTACTGTTCTCTGTGTTGCAAATTACCGATACAGGCATGGATGGTTTTGACTTGGAAAATCTGTCGACCGATCCAATTAAAGGCTTGGCATTTTTCTTGGCCTTACCACACCGCGATGTCCAAAATGCCTTCGACACTATGGACAGTATTTCACGTTTGATTGCCCGTGAAATCGATGGAACAGTTTATGACCAAAACAACCAAGAGTTCACGCCACAACTGCGTGAGCATTGGCGCCACTTGGCGATTGATTACCGTGCTGGACAAGCAATTGACGCTTAATCTGATTGAAAGCAGTGATAACGATTTCTATAATAGACAGTAGAAATACAATTTTTAGGGCGGAACAAAGACCGCCCTTTTTTATGGTGAAATTATGACTCAACCTTCGACTGTCGTTGCGCAAATGCGTCAACTGATCCAAATTTTGGCACAGCATAATCATGCTTATTATGTGATGGATCAGCCGACCATTGCCGACAGCGAGTATGATCAGTTATTTCATCAGTTGAAAGCTTTAGAAGAACAATACCCTGAGTATATTCAGCCAGATAGCCCGATCAATAAAGTCGGTGGTAAACCTTTGGCGAAGTTTACGAGCGTGACCCATGTGGTACCGATGCTGTCTTTAGGCAATGTGTTTAATCAAGAAGAACTCTTTGCCTTTGCACGCCGTGCAGAAGAACGGTTGCCGAATCAAACGATTCAATATGATGTCGAACTGAAGTTTGATGGTCTTGCCATTTCACTGTGGTATGAACAGGGGGTGCTGGTGCGTGGGGTGACACGTGGTGATGGTGAAACAGGGGAAGACATTACTCAAAATGTCAAAACCATTCGGAACTTGCCGAAGGTGTTGAGTACAGATCAGGGTGAAGTACCTACGTTACTGGAAGTTCGTGGCGAAGTTTTGATGCCTAAAGCAGGTTTTGAAAAGCTCAATGCCGAAAATGAAGCCAAAGGGGAGAAGACTTTTGCCAACCCACGTAACGCCGCAGCGGGAAGTCTACGTCAGTTAGACCCGAATATTGCGGCTTCGCGTCCACTCGCATTTTATGCTTATGGTATTGCGCAGTGTGAACCGAATCATGGTCAAAGCACCATGTCGGAAA
This sequence comes from Acinetobacter sp. 802_lipA, assembly GCF_058242885.1. Lineage (NCBI taxonomy): Bacteria > Pseudomonadati > Pseudomonadota > Gammaproteobacteria > Moraxellales > Moraxellaceae > Acinetobacter > Acinetobacter sp. 802_lipA. Next base: position 2,561,738 of record NZ_JBZAYP010000001.1, read on the forward strand.
GTCTAGAGTGGTTGCAACAGTTTGGTTTTGCAGTTGGTGAGCGTCATTTTGTCTGCGATAGTATTCAAGAAGTTCAAGCGGTTTATGAACAAATCAATGCGGAACGACCACAATTGAGTGTGGAAATTGACGGTATGGTGATTAAGGTCAACAGCCTCAAACAACAGCAACAGCTCGGCTTTTTAAGTCGTGAACCGCGTTGGGCAACGGCTTATAAATTCCCTGCGGTGGCTGCGCTCACCACGGTTGAAAATATTGACTGGCAAGTGGGGCGTACAGGTACACTCACACCTGTGGCGCGTTTGAATCCTGTTGCTGTGGGCGGCGTGACCGTTTCAAATGTGACCTTGCATAATATTGGAGAAATTCACCGCCTAGATGTACGAATTGGCGATACTGTCAGTGTTTACCGTAGTGGTGATGTGATTCCCAAAGTGGAAAAAGTATGGCCTGAGTTCCGTCCTGTCGATGCCACTGAAGTTGAACTCCCGAGCCAATGTCCCGTGTGTGAATCACCTGTGGTGATGCCTGAAGGTGAAGCTTTAGCACGTTGTTCAGGTGGTTTGTATTGTGCTGCACAGCGTATTGAGGCAATTCGCCACTTCGTGTCACGTAAAGCGCTTGATATTGAAGGTTTGGGGGATCGTTGGGTCGAATCACTGTTACATCTTGATCTGCTTAAAGATGTGGCTGATATTTATCACCTACATGAGCACCGAGAAAAGCTATTAACCATTGAAAAAATGGGTGAGAAGTCCGTTCAGAACTTGATTGATTCGATTGAAAATAGTAAGAAAACCACTTTGGCTGCATTTATTTATGCACTGGGGATTCGTGGAGTGGGTGAAACCACAGCACGTATGTTGGCCAATACTTTCCAAACTTTAGATGCGCTACGTGTAGCAGACATTGACGCTTTAAAGAAAACTCCAGATGTGGGGGATATCACGGCGGAGTGGATTGTCGACTTTTTCCAAGCACCGCATAACCTTGAAGTCTTGGACCGATTATTGGCGGCAGGTATTCACTGGGACGCGCCTGTGGCACCAAGTCGCCAACCTCTAAATGGAGAAAGTTGGGTCGTGACGGGGACACTCAGTACGATGGGCCGTGATGAAGCAACACAGCTTCTACAAGCACTGGGCGCACGTGTCAGTGGTAGTGTGTCGAGTAAAACTAAGTGTGTTGTCGCAGGTGAAAAAGCAGGTTCAAAGCTGGATAAAGCGGAGAAGCTCGGGATTGCTGTGATCAATGAAGCTGAGTTTATTCAACTGATGAAAGATTATGGCCAGTTAGAGGCTTAGATTTTTGATTTGGATCAAAAATATACTGTTCAGATAATAGCGTTCAGTTAAAGCACACGACTAAAATGACTTTTAATGATGAGGGTTACAGCGGAGTCTTACGTATTCGCATCAAATGCTTGAAGTTCGTATGTTACTTTGGATTAGCCCAAAGTAACCAAAGGCATGAGTCATCAGCAAAACTCGTTCATTGCTATCAATGAGTAAAATTGTCGCAGAAACATTTTTTTCTCATGTAGTGTTGTCTCGAACAGTTGCTGATGACATTTCGTGTATCCCATACCTTCATAAATTTAGAAAAAGCATAGTGCTTGTCAGCTATGACGTTGACGAGCACTAAGCTTTTTATTTATTTTCAAGGAATATATTGCTTAATAACACCGTCATCGAGCAATTGTTGAAAGTGCTCAACCAAGCTTTCTTTGACATCTCGATACTTTAAGCCTAATTCTTTTTGGCTCTTGTTCGCATCAAAATAAATTGGATAACCCATATTTAACTCAACAAACTCGCGGCTAAAACCAATGAATGGACCAATCACCTTAAAAGCTGCTTTAGGAAGTTCATTTCGTGGAAATGGAAACTTCCAACCAAAATGTGCTTTAAGTAATTGACCGATTTCAAGCAGACTTAAAGTTCCACCACTGACGATGTAACGACCTGTTGCTTCTGGGTTGAATGCTGCTTGTAAGTGCGCTTCAGCAACATCTTGAACATCGACCACACCATTCCACATGGGTGGGACACCTGCTAAAGTCAAGCCATTGGTAAACTGTTGTAAGACCTCAATCGAACCTGACTGTGTATTTGGTGTCAATGAACGACCAAAGACCAACGCAGGGTTAATGCATACCAACTGCCAACGATCTTGTGCCTCCGCCATTTCCCAAGCTTTACGCTCAGCCATCACTTTGGAATATGGATAAGGCTGATGGGTCTCTGAGCTGCTGGTATTCCAGTGACTTTCATCGAAAGAATTATGGTCTGTTTTTAAAATATCAATGGCATCGCCATAGGTCGACGCAATACTCGAAGTGACTATAACGCGTTTAACGGACTCGGTTTCATTTACGGTGTTTAAGACATTTTCTGTACCCAAAACAGCAGGTTCAATGATGTCTTTCACTGCATCTTTATAGTTAGTAACGACGAAAGGAGAGGCCATATGAAAGACAATTTCACAGCCTTGCATCGCTTCTTTAAAGGAATTGGGCTCGAGCAAATTGGCTTTAAAGAGTTTCAGTGTTCCAGCACTGCTGTCTGCAATTTTAGATAAATGTGCAAAGCTTTGGGTTTTGTTCAAGTCACGTACAGTGGCATGAACGGTATACCCTTGGGTTAATAATTTTTGAATCACCCAACTGGCAATATAACCCGATGCACCTGTAACCAGTACCGGTGCTTGTGTTGCTAAGTTTGTCATAGATTACCCATTGTTGTTTTAAGTATTGGCTTAGTGTAAACGTGAATGCCTTGAAAGTCTTTGTCTCTCTGGGGTGAACAGGTGTCTGACTTATGCGTCATTTTATAATATTGCACCACACTGTATTGAAAATGAGCGAGTAAAACGTATTTTTTAGCAGTAAGCTTAAATTTGTATTTTAGATCAGATAGATAAGTCAAATGATAAAATACAATAAATAATGATAATTATTTTACATATAATAATGATTCTCATTAAAAATAAGTGTTGTTTAAAATGAAATCCTTCTCTAAGAAAATTCTTGCAAGCTCTGTTGGGCTTTTAATGATGGGTGGCGGCTGTTTACAGCTTGCATTTGCAGAGGAGGTTTCAGTTTTACCTGCCTTAAAATCAGAAGCGCAATCACAACAAGGCTATGCCGATGGTAAATTGGCGAAGGCAGCTGACTTGGGTGCTTTAGGGAATAAGTCAACGATTGATACGCCATTTACGGTTTCTACTTATACAGAGCAACTGATTCGTGATCAACAAGCATCTACAGTGGGGGAAGTTTTAGAAAATGATGCCAGTATTCGTGCGACGACCAATCAAGGTCATTTAAACGAAAACTTCCAAATTCGTGGTTTTAGTGTCGGCTATGATGATATGGCTTATAACGGGTTATACGCTGTAGCTCCTATGGGACGTATACCAACAGATTTACTAGAATCGGTGACAGTATTGAAAGGACCGAATGCTTTGGTTGCAGGTATGGCACCAGCGGGAAGCGTTGGCGGAGTCGTGATTGCTAATTCTAAACGTGCCGACCAAGATCTAACACGTATTTCGACGTCATTAGAAGATGAGAGTTATTATAAAACCAATGTAGATGTTTCTCGTCGTTTTGGTGACCAAAAACAATTTGGAGTTCGTGTAAACGGCACATATGGAGACGGTGAGCATCTTATTGAAGGTATGGATGACCGTTTAGCACTGGGTTCGATTGCAGCAGATTATACGACCGATAAATTAAAACTAAACTTTGATGCTTATGCCATTCGTGAAAACCGTGATAATGGTTCACCTGCAATGATCTCTATGCAAAAAACAGGCGTAGTTGCTGCACCAAAGGGTGATAATAATTACTTTGATCAAATTCATGGGGAAACCTATAGCCGTTATGCGGGCTTAAATGGTGAATATAAATTCACCCCTGATACCAAAGTTTTTGCAGGTGTGGGTTATGTTGAAAAAGGTTATTCGGGCCATATTTTTGGTACGCGTATGATCTTGCAGAACAGTGCAGGTGATGCAACTTCGCAGTACTATCGAGTCACATCTAAAGAAAATAACCTAAGTGGTAATACGGGTATTGAAACTAAGTTCAATACAGGCGCCATTAAACATACCCTTGGGTTACGTGCAGATTATGTACATCGCGAATACGATCAACACTCTCGTGCGACCAGTTCATCATTTACAACGAATCTTTATAATCCGAACTCGAATGGGACAATGCCAACGACCTATCCAACAATTGTACCTTATGAGGATGATAAATTCATGAGTTATACCTTGACGGATCAAATTTCAATGTTGGATGACAAATTGCAGTTGATTTTGGGTGCTCGTTATCAAGATATGCAGTTAGAAAGTCTCACTACAGATGTGAAATACGATGAAAATAAGTTTTCACCAAGTTTAGGCATCGTAATCAAACCATTTGGAGAAAATTTATCTTTCTATGCAAGTTATGTTGAAGGTTTATCAAAAGCAGACTCAGTAACTTCTACCGCGGATGTGAATGAAGGAAAACTGTTTAAGCCTTACGAAACGAAGCAATATGAAGTGGGGACGAAGTATCAAGCCGGTTCTTGGTTAAATAGCTTGGCGCTTTATCAAATTGAAAAACCGACTCTGATCACAACAGCTTTGGCGACAGCGGTTAATGGTAATACACAGATTACTGAAGATGGTGGAGAAAGTCGATCACGTGGTATTGAATGGTCCTTCTCAGGGAATTTGACCGAGGACTTAAGTCTACTGGGAAGCATGGCTTATATTGATGCTGAATATACAAAAGGTTCTACAAGCACCACTGATATTTCAGGCAATACGATTTATGGTGTGCCAGACTTTACTGCCTCATTAGGCTTGGATTATGCCGTACCTGTGGTAGATGGTTTAAATGTTAATGCTCGGGCTAACTATGTTAGTGAACAATATTTAGATAGTTTGAATACCTATAAACTTCCTGACTATACTATTCTTGATGTTGGTGCGCGCTATAAAACAAAACTGGGTGGTGTAAACACGACTTTCCTAGCCAATGTCGATAACGTGACTAATAAAAAATATTGGGAAGGTGTGTTCAACTCTTACTATGCAACGGTTGGTGGTGCACGTACCTATAAACTTGGCGTCACTTTCGATTTCTAATTTTTATGATCAGCCCATTGCGATGCAGTGGGCTTTTTTATGTCTGAATGCTGTCTCATTTAAGTTGAACGCAATGATGAAATTTCTCGGTTTATTCCTGTGCTGCGGTGGTTGTGTACTGCTGTATTTGACCCATCCTAATCAAACGGTTCTTAAACAGGCTGTGGCGAAAAAGTATCGTTGGGTCGGGTGGTTTGCTTTTATTTTGGCATTGGTTCTTTTACTGGCGGTATTACCAAAACTGGTGGCCGTGTTGATGTGGTTGCTGATGCCATTGGTGTTGTGGTCAGTACTGCCATTTATTCCTTTATTACATGGGGCTTTGACGCATGACGTTGCTACGCGATCAAAAGATACAACCTGACTGGTGGACGAAAAGCTTTGCGGGCGCAGTTCTTGGACTCAGCCTAGCTTTCGCTTTAGCTGCGTTAATCACGATGTGGGGACTGCAATCTGAGTATCATAGCCTTGCACCACAATTAGGTATGTGGTCGATTCCGTGGATTTGGCTACCGCTCTTTTTCGTGGCCTATTTTATTCCACGCGGTTGGCAGTCCATTGTGATTTATCTGTTTTTCAATTTCGTGGCTTACACACTTGTGTTTTGGTTCAGAGGGTAATAGGGCATGAAGATACGTACAGATATTCTCCGACTGGCTAAAGAGCTGCATACATGGGTAGGAATTTGCGCAGGCATTCTCTTGTTCATCTGCTTTTTTGCAGGTGGGCTGAGTATGTTTCAGCATGATTTGAGTAAGTGGGCAACGCCACCGCAACAAAGTTTAAATACGGTTGAACTCCATCAGTACAACGATTTGGTGTTACAGGTACAGCAGCATTATCCTGAAGCTCAAAAAAGCTTTCAGATCAATTTAAACTCCAAAGAGTTTCATTATGCCCCGATTCAGTGGCAACCTGCGCAAAGTCAAGTACATGATGATCATGCCTTTGATACCGATCAAAGCGCGATGTTAGCAACACTGAAACCAGATGGGACTTTACAGGTTGAACAGGAAAACTTATCTAAACTGGGTTGGTTGATTGAACAACTGCACGAAACGGCAGGTATTCCAGGGATGCTTGGGCATCATACACTCGGTGTTTATGTGATGGGTGTGGTATCTGTCTTATATTTTTTGGCGCTAATGACAGGTTTAATCATCCTCTTGCCGACGTTGGTCAAAGACTATTTTGCGATACGGCAAGGTAAGAACAAAAAACGTTTTTGGCTCGATGCGCATAATGTGATTGGCATTACCAGTTTACCGTTTCATATTTTGATTAGTGTGACGGTAATTGTTTTTGCATTTCATGATCTCTTTTATGATGGCTTGGGGCAGTTGGTGTCCAAAGGCAAACCATTGTTTGAACGTCCTGCTGCGGTGCAAATTGCAGATCCAGTTCCTCAACTGGATGTTGAAAAAATACTCTTACAGGTACAGCAACAAGCACTAGGCTATGAGGTCTCGTCTGTAAGCTTTAACAATCTAGACCAACCTGCCAAGGCATCGGCACGCGTCAGTTTATATAGTCCAGATCAGATGTTACGCGGTGACAACTTCGACGTGATGTTTTTCAATCCTTATCAGCCTGCACCTTATAGTACAGCCAATTTAAATACCCAAAGTTCTGGTCTAGATCAACTGATTCGATCGATGTTCAGTTTGCACTTTGGTAACTATGGTGGAGATTTTACCCGTTGGTTGTATTTGGCCTTGGGTCTGGGCGGAGCATTTTTATTTTACTCAGGCAATATTCTATGGATTGAATCGCGTGTAAAGCGACAAAAAAATCCAAATTTAGCACCACCTGCACAGCGTAAGGATGTGCAATTCATCGCAAACTTAACCATAGGCGCATGTTTGGGAGCGGTCTTTGGCATTGTTATGAGTATGTTGATCGGGCGCTGGGCCTATGTACTCAGTCCTGAACTACACAGCATCAACGCATGGTTTATGTATATCTATTATGCGATTTTTATTTTCAGCTTAATGCTGAGCTTCGTACTGGGCGGAGCACGGGCATTACCAACGTTATTGCTGTCGATTGTGATTGTTTTACTGCTCATGCCTTTGACTTCTGCTATCGCATTGCTCTTACCTGAGATTGGATTATGGTCATCTTCTTCCTCTTTATGGTGGGTTGACGTCTTTGCTATTATTTTTGCTGGGTTATTTTTCCGTTTTTATCGCCAAGCTCAGGCCCGAGTCCAGTCCGCAGAAGTGGGTTCTCTTTGGTCCGTTGCTCAGAAAAAATGAAAGATTGTGCACCGTTCCAAGGTTGAAATAAGAAGCATTTTTAATGGTTACAAAATGAAGCACAGGGCGGTTCAAGCCTAAAAAGCCTTTGCAAAAGGGATGAAGTTTTGCAAAGGCTTCTTTTATAACTATTATTTTGATGATTCATACTGCAAATGCGTATGTTTCTCATTTTAATTTTATAAAAATCATAAACTTACATAATTTATCTTTTGCAAAGTGAATTAAATATGTCCATAATAGTTGCATTAGAGAATGGAGATTTTGAAATGCGTGGCAATCCTGAAGTCGTAGACTACTTAAATATGTTGATCGGTGGAGAATTGGCTGCACGCGATCAATATCTCATTCATTCACGTATGTATGAAGATTGGGGTTTGAGCAAAATCTTTGAACGTATCGATCATGAAATGCAAGAAGAAGCACAACATGCGGATGCAATTATTCGCCGTGTTTTGTTTTTGGAAGGCACACCGAATATGCAACGTGATGACGTTGAAATTGGTGAAGATGTCGTTTCATGCTTAAAAGCCGATTTAAAGCTTGAATATCATGTACGTGAAAAATTAGCGCAAGGCGTAAAATTGTGTGAAGAAAAGGGTGATTACATTACCCGTGACATGTTACGTCAGCAAATGTCAGATACCGAAGAAGACCATACTTATTGGTTAGAAAAACAATTACGTTTAATTGAGTTGATTGGTCTGCAAAACTACATTCAGTCTCAAATGTAAGAGATGCCAGCTACCAGTTTTATGTAAAGGTGGCATGTGTATTTACATACTGAGTAATCAAAAAGCCTTCGAATCAATGTCCGAAGGCTTTTTTGTATGGGTTATTTTTTAGAGAATTTTTGAATATCTGCCAATACTTGTCCCGCATGGGTTTGGGTATTTACACTGCTGTAGTGATAGATCACTGTACCTTGTGGGTCAATCAGAAAGGTTTCACGTTTCGCAATTTTTGCGATGCCTAAGTTTCGTACGATGCCGAGTTGATTTGCCAGTTGATGATTGTTATCAGCCAAAATAGGGAAATTCAGCCCCAATTTTTTAGAAAATTTTTGATGTGACTGTACATCGTCCAAACTCACGCCTAAGACCACCGCATTATTTTTGCTAAATTGTGGGTAGAGTGCTTTGAACTGATTGGCTTCTTGGGTGCAGCCCGGCGAGTCATCCTTCGGATAAAAATACAGAACGATCCATTTGCCTTGATATTGTTTGAGCTCATGCCATTTGGCATTTTGATCTTGTAACTTAAAACTCGGTGCGGGCTTGCCTACCCATTGTTTTTGGTCTGATGAAGCGCTTGAAAAAGCCGGTGCTGCATAAGTGGCGCTACTGATGGCACAGAAACTACCTAGCGAAATTAAGCTAATCATTGCCATTTGCATTATTTTCATTGTGTAGGCTGTCCAGAAATGTATTCCATCGATCTTAGCAAATTTTAAGGCACTAAAGTGCTGAGATTCTCATGTCCAAATTTGAATTATTAAGGCTCTAGACTAGCAGAATAATTATGTTAGTCTAGAATAATGATAGAAAACAGTAAATTAAGTCACTACAAGATTAAAAAAATTATTCAATGCTTTTGTGTTGATATTCCTGCTTCCAAAACAGCCTTATTACTCAATTTAAATCGTAATACGATTAATTATTGGTACATGCTTTTTAGAGAAACTATCTATGATCATCAAACAGATTTAAGAGCTAAGTTTGTTGGTTCAATAGAAGTAGATGAAAGCTATTTTGGAGCGAGAAGACAACGTGGGTTTCATGGAAAGTTAAAGCGTGGTCGTGGGACTCTAAAACAGCCAGTATTTGGAATATTCGAACGTAATGGGCGCGTCTATACTGAAATCGTACCTGACTGTAAAATGAAGACTTTACAAGAGGTTATCATTGGTAAAGTTTCACTTGAGAGTGTGATTTATAGTGATTAATGGTCTTGTTGATGTGGGTTATTCAAAGCATTTTAGGGTAAATCACGGAGCAAATGAGTTTGCTAGAGGACAATGCCATATAAATGGAATAGAATCATTTTGGAGCTTTTGTAAAAGAAGGCTAGCAAAGTTTAACGGCATATCAAAAGAGTACTTTGATTATCATCTTAAAGAAACTGAATGGCGTTGGATGAGGGAACCTAATGAGTTAGCAACTGAGCTGTGGAACCTCATTAGGTAAAATTAAGTGTAAATCTGCTAGTCTAGAGCCTTATTTATTTAAATTTGCTGTTCATTCAAAGGGCTTGCTTTGCAACGGAGTCTGAGGTTTTATACTGTTTGAAATTTACAGTTTTAGAGTCTGCATTGAATCAACGTATTTTACTCATCACGGGCTGGGGTGGTGGGACCAAGTTACTGCAACCTTTGGCTCATGCTTTGCAGCATAAAGGTCATTCGGTTGAGCTGATCAATATTTTTAATGGATTGGATACACAGGCGTTGCAGCAATATACTGAACAAGCCAAAGATTTTGATGTCATTATCGGCTGGTCTTTGGGGGGACAACTGGCGACTTTATTGGTCGAGGCCGTTGAACAGCAGTATCAACAGCAAAAAGTATTAATTACTCTGGCTTCAAATCCGTGCTTTGTGGCGCATGAAAACTGGGCAACCGCGATGAGTCCAGCGACATTTCAAAGTTTTAAACAATCCTTCGAAGCAGACGCGATTGCAACATTAAAGAAATTTGGATTTATGGTGTGCCAAGGGACGGCAACCACCAAGCAAGATTTTTTGCAGTTGCAAAGTTTGCTTCAGCCTCAGTCTTTAGATCTGTTAAAACAGGGACTCAATTGTTTAGAGTATTTAAATACGGTTGAGATCTTACAAAATTATACGGGGCATCAACTCCATCTGCTGGCTAAACAAGATTTTTTAGTTAGCTACAAAGTCTTGGATAATTTAAAAACTTTAGGTGCAATTTTTTTAGATGCGATGCTTTTAACTGGTTCACATGGACTTCCAGTTTTTCATGTCTATGAAGTAACTGACAAAATCTGCCAATATTTACAAAAAATGGATTAAACAATTCACTGAGTGGTGAATATCGCAATTTCTTTTTGATGCGCGCAGGTTTAAGATCAGTCAAATTGAAATTTTGCTGTAACTGTCGTAGATATGGAGTTAAGGATGACTGAGATCAATGCCAAATTTGATGCTGAGTTGGATGACTTAGCATTTGATCGGGAACATATTTGGCATCCTTATACCTCGATGACCAATCCGCTCCCCACCTTTAAAGTTAAAAAAGCCTTTGGTTCAACCATTGAATTAGAAGATGGTAGTCAGTTGATTGATGGAATGTCTTCGTGGTGGTGCACCATACATGGCTATAATCATCCTGAACTGAATCAGGCTGTGACGGATCAACTGCAAAACATGTCGCATATTATGTTTGGTGGTTTTAGCCATGATCCCGCCATTCAACTGGGCAAATTACTGTTGCAAATCACCCCGCCAAGTTTAGATAAAATTTTCTATGCAGACTCGGGTTCTGTTGCGGTTGAAGTGGCGTTAAAGATGGCAGTTCAATATTGGACTTCGCTTGGGAAACAAGACAAAACCAATTTTGTCACTCCGCGTTCGGGCTACCATGGTGATACATGGAATGCGATGTCGGTCTGTGACCCTGTCACAGGGATGCATCAAATTTTTGGCTCAAGTTTACCCAATCGTATTTTTGTTCCTGCACCGCAAGTTGCCTTTGATGCAGCATGGAATGAGGATGACGTCCATGAGCTTGAAAACACCTTAGCTACACAGCATGAAATTATCGCCGCGCTGATTATTGAGCCGATTGTTCAGGGTGCAGGTGGGATGCGTTTTTATCATCCTGAGTACTTACGACAGGCCAAATTGCTCTGCGAAAAATACGGTGTTTTACTGATTTTTGATGAAATTGCGACGGGTTTTGGGCGTACGGGGAAGCTCTTTGCTTGGGAGCATGCACAGGTCGAACCTGACATTATGTGTATTGGTAAAGGTTTGACAGGCGGCTATATGACCTTGTCTGCAACCTTAACCACAAAGCATATTGCTGAAACTATCAGTCGAGGCGAAGCGGGTGTGTTTATGCACGGCCCAACGTTTATGGCCAATCCCTTGGCGTGTGCAGTAGCGGCGAAAAGTACAGAACTCCTCATCTCACAAGATTGGCAAAGCAATATTCAACGCATCGAAACACAACTTCGTACCACCTTGACACCGTTGCAGTCACTTGAATATGTACACGAGGTTCGTGTATTGGGTGCCATCGGTGTGGTTGAGCTGACGTTTAATGTGGATATGAAGACCTTACAACAGGAGTTTGTCCGCCGTGGTATTTGGGTGCGACCTTTTGGAAAACTGGTCTATGTGATGCCCCCTTATGTGATTAGTACACAGGAACTCAAGACCTTGCTTGAGCAATTGGTTGAAGTGGTGGTGCAGATGCAGGAGCCTGTTGTATGAAGCATGTAGAGCATTTTGCAGCACAACTGGATGTGCTTAAACAGCAAGGCAATTTGCGCCAGTTCACGTCCAATGTGCAGCAAGGGCGGATGATTCGAATCCATGATCATGAGATGTTGAATTTGGCATCGAATGACTATCTAGGATTGGCTGCAAATATCGAATTACGAGAACAGTTTTTCGATGAAACACCAAATGCGCAGCGCTGGATGAGTTCAGCTTCTTCACGTTTATTGACGGGTAATTTTCCTGAATATGAACAGTTTGAGGCCAGCCTAAGTCAAGCTTTTCATGGTCGAGCGGCTTTGGTATTCAACAGCGGCTATCACATGAATATTGGTATTTTACCTGCGCTAGCGGACAGTAAAACCCTAATTCTGGCTGATAAATTAATCCATGCCAGCATGATTGATGGTATTCGTTTATCGACAGCGAAGTTGGTACGTTATCGCCATAATGACTTGGCACATTTAACCCAACTTTTGCAAAAGTATCATACCGATGATACTTTTGATCGAATCATTGTGGTGACCGAGTCCATTTTTAGTATGGATGGTGATGAAACCGATTTGGCTGAATTGGTTCGCATCAAAAAACAGTTTGAAAAAGTCATGCTCTATGTAGACGAAGCACATGGTATCGGTGTGCGTGGTGAGCAAGGCTTGGGCAGTGCTGAGCAATACAAAGTGATTGATGAGATCGACTTTTTGGTTGGCACTTTGGGTAAGGCGATGGCTTCAATCGGCGGCTATCTGATTTGTCACCCTGTGATTCGAGACTATCTGATCAATACGATGCGCCCATTGATTTTTAGTACGGCACAACCGCCGATCTGCATGGCGTGGAGCAACTTTATCTTGCAACAAGTCTTGCAGTTAAAGACCTCAAGACAGCATTTACACAGTATCAGTCAGACCTTGCAGCAAGCGGTTCAGGCCAAAGGTTTTGATTGTCCATCAACGTCTCAAATTGTCCCTGTGATCATCGGTGATTCGAGCAAAACGGTAGAGAAGGCGAAAGCTTTGCAACAAGCAGGTTTTTATATTATGCCTGTACGACCACCGACTGTGCCGCAGCACAGTTCTAGACTACGTATTTCCTTGACCGCTCAAGTTCGCCATACTGATTTAGATCAGTTGATTCAGTTGTTGTGAGTGAGTCGTGAAGAATTTAGAGATTGATAAAGCACAAGTCGCATTGCGCTTTGCTCAGGCAGGGCAAAGCTATAGTGAGCATGCGGTTGTGCAAAAGCAAATTGCACGCCAGCTTTTTAATTTAATCCAACGTCATGCTGCTAAAACGCAATTTGAGCGGGTGTTTGAAATTGGTTGTGGTTCAGGAAATTTAAGCCATTTATTGCTGAAAGATTTCCAAATTCAGCACTATTTACTGAATGACTTATATGCCGAGGTGCAGCAGCACTTTCATGGCTATTCAAATATAGACTGGTTATTAGGTGATATTGAACAGCTTGTTTTTCCAACTCATTTAGAACTGATTGTATCGACCTCTGCGTTGCAGTGGATGACAGATCTTGCTGCTGTTTTTCAGAAAGCGAATGACAGTCTGCTCCCACAAGGGCTGTTTTGTTTTTCCACCTTTGGCGAGCGGAATTTACAAGAGATTAAGACCTTAACGGGGCAAGGCTTAGATTATGTCAACCTCGATCAACTACGGGAAAAATTGCAAAATCAAGGTTTTGAAGTTCTGCATTTGTCTGAACAAATTGAGTGCTTAGACTTTGCGACACCGAAACAGATACTGCAACATTTAAAAGCCACAGGTGTCACGGCAACTGCATCGAGCTTTCGTTGGACCAAGCACTCGCTTGAACGCTTTTATCAAGATTATCAACAATTTTCACAACTCGATACATCAGGACAGATTCATTATCGCCTGAGTTATCACCCTATTTATTGTATTGCACGGAGAATGCCATGACTGGATCAGTTTACTTTATCAGTGGAATCGATACAGGCATTGGGAAAACCTATACCACGGGCTACTTAGCCAAGCTTTGGAATGAACAAGGCCAAAAAACCATTACCCAAAAGTTAGTGCAAACGGGTAATGTGGATGTTTCTGAAGACATTGAACAGCACCGTAAAATTATGGGTATGGGCTGGTTTCCTGAAGATGACAGTAAGCTGACCATGCCTGAAATTTTTAGTTATCCTGCATCGCCACATTTAGCGACTAAAATTGATGGTCGTGAGATTGATTTTGCAAAAATCGAGCGTGCTACTCAGCAGCTGGCTGAAAAATATGAGGTGGTGTTGTTAGAAGGTGCGGGTGGTTTGATGGTGCCTTTAACCACAGATCTGCTCAGCATTGACTATATTGCAGCCAAGCAACTGCCTGTAATTTTGGTGAGTTCGGGGCGTTTGGGCAGTATTAACCATACCATTTTAAGTTTAGAAGCACTGAAAAGTCGTGGTTTGGAGCTCTATGCTTTAGCCTATAACTTAAATGATGAGTCACAAGATGAACTCATTTCTAAAGATACTGCGAACTATTTAAAAGCTTATTTGGCGACACATTTTCCGCAAGCCTTGTGGATCGACATTCCCGTGTTGAAGTAATCTTTTTACTTTTATTACTTACATGTGAAAAAGAGTGAAACTTATCCTCTTCCAAAGCGTGCATGATCACGCTGGATTTGGAAGATGAGTTGTTGCTAAATTTTGGAACGCTTCAAGCCGAACTTCGCTCAAACTAAAAATGAAGATTTGCAGTGACGAAAATGTTTTCATGAATATCGACTAGAAAAATAATTTAAATGACATCAAAGAAGTAAAAAGATAGTGTGCGCAATGACAGAGGGATAACTGTATGACCTCACTTTTATCATCTGACGCGAATAAAGAGCAGGTGTAAATTGCTGTCTACGGGCACTATTCAAGAAGAAATTGATGTTTTACCGTAAGCGTCCGCTGAACCCCATGTCTATTTTTTAATTTGAGTTGGATTTCCAGCGGTGTGGTAGCAATTCTTCTATTTGGGTCACTTTATGGGTCGGCAATCTTTTCAGCACATCACTTAAATAGGCATACGGATCCAGCCCATTCAGCTTTGCTGACTGGATTAAAGTCATGATGTTTGCCGCTCGCTGACCACTACGCAGCGAACCTGCAAATAACCAGTTCTTACGTCCCAACGCCCAAGGCCGCACCTGGTTGTCGGGTAGTCAGACGCAGTTACCTACGTCCAACCCCCTAAGAACCGTGCATGCGAGTTTCCCAGCACACGGCTCAAGCCTCTGCTAAGGCGCCATTCGGCACCCGGTTATACATCGTTGACATTGGCAAACTGAACACTCCTCGGACAATACAGATGGTAAATCTCAAGATTAGCAACTGCATCCGTTCCACCATGACTTAGCTTCACAATATGACGGCTGTGCCATGGTGTATCTTTGGTGACTGGTTTAAGACAGGCGCAGCAGCGACCACCTTGTTTTAGCCACACCCGATACAGCTTGGCTCGCCCCTTTGCGGAGACCAGCATTCTTTTACCCCATCGGGATTCGAAGTACTCATCCCATGCGGGGTCATGAGGGTTAGCAGCAGCCTTGATCTTGATATGTCGCACAATTGGCGTGTCCGAGGCAGACACTAATGTGTATTGTCGCTTCCGACCATCGGCGGACTGTTCATCACATGAGAACACCCATCGACGCGCTCCTTGTACTTTGAAATACCGATCTTTGACCCATCGGAGTGTCTTGCGAGGGTGGCGACGTACAGCCCATCGCCAGAGCATTTCCCACACTGCGTTGTCTACCTGGTTGAAAACCTTCTTGGCAACGACATGACTATGATAGTTGGCCCAACCCCTTAGAATCGGGTTGAGCAAACCGATCAAAGTGGCCTGTCGTGTCGCTTTGTTTGCATTGATTAATGCTCGCAGCTTGTCAAGATGAGCGCTGATGTTTGCCTTTGACGGCTTGATCAGTAGCTTGCCGTTGTAC
This sequence comes from Acinetobacter sp. 802_lipA, assembly GCF_058242885.1. Lineage (NCBI taxonomy): Bacteria > Pseudomonadati > Pseudomonadota > Gammaproteobacteria > Moraxellales > Moraxellaceae > Acinetobacter > Acinetobacter sp. 802_lipA. The sequence continues at coordinate 2,577,567 of NZ_JBZAYP010000001.1, forward strand.
TTACGTACGTTCCAGCCAAGAAAATCGAACCCGTTCCCTATGTGCGTGATTTTGGTCTTTTCCTGAGAGAGCACGAGACCGCGCTGCGCCAGAAATTCAACCACGGCAGGACGAACTTCATTTTCGAGCCACTCTTTAGAATACCCCGTGATGATGAAATCATCCGCATACCGTACCAGTTGCAGCTTTTTGCCTGTCCATTTGGCGTTAGAGAACCTCTTCGCCAGCATCGTTTCCAGTCCGTCCAAGGTCATGTTGGCCAGCACCGGGGAGATAATACCTCCTTGCGGTGTTCCGGAAAGACTGGGAAACAGCTTGCTTTGGTAGACGTAACCGGCTTTGAGCCATTTCCGTAGAATCACCTTGTCCATTGGGAGGTTGGCGATCATCCAGTCATGGCTGATATTGTCGAAACAGCCTTGAATGTCACCCTCTAGCACCCACTCCGCACTTACTTTTCTTGACAGCACACCAAAGCACTGTGCTGCAGCATCCGCGGTTGAGCGTTGCGGTCTGAACCCATAAGAGTTCCGATCAGCGATGGTCTCCGCGATGGGTTCCAAAGCCAGCAGATGGAGCGCCTGCATGGCCCGGCATTTCATCGTGGGTATCCCGAGAGGTCTCATCTTGCCATTTTTCTTCGGAATAAGGACTCTCCGAAGCGGAAGGGGCGTGTAACCTCGCCTCTTCAACGACATCATCGCACCGGTCTTGGCCTTGGGTGTATTCCAAGTCACCTTGTCGACCCCAGCCGTGTTTTTGCCTTTGTTTTCAGACACTCGTTTGACGGCCAATGCTTTGCCACTAAACGAGTGAGTCAGCAGCCATTGCAAAGCTTTCGCCTTGTTATGCCTGCCGTCTTGTACCGCCTTCACAATACGCGCTTGCAGCCCTCTGACATGACGCTGTACAGCAATCCAATCGATGCTGTCCCACGATGTGCTGGAAGGTGCACACGCTGATACTGCTGCATTCATTTGCTCTCCCTCCATTAAAAGGGTTCTACACACTCTCTTGTGATGAGAGACCATAAGGACGTCAGCCCGCTTTCGCGTGGGGTAATGTTTCAACCTCTATCCAACCCATTACAGACTGGCATTCGCTTTTTCCTCGTTCCTTCGCCCGCATCACCATGGGCAGTTTTTGCAAACTGCTTTCCCAATGGGAGTAATACGGGATTTCCACGTTCCGCTTACTGAAGTACATCGGCTTAGGTGCCTGCTATCGACCGGGAGGCGTATGGGTCACGAATGCGTAGTCGAAAGACGCAATTCCCACCTCCATTACCGTTTTGGTTCGAGCGTATCAGCCATTTCCGCTCGTTCAACTTAACGATCGTTACGCAGATTCACATGTGTTCACCATACCGATTATCTAGCCCTTGTCCGGCTATGGCTGCCAGAAGGGTACGCCTCTCACGATTGATACCCCGCACCTTGCGGTGCCTCGTTACATTGTCGAAGGCGCTCTTTATTCAGCCTTCTAGATTCACCCGGTGACACGGGTGGTTCCCGCAGGGGGGAACAACTTCATTAAGCGACTTCGTGTCGCACTTCCACCCAATTATTGCAAATCGGTAGATTGCCATCATCCAGATAGCGGCTTAAAGCTGGCCAACGCTTCAGAGTGTAATTGATGGCCTTGGCGGTTGGAGAACTCGATGGCACCGTCAGTTGATGCTGGTTGAGCCATTCATACAGTTGTTGCATCACCGGTTGACTATGCTGTTGTCGGTATTCGCGGCGCTGTTCTGCTGTACCATCGGTCTTTCTCCTGAGTTCTGCTTCTATGGCATACAGTTTCTGAATCAGCACTAAGGCCTGTTCAGCGACCTGACTTTTCTTGGTCACATGCAGTTCATGGAATTTACGACGAGCATGCGCCATGCAGCCCACCTCAATGACTTGGCCTGATTTAAAGCGTGCTTTATAACCACTGTAATCATCACAGACCAGATGGCCCTGCCAGTCTTTCAGGAACGCTTCAGCATGCTGGCCTGAACGACTATCCTGAAAGTCATAAATCACGGCTTGAATTGGATTATATTGGGTTGTTGCATAGGCCCAGACATAACCTTTCTTCGGTTTTTTCTCATCATCACTCATCCGCATGATGGTGACCGGCGTTTCATCAGCATGGATCACCCGCTGTTGCAGCACCACCTCTTTTAAAGCATTGGCCAGAGGTTCCAGTTCTACACCGCAGCGACCTATCCAGTCAGATAAAGTTGATCTAGAAAGCTCGATTCCCGCCCGCTGATAGATCAGACGTTGACGGTACAGCGGTAAATGATCTGCGTATTTCGAGACCAACACATGGCTAAGCAGTTCAGGACTGGCAATACCTTTATCAATCACATAGGCGGGCATCGCTTGCTGAGTCAGGGTGTCACACTGATCACAGACCCATTTGCCACGCACATGCTGTTCCTTATAGAACTGTGCCGGTCTGAAATGTAGTTTTTCACTGATATCTTCGCCGATACGACGCAAGGTGCAGCCACAAGCACATTGGGTTGATGTTGGTTCATGCTCGATACGGATGGTGTGTAGATGATCGGGCAGCAGTCGACGTTTAGGTTTGTTGACTGTGGCTTTGTGTGTCGCTGCATCAGTTTTATCTGCATTCAGCCGTTCCAGTTCCAGATCAACAGCGGCAATATCTTCTTCGACCGCTTCATCCCACAGATGGATTTGTTTTGCGGTGAGATGTTCGTTTTTACTGCCAAATTTGTGCTGTTTAAATAGTGCGAGCTCATGCTCGTATTTTTGCGTGAGAATGGAAAGATGTTGAACTTTGGCATCCAATTGCTGGTTTGATTTTTCTAATTCTTGATTTGATTGTGCCAGAGACTGATGTTGCATTGCCAACTGTCTAGTAAATTCCAGCAGTTGTTCATGGGTCAGTTGGCTTAAATCAGGCAGTGTATTCATGACCGCAGTATGCCTGAGGTCATGAGAAGAATGAAATAGAACGTTTGGAGAATAGCAGAATGGACCAAGCTAGTTTAGAGCATTGTGACCAATTGCTGTCGTCCAATGCGCTGCCAAGGCAAACCCTGGATCAGTGCCTGTAACTGTTCTGGACTGAGTGCCAGGGTTTCACCCTGATGAACTTTAGCCCAGTGAAATTTGCCCTGTTCCAACCGCCGAGAACACAGCCAGATCCCCAGTCCATCATGTACCAGCACTTTCATGCGATGGCCACGTTTATTACAGAACAGGTAAGCACAATGCGGTTTAATGTAGCCAAAGGCTCTCACCACCTGAGCCATGGCCGTATCCATACCTGCACGCATGTCCATGGGCTGAGTAGACAACCAGATTTCATCGATACGGATCATGTTGTAAGTGCCTTGAGTAATTCTGCTAAAGCAGATATTTCTGATACTTGCCATTTCAAGCCAATTTCTGCTTTTGAGTGGGGTAAAGTAATTTGAACCGTTAACATGCCAGTAGAAATAGGATCTAATGGTGCGGAGCAAGATAAGGCAATAAATGCAGGTTTATTCGGTAGGGGTGAGCGATCATTCCCTGGCTTAGCATCAATTAAGCGAATCCATTTGGATACAAGATTTGTATTCAATCCATGTTGCAAAGCGACCGAAGCAATTGAAACCTCCGATGCTTTACACGCCTGAACGATCTGCTGTTTAAATTCAGCACTATATGTTCTTCGTATTATCGTAAGAGATGCGATGGATGTCTGATTATTTGTAGTCATAAATTTAAGTTCCCACTTGTTTTTAAGTGAGGACTAAATTAAGGCTTATAGGACGAATTCATAAGATGTGTTCAGCGGACGCTTACGTTTTACCTAAGTTATATCTGAAGCTTAGCCGTATAAATGGGATGGAACATTTTTCGACTTATGGTACAACATTCTAAGGAATTAGAAAAAATAGGCGTGGCATGATATTCGCTTTGTTGCTGAGGTGAATATTTGCCCATGACCGTTTTTTAAATTTTGATAATTAAAATTTAATTTATAAAACATGGGTTTATGTTTTAAGTCTTTGTCAGTGTTGTCTTAAAAATAAAACACAGACCTTGAACATGGATGGCATGAGATCACCTTGCTTAAAAAAAAGATGTGTATAGGTATGAACTTGAATTCAAAAAAACTGAAGCTTGCTGCTTTATCCCTTGCGATGGGTTTTGGCTTTTCTGCCTATGCAAAGTCGCCTGCAGATCCAAACAAAGTATTAAATATCGCTTATGAAGCGCCTGATGATGGTTTTGATACGGTTAAAACCTATAATTTTTATAGTGGTAGTATTGCCCAAGCCATTTTTGAACCGCTTTTAAAATACGATTATTTGGCACGCCCCGCTCAATTGGTTCCAAACACAGCAGTGTCGATGCCAAAAATAGAACAAGAGGGCAAAGTCTATATCTTTAAAATTCAGCCCAATATTTATTTTAGCGATGATGCCGCCTTCAAAGGCAAGCCGCGAGAGTTGGTGGCGCAGGATTATATTTATTCCATGATGCGGATTATGGATCCGAAAAATCGCTCACCGACCTATTCATTTATTGAGGGCAAAATTGTCGGTGGCGATGCTGCTGTTGCTCAGGCCAAGAAAACAGGCCAGTTTAATTACGATGCCGCGATTCTGGGTTTAAAAGCCCTCGATAAATACACACTACAAATCACATTAACTCGTCCTGACTATAATTTTCCCTATATCTTAGCTTACGCCACATTTAGCGGAACAGCGCGGGAAGTGGTGGAGTTTTATGGGGATCGAATTGCGCAGCATCCAGTGGGGACAGGACCTTATCAACTGAGCAAATATGTACCGCGGAGTCGTATTGAACTGGTGGCCAACCCGAAATATCGTGGTTTTACATGGAACTTTAAATCTACAGGTTCGAGTTGGGACAACCGTCTGGTCAAGGAGATGCAAGGCAAAAAAATGCCGCAAATCGGCAAAGTCAGCGTCAGTATTATTGAAGAGGAACAGTCTCGCTGGCTCGCGTTCAAATCAGGGCAACTCGACTTTGACAAACTGACTTCGAATGCGGTACCACAGGCTTTAAATGGCAAACAACTCAAACCTGAACTGGTCAAGCAGGGTATTCAACATTTCCCCAATAAAGACGCTGAAATCACCTATACCATGTTTAATATGCAAGACCCTACAGTGGGTGGTTTTGGGCTTGAAAAAGTTGCATTAAGACGTGCGATTAGTCTGGCTTATAACCAAGCAGAAGCCATTAAACAACTGTATAAAGGGCAGGCGGTGAAGTCGGAGATGTTGGTGCCTGAGGGGGTACAAGGCTTTAATCCGAATTATCGGAGTAGCGTGGCCTATAACCCGCTCTTGGCGAATAAATTACTGGATCGTTTCGGTTATAAAAAAGGTGTAGATGGTTATCGTCGGCTACCGAATGGTCAGCCTTTAACGCTCAAGTTTATGACTGAAAACAGTTCCAGTTCCGTGATTCAGTCTGAACTGTGGAAGAAAAATTTAGATGCTATTGGTCTGCGTGCCGACTTTGTGGTGAGTAACTTTGCTGACAATTTAAAAGCAGCGATGCAATGTAAATATATGATTTGGGGCGGGGCTTGGATTGCAGACTATCCTGAAGGGGAAAACTTTGCTCAGCTGCTGTATGGGCCCAATTCGGCGCAGGGCAATCTCAGTTGCTATCAGTCCAAAGCCTATGATGCACTTTATACACAAGCAATGGCACTCCCACCGCCTCAGCGTTTGCCATTTTATGAAAAACTCAGTCGTCAAATTGAGGCCGATAACCCATGGATTATTCATAACAGTCGTGTTCGAAATTGGTTGTTACATCCACAAGTTCAGGGTTTTAAAGCACATCCGATGATGAATACCAATTGGCAGTATTTGGATATTCAGCCCATAAAAAAATAATTGAGATGTAGAACATAATGAGAGATCTAAATCAGAAATTGAAACGATGGGGTTTGGGAATTTTGGCAGGCAGCATTCTGCTGAGTAGTTCAGTTTCCAGTTTTGCGCAAAGCCCTGCCGACCCGAAAAAAGTTTTACGTTATGTTTTTCCTGTGGCTGAAACAGGCTTTGACCCTGCGGGCGTGCATGACTTGTACTCGGCCCATGTCAATGGTTCGATTTTTGAAACGTTGTTTACCTACGATTATTTGGCCTCACCTGCGAAATTGGTGCCACGAACAGCTGAGGCTTTACCCGAGGTGAGCCCGGATGGATTGACCTATACCATTCGTTTGCAAAAGGGGATTTATTTTGCTGCAGACCCAGTGTTTAAAGGTAAAAAGCGTGAGCTGACTTCGGCTGATTATGTGTATACCTTTAAGCGTTTACTGGATCCGAGTTTGCATTCACCCAACAGTTGGTTATTTGATGGGCGAATCTTAGGGATGGAGGCTTTGCTGAAACAGGCGCAGAAAACGGGAAAATTCAATTACGACCAATCTGTCGCGGGCTTGCAAACACCAGACCGTTATACCTTGGTTATTCGCCTGACCAGCCCAGATCAGAACTTTCCAATGTTGCTTGCGCATCAGCCTGCAGGCGCGGTTGCACGGGAAGTCATCGAAAAATATCGTGACAAAGCGGGTTTTGTCATGGGGCATCCAATAGGAACGGGGCCATATATGCTCAGTCGTTGGACGCCGGGTTCGCGGATTATTTTAAAGGCCAATCCTGATTTCCGAAGTTTTGTTTGGAACTTTAAAGCCAGTACGCCTAAGGACCAAAAGATCGTCAAAGCCATGCAAGGCAAAAAGATGCCGCAAATTGGCGAGATTGATATTCAGGTGATGGAAGAAGGACAATCACGCTGGTTGTCCTTTATTAAAGATGAAGTGGATTTGTTTGCCTTAGATGGTGAGCTGACGGTTCAAGCCTTGCAAAATGGAAAGTTAAAACCGGAATTGGTTAAAAAAGGCGTACAGCTGTCACGGATCACCGATCCTTCGATTGACTATCATTATTGGAATATGCAAAACCCAGTGGTCGGCGGCTTAAGTAAAGATAAAATTTCCCTGCGCCGCGCTATGGCAATGGCTTTTTCAGCCGATAATTACATCAATATTTTACAAAAAGGTGATGCGCAAAAACTGCAAGCACCGATTCCAAGTGGTGTGGTGGGCTACGATCCCAATTATCGAAGCAGTATTCCTTATTCAGTCAAAGCGGCAAATTTATTGTTAGATCGTTATCACTATAAAGTAGCTGCGGATGGTTGGCGTGCTCAGCCGAATGGCAAACCTTTGGTGATTGAGATGACGCTTTCGGGCAATAATTTACGCAGTCAACAACAAGCCGAGTTTTGGAAGAAAACCTTAGACAGCATCAAAATCAAAATGACCACCAAGTCGATGCCTTTTGCTGAAGCTTTGAAATTAGAAAAACAATGTAAAACCATGTTTAAAGCATCAGCATGGATTGCAGACTACCCAGATGCAGATAACTTTATGCAGCTGTTTTATGGCAAGAACATCAAGATCACCAACAATGGCTGCGTCAAAATTCCTGAATATGACCGCCTATATGAACAAGCCCAAAAGATGACACCAAGCCCAGAGCGCGATGCAATCTACGCCAAAATGTCACGCCTGTTGGAGGTGTATATGCCTGTACAGGTGATTGGCGCGCGTTACCGCAATATCTTGGCACAACCGCGGGTGATTGGTTTTAAAAAGCATCCCATACTGCCCGCAGAGTGGATGTATATCGATATTGATTTGAAGAAATAGAAATTAAACAAAACTGGAGTCATGATGAAAAAGCAACATTTTAAATTCACTGCATTGTGCATGTTGGGCCTAGGGATGAGTCAGATGGCTTTGGCGGAAACAGCACCGCGCCAAACATTACCCAGCTTTCAAGCCAAAGACATCCCTGCAATGTGTAATGCCAAAATTGCGGATGTGAAAAAGCAACTTAAAACGTTTGAAAATAAGCCCCTTAAAAATGAAACCGCTGCAGCGCCTGTATTGACTGAATGGGATCGTATTTTTGCATCATTTGAAGATTTTTACGGCCCGATTGGTCTGTATAGCAATGTTGACCCTGATGAAGCACTGCGTAAAGCGGCTGAAGACTGTGAAATTAAAATTAGCCAATTCCAAACCGATGTGTATCAGAATCCAAAGCTATATCTACAAATTAAGAAAATTAAAATTGCTGATCCGATTGAAGCCAAGTTCCGTGAAGATATTTTGGAAGGTTTTGAAAAAACAGGGATACAGCTTTCAGCAGATAAACAAGTACGTTTAAAAGCGATTTTTGATGAATTGGCAAAAGTTGAACAAGAGTATGCGCGTAATGTACGTGATAATCCTGAAAAAATCGAATTTAGCCCTGATGAGCTAAAAGGCCTGCCACAAAGTTATATCGACGGCTTAAAGAAAAATGACAAAGGCAATTATTTACTCGGCTTTGAGTATCCCGATTATCGTCCGTTTATGGAGTTGGCAGATAACGATGAAGCACGTAAGCGTTATCAAATTGCATTTACCCGACGTGGTGGCGAGAAAAATCTGGCGCTGCTGAAGCAAGCCATGGACCTACGTTATGAGTTAGCACAACTATTTGGTAAGTCTAGTTATGCCGAATGGGTACTGCAAAGTCGGATGGCGAAAACCCCTGAAACCGTGAATAAATTCTTGGCGGATGTACATGCTACCGTGGCGCCCCTAGAGAAAAAGGAAGTCCAAACTCTACGTGAGTTTAAAGCGCAAAGTTTAAATATCCCTGTTGAGCAAGCCAGTATTGAGCGTTGGAGCGAAGCATATTGGAGTGAAAAATTACGCAAAGCCAAGTATCAGGTTGACCAAGAACAGCTACGTCAGTATTTTCCAACACAAGCCTCTCAAGACTGGCTATTTGCCATTTCTGAAAACCTATATGGCATCAAGTTTAAGCCTGCCAAAGTCGAGGTTTGGCAAGACGAAGTGGAATATTACGATGTGACCGATGCCAAAACAGGGCAACTGCTCGGCGGTTTATATATGGATAAATTTCCACGTAAAGGTAAATATGGACATGCTGCTGTGTGGGGTGTTTATGGCGGTAGTAGCTTAACTGGACGCAAACCGATTTCAGCACTGGTCACTAACTTTAACCGCAATGGTTTAAATAGTGATGAGTTAGAAACTTTTGTACATGAGTTTGGTCATGCGTTGCATGGCATTTTATCCAACACACGCTTTTCGTCTCAGTCAGGAACTTCAGTTGAGCGGGACTTTGTCGAAGCGCCGTCACAAATGTATGAGGAATGGGCACGACGCAAAGAGACTTTGTCAAAGGTGGCTGATTACTGTAAACCTGACTGCCCACGCGTGGATGATGCGCTGATTGCCAAACTCAATGCCGTGCATAGCTATGGGCGTGGTTTACATTATGCTCGTCAGACGTTGTATGCGCAGTATGACATGGCGCTACATGGCAGTGATGCACGAGAGGTGCCCTTAAAGGTTTGGGAAAAAATGGAAGGGGCAACGGCTTTGGGCTATGTTCCAACCACCGAGTTTCCGGGGCAGTTTGGTCACATCATGGGTGGTTATCAAGTCGGGTATTACGGTTATATGTGGTCAGAAGTGATGGCGTTGGACATGCTCTCAGCCTTTGGTGATAACTTAAATAATCCTGAAGTGGGACAACACTATCGTCAAACGATTTTGTCCCAAGGTGGTCAAAAACCTGCCAAAGCATTGGTCAAAGACTTTTTGGGTCGTGAACCTGATAACAAAGCCTTTTTCGATGAAATTACCGGTCAACGGGTGAAATAAGGGGCATTTTTATGCTGGCATATATTATTCGTCGAATTTGGCAAATGATCCCGACCATGCTTGGAGTGGTGTTGCTGATTTTCTTCTTGTTTAACTGGGTTGGTGGTGATCCTGCTTATATTTTGGCAGGGAAAATGTCGAACCCTGAACAGATTGAAAATATCCGACAGCAGCTTGGGGTCGATCAGCCCTATTATGTGCAACTGTGGATTTTCATTAAGCAGATTCTGACTTTTGATTATGGGCTGAGTTGGAGTACAGGGGAGTCAGTATCGCAAATCATCACGACACGACTCGGACCCTCGCTGACTTTGCTCATTCCGCTGACGATCTTACAAACCATCATTTCTATTGTGTTGGCTTTGGCGGTGGCAGCGGTGCGTGGCAGTTTAACGGATCGTATGGTGATGATGCTGTGTACGATTGGCATGTCGATCAGTATCTTGGTGTATATCATTGTTTTTCAGTATGTCTTTGCCTATCAGCTGAGCTGGTTTCCAGTACAAGGCTGGAGCGATAGCTTTAGTGTGAACCTGTTTAAATATGCTTTATTGCCCATTCTGATCATGTTAGTGGTCAGTATTGCCCCGACTTTACGGTTGTATCGTAGTTTTGTTTTGGATGAAGTCAATCAAGACTATGTTCGTACTGCACGTGCCAAAGGGATTGGTGAACGGCGCATTTTAGGCGTGCATGTGCTACGTAATGCCTCAATCCCGATTATTACAGACGTGATGGCAAGTTTACCTGCTTTGTTGATTGGTGCATTTTTGATTGAGCGTTTCTTTGGTATCCCGGGCATTGGTCGTGAAGTAATTATTGCGGTAGAGCGTAGTGATTTTCCCGTAATTAAAGCCATTACCGTGTACGTTGCCCTCGCAACGATGTTTTTCAACTTGATTGCCGATTTGATTTATAAATGGGTCGATCCACGTGTACAGTTGAAGTAGGTGAATTATGCTCAGTGTTCTTACTAAAAGAAAACCAGATACTGCTGAACCTACAACAGCGTCTACAGGACTATGGCAACTCGCCATGCGCCGCTTAAAACGCGATCGAATCGCCATGTTTTCTCTCCTAATCGTACTGTTTTATTTGGTGCTGTTAATTTTGTCATCTACAGGATTGATTGCAAAAAACTGGAATAAAGAAGTCGCTGTGAGTTATGCACCGCCTACGTTTATCGGTGCAGCAGCGATACCTGCTACGCAAAGTGAAACACGAAAAGTCGAAGCGGCTGTGCCTGAGAACCCTGTTGATCCTTTAAAAGATGTGATTCGTGAGCTCAACACAGAAATTGCTGCTGAACAGGGTGTGGGGGGGGCAATTGATTACTATGGGGTTGTTGATCCTTTAGCCGAAGATATGAGAGCGATTGATCAAGCGCTAGATGGTCATTTACTAGATCAGCAAGCGGAACTTAAGCAAAGCCTGATTTTAGGTGCCGACAAATGGGGACAAAGTGTTTTACTGAAAACCATTAAAGGTGCAGAAACATCAATTATTGTTGGCTTAGTCGCAGCTTTTCTTGCTGTGGTGATTGGCACGGTTTTAGGTGCCATTTCGGGCTACTTTGGTGGCTGGGTCGATGATGTCTTGAACTGGTTTTATAACATTTTTACCTCGATTCCTTATTTGCTTTTGGTGCTAGCGATTGCCGCAGTACTGCAACAAAAAGGTGTTTTATCCATTGTTTTGATTTTGGGTTTAACGGGGTGGACGGGGGTATATCGTTTAATTCGTGCCGAATATATGAAGCATACTTCGCGGGAATATGTGTTGGCGGCAAAAGCAATTGGGGTGAGTCATAGCCGACGTATTTTTGTGCATATATTTCCCAATGTCAGTCATATTGCACTGGTTCAAATGTCAATTTTAGTGGTGGCCTTTATTAAGTCAGAAGTGATTTTGAGCTTCCTAGGTTTTGGTGTCCCTGTTGGTGTGGTGTCATGGGGCAGCATGTTGAATGAAGCGCAAAGTGAACTGATTTTAGGTAAGTGGTGGCAGTTAGCGGCTGCTTCTGTGGCAATGGCGGTTCTGGTCACTGCATTTTCAATGTTTACCGATGCATTGCGAGATGCATTAGACCCGAAACTGAAATAGGAGTATGAGAATGTCTGAACTCAATCATATGACAGCGCCAGTCTTACTTCAGGTGGAAAACTTGCGTGTCAGCTTTAAAAATGAAGAAAAGCAGTACATTGAAACAGTCAAAGGCATTAGTTTTAGTATTCCAGTGAATGCCACTGTGGCTTTAGTCGGGGAGTCTGGCAGTGGTAAATCGGTCACATCGCTAGCGACCATGGGGCTATTACCTCCTGAAAGTAGTCAAATTGCTTTGGACAGTAAAATTCTGTTTGAGGGGAAAAACCTACTCGATTTACCACGCCGTGAAATGCGGAAAAAGTGCGGCAAAGATATTGCCATGATTTTTCAGGAACCGATGTCATCCTTAAATCCTGTGTTTACGGTGGGTTCACAAATTGCAGAAATTTTGCAGTTACATTTGGGCATGAGTCGTAAGCAGGCGCGTGCACGTGCTTTGGAACTCTTGATAGAAGTTGGAATTCCATCTCCTGAAGCCAAGATTGATGCTTATCCGGGGCAATTGTCGGGTGGGCAGCAGCAACGCGTCATGGTTGCTATGGCAATTGCGTGTAAACCCAAACTATTGATTGCCGATGAACCGACGACAGCGCTGGATGTCACCATTCAAAAGCAAATTTTAGATTTGCTGGAGTCGTTGCGGAAGAAGCATCAAATGTCGATGCTGTTTATTACCCATGATTTGGCTTTAGTCGGGGAAATTGCCGATCAGGTAATCGTAATGCGGCATGGTCAAATTCGTGAACAAGGCAGGGTTAAAGATGTGCTTGAACGCCCTCAAGATGTCTATACCAAAGCGTTGTTACACTGCCGTCCACAATTGTCCAAACGTCCCATGCGTTTGCCCATGATCAGTGATTTCATGCAGCAAAAGGGTGATGACTATATTGAAATGCATACCATCGATGTCGAGTCACTTCAACAAAGATCTCGCGGCTTAACTGGCCAAGAAGAGATCATTTTAGATGTGCGTGACCTTAAAAAGTCATTTTATAGTCGTAAAGGATTATTCGGCATAGAGGAGTTTCAAGCGGTCAAAGGCGTGAGTTTCCAACTGGCAAAAGGCAAGACTTTGGGCTTGGTGGGTGAGTCTGGTTCGGGGAAAACCACCATCGGATTATTGCTGATGCGTTTACAGGCGGCGACGGGAGGAAAAGCGCTGTTTGAAGGTCAAGATATTTTGGCCATGTCAGAAAAAGAGTTTGCTCGGTATCAACGCAAGATTCAAATTATTTTCCAAAATCCCTATGCATCACTCAATCCACGTTTTACCGTCGGGCAGATTCTGATGGAACCGATGCAGGTGCATCATATCGGCGCGAATGATGCTGAACGTAAACAGATGGCTTTGGAACTGTTGGAGCGTGTGAGCTTACCTGCACAGGCTTTTTATCGTTATCCGCATGAGTTTTCTGGTGGGCAACGTCAACGTATTGCGATTGCGCGCTGCCTAACCTTAAAACCTGAGGTTTTGATTTGTGATGAGTCAGTTTCGGCCTTGGATGTTTCGGTACAAGCCCAAGTACTGAATTTGCTGCAAGACTTACAGGATGAATTTGGACTGAGTTATATCTTTATTTCACATGATTTATCAGTGGTGAAATATATTTCAGATCAAATCATGGTGATGAATCATGGTGATGTGGTGGAAATAGCCAATTCAGATGATTTGTACCAGTCGCCACAGCACGAATATACCAAACGTTTACTTAGTGCTATTCCGCAAAGTGTGGCATGAATGGGTGGCTGTTGTTTTAATAATAAAAACGCTCAATAAGTTGGGCATTTTTTATAAGGAGCTTGCAGTTTTTTCTGATCTAGAGCAGAAAGGGAGCTTATTGTGCAGCGTAAACACATATAAAAAGAGCCACTCGAAAGTGGCTCAAATTTGGACTTTAGAAATTAAAATTTCTTAAAGCTTTTATTTCCAAAAGGTTTACGTGGCGCATTTTCATCACGCGCGTCGCGTTGACCATAGGTGCCTTTGTTGCCAAAGTTCTCTGGACGGCTGTCACGTTGTGCATAGCCTGAGTTTTGGCGTGGTTCACGTTGACCATAACCAGTTTGTGCATTGTCCTGACGACGTTGGCTATGACCATTTGGATTTTCACGACGTTCACGGTTGAAAGCTGGCTTCGCTTGTTGTTGGCCTTCATCTTCATTGTCACGGCGCTGTTGGCGTAAGAAACCACCACGACGCGCAGCCATTGGTTTTTCTTGCATACGTTCAGTACGACGTTTTGCCATGCCGTATAAACCAGTGCCTTGACGTGGTTTTAACTCAACCGCTTTGGTTAAGTTGTCGATGTCGTTTTTGTCCAACTCCATCCAACGCCCCGTACGTAATTCACGCGGTAAAATAACCGTGCCATAACGTGTACGGAGTAGACGGCTGACTTTTAAACCTTGTGATTCAAAAATACGACGTACTTCACGGTTACGACCTTCTTTTACCACCACTTGATACCAACGGTTAATCCCTTCACCGCCAATTTCAGAGAATGACTCAAACTTCGCTGGGCCATCATCTAACACCACACCTTTGAGCATGTTGTTCTTAATTTGAGGCGTCACTTCACCCATAACACGTACAGCATACTCACGTTCAACTTCATTTGATGGGTGCATCAAGCGATTCGCGAGTTCGCCATCATTTGTGAACAACAGTAGACCTGTTGAGTTAATATCCAGACGTCCAACCATCACCCAGCGATCATTCGCGATTGCAGGTAATTGATCGAATACCGTTGGACGTGACTCAGGGTCGTTACGTGAACAAATTTCGCCTTCTGGTTTATAGTAAATCAGAACACGACGACGAATTTCATCTTCAATTTGGAACGATACTTTACGACCATCGATGCGAAGCTCATCACCTGGTTCAATACGTTCGCCTACTTGGGCAACTTGGCCGTTGACACTCACACGACCAGCGGCAATGACTTCTTCCATATAACGGCGAGAACCCAAACCAACTCGTGCGAGTACCTTTTGCAACTTTTCACTCATGACAGCATAACCTTAGAAATTATCATCAACAGTTCACCTATTTACGACTTCGGTGCATTCGCATCGAGCGCCATAAAAGCTTCCTTGGCATCCTGCAGGGGAGGCAACTGACCTAAAGAATTTAGGCCAAATGCATTTAAAAATTGGGGCGTCGTAACTAACAACGCAGGTCTTCCTGGGAGTTCACGAAAACCAGATTCTTTAATCCAGTTCCAATCAAATAACGCTCGTAACAGTTGACTGTTATTTGAGACTCCTCGAATTTGTTCTATATCTGCTCGAGTGACGGGTTGATGATAAGCAACCACGGCCAACATTTCGAGTAGCGATGGCGAGAGGCGAGTTGGTCGCTCTGGCCACGTTTGTGCAACGATTTGACGGTATTTTGCTCGAACTTGAAAACGAAAACCTTGAGCAGTTTCAATCAGTTCAATCGAACGACCATGTTGTAGCATGGCAAGTTGTTGTAAAAACAGGCGTAAATCTTGTTTGCTATATTGATTTTGGAACGATTCTTTCAATCGTGCAAGTGAAACAGGCGCATCACTGGCAAAAATAATCGCTTCTAATTGCATCAACACTTCATGCAAGTTGTCTGCATTCGTTACAGGAGCGGTTTGTTCTAACATTATTTTTTGACTCCTTGTATCGAAAGTGGTGCTTCAACACCTGAACTCACAATTTGAATACGTTGCTGGCGGGTTAACTCTAAAATGGCCATAAACGTCACGACCATGCCCATACGTCCTTGAATGGGACGCAGCAAAGATTCAAAAACTAAAACTTCACCTGAAGCGACTTTGCTTTCAATAAAAGCCATACGCTCTTCAAGTAAAACTGGTTCTTGTGCAATTTGGTGGGTGATTGGCTCAGGTCGGTTAAACACGCAGAAAAGTGCATCACGCAGCTGTTGCACATTATGACCGTCATTATTGTCTAGAGTTTGGCCTAAGCTGACATTGGTTGAGAAGGTGTCTCGCTCTAATATAGGCATTTGTCCTAAGCGTTCAGCCGCTTGTTTAATTCGTAGATAAGTTTCTAAACGGTCAATCAGCTCTTGTTTTGGGTCTTTTTCAATTTGGATTGCATTGGGTGCTTTTGGCAATAGCAAACGTGACTTTAAATCAGCCAATAGCGCGGCCATCACCATATAGTCTGCTGTCAGCTCAATGTTAAGCGACTTCATGGCATCCATATAAGACAGGTATTGCGCTGCAATAGGGGCAATATCTAACTGTAATAAGTCGAAGCCGTTTTTTTGAATCAGGTAAATCAGAAAGTCGAGTGGTCCTTCAAAATGCTCTAAAAGAATTTCAAATGCAGCTGGAGGAATATATAAATCCTCGGGGATGGAGTCATGCCACTCATCCATAACACGGATTTGTGGAAGATCTTCCATGGCATTATGGACGGATTGATTCATTACAGTTATTGGCCACGCGAATTTTCAAAGGCATGATTATGTTTTTTCGAATCAGTACTTAAGGAGAAAAAGTAGAGGCGATTTAAAAAATACATAATTTTAATAGGGCTTAGTGTAAAACAAATTGCGGCGTGAATACATGATTTCACCGACCAAATAACAAAAAAAGCTGTAAATAAATAGAGAGTATTTATTTGTGTGATGCTTTTTATGCGCTGATGTCGTAGCTAAATTTGCAGAAGTGGGGTGGGTTTGAGAGAACATGATGTACTTAGGACCTAGTCCTGTGGTTTGAAAAATAATCGATTTATTGTAAGTAGCTAGATGAGGCTGCATAGTGCGGCATTATGAATCTCAAAAGCAGCCTACAAAATAGGCATTGGATGAATACCTTAAAGAATAGCGCTGAAATACGAAGAAAGTATTTCAGCGCTGCTCCAACTTCAGAGACTTTGAAGTCTCAAATTTTTGGGTGTTGATCAATCTCAGATCATCGCGTTTGAAATTATTTAGTCTTTTAAATCGATTGTGACGGTATCGATTTGACCTGTGAATGCATACGGCGCTTTTTCATTGTAGCGAGGTGAAACGGTTGAGCCTAAGTCCATACCGATATCGAAGGTTTCAGTTGCGGAGAAGCGATAAGGAACCACTTTTTCAACCTGACCTTGGGCAACCGTTTCGCCATTGACGCTGATGGTCACGGGTCCGCCAATACCATGTCGACCTTCACGCGGAGTCTGTTGATAGTCTACGACGATGGTGTGTTTACCCGGCGCTAATGCTTTGGTGGCAGCAATCCGATAATACGATTGGGCAAAGAAGTTGTATTCGTACACAGGTATGCCATTTTCCAAATACAACGAGAAGCCACCTCCTGAACCACCTTCAGCCACAATTACACCATTGGCACCGCTTTTAGGAATGACAACGTCAGCCTTAATACTATGCGAGCGCTGATACATGGATGGTGCACTGCCTTCAGGCAGACGCGTGGTTCCTGCTGAATAGGTGAATTGCTTTCGGCCACGAACTGAAGAAGGCCGCTCTGGATTAAAAGCACGTTCTACAAAACGATCATCTAACGGATAAACGCCATATTTGCCTGCTTCTTGGTCGAATAGCTTCTGCATTTCTGCTAAGCGTTGAGGCTCTTTGGCTGCTAGGTCATGCGCTTGGGAAAAGTCCTGTTTGATATTGTATAGTTCCCATGGACTATCTTTAAAGCCTAAAGAGCCACTGAGCTTCCACGGTACGCCATGGAAGGATGAGGCAACCCAACCGTCTTGATAGATGGCTCTATGTCCACCCGTTTCAAAGTATTGGGTATGACGCTGATCTTTGGCTTTTGCATCATTGAAACTGTATGCCATGCTAATGCCAGACATTGGCGTTTGCTTTACACCATCTACTAAGTTGGGCTGCGGAATATTGGCTGCTTCTAAAATGGTTGGGGTGATGTCGGAAACATGATGGAATTGGTTATGGATCGCATGCGTGGCTCTAATTTTTGCAGGCCAAGAAACGATCATGCCATTGCGTGTTCCCCCGAAGTGAGAAGGAACGCGTTTCATCCATTGAAATGGAGACGAGCCAGCCCATGCCCAACCGACAGGATATTGGTTTTCGTGTTTAGGTCCGCCAATTTCATCAATATGTTTTAATTGATTTTCAACGGTATCTGGAAAACCATTTTGAGTCATTAGGTTATTGATAGTACCCGTTAACGTCCCTTCAGCACTGGCACCATTATCCCCCGCAATAAAAATAATGAGGGTATTGTCTGCATCTGGAAGTTTCTTGATGGCTTTAATCAAACGTCCCATTTCATGATCTGTTTGTGCGAGGAAACCTGCAAAGACTTCTTGATGTTTTGCAAACAAGCGCTTCTCATCTGCACTCAGAGCAGCCCAAGCTTGAATACTGTCTGGGCGAGGCGTCAAGTCGGTATTTTTAGGAACAATGCCTAATTTTTTCTGACGGGCCAAGGTTTCTTCACGGACTTTGTCCCAACCTTGGTTGAACTGTCCTTGAAACTTATCAATCCATTCTTGATTGACATGCAGTGGTGCATGGACGGCACCGGGTGCCATATAGACAAAATACGGTTTATCTGGAGAGACTGAGCCTTGGCGATTGATCCAACCAATTGCATCATCGACCAAGTCAACATTCAGATTATAGCCTTGTTCTGGTCGTTTAGTGGGTTCAACGGGTGTCACCCCGCGGATCAACTGTGGTTCCCATTGGCTCGACTCACCACCAAAGAAGCCATAAAAATATTCGAAACCGAGACCTGTTGGCCAGCGTTCAAAGGGACCAACTGGGGATGTTTCCCAGTCAGGGGTGTTGTGCCATTTACCAAATGCCGCAGTGGCATAGCCATTGTCTTTAAGGATTCTAGCCACACTGGCACTTTCCTTAGGCCATATCGTGTTATATCCCGGATAACCTGTTGAAAGTTCGGTAATGGTTCCCGCTCCAACTTGATGTGGGTTTTGTCCCGTTAAAAGCGCTGCACGGGTAGGGGAACTGATTCCTGTAGTATGGAAACGATTGAAAATCACACCATCATCTGCAAGTTCATCCATTTCAGGTGTCGGCACAGGTCCCCCAAAGGTGCCAGCTTGCCCAAAGCCCAAGTCATCTAACAAAATCACCACCACATTGGGTGCATCTTTCGATGCTTTTATCGGTTGAGGGAAATCTTGTTTAGAGCCTTCAAAGGTTTCTTTAATCACCCCATTAAATGCGGGTGTGGGTTGGGGTAAGACCAAGCCTGTCTGATTGAGGGCTTGAGGTGCTGAACTTTGGGTTTCAGGTGCGGCTAAAGCCATATGCGAAGCTGCAATCGCAGCAACCAGCGTGAGGACTTGTGTCAGTGGTTTTGGGGTTAATGGTCTATTTTTGTTCATATACAATCCCTTATTAAAAGTTTCCTTGTTGTGGTGTTGAAAAACCGTATTTAGTTTTGAAAAAAATGCGCGAAAATGCGAAGTAGAAAGAAAAGACCTACAGAATAAAAAGGCTTAGATGCACTGGAGTAGTTGAAACTGCAAACAGGCCTAATATTGTGATATTCCCTTGGTTCGGCATTTTTTGTCCTTATTGATTTGATTATGATGTGGCTGTTTTTCATGCCATGACGATCCATCGTCAATGTACGGCGAAGTATGTTTGATGTTCTGGCCGTACAGTAGCAAACTGCTTCGGAAGATGAACCACTCAAAAGAATGGACTTGGCTGTTTTTTCCGCACTTTAAAATGAAGATGGCTCTTTGCAGTAACATCGGTTGTGAGCGCTAAAGCCGCACAGCTGAAGTGCTTTAATTTTTATGGATGTGTACTGATTTGAAAGCCTAGGGATGTAAAGTACGTCCAAAATATGCATAAATGCGTCAGTTGACGCCAAGGAAAAGATTCATCCATAATTTACTCAGGTCCTTGTAGCGCAAATTCAATGATGCGCTGACAGCTGTCTTGTAGGCAGAGATTTTTGGGTTCAAGATATTTGAAGTATTGTTGGATGGTCGCGATCGGCAGGAAATAGCTATACAGATTCTCTTCCCGCATAATGCAGTTGATTGAACTCGGGTTTTGCACCAAAGTCTCGGACTCAAGTGTCCAAGGACGCTGCACATATAAACTATGTTGCTCGGGAAATTGATTCAGATTGAGCAAAACCGTAAACAGGGTCATGTTGATCTATTGAGAATGTGAGATTCAGTTTCCCTAGCGAATAAATGCAGCGCATCACTCAAATGCGCTGACATCGCCAAGCCCACGGCGAATCACTTCAGGGTGATCACCTGATAAATCGACAATACTGGTGGTGCTTAATGTGCCCAGCCCGCTGTCGATAAACACATCAATTCGTTTTGATAGTTGCATTTCTATATCATAGGGATCATCCAGCGGTTCTTCCTGATTCGGCAGGATTAAAGTACTGGTTAGTAGTGGTTCACCCAACTCTTTGAGTAACATTTGGCACACAGGGTTACTTGGAATACGTAGACCAATGGTTTTTTTCTTCGGATGCATCAAGCGTTTAGGCACTTCACTGGTTGCAGGCAAAATGAACGTGGTCACGGCTGGTGTATTGTTTTTCAGTAAACGATACATAGCATTGTCCACTTTGGCATAAGTGGCAATATCGGAAAGATCCGCGCAAATGATGGCATATTGATGTTTGGCCCCAAGGCCGCGAATTTGAGCGATCCGCTCCATGGCATTTTTATTCCCAATCTGGCAGCCAATGGCATAAGCGGCATCGGTCGGATACACCACCACATCGCCTGCGCGAATCCGTTCTACTGCTTGGCTGATTGAGCGTGCTTGAGGGTTATCAGGATGGACTCTTAAATGAAGCATCGTTTTTATCTCCTGATGGTTTTTTCAACATTATCGCGCTTTATCTCGGTGATGTTCAATGACCAAAATGTGAATCGTGCTAAATTTAGTCGAGCATTTCTCTTTGAAATTCATCGCTCTGTAATATTTTGCCAGCACGAGTACACAGGCAAATACAGTCAATGAAGTGTTTCGCATCACGCGGTAATTGGGCTTGGCCTGAAAAATAAGCCTGAACTTGAGCGAAAACATGGTCTTTGAAGCGGCTGCCGTCACCACCTTCACCAGTCAAATTGTCGAGTGAAACCCGAAATTTACGTCCAAAGGCTTTTGCAAACATCCATTCAATGGCTTGAGGTTTAATTTCAACCTGTTCAAATAAAGCTTGTTGTTCAGCTGTGCGACCATCGGGTGCATACCAGTAGCCTAAATCGGGGAGTAGGCGACGTTTGTCTCCTGCAATGCTCCAATGGCTGATTTCATGCAAGGCACTATTAAAAAAACCATGGGCAAATTGGATACGCGCAGGGGAGCTTTCTATCGCGGGAAAATATTCAGGTTCAGAGTCACCTTTAACCAAGTTGACATTCAGGTGGGAAAACCAACGATTAAAGTGTAAGATGAGCCAATCAACTTGTTCTGCTTCTGTACACAAATTCTCCCACGTCGAGAGTTGCACTTGGCGGTTTGAAATGTCAGAATCGACAGTTGAAATTGTGCTCACAAGTGATGAAATACTCACTTCTGTTTGCGGCTGCAACAGATGCATGACTTAAGTTACCCAAATGGTCTGTCTAAATAAGTACAAAATTGTATCTTAATCTTTGACAGAGTACTGATGAATTTGTAGAATTGCCGCCTTAATTATGTCAGCAAATACCTTTCCGGCACAGATTGAGCCGTTTAAATGGGCCGAACAAGGCTTTACATGGTCAGGAACACTGCCATTGTCTCGCTTTGCTCGTATAGCCCGTGAAGCTGTTGGATCAATTGATGATCAATTGATTAACATAGACTGTAAGCTATCAATGGATGCGTATCATCGTATTGTATGGCTAGATGGTCACGTTGAAACGAACGTTCCAATGGAATGCCAGCGTTGTTTAGGCACGGTAAACATTGAACTCGTTTCAGATTTTCATCTAGCTCTAGTGGATGATGAGTCACTGATAGAGCGCTTGGATGAGGATGCTGATTTCATCGTCTTAGGTGAAAGTGAAGCAACGACGAAAGGTAGCTATGATGCGCCTGCGACGGCTGATTTACTGTCTCTGATAGAAGATGAATTGTTATTGTTGATGCCTTTGTCCGCTAAGCATGACGCTTGTGAACATAAGCACCAACCTGCCGTTGAAGAACTTGTTGAAGAAAAGCGGGATAATCCGTTTGATGTTTTGGCAAGTTTGAAGGGTAAACTTAACTAATTTTTGTGTTATACTCTTCCGTATAAGACAACTGAATTTGTTCTGATCCATATTTTTCGATTTGTAAGGAGCCATCATGGCCGTTCAGCAAAACCGTAAAAGTCGCTCTCGCCGTGACATGCGCCGTTCACATGACGCTTTAACCGAGAATGCATTAACTGTAGACCAAGCTACTGGCGAGATTCACCGTCGTCACCATGTATCTAAAGATGGTATCTACCGTGGTCGTCAATTATTCGCTAAAGCATCTGCTGAATAATTGTCGAAGCATTAAGCTTAAAGCTTAGTCGAAAAAAGGGGAGCGTAAAGCTCCCTTTTTTTGTTGTCGAATTTTTATCGCTGCTGTTTTTGTTGTATTTGGCAATTACATCGACCTAAATTAAGTGTTAAATTTTCGCTCCATAAACGAGAGCAAAGACAAGAAAGGACTTTTTTATGTCTGCGAAACAACTTGATCAAGTCGCTCAGGCAACAAAAACAGCGTTTGTATTTCCCGGTCAGGGTTCACAAAAGGTTGGCATGTTGGCTGAATTGGCAGAACAATTTGCCAGTGTTGAAGCAACATTTGCAGAAGCCTCTAAAGCGGTTGGATTCGATTTGTGGCACATTGCACAATCTGGTGAAGGTTTAGACCAAACTGAATTTACCCAACCAGTATTGTTAACTGCCAGTATTGCTTTGTGGCGTGTATGGTTAGAACTTGGCGGTGTTGCACCGAAGTATTTGGCGGGGCACTCACTTGGTGAATACAGTGCGTTGGTTGCAGCAGGAAGCCTAAGCTTAGGTGATGCAGTCAAGCTGGTAAATTTGCGTGGCAAGTTGATGCAAAGTGCTGTACCTCAAGGTAAGGGTGCAATGGCAGCCATCTTAGGTTTAGATGATGCGCAAGTTGTTGCTTTATGCCAACAAGTTTCGAGTCAAGCTGAAGGTTCAGTTGAGGCAGCTAACTACAATGCTCAGGGTCAAGTGGTGATTGCTGGTGAAAAAGCAGCAATTGAAGCAGTCATGGCTTTAGCCAAAGAAAACAGCGGCAAAGCGATTGCATTACCAGTTTCTGTTCCATCGCATTGTTCATTGATGAAGCCTGCTGCAGAACAGTTTGCAGAAGCTTTGGAACAAACTGCCATTGAGCTGCCTAGCATACCTGTAATACAAAATGTGGGCGCGGAAATTGCTACAGATGTAGCACAAGTCCGCCAAGCACTTACCGCTCAGTTATATGAGTCTGTACAGTGGACCAAAACAATGCAGTTTATTCAGGATCAAGGGATCCAATATGTTGCAGAGTGTGGTCCAGGCAATGTTTTGGCAAACTTGGCAAAACGTCTACCTAATATTGAAAAAGCATTTCCACTCGATAGTAAATCGCGCTTGGAAGATGCACTAAATGCCATTTTAGTGGCTGAAGGAAAAATTGCATGACACAGGAACGCAAAATTGCACTCGTGACAGGTGCAAGTCGAGGGATTGGTGCTGCCATCGCTCAGCAACTTATTCAAGACGGTTATTTTGTTGTGGGTACTGCGACATCTGAGTCAGGTGCAGAAAAACTTGCTGTAAGCTTCGGTGAACACGGTGCAGGTAAAGTACTCGATGTTCGTGATGGTGCTGCCATTGATGCGCTTGTAACTGACATTGAACAAAACTATGGCCCTGTGTTGGTTTTGGTGAACAATGCTGGAATTACCAAAGATAATTTGTTACTTCGTATGTCAGAAGATGACTGGGATGACATTTTAAATATCCATTTAAAAGCAGTTTACCGTTTATCTAAACGTGTGCTAAAAGGCATGACTAAAGCACGTTTTGGACGAATTATTAATATTAGTTCTGTGGTTGCGCATTTTGCCAACCCAGGTCAGGCCAACTATTCAGCAGCGAAAGCTGGTATTGAAGCATTTAGCCGTAGCCTTGCAAAAGAAATGGGCAGCCGTCAAATCACTGTAAACTCAGTGGCGCCTGGTTTTATTGCAACAGAAATGACTGAGCAATTAAGCGAAGATATCCGTAAAAAAATGAGCGATCAAGTGGCTTTGAACCGTTTAGGTGATCCACAAGATATTGCAAATGCGGTGAGCTTCTTGGCATCAGACAAAGCAAATTACATTACTGGTACGGTAATGCATGTAAATGGTGGTCTATACATGAGCTAATTGGCTGATGGATAAACTTTCAAAATTTTAAAGATTCAATTAAACTAACGGCATTAAAAACGCCACAAGCAATGAGGAGAATTCCTGTGAGCGATATCGAACAACGCATCAAGCAAGCAGTTGCAGAACAACTTGGTCTTAAGGCTGAAGAAATCAAAAACGAAGCATCTTTCATGGATGACTTAGGTGCTGACTCTTTAGACCTTGTTGAGCTTGTTATGTCTTTCGAAAACGACTTTGACATCACAATCCCAGATGAAGATTCTAACGAAATCACAACTGTACAATCTGCGATTGACTACGTTTCTAAGAAACTAGGTTAATACATATTGTTTCAGCTTTGCTGAATGGAAAGGCCACCCACTTGGGTGGCTTTTTTATGCCTTTCAAAAAATGCAAAGCACCTAACTCACCTTTAAAATCTGCTATTTACTCGGGTAACTTACAAAGCTTTACCTTAAGAGGACTTTTCGCTACCAAATCTGTTGTCTTTTTTGGGTATAAAAAAGGGTGTCTCATTTTTGAGCATTCAATATAACAACACTGATATAACAAGATGGAGCATACACATGGGTCTTTTTGATTTTGTTAAAGGCATTGGTAAGAAAAATACAGCAGCAGCCGAGCCTCAAGCTGCACCAAGCACACCAGCAGAGCCATCTGCTCAAGAAATTGCCAACAAGTTATTGGGTCATATTAAAGCATTGGGCTTACCTGTGACGGGACTTTCAGTCAGCTATAACTCCACCACGGATTTGGCGACCGTGAAAGGGCAAGTTCAGACTCAAGCCGACAAAGAAAAGATTGTTTTAGCCGTCGGTAATATTGACCATGTGGCACAAGTCGATGATCAACTCACTGTGGCTAGCCCTGAACCTGAAAGTAAGTTCTACACGGTTAAATCGGGGGATAACTTATCGAAAATTTCCAAAGCATTTTATGGTGATGCCAACCAGTACAATAAAATTTTTGAGGCCAACCGTCCGCTATTGAAAGATGCAGATGATATTTTCCCAGGCCAAGTCCTACGTATTCCTGCTTAAGTTCAAAGGTTGAAGAAAAGGCGCATGAAGCGCCTTTTTTATTTGAGAGTGGAATGTTGATCAAGTGCTTAGTGACTTGCTTTCACAACAGCATGCTGATTGAGCATACCTAAAGTAATTTTTTTTACTTCATCTCGACTTTGTTGAATGTGAGCACTGATCTTTTCAACTGCAAGCTCCGTCTGTTGCTGTGCTATATAATTCAAAATGGCTTGATGCTCCGCATAGGTGGCTTCAATTCGATCCATTTTTGAAAAATCGAGGCGCCGAATAATGCGAATTTTTTCACTGACCTCTTGGTGAATTTTGATCATTTCTTGATTGCCAATGGCACGAACCAATGCACAGTGAAAATCTTCATCAATTTTCGCCATGGCTTTTAAACTCGATAGATACTGCTTAGGTGCAACCATCCAAATTTTGTGTAGGTGTTTCATTTCCTTCGATGGCTGAGATGTACTGCTGCATAACTTTCGAATTGCGTACTGCTCAATCATGATGCGCAGCTCATAAAGCTCATCGTAGTATTGCAAGTTCAGCGGGCGGACAGTCCAGCCACTACGAAATGCCACCTCTACATAGCCTTCTTGTTGCAATCGATATAGCGCCTGCCGTGCAGGCGTGCGGCTGACCTGATAGCTCAAGGCGATTTCGGATTCGGTAAAACGTTCACCTGGCATCAATTTGAAATCAAAAATATCGTTTTTTATTTGCTGGTAAACCAGTTCAGACAAATTGTCTGAACTTGAACCTGCACGTGTCATATTGGGCATGCGTTATTCCATATAAACCAAAGGCTCACCGCTATGAACGGTTTGTCCAGCCCGACAAATAATGGCTTTGACAGTACCGTCATCTGCTGCATATACAGGTAATTCCATTTTCATGGCTTCAATGATAGCAATGGTTTCCCCTTTTTTCACAATCTGACCTTGTTCCACTAATATTTTCCAAATATTACCTGTCATCGAAGCATGTAGCGCTGCATAGGCACTGTAGTCGGTCTCATCAGGTATTTCTGCAATCAGATGTTCTTGATGATCAACGCTTTCTTTCCATAAGCCCACTTCAGCACTAAAAGCGTGTTGTTGCTGTGCTTTAAACTCGGCAATGCTGTCTTTTTCATCTTCAAGCAGTTGTAAATACGCTGCATAGTCAAATTCAGTGTCTTCAATTTGAATTTGTGCTTGACCATTTTCAAAGTCGGCACGCCATTGCTCTAACTCTGACTCAGATACGGGGAAGTATTTGATTTGATCAAAGAAGCTTAGAAACCATTGTTTGTCGCCAAACTGTTTGTTCTTTTTAAACTTATTCCAGATGGGTAGGGTGCGTCCGACCAGTTGGTAGCCACCTGGAGAGTCCATACCGTAGATACACATATACATGCCGCCAATGCCTACGGTACCTTCAGCGGTAAAAGTACGTGCTGGGTTGTATTTTGAACTTAACAGGCGATGGCGTGGGTCAATCGGTACTGCACATGGGGCGGTGAGATAAACATCACCAAGGCCTAAAATGAGGTAATTGGCATTGAAAATAATTTCTTTGACTTGCTCTCGGCTGTTTAAACCATTGATGCGTTGAATAAAATCGACATTGTTTGGTAGCCAAGGTGCTTTGGCACAGACACTTTCTTGATAGCGTTCTACAGCACCTAAAGTTGCACTGTCTTCAAATGCCATTGGGAGATGAATGATCCGTGACGGGATCTTAATTTGGCTTAAATCTCCCATTTGCTGTTCAAGCTTGAGTAGAAATTCGATCAATTGATGCTGTGGAAGCGTGAGCCCATCGTATTTGATTTGCAGCGAGCGTACGCCGGGGGACAGTTCCAATATGCCTTTAATATTAGCCGCGCGAATGAGTTGCATGAGCTGATGAACGCGTAAGCGTAGCGCCAAGTCTAAAACGTTGTCACCGTACTCCAGTAAGATATAACTGTCACCCGCTTGGCGGTATACCGTGCGTGGAGACACATCAGTTGCCTCTAAGCTGGCAAGAATTGCGGATGTTGGAATATCACTGCTTGGGGGTTCAGAATTAAGGGTTGCATGAGCAAAATTTTCGATCCGTTCAATTTGTTGTTGTTCTAAGGTATTGGCTTGTTCAACGGTTAAAGGATAAAAGCTGATTTTATCATCGGCTTTAAGTTGACCCACTTTCCAAAGTTCAGCTTTGGCAATAGTTACAGGGCAAACGAAGCCACCTAGACTTGGCCCATCTTTGGCTAAAATGACAGGGAAGTCACCTGTGAAGTTAATTGCACCAATGGCATATTCACAGTCATGGACATTGGATGGGTGGAGTCCTGCTTCACCTCCATTTTCACGTGCCCAGCTTGGTGTTGGCCCTGACAGTCGGATGCCTAAACGATTGGAGTTGAAGTGGACAGTCCATTCGGAGGCAAAAAACTCTTCAATATATTCAGGTTTAAAAAAGTCAGGTGCACCATGTGGTCCATACAGAACGCCAATTTTCCATTCTCTGCCGTAGCTTGGAATCAGGGCAGAAGATAGAGCTTGTGGTTCTTGCGTGGCTAAAGGTGTATCGCTATTTGGATGGGTTGTGTTGACGAGTTTGATCATGTCACCTGCACGAAGCACACGTCCTGCATGCCCGCCAAAGTTACCTAAAGCAAAAGTCGAACGACTGCCCAAATATAGGGGGATATCGAGTCCATGACGCACTGCTAAATAGCTACGGCAACCAGACTCGACCTGTCCTAAGCTGAGTACTTGACCTGCGCAAATGTGAATCGGCTGCCAAAAGGCCACAGGCTTATCATCCAGTTGCACAGGACATGGTGCACCTGTCAGTGCAATCACACTGTCTTGGTGAAACTTGAGACTTGGGCCTTGCAGAGTGAACTCGAAGCCTGCTGCGCTAGCATCATTCCCTACAATTTGATTGGCCAATTGAAAAGCATAGTCATCCATAGGACCCGATGGTGGTACACCAATATCCCAATAGCCAACACGTCCCGGAAAGTCCTGAATCGAGCTTTGTGTGCCAGCTTGGAGTACTTCAATCACATTCGGTACGTAGTCAAAGTCGTCTAGCAAGCGTGTCCAGATTTGCATTTGTTCAAAGCGTTCATCAGAGATCACGCTATGTGCATAGTCTAAATTGGTGCTGATGCCATTTAAACGAGTTTGAGAGAGTACATTTTTTAGTTGCTCAATGGCTTGTGCACGGGTGTCCGCATGTACGATGATTTTGGCAATCATCGGGTCAAAATATTGCGAAATTTCTGTTCCTGTTGAAACCCATGTATCAACACGACAATTGTCTGGAAATACAACTTCGGTCAGTACACCCGGGCTGGGTTGGAAGTTTTTAACTGGATCTTCTGCATAAATACGCACTTCAATCGCCGCACCTTGCGGTTGGATGTTGCTAAGTGCCGTCCAATCCAGTGCATCGCCCGCAGCAACTTTAAGCATGCATTCAATCAGGTCTAAACCCGTCACCATCTCAGTGACAGGATGTTCCACTTGTAGTCGGGTATTGACCTCAAGGAAGTAAAATTCATCACGTGCAGCATCATAAATAAATTCGACCGTACCTGCGCTGCGGTAATTGACCGATTTGCCGAGTTCAACTGCTGCTTGGTGTAGTTTTTGACGTGTGGCTTCGGGGAGATGAGCCGCTGGGGTCTCTTCCACTACCTTTTGGTTACGACGTTGCAATGAACAGTCGCGTTCACCCAATGCAACCACTTGACCTTGGCCATCACCAAAAATCTGAACTTCGACATGACGCGCACGGTCAATAAAACGTTCTAAAAATACGCCCGAATCTTTAAAAAATTGTGCGCCTAAACGTTTGACGCTTTCATAAGCTTCAACTAAGGCTTGTTCATTATCACAGCGAGTGAGGCCAATCCCTCCGCCACCTGCGGTACTTTTTAGCATGATGGGATAACCAATCTCTGTAGCCGCAGAAATTGCTTCATCTAAGCTGCCAAGTAGGCCTGTACCTGGTGTCATGGGCACTTGAGCTGCGGCGGCAAGCTCACGTGCACGGTGTTTCAGGCCAAACTCTAAAATTTGTGTCGCTGTTGGCCCCATAAAGGCAATATTATTTTTCTCACAAGCCTCTGCAAATTCAGCACTTTCTGATAAGAAGCCATAACCCGGGAAAATAGCTTCAGCCCCCGTTTTTTGTGCAGCTTGAATCAATTTTTCAATGCTTAAATAAGTGTCGGATGGTTTTAAGCCGTCTAAAGCAATGGCAATGTCCGCGTCTTTGACATGTTGTGCGTAACGGTCACTGTCTGAATATACCGCTACACTGGTCATCCCCAGTTTTTTTAAAGTGCGAATTGCACGTACGGCAATTTCGCCACGGTTTGCAATCAATACAGTTTTAAACATTTTAAAATTCCTAAATTTGACTAAGCTTGTTCTACTTTTGAATTGTTACGGTGCTGGATATAGGCGCGCCAACCACCAAAGTGACTGATGTTTTCGGCATCGTTTAAGCCATAAGGTTCGCAAATGAAACCTTTAACCCATCGACCGTCTGCCAGTTCGACATTGCCCATGCCCAGTGGTGTCGGAATCTCTGCGACAAATTCTCCAAAGCGAGCGGTGGGTACATCCCACAGTTCAACAATGATCTGCTGACCGTGTTCATCGACTCGGGCTAGACCGGGTTTAGGCGGGATCGTGCCATTCAGTGCAAACAGGGCATAGTGCTCAGCGGTATGCGTGGTTTCCACAAGCACAGCATCACGTGTGAGCAATTGGAAGTTCAGCGGCATTCCAGTCAGGTGTGCGCCAACCACTGCAACACGGATATGATGTGGAGAGACTGTGTTCTGTAGCTTTGGAATAGATGCATATCGGTCTAAGGCACCCAGCTTTAAGTTCAAATGCGTCTGCCAAATTTTTCCGAATTCAATCAGAGCTTGGTCATACCATGCAGGTGCAATTAGGCTGATGCCGAAAGGTAAACCGTCAGTGCGGAAACCTGCGGGCAGGGCGAGAGCACTTAAATCGGCGAGGTTAGTAAAATTGGTATAAGTCCCAAACTCAGAGTTCAGGCTAATCGGTGACTGTTCCATTTCCGCAAGGGTATGAATGGTTGGGGAGGTGGGAACAATCAATGCATCAAATTGGGCCAAAGTGTCTTGAATTTTTCGGCTTAAGTCTTGCTTTAAGTACTCCGCGTTATAGGCATCAATTGCACTAAAATCATGACCTTTTTGAATGATTGCACGCACTGTCGGATCGAAAACCTCAGGCTGCTGCGCCAACAACTCGGCAACCGCCGCTGTACGTTCTGCCACCCATGAGCCTTGATAGAGTTGGGCTGCCAACTGTTCAAACGCTGAAAAATCAATTTCAGTAATTTCAGCACCGAGAACTTTTAACTGTTCTACAGCCAGTTGGAAGGCATATTTAGCTTGGTCATCTCCAAAGAATTCCAGTTTTTGGGGAATAGCAAAATGTGGCTTAGTCGAGAGTTTCACAGGTGCAGTCTTTGGATGCTGGCGTGAATAGCTATCTAGCGCATCGTAGTGTTCTACCATTTGGGCAATGGTGTCGGCGTCTGTTACCGTTAAAGCAAAAATCGAAATACAGTCCAAACTTTTACAGGCTGGGAGTAGACCACGATTTGAAAAACGACCTTTGGTGGGTTTTAGTCCAATAATATTGTTAAATGCAGCAGGAACACGGCCAGAGCCTGCAGTATCTGTTCCGAGTGCAAAGGGCACCAAGCCACGAGCAACAACACTGGCTGAACCAGAGCTAGAGCCACCACTGACATAGTCAGCATTAAACGTGTTACTGACTGCACCAAAGGGAGAGCGTGTCCCTACGAGACCAGTTGCGAATTGGTCTAAATTGGTTTTTCCCACAACTATTGCCCCTGCATTTTTAAGCAGGCGAATGGTTTCTGCATCTTGTGTAGCAACAGTTGTCAGGGCCTTGCATGCGGCCGTGGTGACAAAACTAGCAACGTCGATGTTATCTTTAACTGCAAACGGAATACCGTATAAAGGTAATTCTTTGCTGAGGTCTGTGGCTTGATCTGCTTTTTGCTTTAAGACTTCAATTTGTTGGGAAAGTATTTCTGTTGTAGCAATTGAAATCCATGCATGATCAGGTTGTGGTAATTGCGCTACATAGTCGATTAAATCTTCAAGATGAATATCTTGGTTAAGATAAGCGGTTTGCCATTCTTGAAGTGTCCAGCCAATGCATTTGTTCTGACTCATTTTTTTGCATTCCAACTTGTATACATGATGGAATACAAAAATGCAGAATCTATGCCAATCTAATCAATTTGATTTATCTTTGGTTATAATTGTTATAAATCATTGGTTTAATGTTGAAGCTTTAGTTTAAATGAGTGATTCTAAGTGTTTTTAGAGTTGCACCAAAACAAGCGCATAGGGGAGCTAATGGTGCTTTTTATGATCAAGCCTTGGGTGGTTTGACGTTAAACTATTTAAAAGTAGGGTTTAAATCATATTCGTTTTTTATGTGAATTAAAGCCAAAAGAATTGAGGTTAAAACATATTATAAAATAGGATAATTCAAAGAAACTATACACACTCAGTTTTTAATTTTTATGTATAACTGAATGTATTTGAGCTATGCCAAATCTGGAAAGTTGCAAGTTTCATTTAACTCTTGATCAATACAACCGTTGAAATGTGCAGAGATAATCAATAAATCACGCGTATAACTTATAATAAACTATAATTTTTCATTCAGCTTTTCTCATCTTTCCTGTGTAATTAATTCTATGCCATATATTGATATACATAAGCTGGCTGGATCTTAATTCAAATACTAAGATGTGAATAACTGGGTCTTTTTTTCGAATAATAATTGATGTACTTAACTTGCATTTATCCTGCATAAGGTGATGATCTAAACTGTCTGTCGATAGCAGATCAATTGCTACTATGTATAAGCTATTGGCAGTAGGCTATGTTATCTATAGGGGAGTGGCCTATATTATCCTGATAAGCAACAGCTTCAAGAATTGCGGGTTATGTAGAAGGTTGTAATTGTTAGCGAGTTAAATGAAGTTTGAGTAAATTGCAAACCAGTATGAAAAAAATAAAATTTTAGTGGTCTGGTATTAACTGAAAAACTTTAATATTTCTAGAGTAGATAAAGGAATGAATTGGGTTAAGCTGAATATGACTGGGATAATATCAAAACTATAAAAATAGAAACTTACAGATGGATCGGTCATTTATTGAAAAAAGGCTCTGAACTTAAAAATTCTATTAAAGTTACAAAAAATTAAAGAAATTTTTTGTAACTTTTGTACAATCAGCCACAACTTAAAATTTAATAATAACGATGCCCAATAATATTTACGCTGCAATAGAGCAACTTGGACTTAGTGCACAAAAACGTGCCATTCATATTCAGTTCAGCAATACCTCGCTTAACGAACAAGTATTCCTTCAGCGCATAGATGGAACGCATGAACTGAATACAGGTATAGAGTTACAGCTCCTTTGCTTATCTACCTCCGCTCATATTCCGTTAAAGCAATTTATTGGTAGTCAGGTGGCTGTCGATATTGTCACTGAAAAGTCAGAACTCAATCGTATTTCAGGCATCATCACCAAGGCGGATGTAGGGGCAAGCGATGGCGCTTTAACCATATACCGTTTAACCGTGGAAGACCCGACAGCCTTATGGAAGCATCGACGTAACTCTAGAGTTTTCATGGCGAAGTCTGTTGTTGATGTAGTTCAAACCATTTTTGCCGAGTGGCAGCAACGTAGTCCCTTATTTGCTTCAAGTTTGATTTTGGATAAAAGTGGTTTAAGCAAAGAATATGATGTGCGCCCATTCATTATGCAAGCGAATGAATTAGATAGTGAATTTATTCAAAGGCTGCTCTCTTCAGAGGGGATTAACTGGCTTATTGATGAGTCTCAGCTCAAAGTGTCCAGTTCAAGTGAACCCATTCAGCCACAAAAACTTAGACTGATTGATGACAACGCTCAATATCAAAGTTTAGAGCGTCAGAATATTCGCTTCCATCGTAGCAGTACTGTAGAAAGTAGTGATTCGATTACAAATTTGGTCGGGCAGCGTTCTATACAACCAACATCTGTCCATATTCAACATTGGCAAGCAAATACTTTAGAAGTAGAAGAAGGTGCGGGTTCAGTTCAAAGCAAACATAGCCATAGTGATAATCAAGACAACGCCAGTCTAGGTTTAGAGCAGGCGTGGCATTTCTCACCTGCATGGATACAAGACCTTAAAGGTGAAGATGGAACGACCAAATCAGGCAATGGTCAGATTGAAAAGTTTAATCAAAATCTTGGTCATTATTACGACTTACAAGCCAAGCAATTTATGGCTACCTCGACTGTACGAGATGCACAAGTGGGTTACTGGTTTGAGCTCAACGAGCACCCTGAAATTGATCAGCATAGTGGTTCAGACAAAGAATTCTTAATCACATCCAAAAAATTCTATAATCAGAATAATTTGCCTAAAGATTTGACCGATCAAATCACAGCTTTGCTGAAACAAACCAATTGGCAACAGGCTGAAATTACGACAAATAATAAAGACGAACGCCAAGCCAATCACCTCGTCTTACAACGACGCAATATCACAATTGTTCCAGAGTACAATCCGCTACGACAACGCCCTATTGCATCACCACAACGCGCGAAAGTGGTTGGACCAAGTGGTGAAGAAATTCACGTGGATGAATGGGGGCGTATTAAAGTCCGTTTCCTGTTCACCCGTAGTGAAGACAATACTCACGATGGCGGTGCAGGTTCAAATGACAATGACACAGATTCTGCTTGGGTTGATGTGCTCACACCTTGGGCAGGTGAGGGTTATGGTGCACGCTTCTTACCGCGTATTGGTGAAATTGTGGTTATCGACTTCTTTGATGGCAATATCGACAGACCCTTTGTCGTGGGGCGCATCCATGAAGCACAACGTCATCCAAGCAAATTTGACAATACAGGCAAACTGCCTGATACCAAAAAACTGGCAGGGATCCGATCAAAAGAGATTCAAGGCGAGGGCTTCGGGCAACTACGTTTTGATGACACGACTGATCAGATCAGTACCCAGCTACAAAGTAGTCATGGTGCGACACAACTGAACTTAGGGAATTTGAGTCATCCTAAAGAAACGGACACGAGTGAAGGGCGAGGTGAAGGTTTTGAACTGCGTACTGACCAGTGGGGAGCACTCAGAGCTAAACAGGGTTTATTACTTTCTACCTATCGACAAGATTCAGCAAATGGTCATCATCTTGATACTTCTGAAACGAAATCACAATTTGAATCTAGTCTAAATAATTCAAAAGCTTTAAGTGAGGTTGCTAAAAATCAACAAACCGATCCATTAGAAATACTGGATAATCTAAAAGAGTTTATTGAACAAATTGAACAAGAAAGTGAGGCGAAGGCAAAAGCATTTAAACAAGCTTTAATGATATTGACCTCCCCCCATTCGATTGCTCTGACTACAAATGAAGATGTTCACCTTTCAGCAGATGGTCAAATTGGTCACAGTGCAGGGGACAGTATTAATTTTAGTACCCAAAAGAATTTACTTGCACATGCACAAAGTAAAATCAGTTTGTTTGCCGCACAGGACGGTGCGAAATTCTATGCAGGTCAAGGCAAAGTTGAAATACAGGCTCAAGCAGATGGGGCTGATTTGATAGCACGTAAAGGTGTACAGATCATTTCAACTGAAGATGCCATTTACATTACCAGCCCTAAAGAAATTAAATTAATCGCTGATGGTTCTGAACTTAAGATTAATAGTTCCGGAGTCTTTGCAACAACTAGTGGAAAGTTTGAGGTTAAGGCGGGACAGCATTTGTTTATGGGTGGGGGAGAGGTTTCAGCTCAATTACCTTATTTACCTGTTATTGGGAAAAATACGGGTTCCATTGAACTTAATTATGTTTATGAAGACTTATCACCTGTTAAACAAGCCACGTATGAGTTGTTATTTGATGATGGTACAAGTCAGAAAGGACAATTAGATGCAAACGGTTATGCGAAAATAGAAAATATTGAACTTGGAAAAAAAGCAAAAGTTTTATATGGGGAAGATATAAGAGTTGAGCCTGATCATTTCATAAAACTTTTAGAAAATCCTATTATTAATCAGAAAATAAGAACAGATGAAGATGCTAATTCTGCCAGAGATTCGTTTAAATCAGTCTATCAATCATATCTAACCGATAACTTTTTTGATGATGAAATTGAAGAAATACAAAATGGTGGAGACATTGTTCATGATTATTATGATGACTATATGTTAGACAATGAAATTAATCCTGAAACAAAATCATACACTGATACTCATTTAAAAAACTTAACTGACGATGAAGCGGAAACAGAACGTAATTTTCAAGAAGGTGATATTTAATGGCTAATTTACCTTCTGTTCCTGCAAATGCAACTAAACCTGTTAATCCCCATGTCTCCCAACAACAACTTAAAAAAGCTGATGATGATGTTGGCAAATGGTTTATGGGCTTACTTGATGGCAGCGGGACAGGTCCAAGTCAGATTATTGTGACTGCTGTTTTAGGTTGTGTCCCTGTAGTAGGTCAATTATTTGACCTAAGAGATTTGATTAGAGGCATTATTTTAGTTTCAGCAAATCCTGCAAATGTTATGGGCTGGGTGGATTTAGTCATTACGCTGATAGGATGTATCCCAGGTTTTGGTGATGCATTTAAAGCTGGGTTTAAGTTGGCTAAAAATGGGGCAAATGCAGAACGTGTTTTTGATGCAATGCGTAAATATGCCAAGATCGATCCCAAAAAAGCACTCAAAGAAATAAATTGGAATAAGTTAAAAAATGAGTGTATTTCTTTACTCAATAAAATGATTGATGAGATTGTTGATGTACTCGATTCTTGGTTAGCTAAACAGGTTATAGGTCGCCCAAAGGTCAATGAAGTAATCAAAATGTTTACTCAGGTAAAAAAAGATGCGCCTAAGTATATGAACGCTGCATTTGCTGAAATTCAAAAAACTGTCAATCAAATGCTAAATATGCATCCACCTTTACCATCAACTGCTGTTGGTAAAGCTAGCCAACAAGTTCCTGCAAGACCTGTCGTGCCTAGAGGTGGTGGAAAAGGGGCAACACCTCCTCCTGCTCAAAGGCCTTCAAATCCTCAACGAGGTGGTGCGCAACAACAAGTTAAAAATAATGCGCCTACTGCTCAAAGTTCAGCAGCTGCAAAAGCAAAAAAAAGCCATGAAATACGTCAAGCAAAGAAAAAGCGTTGGTCTACTGGCGTGCCAGCCGAACATATCGTTGATTATTATTCGAAAGAAAAGCGTAAATCTTTACGTAAGGTCAATGATAATGGACGTTTGATTGAGGAGTATGAGCGTTTAAAGCGTAATGCGGCTGGTGATCGGATACGTAAGCAAGATATTAACCAAACCGGTATAGATCATTTATGGTTTGGTAACCATAAAGGGCGTAAATATTTAGTAGGCGAAACGAAGGGAAGTATTTTTGGTCACTTTTCTTTTTTGGCTGGTATGGCACAATCCGATGCTAAGGCTATTGAAGGAAATCGTTCTGAGATTGGAAATATTTTTAACGAAAAAACTGAATATAATGAAAATTCAGGCTTAGGAAAGAGATCAACCAGTGCTGAGACTTCAATTAAAAATGAAAGTGCTTTGGAAGGGAGTAAAGGTAAAGCGGGTCTAGGCGGAACTAAGACGAAAGGTCGTCAAATGAGTCATAAATGGATTGGAGCCTCATTAAAAGAGGATAACTCAGTTTCTGCTACACATAAGAATACTATATCTGCAAATATTATAATTGCTCTACGTAATTTGTCATATCCAACAATATATAACCGTGAAATTTATATGGTAACAGGAAAACAATATGAGCAACATGATCGATCAAAAGGTAAATCACATAATATTCAGATGCCTCTAATTTTTTTACCCGATAATATTTTAGTTGAATAGAGAGTCATATATGGAGTTGTTAAGCAAAAGTGATTGGGAGTCGAGAGGTGGTCCCACATGTTTGAACAACTAAAAGCTTATTTATAAGTGATACTCTGCTCTAGTTAAGCTACCTTATTTTGTTGTGGTAGCTGGTCATAGTAAAACTCATCTGGAGTCATTTTGTCCAGACTCGAATGAGGTCGTTTCAAATTATAAAATTCAAAATATGCGTTTAATTGCTTCTTCGCATCCAAAACATTGCTGTAGGCTTTGAGATACACCTCTTCATATTTAACGCTCCGCCATAATCGTTCAACCATCACATTATCAACCCATCGACCTTTACCATCCATACTGATTTGAATGCCATTTGATTTCAATACATCAATAAATGCATCACTGGTAAACTGACTGCCTTGGTCTGTATTAAATATTTCAGGTCGACCATATTTTTCAATAGCTTCATTTAATGTTTCTATGCAAAATGTAACCTCCATACTAATCGATACTCTATGCGCAAGTACCTTGCGGCTATGCCAATCAATCACAGCACATAAATAAACAAAGCCTTTTGCCATAGGGATATACGTTATATCCGTAGACCACACTTGATTACTGCGCTGAATAGCCAATCCTTTGAGCAGATATGGATATTTGCGGTGAGCTTGATTAGCCTGGCTTAAATTTGGTTTGCAATATAACGCATTAATGCCCATTTTCTTCATTAAAGTACGTGTATGACGTCGTCCTATATGATGTCCTTGACGATTCAACAAATCACGCATCATACGGCTACCTGCAAAAGGGTATTGCATATGTAACTCATCCATACAGCGCATCAGCTTCAGATCTGATGCACTCACAGGTTTTGGGCGATAGTAATAACAACCACGGGAGACTTTCAGCAGCTGAGCTTGCTTAGATACTGAAATCTGAAGTGAGTCATCGATTAACTTTTGTGGTTGAAGCGGCCCAGTTTCTTCAACACACCTTCTAAAAAATCAATTTCTAATGCCTGCTCACCGATTTTTGCATGTAGTTTTTTTAGATCGATGGGTGGTTCTGTTGGAGCTTTTGATTGATCGAAAGCTTGCGAGGAAGCTGAAATCAGTTGATTTTTCCAGTCGATAATTTGGTTTTGATGAACATCAAATTCAGCACTCAATTCAGCAAGTGTTTTTTCTGCTTTAATCGCAGCAAGTGCTACCTTAGCTTTAAAATCATTTGAATGATTTCTTCTTGGTCTACGTGCCATAAAATACTCCATATATTGATGTTTATAACATCATTTGGGGAGCAAAATATCACTTATAAGTGTTGTTCAAATTTCCTGATCCACCTCTTCGTTAGGTAGCAGAAAGTCTGGTGAAATTATTGAAGTTACCCTAACAGCCGCCGCAAATGTGCGATTAATGCAATCTTCTGATTTTAATAATTACAAAAATGGTCGTCGTCATAGTTATAGGGGAGGACTTGTAACAAGAAGTCCTTATCGGATAGCTATTCCAAGTTCTGGACGATGGTATTTAACTGTTGATATGCAGGGTTTAAGAGGAAGTACAAAATCTTCAATACGAATTTTACCTTCTGCACTACCTGAGGCAAGACAAATGCCATTAAGTGAAGTACCTAGTCTTTATAGAGAACAACCCGAAGTAGTAAATGATCATGAAACGTTTGATGTATTTATTTCCCATGCCTCAGAAGATAAAGATGATTTTGTAAGAGAGTTTGCTACATCTCTTACAAATAAAGGTTTAAAGGTTTGGTATGACGAGTTCGCTTTAAAGATAGGAGATAGCCTTCGTCAAAAAATTGATAGAGGTCTTGCTAAAAGTAGAGTTGGATTAGTTGTTTTATCTCCTTCTTTTATAGCTAAAGGTTGGACTAATTATGAACTGGATGGAATTGTAACTCGCAATGTTTCAGGAGAGCAGATTTTACTTCCAATTTGGCATAATTTGACAAAGCAGCAAGTAATTGATTTTAGCCCTTCTTTAGCTGATAAGGTTGCACGTTCAACTGCAACACACACGGTTGATGAAATTTCTAATGAAATTGTTGACTTAATTAATTCACATAAATAGAAAATGTATATGAACAAACATAAAGTATTTATTAGTTATCACCATCATTTAGATCAAGATTATAAAGATTATCTTGAGGAGTTAAATGAGGAGCATCAAATTTTTATTAATCAATCTGTGAAACTAGGTGAAATTGATGATTCTCTATCGACAGAAACTATAAGAGAGAAAATTCGAGATGAATATTTACAAGACTCTTCTGTACTGATCCTTTTGGTTGGTCTCGAGACTAAGAATAGAAAGCATATTGATTGGGAAATTTATTCAAGTATGAGAGATAGTAAAAAGAATAAAAAATCAGGGATACTTGTTATTAATTTACCTACAATTAATTGTAAATATTACACGGCTGCTCATGGGGAGGGTGAAAAAAGCCTTTATCCATCGACTACTTGGGTGTCTATCAATGACAGAGAAGAGTATGAGCAACGATATCCATATATGTCAGACAGAATAATAGATAATTTATTAACTCATAAATCATTTATTTCAGTCATTAATTGGGATGATATTGTAAATAATCCTGAAAAATTAAGATATCTAATAGATTTAACTTTTCAGGATAAGGATAAGGCTGAATATGATTTATCTAGACCAATGAAAGGTAAAAATAGTTCTAATAACTCTACCAATTCCATTTTTCAGAATTTATTTCAAATGGAACCTTAACATGGTTCTCAAAAAAGGTATTAATTGATCTAAAGGAATCTAATAGTTCAGCATAAGCATAGTAAGTCTTTTGTATTTCGTAGATCGTCGTGTTGTAGAAAAATTTTCCACTTCCTTCGCCGGAATATTCGATGGTATTATCCGTAGAAATTTTTTGATACCAACGACGATAGTTATTCTGATTCTTAGTCAAAAACTTGTTTAGCTCTTGGAGTATATGATTTGTTAGGTCATATAGATCCTTATCCCTTTTTGGATCAAGAATTTTCATTTCGTGACGGAAAAAATTATAAGTTTCGAAATATGATTCGAATACATCTGAAAAATTATCATATTTTGGCTCAATTCTAAAAAGTGTTCTTTTGGAATCTAAAAAGTTAGAAACACTATTGGTATATAAGGTTCTAGATGTATCAAATAATATATTTAATCCACCTAAACTTAGTTTGTCTATTCTCAAAGAATACTTTTTACCAAGATATGCTGTAAAGGCTATGTAGCTTACTAAGCAAATTACAGTTGTAACAATAGAGGTGGATCAGGAAATTTGAACAACACTTATAAGTGATATTTTGCTCCCCAAATGATGTTATAAACATCAATATATGGAGTATTTTATGGCACGTAGACCAAGAAGAAATCATTCAAATGATTTTAAAGCTAAGGTAGCACTTGCTGCGATTAAAGCAGAAAAAACACTTGCTGAATTGAGTGCTGAATTTGATGTTCATCAAAACCAAATTATCGACTGGAAAAATCAACTGATTTCAGCTTCCTCGCAAGCTTTCGATCAATCAAAAGCTCCAACAGAACCACCCATCGATCTAAAAAAACTACATGCAAAAATCGGTGAGCAGGCATTAGAAATTGATTTTTTAGAAGGTGTGTTGAAGAAACTGGGCCGCTTCAACCACAAAAGTTAATCGATGACTCACTTCAGATTTCAGTATCTAAGCAAGCTCAGCTGCTGAAAGTCTCCCGTGGTTGTTATTACTATCGCCCAAAACCTGTGAGTGCATCAGATCTGAAGCTGATGCGCTGTATTGATGAATTACATATGCAATACCCTTTTGCAGGTAGCCGTATGATGCGTGATTTGTTGAATCGTCAAGGACATCATATAGGACGACGTCATACACGTACTTTAATGAAGAAAATGGGCATTAATGCGTTATATTGCAAACCAAATTTAAGCCAGGCTAATCAAGCTCACCGCAAATATCCATATCTGCTCAAAGGATTGGCTATTCAGCGCAGTAATCAAGTGTGGTCTACGGATATAACGTATATCCCTATGGCAAAAGGCTTTGTTTATTTATGTGCTGTGATTGATTGGCATAGCCGCAAGGTACTTGCGCATAGAGTATCGATTAGTATGGAGGTTACATTTTGCATAGAAACATTAAATGAAGCTATTGAAAAATATGGTCGACCTGAAATATTTAATACAGACCAAGGCAGTCAGTTTACCAGTGATGCATTTATTGATGTATTGAAATCAAATGGCATTCAAATCAGTATGGATGGTAAAGGTCGATGGGTTGATAATGTGATGGTTGAACGATTATGGCGGAGCGTTAAATATGAAGAGGTGTATCTCAAAGCCTACAGCAATGTTTTGGATGCGAAGAAGCAATTAAACGCATATTTTGAATTTTATAATTTGAAACGACCTCATTCGAGTCTGGACAAAATGACTCCAGATGAGTTTTACTATGACCAGCTACCACAACAAAATAAGGTAGCTTAACTAGAGCAGAGTATCACTTATAAATAAGCTTTTAGTTGTTCAAACATGTGGGACCACCTCTTATTTAAAAAAAGGAAAGAAGATGAAAATTAAGTTTTTAACAGTTTCATTGATGCTTATTCTGCCATTTTCTGTTTTTGCAGCAAATACTGTAGTAGAAAAAGCGGTCATTGAATCAAATAATACATATAAGGCGAAGTATAACTTAGAGGATATGACTGAGTTTAATCAGGCTCAAAAGGGCTTTATTGCCAAGCCAACAGGTCAAATTAAAAGTGAGAAAGGCAATGTTATCTGGGATTTTGATGCATTTAGTTTTTTACAAGATCAAGCACCAAATACCGTTAATCCCACTCTATGGCGACAAGCAAAATTAAACAACAATGTTGGGCTATTTAAAGTAACAGATCGAGTTTGGCAAATTCGTGGTTTTGATTTGGCAAATATGACCATCATTCAGGGTGATACTGGCTGGATTATTGTGGATACATTAACCTCTAAAGAAACGGCTGAAGCAGCACTTAAATTTGCTAGACAGCATTTAGGTGAGCAAAAAATTTCAGCCATTATCTTTACCCATAGCCATATCGATCATTTTGGTGGTGCATTAGGCGTTCTTTCTAGCGAAGAAATTAACGCTAGAAAAACTCCAATTATTGCGCCAAAAGGCTTTATGGAAGAAGCGACCAGTGAAAATGTGATGGCAGGTTCAGCCATGATACGTCGTGCGACTTATATGTATGGAACTTTTCTACCTAAAAATGCGGAAGGATTGGTGGATACAGGTTTAGGTAAGGCTGTTGCTGTGGGAAAAATGGGCATCCTTGAGCCTACACAACTGATCACTCAACCAGAACAGAAAATGACGGTTGATGGCTTGGATTTTGTGTTTTATAACGTGCCGGGTTCAGAAGCACCAGCAGAATTAACGTTCTCTATCCCATCATTGAAACTTTATAACGGCGCAGAAATTCTATCTCATACCATGCATAATCTTTATACCCTTCGGGGTGCTAAAGTCCGTGATGCCTTAAAATGGGTG
The DNA here is from genome assembly GCF_058242885.1 of Acinetobacter sp. 802_lipA. Classification (NCBI taxonomy): domain Bacteria; kingdom Pseudomonadati; phylum Pseudomonadota; class Gammaproteobacteria; order Moraxellales; family Moraxellaceae; genus Acinetobacter; species Acinetobacter sp. 802_lipA. Next base: position 2,620,341 of record NZ_JBZAYP010000001.1, read on the forward strand.
GGCTATCTAGACCAAGCAATGCAGCATGCCAAAGCATCCGATGTATTGATTGCACAGCATCATTGGCCTGTCTGGGGCAATGACAATATTCAAGATTTTATTAAAACCCAGCGAGATGTTTATAAGTTCACGCATGATCAGACGGTGAGATATATGAACTCTGGTTTTAATGGCGCTGAAATTGCCGAAAAAATTAAGCTTCCAGCGGCACTTGATCAAAAACTATATGCTCATGGCTATTATGGAACCCTAAAACATAATGTAAAAGCAGTATACCAATATTATATGGGATGGTTCGATGCCCATCCTTCCAATTTAGATCCATTACCCCCTAAAGCTGTTGCAAAAAAATATATTGAGTTAGCAGGTGGGGAGAACAATGCATTGAAAAATGCGCGGGATGCCTACGCTCAAGCTGACTATAGATGGGCTGCCGAGATTTTAAAACATATTGTGTTGAATAACCCTCAAAACCAACAAGCAAAAGACTTATTGGCGAATACTTATCGTCAATTGGGCTATGCTGCTGAGGCTTCAACTTGGCGTAATTTCTTTTTGGTGGGCGCTCAAGAGCTACAAAATAATGTACCCCTACAAAATACTTCTGATCCGAGTGATTTATTGATTCATACACCAACTGAAAGATTTCTTGAAGCTATGGCGACAAATTTAGATGTGGAAAATTTAAAAAATGAAAACCAGTGTATCAATCTGGTTTTGTCGGATACCAAAGAGCATTTTTCATTATGGGTTGAAAACTCAGTCATGCAGTTTAAGCGTTATGATGAAAGTAAAGATTTGGCATTGGATTGCCCTACATTAACCTTAACCAAGCCCTTATATCTAAAAATGATTACAGGTCAAATAGAAGGGGTAAAAGTCCTGCTTTCTAAAGACAGTAAAGTCAAAGGTAATCCACTGAAAATTGGAAAATTCTTTGCAATGTTTAAACGTCCAGATTCAATTTTCCCGATTGTGACTCGACCAAATGGCTAAGCTCAAATAAGTAAAGTCGAAACTTAAATTAATAGATCCAAAGAAATGGGTGAAATTATCAACTTGGTTCTCCCAATCTTATAACAGGAATACAAGAAATTATTTCTTGTATTCCTCTTTAAAATTAAAAGTAAGCTATATGTATTTTAACTCTATTGATACTTTATTAAATGGTTTTTGAATTTTTATACTTTATTTTCGATGGAGATATTTTTATTATTAGCTTGTTTAAAAAAGATTTGTTTATTTTTCTATTAATTGCTTCTAAATAATAACTTCAATATTTTTGTGGTTAAAAGGCAAGGGGGTATTATGATGTGTTTTTTATTGAAAATAAGCTTTTATATTAGGTTAACTTGATTGCACTATTTGATGATTATATTGAGTAAATATATAGGTCATGATGATCATATCAATATCCGATAGTTTAAGAGCTCAATATTTGTTTTGCCAAGCTTATATTTTAGAGGTGGATCAGGAAATTTGAACAACACTTATAAGTGATATTTTGCTCCCCAAATGATGTTATAAACATCAATATATGGAGTATTTTATGGCACGTAGACCAAGAAGAAATCATTCAAATGATTTTAAAGCTAAGGTAGCACTTGCTGCGATTAAAGCAGAAAAAACACTTGCTGAATTGAGTGCTGAATTTGATGTTCATCAAAACCAAATTATCGACTGGAAAAATCAACTGATTTCAGCTTCCTCGCAAGCTTTCGATCAATCAAAAGCTCCAACAGAACCACCCATCGATCTAAAAAAACTACATGCAAAAATCGGTGAGCAGGCATTAGAAATTGATTTTTTAGAAGGTGTGTTGAAGAAACTGGGCCGCTTCAACCACAAAAGTTAATCGATGACTCACTTCAGATTTCAGTATCTAAGCAAGCTCAGCTGCTGAAAGTCTCCCGTGGTTGTTATTACTATCGCCCAAAACCTGTGAGTGCATCAGATCTGAAGCTGATGCGCTGTATGGATGAGTTACATATGCAATACCCTTTTGCAGGTAGCCGTATGATGCGTGATTTGTTGAATCGTCAAGGACATCATATAGGACGACGTCATACACGTACTTTAATGAAGAAAATGGGCATTAATGCGTTATATTGCAAACCAAATTTAAGCCAGGCTAATCAAGCTCACCGCAAATATCCATATCTGCTCAAAGGATTGGCTATTCAGCGCAGTAATCAAGTGTGGTCTACGGATATAACGTATATCCCTATGGCAAAAGGCTTTGTTTATTTATGTGCTGTGATTGATTGGCATAGCCGCAAGGTACTTGCGCATAGAGTATCGATTAGTATGGAGGTTACATTTTGCATAGAAACATTAAATGAAGCTATTGAAAAATATGGTCGACCTGAAATATTTAATACAGACCAAGGCAGTCAGTTTACCAGTGATGCATTTATTGATGTATTGAAATCAAATGGCATTCAAATCAGTATGGATGGTAAAGGTCGATGGGTTGATAATGTGATGGTTGAACGATTATGGCGGAGCGTTAAATATGAAGAGGTGTATCTCAAAGCCTACAGCAATGTTTTGGATGCGAAGAAGCAATTAAACGCATATTTTGAATTTTATAATTTGAAACGACCTCATTCGAGTCTGGACAAAATGACTCCAGATGAGTTTTACTATGACCAGCTACCACAACAAAATAAGGTAGCTTAACTAGAGCAGAGTATCACTTATAAATAAGCTTTTAGTTGTTCAAACATGTGGGACCACCTCTCATTTAAAACTGCAAAAGTTGATCTACTTATGCCAACAACTAAAACATATGGATTTGGCGGCTGACTTTAAACAACATGCCGCTGGTCCATATGATCCAGTTATGGCACGTTATTTAGATAAAAAGTTTAAAGATCATGAGTGGTTTAGTTACGATCCTCAGCGAGACTTAAAGTACAAACCTCTCAGTAGATGTAATGATCATAGATCTGCATTTAATAAGTATTTTGCTAAAGATGTGACTGCGATTTATGACTTAATAGGACTTTTTAGAACAAGTAAGTCTGATCATATAGAAATTGTAGCAACTCTCTTTGCTTGCTGGTTACGTTTGCTTGAGCAAAAGCACTTAGTTACAGAAGAGCAGCTTCTGAAAGATTTTTATGCATGGTCAAAAGAGAAAAAAGAATTTAGCCAAAATGAAGTATTGAATGGGTTGAAGTGGATGAAGCAAAATTTAGTTGTACCATTGTAAAATGTTTAAAATTTAATAAGAGATATAAAGTTAAATGTTTAACAGTCAAATTTGAAACATCTTTTTTTGTAATTTAACTATATAGTTATTAAAAATGGCTACTTAATAGAGGTAATTAATGGCTACCAATGGACATGAATATTGCGTTCAAAATGCTTTTAATCGGTCACATGCTGGCAGATATATATATGTTGTAGCCATGGGTATTTCTTGGGTAGTAATCTATATTTTTTTAAAATTTAATGGTGAACTCTCCCCATTAGAAAACATTGTAATTTCAAGTTTAAGTACGGGTATATTATTTTTAGCTTGTTACTTTTTATTTGATAAATGGGTGTGGAAATGGAACTTGTTATTTCATTTTTTAAAATACCCTGATATTTCTGGTGAATGGGAGTGTATTGGTAAAACATCCTATCAAGAACTTGATAATGAGTTAGTGAAATCAAACAACTCAGAATGGCAAGGTAAAGTAACTATAATTCAAACTTGGGATAAGCTAAGAATTAGAATGGAAACTAAATACTCTACTGATGTGGTTCTAGGATTTTAGACCACGTCTATAAGTGATAATCTACTCCCCAATAAGCATGGGAAATGCTTGTTTTTGGAGTCAACCATGACACGAAGAAAACGTCGTAATCATTCAGCAGAGTTTAAAGTTAAAGTTGCTCTCGCAGCAATTAAAGGCGACCACACACTCGCTGAACTTTCTACTCAATTCGATTTACATCAAAACCAAATCATCGATTGGAAAAATCAACTGCTTGAGCAATCAATCAATATTTTTTCACGACCAACAGCACAACAAGAACCTGAGATTGACCTCAAAGCTTTACATGCCAAGATAGGACATCAGGCATTGCAAATTGATTTTTTAGAAGGTGCGCTCAGAAAAATAGGGCAGCTGAGCGGCAAAAAATGATCGATAAGACCCATCAACTTTCGGTACGACAACAATCGCAATTGATTCAAATCAATCGCAGTACGTTGTATTACAAGCCCAAAGAGATTTCATCAACTGATTTGAGTTTGATGCGTCTAATCGATGAAATTCATCTCGACTACCCATTTATGGGCAGTCGAATGATACGAGATATGCTACAGCGTCAAGGGCATCAAATAGGTCGGCGTAAAGTCCGACGTTTAATGCGCTTGATGGGAATACATGCTTTGTATCCAAAACCCAATACCAGTAAGCCTAATCTTGCACACCGTATTTTCCCATATCTGTTGAAAAACATGGTCATCGATCACTCTAATCAAGTCTGGTGTACAGATATCACGTACATTCCTATGGCTAAAGGCTTTGTCTATCTGTGTGCAATTATAGATTGGCATAGTCGTAAAGTACTGGCTCATCGAGTATCGATCAGTATGGAAACAGACTTTTGCATAGATGCGTTGCAAGAAGCAATTGTGAAATATGGTTGTCCAGAGGTATTTAATACAGACCAAGGCAGTCAATTCACAAGCGAGGCATTTTTGAATGAGTTAAAATTGCGAAATATCCGTATCAGTATGGATGGGAAAGGACGATGGATGGATAATGTGATGATTGAGCGGTTATGGCGCAGCTTGAAGCATGAGGAAGTCTATTTGAAGGCTTACGATACGGTTAAACAAGCGAAACAATCAATTGCTGAATATTTGGATTTTTATAACACGATACGTCCTCATTCAAGTTTGAATAAGGCAACACCGGATGAATTTTATGATCAACATTTACTAAAAGTAATGGCAGCATAATTTAAATATTTAGAGCGGATTTATCACTTATAAAACTGAATTGAGTGGTCTAATTAACGGAACCACATTACTACTTCTGAGAGTATTTCAGCAGCCATTATTTATGATGAAATTGATTCATATAAGGTTTTATATAGTTATAAAAATGAGCCTAAAGACTTAGATCATAAAGAACTACGAACCCATTTAGGTTTTGTAGAACTTCAACTCAACAAGAACTCAAAAAGTGCTTCCGCCAAATACTATAATGTAAGTGGTAGAAGAACTTTTGGCTCAATGGAATGGAAGAAATTAAATTGATAATGGAAAAAATTTTAGTGATTCTTTAGATGAAAAGCCCAAATCCTGACATAAATCACTTACTAAATTATCTAATGCAATACTCAGTGTGGTGAGAGAAGTTAATTTGTCAGCGGAATCAAAAATTTTTCTAGTCCCATCAGGAGTGTCTAAAGATTTTGCATAATTTGGATTGTGATATAAATAATCCAAAAACCTTTGGGTTTCTAAAACAATCCCAAGAGAATGATTTTTGCTATTTTTTAAATTATCCCTATTAGCATGGTACATAACAGACGCTAGGTCATAGCTGCTTAGTGTAATCTTTGAGCCTTCGTCAATTAAATCAGCTTTGATAGTTTTACATAGCCGAATGGATTTTCTTAATGAACCTTCTGTTAAATACTGGCAAATTAATTTAATCCAATAAATATGGGAAAATGGTAAATTTAGAAATGTTGTAGGGATCTTTTTATCTAAAACGTTTATTCCTCTTAAATATTCAGACCCTTTGTTCTTATATTCATTCGTTTCGACCCAATGAGATGGGACTACATCTACATCTCTTGGTAATGACCCTCCTGTAAGGCTTATGCATTTTCCACCAGTATTATCAATTTTAACAGCGGGATATGCTTGCTTTAGCTCATGAAAACTAGAATTTCTTAATTGTTGTAGAATTTTTATATCTTCATTTCTTAATAAAGTTGTACAGTCTTCTGAGCGATAGTGATTTTTATGTATAACTAATAGATCAACATCACTGACTCCCTTAATATGGATATCTAAAGGTACAGAACCTTGCAATTTATATTCTGTAGCTAATCCATGGTTTGTCAGTCGAGTTTTAAGTTGGTTTTCAATTCTTTTTGCAGTTTCAATGTAAGCGTCCGCTGAACACACCTTATGAATTCGTCCTATAAGCCTTAATTTAGTCCTGACTTAAAAACAAGTGGGAACTTAAATTTATGACTACAAATAACCAGACATCCATCGCATCTCTTACGATAAAACGAAGAACATATAGTGCTGAATTTAAACAGCAGATCGTTCAGGCGTGTAAAGCATCGGAGGTTTCAATTGCTTCGGTCGCTTTGCAACATGGATTGAATACAAATCTTGTATCCAAATGGATTCGCTTAATTGATGCTAAGCCAGGGAATGATCGCTCACTACTACCGAATAAACCTGCATTTATTACCTTATCTTGCTCCGCACCATTAGATCCTATCCCTACTGGCATGTTAACGGTTCAAATTACTTTACCCCACTCAAAAGCAGAAATTGGCTTGAAATGGCAAGTATCAGAAATATCTGCTTTAGCAGAATTACTCAAGGCACTTACAACATGATCCGTATCGATGAAATCTGGTTGTCTACTCAGCCCATGGACATGCGTGCAGGTATGGATACGGCCATGGCTCAGGTGGTGAGAGCCTTTGGCTACATCAAACCGCATTGTGCTTACCTGTTCTGTAATAAACGTGGCCATCGCATGAAAGTGCTGGTACATGATGGACTGGGCATCTGGCTGTGTGCCCGGCGGTTGGAACAGGGAAAATTCCACTGGGCTAAAGTTCACCAGGGTGAAAACGTAGCTCTCAGTCCAGAACAGTTACAGGCACTAATTCAGGGTTTGCCTTGGCAGCGCATTGGACGACAGCAAGTGGTAACAATGCTCTAAACTAGGCTGCTACATTCTGCTATTCTCCAAACGTTCTATTTCCTCTGCGTCATGACCTCAGGCATACTGCGGTCATGAAAATGCTGCCTGATTTAAGCCAACTGACCCATGAACAACTGCTGGAATTTACCCGGCAGTTGGCGATGCAGCATCAGTCTCTGGCACAATCAAATCAAGAATTAGAAAAATCAAACCAGCAATTGGATGCCAAAGTTCAACATCTTTCCATTCTCACGCAAAAATACGAGCATGAGCTCGCACTATTTAAACAGCACAAATTTGGCAGTAAAAACGAACATCTCACCGCAAAACAAATCCATCTGTGGGATGAAGCGGTCGAAGAAGATATTGCCGCTGTTGATCTGGAACTGGAACGGCTGAATGCAGATAAAACTGATGCAGCGACACACAAAGCCACAGTCAACAAACCTAAACGTCGACTGCTGCCCGATCATCTACACACCATCCGTATCGAGCATGAACCAACATCAACCCAATGTGCTTGTGGCTGCACCTTGCGTCGTATCGGCGAAGATATCAGTGAAAAACTACATTTCAGACCGGCACAGTTCTATAAGGAACAGCATGTGCGTGGCAAATGGGTCTGTGATCAGTGTGACACCCTGACTCAGCAAGCGATGCCTGCCTATGTGATTGATAAAGGCATTGCTTCACCTGAACTGCTCAGCCATGTGCTGGTATCGAAGTATGCCGATCATTTACCGCTGTACCGTCAACGTCTGATCTATCAGCGGGCGGGAATCGAGCTTTCTAGATCAACGTTATCTGACTGGATAGGTCGCTGCGGTGTGGAACTGGAACCTCTGGCCAATGCCTTAAAACAGGTGGTGCTGCAACAGCGGGTGATCCATGCCGATGAAACGCCGGTCACCATCATGCGGATGGGTGATGATGAGAAAAAACCGAAGAAAGGTTATGTCTGGGCCTATGCCACTACACAGTACAATCCAGTTCAAGCGGTGATCTATGACTTTCAGGATAGCCGTTCAGGTCAGCATGCAGAAGAGTTCCTGAATGGCTGGCAGGGCCATCTGGTCTGTGATGATTACAGTGGTTATAAAGCACGCTTTAAATCAGGCGATGTCATAGAGGTGGGCTGCATGGCGCATGCACGTCGTAAATTCCATGAGCTACATGTGACCGGGAAAAGTCAGATCGCTGAACAGGCATTACTGATGATTCAGAAACTGTATGCGATAGAAGCAGAACTCAGGAAAAAGACCGATGGTACAGCAGAACACCGCCGCGAATACCGACAACAGCACAGCCAACCGGTGATGCAACAACTGTGTGAATGGCTCAACCAACATTATCTGACGGTGCCATCGAGTTCTCCCACCGCCAAGGCCATCAATTACAGTCTGAAGCGTTGGCCAGCCTTAAGCCGCTATCTGGATGATGGCAATCTACCCATTGACAATAACTGGGCAGAGAACTCAATGCGTCCCTGGGCATTGGGCCGTAAGAACTGGTTGTTTGCAGGTTCGCTGCGCAGTGGACAGCGAGCGGCAAATATCATGACTTTAATCCAGTCAGCAAAGCTGAATGGGTTGGATCCGTATGCCTATCTCAGTGATGTGCTGAAAAGGCTGCCGACGCATAAAGCGACCCAAATAGAAGAATTACTACCACATCGCTGGAAATCCAACTCAAATTAAAAAATAGGCATGGGGTTCAGCGGACGCTTACCAATGACAACTGTAAGCGTCCGCTGAACACACCTTATGAATTCGTCCTATAAGCCTTAATTTAGTCCTCACTTAAAAACAAGTGGGAACTTAAATTTATGACTACAAATAACCAGACATCCATCGCATCTCTTACGATAAAACGAAGAACATATAGTGCTGAATTTAAACAGCAGATCGTTCAGGCGTGTAAAGCATCGGAGGTTTCAATTGCTTCGGTCGCTTTGCAACATGGATTGAATACAAATCTTGTATCCAAATGGATTCGCTTAATTGATGCTAAGCCAGGGAATGATCGCTCACTACTACCGAATAAACCTGCATTTATTGCCTTATCTTGCTCCGCACCATTAGATCCTATCCCTACTGGCATGTTAACGGTTCAAATTACTTTACCCCACTCAAAAGCAGAAATTGGCTTGAAATGGCAAGTATCAGAAATATCTGCTTTAGCAGAATTACTCAAGGCACTTACAACATGATCCGTATCGATGAAATCTGGTTGTCTACTCAGCCCATGGACATGCGTGCAGGTATGGATACGGCCATGGCTCAGGTGGTGAGAGCCTTTGGCTACATCAAACCGCATTGTGCTTACCTGTTCTGTAATAAACGTGGCCATCGCATGAAAGTGCTGGTACATGATGGACTGGGGATCTGGCTGTGTGCTCGGCGGTTGGAACAGGGCAAATTTCACTGGGCTAAAGTTCATCAGGGTGAAACCCTTGCACTCAGTCCAGAACAGTTACAGGCACTGATCCAGGGTTTGCCTTGGCAGCGCATTGGACGACAGCAAGTGGTCACAATGCTCTAAACTAGCTTGGTCCAAGTTGCTATTCTCCAAACGTTCTATTTCATTCTTCTCATGACCTCAGGCATACTGCGGTCATGAATACGCTGCCTGACTTAAGCCAACTGACCCATGAACAACTGCTGGAATTTACCAGACAGTTGGCGCTGCAGCATCAGTCTCTAGCACAATCAAACCAGCAATTAGATGCCAAAGTTCAGCATCTTTCCATTCTCAATCAAAAATACGAGCATGAACTGGCGCTGTTTAAAAAGCACAAATTCGGCAGTAAAAACGAACATCTCACTGCAAAACAAATCCACCTATGGGATGAAGCGGTTGAAGAAGATATTGCTGCTGTTGATCTGGAATTAGAACGATTAAATGCAGATAAAACCGATGCAGCGACACAGAAAGCCAAAACCAATAAACCTAAACGTCGACTGCTACCCGATCATCTACACACCATCCGTATTGAGCATGAACCTGCATCAACCCAATGCAGTTGTGGCTGCCAGTTACGTCGTATCGGCGAAGATATCAGTGAAAAACTACATTTCAGACCGGCACAGTTCTATAAGGAACAGCATGTGCGTGGCAAATGGGTCTGTGATCAGTGTGACACCCTGACTCAGCAAGCGATGCCCGCCTATGTGATTGATAAAGGTATTGCCAGTCCTGAACTGCTTAGCCATGTGTTGGTCTCGAAATACGCAGATCATTTACCGCTGTACCGTCAACGTCTGATCTATCAGCGGGCGGGAATCGAGCTTTCTAGATCAACTTTATCTGACTGGATAGGTCGCTGCGGTGTAGAACTGGAACCTCTGGCCAATGCTTTAAAAGAGGTGGTGCTGCAACAGCGGGTGATCCATGCTGATGAAACGCCGGTCACCATCATGCGGATGAGTGATGATGAGAAAAAACCGAAGAAAGGTTATGTCTGGGCCTATGCAACAACCCAATATAATCCAATTCAAGCCGTGATTTATGACTTTCAGGATAGTCGTTCAGGCCAGCATGCTGAAGCGTTCCTGAAAGACTGGCAGGGCCATCTGGTCTGTGATGATTACAGTGGTTATAAAGCACGCTTTAAATCAGGCCAAGTCATTGAGGTGGGCTGCATGGCGCATGCTCGTCGTAAATTCCATGAACTGCATGTGACCAAGAAAAGTCAGGTCGCTGAACAGGCCTTAGTGCTGATTCAGAAACTGTATGCCATAGAAGCAGAACTCAGGAGAAAGACCGATGGTACAGCAGAACAGCGCCGCGAATACCGACAACAGCATAGTCAACCGGTGATGCAACAACTGTATGAATGGCTCAACCAGCATCAACTGACGGTGCCATCGAGTTCTCCAACCGCCAAGGCCATCAATTACACTCTGAAGCGTTGGCCAGCTTTAAGCCGCTATCTGGATGATGGCAATCTACCGATTTGCAATAATTGGGTGGAAGTGCGACACGAAGTCGCTTAATGAAGTTGTTCCCCCCTGCGGGAACCACCCGTGTCACCGGGTGAATCTAGAAGGCTGAATAAAGAGCGCCTTCGACAATGTAACGAGGCACCGCAAGGTGCGGGGTATCAATCGTGAGAGGCGTACCCTTCTGGCAGCCATAGCCGGACAAGGGCTAGATAATCGGTATGGTGAACACATGTGAATCTGCGTAACGATCGTTAAGTTGAACGAGCGGAAATGGCTGATACGCTCGAACCAAAACGGTAATGGAGGTGGGAATTGCGTCTTTCGACTACGCATTCGTGACCCATACGCCTCCCGGTCGATAGCAGGCACCTAAGCCGATGTACTTCAGTAAGCGGAACGTGGAAATCCCGTATTACTCCCATTGGGAAAGCAGTTTGCAAAAACTGCCCATGGTGATGCGGGCGAAGGAACGAGGAAAAAGCGAATGCCAGTCTGTAATGGGTTGGATAGAGGTTGAAACATTACCCCACGCGAAAGCGGGCTGACGTCCTTATGGTCTCTCATCACAAGAGAGTGTGTAGAACCCTTTTAATGGAGGGAGAGCAAATGAATGCAGCAGTATCAGCGTGTGCACCTTCCAGCACATCGTGGGACAGCATCGATTGGATTGCTGTACAGCGTCATGTCAGAGGGCTGCAAGCGCGTATTGTGAAGGCGGTACAAGACGGCAGGCATAACAAGGCGAAAGCTTTGCAATGGCTGCTGACTCACTCGTTTAGTGGCAAAGCATTGGCCGTCAAACGAGTGTCTGAAAACAAAGGCAAAAACACGGCTGGGGTCGACAAGGTGACTTGGAATACACCCAAGGCCAAGACCGGTGCGATGATGTCGTTGAAGAGGCGAGGTTACACGCCCCTTCCGCTTCGGAGAGTCCTTATTCCGAAGAAAAATGGCAAGATGAGACCTCTCGGGATACCCACGATGAAATGCCGGGCCATGCAGGCGCTCCATCTGCTGGCTTTGGAACCCATCGCGGAGACCATCGCTGATCGGAACTCTTATGGGTTCAGACCGCAACGCTCAACCGCGGATGCTGCAGCACAGTGCTTTGGTGTGCTGTCAAGAAAAGTAAGTGCGGAGTGGGTGCTAGAGGGTGACATTCAAGGCTGTTTCGACAATATCAGCCATGACTGGATGATCGCCAACCTCCCAATGGACAAGGTGATTCTACGGAAATGGCTCAAAGCCGGTTACGTCTACCAAAGCAAGCTGTTTCCCAGTCTTTCCGGAACACCGCAAGGAGGTATTATCTCCCCGGTGCTGGCCAACATGACCTTGGACGGACTGGAAACGATGCTGGCGAAGAGGTTCTCTAACGCCAAATGGACAGGCAAAAAGCTGCAACTGGTACGGTATGCGGATGATTTCATCATCACGGGGTATTCTAAAGAGTGGCTCGAAAATGAAGTTCGTCCTGCCGTGGTTGAATTTCTGGCGCAGCGCGGTCTCGTGCTCTCTCAGGAAAAGACCAAAATCACGCACATAGGGAACGGGTTCGATTTTCTTGGCTGGAACGTACGTAAGTACAACGGCAAGCTACTGATCAAGCCGTCAAAGGCAAACATCAGCGCTCATCTTGACAAGCTGCGAGCATTAATCAATGCAAACAAAGCGACACGACAGGCCACTTTGATCGGTTTGCTCAACCCGATTCTAAGGGGTTGGGCCAACTATCATAGTCATGTCGTTGCCAAGAAGGTTTTCAACCAGGTAGACAACGCAGTGTGGGAAATGCTCTGGCGATGGGCTGTACGTCGCCACCCTCGCAAGACACTCCGATGGGTCAAAGATCGGTATTTCAAAGTACAAGGAGCGCGTCGATGGGTGTTCTCATGTGATGAACAGTCCGCCGATGGTCGGAAGCGACAATACACATTAGTGTCTGCCTCGGACACGCCAATTGTGCGACATATCAAGATCAAGGCTGCTGCTAACCCTCATGACCCCGCATGGGATGAGTACTTCGAATCCCGATGGGGTAAAAGAATGCTGGTCTCCGCAAAGGGGCGAGCCAAGCTGTATCGGGTGTGGCTAAAACAAGGTGGTCGCTGCTGCGCCTGTCTTAAACCAGTCACCAAAGATACACCATGGCACAGCCGTCATATTGTGAAGCTAAGTCATGGTGGAACGGATGCAGTTGCTAATCTTGAGATTTACCATCTGTATTGTCCGAGGAGTGTTCAGTTTGCCAATGTCAACGATGTATAACCGGGTGCCGAATGGCGCCTTAGCAGAGGCTTGAGCCGTGTGCTGGGAAACTCGCATGCACGGTTCTTAGGGGGTTGGACGTAGGTAACTGCGTCTGACTACCCGACAACCAGGTGCGGCCTTGGGCGTTGGGACGTAAGAACTGGTTATTTGCAGGTTCGCTGCGTAGTGGTCAGCGAGCGGCAAACATCATGACTTTAATCCAGTCAGCAAAGCTGAATGGGCTGGATCCGTATGCCTATTTAAGTGATGTGCTGAAAAGATTGCCGACCCATAAAGTGACCCAAATAGAAGAATTGCTACCACACCGCTGGAAATCCAACTCAAATTAAAAAATAGACATGGGGTTCAGCGGACGCTTACGTTTCAATACCAATTTCAGTATACCTTTGGTCCACTGCTTGCATAGCTCCAATTGAATAGCGTATAGATGGTTTAGTTGAAATATTTTCCCAAAGTTCACGTTTATTCTGAAGTGAAGTAAATTCAGAATAAGAAGTGACTCCAGTTCCTATGCTATCGAATAGGTTATAACTAAGATCTTTAGCTTTTCTCCTTTTCTCTAATCTTTTTAATCTATCATCAAAATTAATTTTAGCCATGAAAAATACCCAATTTAATCTTAAATATAAATTGGGTACATTAAAAATATTTCAATGAATTTAAATTAAAATATTTGTTAGTTTACTTATTTTGATATTTCCATATTTATGAGAAATAGATTTACCAGATTAATGTATGTAATCAAGAGCAAGTAATTAGATTAAGAACATAATTTAAAAAAAATAGAGCCATTAGGCTCTATTTTTTTATTTAGTGAGTTGTTAAATAAATTTGTAACAATCTCGAAATATGTGTCAAAAATCTCACATTATCTGTCATTCAGCGGTGATGCTTTACCTTACCAGCTCAACGCGCCGCCAGTCTGATAATCTGTCACACGTGTTTCGAAGAAGTTCTTCTCTTTACGCAAGTCCATCATTTCAGACATCCACTGGAATGGATTGTTTACACCAGCAAACTGCTCAGGCAAGCCCAACTGTGCTAAACGGCGGTTACAGATGAATTTCAAGTATTCTTCCATCATCGCAGCATTCATACCCAATACACCACGTGGCATAGTGTCACGCGCATATTCGATTTCAAGCATCGTACCTTCAAGAATCATTTGAATGATTTCTTCTTGGAATTCAGCAGTCCACAAGCTTGGGTTTTCGATCTTGATTTGGTTAATCATATCGATACCAAAGTTCAAGTGCATCGACTCATCACGTAAGATGTATTGGAATTGCTCAGCAACACCATTCATCTTATTACGACGGCCCATCGACAAGATTTGGCTGAAACCACAGTAGAAGAAGATCCCTTCAAGAACACAGTAGAACGCGATCAAGTTACGAAGCAAAATTTGGTCGTTTTCAGGTGTACCTGTTTGGAAAGTAGGATCACTTAAAGACTGCGTATATTTCAAGCCCCAAGCCGCTTTACGTGCAACAGATGGAACTTCGCGGTACATGTTGAAAACTTCGCCTTCATCCATACCTAAAGATTCGATACAGTATTGGTAAGCGTGAGTATGAATTGCTTCTTCAAATGCTTGACGCAAAATGTACTGACGGCATTCAGGGTTGGTGATGTGACGGTAAATCGCCAACACCAAGTTATTTGCAACCAATGAGTCTGCTGTAGAGAAGAAACCAAGTGAGCGCATAACAATGGTACGTTCGTCTTCAGTTAAGCCATTTTCAGACTTCCAAAGGGCGATGTCATGGTTCATGTTTACTTCTTGTGGCATCCAGTGGTTTGCACAACCGTCTAGATATTTTTGCCAAGCCCATTCGTATTTGAACGGTACAAGTTGGTTTAAGTCCGCACGACAGTTAATCATGGCTTTGTCGTCAACTTGTACACGTTGTGCACCCATTTCTAGTTCTTCTAGACCTGGAGCAACATCTAAACTTTCTAAGGCGTTAGATGCTCTTGCCAACGGATCGGCTGAATTTGTTGATCGGCTTCGAGGGGTTGAAGCGGGTTGTGCAGTTGCCACATTCTTCTGTGGTTGCTCTGCAGCAGATACCATCTGCGGATTAGCCGCTTTTTGCGGTTCGACGGGCGCAGACTTGTGTTCAGGTGCAGCCGGTTTTTGCGAATCATCTTCGAAATCGTCCCAACTTAGGATAGACATATCAATTCTCTCTACGTTGCTTTATATCTTTTATCGACATCCAGCTACGCTGAGATGTCTTACTATACGCTTAATTTGTGAAAGCAAAATTAAGTTTTGCCAATCATTGTTCTAAAACTGTGCATAGAACGTGATTCTCACGACTTATTTTGCTTTCGCTTTTTGCTTTGGTTTGCTTTTACCCAAAAGTAGGCAATGGGCATATAAAACAAAACCACAAAGGAAATCACCAAGGTCGCAAGACCTAACATATAGTTATGTGTCATATGGAGCATGGTGGGTTCCTTTAATGAAACATATTAAATATGTTCTTGAATCCAATCACATCCTTTGAGTGATAGCCAACCTCTAAAATCTTTAGATGCTTGCAATACAAGAACGTGATCATTTTTATCTAGATGTTTATTTAACTTTTCATAAATTTCATCAGCGCTTTTAGGGGTACTGATAAGCCAATATGATTTCATTAAATGACACCAGCTATCAAAGCTTTTTAATTCTTTGATTAAGGCTTCATAGCTTTGACCTTCCTTATAGAGGTCGTAGCTTATCGAATAAACTGCCATTTATATCTCCTTAAATATCATTCATTAGAGCAGTTGTTACCCAAAAGTCCTTGACGATATTGCGAGATCAGGCGATTATTCACCTGCTTTTTACGAAGCAATATGTCGAAGAACTCGCTTCTTAGACTGGAAAGGGGATCTGTAGGAAGATTCCCTTTTTTTTATGTCTAAAATTTGTCTCTTAGGATTAGTAGTAGGAATTACTTTGCCTCTGAGTTGAATTAACTATTTACATAATTAATCCAAGAATTCTAACTTTTTTAATCTCCCTAAATCCCTCTTTTAAAAGAGGGACTTTCACACCTCAATAAGTTTGGTGTAATTCCCCTCCTTTTAGGAGGGGTTAGGGGAGGTGATTACTGACAAGCCTCACAGTCTGGATTATCAATTGAACACGCCATTGGCACTGGAGCTGCTTGACCGAAGCCTTCATCTTCAGCAACCACTTCTGGTTTAACTTCCTGAGCAACTGCTGCAACAGGCGCTGCCGTTACAGTTGCAGGTTTTACTGCATTCAATGCACCAGTGTTAATGGTTGATTTCTCAGCAGAAGTTGCACCTAAAGCTCGGAGGTAATACGTTGTTTTTAAACCACGTAACCAAGCCATTTTATAGGTCAAGTCCAGTTTCTTACCGTTTGCACCAGAGATGTAAAGGTTTAAAGACTGCGCTTGATCGATCCATTTTTGACGACGTGATGCAGCATCCACAATCCAGCGTGGCTCAACTTCAAATGCCGTCGCGAAGATTGCTTTAAGCTCTTCAGGAATACGAGAAATCTTCTGAACTGAACCTTCAAAGTGTTTCAGATCATTCACCATCACAGAGTCCCATAGACCACGGTCTTTCAACGCACGTACTAAGTACGGGTTGATCACTGTGAACTCGCCTGACAGGTTCGATTTTACATATAAGTTTTGGAATGTCGGCTCAATCGACTGAGACACACCACAAATGTTCGAGATGGTTGCAGTCGGTGCAATGGCCATCACGTTCGAGTTACGCATACCGTCTTTTTGAACTTTGGCACGTAAAGTGTCCCAGTCCAAACGTTGAGTGCGGTCAACTTCAAACATACGCTCAGGACGTGTTTTTGCAACAAGGTCTAGCGAGTCAATTGGCAGGATACCTTGATCCCATAGTGAACCTTTGAATGTCTCATAAGTACCACGTTCAACAGCCAAATCACTTGATGTTGAAATTGCGTAGTAGCTGATCACTTCCATCGATTCATCAGCAAAGTCTACTGCTGCATCAGAACCATAAGCGAGTTGCATTTCATAAAGCGCATCTTGGAAGCCCATGATGCCCATACCCACTGGGCGGTGTTTCAAGTTCGAGTTTTTCGCTTGTGGCACAGCATAGTAGTTAATGTCGATCACGTTATCGAGCATACGAACCGCTGTTTTCACTGTACGTGCAAGCTTTTCACGGTCTAACACACCACCTTGAACGTGTTGTACAAGGTTGATTGAACCTAAGTTACATACCGCAATTTCATCTTTGCTTGTATTTAATGTGATTTCTGTACACAAGTTAGAAGAGTGAACTACACCAACGTGTTGTTGTGGTGAACGTAAGTTACATACGTCTTTGAATGTGATCCACGGGTGACCTGTTTCAAACAACATTGACAGCATTTTGCGCCACAAATCTTTTGCACGGATTTTCTTGTGCAACATGTTTGTTTCTTTTGCAATTGCTTCATAGTGTGCATAACGCTCAGCGAATTCTGCACCCATTAAGTCGTGTAGATCTGGTGTTTCAGATGGCGTGAACAGGGTCCATTCAGCATCTTCAAAAACACGTTGCATAAATAAGTCAGGAACCCAGTTCGCGGTGTTCATGTCATGCGTACGGCGACGGTCATCACCAGTATTTTTACGTAGCTCTAGGAACTCTTCGATGTCCAAGTGCCAAGTTTCAAGGTATGCACACACAGCACCTTTACGCTTACCACCTTGGTTAACTGCAACAGCAGTATCGTTTGCCACTTTAAGGAATGGAACTACACCTTGTGACTTACCGTTTGTACCTTTGATATATGAGTTCAAGGCACGAACTGGCGTCCAGTCATTACCTAAACCGCCTGCCCATTTAGATAGCATTGCGTTATCACGCATAGCGCCATAAATGTCATACAGGTCATCATCAATGGTCGTTAAATAGCAGCTTGATAACTGTGGACGTAGCGTACCTGAGTTAAACAGGGTAGGCGTAGACGCCATGTAATCGAAGCTAGACAATAAGTTGTAGAACTCGATTGCACGTTCTTCACGGTTTGCTTCGTTGAGTGAAAGACCCATCGAAACACGCATGAAGAATAATTGTGGTAATTCGAAACGTACGCCATCTGAGTGGATGAAGTAACGGTCAAATAATGTTTGCAGACCTAAGTAAGTAAATTGGTTAGAACGTTCTGGTTGAATCGCTGCGGCTAATTTCGCAAGATCAAAGTTAAGAAGCTCTGGTGAAAGTAGGTCTAGCTCAATACCTTTCTTCAGGAAAGTTTCTAAAGCATCGCCTTCAGCTGTGTCTTCAGACAAGCCAAGGAAAGTTAAACCAGTTGCGACCAATTCATCACGAAGGAGGCGAGCTGTCACGTAGGTATAGTTTGGTTCTTGTTCGATACGTGTACGTGTTGCCATCATCATCGTGGTTGCGATGTCAGACGCTTTTACACCGTTGTAAAGGTTTTTAATGGTTTCATCGATGATCGCTTGAACATTGATGCCTTCTAAACCTTCAGCCGCTTTTGTTACAGTCGCTTCAAGCTTACGCATGTCAAGCGGTTGAAGCTGACCATTGGCGTCAGTAATTTGTAAGGTTGGGTGATGGTTTTCACCTGCTTGTTTACGTGCATCAGCACGTTGATCGCGGTAGATGACATACGCACGAGCAACTTTCTGTTCACCTGTACGCATCAGCGCAAGTTCAACTTGGTCTTGGATTTCTTCGATGTGAATTGTACCGCCAGAAGGTAGGCGGCGACTGAACGTATTTAATACCATCTCGGTAAGTTGAGAAATACGATCGTGGATGCGGCTTGAGTCAGCACTTTGTTGGCCTTCAACAGCCAAAAATGCCTTACCAATGGCAACAGAGATTTTTTCTGCGTCAAAGCTGGCAACATCTCCAGTGCGTTTAATCACCTGAATTTGACCAGGGGTTGAATTCGATACGCTCATGCTAGCATAGCTCCATTTTGTCATCTATTTTTATGTCTATGGACCGTTTGAACTGGGCAGTTTTTATGCCACAGTGTTTGAGGTTTAAACACAAGACCTAGTGGTTTAAAAATTAATTGAACACAAGATACGGGAAAATTCAGGGTAGATCAATATTGACATTTTATTAAATATTTTGATCGATTTGGTCTCGGAAAGATCTCAAAAAGATCCATTTTTTATGATTCTTGTATTAAGCCTTATTAGACAAGGCGATAGCATAACAAAGCTCGGTTTAAGTGCTTATAGATAACATTGTGGATAAGTTCAAAACAGACGAGTGAGTGAGTTATAAACTGTTCAAACAGTGACTTGGTATGAAAAATCGCCATTTTGTAAAGAAACGTTTCTTTTGCTTTGGTTGGATATACAGCAAACGCGAGAAAGCCTGCATTTCGAGGTTAAAAAAATGTATAACAAAATGCTACTTTGATGTATCAGTTTGGTGAACAAGATCTTGTTTACAATGTAAACGTGTGTATATTGCAAAATATATCAGAGCGTATCCCTTGGATTTTAAAGGATACGTTAAGTTGTCAAAATAAAGGGGCACTCCATGAGCCAAGAAGAAAAGTTACCAAAAATTTTAATCGTAGAAGACGATGAGCGCCTAGCTCGCTTAACTCAAGAATACCTGATCCGTAATGGTCTTGAGGTTGGGGTAGAACCCGATGGTAACCGTGCCATTCGCCGTATTATTGCAGAACAACCCGATATGGTGGTGTTGGATGTGATGCTTCCAGGTGCAGATGGTTTAACCATTTGCCGTGAAGTACGTCCACATTATCACCAACCGATTTTGATGTTGACTGCACGTACTGAAGATATGGATCAAGTGCTTGGTCTAGAAATGGGTGCAGATGACTATGTGGCAAAACCAGTTCAGCCACGTGTTTTACTTGCACGTATTCGTGCTTTATTACGTCGTACAGACAAAGCACCTGAAGATGAAGTTGCACAGCGTATCGAATTTGATGATCTGGTGATCGATAACGGTGGTCGTTCAGTGACTTTAAATGGTGAGTTGGTTGACTTTACCAGCGCTGAATATGACTTATTGTGGTTGTTGGCTTCAAATGCAGGACGCATTCTTTCTCGCGAAGACATTTTCGAGCGCTTACGTGGTATCGAATATGACGGTCAAGACCGTTCAATTGATGTACGTATTTCGCGTATCCGCCCAAAAATTGGTGATGACCCTGAAAATCCAAAACGTATTAAAACGGTACGTAGTAAAGGCTACTTATTTGTAAAAGAAACCAATGGTCTTTAAGCCGTTTATTTGATTCGTTAAAACGGGACATTTTTAGTGTTCAAACACAGTATATTCTTGCGTATCTATGCTGGGCTGGTAGTGCTGGTCGCTATTGTTGCCCTCATGGGATATTTGCTTGTACAAATTATTAACTATCAGCGAGTGCAAGAATATCGCGAGTCTTTGACGGACGGGATTTCCTTTATTATTAGTGAAGGTGTATCCCGTCAGACCAATGCACAGCAAAAAGCAGACTGGATTTCAGATGCTTCAGATTTGCTTGAACTGCCGATTAATATGATCCCTGCCGATAAGGTGGATTTGAGTCGTGCAGAATTAAAGCGGATCAGTGAGCGTAAAGCGGCTGTGCGTTATGATGCACAAACGCAAGTCGCTTACCTGATTATTGGTCTAAAAGATGATCCGAAACATTTACTGTATATTAAAGTAGATAAAATTGGTGAGCTGCAAATGAAAGCACTCCCGATTTTTATCCTAGATTATTTGGTGTATTACCCAGGTCAAGAAGAAGAGTACTTGGAAAAAGTACAGAAACATTTCTCTTATCCTGTGCAAATTGAAGAAGTACAAAATCTGGCTTTAGAGTCGGAGCAGATTGGTCGTTTGCGTTTAGATCATAGCGTGATCTTATATCGTGATAGTGCTTCTGTGCGTGGCACCACCATTTCTATTGTGTCTCCACCTTTACCTAGTTCACCGAGCAAGGTTTTGGTATTGGGGCCTGTGCCTATTTTCAACTGGATGCCGTTTCAGCTCGCAGCGGGGATTACCTTGTTGAGCCTGTTTGTACTCAGTTTGGGGGTGTATGGCTTGCTTGTACCGATGCAGCGTAAACTGCGTGAGGTCAATTACGGTTTAAACCGTATGAAAGCAGGTGATATGACCCTACGTTTGCCTGTCGATGGCACCGATGAAATGGCCAGTCTAGCCAATAGCTATAACAGCATGTCAGACCATATTCAGCGACTCATCGAGGCGCAGCGTGAGCTGATGCGTGCGGTCTCACATGAGCTTCGTACGCCCGTTGCTCGGATTCGTTTTGGTATGGAAATGTTGGCTGAAGAAGATGATTATGAATATCGTCTTCAGCAAGTCGATATGATTGATAAAGATATTGAGGCTTTAAATACCTTAATTGATGAAATCATGACCTATGCCAAGTTAGAGCAGGGCACACCATCACTCGATATTGAAAACATTGTATTGTTTGAAGTCTTAGATCAGGTGGTGGTTGAGACGGAAGCCTTAAAAACCCAGAAAGAAATTCATTTAAATGCTCCTCCTTTAACTTTAAAAGTTGAAGCTGAGCGTCGTTATTTACACCGCGTGGTGCAGAACTTGGTTGGTAATGCGGTTCGTTATGGTGACCATCAGGTGCTGGTCAGTGGCGGAATTAATGACAGTGGTATGGCCTATGTTTGTGTTGAAGATGATGGGCCAGGCATTCCGGAAGATGAGCGAGAGCGTGTTTTTGAAGCCTTTGCACGTTTGGATGATAGTCGGACTAGAGCATCGGGTGGCTATGGTTTAGGATTGTCGATTGTGAGTCGAATTGCCTATTGGTTCGGTGGTAGTGTTAAAGTGGATCAGAGTCCAAGTCTCGGTGGTGCACGTTTTACCATGACATGGCCGGCACACCGCTTTAGTAAGTCTAAAAAGAAGTATAGTGTCAAAGAAAGTACGGATCCAAAAAGCTAAGCATTGAAAATAAAAAAGCACCGAATTTCGGTGCTTTTTTATTTTCAATGCTGGCTTATTCTTGGATGCTGGCATCGGGAGAAATAATCTGTTTGCCTTGTTTTAGGCTTTCAAGCGCATCTGCATTAAAGTCAATCAATAAAGAGTTGTTTTGCGTATCTATGCCATAACGGCTAATGAGCTTTTGATCACCATTAATCGTTTCAATTTTATATTCATCCACAATATTCATAATGCCATCAAGGTTGGTGGTGGCTGAAGCTTTGTCTTGGCGAAAAAGTTCATAAATGTCGCGTAAATCAAAGATGGCATTATTGGCATCGGGGTGTTTACGAACATAAGTTTCAACATGGCGAATAAGCAACTGGGCAAATAAAAAATAGTTAGGTTTATGGGTGAATTCCAGACTCATGTGGTGCTCCTTATTCTTTGTTGTTGGTTGTTTATATCAATAGCACAAGAAAAAGCCAAGTGCATTAATTGATTGGGGTGATTTGCAAAAAAATACAAAAAATATGAGTGACTTAATCTACTTTTTTACTTTTTAAATAAGCAAAATGCTGCAGTTGAAGAGCTGAGTTTTTTAAACTGCTGATTGTGTGATTGTTATCGAAATAAGGCTGAAAAATGCTTTATAGGCTTTGTTTGAATGTTAAAATTTGGAAAAATAATAGAATAGTAGTGTTTTATTAGATAAAGCGATTGGTTTCGAAATAAAAGGGCTTTCATCGAAAAAATCTCAAAAAACGAAGAGAAATCATCCTAAAGACGAAGGTCTATAAGCTAGCAACTTACGTCAGCAATCGGGTACAATTGGCGGGATTAATTTTGTGTTTGGTGTATTTGAAGGCCAATACATGCATTCTTTGTTAATAAATTAGGCCTGCCAGGAGTTATCCCCGCATGAGTGCCATTACTCCATACGAATGGGCAATTATTGCCTTCGTGATCGGCGTTACATTTCTTTGCGTCTTTATGCTCACTGTCCCATTACTCCTTGGGGGTAAGTCATGGGGCCGTGCAAAGCAAGAGCAATTTGAATCAGGTGTGGTTGGTGCTGGTGGCGCACGTATCCGCCTGTCAGCAAAGTTCTATTTGGTTGCAATCTTCTTCGTCGTATTCGACTTAGAGGCGCTTTACCTTTATGCATGGGCTACATCGGTTCGTGAAGTGGGTTGGGTGGGTTTCACCACTGCAGCAGTATTTATTTTAGTTTTACTCGTTGGTTTGGTTTATGAGTTGTCTACTGGTGCGCTTAACTGGTCGCCTTCTGACAAACGTAAAGCAGCAGGGATTAAACCTAAAGTTGGTTCTCCAAATATGAATCTTGCAGAAATCACTCGCTTTAATTCAATTGAAGAGTTGGTTATGGACCCTACAGGTCAAATCCCAGCTCAATCATCTGGTCGTGTGAAAGATAAGTCACCGGCTAAATCGTCTGATAAGGAGTAACTCGGGATGAAATATACATTAACCCGTGCGAATCCGGATGCTGATCAATATCCACTTCAAGAGCGTCAAATCGTAACGGATCCGCTTGAAGAAGAAGTGAATAAAAATGTGTTCATGACTCGTTTAGAGGACGTGGCACATACAGCAGTGAACTGGGGTCGTAAGAACTCAGTTTGGCCGTTTAACTTTGGTACATCTTGCTGCTACGTAGAGTATGCAACGACTTTAACTGGCGTGCATGACTTGTCGCGTTTCGGTGCCGAAGTAATCCGTGCTTCACCTCGTCAGGCTGACTTGATGATTGTTGCAGGTACATGTTTCGTCAAAATGGCTCCAGTTATTCAACGTTTATATGAACAAATGTTGGAACCGAAGTGGGTTATTTCAATGGGCGCATGTGCAAACTCTGGCGGTATGTACGATATTTATTCAGTAGTACAAGGTGTGGATAAAATCATCCCAGTCGATGTTTATATTCCAGGTTGCCCACCCCGTCCAGAAGCATTAATCCAAGCATTAATGTTGTTACAAGACCAAATTCAATTAGAGCGCCGTCCACTTTCTGCCGTGATTGGTGATGATCTTAAGCCAGTGTATAAGCCAAAGATGATGCCAGAACGTGACCGTAAGAATGCTGAACGTATTGCAGTGAAAAACTTACGCTCTATGGATGAAATTAAATAATTTAAACGACAGTTGTTTTGATGCACCCGGTCTGGGTGTAGTTGTCGTTTAGGTTGAATGAATTTGTATTAAATAGGAAGCCAAGCCAATGGCTGAAACTGAAAACGCTATGCCAGAGTCAGCGCAAGTTGATTCACGCCCAGCATTTGCAATTGTAGAAGAGCTCAAAACCAAATTTGGCGAGAACTTCTATGTGCAAACGACTTTTGAAGACTTTCCAACAGTCTGGGTTGAGCGCGCGCGCGTACAAGAAGTTTTAATGTTCTTGCGTACAGTGTCACGTCCATACGTGATGTTGTTTGACTTGTCTGCGGTAGATGAACGTTTACGTACACACCGCGACGGTTTGCCTGCGTCTGACTTTACTGTGTTCTATCACTTATTATCGCTTGAGCGTAATAGTGATATTCGTATCAAAGTTGCATTGAATGAAAATGATGTAAATCTTCCAACTGCAACCAACATTTGGCCAAATGCCAACTGGTACGAACGTGAAGCTTACGATATGTTCGGGATCAATTTCGAAGGGCATCCAATGCTCCGTCGTATTTTGTTGCCAACCTATTGGGAAGGTCACCCACTTCGTAAAGAATACTCTGCACGTGCCACTGAATATACGCCGTATATGCAGAACCAAGCAAAGCAGGATTACGAACAGGAACACCTTCGTTTCGTACCTGAAGATTGGGGTATGAAGCGCGGTAATGACGACGAAGACTTCATGTTCTTGAACTTAGGTCCGAACCACCCATCTGCGCACGGTGCTTTCCGTGTAATCTTGCAGTTAGATGGTGAAGAAGTGAAAGACTGTGTGCCTGATATCGGCTATCACCACCGTGGTGTGGAAAAGATGGCTGAACGTCAAACTTGGCATTCATTCATTCCTTATACCGACCGTGTCGACTACTTAGGTGGTTGTGCGCAAAACATGCCTTATGTGATGGGTGTGGAGCAAATGGCGGGTATTACTGTACCTGACCGCGCGCAATGTATCCGTGTCATGATGTCTGAATTGTTCCGTATCAATAACCACTTATTGTATATCGGTACTGCGATTCAAGATGCCGGCGGTATGACACCAGTCTTCTACATGTTTGCGGATCGTCAAAAAATCTATGACGCGATTGAAGCAATCACTGGTTACCGTATGCACCCAGCATGGTTCCGTATCGGTGGTACAGCGCATGACTTGCCAAACAACTGGCAGCATCTGATTCGTGAAATCCTAGATTGGATGCCGAAGCGTATGAATGAATACTACACCGCTGCATTACGCAACTCAGTATTTATTGGTCGTACCCGTAACGTAGCTCAATATGATGCAAAATCTGCATTGGCTTGGGGCGTGACTGGTAC
Organism: Acinetobacter sp. 802_lipA; assembly: GCF_058242885.1. Taxonomy (NCBI): domain Bacteria; kingdom Pseudomonadati; phylum Pseudomonadota; class Gammaproteobacteria; order Moraxellales; family Moraxellaceae; genus Acinetobacter; species Acinetobacter sp. 802_lipA. The sequence continues at coordinate 2,645,908 of NZ_JBZAYP010000001.1, forward strand.
AGGTCTGCGTGCAACAGGTATTGATTTCGACGTTCGTAAATATCGCCCGTACAGTGGCTATGAAAACTACGACTTCGATGTGCCACTTGAGTACGAAGGAGATGCTTATGCACGTGTGATGGTTCACTTCCGTGAAATTGAAGAATCACTCAAAATCGTGAAGCAATGTTTAGACAACATGCCTTCAGGTGCGTACAAAGCAGATCATCCATTGGCTGTTCCACCACCAAAAGACAAGACTTTACAAGACATTGAAACCTTGATTACGCACTTCTTAAGCGTATCTTGGGGTCCAGTCATGCCTGCAGGTGAAGCATCTGTGATGGCGGAAGTGGTAAAAGGTGCGTCGAACTACTACTTGACTTCAGACAAGTCAACCATGAGTTATCGTACCCGTATTCGTACACCGACCTTCACGCATTTACAGCAAATGCCTTCTGTGATTAACGGCAGCTTAATGTCTGACTTGATCATTTATTTAGCGACTATTGACGTCGTTATGGCTGACGTGGATCGCTAAGGGGTAAACGCATTATGATGATTTTGACTGATAAAAAGCCACGCGTGAATGTTGAAGGGATTTTGACTACGGACGAAATCCACGAAATTGAACATCACATTGGTCACTACCCGTACCCACGCGCAGCATCTTTGGATGCTTTGAAGTGTGTACAACGCCGTAATGGTTGGGTAGATGACGCGCAGCTAAACGCCATTGCTCAGTTATTGACAATCAGTGTTGCTGATTTGGAAGGTGTTGCAACTTTCTATAACCGTATTTACCGTCAACCCGTGGGTCGTAACGTCATTTTACTTTGTGACTCGATCGCGTGCTTCTTGATGGGTGCGGAAACTTTAGCAGAAGCTTTTCAGCGCGAGTTAGGCATTCAGTTTGGTCAAACGACTGCTGATGGTCGTTTTACTTTGCTGCCGATTTGCTGCTTAGGTAACTGTGACAAAGGCCCAACCTTAATGGTGAATGAAGACACTCACGGTTTGGTTGAAGTTTCTTCAGTGAAACAGTTATTGGAGAAGTATGTATGAATACCGAACCAAAACCAATTTATGGCGAAGGTAACCCAGAAACGCATCCATTAACTTGGCGTTTGAGTAAACAAGAGCACGTTCGTAATGCCGATGATTACGAAGCGCTCGAAGGTTACGCGGGTCTGAAAAAAGCAATCACCATGCCGCCGAAAGATGTGCTTGAAGTGATTAAAGCTGCGACCGTAAAAGGCCGTGGTGGTGCAGGCTTCCCAGCAGGGATCAAATGGTCTTTGATGGCGCCAAATGACAATTCAGGGCCACGTTACCTGATTTGTAATGCCGATGAGATGGAACCAGGGACCTTTAAAGACCGTTTGTTGATGGAAAAACTTCCTCACCAATTGATCGAAGGGATGTTGATTGCAGCGTATACGCTAGAAGCAACCCATGGTTATATCTTCATTCGTGGTGAGTACATTGAAGCAGCTGCGTACTTAAATGAAGCGCTTGAGCAAGTTCGTGCCAAAGGTTACTTGGGTGAGAACATCCTTGGAACTGGCTGGAACTTCGAGTTGCATGTACACACCGGTGCGGGTCGTTATATCTGTGGTGAAGAAACTGCATTGATCAACTCGCTTGAAGGTCGCCGTGCAAACCCACGTACGAAACCACCATTCCCACAAGTTGCAGGTGCTTGGGGTCGTCCTACCATTGTTAACAACGTAGAGACCTACAATAACTTACCGGCAATCATGTTGCGTGGTCCTGAATGGTATATCGGCTTATCTGCGGGTAAGTCGAAAGATCCAGGCACAAAAATTTATGGTGCATCTGGCAAGGTGAAATTCCCTGGTCTTTGGGAGCTTCCATTTGGTACAACTGCACGCGAAGTCATTGAAGACTATGCAGGCGGTATGCGTGATGGCTTGAAGCTTAAAGCATGGTTACCGGGTGGTGCGTCTACAGACTTCTTGGCTGCTGAACACATTGATCTACCGATGGATGCTGAGAGCATCATGAAAGCAGGTTCACGTTTAGGTACGTGTTTGCTGATGGTGGTTGATGAAACGCAATGTATGGTTTCAGCGACTCGTAACTTAGAAGAATTCTTTGCACGTGAGTCATGTGGTTTCTGTACGCCTTGTCGTGATGGTTTACCGTGGGCAGTTAAAGCACTGAAAGCATTGGAAGATGGTACAGGTAAGAAAGAAGATATCGATCACTTACAAGAACTTACTCGTAAGCTTTGGATTGGTAAGACTTTCTGTGCGCATGCTCCAGGTGCAATGGAACCGTTGATGGGTGCACTCAAATATTTCCGTGGCGAGTTTGAAGCAAAAGTAGTGAATGCTGCTGCGCAAACTAGCAACGTAGAACAAGCTTAAGGAATTCGACTATGGCTACAATTCATGTCGATGGCAAATCGTACGAAGTCAATGGCTCAGAGAACTTGCTGCAAGCATGTTTGTCTTTGGGTATTGATATCCCGTACTTTTGTTGGCATCCATCCTTAGGTTCTGTCGGTTCTTGCCGTCAATGTGCCGTGACTCAATACGCGAATCCTGAAGATACGCGTGGCCGTTTAGTCATGTCATGTATGACGCCTGCATCTGACAATACCTACATCTCGATTGAAGACAAAGAAGCGAAAGACTTCCGTGCGTCAATTGTTGAGTTCTTGATGACGAACCACCCACACGACTGCCCAGTCTGTGAAGAAGGTGGTCACTGTCATTTACAAGATATGACCGTGATGACTCAACACGACCGTCGTCGTTACCGTTTTACTAAACGTACGCACTACAACCAAGAGCTGGGCTCATTCATTTCACATGAAATGAACCGTTGTATTGCATGTTACCGTTGTGTTCGTTACTACAACGACTATGCGGGTGGTACAGACTTTGGTGTGTATGCAAGCGCGTCACGCGTTTACTTTGGTCGTCCTGAGTCAGGCACTTTAGAGTCTGAATTTTCAGGTAACTTGACTGAAGTATGTCCTACAGGTGTATTCACCGACAAAACTCACTCAGAGCGTTATAACCGTAAGTGGGACATGCAGTATGCGCCAAGCGTATGCCAAGGCTGTTCTTCGGGTTGTAATATTTCTCCGGGTGAGCGTTATGGCGAACTTCGTCGTGTCGAAAACCGTTTCAACGGCGAAGTAAACCAATACTTCTTGTGTGATAAAGGTCGTTTTGGTACGGGCTATGTGAACCGTGCAGATCGCCCACGTCAACCGCAGTTCCGTGATGGTGCTGAAGTCACTACAGTTTCTGTAGATCAGGCATTAGATACGGTGATTGCAAATATCCAAGGCAAAAAAGTTTTGGGTATTGGTTCTCCACGTGCATCACTTGAGTCGAACTTCGCGCTTCGCGAGTTAGTCGGCCAAGAGAACTATTCAACGGGTATGTCTCAAAAAGAGCAAAACTTGGTTGAATTGGCTGCATCGATTATGCAAACAGAGGGTGTATATAACCCAGGTATGCGTGAAATCGAAAGCTATGATGCTGTGCTTATTTTGGGTGAAGACTTAACGCAAACTGCACCACGTATGGCGTTGTCTGTTCGTCAAGCGGCGAAAAACAAAGCCAAAGAAATGGCTGCGGAACGTCGTACCCAAGACTGGTTAGCAGAACCGCTACAACGTATTGCTCAAGATGCGAAATCACCGATTTTCATCCTCGCTGCAACGCAAACACGCTTAGCTGATGTTGCTGCTGGTGAAGTGGTTGCTTCTCCAAACGACATCGCTCGTTTAGGTTTTGCCGTTGCTACTGCTGTGAAGGGTGATGCAATTCTTGGTCTGGCAGATGATGCGAAAGCATTTGCTCAGAACATTGCAGATACATTGAAAGCGGCGAAGAAACCGCTGATCATTTCAGGTACAAGTTTACAAGACGCATCCATCATGGAAGCTGCTGCACAAGTTGCGCAAAACCTTGGTGGAAATGCTGGCTTAAGCTTGACGGTTCCTGAAGTGAACTCTATGGGCTTAGCAATCTTCGGTGGTCAAAGTTTAGAACAAGCGTTTGCGCAAGACTATGACACGGTTGTGATCGTTGAAAATGATCTATTCCGTCGTTTGCCAGCGGTACAAGTTGAAGCAGCACTTTCTGGTAAAGACGTGATTGTGTTAGATCACTCTGAAACTGAAACTGTGAAGAAAGCGGATATCGTACTTTCTGCTGCGTCATTTGCTGAAGGCGATGGTACGGTTGTCTCTCAAGAAGGCCGTGCACAACGTTTCTACCAAGTGTATGACCCGAGCTACTACAAACCTGAACTGGCGATCAAAGAATCTTGGCGCTGGTTACATGCCATTGAAACCGGCGTGAAGGGCAAAGCGATTTCTTGGACCTTACTTGATGACGTGATTGAGTCAGTTGCGAAAAATGTACCTGCACTTGCTGCGATTCAAGATGTAGCTCCAGATGCGGGCTTCCGTGTCCATGGTTTGAAAGTTGCGCGTGAACCGCGTCGTTACTCTGGTCGTACCTCTATGCGTGCACCATTGAACGTGCATGAACCGAAACAACCGACAGATATCGACTCTGCATTAACATTCTCTATGGAAGGTTATGTTGGGAACCAGACGCCGTCTCCACTTGTACCATTTGCATGGTCAGCAGGTTGGAACTCACCACAAGCTTGGAACAAATTCCAAGATAACGTGGGTGGTCACTTAAAAGGTGGTGATTCGGGTGTGCGTTTATTCGATCGTTTAGCGAAGCGTCCAGCACGTACTTTCGTTGCTCCAGCGGTTGTGGTTGCAAACCCTGAAAGCTTCCGTTTAGTGCCAATGCATCACATTTTTGCTTCTGGTGAATTTACTGTGAAAACACCTGCAATGGAATCGCGTATTCCTGAAGCGGTATTTGCAGTGGGTGAGCAAGATGCAACTCGTTTGAATGTTCAAGATGGTCAAAAAATCACTGTGAAAGCAGGCGAGACTTCGATCGTACTTCCAGTTCAAGTGATTGATTATTTACCTACAGGTTATATTGGTTATCCAGTTGGTCTTGCACCTACGGTTTCACTTGCTGAGCCTGTATCAGTCGCGGTAGGAGCGTAATTCATGCAACAAGAATTAATCCGTCAAACGCCGCTTTGGGCTGAGAACTGGCCAATTGCCTACTCAGTCATTCAAGCGATTGTGATTTTACTCGTTGTAGTACTCATCGCTGCGTTGATGTCTTTTATTGAGCGTCGTTTACTGGGCTTATGGCAAGACCGTTATGGTCCGAACCGTGTAGGTCCTGGGGGGATGTTCCAGATCGTTGCCGACATGCTGAAAATCATGTTCAAAGAAGACTGGACACCAAAGTTTGCTGACAAATTGACTTTCCGTTTAGCTCCTGCTGTTGCCATGGCAACAGCGGTGATGTCGTTCATGGTTATTCCTGTATCACCATACTTAGGTGTTGCAGACATGAGCATCGGTCTATTGTTCTTTATGGCAATGGCAGGTATTGCAGTCTATGCTGTATTGTTTGGTGGTTGGTCCTCAAACAACAAATATGCATTGCTTGGCGGTCTACGTTCTGCAGCTCAAACCATTTCGTATGAAGTGTTCTTGGGTATTTCATTGATGGGTGTGGTTGCAATTGCAGGCTCATTCAACATGCGTGAAATTGTAGAAGCACAAAAAGATGTATGGTTTGTCATTCCACAGTTCTTAGGTTTCTTAATCTTCGTGGTTGCAGGTGTTGCGGTAACTCACCGTCACCCATTTGACCAACCAGAAGCAGAACAAGAATTGGCGGAAGGTTACCACGTCGAGTACGGCGGTATGAAATGGGGGATGTTCTTCGTTGCGGAATACGTCAACGTAGTTCTGATCTCTGCATTGATCGTAACGCTATTCTTCGGTGGTTGGTTAGCGCCATTTAACATCGATATTCCGTTCATTCCACCCGTATTCTGGTTCATTATCAAAACAGCATTCTTTGTGATGATGTTTGTCTTGGCTCGTGGTTCACTTATGCGTCCGCGTTATGACCAAGTGATGAACTTTGGTTGGAAGATTTGCTTACCATTAGCGTTAGTTAACTTATTAGTTACTGGCGCAGTGATTCTGTGGTAAGGGCAGGGAGAATAAAATGTATAAAATTCTAGCTGGGTTCGGGTCAATCGTACGTTCACTGTGGATGGTTTTCTCACACGTGACACGTAAACGTGACACCATTCTTTACCCAGAAGTGCCAGCCGAACAAATTGTTCCACCACGTTTCCGTGGTCGTATCGTGTTAACACGTGACCCAGATGGTGAAGAACGTTGTGTTGCGTGTAACTTATGTGCAGTTGCATGTCCTGTTGGCTGTATTTCACTACAAAAAGCAGAAAAAGAAGATGGTCGTTGGTATCCGGAGTTTTTCCGTATCAACTTCTCACGCTGTATTTTCTGCGGTATGTGTGAAGAAGCATGTCCGACGACTGCAATTCAAATGACTCCAGATTTCGAGTTGGGTGAATACGTTCGTCAAGACTTGGTGTATGAGAAAGAAAACTTACTCATTTCAGGTCCTGGTAAATACCCAGACTACAACTTCTACCGTGTAACAGGTATGGCTGTAACTGGAAAAGACAAAGGTCAAGCGCAGCGTGAAAGCGCACCAGTTGATGTACGGAGCTTATTACCATGATGTGGCCATTTTATTTGATGGCACTTGTGGCCATCGTTTCTACGATTCGTGTTGTGACCAACGCGAATCCTGTACACGCTTTATTAAGCTTGATCGTGTCACTTCTTGCAGTTGCAGGCATGTTTATGATCGTGGGTGCGCCATTTGCTGGCGCGCTTGAGATCATCGTCTATGCAGGCGCGATCATGGTGTTATTCGTATTCGTAGTGATGATGTTAAACCTTGGTCAACACACCGTTGAACAAGAGCGTAAATGGTTAACATCGTCTGCTTGGGCATATCCAGCACTCATGAGCTTCTTAATGGGCTTGGTGTTGGTGTGGATGCTCGGCTCTGACTACACAGCGGCTGGCCCTGTTATGGGTACCGAAGTTGTGGGTCCAAAAGTCGTTGGCCAAGCACTCTTTACTCACTATTTATTATTGGTTGAAGTTGCTGCCATGTTATTGCTTGCTGCGTTGGTTGCAGCATTCCATCTTGGCAAACGTGAACCAGGTGCAGAAGAGGACAAACAATAATGGGCAACATCCCTTTAGAACATGGTTTGATTGTTGCAACCATTCTTTTTGCACTGGGTTTTTACGGTGTGATGGTGCGACGCAATCTATTATTTATGTTAATGAGCCTTGAAATCATGATGAACGCAGCTGCGCTTGCGTTTGTTTTGGCTGGTAGTGCATGGGTACAACCAGACGGACAAATCATGTTTATTCTGATCTTAACGCTTGCTGCGGCAGAGGCTTGTATTGGTCTTGCGATCGTCCTTCAGTTCTACCATCGCTTCCATCATTTGGATGTGGATGCTGCTAGTGAGATGCGCGGATGAGTTTTTTATATTTAACAGTATTATTCCCGCTCATTGGTTTTGTCCTTTTAGCGGCAGGTCGTAACAAGCTTCCTGAAAATGTCGCTGCCATTATTGGTGTGGGGGCAGTTGGCCTTTCTGCATTGGTTGCTTTGATCGCTGGTCTAGACTTTGTTAATAATGGCAAAGTGACTTATGTTCAACATCTTTGGACATGGTTCAATGTAGGTAACCTAAGCCCAGGCATTAGCTTACATCTTGACGGTTTATCACTGCTCATGATGGGTATGGTGACAGGTGTGGGTTTCCTTATTCACATCTTTGCATCATGGTACATGCGTGGTGAAGAAGACTTCGCGCGTTTCTTCTCTTATTTCAACCTGTTCGTTGCCAGCATGTTGCTGCTCGTATTGGGCGATAACTTAGCGTTATTGTTCTTAGGTTGGGAAGGCGTAGGTCTATGCTCTTACTTGCTGATTGGTTACTACTACCAAAACCCTGCAAATGGTTTTGCAGCAATTAAAGCATTCACCGTAACACGTGTCGGTGACGTTTTCTTACTGATCGCTTTGTTCTTAATTTACCAACAGTTCGGTACTTTAAACATTGCAGAAGTGGTTGCAGCTGCACCAACAGTGATGACACAAAGTTCATCTTTAACTATTTGGACAGCACTGATGTTGTTCTTGGGTGCTGCAGGTAAATCTGCACAGATCCCATTACAAACATGGTTGGCCGATGCGATGGCAGGTCCTACACCTGTATCTGCATTGATCCACGCTGCAACGATGGTAACTGCAGGTGTTTACCTGTGCTGCCGTATGTACACCGTGTTTGAAATGGCGCCTGAAGTGATGATGTTTATCTCAATCACAGGTGCGGTAACGTTGTTAGTGGCTGGTTTTGCTGCATTGGTTCAAACCGACATCAAACGTATTTTGGCTTACTCAACGATGAGTCAGCTGGGTTATATGTTTATGGCTGTGGGTGCTGAAGCTTATCAAGCAGGCTTATTCCACATGCTGACTCACGCATTCTTCAAGGCATTATTGTTCTTGTCTTCGGGTGCAGTGATTTTGGCTTACCACCACGAACAAAACATCTTCAAGATGGGCGGTTTGTTCTACAAGAACAAATTCCTATTTGCTTGTTTCGCCATTGGTGGCGGTGCATTGGCCGCGATTCCATTCATTACCGTGGGCTTCTTCTCGAAAGATGCAATCTTGGGTGCAGTTTGGGTGCAAGGCGAATCAATCGCAGTGTATAACTCATTGTACTGGGTGGGTGTAGCAGGTGCTTTCTTAACGTCGATTTACACATTCCGTCTCATTTGGGTTGTGTTCTTTGGTAAAGAAAATACACCGTATCATGCGATCAAAGGCATTACCTTCTGGGGTCCTTTGGCGATTCTTGCTGTACTTTCAACTTTCGTCGGTGCGGCACTTAAAGCACCAGTGGAAAGCATTTTAAATGCAGCAAAAATTCCAGCATTTGTGATTCCTGAAGCTTTAGAACATGGTATGCACAGCGCAGAATATACCGCTGTGGGTATTGCATTGGTTGGTTTAGTGATTGGTGTGGTCTTGTTTGCGTTTGCTTATAGCGCAGTGAAAGGCTTTGCTAAAACGTCATTGGGTGCAGGTCTTGCAAACATTTGCCGTAATGCACTGGGCTTCGATGCGCTTTATGACATCGTTTTTGTGAAACCATATTTGCTTATTGCGAAGATTTTAGGTCGTGATCCAATTGATCGTTTGTGGTTAGTCTTGCCTGCACTTGTAAAAGGCGGTCATAGCTTCACAAGTTCACGTCAAACGGGTTCATTGCGTGATTACGCATCAAGCATGGCATTAGGTATCTTTGTATTACTAATGGTCTTGATCGTCACTCAGATCGTGGGGAAATAAGATGGAAATCACAAACAACTGGATTCTACCCGCGCTGATCTTAGTTCCGTTCATTGCAGGTTTTATTTGTTGGTTAGTCGACAAACTCGACGACAAACTGCCGCGTTATATCGCGTTAGTGGGTATGCTCATTACTTTGGGCTTAACATTTGCGCTGTGGCAAACAGGTACATTTAACTACGAACTTGGCGCGAAAGTGCCATCGTGGTCTGCTGAATTCATGTTGCCATGGATTCAAACTTTAGGCATTAACATCCATTTAGCGGTGGATGGCCTATCTCTATTAATGGTGGGCTTAACGGCACTTTTAGGTGTGTTGGCTGTCGGCTGTTCTTGGGGTGAAATTCAAAAGAATGTTGGTTTCTTCCACTTAAACCTTTTATGGTCTTTGGGTGGTGTGATCGGTGTATTCTTAGCGATTGACATGTTCTTGTTCTTCTTCTTCTGGGAGATGATGCTTGTACCTATCTACTTCTTGATTGCGCTTTGGGGTCATAAAGGGGCGGAAGGTAAATCACGTGTTTACGCTGCAACCAAATTCTTTATCTATACGCAAGTTGCTGGTCTTATTATGTTGATCGGTATCCTAGGCCTCGTGGTTTACGGTTACATGATGACAGGTATGATCGGTTTCGATTACAACTATTTACTAGCTGTAGCCAATACTTTAGACAAAGAATTACCCGCTGTTGCTTTTGCATTCATGCTGTGTTTATTCGTCGGTTTTGCGGTAAAACTTCCAGTTTTCCCATTACATGGCTGGCTACCAGATGCGCATGCGCAAGCACCTACAGCAGGTTCGGTTGACCTTGCAGGTATCTTAATTAAGACCGCTGCATATGGTTTACTGCGTTTTGTGATTCCATTCTTCCCAGCGGCTTCTGCACAGTTTGCAGACATCGCGATCATTTTCGGTTTAATCGGTATCTTCTACGGTGCTTGGTGTGCTTTCCAGCAAACCGATATGAAACGTTTACTTGCGTATACGTCGATTTCACACATGGGCTTTGTTTTACTTGCGATTTACGCAGGTAACATCTTAACCTTCCAAGGTTTGATGATCATGATGTTGGCACATGGCCTATCATCTGCTGCATTGTTCATTATGTGTGGTCAAGTGTACGAGCGTGTTCATACACGTGATATGCGTTTGATGGGTGGTATGCGTGGTCAGTTCCCATATCTTGCATTCTTCCTCATGTTCTTCGTGGCGGCGCTTGTAGGTATTCCAGGTCTAGGTAACTTCATTGGTGAGTTCCTGATCTTGATGGGTTCTTATGCAAAATTCCCAGTGTTTACTATTCTTGCAGCTGTAAGCTTAGTATTTGCAGGTCTTTATGGCTTGATTCTGATCCACAAAGCATTGTTTGGTACGCCAAATGAAGAACAACAACAGCATTACAAGAACCCATTGAAAGACTTAAATGCGCGTGAAGTAGTGATCTTGTTAATCTGTGCTTTCGGTCTGTTATGGCTTGGTTTGTACCCACAAAGCTTCCTTGATATTTCAAATTCAAGCATGGCGTGGTTAGCGAACAGCTACATTCCTGTACAAGAAGTAGTTGACGTTGCGAGTCAAGCAACTGTTCAACTCGAAAATGTGGAGATGCAATAAGTCATGAACTTCACAATGTCATTTTCTGAGCTTATGCCTTTAGCTCCTGTGATGATCGTTGCTTTAACAACGATTGTCGTGATGATTCTTACTGCAATTAAGCGTAACCATAACTTAATTGCGACAGCATCAGTTGTGGGCTTAAACCTTGCGGCAGCATATGTACTATTCACAATGTTCGGTGGTGCTTTCAAACCTGCGAACGTGATGGGTATGTTCATGGTGGATGCGTTCACCTTGCTGTACCAAGTAATTATTCTAATTGCTGCTTTGGCATGCTGTACTCTGTCGCATGCCTATATCGAAAGCTATAAAGATAACCGTGAAGAGTTGTATATCTTAATGTTGTCATCAGTGACTGGTGCAATGTTAATGGTGGCAAGCTCTCACTATGCATCGTTCTTCATTAGCCTTGAGTTAATGTCGATTCCTGTATATGGCTTATTGGCATATACACACCAACGCTCTAAGTCTTTAGAAGCGGGTGTGAAGTACTTGGTGCTTTCAGCAACAGCTTCGGCAATGTTGTTGATGGGTATGGCTTATATTTACGCGTACACAGGTTCAATGTCGTTCTATGACAATGTTCAAGCGTTAATGCAAAATATCCAACAGCCAATGGTACTTTTAGGTTTAGGCCTGATTGTTTTTGCTGTGGCATTCAAACTGTCTTTAGCGCCATTCCACAAATGGACACCAGACGTTTATGCAGGTGCACCAACTCCGATCGCAACATTCCTTGCTACAGCTGCAAAAGTAGCGACGATTGGTTTGTTTGTACGTTACATCCTAACATCAGGTGCGATTCTTGTTGACTCAATCGTGACGATCTTAACCGTGATTGCGGTGTTATCGATCTTGGTGGGTAACTTCCTTGCAGTGAAACAAGTGAACTTGAAACGTATCTTGGCATACTCTTCAATTGCACACTTTGGTTACTTGTTGATTGGTTTAATCAGCATGACGTATGCAAGCCTTGGTAACGTATCGGTCTATGTGATCACTTATGTGTTAACCACGATTGGTGCGTTCGGTGCTGTTGCATTGATGTCTAGCCCATACAACAACGTAGACGAAGCAGAAAGTTTAGCGGACTACCGCGGTCTATTCTGGCGTCGTCCAGTGTTGACTGCCGTATTAACCGTGATGATGCTATCGCTTGCGGGTATTCCATTGACAGCGGGCTTCATTGGTAAGTTCCTTGTAGTCATGGCTGCGGTAACGACTCAGCACTGGTTCCTTGCTGCGATGATCATCGTTGGTTCTGGTATTGGTCTGTACTACTACCTCCGTGTGATGGTTGTTATGTACATGACACCACCAGATGCACCTCGTGTAGATGCTGTGGATCATTGGGGCCAAAAAGTGGGTGGTATTATGGTGCTTTTAGCTGCGGCAGCAGTGCTTGTGATTGGTATCTATCCAGATCCAATTATCAAGTTAGCACTTCAGTCAGAGATTCTATCTCCAATCCACTTTATGCTTTCTCAACAGCACTAATTTTTAAAAACGTTTCGTTTTAACAAAAAAGCCTCCATCAATTGGGGGCTTTTTTGTTTTTATCGCACGATAAAAAGCTTTATAATGTAAGGAATTTTATTTTACCTTTTAGGTGCTCTCCCGTGGCTATCCATGAAATTCGTCATCCACTGATTCGTCATAAGCTTGGTCTTCTTCGTCGTGCAGATATCAGCACTAAAAACTTCCGTGAGCTGGCTCAAGAAGTGACCATGCTGTTGACCTATGAAGCGACCAAAGATTTACCTGTTTGCGACCATGAAATTGATGGTTGGAATGGTAAAGTAACGGTAGATCGCATTGTGGGTAAAAAAATCACGGTTGTGCCAATTTTACGTGCGGGTATTGGCATGTTAGATGGTTTCTTAAACCTGATTCCAAGTGCAAAAGTGTCTGTACTGGGTTTAGAGCGTGATGAAGAAACGCTTGAAGCACGTACTTATTACAAAAAATTAGTTCCAGATGTACAAAACCGTTTAGCGATGATCATCGACCCAATGCTTGCAACGGGTTCTTCATTGGTTGCTGCGATTGATGTATTGAAAGCAAGTGGCTGTAAAGACATTCGTGTGATGGTGTTGGTTGCGGCGCCTGAAGGCATTAAACGTGTTTTGGATGCGCATCCAGATGTCACTATTTTCACGGCTTCAATTGACCAAGGCTTAAATGCCAATGGTTATATCGTGCCGGGTCTAGGCGATGCGGGCGACAAAATCTTTGGTTCAGTTCAAAAAGATTAAGATTAAGCCCCAGCAAAAAGAGGCTTTTATAGCCTCTTTTTTATATACTACAACAAAGCGTGTACATATTAGGATCTGTTTATGAAGGCCGAGCAATATCAAGGAAAAGTTAAACAATATAACGCTGACAAAGGTTTTGGCTTTATTTCCTCACCTGAAGGCGACGTATTTTTTCATATCTCGGATTTTCCTGCAGACTCAGGTGAGCCGAAACGTAATGAACGCGTGAAGTTTAATGTGGTTGAAAATGGCGATCGCTATAAAGCGATTAAAATTGAGCGTGTTGAAGACAACTCTGCCAAAGCCAAGAAATCGAAAGTCTCAAGTCATAATAAATCGATCACCACAGATTTATTGTCTAATTTTCGACGCTAAGTTAGCGTTGATTCAGAGTTCAATCGTGCAAAGATTAATCTTTGTATTTTGAAGCAAAGAGGCTTTTTAGCCTCTTTTTTATTGATTACAATACGAAAAATACAGTTGAATAGAGCAGATTATGTTTCTGAAAGGGAAAATCAAAAGCTTTAGTACCCCACGTGGTTTTGGTTTCATTGAGGTGGAAGGGGATATTGATGATGTATTTTTTCATATCAAAGATTTGCCACAGAACAACATTGAACCCAAGATTGGTGAAGTGCTTCAGTTTATGATTGTAGAAGACCAAGGCAAGTTTAAGGCTGGCAATATCCAGCGGCTCGGTCTGTCCTCAGAAAGCAAAGCCACGACATCATCAAATAAGAAAAAAGCACGTACCCAAGCCTCACCACGTTACCATGTGGCAGGGCATAAAAGTACTATCATCACCGTGATTGGCATCATTATCGTCGCGGTATTGGGCTTTTTGACCTATGGGAAATATCAAAGTTATAGTGCAGAAAAGCAGCGTAAAGCTGAGCAGTTGATGCTCGAGCAGCAACAGATTGTAGAAGAACAGCGTAAAGCTTTAGGAAAGTTGCCCGATCAAATCCTTTCTGAGCAAGGGAAGCGTAATTTAGATGCAGGTCTACACCAGACCAATCAACCCCGTTCTGAACGTGTGACTGAAAGTATTGATAAACAAAATGGTCGTTTACCTGTCAGTACAGGGCAGTTTAAATGCGATGGGCGAACCCATTGCTCTCAAATGCGTTCTTATGAAGAAGCGCTATACTTCTTAAGGAACTGTCCAAATACCCAAATGGATGGGAACAATGATGGTGAACCTTGTGAGCGCCAATTTGGGAAATAAAAAAAGCACCCTCGGGTGCTTTTTGCTTACTTATTTTTCGCAGAATTTCATAAAGGCTTTGAGTCCTGGGCCTTGGTACTTCTGACGATGCACCAACATGAACAGTGGACGCGTTAGAGACCAGAACGGCGTATCAAGTACCACCAATTGGCCTTTTTCGCGCAAAGGTTCAGTTGCCAGCTTTGAAATACAGGACATCCCTAAACCACCCGCCACGATTTTTAAAATCGCTTCATTATGACCCAAGGTCAGACGGATATTGGCATCAGGCAAGTCTTTTAAAATAGCATTATCAAACACTTCACGTGTACCTGAACCTTCTTCACGCAAGATCCACTCGACCGATTTAAAGTCTTCAGGCGTTAATGTGCGATTTAACTGCGCCAAAGGATGGTCTGGTGCACAGCAGACGGCCAATTCATCGTCCCGCCAGTGAATACATTGCAGTTGTGGCAAGTGACAAGAGCCTTCAATCAAGGCCAAATCCAGTTGGAACTGATTCACCGCCTCAATCATTTGACGGGTGTTACCAACTTGCAGCTGTAAATGGGCTTGAGGCTGAATTTTTAAGAAGTCAGCCATCAGGTCAGGCATGAGGTAGTCACTGATGGTCAGGGTTGCACCCAAACGTAAATCAATGCTTTGTAACTCACCTTTAGCGGCTTGTTCGAAAGCATCACAGCGACCCAAAATTTCTAAAGCTTGTGGCAGTAGGAAACGACCCAAATCATTGAGTTGAAGACGTTTACCTAGACGGTCAAACAGTGGTGCCCCCAAACCGTCTTCTAGATCTGCTAAAGCCATACTCGCAGCACTCTGGGTGAGTCGAACCGCATCACTGGCTTTGGTTACTGTGCCTTCTTGAGCAACTGCTACAAAAACCGCCAACTGGCGTAAAGTCATGCGCATGAATATAGCCTTAACATTTAAAAAATATTAACAAATTATGTGGTCATGCTAACATGAGCAACGTCTTTGATGCCACGCTGAAATCATGTCAATTGAAAAATTTAGCCTAGAAAAGGTTTTATCCGTACACCGTTGGACCAATACACTTTTTAGCTTCACCATGACGCGACCTGCACATTTTAAGTTTACCGCAGGACAATTTGCCCGTATTGGCATCAAAGTGGGTGATGAATTGGTGGTTCGAGCGTATTCGGTGGTGTCTTCTCCCTTTGATGAAACTTTAGAGTTTTTCTCGATTGTGGTGCCTGAAGGTGCGTTTACCTCAAATTTACAGCACTTAAAAGTCGATGATGAGATCTACCTTGAAAAGATCCCGTACGGTTTTTTGACTTTGGCGCGTTATCAGTTGCCATTACCAAAAGACTTATGGCTACTTGGTACAGGGACAGGGCTGGCACCTTTTATTTCGATGTTGCAAGACTTTGAGACGTGGTCGAAGTACGAGAGCATTACGCTGGTTTATAGCGTACGTACAGCCTCTGAATTGGCCTATGCAACACGTATTCAAGAAATTGCAGAGACTTTTGGTGAAGGGCATACAGGCTTTAAATTTGTGCCGATTATTACCCGTGATCCACATGCACCACTGCATGACCGTTTACCCGTACTGATTGAAAATGGTGAGCTTGAAAAAGCAGTCGGTTTGAGTCTGAACCCTGAAACCAGCCATGTGATGCTGTGTGGTAACCCGCAAATGGTCGAAGACACCAAAGAGGCATTAAAAGCACGTGGCCTGACCATGAACCGCCGTGGTGAAGGAAATATTGCGGTCGAAAACTATTGGTAAAGCTATTTCGCTAAATAAAATGCTCATCGAATGATGGGCTTTTTTTATTTAACATTTGAATCACTCAGATTTTTAGCTTGGCTTAAAGAGAGAGATTACTGCTTGTACGCTCAGATCGCGCTATAATTTTTCTTTTGTACTGGGTTGGATGGGTTATGTCTTCAGCGTTAAAAACGACGGCTCAGCCAGAGGCGGGGCTTAGTCCGCAGCAGAAAAAATTAAATCGTTTGATTGAGCGTATTGAACAGCAAAAACAAGAACTGGCAGCATGGCAAAATGGCCAAGCCGACATTCAAAATTATACGCGCAGTAAGCTTTTACCTGTGTATAGCGAGTTACATGCGGTTTTATTTGCGCAGTTGGATAGCTTGTGGAATCACTTAGCCAGCGATGGCTTTAGCAAAGTTGATCTGGCGCAGATTGACACCAAAATAGCCGCTTTAGCCAAGATGCTAAAAAAATCACAAATGCTAACTTCAGCGCAGAAAGAGCAAGTAGAGAAAATTGATACTTTCTATATGCAGCATGCAGAGCATATACGCGCGAAGAAAGCCAAAGCAAACTCAATACAAATTCATGAGGATGCTGAAACGGTAGAACAAAACGTGGATCTGGACTGGGAAAATTATGAACATAATTCTGCCCAGTATGAAGCAGAACGAGAACGTGCCAAGCTGTTAAAACAACAAGAAAAGCGTGAGCAAGCCGCCAAAATGACAGGGCAGTCGTTGAAAACCGTATATTTAAAAATTACTGCGATGATTCATCCTGACCGTGAGCCTGATGAAGCGAAGAAGTTGAAGAAGACCGAACTTTTGCAGAAGGTCAATGAAGCTTATGCAGCGCAGGATTTATTTTATTTATTGAAGCTTCAGTTACAGCTAGAGACCAATAAAGGCCTAAGCTCAAAAGCTTTAAGCTCGGAGCAAGTGAAGTTTTATCAGTTGGCTTTGGAAGCGCAGAGTCAGAGTTTACAAGGTCAATTAGATGAGATCTTTGCGTCTTTTCACTTGAGTAGTCATATCAATACCAAACAGCTCAAAATGAGTGATGTGTATAAGGTCATAGATCAGGATGCTACCGAGTTAAAACAGCAGTTGAAGTGGGAAAAGGAACGTTTAAAGCATATGAAAAAGGTGAGTGGGATGAAGATCTTGATGGAGCATGGGGTTCTATGAGATAAGATTTTACTTTTTAAACAAATAGTCGTAGGCATGCTTTCTGTTAAAATATTGAGTCAAATCGCATTTGTATTGAAATAAAGTCATGAGCATTTTAGATTTAAGTTTGTATCAAGAAACTGAAAATTTATCCCCACAACAAAAAAAGTTTAATCGTCAGATTCAAAAAATTGAGAAATTACAACTCTCTTTGGTTGAGTGGCAACAAGCACAACAAAAAGTACAGGAGGATGCAAGTTTTGAACTCTTGCCATTATATGCCCAATGGCACCAAGTTTTATTTAGTCAACTAGAGGTACTTTGGCAATATAAACAATCGCATAAATTTGCTAAAACCCATTTAGAGCGTTTAGATAAAAAAATCTCAATTTTAGTGAGTCAACTTTTAAATAATCCCAATCTGTCTGAAGAACAACATAAATTGACCATCGTCATTGCTCAATTTTACAAAATTTTAGAAGACCATGATCATTTGCCTACATCACAAGTAGATGATACAGAGGATGATTTTCATTCAGAGCATGATGTTGATGAAATGATGCAAAAACAAGTGATGAAAGAAATTCTTGCAGATCAATTGGGTGTGTCTGAGGACTGGATTGACTTTGATTTTGATCTCGAAAATCTTGAAGAGTTTATGCAAAAAGTAAAAGAAAAATTTGATCGAGAGGAAGCTGATTTCATTCAAAATCAACTTAATGATCATGAACGTGAGGCATATCAAAAGTTTGCAGAAAAAGAAAAAAAGAAAATTTTAAAGAAGCAAATGCAACTTGAAGATGCAAAAAAAATGGCAGGGCAGTCATTAAAAAGCATTTATTTAAAAATTGCCTCTGTGATCCATCCTGACCGCGAAAGAGATGAGCAAAAACGTATAGAGAAAACTGAGCTTTTGCAGCAAGCAAATACTGCACTTGAAGAAAAAGATTTACTTACGCTGTTAAAGTTACGTGCTTATACAGAACAAGGTGATCAAAAACAAGCAGTTAAAATCGCAAATGAACATTTGAAATCTTATAATCTATTGCTAGAAGATCAAATTGAACAATTGCAAATTGAGTTAGATCACATTATTTACTCATTTGATTGGGAAAGCTCTGGTTTTTATAAACAGACTTTTAAACCTGCTGATTTGGCTAAGAAGTACCAATATGATTTGACAGAAATTCGAAGAAAGCTATTGCAAGATGAACAGTGTTTAAATAGTTATAAGGATTTTGATTGTTTAAAAAACTTACTTAAAAATAGAGCATTCGGCTGGTCATTTAATTTTTAAAGTGGGTTGAGCCTGTAAATAATTTTGTGTAATTGATTTTCATCAATTAAAGGTGATTGCTTAGGGGCGGTCAACAAATTCAATAATAACGCGGCTCATGGCTAAACGCCATGAGCTGCACAGCAGCGCAAGATAAGCGTATTTCACTTTTTAGACGCTGCATCACAATTGCTAGATAAATCACGTTACGCACAGCATCTCCGTTGGAAAGACTTTACGCTTTTGATCGATTAGCGTATTTTCCATCTTTAATGACTTGATTGCTTTGGTGGCGTAGATGGCTTTGCATATCTCTGATAAATAAGCAAAAAAAGTAAAAGCTGAGCATGTGTATATGAAAAAGCTGAGTGGGGTGGAGATGTTGTTGGAACATGGGGTACTTTGATTTTCCCTCACCTCCTTGCGGACAGTATGTGATTGCACCGTATATTGTGGATTTTTACTGTCATGAAATTGGCTTGATCATTGAGTTGGATGGCAGTCAGCATGGAACTAATGATCTCATGGCATATGATGTTGAACGAACCAAGTTTTTTTAGAGGCTTTGGGCTTAACTGCCGTGCGGTACTGGAATTCTGATGTGTTGGGGCTTGACGGATAGAGTTTTGGAGGATTTGTGGCAGATATGTTCTAGATTAAAACTATTTAATTTAATAACTAAGGTTTAATAATATAAAATAGATTTATTGATATAATTAATTGATTAGACCTCTTGCGAAAGTATAGTTTTATCTATTTTTTGAATTGGCTAAAACCTCATAAAATATAGCTTTCGGCTACTTAAAATTTGACTAACGCAAGAAGTCTATTGTTAATGTCTTATTAGGGGAAAAAATGTCTTATTATAATTTAGCTACTAATCAAGTTTTACTTAGAAGCTACGAAGAATTAGCATTGCTTCATAAAAGAAAAAATGCACCAACGGAATCAAAAGAAGAGTTAGCAAAAACATTTGGAATGAGCGTGGATACATTCTTTCGTGATTCTAGAAGAATTGATAATTATGTATATAATTTCCCATTGTTATCTTTAAATGCTGCAATAATTGAAGGCATTCTTAGATTTATTTTGTCACAGAATTTAAGAGCTGTGATTAATAAACATGTAGAAGAGAACTCTAAGAAAGGTCAAGATACTAAAAGTCCTTATGAAAATATTTTAGATAACTTTTTAATTCGTGTTGAAAATGATGGCGGGATTGAGAATGTATTTAAGGGCAGAGTAAAACTTGAAGTGCGACATAAACCACCTAATTAATTTAAAGGGTTTATGGAGTATATAAAATTGTCATACCATCATCTTAACTTTGAAGATCGTACTGCATTAATGCTTGAGTCAAGAAAAGAAGGCTTTTCAGCCAGAAAATTTGCTGAACTCATTAAAAGACATCCTAGTACGATCTATCGTGAGCTTAAAAGAAATAGCATCAATGACGTTTATCAAGCTCAATATGCTTCTGATAACACCTTCGCTAGACGTAGACGTGGTCACAGAAAACTCAAAATCGATTCAATCCTCTGGAAATTTATTGTTGAAGCGATCCGTTGTTTATGGTCTCCTCAGCAAATAGCAAAGCGTTTAAAGACATTTCCTGATTTGGATCAAACAATGAATGTAAGCCATACAACGATTTATTCAACGATACGAGCATTACCAAAGGGTGAGTTGAAAAAAGACTTATTATCCTGTCTGCGTCATGAAAATAAAAAGCGAAAAGCTAACGGTGAACCTAAAAAAGATTCTATATTACAGGATATTAAAACTATTCATGAGCGCCCAGCCGAAGTTCAAGAAAGAAAAATACCGGGTCATTGGGAAGCTGATTTAATTAAAGGTAAAGACAATAAAAGTTCGATAGCAACACTTATTGAACGAAATACACGGCTCTGTATCTTGGCAACATTACCTGATGCAAAGGCAGAATCAGTGCGCAAGGCTTTAACTGAAGCTCTGAAATATTTACCTGCAGAACTGCGTAAAACGTTGACCTATGACCGTGGACGCGAGATGGCAGAACATAAAATACTTGAAGAAGATTTAGGCATAGATGTATATTTCTGTGACCCACATTCACCCTGGCAAAAAGGCACATGCGAAAATATGAATGGTTTAATTAGGCAATATTTACCTAAAGGGATTGATTTAAATCAGGCAGATCAGCATTATTTAAATCAAGTTGCCATGTCACTGAATACTCGTCCTAGAAAAGCGTTAGATTGGCTTACACCATTAGAGAAATTTGCTCAGCTTGTTGATTATCATAAGACTTTTCAAACTGTCGCACCTCATGTTTGAATTCGCCAAGTATTACTTTAGTTACCTAAAATTTCATTTCGATACTGAAATTGATAAAGCACTATTTAAGAAAATAAAAATATTATTCCGCTTAAGAAATATTTTAGCTCACGGTACTACATTGGTAGAGACGAATCCTGATTTCATTGATGAAAATAATTTAGCATTTTTCAAACAACAAGAAATGCTGAAAGATGCAAAAAAACTTTTAGACGAACTATATGGTGAAAATGATTTATTAAAAAATATATCTCATTACGAAGTACCAGAATATTTTATGGGAGTCACCCAAGAATTTTTACAAGAATTTAAAAATAAATTTGGCAGCAAACATAACTTATCTGATGATGATAGTCTTTTTTTGGATAAGATAATTGGATACTCTTGGGGATATAGATTAGTTTGATTCTAAAAATAAAGGGCTGAATAATCAGCCCTTTATACACAAATTAGATCAAACTAACAACACATTAAAGCGCCGAAATTTGCTCCATATTCGCTTTAATCTTCGCTAACTGATCAGCAAACTCAGCAAGTTTGACTTTCTCACCTTCAACAACAGCAGCAGGGGCTTTCGCCACAAAACCTTCGTTAGAAAGTTTAGTTGCAATTTGGTCATGCTGTTTTTGCACCTTGTCTAAGTCTTTTTGTAGACGACCCAATTCTGCTTTCGGGTCAATTAAACCCTTCATTGGAACGAATACAGACACATGACCGACTACGCTTGAAGAAGACAATGGTGGTTGTTCACCATTCGCCAAGAAGGTGATGCTCTCAACTTTCGCCAATGCCTTAAACAAGGGTTCAATACGAGAAATTTGTGCTTTTTCTGCTTCAGTCGTGTTCTGTAAAAGTACAGGTAATAAACGTGCATTACCTAGACCCATTTCACCACGAATATTACGCACTGCACCAATCAAACCTTGCAGCCATTGCATATCTGCTTCAGCCTGTTCGTTTACACGCTCAGGGTTGGCAACAGGGTATTGCGCCAACATAACGGTTTCAGCAGAAATACCAAGTTTCGGTGCAAGTGTTTGCCAAATTTCTTCAGTCAAATACGGCATGATTGGGTGTGCAAGACGTAAAGACGCTTCCATCACCGCAAGAAGTACACGACGAACTTCAGCTTTACGCTCAACCGATACGTTTTCATCGTTCAGAACAGGTTTTGTCAGTTCGACATACCAGTCACAGTATTCATTCCAAATGAACTCGTAAATCGCTTGTGCAGCCAAGTCTAAACGATAAGTTGCAAAGGCTTGTTGTACCGCAGCTTCGGCTTTTTGCAGACGGCTCACGATCCACTGTTCAGGTAATTCCCACAGGTCTTGACGAACTTCAGTACCAATCACTTGTTCTTCACAGTTCATCATCACGAAACGGGTAGCGTTCCAGATTTTGTTGGCAAAGTTACGGTAACCTTCAACACGCTTCATATCGAACTTAATGTCACGACCTGTGTTCGCAAGTGCACAGAAAGTGAAGCGAACCGCATCCGTACCATAGGCTTGAATGCCTTCTGGGAACTCTTTACGGGTTGATTTTTCAATCTTCGCCGCTTGTTTCGGGTTCATCAGACCTGTAGTACGTTTTTGTACCAAAGTCTCAAGGTCTACACCGTCAATCAAGTCAAGTGGGTCAAGTACGTTGCCCTTCGACTTCGACATTTTTTGACCTTCGCCATCACGGACTAAACCGTGTACATAGACCGTTTTAAACGGAACTTGTGGCGTACCATCTTCATTTTTCATGAAGTGCATCGTAAACATAATCATACGAGCAACCCAGAAGAAGATGATGTCAAAACCAGTCACCAATACATCCGTTGGGTGGAAGGTATTGAGGAAATAGTTTTCCGCATCTTTCTTGGCATCGCCAGTCCAACCTAAAGTTGAGAATGTCCACAGCGCAGAAGAGAACCATGTATCAAGTACGTCTTCGTCTTGGCTAAGCGCAACATCAGCAGGGATGTTGTTTTTGGCACGTACTTCAGCTTCGTCACGACCCACATAGATGTTGCCTTCAGCATCGTACCAAGCGGGAATACGGTGACCCCACCACAATTGACGAGAGATACACCAGTCTTGGATGTTGTTCATCCACGCCATGTACATGTTGCTGTACTGTTCAGGCACGAACTTGATACGACCATCTTGAACCGCTTCAATGGCAGGTTGTGCCAATGGCGCAATTTTTACATACCATTGATCCGTCAATAATGGTTCAACGATTACACCTGAACGGTCACCGCGAGGTGGTTTCAAGGTGTAGGGTTGAATTTGATCTAACCAACCTTCTGCTTCAGCTTGTTCAACCAGTTTTTTACGTGCTTCAAAACGCTCTAAACCAATATAGTCCGCAGGGGCAGGGATGGTTTTAGAAATTTGCTCACCCGCTTTCGCGATGTATTCAAACTCTGCCAACACTTCTGCATTTTTATTGAAGATATTGATGATAGGTAGTTCACAACGCTTACCGACTTCATAGTCGTTAAAGTCATGCGCAGGCGTGATTTTTACACAGCCTGTACCGAATTCTTTATCTACATATTCATCTTTAACGATTGGAACAGCACGACCTGTAATTGGCAGAATAATGTTCTGACCAACAAGGTGCGTATAGCGTTCATCATCCAGTGCCACAGCAACCGCAGTATCACCGAGCAATGTTTCAGGACGAGTGGTTGCGACAACAATGTGGTCTTTACCATCATGGGTACGGAGGTTTTTATCTTCAAAGAAATATTTGAAGTGCCACAGTGAACCTGCTTCTTCTTTATCTGACTCAACTTCAAGGTCAGAAAGCGCAGTTTGCAGTTTAGGATCCCAGTTAACCAGACGTTTACCACGGTAAATTAAACCTTCTTCATGCAGTTTCACGAACACTTCTTTTACTGCATTAGATAAACCATCATCCATGGTGAAGCGTTCACGTGACCAATCTACTGAGGAACCTAAACGACGGATTTGACGGGTAATGTTGCCACCAGATTGTTCTTTCCATTCCCAGACTTTTTCGATGAATTTTTCACGACCAAGGTCATGGCGGCTGACACCTTGAGCACCCAACTGACGCTCAACCACCATTTGCGTTGCAATACCCGCATGGTCTGTACCCGGTTGCCATAAGGTATTTTTACCTGACATACGGTTGTAGCGTGTTAAGGCATCCATAATGGCATTGTTAAAACCATGACCCATGTGCAAGCTACCGGTGACGTTTGGTGGCGGAATCATGATACAAAATGACTCACCTTTTTCAGAGGGCTTGAAATAGCCACGCTCTTCCCAAGTTTGGTACCATTTTTTCTCGATCTCGGTCGGATCGTAAGTTGTAGCGATATTTTGCGCTGAATCAGTCATAGTTCAAACAGTTCAAAAGTAGATAAAAAATTGCATCTATTGTAGCAAAGAAATCGCAAATGGGGGCATGTAAAGCAAATGCGTTGATCTAGCAATTGCGACATGATGCAGAGCACTTTATGATGTGTCTAAACCTAGAGTGCGCTTTGTTCGCAGTAAAAATCAAAAAAAGGGGGGATCACTATGACTTATCAAATATCATTAAAATTAAAACCTGAAACTCACCAACGTTTTGCACACATTCATCAACAGCTTAATGCCGGTGAAAGCCAAAGCCTTGCCAAACCTTTGGGTGAGGTTTTAGCGGATATTTCATGTGAAGTGATTGATCAAGTCTTTGGCGATCTTGCACGCTTGTCTACCTCAGGCGATGGGGAGTCTGAGAAAGTTATTCAGCACATTGTGGACACTATGCGTAAGTACATGCCGTGGTCCGTGTCTTTTTTTTCAAATGACCGTCTAATTCCAATGGTGAATTATCTAGAGCAAAGGATGTATGACACCGAGAGCACACATTTTTTAAGCTATCCAGTCGAAAAAACCTTAGTTACCGAACTTTTGGGTTGTGCTGAACAGATGGAAAAGGGCAATAACAGCTATGTTACTCCAGCTTTGAAAGTGTTTACGCAAATTGTCGATCAAGGGGTGACCAGTCTGGTTCGCGAACCCAAAAAAATGCTTAAATTTAATCTGGTGGTCGATAAAACACTAAATGGGGTGATTAACTTGACGACCCAGTTGGGCTATAAACGTTTTGATAAGTTAGGGCGTATCTATGATGCGCAGATGATGAGTCAATATTTTGATCATTTCCTGACTTTTTTAAATGATCAATCTGCAAATAAAACTTCGGTATGAGGCAATAAGGACATGGCACAGTTAAACAGTTTAGACGCTAAAGTGGTATGGATCACGGGGGCATCTTCAGGGTTAGGTGAAGCACTAGCCAAAGAATGTGCTTTACAGGGTGCTGAGGTGATACTCACGGCAAGACGTTTTGACGAACTCGAAAAAGTCCGTGTCGGACTGCTCAATCCAGATCAACACATTTCCATTTGTGCCGACATTACCGACGCAGCTCAAGTCCGTCATGCCTATGAGCAAGTGCTACAGAAAAAAGGTCGAATTGATTGGTTGATTAATAATGCGGGTTTAAGCCAGCGTGCCTTGATTGCTGACACCAGCATGCAGACTGAACGTGCGATTATGGAAGTGGATTATTTCTCACAAGTGTTTTTAACCAAAACCGTTCTACCGACTTTTTTAGCGCAAAAATCTGGCCGTATTGCTTTTGTTTCGAGTGTTGCGGGGTTGTTGGGGACGCAGTACCGTGCCAGCTATTCAGCAGCCAAGGCTGCCATTCATATGTGGGCAAATAGCCTGCGTGCCGAAGTGGCCAATGAGGGCGTAGATGTATCGGTGATTTTCCCGGGCTTTGTTAAAACCAATGTCTCGTTTAATGCTTTAAATGGCGAAGGTAAACCACAGGGTCATCAAGACGAAGCGATTGAAAATGGTTTAGAACCCGATATTTTTGCGCAAACGGTGGTGAGTGCATTGCTCAAAGGTGAAGAATACATCGTAGTCGGTGGACGTAAGGAGAAAATGGGGGTTCTGGTGTCTCGTTTATCGCCTACCACATTGTATAAAATGATTCGTAAGATGAAAGTGAAGTAAATTGAAAAAGGCAGGAGGAAAGTCACTTTCACCTGCCTTTTGGGATCAAGTTGTTCCTATACCCCCCATGTTTTGATAGGGGAACAGCACTGTACTACTTACTGATTTTATTTAAATAGTTTAAGAACATTCCGCATTTTTCCCACGCACTTGCCAAGACATACAACGCACACCACCGCTCATATGACAGACATTAGCAGACTGTACTGGAACAACAGTACGTTTGGTTATGCTACGAATTTGCTGTAACGCGACAGCATCTTCTTTAATCCCAAATTGCGGGAAGTAAATCCGTTCAGGAGTGACCAGCATGTTGGTGTATAAACCACATGCAGAACCAAATTTTTCATCGTAGATTTCGCTGCCATCATAAGGGGTGATGATTTCACGAATTTTAACATTGGGAATGCCGCGCTTTAAATCGGCTTTAAGTTGCTTGGCATAGTCGGGATCTTCAGAGTAAGAGTTAATCACCAAGGTGTTTTGGCCGACAAAGCTGACCACGCCATCGGCATGTTCCAAGCCCCCTTGTTCATCGGCTTCAATGAACGCAATCTGCTTTGCACCCGTCAGCGCCATGAGCTTCTTACGGGCTTCGCTTTCGGTGAGCTTGTTATCCGCTAGGAATTTGGTGCTGAGGACGACATTACCATAACCATCTTCAACCCAGTTTCCGCCATCATTCAATAGTTTGCTTTGCGAAAACTGTAAGCCAGCCTTTTGGCTGTAGTACTTAAATTCGTCTTGCACTTCATCTGAAATGGCCTGACCTTTTTTAGCGCCACCTTGTCCTGCCGCCGTGTAGCGGAACATGACGGGTTGAGCAGGATTGGCGCTGGTGAAGTCGCGCATCCAAATGTCATGCATCGGTGCGATTGCCACATGCTTTGTGCCCAAGGCTTTGACATAGTCGGGGTAGAGGCCTTTGTCTGTCAGAACAACGACATTGTCTCCGTTTTTAATAATTTTTTTTGCATAATCGACGTGAAAATCAAAAATATCATCAATCATTTTTGCATAGTACGCATCATTACTTTGAGGCGATGCCAGTACAATTAATTCAGCTTTGGCTACAAGTGGAATCATGCTGAGTACAGCCATACTTATTTTCAGTGCTAAAGATTTCATTATCTGTGACCTCTTTGTAGTGTAGGTGAAGTCCATTTTTATTATGTTCAGTGTAGAGAATTATGCTCTAGTGAGTAATCACCAACCGAATGTACGATAGAAGGTGAGCGAGCATGAGCTATTTTGAACGCTCATGCTATTTGAGTTTAGTGAATGGATAATTGGTCAATAGTGACTGTTTGAGGACTTTGAATGGCAGTCCCATAAGCAAAGACTTCAACCATACCGCCTTGCATGCCCATTTCTGTGGTCGCCAGTCGCATACAAGCAATATGCGTTGCGCCGTGCTTTTCCGCTTCAAGTTTGAGTCGGACGATGGCTTCACGACGGGCACGATCGATGACACTTTCATAGCTGGTGAGTCTACCCCCAAAAAAGTTTTGCACGGTCGCCAACACATATTTGAAATAATCATGAGAAATCACAACATTGCTACTGATCAGGTGCCCAGGCTGCTCGAAGCTTACTTTGCGTAAATTACCCACGGTAATGTAAGCAAGACGCTTCTCATTCTGTTCAAGCTGCGCCAAATGTTTACGTTCATTGTAGCGACCAAAGCCAAAACCGACGCTAAAGAGCACCGCAAAGATCAGCAGTTGGAAAACTAAACTTTCCATTGCTTAGGCCTGTGTTGGAAATGGATCGGGGAGATGGTTGTCTAACGGTGTGACACGGACTGCAGTGCCATAAACAAATAACTCAGATGCACCTTGGGCAATATTTGAGGTTGAAAAACGAATACCTACAATGGCATTGGCCCCTAAGTCTTGTGCTTTTGCAATCATACGATTCATGGCTTCTTGGCGGGATTCTTCTAAAAGCTCGGTATAGGCAGTGAGCTCACCACCGACAATATTTTTTAACCCTGCCAAAAAGTCGCGCCCGACATGTTTACTCCGAACCGTACTGCCATAGACTACATCCAGTTGTTGGGAAATGCGATGTCCAGGAACAGACTCAAGGTTACTTAAAAGGTAAGCGTCCGCTGAACCCCATGTCTATTTTTTAATTTGAGTTGGATTTCCAGCGGTGTGGTAGCAATTCTTCTATTTGGGTCACTTTATGGGTCGGCAATCTTTTCAGCACATCACTTAAATAGGCATACGGATCCAGCCCATTCAGCTTTGCTGACTGGATTAAAGTCATGATGTTTGCCGCTCGCTGACCACTACGCAGCGAACCTGCAAATAACCAGTTCTTACGTCCCAACGCCCAAGGCCGCACCTGGTTGTCGGGTAGTCAGACGCAGTTACCTACGTCCAACCCCCTAAGAACCGTGCATGCGAGTTTCCCAGCACACGGCTCAAGCCTCTGCTAAGGCGCCATTCGGCACCCGGTTATACATCGTTGACATTGGCAAACTGAACACTCCTCGGACAATACAGATGGTAAATCTCAAGATTAGCAACTGCATCCGTTCCACCATGACTTAGCTTCACAATATGACGGCTGTGCCATGGTGTATCTTTGGTGACTGGTTTAAGACAGGCGCAGCAGCGACCACCTTGTTTTAGCCACACCCGATACAGCTTGGCTCGCCCCTTTGCGGAGACCAGCATTCTTTTACCCCATCGGGATTCGAAGTACTCATCCCATGCGGGGTCATGAGGGTTAGCAGCAGCCTTGATCTTGATATGTCGCACAATTGGCGTGTCCGAGGCAGACACTAATGTGTATTGTCGCTTCCGACCATCGGCGGACTGTTCATCACATGAGAACACCCATCGACGCGCTCCTTGTACTTTGAAATACCGATCTTTGACCCATCGGAGTGTCTTGCGAGGGTGGCGACGTACAGCCCATCGCCAGAGCATTTCCCACACTGCGTTGTCTACCTGGTTGAAAACCTTCTTGGCAACGACATGACTATGATAGTTGGCCCAACCCCTTAGAATCGGGTTGAGCAAACCGATCAAAGTGGCCTGTCGTGTCGCTTTGTTTGCATTGATTAATGCTCGCAGCTTGTCAAGATGAGCGCTGATGTTTGCCTTTGACGGCTTGATCAGTAGCTTGCCGTTGTACTTACGTACGTTCCAGCCAAGAAAATCGAACCCGTTCCCTATGTGCGTGATTTTGGTCTTTTCCTGAGAGAGCACGAGACCGCGCTGCGCCAGAAATTCAACCACGGCAGGACGAACTTCATTTTCGAGCCACTCTTTAGAATACCCCGTGATGATGAAATCATCCGCATACCGTACCAGTTGCAGCTTTTTGCCTGTCCATTTGGCGTTAGAGAACCTCTTCGCCAGCATCGTTTCCAGTCCGTCCAAGGTCATGTTGGCCAGCACCGGGGAGATAATACCTCCTTGCGGTGTTCCGGAAAGACTGGGAAACAGCTTGCTTTGGTAGACGTAACCGGCTTTGAGCCATTTCCGTAGAATCACCTTGTCCATTGGGAGGTTGGCGATCATCCAGTCATGGCTGATATTGTCGAAACAGCCTTGAATGTCACCCTCTAGCACCCACTCCGCACTTACTTTTCTTGACAGCACACCAAAGCACTGTGCTGCAGCATCCGCGGTTGAGCGTTGCGGTCTGAACCCATAAGAGTTCCGATCAGCGATGGTCTCCGCGATGGGTTCCAAAGCCAGCAGATGGAGCGCCTGCATGGCCCGGCATTTCATCGTGGGTATCCCGAGAGGTCTCATCTTGCCATTTTTCTTCGGAATAAGGACTCTCCGAAGCGGAAGGGGCGTGTAACCTCGCCTCTTCAACGACATCATCGCACCGGTCTTGGCCTTGGGTGTATTCCAAGTCACCTTGTCGACCCCAGCCGTGTTTTTGCCTTTGTTTTCAGACACTCGTTTGACGGCCAATGCTTTGCCACTAAACGAGTGAGTCAGCAGCCATTGCAAAGCTTTCGCCTTGTTATGCCTGCCGTCTTGTACCGCCTTCACAATACGCGCTTGCAGCCCTCTGACATGACGCTGTACAGCAATCCAATCGATGCTGTCCCACGATGTGCTGGAAGGTGCACACGCTGATACTGCTGCATTCATTTGCTCTCCCTCCATTAAAAGGGTTCTACACACTCTCTTGTGATGAGAGACCATAAGGACGTCAGCCCGCTTTCGCGTGGGGTAATGTTTCAACCTCTATCCAACCCATTACAGACTGGCATTCGCTTTTTCCTCGTTCCTTCGCCCGCATCACCATGGGCAGTTTTTGCAAACTGCTTTCCCAATGGGAGTAATACGGGATTTCCACGTTCCGCTTACTGAAGTACATCGGCTTAGGTGCCTGCTATCGACCGGGAGGCGTATGGGTCACGAATGCGTAGTCGAAAGACGCAATTCCCACCTCCATTACCGTTTTGGTTCGAGCGTATCAGCCATTTCCGCTCGTTCAACTTAACGATCGTTACGCAGATTCACATGTGTTCACCATACCGATTATCTAGCCCTTGTCCGGCTATGGCTGCCAGAAGGGTACGCCTCTCACGATTGATACCCCGCACCTTGCGGTGCCTCGTTACATTGTCGAAGGCGCTCTTTATTCAGCCTTCTAGATTCACCCGGTGACACGGGTGGTTCCCGCAGGGGGGAACAACTTCATTAAGCGACTTCGTGTCGCACTTCCACCCAATTATTGCAAATCGGTAGATTGCCATCATCCAGATAGCGGCTTAAAGCTGGCCAACGCTTCAGAGTGTAATTGATGGCCTTGGCGGTTGGAGAACTCGATGGCACCGTCAGTTGATGCTGGTTGAGCCATTCATACAGTTGTTGCATCACCGGTTGACTATGCTGTTGTCGGTATTCGCGGCGCTGTTCTGCTGTACCATCGGTCTTTCTCCTGAGTTCTGCTTCTATGGCATACAGTTTCTGAATCAGCACTAAGGCCTGTTCAGCGACCTGACTTTTCTTGGTCACATGCAGTTCATGGAATTTACGACGAGCATGCGCCATGCAGCCCACCTCAATGACTTGGCCTGATTTAAAGCGTGCTTTATAACCACTGTAATCATCACAGACCAGATGGCCCTGCCAGTCTTTCAGGAACGCTTCAGCATGCTGGCCTGAACGACTATCCTGAAAGTCATAAATCACGGCTTGAATTGGATTATATTGGGTTGTTGCATAGGCCCAGACATAACCTTTCTTCGGTTTTTTCTCATCATCACTCATCCGCATGATGGTGACCGGCGTTTCATCAGCATGGATCACCCGCTGTTGCAGCACCACCTCTTTTAAAGCATTGGCCAGAGGTTCCAGTTCTACACCGCAGCGACCTATCCAGTCAGATAAAGTTGATCTAGAAAGCTCGATTCCCGCCCGCTGATAGATCAGACGTTGACGGTACAGCGGTAAATGATCTGCGTATTTCGAGACCAACACATGGCTAAGCAGTTCAGGACTGGCAATGCCTTTATCAATCACATAGGCGGGCATCGCTTGCTGAGTCAGGGTGTCACACTGATCACAGACCCATTTGCCACGCACATGCTGTTCCTTATAGAACTGTGCCGGTCTGAAATGCAGTTTTTCACTGATATCTTCGCCGATACGACGTAACTGGCAGCCACAACTGCATTGGGTTGATGCAGGTTCATGCTCAATACGGATGGTGTGTAGATGATCGGGTAGCAGTCGACGTTTAGGTTTATTGGTTTTGGCTTTCTGTGTCGCTGCATCGGTTTTATCTGCATTTAATCGTTCTAATTCCAGATCAACAGCAGCAATATCTTCTTCAACCGCTTCATCCCATAGGTGGATTTGTTTTGCAGTGAGATGTTCGTTTTTACTGCCGAATTTGTGCTTTTTAAACAGCGCCAGTTCATGCTCGTATTTTTGATTGAGAATGGAAAGATGCTGAACTTTGGCATCTAATTGCTGGTTTGATTGTGCTAGAGACTGATGCTGCAGCGCCAACTGTCTGGTAAATTCCAGCAGTTGTTCATGGGTCAGTTGGCTTAAGTCAGGCAGCGTATTCATGACCGCAGTATGCCTGAGGTCATGAGAAGAATGAAATAGAACGTTTGGAGAATAGCAACTTGGACCAAGCTAGTTTAGAGCATTGTGACCACTTGCTGTCGTCCAATGCGCTGCCAAGGCAAACCCTGGATCAGTGCCTGTAACTGTTCTGGGCTGAGGGCTACGCTTTCACCCTGGTGAACTTTAGCCCAGTGAAATTTTCCCTGTTCCAACCGCCGAGCACACAGCCAGATCCCCAGTCCATCATGTACCAGCACTTTCATGCGATGGCCACGTTTATTACAGAACAGGTAAGCACAATGCGGTTTGATGTAGCCAAAGGCTCTCACCACCTGAGCCATGGCCGTATCCATACCTGCACGCATGTCCATGGGCTGAGTAGACAACCAGATTTCATCGATACGGATCATGTTGTAAGTGCCTTGAGTAATTCTGCTAAAGCAGATATTTCTGATACTTGCCATTTCAAGCCAATTTCTGCTTTTGAGTGGGGTAAAGTAATTTGAACCGTTAACATGCCAGTAGGGATAGGATCTAATGGTGCGGAGCAAGATAAGGCAATAAATGCAGGTTTATTCGGTAGTAGTGAGCGATCATTCCCTGGCTTAGCATCAATTAAGCGAATCCATTTGGATACAAGATTTGTATTCAATCCATGTTGCAAAGCGACCGAAGCAATTGAAACCTCCGATGCTTTACACGCCTGAACGATCTGCTGTTTAAATTCAGCACTATATGTTCTTCGTTTTATCGTAAGAGATGCGATGGATGTCTGGTTATTTGTAGTCATAAATTTAAGTTCCCACTTGTTTTTAAGTGAGGACTAAATTAAGGCTTATAGGACGAATTCATAAGGTGTGTTCAGCGGACGCTTACCTTAAAAGCATAACGTTCAATATTTAAATGATTTGATTATCTTTGAAGATAGGAAAAAGCCCAGCAAAAAGCAATAAAAAAGCCCACCGAAGTGAGCTTTTGATGTTGCAAACCTTAGTTTGCTGTTTTGTTGTATTTCACATCTGAAGATGAAGGCTGTTTCACCACTTGATCAGACGTATTGGCTTTTACACCGCCACCGAGGGTTTTATACACTTCAACTTGGTTGTTTAAGTTTGCTTGTTCAAGCAATAACAAACCTTGTTCCGCCGAGTACGATGTACGTTGTGCATCAAGTACAGTGAGGTAGTTATCGATACCTGCACGGAAGCGGGCCGTTGAAAGCTTATAGGTGGTGTTGGTTGCATCTACCAGACGACGTTGCGCTGCTAGACGGTCACCAATATTTTCACGTACTGCCAAGGCATCATTCACTTCGCGGAAAGCGGTTTGAATGGTTTTTTCATAATCTGACAACGCAATTTTTTGGTCAGTTTCTGAAATCTTCACATTGGCACGACGTGTGCCCCAGTCAAAGATTGGAATATCTAAGCTTGGGCCAAGTGACCATACAAAGGCACCTGATTTAAACAAATCGCTTAAATCTGTCGATGCATAACCGGCTGTACCCGTTAAGCTGATGGTTGGGTACAACTGTGCTTTTGCCGCACCAATGTTGGCACCCGCAGCAGACAATTGGTATTCCGCAGCGCGGACATCAGGACGGTTATTTAACAAGTCGCTTGGTAAGCCTGCTGTCAACGCCGTACTTTGAGTAATGCGTTTCACAGGTTGAGGAGACAATAAGTTTGCAGGAACAGGCTGACCCACCAACAGGTTGAGTAAGTTCTGTGCTTGTGCAAGTTGAGTCTTGTAGTTCGCAACGTCATTACGAGCAGTTTCAACCGAAATTTGCGATTGACGTACAGGGACTTCGCTGTCGATACCGACATCAAAACGTTTTTTGTTTAGATTGTAAGACTCAAGCTGCGCTTTTAAGGTTTGGTCTGCCAGTTTTAAATTGGCATTAGCAAACGAATAGCTCAGCCATGCTTGCGCAACCTGACCAATCAACGAAATTTGTGTTGCATCACGTGCACTTTGAGTTGCCAAATAGCTGTCTAAAGCATTGTCTTTTAAGCTACGAACACGACCCCAAAAGTCTAACTCATACGCAGTTACGCCAAGGCCAACATTATAGGTTGTCATGGGTTTGTTGCTGCTGAGTGTATCTTGGCGAAGCACACTACCACTTGCACCAATGGTTGGCAGTTGGTTGTTTTCGCTAATTTGATACGCTTGCTGAGCACGTTGAATATTTAAAGTCGCCGTACGGAGGTCACGGTTATTGGCTAGTGCTAACTCGATGACTTGGACTAAACGCTGATCAGCAAAAAAGTCTTTATAGCCTTGTTCTGCAACAGATGGACCTGTCGTTGAACCAATATATCCTGTTGGGATATCCGCTTGAGCGACGGGTTCTGGACCACGCATGCTTTGACATGCAGTCAAAGCAAGCGCAAGTGCAGATACCGCAATGCTACGACCTGAAATAGACCATACTTTTTGCATCACGATGTTTGCTCCTGATTGTTTTGTTTCTTAGGTTTGTATTTGAAAATACTACGAATCCAAACAAAGAATACTGGAATGAAGAAAATACCCAACAGTGTAGAACTAATTACACCACCAAGGACACCAAAGCCTACCGAGTGTTGGCTACCTGCACCTGCACCTGTTGAAAGGGCAAGCGGAAGGACACCAAAACCGAAAGCAAGGGTGGTCATGATAATTGGGCGTAAACGCATTTTTGCAGCATGAAGGGTTGCATCAAACAAGTCTTCACCTTGTTCTTGCAACTCTTTTGCAAACTCTACGATCAAGATTGCATTTTTCGCAGAAAGACCAATCACGGCAACAATTGCGACTTGGAAGTAGATGTTAAATGACAGATTTGGATCGCCTTTGATGATCATACCTAACCACGTTAAAGTAAATGCACCAATAATACCAAGTGGTACAACCAGCAATACTGAAACAGGGATAGACCAACTTTCATACAATGCGGCAAGACATAAGAAGACGATAAGCATTGAAAGAACAAGCAGCGGAGCTGTTTGATTGCCCGAATCACGTTCTTCTAAAGATAAACCCGTCCATTCATAGTCGAAACCATCTAAGCCCATAGATGGTAACTTGCCAATGATTTCTTCCATCGCGAGCATTGCATCACCCGAACTAACGCCTGGTGCTGGAGTACCTTGGATGTTAGCCGAAGCAATACCGTTATAGCGCTCTAGACGAGGTGAACCATAAGTCCATTCACCCGATGCAAATGCAGAGAAAGGAACCATCGTACCTACGTTGTTACGTACATACCATTTGTTTAGGTCTTCCGGCATCATACGTGTATTTGAGTCGCCTTGAACATAAACTTTTTTCACACGACCACGGTCAACGAAGTCATTGATATAAGAACCGCCCCACGCCATGTTCATGGTTGAATTAATATCGGCAATACTTACACCCATTGCTCCTGCTTGCGCTTGATCAATGTTGATTTGATATTGCGGAGTATCTTCTTGACCATTTGGACGAACACCAGCAAGACGTTTGTCTTGTGCAGCCATGCCTAACACAGCATTACGTGCTGCAATCAGTTTATCGTGACCTTGACCACTAGCATCTTTTAACTGGATGTCAAAACCTGAAGAAACACCTAATTCTGGCATTGCAGGTAATTGCAATGGCATGATGTAAGAGGCGTCTTTCACAATCATATTCAATGCCATACCACGTTGGATGATGGCACCAATTTGCGACTCAGGTGTCGTACGCTCACTCCAGTCCTTCAATTTGATAAATGCAAGACCAGCATTTTGGCCAACCCCTGTGAATGAGAAACCAGAAACAGTAAAGATAGACTCTACATGTTCTTTTTCTTTATTCATGAAATAGTCTGTCATTGTGGTGATGACTTTATCGGTACGTTCAAGGCTCGCACTTGGTGGAAGCTGAACTAAAGTCATGACGACGCCTTGGTCTTCATCTGGTAAGAATGAAGAAGGTAAGGCTTTATACAGACCGAATAAACCTGCAAGCACCAGTAGATAAACCACACCAGAGAATATTTTATGGTGCGTCATGCGGTTGACACCGCCTTGGTATTTCACGGCAACTTTTTCAAAGCTACTGTTAAACCAACGGAAGAATCGCGCAAAAATATTATTACTTTCTGGCTTGTTTGCATCATGTTGTTTTAACAAGGTTGCACACAGGGCAGGGGTGAAGGTTAATGCCACGATCAGTGACAAAATCATTGCGGTAACAAGCGTAATCGAGAACTGACGGTAAATAACACCTGTTGTCCCCGCAAAGAATGCCATCGGTACGAATACTGCGGTTAACACGCTCGTAATACCGACCAAGGCACCAGAAATCTGTTTCATGGACTTTTCAGTTGCCGCTACAGGGTCAAGATGTTCTTCGACCATGACACGTTCTACGTTTTCCACCACGACAATTGCGTCATCAACCAATAAACCAATCGCTAAGACCATCGCAAACATGGTGAGCGTGTTGATTGAGAAACCGAAGATGTTAATGACAGCAAATGTGCCCAATACAACCACTGGAACAGCCAATGTTGGAATAATTGTGGCACGCCAATTCTGTAAGAACAGGAACATCACAATAAAGACCAAAATGATCGCTTCAATTAAGGTTTTAACAACACTCTTAATCGAAAGTTCAATAAACGGTGTGGTGTCATAAGCCAGTTGATCTTTTAAACCATTTGGGTAGTTTTTACGAAGTTCACTGAGGCGCTTTTCTACAGCCGCTGCTGTATCTAGTGCATTTGCACCAGTTGCCAGTTTAATCGCAACACCGCCAGCAGCCTTACCATTAAATTTAGAGTCGAACTGATAGTTATCTGACCCGAGTTCAACACGCGCAACATCACTCAAACGGACTTGAGCACCAGAAGATGTATTTTTTAGAAATATATTCTTAAATTGTTCAGGTGTTTGCAACATACTTTGCGCATTGACAGTCGCATTCAGCACTTGACCTTGTACAGAAGGTGCACCGCCTAACTGACCTACAGCCACTTGAGCGTTTTGAGCACGAATTGCAGCAGCAATGTCACTTGGTGTCACTTGCAAACTGTTCATTTTCGCTGGATCTAGCCAAATACGCATCGCATATTGACCACCAAAGACTTGAAGTTCACCAACACCTGCAACACGGCTCAGCGGTTCAGAGATGTTTGAGTTTACATAGTCATTAATGTCCGCCCCAGAAAGACTTCCATCTGGAGAGTAAAATGCAAGTACTTGCATAAAACTTGCGCCAGACTTGGTGACTTTTACACCTTGACGTTGTACATCTTCAGGTAAAAGTGCCGTTGCCGATTGTAGTTTGTTCTGTACTTGAACTTGAGCAATATCAGGATCGATGCCTTGTTCAAAGTTTAAGTTAATAGATGCTTGACCGTTACCCGCACTGTTTGAAGAGATATAACGTAGACCATCCAGACCATTCATTTGTTGTTCAATGATCTGAGTGACTGTGTTTTCAACAGTCTGTGCAGAAGCACCTGGATAAGTTGCAGCAATTGTCACCACTGGTGGTGCAATTGTTGGATATTGAGCAACAGGCATTGTAGTTAGCGAAAGAACCCCCGCCAACATAACCACCAGTGCAATCACCCAAGCAAAAATAGGGCGATGAATGAAAAATTGAGCCATATTCGTCTACCCCTTATGTATTTGAAGTAGCTTTTTGTTCAGTTTTTGCACCAGCTTCTGTCTTTTTAGCATCCGTTGTTGGAGCTTGAGGTGCTGCTGCTTTAGGTTGATACGGTTTCGCAACAACTTTCTGTTCAGCTTTAACTTTTGCTATTCCGTCAACAATAACTTTTTCACCTGTTTTAAGGCCTTCAGTCACAATCCAGTCTTGGCCTTGAATACCAACTGTGGTGATTTGACGAGGCTCTACTACGCCTTTGTCATTCACAATCATTGCCATCGCTTGACCTGTTGGTGTGCGAGTCACCGCAATTTGCGGCACTAACATCGCATTCGGGATTACGCCTTGAACGATTTGTGCATTGGCAAACATACCAGGAAGCAATAAGTGATTCGGGTTCGGGAACACCGCACGAATCGTCACAGTTCCTGTATCTGGATTGACACTAGCATCAGAGAACGCTAAGCGGCCTTCGATTGGATAGTCACTGCCATCTTCAAGTTTCAGCTTCACACGCGTGTTGTTACTGCTGTCTAAGCTACCTTTACTCAATTGTTGACGTAAACGAAGAAGTTCAGAGCTTGATTGGTTGATATCAACATAGATCGGGTCTAAACGTTGAATCGTCACCAATGGCTCTGTTTGGTTTGCAGTCACCAAAGCACCAGCAGTAACTGTAGAGCGGTTGGTTTGACCTGAAATTGGAGAGCGGATGGTTGAGTAACCTAAGTCCACTTCAGCATTTTTAACTTGAGCACGTGCTGCTGCCACTTGTGCTTCAGCGACATTTACTTGACCCACTAAGTCGTCATAGTCTTGCTTCGCAACAGCGTTGCTTGAAACCAGTTGCTGATAACGATTCAATTTGGTTCTGAGTGTGCTTAAATTCGCTTCTTGTTGTAATAATGCTGCTTTGGCATTATCAAATGTTGCGCGGTTAGTACGAGAGTCAAGTTCATAAAGTGCCTGGCCTTCACGTACATAACTGCCTTCCGCAAACAAACGTTTTAGAATGATTCCACTCGTTTGTGGGCGAACTTCAGAGATTTCAAATGCCGTGGTTCTGCCAGATAACTCTACAGATTGTTCTACATTTTGCGGTTGTGCAACAATGACACCGACTTCAGTAGGTGGCATTTGTTGAGAAGCGCCAGCTTGCTGCGCATCCTTTGGATCTTTGCTACAACCAACAAGTGCAATACTCGTTGCTAATGCGCAAGCGGTAAGGGCTGGGGCCCAAAGCTTTGCCGATATCATTGTTCCACCTCGATTAGATTCTTATCTAAAAATAATGTGTATTTAATTGGGTATATCTGCCACACAAGATGTAAAGCAGTGAAATCCAGATAATACTAATGCTCCAACCTGCGAGAACGTCGGATGGGAAGTGTACTCCAAGATAGACTCTTGAAATTCCCATCATCAGCATCCATAAAATAGCAATGCATACAACATAACGATGTGCAGGAAATGGTCGACTTAAGAAAATGGCAAGACACGCCAAAGTGGCAGCATACATACTGTGCGCACTCGGAAAGGAAGCACCATAGCTCGTCACTAGGTGAAACATTTCTGGTGGGCGTGGTCTTGAAATTAGAAATTTAAGTAGCCAAGCAGAAGCAATACTTCCAACAACGCCTAAACCAATAAAAACAACATCTCTATACTTTTTATACCATGCACGATGGAAACACCATAGAGTGGTTAGAAATAATACAAACGGCATGCCACCGAGTGCTGATAAAAGTATTGCAAGTTTATCTATAGGCTCAGTTCTTAATGTGCTGAAATATTCGACCATCGCCAGATCTAAATCTGTAAGTGGTTGAATGCTTAGGGCTAATACACTGATTATAAATAAAATAATACCGATAAAAAGCAACAAGTAATGCATGCTGGAACTCGTGTCATTTCAACCGATTTAAGCGCGGTTATTTACTGGGTTAAAGTGTACTCATCAGTACACTTTAATTCAAGTGTTGATTAATCATGTATAAAATTTTGTTTACAGTGTAACAAGAGCTCAAAATC
Organism: Acinetobacter sp. 802_lipA; assembly: GCF_058242885.1. NCBI lineage: Bacteria > Pseudomonadati > Pseudomonadota > Gammaproteobacteria > Moraxellales > Moraxellaceae > Acinetobacter > Acinetobacter sp. 802_lipA. The sequence goes on from NZ_JBZAYP010000001.1 coordinate 2,685,627, forward strand.
GGTACAAAATCATTTTGTATGGTGTTTTGTATTGTTCGAACTCTCCTCAACTTCAAGAGGTACTTTCGGTGGCCAAAAGAAGTCACTTGGTCGCGTTAGAAAATGGGTTAAAACCAATTTTGCTAACGGTTTCCACTGTTCAAAACGGACCCGACGTGCGCGTAAAGCCACAATAATCGTGAGGGTAAAACTGACAAATAAGTTCGTCAGACCAATAGCGAGTACCCCAAGGAAAGATACAATAATCAAGCCAATTTCAGGGCTACCATTAATATTCATCAGGCCTTGAATGAAGTTTGCTGAAGCAAAGGCAATATGGCGAATATCTAGGGGTAAACCCAAAATATAACCAATGGTTCCCATACTTCCTAACATAATCCCGAACAGAAAATTACCCGCCAACGCACCTAAGTTGCGTTCTATATAGCCTGCAAATTTATCGAGTCGTTCTTGCCCCATGATGGTTTTGAGACGAGGGTGTGCTTTTAAGCGAGGGCCAACTTTGCGATAAACCGCCATATTGTCAAAATAACCCGCCAGCAGACCTGACAAAAACAAACAGACACCCGCAATGGCGGCGTGCGGAATAGCCAAAGAGGTAAAAGGGTTTAAGTCATGTAAGACTTTCGCCGCTTTTGCATGGTTGAGTAGTGGTTCATGCATGCCAGTTGCCCATGCCCATGCAATAAAGGCTGCAACGGGTATGGCAATCGAGATATTTCCCAAAATAGCAATGAACTGGGTACGGATAATATTGATAATCAATGCTGCTAATTCAGCAATTTGCGCGGTTTTAGAACCTTTGCGGTGTTGTACTGTTGCTGCAAGGGCTGCAGCAGTCATCGCGGGTTGTTTGGTCGCTACAGTAAAGTGCAAGACATGAATCAGCATAAAACCTAGTGAGTAATTCATACTGTAAATAAAGGCTTGCATGAGCGGCGCCATGATCATTCGTGCAGACAAGATTTTTAGAGTCGCCATGGTTGCAATGATGACACCTGCACCCGCTGCGGACTTATACATGGCTAAAAAGCCTTGTTTGTCTGTACTTACATAGTGTTCGCCCGTTTTACTGGCATTTTCAGTCACCTGCAAAGCAATCAATTCACTATTGGTCGTCAGTAAAGAGCGCACACTCCGTTCACTATAAATCGCAGCGGTAATGTCGACCAAGAGCAGGCTCACTGCTTCATAGTGTGCTTCACCTTCTTCTACAATTAAATTGAGCAATAGTTCGACACGGTCTAAGCATTGCTCAAGTAAGGAAATCAGATAGGTTAAACTGACACTAACCCCAATACGTTTGGTCGCACGGCGAATTTTCAATACCACATCACGACACTGTTCAATCATGACCAGTGCTTGAGAGGCGTCGGGTGGGGCAACCACACTCGAGGTTTCAGCTTCTTGATGTGCCTTTTTATACTGTTGAATGAATTCGACAATTTCGCGGTTCTGCACTAAAAAAGGCGATTCATATTCGGTCAGCTCAGGATGCGCATTAATAAACTCTGGATATAAACCAATACCACTAATCCGATAAGACAGCACCGTAATGGCTTTAATCACTTCACTGCGAATTTTGACTTTTTCTTTTTGATTGGCATGCCCGTGATTGATCAGGTTCAGTAGTTGTAGCCAGTCACTGTCTCGGATGTTATCGAGCCAATATTTATCACTTCGGTTGGGGAAAACGCGACGGACTAAATCTTGCAGTTGAGTTTCGTCATTAATCAGTGGGAGAAAATGTGCCCCTAAACGCTGCGACAATTGATTCCAAAACCCATCTAAAGACAAGATACCTGTGTCAGCATAAAGACTGGTTTGTTTATATTGGGAAATAAGCCGCAGCACAAAGCTTTGTAAGGTCGATGCGGCATCGGGTGTGATGAGTAATGCTTGAATGAGTGCTTGTAATTTTTGATGGATTTCATCGGTTTGATACGCATCTATTGGACGAATACGCTCCACCAACTCAATTAAAAGTTGATCATTTAAAACAGCTTGAGGTTGCTCAAGCTGTTGCTGCATTTGAGAAAAAAGATCATTAAATTTTATATGCATAGGCAAGTTAAAAACATTTTAAAGCATCATTTGTTATTGAATTCGATGTAAAGCCAGTTGGGTTAAATTGACCAGTGCTTGACGATATTGGCTGTCAGGTAAAGCCTGTAAGGCTTGAAGTGCGGCTTCGGTTTCTTCATGCGCCCGTTGTCGACAGTAATCTAGTGCGCCAGAACTGTTTACGATAGCAATGACTTGATCAAGATCTGTTGTTCCACCTGTCGCAATACTTCGACGAACAATGTCATGTTCTTCACCCGTTGTATTTTTCAATGCTGAGATTAACGGCAAAGTCGGTTTACCTTCCATTAAATCATCGCCAATATTTTTACCTAATGTTTCAGCATCTGAGGTGTAATCTAAAATATCATCAATGATTTGAAAGGCATTGCCAAAGTGGCCTGCAAATAAACGTAGTGGTTCACGGTACTGCGGTGTCCCAGAAAGAATGGCAGCCCCTTCAGTTGCCAGTTCAAATAAACGTGACGTTTTACCGTGAATAATATCTAAATACGTTTGTTCTGTGGTTTCAGGTTGGTGCTGTGCTTGAAGTTGTAGCACTTCACCTTCGGCAATTTCACAAGTCCCTGTAGAAAAATCTTTGAGTAAGGTCATATCACCGAGATCGACCAATAAATCAAAGGCACGTGAAATTAGAAAGTCACCCACCAGTACAGCGGTCTGATTGTTCCAAGTCGCGTTGGCCGTTGGGCGACCACGTCGTAAGCCAGATTCATCGACCACATCATCATGGACTAAAGTTGCGGTATGCAGCATTTCAATGATGGCAGCAAGTTTACGTTGGCGTTCAAGGTCTTCTGCACCACAGGCTTTGGCGGCCAATAAACACATAATGGGACGCATGCGTTTACCACCTGCTTCAACCACATGTTTACTCACCGCCATGACCAATGCCACTTTAGAGGTAATGCCTTCATTAATAAATGTGTCCATCGTGGCAAAGTCTTGAGCTACAGGGGCGAGAATATCTTGCTTAAAGTCGATGGTCATTTGAAGAGCGGCCTCATCTATATAAAGTGATAAAAATCAGCATTACCAGTATTGTGTAAATATGGATACATGTCTAAATGATTCATTTCAATCATAAATAAGACTCACTAGCGTGCGAGGCTATATTTTACTAAAGACAGTTCCTTATTTCCCCAATGTATAAGCGTACTGCATTTGTAGGCTTATTTACATTTTAAAAAATCAATTCATCCATACTATAGCGGATTGATTTTAAAAATCTATTTCATTGTAAGCAAAGTCAAGCCAGAGTTGAACTGTAATTTGTTGATTGAGTTTTTCTCGATTATTAAATAATCGTTAATTTAGTCTAATAAGTTCGGCAAATCTCTTGTTGTTTGAGTCAATATCACTTAAAATCCTTGCCCTTGATTAACCCCAGTGGCGTTCGTATTAAGATCGATATCTTCCTTTATCGGCACGACGACACGGGCATGTTTGGAGTACATTATGTACGCAGTAATCCAAAGCGGTGGTAAACAGCACCGTGTTGTAGAGGGTGAAACCCTTAAAGTTGAATTGTTGAAAGCTGAAACTGGCGCAACTATTACGTTTGATGACGTATTAATGCTAGTAAATGGTGACAGCATTCAAATCGGTGCTCCAGTTGTTGCTGGCGCTACTGTAACTGCTGAAGTAGTTAGCCATGGTCGTCACGACAAAATCCGTATTGTAAAAATGCGTCGTCGTAAACACTACCGTAAACAACAAGGTCACCGTCAATGGTTCACTGAGTTGAAAATTACAGCTATTTCAGGCTAATCACGAGGAGTAATGAGACATGGCAACTAAAAAAGCCGGTGGTTCGACTAAGAACGGTCGTGATTCGAACCCTAAAATGCTTGGTGTTAAAATTTACGGTGGTCAATCTGTGACTGCTGGTAACATCATCGTTCGTCAACGTGGTACAGAATTCCACGCAGGTCAAAACGTTGGTATGGGCCGTGACCATACTTTGTTTGCAACCGCTGACGGCGTAGTAAAATTCGAAGTGAAAGGTCAGTTTGGCCGTCGCTACGTAACTGTTGAAGCGTAAGTTTTAATAGTAAAAAAACCCACAGTTTTGTGGGTTTTTTTTCGTCTATTCATATGGTTAGCTTATTTTTCTTGTGTTTTTAAATTTTGAAATAAAGCACTAAATACCAGTAAATGGTGATATACGTCACAAAAAAAGGAGCGTAATAATAGTGTAAAAGTAAAAGAAAGGCAGACAGACATGAACAGAATATTCACAAAAGTCTTGGAAAAATCCTGCTGCCATATGGTTGTTGTAAAACAAAACAGTCAAATTGAAAAAAAACCATATAATGAAAGAGACAGCGTTGTGTATTTCTCATAGATCAAACACTGAGAATAGCGGCGTTGTTACGAATCTAAGACTTACTCCGAAATTATTGTTGTTGAGTATTGTATTGGCCATGGGGAATGCTGCATGGGCAACCCAAGGGGATAATCATCAAGGACAGGGACAAGGGCACGAGTCACATGGGAATGGAAATGGGTATGGTCATGGGTCGCATGGCAACGGAGATGGTAACGGGTACGGAAATGGTAATGGGCATGGAAACGGCAACGGGCAGGGAAATGGTAACGATCATGGAAATGGCAACGGGCACGGAAATGGAAACGGTAATGGGCATGGAAACGGTAACGGGCAGGGAAATGGTAACGATCATGGAAATGGCAACGGGCACGGAAATGGAAACGGTAATGGGCATGGAAACGGTAACGGGCATGGAAATGGTAACGGCCATGGAAATGGTTCTGGAACTCAAGGACCACAAGGTCCAATGGGGCCAGAGGGTCCACAAGGTCCGCAGGGCCCACAAGGAGCGGATGGTACCAACGGCATTAGCCCAGAAGTAATGGCAGCAGCAGATACGAATATCTTGAATCAGGCACAAACCTATGTGAACCAAGTTGGGCAACAAACCCTCAATCAAGCAAATGCTTATACGGATAGTCGTGTAAATGCCTTGAACCGAGACATGCGAAAACTCGAAGATCGAACCTATGCAGCAGTAGCATCAAGTATTGCGATAGCATCTTTACCGCAACCGACAGATGCTGGCTACAATATGTTTAGTGCCGGCGTGGGTACATGGGAAGGTGAGCAAGGTTATGCTTTTGGTCTCAGCGGTGTGACTGAAAGTAACAAATATGTATACAAAGTAGCTGTAACAACCAATAGCGAAGGTAATTTCGGTGCAGGTGCAGCAATTGGTTGGCAATGGAAATGACAGTGATAATTCTTAACCTCAGTTAGAAAAGCCTCTGCATATTCAGAGGCTTTTCTATATCTAAAGAGCACATCTTATCTTCATCATGATGGATATTTCACAACATTAAGCACCAATAAATATACAAATTTTCTTATATTCTCAATTATTAGCCATAAAATTTGATTTAAGATAGCTCATCTAACAAATTGCGACTGCGCAAATTATAAAAGGTGAGATTATGAAAATGCTTCGTAAGACTTTATGTGCAATGACAGTAGGTGTAGTAACACTTGGCCCTGTTATGAGCAGTACAGTATTTGCAGCTCCGGTTGCAGCATCGGAGCAACAAGCGACGACGAGTTTAGTGAAACAGTTGAGTGGTATTCAAAGTATCAGTTCTAACTTTGAGCAAACCACCAAAGTCACAAATTCATCTAAAGCACCGAAGAAACAAGGTTTATCTGCTCAGCATATGAATCAGACCTTTAAAGGGGTGATGAAAGTTGAGCGTCCAGGGAAATTCTATTGGGAAACCACAAGCCCTGCAAAACAAACCATTGTGACTTCGGGCAAAACGGTTTGGATTTATGATCCAGACTTACAGCAAGCAGTTCGTCAGACTTTAGATGAACAGGTGGCGAATACCCCTGCACTATTATTGTCAGGGAATACGGAACAGATTCGTAAGGCATACCGTATTACGCAACCCAATCAGAGCAAAACCTACTATACCTTGTACCCAAAAAACAATGATGGTGCATTTCAAAGCTTAACGATCAGTTTTGGTGCGAAAAATGCGCCAACGCTAATGATCTTAGAGGATTCTTTGGGACAAACAACCTATGTGCGTTTTAATAACACCAAGGTAAATACCAATATTCCACCTTCAACCTTTAATTTTACTCCGCCTAAAGGCACAGACATTATTGACCAATAATATGAGTCTGTTGTTCAAAACCACCTTCGGGTGGTTTTTTATTGGATCACGTTCAGTTACATAACGTGGTGGGAAGTTATGGCTGTGCTTTGTATAGTCTGTGCTATTGAATACTTAACTGCGGGTAAATCATGATATTACTTCATAACAATAAAATTGGATCTGTCTTCGCAATGATGTTGTGCGCGGGATTGCTCAGCGCATGCCAGCCACAAAATGACATTAACGCTGCAAAAAGTGAAGAGACAACTAAACCAGCTCAAGTCTTAAAGACCTTACCACTGATTGAGGCGAAAGTTCGACCATTACAATTGGCGCGTTCTATTGCTTGTGATGAAGAAGGGTGCACCAAATACCAGTTGTACAGCTTGGACACCAATGTCCCATGGATCAATCAATATTTTGATGAGCGGATGAAAAAAGCCAATCCTGTGGCATTTGAAAGCTCGAAGCAAGCAAAGCCACAGATTGATGAAAACATGCTCAGTGAAACTTTGTCTGATGTCCGTTATGTGGCGCAGCGTGGCAAATATGCTGATTTTGTCTTGATGAATTATCACTACCCAGCGCGTGCCGCACATGGCATGTATCACAACGAATACATCACCTTAGATTTGGCAACGAAAAAACGGGTTGCGCTGAGTGACATTGTGGTGGATAAGACGGAGTCCCAATTATTAGATGCATTATATAGTGCCAATAGCATGTGGCTGTCCGATCATAATATTTCACGTGAGCAATTGAAGCTGACCGATAATTATTATATGAGTGCCAAAGGTGTGGTGTTCGTCTATCCCTTATATGAATTAGCGTCTTATGCAGAAGGGATGTCTGAATTGGTTTTACCGTATCAACAAGCCAGCGGCTTAATTAAGGCGGAATATTTGCCAAGTTTTGTCGATTATGCAGCTGAACGAGAAAAAGCGAGCAAAGAAAAGCTATGAAAATTGCTGTAATAAGCCACAGCTAGTGATAGCGTGACTGTATTTTTCGGCCTGAAGCGCTTACACTATAGCCAGTTTTTTTCTTTGCAAAAGATTGGCTATGATCGACCCGAAATTACTCAGAAATAATATTGAGGCTGTAAATTTAGCCTTAGCAAAACGTGGTGTACAACTGAATGTTGAAGAATGGGCATCACTAGAAGCTCGCCGTAAAGAGATTCAATCCAAAACTGAATCTCTTCAGGCTGAACGTAATTCGGGTGCAAAACAAGTTGGCCAAATTAAAAAAGCTGGTGGTAATGCATCTGAAATTATGACGCGTATGTCAGCGATTGGTGATGAAATCAAAGCGGCAGAAGTCGCTTTGTCTGAATTACAAGCTGAACTTGAAGCAAAATCACTCAGCATTCCAAACTTGCCAGATGAGTCTGTTCCTGAAGGAAAAGACGAAAGCGATAACGTGGAAATCCTCACATGGGGTACGCCGCGTACGTTTGACTTCGAAATTAAAGACCACACTGACTTAGGTGAGTGGATGGGCGGTCTTGAGTTTGAAACTGCGACCAAATTGACAGGTTCTCGTTTCAGTGTGCTCAAAGGACCACTTGCTCGTTTACAACGTGCGATTACACAGTTCATGTTGAATACACATACTTTGGAAAATGGTTATACCGAAGCTTATGTGCCATATTTAGTCAATGCTGACTCACTCCGTGGTACAGGCCAATTGCCTAAATTTGAAGAAGATTTATTCAAATTACAAGGTGAAAAAGAGTATTACCTCATTCCAACTGCGGAAGTGCCTGTAACCAACTTCGTGCGTGATGAAATCATTGATGCAGACCGTTTACCACTGAAATATGCAGCACATACGCCATGTTTCCGTAGTGAAGCAGGTTCATATGGTCGTGATACGCGTGGGTTGATTCGTCAACACCAATTCGACAAAGTTGAAATGGTGCAAATTGTTAAACCAGAAGACTCAATGCAAGCGCTTGAAGAGCTTACAGGTCATGCTGAAGGGATCTTGAAAGCACTTGGTTTGCCGTACCGTAAGATCATTCTTTGTGGTGGTGATATGGGCTTCGGTGCAACTAAAACTTACGATCTTGAAGTTTGGGTACCAAGTCAAAATACATACCGCGAAATATCTTCATGTTCAAACATGGGTGACTTCCAAGCGCGTCGTATGAAAGCACGCTACCGTGCAGACCAAAAGAAAACTGAATTTGTACATACGCTGAATGGTTCAGGTTTGGCTGTGGGCCGTACTTTACTTGCGGTCATGGAAAACTACCAACGTGCTGATGGTTCGATTGAAATTCCGACCGTGCTTCGTCCATATATGGGCGGCGCTGAGTACATTGACTAATAAAGTCGATGTACTGCACAGTTTTGTGCACAATAATTGCTTTAAGACAGTCAGATAAAACTCATTGAGGTCGTGTGTGGATATTTTTCCAATCTCTTTAAAGTTGCAACAGCAACCTTGTCTGATTGTCGGTGGTGGGCATATTGCTTACCGTAAGGCAGTGTTGTTACATAAAGCAGGAGCGGTGATTCATGTCATTGCTCCTGATATTGATGCAAATTTATTGCAACTGGTTGAAGAAAGCCAAGGGCAATATATCCAAGCGCTATATCCTGCGCAGATTCAACTCAATGACTATCGTTTAGTGATTGCTGCAACAGATGATTATGCGGTGAATACTCAAGTCTTTGAGGACTGTGAAGCGCTGAAAATACTGGTCAACAGTGTTGATGATCCACCGCATTGCCGTTTCATGGTTCCTGCTATTGTTGATCGTTCGCCTTTGGTGATTTCAGTGGCCAGCAATGGTACATCCCCCGTCTTATCTCGCCAAATTCGAACCCAGCTTGAAACCAGTATTCCACATGGCATGGGTAAGCTGGCTGAGTTTTCAGGAAAATGGCGTGCAGCGGTGAAAGCGAAGATTTCTAATCCTGATGAGCGCCGTGTTTTTTGGGAAGACTTATATGCAAGTCCCCTGAAAGAACAGGTTTTTCATGACAATCTTGTAGAAGCAGATCGTTTAATCGAGCAAGCGCTGTTGGAGTGGAAAACACCGAAAGGTGAGGTATATTTGGTTGGTGCAGGTCCAGGTGATCCTGAGTTGCTGACCCTCAAAGCATTGCGTTTGATGCAACAAGCCGATGTGGTGATTTATGATCGTTTGGTTTCTCCTGTGATTATGGAACTCTGCCGTCGCGATGCAACAAAAATTTATGTGGGTAAAGCCCGTTCTAACCATGCTGTACCGCAAGAAGGCATCAATGCCTTACTGGTGGAATATGCCTCAAAAGGTCAACGTGTTTGCCGTTTAAAAGGTGGTGATCCTTTCATCTTTGGTCGTGGTGGTGAAGAAATCCAAGAGCTTTTTGCTGCAGGTGTACCATTTCAAGTAGTGCCGGGGATTACTGCCGCATCGGGTTGTTCGGCTTATGCAGGCATTCCTTTGACACATCGCGATTATGCGCAAAGCGTGCGTTTCCTTACGGGGCATTTAAAAGAAGGTTCGCCTGAGTTACCGTGGGATGAGTTGGTCTATCAGAATCAAACGCTTGTGCTGTACATGGGCTTGGTTGGTTTAGAAAAAATTTGTGAAAAGTTAATTGAGCATGGGCAGCGCCCAGACATGCCCGTTGCTTTGATTTCGAAAGGTACCACGCCAGAACAAAAAGTGGTGGTCGGGACCTTAGCGGATATCGCATCAAAAGTTGAAGAAAATCATATTCAAGCGCCTACATTGACCATCATTGGTGATGTAGTAAGTTTGCGTGAACAATTACAGTGGCAAGATTAATTATTGCCATATTGAAAGAGTAGAGAAAAGCTGTGATCCATGTTGTTTTATACGAGCCCGAAATTCCTGCAAACACAGGCAATATCATTCGTTTATGTGCCAATACTGGAGCGCAGCTGCATTTGGTTAAGCCACTCGGCTTTGAACTGGATGATAAAAAACTCAAACGTGCAGGTTTGGACTACCACGAGTGGGCGCGCATGCAAATTTGGGAAACATTCGATGAGTGTTTAGCAAGTTTAGCTGAAAAAGGTGTCGATATAAACGCGATTTATCCTCTAACCACCAAAGGAACGGAAACGCCGCATACTTCGGATTTGAATCGCCCCGTGGCTTTACTCATGGGACCTGAGACGCGTGGTCTGCCTGAGCAGATTCGTATGCTGTTTCCAAAAGAGCATTGGATTCGTTTGCCCATGGCTGAAAACTCGCGCAGTTTGAACTTATCCAATGCGACAGCTGTGATTGTGTATGAAGCATGGCGTCAGCAGGGTTTTAAGCCTTTAGCCTAATCAAATTGCTATGATAGAGCCCGCTTAAGCGGGCTCTATTTTTTCTAGCTTTTGATCGAATCCAGCTCTGGATTTTAAAACTTTAAGCATATTGGCTTCGACCCAATCTTTCATTTGATAGGCATTTTGAGCAAAGTCTTTGCCAATCTCAGTTAACGCGTATTCCACGCGAATCACGTTATCTTCATGAATGGTTCGCGTCAAAAAACCATCGCGCTCTAAGATCTTTAATTTTTGTGACAGTACTTTAGGTGAAATACCTAAAACATTTTTCTTGAGCTCATTAAAGTGCTGTGACTCCTGATCCAGTGTATACACAATCAATAAAATCCACTTGTCTGCAAATTTTTCAAAAAAAAGACGAGCAGGACAATCTGGATGAAAAATATTAAATTTCATTGGCTTATTCATTTCTAACCATGCTCCTTTTACGTTCTATCTTCATTTGAAACAATCAATCAGACTAGTTACCAAGTGATAACTAATTGATACTAGGTTTCATAAGTGTATCATTAATACAGACTTAATGCAGTGCTGTCATCAGACTACGCTTTCGCAAGATACTGGCAATTGGATGGATCACATGATGAAAGTTTCAGAGGCTGTTGTTTTTATTACGGGTGCGAATCGTGGCTTAGGACTTGCCATCGCTCGGGAGGCACGTCGTCAGGGCGCTAAAAAGATCTATGTGGGTATGCGCCAGATTGGGAGTTTTCACGAAGAAGGGTTAATCCCGATTCAACTCGATGTGAATGATGAAGGGTCTATACAGCAGGCTGCCGAACAATGTGCAGATACCACGATTCTTGTGAATAACGCGGGCATTGCGCTTTTAAATGAGCATCCTGTCGATGCCAATATCATTGCGACTACGCAAAAGATTTTGGAAACCAATTTGTTGGGCTTGATGCGAGTGACGCAAATTTTTGCTCCGATCTTGCAAAAGAGCCAACAGGCTTATGTGGTCAATATTCTCTCGGATGTATCTTGGGAGCCAAGCACTGTTTTGACCAGTTATGCCATTTCCAAGGCAGCAGCATGGTCATATACCAACTCAAGTCGTCAGTGGTTGTCTCAATTTAATATTCAGGTCATGGGGGTGCATGTAGGTTTTATTGATACCGATCTGACTCGTTCATTACCTATTCCAAAGATTGCGTCAGAAACAGTAGCCCAAGAAATCTTTCAAGGCATCGAGCAAAATGCGTATGAAGTTTTGGTCGGTGAAAAGACCCAGCAGTTGAAGCAGGGTCTAAGCGCTGAAGTTGCAAGTTATTTGAAACTTAAGCCCGATCAGGCAAGTGTTTAAGATATTTCATACTGTTTATTTTTAATGGTTTACGTGGCACAGCATCATGATTGACGCAGCGATGCCAATCAACTAATTCAAAAGAGGAAACTAAAATGTCGAATATTTCAGTGGTTTTTTATTCAGGTTATGGTCATACCAAAGTGATTGCACAAACTTTTGCGCAAGGAATTGGTGCAAATCTGGTGGAGATTGACCCAAATGGAGACATTCCAGAGCAAGATTGGCTGACACTGGATCAATCTGATGCAATTGTATTTGGTGCACCAACTTATATGGGCACTGCGCCGTGGCAATTTAAAAAGTTTGCCGATGCATCTTCAAAAAAATGGTTTACTCGTGCATGGCAAGATAAAATTTTCGGTGGCTTTACCAATAGTGCAAGCTTAAATGGTGATAAGCAAGTGACCTTAATTCAACTACAAACACTAGCATCACAGCATGGCGGTATTTGGGTAAGCTTGGGCTTATTGCCTGCTAATAGTAAAGCGGCAACCCGTCAAGATGTAAATAATTTGGGTGGTTCTGTAGGCTTGTTGGTGCAATCACCATCGGATGCAAGTACGGATGAAATCCCAGCCGGGGATCTCGAAACCACAAAAGCCTATGCACAGCGTATTGCTAAAATGACTAAACCATTTAAGGGCTAGTTTTTTAGCTCTAGTTTAAAAAAGAAAAAGACGCACTTGGCGTCTTTTTCTTTTTGAATGAAAGATTAGAGCGGATCGTCAAATTCATTATGTTGTGGTGCAGGTTGCTTAAAGCCTTTGGTTTTATAACCTAAGTATAAAATACCAAACATTGCCCACCATAAACCGAATTTCAACGCGGTTTCTTCAATCTCTAGCCACATGGCAAAGATACTGAGGAATCCACACATTGGAATTATCACAAAGCTAAAGATATCTTTAATATTCTTTGTGCGGCCATCACGCAGTGCATATCTTGAAATCACCGATAAGTTTACAAAGGTAAATGCAGTTAATGCACCGAAGCTGATCATCGAAATAACGATGTCTAAGTCCATGAAGCCAGCGGTTAATGCTACAGCACCTACAATGAGAATGTTATAAGACGGTGTGAAGCTTTTCGGGCTAATATGACCAAAAATCTTCTTGTTAATCACGCCATCGCGGCCCATCACATACATTAAGCGTGAAACGCCTGCATGTGCCGAAATACCTGATGCCATAACAGTCACAATTGCAAAGTACAACACCACCGTTTTAAACGCAACGCCACCGACGGCTTGTAAAATGTCAGGCTGTGTTGCAGCAACATCTTCAAAGTAAGTCTTTGGATCGTTCGGGAAGTAAATCTGCATGAAGTAGGTGCTGATAATAAAGATCACACCAGCCAAGAGTGCCGTTAAGAAAATCGCTTTAGGTAGTGTTTTCTCGGTATCTTTTGTTTCTTCTGCCAGCGAGCTGAGCGAGTCAAAACCTGTGAATGAGAAGCACAGCAAAGTTGCACCTGTAATCAGGGCACCCAGTGAAGTAAGCTCATTCCAAAATGGCTCTAAACTCCATAACTGATATTTCGCATTGACCAAAGTACCATCTGCGTTGACGCCACCAGCAAGTAAGCTGTAAACCATCCACGTGAAGTAAGCAATCACACCTAACTGTACAAAAACGATCAAACCATTAAAGTTTGCAACGAAGCGTGCACCACGTAAGTTGACCGCGGTCATAAATGCAGTTAAACCAACCACCCAGACCCAATGGTTTACATCAGGGAATAAGGCTTCAAGGTAAATCACGGCAAGAATGATGTTGACCATTGGAGACAATAAATAGTCTAACCATGATGACCAACCGACCATAAATCCGACATTCGGATGGATGGACTTTTGCGCATAGGTATAGGCTGAACCCGAGGAAGGGTAGCGACGAATCATGTGACCATAACTGATCGACGTGAATAAAATTGCAATTAAAGCAATGATATATGACGTTGGCACATGATAATGACTTTCTTCTGATACTAAACCGAAAGTATCAAATAATGTCATTGGTTGAATATAAGCTAAACCAATAATAATGATGTGCCAGAGACCTAGCGTTTTTTGCAGTTTAGCTGCCGATTGAGTCCCAGAAATATTAGTCAACGGCGTTATCCTCTTAATCGTTGATCAAGGATCAGTCATGTTTAATAAGGATCGTTTGAGACGAACGATCCCCCCTGTGTTTAATTTCAAAAGTGCGCCAATCTACATTAATTTGGCCGCTTTTGTCAGTAACTTTTTCAGATTTTTTAGCAGTTTTTATGCCAATAGGTATAAGGAAAGTATTATTCCTTATGGCAAATAAAAGCCCGATGTTTAAAAAAGCATCAGGCTAAGATTGTCGCTATATTGGCTGATTTTTTATGAATTACCAAGCTTTTTCTAAAATTGCTTTTAAATCTTTTAAGCTGGCTTCTTTCGGATTATAAATGATCGAACCATCGTTGAGGGCCTTTTCTGCGACCTCATCCAGTTGTTCTAAGGTTACTTTTCCTGTTTCACTCAAGGTACGGGGTAACTTGGTTAGGGTAAATAAGCGATCACGCATGGTGAGTAATGTGCTGATGGCTTTGTCTGCACGTAAGTGGGCAGGAGTCTGCGCATAAATGTCTGGCCCTGCAAGCGGTAACAGGAGCTCTGCAATCTTGTCACCATTCACTTCCTTGTTAAATTCAAGCACATAAGGGAGGAACAGGTTCATGCATAGTCCATGCGGCAAGTGTGCAACTGCACCTAAGGCATGTCCAAGTGAGTGTACAAGGCCCACCATCGAGTTTGAAAATGCAATGCCAGCCATGGTCGAAGCTTGAGCCAATTCTAAGCGGCCGTTGGCATCGTTTGGATTATCCAGCACATTAAACAAGTGATTGCTGACTTTCTTAATTGCAGCTGTAGCATAGGCATCTGAAATTGGATTGTGTGCCATGCATGTATAGGCTTCGATGGCATGGGTCATGGCATCCATTGCGGTCATCGCAGTTAAGTGCGGTGGCAGGGTTTGGGTCATGCGTGGATCGAGAATCGCAGCATGCGGCATTAGATAGTACGATGCGAATGGCAGTTTGACATTTTTCTCTGGATCAGACACCACGGCAACCATGGTAACTTCAGACCCTGTACCTGATGTGGTTGGAATCACAAAAAAGGGTTTGAGTGGTTTAGGTAGGTTGTGTGCCCCAGAGTATTTGAGTAAGTCATCACCACCTTCAGATACCAAAATATTGGTGGCTTTCGAGGTGTCAATCACCGATCCGCCACCGACAGCAATAATCGCATCGCACTGATGTTCACGATATAAATTGGCCGCTTTACGTACTGTCTCTAAGCTTGAATCGGGTGGAACATCATCAAAAATTGCACCAATTACCGCATCGGTAGACTCAAATGCTGCTTCAATGGGTGCCAGTAAATTATTGGCACGTACACCTTTGTCGGTAATGATTAAAGGTCGGGTTGCCCCTAATGTTGCCAGTTCAAACGGAATGTGTTCTAAAGCAGCATGACCAGCGATCACTTTTACAGGACAGAAAAATTCGTAATAAGGCTTCGCCATGTTATGCACTCCGTTTTAAATATGATTGGGCTACTTTGAGATAAATATTTGCAGCACCAGTGAGTTTTTCTTTTAAGCCCAATTCAGTTGGGTATTCTTTGACGGCAAGTTCAGCGACCATTTTCGGTAAAATCAATGATTCCATTTTATTTAGACAGCGGACGAGGCGAATTGCATAGGAAATATCCCCATCTGCAATCATGCGGTCGTGTGCAAAAGCTTGTGCTGTACTTTCTTGAAATGAAAACACCAAAAAGGCGTGGCTTAGATGTTTAAAGGTGATGGTTAAATCTGCCTTTAAACTTCCTGGAGTGAGTAGTTCGAGTTGATGGTTTTCGGTCACTTTGGCTAAAAAAGCCGGGCCGTTTGGAAAAACATTCATCGATAAGGTGAAATTGGCTGGAAATTTTGCAACTTCTTGCTGAATTTCACTATCGACTTGGCTGGCCATGACCAATCCTCGGCCAATCACATCCATCATAAGTTTGACATAGGTCAATTGCAGAGCGGGTTTCACTGAATTTACGTTAATCACTCGCTGTTGTCCTTTCTAAAAATAATTATTAGTTTAGAGTAAATACTCTAATTTATTTTTCCATGAAAAGCAAAGCCTTTATATATGCTGTACTTGAACTTCTTTAAAGTAACCGCTGTGCTGTAAAGTTTCAATAATGTCGGCACATAAGTTTTCAAAGTGCGGGTAGTCTGGTTTGAGGTCTGAGATACGCACCATTTCTAAGCCCGCATAGCCGCATGGATTAATGGTGTGAAACCCAAATAAGTCACAATCAATATTTAAGGACAAACCGTGATAACTGCGGCCTTTACGAATTTTAAAACCCAATGAGCCAATCTTGCGTCCATCGACATACACGCCGGGTGCATCAGGTTTGGCATAGGCTTCAATCTCATATTTTTTGAGTAACTCAATCATTAGGTTTTCAGCATAAGACACCAAGGTGCGGACGTTCCAACCAAGTCGGTTGAGGTCAAACATAAAATAGGCAACCAACTGACCAGGACCATGCCAAGTGACTTGCCCCCCGCGATCCGTTTGTACCACGGGAATGTTGCTGCTCATGAGGATGTGTTCAGGTTTTCCAGCTTGACCTTGGGTGAGCACGTCATGATGTTGCAAAATCCAAAGTTCATCTGGTGTGTCTGCATCTCGTTGTTCAGTCAGTGCTTTCATTTCTACAAAGCGGTCAGCATATGAAGTTAAATTATCAAACTGGCGAATAATGAGTTGTGGTTTGAGAACGGCATCTGACACGGCACTTGCGTCCTTATAAAACAAAAAGTATGTCTGAAATTATAAAGAAAAGATCTAGAGCGTAGGAGGATTTCTTCTGTGAATAAGCTGAATTTAATAGATCAAAAATTTAGGCAAAAAAAACACGCTCGTAAGCGTGTTTCATTGATACATCATTTGAATTACAGCGCCGTTTTAATTAACGGACAAGCTGCAAGGTCTGCATACAGTTGATGAACTTGTTCTAATTCTTCAAAACGCAATTGGGCAGTTAAAGAATGGTATTTACCTGTGCGTGATGGTTGGACTTGGATCGATTCACCATCAAAATCAGGGAAATGTTTGACTAAAATTTCAACCACTGCAACATGTAACTCAGTGCTGGCAAAGCCTATGAGTTTGATCGGGTAGTCCATAGGGAATACCCAAAGATGTTCTTGTAATTCACGTGATGGTGTACGGTCTAACATAGTCATGAGCGTCAGTCCCCCTTATTTCAAACGCCTGCGAAACTGCAGGCGTTAGGTGTTGCTCTTAAATACTTAATGGAGACTCGAGATTAAATTTCAAGTCTCCAATGTATCGGTATGAATTAGTCGTTTTCTAGAAATGAACGTAAATGTTCAGAACGAGAAGGGTGACGTAATTTACGCAGTGCTTTCGCTTCAATCTGACGAATACGTTCACGCGTCACGTCAAACTGTTTACCTACTTCTTCCAAAGTATGGTCCGTTGGCATGTCGATACCAAAACGCATTTTCAAGACTTTCGCTTCACGTTCAGTCAAGTTTTCAAGCACTTCACGAGTTGCTTCTTTTAAGCCTTCAGACGTTGCAGCATCGACAGGTGAAGTGATGTTGCTGTCTTCAATGAAGTCACCCAAATGCGAATCTTCATCATCGCCAATCGGTGTTTCCATCGAAATTGGTTCTTTGGCGATTTTCAGCACTTTACGCACTTTAACTTCATCCATTTCCAAACGTTCACCGAGTTCTTCAGGTGTTGGTTCACGGCCCATTTCTTGCAGAAGTTGGCGTGATACACGGTTGATCTTGTTAATGGTTTCGATCATGTGTACTGGAATACGAATGGTACGCGCTTGGTCGGCAATCGAACGAGTAATGGCCTGACGAATCCACCACGTTGCATAAGTCGAGAACTTATAACCACGACGGTATTCAAACTTGTCTACCGCTTTCATCAAACCAATGTTACCTTCTTGGATCAAGTCCAAGAATTGTAAGCCACGGTTGGTATATTTTTTCGCAATCGAAATGACCAAACGTAAGTTCGCTTCAACCATTTCTTTTTTCGCGCGGCGTGCTTTCGCTTCGCCTACAGCCATACGTTTTGAAATCTCTTTGATGCCTTTAACATCAAGGTCCAAATCTTTTTCAATGTCTGCAATTTTTTGTTGGAACGCTAAAACGTCAGGGCGTACTTTTTCAAGATAGCCTTTTTGGTCTGGCGAAGCTTTCGCAATTTGTTCATCTAACCAAGCAAAGTTTGACTCTTGACCTGGGAAAGAGGTACGGAATTGAGTACGATCCATACGACCACGACGTACTGCATAGCGCATTACTTCACGTTCAGAGGTACGGATTTGTTCATGTGTACCACGAATCATTTCTGAAATGATGTCAAATAAACGTGGTGTAAATTTGAACATCATAAACACAGTTGCAAGTGACTCTAAAGCATCTTCTGCTTCTTTGCTTGAACGACCATGTTTTTCGATGATGGTTCGGGTGTTTTTCCAAGCCGCAGTCAGTTCGTCAAAACGCGCTTTGGCAATTTCAGGATCTGGGCCAGATTCACCTTCAGAATCATCATCACTTTCAGAATCTTCTTCTTCCTCGTCATCATCCAATTTTACATCTTTGGTTGATTTGGTTGAAGAGTCTTCTTCTTCATCAATTTCAGACTCTTCTTCGAGGACTTCTGGAATAGCTTCATCGGTTTCAGGGTCTAAATAACCTGAAAGGATGTCCGCAAGACGACGTTCGCCCGCTTCATAATCTTTGTATTCTTGTAATACCACTTCAACCGCATTTGGCCAGTAAGCAATCGAGTGAAGAACGTCACGAATCCCTTCTTCAATACGTTTTGCAATACTAATTTCGCCTTCGCGCGTTAACAGTTCAACAGTACCCATTTCACGCATATACATGCGGACAGGGTCAGTGGTACGACCAGGCTCATTTTCTACAGAGGCAAGAACAGCAGCGGCTTCTTCTTCAGCAACTTCATCGGCAGCTTCATTACCACCTTCAAACATTGCATCATCAGATTCAGGTGCACGTTCGTGCACAGGAATACCGACGTCTTGAAGCATTTGAATAATGTCTTCAATCTGTTCGCTTTCAGTGATCGAGTCTGGGAGATGATCGTTAACCTCAGCGTAAGTTAGGTAACCTTGCTCTTTGCCTCGGCTAATCAGAGCCGCTACTTGTGAAGTAGGGGAAGTCATATCGCTCATCTTTGCTTACTCTTCGTTGAATCTGTGGCAGTGGAAAACTGTGCATCTGGGCACAATTCGCTTCATAAACTTATTTGTAAATAACTGCGTATTCCATCAGGGATAGTCAGCCAAAAGCTGCCTGATAAAATATTAAAAATATAAATTCAGTGATTTAGATGGGGGTGAATTTGTTGTTTTCAAGTTCATCCCGAGCGTACTCAAGTTCAAAACCCAAATTTGAAATCTGAACAATTTGGATTTTATGTGACCATTTAAAGTCGTAAACTACAAAGACGCAGGGTGGATTATATCATGCCATAAAAATTGGTTAGAAATAAAGACTAAAAATCAAATTAATTGCTCTAAATGCAAATAAAACTTGACAAGGTTCTGTAACCCATATAAATAGCGGCTAAGACCCTTCACATTTTTTCACTATGAGGTAGTTTTAGTGTCTTCTACAGATTTTGAACTAGATGATAACTACGCTGATGATGATGTTAATTTTGATGAGTCATCAAGTAAAATTAGTGCGAAAGAATCATTAGAAAAACGTCGCCTGATTGATGACCTTCTTGCACAGCGCCGTTTGGAACGTGAGCTTAAAGATTTTGATTACGACATCGACGATGACGACGATTTTGACGACGAAGAAGACTAAAATCAGATGTAGCATCGTGTCTGAAAATGCTATGCTAATGCCCTAATCAGTTTCTGAATTTGGATTTGAAATGAGTGCTTTAGATTTAGACTTATTGAGCGAATATCTAGATGGTGACCAAAATGAGTATGGTCTAGATTTTGCAGCGACTCATGGTTTCTTGTGTGCAATTGCAGTTGGTCCTACTTTTGTAAAATGGTTGGATGAACTTTTTGATAATAATCAAAAGAAAGTGCCTGCCGAGATCATCGCGCAAGTGAAAGCTTGGCTTGAGTCTATTCGTCAAAACCTTGCCAATGAAGAAGGGATTGAATTTCCTTTTGAAATTGAAGAGGCCGATGTTGAGTCAAGTCTAGGGGATTGGAGCGTTGGTTTTGTCGATGCAATGTTCCTCAATGAAGATGCATGGTTCACGCCTGAGTTTGAAGAGCAATTGGTCGATCTTACTTTACCAATTATGGTATTTAGTGGGATTGATGAAGAAGATCCGCAAATGGAAACTTTCCGTCGTAACGGTCAGTTAATGGATGAGCTTGCAGAAGAAATTCCAGAGAACTTAAACGAACTTTATCTCATGTATCATACGCCAGCATAATTGTTCTTGCGTCGTGACATCAGCGACGCAGGCATTAGCAAGCAAATAAAAAAACGTCCCTAGAGGACGTTTTTTTATGCCCAAATTTTAGTGTTTAAACGCAGGTATCACTCATGCTTAGTTTGTGAGAAATAAGCAAAGTCCTAAAGTTGCGAGTACGGTACCGATGACACGGTTAATGCTCACTTGTTTGCGTAAAATTTTATTTCGGATCACTGGGGTAGAGCAGAATAGTGAAATGAGCAAAAACCACAATAGATGACTGGCCGAGATAAAAATGCCATAACCGATTAAATGCATCAGACCATTATTGCCTCGCAACAACTGTGCAAAGATGCTCATCACAAATAGTGTAGTTTTGGGATTTAAACTGTTGCCAAGAAAACCTTGTATAAATGCTTGCCGTGGGCGCAGCAAGGTATGAGTGGCATGGTCACTAATTTGCTGTTGGGTAAATGTTTTGTACCCGGATATACATCAGGTACAGCGCGCCAATATATTGAATGATATGCAATAGGTTCGGAATGTAGTGCTTTAAGAAACTCAGCCCCAGTACGCTATAGCTAATATGTATCCATACAGCACAAGCAATGCCATATGCGGTATAGATTCCTTGTTTACGCCCATATAGATAACTATTTCGGCTGACCAAAGCGAAGTCAGCACCAGGACTGATGACTGCAAGTAGGGTGATGATTGCAATCGCTATAATTTCATTCACTCATTGATCCTTGTTCAGGTTGAATTAAAAGGATTTATATATTTTTCATATATTTGCTATAGTGAAAATCGATTTTAATTCTTTCCTATCGATGAGTTTTTGGAATGATTGAGCGCTTATCACTGAATTCTCTTAAGTTTTTTTATTATGTTGCCCTCTATGACAGTGTAACCATCGCTGCTGAAAAACTCTTTGTCACTCAAGGGGCGGTCAGTAAGCAGTTAAAAAATTTGGAAGAGGCGCTGGGACGTCGTTTATTTATTCGCGACGGCAAAAAGTTACAGCTGACGGGGGATGGTCTAACACTGTTTGATTGTTGTGAGCAGGTCTTTCCTCAGATTGACCAATGTCTCGTACAGATGGCAAAAGAAAAGAAGAATGAGAAGAAGAGCTTAATCTTATCCTGTGAGCCGACCATCGCCATGAAATGGCTGATTCCGCGTTTAGTTCAATTTAAGCTACGTTATCCTGAGATTGACATCAGTTTGTTAACAGCGGGTGGAGAAGCGGATTTTAAAGCGCAAAACATCGACTTGGCCTTAAGGCGTAATGATTTTGAGTGGGGCAAGGCCATTTATAGCGAAAAAATGGCTGATGAGCATATGGTTGGTGTATCGCGTCATAAGCATTTAGCCCCGATGTCACAGCTGTTTATTTCCAGTTCGAGACCTAAACTTTGGACACAATTTAAAGATACATATAAAGCGCAGTTTAAGCATTTTGAAAAGTAGCGTTGGAACATTTCTATTTGTGTATAGAGGCATGTTTAGCTGGTTTAGGTGCAACAGTGGTTTCAGCCTATATGGTTGAAAAAGAGCTCGATTTTCAAATGTTAGACATGCTTACCCCGATTGTGCAAGATGGCTCCGCTTATTATTTACTTTCCGCATCTCCTTTTGAGGATGATCTGCATAAAGTCATTTTTAAGGATTGGTTGATTGAAGAAATGAGAACTAGCCAAACAAAGTTAATGGCACTTTCCGCTCAAAAACACTAATGACGTGCGGCATTTGATCGTTATCTATTAAGCATAAAAAAACACCTCAAACGAGGTGTTTTTTTATGGCAACTTTTTAAAACAATAGTCTGCGTACCAACCATAGGCAATATGAAAAATAGCGCCATGAATCGCGACCATACACAGCATAATGACAGCAGTGAGTCCAATGCCAGCATTATCGACGGATTTCATAATGGTTTCAGCATTGGGATTCATCAGTACTAAAAAAAGTACAAAGAAACTACCAACGATAATTGCGACAGCACTGGAGCCCCAAACCAGTTGAATTTTTTCATGATTGTTTGGAACACGGTGTTCTTTTTTCACAAAGTGTCCGACACTAATCAGTGCACAAGCCACTAAGGTCGGAATTAAGGTTAAACCTCCAAGGTTTAGACCAAAGACCAGTACAGTGATTAACAGCACCAAAGCAATGCTATATACCGCCGCAAAATGCAGTAAATAGTGTTTCATGTATTTCCCCAAAATAAATAAATTAGCTGCGTGTTTTACGCAAATGCCTGCGATATAAAAACCAAAGGATAATCACAGCGACAATGGCAATAATGACATAACCGACTTTGCTAAAAATTTGATGCATCAGTGCTTGGTTTTCACCAAAGTAATAACCGACTGTTGCTAAAAATGTCGTCCAGATAATCGTACCGAGCCCACTATAGAACATGAACTTCCAAAAGGGCATACGGCTCATTCCCGCAGGGATGCTAATCAGTGAACGTACCGCAGGAATCATGCGACCAAAAAATACAATACGGTGACCATACTGCTCAAACCAATCTAAGGATTTTTTCACATCGGTGGATTTGATAAATAGATATTTACCATAGTGGTCGACCCATCTGAAAATGTACTCTTGTTTAAATTGATAGCCAATCCAATACAGCACTGCTGCGGCAAAGAGTGAACCAATACATCCTGCAATAATGACCCCAACTAACACCAACTCACCTTGTGATGCGGCATAACCTGCCGAAGGCATGATAATTTCAGAAGGAATGGGCGGAAAAACATTATCAAGAAACATCAGTAAGGCTATTCCCCAATAACCCAGTTGTTCCATGACGGAGATGATCCATGCAGTGAGGTTCATATAAACCATAAAATAAATGCGATAAGTTATCTTAAGGACTTATCGCATGTGGGTAAAGAATTGAAATGTATTGTTTTCTATTCATCGAAACGGGTATGGGTCAGGGTGTGAATATAGACTTTACGTAAGCTATAAGCCAGCGCAACTGGGATTAAACTGAGCAACGTATAATTTAAAAGATTTGAGCTTAAATGGTAACCAATCCCTAGCGCGATACTTGAACCAATCAACATGCCCAAAACTACGATAAATAAATGCGTGCGTTGTTCAAGCTTGGCTTTGATTTGGTTGAAGCTAGTATTGTGATATTGCTCGATACGGCTTGCTGCGGCATTGCGAATCAGTGTGCGATGGCGTGGCATGATTATTTTATGCATGGCAATCATCCTATTTTCGTCGTTTAGGCATGTCATTTTTATTGTTATGTGGAGACCTTCAGGGCACCACTTTAGCTTATTATTTATATAGTATGACTCAGATTGAGTTCAATGTTGTGACAAAATTGTTAAATATTTTTAAAAAACGCGAACTGCATAAAAGAATAAGCCCTCAAATGAGGGCTTATTCTTGACTTAAATCATCTGAATGATTTTAAAGGCGTTTACGTTTAGCCGCAGCAATCTGCGACTGGCGCATACGGAAGCCTTCTTTTTGTTTTTCTGTGGTTTTGTCGATACAGTATTTGCATGACACACCATGTTCATAGCTAGCTTCTTCTGCTTCAGCAGGAAGAAGTGGCCAACCACAAGCATGACACTTAATGTTAAGGCCTTCTTCAACACCATGAGTGACCGCAGTACGACCATCAAAAACGAAACATTCGCCTTCCCACATGCTTTGTTCAGCAGGGGTTTCTTCTAAGTATTTTAAGATGCCGCCTTTTAAGTGATAAACCTCGTTGAAACCTTCTTGAAGAAGAAGGGAGGTCGATTTTTCACAGCGGATACCGCCTGTACAGAACATCGCAATTTTTTTATCTTTGTGCTGTTCAAGGTTTTGTTTAACGTATTCTGGAAATTCGCGGAAGCTTTCTGTTTTCGGGTCAATAGCACCCTTAAATGTTCCAGCTTTGTATTCATAGTCATTGCGGGTATCGATCAAAATGACGTCATCACGAGCAATCAGGTCATTCCATTCTTTCGGATCAAGGTAGTGACCGACTAAATCACGTGGCTTTACTTCGACGCCCAAAGTCACGATCTCTTTTTTAAGTTTGATCTTCATTTTACGAAATGGTTTGTCCGCACTATCAGACTCTTTGTATTCCATTTCGTTAAAACCTTCATTCAGAAGGAATTGATGAATCATATCGATCGCGGCACGGTCGCCTGCAACCGTACCATTAATGCCTTCGCCCGCTACAATCAGAGTACCACATAGGTTGATGGTTTTTACCAAGTCTAAAAGACGTTGTTGAAGATCAGCAGGATCTTGAACTTCTTTGAATTGATAAAGTGCGGCAACAACCCAACCAGTCGTCGCTTGCTGTTCTACAGGTGCAAGCTGTTCTACAGTAGCGTTCATGGAGTACTCCAATGTATTTTGATAGATAATTTTAAGGCGCAGATTTTACATGGAATTGAATCAAGATGCGAGATAAGTAAACATTTTAAATGGCTTCTCAAGTGGTAGGGGAGCGTGTATATTCAGTTGCCAAAGACAAAATCCGTTTTGTTTTGGTGCGTTTATTAACAGGAGTATGTTTTGAGTACAGATCGTCGAATTGCCTCTTTGACCCCTTGTGCTGGGCGTTGTTCAACGGTATTTGGTGATTCTGTGTGTCGTGGTTGTCGTCGTTTTAATCATGAAGTGATTCAGTGGAACACCTACACTTCGGAGCAGCATCGTTCAGTTTGGCAACGCTTAGATGCGCAATTAGATCAAATTTTAGTGCCAATGCTGCCTTTGGCTGATGTGCAGCAGGTAGAAGCTTTTGTTTTATCTAAACGCGTTCGTTTGCGTCCCGATGCATCAAAAGGGCGGAAGCTTTATCATGCGTTAAAAATCTGTGAAAAAAATAAGAACTTTACCGAAGAAAGTGGTTTAGGTATTCAAGCGCAGCAAGTGAAACCGATTTGGCAAGAGTTTGAACGCCGTGTTCTTGCACTTGCTACAGCCAGTTATGATTTGGCATTTTTGCGTGCTGACGCAATTCGACAACATCTCATCCATATGGAAGAGGACGAATAAGTCCTCTTGGTTTGAATAAAAAGAATACTCCGCATACCTAAGCTATTTGCGAGAGTGACTGGTGAAAAGGGTTTTTTCGATGGTGAATGTATTTGAACTGGCGTTGTACTGTACGGCTGTGGTGGTCATGATTGCAACACCTGGTCCAGTGATGTTGTTGGTTGCCAGTGCAGGTCTAAAAGGTGGATATAAACAAGCCTTAAAACCATTTTTGGGACGAATTTAACCTCTTTGGTTCTTATTGTACTATCTGTGCTCATCTTAAAAGGCTTTTTAAACATTGCAGAGCATTGGTTAAATGCGATTAAGATTTTAGGCTGCGTATATATTGTCTTGTCCTGAAATAGATTGACAGTATTCCACTTCAAACCGAGTTAAGCAATTAGCTCGGTTTTAGTTTGCTCATACATCTGATTCGGGGTGTTCATATTTAAACTTAAATGTGGTCTATAGTAATTATAAATCATGATAGATTCCGTAATTAAGTGATCTAACTCCTTCATGGTTTGACATCGTGTAGTTAAAAACTCCTGCTTTAATATTCCATTAATCCGCTCTGCTAATGCATTCTGGTATGAGAAACACTGTTTCGCAAGTGCGCCATCTGTCATGGAAGGACATATCCCATAATGGCGCAATGCCGATTGATATAGCTCAGAGCAATACTGAGAGCCTCTGTCTGAATGATGAATCATCCTAGTCGCTCGATCCGTCACATGCTGCATCGCCATATGTAGAGCCTGCATAACATTCTCCGCACGCATATCATTCGATAACTTATAACCTTTAATCTGACGGGTATAAGCATCTGTCACCAATGATAAATAATGTACGCCTTCAGCACTCTCAACATAAGTAATATCACTAACAAAGACTTCGTTGGCTTGCACTGCTGAATAATCCTTTAATAAATTTGGATGCTTCTTCATCCAATGCTTGCTATCCGTAGTTTTTGTATAGCGACGCTTGGGGCGAATCAATAAATTATGCTCTTTCAATATTTTAAATAACTGATCCCGTCCACACTTTAAACCACGCTGCAACAATTTGCCTTTAATAAGCCAATACAACTTACGTGTTCCGATACTTGGCATGAGACAACGATATTCCATAACCAACTCAAGTATTTGTTCAGTTACTTGTGCAGTCATTTGAGCACGTTTTTCTGCTTGATAATAAGCTTGTCGAGTGATTCCTAACCACTGACAATAACGTGAAACGCTTAGTCTTCTTTGGCTTTGCCAATCTTTGAAACGTGCTCGGTATACTTTTTTCCAAGATCAGTCCCACACTCTTTATCAATGTGATAAATCACATCCTGTATAAATTCAGTTTTGAGCTTTTCTGCGGCTAACTGCTTTTCTAATTGGCGGATTCGTTGTTGGGGTGTTAATTGGCGTTTAGAAGAAGGCGGCATATTCGAAGTCCAGTCCTGTTGTCCGTGCTTGCGTAACCATACCAGCACAGTTGATCTTCCTTGAATACCATATTTTGCCTGAGCTTGTTTATAAGTAATTTGCCCTTTTTCTACTTCATGTACCACCATCATTTTAAAGGCGAAGCTATAATCACGTTGTGTGCGCTTAACTCGTTGTTCTCGTGCATGTTCCATAAAATAAGTCTCTTAAGGTGTAAACTTATTTCAGGACGGGACAGGTATTGCATAAAAAAAGCCTCCAATATGGAGGCTTTTTGATGGGGGAGCGTAAAAATTAAACTCCGTGTTTAATGCGATATTGCACCAATTCTTCAATGGTGATCACAGCCAACTGATGCGTTTGCGCATATGCCAACACTTGAATGTCAGAGGCCATAGTTCCATCGGCATTGGTCAGTTCACACAAGACACCTGCTGGCTTCAAGCCTGCTAAACGAGCTAAATCGATAGTACCTTCAGTATGACCACGACGGGTGAGCACACCGCCTTGGCGTGCACGAAGAGGGAATACATGACCAGGGCGGTTTAAGTCGCTGGCAATTGCCCCATCTTTAATTGCTGCTCTGACTGTGGTGGTACGATCTTGCGCAGACACACCTGTGGTCACGCCAGCTGCAGCTTCAATGGTCACCGTGAATGCTGTTTTAAACTGACTTGAGTTATCTGACACCATAGGCATAAGGTCTAAGTGATCGGCCAATTCATCGGTCAGACATAAACAGACAATGCCAGAACCATCACGAATCATGCGTGCCATTGTTTCGACGGTGAGAGTTTCAGCAGCCACAATGAGGTCGGCTTCGTTTTCACGGTCAAAGTCATCCATCACCAAAACAGGTTTGCCTTGGCGGATATCTTCTAAAGCTTGTTGGATACGTTGTTCAGCTGGAGAAAGGGCTGAAAAGAAAATTTCGGGTTGAATCAAACTAGACATTGAAACGCTCGCGTAAAATTGAAGTACGGTTGAACATTTCAGGACTTTGAAAAATTGGCGTAGCAATAAATCCTCACAGGTTTGTACCTGAGATTCTATTGGTCACGTCGTCTTCTTTCATCCGGACTATACCGTCGGCTTTGGAATTGAACCAAATCTGCGAGCCAAATAGATGATTTCTGCTTGGCTGGCTCGTGGGCTGATTCAGTCTGAGTCATTCAACTGAACTTACCACCGGTGGGGAATTACACCCCGCCCTGAAGCGATGTAAATCCATTATAGTGCTAAATATTTAGAAAAACAGGGGGAGTTTTAGAATGATCAGTTTTATACATAGAATAATTTTTGCTATAGCTTTGCTAAAGACCAACACTCTCTGCGCATGATTTCATTTAGTATGAGTTTAATGTTCAAAAATGAATATCTGAGAAAAACCATAAACATGAATAAGAAGTTTTTCTATAGTTTGAATGGTTTGAAATGATCAAGATAAAAATAAGAGTGAGGAGTTAGAATTGATCAAAATTCAACAATATGATTACCCTTGGAGTGCTGAATCCTTTATAAAGCATCTGCAAGTTTTTGGTTTTACACTCATTGCGGTCAGTATGTTGTATTTGGTTGCCGCCAATTGGTTTATGTTGCCACTGAATATTCAGCTGGCTATTCCCCAGTTGTTATTATTCCTCAGTGCGGTTTGCAGTTTGTGGCTGACAAAACATGATTTTCTAGTGCAGTGTTTACATAGTATCTGTGGTTTGATGATTGGTTTAAGTCTGGCTGTGATTGGTCAAATTTATCAAACGGGTGCTGACAGCTATTTATTATTTCTACTTTGGTCTGTGCTGCTTTTACCGTGGTTATATCGTCCGAATATCGGTGTATTTTTCCTTTTATGTATTACCAGCCAGTTGGCACTGTTTCTGTTTTTTATACAAACCTTTTGGGGGGATCAATATCCAGATCTCTTTTTAATCAGTATTCATGTATTGGCACTGATTCAATTCTATTTCTGCAATAAATATTATTCGAAACTTCGTTATTTATTCTTACTATGGTTTGCCATTCTCTCGATTTGGCATATGGCGATGTATCTCTATGCGGATAAAAGCATTCTTTATTTCACAGTGTCTTTTCTCTTGTTAGGCATTTCACTGGCTTACTATTATCAAAATAAAGATCAGCTATGTAGCGCACTTTCAGCCGTTGGCTTGGGCATTAGCTTTACCTTGATTATTGTGAAGGCGGTGACGGAGTGGTTTGGTCAGAATGAAATTTTTGAATTATTTTTTATCGCACTGATTATTTTTGCGTGGTTTGCTTTCATCACTTACATGTTGATTAAATTTATTCCACATAGTCGGTTCAATGCTATTCCACTTGCTGTGGGAGCTTGGATTGCGGGCATCGTCTTTGCTACGTTGATGCTGACCTTTTGGGGAAATTTCTCTTTGCTTATGGGCGTTGTCTTTGTGGCTTTGGCGGCTTACTTATTGAAAGCTAAACAAAGTTTGTTTTTAAGACAATTTGCTTATTGTCTTTGGGTTGCAGGACAAATTGCGGTGATCTTTCACACCGTTGATTTAATCAATCAAATTCTTCCTATTCTATTTTTACAATTGGCGATGCTAATACTCGCTTATTTCATGCGAACACATTGGTTCTTTGTCTTTGTTCAAATTTTGGGTTTATATGCAGCAGGTGTGGCGTGTATTTGGGATATTAATGCACATCTCAGTTGGCGTAATATTGTTGAAAATTTTGTTTATTTAGCACTTTGGAATTATGTTTTTTATCTGGGAATTCTGGCCATAAAATTCATACAGCCAACTGAATATCAACGCAGTTTATTGCTTTCGGCACTTGGAATTATTCTATTTTCCATGGGCTTTTATACTTTATTTGGAAAATATGAATTAGCGAAAATTGAGCACATTCCGATATTGGCTTTTGGTCTGCCGATTTTATGGTTTGTACTGTTTGTCTTTTTACATATTCAAAACCAGTTTCATTTATTTGCGCATTTTATTTTGACTGCTTTTGCAACTGGGCTAATTTATTATGGTTATTTCGATATTTTTATTTGTTTGGCCATCATTTCATGGGCATTAAAAACACAAGATAAAGTGATCTATGGATTTGCGCTGGCAACTTTCGCTGTAATTTTAGGGTTTTTATATTATTCCCTCGATGTAACTTTTTTGATTAAAAGTTTAAGCATGTTACTGTCAGGTCTGATGTTGCTCTTGCTGACCTTGAGCTTGATGCTATTTAAGCAAAAAGAGGAGTTCGGCATATGAAGAAAATGACTCCTCTTGCTTTGGCATTACTCAGCATCGCGGTATTTCTAGGCTTAATTTTTAAAAATGAATGGCACTTAAATAATAGTCAAACCATGTATGTGCGTTTGCAACCTGTAGACCCGCGTTCGATTATTCAGGGGGATTATATGGCGCTGAATTATCAACTTTATTTTGCGCCTCAACATTTGAGTCCAGAAAGCACCAGCCAAGCAAACATCAATCAAGAAGATCAGATTTTTTCAGGTCATTATTTTGATGAAGTGATTAAGAACAAATCTTCGGTACTCACTTATGTTGAACTCGATTCACAGAGGCGCGTGATACATAGCTATTTTGAGTTGCCGAAAAATGTTCGTACAGCTCGACTGATTTTACAAAACCCGAATAATCGCTATAGCGAGCTTTATCCTGCGTCGAGAAGTTTTTTGTTTGCAGAAGGTTTAGCGGATTGTTATCAGCAGGCAGAATATGCTGAGTTTAAAGTCGATAAGCAGGGCAATGCGATACTCACGGCATTGAAAGGTGATCAGCTACAAGATTTAGGCTGCGAGAGCAAACGAGATTGGTTGAGCGGGTTTCTTACTGCTCAGAATTGATCCAATTGCATTATTCTGCTCATAAAAAAATCCGCATGCAGCGAATTTTTTTAATCTATTGGGCTTAAGCCACTTGTACTGGAATACAGTTTGCCATGTGACTTACAGTATTGTCTGGATTTGCATAAACTAAACGTGGTTTATGTGCATTTGCTTCAGCTTCTGTAAAATCACCAAAGGTAGCAATAATCATTAAATCACCTACATCGGCCTGATGTGCTGCACCACCATTGACTGAAATGATGCCAGAACCTTCTTCACCGCGAATTGCATAGGTACTGAAACGCTTACCATTAGTCACGTTCCACATGTGAATTTCTTCATATTCGCGGATACCGGCTAAATCCAATAAAAGACCATCGATTGCACATGAACCTTCATAATGAAGTTCAGCTTGAGTAACAACACAACGGTGGATTTTTGCTTTTAATAAACGAGATAGCATGGCTAGCGTCTCCTGAGTGGACCTAAGATCGTTATCTTATGGTTGAATCAATCTGAACTTGCTGGATAAGCAATCAGGCAAGCGCATTTTGCCTTTAAAATGACAGTATGGCAAGCAGCATGGTTCAACATTTTTTTGACTTATCAGTTTGGTTTGTAAGCATTGATTTGATTCATGGCAGGTTGAATCTCACCATTCACCAGCATTTTAGTGCGAGCCAATGCGTGATGGATTGCGTCATCCATTAAATTTTGTTCATTGCTTGGTGCTTTGGTTAAGACATGTCCTGAAACACGTTCTTTTGAACCGGGGTGACCAATACCAATGCGTAAGCGATGGAAATTTGGACCGATATGAGGGACTATGTCACGTAAACCATTATGACCACCATGACCACCACCTGTTTTTAGGCGAATGACACCAGGGTTCATATCCAGTTCATCGTGAGCAATCAGTATTGCTTCTGGAGCAATATTGTAGAATTTTGCGAAGGGAACAACACTTTTACCAACAAGGTTCATAAAGGTTGTGGGTAATAGCAGACGGACGTCTTGACCTTCGATATTACCACGCCCACTCATTCCATTGAATTTTGGGTCTTTTTTAAGCGTAATGCCATATTGTTCTGCAAGGCGTTCAACAAACCAAAAGCCTGCATTATGGCGGGTTTGGGCATACTCAGAACCTGGGTTGCCCAAACCAACAATCAGTGAAATATTTGACACTAATTACACCAATAACACTTATGCGCGAACGAAGTCAGCGTGCATAGGCGTGTTTTTAGCTGGGTGACGTTGTAACGCTTTGATTTTAACGCTTTCAACTTTGTCGCCAACTTTGATTTCAACAACTTCTTCGAAGAAAGCGTTGTTTTCTAAAGCTTTAACAAGCTCACGAAGTTCTAAAGTAACAGCTACAGGTTCAGCAGCACCACCGTAGATGATAGCTGGAACTTGAGCAGCGTGACGAAGGCGGCGGCTCGCACCTTTCCCTTGGTTAGCTGCTTCACGCGCTTGAGCGTTTAATACGAAGTTTGCCATGATAGACATCCTTAATTTAAGTTTTAAATAAACTAGATCTGCGACCGACCTAGTGAGACAAAGCCCTGCACTGGGCAGGGCTTTTAAAATTCAGCACTATATTATAGATAAGAATCAAACATTGCGCTAATAGATTCTTCGTTGTTAATACGACGAATTGTTTCAGCAACCATACTCGCAACTGAAACTTGGCGAATCTTACCAAGAGCTTGAGCTTCTTCAGAAAGAGGAATGGTGTCTGTAACAACCAATTCATCAATCACAGAGTTTTTCAAGTTTTCGATAGCTTTACCTGATAAAACAGGGTGAGTTGCATAAGCAACCACTTTGCGCGCACCAAATGTTTTCAATGCATCAGCAGCTTTACATAACGTACCTGCAGTATCCACCATGTCATCTACGATCACGCAGTCACGGCCTTTAACATCACCAATCAAGTGCATGACTTGTGATTCGTTTGCCTTTTGACGACGTTTGTCGATGATAGCAAGGTCAATATCGCCCATTTGTTTAGCAACAGCACGTGCACGAACGACACCGCCAACGTCAGGAGAAACCACCATGAGGTTGTCATGTGATTGTTGACGAAGGTCAGCTAAAAGCGCTGGTGTACCGTAGATGTTGTCTACAGGGATATCGAAGAAACCTTGGATTTGGTCAGCGTGAAGGTCGATCATTACCACACGGTCAATTCCTACAGTTGTCAGCATATCTGCGACGACTTTTGCAGTAATTGGAACACGTGATGAACGAGGACGACGGTCCTGACGCGCATAACCGAAATAAGGAATCACTGCGGTAATACGACCAGCACTTGCACGACGCAAAGCATCAGCCATAACGAGGATTTCCATTAGGTTATCATTCGTTGGGGCACAAGTAGGTTGTACGATAAATACGTCTTTACCACGAACATTTTCAGTAATTTCGACAGCAATTTCACCGTCAGAAAATTGACCAATAGATGCAGCACCTAAAGGGATGTGCAAGTGGCTTACGACTTTTTGGGCGAATTGTGGATGTGCAGATCCACTAAAAACGACAAGATTGGGCATGAAGCACCCTTGGCGGTTGGCAATTTAGGAATTAGATGGCAGGGGTAGCTGGATTCGAACCAACGGATGCCGATATCAAAAACCGGTGCCTTACCACTTGGCGATACCCCTAATGCGGCAGAACTTTAATATTTTTGCGTCATTCTGTCAAGGTAAATTAACAGTAGAACAGCAAAGTGTTGTTCTGTCTTTTTTGGAAAATGGCAGGGGTAGCTGGATTCGAACCAACGGATGCCGATATCAAAAACCGGTGCCTTACCACTTGGCGATACCCCTAAATTTGATTACTGTAAAATGGCAGGGGTAGCTGGATTCGAACCAACGGATGCCGATATCAAAAACCGGTGCCTTACCACTTGGCGATACCCCTAGTACAGTCATCTACAGGTGAAATAAAATGGCAGGGGTAGCTGGATTCGAACCAACGGATGCCGATATCAAAAACCGGTGCCTTACCACTTGGCGATACCCCTATCAGGTAACGTGGAAATGTCTTATTGGTGATTCATTCAAGCTGTTGACCAAGTAAGCTTTACATGGTGCATTTGCAAGAACATCATCAATGTTCATATCACTCGTTACTTCAGTAAAAACACAAGCACCTGTACCTGTAAGTTTTGCAACACCGAACTGGTCGAGATATTGCATCGCTTCATCTACTTCTGGATATAAACTTCTTGCCAAAGGTTCAAAATTATTTCCAAAATCAGATGGCTTTAACTGATAGGCGCAAAATTTAGAGCTCTTCGTGTTTCTTGTCAATGTTTTTTGTGAAAAAAGCAATTGAGTGCTGATAAAACAATCAGGTTTTAACACAATGTATTGTTTTTGATCTAAGTCTATGAATGTTAAGCGCTCACCTATGCCTTCAGCCCATGCATTGCGACCATGGACAAAGATGGGAACGTCTGCGCCTAACTGAACCCCCAAGTCTGCTAATTGCTCAGTATTTAGCCCGCACTGCCACAGTTGATTGACTACGATTAATGTGGTCGCGGCATCTGATGAACCGCCACCTAAGCCTGCACCCATCGGAATATTTTTTTCAAGACGAATGGATAAACCAGTGGCTGTTTGTGCATACGGTTTAAGTATCTGTGTCGCTTTATAAATCAAATTTTGACTCAAATCGACACTGTTTAAGCCCTCAATATGAATTTCTTGATCCGTACGAGGCTCAAATTCCAACCAATCACACAGATCGATCAACTGGAAAATACTTTGCAGTTCGTGGTAGCCGTTTTCACGACGCCCCGTAATGTGTAAAAACAAATTCAGCTTTGATGGGGCAGGGACACGGATCATAACGAGACAAACTAGCGGTTTTGAATGACCATTGTAATACGGTTTTCTGCACCATTTTCAAGTGCTTGTTTTAAAATTAACCGATTTGGCATATGGGCTTGCTCATTATAGCTCAGCTCAACGCTCCAACCATCTTCAATGATCTGTACTGCGCGTTTGGCATTGTCACGTTGGATTTGTGCTTGAACTGTTGCGGGTTTGGCTTGAACCCAATTGACTAAATGGGTGATGGGTGCTTGCCACCCTGTTGCTGTTTTTAAAAGTTCTTCAGGGGTTTTAGCTTGGATGAGGCCAGTTTTAGCACTATTCAGGCTAACTTCACCTGGACGACCAGTAATTTGCGTCTTACCAACGCCTAAAATTCCACTGAGCTCAATATCAAACTCTTGTTGCTGTTGTACCCATGTGAAAAAAGCACTGCCTGTCTGTTCAGGCGTACGCACCCCAATTTTACCCTGTAAGCTAAAGTGTTGATCAGATTCGGTTTGTATGGTGTTTGGATCAAGCTGTGGTTTGGTAAATTGTTGACAGCCTGTTAGTGCCAAGCTACTTGCAGCAAGTAAGCTTAAGCTCAGATTTGAGAAAATACGCATAAAAACTATGAGCTCTTTTTCAGTTGTTGGGGTAACAATAAAGTATTGAGTTGATCCAATTGAGGATCATTTGGATGTTTTTGTTTGAGTTGTTGTAACACAGTGGAGAATTTTTGCAGATCACCGAGCATATAGACTGATCGTGCATAACGTACCCCAATATTGACACTACCACTGATGAGATAGGCTTTTTCTAAGACTTTGGCTGAAGTGCTAAAGTCATTTTGTAAGTAACAAATAAAGCCTAAGGTATCTAAGATGGAGGCCTGTTCAGGGGCATATTCTAAAGCATGTTCAACAAATCGACGTGCATCATCTAAACGTCTGTTTTGCAAGGCTAAAGTGTATGCATAAGCATTGAGATAGGTTGGGCTATTGGGCTCAATACTTAACAGTTGATTGAGCAACTTTTCAAGTTTGTCCTTATCCGTATGTGGATCCAACATTAGCACTTCAGAATAGATCAGTTCAGGATCATCCGGTAAGTTTTTAATTGCCTCATCTAACAGTCGCATGGCTGCGGCTTTATTATTCATGCGCTTTAAAATATCGGCTTGTGCCTGATACAAAAAGCTTGCATGTTGTGGATAGTTCACCCGTTCTTGGGTTAAGAAGCGTAAAGCATCATTGGGTTTGTTTTGCAGGGTATAGATACTGATGAGGCTGCGACGCGATACGGTATACAGGCTACCATCGACCAGACGATAGTAGGCTTTTGCTGTTTCAAAATGCTGTTTTCGTTCAGCATTCACTGCTAGATAGTAATAGGCTTCATTTTGATATTCGGCCGAATTACGTAGTTCAACCAGATATTTTTCCGCTTTTTCGTACTTCTTTAAGTCAATACTGGTTAACCCCGCAATAAACAAGGCTTCTTCTTGGTCAGGCCATTTTTTAATCAGGCTCTCAAGCTTGGTTAAGGCTTCATTTGACGCATTAATTTTAATCAGATATTTGGCTTCGGCTAAACGGACATCGACATTGTCGCGGTGTTTACGACTTGATTTTGCATACCAATTACGGGTTTCTTCCTCTTGACCGAGTGCGCTGAGTAAGTTGGCTTTCATCAGGATGTAGCCTGTGACTTTTCCACGCTTTTTTAGGGCTTTATTGATGGTGGTTAGGGCTTGCTCAAGCTGGCCATTTTGCGCCTCTAAACCTGCAATCAATGCCAAAATAGAGGGGTTATTCCGCTCCTTACTCGAACGTAACGCTTGAATGAGAATTTCTTGATCTTCAGGTTCTTCAGGGGCAATCCCCGCAAGAATTTGCTCTAAATCGGCATTGGCATCAATATTGAGAATTTTATCGAGTGTTTCAGCCGCAAGCTCATATTCATGTGCTTTGAGTGCAATATGAGATAAATAAAATAAGGCTGGAACATCGGTAGGCTCTTGCACCACCCAATGCGTTGCAATGTCGAGTGCGGCATGCAAATCATTTTGCTCAAGGGCAATATTTAAAGCGCGTTGTTTAATGGTGGTGGAATTACTTTTAATCGCCAGCACAGTATAGTTGTGCAGGGCAGTCGCGCTGTCTTGGTAAGCCAGTGCAAATTCGGCAATCATACTTTGTTGAATTGCATCATAATTAGATAGCGAAAAATCTCCAGCTGCTCTAAGATGAGCACTAGATGCCATGCTACCGACGAGTAAGAATGTGGTAGAATATTGCTTAATTCTCGCGCCGCTCAGTCGGCAATGTGTTTGACGCAATTTTTCTTGATCCAAGTAATGCTTTTTATGACACCGTTATTGCACAATAGCATAAATTTAGCGAAATGATGATCTGATATGTCTTTCTTTGCATTGGGTGTCAACCATCAAACCGCCTCCGTAGAATTGCGTGAGCAAATTGCATTTAACCCTGAAAAGTTAACGCAACTGCTTGAGCAACAAGGCCAAAACCAAGACTTAAATGAAATGGTAGTGGTGTCTACGTGTAACAGAACAGAAGTGTATGCCATGTCTGAAAACTCAGATATGGTATTGAACTGGCTCGCCCAAGCAAATGGCATAGATGTTAAACAATTGTTGAATCATGTATACCGTTATGAAAATGCGCAGGCTGTCACTCACTTGATGCGTGTTGCAAGCGGTTTAGATTCACTCATGCTTGGTGAACCGCAAATTTTGGGGCAGGTTAAATCTGCACTATCTTTGGCGAAGACTGCACATACTGTTTCTCCTCATTTAAACCGAATTTTTGAATATGCCTTCTATGCGGCGAAACGCGTCCGCTCTGAAACGGCTGTGGGTAGTCATGCCGTATCGATGGGCTACGCGGTGGCTCAGTTGGCATTACAAGTGTTTAGTAAGCCTGAAAAGCTGACGGTCATGGTGGTCGCTGCGGGCGAAATGAATAGCTTAGTGGCGAAGCATTTGGCTGAAATGGGAGTCGCAAAAATCCTCATTTGTAACCGTACCCGTGAACGGGCTGAAACTTTGGCTCAAGAAATAGCCCATCGTGTCGATGTTGAAATCATTGAATTTGATCAGTTGGCCAATAACTTAGCGCGTGCAGATGTCATTTCCAGTTGTACGGGAAGTTTACATCAAGTGATTCATTATCCAGATGTTAAAGCGGCCTTAAAAAAGCGTCGTTATCAACAAATGTTGATGGTGGATTTGGCTGTTCCGCGTGATATAGACCCGAAAGTGGAAAGTTTGGATGGCGTCTATTTATATGGCGTAGATGATTTGCAGTCGGTGATTGATGAAAACCTTGCTCAACGTCGTCAGGCGGCGGTTGAAGCTGAGATGATGGTCAACCAACTAGCAACGGAATTGGTGACCCAGCAGAAGGTTAATCTCGCAGGTGAAACCATTCATGCTTACCGTCAGCAAGGTGAACAGCTAAGACAAGAAGAATTAGATCTAGCGCTGGCACGGATTGCGAAAGGAGAAAAGCCTGAATGGGTGATGCAAGAGTTTGCACATCGTTTGACGCAGAAGTTGCTACATCCGACCTCGATTATGCTGCGTGAAGCAGCCAAATCTGAAGACCCGAGTCATTTTGAGCAAATGCAAACGTGTTTAAATGAGACTTTTGCTAAACGTCGTAAAACTAAAAAGTAAATCTAAATACGAAAATGTAATAGGTTTAAGTAATCAGTCTTAAGCCTATTTTTTTGGTCAGTTCAAAGAGTTTATGTTTTAAATTTCGTGTCTCAATTAATGAATTTGGGGCTTTAAGTTTAAGCTTTAAATATTTTTCTTCAAGCGAAAGGGCATATTCACTGGCCAGTTTATCCGCCAGTTCTGGTGTTTTAGTTAGTTCTTCAATATTGGTGCGCTGCATAATATCGGCAATCGCATTGGCATAACGGCTACACGCGCCCAAAACATAATAGGTTGCCAGTTCTTGGTCATCAGGTAAATCATCAAAAATACCATCTAAGACTTGTAGCACATGCGCTAAAAGTTCATCTTCAGGTAAATAGGCGCGTAGAGTTTCAAAGTGAATATACAAAAACGGATGATGGATCAGAACGGCGAGGGCGAAGTCTTCATCTTTGGTGCGAATATTAAAAGACAACGAGGCATCGTTGCTGACTTGAGGTGTCCAGCGACGACCAAAACCAAGTTTTTCTTTGAAGGATTGATTCAGCAAATAACGGAAAGAGCCTGTTTTGGGCAATAAGTCCGTCAGTTGACGTAACTCACTCATGACCTGACTTTTACCTTCAGGGCTACTAATGTCATGGTTCTGCGTCAGATGTGCAAAAACAAAGTCAGACAGTAATGGGGCTTGTTGGAGCAGTTTATTAAAGTTTTCAATACCTTCGCGACGAATCAGTGAGTCAGGATCATGATCATTCGGTAAAACAAAAAACTTCAGCTCGCGACCATCATTGAGCAAAGGTAATGCAATTTCTAAAGTACGGCGAGCCGCTTTTTGTCCAGCCACGTCACCATCAAAGGCAATGGTAATACGGTTGTTTTGTTTAAACAGAATATTTAAGTGTTCGGTATTACTGGCAGTCCCTAAGGTCGCCACAGCACCTGCAATGCCATACTGCTGTAGCGCAATCACATCCATATAGCCTTCGACCATTAGCCAGTCTTGGGCTTTTTGTTTACGACCTTCATATAAACCATAAAGCAATTGGTTTTTATGGAATACTTCAGAGTCTGGTGAGTTGATGTATTTGGGCTTAATTTCGTCATTTAGAGCACGACCACCGAAGCCCACCACGCGACCTTTGGCATCACGAATCGGAAATATGACGCGATCCCGCAGTAAGTCGAAGTCACGACCATTGTCACTGGTGCGAATCAGTCCGAGCAGCTTTAAGCCTTCGATATCTTGCGGGAAGGCTTTTTCTAAGTGTTGCCAGTCCTCAGGTGCATAGCCTAAACGCCAATATGCAATAGTATCTCGGCTGAGTCCACGCTGTTTAAAGTACTGCTGAGCAGCGCGACTATGCGGTAGTTGTTGCTCATAATATTGCGCAATATTTTCTAACAGGTCGTATAAGTTACCTTCCTGAACGGGGGCGGTGTTGAAGCCTTCGAAGGTATCAAAATCAGCGTAACCTTCTTGGTAGTCCATGGACTGAAATTCAGCAAAAGGATCATGCTCAATCTGAAACTCAGGTTGTGCTAGAGCTGGCTCAGTTTTCTTGGCTTCAGTGGCATCGACCTGTGGTTTTTGGACAGGTTTAGCTTCACGCTTATACACCAGTTTTTTTGAGTCAAGGTTGTCTTTGGGTAGTTCGATGCCTGTTTGACTCGACAAATCCTTCATCACATCAACAAAGCTACGACTGTCGATGTCCATTAAAAAACGAATGGCATTACCATTGGCTTGACAACCAAAACAGTGGAAATACTGTTTGTCACGATACACGTGAAAAGATGGTGATTTTTCTTGATGGAACGGACAACAGCCTGAATAGGTGCGACCTGACTTTTTAAGTTTCACACGTTGACCAATCAGGTCGACAATGTCGGTCCGATCTAAAATTTGGTCAATGGTGTGTTGAGGAATAGCCATGTCGAATCGTCAGTCGCTGATGTTTTGAAAACCGTGAAAATAAGCAGAGATGGAGGTTGTAAAATGCAAAAAACCATCGAATCTAGATTGTTTTGTATACCTTTTAGGCGTTTTGATCAAGCGGAAATCGCACAAAACAAAAGGGCAAGTATGATAACTTGCCCTTTCTAAAATAGCGAATATTTCAGAGGAGTTATTCGGTTTCAGTATTGATGTTTTGCTGTGTTTCAGGACGATCGAGTAAACCGAAGCTGACACGATTGGTAAAGCTGCGTTCTGTTGTTTGTTTCGGCTGTTCGATTTTTTCTTCAGAACTGTTTTGTTCTTCACGACCAAACACACCTAAAGTCGCACGGTTGACCCAACTTGCTTCTTTACGTGCAGCGCGTAAGTTCACTTCACCATTCGATTTCACTAAATTTGGATAATTTAGTTTCAAGACATCGGTATATTGTTGCGCAGTTTGCTTATCACCCAATTGGTCATACGAATAAGCAACAGTTGCTAAAGCTTCAGGCACTTGAGGGCTTTGTGGATAATGTTCAATCACCCATTGCGCACGCTCTAATGCTGCGACCCATGCTTTACGTTTGATATTAAAACGTGCCGCATTCATTTCACTTTCAGCCAACTCATTGCTGATAAACTTCATACGTTGTGCGGCATCTACAGCATAAGTGCTCGAAGGGTAACGACGAATAAAGTCTACGAAGTTTTGATACGCCACTTTAAGATAGCTCACATCGCGATGTGCTTGCTTTAAAGAAGTATAACGAATCAAACCATCATAGTTTTGTTCCATATTGGCTACGCCACGGACATAGTAGGCATAGTCCACGTTTGGATGCTGAGGGTTCAAACGAATGAAACGATCAGCCAGTGCAATCGCACCTTCATAATCTTTCTGCTGAAACTTCACATAGAGCAGCTCTAGTTGAGCTTGTTGCGCATATTCACCTGTAGGGTAATAGGTATCTAATGCTTCTAAGTGTTTTGCAGCGTCGGTATATTGACCACTTTGCAGTGCTTTTTCTGCTTTTTGAATATAAACCTGTTCACTCGATTGTGGACCGGTATCTACCACTTCTTTCTTGGGATTGCTGCTACAGCCTACCATTGCAGATGCAATGCCAATCGTTAGAGCAAGCATTGTCATTTTATAATGTGGTAGCGACATAAAAATTCCTCTGTTAATACGGGCAATGAGCTACAATTGCGCTATTAAATCACTTTTATTTGAATGATCAAATGGCTCAAGCACAATCTTCCGATCCAAATTTCCCTGAAACCGATTTCAATTTACTTGAAGATTCTGAGGATGCAGATAACCATACTTCAAGCTCTACTGCAACACGTTTATCGTTGCAATTTCAATTGGATGAAACTTATCTCGGACAGCGTATAGACCAAGTTGCAGCAACGATTTGGAGCGACTTTTCGCGTGAAAAACTCAAACAGTGGCTAAAAGAAGGCCATTTGTTGGTAAATGGTAACAGGGTCAAACCGAAATATAAATGTGAAGGATTTGAACTGTTAACCCTTGAAGTTGAGTTAGAAGCCCAAACTCGTAGTCTGCCTGAAGATATTCCGCTGGATATCGTCTATGAAGATGACGACATTATTGTTGTTAATAAACCTGTTGGGATGGTGGTTCACCCAGGTGCGGGCAACTCATCGGGTACGTTGGTAAATGCATTATTGCATCACTATCCAAAATCGGCAGAACTGACCCGCGCGGGTTTGGTGCATCGTATTGATAAAGATACTTCTGGTTTGTTGGTCGTTGCGAAAAACTTAGAAGCACAATTTTCACTCAGCAAGCAATTGGCGAAAAAAACGGTTTACCGTGTTTATGATCTGATTGTGTATGGCAATGTGATTGCTGGAGGCACGGTGGATGAACCGATTAAACGTCACCCTGTAGATCGTGTCAAAATGGCGGTATTACCAGGTGGTAAAGACGCTGTAACACACTACAACGTGAAAGAACGCTTCCAACATTTCACCCGTATTCAAGCTCGTCTTGAAACTGGCCGTACGCATCAGATTCGTGTGCATTTTAGTTATATTGGTTTTGGTTTAGTTGGCGATCCTGTGTATATGCCACGTGTACGCGTGCCCGCAGGTGCAACAGAACTTTTAGATGAGACTTTACGTGGTTTCAGACGCCAAGCCTTGCATGCAGCAGAGCTAGGTTTGAAACACCCTCGTACAGGTGAAGAAATGTTGTTTAAAGCGCCGTGGCCAGCAGACTTGGCGACCTTGGTCGATGTACTACGCACGGAAAACAAAGCCTACTAAGTTATAGTTGAATCATCATAAGGACAGTATATGCAATTTGTTCAAGGACTTCCGGCAGGTGTTTTTGTAGGGCAAACCCGTGTACATCATGATTGTGCTTTAGAAACTACTCAATCTGAACTACAAGGCTTTAATTTGGCTTTGCATGTACAGGATGATGCTGCACGTGTGCAACAGCATCGCATGATCTTGCTCGAAGAGTTTGCAGGCTATGGGGTCGATAAAATTACGTGGATGACGCAAACCCATAGCACCATTTGCTGTGTAGTGAATGAGCAAATTGACTTTGATGCTCAAGAAGGGGATGGTTTGGTGACACAGCGCCCGAAGCATGCCCTGATGATGATGACAGCCGATTGTTTGCCCGTGGTTTTAGGCAATGCAGATGGAACTGAAGTGGCCAATTTGCATGCAGGTTGGCGTGGGTTGGCGCATGGCATTATTGAAAGTACCATTTCCAGCATGAATACTCAGCCGACATGGGCTTGGTTGGGCGCAGCTATTAGCCAACCTTGTTTTGAAATTGGGGCGGAAGTAAAAGAAGCCTTTTGTTCAAAGTATGCTGAGCTTGAGTCTGCATTTCAAACAGCTGAGCTAGCTGGAAAGTATTATGCTGACTTGTATGCAATCGCAAAATTCATTTTAAAACAGCACGGGGTTGAAGTGGTTTCTGGCGGTGATCAGTGTTCCTTTAGCCAGTCGAATGAGTACTTTTCTTATCGACGTCATGCCAAAACTGGGCGTATGGCGACCTTTGTGTTTATGCAATAGTTTTGGCTTTTGATGAAGTGCTTGGCTGTTTTAATCCTTGTACTTACTCCCCACTCAGCGAGTGGAAGTGTTAAACTTAACCCAATTCTTTGGTCTTAAAAGTTTCCATGTCTGTACCTGATCTTGTTTCTGCTGCACCTGTTCATGTGTGTGTGGTTTATCATAGCGCCTATGGTCATACGGCGAAAGTCGCTCAGTATATTGCACAAGGTGCAGAGCAGGCGGGTGCTGATGTGCATTTAATTTCTGTTGCTGCAGTACAGTGGGACTTGTTAGATCAGGCCGATATTATTGTGATGGGTTGCCCAACGTATATGGGCAGTCTTACAGCAGCGCTTAAGCAGTTTATGGAAGATTCCTCTAAGCGTTGGTTAGCACGGGCTTGGCAAGGAAAACTGGCTGCAGGCTTTACCAATGGTGGTGGCTTAAGTGGCGATAAACTGGCGGTATTACAACAGATTAATTTATTTGCTATGCAGCACGGTATGTTGTGGGCTGGCTTGCCGTTTATGCCGACGGGGCGTAGCCAACACGATATTAATCGGATGTCGAGCTTTTTAGGCTTGATGACTCAGTCAGACAACGCCAGTATTGAAATAACCCCACCCGAAGGTGACTTGGAAACTGCTCGAAAGTTTGGAAAATATTTGGTTGAGCTAAAAGCTGACTATTAACAGTTCTAATAATAAAAAAACCTCCATATAGGAGGTTTTTTTATTATTTATGCATAATGCGGGCTTTATCACGTT
The DNA here is from genome assembly GCF_058242885.1 of Acinetobacter sp. 802_lipA. Lineage (NCBI taxonomy): Bacteria > Pseudomonadati > Pseudomonadota > Gammaproteobacteria > Moraxellales > Moraxellaceae > Acinetobacter > Acinetobacter sp. 802_lipA. The sequence goes on from NZ_JBZAYP010000001.1 coordinate 2,729,548, forward strand.
GCCAGTCACGGTCTTTTTCCGTGGCACGTTTGTCATGTAGCTGTTTGCCTTTCACTAAAGCGATTTCTAATTTCGCACGTGGTCCTTTCCAATAAGCAACAAGCGGAACACACGAATAACCTCAGTATTAAAATTGTTTATGGAATAGTTCTCTAAATGTTGGTTAGTACGATTGGTCAATCCTGATAAAACTTTGATACATCCATCTGCGAAAATAGGTACGCTGCGTGATCGCTGGATTACAGAAGAAACATAGATTTTAATAGTGAAAAGCTCGGAAAATCCGAGCTTTTTCTTATTTATGCATAATGCGGGCTTTATCACGTTGCCAGTCACGGTCTTTTTCCGTGGCACGTTTGTCATGTAGCTGTTTGCCTTTCACTAAAGCGATTTCTAATTTCGCACGTGGTCCTTTCCAATAAGCAACAAGCGGAACGCATGAATAACCTTTTTGATTCACTGCGCCGAGTAACTTATCCAGTTCACGACGGTTCAACAATAATTTACGGGTACGGGTCGCTTCAGGAACAATGTGCGTAGATGCACTGAGTAAAGGCTGAATTTGAGCACCGAATAGGAAAGCTTCACCATTTTTAAAGGTGATATAACTCTCAGACAGCGTCATACGACCTGCACGTAACGATTTTACTTCCCAGCCTTGCAGTGACAGGCCAGCTTCAAATTTTTCTTCAATAAAATAGTCGTGACGTGCACGTTTATTCTGTGCAATCGTCCCGCTGGTATTTTTTTTAACTACAGTTGCTTTCGCCATAATCAATTACTTCCAACAATGTACCTATTGTGCCTTAAAGCAGGGTTAAGGTGAAGTTTTTTCAAATTTATGGAGTTTCTTCACCTATAAAACAAGTTTTTGCTAAAATGTGGCTCTACAAAATCAACAGAGTAAAAATGGATGTCTAAAACTCGCGTCATTTACCCGGGGACTTTTGATCCAATTACCAATGGTCATATTGATTTGGTTACACGTGCATCACGTATGTTTGATGAAGTGGTGGTAGCCATTGCCATTGGTCATCATAAAAACCCTCTCTTTAGTTTAGAAGAGCGTGTGAGCTTGGCCAAAGCATCATTAAGCCATCTTGATAATGTTGAGTTTGTAGGTTTTGATGGTTTGTTGGTAAATTTCTTCCGTGAACAGAAGGCAACGGCTGTACTGCGAGGATTGCGTGCAGTGTCTGACTTTGAATACGAGTTCCAGTTAGCCAATATGAACCGTCAACTTGATTCACACTTTGAGGCAGTATTTTTAACGCCGTCAGAGCAGTATTCATTTATTTCATCGACGTTGATTCGTGAAATAGCACGTTTAAAAGGTGATGTGACAAAGTTTGTACCGCAAGCGGTGGTTGCTGCTTTTGAACGTAAACATCAACAAGGTTGGTAGCGTGTCTTTATATATAACCGATGAATGCATCAATTGTGATGTTTGTGAACCTGTGTGCCCCAATGAAGCCATTTTCATGGGGGAATTGATTTATGAAATCAATCCAGACTTATGCACAGAGTGTATCGGACATTATGATAAACCCCAGTGTCAATTGTTCTGTCCAGTGGACTGTATTCCGCTGGATCCCAATCATGCGGAAACTGAGGATGAGCTCATGGATAAATATAAAAACCTAATTGCTCAAAAAAGCGCAAGCAATTAAGTCTAAGATTTGATACTATGCGCCTCGAAGTGAGCCAGACGATCGCTGCTGTGGAGATCTCCGTGATTGAAGCAGGGGAGGAAAGTCCGGGCTTCATAGGGCAAGGTGCCAGGTAACACCTGGGCGGCGTGAGCCGACGGAAAGTGCAGCAGAGAGTAGACCGCCTTCATTATGGTTTCGAGCAATCGAAATCGAAGGTAAGGGTGAAAGGGTGCGGTAAGAGCGCACCGCATGACTGGTAACAGTTCATGGCATGGTAAACCCCACCGGAAGCAAGACCAAATAGGGATCCTTTAGGCATGGCCCATGCTGGATCCGGGTAGGTCGCTTGAGCGTATGAGTGATTGTACGCCTAGAGGAATGATCGTTCTCGACAGAACCCGGCTTATCGGCTCACTTCAACAAATTTTGATCAATTAAGCGCGCAAGGTACTTGACGTACTGGTGAGAAAACCACATAATGCGCGCACAGTTTACGGCTATGTAGCTCAGTTGGTTAGAGCACCGCACTCATAATGCGGGGGTCACAAGTTCAAGTCTCGTCATAGCCACCATTTTTATAGACCACGTTCCAAAACGTGGTCTTTTTTTGTCCTTATTTTGGGCTTAATACCCACCTCCAATTTGCGTTTGTTGTTGTGAAGAAACTTCCTGAGCAGTAATTTTCTGCTGATCATCTGTTTCAATTAAATAGGTGGAAGAACGTTTTTTTGAAATTAACCCAAATTGATAGCGAGCGGTGAGTTGAACATAATTTTCTAGATATTTTGCACGGTGACGTGGTTCTAATTTGAAAATATATTGTGCAAATTCTTCAGCATAACTTGGATTATTGAGTAAATTAGGATCGGTAATCGTGGCTAAATAATAATGTTGAGTTGGATTTATACCTTCCTCATTTTTAGGAAGGATGAGATAACCATAATCAAATTGGCTTAATTCCTTAAATTTTAGATTTTGTAAAGAAATAGGAATATAGTAGACTTCCTTCATAAATCATTTTTCAATCAATTTAATTGTTTATCTTTCACCCAATCTAAATTGTATATGCCAGCAAGTAAATTAAACCGCAGGTTTAATCTTTTACGACGATTTCTATATACACAAGATAAAATCTTAAAACATTTCATCCTTCCAAATACATGCTCTACTTGAATTCGTCTACGACCAATCTCTCTATTTAACTTTTTTAATTCAGAATCTAGTTTTTCAGTTTTCTTTGCTTTAGATGGCATGAGACATCCAAAACCCAATTTCTTTATCCCTAAATAACCCTTATCAACAATAAAAAAGGGCTTAAATTTTAATTTCCTCATGCTTTTTTTAAATATTTTAAAATCATGCATGCTTCCATGACTTCCACATACACTCAGTATTTCACCTGTTGTATAGTGCATAGATAGCTGAAATTTAAAGGTATGTCGCTTTTTTTTACCGCTATACCATTTCTTCTGTTTTTTTTGGACGTTGAACTAATATTTCAGTTGCATCAATCACAACAACTTCCCAATCCACTTCATCTCGATTAGGAAGTTGTTTTGGCAAGTTAAATTTTCCAGAACGGATTAAGGTATCTTCAATAACACGTGTGATACGAATTGCACTCGTTTCAGATACACCGTAACTCATACCAAGATGGAAAAATGTTCGATATTCTCTCCAATATTCTATACATAAGAGCAAACGATCTTCCAACGGTAATTTATGCGGTCGTCCTTTACCAATATGACGAGGTAAATGCTTATTTAGCTCGGCCAACATGAGGTTAAATGTAGCCCAACTAACACCGGTAAGCCTACGAAACTTAACGTCTGATAATTTTTGAATATCTTTGAATTTCATCCAAGGATTATCCCTTGAATTAAATAATTTTGCTGACTAATTTAAGATCAAATAAATTGTACGTTTTTTGATTTATGACGGAAGTCTAATGACTCATGCTGTTATAAAATTATTGGTTTTGATGTTAAAAGTAATCAGTGATTAAAAAGTTTTAATCACTTTATTAAATAGTGAGCTGTTTTACAGAATTGTAGAGATGAAATCAATAATTCGAAGAGATTCTTTTTATTTACATTGAGTTGATACTTCTGCAATTTTAATCCTTAGCCGCTGTTTTTTTGGTCTGCATATAGGCAGTACATTGTTCTGCAAAAAATTATTTTTTAGCCTGTAATTTTATTCTCTGTTCAGTTTAGCTGTGCGTAATGCATAGCTTTAGCATTTCGCATTGTAATTTCAAGGTGTTCAGATGGCGATCTTTTTGAACCTGATATAAGCGTTGTCAGGTCTTGCTGAGCTGTGCCATGCATCGTTTTTGTTGCATGTTCTGTAAGTGTTGATTGATGATTCATTTGGCAATATCCATGTGAGCGTGATTATAATTGACCAAGGCTGGACTCATGAGCTGGCATGCATTTAGTGCTGTTATGAGTGTAGCAATAAGCAAGGATTTGATCTGAGTAAGGATAATTTTCTTTATATATTTAGCTATTGTGCCCTATGTTTTTTTACTAAATATGTATTAATTTTAAACATTTAATTATCAATTGTTTAAATGCTGATCATTGGGGTGGGGTGGGGCTTGACGGGTGTTTAATATGTATAGATAATGCCCCCACAGTTTACGGCTATGTAGCTCAGTTGGTTAGAGCACCGCACTCATAATGCGGGGGTCACAAGTTCAAGTCTCGTCATAGCCACCATTTTAAAAGACCAAGCTCTCAGCTTGGTCTCTTTTTTTGTGCGTAAAAAATAGATTTGAATATGTCGATATAAAAAAGCCCAAACATCTGTTTGGGCTTTTTTATTGGAGAAAGTGCTTATACGCCAGCTTTCCAGCCATTCATGATTGGGTAGCGACGTTCACGGCTAAATGCACGTGAGCTGATACGCGGACCAATTGCACCTTGGCGACGTTTGTATTCATTGAAATCGACCAAACGAATCACTTTTGCAACCACTTCAGCATCAAAGCCTTTGGCAATGATATCATCTTGGCTCATATCTTCTTCGATATAAGCATACAATATGGCATCCAGTACATCATATGGTGGTAAAGAGTCTTGGTCTTTTTGATCTGGACGTAGCTCTGCTGAAGGTGGGCGAGTAATCACACGCTCAGGAATCACAGGCTTGTCTGAAATGCTGTTACGGTATTTCGCAAGTTCAAACACAATGGTTTTATACACATCTTTCAGTACGGCAAAACCACCGACCATGTCACCATAGAGCGTGCAATAGCCCACCGCCAATTCTGATTTGTTGCCTGTAGACAGGACCAAATTACCAAATTTGTTGGATAAACCCATCAGCAGTGTACCGCGGGCACGCGCTTGTAAGTTTTCTTCAGTTGCATCCGCAGGGCTGTTGCCAAAGAACGGATAAAGCGTTTGCATAAAGCTGTTCACAATCGGGTTGATTTCAGCAATCCCAAAAGTTACCCCCATACTTTTCGCTTGTTCAGCAGCATCTTCTACACTGATTTGAGCGGTATAGGTATATGGCATCATTACGGCTTGGACTTTGTCGGCGCCAATAGCATCGGCTGCAATTGCAAGAGTTAGAGCTGAGTCGATCCCGCCTGATAAACCCAAAATCACTCCAGGGAAACCTGAGCGCTGTACATAGTCACGAGTCGCCATCACTAAGCTTTGATAAATCTCTGCCATAGTGTCTAAAGCAGGCGGCAGCGCATTGGCCTTAAAGGCTTGTTTTTCTGCTTCGTATTCAGCGAAATACAGGGATTCTTTAAAGCTTTCAGCTTGAAGTACAACCGAACCATTTTTGGCAATCACGAAGCTTGTACCATCAAAAATCAGGTCGTCTTGACCGCCGACTTGGTTTGCATAAACCAAGTTGAGGTTCATTTGTTTCGCCAGTGCAGACATGGTTTCAACACGGTGCTGCGGCTTACCGACTTCATATGGTGAAGCATTTAAGACTAAAGCCGTCTCTACATTGAGTTGTGCCAGTTGTTGTACGGTTGAAAGTGACCAAACATCTTCACAAATCAACACACCAAACTTATGCCCTAGATATTCAAAAACAAGGTGTTGATGCCCTTCGGTGAAGTAGCGCTTTTCATCAAATACGCTATAGTTTGGCAAGTTTTGTTTGTTATACACACCCAAAACTTGTCCATCTTTCATGACCGCAGCGGCGTTGTAGCGTTGACCATCTTCGGTTTGGTTGACAAAACCAAAGACCATCACAATGTCTTTTACTGTTTTAAGTTGTTCAAAAACTTGTTGCGTGCGTTTGGTTAGGCTAGGACGTAGAAGTAAATCTTCTGCTGGGTAACCAATGCTCGAAAGTTCTGGAAAAATAATTAAATCAGCATTTTGTTTTTTTGCTTCATTGGCCTGCTCCAACATTTTTTGGGCATTTGCTTCAAGGTTGCCAATGTGCGGAGAGAACTGTGCAAGTGCAATTTTAAAACTTTTCATTTCCAACTAAATCCTATACCTATAGGGATATACACGACGATTGAGTTTGTTATAGCTATAAGTTCTACGTGGTGTAAGTGACGATAAACAAATAGAAGTATTAATCAATAATAAGTGCGAATACTATATACGAAATGCGATTTTTTTTAAGGGATATTCTAAAAAAAATCCGTAAATGTCCTTAAAAAGAACAAATTATTCTAATGTCTTTAATGGAGTGTGATTGTGTGGTTTCAACCGCTTTTACAAAAAATACAGCAAAAGTTTGAACTTAAAAATCGGCCCTTGACTGAAGGGGAGAAAAAGTTTGCCAGCAGTATTTTTGGGAACAGTCTGAACATGGATTCGGTTCGAATTATCGCGCATAGGGCAGTGCTGCCTCATTATGCGATTAGCCCCAATGGACATGTCTATTTTAATATCAAAGACTGGTGCGAAAACTTTGCCGACCAACCGATTCATCAACAAGCTTGGTTGATTCATGAGCTGACGCATGTTTGGCAAATTCAGCAGGGACTCGCTGTAGTCCGTAAGGCACTTTTTAACCGTCAATACCGTTATGCGTTAAAACAAGGCAAGCAGTTTTTAAGCTATGGCATTGAACAGCAGGCGCAAATGGTGCAAGACTATTTTCTCAAAAAACACTATGGCGAAGAGTGCTCAGCCTATGAGCAGTGTATTCCCTTTGTGGCACACAAAGCCTCGTTCTGACCCCGATAGATAAATCTGTAGAGTGATTGTTAGACAACAGATTTTAAAGTCATAAATTGCAAATCATTTGAAGAAAAATGCCAGTGGCATAGGGGAGTCGGACTCTTATTTTGAATGCAAAGAGATGGTGAAAATCGTGAGATTGAGCCTGAAAAATGAGCTAAAAATAAGAAGGAATGTCCTATGCGTATCGCTCTTCCATTGAAAGGCAAAGCCAGCCAAATTTTTGCAGGACCCGTATTCGATGCTGAAAAACAGTCTGCGATTATTCCAATTCGGCATATGAAATTTGACTTTGAAGCGGAGAAAATTGATCCGAAATTCTACCTAAATGCGGAGCTAGCGAGTGCTTACTTTGCATCACTCTCGATCTTTCTGACCTATGGTGAAGACTTGGTGATTGATACCGCCCGTTATCACCGCGATTTCCTCTCAGACCCTGTATTAAAACAACGTGTGACTTCTTTAATTGGACAGGAGGCACTGCATTCAAAGCTACATGAAGAATTGAACGATACTTTTAAACAGGTTGATTTACCCGTTGGCATTTTTCGTTATTTAGCCGAAATCGTTTTTGACTACGGTTTAACCGTTTACCACAGCCGATGAAATTATCTTTGATGGCAGGCATTGAACATTTTACCGCAGTGCTGTCTGAATACATGATGAACCATGAAGAGATTTTTTTCGATTCTCAAGACGAAAAGCAACGGGCGATTTGGATGTGGCACATGCTAGAGGAATCTGAGCATAAAGACATTGCATATGATATGTTTCAATCACTTTCCAATAACTATGTCTTACGTATTGCGGGTTTTTTCCCAGCTCTTATCACCATTTTGCTGCTGATTTCCGTGGCGTCAGTTTTTGTCCCGTTTTATCGCAAACCGTCTAATTTGGTGAGTTTCAGCTATTGGAAGGATGTACCGCGCAGTTTCAGCCTCTTGTTTGGGCTGAAACGAGGTGTTTATGGCAGTAGTTGGAAGCATATTTTTGATTATTTACGCCCGACTTTTCACCCGAATGATTATGACACTTCTGCATTTTTAGATTATTACAAAGAGCGCTTACTACATCCTGAAACAGGAGTGTTAACCCCCTATTTCACCAAAGAATTTACTCCAGTACTGAAATCATAAAAAGGAGGTTATGACATGGCACTGTTGAGTAAAAAAAATAGGTGGTGTTTCAAAAAGTATGCTGAAAAAAAGCAGGTTGGATTTTGATAAAATAGAGAAATGCGAATAACTCTAGAAATCAAGTGTCCAGCCTGCCTAAGTGACAGTATAAAGAAAAATGGCACAAAAGTAGATGGTAAGCAAAATTACCAATGTAAAATATGCAGACGTCAATTTATTGGTGATCATGCTCTCAGTTATCAAGGCTGTCACTCAGGTATCAAAACCAAAATATTACACCTCATGGTGCGAGGCAGTGGTGTCAGGGATATAGCAGAAATTGAAAGAGTAAGTATCGGTAAAGTTCTACGGACACTTAGCCAATCAAAATATCAACTTCGAGCACAGCAAAGTCATTATGAAACCCTTGAAGTAGATGAGTTTTGGACTTTTGTTGGTCATAAGCAAAATAAACAATGGCTAATTTATGCCTATCATCGAGAAACAGGTGAAATTGTTGCTTATGTATGGGGTAACCGAGATTTAGCCACTGCAAAACGACTTAAATTAAAATTGAAGCAGTTAGGTGTAAGCTATACATGTATATCAAGTGACCATTGGGATAGCTTTGTTACGACCTTTAAAGAATGCAAACAGTTGATTGGTAAATTTTTCACTGTGGGTATAGAAGGCAATAATTGTCGATTACGGCATCGAATCAGGCGAGGCTTTAGGAGAAGCTGCAACTTCTCCAAAAAGCTTGAAAATCATTTCAAAGCCTTTGATTTAGTGTTCTTTTATATCAATAATGGATTCGTTTAATGCCAGCATACTTTTTGAAACACCACCAAAAAATAAACCAAGTCAAAAAGCCTACGCAGTTGTAACGGGTGCAGGTAGTGGAATTGGTCGTAGCTTTGCACTGGAACTGGCAAAACGCGGTGGTGATGTCATCTGTGCAGATATTGAATTAAGCTCAGCACAGGAGACTGTAGATTTGATTCAGTCGATGACATCTTCGTCAGCCTATGCGGTGCATTGTGATGTTGGATTAAAAGAATCTGTACACGCTTTGGCGGAGCAATCGGAACAGCTTTTGGGACATCCTGTCACCTTGCTCATCAATAATGCGGGAGTTGGGCTAGGTGGTAAGTTTGATGAGGTGTCGCTGGAGGATTGGCAGTGGTGTATGCATGTCAACCTGTGGGGGGTAATTCATGGTTGTCACTACTTTGTACCCAAATTTAAACAGCAAGGTTCTGGTGCCATTATCAATGTGGCATCGGCAGCGGGCTATACCGCAGCCCCTGAGATGACAGCATACAACGTGACCAAGTCTAGTGTTTTGGCACTATCAGAAACCTTAGCTTCAGAGCTTCAGGCTTATAACATTGCAGTCAATGTGCTGTGTCCGACCTTGGTGCCGACCAATATTATGAAGAATGGGCGTTTGCCAAGTCGCTATTCTGGACTGGCTGACAAACTGCTGATGAACCATGCGTTTACCACCAGTGATGCTGTAGTCAAAAAAACATTAAATCGCTTAGATGCAGTCAAGCTTTATACCATTCCACAACCCGATGCCAAATTGTTTTGGTGGATGAAACGCGCATCGCCAAGCTTATACGTCAAGCTTTTAGGTCTGGGTTACCCACTGTTTAATCAAATCATAAAATAAGAATAGAGAAAAATGAATATGGAAACGCAATTAGAGATAGAACAAGCAGATTTGCAAGAGCCGTCTGATCAAATGCGAGATCAAACTACGACGCCAAAAAGTACGGAAGCTCAACCTAAGCAGCCTCTTAAAAAGGCTGTGCTTCGCCCTAAAGCTGTACATACTTACGATACCATTGTTGTAGGGGCTGGGATTTCGGGCATTGCTGCGGCTTATAAAATGAAACAAGTCGGCTATCAGGACTATCTAGTTTTAGAAAAGGCAGAGAGAGTTGGTGGTACGTGGCGTGATAATAATTACCCCGGCTGTGGCTGTGATGTACCTTCGGCATTGTATTCATTTTCCTTTGCACCTAGTCATCAATGGAGCCATTTATTTGCGAAACAACCTGAAATTTTAAGTTACTTAGAACGGGTGGTTGAGCAGTTTGAATTGCAAGACAAAATCCGCTTTCAGCATGAGTTGCTCAGTGCCAAGTGGAATGAAGAGGCGAATATTTGGCAACTCGAAACTTCTCAAGGGACATATCAAGCACGAACCGTGATCTTTAGCACAGGGCCGATTACAGAACCGTCCTTACCTAAGATTAAAGGGATAGAGGGGTTTAAAGGAGAAATGTTCTATTCAGCCCGTTGGAAACATGATTATGACTTAACGGGAAAGCGGGTTGCAGTCATTGGAACAGGTGCATCTGCCATTCAGTTTATTCCACAAATTCAGCCGTTGGCGAAAGAGTTGATCGTATTTCAGCGGACTGCGCCGTGGGTTTTGCCCAAAGCGGATATGCAGCTCAATGCTACAGTAAAGTCGCTGGTGGCTAAATTCCCGATGATTCAGCAAGGCTGGAGGAAGAGTGTTTCCAATATTTTAAATGCGATCAACTTTGGGCTGCGTCATCCGTCACTGCTTGAGCCAGTCAATGTTTTAAGCCGTCAATTATTAAAATTGCAAATACAGGATGACTCCTTACGTAAAGCCGTAACGCCTAACTTTTCGATCGGCTGTAAGCGACTTTTATTTGCCAACAATTATTATCCTGCACTGCAACAAGACAATGTCACGCTGTTACCCCAAGGTTTGGTCGAGATTGATGGGCAGAGTGTCATTGCGGCAAATGGGGAGCGATTTGAGGTCGATGTCATTATCTGGGAAACTGGTTTTGAAGTGGCACATCCTCCAATTGGACAACGCGTATGGAATGCCCAAGGTGAGCGATTGGCCGACCTTTGGAAGGATAGTTCGCCAGAAGCGTACTTGGGTACAAGTTTGGAAAATGTGCCGAATGCGTTTTTGGTATTGGGCCTAAATATCTTGGTCTATGACTCTTTTATTGGCATTGCTGAAGCTCAGATTCAGTACATTGTAGATGGTCTACTAAAAATGAAGCAGCAAGGCTTTAAACGTATGATGGTAAAACGTGATATTCTGCGTTATCACAATGCTAAGGTGCAAACCCATTTGAAAACCACAGTATTTAACCGAGGTGGTTGCTCAAGCTATTATTTGGATCAAAATGGGCGTAACTTCGCGGCTTGGCCGTGGTCCTTGGCCGAGTTAAAGCAACGTTTATCTACGCTTGAGCTAAAACACTACGATGTTGTTGAGGCTTAAAGTAGCTTCATTAATAATAAAAAAAGCCTGAGTTAACTCAAGCCTTTTAATACTTAAACTGTGTCACTTGTGCATTGTTAATTTAGAGTTCAACATATAAAAAAACCACCCATGCGGGTGGTTTTTTGTCTATCAACGCAGACCGAATTAACGGTTGATGTCGCGTTGAACTTCGCCAGTGTAAAGCTGACGAGGACGACCGATCTTGTATGGACCGCTGTGCATTTCTAACCAGTGGCTGATCCAACCAACAGTACGTGCAAGCGCGAAGATCACTGTAAACATTTCTGTCGGAATACCAATCGCTTTAAGGATGATACCTGAGTAGAAGTCTACGTTCGGGTATAAGTTACGTTTGATGAAGTATTCATCAGAAAGCGCGATACGTTCAAGTTCCATAGCAAGAGCAAGCTGTGGATCGTTGATGCCAAGCGCACCAAGAACTTCGTCGCAAGTTTCTTTCATTACTTTCGCACGTGGATCGAAGTTTTTGTACACACGGTGACCGAAGCCCATGAGTTTAACTTCTTTAGTTTTCACTTTTTCCATGAAGTCAGCAACGTTCTCTACAGTGCCGATTTCATCAAGCATCTTAAGAACAGCTTCGTTCGCGCCGCCGTGAGCAGGGCCCCAAAGTGCAGAGATACCCGCAGCGATACATGCATATGGGTTCGCACCAGTAGAACCAGCTAAACGTACTGTAGACGTAGAAGCATTTTGTTCATGGTCAGCGTGAAGCGTGAAGATACGGTCCATTGCTTTAGCAAGGATCGGATCTACTTTGTAATCACGGTCTGCTGGAGTAGCAAACATCATGTATAAGAAGTTTTCAGCGTAGCTTAAGTCGTTACGTGGGTAAACAAATGGTTGACCTACAGTGTACTTGTAGCTCCACGCAGCCAAAGTAGGTACTTTAGCAATTAAGCGAATCGCTGTAATTTCACGGTGATCAACATTTTCGATGTCTAAGTTGTTGTGATAGAACGCAGAAAGCGCACCAACTACACCAACCATGATCGCCATAGGGTGAGCATCGCGACGGAAACCATTGAAGAAGCGGCTAACTTGATCGTGAACCATAGTGTGGTTGCGAACTTTAGCATCAAATACTTCTTTTTGTTCAGCTGTTGGAAGCTCGCCATTGAGAAGTAAGTAGCAAGTTTCTAAGTAGTCAGCTTTAGTTGCTAACTGGTCGATTGGGTAGCCACGGTGTAAAAGCACACCTTTGTTACCGTCGATGAAAGTGATTTTAGACTCGCATGCAGCAGTAGCCATAAAACCAGGATCAAAAGTGAAGTGACCTGCGGCCAATACATCCTTAACGTCGATTACATCTGGGCCCAATGTGCCGCTGTAAATTGGTAATTCAATTTCTTTGCCATCAAGCTGTAAAACGGCTTTTTTGCCAGTTGCTTCAGACATTCAATAGATCTCCTGTCCTGGTGAATGATTTATCTGACTCGAAATACTCATCTTTTAATGCACGAATCAGACGGATTAAAAATTTGCTCTAAGAGTAGAGAGTGCTGAAATTTTGTCAATTATACTTATGGATAAAATGATGACTTCCGAAGTTATAGTTAAGATTTAATCCATTAAAATTTGCATAAAATCACAGCACCGACACACTATAATAAGTTAATTCAACGAGCAAGTGCATAAATAAAAAATGTTGCTGGCGCAATTGTAAGCAGTTTTATATTGAAAAAAGCGCTTGAAAAGAAACAGAATTCAAGTCGTCATATATTTACATTTATTATGATTCTCGTAACTTACGCATCATTTTAAAAAGAAAATGCTGCTTTCGTAGTCATTGTTAAAAACAATAATTGACTCAAAAAAAATGATTTAATTGTATAAAAAATAGCTTATTTGGTATTTCGAAAAAGGTATATCAGTCACTTTTTTTATTTGTACGGATGTGAAAAATTGTTTTAATTACGCCAATCTCAACTTTGAATAAGGCTTTCCAGCTGTAAAGGTGGATTTCCTAATCGTGTATTTAAAATTACTGCAATGGTATGTGAAAGAATCTTACGCGTAATTCTATGCGTTAAATGCCATAAATCTTTAGCTCTTACTTTTTGAATGTGAAATCGTTCAGTTAATTGACCTATAACAGTCTCAATTTTTCTACGAGCATTCATGAGCCTCGCCATAGCTTCCTTAGACCTGCTATCAGTCATGTTCTTTCTATAAGGTGTTTGTAAATCAATATCTTGGTACTTAAAATAGTGTTTTAATTCAGGTCTTAAGTATCCTTTATCACCACCAAGTAATCCCTGAATATCTTGAGTAATTTCTGGTGCAACATCACGTTCATCACAATGAGCTGGAGCAAAAGTATAGCCTGTAATCATTCCTGAAAAGTTAATAACGATATGTCCTTTGAAACCATAATATTTTTCTTGTTTAGCCGCACAATAACTAAAACCTGCAGATTCTTTGAAGTTTTTATGTTTTTTTGCTCTAGCATAACGACAAACAGGTATAGGAAAGCCATCGATAAAATGAATATTATCTAAACCGAAAACAGATTTTAGTTGTGACATAATCTGTTGATTTACATGCCATAATTTTGCACAATGTTTGCAAAAATTAGGATAGGAACCTAATTTTGGAAACCATTCAAACCAATTGTGTTTAAAGTAGAACCAGATATTTTTATCAGAATCTAAGCCAAGAAACTCTCCCACAATTTGTATAGTAAGAATTTCAATATCACTTAAAGCGGGTGGAAATCCTCTACTTCTTAAAGGTTGAATGACAATCGCTGAGTAAAATTGCTCTATGATTAAAAATACAGAAATGATAAATTCGTAAATGGACATAACTTGCTTTGCTTTTCTTAGTCGAAAATTAAATTGGGTTATGTCCTTTTTATTTCAAAGACTTAAAAAGTTGAGATTCGCGTTTTAATTAAAATTTATTACGAGATATTTCAATCTTGTAGGGGATTAATCTGTTGCACCAACATCATGCATATTTATGCCACTATATTAAAATAAAATAATGAACATTTTATATATAAATAAAAAATGATTAAAATAAAGCAGTGAAATTCCCCAGTTTTTAAAACAAGACTTTTTTGTGCATCATTAGTCTAAAGTCGAATTTTCCCGTTTTTGTATAAATTTTAGCGCTTGAATTAGGTGTTTATTTTATAAAAACCAACCATATAGCTGAGATTTGAAGCTAAAGTATTGTAGCGCAAGGTATTTATCTATGTGTTAATGATTCTTATTTAAAGAATTTTTATGCAAAAAGGCCAAGGGCATTGTTTGTATTTTGATAGTTCACGTCTTATAATTCAGTGTCGTTTTAAGTTCAAACGCTATTTAATTTAGAGTTTTAATGTAGCTGCTGAACAATGCCAGCTTTCCTTCGAATTAATTCCAACAAACTCCGGATGGAGTTTTTACTTACAGGATGCCCGCTGTGAAAAGCAACAGACCTGTCAATTTGTCCATGGGTCAAGTTTTAGAAGTAAACTTAAAATCCCCTGTGGCTATTGCATCAATCTTACACCGTCTATCAGGTGTCATCGTATTTTTACTCGTACCGGTACTTCTATGGATCTTAGACAAGTCATTGTCTTCGCCTGAAGGATTTGCTCAAGTTCAGGCTATTTTTAATAGCTTCATTGTGCGTTTTGTCGTATGGGTATTTGTAGCCGGCTTAATTTTCCACTTTATTGCGGGTGTCAAGCACTTACTTGCAGATATCGGTATTGCTGAAGAACTGCAAAGTGGTCGTATCGCAGCTACTATTTCATTGATCTTGTCTGCAATCGGTATCGTTGCGGCATTTGTATGGATTGTTATCTAATGAAAAGTGCTACTGGTTTAACGGGTTCAGGTTCTCGCGATTGGTTTATCCAACGTGTAAGTGCTGTCGTATTAGCGGTTTATACAGTTGTTGTTTTAGGTTGGATCCTATGCAATGGCGGTTTTAGCTATGAACAGTGGTACGGCTTTATGATGACAGCTCCAATGAAGATTTTATCTTTATTGGCCGTCTTATCTCTTGTTGCACATGCTTGGATTGGTATGTGGCAGGTATTCACGGATTATGTGACTACTCGTCAAATGGGTCCTTTAGCTTCAGGTTTACGCCTTGTACTGACTTCAGCAGTAATTATTGCTGTATTTGCATATGCGATCTGGGCAATCCAGATTTTTTGGGCGAATTGATAGGAATAGATCATGGGCGCTATAACCCCTAAAGAAGATTACACAAATATTCCACACGAAACTTTCGATGCTGTCATCGTTGGTGGTGGTGGTTCAGGTATGCGCGCGTCTTACCAACTTGCTCAAGCTGGTTTGAAAGTTGCTGTTTTAACTAAAGTATTCCCAACTCGTTCGCACACAGTTGCAGCGCAGGGTGGTATTGGTGCATCTCTTGGTAACATGCAAGAAGATAATTGGCACTACCACTTCTACGACACTGTTAAAGGTTCTGACTGGTTAGGCGACCAAGACGCGATTGAATTTATGACGCGTGAAGCGCCACAAGTCGTTTATGAGTTAGAACACTTGGGTATGCCATTTGACCGTAACGCAGACGGTACGATTTACCAACGTCCATTTGGTGGTCACTCTGCAAACTACGGTGAAAAAGCGGTTCCACGTGCATGTGCTGCTGCTGACCGTACAGGTCACGCACTTCTTCACACGCTTTATCAAAGCAACGTGAAAATGGGTACGCAATTCTTTGTTGAGTGGATCGCGCTTGACCTGATTCGTAACGAAGCAGGTGATGTTCTTGGTGTAACAGCAATTGACCAAGAAACAGGTAAAATTGCAGTATTCCAAGCCAAAGCGACATTGTTTGCTACAGGCGGTGCGGGTCGTGTTTACCGTGCATCAACCAATGCTTACATCAATACTGGTGACGGTCTTGGTATGGCGGCTCGTGCAGGTATTCCATTGCAAGATATGGAATTCTGGCAGTTCCACCCAACGGGTGTTGCTGGTGCAGGCGTATTGTTAACTGAAGGTTGTCGTGGTGAAGGTGCAATCCTTCGTAACGATGCAGGCGAGCCGTTCATGGAACGCTATGCACCTACTTTAAAAGACTTGGCGCCACGTGACTTCGTATCACGTTCTATGGACCAAGAAATTAAAGAAGGTCGTGGTTGTGGTCCGAAGAAAGACTACATCTTGCTTGATATGACGCACTTAGGTGCTGAAACGATCATGAAGCGTCTTCCATCTGTATTTGAGATTGGTAAGAAATTCGCGAACGTTGACATCACCAAAGAGCCAATTCCAGTTGTACCAACAATTCACTACCAAATGGGTGGTATTCCAACGAATATCCACGGTCAAGTGGTTGTGCCTGAAGGTTCTGAAACTGAAGCATTTGCAGCACATTATGACAAAGATAGCGATATCTATTCGACTAATGCGGGCGATCGTAACTTTACGAAACCTGTTAAAGGCTTCTATGCAATTGGTGAATGTTCTTGCGTGTCTGTACATGGTGCAAACCGTTTAGGCACCAACTCATTACTTGACTTGGTTGTATTTGGTAAAGCTGCGGGTGAGCACATCATTGACTACGTGACTAAACATCACGGTGATGAATACCAACCGCTTCCTACGACTGTACTTGAGCAAACTGTTGCACGTATCCGTAAGTTAGATGACTCAACAACTGGTGAAAATGCCCAAGAAGTTGCAGATGCAATCCGTGACATCGTTCAAGATCATGCTGGTGTATTCCGTACAACTGCGCTTCTTGAAGAAGGTGTGAAGCAAATTCTTGCGCTTGAACCACGTGTTCGCAACATTCATTTGAAAGACAAATCTAAAGTATTTAACACTGCACGTGTAGAAGCTTTAGAAGTTGAAAACTTATATGAAGTTGCTAAAGCGACATTGATTTCAGCAGCAGCTCGTAAAGAGTGCCGTGGTGCGCATACGGTTGTAGACTTTGAAGAGTCGCCAGATCACCCAGCTTACCCATATGGTCGTCGTGATGATGAGTGGATGAAGCACACATTATGGTTCTCTGGCGATAACCGTCTTGAGTACAAGCCAGTGCGTTACAAGCCATTGTCAGTTGCTGCAATTCCACCTAAACCACGTACATTCTAATTGGGAGAAGTAAGATGAGTAGAGGTACTCGTACATTTAATATCTACCGCTACGATCCTGATAAGGATGCAGCGCCGTATATGCAAACTTTCAAGTTAGAATTGACTGATAAGCACCGTATGTTGCTTGATGCGCTTCTTGCATTGAAAGTACAGGATGAATCATTAACATTCCGCCGTTCATGCCGTGAAGGTATTTGTGGTTCGGATGGTGTAAACATCAATGGTAAAAATGGTTTAGCGTGTCTTTGGAACCTAAACGACTTACCAGAAGTGATCACAGTTCGTCCTTTACCTGGTTTGCCGGTGGTTAAAGATTTAGTTGTGGATATGAATCAGTTCTACGATCAGTACAACAAAATTCACCCATTCTTGATCAACAACCAACCTGCGCCGCCAAAAGAGCGTTTACAGTCTCCTGAAGAGCGTGAACACTTAGATGGTTTATACGAATGTATTCTTTGTGCATGTTGTTCAACTTCATGCCCATCATTCTGGTGGAACCCAGACAAGTTCTTGGGTCCTTCAGCATTGTTGAATGCATACCGTTTCATCATTGACTCTCGTGATACAGCAACTCAAGAGCGTTTGGCTCGTCTAGACGACCCATTCTCGCTATTCCGTTGTAAAGGTATTATGAACTGTGTATCAGTGTGTCCTAAAGGTTTGAACCCAACTAAAGCAATCGGTCACATCCGTAACATGCTTTTAGATGCTGCGGGTTAATCTGTAGGCTGATTTATCAGTTAGAAAAAGCACACCTATAGGGTGTGCTTTTTTATTTTATAGCGAGATTTTTGCTGTAAAAAATAAAGTTGAGTGAAAGCGTGAGCTTGGCACTATTTTTGTTTGTGATAGGTGGCTTTTGTATAAATTGCACCAGATTGGTGAAAAGCGCGGCGATTTAAAACAAATGTCATAAATAAGTGCAAGTATGAGTCTGCAAAAAAAGTTATGAAGATGTTAATATGGATGTTGTTGATGGGGAGGGCATATTGAAAGATGATGCTCTCTTTTCGTATGTGTTTTTTGGAGTAGACTTTGGTCTACGTTGAAACTCGGTTTTATTTAAAGCACCATATATTAGATGAAATTTTGATATGTGTATTTCGCCAATTTATGAAAGGTATGTGTCAAAAAAATCAATTGAAATATGGGGAGTATGTTAAAATTTTTGCACGTTTATATTTAAAAAATGCGCGCTAAATATGTACATTAATTCAACATTTAAGCCGCATTAGAGCGAGTATAAATGAAGGGTTAGTCGCTTTAGAAAAAATAATGCATCGCCTTATTTTTTCTAAGTCGATTTGCAAAAAATTGCTCGGTTTTGGCCGGGTATGAATGAGTGATGATGCCGCTGAGGGCGTTATGATTCATTGTCACATTGGGTAATTCTAATGTAGTGATAACGCCTCATGGCATCCGCCTTATGGGGACTAATGTCATGTTACCAATTTGACATTACTAATCATGGGTTCGCTTAAAAAGCATCCTGAAATGTTTTTGCAATAGGAAATGGGTCCACAAATGCAAGAAGTTGCTGACGCATTGCGTCTTGACACTGAACTTTCCGCTGATAGTGCAGCGTATATTGAAGAACTTTATGAGCAGTACTTGGCTGCACCAGACTCAGTAGAAGCTGACTGGCGTGCATACTTCGATAAATACCCGAAAGGTGATCAACCACACAGCAATGTACGTGAGCAATTCTTATTACTAGGTCGTAATTCAAGTCGTGTTCAAGCAGTGGTACAAAGTTCTGTTAGTACAGAACATGAACGTCGTCAAATTGGCGTACTACAACTGATCGCAGCGTACCGTAACCGCGGTCACCAAAAAGCGAAGCTTGATCCTTTAGGTTTGGCAAAACGTGAAATCGTGCCAGATCTTGACCTTGCTGCACATGGCTTAACCCAATCTGATTTTGACACTGTATTCAATACAGGTAATCTTTTGATTGGTAAAGACGAAGCAACTCTAGGTGAAATGGTTCAAGCCATGGAAGCAACGTACTGTGCTTCAATTGGTGCAGAATACATGCACATTGTTGATACTAAAGAAAAACGTTGGATTCAACAACGCCTTGAAGGTGCACGTGGTCAATTCAACTTCACTGCAGAACAGAAAAAACACGTATTAGAGCGTTTAACTGCGGCTGAAGGCCTAGAAAAATTCCTAGGTAATAAATATGTTGGTGCAAAACGTTTCGGCGTGGAAGGTGGTGAATCTTTCATTCCAATGGTTGATGCTTTAATTCAGCGTGCAGGTTCTGTAGGTTGTAAAGAAGTGGTCATTGGTATGCCACACCGTGGTCGTTTGAACCTTCTTGTAAACATCATGGGTAAAAACCCAGCAGACCTATTTGGTGAGTTCGAAGGTAAGAGCTTACATAAAAAAGGTTCTGGTGACGTTAAGTACCACCAAGGTTTCTCTTCAAACGTAATGACTCAAGGTGGCGAAGTTCACTTGGCATTGGCGTTTAACCCATCACACTTAGAAATCGTCGGCCCTGTGGTTGAAGGTTCAGTACGTGCACGTCAAGTGCGTCGTAAAGACATTGGTGGCGATGATGTATTGCCAGTAATTGTTCACGGTGATGCTGCATTTGCAGGTCAAGGTGTTAACCAAGAAACCTTCCAAATGTCACAAACACGTGGCTATACAGTGGGTGGTACGGTTCACATTGTGGTGAATAACCAAGTTGGTTTCACAACTTCTGATCCACGTGATGCGCGTTCTACAGAATACTGTACGGACATCGCGAAAATGATCCAAGCACCGATCTTCCATGTGAACGGTGATGATCCTGAATCAGTATTGTTTGTTGCGCAATTGGCACATGACTTCCGTCATACTTTCCGTAAAGACGTTGTCATTGACATGTTCTGTTACCGCCGTCGTGGTCACAACGAAGCGGACGAGCCAGCTGCAACTCAGCCAATGATGTATCAAGTCATCAACAAGAAAACGACAACGCGTGCGCTGTATGCAGACCAATTGGTTCAAGAAAGCGTATTAGACCGTGCTAAAGCAGATCAAATGGTTGAAGACTACCGTTCGGATTTAGAAGCAGGTAAGCACGTTGCAAATGCATTGGTACTTGAACCAAATACAAAAATGTTTGTAGATTGGGCACCGTACTTAGGGCATGACTATACAGACGTATGGGATACCACATGTTCTGAAGATCGCCTAAAAGAACTAGGTCGCAAAATGCGCGAGCTTCCTGAAGGCTTCGTGATGCAGCGTCAAGTTGCAAAAGTGATTGATGATCGCTTAAAAATGCAAACTGGCGAAATGCCATTGAACTGGGGTGCTGCGGAAACTTTAGCTTATGCATCTATTTTAGATGATGGCTATTTGGTTCGTTTGACTGGTGAAGACGTAGGTCGTGGTACTTTCTCACACCGTCATGCAAAACTGCATAACCAAGTGGATGGTTCAACGTATATTCCGCTTTGCCATATCAAAGAAAATCAACCACGTACTGCTATTTATGACTCATTATTGTCTGAAATGGCGGTGTTAGGTTTTGAGTATGGTTATGCAACGACTCTGCCTAAGAGCTTGATCATTTGGGAAGCACAATTTGGTGACTTCGCAAACTGTGCACAGGTTGTGATTGATCAGTTCATCGCATCAGGTGAAACCAAGTGGGAGCGTGTGTGTGGTTTAACCTTACTTCTTCCTCATGGTTTTGAAGGTCAAGGTCCAGAGCACTCATCTGCACGTTTAGAGCGTTTCTTACAGCTATGTGCTGAAGACAACATGCAAGTGATGACACCGACTACACCTGCACAGATTTTCCATGCTTTACGTCGTCAAGCGATTCGCCCAATTCGTAAGCCAATGATCATCATGTCACCGAAGTCTTTACTTCGTCACAAGCTTGCAACGTCTACGTTAAGTGAACTTGCAAATGGTACATTCCAAACTGTGATTGATGAAATCGACAACATCAACAAAGCAGACGTAACACGTTTAGTGCTTTGTGGTGGTAAGGTTTACTATGACTTGCTTGAGAAACGTCGTGAGCAAGAGTTGAATAACACTGCAATCGTTCGTATTGAACAATTGTATCCATACCCTGAACAACGTATTGCTGAAGTTCTTGCTCAATATCCAAATGTGAAAGACATTGTTTGGACGCAAGAAGAGCCGAAGAACCAAGGTGCTTGGTTATTTATTGCTCCTCGTCTATATGATGATGTAATGAAGTCGTCTAAACCAGTACGTATCAGTTATGCAGGTCGTGAAGCTTCTGCTGCACCGGCTTGTGGTTCACCATATTTGCATGCAAAACAACAAGCTCAGCTCGTAAATGACGCTTTAGCGATCGTAGCTGAATAACAGGAGATTCTTAGTAATGGCAACCGAAATTAAAGCACCGGTATTCCCTGAGTCAGTTGCGGATGGAACAATCGCAACTTGGCACAAACAACCAGGTGAAGCAGTATCACGTGATGAAGTGATCTGTGATATTGAAACAGATAAAGTTGTTTTAGAAGTTGTTGCTCCTGCTGACGGTACAATTGCATCGATCATTAAAGGTGAAGGTGACACTGTTCTTTCAAATGAAGTGATTGCACAGTTTGAAGAAGGTGCTGTATCTGGCGCTGCGCAAACTGAAGCAGTTCAGTCTGAAGCGAAAGTAGAACAAGCAGTTACTCAAACTGAAGCGGGTGCTGCACCAGTCGTTGAACGTGCTCAAGTTGCTGATCAAGCGCCTGCTGTGCGTAAAGCATTGACTGAGTCTGGCATTCCAGCTGCTGATGTTGCAGGTACAGGTCGTGGTGGTCGCATCACAAAAGAAGATGTAGCAAATCACCAAACTAAACCAGCAGCTCCAGCTGCAGCACCATTAAGTGTTGCTGTGGGTGAGCGTGTTGAGAAGCGTGTTCCAATGACACGTCTTCGTAAGCGTGTTGCTGAGCGTCTGCTTGCTGCAACTCAAGAAACTGCAATGTTGACAACGTTTAACGAAGTGAACATGAAGCCAATCATGGAAATGCGTGCACAATACAAAGACGCATTTGAGAAGCGTCACGGTGCGCGTCTTGGCTTTATGTCTTTCTTTGTTAAAGCTGCAACTGAAGCGCTTAAACGCTACCCAGCAGTTAACGCTTCAATTGACGGTGATGACATTGTTTACCACGGTTATTATGACATCGGTGTAGCGGTATCTTCTGAGCGTGGTCTAGTTGTACCTGTGCTTCGTGATACAGACCGCATGAACTATGCTGAAGTTGAAAATGGTATCCGTGACTTTGCTTACAAAGCACGTGATGGCAAATTGGGCATCGAAGACATGACTGGCGGTACGTTCACAATCACCAACGGTGGTACTTTCGGTTCATTGTTGTCGACTCCGATCTTGAATACACCACAAACTGCGATTTTGGGTATGCATAAAATCCAAGAGCGTCCAATGGCTGTAAACGGTCAAGTAGAAATCTTACCGATGATGTATTTAGCGCTTTCTTATGACCACCGTCTAATCGATGGTAAAGAAGCAGTTGGTTTCTTGGTAACAATCAAAGAATTGTTAGAAGAACCAGCTAAATTGATCCTTGACCTTTAATTCTAAAGAATAAAACATGGGCTTAGAGCGATCCTCTAAGCCCATTTTTGGAGATAAAAATGTCTCAACAATTTGATCTTGTTGTAATTGGCGGTGGCCCAGGTGGTTACGAAGCAGCAATTCGTGCAGCGCAACTTGGTTTTAAAGTTGCTTGTATTGAAAAACGTATTCACAAAGGCAAACCATCATTAGGTGGGACGTGCTTAAACGTGGGTTGTATTCCGTCTAAAGCATTGCTGGACTCTTCTCACCGCTATGAAGATACAGTGCATCACTTAGCTGATCACGGTATTACAACAGGTGAAGTGAACTTTGATTTGTCTAAACTCCTTGCACGTAAAGACAAAATTGTTGACCAACTTACTATGGGTATTGATGGCCTTTTAAAAGGTAACGGTATCGAGTGGTTAAAAGGTACAGGTAAATTACTTGCAGGTAAAAAAGTAGAATTTGTATCTCACGAAGGTGAAACTCAAGTTTTAGAGCCTAAATATGTGATTCTTGCAACGGGTTCTGTGCCAATTAACATTCCATCAGCACCAGTTGATCAGAACATCATTGTTGACTCAACTGGCGCACTAGAATTCCAAGAAGTACCTAAGCGTTTAGGTGTCATTGGTGCGGGCGTAATCGGTCTAGAGCTTGGTTCCGTATGGCGTCGTCTAGGTGCTGAAGTTGTTGTATTTGAAGCGATGGACGCATTCTTACCAATGGCTGATAAAGCCTTGGCGAAAGACTACCAAAAACTTTTGACGAAACAAGGTCTTGATATCCGTGTTGGTGCTAAAGTTGCTGGCACAGAAGTTAATGGTTCTGAAGTAACTGTTAAATATACTCAAGGCGGCGAAGAAAAAACTCAGGCGTTTGATAAGTTGATCGTTTGTGTAGGCCGTCGTGCGTATGCTGAAGGCTTATTGGCAGATGACTGTGGTATCAAACTCACTGAACGTGGTTTAGTTGAAGTGAATGATTGGTGTGCGACTTCTGTTGACGGTGTATATGCAATTGGTGACTTAGTACGTGGTCCAATGCTTGCACATAAAGCAATGGAAGAAGGCGTAATGGCTGTTGAACGTATTCACGGTCATGCAGCTCAAGTCAACTATGACACGATCATTTCTGTGATTTACACACATCCAGAAGCAGCATGGGTTGGTCTAACAGAACAGCAAGCTGTCGAGAAAGGTCACGAAGTGAAAACGGGTCAATTCGGTTTTGCTGCAAACGGCCGTGCAATGGCTGCGGGTGAAAATGCTGGTTTCGTGAAGTTTGTTGCTGATGCAAAAACAGATCGTTTACTGGGTATGCACGTGATTGGACCTGCTGCGTCTGATATCGTACACCAAGGTATGATTGCGCTTGAGTTTGTATCTTCTGTTGAAGATCTACAGTTGATGACTTTCGGTCACCCAACATTCTCAGAAGTGGTTCATGAGGCTGCACTTGCAGTGGATGGTCGAGCGATTCACGCAATTCAGCGTAAACGCAAATAAGACAACGAAAAGAGCGACTACGGTCGCTCTTTTTTGTTTCAGGTGTTGTCTTCTCATGAAGAATCATCTAAAAATAAAGATAAGAAGTTTTAAAAATCCAAAATGTTCACTGTGATAGTAAACAGTTTCGGTGCAACAAAAAGTAAATAAGCAGTAATAAAAAGGTTAGTCGATGAATTTACATGAATATCAAGCTAAAGCGCTATTAAAAAAATATGGTATGCCTGTCCAAGAGGGCGTACTTGCCACCACCCCAGACGAAGCAGTAAAAGCCTTTGAACAAATAGGCGGAAAATTTGCTGTCATGAAAGCCCAAGTGCATGCGGGTGGTCGTGGTAAGGCGGGTGGCGTAAAAGTTGTAAAGTCAGCAACGGAAGCTGCTGAATATGCAAAAAGCATCATTGGGACCAACCTCGTTACCTATCAAACCGATAGTCATGGCCAACCTGTAAATAGCGTACTTGTCGCGGAAGATGTTTACCCTGTAGAGCGTGAACTGTATTTAGGTGCAGTGGTTGACCGCTCAAGCCGTCGAGTGACCTTTATGGCTTCGACCGAAGGTGGCGTTGAAATTGAAAAGGTTGCTGAAGAAACCCCTGAAAAAATTATCAAAGTTGAAGTCGATCCTTTGGTTGGCTTATTGCCATTCCAAGCGCGTGAAGTTGCATTTAAGTTGAACCTTAAAGATGGTCAAGTGAATCAATTTGTGAAAGTGATGTCTGCTGCGTATCAAGCATTCATCGAGAATGACTTTGCTTTATTTGAGATTAACCCGCTATCTGTGCGTGAAAATGGTGACATCCTATGTGTCGATGCCAAAGTAGGGATCGACTCAAACGCCCTGTATCGTTTACCTGAAATTGCTGCGCTGCGCGATAAGTCACAGGAAAATGAACGTGAGTTAAAAGCGTCTGAATTTGACCTCAACTACGTCGCGCTTGAAGGCAATATTGGCTGTATGGTCAATGGTGCAGGCCTTGCGATGGCAACCATGGATATTATTAAACTCTATGGCGGCCAACCTGCGAACTTCCTTGATGTAGGTGGTGGTGCAACCAAAGACCGTGTGATTGAAGCGTTTAAAATTATTCTGGCAGATACCTCTGTACAAGGGGTATTGATTAATATCTTCGGTGGAATTGTACGTTGTGACATGATTGCTGAAGCAATTATTGCAGCGGTTCAAGAAGTAAATGTGACTGTACCTGTGGTTGTTCGTTTAGAAGGGAACAATGCTGAATTGGGTGCCAAATTACTTGATGAATCAGGTTTAAAACTTATTTCTGCAAATGGCTTGTCGGATGCCGCAGAAAAAATTGTTGCTGCAGTAAAAGCGTAAGGAGTATCAATATGAGCGTATTAATTAATAAAGACACCAAAGTATTGGTACAAGGTTTTACAGGCAAAAACGGCACGTTCCACTCAGCACAAGCATTGAATTATGGAACTAAAGTCGTTGGCGGGGTAACTCCTGGTAAAGGTGGCACAACCCACTTAGATTTACCTGTATTTAACACGATGAAAGATGCAGTCGCAGGTACAGGCGCAGATGCGACTGTGGTTTATGTGCCGGCTCCGTTTGTATTAGATTCAATTATTGAAGCAGTGGACTCAGGTGTTGGACTGATTGTGGTCATCACAGAAGGTGTGCCAACTTTAGACATGCTCAAAGCTAAGCGTTATCTTGAAACTAATGGTAATGGTACGCGTCTGATTGGTCCAAACTGTCCGGGTATTATTACTCCGGGTGAATGTAAGATCGGGATTATGCCGGGTCATATTCACCAACCGGGTAAAATTGGTATTATCTCGCGTTCAGGTACGTTGACTTATGAGGCGGTTGCTCAAACGACGAAACTGGGCTTAGGACAATCAACCTGTATTGGTATTGGTGGTGATCCAATTCCGGGCATGAACCAAATTGATTGTTTGAAACTGTTCCAAGAAGATCCGCAAACTGAAGCGATTATCATGATTGGTGAGATTGGTGGGACGGCTGAAGAAGAAGCAGCGGAATATATTCAATCGCATGTGACTAAACCGGTTGTGGGTTATATTGCGGGTGTAACCGCACCGAAAGGCAAGCGTATGGGGCATGCGGGAGCAATTATTTCTGGTGGTAAAGGGACAGCGGAAGAAAAGTTTGCAGCATTTGAAAAGGCGGGGATGGCGTACACGCGTAGCCCAGCAGAACTCGGTTCAACGATGTTCCAACTTTTAAAGGATAAAGGTTTAGTTTAAGCCTTTTATATTTTAAAGGAAAAAGCCGTATGTCTTAATTGCACATACGGCTTTTTTGTGGAGAGCATATTGGTTTGCACTAATACATTTCTCTGTATATAGTCAAACTACTTTATTATTCATACAAGATTCGAAAAAAACTCGAAATAACTCATCGACTGAGTCGATCAACCATTCTTTACGCTTACGTTTAACCCATGCCCACATGTGTTCTATAGGATTTAAATCAGGGCTGTATGCAGGAAGCCAAAGAATTTTATGCCCTTGTTGTTCCAATAACTCCTGAATATCTGCTCTTTTATGAAATGCTGCATTATCCATAACCACTACACTATTTTCTGGTAATGCCGGTATGAGGAATTGCTCAATCCAAAAATGAAAAACATCTGAATTGATTTTGCAGTCAAATAAACCGACTGAAAATAACTTACCCTCATGGATTGCTCCAATGGCATTGGTCTGATTCTTTAATTGCCAATTATATTGTCCTAAACAGGGTACTCCTTTTCGTGAGTAGCCATGAGGTCTGTAATCATGTGACTTAAAACCACTTTCATCCAGATAAATAATCGGATGGTTTTTTTCTAATTCATTCACTTGCAGAATAAATTTATCCCTAAGCTTTGTATCTGCTTTAGGATGGCTTAACGTCTTTTTTTAACTGTAATATTTAAGCGCTTTAATGCAGCACCAATAGATGAAACACCACAATTAAAACGTGCAGCACGTTCATATTGATAAGCATCAGGATACTTTTCAACATCTTCACGTAAAGCATCATCGTTAATTTTAGAAGGTTTACGTACACGAGTTTTTTTAATCTCTATACGTTTCTTCCATTCAACAATGGTATTTTTATTAATTTCAAATTGTGCAGCTACCGCTCGAATAGAATAACCTTCCTCAAGCTTAGCTAAAATTTTACGTCTAAAATGTTCTGAATAACTCATTGCACCATTGTATTGGTTTTATAATGATTTGACTATAAAAATAATATGGGTATTAGAGTGTTTAATCTCAGCTGAAAACTATATTTAGCCACATTGAAAAATCCATATTGGACAAAAGACAAAATGGTTAAATTAGAGCAAGATTTACTATGTACTTAACAATCTGAGAATTGATAAATATTTGGTGTTCACTGTTTCTATAGGAGACTATGCTATATTCATAATTAAAATAATTCTTTTGAAGACATAATATTACAGATGTTAAAGCCGATTCATTTATTGTTTTGTCGTTGCTTATTCTTGTTCGGGCTAGCGATGAATAGCACTTATGCTGAAAATGAAGACGTCTACTTGGCTGAGTCTTTGAGTGATGATATTTTCCACTATTATCAGCAGTTAGCCGTACAACATGATGAAGAGGAAAACGATTATACATTGATCAATAACGATTTTTATGAGAATGAATATATTCGTGTATTTAACTACTCGGCCTACAACTCGGATAGTTTGAGCCATAAATTAGGTACAGGGGAGTTTCATAGTTCAGACTTGGATGCACTCAGCATTTCATTTGGGTATGGTATTGAAATTAAAGTCAACAAACGAAATAAAGTTGGATATGAGTACCTTTCAAATTTTCCTTATGATCGTGGGCAATTGATCCGTTTCTTTTGGGTGCGTTTGCACTAAATGGATTAACTCAATTTATTTATAAAAACGTTGCAGTTATACATCGTTTAGAATATTTTCACTCAATTGTAGCGTTTAGGATGTTTACATTACTTCTTTGCATTTTCTGATGGTCGACGAATCGTTTACCAAGCTAAACTAACTTAAATTTTTATAATAGATGATAGGCTTACTATGCTGAGTGAATTAGAGGGTCTATCGTTTTAACAGCTTAAATGTGTATTTTATTGAAAGTTGAATATTAAAGTAGATGATAAAAAACGCGACAGATCGTCGCGTTTTTTGCTTGTAAGTCTAACTACTATTGAGCTTTGCTTTGCGGTTTTAAGCTTTGGGTTAAACCATTGATGTCGCCGCCTTGAATTCCCAGTTCATTCATCAAGCTATCAATTAATGGTGCTTGGGTACGATAGCGTAGCGCACTATTCACCACTTGATCAGACAAAGCAACTTGTGAAGATTCCGCACCATCACCTCCAGTTGTGGCTGAGCCGACATTACCTAAACCGTTAACCTGTAGAATTTTGATGTCATCAATATTTTCCATCGGCTTAACACTTTCACGAATGATTTCAGGTAAGTATTTTAACAATGCTAGGCGAATTTGCATTTCAACTTGCTCAGGAGATAAGACGTTGTTGGCTTCATTCACAGCACGTGTACCATCTGCGTCGACTTGGTATTGTTTTTCCATTGCTTGAGCCAACAGTATTTTGGCATCCGCTTCACCTTTGGCTTTTAAGCGAGCTTGTTCAGCTTGAGCTTCCGCAGCAATACGAACAGCTTCGGCATCATCGGCAGCGGCTTGTTTGCCTGCTTCAGCGGCAACCGTAATCGCAATCGCATCTTTTTCAGCAGCTTGCTTCGCCGCAACCAACTCAACTGCTTTTTGACGCTCAGCACGCTGGGTTTCACGTACGGTAATCACTTCTTCTTCAGCTTTAACCGCTTCAGCACGGGCACGGTCAGCAGAAGCTTTGGCTTCAGACTCTTCACGTGACTTTTCTGCAATCGCAATGGCACGTGACTGTTCAGCCAGCTCGATGGTTTTCTTTTGTTCAACCTGCGCTTGTTCAATAATTTGTGATTTTTGAATATTTTGGCTTTCCACATCACGTGCTGCACCAATACGCTTTAATTCGACTTCACGCTCAGCTGCAATACGCGCTTCTTCTGCTTCACGCTTTTTCTCAGCTTCTTGTGAGGCAATTTCAGCCAGTTGCTCTGCACGGCGAATTGCAATTTCACGTTCTTGTTGTAGTTTGGCGTATTCCTCTTCGCGGATGATTTGTAGGCGAGCTTGTTCTGCTTCTAAGTTTTTGGTCTTAATGGCAAGGTCAGCGTCTTGCTCGATATGATTACGTTTACGACGACGGTCTTCAATCGTTTCAGTCAGCTTGGTTAAACCTTCGGCATCGAATGCATTTTGAGGGTTAAAGTATTTAAAACCTGTTTGGTCTAAACCTGTTAATGACACAGTTTCAAGCTCTAGACCATTTTTATGTAAGTCTTCGGACACCACTTGTTGTACTTTTTGTACGAAGTCCACGCGTTTTTCATGCAATTCTTCCATCGCCATTTCAGCAGCGACTGCACGCAAGGAATCGACAAACTTACCTTCCACAAGGTTCTTCAACTCATTTGGAGACATGGTTTTTTGTCCCAAAGTCTGCGCGGCCACTGCAATTGATTCTGCTAGTGGCTTCACACGGACATAGAACTCGGCCATGACATCGACGCGCATACGGTCACGGGTAATGAGCGCTTGATCATCAGCACGGCGAACCTCTAAACGTAGCGTGTTCATGTTGACAGGGATAATTTTATGTAATACAGGCAGTACAATTGCACCGCCGCCTAAAATGACTTTTTCGCCGCCAAAACCGGTACGTACGAAAGAGATTTCTTTGCTTGAACGACGGTAAAGACGAGCAATAATAATGCCGATAATGACCAGAGCAGCAAAGATAATCCCTGCAAGAATAAGAATGTTATAGAAATTGTTGCTGAGCATAAGGGTCCCGATTTTATTTAAAGTTATCAGTAGAAAATAAAAGAATTAAAGTGAAATGGCTTTAAAGCCAATCTTGGTTTTTTGAGTCAAAATGACTTCTTGACCTTGAGAAAAATGAAGGTCTGTTTCAGGTTCAACCAGTACATAATGCGTTTGTCCGAACTGATCTTGAACACGTGCTTGAGCAGGTGAGTTGACTTTAGCCTCACCTAAAATAATCAGTGCTGTTCGTCCAATTAGTTCTTCACTGTAAATTGCTGTGGTTTCATCTTGTGGCAAAATTTTAGCAATCAGCATGGCGCTGTAACGAATCATAGGCATCGAAAATACGAGGCAAAGAGGTGCCATGATCCATGCACTCCAATAGCTCCCGGTCCAAGTTTGAAGAATGGACTGTAGAATAAAGCCACTTAAGCTATACAGGGTGAGGAAGATAATCAGCCAAACCAAGAGAGGAACACGGCCAATAAACAACCAATCCAGCAGGGCATTGAGCCAACCTTGATCGGCATCTAGTGCAATGTCGACGTCTTTAGTACTGCCTAAGTCATCAGGTAGGAATTGGTCAAGTAGGCCTTGTGAGCCGCCGCCTAACACCAATAAAATCAATTCGAGCAGTCCCAATAAAAACATCAGACTGAGGCAAATACTAAAAATTAAATTGGATGGGTGAGTAAATAATTCCCACATTCTAAAGGTTCTCTATTTTTATGCTGTTATCAGTTAAGTGTAAATTTTTAAAAAGAATTGTATTGAAATTGGGCTTTAGCATAGCATTCAAAAAACAGAATGTCTAAATTTGATGGCACATAAAGAGAGAGCAGTTTAATTGTGATTTGATAAATTTTAGGAAAAAAAATACGCAATGATTGGGGTATTCACTGCGTAGAACACGAATCTGTTGTTACACAGTTTCGGTAAAAAGGAGAAATGTTATATCTCAGGGTTAATCTAAGCTATGAATTCATCATAAGGTCTGCGCGTTGTTATTTCATGAGTATTCACGTTAATTACTGTAAATTTAGGTTAACAAACGACACTAAATGTCAGTTTTTGAGATGTATGTGGCTTATTTGTGTTTGTTTCACGATTAAAAAAGCCTTTCTCACTGAGAAAGGCTTTAAAGAAGCGCGTTAGTTTAGGATCGGATTAGAAATGAAACACTCCTAAACCCGATTTAACTTCATCTAGAGTCTGTTGAGTGATGTCACGACATTTGTCTGTACCAGTCTTCAAAATATCCATGATGTAATCAGGATCTTTCGCAAGTTCCATACGACGTTCACGAATTGGCGTGATCAGCTCTTTCAATACGCCTTCAAGACGCTTTTTCACCGTACCATCGCCCAAACCGCCACGGCGGTAATGTGCTTTCAGTTCTTCAACTTCTTCTTTGTTTGGATCAAACGCATCTAAATACGTAAATACGATATTACCTTCAACCTGACCTGGGTCTTCAACACGCAAGTGGTTCGGGTCGGTGTACATCGCATTAACAGCTTTTTTAATGTCTTTATCTGTTGCATCCAACACAATGGTATTGCCCAAAGATTTCGACATTTTGGCTTTACCATCAAAGCCGGGTAAACGGCTCATATTGGAAAGCAGAGCTTTACATTCAGGCAGTAATTCCTGACCAATCTGACGGTTTATGCGGCGTACAATTTCATTGGTCTGTTCGATCATTGGAATCTGGTCTTCACCCACAGGTACAACTGTTGCTTTAAATGCGGTGATATCTGCGGCTTGCGCAACTGGGTAGCATAAGAAACCAGCTGGAATATCACGTTCAAAACCACGCATCTGAATTTCAGATTTGATGGTTGGGTTACGTTCTAAACGAGATACGGTCACAAAGTTGAGATACAACATGGTGAGTTCATTCAGTGCGGGTAAGCTCGACTGCACGCAAATGGTGGTTTTGGTTGGGTCGATCCCGACTGCTAAGTAATCTGTGGCAACTTCAAGAATATTGCGGCGAACTTTTTCAAAGTTATCTGCATTATCAGTAAAGGCTTGTGCATCGGCCAATAATAAATGCTGATGGTGTGAATCCTGCAAACCCACACGTGAACGTAAAGATCCGACAAAGTGCCCTAAATGAAGTTGTCCCGTTGGACGGTCGCCTGTCAAAATAACAGGACGGTTGTCTTGATTACTCATTATCTATTTCCAAAGTCGTCGTAGCGACATGCTATTTTCAAAGAATGCAGACATTGTACGGCATAATCTTTTTCAATGTCAGTCTTAAAAAAACTGCAGTGAAAAAATTATAAAATCAGTTAAATTTCAAAAAACAAATATTCAAAAGCTTAGATCACAGATTAAAATGTCAAAATTCTCAAGATGGATAAAAATAAATGGCGAGTAGCTTATTAATATTACTAGATGATATTGCCACGATATTAGATGACGTTGCGGTCATGAGTAAAATGGCGGCAAAAAAAACGGCGGGCGTTTTGGGCGATGACTTAGCACTGAATGCACAACAGGTCAGTGGGGTTCGTACTGACCGTGAGCTGCCTGTGGTTTGGGCAGTGGCAAAAGGCTCTTTTGTTAATAAATTGATTTTAGTCCCTGCCGCGTTGTTGATTAGTGTGGTTGCACCGTGGCTGATCACGCCACTGTTAATGATTGGTGGTTTATTTCTATGCTATGAAGGGGTAGAAAAAGTCCTGCACAGTTTGCATCACAAAAAAGCCAAAACCGAAGAAGAAGCCAGCCAAGAATTAACTGCGATTGAAACCGATATGGCGACTTTTGAAAAAGATAAAGTCAAAGGGGCGATTCGTACCGACTTTATTTTGTCGGCAGAAATTGTAGTGATTTCACTGGGGACTGTGGCTGCCGCAACTTTTTCAACCAAAGTTATGGTGTTGTCTGTGATTGCCATTTTAATGACCGTCGGTGTGTATGGTTTTGTGGCGATGATTGTCAAAATTGATGATTTAGGGCTGTATCTAACTCAGCAAGCCTCTTCATTTAAGCAAACGATTGGCCGTGGTTTATTGGCTTTTGCACCAAAACTAATGAAGACCTTAACCATCGTGGGCACTATCGCGATGTTTTTAGTGGGTGGTGGCATTATTTCCCACGGCGTGCCTTTATTGCATCATTTCACTGAAGGTTCAGTGGATTATGCTGAACATATTCCAACTGTAGGCAGCATTGTGGGAGCATTAACCCCAACACTGATTAACTTAGTGATTGGTTTTGTGGCTGGTTTGATTGTATTGGCTATTGTGAGCTTGATTAAAAAAGTTTGGCCGAGTTCAAAAAAGGCATAAACTGGATCGGGTCAGCATGAATTAGAAGAAGGAAGAGTGCTATGCGTTGGAAGGGTCGTCGTGTGAGTAGCAATGTCGAGGATCGTCGCGGTGGTGGCGGTGTCAAGGCGGGTGGCATCAGTATTTTAGGGGTGATCGTGGCTTTTGTAGCATGGAAATTTTTAGGAGTCGATCCGCAGCAAGCCTACCAAGCCACTAAACAAGTGACCGCACAAACTGGAGCGGCAGAAACTCAAGGTTTGGATAACCCAACGCCTGAACAGCAGGAAGCGATGGACTTTGTCGGCACTGTACTGGCCGATACTGAAGACACATGGAGTCAAATTTTCCAACAGCAATTGGGACAACAATATGTTCCGCCGAAGTTGGTGATGTTTTCAGGGGTGATCAATTCGGGTTGTGGTACTGCTCAGTCTGCAATGGGGCCGTTTTACTGTCCAGCAGATCAGAAGGTGTATATCGACACCGCTTTCTTTAAAGACATGCGGACTCAAATGGGTATTGGCGGTGAGCAAAACCAAACGGAGTTGACTCGCCAAGATCAAGCGGGTGACTTTGCTCAGGCTTATGTAGTGGCACATGAGGTTGGACACCATATTCAAAGTATTTTAGGAATTTCTGAACAAGTGCAAAAAGCTCGTGCACAGGGCTCAAAAGCGCAAGGTAATGCTTTATCGGTACGCCAAGAGTTACAAGCTGACTGTTTAGCAGGAGTATGGGCGCACCATAACAATCAACGAACTCAGTTCTTAGAGCAAGGCGATGTTGAAGAAGCGATGGATGCGGCACATAAGATTGGTGATGATTACTTACAAAAGCGGGCAACAGGGCAAGTGGTCCCTGATAGCTTCACCCATGGAACCAGTCAACAGCGTATGACTTGGTTTGGTACGGGCTTTAAGTCGGGGAAAGTTGAAAGTTGCGATACCTTTAATCAAGCCATTTAAGCCATAAAAAAGAGGTGATTAATCACCTCTTTTTTTATTTCAAGCAATTCATTCTAGCGGTTTAAGAACTGCTTAAAGTTTCTAGCAATACGGGCACTCACATATAACGCAATACAGGCAAATAACAATACCCCAAACACCACATACTTTAAGTTGCTCATATCTGCACGATAAAACTGCTGAATTTGCTCAGGCGTATAACGCAATGTTTTAACATCTTGTGTGCGTGTATCGAGATAACTGACTTGCTGAATATAGTTAAATTGACCTGCTTTGAGTAGTTCAATCGACTGAATTTGGCGGGTATGTTGTTCGTTGTAGTCATCTACACAAATGTCAGTTAAATAATGATTACAGCTGAGTTTGGCGATATAACCCTGATTGGCCACATGCAAATAAATATGATCATCGGGTGCTTTATTGTTTGAAAGTAGAACCAGTGTTTGATCGGGACGAGAGTTCATTTTAAAACTTTGGGCTGAGGCAAAAGTTTGCTCGGCCTGTAAAATTTCTTTGGTTTTCGCAAAGCAGGTTAGAAACAATGCAAAGGTAGTCAGGAAAATAATCAGTGCGAAGAACATCCGAAAGATGGTTTTAAAAGTGAATTGCATAGGAGATCAAACTTGGCCAAAGGGAACGTTCACGCATAAAAAACATGCATATGCGCTATGTTAATTCATCATCAGGAGAAATGTTAAAAAAATTATTTTTTTCGGGCGTTGAACTGAAAAATGATTAAAATATTTCGAGCATCAATGTGTATGAAATGAACTTTTATTCCATCTATCAGCACTGAAAGCCGCCGTCTCCCCAACCGCCCAATTTGGAAGTTCAATGGGAAATTATTTTTTTCTACAAGTTTTTACCGTTATTTTTGCATTATCCATTGCAACGACTATTTTCAATAAACGTATTTTAGGTTTTCCCCAAGCCATTGGCGTCCCCATCGTTTCCGCCATTTTTGTCTTTATTTTACAGTGGGGCGCGAGCCTGTTGAGTGGTAATCAGTTTATCACCATCAATATTCATAACATTGAAGAAGCGGTTCGTCATATCGATTTTTATGATTTTTTAATCAATGGCGTGATTTGCTTCATTTTGACCTCGTCGGCACTGAAGTTCAAAGTCTCAGATTTACGTAGTTATTGGAAGCCGATCAGCATTTTAGCCAGTATTGCGTTGGTACTGTGCGCCGTGTTCTTTGGGGTGGTACTTTATGGTTATCAGTTCATCATTGGGCAGCATGTCGATTTATTGGTGCTTTTGCTGTTGGGGGCTGCATTGGGTGCAACGGACCCGATTGGGATCAAGGGCGTACTCAGTTCGGTACGTGCGCCACATCATTTAATGGTCAAGCTCGAAGGCGAATCACTGTTTAATGATGCCATGTGTATTGCCTTGTTTATGACGCTCTTAAACGTCTTACAAGGTGAAAACTTTACCGTCATGGGCGTGTTGCAGACCTTGCTCTATGAAATTTTTGTCGCCGTCATTATTGGTTGGGCCTTTGGTTTAGGGATCTTGCGACTACTGCGTGGTAAGCACGAAATGGAGTCTCTCATTTTAACCACAGCACTCTTGGCCTGCGGTTCGTACTTGGTTGCACTGTTTGCCCATGCTTCAGCACCGATTGCTTGCGTCATCGGTGGTTTGATTGTGGGGAACAAGTGGAAAGAAATTTTACAAGAGCGCGAGATACGGGAAGTAAACCATTTTTGGCATACGGTTGAAGGGATTATTAACTCGTTCTTATTCACCTTAATTGGTTTGGAACTGTTTATTTTAGATCTCAGCTTTAGTCTAATTTTTGGTGGCATCATCGCATTTATTATTCTGCATGCTTCACGTTTTGCAGCGAACTATTTATCTTTTGCCTTTTTTCCCTCTTTCCGTAAGAAAAGTTATAACGGAAGTTTGGCGATTTTGTCATGGGGGGGAGTGCGTGGAGGGATCTCCTTAGCATTGATCTTAGCGGTAGCTAACGTGCCTGAGTTAAGTGAATACAGCAGTATTTTGATTGGTTATACTTTTATCGCCGTGTTGCTTTCAGGCATGGTCTGCGGTCTAGGATTACCTGCTGTAATGAATGCGTTTTACTACAACCCGAATGAAGAAAAGACGGGTTTTAAAGGCTGGTATCAACGTCTGTGTAATAAAATGAACCGTAAAGGCTTCAAGTATATTATTGGTGAAGATGCGCAGGGCTATGAAACCATTATCGTCTATCAGCCTGAAGCATTGATTGATGTTAAAGCAGATGACGGCATTGCTGCGGTGCATAACCCTGAACGAGTTCAGGAAGTTAAACGTTTGGAAAGTCCTGATAATTTTTAGTGATTTGCTCAATCAATAAGCCCCTGTATTGGGGATTTTTAAAATGAATGAGCTGGTTTATTTGAGTCATATAACGATGTCATTATGGAATAATTAAAACAGGACACATTTGAAATGGCAGAATCGATAGTAAAAGAACTTGCACCGATGATTTTTCAGGTGATCGCTCAGATTCCTTATGGGCGAGTAGCCAGTTATGGACAAATTGCACGTTTAGCAGGCATTCCTAAACATTCGCGTTTAGTGGGCTATGTGCTGAAACATATGGATGCAGACAGTAGTTTGCCTTGGTATCGAGTAATCAACTCACAAGGAAAAATTAGCCTAAGTAAGCTGAATGATCAGGGACAGAACATTCAAGCACAGTTACTTCTGGCGGAAGGTATTTTAGTGGTTGCGGGAAAAGTGAAAATGAAAGAATTCCAGTGGAATATTTAAAATAGAAATGCTCTACCTCCGTGGAAGTAGAGCACTCGATGTATTACTGACGAACAACTAAAACAG
Source organism: Acinetobacter sp. 802_lipA (assembly GCF_058242885.1). Lineage (NCBI taxonomy): Bacteria > Pseudomonadati > Pseudomonadota > Gammaproteobacteria > Moraxellales > Moraxellaceae > Acinetobacter > Acinetobacter sp. 802_lipA. Next base: position 2,766,931 of record NZ_JBZAYP010000001.1, read on the forward strand.
GAATGTGCGCTTCACCTAAAACATTTTGTGCAACACTGCCTAGGAATAAACGTTTTAAACCTGTACGACCATGAGAGCCTATGACAATCAGGTCTGCTTTAGATGTTTCAGCTTCTCTGATAATTTCACGATGCACCACTTGACCTTCCAGTAATTTTGCTTCAACAGGAATGCCCAGATCGCTAAATTTAGCCGCTGCTTCCTCAAGTGTTTTCAAAACTGAAGTACGCGCACGTTCAATTAAGTCATTGGTTTGAGTTGCAGAAATATATTCAGCCGCGATATAAGGGTCAAGTGCAAGCACCTGAACGACTGTAATTTTACCGCCAAATGCTTTAGCAAGTTCAGCCGCTTGCGCAACTGCAGCATATGATGTTTCTGAACCGTCTACAGGGACTAAAATGTTTTGGTATGCCATGGTTGTTTCTCCTTATTATCAACTGATTATACGTACAGATTTCTGTTTTAATGTATCACGGGTTAAATACAGCTTATACCTTGATATTAGCTGTATTTTTTTAAGAATAAAACCTAGTGAATTCATATGGATATTTGCATATGAAATGCTAATTTCTCACTTCTAAATTAGCACGAAAGCGTGTGAATAATAATCAATTTAACACTAAAGTTGAATGTATATGTAGCGTTTCAGAAACATAGGCTTTGTTTAAAAAATAGCTTATATTTATGAATGGCTTACTACTTTATAAATACGATGACAGATACGAATCAACTGAATTGGCAACGAACAAATTTAGAGAATATAGAAACAGCTTGGGAAGGTGACCTTTGGGATCGTAAGCGTTTGGGTATTCAACTGACGAGTTATGTTGATCGTTTGCAGTGTGGAGCTGTACTCGCTTTAGATGCTCGTTGGGGTGAAGGAAAAACGTGGTTTGTAAGACATTGGCAAAAACATTTAGAAGATGATAATCATAATGTGATTTATCTCGATGCATTTGCAAATGATTATTTGGATGATCCTTTCTTAACAATTGCTTCAGAAATAAGTCAAGCATTTAAGGATTCAGATGAAATTAGCTCGGAAGATGTTAAAGAATTTAATTCAACAACGGCATCGGTATTAATTTCATTAGCCTCAATTTTGCCATTAATCGCAGCTAAAGCGGGACTACATTGGATTGGTCTTGGTGGTGCAGGAGAAGCGATTCAGGAGGTTTATAAAGAAGGTAAAGATTTTTATGATTCTGCCAGTGAGGAAATTACAGCTAAAGTAAAAGAGCAAATTGAAAAGAAGATTGAAAATCACCAAGTTGAAAAAGAAACAGTTCGTGATTTTAAAGATGAACTTGCAAAACTTGCAGAAAAACTAGAGAAGCCTTTGGTTTTTATTATAGATGAGTTAGATCGTTGTCGCCCTGATTTTGCAATTCGCTTGATTGAAAGGATTAAACATTTTTTTGATATTCCGAAGATTGTCTTTGTTTTAGTAATGAATAAACCGCAGTTATTACAATCGATAAAGACTTATTATGGATATGATCCTGTACTAAGTGGTGATTATTTAGAGAAGTTTGTAGATTTTACAGTTCATTTATCAACAAATAGAGATGAGTATGATTTTGAAAGGGTGATAAGAAATCAATTGTTTAGAGTTGGAGAGTTAGAGTCATTAGAACATACTAATGAATTTTTTGTTTGGGCATTAGGATTACAATTGGACAAAAAATTAAATAGTAGAGAGCTAACAAAAAAAATTAACAAATACGCATTGCTTAGAACTAGCGATGCCAGTAAAAATTTAGTTTTACTAAGTTTAATAATGGGGCAGGAGCCTTATGCTAACTATCATATTTATATCAATTCAGTTATCAAAAAAATAAATACTTATTTATGTCCTGATAAAGAAGATTTTATGAGGAAGCACAATTTGAGAGCATTTGGAAATAGAGGTATTGAAGGTATAAGCGAATCTGAATGGTTTCAATTAATTTTGAACTATAATCTGAATATTAAGGATACATTTATAAATCAGTTGCTTACAGGCTACGAGAAAGCTAAAAGTAGTACGGAGCCTGAATTTCATTTAAGTTCAATTTTAAGAAAAGTTTCTATTTACGAATTCGATCATTCCAATAATTTCATCAGTAATTGGCAATCTTATATAAGCAGGGGACTTTAGTTCATTAAGAATTAAAATAATCTAAAAGTTGATCAACATCATCCGTCTGTAACTGCTCACGCATCTTTAAAAACTGCTTTTCATCTAAGTCATAAAGTTTAAGGGCAAGCAGTTTTTGAATATCATCTTCTGGAAATCGGTATTTAATAATTTTTGCAGGTATACCACCTACAACCGCATAAGGTGGTACATTTTTAGTGACTACAGCGCCCGTTGCCACTACTGCACCTTCACCGAGTGTTACACCTTGCATAATCATGGCACGTGAACCAATCCAACAGCCATCGCCAATGATGGTATCACCTGCTGGAACAAAACTACGCGTATCAAAGGGAAAGGCCGAAATCCAGTCAGTACGATGTAGTTGGTTACCACCCATCATAATGACGCATTCTGCGCCAAAACAAACGAAGTTACCGATATAGAGCTGATCAATCGGTTTATCTACGGTCGAGGGCTTATCATGTAAATAACGCACAACACAACGTTCAAAACCTTGATCCCAATACGCTGAATAGTAAGAGTAATTCCCTTTAATGTGAATATTCGGATTCTTCACCGTTTTAGAGATGAACTCAAACTCACACCAGTGTTTGACAGGGGAATTGATCAAAGGTTTAGACATAGAATGATAATATTGCAGGGTGTAAAGAATTATAACAAATAAAAGTCTTGCTTAGAAAAAGAGAGAGGGAAATGGATTCCTTAAATTTATCTCATTCTTGTAATAAAATTTCCCACGTCCATAAAGAGAGGGCAAAGGAGAGGTATTTGGGAAAATATAAAAACAAAAAACCCCTCAATCGAGGGGTTTCTACAGCTGTAAATATCAAAGAAACTTAGATATATGCAACTTTCACAATTTCGTATTCAACTTCACCCTGAGGAGTTTGAATTTTTACTTCATCGCCTTCGCTTTTGCCCAAAAGGCCACGCGCGATAGGAGAGTTCACTGAAATTTTATTGATTTTAAAATCAGCTTCGTCATCACCCACGATCATATAGGTCTTTTGTTCTTCGGTATCTAAGTTTTCGATAGTGACTGTCACCCCAAAAACCACGCGACCGTTCTGTTCAAGTTCTTTTACATCGATAACTTGAGCCGCACCCAATTTACCTTCGATGTCTTGAACACGACCTTCACAGAAACCTTGTTGCTCACGTGCAGCATGGTATTCCGCATTTTCTTTTAAATCCCCGTGCTCACGTGCTTCAGCAATTGCCGCAATAATACGTGGACGTTCAATACTTTTTAATTGATGTAATTCTTTCTCTAAGGCTAATTTGCCTTGGGGAGTCATAGGATAACGTTGCATTGTTGTCCCTCAAGTCTGTGAGTGTAAAAAATATAGGTTTATAAATGAAAAAAGCCCGCCACCGAGAGGTGACGGGACTTCTCGGTAAACGAATTAACCTACAGTTTGTAAATCTTGCAAACGGTATACATCCATTGGCAATTGAATCGCAAAAGCTTGGCATACAGCATCAGCACCGTTCAAGGTCGTAGTGTTATACACTTTCGCTTGAAGCGCTGAACGACGAATCGAGAACGAATCTTGTTGAGCTTGTTTGCCTTCAGTTGTATTGATAATGAGGTGAACTTCGCCATTTTTCAAGCGGTCCACGATATTAGGACGGCCTTCAGTGACTTTATTTACACGTTCACACTCAATACCTGCAGCTTTAATGAACTCATAAGTACCGCCAGTCGCAAGTACTTTGAAGCCAAAGCCTACCAGTTGCTTCGCAATACCAACAGCACGAGGCTTGTCTGAATCACGCACAGAGATAAATGCATGCTTCACTTCGCCCTCTGTAGGAAGACCCGGTACGCGTTCATTTGAGCCTAACACAGCTTTGTAGAATGCTTCACCAAATGTTTTACCAACACCCATTACTTCGCCTGTAGATTTCATCTCAGGGCCAAGAATAGGGTCAACACCCGGGAACTTGTTGAACGGGAACACCGCTTCTTTTACAGAGAAGTGAGTCGGGATGATTTCTTTAGTAAATCCTTGAGATTCTAAAGACTGGCCCGCCATACAACGCGCAGCAACTTTCGCTAAAGACTCACCAATACATTTAGAAACGAATGGCACAGTACGAGATGCACGTGGGTTCACTTCTAGGATGTAAACGTCTTCGCCTTTCACAGCAAACTGTACGTTCATCAAACCAACAACGCCAAGTTCTTTCGCCATTGCAACAGTTTGACGGCGCATTTCATCTTGGATTTCAACTGATAGCGAGTATGGAGGAATCGAACATGCTGAGTCACCTGAGTGAATCCCTGCTTGTTCAATGTGCTGCATAATACCGCCAATCACAACGTCTTTACCGTCAGATACACAGTCTACGTCAACTTCGATCGCATCATCTAAGAAACGGTCAAGAAGAACTGGCGCTTCATTTGATGCTTGTACCGCATCACGTAAATAGCGCTTAAGTTCGTCGTCGTTGTATACGATTTCCATCGCACGACCACCGAGTACATAAGAAGGACGTACCACAAGTGGGTAGCCTACTTTAGATGCTTCAGCCATACCTTCTTCAGCAGATTTTACAATGCTGTTGTTTGGCTGGCGAAGTTGAAGACGTTGAATCATTTGTTGGAAACGTTCACGGTCTTCTGCACGGTCAATCGCATCTGGTGATGTACCGATAATTGGTGCACCTGCTTCTTCTAAAGCACGAGCCAATTTAAGCGGAGTCTGACCACCATACTGAACGATAATGCCTTTTGGCTTTTCAGTACGAACGATTTCAAGTACATCTTCCAAAGTGATTGGTTCGAAGTACAAGCGATCTGAAGTGTCGTAATCTGTTGAAACTGTTTCAGGGTTACAGTTCACCATGATGGTCTCAAAACCATCTTCACGCATTGCAAGCGCAGCGTGTACACAGCAGTAATCGAATTCGATACCTTGACCAATACGGTTAGGACCACCACCGATCACCATGATCTTATCTTTATCAGACGGGTTTGATTCACACTCATCATCGTAAGTTGAATACATGTATGCAGTGTCAGATTCGAATTCTGCTGCACACGTATCCACACGTTTGTAAACTGGAGTCACGCCCAAGTTCCAACGGTGCTTACGGAATTGCTTTTGTGAAATACCCATCAAGTTCGCGATGCGAAGGTCAGATAAACCTTTACGTTTGAACGAACGGATGTTGTCTGCGTTTAGATCACCAAAACCTAAAGTTTTGATTTCATTTTCAGTTTTGATGATGTCTTCGATTTGGATCAAGAACCATTTATCGATTTTTGTCGCTTGGAACACGTCTTCTAAAGTGAAACCATGACGGAATGCATCAGCTATATACCAAATACGCTCTGGACCCGGAACTTTAAGTTCAACCAAGATCTTTTCTTTGGCGCCTTCAGTACCTACAGCGATTTTTTCATCAAAACCACACGCACCCACTTCAAGACCACGAAGCGCTTTGTTTACAGACTCTTGGAAGTTACGACCAATCGCCATCACTTCACCCACAGACTTCATCTGTGTGGTCAGTGTTGCGTCTGCTTGTGGGAATTTTTCAAAGTTGAAACGTGGAATTTTTGTTACCACGTAGTCAATCGCAGGTTCGAACGAAGCAGGAGTCGTTCCGCCCGTGATGTCATTTTTTAATTCATCAAGGGTGTAACCAACTGCTAGTTTCGCTGCGATTTTTGCAATCGGGAAACCAGTTGCTTTTGATGCAAGGGCAGATGAACGCGATACACGCGGGTTCATCTCGATGATTACCATACGGCCAGTATCTGGACAGATACCGAACTGAACGTTAGAACCACCTGTCTCAACACCAATTTCACGAAGAACTGCTAAAGATGCATTACGCATCAATTGGTATTCTTTGTCTGTCAATGTTTGCGCAGGCGCAACAGTGATTGAGTCACCTGTGTGCACACCCATTGGGTCAAAGTTTTCGATCGCACAAACGATAATACAGTTGTCGTTTTTGTCACGAACAACTTCCATCTCGTATTCTTTCCAACCAATTAAAGATTCATCAATTAATAATTGTTTGGTTGGAGAAAGATCGAAACCGCGTTCACAGATTTCAAGGAATTCTTCTTTGTTATAAGCGATACCGCCACCTGAACCACCCATCGTGAATGACGGACGGATAATCACAGGGAAGCCGAAGCGTGCTTGAATCTCTAAAGCTTCTTCCATGTTTTCAGCAATCGCAGCTTTTGGACATTCAAGTCCAATTTTACGCATTGCTTCATCAAACAGTTTACGGTCTTCAGCTTTTTCAATCGCTTCTTTAGTCGCACCGATCAATTCAACATTGTATTTTTCTAAAATACCGTTGGCATCCAGTGCAAGCGCACAGTTCAATGCTGTTTGACCACCCATTGTTGGAAGGACAGCATCTGGACGCTCTTTTTCAATGATTTGTGCAACAGTCTGCCAAGTGATTGGCTCGATATATGTTGCGTCTGCCATCGCAGGGTCGGTCATAATGGTTGCTGGGTTAGAGTTCACCAAAATAACACGGTAGCCTTCTTCACGAAGAGCTTTACACGCTTGCGCACCTGAGTAGTCAAACTCACATGCCTGTCCGATGACAATCGGACCTGCACCAATAATTAAGATACTTTTAATGTCTGTACGTTTAGCCATGATCGCTTCCTTAATTACTTCTTAGATGCTTCGATAAGTTCGATGAAATGATCGAACAATGGTGCGCAGTCATGCGGACCAGGGCTTGCTTCAGGGTGACCTTGGAAGCTGAACGCTGGTTTGTCTGTACGATGAATCCCTTGAAGAGTTTGATCGAACAAAGACTTGTGCGTAGCTTTCAAGTTTGCAGGAAGTGTTTCTGCATCCACTGCGAAGCCGTGGTTTTGAGAAGTAATCATCACTGTGCCTGTTTCCATGTTTTTAACAGGGTGGTTAGCACCGTGGTGACCATGCGGCATTTTCACTGTTTTTGCACCTGAGGCAAGTGCAAGAATTTGGTGACCCAAGCAAATACCAAAGACGGGTAGGTTGCGAGCGTCTTCTACAATTGTTTTTACAGCTTCAATTGCGTAGTCACATGCAGCTGGATCGCCAGGGCCGTTCGATAAGAACACGCCATCCGGATTCAATGCAAGCACGTCAGCAGCAGGAGTTTGTGCAGGCACGACAGTGAGTTTACAACCGCGGTCTGCAAGCATACGTAAGATGTTGGTTTTGACACCGTAGTCGTATGCAACAACATGGAATTTAAGTTCAGGTTGTGTGAAGCCTTTGCCTAATACCCAAGAACCTTCTGTCCATTCGAAACCAGTTGGGTCACAGCATTCTTTAGCTAGGTCTAAACCATTTAAACCACCAAATGCGCGTGCTTTTTCTAAAGCCTGCTCTTCAGTAATATTTTCACCAGCAAGGATGCAACCATTTTGCGCACCTTTGTCACGCAAAATACGGGTTAATTTACGCGTATCAATATCTGCAATTGCGACAACATTATGTTCTTTTAAGTATTCGCCTAAAGATTGCGTTGATCGGAAGTTGCTATGCAATAAAGGTAGGTCACGAATAATTAATCCGTTGGCCCATACTTTGTGAATTCGACCTGACTCAGCGTCTTCATCATTACAACCTGTGTTACCGATATGAGGGTAAGTTAAAGTCACAAGTTGCTGTGCATAACTCGGGTCAGTCAAAATTTCTTGATAGCCAGTCATGGCAGTGTTGAAAACGACTTCACCAGTCGTACTACCCGATGCACCAATAGACGTTCCTTTAAAGATCGTACCATCGGCAAGGGCTAAAATTGCTGGGGTGCTCAAACCAAAGCTCCTGAAATTTAGGCTGTAAAAAAGCGAGTAGACGAAAAAAAAGGAAGGCTATCTAAAAACCTACCCTCCCTATGTCTGCTCGCTTGAACTTAACATGGCACTATACGCAACTTCACTAACAAAGTCCATGCCAATAAGATGGAATTAGCAAGATAAAGTGCTTTTATTTTGTAGCAGGAGCTGTTTCTAAGTTTTGCAAAGAAAAATATAACAACAAATAATTGTCTAACAAATCAAAATCTAAATTTTATCGAATCACGCTAAGCTGTCGCTGTGTATATAACAACAGGAATAACATCATGACTGAACAAGACAAAGTGACCAAACCAAAGCCAGCGTTGAAAGAAGTCGTTGCAGGAAGCACTGAAAAGCTTGAGCAAGTGGCGAAAGAAGCAACAGAGCAGGTCACTGAAGCGGTAGTTGAAAGCAAAGAAAAGCTTGAAGCTGAAGCGAAGCAGTTAAATGCCAGTGTGCAAGAGCAACTCCGCCAGTTTAAACAAGATCTTTTACTGCGCTTAGAAACCAGTAAAGGGCAGTTATCGAACTCTCAAAAAGACTTAACTGAACTAAAAGAGTTTGTTAAAACTGAGTTTACTGCTGTTTTAGATGACTTGACCAAACTAGGTAAAGAGTTAAAAGGTGATGTCAGCGAAATTTCAGTAAAACATAAAGATCAGTTGACTGAAACGTTTAAACGTTCAAAAGAACACACCTTAGATGTGTGGAATAAAGTTTCAAACAAATAATCTCGCTGTACGAGGCTCAAGATTAAGTGCATAAAAAAGTGAGGTCATAGCCTCACTTTTTTACTGATCTGGTTTATTTGTCTGGATTAAAACTGATGCAACCAATCACGTTTATTGTGAAAGTCAGCTTGTTGGCCACTATGCTGCATGGCATAGAGCTGTTGACCTTGTGAGGTATTCAACACAGCGGATAGACCTAGATATAGGTCAGCCCATTTCAGTTTGTGTTGCAGCATAAATTCAGTCAGATCAATGCTGACATTTAAACCATAGTGGGTACGCTTCAATTGATTGAGTTCAATATCGTAAGCGATCTGTGGCGGCATATCTTCAGGATAACGATATTCCTCAAACTGATAGGCCTGCCAAGCTTGCGAAGGGGAGAGATTGATCTCGCGATAATAATCTTCGCCTTTTACCCCGATAAAGACTTCAAAACAGGTGTTTTCCCATAAAAAGTCTTGACGAGGATTTGCATTCACGACTTCGGGCCAGTGCATGTACAAATTGGGATCGCGTAACCAAAAACCGATATTGAGAGCATATGGGCTTTGTTGTTCAATCGCACCAACAAGCGAAATTGCTTGAAAGCGACGATCAAATGCACTGAGTTCGTAACTTGCCATAAAAAACTACAATTATTTTGCTGCGTGAGCGAAACGAACTAAATTAGACAATTTGGCATTTTGTTTCGCCGCTTTTTTGTAAAGCAACGCAATTTTACCAATGGTCTGTACAATTTCTGCACCTGTAGTTGAGGCAATTTCTGCAATGATTGCAGCGCGCTCTTCACGGTCTTCACCCGCGATTTTGACTTTAATCAATTCGTGGTCATTTAAAGCACGTAAAATTTCTTCAACGACATTTTCAGTCAGACCTGAACCGCCAAGCATTACCACAGGGTTTAAAGCATGACCGATTTGACGCAAACGCTTGCGTTCCTGAATGGATAAAGTCGCCATAAAGATAACCTAATTTTAAAAACGGCTTAGTATAACAAACTGCGAAATTAAACGCTTTATATTCTGTGGAAATAATCGATTTAGATAATAGAAAAAAACAACTAAAACCCAAGATTTGGATACAGATGTATACTGCAAGCCTAGAGAATTTAACGTACAATTAAGTTTAAGAAATTTTAATGTTTTAGAGAGATATGGCAACACGCATTACCAACCAAAAGTTATCCAAAAGTAGCCGTGCGTGGATGAGAGAGCACCTTGATGATCATTTTGTGAAAAAAGCGCAAAAAGAAGGTTATCGAGCACGTGCAGCTTATAAGTTACTTGAAATTCAAGAAAAATATAACATCATTCGTCCTGGCATGACCGTGGTTGACTTGGGTGCTGCACCTGGAAGTTGGTCACAAATTGCAGGAAAGCTGGTCGGTGATCGAGGATTGGTGGTTGCATCTGACATTTTGGAAATGGATGCACTTCCAGATGTAACCTTCTTGCAAGGTGACTTCCGTGAGCAAGAAGTATTCGATAAATTGTTAAATATTTTAGATGGACGTAAAGTAGACGTTGTAATTTCAGATATGGCCCCCAATACTTCAGGTAACAAGGCTGTAGATCAACCTCGCCAGATTTACCTCTGTGAATTGGCCATCGATTTTGCTACGAAAGTGCTCGGTCCAAATGGTCAATTTGTTGTAAAGGTATTCCAAGGTACAGGCTTTGACGAGTTTCGTAAGCAAGTAGTCGACAACTTTGATGTGTTAAAGACAGTAAAACCTGCTGCATCACGTGCCCGATCTAAGGAAGTATTCTTAGTTGGGCAAGGCCGTAAGAAGGCTTTCAAATAAAGTTTACTTGCCAAGTCGTTAAAAATTGTGCATTTTGTACCTTTTTATTATTTTGCGAAGCTGATCTTCAGCAGAAACTTTAAGGTCACCCGATAGGGCATGATCAAATTAGATTGATATGGGAATAAAGCTTTGAGCGATCTCTTCAAGAATGCCATATTGTGGCTAGTGATACTGGGCGTACTGATCCTTATTTTCAGTAATGTCAGTAGCAATGAAAAGCCGACAGCGATGAATTATTCAGAGTTTGTTGCTGCGGTGAATGCTGGTCAAATTAAGCAAGTGACAATTGATGGCGAACGAATTCATGGCCAAAAATCAAACGGTTCAGAGTTTGAAAGTATTCGTCCTGCGGTTCAAGACCCAGAGCTTATGCCTAATCTGATTAAAAATAACGTTGTCGTTGAAGGTACTGCACCTGCACGTCAAGGTTTATTGATGCAACTTTTGATCGCAAGCTTCCCTGTACTTTTAATCATTTTGTTATTCATGTTCTTTATGCGCAACATGGGTGGCGGAGCAGGTGGTAAAAACGGTCCAATGAGTTTTGGTAAGTCAAAAGCAAAAATGTTGGCAGAAGACCAAATTAAAGTGACTTTTACCGACGTTGCTGGCTGTGATGAAGCAAAGCAAGAAGTTGTGGAAATTGTTGATTTCTTAAAAGATCCTTCAAAATTTAAACGCTTAGGTGCAACGATTCCTAAAGGCGTGTTAATGGTGGGTCCACCGGGTACAGGTAAAACTTTACTTGCAAAAGCAATTGCAGGCGAAGCGAAAGTACCATTCTTTAGTATTTCTGGTTCTGACTTTGTTGAAATGTTCGTGGGTGTGGGTGCGTCTCGTGTCCGTGACATGTTTGAACAAGCGAAACGTCATGCGCCGTGTATCATCTTTATTGATGAGATTGATGCTGTGGGTCGTCATCGTGGTTCAGGTACGGGTGGTGGTCACGATGAGCGTGAGCAAACCTTGAACCAAATGTTGGTCGAAATGGATGGCTTTGAAGGCAATGAAGGTATTATCGTCATTGCTGCGACAAACCGTGCCGATGTACTGGATAAAGCTTTACTCCGTCCAGGTCGTTTTGACCGCCAAGTAATGGTTGGCCTGCCAGACATTAAAGGTCGTGAGCAAATCTTAAATGTTCACATGAAGAAATTGCCTTCAGTGACTGGTGTCGATGTACAGGTGCTTGCACGTGGTACGCCGGGCTTCTCAGGTGCACAATTGGCGAACCTTGTGAACGAAGCTGCATTATTTGCTGCACGTCGTAACAAGAACACTGTCGATATGCATGATTTTGAAGATGCAAAAGACAAGTTGTACATGGGCCCTGAACGTAAGTCGATGGTGATTCGTGAAGAAGAACGTCGTGCAACCGCGTACCATGAAGCTGGTCATGCGATTGTGGCTGAAATTCTACCGGGTACAGACCCTGTACATAAAGTGACTATTATGCCGCGTGGTTGGGCGCTGGGTGTAACTTGGCAGTTGCCTGAACATGACCAAACCAGCCACTATAAAGACAAAATGTTGAATGAACTTTCAATTTTGTTTGGTGGTCGTATTGCTGAAGAAATCTTTATCAACCAAATGTCGACAGGTGCTTCAAACGACTTTGAACGTGCGACTAAAATGGCACGTGCGATGGTGACCAAGTACGGTATGTCTGACAAACTTGGTGTAATGGTGTATGAAGATGATTCTCAGCAATCATTCATGGGCAGCATTGGTAGTCGTACGATTTCTGAAGCAACACAGCAACAAGTAGATGCTGAAGTTCGTCGTATCATTGATGAGCAATACCGTGTTGCACGTGATATCTTGGAAAATAACAAAGATATCGCGCATGCGATGGTAAAAGCTTTGATGGAATGGGAAACGATTGATCGCGAGCAAATTCGTGACATTATGGAAGGTCGTGAGCCACAACCACCAAAAGTATATGTTGCAGAAAATCCTGTGATTGATGTAACTCCAACGGATGGTCCAAGCACACCACCACCATTACCATCTGCAACTTAATTTTTAAAAGTTAAAATAAAAAACCACCTTCGGGTGGTTTTTTATTGCGCAGATTTTCCACTGCCGATGAAGAAAAATAGGCACTTAAAAGTGGGAACGCGTTAAGATAATGTAAGTTGAACTGGAGAATATCACATGCAATTGATGGCTTTACCGAAGAAAATCCTACGTTGTGGTGAGCTATCACTCGATCTATCGGTACCGCATGTGATGGGTATTTTAAATGTGACGCCAGACTCGTTCAGTGATGGCGGTAAACATAATGGCAAAGCACAAGCGCTTGCGCATGCTCAGCAAATGATTGCGGATGGGGCGACAGTCATCGATGTTGGGGGTGAATCTACACGTCCAGGTGCATCTGTAGTTGCGGTTGAGGAAGAGATTCGTCGTGTCGTCCCAGTGGTGGAAGCTTTGGCTGAACTTGATGTGGTTATTTCGATTGATACCTCTCAACCTGAAGTAATTCAAGCTGCAGTCGCTGCAGGCGCACATATCTGGAATGATGTGAGAGCATTAACACGCCCGAATGCTTTAGGGATGGCAGCTGAACTGAATATTCCAGTGATCATCATGCATATGCGTGGTGAACCAACCACTATGAATAGTTTAGATCAATACGATAATGTCACTTTAGATGTGATGGCTGAGCTTTCCCAGCGTGTGGCGGATGCACTCAAGGCAGGTGTCAAAGCTGAAAATATCATGATTGATCCGGGTTTTGGCTTTGCTAAAAATGCAAAGCAGAACCTTAAGCTTTTAAACGAATTCCATCAGCTGAATCAGCTCGGGTATCCCATCTTGTCCGCATTGTCACGGAAGCGCTTTATCGGCGAAGCCTTAGGTGGGGCGGATGCAGGGCAGAGGGCTGTGGGTTCTGTAGCGGGACATTTGCTGAGTATTCAACAAGGCGCGTGTATGGTGCGCGCTCATGATGTCAAAGCCATGAGTGATGCGATCAAGGTTTGGCAAGCGATGAATATGGCTTAATGCGGCGGCGGAATGCTGGGCTAATGATTTAATTTGAAAATTTGATCTTTATCTGATTTTTAGACTAGCAGCATTTTGAGATGCTGCTTTTTTATTTGGTGATTTGTTCGGTTTATGTTATACAGACTCGTTTTTTAAGTTTCTCGTTTTGAGTGCCTGTATGTTTGCAGATTTACTTCTCCCTATGTTTGATGATGAATATTATCCCGATATTCTTGTTGCTGAAGTGAAGCAGCATGTCGAGACTTTTGCTAAAAAAATTGTAAAAGCAAAATCTGAGGGTGATATTTATCAATATGCCAATGCCACAGTGGCTGAAATTAATGAAATGAAGCCACATTTTGAAGATCTGGATTCGTCGTTAGATGATTCTGCTGCCGATTTTATTGCTGAAGCGATGATGATGGTGGTACAAGATGCTGGGTTTATGGATATTGAAATGGAAGAATTGGTGGTGAATAGAGAGTGGTGAGTCACTCTCTCATTTCGAGTTTAGTTGGTTTTTGTTTTAGACGCTGAGATTGCTGTTACAGTTCATCTAAAAGATCGGTGAGATGACAACTTTGGTTTAAATGTTCATCTCCAATCGCATCGACCGTCATCACATATTCACCTTCGAGCATTTCAGCATTTGCGCTGAGATTCAGCCAAAATTTTGGATGCTTTTTCATGAGCTCACGAATATGTTGCTCATCTTTAGTGTGATTAAAGCTTAATTTAAAATGAGCATCTACTGATTTACATGCATGTAAATAGAGTTGGCGGTCTTTTTCAATAATCGTGCCTGCAAACAAGTCATAAAACGTATCGTTATCTGTTTGCTGCGAGGTGGGGTTTGCATGGCTGACGTTTGAAAAAATTAGGCATAAGATGATAATGAGAGTGTTCTTTTTCATATTGTGATTGTTATGTGCTTCGATGCATAAATTATAGACATAAAAAAACCAGCATATCGCTGGATTTTTTATTGCACCATCTTAATTAGCTTAAGAATGGTGCCCGAGGCCAGACTCGAACTGGCACGCTTTGTGGGCGGGGGATTTTAAATCCCCTGTGTCTACCGATTTCACCACTCGGGCATGAGCGCAATAATAGAGGACGAAATAAAAGTTGGCAAGTCTATTTGTGATTATTTGCTTTCTTTTCAATCAATTCAGCGGTTTATGTTTAAAAAATAGCAAAATTATCTGTGCTGCACTTGTTCAGGCTTCATAAAAATGTCATCGACTTGAGATATGGATGTCATCTTTTTCGCATAAATTTCAAGTCCATATCGTCTTTAGGCAATCCACATGACAAAAAAAATGAACCGCCGAGAACTTATTCAAAAAACTTTGGCAGGATTTGGTGCTTTATCTTTACCTATTTCACTGACCGCTTGTGGTGATGACGCCGATTCAAACACAAAGCCCACTACGCAAGTGCAGTTTTTGCATGGGGTTGCCAGTGGTGATCCTTTACAAACTCAAGTTATCATTTGGACACGTGTAACACCGACGGATAGCTCTGCACGTTTAGAAGTGCAGTGGGAAGTGGCAAAAGATGTAGACTTTAAACACATTACAGCAACAGGAAAGGTGCTGACTACGGCTGCACAAGATTTTACTGTGAAAGTGGATGTGACGGGACTTGCTGCGGGACAAGTTTATTTCTACCGTTTTAAATCGGCGTCGACATATTCAACCACAGGGCAAACCAAAACCTTGGCAACGCAAGTACAGTCAGTACAGTTTGCTGTATGCTCATGTTCAAATTATCCAGCAGGATATTTCCATGTTTATAAAGAAATAGCAAAGCAGGATGTGGATGTTGTGATTCATTTGGGGGATTACATTTACGAATATGGCATGGGCGGATATGCAACGGAAGAGGCGGTGGCGATGGGGCGCACACTGTCAGATGATAACAATGCAGAAATTATTCGCTTAGATGATTATCGTAAACGTTATGCCTTATATCGACTAGATCCAGATTTACAGGCTGCGCATCAACGTCATCCTTTTATTGTGATTTGGGATGATCATGAACTCGCAAATGATACATGGGAAAAGGGTGCTGAAAATCATCAGTCAGATACTGAAGGTGATTTCCTTGAACGTAAACTTGCGGCACTGGCGGCCTATTTTGAATGGATGCCAATTCGTCCAATTGATGATCAGCATATCAAGATTTATCGTCAATTTGATTTTGGTACGCTTGTTCAATTGACGATGCTGGATACACGGATTATTGCGCGTAATGTGCAATTGGATTATGCAAACTATATGACTGCTACAGGTTTAGATATTGCAAAATTCCAAGCCGATTTAATCAATCCCGCGCGTACCTTGATGGGTGTGGAGCAGCGAAATTGGTTATTGCAGAAACTTCAGCAATCTACGGCAACATGGAATGTACTCGGCCAGCAGATTCTGATGAGCAAAATGTTTGTTCCAGCAGAATTGTTAATGTCACTGGCAGAAATTACAGCAGGCAATCCTAGTCCTGAGACCTTAAGTAAAATCACCACACAAATCACGGAACTATTAAAAATTAAAGCGCGAATGGATGCAGGTGATCCAACCGTAACTCCAGAGGAGAAAGCGCGTCTTGCGGTTACTGCACCTTATAACTTAGATGCGTGGGACGGTTATTTTGCTGAGCGTGAAATTTTGTATGGCACTTTGGCACAACTTAAGAAAAAAGTTGTGGTCCTTGCTGGAGATACCCATAATGCTTGGGCTTCGGATTTATCGAGTAAAGATGGGGTATTGGTTGGCGTGGAGTTGGCAACCAGTTCAGTCTCTTCCCCTGGGTTGGAGAAATATTTGTCCATTCCGATGCAGCAACTACAAGCATTTGAATTTGCATTTACCAGCTTGATTGAGGAGTTGAATTATTGCAATTTGAATCAACGCGGTTATTTAAAAGTCCGTTTTACCGCAGAGCAGGTGCAAGCGGATTGGATTTTTGTGGATAGCATTAAGCACAAAGAATACATCGTTGATGAAACTCGCTCGCATCAAGTGATATTAGACCCGACATTATTGCCAGTCAGTGCGTTAAAGCAAACGGCATAAAATGACCTTAGAAAAACCGAGCATCATTGCTCGGTTTTTTTATAATTTCTCATCGATATAGCTGTCGAGATCGATGTGCTTAATCTGCTTACAGTAAGCATGCTCATACTTCAGCAGTTGTACATACAAATCTGCTTCATGCCCCAGCTGGGTTTTCCGTGCCTGATAATCTTCAGATTTATGGGAGCTAAAGCGTAATTGGAGTCGAGATTTGACCGTTTGCTTATAGGCCCAAAAACAGACACGTCTGAGTTGTTGTAACTGGTGATGTTCAACCGACTGGCTGTGGTCTCGAAATAAATTTTCTTTATAGAAGCGCACAAAACCAAAGTTCGCACCAAAATAAAACAAGATCCACATCAGCAAACTGCTTTCAATGAACATCAGATTTAGTCCACTTAAAAGAATCACCGCAGCGAGTTTGATGGGCGCATGACGTTGCAGTTGATACAAGGAGTTTGATGAATGTTTAATTTGCTTAATGACAAAAGGTAAGATCCACATCAGCGCTAATAAAATACTGATAATGGCGTAACTATGACTTTGGAGCGGATCGAGATTCTCCAAATGCGTTAAGTAAAAATCTTTCAGAATTAAGCTGATTGGAATAAAAATCATCACCGCCAAAACCCACGGAATAACTTCACGCTGGTCATCTAAAATACCGCGTGTTTTGATTTGACTATAAAGCAAGTAATTACGTTTAAATGCGGCAGGGTAGCGGGTCTCTAATTGTTGCAGTAACAGTTGAACTTGTTTGGATTGCATCGTCAAAAAAGAGCGTATGAGAAAAATAGCCTTTACTATAGTAGATTTGGAAGGGGATGGCTCAAAAAAATACGTGAAACAGAATATTCACAGAGAAAAGCACAACAATTTCGCTTTTTCGCTCTGAATTATGCGAAAATGTCGGATTCAATTTTTTTGTCTAAGGGCAGTTCATGACTGATCATTCTCCTGAATCTTTAAGTGATATCGAAATTTTAGACATTTTGCAGTCT
Organism: Acinetobacter sp. 802_lipA; assembly: GCF_058242885.1. Classification (NCBI taxonomy): domain Bacteria; kingdom Pseudomonadati; phylum Pseudomonadota; class Gammaproteobacteria; order Moraxellales; family Moraxellaceae; genus Acinetobacter; species Acinetobacter sp. 802_lipA. The sequence continues at coordinate 2,784,508 of NZ_JBZAYP010000001.1, forward strand.
ATGAAAGACGATGAGCTTGATACAGAGGCAAAAGAAGAGATTCGTAAAGGCGGTAAAGCGGGTCGTCAAGAAGCACATAAACTTGCGATTGTGGCTTTAAACCAATCTTTTGAAAGCAAATTTGTTGAAGCTGTAGCTTTGGCATTGGGCTTGAATGAAGGTCAAGCCAAAAAAATTCGTTATAAGAAAGACCGCATCCGTATTTTAAAAGTACGTGGGATTGACTACATGGCGATTGATGGTGCTGAAACAGCACAAGTTTTGTCACAAGTTGCACAAGCCATTGTACGGGAAGATGCGACCGTGACACATGATTTGCACAACATCTTCCCATTTTGGAAAGAAGGCTGGCCAATGGTTCAGTTTGACAGCGCATATAAAATTTTATCTGAAGATATTACCATTCACTATCAAGCGACTTTAGATAAATTGCTTGAATTATATGGTCGTTAAGATCGCAGTCTCAAAAGCACCTTTGGGTGCTTTTTTATGGCTTCTATTTAACTATGGAAAATCCAAGACAGTAATAAGCTGATGGGCCAAATAAACAGTCGCCACCATGTAATCAGTGGATTCCAGAAATACTGTCCAAAAGACAGAGTCTCGTTAAAGCTTCGTTGCCCACGTTCATAAGCACAAGGTGTAATCCGCCATGCTAAAATCAGCAAAACAATCGCACTTACGATCAGCAGCGTGTGGCTGTATTGGGCAAAATAATAATAAATCAGATAGAGCGCAGAATAAAAGAAAGTACATGCCAACACAGCGGGCAATGAAAAAGACATAGGCTTGACTCTATTGTATTGTTATATCAAGGTATTATAAATGAAAATACCCGATGTGATACATCGGGTATTTATCGGTTGTTGAACTTAAGGTTCGTTATACTTAGAGTAGGTTTTAAATTAACCCAGTGTTGAATAAAGTGGGAAAATACCAAAGATCATCGCTGTAACCAGCATCACTAAACAAGTAATCACCGCCCACTTGATGGTAAATTCTTGGTGTTCACCAAAGTTAATTCCTGCCAATCCACAGAGTAAGTAAGTCGATGGAACCAATGGGGACAGTAAGTGTACAGGTTGACCAACAATCGATGCACGAGCCATTTCCACAGGAGTGATACCATAGTGTCCAGCGGCTTCAGAGAGTACAGGCAGTACACCAAAGTAGAAGGCATCATTCGACATGAAGAAGGTCAGTGGCATACTAATCACAGCCGTGATAGGTGCTAAATACGGCCCCATACTTTCTGGAATAATGGCAACCAGTTCTTGAGACATGGCTTCAACCATACCTGTACCCGATAAAATACCGGTAAAAATACCTGCCGCAAAGATAATCCCGACTACAGCTAAGGCACTGGCAGAGTGGTTACCAACCAAACGCTTTTGCATGTCTAGATCTGGATAGTTCACCACCAAGGCAATACACAGGGCAACCATGAACAGAATCGCCGCAGGTAAAATGCCCATTACTAAGCAGACCATCAAGACCAAAGTTAGTAGAGCGTTAAACCATCTTAAGTGGGCACGGTTGGCTTCAGGTTCTTGCGAAATCTGAATACTGTCACCATGGCTAATATCTAATTCCACAATACCAATGCGCTTACGCTCCATACGGCCATACATAAAGCCGAGGAAGTATAACCACCCAATTGCAACGAGCATTGGTAAAATCATCGGAACAAAGACATCGTTTGGATCGACATGCAATGCCGTTGCAGCACGTGCTGTTGGTCCACCCCATGGCGTTAGGTTCATGATGCCGCTCGCAAGCATCATTAGACAAGCCATAATTAAAGGGCTCATACCAATACGCTTATACAGCGGTAGCATTGCGGCAACACAGATCATGTAAGTGGTTGAACCGTCACCATCCAAGGAAACAATTAAAGTCAGTGTAATGGTGCCGAGGGTCACTTTTAAAGGATCACCTTTAACCTGCTTTAAAATCCACTTCACTGAAGGGTCGAATAGACCCGTGTCGATCATAATTGCAAAATAAAGGATTGCGAAAAGGAGCATTACGCCCGTAGGAGCGAGCTTTTTAATGCCTTCCATCATCATATTGCCAAGTTCAGCAATATCAAATCCAGCAAGGTTGTCAACAAAGAGACTTAAAACATAAGTAAGTAATGCAAAAATGATAGGGATTAAAGTTAAAGCAACAAGAGCGCTCAGTCGTTTGGACATGATTAAGTACATGAAGCACATAATCATGCCTAAACCTAAAATGGTCAGCATGGATCAATCCTTTGAACGTGTTAAGTCTGTTTATTCATCAAGTGACAGCGATAGTATGCAATTCAGCATGATTTTTAAATGCTCTTAAACATATGTGATTTTTCATTCTATTTTTCTAATAAATAATATATATCTGTAAAGTATGGTTAAGATACTTATTTTGTATAACTTCATATGGTTAAATCTGAAGCAAAAAAAACCTTGCAGTTGCAAGGTTTTAATTCAAGGCGATGTTCCTATTCCTCGACTGTTTGGGTTGCAGGCTGTAGTGTTTCTTCAAGTAAGCGCGTCACTAAAAGTTGGTCAATCTTAAAATGATCGACATCAACCACTTCAAATTTAAAGCCTGCGTATTCTACGGTATCGGCAGGGCGTGGAATTTTGCGCAGACGGTACATCATAAAACCAGCCAAAGTTTCATAATTTTCTTCATCTGGCATTTCATCAATGGCCAGTGCATGCTTCATGTCTTCAATCGGCGTGCTACCATCAATCAGCCATGAATTATTATCACGTTTAATAATCTGTTGTTCAGCTTCAATAGGGGTGACCCAATCGCCCATGACCGTAATCATAATGTCTGACAGGGTGATGACGCCCACGACCAAAGCATATTCGTTAATCACCACTGCAAATTTTTCTTTGGTGGAGCGGAAACGGTCTAATAACTCAGACAAGGTTAATGTGTCTGGAATAGTTAAAACATTACGAATAGTGCTTTCATTGAGTTGCAGTAAAGATTGATTATTCAGAATACGGACCAGAATGTCTTTGGCATCGACATAGCCAATTACATCGTCAATATTTTCACTACAGACTAAAAACTTAGAATAAGGATATTCCGCCAATTTTTGACGAATACTGGCTTCGGATTCATTTAAAGTAAAATACACCACATTTTCACGCGTGGTCATACTTGAAGGAACGTTCCGCTCTTCAAGTTCAAATACGTTTTCAATGAAATGGTGCTCTTGCTTTTGCAGAACCCCAGCTTGCGCACCCGCATCCATCACTGCAGAAATATCATCAAAGGTAATGTTGTCATCACGGGTGGTATTCACTTTAAATAGGCGGAATAACAAGTTGGCAAGAGCATTAATAATCCAAGCCAAAGGTTTGCAGACCTTAATAAACACCTGAATGGGGTTAATCACCGCAATAGAGATTTTCTCTGGGGCAATCATGGCCAAACGTTTTGGCATGAGGTCAGCAAACAAAATAAATAGAGAGGTGACTAAAGTGAAAGATAGAGCAAAGCTAATGGTTTCAGACCAAGGGCCAGTATAAAAACGAGCAACAAAGCTCATGAAGTAAGGACGAAAAGCCCCTTCACCTAAAATACCGCCCAAGATCGCCACTGCGTTTAAGCCAATTTGTGAAGCGGCAAAGAAGTCAGCAGAATTTTCTTGTAAATTCAAAACTTTCTGTGCGCGATCATCGCCTGACTCAGCCAAGATTTTCAGCTTGACCTTACGTGCTCCTGCCAGTGCAATTTCTGTCAGAGACAAGAAACCCGCCCCAGCAATCAGGACTAGAATGATAACTATGTTTTGAAAAAGGCTCACGGAATCCACCTGTGATTCATCGTTATTATGAATATTTTTAACACAAAAAAATAAAGACAGTAATCACTTACTGTCTTCTATCATACCTGAGTTATTGGTATGAAAATGAATTATTTAGAGCTTGAATGCTTAATAATGTGAGAATTGCGAGTTATTGCCTAAAAACTCTCGATTTTCTTCCTCAATCATTTGACGTGCCACATATAAAATCAGCTGTCTGAGCCAGCGATGTGCAGGATGGTGATGTAACAGTGGACACCATGCCATTTTCAACTCAAGTTCTGGAATATAAAAAGGTGGGTCTTTAATCAGGAGGTTTTGACTTTTGGCTTGTAAGCGTGCAATACGGGTCGGTAAAGTCGCGATCAAATCTACATTTGAAGCCAATAGTGCAGGCATTTGATAATGTCGGGTGAAGACCGAAATTTTACGTTTTTGGCCAATCCGTTCTAAAGCTTGATCAATCCAACCTAGACCTGCTTGTTTTTCAGGGTTAACGCCGAAACCAACGCCCATACCTGTTTTAGAGACCCAAATATGCTGTGCATCGAGGTAACTTTTTAGGTTTAAGTTGCTGGCAGCAGGGTGTTTACCATTGAGCAAACATGAAAAACTGTCACGCCAGACTAAAACTTGGTGGAAGCTTTGTGGAATTTCATTGAAACGGTTAATCGCAAGATCAACTTTACCTTGTTCCATATCACGATATGACACATCACTTGGGGTTAAGAAGTCTAAGACCACATTGGGAGCTTCTGAACGCAGTGCTTTAACGAGGCGGGGAACTAAGGTGGCTTCGGCATAGTCCGAAGTCATAATCCGGAAAACACGATTTGAGGTATAAGGACGGAACTCGGTACGAGGTTCCAAAATCATGGAGAGATCAGAAAGAGCGTCACGTATGCGGGGTTGTAATTCTAAAGCTCGTTCGGTCGGTGTCATACCTTCAGAAGAACGAATTAGCAGGGGATCATTAAATAAGTTACGAAGACGACGTAGAATATTACTCATTGCTGGTTGGGTGACACCCAATTGTTCAGCTGCTCGGGTTACATTTTTTTCGCGTAAAAGTACGTCCAAGTAAATTAAGAGGTTTAGATCAACCCGCTCCAGATTCATAAAATAAATACCGAGAATAAAATCATGAAATTATTTGCATTATGCCATAAGCCATCGGGCTTGTGTAATAAACTGACGAAAAAAAAAGCATCGGGTTGTATAAAGAATACCCCCTTCATTTTCTCAGAAAATGGGTTTTTATGCTTAAAAACGGAGAGCATATTAGTCCTAAGCAATGTTTTAATATGTGTGAATTGAGGCTTAGAGTATCGCCTAGAAAATGGATTGAGATGACTTGTTATTGGTGGAATAAAAGCGTGATAAATATTCTTTTTGCTGAAAATTGAGTTTTGTCATTTGGGTCAAATTAAGTATTGATTTTCGCTTTGAACTCTTTTTCTCAATGGCCGAGACTTAAGTCTAATGAAGAAATATTCGACAAAGTATGTATTTTTCAGGTTTTTCTTATTTTATTTAAGTTTAATAATAACAATTACTTAATTTTGTTTTATCGAAATATAATTAGACTTTTATCTATATATTTTTTAAATAAATACTGAAAATTAATGCAGAATATTGGATTAATTTTTTCTGTCAATCTAATCTGTATTCATCGCAACGAAGCGCTCTAAATCTAAGCAAAAGCTTGAGGGTCTGATTTTAGCTTTTCGTTGAAGAAAATCCTAATATTATTACAGGAAATATCATGACTACATATCAAACAGCGATTGATGCAATCCGCGAATTAAAAGCAAAATTCGGTAGCACTTGGCGCGATATTAGCCCAGAAGATGCTGCACGTATGCAAATGCAAAACCAATTCAAAACTGGTTTAGATATCGCTAAATACACAGCTGCAATTATGCGTCGTGATATGGCTGCTTATGATGCTGACTCTAGCCAATACACACAGTCTTTAGGCTGCTGGCACGGTTTCATCGCACAACAAAAAATGATTGCGAACAAAAAATATTTCGGTACAACTGACCGTCGTTATATCTACCTTTCTGGTTGGATGGTAGCTGCACTTCGTTCAGAATTTGGTCCACTTCCTGACCAATCTATGCATGAAAAAACTTCAGTACCTGCGTTGATCGAAGAAATTTACACGTTCTTACGTCAAGCTGATGCGAAAGAATTAAACGACCTTTTCCGTGCGCTTAAAAAAGCAAACGAAGCAGGCGATACTGCTAAAGCTGCTGAAATCACTGCTCAAATCGACGGTTTCCAAACTCACATCGTACCAATTATTGCGGACATCGATGCTGGTTTCGGTAACGAAGAAGCGACTTACTTACTTGCTCGTAAAATGATTGAAGCTGGTGCTTGTGCACTACAAATCGAAAACCAAGTATCTGACGCGAAACAATGTGGTCACCAAGCTGGTAAAGTAACTGTTCCACATGAAGACTTCATCTCTAAAATCCATGCATTACGTTATGCATTCTTAGAAATGGGTCTTGATGACGGTATCATCGTTGCGCGTACTGACTCTGAAGGCGCTGACTTGACTCAAAAAATCCCAGTGGTTAAAGAGCCAGGTGACATCGCTTCTCAATACATCGGTTTCCTAGACACTGTTGAAATTGACATTGCTGATGCTCAAGAAGACGAAATCCTAATCAAGCGTGATGGTAAACTTCACCGTCCAAAACGTTTGGCTTCTGGTCTATACCAATTCCGTCCGGACACTCAAATTGACCGTGTTGTTCTTGACTGTGTATCTAGCCTTCAAAATGGTGCTGACCTTCTTTGGATCGAAACTGCGACTCCAAACGTTGACGAAATCGCTCACATGGTTAACCGTGTACGTGAAACTGTTCCAAATGCGAAGCTTGTTTATAACAACAGCCCATCGTTCAACTGGACTTTAAACTTCCGTCAACAAGCTTACGACCGTTGGGTTGCTGAAGGTAAAGACGTTTCTGCTTACGACCGTGCTAAATTAATGAGCGCTGAGTACGATGCTACTGAATTAGCTGCTGATGCAGACGCGAAGATCCGTACATTCCAAGCAGATGCTGCTCGTGAAGCGGGTGTGTTCCATCACTTGATCACACTTCCGACTTACCACACTGCTGCTCTTTCTACTCATGAGCTTGCACAAGGTTACTTCGGTTCTGAAGGTATGTTGGCTTATGTTGCTGGCGTACAACGTAAAGAAATCCGTGGTGGTATCGCTTGTGTTAAACACCAAGCAATGGCGGGTTCTGACATCGGTGATGATCACAAAGAAATCTTCTCTGGTGACAACGCTCTTAAAGCGCACGATGATGCTAAAAACACAATGAACCAATTCGCTGCTCACTAAGCACTGAATTAACTCATAAAAAAACCCTGCGAAAGCAGGGTTTTTTTATGAGTTAATTTTAAGCTTGTTTAACAGCTTGAGCTTGAAATATTGAACAAAAACGTTAAGGCATCAGAATCAGCAGCCAAACTATAAAGATAATACTTAAAGAAACAAACTGTGCAGCACTGCCCATGTCTTTGGCATTTTTTGAAAGCTCATGCCGCTCCAGAGAAATACGGTCTACAATCGCCTCAATCGCTGAATTGAACAATTCAACGATAATTGCAAGTAAACAAACGGCTACCATGAGGGCTTGTTCTAAGCGACTGACATCACAGAAAAAGCTTATTGGAATCAGAATCAGGTTAATCAATAGGACTTGGCGAAAAGCTGCTTCATGTTCAAAAGCGGCTTTAAAGCCTGAAATAGAATAATGAGTTGCATTAAAAATACGTTTAAAACCTGACTTTCCTTTGAGTGGGGAATATTGGCTCATACCATCAACCATTTTAAAATTTCAGCCACAATACATGATCTATATTAAAAGTCACTTAATTATAGTATTCAAAAAGTGCTTAATCTATGTACACCTAAATAAGGAGAAAGAGATTAAAAAGCTTGCTTTTTAATCTCTATAGTTAAGGATGGATATTGGTTGAAACTAAACGAGATGCTTAAATGTTTTGTTTAATTTGTGTGACTTATTCTATTTTTTCAAAAAAGCATCGGCGGCTTGACGACCTAAAGCGGGATCATCGGTAAAGACACCATCCACTCCCGCTTTAAAGAAAATCTCAAACTCTGCCAGTGCGCCTTTTTCGCACTTTTCAGCGGTTATCGCACTACAGTCCAAATAGTCTGGTAAGAAATTATTTTCTGGGCGTAGGGTATAAGGATGTACTTTTAAGCCCACTGCGTGTGCATCGTTCACAAAACTGGACGGGGTCGCTGGCTGAGTATTCGGCACGATATAGGTTTTGCTTGGTCCGACACCATGCGCATAGCTTGTGACGTCTTTCAGTCCTTGAGGTGTTGCCATATCACTATAGCGGAGTGTTGATTTGGCAAGCACAGCATCGGCAGGTTGTTCGGACTTGCCACCATAGAGTTGAATAATTTTGGCATGTCGAATCGATTTTAATTGATCCAACTGTTGACGCATCTGTTTTAAGTTGCTGACTTCAAACGACTGGATATAGACTGGCGCAATGTCACGACTATAGGTGTGTTTGGCCAGCGTGGTTAATAAGCGTTGCTCCATGGCCAAATTGAGACCTTGGAAATAGCTGGGATGTTTGGTTTCGATATACAGGCCCACAATTTTTCCTGTCTTTTTATAGTGCGCATCTACGAGTTCAATAATTTCATCTAAAGTAGGCAGATCAAATTGATCATTATATCGGACATTTACTGGACGAATCTCTGGAATACGTTCTCGTGCCTTCAGTTGCTTCAGCTCGTTTAAAGTAAAGTCTTCAGTAAACCAACCTGTGTAAGTCACGCCATCAACGACTTTACTGGTCTTCCGTTCTGCAAACTGCGGTAAGCTGCTGACATTGGTGGTTCCTCCGATTTCATTTTCATGGCGAGCGACTAAATAACCGTCTAGAGTTGGCACCAAATCAGGCTCAATAAAATCTGCACCATCATCAATCGCTTTTTGATAAGCGGCTAAGGTGTGTTCAGGGCGTAGCGCGCTGGCGCCGCGATGTCCAATAATAAGCAATTTAGGCTCAATGTATTCGGCATTGTTTGATGGTGGCTGGGATGTTGCATTGTCTTTCTCATCATGATGACAGCCCAATAAGCCTAAAAAAATAAAACTCAATAATGTTCTTTTTAACATGTGTTCCTCAACATTTTATTGTGGTGTTGCGGACTCAGTGTTCAATTTTAATATCTCAGATCAATGACAAATTGCGAAAAATTACAGGATGTCATCAATTGGTCAAAAAGCTTTCTTCATAGTTTCTTCATATTTAGTTCTAATGTTCTATTTCATGTTGTTAAGTCTTGTTTTTTAATGATTCGTCATAGAAGATCAAGCATGAAGTGATGCCCAGTTTCTAGATCTAGCCTCAGACCCAAGAGTACCGCAGACCCATGCTGTCTAAATTTTTTATTCATCGTCCAATTTTTGCTGGTGTGCTGGCGATTATCGTGATGGCATTTGGTTTATTTGCCACCTTTCAGTTGCCTGTAGAGCGCTACCCCGATATTGCACCTCCGCGAATTACGGTGAGTGCAACATATACAGGCGCGTCGGCAGAGACGGTGGAGGAGAGCGTTACTCAGGTTTTAGAACAGCAAATTAAAGGGATTGATCATTTACTGTATTTTAGTTCGAGCAGTGACTCGAATGGCCGTAGTCGAATCAGCATTAGTTTTGAAAATGGAACCGACCCAGATACCGCTCAGGTTCAAGTTCAAAATGCCATCAATGGGGTGATTAACCGCTTACCAGAAGATGTGCAGCGTCAAGGGGTCAATGTCTATAAGTCGCTTGGCGATACGCATATGGTGATTGGCCTATATGACCAAACAGGCAAAAGCAGCAATATTGCACTGTCAGATTATATGATGACGCATTTGGAGCAAGATTTAGCCCGTATTGATGGGGTTGGCGAGGTTGATGTTTTTGGTGCGCAGTATGCCATGCGCTTATGGCTGAATCCGCATAAACTGCGTCAATATGGACTGATGCCGAGTGATATTCGTGCGGCGGTTGAAGCGCAAAACACTCAAGTGGCCGCAGGAGCAATTGGCGAGTTACCCAGCCTGTCAGATCAATATTTAAATGCCAAAGTCACCTCCGGTACACGTTTAAAAACCGTTGAAGAATTTGAGAACATCATTGTCAAATCGACCCGCGATGGCAGTTTTATTTATTTAAAAGACGTCGCACGGGTGGAATTGGGTGCGGAAAATTACCAGTCATTTAATACCATTAATGGTTTTCCTTCAGCGGGGATGGGCATTTCACTGTCTTCAGGGGCTAATGCACTGGCAACTTCGGCATTGATCAAACAAGAAGTCAGCCGATTGTCCTCAAAACTGCCTGAAGGCTATCAAATTGTTTATCCACGTGATAACACGCCTTTTGTGCAAGAGTCGATTAAGGAAGTGGTCAAAACACTGTTTGAAGCAGTGCTTTTGGTGATTGTGGTCATGTTTGTCTTTTTGCAAAATTGGCGTGCAACGCTGATTCCGACCATCACTGTGCCTGTCGTAATTTTAGGCACGCTCGCCATTCTGTATGTGCTCGGGATGAGTATCAACACCTTAACCTTATTTGCATTGGTCTTAGCCATCGGGCTTCTGGTGGATGATGCGATTGTGGTGGTGGAAAACGTTGAGCGGCTGATGCATGAACAGCAGATGAGTGCTCAACAAGCTTCGATTGCATCGATGCAGGAAATCAGTGGGGCATTGATTGGGATTACTTTGGTGTTAACCGCAGTGTTTATTCCCATGGCATTTTTCGGTGGTTCGACAGGAGTGATCTACCGGCAGTTTTCAATGACCTTAGTTGCTGCCATGGCGCTATCGCTGCTGGTTGCACTGATTCTGACACCTGCACTATGTGCCTTAATTTTAAAACCCAATGATAAATCGGCACGATGGGCAACTTGGTTTAATCTGAAGTTAGATCAGCTAAAACAGCGTTATTTAAAACTGAGTACGCAGACCATTCAGCACAGTAAAATCATGCTGGTGGTTTTTGTAGCGTTAATTGCCGTCTTTGCATTGTTTTATCGGGCATTACCGACCAGTTTTATTCCCAGTGAAGATCAGGGCATTTTAAGTGTTCAGTTTAAATTGGCCGATGGTGCACCGCTGAGTCAAAGCCGTGTGGTGGGAGAAGAAATTCGTCAATACTTTTTAGATAAAGAACAGGCCAATATCAATTTGGTGATGATCCGCTATGGTCGTAATTTCTCGGGGACGGGACAAAATTTAGGTCAAGGTTTTATTGCGCTGAAACATTGGGATGAACGTAAGGGGAAAGAGAGCTCCGCACAAGCGATTCGAGAACGGGCAATTGCTCATTTTAGATCGCATCGAAATGCGCAAATTAATGTGAATATGCCATCCTCAGTCAGTGGTTTAGGGCAAACCGATGGCATGGAGTTTTGGATACGTGATATCAATGGCGAAGGTCGTGCTTATTTAGAAGCACAGTTTAAAACTTTGCACGAAGCATCCAAGCAGTACTCTAGTTTTAGCAATTTAGATAAACGTTCTAACCCAGATAAAGCCGAGCTCAAAGTGGATGTAAACCAAAAACAAGCTTTGGCCAATGGACTCAGCCAGACCGCCATTAATAGCACTTTATCCAGTGCTTGGGGAGGAAGTTATATCAATGACTTTATTGACCGTGGTCGGATTAAACGGGTAATTATGCAAGGGGATGCCGAGTTTCGTTCAAAACCTGATGATCTTCAAGCATGGACGGTACGTAATGATCTGAACCAAATGATTCCTTTTACAAATTTTGCCCAAGTGTCTTGGAGTGGAGGCCCTGAGGTGGTGAATCGCTTTATGGGCTATACCGCACTAGAAATGGAAGCGGATACAGCACAAAATGTCAGTTCGGGACAAGCCATGCAAGACGTACAAAGCATGGTACGAGGGCATGATGGTATAGATTTGGCTTGGAGTGGATTATCGTTCGAGGAAAACAAGTCCAATAACCAAGCATTGCTGCTGTATTTGGTCTCCATAGGCTTTATCTTTTTATGCCTTGCGGCACTTTATGAAAGTTGGAGTATTCCAACAGCCGTCATGAGTGCGATTCCACTCGGAATTGGTGGCAATATTTTGTTCAGTTATCTGACGGGTTTTCCGAATGATATTTACTTCCAAATTGCCTTGCTGACCACAATTGGTCTGTCCTGTAAAAATGCGATTTTAATTGTGGAATTTGCTTCATTGGCACAGCAAAAAGGTCAGACAGCAATTGAAGCAGCCTTGGAAGGCGCAAGCTTACGTTTACGCCCGATTTTAATGACGTCTTTGGCTTTTGGCGCGGGTGTCACACCTCTGGTCTTTGCCTTTGGTGCAGGGGCAGCAAGTCGTCAGGAAATTGGGGTGAGTGTACTCGGTGGCGTGATTTTTGGCACGGTGTTGGTATTGCTGTTTATTCCTTTAATGTATGTCTTGGTTCGCCGTGTGTTTCATGGACGAACACCTCAGGACGAAGTTTAAGCTTGAGTCCGAAACATTTGTATGCAGCGAATAGGCAAAGCGAACCTTTAACCCAATCAGGCCGAAAGGCCTGACATTTAAAGATCCTTTGCTATACTCGGACAGATAAAGAAAAACAATATTTGAGTGGTGTATGCCAAATCCGTCATTTTCACAGCAAGATTTCCAAGAACAATTAAATCAGCCCGATAACCATGCTTTTATCCAAAGTTTGAAACAGTACAGCACTGCGGATTTGGCTGATATTTTAATGGGCCTGCCTATAAATGATCAAATTCGGCTATTGGAACAATTACCCCAAGCCAGTTATGTCTTTGAGTTTTTAGCATTAATCGAGCAGCAGCAGCTAGCAGCGCAATTGCCTCAGGCTTTGCTGGTGAAGCTACTGGCTCATATGCATTCGGATGACCGTACTGATTTATTTCAAAGCTTGGCACAAGAGGTTCAAGGTCAGATTTTTCCGCAGCTAGATGCGCATGTTCAAGCCCAGCTGAATGATTTAATGCACTATCCAGCTGAGTCTGCGGGTGCAATTATGAGCACTGAAGTCATTACGGTACATGCCGAAATGACCATGCAACAGGCGATTCAACATATACGACAGCATGCAGCGGAAAGTGAAACTTTATATCTCATCTATGTGACCGATGCCTCGCGTTATTTACACGGGGTGATTTCGCTGCGGCAAATTATTCAGTCTCCGCCTGAGCAATTGATTGGACAGGTTATGACCAGTCATGTCATTACGGGTTTAGTCAGTGAGGATCAGGAAAGTATTGCACAGAAACTGGCTCATTATGATTTTATGGCTTTGCCCATTGTCGATGAGCAGCAGCGTCTATTGGGGATTGTGACTTATGACGATGCAATGGATGTGGTACAACAAGAAACCACAGAAGATATTCTAAAAAGTAGTGCGGTTGCGGCTAGTCCGCAGATGAGTATTAAAACGGCTCCAATCCTCTTACTGTATAAGAAGCGGGTGTTTTGGTTGGTGTTTCTGGTTTTTGGTAGTTTACTCTCGGGGCTAGGGATTGCGCACTTTGAAGACTTGATTGCGGCGCATATCGTTTTGGTATTTTTCCTACCTTTACTGGTGGGAAGTGGGGGAAATGCGGGGTCTCAATCCGCAACTTTAATGGTACGTGCACTGGCAACCGGTGATGTACATTTTAAAGACTGGTTTTATTTGCTAGGACGTGAAAGTTTGGTTGCGCTGTGCTTGGGTGGAACCATGGCAACTGCAGTCTCCATCTTGGGCTATTTCCGTGGGGACATTCTGGTCGCCGTAGTATTGGCACTGAGTATGATGGGCATTGTGTTGATGGGTTGTCTGATTGGTATGAGTCTGCCGTTTATCTTAAACCGCATGAAACTCGACCCAGCCAGTGCATCCGCACCTTTGGTCACCTCAATTTGTGATGCGTCAGGTGTGGTGGTATATCTGCTGATTGCATCGCAAATTCTGATCTTGTCTTAAGCTTATAAGCTATTGTTTCAGCACAAAGTTAGCACAGAAAAAAGTCATGAAAAGCAGCATAATTCAGTGGTTTTATGATGTTAATGTGGTTGAAATGATGGAGGTCAGTAACAACATGCCTGAACCCTTAGAACAAAAAAAAATGAGCCAGCAAGATGTCATTCGTTTAGAGCGTGATTTGGCCAAATATGCCAATATGATGGATTCTGTGGTGCGTATTCCGTTCACCAAGCAGGGAGTCGGTGCCGATGCCGCATTGAGTACTGTTCCGATTGCTGGGGATATCGCAGGTTTTGCCCTAACTTGTTATGCCATTTATAAAGCCAAGCAAATTGGCGTGCCGCAAGAGAAATTGAGCCCTGTATTGAAGCTGGCTATGATTGACGCTGTGGTCGGTTTTATCCCAGTGTTAGGAACATTGTTTGATATTTTTATACGTCCGAGTCGTAAAGCACTGGATGTGGTTCATGACCATATTCGGGAAGAATACCAAATCCATTCAGAGCATCATGTGACGCATCCTTTTCTTCATGAAAAATTGGAAAAGAAACAGCAACAGTCCGCATTTTGGCGAAACCCAGTAGTGGCATGGCTTTGGCTACACATCCCAGATTTGTTTGGCCTGATCTTTTTGGTGTGTTTTATGGGCTTATTGTGGTGGGGTGGTAGTGTGATGTGGCATTGGTTACAGGGACTAAACTTAGGATAGCCACTCATGAAATTTGAAGGTCAGATTACGGCAAATTTGCCAGCGATTGATTTGGCGTGCACTTCTTCATTTTATCAAAGCTTGGGCTTTAATCTGGTTTATCAGTCCGCAGAGTGGATGATTCTGCGTTTGGGCGAAATGACACTGGAATTTTTCCATCATCCGCATTTAGACCCAAACAGTTCATGGCATAGTGCGTGTATTCGCGTAGCGGAGATTCAACCCTATTATGAATACTGGTCTAAAGTGAATTGGTCGTTGTGGGAAAGCGCTCGTATGACCGATATTCAGGATCTTGACGAGATCCGCCAGTTTTGCATCATTGACCCAAATGGCAGTTTATTACGCTGTATCGAAGTGACGATTGAATAAAAATGTTCTGTTATGCAGAGTCACAAAAAAGCCTCCAAGTGGAGGCTTTTTAAAATCTTGTGAACGAATTGTTTATGGACAATCGAGCTGTTGTAAAGCAGCAACACGTTGTTCAATCGTCGGGTGGGTTTGGAACAAAGCGGCTAAACTAAAGCCTTGCTCTTGACCTGCGGCGATTGCAAATGCTTTCATTTCTTTAGGCATCACATCTGGAAGTTGTGACTCGGCTTGTAAGCGTAACAAGGCTGAAATCATTGCTTGTTTGCCTGCAAGACGCGCGCCTGCTTCATCTGCACGATATTCGCGGTAGCGGGAGAACCACATCACAATTGCCGAAGCTAAAATACCAAAAACAATATCAAGCACGATGGTAATGGCAAAATAAGCTAAACCTGGTGCTTCACCGTCTTCACGACCAAAAACATTACGGTCAATGAAATCACCTGCGACACGTGCAAAGAACATCACAAAGGCGTTCACTACACCTTGAACGAGCGCCAAAGTCACCATGTCACCATTGGCCACGTGACCAATTTCGTGAGCCAAAACTGCACGAAGCTCGTCTTTATTCATACGCTCAAGTAAGCCGGTAGAAACTGCAACTAATGCATCGTTCTTGTTCCAACCTGTAGCAAAAGCATTAGATTGGTAAGACGGGAAAATACCGACTTCTGGCATTTTAATACCAGAACGTTGCGCCAATTGAGCGACTTCTTGTAACAACCATGCTTCAGCTTGGTTGCGCGGGGCATTTGGGTCAATTAACTCTGTACCAGTTGTTTTTTTCGCCATCCATTTTGACATGAATAGAGAAATCATTGAGCCAACCATACCAAAGACAAAACAGATAACCAGTAGGTTACCTAGATTTAAGCCACCCGCGCCATGGTAACTACCGACACCGAAGAGTGACAAGATAATGCCAGCTACAACCAGTACCGCGAGGTTGGTTAGCAAGAACAAACCAATCCGCATCATTGAGAAAATCCTCTTATAATAAAAAAATAATCTGATTTATAAATCGAAAATCATTGATCTCAATATGAGGTGAAACTCTTCAAAATTCAAGAAAAAATAATAAAACTGCTATAAAAATTATTCTGAAATTTGAATGCGGGCAGAGGCGGTTGCATTGGCCGTGGCATAGGAGCCCGGCGCATCAGTAAAACTGCCATCGGCTGCGAGGATAATTTGACGTGAAGGTACGCTACGACTCACACTGAGTTGTGTGCTTGGAGAAGAGTCGGCATCGTAATGTGCAGATTGGGCAATGACTTGAGCATTGGCTGGTGTGTTATTCGAGCCTGAAGAGATGTTGATCCCGCCTGCATATAAATTGCTATAACGGCTACTCACGCGGCGAACATAGTCTTGAGTTTCACGGAAGGGTGGAATACCACCGTACTTTTGTACATTGCCTTCGCCGGCATTGTAGCCTGCGAGCGCAAGACTGGTGTTGCCGTTAAAGCGTTTCATCAGCCATGCCAAATACTTGGCACCTGCATTTATGTTCTGCTGTGGATCATACGCATTAGAGACATTAAAGCGCCGTGCTGTCGCAGGCATGAGTTGCATAAGCCCCTGAGCCCCAACAGGTGAGCGTGCATTGACATTAAAGCCTGATTCGGTATGCATGACCGCTTTAATTAAACCTTCAGAAACGCCGTGGGTTTGAGCCGCTTGGCGAATAATGTGGTCAAAAGCATTTTTGTTGCGACTATAACTGGGCAACACGGAAGATTCAGAAGCCCCCCAGTTACTATAACTGTGGATATTACTGTCTGGATAATAGGTTTTCTTTTCGACTTTTAGGTTGCTATAACGACTTTGTTTATTGGTTAACAAGGTCGTACCGTTGGAATCTCTCAATTGGTAGATGGTTTGACCCGCGTGACAATCCAGTGCCATGAACGAAATCGTCATACACCCCAAAACGTAAAAACGACTCAAAAGCAGCTTATTTTTCATTATCTATTATTAATCGTAAAAAAATCGATTTCAGTGACTAGAAATGAGTTTAGCAAAAAAAGAACCGTCTGAAACTATTTTAAGTTCAAAAAATCCATGACTTTGTAAAAATCAAGTCAAATTGTTGAGCAAGTAATCAAAAAAAATAATTAATTTATTTTTAATGAGGATTGCTTGACTGGGTTAAATTGTTGAAATTTAATAGTAAATAAATAGATCAAAAAATGATCAATTTAAATAGAAGCCTTAAAGAGTGGGGGGAACACCCTGTCAAGTCGATTAGAATCCACAAAGTTATCCCCAGCTTTTGTGGAAAAATGTGGAAAAGTCCAAAACATAAGCAGTTCAGCTAAAATATGAACGCAATCGTTCAAAGTTAAACCGATTTCAATACATGAATATGACAGCAATGACAATTCATGAGAATTTACATTCTTTAGGTGCGAGATGGCTGTGAATCGGATAAAATTGCGCGGTATTTTTTTTAAGGTTTAACTCGTCTATGTTCTCGCCAGTTGAGTCCAATCAGGGATTTAATTTTAAACCAGAACTACCCACTAGCTCTGCGTATTATCGTCTCTTGAAAAAGTTACGCCGTCAGGTGGGTCATGCCATTCGCGATTTTAAAATGATCGAAGAAGGCGATAAAGTGATGGTCTGCATTTCCGGTGGTAAGGACAGTTATACCTTGCTCGATATTATGTTGCAGTTTAAACGCATTGCACCGATCAATTTTGATGTGGTGGCTGTGAATTTGGACCAGAAGCAACCCGGTTTCCCTGAGGACGTGTTACCACGTTATTTAGAAGAGAATAATATTCCCTACTATATCTTAGAAAAAGACACCTACAGCATCACCAAACGCTTAACGCCTGAAGGCAAAACTTACTGTGCAGTTTGTTCACGCTTACGCCGTGGCTCTTTATACGGCTTTGCGCAAGAAATTGGCGCGACCAAAGTGGCGTTGGGCCATCACCGTGATGATATCTTGGCGACTTTCTTCTTGAACTTATTCCATGGCGGCAGCTTAAAGGCGATGCCTCCTAAATTGTTATCGTCAGATAAAAAGAACATCTTGATTCGCCCACTGGCTTATGTGGAAGAAAAAGACATCATTAAATATGCTGAAATGCGTCAGTTCCCGATTATTCCGTGTAACTTGTGCGGTTCACAGGAAAATCTGCAACGTGCCATGTTAAATGACATGTTGCGGGAGTGGGATAAAGCGCATCCGAAACGTTTACACAGTATTTTTGGTGCTTTACAAAATGTTTCGCCATCGCAGTTGGCGGATCGTGAGTTATTCGACTTTGAAGCGTTAGATAGTGAACGTGAATTCGACTTTAAAGGTGAAAGTTGTTCAACGGAAGATGAACCAGAGAACAAACGCATTAACATGGTTAATCTTGGCTTTGCAGCAGACTAATTTTGTCAGTTAGGCCAATGCAAAACACCAATCAATGATTGGTGTTTTTTTTATGTGGATGATTTTGATAAACTTTGTATAAGAAATATAAAATATGAACGGTACGTACAAAAAACTTTAGGCACATGTAGGATATACATGCTATAACAATCTCCGAGCATATTTAGCTTCACAATGATGCCGTCTGGATAGGCAGCACACAACGAACAAAGAATTGAGGAAACATCATGCCTGCTTTTTTAACTGATGATTGGTTTTCAACTGTAGAAACATTAACTGCTCAAGCGGGGAATTTGAACCTGCCGCCAGCACTTGCGAATCTTGCAATTAACTTAGTTGTTGCTGACAATGCGGGTAATACCGAATTATCTTTAGATGGCGGCGCAATTAAAAAAGGCTTGTCTTCAAACGCGAAAACAACCTTGAACATGGATGCTGAAACACTGCGTAAAGTGTTCCTTGAGTTTGATATGGCTGCAGCAATGCAAGCGTTCATGACAGGTAAAATAAAAGTTCAAGGTGATATGTCACAGTTGATGGCATTGCAAACAGCGAAGCCAAGCCAAGAGCAAAAAGATTTATTTAAGAAAGTGCTTGAGCAAACGGCTTAAGCGTTCTGAAATAAAAAAAAAGCTTACCTATAAAGGTAAGCTTTTTTTATGCCACTAGAGATGATCTTTTAGATATTGACCAGCTGCGGCGTGGTTTTAATGTGCTCAAGATAAGCACGGATACGCGTCACATACTGAAGCGCTTGGCGGTAACGGCCATTCTTTGTTTGGTTCTGTTGTAAGTAAGCATACAAATTGAGCCAGTTATTTGGGTCTTTACCTTGTGCTTGAATCCGTTTTTGAATCTGATTCACCGCACCCGGTCCCATATTGTACGCAACCAATGCATACCAGTTACGGTCAGGGAAGGGAATATCATCATAGCGACTCAGCATTTGGTCGTAGTACTTAGCACCACCTTGAATGCTTTGCGCAGGATCGGTACGGTTACTCACACCCATGGCTTTGGCTGTGCTATTGGTCAACATCATCAAACCACGTACACCCGTGGGAGAAACGGAGTTTGGTTTAAGATAAGACTCTTGATAACCAATCGCTGCCAATAAGTGCCAATCTAAATCGTACTTTTGCGCTGTGCTTTTAAAACTGGCCTTATAGATCGGCATACGTTGACGCAAATCACGTTGAATCGTATTCCAGTTTTCAGGCTTCACGACATTACGGTTGTAAAAAGAGGCCAATTGACCAATTGAACCAGATTGTTTACCACGGCAGACAAATCCGCTCGCCGTTTGCGTTAATGGATCATTCGCATGTTTAAATACCCAGTTCAGCTCAGTATTGAGGCCATTTTTACGTAAAACGTTTAAATCACCACAAGTAGCAGAAAAGGTTGCGAGACTTTTTTGCTCAATCGTTTGAACACTTGCCGTCGTCATTGCAAAATTTGCTTTGCCCTGTGCTACCCATTTCAGTGCTGTAGCGTTATCGGGGACGGTTTTGAAGTCTAGCTTTACATTTAAGCTGTCTGCATAGTTACGTGCAAGGTCATAACCAAAACCATGCAAATGCTGACCATCTTTAAAAACGGTCGTTGAGTTTTCCACTGAAACGACAGTCAATTTATTATGATTGACGACGTTATCATATTGGTAGGTCTTACTTGCATTAATACTATGAAATGGAATTAACAAAGTACTTAAAGCAAGGGCTTTCAACGGGAGAGAGAAAGTTAATGAATTAAGGCAAAGCCTCGATCCAGAAGTTGAACTACTGTGCATGTTGTCTCCGCTACAAGTAATTTATGCCCTAGAACGCAAAGGCAAAAACATGCCTTAAAACGAGTTCAAGTTGTCTAAATTCAATAAGAGGTTGGGCATTCATGACGTCATTCAAAATGACATGGGATTAAGAAGATTATGTAGAAAAACTACATAGATTAAAAAATAGGCAACTAATTTAAGATGTGCGCATAATATATAGCAATTTTAAAAGTGTCAAATTTTGTGCAATATTTTTTTAAAAAATGTAACATAACGATTTAATTTAATTCAGGAATTTATTTTATAAACTTCTGTTGTGGAGAAATAAGGGATAAAATAATCCTTTGTTGTAAATCAAGAAGCAGATTTAGACGGCATTCATCATGAAATCAAACTTAATTACACGTGCTGGTCACGATAAATTGGTGGCGGAATTAAAGCAGCTTTGGCATGAAGAACGCCCTGAAATTACCAAGAAAGTAAACTGGGCGGCGAGCCTTGGCGACCGTAGTGAAAACGCGGATTATCAGTACAACAAACAGATCTTACGTAAGATTGATCGACGAGTTCGCTACTTGGGAAAACGCCTCGAAGAACTTCGTATTATCGACTTTTCTGAAGAGCAGGCTGGCAAGATTTATTTTGGCGCTTGGGTCGAAATTGAAAATGACGCAGGGGAACAAAAAACCTTACGCATCGTCGGGGTGGATGAAATTTATGATCATCACCCGCAGCACATCTCCATCGACTCGCCGATGGCACGTGCTTTACTCTCCAAACAAGTCGATGATGAAATTGAAGTGTTGACGCCAACTGGAAAAAAGCACTGGTATGTCAATTCAATTCGTTATGACAGACCTGAAAGTTCAGAGAACTAAAAGATTTTGTTTTAATTTTAGCCACTTGGTGTGGTTTTTGAAGAAAAGTATTTGCCAAGTAGATTGAATGTTTATATGATGTCGCCCATGGAAGCGTGGCAGAGCGGTTTAATGCACCGGTCTTGAAAACCGACGAGGGTGTGAGTCCTCCGTGAGTTCGAATCTCACCGCTTCCGCCAAATTCAAAAAAAACCTGACTGAGTCAGGGTTTTTTTATGCCTTTTTTAAATTAATTTCTAAAAGATGTCAGTGCTATCGCTCAATTTTCCTGCATATGAAGGCTGTAAAGTTAATATCTTATTGAGATTGAACATTTTTTAGCTGAATAGTGGTCTTTTGAAGGCTGAGAGATGAAAAATATTTGCCAAAAAATATTTTTATTTATATGATAGCGCCCATGGAAGCGTGGCAGAGCGGTTTAATGCACCGGTCTTGAAAACCGACGAGGGTGTGAGTCCTCCGTGAGTTCGAATCTCACCGCTTCCGCCAAATTATTTTTAAATACAAATTAAAACTAATCATTAATCGATAACCCAAGTTTAAGTTGAGCCATTACGGCAAGTAGTGTGGGGAACACCACATAGATCGGCAGTGATCAAATTCTAAAAAAAGCAGTCAGACCTTCTCTTACTGCTTTTTTTATTTAAGGTATTTAACCTTCTTTTATAACTATTGAGCTGTCCAACTTGATCCTTTTTTGGATTCACTATTCGTTTCAGACAAGCAATTATAGAGACTATGCAGTTGTACTGTGTAGCAGTCATTTCTGTAGATCAGTTTTTTGAAAGTTTCTCAATTTCTCAGATGGGTTTTTAGCATCCTTCGTTCGGCCTATCTAGCAACTCATTACCTATAAGTTGGAACTACATATGCTTTGTAAAAGTATAGAGCGATTGTTCCGTTTCGCTTTTTATCCACCGCCATTGTAATGGGGTGATTGAAGGGTATTCTCCAGTTTTTGATTCATCTGATATTTCCTTCATTAAATAAGCAAAGGTGACTTGCATATTTTTACAGATTCTATAAATTAGGTAGATCGGTCTACTTAGTTGAGTGTGATGAATACAAAAACTGCGAAACAGAAAATTTTAGATGCAGCTGCGATTTTGTTTTATAACGACGGCATCACCAGTACAGGGATTAATAGCATTACAGATAAGGCCAAAGTTGCCAAAATGTCCTTATATAATAATTTCCCGACTAAGGCTGACTTGATCACTTCTTATATAGAAGCACGGCATCAAGAGTGGTTAGATTTGTATGCGCTTCGAAACCAACAAGCACATACTCCTATTGATAAAATTGTCGCGGTTTTTGAAGCCTATCAAGACCATGCCGAGTTTGCCTATGAAAAAGGCTTTCGGGGCTGTGGTTTGTTGAATGCTGCTGCTGAGTTCCCAGCACACAGCGCCGAGCGCTTGGCTGTGAAAGCGCATAAGGATGAAATTGAAAACATTATCTCTACACAGCTTGCCTATATTATTTCGGACGCAGACAAGGTCAAACAAATGGCTTTGTTGTTGTCTTTTATTCTAGAGGGATCGATTGCGCGAGCAGGCTTGGAAAGCTCGAGTGAAAAAGTGCAAGCTGCAACAGCGATGGTGAAAACACTTTTAGCACAGGAAATCAGTACGTGAATCAGTCTGTTTCTGCGGTATCGAATTATGGTTTTATCGCGGTGCTGTTCGCTGCTTTTCTATGGGGAACGACGGGCACAGTCGCATCTTTTGCACCCAACTTGAGTCCTTTGGCTGTTGGCGCTGCGGCAATGGGCGGTGGTGGACTGTTGCAGGCACTTTTGGCGCGAAAAAGTATTATCTACCATCTGGCACATATCAAAGCCAATGCTGTGATGCTTGGTGTAGGTGTAATTGCGGTTTTTATTTATCCTTTGGCCTTTTATTCATCTATGCACTATGCAGGCATCACCATTGGTACGGTCGTTTCGATTGGTACGGCGCCTTTATTTACCGCACTTTTAGAAAGGATATTTGATCGAAAAGCACTTTCGATGACATGGCTGATGAGTTTCGTCTTGGGAGTGACGGGCGTTGCGCTACTTTCACTCGGGGAATCACATGCTGTGGCAACCACGGAGAATCTGTCCCAAAATCGACCAATGTTGGGTATTGCTTTAGGGGCGGTTGCGGGATTGACCTATGCTTTATATTCTTGGGCGGCAAAACGAATGATTGACCAAGGAATGGATGCAAAAGCATCTATGGGGCTCATCTTCGGACTTGGTTCTTTATTATTACTTCCGACTTTATGGATAACAGGTTCAAACTTGTTTGAAGAAAACATCAACCTTTATGTCGTGGGGTATATGATGTTGATCCCCATGTTTTTGGGCTATGTTTTATTTGGATATGGCTTAAAAACTGTGCCTGCGAGTAAAGCCATTACCTTGACCTTATTTGAACCTTTGGTTGCTGCTGTATTTGCAATCCTGTTGGTGGGAGAACAACTTGCACCAATCGGCTGGATTGGGATGGTTTTAATTTCAATCTGCTTAGCATTACTTACCAAAGCAAAGTAAATTTCCTCATTGGGTCATTTCATACATGATGATACATAAACAAGAAATAGCGCTTTTCGCAGCCGTATTGTCTTTAATTTCAGTACAAGTGGGTGCTGCGTTTGCAAAAATGCTTTTTCCCATCCTCGGAGCTGAAACGGTTGCTTTAGTGCGTTTAGGTTTATCCGCAGTCTTTTTATGGATTGTATTTCAGCCATGGAAAACTTTTCGTCAAAACAGCATGGAATGGAAAGATCTCTTTTGTTATGGCGTGATTTTAAGCTTGATGAATTTACTCATTTATAAAGCCTTATCCTATATGTCGGTCGGGATCGCGATTTCAATTGAGGTCTTAGGGCCTTTGACTGTGGCTATTTTTATGTCACGAAATAAATCGGACTTTGTCTGGGGTGGCTTATCGCTGATTGGTTTGATCTTATTTCCCTTAGGGAAGGTGGATAATAACTTTAGCTATATTGGCATGTTATATGCGCTTGGTGCTGCCATCTGCTGGGGACTGTATATTATCTATGGAACCAAAGTGGCCAAAGGCGGCAGTAACACGGTAGCAATTGGCATGATGATTGCGACGCTATGTATTGTTCCTTTTGGAATATCTAATGTTGGACAGGCTTTTAGTACATATGAGGTATTCGGTCTATGCATTGTGGTGTCATTGCTGTCGAGTTGTATTCCATTTTTACTGGATATTTTTGCAATGAAGCGTTTGTCACCCAAAATATTTGGGGTGTTGTTAAGTGCTTCACCAATCATCAGTGCATTGGCGGGATGGTTTATTTTAGGTGAAAATTTAAACCTTTATCAAATGATAGGGGTGTCAATTATCATGGCATCGTGTGCAGGGTTCTTCTATTGTTCTTATCAAAAGACAGTCGTTGCTCAAACATGTGTAGACTAAGTTTGGTTGTTGAAGCTGAAGTAGGGTAGCACTGCATCTAAGCGCCATTATTCATAACCCGATATAAGGTCAAGATTGGTGCCTCGTTGAACTAAGCATCAATCTTGTTTCAGTGAAATTGGCTATACACCTTAAACCCTTAGAGGTATTTAAGAATGCGAATGTGTTTGTTTTTATGTTTAAAGGCTGAGAATTTCAACATCAACGGATAGAGAGCTACAGTTAAAATAATCGAAATGAGCCAGAGGGTGGAGACATGATCGACGCCAAAGTATTCCCCATGGGTCGTGCCAAACAGTGCGACCGCAATGAGATAGAGAGCTTTTAGCACATATAAGTGTACGATATAGAAAAACATCGGCACGGAACCAAAGACAATCAAGGGTTTGACCCAAGGTTTACTTTCAACCTTTTGAAGTAACACTAACAGGATTAAGCCTAGTCCGACATTCCACAAAATAAACAGCAGCGATGGCGGATACTTGGTCAGATTTAAAAAACTCATAACGGTTTCAGTGCTGGTCGGCATGACTGACCATGCTTGGTCGCCATAGAGATTGATCATTCTTAAAACGATAAATAAGCTGATACTGGCAAGCCCGAAGCCTAACAAGATTTGATTTCTTTTCGCGACATCATGTGTGCTGTTAAATACAGTATAACCGATGCAATAGCCAAGGGTAATCACCCCAATCCAAGGCAGTACAGGGTAAGACGTTCTAAAACGAATCAGATCGCCAAATTCGATCCAACCACGTTCATGTAAAATAAACCACAGATTTTGCAGGATAGGTATTTGTGAAAATGACACTTGATCCAGCGCATTATGTCCAAAAATAATGCTGAGACTGATCACCCAGAGCCATTTTTGTGATAGCCCAATCAAGCCTGCTAAAACCACCATACTGAGACCAATGGCCCAAATTACTTGTAAATAGATGACATCGGGCGGGAACTGTCCAGTCCAAGCGAAGTTGATAATGATCAGTTCGAGAAAAATCAGAAATAGACCGCGCTTGAGTAAAAATTCACGGGTCATTTGAATACTGTTGTTTTTTGCTTGGTAAAGATAAGCCGATAAGCCTGTTAAAATCACAAAAACAGGAGCACATAAGTGAGCCAAGATCCGGCTAAAGAAAAGGGATTCTTCGGTTCCTGAAATCAGCATCGGGTCGGGGACTTGCTGGTGCAGATAAAAAGTTTCTCTGACATGATCGACCATCATAATCAGAATAACTAATCCTCTGAGGGCATCAATCGCTTGTAAACGTTGTGAAGGTGTAGACATAAGATGAATTGAAAATTAGTGTTATAGTATAATGTAACATTTATTTCAATCATTTATATATAAAATTTAATCAGCAAAATTTATATGTAATCCAATGGTTCGAGATGAAGTATCGATAAAGATGAATTATTTTATAGACGACTGGTCTATTATTAATTTATAGTATGGATATGAAACGATCAGATAAAAGTGAAGCAACACGACTACACATTTTAAATAGCAGTTTTCAACTGGTGTTACATAAAGGTTTTGTCGGAGTGGGCTTACAGGAAATTCTAAAGAATTGTGATGTGCCGAAAGGTTCATTCTATTACTACTTTGCTTCGAAAGAGGCTTTCGGCTGTGCGCTACTTCAGCAGTATCTGGCCGACTATAAAGTCAAAATCAATCAGCTGATACAGCAAGAACAGCGAAGCGCCTATGCAAGTCTCGTGGCACTTTGGCAAGCATGGATTGATAACCCATCGCATATTGAAAGTGATGTTGAACATCATAGCGATGGGGGATGGGCGGAGAACTGTCTGATCGTCAAGTTGGCAGCAGAAGTCTCAGATTTATCTGAAGATATGCGTCAGATTTTGAACTTCGGGGTGCGTAAGTTAACAGAACGTATTTCGGGTCTAATCCAAGCCGGGCAGCAAGATGGTTCAATTCCAGCGCATATTGACGCTGAAAAAATGGCACAAACCATGTATCAATTGTGGTTGGGAGCAGCTTTATTGGCAAGACTGGCCCGAGATAAGCAGCCCCTTTACCTCGCTTTGGAAACTACCCAACAACTATTACAGCCGATAAAGGAATAGCAAATGCAAAGTATTATTCATCACCATTTTGGTGAACCTGTTGACGTCTTGGAAGCTGCAGATATGCCGCAACCTGAACCGAAAGCGGGTGAAGTACGTATTAAAATGATTCTATCGCCAATGCATAACCACGATGTGTGGACAGTGCGTGGTAGTTATGGTTATAAACCAACACTGCCTGCAATTGGTGGTAGCGAAGCTGTGGGCGTGATTGATGCGCTTGGTGAGGGTGTACAAGGCGTATCGGTAGGGCAGCGTGTAGCAGTTGCTGCAGTTCATGGCAGTTGGGCTGAGTATTTTATTGCGCCAGCACATGGCATCGTGCCTTTAACTGACGCTATTGATGATGAAACGGCAGCGCAGTTGATTGGGATGCCGATCAGTGCACTGATGCTTTTAGATTTTATCGATTTACCAGTAGATTCGTGGTTGATTCAGAACACTGCCAATGGTGCGGTGGGTAAAACCGTGGCAATGATTGCAAAAGCGCGTGGTCAAAAGGTAATTCATTTGGTTCGCCGTACTAAGGCTGTAGCTGAAATGCAGACCTTAGGCATTCAAAATGTGGTAGCAACAGACCAAGCTGATTGGAAAGAACAAGTCAAAGCGATTCATGCAGATCAGCCACTGATCGCAGGTGTAGACTCCATTGGTGGTCAGGCCAGTGGTGAAATGTTGGCTTTGCTGAGTGAAAATAGTCTATTGGTTTCATTTGGTAGTATGACGGGTGAGACCATGCAGATTTCTTCGGGAGATCTGATTTTTAAACAAGCCACAGTCAAAGGTTTTTGGGCAAGTGTGGTGAATAAGCAATTGTCTGCTGAACGTAAAAAGGAGTTAATTGTGGAGTTATTGACGCTTGCTGCACAGAAAAAATTACTGCTGCCTGTTGAAGGCATCTTTAGCTTTGCTCAAATTAAAGATGCTGCACTGAAAGCGACGCAAGGCGCACGTCAGGGTAAAGTACTTTTGAAACCTTAAGCGTTTTCGACCTAGATCAGCTGTGAAGCTGATCTAGCATCATTCATCAAAAATAAGGATAAAGCGTATGATGGGACAAATTTTAATTACTTTAATTGCACTGTTGCGTGTGTATATTTTAGTTTTAGAGATGTTTTTATGGGATAAGCCCTATGGTTTAAAAGCCTTTGGCAATACGCCTGAAAAAGCACAGCTGACCAAAGTCATGGCGCAAAATCAGGGTTTATACAATGGTTTCTTGGCTGCAGGTCTATTTTGGGCGCTATGTGCACCTGAAACTTATGCACTGCCACTGGCCAATTTCTTTTTAGGCTGTGTTTTGGTTGCTGGGATTTATGGTGGTCTGACCGCCAGTAAGAAAATTATCTACATCCAAGCCTTACCTGCGGCTGTGGCGTTACTTGTGGTGAATTTTCTCTAAGCCAAAAGTAAAAACTGCTTGAGTTCTGCATTAAAAAAGCCAACGTCTCGACGTTGGCTTTTTATGGTGAGTGATGACTTATTTGACTTCAGGCAAATCAAACCAAATCACTTGTGCATCTTCCAAAGCTTCAACATCGCTTGCTTCTAAAAAAGCAATCGCGTCGCCTGCATGAAGGGTGTGTTCTGCAACTTGGATTGAACCTGAAATCACATGCACGTAGTTAATATGCTGTGTAGCTTTAACTTCTAGCATTTGATCTTTTTCGATCACAGCCGTTTTGACTTCGGCATCTTGACGAATATGCATTGCAGCATTGTCATTTGGACCACAAATCACATGCCATTGATTTGGTTGCTCATGCGGATCAAGACGAATCTGCTGATAGGTTGGCGCTGCATCTCTTTGATTTGGGTTAATCCAAATTTGTAGCAAATGTACTGGCTCATCACCCTGATTCATTTCACTGTGCTGCACACCCGTACCTGCACTCATCAGTTGCCATTCACCTGCAGAAATACCACCATGGTTGCCCATGCTGTCTTTATGGGTGATGGTGCCTTTGAGTACACAGGTCAAGATTTCCATATTGTCATGGGGGTGTTGCCCAAAACCTTGATGACCCGCGATCACGTCGTCATTGATAACACGTAAAGCACTTACGCCCATATATTTAGGGTTATACCAACTGCCAAAAGAAAAGCTGTGTTTAGACTCTAGCCAGCCGATATTGACATGACCACGCTCTTGACTGTGATGAATGAAAGCATCCATTTTGAACTCCAATTTTATTTTTAATCTATGGAGTAATTTTAGCGTTTTATATTTATCGCCAAAATAGTGAATTTGCAATGTTGCGTTTCAATATTGAAATGATTAAACGCGACATTGCAGACTTAGTCTAAATCACAATACCGTACACGGAAATCTTTCCAGATGTAGTTTTTGCCTTGAGCATATTCAGCTAAAATTGTTGATGCAACTTTGGCTGCTGTTGCATCCAGTCATTGCCCCATTTCACAACGAGCGGAGCCGCTTTGTCTTTAAAAACAAAATAGTCATCGAGGCAAGTGCTGCTTTCAACGGAGAGTGGTGCATCTTGATCATCGGGATAATTTTCATAATTAATCGAGTTGGGGGGATTCTTCAAAAATACTTTGTCACTGGCGGTAAGTAGAATTTTCTGTTCAAAGTGCTTCAATTGACCTTGTCTGTATTCATAGCGGGTTTCAATATTATAAGGATGCACGGTTTGGTAGTCACCCGGGGACTTGGTGCTGTATTCCAGTATTGCATTATTATAATCTGATAAGTCTTCATCCCATTTGGGGCCAAAACTCATCCCATCTTCAATGGTTGGAGCCACAAATTGCACGCGGTGGAGCTGTTTGCCATTCGTGTCGATTTCAATAATTTCATAGCTGTATCGGTAACGATTGTTGGCATAGATGGAGTTAATGGCCGCATTGGCTTTTAATTCCGTAGGGGTATAGGCATAGCGAGTACGAAAGATCAGTGCGAGATGCTGAGCCACAGGCATAATCGAAAACAGCTCATGATCTTTGACTATATTATTGAGTTGAGGTTGTAGGGTGATTTTTTCTCGATTTTCAGCATAAGCCTCGCCTAATGAAAAAACTGCCGAGTGGGGTGGGTTTAAATAAAGCAGTTTAGGCTTTGGTCCTGTTCGAATCGCGTAATAGTAAATCGGAGACTTGCCTGCGATGACATAATAGCGCGTATTGAAAAGTGGTTCTTTCAGACTGTCTTGCTCTGGAATGTATTGGGGATGGCGGGTTTTTTCATGATCATCCAGACTGTCAAATGGATTGTCAGATTCCACCGCATAAGCAGAAGCATCCACGCTGGTCACGATTTCTTCATCTAATTCGGCGAAGGTATAAGTTGAGAAAGATAGTAAGCAGGCCACGGGCAGTATTATTTTTAAAGCGTACATCGTCATTTTTATAATTGTTGTAATTAAAAAAAAGGTGCTCTCAAGAGAACACCTTTTATAGCGTAAATACCTTAGAAAGCTAATTATTCTAAGAATTTAACTGTTACACCTGACTTCACTTTTTTGCCAAGATCATTGGCATCCCAGTTGGTCAAACGGATACAACCGTGTGATGCTGTTTTAGAAATTGCAGAAGGGTTTGGTGTACCGTGGATACCAAATGATTTTTTGCTTAAACCAATCCAGATATTCCCTACAGGACCATTTGGACCAGGTGGTAGAGAAAGTGGTTTTAAGTTTTTACCCTGTACAAAGTTACTTGGAGAGTAGCTATACCATGGATTTGGCGCAACACCCGTGACTTTATAAGTACCCGTTGGAGACGGAGTATCTGAGCTACCAATGGTTGCAGGGAAAGAACCGATCATTTGGTTGCGGCTGTTAAATAAATACAGCTGTTTTGCACCTTTGTGTGCAACAATCAAATGAATGTCTTCTGGCACTTCATTGCGGATATTGGCCACAATAATTTTTTCGCCCGCTTTTTTGAAGGTTGCTTTTGGATTTAACTTCTGCAAGAAGTCTTCATCCATATGGAACTTTTCACCCAACATTTCAGTCACGCGAGTGTAATACAAACCTTTCATTTTGGCTTGTAGTGCATAATCGCGTGGAATTGATGCGGCATAAGGACCTTTTAGGTCTGCTTCGGTAATGGTGTATTCAATAAATGCAGGCTTAGAACCTTGGCTTGCCAGTAGGGCATCCCAAGTTTCTTTGGTTAAAGTGCCTGTTGCTTTTAAACCGCTCATTTGCTGGAACGAAGCAATGGCTTTGAGGGTATTTTTACCGCTCATGCCATCAATTGCACCCGGAGACGCATGTGCATTATTCAGCATCACGTGAGCACGTGCATAGACAGGGAATTGGCCTTTACCAATATTGTCAAACCATTCTGCACTGTTTAGACCATTTAATGTCCACGATGCTTTTGCTGCAGCAGGATTGGTCGTCGTGGTGGTCGGTGCAGGGGTGGTTTTGCTTGGTGCAGCACCAACGTCAGCGGTTTTATCTTCAGATTGTTCAAGTTGATCTAAAGTTTGCGAAGCTTGGTTTAAGTCTGCTTGTTCTTTTGCTGTAATTTGGCTATTTGCAACCGCAGTAGAAGCTGAAGCGACATCTGTTGCTAAAGGATCAATAGGATCTTGAACTGAAGTATCAATGATCTTTTTTGGCGTCAAGGGTTGTTCAGTAGTAGATGCAGCAAACGCTGTACCAGCAAGAATGCAACTTAAACTCATCGCGAGTATTGTGCGAACGAACATGTAATTCAACCTTAAGAATTATTCATTTACAAAGTAAAAACTAGTGAAGTATTACAGAAAAAAGATGGAGATGCAGTATTTGTTTTGTGTAAATATTCGTTTGCATCTTTGTCCTGATCGAATTTTAGTGTTATGAGAAGTTATTAAAAATTCGACCTTTTTGTTATGATGGTGAGCAAATTTAATTGAGATGGGAAAGTAAATGACGACGCTTAAAAATGATCGTTTTCTACGTGCTTTATTACGTGAACCTGTAGATACCACACCCGTCTGGATGATGCGTCAAGCGGGGCGTTATTTACCTGAATATCGTGCAACCCGTGCACAAGCGGGTGATTTCCTTTCGCTGTGTAAAAATAACGAATTTGCGTGTGAAGTAACTTTACAGCCTTTACGTCGTTATGAGCTCGACGCTGCCATTTTATTTTCAGATATTTTAACTGTACCCGATGCTTTGGGTTTAGGGCTTTATTTTGAAGCTGGGGAAGGGCCTAAATTTCATAAAACGGTCCGTACTGAACAAGATGTGGCGAATTTACCTCAGTTTAATGCCGCGTCTGATCTCGACTATGTGATGAATGCAGTCAAGACGATTCGTTCAGCCTTAGGTGGACAAGTGCCTTTAATTGGCTTTTCAGGCAGTCCTTGGACGCTGGCAACTTATATGGTTGAAGGTGGTTCGAGCAAAGACTTCCGTTTCACCAAACAAATGATGTATGCGCAACCTGAAGTTTTACATGCGCTGCTCGATCGTTTGGCTGATGCGGTAATTGACTATCTAAATGCGCAAATTGATGCAGGTGCTCAAGCCGTACAGATTTTTGACAGTTGGGGCGGGGCGCTAGCACACCGTGAATATTTAGAATTTTCTTTAAAATACATGCAAAAAATTGTTGCAGGTTTAAAACGTGAAAATGAAGGACGTAAAGTTCCCGTGATTTTATTCACCAAAGGTGGCGGTCAGTGGTTAGAGCCAATGGTGGCAACAGGGGCAGATGCTTTTGGTCTAGATTGGACTACGCCATTAAATGTGGCTCGCCAAACGGTGGCTGGCCGTGCGGCACTGCAAGGCAACTTAGACCCTGCAACATTATATGGTTCGCATGAGACCATTGTGAAAGCCACCAAAGCCATGTTAGATGACGCTTATGCAGGCGGTGAGAAAACGGGTTATGTTGCAAACTTAGGTCACGGCATTACTCAGTGGGTTGACCCTGAAAACCCGAAAGCCTTTATTGATACTGTGCATGAATACAGTGCCAAATATCTCTAAGTTTCACAGCTTCAATTCAATTAGGGTTCATGCGTGATCACGATTTTAAAATCATGTTTTGAGTTCTCATCTAAGGCAGCTTCGGCTGCCTTATTTGGGATATTACTGCTATTGGCTTTTGCGTTCACAGCCAGTATGGGAAGTCAGGAATATTTCGGTTTTTTCCGTTATGACTATTTACTGTTTTATGCTGTGCTGATTCAAGTTTGTCTGCTCTATTTAAAACTTGAGTCTTGGGCAGAAGCCAAAGTGATTGCGCTATTTCACGTGATGGCAATGGTGATGGAAATCTTTTTGACCCATCCGCAAATTGCATCTTGGCAGTATCCGCATCCCGCCGTGTTTAAAATTCTTACTGTACCGTTGTTTGCAGGTTTTATGTATTCGGCTGTGGGCAGTTTTTTTGCGCGCTCATTGCGTCTCTATCACGTTTCTTTTGAGCACTTGCCTCGTTTCTCCTCCATGCTGACATTGGCGGTGTTGTCTTATATCAACTTTATGTCCAAATTTTTTGTTCCCGATGTTCGTTATCTTTTGTTTGCGTGGAGCATAGTGCTGTTTTGGAAAACCAAGATTGGCTTTGAATTGCAGCAGCATCGTTTTCAACTGCCGATGTTACCCGTACTTTTACTGTTGGCCTTTATTATTTGGATTGCGGAAAATATCAGTACGTTTTACCAAATCTGGCTGTACCCAAGTCAAGTCGATGCATGGCATATGGTCGGTTGGGGTAAGTTGGGTTCTTGGTATTTATTGCTACTGCTCAGTCTGGTGTTGGTGTTAAAGATTTTAGGGAAACGAGACCTACGTGGCAGTTGGTCGTTATACCGCTAAAGCACATTTTTTAAGACCTGCTTCACTTTAATATAAAATGTTTTGCGTTATGGGCTTGTTACCGCTATCTTACAAGGGTGTAGCTCAAAATACACACAATAGGAACAATAAAAATACTCGGAGATAATCGAGTCTGGAGAAACCTTATGTTGAAAAAAATGGCATTGGCTGCAGTTTTGGCTGTTGGTTCTACTGCTGCATTTGCAGATAAAGATGTAGGTTGTGGTATTGGTTCACAAATTTGGGCTGGCCAGTCTGGTAAAGTCGCTAAAATTTTAGCGGGTACAACCAATGGTCTTTTTGCTAACCAACTTTTCGGTATTACCTTTGGTACTTTAGGTTGTAGCGGTACAGGTACAGTGACTGCTCAGGCAGTAACATTTACCAACGAAAATGCGGAAGCATTGGCGCGTGATATGGCAGTTGGTGAGGGCGAAAGTCTAAATGTACTGGCTGAATTACTGAACATCCAGTCTGAAGATAAAGCACGTTTCTTTGAAGTCTCTAAACAGAACTTCGCAAAAATCTATTCAGCTGAAAACCAAGATGCACTTCAAGTGTTAGCATCTTTACAAGCAGTCATGGCAACGGATAGCGTATTAAAAGCATACGTTTAATTGCACCATAAAACCCTGCCATTCAGGCAGGGTTTTTCATATCTAAAAAGAAGAATAGCTAACACTGCATGAAATCTGTTGTCCTCCTCTTTAGTGTGCTATTCAGCACCAGCATCTTTGCTCAAGCACCTAGCTCAGCCGAGTTTTATATTGAAAAAGCACAGCAGCTGAAGCTAGCTTCAAATGTGACTTGGCAACGTTTGATGT
This sequence comes from Acinetobacter sp. 802_lipA, assembly GCF_058242885.1. Lineage (NCBI taxonomy): Bacteria > Pseudomonadati > Pseudomonadota > Gammaproteobacteria > Moraxellales > Moraxellaceae > Acinetobacter > Acinetobacter sp. 802_lipA. The sequence goes on from NZ_JBZAYP010000001.1 coordinate 2,818,629, forward strand.
ATGCCAATGTTTCGGGACAAAGTGAAGTCACTTATCGCCCATTTTTTTATAGTGAACACGGACAAACTCAGCTCAAACAAGAGCTTGATGCCAATATTGCAGCACTTTTTACCCCAGCCGAAGCCAATCAATCGATTCAGTGTCGCTTTCCGGCACGGTCAAAATGGCTCATAGGACAACTGGATATTGCATTGAACCAACTGCCTAAAGCCTCATGTCCTGAGCTGGATGAGTGGCTTGGGCAAATTAAGCCGTATAAGGCGACTTTAATTTACGCTACGGACTTTATGGGCAATCCCAGTTCGATGTTTGGGCATACCCTGTTAAGGCTCGATCCTAAAGACCAAAAACAGCTGAACTTAGTCTCCTATGCCGTGAATTACGCAGCGACAGTGGCCAATAGCGACAGCTTTTCTTTTGCATGGAAGGGCTTAACTGGGCAGTACCCAGGTGAGTACTCACTCATGCCGTACTATCGAAAAGTGAAAGAATATGGTGATTTGGAAAGCCGCGATTTGTGGGAATACGAGTTAGCCCTGACGCCAGAAGAAACCAAAACCATGGTTGAGCATATTTGGGAACTCAAGCATGTGCAATTTCCTTACTATTTTATCAGTGATAACTGTGCCTATCGTTTACTGGGTTTAATTGATTTGGTACGGCCAGAGGTCAACTTACAAAAACAATTTAAAACCGCTGCGATTCCTGTTGAGACTATTAAGGCTGTCGATGAAAACCATCTAATTGCAGGAAGTGTTTACCGTCCAGCTTTAGAAACTCAGTTGTTGGCACAAGCCAAACAACACGGACAAGCCTTGGCGGCTGCGGCGCATCAGGTTGCGCAACTTGAACCTGCTCAAATGCAAGACTATTTGAATCGCTATGCGTTGGTGGATCAGGCACGTATTTTAGAAATGGCCTATGACCATGTGTATTTACAGTTAATTGCACAAAAGATTGCGGCAGAAGACGCCCAACCGCGCATTCGACAACTGCTGGGTTTGCGAAGTCAGATTAACTTGGAAAAGCAACGTCAAGTGGTCGAAGCGCCAAAAGTAGATCCGGTAAAAGGTCATCAGGCGCGAACCGTTCAGTTTGAAGCGGGTGAAATACAAGGAGACTCTTATTTCCGACTGAGCCATCGTCAGGCCTATCATGACTTGATTGACCCGCAAGGCGGTTTCCGTTTGGGTACACAGCTTAAGTTTCTAAATGGTAGCCTCGAATATCGCGATGATCGATTAAAACTGCAAGAGCTGAATGTCCTAGAGGTCAATGCCTACAGTCCATTGACTGCCTTTAAAACACCATTAAGCTGGGGTTTTAACATGGGTTGGCAACAAGAGGCGCTAGATCGAGATGGTGCATTTAGTGAACAGGATCAACACGGCGTATTCAATCTATCCAGTCAGTTTGGCTATAGTGTGGCAGATCAAGAGCGTCAACATTTATGCTATGCACAATTGCAAAATCATGTTCAAGCAGGCAAAGCTTTAGACCGAGGTTGGCGCGTGGGACTTGGGCCAACGGTAGGCTGCCAGAACATCTGGAGCGAACATATCAATAGTTTGGTACAGGTCGAGCTGCCATATTGGGAAGATAGCCATCAATGGCAAGTCAGACTGAATACTCAGTTGCAATATTTATTCAATCAGCAAAATGCGTTGAGGCTTCATTGGCAGTATCAACAGCAAAAAGGCAAAGATTGGGATCAGACGGGTTTGAGTTATATCCATTTCTTTTAGTTCGATCCTCTTTTCAACGCCCCATTAATGGGGCTTTTTTTATGAAAGTAATTGCTGTTAAAACAACCAAACGTGAGCCTTACTTTTTATAAAGTGCTGAAAATGAAAGCTGATGGTGAAAATAAGTATTGAAATTTGTTATATTAATCACATAAATGTCTAGTAAGTCTCAAAAATATATAAATAGGTAAGTTTTATGAATGATGAATGCATGGCTAAATTGGCCGAGCAATGGGGGAAAATTTGCCAACATTATTCAGTGAATGATCACGTTAAAGCGCAAAATTTTATTCAGCAGCATTCGTCTGTATTGGTTAATGAATTTTATAGCAATATTGTCTTGGAGCCTGAGGCTGCAGATTTTTTTAAAGATGACATCATTCAACAACGTTTAAAAAACAGTTTAAACCAATGGCTCATTGAAAGTTTCGACGTGGCTGTGAATGAAGCCTATTATGCAGCAGTTGAAAAACAACAAAAAGTTGGGCAGGTACATGCGCGGGTGGGCATTCCTTCTTGGTTGATCATGCGCGGTATTCGTGAGATTGAGAACAAGATCTTGGAACTCTTGGCTGGACTTCCGCTAGAAAATAACCACCACATGCTAAGTTATATGCTGCAAATTATGGGTTTTGCGACAGAAATTATGTGCAGATCCTATGAAGCCAATACTGAGCGAAGCCATGAAGTTAAGCATAGCTATCGCTTATTTTCTGCAATGCAAGATGTCGCGGTACAAAAAGATAAGCAGCGCAGTATTTTGCTTGACTGGGAAAATGAGCTGATGTTCAAAGTCTTCTCCGAGCATCCGCAGTTACAACACATTGCTTTGTCTAAGTCAGAATTTGGTCTATGGTTTGTGCATAAAGCAGCGTATGCCTTTACGGGTGCAGAGCAGGTGGAGACCATTATCAGGCTGATTCAACAGGTCGATACCCTCAATTTTGACGTGCTCGACTGTCAGGATCAGGATCAGGCTCAGAAGGTAGAACGCATTCAAGAAATTCGTGACGTGAACCGACAGATTCAGCATTTGGTCGATCAACTGTTTCAAGTGACCGAATATATAGACTCAGGCAATGACTCACTGACTCAGCTGTTAAACCGTCGTTATTTAAGTACGATTGTGTCGCGTGAAATTAATTTTGCCCGTAAAAATGATGCAGCACTTAGTTTATTGGCAATCGACGCGGATTATTTCAAACGTATTAATGATAAATATGGGCATACCGCAGGGGACTTGGCACTGCGTTTTATTGCTGAAGTCTTGTTAGATGTAGCGAAGGGCAGTGACTATGCCTTCCGTGTCGGTGGGGAAGAGTTCTTATTGCTGTTGGTCGACAGTGATCTCACGCGTGCTTTACAAATCGCTGAAACGATTCGTATGCGGGTACAGGAAACCCCAATTCGTACCGCTCATGGGCAAAGTTTTAGTTTTACCGTCAGTATTGGCTGTACGGTTTATAATGGTCATCCTGACTATCAACGCTTTTTAGACACTGCCGATTCGGCACTCTATGCCGCCAAAAATAAAGGGCGTAACTGTATTCATATGACTGAAAAAGTCCTGAGTGTTTAAATCTCAGATTTAAACACGAGCTGTTCTAAGACGTTTCAAATCGGTTGTTGAGGTGCTTATACCTCAACAATCACATAGTATTTTTTTACAGCTTCAACCACTTCAAATGTGCCGATAAAACTCGGAGGAATAATTCCTGCCTGACCTGCCTTGATTTCAATGAAGTTTTGAGTATGGGCATCATGAATACGGATGCAGCCTTCCATCACTTGAAAGAATTCTTGTTTGTTGTCAGCAAATTGAATATTCCATGAGCCAACTTCACAGTGCCAAATCCCGCAGCCCATGTGTGGGTGTTCATATAGACTATAGGTCTGGCGCTGTGGATTGCCTTGAACCAAACGGTCTGGACGTGGAAAATCAATACTCTGTTCGCCTTGGGTCAAACCATGACCTGCTAACCAAATTGCTGACATTGCGTATTCCTCTAAACAAAAAATGAATCGTTCAATGATATATGCATAAAAAAAGCCCCAACAGAGGTTGAGGCTTTATGTTTCAATTAATAGCTTTCAGGGACTGCACTTAAAAACTCGCGGCGCTCTTCTTTATTGGTTTTAAAGTCACCAATAAAGGAAACGGTACGTGTAGTCGATTCTTGTTTGCCGACGCCGCGCATCATCATACACATATGTGCTGAATCAATCATAACCGCCACGCCACGTGCACCTGTCACTTCTGCAACCGCTTCTGCAATCTGCTGCGTCAGGTTTTCTTGAATCTGTAGACGACGTGCAAACATTTCGGTGATGCGTGCAAATTTAGAGAGTCCAAGGACATTGCCTTCAGGTAAATACGCAATATGTACGCGACCATAAAAAGGCAATAAATGGTGTTCACAGAGTGAATAAAATTCGATATTTTTAACCAGCACCATTTCACGGTTGTCCGATGGGAACACCGCATTATTGGTCACTTCTTCTAAGCTTTTGCTATAACCAGACGTTAAATACGAAAAAGCTTTAGCAGCACGCATAGGCGTATCGAGGAGACCTGGACGGGTTAGGTCTTCACCAACGGCAGTTAAGATGTTAGCGTAGGATTGCTGCATAGACATAAGACGTGTTCACTTACACTGATATTGAACAAGGACGGCATTGTAGCAGAAAACTATTCCAATGCCTTATTTTGGACAAAAATCCGATTACTGTTTAAACTTTGGGTTCTTGTCGCTTCGTTTTAGCAACACTAAAACAGCACCTGTACCACCTTGCTTCTCTGGTGCACTCACAAAAGCCAGCACATCGCGGTGTTGACGCAGCCAACCATTCACATATGTTTTTAAAATGGCTTCCGGACCTTTGCCGTGTACAATTTTAATGACATTTTGATTTTCATCTTTGGCCATTTGAATGACTTGTAAAACTGCGACACGGGCTTCTTCAACGGTGCAACCATGCAAGTCGACTGCTTCAAACCAACGAATGTTACCCGCTTTTAAATCTTCAAATACTTTGTGTTGTAGTGTAGCAATGCGATAACTGAGTGTGGCTTGGCTCGCTACAGGGTTGAGCATCGCTTGAGTATCGGACAGCTCAGTTGCATCTGTATGCATTGGGCCTTCAGCCGCTGCACGTTTTGCTAAAGTTTGTGCATCGATTTTTTTCTTTGGATTTTTTTCTATTTTGGCAATGTTCGCGGTCTCCATTTTTTGGACACCTTGCATTTGTTTTTGAAACAACGCGAAATCATCTTCTGGCTCGGGCGGAGCAACTTGAGCTTGGGCTTCAGACTGTTTGATGGCAGTCGAATGCGGATTGGTGATTTGCTTTTTAAAGTCTTTCAGTAAATTAAACTGTTCTTTAGAAAGCGATGAATCATGTTTGCTCATAGTGTCAGAAAAATACGCAAAATAAGAAATTAGGCGATAATTATAGTCTGATTTTCCCTATATTTGAACTGAATTGCATTCATAGAGATTTGCAAAAAATTGCATGTCAAATGGTGAATAGTATTCTGCGCGGTGCTCAAGAGCACTGCTGTTCTGGAAGAACCTCAAATGATTGAACCCGAGCAACCATTCTATCTAGAGAGACAAATGATGTACTCGGGTTCAGGTTTGGCATGCTAAGTCAGTCGTGACTTAACTTGCACGTAAATTACTGAGAATTTTATCCAGTTTCTTGTCGATTTGACCACGGAAGGTATTCGGTAGTAAACGCGATACTTTAATAAGAAGACGTACTTGTGTACCTAGAATGATCATGAAATCAGAAGATAAAATACCGTTGTAAATTTCTTTAGATGCCTTATCTAGAGGCATACTACCACCCAGCTGTTTCAAAGCAGCTGTTACAGGCGAGCCGTGTTTACGCTCTTCAGTCACCAACGGCGTATCAATTTCAGGTGGGCATACCACGGCAATATCAATGTTTTGGCTGCGTAGCTCCATACGGAGTACTTCAGCTAGGCCAACCACACCAAATTTAGAAGAACAATAACCTGTATAGCCATAACAACCGAGCAGCCCAGATGCTGAAGCAATGAAGACAACTTTAGGGCGTCTGCCTTGTTGGGTAGTTTGTTTTAAATAAGGTAATGCAGCATGAGCAACATTGCGACTACCAACAAGGTTAATATTGATTTGGCGTAAAAACTCTTCAGAACTCATGTCTTCAAAAGATTTTGCAATCACAATACCAGCAGAATTGATTACAAGATCAGGTGTACCTGCTGCAGTAACTACTTCAGCAAATGCCTTTTCCAAATTACTTTCATTTTGTACATCAATTTCAAAACCATGTACCGATGGTGACTGTTTTTTTAATTCAGTTACTGCTTGCTCAATCCCCGCATGGGCAAAAATACAAACCTGATATTTATCTTTTAGTAACAGTTTGCTTAATGCAAGACCGATACCGCTGCTGCCGCCTGTAACCCATGCTGTTTTCATATTTTTTTTCATCACAATATCCTTTTGAATGTTTCGAATGAGCCTTAAACAACTTCTTCTTTTAGCAAAACATCGCTAAATTTTGTACGAAGTTCAGCCTTGACAATTTTGCCTGTGCCATTGACTGGCAGTGCATCTACAAAAATGACTACGTCCGGAATCTGCCAGCGTGCAATTTTATTTTCAAAATAAGCTCGGGCTTCATCTTCAGTCAGTGTTGAATTTTCCTGTTTTACTACAATTAAGATTGGACGCTCGTCCCACTTTGGATGACGTGCTGCAATTGCGGCAGCCATGCGAATTTCAGGATGTCCAACTGCAATTTTTTCAATTTCAACCGAAGAAATCCATTCACCGCCTGACTTGATCAAATCTTTAGCACGGTCACAAATGGTCATATAGCCGTCTGCATTTAATGTTGCAATATCGCCCGTGTCGAACCAACCATCGGCTGTGGTGGCACTTTTTTCTTGGTTGAAGTAATGATCAACAATCCAAGGCCCGCGGATTTGAAGATTACCTTGAGTATGACCATCGTTTGGTAAAGGATTTAGGCTATCGCCATCCACGATGCGAAGTTCAACGCCAAAAGGCGGGCGACCTTGGGTTAAGCGTAGTTTTTCAAAGTCTTCAGCGCTTAAAGCTGAATGTTTTGCTTTCGGTTGGTTGATCGTGCCGAGTGGACTGGTTTCAGACATCCCCCAAGCATGAATGGTGTCGCATGCATAGTTATCTTTGAAATCGCGAATAATCGACGGTGGGCACGCAGCGCCACCCACAACATTGCGGTTCATACTGTCTAAGGTTGTGCCACGTTTTTTTGCAGCAGCAAGTAAACCTTGCCAGATGGTTGGCACACCTAAAGCGATGGTTACTTTATAGTCATCAATTAAGCTGGCTAAGCTATCACCATCCAGATTTGGCCCTGGAAGGACAATAGTACAGCCCACCATTGCTGCTGAGTAAGGAACACCCCATGCATTTACATGGAACATGGGTACGACAAGCATGACGATATCTGATGCAGACAAGTTGAGTGAGTCTGGGAAACACGTTGCCATGCTGTGTAATAAGGTTGAGCGGTGGCTATACAACACCCCTTTAGGATTGCCTGTAGTGCCAGAAGTGTAGCAAAGCGAACTTGGCGTTTCTTCGCCGAATTGCGGCCAGTTAAATTCAGCAGATTGGTTTTGAATTAAATCATCATAGAAAATAACATCTGGAAGTGCTGCAATGACTTTTTCATCACGCGCACCGTAACAGATAAATTTTTCAACGGTTGGTACTTTGCCTTGGATTGCGACAATTAACGGTAGAAAAGTTGAATCAAAGAAAATCGCTTTATCTTGTGCATCGTTAATAATGAACACCAGTTGTTCTGGGAATAAGCGAGGGTTGATGGTGTGGCAAACATAACCACTCCCTGAAATAGCATACCAAGACTCTAAATGACGGTGGTTGTTCCACGCGATCGTTGCAAGACGATCACCTTGGTTAAGATTAAATGACGTGAAAGCATTGGCTAAACGTTTGCTATTCTGTTGGACCTGTAACCAATTGGTGGTGGTCATTTGACCATTTACTTCACGTGAAAAAATAGAAGTATCTGCGTGGTACTTTGCCGCATGTTCGATTAAATTACTAATCAATAAAGATTGGTGCATCATTTTGCCAAACATTTCATTCATCCTTGGTGGCTATTTTTCTAATAAAAAAGGCTATTAGCCGAGGCCAAAAGCCTTTTGGAATTTATTTGTCGCTAAATACAACATACGAGCCCGGTTTAATATAACGCGGCATTTTTTGCCCTGTATGTTCAGCCACGACGTGAAGAGTGCGCTCGATCCAACCGGCATCCATAATAAACATCAGTGAATCATCATCATTTAAGTTGACGTTCGCACCATTAATGACCATAAAGCCTTCAGCACCTTCTGGGGTTGCTAAAGTATGGATCGAACCTGCTGGTTCAAATAAATAGCTGCCAGCCGTTTGAACATCTTCAGGATATTCGACATAATGCCATGAACCTGCTGTTGTATAGAAATGTACAACACCGGTATGGAAGTGACGTGGAAGTATAGTACCTGGTTCAAAACGGGCATGAATGACCCAGACGCCATTATCGGGGTCTAAAAAGCAAGGTGTGACATGCACACCCGGTAGTGCATTTTTGATTTCGCCATCTTTGATGTTAATCGTTAATAATCGATCCTGATGTTTAACTGATTGTGCGATGCTCATGACAAACTCCTTGTATGTCTTGGAATCAGAATATGATATGAGATATCAATATCTAAGATTTACTTAAGCCTGAGCATAACAATGTTTCAGAAAATGCAAACCACTCGAAAGAATGGAATTCACATTGTTTGATAAATGCGCGAATGAACAGTTTAAAATAGGGATTGGAATGGTTTTTGATGCTATTTCATATTGCTTAACTGCGGTGCCCCTACTAATTTATAAGTGTTTTAGACTGATGAATGGCATAACATGATTCGTAGAGGATGATGTTTTGCCAAATGCAAAATTCAGGGAAATGAGTGTTGCAGATGTAATTGAATAAAAAGATTGGATGAATATACATGCAAGTGTTGAAGACTAAACTCAGTCGTCCGAGCATGCTGAATGGCAGGGCAATGCAACGTCCCCAACTGTTAAGTCAGATCGTGGACTATTGTCAGTCTTCTTTGGTTTTTATTCACGCTGCGGCGGGTTATGGAAAAACCACGCTGATGCATTAACTTTCAGAGTCTCTTTTAGCAAAGGGAAAGAAAGTCTGTTGGTTAACTTTGGATGATGATGATAATGATCCGATTCGACTCTATCAATACTTGCGTTTAGCGCTTTTGGATTTAGAACCGCCGCATTCGATCTCTTATGGACAGATCCATAAACAACACATCATTGATCTGACGCAAAAAGTTGCAGAAGAGGATGCTGACACAGTTTTATTTATCGATGAGTTTGAAGCATTAACAAACCCAGAATGTTTAAATATCTTTTGGTGGTTATACCAGTCTTTACCTGAAAATTGTCATTTGGTGATTGCTTCAAGGGTCAAACCCAACTGGAGTTTCGCGAAAGAATATCTATTAGGTCGTTTAAAATGGGTCACAGAGTCTCAGCTGAGTATCAAACAGCAAGAAAGCAGTGCGCTTATTCAGTTTTTACAACAACAAAACTTTGACCAGCTTGCTTTAAGCACTGAGCTTGCAGAACAACTGATTGATAAAACTGAAGGCTGGTTTACAGGCATTCAGTTCACCAATTTATATTTGAAAGAACATCAAGATATTCATGGCTTTATTCAAAAATTAAGTGGTGCGCACCATCAGATTGTAAATTACCTCAGTGAGCAGGTTTTTTACAACAAGACCCTGAAATTCAGCAATTCTTATTGCAAATTAGTGTACTGAGAAAAATTAATCCAGCTTTGGTCATCGCTTTAACGGGTAATCCTGCTGCACAGCAAATTCTCGATGTCATCAGTCAAAAAGGTTTGTTCATTCAAGCGATAGATGAACAGCGTACATGGTATCGCGTGCATCATTTATTTCGAGACTTTTTACAATCGAAGTTTAAACTTTTACAACCTGATGCATATCAGAAAATGCATAGTAAAGCGGCAGAATGGTTCAAACAACAGCGTTATCTGATGGAGGCGATTTATCACGCCCAACAAGCAGAAGATCAGCAGTTGATTTTGTCATTGCTTAACTCGGTGTGTCGTGAACTGATTTTAGAAGGCCGACACTATACTTTCTTGGAGTTGGTCAAACAGATACCAGATTCTGTTTTGGTGCAAAATCCAAATTTGCTCTATGACATTATTTGGACCTTGGTGCTGACCCATCAAGTGACCTTAGCCAATCATTATCTACAGCTCTGGCATAGCGTGGATCAACATGAAACCTTATTACAACATGAGGACCAATTAGGTTTAGCCCCTCTCATTGCAGTTTTAGAAGACAAGTTAGATGTGGCTTATACCTTAGCGCAACAAAACTTAGCACAACTGGCAAGTACGGCTTATTTTGCGCGTGCTCCACTCATAGGAATTGTGGGGTTGTATCACATTTGTTTGGGGCAAATGAGCGAAGCACGAAAGTTGCTGCTACAAACGCGTATTATCTATTTGCAAGGGCATAACCTATATGGTTTGGCAATGGTCGATTGTATTGATGCCCTATGTGATTATTTATTAGGAGATTTGACTCTCGCAGCAGAAAAGTTTGCACAAGTTGGGCAGAGCGAGGAATATCGTAAATTAGGCTTAGATGATGATAATAAAGCAACCATTATGAATATTCTGAGCAGCTTTAAAGCAGACTTGTATTATGAAATGAACCAAATGGCTCAAGTTGAAGCTGCATTATTGGATTTTAATGGCGGCGATCATTTGGCTATGCCTGATATGGTGGTGGTGGGCTATATCTTACAAATGCGTTTAGCTACGTTGCATCAAGATCAAGCCGCGATACAAGTGTGTTTGCATCAAGCCCATACCCGCAGTAGTCAATGGTCGTTACCTCGACTCGCACAAACTACACAAGCCTATGCGCAACAAGCAAGCCCGCTTTCTGCATTAGCTGATACTGTACAGGCAGCATTTCAGCCGTATTTAAATTTCACCCATTTGCTGCGTGGCGATGATTTAATGGTGGTGCGTCAGCAAATTTTCATGGGGCAAGCCGAGCAAGCCAAAGAATATTTAAGCCAGCAGTTAGCATTTTTTAAGATTTATCCGATACGTTTTGCGCGTGTTCAAATCTTGTTTGCACTGGCCCTGTATCAGTTGAAACAGCATGAACAGGCTTTTGAAACGCTACAACAAGCACTTGAAACCCTCATGCCAACTCAAGCGGTGCGGGTGATTCTAGATGAAGACCCTTTAATTTGGGATATGTTAAGTCATTTAAGTCAACATTTAAGTCGACAGAAGCAAAAGCATACAGTTGTATTATTGGATTATATTCAACAACTTCAAAAGCTTAATCAAGTTGAAAACAGCGATGACGTTTTGATCGGTAGTTCTGGCATTGAGGCCTTATCAAAACGTGAAATACAAATTTTAGAAAAATTAAGCCGCGGTTGTACCGATGCTGAAATATCTGAGTCAATCTTTTTGTCCATCAATACGGTGAAATGGCATCTACGTAAAATTTATAACAAGTTGCAAGTTCGTTCTCGAATGGAAGCGGTGAATGAAGCCAAGAAACAGGGTTTAATTGAGTAATTTAAGATTGAATAATTTTTTATGTGTTGCTGTTTAACGAGATCTTCAACAGCTTTTTGAAAGGATATATCACAAAGTATTCAGGGCAAGGGCATGCCTTACCCTGAATATGCCATTAAAGTGATTTAGGTGTTCCAAATAGCTCAGTAAAAGCGTGGTCTGGACGTGGCTGTTTCATAAAACTTTCACCGACCAAGAAAGCATGAATGTCATGCTCTTGCATCATTGCCACATCTGCTGGGGTCGCAATGCCGCTTTCAGTTACCAGTAGACGAGATGGTTCAAGCAGTTTTTTCAGTCGAATCGAGGTGTTTAAGTCCACATCAAAGGTTTTTAAGTTACGGTTATTGACACCCAATACGCAACGCTCAGATAGACGCAAAGCACGTTCAAGCTCTGCTTCATCGTGTACTTCAACCAAGACATCTAAATTCTGCTCAAAAGCCGTTTTAGACATTTCTTCGAGTTGTTGATCGGACAAGCATGCCACAATCAGAAGAATACAGTCCGCATGTAAAGCACGTGCTTCAATCACCCCATAAGGGTCAATCAGAAAGTCTTTGCGTAATGCAGGCAGAGCACAGTGAGAGCGTGCAATTTGAATATTCTCATCGGCACCTTGGAAAAAATCGACATCGGTTAAAACCGATAAACATGCTGCACCTGCGGCTTCATATTGCTGCGCGATTTCAGCAGGATCAAAGTTTTCACGAATAATGCCTTTAGATGGTGATGCTTTCTTAATTTCAGCAATTACACCCGGTTGTTTGCTCAGTAAAGACTTTGCAAAACCACGTACAGGAGTTGCCTCAAGTGCCCATTCTTCAACATCTTTATAGCTACGTTGTTTGAGGCGTGCAGCAAACTCTTCCTGCTTGCGATCCACAATTTTGCCTAAAATCGTATTTGCGATATCTACCATGACAAAATCCTGTCTATCAAGCGTCGTATTGTTTAAGGGTTTTGCTGAATTCAGCAAGGATGCTCATCTTTTCTAAAGCTTGTCCGCCGTAGATGATGTCATGTGCTAAAGCCACGCCTTGTTTATAGCTGGTACAAAGTCCAGAGACATATAAACCGGCACCTGCATTTAAAGCAATCATGTTGGCTGCTTTTTCGCCTTTATCGGATTTGTTTTTACCTAAGGCATCTTTGATTAAGCTTAAACTTTCAGCAGAATCTTGAATGATTAAACCTGTTAAAGTTTGCGATTCGATTCCGACATCTTCAGGTTGAATTTCCCACTCGGTGACGTCGCCATTTTTGAGTTCAGCCACATAGGTGCTTGATGCAAGGCTAATTTCATCTAAACCATCTTTCGAATGAACCACCATGACATGTTCTGCGCCCAGTTGTTTCATCACTTCTGCAATAGGACGGCACAATTCAGTCGAAAACACCCCAATCACTAGACGTTTTACTCCAGCCGGATTCGTAAGCGGGCCAAGTAAATTGAAAATACTGCGAATGCCTAATTCACGACGCGGGCCTACCGCATACTTCATCGCTTTATGATGATTCGGGGCAAACAAGAAACCGACACCCATTTCGCGAATACAGCGTTCAGTTTGTTGCATGTTCAAGTCAAGTTGGATGCCTGCTTGTTCTAACAGGTCCGAGGAACCCGATTTGGTTGAAACACCACGGTTACCATGTTTAGCAATAGTTGCGCCTGCCGCTGCAATCACAAAAGCAGATGCAGTCGAGACGTTAAATAAGTTCTGACCGTCACCACCTGTACCGACGATATCGACTAAATAAGGCACATCACTGACATCAATTTTGATGGCAAACTCGCGCATGACACGAGCCGCTGCGGTAATTTCATCAATACTTTCACCTTTTAAGCGAAGACCCATCATCAGTGCACCAATTTGGGCATCTGTTGCTTCACCATTCATGATGGTGCGCATGACGTCTTCCATTTGCGGCTGCGTCAACTCAATATTTTTAGTGATGTTATTTAAAGCTTGTTGCATATTCATTTTTCACTGCACTCATTTATGCGTAAATTTCTAAAAAGTTCTTAAAGATTTGATGGCCATGCTGACTCAAGATTGATTCAGGGTGAAATTGCACGCCTTCAACGGCAAGCGTCTTATGCTTTACACCCATGATTTCTTCAATTGAGCCATCTGCTTCATTGGTCCAGCAAGTCACTTCTAAGCATTCAGGCAAGCTTTTTTGATCAATCACCAGTGAGTGATAACGCGTTGCTGAAAACGGAGAAGGGAGGTTGCTAAAAATGCCTTTATTCGAGTGGTGCATGTCAGACAAACGCCCATGCATCACTTTTTTGGCACGAATGATTTCGCCGCCAAAAGCCTGACCAATGGCCTGATGTCCTAAGCACACCCCTAATAATGGAATTTTTCCAGCAAAATGCTGAATGGCTGGAATGGAAATTCCTGCTTCCGAAGGTGAGCATGGACCAGGGCCAATCACAAGATACTTAGGTTGCCATCGCTCAATATCCTCCAATGTCACGGCATCATTACGTACTACTTTTACTTCTTGATTTAACTCGCCAAAATACTGGACGATGTTGTATGTAAAAGAGTCATAGTTGTCGATCATTAAAAGCATGAGCTTAACCTATTGAAATTTATGCACATAAATGTGCTTGAAGAGTCCCGTAGTATTCGTGCGATTACATTATAAAGCTATAAGTAAATTATTTTTCTCATTCAATGACTTGAATGGAGGCACAAAACCGAAATTATCATAGCAAAAAATACACAGCTAGGGCGCGACATTTTTTTGTGGGTCTAAAAATTACAATGGGTTTTGTTACTAACTGATATAGAGTTTATGAATATCTCAGATTCAAATCCTAACGAGAAACCTCGTGGACTATGTGTAAATGTCATGAAGCATGCACATTCAAGGAATATAAAAGAATATTTCTTAATGCAGTGAGCCAAAAACTCCCCTAATGTCACCAAAACAGAGCATCTTTATTTGCTTGCTCACATCTGAGATGTCGGCTTTATATTTAGTTTGAAAGGAGAGGTTTTTTATTTTTTAAAAATCAAATAAAAACAGTTAATTATGCTGCTTATATTTGATTTCAGGTATATCGCTCGCCGTGATATGAGGTGTTGAAGTCAAATCAAGGCGAAAATAACAGCTTAAACAGCGCTCTAATTTATAAAAAACGGGTGGAAATTGCACAGTGAAATTTAAAAATGCACCATTATGATCCACACTCAAAATCTTTTAGATTAAATGTGAAGAAGCATGCTTGAATATGGTGCATTTACTTTTTAGCTCAGTATAATAGAGCCAAAGCAAACAGCTTAAAACTGTTATTCTGATAATGAATTCAATATTTTAGCTAAGCTTTTTAAAGTTGGTACGGTAATTGCTTTAGAACAACCAACTACTAACACGCACTAAAGAGTGCAACAAAAATTCATCGGAGCAAAATGAGCATGGCGAACAAGGTCCTACAACTCATCCAAGAAAGTGGCGCAAAATGGGTCGATTTCCGTTTTACGGATACTAAGGGTAAAGAACAACACGTAACTTACCCAGCAGATACTATCGACGAAGATACTTTTGAAGACGGTAAAATGTTTGATGGTTCTTCTATTGCTGGTTGGAAAGGCATTGAAGCATCTGACATGATCTTACGTCCAGATGCTGCAACTGGTTTTATCGACCCGTTCTTCGCTGAGCCGACAGTAGTTGTTACTTGTGACGTTATTGAGCCATCAACAGGTCAAGGTTATGACCGTGACCCGCGTTCGATTGCTCGCCGTGCTGAAGAATACCTAAAATCGACAGGTATTGGTGATACTGCATTCTTTGGTCCAGAACCAGAATTCTTCGTATTTGACGAAGTAAAATGGGAAATTGATATGTCTGGCGCGCGCCATACATTGATTGCTGAAGAAGCTGCTTGGTCAACAAACAAAGACTACGAAGGCGGAAACTCTGGTCACCGTCCACGTGTTAAAGGCGGTTACTTCCCAGTTCCTCCAGTTGACTCTTCACATGACATGCGTGCTGATATGTGTGCGCGTATTGAAGACATCATGGGCCCAGGTCGTGTAGAAGTACATCACCACGAAGTAGCATCTTGCCAATTAGAAATTGGTGTAAGCTTCAACACAATGGTTCGTAAAGCTGACGAAGTACAACAGTTCAAATATGCTGTTTGGAACGTTGCGCACCAATATGCAAAAACTGCGACTTTCATGCCTAAGCCAATGGTTGGTGATAACGGTTCTGGTATGCACGTTCATATGTCAATCTCTAAAGATGGCAAGAACTTGTTTGCTGGTGATGAATACGCTGGTCTTTCAGAAATGGCGCTTTACTTCATCGGTGGTGTAATTAAACACGCTCGTGCATTGAACGCAATTACGAACCCATCTACAAACTCGTATAAGCGTTTAGTTCCACACTTCGAAGCGCCGATTATGTTGGCTTACTCAGCACGTAACCGTTCTGCTTCTATCCGTATTCCTTACGTTTCTAGCCCGAAAGGCAAACGTATCGAAGCTCGCTTCCCAGATCCAATGATGAACCCGTACTTAGGTTTCGCAGCATTGTTAATGGCGGGTCTTGATGGTATCCAAAACAAGATTCACCCAGGTGAAGCAGCTGACAAAAACTTATACGACCTTCCTCCTGAAGAAGAAGCGAAAATCCCTACAGTTGCGCACAGCCTAGATATGGCTCTTGAAGCGCTTCAAGCGGATCACGAGTTCCTTCTTAAAGGTGGTGTATTCACTAAAGAAATGCTTGATGCATATATCGAACTTAAAACTGAAGAAGTGCGTCGTTTGAACACGACAACTCACCCAGTTGAATTTGATATGTACTACAGCTTGTAATTCTGAACTGAATTTCACTGCAAAAAACCCGCGCTAGTCGCGGGTTTTTTTGTATCATCTGTTTAACTTGAAAAAAATTGATGAGAGCAATGGCACAGCGTAAGAAGCACACCAGTTTTTATCCTTGGATTGACCCTAAAGATCACGACAAAGGATTTAAGCTAAATTTTTCGATGGTGACTTATATTGAAGTTGGTCGCAGCCCTGAAGGTTACAAGCAGGCAGAATTTGTTGCATTGAAAAGCCCAGAGTTGGCACTGGGTTATGATTATCCTCAAAGTTTTTATTTGAGTGCTGAAGGTTTTATTTTGGTGAAAACTCCGCAAGGTAAATTTGAAACCATTGCAAAAACAGATAATTGCTAAAGTTTTATTTTACAATTGAATAAATTCTTCATAACTCAAAAAGCGTTTAAGCGCACAGTAAATCAATGGTACAGGTAGGCTTATGCAGCAGATTCCCGCTGAACTGAAAACATGGTTATATGCTTCAGGTTCACTTACTCAGCAACTGACGGATTTGGCTGATGGGGCGTTTAGGGTTCAACCGACCAAAGAACATTTTCAGCGTCTTCAGTTTATCGATGCAAAATGGATGGGCATGCCGTTTCAGCATACGTCATGGGTACGAGAAAGTTTTTTATATGGCAGTGATGCAGAGCCTTGGGTTAAAGCCAAAAGTATTTTCCCGATCTTAAGTTTGCAAGGCCGCGCTCGGCTTTTTAAACATATTGGTAAAAAACCGATTGGTTGGTTCTTGTTTCAGCGCACCAATCCAGCATGTGAACGTCGTGTGATTTGGCTAGAAGATGGCTGGACTAGACAGAGCTGTTATACTTGGCACGGCTGCAAGTTTATTGTTCAAGAAACCTTTTTGGCGAGTTTTGAGCAATTTTTGCAAAAGCAGAATTCAGCATCTGAAGGACAGTTATGACAACTGCACATCAAATTACTTGGCGTGAACGTTTAGAAGCCTATTATTATTTATGTCGTTTTGATAAGCCTGTTGGCACAGAATTGGTGTTCTGGCCTACCATGTGGGCACTATGGATTGCAGCAGAGGGCATACCGCCAATGGGTATTCTGATTCCGATGGTACTTGGCACGATATTTATGCGTGCGGCTGGGTGTGCAATTAATGATTTTGCTGATCGTAAAGTCGATGCGCATGTAGAGCGCACTAAAACGAGGCCTTTAGCAACAGGGATTATTACGGCCAAAGAAGCCATTTATGTGTTTCTAGCTCTAGTCTTTGCTAGTGCTTGTATGTTGTTGTTTCTACCGATTGAAACGTTTTATTGTGCTTTAGGTGGGCTTTTTCTCGCATTTATATATCCTTTCATGAAGCGCTATACCCATTTGCCTCAGGTTGTTTTAGGCATGGCTTTTTCGTGGGGAATTCCGATGTCATTTACGGCCATGGGCAAACCATTAGATTTAACCTGTTGGTTGCTGTATTTTGGCAATCTAGCTTGGACTGTGGCATACGATACTCAATATGCGATTACCGACCGTGAGTATGATTTAAAAATTGGGGTGAAGTCGACAGCCATTTTGTTTGGTCGTTTTGATATTCAAATTATTTCATTTTTACAGGCGATGAGCGTGGTTTTGATCGGTGCGGCACTTTACCTTGAAAATTTATTGATGCCATTGGGTTTAATCGCATTGCTTGTAGTTGTGGCTGATTTTATTTATCAATGGTCAAAAACCAAAGACAAAGATCCACAGCGTTGTTTTTGGGCATTCCGTCACAATCGTTGGGTGGGACTTATTATTTTTACTGGAATCTTTTTAGAATTAATTATTTAAAGTGATTGTTTGGTTGGAAAGCGTCCTATACAGGGCGCTTTTTTTATGTCTTAATAAAACGGCATGTAGTTTCATGCTTAAAAAAACAACGAATAAAAGGATATTTTATGAAACGCTCGAAAATAGCATTAGCTCTTACAGTTGCCGTTTCAATGCTGTCTTTAACTGCTTGTAATGACGATGATGATTCGCCCGCTTCAAATCAAAAACAGACCTATGTTTCTGAAAGTGCCTATTCAGAAGACACATTAACCACTGCGGCTTCTATTAAGGTAATGACGTATAACATGGAAAATGTTCAAGGTCAGACCGCTAAAGCAACGGCGCTGGTGATGTTCCCTAAAGTAGCACCGCCTACAGATGGTTATCGCGTAGTGGTTTGGGAGCATGGCACGGTTGGGGTAGGTGATAGTTGTGCACCAAGTAATAATATGATTCACCCACGTTTTAAAATTTTAGCAGACAGTCTACTAGCTGCTGGTTATGTGGTTGTTGCGCCAGATTATGAAGGTTTGGGCACGCCAGGGATTCATCCATATTTAAACTTTTCTAGTGCTGCGAAGTCAGCGCTTTCTGCTGTACAAGCAGCAAAAGATCATTATGGTAAGCAGTTGAATGGTGCGTGGATGTCTGTGGGACAATCTCAAGGGGGGCATGCCTCATTAGCGACCGCAGAATACGCAAATACAGATACAACCTATAAAGGTGCTGTGGCAGGTGCACCAGCTTCGAGTTTGGGCAAAATTATTCTTGAGGTTGCGCCTGCTGCATTGGCAGATATTGAAGCACGTGAAACGGCAGCTAATATCCCTCTAGAATTTCGAACATCGGTGGATACTTATGCAACTTTATTGGCTTATGCAGCATTAACAGGGGTGGGTATTAAAGCGTATGAGCCGCGATTTAATTATCAAGATATTTTCCAATCACGTGCCAAATCTTTGGCTGAGTTTGCAGAAGGTTCAACAGGGGATAATGGTCTGTGTTTAGACAATGATAATGACCCAAGTCTAAGTCTAATTAATAAATTTAAAGACGATATTATTCAGTTTATGACAGCAAATTCTGATAAAAAAGTCATGGATTATTCAGGTTTGGATACCAGTGTGTTTGCGACCAATGAAACCGTGAAAAACTTCTTAGTAAGCAGTCAGCCAGGTACTAAACGAATTGATAAACCAGTTTATGTAATACAAGGCACAGCAGATACAAATGTACCCTATCCAATTACCCAAGCTTTGGTTGCAAACTTGAAAACATTGGGTTCACCAAATATCACGCTTGATCCAGTTATGGGTGCATCTCATACTCAAGCCATAGTTTGTCGGAATGCAGAGGCTGTAGACTTTATTCAGACCTATATGTCTGCAGGTACAGGTATTGTATTAACTGATGCACAAAAAGATGCCAGCACCAATGAAAACTGTACAGGTAAAGCACCGACATAAAATGAACCATTTAAACTGAAGACAGAGTCTCATGATTGAGGCTCTTTTTTTGTTATAGTATTGGCCCATCAAAATCTAGATATTGGAAATAGGCTGGCTATGACGAAATCAACTCAAAAACTAACGCCGAAAGTGATGTTTTTGGCGAGTCTTGGTATTGTGATTCCATTGCTTATTTTAGGGATTGCTTTTTTAGCGGTAAAAAGCGATGCAAAAAACCAAGCGGAATATCAGCGTATTAAGGAAGAACAACAGCAGCGTATTCAAGAAAAGTTGGCTGCCGAAAAGCAATTCACACAGCAGGAAGCGAGCAGCGCAGTCTCAAAATAATTCAAGCACGCATTGCAGGCGTGATACCAATGTGTTTATGCAGTTGGCGAATGCTTGGAATTTCAGTAAAACGCAGAACGATGTAACCTGCTTCATTGAGCATGGCATCACGTTCTGCATCTTCTTGTTCTTTGCCGATATGGGAAGGATCATCGAGTTCAATAATCACCACAACCGCTAATTGTTCATCTAATAAAACGAAATCGGTGACTTTACGGTTAAACTTGGCCCGTATTTTATAGTGGTCACTGGTAATCAGTGAGCTAAATGAAACTTGAGCTAGAACATGATGGCGTGGAAAGGCTTCTTTTAAGCGAATAAACATTTTACGTTCAAACGGCGTAATGACGTGTTTGGCATAAAACTTTTGTTTACGGCGAAACAGGTCAGGATAGACCATCATCACTAAAGTAATAGTGGCAAAGCAGCCGATGATAAAAAAGATGATTTGACTCAGATCGAACACAATATTTTCTAGCACAAAGAAAAAACCCACTCGCATGGAGTGGGTTTTTAGAATTTTGGCTCTCCAACCTGGGCTCGAACCAGGGACCTGCGGATTAACAGTCCGTCGCTCTACCGACTGAGCTATTGGAGAATCTGCACGCATTCTATGTGGCAAAGCTCAAAGGGTCAAGTCTTTGGCCTGATATTTTTATATAATCTGCTTTAAATGATTTAAAAATAAACGGTTTAGTTTTTATTGGTGCGATTTGATTCAGTCTTTTTGGTTTTCCATGGAGATATTTGGGAGATTCAAGCTGAGAAGAGCCTGTATGGAAAGCTGCTTTGGAGTGATTTTGAGAGATTGGTTTTACGTATGGGTGAATGTCGTTTTTATAGATAGAAAAAAGCCCAAGTCATAATGCTTGGGCTTCTTAAAATTTGGCTCTCCAACCTGGGCTCGAACCAGGGACCTGCGGATTAACAGTCCGTCGCTCTACCGACTGAGCTATTGGAGAATCTGAAATGCAGTATAGAGAAAATTACACATCGGTCAAGTTACAATGCTAAAAAAAGTCGAATTTTAGATTAAATGTTTTTTTTATAAACAATTTGATATGTCATAGCTGTATACCAGAAGGGTATAGGGTGTGGATCAAAGCAATGAGTGATAAAAAAAGCCCAAGTCACGATGCTTGGGCTTTTTAGAATCTTGGCTCTTCCACCTGGGCTCGAACCAGGGACCTGCGGATTAACAGTCCGTCGCTCTACCGACTGAGCTATGGAAGAATAGTGGCTCTCCAACCTGGGCTCGAACCAGGGACCTGCGGATTAACAGTCCGTCGCTCTACCGACTGAGCTATTGGAGAATCTGATGCGCATTTTAGGGAGGAAAGGAAAATGGGTCAAGCAAAAAATATTGAGAAATGAATTGTTTGCTTTATAAATATGCGTTTAGGCCGCAAAAACAAAAAAACCGCTCAAAAAGAGCGGTTTTTTAAACAAGACGAATCTTATTTTTCAACGCCAGCAGCTTGGCCTGCATATTTCGCGTTTGCATAATCCCAGTTTACAAGACTTTCAAGGAAAGTTTTGATGTAAACAGGACGCGCATTACGGAAGTCGATGTAGTAAGCATGTTCCCAAACGTCAATGGTTAACACTGCAACTTTACCGTGTGCAAGTGGAGTGTCTGCATTTGAAGTTTTAAGGATAGAAAGGTTGCCATTTACTTCGTCAGCAACTAACCAAGCCCAACCTGAACCGAATTGAGTTGTAGCCGCAGCAGCAAATTCTTCAGCGAATTTTTCGTAAGAACCGAATGCTTCATCAATTTTAGCAGCTAAAGCACCTGTTGCTTTACCACCACCGTTTTTAGCCATACAGTTCCAGTAGAATGTGTGGTTCCAAACTTGTGCTGCGTTATTGAAGATACCTGCTTTAGATGCATCACCAGAAGAAGCTGTGATGATTTCTTCTAAAGTTTTACCTTCAAGGTCAGTACCTTTGATTAGGTTGTTTAGGTTAACAACATAAGTATTGTGGTGTTTGTCGTGGTGGAATTCTAAAGTTTCTTTGCTAATGTGCGGAGCAAGATCTTCGTAGCCATATGGAAGTGCAGGTAAAGTAATGGTTGTCATGTTTCATTCCTTGCAGATTTGCTGGGTTTTACTTTAAGTGCATTTATTGTAAATGATTCTATAGACAATAGGGCAGTCTTTTAATACACAAAATATGCAAAAAACTTCGCAAGGAGACATATACGATACACAAGATATCGTTAGAGTCTTTCGTACAGAATATATTCATTTTAAAAGACTCTAAGCTGTAGATGGATTGAGGTGGGCAATTAATTTTTAGTCTGCAACGCAGCATGGTAACGGCGATTTACTTCATCCCAATCGACCACATTATAAAAGGCATTGATATATTCAGGACGGCGGTTTTGGTATTTGAGATAATACGCATGTTCCCATACATCTAAACCGAGAATAGGGGTGTGACCGTGTATAAGAGGGGAATCCTGATTTGCACTGCTTTCAACAATCAGCTGGTGTTCAGGTGTCACGCTCAGCCATGCCCAACCACTGCCAAAACGGCTAATCGCGGCTTTGGTAAATGCCTCTTTAAAAGTATTAAAACCACCGAGTTGCTCATCAATAGCTTTTGCCACAGCTCCAGTTGGTTGCCCACCACCTTGTGGACTCATGACTGTCCAAAACAGTGAGTGGTTGGCATGGCCACCTGCATTATTGATCACCATATTTTTAAGATCAGTAGGGACTTCATTGACTTTGGCAACCAAATCTTCCACAGACAGTTTCTCCCATTCTGTGCCTGCAATCGCGCCATTAATGTTATTGATGTAGGTTTGATGGTGTTTACTGTGGTGAATTTCCATCGTTTTCGCATCAATATTGGGTTCGAGTGCATCATAGGCATATGGAAGAGCGGGTAAAGAATAAGCCATGTGTTTGATTCCTTTAATCATCAAAATTGTTTTATTGGGATTTCTTAAAGCAGTTTCATTATTCACTTAAAAGTTAATGAGAATCAATATGTTTATTATTTTCAATTTTAAGGTGGAAGGTCGCAAGTTTTATTGTTCATATTGGGTTGGAAGTTCAGCAGGTATAACAAAGGTGAGATGCACAGATTTTTTGAGCTGATGCTATATTTTGAGCTAAAAATTTGAAAGGCTAGGAATAATATTTTAGAAATTAATCATTTGCTGAAATGGAAGTGATGTCGGATGCCGTGCGATGTAAGCGCATTGAAAGGACTGGGATGAAAATAGTCTCATCCCAGTAATTGCTTAGATCGGGTTATTTAACTCGAAATAAATATATTCAATATCAAATTGTTCTGAAATGGCTTGACCTAATCGCTGCACGCCATAGCGTTCAGTCGCATGATGTCCGCAAGCAAAATAATGTACGCCTAATTCTTTAGCTTCATAGAAGGTACGTTCACTGACTTCGCCTGAAATATAGGCATCACAGCCCTGTTCAGCGGCTTTTACAATAAAATCTTGTGCACCACCGGTACAAAAACCGACTTTTTCAATCATGGTCTTGTCCGCAGGAAGATGGGTGACATCAAACTTTAATGTCTCGGACACAAACTTTTTAAAGTCTTCCACAGGCATAGGCTGGTTTAAATAACCAATATTGCCAATAGGATGACGCTCAGATGGGTCAAGAGCTTCAATACGTTCTAGTTCGAGTAAATCTGCAATCGCTGCATTATTTCCAAGACTCGGATGGCTGTCGAGGGGGAGGTGATATGCCAACAAAGAAATGTCATGTTGAATCAGACTCTTGATCCGTTTACCGCGCATACCTGTGATGGGATAGGCTTCACCTTTCCAAAAATAACCATGATGCACCAGTAAAAGATCCGCATTTTCTCGGATCGCGGCATCTATGGCATCTTGCGATGCAGTCACCGCAGCTAAAATTTTATGCACTTTGGTCTTTCCTTCAATTTGAAGGCCATTCGGTGCATAGTCCTTAAACTCAGGTGATTTGAGGGTTTGATCACACCACTGAATAATGTCTTGTAATTTTGCCATATCGACTTAAAAACTCTTTTAAATTGATTACATCGGAACCTATTGTTTATTGTAACTAAAGCATGACAAAACTCTTGCTTATTTTTGTGCTTCGGCTTGAATTTCGTTTTACAATAGGCATAAATTACTTAGTCATCAATGAATTAAAACATTTTAGAGGGTGAAATCGTGCGCAGGACCTTTTCCTGGTTACCTTGGGTATTACTCATTTTAGTCATTGCTGGATTTTTTGCTTGGCAGCAGTATCAAAAGCCAAAAGCGCCTGTGGCGTCCGATGGGATTAAGATGCCTGCTGAAAAGGTGGAGCCTTTAATTAACACCACGCGTACAGGTGGGGTGGTTTCTTATAGTGCCGCCGTGAAAGTGGCTGCGCCAGCAGTAGTGAATATTTTTACCACGCAAAAAGTCAAACAACTTGACCATCCATTACTCAATGATCCTGCGTTCCGTGAATTTTTTGGCAATCAAATTCCAGATCAGTTTAGCCAAAATAAAAATGAAAACAGTTTGGGTTCAGGTGTGATTGTTCGCCCTGATGGTTATATTTTGACGAATAATCATGTGATTGCTCAAGCCGATCAAATTGTTGTGGCATTACAAGATGGCCGTCGTGCAGTGGCAAAAGTGATTGGTACCGACCCCGATACCGATTTGGCTGTGATTAAAATTGAGCTGGCGAATCTGCCTG
This sequence comes from Acinetobacter sp. 802_lipA, assembly GCF_058242885.1. Taxonomy (NCBI): domain Bacteria; kingdom Pseudomonadati; phylum Pseudomonadota; class Gammaproteobacteria; order Moraxellales; family Moraxellaceae; genus Acinetobacter; species Acinetobacter sp. 802_lipA. The sequence continues at coordinate 2,843,227 of NZ_JBZAYP010000001.1, forward strand.
TTTTACCCTTTAAGCTAAGCGGTAACGAAGTGGGTGATGTAGTTTTGGCCATTGGCAACCCATTTGGTGTAGGTCAAACGGTTACGCAAGGTATTGTCTCTGCTACAGGACGCTCTGACCTAGGTATTAATACTTATGAAGACTTCATTCAAACCGATGCTGCAATTAATCCAGGTAATTCTGGTGGTGCTTTGATTGATGTGGCGGGTAATTTGATTGGGGTTAATACAGCAATTTTCTCTCAGTCAGGTGGGTCTTTAGGTATTGGTTTTGCCATTCCTGCAAGAATTTGCCAACAAGTACTGAACTCTATTCTTAAAGACGGTCGCGTGGTACGTGGTTGGCTAGGTATCAGCTTATTGCCTGTTGAACAAGTCAATATCTTAGAGCCTAAAGGGCCAGGTGTGGTTGTCGCGGATGTGTTAAAAACGGGACCTGCTGCAAAAGCTGGTTTAAAGAAAGGCGACAAGATTGTGAAAGTGAATGATGAAGTGATTACTTCAACCTCACATTTGATTAATTTTGTGGCTTTACAACCGCCAAATAGCACCATTCAGATTTTACTTGAGCGCGATGGCAAACCTTTAGATGTTGCTGTGGTTGTTGGGGAAAGAAAAGAGCAAAATCAGGACTCTCAATTTATTCCATTACCAGAATAAGACTAAAAAACGTAAATAAAAATGCCTCTTATATAGAGGCATTTTTTTATGAGTAGATGATTTACAGTGTAAATATTAAATGCAGAGCATGATCAATAGAAAATGCTGTGCATTTTAAATGCCTAAGATTGGTAAATGATGATCTCAGTTTGAGTCGAAAATCAAAGCTCACTTATTTTGAGATATTGCCCAATGGCATCAAGCATTCATAACGCGATGAACTTATTTGCGTGGAGGTATAGGTCGAAGCTAAAAGAAGGCGTGTGATTGAGGATGCATTGTACAGCCTTTCATTACGCTTCTTATTTAACATAGATGTTACAGGAAATGTTGAGCGTAACTTTTAGGACAACCATTGCTGTTATCGTTTTAAATGGTGTTTTTGTTTAAGCGAGTCGTTGATGGCTAGGTTGAATCGACAGGAGGATTTATAAGCACAAAAAAACAGCAACTGAAGTCGCTGTTTTTATATATCTGGAAATTACGCTTCTTGTTGGATACCCGCAACGAGCCAGTCTTGGGTAGAACCTGCAGGTTTTACAAAGTGCCAAACTTCAGCAAAAGGTTGCGGTAAGCTGTTGAGGTCTTCACTTACTGTACCAGTAAAACGTACGCTAACCACGTATTGGCCATTTTCTGTCGCAGAGTCCGCAACCATCGCATTAAGGTTTGAAAACTCAGCTACATCTTGATCTTGGTTTGCCATAATGTCTTGATACATAGACTGGTAAAGATCATGTGTTAAGTAACGTTGAATTTCAGAGATGTTACTTGCCGTGTTCATCGATTGAATATGATTGAAACGTTGACGAGCAATACGTAAGAAAGCCGCAGGTTCTGTACCGTCTGGCAGCTGACTACCACTATTGGTATAGGCAGCGCCAAAAGGTGCGTTGTTTTGTGGTGCAGCAGCTGAACCACCTACAGACTGACCAAAAATATTGCTATTGTCATTTGATGTACGTGGTGCAGCTTGTTGGCCAAACGGTGCTTGAGTTGAACCATTGTTTGGCGCGTATGGATTAGCTGCTACTTTTTTTTTTGCGCCCATTTTACGGAAAATGAAGAAGGCAACAGCAGCGGCAAGAAGAATCCAAATCCAGCTCGGAATACCACCTTTTTCTTCCTGTGCTTGCGCTTGAGAAGCAGAGTTGTCATCTGCCAATGCATTTGCAGCAACAGCACCAATTGCAGCACCAGCTACACCAGCCGCAACCATACCGCCGACGCCTGGACCAGATTTAGCTGGAGCCGTAGCAGGCGCGCTAGGTTGTTGAACTGGAGTTGCTTGACGAGGTTGTTGATAAGACTGAGTTGGTGCAGCTTGACGGCTCATGCCGTGGCTTTTACCACCACCCGCACGTTTAGCTTCTGCGGCTAAGGGTGCAACTAAAAGAGCCGCTGTTAAAAAACCAGCAATCAAACCACGCTGTCGAACTTCCATCAAATTTTCCTACTCTATAAAAAATAAATTTTAACTCTACCTTTATGCAGTCTTTCATCCTAAATTTCAATAAAAAACGTGTTTATTTTATGAGAAATCCAAATGAATGGAATTTAGCTTAGTTGAGTTCGTCACTTAAGCTCATGGCTTCAGTGAGTGCTTCATGTAAGCGCGCTACGGCAATTACCTTCACCCCAGCAATGTCTTTTTGCGGTGCGTTGCCTCGCGGTAGAATAATGTATTTAAAACCATGTTTAATGGCTTCTTTTAAGCGTTCCTGTCCATTGGGGACTGGGCGAATTTCCCCAGAGAGTCCTACTTCACCAAAAACAGCCAGTTGTTGTGGCAGCGCTTTACCTCGCAGGCTAGAGGCACAGGCCAATAGGACGGCCAAGTCAGAGCCTGTTTCCGTGATTTTTAAACCACCGACAACGTTGACATAGACATCTTGTCCAGATGTTTGCACGCCACCATGGCGATGCATTACCGCCAAGAGCATATTTAAACGGTTTTGTTCTAAACCTAAGGCGACTCGACGCGGTTGACCATGTGCATCATCAACCAAAGCTTGAACCTCAACCAACAGAGGACGTGTGCCTTCACGGCTGATCATCACGATTGAGCCTGCAATGGCTTCATCATAACGGCTTAAGAAAATGGCTGAAGGATTCGCCACTTCTCTTAAGCCTTTATCAGTCATGCCAAAAACCCCGAGTTCATTGACTGCACCAAAACGGTTTTTAACAGCTCGAATCATCCGATAACGTGAGTCGGACTGACCTTCAAAGTACAGAACACAGTCCACCATATGTTCAAGCACACGTGGACCAGCCAGTGCACCTTCTTTGGTGACGTGTCCGACGATAAACAAGGCTGTGCCACTATTTTTAGCAAAACGTGTCAGTAAAGCTGCAGATTCGCGAATTTGAGAAACGCCGCCCGGCGCTGACTGGAGTGTTTCGGTATACAGGGTTTGAATGGAATCTAAAATTGCCACGGCTGGACGCTCATGGGCAAGCATTTCACATATTCGCTCGACACAGGTTTCTGCCATGACTTTGAGTTTATCTGTAGGCAGATCAAGACGATTTGCACGTAAAGCCACTTGAGAGAGTGATTCTTCACCTGTGACATACAATGCCGCACTGTTGGCTGCGGCCATATGCGTTGCCGTTTGCAATAAAATGGTCGATTTCCCGATGCCCGGATCACCGCCAATCAGCACCACGGAACCCGTGACGAGACCACCGCCAAGCACACGATCAAACTCACCAATTCCTGTAGCCAGTCGAGTCTCATGTGAAACTGAAATTTGATTTAAGGTGCTAATAGCAGCAGCTTGACCTGCATAGCCGCCCCCCATTTTGGGCTGCGCACGATGTGTGACTGCAGGTGCAATATTGACTTCAACCAGACTATTCCATTCTCCACATTCAGAACATTGACCCGCCCATTTTGAATGGTCAGCGCCACATTGTTCACAGCGGTAAACACTTTTTGCTTTTGCCATGCTTTATTTGATGCACTATTTGGAGTATTCGATGGTTCAACAGCATACAGAGGATTGGATTTGAAATGAATGCTCTGAATCAAAAAGCCACCCGAAGGTGGCTTAACTATTGAAGATTTTAAAAATGTGCTTTGAAAATAACCTTAGTACAACTCACCTGATTTACGCTTTTCGACAAAATCACGTGACTCTTTCACAATCACCGTCGACAGCAATAACAAGGCAATTAAGTTTGGAACCGCCATTAAACCATTAAAGGTGTCGGCAAATAGCCAGACTAAATCAAGAGATGCCACGCAACCAATAAAGACTGATGCGATGTAAATGAGACGGTACAACAGAACATACTTTTCACCGAGTAAATAAGTACAGCATTTTTCGCCGTAATAGCACCAACCTAAAATGGTGGAGTAAGCGAAGAACACAATACCAAAAGTCACGATCCAGCCCCCGACACCTGGCAGTAATTGGTTAAAAGTATGGGTGGTTAATACCGCACCTGTTTCACCACCAAAACTATTGCCCGCCATAAGAAAGCCCATAACCAAAACGATCCCTGTAATACTACAGACGATAATGGTATCGATAAACGTACCTGTCATTGAGACTAAGCCTTGACGTGCAGGGTGGTCGGTTTTTGCAGCAGCGGCGGCGATCGGCGCCGAACCCATACCAGCTTCATTTGAGAAGACGCCACGAGCGACACCGTAACGAATGACGGCACCAATTGCACCACCTGCTACAGCTTCACCCGTAAAGGCATCACGGAAGATCAGTTCAAGTGCAGGCATGACGAGTTCAAGATGGTTGAAGATAATAATGAGGCCACCGAGGACATAGCCAATCGCCATAATCGGTACGATGAAAGAAGCGGCTTTAGAAATAGATTTAATCCCGCCTAAAATAACCAAAGCGGAGAATACCGTAATGACGATACCTGTGATCCATGTCGCAACTCCCGTACTGTTTTCAACAGCGAGCGCAACTGTGTTGGATTGTACTGAACTGCCAATCCCAAAAGACGCCAAGGTGCCAAATAGTGCAAAAATTAGTGCCAACCATTTCCATTTTAGGCCGCGTTCAATGTAGTACATTGGACCGCCAGACATTTCACCTTTTTCATTTTTGATTCGGTATTTAACTGCCAGTACGCCTTCACCATATTTGGTTGCCATACCGAACAGTGCTGTCATCCACATCCAAAACACCGCACCTGGGCCACCAAGGACACAAGCGGTTGCAACACCGGCGATATTACCCGTACCAATGGTGGCAGAGAGTGCTGTCATGAGGGATGCAAAGTGCGAGATATCTCCTGCATGAGAATGTGCTTGGTCATGTTTGCCAAAGACTTGTTTAAAGGCCAGAGGCAACATGCGAATTTGCCAGAAGAACAAGCGTAATGTGAGGAATATCCCTGTTCCGACAATGAGGACCAACATATAGGGTCCCCAGACCCAACCACTGATGGTTTCCATAAAAGTTTGTAAACTTTGTGTATTCATTTTTCTTTTAGTCCTCTATGTTTTAAAACTTGAAATTTCTAGAAAAATTTTGAGTTTTATTAAGCAATTGATATGCCACAGTCATGCTTCCTGCACGATTTTTTATTGATTTTTAGTCTTGTTGTATTTGTTACACGGAAATTTATTTTTGACAAGTGTTTTGCTGATTTTTTCAACAGGAACTTTTACGTGTCCTTTGTCGTGTTAAATATAAGAAAAATTAATTAACTTTTCAAAAGATGTTGAAAATATAGATTAATACAATTTTATTTTTATTTTTTTGTTCTTTTCGGGTAATTTTGGCGACTGGAAATAAAAGACGACATCAAGAATGAGTTTAGAAAATACAGAATCGACCTCTGAACAAGGTGATTTAAAACGGAGTTTATCCAACCGCCATTTACAACTCATTGCAATTGGCGGTGCGATTGGTACGGGTTTATTTATGGGGTCGGGGAAGACGATTAGTCTCGCTGGGCCATCTATTTTAATCATTTATATGATTATTGGTTTTATGGTGTTCTTGGTCATGCGCGCGCTTGGCGAATTACTGCTGTCTAACTTGAAATACAAATCGTTTATCGATTTCTCTACCGATTTGATTGGGCCGTGGGCAGGCTATTTCGTTGGCTGGACCTATTGGTTATGTTGGATCACGATTGGTATCGCGGACTTATCCGCGATTATTTATTACCTTCAGTTCTTTAATGGAGGGATGCCGTTCACACCTGGGGAAGGGGTGATGATTAGTGTTGCGGCCATTGTGTTCATCATGGGCTTGAACTTGGTCACGGTGAAACTGTTTGGTGAGCTGGAGTTCTGGTTTGCACTGATTAAGATTATTGCCATTGTGGTGTTGATCGCCGTTGGTTTATGGATGATCTTTACAGGGTTCACTTCAACGACGGGTGAAATTGCATCATTTAGTCATCTTTGGTCACATGGCGGAATGTTCCCAACAGGCGTGACGGGCTTCTTAGCGGGTTTCCAAATTGCGATCTTTGCCTTTGTGGGTGTAGAGCTGGTTGGTACGACAGCTGCTGAAACCAAAGACCCAGAAAAGAATTTGCCTAAAGCGGTGAACTCGATTCCAATTCGTATCATTATTTTCTATGTACTGTCTTTAGTGATTGTGATGTCAGTGACACCATGGAACGTGATTGATCCTGCGGTTTCGCCTTTTGTGAACTTGTTCAGTCAAGCGGGTATTGCAGCAGCAGCAATCATCATGAACTTGGTGGTATTGTCTTCTGTGATGTCATCAATGAACAGTGGTGTGTTTTCAACGTCGCGTATGTTGTTTGGTTTGTCACGTGAAGATCAGGGGCCAAAAGCATTTGGGCATTTAAACAAGCGTGCTGTTCCTGCAAATGCATTGTACTTTTCAGCAATTTGTTTACTGTTAGGTGCTGCACTGCAGTACTTTGTACCAAATACTGTTGAAGCCTTTACTTTGGCAACTACACTGTCGACGATTTTGTTTATCTGCGTCTGGATTATGATTATCTGGAGCTACATTGTGTATTACAAAACACGTCCAGAGTTACATGCAAAATCGACCTTTAAATTACCGGGTGGTCTGTTTACCTGTTGGTTTGTGATTGTTTTCTTCATTGGCGTGATCTATGTGTTATCACTAGAAGCCGATACCATGAAAGCTTTAATGGTGAGTCCGATTTGGTTCATCATTTTGATTATTGGTTATTTTGGTTTCTACAAACCGAAACATAAATAATCGATGTGATTGAGAAAAACGCCAGTCTTTAACTGGCGTTTTTTTTTAACTCACTATAATCTTTAGCGCTTAGTGGTTTGGTCATGTATGTTGATCAGGTTATACTTCTTCAAAATATCAAATAGGTGATCAGATGCGTTCTGTCATTTGCTGCATCAGTGTCTTGGTGATGAGTACTGCATTCGTCGGTTGTGGTCAGTCTGGTACATTACATATGCCAAATGATCCAAACTACGACAAGCGAGCGAAATATTTGCTTTATAAAGACGCAGCATCTAAGCCGTCTGCACAAAAGGAAGATACCGTGCCCGTGAAGCAAGAGTTTGCTGCACCTTCAGTTGAAACCAATCAGCCTTAATACCTTAAACGCTTCATAGAAAGGATACATTCATGAGTTTTACCCGCAATCATGGGGTTTTGCATGCTGAGCAATGCTCACTGCAACAGCTTGCGCAGCAATTTGGTACACCACTGTATGTTTATTCAAAAGCGACTTTTGAAAAACACTTTACAGAGATGGATCGTGCTTTTGACTTTATCGATCATCAAATTTGCTTTGCGGTTAAGTCAAACTCAAACATTGCGGTATTGAATGTCCTTGCGAAGCTCGGTGCGGGTTTTGATATTGTGACCGGTGGAGAACTGGCTCGTGTACTAAAAGCGGGTGGCGATGCTTCTAAAATTGTCTTTTCGGGTTTAGGTAAAACTGAGGTTGATGTTCAAAAAGCATTAGAAGTGGGTATTGCATGCTTCAATGTAGAGTCTCACGCAGAACTGGATCGTATTCAAAAAGTTGCAGCGAAGCTCGGTAAAAAAGCGCCGATTTCATTGCGCGTCAATCCAGATGTAGATGCGAAAACGCATCCTTACATTTCAACAGGTTTGAAAGAAAATAAATTTGGGATTCCGTCAGATACGGTGTTTGAAACCTATCAATATGCTGCAACGCTGCCGAATTTAGACATTATTGGTATCGACTGCCATATTGGTTCCCAACTGACTGAAACACAGCCTTTTGTGGATGCTCTAGATCGTGTGATTGTGATGATCGATCAGCTTAAAACCATGGGTATTCAACTGAAACACATCGATATTGGTGGTGGTTTAGGTGTGACCTATAAAGATGAAGTGCCGCCTACCGTTTTTGAATATGCCAATGCAATGAAGCCCGCTTTAGAAAAACTGGGCTTGAAAGTGTATATGGAACCGGGACGTAGTATTTCGGCAAATGCAGGAGTACTCCTGACCAAAGTAGATTTACTCAAACCGACTATTCACCGGAACTTTGCGATTATTGATGCAGCCATGAACGACTTGATTCGTCCTGCATTGTATGAAGCATGGATGGATATTCAGCCCGTTACCCCGCATTTAGATGTCGAGGCAAAAGAGTGGGATGTGGTTGGTGCAATTTGTGAAACAGGTGATTTCTTAGGTAAAGAGCGTGTGCTTGCACTCAAAGAAAATGACGTACTGGCTGTATTGGGTGCTGGCGCTTATGGTTTTGTCATGAGTTCAAATTACAACAGTCGCGGTCGCGCCGCTGAAGTGATCGTGGATGGTGAAAACGCACATTTGATTCGTGAGCGTGAAACCATTGAGTCGCTTTGGGACAAAGAACGTTTATTGCCTGAAGGATAATTCAAGATGTTATTAGAATTTACCAAAATGCATGGTCTAGGCAATGACTTTATGGTGGTTGATTTAATCAGCCAAAGAGCATTCCTTGATACTGTTACGATTCAGCGCTTGGCGGATCGCCATTTCGGCATCGGTTTTGATCAGTTGTTGATTGTTGAGCCACCTGATTTACCCAATGTCGACTTCAAATACCGAATTTTCAATGCCGATGGTTCTGAAGTAGAGCAATGTGGTAATGGCGTGCGCTGCTTTGCACGGTTTGTACATGAGCGTCAGCTCACTACAAAGACTAAGATTAAAGTACAAACCAAGGCTGGAATTGTAGAACCCGAACTTGGTCAAAATGGCTGGGTACGTGTGAATATGGGTTATCCAAAGTTCTTGCCGCAGGAAATTCCATTTATTGCGGATGCTCCTGAAGCATTGTATGACATTGCTTTGGCGAACAATGAGCAATTGACCATTGATGTGGTGAATATGGGTAACCCTCATGCAGTTACAATCGTTCCCGACGTGATCACAGCTGATGTTGCACGTCTAGGACCTCAGGTTGAATCGCATGAGCGTTTTCCTCAGCGTGTGAATGCTGGGTTTATGCAAATCATTGATGAAAAGCATGCGCGCTTACGTGTGTTTGAACGGGGTGTAGGCGAAACCTTGGCCTGTGGAACAGGAGCTTGTGCGGCTGCGATTTCAGGTATGCGCCGTGGTTTACTCGATTCATCTGTTGAGATTGAGCTAGCAGGTGGTAAGTTGCATATCGAATGGCGTGAAGGTGATGTGGTTTGGATGACGGGCCCAACCTCAAATGTCTACGAAGGACGTATCGATCTGAGTTACTATCAAAACTAAGTTTAGCGTCACACAAGAAGCACTGATTCATCAGTGCTTTTTTTATGAAAAATGAAATAGGCATATAAAGAGCTGAGACAGTGCTACTATACAAAAGCCAATTAATTTTTCACCGAATAGAACTATAGAGGCTGACTTGTGACTTTTGAGCCGATGCAACTGCTCGCGATGTGGTTAAAACAACGAGAAATACAAAATCAGTCTGCCCATACTTTGCAGGCTTATGAACGAGATGCGTCTGATTTTTTATTGTTTTGCGAACAGAAAAAGCTTGAGTTGGGCGATGTTGAAGCCACTGATTTACGCGAATTTATTGCGCAAAAAGTTGAATATCAACAGTTGAGCTCTAGTAGTTTACAGCGGATGTTGTCCTCTATTCGTCAGTTTATGAAATGGGCTGAGCAGGGGCAACATTTGGCTTTTAATCCTGCCGATGACTTTCAACTTAAACGTAAACCTCGTCCTTTGCCAGGTCTAGTGGATATTGAAACCATCAATCAAATTTTGGATCAGGCCTTGCCTGAGAAAGAAGTCGAACAGCAAATGTGGTATCGAGACAAAGCTTTGCTTGAGCTGCTTTATGCAAGTGGTTTACGCTTAGCGGAAGTGCAAGGCTTAAGAATTAAAGATATCGACTTTAACCGACAGTTACTGCGTATTACAGGTAAGGGGAATAAAACTCGGGTTGTGCCTTTTGGTTCTAAAGCCAAAGATGCGGTAATGAAATGGCTGACAATTTATCCGCTGTGGAATGGTGACTTTGTTCCCGATGCACAAGTTTTTATTACTCAAAAGGGCAATCCTTTGGGGATGCGCCAGATTGAAAATCGGGTTAAGTTTCAAGCACAGCGTGCAGGTGTAAATATTGATCTGCATCCGCATTTACTCCGTCATTGTTTTGCTAGTCACATGCTATCAAACAGTGGTGACTTACGTGCAGTGCAGGAAATGTTAGGTCACAGTAACTTAAGTACCACCCAAATTTATACCCATGTCGATTTTGACAGGCTGGCTCAAGTGTATGATCAGACACATCCACGAGCACAGCAAAAGGTGAAAACTTAGTTCATTCATACTTTAAAAATAGTGTCACATAATGCATGCACTATAGCGCTGTGTTTTAGGTTAAATGCCAAAGGTCAGAACAAACAGCGTAAACACATTAGCGGATATCTATGAAAGCGCTAGGGCGCTCTGTGAGATTCGGCATTATTCTTGCTTTACTTACTCTTGCTTGAATCAACTTGATCAATAAGTAGCAATGATCGCTCACTTTTGTTGGAAAAAGTGTGATTATGAACTTTTGTAGAATAATAAATCGGCAAAAAATAGAGTATAAACTTAAAAGAGGATGGGCTTAATGTTCCAGTTTAATGAAACGGTAGATTTAAGCTTATATTGAAGATGACAAATGCGAAAATAGGTCAGTATATGATTTCAGATATACAAGCAAAGTATGATCAACTCAGCTCCGCGCAAAAAGATATTTTTGCTGGCTATGGTTTGCGTCAGGTCAAACACTTTGTTGAAATTAGTTTAGCCAATATTGAACCTGTATTGCCTGAAAATGCATTTGTTCAAGGCGTCAATGCAGCAGGTAAAGTTCAAGCTTTTAATGCAGATACTGGGCAATACTATTTATGGATTTCCGATTTACAGTGGCAAGAGACTGCACAGCCCTCAAATAGCATTGATTTGAAAGATGACTTTCTTGAAGTCTGGAAACTTTTTAATCTTGGACAATATGAATTGATTGATTTAAGTCATATTCATCGTGATTTTTTAGAAAGTCAGTTGGCTTAATGGCATAGAGCGTATGTCGAAGCAGTGGGCTATTTTGATCGAGTTTAGGATGATTAAAATAGCCACGATGTTACATGCCGAGACGTTTCATTACCGCTTCAGAAGCCCTATTTTGAACTGCGGTAAAAGCAACAACTTCATCCAGTTTTAAAACCGAAAAAGCAAAATATAGGCAAGCCTGTGCAGCTTCTGTGGCATAACGCTGATGCCAAAACTTCGAGTCCAATCGCCAACCAATTTCGACACAGGGTGAAATATCAAAGCACTCAGGTTGAGCATGTAAGCCTGTAAATCCAATGAACTCCTGACTATGCTTTAGTTCGACTGCCCAAAAGCCCCAACCATTTTGATTGATGAATTGCTGAAACGTTTGCACAAGGGCATCGCTTTGTGTTTGTGTGAGTGGACTAGGAAAATAACGCATCACTTGAGTATCGGCATTTAACTGCGCAAATGCAGGAAAGTCATCTGCGCGCCAAGCTCTTAGACGTAAACGCGCCGTTTCTATCGCAAAATTGAAATGCGCTGACATTAGATTTCATCAAGCGGCAGTTGGAAACTTTGTTTAATGATTTGACTTGGCAAGTCTGTTTTGACACTGGTAATGCCATTCTTTTTGGTCAAATGTGTGGATTGGAACTCGCGATAACTTTCTAAATCAGGTACTACAACTTTCAGCATTGCATCGCATTCCCCTAAAATAATGTAGCATTCCATGACTTGAGGGAGTTCTTTCATGGCTTCAATAAAGGTGTCGATGGTTTCGGCATCTTGACCGACCAGCCAAATACGCGAGAACAGAATCAGTTGAAGGCCAATTTTTTGTGGATCGACCACTGTGGTATAATTTTGAATGACGCCTGCTTCTTCTAATAGTTTGACGCGTCTTAGGCACGAAGACGGTGATAGACCGATTTCTCGTGCTAAGTCATTATTTTGAATGCGGCCATTGTCTTGTAAGTGGCGAATGATATTTTTATCAATACGGTCAAGTTTTATGCGCACAGAATTTGGTGATTGTTTCATATCTTAGAATATAATTTGAAAAATACGTTTTATTATAGAATAAATTGAAAGCCAATTTTGTATTATTTCGCACATACTAATTTTCACTTTCTAATGGATGAAAGGGGAAAGGAAATGTCTGTATATGTACTCTTTGCACTGACCGTGCTGCCGCTGATTTTTACACCTGGGCCAGATATGTTATTTATTCTGTCTCAAGTTATGGGCAAAGATGCAAAAGCAGGCATGATGGCGACTATCGGCGTATGTACAGGCTATTTACTACATTCAATTTTAGTGGCTTTGGGTATTGCTGCCATTATTGTGTCTTTCCCGCTTTTGTTTGAAACCATCCGCTGGCTGGGTATTGCCTATTTGTTGTATTTGGCCTTTGGTTTATTAAAGTCGGTTTTTAGCACTAAAAAATTGCAACTAGACCGAAAAACGGAAAATAACCCGATCAAAAAAGGCTTTTTTACCGCACTATTAAATCCTAAAGGTATGCTTATCTATTTTGCAATCTTGCCGCAATTTATCGATAAATCTGCCAACACTGTCAGTCAAGGTTTGATTTTATCTTTACTCTTTATCGCGATGATTTTTGTGGTCTACTGTAGTTTGAGTCTGGTTTTTGCAAAACTGACACAGAAGGCCCCAATAGATGAACGTAAGCAAAAATGGATTGATGGCACTTCAGGTGGGCTGTTGGCATTGGCCGCGACATGGCTGATTGCCAATTAAACTCAGAGAAGCATGTCAAAATGGCATGCTTTTTTTTGAGGAAGTTTTTTAGAGTGGTTAATAAAGTAGCAATATTGTGTCATCCTATGTCTAGAATAATGAGTATTTGAATCTAAGGCTGCGTGATCTATCTTAAATGACAGATTTGTGAAGCCTGATAAAGATGTGAACAGACAGTCAATAATCTATTTAATGGTGAATATTAGAGAAAAGAAATCAAATCTTTGAATAATGTAAATCAAATAAAAATATAATAAAAATCATAACTTAATCTGAGTGCGATTTTGTGCAAATATAGTGCGTACAAAAAAGTATGAACGCGTCGTTCAGCTAAATTTACGCATTTTTACAGCTCTTTGGTGAATTGTGACTTGACCGAAATGCCGTACACATTGCAAGATAGGGCACCTAAAAAAATTTAAGTGAAGAGTTAAACTAACTTTTCTCAACATTTACATTTGCTAAAACAGCCGAGGATTACATGAAGGCTCTTGTTGCTGTAAAACGTGTGGTTGATGCCAACGTTAAAGTTCGCGTTAAGCCGGACAACAGTGGTGTTGACTTAACCAACGTTAAAATGTCAATTAACCCATTCTGTGAAATCGCAGTGGAAGAAGCGGTTCGCTTAAAAGAAAAAGGAACTGTTTCAGAAATCATCGTTGTTTCTATTGGTCCTAAAGAAGCGCAAGAGCAAATCCGTTCTGCTATGGCGCTTGGTGCTGACCGCGGTATTTTAGTTGAAGCTGATGACAGCCAACTGGGTGCTTTAGAAATTGCGAAAGTGTTGAAAGGCGTTGTTGACGCTGAACAACCTCAGTTGATTCTTCTTGGTAAGCAAGCAATTGATGATGACTCTAACCAAGTCGGCCAAATGCTTGGTGCGCTTCTAGGTGCAGGTCAAGGTACTTTTGCTTCTGAAGTTAAAGTTGATGGCGACAAAGTACAAGTAACTCGTGAAATCGACGGTGGTTTACAAACTGTTGAACTTGCACTTCCAGCGATCATCACCACTGACTTACGTTTGAACGAGCCACGTTATGCTGCTCTTCCAAACATCATGAAAGCGCGTAAAAAACCGCTGGATACGAAGTCTCCTGCTGATTTTGGTGTTTCTACGACAACTAAACTTAAAACAGTTAAAGTTGAAGCGCCTGCTGAACGTAAAGCAGGCGTACAAGTGAAGTCTGTAGACGAACTTGTAGAAAAACTAAAAAATGAAGCGAAAGTGATCTAATACAGAAGGATAAAATCATGAGTATTTTAGTTATCGCTGAGCACGACAACAAAGCACTAAATGGTGCAACTTTAAACGTTGTTGCTGCAGCTCAAAAAATCGGTGGTGATATCACTGTATTAGTTGCTGGTTCTGGCGCTCAAGCTGTTGCTGATGCTGCTGCAAAAGTTGCGGGTGTAAGCAAAGTATTACTTGCTGACAACGCAGTTTACGCAAACCAATTGGCTGAAAACGTTGCAGCTTTGGTTGCAGATATTGCTAAAGGTGGTTTCAAACACGTATTGGCTGCATCAACTACAACGGGTAAGAATATTCTTCCACGTGTGGCTGCACTTCTTGATGTCAGCATGATTACAGACATCATTGCTGTTGAATCTGCAAATACGTTCAAGCGTCCAATCTATGCAGGTAACGCGATTGCAACAGTTCAGTCTGATGAAGCAATCATTGTTGGTACTGTACGTGGTACAGCATTTGACCCTGTCGCTGCTGAAGGTGGTTCTGCTGCGGTTGAAGCTGTAAGCGAAGCAAAAGATGCTGGTATCTCTAAGTTTGTTGCTGAAGAGATCGTGAAATCTGAACGCCCAGAATTAACTGCTGCGCGTATTGTAGTTTCAGGTGGTCGTGGTGTGGGTTCAGGTGAGAACTACCATACTGTTCTTGATCCATTGGCTGACAAATTGGGCGCTGCTCAAGGTGCATCACGTGCTGCGGTTGACGCTGGTTTCGTTCCAAACGACATGCAAGTAGGCCAAACAGGTAAAATTGTTGCACCTGATCTGTATATCGCTGTAGGTATCTCTGGTGCGATCCAGCACTTGGCAGGTATGAAAGACTCTAAAGTGATCGTTGCGATCAACAAAGACGAAGAAGCACCGATCAATGCAGTAGCAGATTACTGGTTAGTAGGTGATTTGAATACCGTTGTTCCAGAGTTAGTATCTAAAATCTAATTCCTGACAACGTTTCAAAAAAACGCTTTTGTGCAAGCAGTTTAAGCAATGCTTAACTGCGATGTGCAGGAGCGTTTTTTATGTGCGTAAATCAATCTCAATATTATAAAAAATCAAAATCACTCGATATTTATTTTGTTATTTTAAGTCCTTGTATTTTGCAAATAATAATGAAAATTTAAGCATTTCTTAAGATGAGTGTGCATCTGAATATTCAGATTTATGATACTATTTGCCATCCATTTTTAAGCTTAACTTACACAAAACATTTTTTGTTAAGTTGGGAGTTGTAATCTTGCTGATTGATACTCGCGTATCTTGGTCAGTTCTGATCCTTGCTGTTCTGTGTCTAATTTTTCCATTTTTAGCTGATCTACAGTTCCCACTTTTAGGTGGTGCTGTTGTACGTGGCGTGGAAAATATTCAAGCGTTACTTTTATTGATATTTGCTGTATTTAGCTATTTTTACATGCAACCGATGCATCTTCCTGAGGGTAAAAAGTATTTTTGGATCTGGGCTGTACTGTGGTGGTTGCTTCTATTTGGTCGTAGCACCAGTTGGGGTAGAGACTATTTCCCTGAAGTCCCCAAAGTATATTTTCGTGGCAGCTCGGTGGTTTTGATTGGTTCAGTTGTATTTATGTTGTTGGTTAAACCACTGCGCGATGAGATTGCGATAAAAATGAAGAATATGGCGATACCTGCTTGGGCAATGCTGCTCACAGTGTTGGGATTGATTATTTCTGACGGCATTGAGCACAGCCGTATTTATGGTGGAATTTTCTTACATCAAATTGCCTATAAAGACCTTATGGAGGAGCTGCATGAGTTTCCTTTAATACTGGGTTTGTTTATGGTTGCATTTCACATTATGCAGCGCGATAAGCAGGACATTGATCATTAAGTCCAAAGATAGGCGAGACATGACTTAAAGCTCTCAAAAATGAGGGCTTTTTTGCATTTTATGCGATGTTAATAGGGAATGTGATGGAGCTGTAAATGTACATACTATACATGTGTAAAAAATAACCCCTAAATTAAAGAAAATTAACGAGATTAACTGTGGTGACGTGACACAAAAATCAGAGTGTTTATGCTATAATTTGCGGCTATATTTCAGTTTTTAGTTCAGTATTTTGAACTAATAATTTTGCAAGTTTTACGACATATAAATGCAAGCGGTTTTACGTTTGTAGAATAAGGAGTATGCATGAGCGTATCGGAAATCAGACCGATTGCGATTGAGGATGAACTCAAGAACTCGTATCTTGACTATGCAATGAGCGTGATTGTTTCTCGTGCTTTGCCAGATGTTCGAGATGGTCTAAAACCTGTTCATCGTCGTGTGCTTTATGCAATGCACGAATTGGGTAATGACTACAACAAAGCTTATAAAAAGTCTGCCCGCGTGGTTGGTGATGTGATCGGTAAATATCACCCACACGGTGATTCTGCTGTTTATGAAACCATTGTTCGTATGGCTCAAGACTTTAGCTTGCGTTATCAATTGGTTGATGGTCAGGGGAACTTTGGTTCGGTCGATGGCGATAGCGCAGCTGCGATGCGTTATACCGAAGTTCGTATGCGTAAGTTGACTCATGAAATTCTTGCCGATCTTGAAAAAGATACGGTGGATTGGGAAGATAACTACGACGGCTCTGAACGTATTCCGCAAGTGATGCCAACGCGTATTCCGAACTTACTGATTAACGGTACTACAGGTATTGCTGTGGGTATGGCGACCAATATGGCGCCGCACAACATGACTGAAGTAGTGAACGCTTGTTTGGCCTATGCTGAAAACCCAAATATTTCAATTGAAGGATTGATGGAATATATTTCGGGTCCAGACTTTCCTACTGGTGGAATTATTTACGGTAAAGCGGGCATTGTTGATGCTTACCGTACGGGTAAAGGTCGTTTGCATATTCGTGGTAAATACCACTTTGAAGAAGACCAAAAAACAGGTCGTACCACGATCGTTTTCACAGAAATTCCATATCAGGTCAATAAAGCAAAATCCATTGAACGTATCGCTGAGTTGGTGAAAGAGAAAAAACTGGAAGGTATTTCAGAGCTACGTGATGAATCTGACAAAGACGGGATGCGTATTGCCATTGACTTAAAGCGTGGTGAAAACGCTGAAGTTGTGGTAAATAACTTATTCCAAAACACGCAGTTGGAAAACTCTTTCAGCATTAACATGGTGTGCTTAGACAACGGCCAGCCAAAGTTAATGAACTTGAAAGACATTGTTGCGGCATTTATTCGTCACCGCCAAGAAGTGGTGACGCGTCGTACCATGTTTGAGTTGCGCAAAGCACGTGAACGTGGCCATATTTTAGAAGGTTTGACGGTAGCATTAGCAAATATTGATGCGATCATTGAAACCATTAAAACTTCTGCAAACCCAGCTGAGGCACGTGAGCGTTTACAAGCAGGTGAGTGGGCAGCAGGGAATGTAATTGCATTGCTTGAAAAAGCAGGTTCTGTTTCTGTACGTCCCGACGAAATTGAAGGTGAAGATCCAAGCCGCCCGTTTGGTTTAGATGGTCAGATTTATCGTTTATCGCCTGCGCAAGTCGGTGCGATTCTTGAGCTTCGTTTGCACCGTTTAACGGGTCTTGAACAAGACAAGTTACAAGCTGAATATACTGAAATTTTAGGTCAAATTGCTGAACTCACAGCTATTTTAAATGACTTCAATTTATTGATGGCAGTGATTAAAGAAGAATTAGCTTTAATTTTGCAACAATACGGCGATGCTCGTCGTACCGCAATTGTTGAGTCTCGTATTGACTTCTCGCGTGAAGATTTAATTCCTGAAGAGCAAGTGGTACTGACTGTTTCAAAAACAGGTTATGCGAAAACACAACCGCTTTCAGACTATGCTGCGCAGCGTCGTGGTGGACGTGGTAAATCTGCGACCTCGATGAAAGAAGATGATTACATCCAGCATCTGATTGTGACATCTAACCATGCCACAGTGTTGTGCTTTACCAATGTTGGTAAAGTCTATCGCCTGAGAGTGTTTGAAGTGCCTCAAGCATCGCGTGGTTCAAAAGGTCGCCCAATGGTGAACTTATTGCCACTGGATGCCGATGAGACAATCACAGCAATTCTTCCTGTGATTGATGCGCCGAAGAAATTTAAAGAACGCTTAGCTGAGTTCAAAAACTTTGTGCGTAGCAATGTCGCGACATTACGTGAAAATAGTATTATCGACGCGCATTATGAAGCATTAAAAGCTTCATTCGATGAGTTGGCTGAAGATGCTGATGAACTTTCTGATGCATTACGTAAGCAATTGAAAGAGTTGGGTGTTGAGCTTTCAGCAACTGATTTAGACAATGAAACAGTTGTTGAATTTGCTGATCTTGCAGAGAAAATGCGTAAGAACTTCTTTGTATTTATGGCAACAGCATCTGGTACAGTCAAGCGTGTTGAATTAGAGCAATTTAGTAATGTTCGTTCAAACGGTTTACGTGCAATTGAGCTGAAAGAAGAAGATACTTTGATTGGTGTTGCAATCACCGATGGCGAACAGCAAATCATGTTGTTCTCAAATGAAGGTAAAGCAATTCGCTTCTCTGAAACTGATGCACGTGTGATGGGACGTACTGCAAAAGGGGTACGTGGTATGCGCGTCACTTTAGCTGCAGCTCAGGCCGAAGATGATGTTGAAACTGACACAGATTCAGATGATGAAGAATCTTCTGATTTAAATGTGGCGAGCCGTATTGTTTCATTAGTTGTTGTACCTGAAACTGGCGAAGTACTGTGTGCTTCTGCAAATGGTTATGGGAAACGTACGCCTGTTGATGACTTCCCAACCAAGAAACGTGGTGGTAAAGGTGTTATTGCCATCAAAACATCTGAACGTAACGGTGAGTTGGTCGGTGCGGTTGCCATTGATGAATCTAAAGAGCTGATGTTGATTTCTGATGGTGGTACTTTAGTTCGTACTCGTGCCTCTGAAGTTGCTAGAACGGGTCGTAATGCACAAGGTGTACGTCTGATTCGTTTAGGTAATGAAGAAATCTTGGTCGGTGTCGTTGCTGTTGAAGCCGTTGAAGTCGAAGATGATATTTTAGATGCTTCTATGGAAACAACTGAAGAAACTGTGGTTGACGATGTAAATGTAGATGCATCTGAAAATACAACAGATACCAATACATCGAACGAAGACTAACTGAATGAAAAAGAAAAGGGCGCTTCGGCGTCTTTTTTCATATTGGCGATGACCTAGTGGTGGATAAGATTTTATGAAAGCAAAATTACTGGTTTTGAGTTGTGCGTTGGCTTTAACAGCGTGTGATAAATTGGGACAACAGGCATTGGATTCGATCCCAAATCCGAGTCCTGCTCAAGAGAAAGCAGCTCAGCAAGCTTATCAAGCCTTTACTCAGGGTGATTTTCCGCAGCTCTATACTTATTTTGAGCCAGAGTTACAGCGTGAATTTAAAATTCATGAAAAAGACATGCGCAAATTTGCAAAATCGATTCCTAAACAAGCCATTACGACTCAAAAAATTGTATCAAAACACATTGAAAAATCGACAGAAAAACCAAGTTTGTATGCAGTTACCTATGAGTATGCTTATAGCAATAAAAACCTAGTTCAATACGATGTTGGTTTTGACAAAGCAGGCGGAAGCACAAAAATTCGCAGCTTTGATGTCAAACTTTATGGGGCTTCAACGGATTAAATGGGTAGGATTGCTATCAATACGTTCTAAAATTTAGTGATGCTTGAGACGCCAATAAGCAAATGCTGCGCAAGCTATACCAAACACAAAGAGATAGAGTAGTTTCGGCAGAATAAGTGCAGTCGGTACACCCATTTGGTTCAGTTGAATAAAGATTTGAATCCCTTGGGTCGATGGCAAAACATTGCCCAAGTATTGCATCCAAGCGGGCATTGCGGCGTGTGGCCATGCTGTTCCTGAAAGTAGAAATAGAGGAATAGAGGTAAATACAATGACATGTCCTGCACGCTCAGGCATATCGAAAAATGTTGAAATTAACATGCCTAAAGCCACGATACAGCCTATAAAAATTGGCACGGCCAGTAACATGCCACTAAAATTTCCCCCATGTGGGTAGTCATTTAACCAATAAATAAAGCCAAATAAATATAAACAACCGAGCATACCAATGGTCAGAATGGCGCAAAAAATCGCAAAAAATTCTGTCGTCGTTGGTCGCCATTTCTGTTCGCGGTATCCGGCCAATAACATCCCTAAACCGAGCACGATGGTTTGATGAATAATCAGCGGGGCAATGGCGGGGAAAATATAACTGCCATAACCCGACATGGTGTTAAAAAGCGGCGTTTGATGAATGGAAATGGCTGGAGAAAAGTGCGAAATATTGCCAAATTTTTCCACGTGCTCGCGTACAGCATTTTCAATTGAGGTAGCGAGACCTAGTCCAATTTGCTTGGTTTTTAAGAAGTTTGCCGCGCTGAGATAGAGCCCAATCCCACCGACTTCGCCATGCCGAAGACTATTGGAAAGATTTTCGGGTAAGAGCAAAATACCATCGGCTTGCTGTTGTTTAATCATATTTTCAGCATCGAGGAAATTACCCGTCACAGCTTTCACTTCCACATTTGGACTGAGCGAAACTTGCTGAATGATGTTATTGGTCACGATACTTTGTTCTTCATCCACAATCACAATGGGCAAAGCTTCTGCTTGTTGGGCTTTGTAGGCAGTCGGATAGAAAACACTATAGAAAATCACCGAGAGGATGAGCGTGGTTAAAATCGACTGATTGGCGATAATGTCTTTAAATGTCTTGATGTAATAGTGCAAAAATGACTTCATGACACTGCTCCTTTGATTCGTTTTTTGAGGAGCAGGACAGAGGTCACAGCGTAAAAGACCACATAGAGGATAAGTATGAGTAAAGGCAACAGTGATGAACTGATTGGGCTACCAATGACCCATTGTTCGGTTTGTAGTTTGGCATAAGGTGTGTAAGGGATAATATTGGCCCAAAATTTGGTAAACAGTGGTGCGTTATTTAAGGGGAGAGTCACTCCTGCAAAACTGAGCGAAGAGCCGCCATACACAGCAATTAAACCAAAGGTTTTAGATAAGTTGTTGGTGGCTAAAACAATGGTGCTACTGATCAAGGCATAGGCGCTATAAAATAAAAGCTGTGCCAACATGATCAACCAAAGCTGACCTGCAACAAACCAACCGCGAATCTCAATCAGCCAAAACATCCACGCCCATGTCCATAAGCTAAAAATTAGTACATAGGTCAGGTTTTTAGTGAGGATGGCTTTAAAAGCAGATTGGTTGTTTAGCCAGTTTTGTGTTGTATCAAACTTAAATTCCTGACCTACTGAAAATGCGACACAACAGCAGAGCAATAAATGCAAAATCGCAGGAATCATAAAGGGTTCTAAATAGAACTCATAACTCAAATTTGGGTTGTATAAGGTCGAAATTTTAACGTGTGGTGTAGGTACATCTAAATAAGGGATCGTATTTTCTAAATAGCTTTCACCAGCATAGTCCGCCATGGCTTCAACTGTACTGAGTAACATGGCTGATGAAATGGTGTTACCCACACTAAAGTAACTTTGGTTATAGGCAATGCTGATTTCAGCATCTTTAGCTTGAACAAAACGTTGTTCGGCGCCATTGGGGATACTGACGTAACCCCAAACTTTGGTTTGGTTCAGCAGCTTTTCAACTTCGGTATTTTGATCACTGACGATGGCGACATCTAAGGTATGGTTGAGTCTTAAGTAGCGCTGTATGTTTTGGCTTAGCTCACTTTGGTCTTGGTCAATAATCGCAATAGGCAAATGTTCAGGCTTGCCTTGGGCAAACATGCTGGAAAACAGCACGATAATAAACAGTGGGGCAAGCGTGACTAAACATAGATCCCACTTATGTTTGAGTAAATAGTTCAGTTCCCGCAGTAGCCCGCTTAGCATTATTTGCTCTCTTTGACTTTAAACAACACACTCATGCCAACTTTTAGGTCTGGAATGGCTTGCGCAGGCGTCAAATGAACTTTAAAGCTACGAATGTCATAGCCTCCTGTTTGGCGTGTGGTCTTAATGGTGGCAAATTCGCCTTCGGCATCAATATTCTTAATATTAAAGTTTGTATTCAGGTTTAAGGCTGGAATAAAGCCTTCAATTTGTTTTGCTTGATAGATGTTGGCGTATTGGTCTTCACGAATATTCAGTGATACCCAAAGCTCGCGATCTTGAATAATACTGATAATCGGCACACCCATTGCTACTAGCTCGGAAGGCTTGCCATAAGTTTTAGAGACGATACCGTCAATGGGTGAGAGTAGTTTGGTTTCAGCTTCAAGTGCATTGACTTCAGCAACAGCTGCTTTTGCAATTTGCACTTGCGCATCTGCTGAACTTTTTTGCTGTGGGGTGCTGCCACGTTCAGCCCGAGCATATTGTTGATATGCTGCTTCTGTCATTTGAGCGGCTGATTGTGCCGCGGCTTGCATTTCATCGCGACGTTGGCGTGAGATGACACCTTGTTGGTACAAGTTTGCACCACGTTGATAGGTGGTTTGTGCCAAAGTTTGCTGTGCTTTCAGTGCTTGCCAGTTGGCGTATAAACTCGCAATATTTTCTTCCTGAGAGCCACGGTCAGCAGTGGACTGGAGTGCTAAAGCAGCCTGTAAGCTGGCCAGTGCTTGCTGTTTTTTGGCATCGACTTCAGGGCTATACAGTCGAACGAGTTCTTGGTTTTTGCTGATCTTCTGTCCGTCATGTACATAAATTTCATCAATTCGACTTGGCACTTTGGTGCTAACATGGATCGTTTCTGCTTCAACTCGACCTTGGATTTCAACCGTTTTCGGTTGATAGGCCTTCCACAGTCCAAAAGCAATCACGATGAATAGAATAATGAGAGCAAGGCCTCCAATCAGCTTGATTGCTTTGGACTTTTGCTCGGTGTTTGTATTGGCTGATGCTGGCTTAGTCTGTTCGGTCTCAGCTTGTACCTGCTCTTGAGTATCATTTGTGGTTAATTCCTCTGTTGATGGCACCGCTTGATCTTCTTGTTTTTCAGGTTTTTGCGGATCAGATTGGTTTTGATCTTGATTCATTAAATGGCTCTCATCAAAGAATTAACGAATAAATCGCGTATTGGGTTGCAGAAGATAGGTTTGGAACTGATGGATTGAACCATGACTTTGTAGAAGCGTCGCCAGTGACATGACATATTTATAGGCATTTAGTGCGGTTTCTGCTTTTAAAGTGCCGAGCATATTTTGTGCATCGATCACTTGTGTCGCCGTTCCCATATCTTCTTTAAAGGACAGTTCTTGTATACGTAAATTTTCTTGCGCTGCTTTTATATTTTGTTGTAACAATAGATCACTTTGCTGCGCTGTGGTGGCTTCGCTATACGATTTATAAATCACATTTTCAATTTCTTGTTTGGTACGTGCTGTCATCAGTTCAGAAGCGTAGCGTTGTAACTCTGCTGCTTGGACATTTTTGTTTTTATCAATGCCTGAGAACAGATTGTACTGTGCGGCTAAGCCAACGATCCAGTTATTTTTATCGTCTAGACTGTATTCACCAAAGGCAAAAATATGTGGTTTCTTGGCGGCGTTTTGTGCGGTGACATTGGCTTGCGCCAGTTGGGTGTCCATTTGCAGTTTTTGTACTAAAGCCGATTGATCTGCATATGACCTGAGTAGGGTATTCAGATCTTGGTTTTGGGTACTGTTAATAAAGAGTGGTGTGGTGAGCTCAGTAATTTGGCTGCTTTGCAAAAGGTTATTCAGTTGAAATAAACTGGCTTTTAAATTGGCCTGACTGGCTTGTTCACTGCGCTGTGCATTGTTTTTTGCCACTTCAAACTGCATGCGCTGGCCTTTACTAATAAAGCCCTGTTGTTCAAGTTTAAGTGCATTGTCATAGTGTTTTTGCATTGCATGCCAATTATATTGGCTAGACGTGAGCAACTGTTTTTGCAGTTGAACATTGAAATAGGCTTGAATCAGCTCAAAGCGTTGTAGGTCTTGCTGTTGTTTTGTATTGAGTTCGCTACGTTTGGCTTTGATATTGGCGACTTGTTTCGCACTTGAGGTTAACCCACCTGTATAAAGCGGCATCATTGCAGAAATCGTCGGGCGTATGACTTGATCTTCTAAGGTGATTTGCGAGCTATTCGGAATAAGCCCGACACCATTATGGATGGTCTGATTAATACCTTCTTTTAACGGGTCAGAAATATTAGGTAGCAGATTTTGTTGATTTATATGGTCATTAATGTTTTGAGAAAGTGTGTGTTCTAAATTATTTTTGAGTGCACCAAGAGGCACATCAAGTTCATTATGAAAAGCATAGGCACGTACGTTCAGATCGATACGGGGGAGCCCCAAACCTTTGACCGCTTCAGCTTCTAGTTTTGAGGCTTGTTGTAAGGCTTGGGTGGCCTGTGTGCTATACGAGTCTTGTAACACACTTTGCTCAGCTTGTTGATAGCTGATAGATGCAGCAAAAGTCGTCGAGCTGATTCCGAGACTGAGACCGAACATGCTTAATGACAAGATTGATGGCAGTGATGTACGCAATAAGAATTTGTTGGCTGGTGTATTAAGCATGTTGAATAGTCTTTGTGGCATGAGCACGACTCTTTTCTATATTTTTGCACATTATACGCATAATCTAACTGTTCTGAATGCTGACTCAGTTACTGAATTGTTTAATTTGCAAATGTATATCAATAGATTAGCGACATTTTTAAGCAAAGGAAATGCTTTCGTTTGAACTTAGGTGAATGGGAAAGTGTTGCTGTAATTGATTGAGCAGTGATGAGTTCAAACTGGATCGTTGATCTTGATTGAGTTTTTGACTGTAAAGGTGAGATTACATTGAAATATTTTCAGTTGAATTTACTGCAAGCACTGGCTATCTGTGGTTAAATGCCATCATTTTATTGTGTTTCACTTTGAAAGGAAAAATCATGCGCGCGTACAACTTCTGTGCTGGTCCTGCTGCATTACCTACTGCCGTTTTAGAAAAAGCACAAGCTGAAATGCTTGATTGGCAAGGCAAGGGTCTTTCCATCATGGAAATGAGTCACCGTAGTAAAGACTATGTTGCTGTGGCTGAAAAAGCAGAAGCAGATTTACGTAAACTCATGAACATTCCAGAGAACTATAAAGTCTTGTTCCTTCAAGGTGGTGCTTCACTTCAGTTTTCCGCGATTCCTTTAAATTTGTTGGGTAAAAACAGCAAAGCGGACTATATCCATACTGGAATTTGGTCTGAAAAAGCACTGAAAGAAGCGCAGCGTTATGGTGATATCAACGTCATTGAAGCGGGTACGCAAATTGATGGAAAACTTGCCATTACAGACTCAAGCACTTGGAACTTATCTCAAGATGCGGCTTATGTGCATTATGTTGACAATGAAACGATTGGTGGTCTTCAGTTTGCGGCTATTCCAGAAACCAATGCGCCATTGGTTGCAGACCTGTCTTCAAGTATTTTGTCTGCACCTGTTGATGTGACTAAATTTGGTATCATCTATGCAGGCGCGCAAAAGAACATTGGCCCAGCGGGTTTAACCTTGGTTATTGTTCGTGAAGATCTGCTAGATCAAGCCAAACCTGAAATTCCAAGCATCTTGAAATACGCTTCGCAAGCGAAGAATGATTCGATGGTCAATACACCGTCGACCTATGCTTGGTACTTATCCGGTCTAGTATTTGAATGGTTGCTTGAACAAGGCGGTGTTGAAGCGATTCATAAAGTGAACCTTGAAAAGGCGAAACTACTTTATGGTTATATCGATGCAAGCGATTTTTATGCGAACCCAATTGCTGTGCAAAACCGTTCAATTATGAATGTGCCCTTTACTTTGGCGAATCCAGATTTGGAGAAACTTTTCCTCAAAGAAGCTGAAGAAAACCATTTGTTGAACCTTGCAGGTCACCGCTCAGTTGGTGGGATGCGTGCAAGTATTTATAACGCAGTTCCACTAGAAGGCGTTCAAGCCCTAGTGGATTTTATGGATGACTTTGCGAAACGCAATGCTTAAGTCATAGAAATAAAAAAAGCCCATCAAACGATGTAATGCCAGTCAGTTAAGAAATTGACTGGCATTTTCTTGGATATTTTTGTGCTTTAATTTTCACTACTCGCGGACATTGCCTTTGCCTTTTTTCAGGTAATACAAATATTTTAGATTGTTCAAATAATTGCGCTAAATGTTTGGGTAGGTTTCCTGCTGATTCTAAAGGTGTGTGCCTTAAGATATTGATAATACTCATAGATGCAACATGGAAACTGATCCTTAAAGGACTCACCTTTGCATGTTCAGCGATAAACCTCATCTGTCTTCTTAAGATATTATATGCAATAAATACCCCCCACAATTCTTGATAGACCAAATCAGGTTGTTTGCTTCTTAAAATCCTTGCATCCTGTAAATCACTTTTAATTTCCCGATAACACATTTCTATTTCCCAACGCTGGATATAAAGCATTGCAAGGTCTTTGAATGGATAAACTTTAGAATCTGTTAATGATGTAATGTAACGTCTTATTTTTCCTGCATATTCAACTTCAATTAAACGTGCTTCCCAATAGTCACCCAATGACGGATTTATCTTTTTTGCTCTTGCTGAAACAGGCATTTTGATCTGAAAGTCATGGGCCGCATTATGATGAATCACTTCATAACGCAGGTTGTCCTTTGCTCGCATCAACCAATGACTCTCTTCTGCCTGAGATTGCCAGCTCACTAAAAAATCAGCAGAGAAGTAAGCACGATCAAATAGGGTAATACTGCGAACTGGTGCTTTTAATTGACTGGCTAAGGTTAATTCACCTTGATCCATACTGCCCATTTGGGCATCAATCATTTCATGGGTATTGGTATTCACCAGGCAAGTCGCTCTAACTTGTGGGTAAGGTGCAGCTGCTGTTTTGCCTTTGGATGAACCAAAGTGCTTAAAGTTTTCTTCTGTATGAGGCATAGACCAAACCACACCATCTACAGCACAAACGCATAGACCGTGAAAGTTGCTATATTGTTGTTGTGAGTCTTTAAACCATGCCTGACTTAATGTCGAAAATAAAGCACTCATGGGTTCTAAGCCTAAGCGTTGTCTTGCTTGTACGGATGCACTCGGTACACAGTATTCTGCCGTACCGAAAACAAGTTGCAATTGTTGAACCACATACCAAATCGGTTGATTTCGAAATAGAGCAAGTCCGATTACCAGCCAAACAACATGTTCAGCAGGCAGTTTTCTTTTTCGAATTGATGCTTTACCTGTTTGGTCTAAGCAATCTTCAATCCAGTTTAAATCAATCAATTCACTGAATTGTGAAAGTGAAGGTAAGGTTTGTTTTAATGTTAAATCTAGATTCTGAGATAAATTCATAAAAAAAGAGCGTATTTACATACGCTCTTTTTACAGCATTTTAACTTTTTTTGCTTAACTGACTGGCATTACATCAAACGATGGGCTTTTTTATTGGTTTTTTAACAGATTATCTAAAACAATCGTGACATTTTGGTGTCATACCAATAAATCATTCATTTTATTTATCGCTTAGTAAGGACGCCCACCTGCAAGACTAATACGTTTGAGTAAGCGACGTTGATCGACCGGAAAGGGGCGACGTGAATGTAGTGTCACCTGATTATCCCAAAAGATAATATCTCCAGTTTCCCAGTGATGTTCATAGCGA
This sequence comes from Acinetobacter sp. 802_lipA, assembly GCF_058242885.1. Lineage (NCBI taxonomy): Bacteria > Pseudomonadati > Pseudomonadota > Gammaproteobacteria > Moraxellales > Moraxellaceae > Acinetobacter > Acinetobacter sp. 802_lipA. Next base: position 2,871,027 of record NZ_JBZAYP010000001.1, read on the forward strand.
AACTCAGGTTTGAGGATATGCGTACGAAGTGCAGCAATCAGTTCACTGCCTTCGCTATCATCGACATTGAGTAATTCAACTTCCGAACGGGTATTGAGCCAAAGCGCTTTACGCCCAGATTCTGGATGTGTGCGGACTAAGGGATGCGGATAGGCATGACCTAAAATGGGTTGATCTTTAAAGCGATAATAAGGGCTGTCGCCATAACCCGTATTGCCTGTATTACTTTGCGCACGGACAAATGGGTTATAAGTAATTTGCTGTAGCTGGTCGATCTGCTTTTTGACGTTATCGGGAAGCGCATCATAGGCTTTGATGGTATTGAACCAAGAGGTTTGTCCACCGTCTTGAGGAAGCTCAAGGGCATAGAGCAGAGAGCCAAAAGAGGGAATAGGTGTCCACTGGTGATCGGCATGTGGGGTGAGTTCGCCATGACCAGTATAGTCGCCTTGACCGACCGCATTGGAAACAGGAACCACATCGGGTGGAACACCAGTATCAGTCTGGCTAGCCAGTACAGGATTGTCTGCACTTGGGCGGAAAATGGAACCAAAATAGCGGGCAAAGGCTAAATATTGCAAATCATCCAAAGTTTGGTTTTTAAAAATTAAAATCAGATGTTCAGCCAAAGCTTGTTTTAAGCGATAGATAGTTTCTCCTGCTTGGGCTTTACGGGCATCTAAACCAAAAACCACAGCACCTAAGGCTTCTTCCGCCAGTGGGATAATTTGAATTTCTTCTGGATTTTGAAATTGTTCAGGTTGATGCCAACGCGGGGCATCATGAATCGCTTGTGAAAGTTGGGTTAATGCGGTCATTTTGATTATTTTCTCTAGATATGGGGTCTAGAGAAAATGTAATCAAAATATGTGTAATCTTAAAATTAAAAGAAGTTCTAAACTTATGAAAAAATTTAAAAAATACTAAGCTAATGATTGTATTGCTTTTCTTTTATAATGAAATATTGAGCTCAAAATATACAGATTTAATGTGCGCAAAACGCCTGATTAAAATACTCAAACAGGTCAGGCGTATTCAGCCAAAGGCTAATCGCCAGAGCAAACAAAGCAACGATGCTAATGCCGATACCACACTTGAGCCATAAAAATGAATTAGTCATGGACAACCGCCTTTTCATCGACAAAGAAATGTACCAGTACGCCAAAAACACTCAGAATAATGGAAAACAGCCAAATCAAGTCATAATTACCTGTCACGTCATGGTTCACACCACCCAACCATCCACCGAAAAATGAACCAACTTGATGGGTAAAGAACACGATGCCACTCAGCATGCTGAGGTATTTAATACCAAACATATTGGCCACAATACCATTGGTTAAAGGCACTGTAGATAACCATAATAAACCCATCACCACACCAAAGCTATAGATGGTGACTGTGCTGAGCGGTAGCATCAAAAAGGCAATAATCGCAATGCCTCTGAGCCCATATAAGCCCATCAGTAACTTTGGTTTAGAATATTTCCCACCTAGCCAACCCGCAGTGTAAGTGCCAACGATATTAAATAAACCGACCAACGCTAAGAAAACAGTTCCTGTGGTTGCATTAAAACCATGGTCAATCAAATAGCCAGGTAAATGGATACCGATAAAGACCACTTGGAAGCCACAGACTAAAAAACCGAGTGATAGGAACCAAAATGGTTTATGGTTTTTCGCAATCACTAAGATATCTTTAAAACTGAGCTGAACTTGGTTGGTTGAAGCATTCGGTATAACAAAGGCGGGAGCTTTGAGCATCCAAGCCAGCGGAACAATCATCGCAATTAAAAGTGCACTAACGACCAACGCCGCAGACCAGCCAAAGTTTTGTAACAGCAGTAAGGTTGACGGCAGCATAATAAACTGCCCAAAAGAACCCGCTGCACTGGCAATACCCATAGCAAGGCTACGTTTTTCAGGCGGTGCAGCACGACCCACCGCGGATAACAATACAGAAAAAGAGGTCGCTGATAATGCTAGGCCCAAAATAAGACCGACACTTAAGTTGAGTAACCAACCCGTAGAGCTGACTGCCATAAGCAGCAAACCGATGGTATACAACACACCACCGACGGTAACCACGATCTTAGAGCCATATTTATCTGCTAATGCACCTGTAAAGGGCTGTGCAGCGCCCCAAATTAGGTTTTGCATTGCAATCGCTAGACTAAAAACATTATGTCCCCAGCCAAACTCATCACTCATCGGCACCAGGTAGAGTCCAAAGCCATGTCGGACACCCAGTGATAATGCCAGAATTATTGCACTTCCAATGAGCATGTAAATCAGCGGTTTGGAAAAATGAGTTTCTGACATATTTCAACCAAAAAATGAGCTTAGAGTTCGCTATATTAAGTGAATTATTTGCTGAAAGCGATGATAAAAAATTGACTATTTGATCAATAAAAACAACGAATATTCATGAAAAAAGACGACTTGGTGTCGTCTTTTTTGTAGTTCTTTTAAAGCTTAGAACCGGTAGCCGACACCTGCATACGCCAGAATGGGGTTAATTTCAATATCGGCTGTGGATTTAATCAGTTCACCGTGCGTAACATCTGTGACGGTGATCGTGGTTTCATTTTTAAGATGGGCATAGGACACAGAGCCGACAGCAAACCATTTATCATTAAAGTCATAGGTGAAACCGACAGTTGCAACAGGCGCGAAGGCATCGGTTGCTTCTAGCTTAACTTTAGGATTGGCTGAACTCTTTTTCCCCTCAAGTGATGCACCCGCATTTTCTTCTTTAATATTGGCAATCATATGACCTGCCGCAATTAAATCTTTTTCAGTTTGTGGGTTAATTTCCAACTCATTAAAGTAGGCATACATCATTCCAACACCGACATAGGGGCGGAATTTATTCACACCTGTTTTACCAAAGTGATATTGGAACTCGAAAGCAGGTGTCCATGCACGTGCAGATGCCGCAGGGCCGTATGCTTCCAAATCGGTAATGAAAATATCATTTTCAAGTTCTAAATTTCCTAAAGCTCCGCCCATAGGTGTTGCAGTTGCTGAAAAAGGCGCATAAATTTTTCCTTTACCTTGTAAATCGACTTTTGGTGGAATCCCTGCTTTCATTTCAAAAGAAATATTGTCGGTAAAAAAGTAATTGGTCATGATGCCCAATGTAGTGACATCATCGGCTTCTAAACCCGTACCTGGATTATCCCATTGACTGAGTCCACGGATTTCAGCAGTCCCACTTAATGCTGAGGGGACATCAGCATTAATTAAAGCAAGCCCATCAAGAGTAGCCTTTAAGAGAGGATTGACGCTACTTCCTGGCTTGATATTGTCGAGCACCGTTTGTGCTTTGATATCTCCAACTTTTGCAGTTTCGCCTCCTTTAACCGATGTGTTAACTCGGAAGGGTTGAGCTTTACCTTGTGGCATGACGTGTAAAGCACCGACCGATACAGAAAAGCGTTTAAATCCATCACCATCTTGTAGACTAAAATAAGGTGAATCTGCATGTGTGAGCACAGGCAAGGCAGCAATAGACGTTGCTACACAAAGCAATGTTTTTTTCATTCTGGGACTCCATGTCCAAATTAGCTATTCGTTTTTATAGAGCGTATTATTAAGGTTGCTGCTACGATAAAGCTGTTGTTTTTGAAGGACATGTGTTTTTTACATTTGTGAATGTCAAAACCTGTTTTGTGTGATCGTGTTACTAGCTTGCAATCTTTGTTACAGATGAATGAATATAATAGAGCGCTACTGTTGAGTATTTTTTGATTCTAGCTGTTTGTAAAATAAAGAAAAAATTTCAAATCCAATATTTACTTAGTCATAAAAAAGACCACCAGTAGGTGGTCTTTTTGACAGATGGCATCATATTTTATGCCAATGACAGCATTTAAGACTGAAAACGTGATAAATCTTCTTCAGGACGTGCAGTTAAAACTTCAACCCCGTTTTTAGTGACCAATAACGTATGTTCATACTGTGCAGACAAGCTATGGTCTTTGGTCACTACCGTCCATTTATCCCCCAATAATTTAGTTTTCCAGTCACCACCATTGACCATTGGCTCAATGGTAAAGGTCATGCCTTCTTCTAAAATCATGCCTGAGTTTGGCTGACCATAGTGTAAGACTTGAGGTTCGTCATGGAACACAGTCCCAATACCGTGACCACAGTATTCACGCACGACACCAAAACGTTCCGATTCGACATATTGTTGAATGGCATGACCAATGTCGCCAATGGTTGAACCCGGCTTCACTGTTGCTATTCCACGGTACATTGCTTCTTGTGCCACTTTACATAAACGATTCGCAATAATAGAAGTTTCGCCACCCACGATGTACATCATGTTGGTATCGCCGTGGAAACCATCTTTAATGACCGTCACATCAATATTTAAAATATCGCCTTTTTTCAACACTTTTGCATCTGAAGGAATGCCGTGACAGACCACATGGTTTACAGAAGTACAAATCACATGTTGGAAAGCAGGGCGACCCGGTGCTGCACCGTAACCTAAACATGCTGGAATTGCGTCTTGTTTATTGACAATATAATCGTGACAAATCGTATCTAACTCAAGTGTAGTCACACCTGGTTTAATATGTGGCTTGATCATATCCAAGACTTCAGCCGCCAGTCGTCCAGCCACACGCATCTTTTCGATGTCTTCAGCGCTTTTGATGAGTCGACGGGGTGCTTCGTAAGTACTGTTCATGATCTCTAAAAACTTTTGGAAATTTGTGTGTGACTATGGTATAAATAGCCGCCCATTTTATCAAATGCTTTTTCGTGAATAAATTTCACGGGCTTTGTGCGATGGGGCAATAAAATCCGCACATATATCGACACATTTCTCTGGGTGCCCGTTAGGGTGGAGGATGCGGATATATGGAGGCCTAACCCAAACTTTAAGGTAAAGAAAATGGCAGATTACAACGTAAGCATGCGCGACCTTCTTCAAGCAGGCGCACACTTCGGTCACCAAACACGTTTCTGGAACCCAAAGATGCGTCAATACATCTTTGGTGCGCGTAACAAAATTCACATCATCAACCTTGAGCACACTGTTCCTGCGTTAAATGATGCTTTGAACTTTGTTAACAACCTTGCTAGCAAAAAGAATAAAGTATTGTTTGTTGGTACGAAACGTGCTGCTTCTAACATCATCCGTGAACAAGCACAACGTGCTGGTCAACCATATGTTGATCACCGTTGGTTAGGTGGTATGTTGACGAACTGGAAAACACTTCGCCAATCTATCAACCGTCTTAAAGATCTTCAAACTCAATCTCAAGATGGTACTTTCGCTAAGCTTACTAAACGTGAAGCTTTAGAGCGTACTCGTGAGATGGAAAAACTTGAACGCGCTTTAGGCGGCGTTAAGAACATGGGTGGTTTACCTGACGCATTATTCGTAATCGACGTTGATCACGAAGCAATTGCAATTAAAGAAGCTAAAAACCTTGGTATTCCTGTAATCGGTATCGTTGATACAAACTCTAACCCAGACAACGTAGACTACGTTATCCCGGGTAATGACGATGCGATCCGTGCAGTTACTTTGTATGCTTCTGCTATGGCTGATGCGATTCTTGCTGGTAAAGAATATGCTCAATCACAAGCAAATGCACAAGCTAAAGTTGAAGAAGCTAAAGAAGCTCCTGAGGCTTAATGCGTTTGACGTAAGCTTGTCATTTTTGCGACATGTGATGGTGGCAAAGTAAGCGTCATGTATGCAGACGGCCCAAGAGACAGCTCTGGGCCGTTTCTGTTCTAAAAAGAATTCATTTTCTACCGTATTTAGGAGATTGACATGACTGCAGTTACAGCAAGCATGGTTAAAGAATTGCGTGATCGTACTGGTCTTGCAATGATGGAATGTAAAAAAGCATTAACAGAAGCGAATGGTGACATCGAATTAGCGATTGATAACCTTCGTAAATCTGGTCAAGCTAAAGCGGCTAAAAAAGCGGGTAACATTGCAGCTGATGGCGCAATCACTATCGCTCAAGACGGTAACAAAGCGCTTCTTTTAGAAGTAAACTGCCAAACTGACTTCGTTGCTAAAGACGAAAACTTTGCTGGTTTCTCTGCTCAAGTTGCTGCTGCTGCGTTAGCTGCTGGCGAAACTGATGCTGCTAAAATTGCTGAATTGAAACTTGAAGATGGTGCAACTGTAGAAGAAGCGCGTATTGCTCTTGTTCAAAAAATCGGTGAAAACATCCAAGTTCGTCGTGCTCAAATCATTGAAGGCGAAAACCTTGCAGTTTACAAACACGGTTTAAAAATCGGTGTTGTTGTATCTTACACTGGTGATGCTGCGACTGGTAAAGGTATTGCAATGCACGTTGCTGCGTTCAATCCAGTTGCTGTCTCTGCTGAAGGTGTATCTGCTGAACTTATCGCTAAAGAGAAAGAAATTGCTGAAGCTAAAGCAATCGAATCTGGTAAGCCTGCAAACATCGTTGAGAAAATGGTCACTGGTTCAGTTGAGAAATACTTGAACGAAGTTGCTCTTGATCGTCAAATGTACGTAATCGACAACGACAAGAAAGTTGCTGACGTTCTTAAAGCAACTGGTACTACAGTTGTTCAATTCGCTCGCTTTGAAGTGGGTGAAGGTATTGAGAAAAAAGTTGAACTTTCTTTCGCTGAAGAAGTTGCTGCTGCTCAAGCTGCTGCAAAATAATTGAAAAATTATTTTGAGTAAAAAAAGCCCCTTTGGGGCTTTTTTTATACAATTAATAAAAATAAAACGAGGAGGTAGATAAGTGGCCAACAAAACCAACCTGAGTATTGGTGCGGTGATCGTACTTTTGATTGCTGCATATTTCGGAATCGATCTTCAAGAAAATCAATTACAAACATCGACACCATCAGTCGCGGTAGAACCCACTACACAGACCAGTAAACCGCAAAATCAGGTGCTTGATGGCACAACAAAAATTGCCCAAGCGTTTCAAAGCCGGAAAAGTAATATTCAAGTTCAATCACAAGGGCGTGTTGTGGCTGTGCTTAAGGATGATAATGATGGTTCTCGTCATCAAAAATTTATTGTAGAACTCCCTAATGCAATGACGGTTTTGGTTGCACATAATATTGATTTGGCACCACGCATTGAACGCTTACAAAAAGGCGATACCGTTGGTTTCAATGGTGAATACGAATATAGTGAAAAAGGCGGGGTGATCCACTGGACACATCACGATCCACAACAGCGCCATGAAGGTGGTTGGTTAAAACACCAAGGGAAAACCTATCAGTAGTAGAGCAATTTTGTTCTATACGTTTTGCTGAATCGCAGTATGCTGAGTGTTCAGGAGAGGCCAACTCATGCACGAAATCAGACCCAGTGAATTTGTAAATTACCATCATGTTCAAGAACTTGATGGTCTTGAAATGTTAAAAGCCTCCTATCAGCATACGCAGTTTTCAAAACATACCCATGAAGGCTATTGTATTGGTTTAATTGATGAAGGTGCACAGTCCTTTTTGCGCACAGGAAATCAGCATATTGCACCGCAAGGCGACATTATTTTAGTGAATGCTGATGAGGTACATACGGGTTCTTCTGCTGTTGAAACTGGTTGGTGTTATCGGGCAATTTATCCGACCCCTGAAATGATTCAAGAAGTGAGTCAAGATTTTTTTCATGAAGCCGGCACTATGCCGTGGTTTCCGCAAGCTGTAGTTCATGATGAAGGGTTAGCCGAACAATTGAATTTGCTATTCGATTTGTTGTTACAACCAAAAAATACACTGTTTAAACAGAGTTTATATATATCAACTTTGGCTTATTTATTAAGCCGTTATAATCAATCTAAAAAAATATTAAAAGACTTGCCTGAAGCACAGCGTAAAGTAGTCTTGGTACAAGAACTACTTGCTGCGGAACCTGAAAGAGAGCATCAACTGGCTGAGCTCGCCGCTGTCGTCGGGATGAGCCCATGGCATTTACTACGTCAATTTAAAAAGTTTACTGGACTTCCACCTCATGCATGGTTGGTACAGTTTCGTTTACGTAAATCTTTATATTTACTTAAACAAGGCTGTGAGATTGCGACAGTAGCACAACTCTGTGGTTTCTCTGATCAAAGCCATTACACTCGTCATTTTAAAAAGTCTTTGGGCTGTACGCCTGCGCAATATCTGGCACATAAAATTTAAAATAACAGCAATTTCATACAAGAAAGCCATCTAAGGTATGCCGCATATTGACTCTAGCGAATTGAAAAATGGAGTCTGCTGTGCAGTCGCAATTGATCCAACAGAAAAGTTTAAGCTTTTTCCGTGGTGTACAGGATATGTTGCCGCTTTCTGTCGCGGTTATTCCATGGGGAATATTGGCAGGCTCAGCAGCGATTAATGCGGGCCTGAGTGTCATGCAAGCTGTAGGCATGTCAGCGTTAGTGTTTGCAGGTGCGGCACAATTGGTCAGTTTGAGTATGCTCATGACGGGTGCATCTTTACTGAGTATTCTGATCACCGTATTTTTTCTAACCAGTCAGCACTTTATTTATGCACTGAGTTTAAGAGAGGAGGTGAAGCCATGGTCACTCAAAAGAAGACTGAGCATCGGCTTTTTGCTAACCGATGAACTCTACGCCACCGCGATGCTGAACGAAAAGCCGTCTTATGCCTATATGTTGGGTGCAGGATTCAGCTTTTATGTCAGTTGGGTGCTGTTTAGTTTAATAGGTATTTTACTTGCGAATACTGTGCCTGATCTTTCAAATCTCCACTTAGAGTTTTCAATTGTGGTGGTGTTCTTGGTTATGGCAGTGATGCTGATTCAAAATAAAGCCGCAATTTATGGTGTTGTGAGTTCCTCGATCATGGTGCTGATTTTGAGTTGGTTAGAAATAGGATCAGCTATTTTGCTGGCTGGGTTTAGTGGGATGTGGGTTGCTGCGCTCTTTGATCAAGCGGAGGACTAAAACATGACCTGGTTATTTGTTTTGAGCTTGACCTGTGTGACCTTTTTTAATCGGTATTTATTTTTAGAGCCTAAAACTCAAATTCGCCTGCCTAACTTTGCGACACGCATGCTGAAATATGCGGCGCCTTGTCTGATGGTTTCGATTTGTTTGCCACTGGTTTTTTTCGAAGGCGGGCACTGGAAAGGGATACTTCAAAATAGTTATTTTTATGGGGCAATTTTTACGTTGTTAATCACTCTTTTGACGAGAAAATTATTGCTCAGTATTTTGCTGAGTTTAGGATTTTTTTACGGTCTGAATCTGTTATTCGATTTCTAGCATTTCATCAGCAAATAGGCCCATAAAATACCGAAAAAAGCATGAAAAGGTGCGAGAGCCCGATCTTTTTCATTGCTTTTAAATTTGTGTTGCCCTAAATGCTCACCATTTGCGATTTTTTCTATGTCTATCAAATTGGCGTAGCTTTGATTGGGGAACTAAAAAAGTTGAATATAGAGCAAATGAGGTGGGGTTTGAGAACTTTGAAGAAATAAGAAGGTTTTCTTTTGAGTTTTGGTCCATAGAATGGACTCAATTATATAAAAACATGTAGGGCAATAGTGAATCCAATATCCCCAAAATGGCGCTCAATTTACTAGGTAATTCATAAAATCATTTGAATTTGACGAATGGATAAAACTACAGTTCAAGGTGGGTAGAAAAATTGGCTTTGATCAGATAAGAATGAGCTGAGAAAATATTTAATTTTGCTAGTCTTCCACCGCTGTAAAGATGTGAGCACACTCACTTCAAAAAATCGGATCGATTAGATTTCGCATCTTATTCAAACTAAGCATCTGGGAGGGATCAAATGATGGAGATCGAGCTGTTTACGATTGTGTAAAACATTAGGCAAAGATAGGACAATAAAAAAGCCACATTACTGTGGCTTTGCTGTCAAATGCGTGCTGTAGGAAAGAGTCTTAAGAGTTTGGTCCATCAATACGTTCAATGCTGACTTTCGCAGTACCGGCATTGGTAATACCCAGTTGCTTAGCAGCGCCATAAGAAAGATCAAGCACGCGGTTACCGTGGAATGGGCCGCGGTCATTTACTTTAACCACAACACTTTTACCATTGGTTTTATTCGTTACACGAATAAAACAGTTTAGCGGCAAGCTACGGTGAGCTGCAGTTAATGCATTCATATCGAATGTTTCACCACTTGCTGTTTTACGACCGTGGAACTGACGACCATACCAAGACGCCATGCCCGTTTGACTAAACTTACGTACTGTATTTGATGCAACAGTATTTAACTTTTCAATCACTGAAGGCTCTTCTTCAGGGATCTCAATTTTTGCAGCGATTGTTTCGCGACGAATTTTATCGCCTGAACGTTCAGTGATTGAAAGGCTATTTAAATTTGAGAAGTGTGAGTTGAAGCCTTGAGCATCTTTATTCAAGACACGCGCAGCTAGGCGAGAGTTATCATTATCATTGGTAAATGATGACTGAACCATCTCTGCTTGCGATTGGCTCAGCGCGATGGTCGAGGCAATGGCCAGTATATATTTAAGTGAAGACTGCATTTATAAACTCCAAAAGACAATACTTTTTTCTTTAAACTAAGTGGTTGAAAGATAAAAAAACTTGCCTGTTAATTCACTTTTGCAACAACATTTGACGAAATGGATAATATTCATGCAGTCATAAGCATGTCTAGTGTTTAATTAAAATAATGATAAAAACTACATAAACTGAACATTTTTTGGTTAAAAAATAATCGACATTGTAACAAAGTGTGAAAAATGCCGAAATTTACATCATTTTTAAATATTTTTTTATTGACATCTCAAACTTGATTAAAAAGCTAGCCTTATCGGCTAGCAATTTCAGCTCCTAATTGCCACACTGCAGTCGCATACATACGGCTCTTGTTATAGGTCGTAATCACTTGAAAGTTAGGGTAAGTGATGTAATAACTTTGCCCATAATTTTCCTGTAGTTGGATCACATTCACCATATCTAAATCATCGATTTTGACAATCGGATTGGTCGGTTGAATGCCCTGATTTTTTAAAACACCATAAGGCGTCGGTAAAGTTAAATCTTTGGCAATCACTGATTCAGGATTTGAGCCACTATAGCGTGCTGCGAATCCAATTGGCTGATTACGTTGCCAGCCATGATTTGCTAAATAGTTGGCAATCGAGCCGATGGCATCGACAGCTGAATTGCGTAAATCGACATGACCATTGCTGTCATAATCCACACCAAACTTTGGAATATTGCTAGGCATAAATTGTGGGTAGCCCACCGCACCTGCATAAGAACCTACAACTGAGTTGGTTGGCACGCCATCTTTATAGCTCCATGCGATTAAAGCACTGAGTTCATCTTGGAAATATTGCTTACGACGTTCGTAACCAAAACCTAAAGTTGCTAAAGCATCACGGGTGACAAAATTACCTTTATTGCTCCCAAAACCTGTTTCTACCCCTAAAATGCCGAGAATGACTGACTGCGGTACGCCAAACTGTTGTTCGGCACGGTTTAAAGTATCTGCATATTGTGCTTTGAAACGGACACCTCGTTGAATGGTGCTTTCCGCCATAAAGTTGGTTTTATATTCGTACCACGGTTTACTTTCACCAGGGCGGTTCATAATGTTGATGATGTTAGGTACATTTTTAGAACCACTCATCGCCCAATCAACTTGTTCAGCAGACAGACCATAATTTTGCATGGTTTTTTGTTTAAAGCTGACATAGTCAGGATGAGAAGCGAAATCGTTGGCTTGGCAAAAACTGGTGATCGACAAAGCGCCAATCAATAAAGGTAAACGTTTAACTTTGTTATAAAAGTTTAAATTTAACATAGAAGTCTAATTTCCAGAGTCGTTATTGGCAGTGGAGCAAAGCGAATAGGGTAAAGCCCATAGTTCGCGTTTCTGTTATGTCGAAATTCTTGTGAACGGAGTCTAGCGTGAATAGGCTTTAAGATAACATTGTCTGTACTGAAGCGGGCAAATAGGTATACAAAAAAAGACAAACTCAGCCTATATAAAGGACAGATTATTTAAAATGGCGCAGATTTTTAGGCAGAGTATTTACGTGACTATATAAGTCAAGTTTTACTGACTGATATAAAAAGTCTTCCTTATATAGAAGCAATTAAAATTGTAGTGTTTAGAGTCTAGTGACAATGACAAAAAGATCTGGTCTCAGCTTATATATGGACTTTATATAGCTTTATATAAAGAGCAAGAAATCACAGCTTAGAAACAAAAATGACCCTACATAGGTAGAGTCATTTTGATCTGAAAAGCCTCGAAAGACTTTTAGCACTTAAGCATGAAATAAGGTGTCGTGATATTCAGCTAAAGCTAAAAGTTCATCTTTGGTTAGATTGGGGATGATTTTATTGGCAGCAATATGCACTGCTTTAATGACAGCTGCAGAACCGATATCGGCCGCTTTACGCTTAATCATGCCCAAATCGAGGGTTTTATTAAAGTCATTCATGAAGTGGCGTACAGTCGCTTCAGCAAACTGTTTATACAGTTCAGTTAACGCGGCTTTATCTACTTCATTGCCTGCTTTAATTTCAGCATAGTTATATTTGAGGTTGGTCACTAAGCTTGCATCTAACGCTTCACCCACACGGAACTGACCTTCAGCATCTTTAAACAAGCTTTTTTCAGAAAACTGAATCGATGCTTGAACCACATCATTCGATGATTTGCCTAAAAGCTGCTTCAACAGAACCGCAACTGTTGACTTAATATAGCCAGCTAGTTTCTCGGCTGTGTCTCGTTTATCACTCGGTGGGAAACGACGTACTAACTCAGTCAAAATGGCATCAATAATTTCATCATTGATCAGTAGTGCTGTTTTGTCTCGAAGTGGATATAAAGGTTCACTTGAGTCTTTCTTCTGCTGAGCAGTTTGAATAGTCTGTAAAAGTTCAGTCGATGGAATAAAACCAAAAAATGGCATCGTGTATTAACCTCAATGTTCTTTATTTTATTGTCGCGCCAATCGAATTGGGCGGGGCATCCATGACACATCTGACACACGACAAGGGTTAATGTCTAAACCACCACGGCGTGTATAAGCTGCGTACACCATCAGCTTTTCAGGTTTCAAATTTTGCCAAATATCGGCAAATATTTGTTCCACACATTGTTCGTGAAAACCGTTGTGCTGACGATAAGAGATAATATAAGCCAGTATGCTGTTATAACAAGGCTTTTTACCTTTATATCGGATAAATACCGTGCCCCAATCAGGTTGTCCAGTGACTGGGCAGTTACTTCTGAGTAAATGTGAGTAAATCTGTACTTCAATATCTTCCGCAGTATCATCTAATGCCAATAGATTTGCATTGGGATGATTTTCCAATTGGGTCGGAGTCAGTTCATCAATACAGATACCTTCAGGTTGACTAATTTCCACATCATCGACATGAAAAAGATCAATATTCACATCTGCGCCAGCCGCTGCCGATAAATCCTGTTCGACTGTTTCTTTAAACGTAGCTTTAGACTCAAACTGAGTAAAGTTCATGCTATTAAAGTAAAGTTTTAATGACTTTGACTCAATGAGGTTGGGCGAGGTGGCCGGTAGGCTGATGCGACCAATGGCAACTTGCGGAACACCAAGGTGATTTAACCAAGAAATTTCAAAAACATGCCACCAGTCTTTACCTTGTTGAATACCTTCAACATGTGCATAGTGCTCACGTGCTGTAGCACGGGCTATAGGAAAAAGAATATCGGGTTGATAAGTTGTAGGGTAATTGGTGTCTTTACCCAAAAGAGAATGTTCTACACTCATTATTCACGCATTCCTGAACCACGAGAAAGTAAATAGTAAGCAATGCCATAAAGCACTGCACAGCATATGGTCATAACAGATAGGGAGACGACGACGTTAACATCGCTATGACCTAAGATACCGAAACGAAAAGCATTGACCATATATACAATCGGATTGATCAACGATAAATTTTGCCAAAAAGGGCTGAGTGCTGAAATGGCATAAAATACGCCACCTAAATAAGTTAAAGGCGTCAGCACAAATGTTGGGATGATGGAGATATCATCAAAAGATTTCGCATACACCGCATTGATAAAACCACCCAGTGAAAATAAGAACGAGGTGACTAAGACGGTGTAAATGGTAACAAACCAATTGGTAATATAAAGGTCAGTAAAAAATAAACTCATAGCTGTCACAATAATACCGACCAAGACCCCGCGACAGACACCACCTAAGACAAAGCCCCATAAAATGGCATGCAAAGGTACAGGACTCATGATTAGCTCTTCAATACTTTTTTGAAATTTGGCACTAAAAAAGCTCGAAGAAACGTTAGCATAACTGTTGGTAATCACCGCCATCATAATCAGTCCAGGTACGATGAACTGCATATAGCTAAAACCGCCCATCTCGCCAATACGAGAACCGACCAAATTACCAAAAATCACAAAGTACAAACTCATGGTAATGGCAGGTGGAAGTAAGGTTTGCGGCCAGATGCGCATAAAGCGGCGAATTTCTTTATGCACCAGAGTATATAAAGCTACGCTAAGTTGATTTAAGTTCATGGCGTAGTTCCTTCGAGATTTTTTTCGACCATCTTCACAAACAGTTCTTCTAAACGGTTGGATTTATTGCGCATACTGCGGACTTGGATTCCTTGCGATTCGAGCAATTGAAATAAGTCATTGAGGGTATGCGCTCTATCCATAGTCACCTCTAAAGTCACGGCGTCGACTAAATGGAAACGAACCCCAATAATGTCGATATGAATTGGTTCAATCGGTGCGGCCAAATCAAAAATAAAGGTTTCCTCATTGAGTTGATTGAGGAAATTTTTCATGCTGGTGTCTTCTTTAATCACACCACGGTCAATAATGGCAATTCGACGACACAGCATTTCTGCTTCTTCTAAATAGTGTGTGGTTAAAATGATCGATGTGCCTTTATTGTTCATTTCTGTGAGGAAGTCCCACATCGAACGACGTAGCTCAATATCAACCCCTGCTGTGGGTTCATCTAAAATAAGGAGTTTCGGTTCATGCATCATGGCACGGGCAATCATCAGGCGACGTTTCATACCACCTGAAAGCATACGGGCTTGAACACCGCGTTTTTCCCATAAGCCTAGTTTTTCTAAATATTCTTCGGCACGAATTTCTGCAATTTTTTTAGGAATACCATAATAGCCCGCTTGTGTGACTAAGATATCGAAGGTTTTTTCAAACTGACCGAAATTAAACTCTTGAGGTACAACCCCTAAGCACTGTTTGGCTTGAGAGGGGTGTGTGTCGAGATTATGTCCAAAAATTTCGACAGTGCCTGAGGTTTTCTTGGTCAATGAGCTGATAATACCAATCGTTGTAGATTTGCCTGCACCATTTGGTCCAAGAAGGGCATAGAACTCGCCTTCAGGAACAGTTAAATCGATGCCTTTTAAAGCCTGAAACCCATTTTTATAGGTTTTGGACAAATCTCTTAACGTTAATGCATCAGTCATGAAATTCTCGAATGATTAATAGTGGCACTATTGTGAGCGATTATGCCTAATAAACCAAGTAATCTACTCGCAATTCTGTGTTGCAGATATGGAACATTGTATAAAGCATAAGCAGGAAAATCACTCTAAGCTATATAGATGCTTTACCTTGTGATTTTTTTTGATATGATGTGCTCGCGCGCTCATAGCTCAACTGGATAGAGTACAGGTCTCCGAAGCCTGTGGCGTGGGTTCGAGTCCCGCTGAGCGCACCATTTACCTATTTCAATACATACCAACATAGCCTCAAACACCTATAAATACTGTATTATCTGCCTTTCTCTTGTTTCAATTTGTTCCATGCTGTACCCCTATAATCCATTTTTTTAGGGGCTATACTTAGCAGTACATCAAAACAATAGTCTAAAATCTTTGTAAAAGCTTATTGGCTCATTCATTCGTGTGGCTTTCCCACCCACTAAAATCACTAGTGCTGTTGCTGGGTAGTTTTGCATGCCTTTGATCTAACATTCGTATGTAGGGATAATAATGCTCGTTAAATATTCAAGGGTACGGTCTAAGACAAAGCTGTCCAAGCCTTAGACCGTGTGCAAAAAGCACTTGGTTTGTATTACTATCTAATCGATGTTCTTAGATCGAGATGAAATCGATATAGTCCAATGTTACAGGGGCATCAGATCGAGCAGGGATTCGAACTATACTATTGGCTCGATTTAAATTACTGAGCATGTGGGATTGTTGTTTGCCGAGTTTGGAAACGGTTAATTGTCCAAATTCGTTGACATCTAATACCATGCGAACCAGTTGCTCACGGCTGTCTTGTCTAATGCTGTCGTTGAAGCGAGCTTTTTTCCACGCGGGTGCAGGAGACGTAACCCCCTGTAAAGCCGCCAATAATGTCGATACATGTACAGCAAGACAGGTGAGCACAGCAGCAGGGTTTCCAGGCAAACCAATCAAATAAGAATGATGATAGTCTGTCTGATATTCAGCAAAATACAATGGTTTACCCGGTTTTTGTGCAACTTGCCAGAAAATCTCTGTTGCACCTAAAGCCATTGAAACAGGTCGAATCAAGTCATAATCTCCAACCGAAACACCGCCTGTAGTAATGACTACATCATAATGATTCATGGCATTCGAGAGCGCTTGTGTGAGTATCTTCTCATCATCAATCACATGCTCTAAATGCACTTCAGCAAAACCCTGTTCTTTGAGCCAAGTACGGATCATTGGCGCATTGGCATCGAACACTTTAGATTGATTGTCCAGTTGCGTACTGACTTCATCACCAGTAATAAGCACTGCAATTTTAGGTTGGCGATAAACCTCGACATGCTGAACACCCGCCATACTGAGTGCCGCAATTAAACCGCTGCCTAAACGCTGGCCTTGTTGCGCAAGTGTTGTCCCGATGGATAACTCCTCACCTTGATAACGAATGTCTGCGCCTTTGTCCAAAGCTTGAGTTAGAGTCGCTTGTTTATGGCCACGCGTGATAATTTCCTGTCGAGCCACAGTATCTGCTGAGTTTGGCAGCTTGCCCCCAGTAAAAATACGAACAGTTTGACCTGCTTGAATCTCAATATGTTCTTCAATACCCGCACGAATTTCACCAACCAATTCAAAGCTGGTAATTCCAGCTTGCAAGTCTTCAGAGCGCAGCGCATAGCCATCAACTGCACTTTGGGTAAATAGAGGCAAGGCAACTGTTGATGCAACATCTGCCGCTAAAACATGTCTATGCGCCTGTACTAAAGGCAAAGTAACGACAGGCAATGTTTGGACGGCGCTATAGTGTTCAAGAGCTTGATCGAGTGTAATTAAACCAACGCCAGAGCAACTCATTCATAACCTCCTGGGTGAGGTAGATCACGGCAGACATCAAAAATATGAACCAAAGCAGGTAAAATGGCTGCCATAGATTCACTTGCACCACCACGGCTGCCCGGAAGGGTAATCACCAATGAACGGTCGATAAAACCTGCAACGCCACGTGACATCGCAGCATAAGGGGTACGTTTTTGTCCGAAAGCACGTGCAGCTTCCATCAGGCCATTGAGCTCACGTTCAAGTAAAGGCTCAAGTGTGTCTACTGTAATGTCACGTTTGCCGATGCCTGTTCCGCCTACAGTAATAATGCAAGCATAAGATTGAGTGAGCTCTAAGACCAATGCTTTTAACTGATCGGCTTCGTCAGGTAAAATTTGATAATGAATCGGATCAAAACCAGCTTCGGTTAAGGTCTCGACGACGGAGCGGCCAGCAGTATCTGGTTTACGACCTGCGGCAACGGTATCTGATAGAACCAATACTGCCGCAGAAACAGGCTGACGCAAATGACGTTTAAAGTGTGATTTTCCGCCTTTTTTCAGATCGAGTTTACATTGCTGAATGATCAGCTCATGCGGTTCGCAATGGGGTTTGAGCATGTCGTAAATGGTGAGAGCCGCAATACTGGCAGCGGTCAACGCTTCCATTTCTACACCTGTTGGCCCAATCGTTTCAACGGTTGCACGAATAATCACACGGTCGACAAGTAGTTCAAAATCGACATCGGCACGATAAATAGGTAGCGGATGGCACAGCGGAATCAGTTCATCGGTACGTTTTGCGGCTAAAATCCCAGCAATGCGGGCTGTTTTGAGAGCATCACCTTTTTCGGTATTGCCGTCGGCAAGAAGTTGTAAACAATGTGCAGGGGCAAGCAGTTCAGAGCTTGCAGTTGCAACGCGATAGCTTTCTGGCTTCATGCCAACGTTTTTCATAAAGTATTCCGAAACATTGAAGTGTTGATTTAACGTGAAACTGTTCGATCAAGAGAAAAAGTTTATGACGTATTTAGATAACACAAAAATAAATGCGGATACAGTCGAATGACTGACAAACTCAAAATTAACCCGTGAATTAACCCCCTATGGCATGCATACTGATTTTGCGTGTTGGGGCATGTTGATGTTCAATAAACCCGGCTTTTTTATGCCACACAGCATTGAGAATCTGGGCTTGTAATAAAGCGGGATCTTTTTGTTGAAGTAAATGACGCAGCGGTGTTCCCTTATTGGCAAATAAACAGGTAAAAAGCTCTCCCGTTGCAGTGATACGTAAACGGTTACAGCTTTGACAGAATGGTTTGCTGATGGTGGAAATAATGCCTAATGTGTACTGATCATTAAGCAGATAAATGGTTGCAGGGTCATGTTGTCTGGCTTGTTTCTGAATCTGAAAATGAGGCTTAAGAGTTTGGATAATGTCATCTTCAGTGATGACTTTTTGAGGCTGCCAGTGCTCAGGTTGATCTAAGGGCATATATTCAATAAAGCGTAATGCGATCTTCTGTTGATAAGCCCATTGAGTCAGTTCAAGCACTTCATGATCATTTTGTCCTGCGACTAAAACACAGTTCAATTTTATCGGCAGATTGGCTTGTTGAGCTGCTGCGATGCCTTCGAGCACTGGTGCTATCGGACGTTTAGTCATGTTCATAAACGTGTCTGCATGAATGCTATCGAGGCTGATATTAAGATCATCTAGTCCTGTTTCTTTTAGTGCTCGTGCATACTTGTTTAAATAGAACGCATTACTGGTCATGGAAATACGTTCTAAACCGTGTGGTTTGAGCCGATTCAAAGCATCAATAAAATTGACTACGCCTTGACGCATCAAAGGCTCTCCACCTGTTAAGCGAATGTGCCGAATGCCTAAACTGACCATCATTTCACAAAAGGTTAAAAGCTCTTCAAAGCTTAAGATGTCTTTTTTGGCCAACCATTCAGGTGTATCGGGCATGCAATAACTACAACGATCTGTCAGTGAGATTCGGAGTTTATGTTTATGACGGCCAAATTGATCGATCAGTTGCGCTGACGTATGTTCTAAGCATGTAGTAGTCGAACCGTCCATAGTCGCTCCACTTCGTATTTACCTACGATTTAGTTTTTATAAACGAGAGTATGAAATGTTTTATTTCAAAGATCAAACGGAGTCTTGAAGCTGTTTAGTTCGTTTATTTTCAAAAATTGAGAGGGTTTTCCCTGAACACGATCCATCAAGTCTTTGCCTTTTGTAATAATTCATCTATTGAAATTGCATACCAAAAGGGTGATATTTTTGATCAGAAGTATTTTGGAATTGTGCCAAGAAATGTAGGCATGATGAATAAGAAATAGACAAAAAAAAAGGGATGAGAAATCCAAATCGCTTGCAAGTATGAGCAAAGCTAACAGTGAATTGATCATTGCAGAACTTTTTACCGAAGACGGATATAGAGGGCGGTGAGATGGAAAACACTGAAGATAAAAAGCATGACGATGAAGAAACCAGCTATGCACGAATAGAACCTTATACCAATCCTGCGGGTGGATGGGGCGCGTTGTTAAGTGTTGCAAGAAACTTAAAGAGACAGGAAGTTTTCAAAAAAGGTGCGATTACGCTCCTCAATATTAACCAACCCACAGGTTTCGACTGTCCAGGATGTGCATGGCCTGAAAAAAAAGATGCACATGCCTTTAACTTTTGTGAAAACGGTGCGAAAGCCGTTGCCTTTGAAGCCACTTCAAAACGTGTTACGCCTGATTTTTTTGCAACCCATACGGTCAGTTGGCTGTCTGAGCAAAGTGATTTCTTGCTTGAAGATTCAGGCCGTTTAACCGACCCAATGTGCTATGACAGCGCAACCGATAAATATGTGCCCATCTCGTGGGATGATGCTTTTGCCTTAATTGCAAAACATTTACATGCCTTGAATCATCCAGATCAAGCAGCATTTTATACTTCGGGTCGTGCAAGTAATGAAGCGGCATTTCTATATCAACTCTTTGTCCGTGCTTTTGGTACCAATAACTTCCCAGACTGTTCCAATATGTGCCATGAGACCACCAGTGTTGGCTTACGTGACTCAATTGGTTTGGGTAAGGGAACGGTGACTTTAGAAGATTTTGATATCGCCGATGCGATTTTCAGTTTTGGGCATAATCCGGGCACCAACCATCCGCGGATGTTGGGGACTTTACGTGAAGTGTCGCGCCGTGGTGGCAATATCGTTGCCATTAACCCCTTAAAAGAACGTGGTTTAGAACGTTTCCAAGATCCGCAAGCACCTGTTGAGATGATGACCAATGGCAGTACACCTATTAGTCGATATTATTTCCAACCCAACGTGGGCGGTGACTATGCGCTCATGTTTGGGATGCTGAAACATTTACGTGAATGGGACATTCAAGCACTGGCAGCTGGGAAAAAGAGCGTTTTTGACCGATCTTTTATCGAAATGAATACTGTCGGTTTCGATGCCATGATGGAAGAAATAGATCGTACTGCATGGTCCGATATTCATGCACATACGGGACTTAGCCCTGAGCATTTAGAATCTTTAGCTAAAATGTATTTGGATGCCAAAACGGCCATTTTCTGTTGGGGCATGGGGATTACACAGCATCGACACGGGACTGCGAATGTACATATGCTCGCGAACTTAATGTTGGCAAGAGGGCATATTGGTCGTCCAGGCGCAGGTTTAGCTCCGATTCGTGGGCACAGTAATGTGCAAGGCGACCGAACTATGGGGATCAATGAACGACCAAGCCCAAAATTGCTGGATAGTCTGGACCGAGTATTCGGCATTAAGTCGCCACGTGAACATGGTTTTGGCGTGGTGGATACCATTCAGGCGATGTATGAAGGTGATGTAAAAGTTTTTATTGGTTTAGGTGGTAACTTTGCTGTTGCCACTCCAGATACACCGTATACACAAGAAGGCTTACGTCGTTGTGATTTAACAGTACAGATTGCAACCAAGCTGAATCGTAGCCATTTGGTTTGTGGTAAAGAGGCATTACTTTTACCCTGTTTGGGCCGTACCGAAGTTGATATGCAACAGCATGGGCCGCAGGCAGTCAGTGTTGAAGATTCCATGAGTAATGTACATCTTTCAGCAGGGCGTAATGAGCCTGCTTCTAAGAATCTACTTTCAGAGCCTGACATTGTGGCGCGTATGGCAGCAGCCGTCTTGCCAGACAGTGATATCAAGTGGAAATGGTATGTAGAAAGCTATGACCGTATTCGAGATTCGATTGAAGAGGTCTTTGATGAATTTCATGATTTCAATGCACGTGTCTATCAGCCGGGTGGTTTTCACTTAGAGCATCCAGCAATCAGCATGTATGGAATACGCCTGTAGGCAAGGCCCAGTTTTTAATTACGCCGTTGGCTGAAGTATATGCCGATAAAGAGAATAAATGCGCTGAACAATATACAGGGGCCAAAGTCTATACCCTAATGACCACACGCTCTCATGACCAATACAACACCACCTTGTATGGACTCGATGACCGTTATCGTGGGGTATTTGGTCAGCGCCGTGTTTTGTTTATGAATGCAGAAGATATCGCTGCGGCTGGTTTTGT
Organism: Acinetobacter sp. 802_lipA; assembly: GCF_058242885.1. NCBI lineage: Bacteria > Pseudomonadati > Pseudomonadota > Gammaproteobacteria > Moraxellales > Moraxellaceae > Acinetobacter > Acinetobacter sp. 802_lipA. The sequence continues at coordinate 2,892,882 of NZ_JBZAYP010000001.1, forward strand.
TGCAGATCAATGGGTGGATATCGAAAGTTTTATTCGGACGGTGTTAAACGTGTGGTTCAAAGCTTCCGTATCGTACCGTATAACATTCCACGGGGTAGCCTCGCAGCCTATTATCCGGAGACCAATCCATTGGTTGCACTCAGTAGCCATGATAAATACGCCAAAATACCAGCTTCGAAAAGCGTGCCTGTGATTTTGCATGCAGGCCAAGCACCTGAACATTTCAACTTGGCACAAGCGGTTGATCCTGAAGATGCCAATCAGATCGTGAATCGAGAGGTTAGTTGATTCAATGCTGAAATGACGCCTGATTTGCAGGTGTCATTTCAGCATTGAAGGATTTAGTGTTTAGGGAAGATTGGAAAATTATTATGGATATTCGGGGGTCTAAGTTGAGTTCTCTGGGGTATGAAACGGTTGATATTCAGCGTTTAAGTGAAAATAGAGCTGTTGAACAATCTGATTTTGTGGTGCAAGAATACCCTATTGCCTTGGTTTATAATGATATTTCCCACGCAGTAATGATGGCAACGCCAGCCGATATTGAAGTCTTTGCGAAAGGCTTTAGCTTGTCTGAAGGTATTTTGACGAGTTTGAAAGAGCTTTACTCTTTACACATACACGAAACGGAATTTGGGATTCAAGTCGAAATGACGATTTCTACTCGGGCCTTTATGGCGCTCAAACAACACCGACGGATGATGGTTGGACGCACGGGTTGTGGTCTCTGTGGGATTGAAAGTTTGCAGCAGCTTTATTTGGATTTACCTCAAATTACCACAGCCCTTTGTGAGGGATGGTTGGCTCAAATTCCGCAAGCCATTGCTCAACTCAATACCCGACAAAAAATCACCCAAATGACGGGCGGTGCACATGCGGCTGCATGGGTTGAAGCGGGGGAAATAGTGGCTTTGTTTGAGGATGTAGGCCGACACAATGCTTTAGATAAACTATTGGGTTATATTGCAGAACATCATTATGATGTAAATCAAGGTTTTGTCGTGATGACCAGCCGCGCCAGTTATGAGTTGATTCGTAAGTGTGCTCAACTGAATATTGCCTTGCTGGCGTGTATTTCAGCCCCAACCAGTATGGCGATTAATATGGCAAAGCAGTCAGGTTTGACCTTAGCGAGTTTTTGCCGCGGTAATGGTTTTGTTTTATATACTTGATATTCAAAATTTTGCTGTATAAAAAGTAAAAGATTTTTCTTTAGGTCATCTGTGTCGATGACAGGTCTTTATTTGAGTGAATGTATGCAGGACGTCAAATTAAAATTACAGCTCAGAATACTTCTCAATCAAGACATTGCATTTGGGCCGGGTAAGGCCGAGTTATTGGAAGAAATTCGACGTACTGGCTCAATTTCTCAAGCTGCAAAAAGTATGAATATGAGTTACCGCCGTGCATGGCAGTTGGTTGAAACTATGAATCATAGCTTTCAGTCAGGATTGGTCGAAACTCAAAAAGGTGGAACGCATGGTGGTGGGGCAAAACTCACGGACTTGGGCGAAAGTATTTTAAGTCAATTTAGACAGATGGAAATAAAAGCACGCATTGCGATTGAACAGGATTTTGCAGAAATAGCTCAACACCTTAAACAATAATCTAGTCAGGTCAGCTAGATGCTTCTCGTAGTCAGTCATTGCATACACGAATAAGCTTCCTCTATTTGATAAAACCTCTTATCTACTCACTCGATTGTAAGAGCAGTATCAGTCACGTGATTAAGATACAAACACTTTAACTTGAATGATAAATAATCTGTTTCTGGAATTGACGTTGCTTATGTATCCATATATTTTTAAAAACATATTGGTCAATTTATAACGCTTAAGGGGAACATGGTGCTGCTCAATTTTAAGAATAAGTGCATGCAATATGCGATGTTGTGTTGTGCTTTGGCTCTTGCGGCACAGGTACATGCAGAGCAAGCCATTACCGTTTATGCAGCAGCCAGTTTGACCAATGCTATAGCAGATGTCGATGCAATGTTTGAACAACAAAAAAGAGTACACGTGAAAACCTCTTATGCAGGCTCGTCGACTTTGGCCAAGCAAATTGAAGCGGGTGCACCTGCGGATGTTTTTATTTCGGCAGATGAACAATGGATGAATTATCTGCAAAATAAAAAGTTAATTGTACCGAATAAACGTGTGAATTTATTGGGCAATCGTCTTGTTTTGATTTCGCCAAAAGCTAAGCCCGTCAAAATAAAAATGGATAAAAGTTTTGATGCTTCTACCGCTTTTCAAGGCAAGCTTTGTACAGGCGACACCAAAAGTGTTCCTGTAGGAAAATATGGGAAACAGGCGCTGACCGCACTGGGATGGTGGGCAAAACTTGAACCAAGATTGGTTGAAACTGAAGATGTCAGAGCTGCGCTCAACTTTGTCGCACGTGGTGAATGTCAGCTTGGCATTGTCTATGCAACCGACGCTGCTATCAGTAAAGATGTCACCGTCGTTGGCGTTTTCCCTATCAATACCCATACCCCGATTGTTTATCCCCTAGGTCTTGTCAAAAATAATCCCGATGCGCTAGCGTTTTATCAGTTTGTACAAAGTAAACAAGCACATGCAGTCTTTAAAAAATATGGCTTTACCGTTTTATCTGCTGCCAAGTGATGATGTTTTCTTTAACGGCTGAAGAAATAGAGGTACTCAAGTTATCCTGCCAAGTGGCTGCAACCTGTTTGGCATTTAGCCTGATCCCTGCGTTGGCGGTGAGTTGGGTTTTGGCACGGAAAGAGTTTTTTGGCAAATCATTATTTGAAACGTTTATTTTTCTACCTCTGGTGCTGCCGCCTGTGGTGCCAGGATATTTGCTGTTACAGGTTTTTGGAGGAAACGGGATACTGGGTAAGTATCTTGAGCCTTTAGGACTCAATTTTGCATTTAATTGGAAAGGCGCAGTTTTGGCCTCAGCCGTGATGGGCTTTCCACTCTTGGTTCAATCGATTCGTTTGGCCATAGAGTTGGTGGATCAACGTCTAGAAATGGCGGCGAAAACACTCGGTGCTTCCTCCTTGGGCACTTTTTTTTATGTCACTTTGCCTTTAGCCAGCAGTGGCATATTGGTGGGGGCCATTTTATGTTTTTGTCGCAGTCTGGGCGAGTTTGGCGCAACCATTACCTTTGTCGGTAACATTGCAGGGGAGACCAGAACCTTGCCTTTGGCCATGTATAGCCTGATGCAGCAACCCGACACAGAACAAGCGGTTTGGCGACTGATTATTCTGTCATTAACTGTGGCATTTTTGGCTTTATGGTTTGCCCAGTGGTTCCATCGTTATCAGAAAAACAAACGGGGGCATTAAGACGATGATTGACTGTCATATTCAGTTAAATTTAGGCAAATTTAAACTCGATCAGACATTTTCATCTGAACATTCTGTCGTTGGTTTATTTGGAGCGTCAGGTTCAGGAAAAACCAGTATTTTGCATGCTATTGCAGGACTTAATACTCCAGTCAATGGCTGGATTAAAATCAATCATCAGACATGGTTCGATGCGCAAAATAAGATCAATTTAAATGTACAGCAACGTCATGTTGGTTTAGTTTTTCAGGATGCACAACTGTTTCCACATATGACGGTGATGCAAAATTTATTGTTTGGCTATAAGCGCATTCCGCCTGAAAGCCGACGTTTTGATCCCGATTATATTATTGAACTGCTTAAACTCGACCATTTACTCAGTCGTATGCCGACGAAGCTTTCAGGTGGTGAAAAGCAGCGTGTTGCATTAGGTCGAGCACTGTTATATTCGCCAAATTTATTATTATTAGATGAACCCTTGTCTGCATTAGATGCGGCACATAAGCAGGAAATCCTTCCTTTTTTTCAAACCGTCCAACATGAAACCCATATCCCGATGTTGTATGTCAGCCATGATGTGGATGAAATTAAGCAGCTGACCGAAGCAGTTTGGTTGCTTTAATTGAACACATTTCAGCTTCAACTTTTAAAGAGGGAACGAATAAAAACAGAAAAAATGGGCCTCTGTATCAGCTTAGGATCCTTCGGTACCATTTTTATAAACAGACGGCGCTTGGCCTGTCCAGCGTTTAAATGCCCGACGAAATTCACGTACCTCACTAAAACCTAAAGCTTGGCTAATGTCCCCAATGGAGAGATTATTTTCAAGCATCTGTTTCGCTTTTCGCTCTAACACGGTTTGTCGAATTTGCTGAAAACTAATGCCTTCAAGCAATAAGGAGCGTCGAAGATGACGCTCACTCATTTGTAAATAGTCTGATGCGAGTTGCATATCAAAGCGTACAGGAAGGTGCTGATCGATGAGCTGTTCTAATAAATATGCATATTGTGCATCACTGAAAAGAATTGGAGAGTAGGGTTGTAATTGAGCATTCAAGGGGGGATTTTCGGTCAAAAGAAAGGACTTATTTTATAAATTGAGTCTGTGAGAAAGGAGTGCCTTGATTAAGTTGTTGGCGAGTGTTGATCACCTTTCATTAGAGCAGATGGTGAAGCCGTGTAGTGGACGTTGATGCAGCCTAAGTTGATGGCGTGGTTGGATGTGATTAATGAGTGTCGTTCTTATAGGGATTTTGTGGCGAGTAACCTTAACAATAGCAATAATCGTCAGATTTCGATCAAACGGACTGCCCTACAAATATATAAGACAGTCGTATCTTTATTTACCAATCGACGCGTTTTAATAAAATGTCTTTATACATTTTAAAGTCACAAACGAAACTGTAAAACGGATATGTAAATGTGGCTGGTTTATTATGTTCAAAAAAGAAATGACCAACCCACGCAAATCCATAACCCACCACAGGCAAAGCCCAGAGTAGTTTTGCATTAAGGATGCGAGTTTAGGGTTAGTGCATCAAAGTAAAATTTACACTTGGGACGGCGTCATTTTGTATGTGACTCATGAGCAGTTGAATAATGCCCATGCCCATTTTCCAGCACTTTTACAAATTGGCTTAGGCACACCTTTTGCGATCACTTTAGACGACCAAGTACGTCGTTATCACGATATTGTGGTGATGGCACCCAATGTGATGCACAGTACTGATTCAGAGAATCAGCCTTATCTTGCGCTCATGATTGATCCTGCTCATGCACTCTATGGACACTTGTATCCATTGCTGAATGGCGAACAGATTTGTTTTTTACCTGCCGCTTGCCTTGCTACGTTTCATTCACAGTTTCAAAAGTTGATCGCTGGGCAACTCACTCCTGATGATGCCAAACAATTGGTTTTAACGCTGCTGTCAACGTTAAACCCAAATCCGTTGCAGGTATTGCCATGGGATGCCCGCGTTTTACAAGCCTGTCATTATATTCAACAACTTGTACCTCAGCAGATTCCCACAGTAGCTCAAGTCGCGGCACACACGGGACTGTCTGAGTCGAGGCTGATGCACTTGTTTAGTCAGCAATTGGGAATTTCAATGCGGCGCTACATTCTTTGGTTGCGTATTCGTTATGCCATCAAACTCTGGGCCGCAGGTCGGAGTTTGATTGATATTGCCTTGGAAGCAGGTTTTGCCGATCAGGCACATTTCACCCGAACTTTACGTAGCATGGTCGATTTTGCACCCTCGATGCTGAAAGGCAAAACCATCTTCGTGAATGACTCTATTAAAACACCATTGATGTCATAGCGTGTTAAGTTGCTTGATAGCACATGGAAATAGCAGAATCATTCAAGACAGGTTTCGCTATTTTACGAAGAATCAGTTTACGTTGAGAGAAGGACTTAAGCAGGGTTGGGCTTTTTCGTTCAAGCTCAATGTCAATTTTATGGATAGAGATAATAGGGATAACAAATGACCAGTTTACATGCGATGAAAAGTCTAAAAGATGTCGTGTCCGAAAAAGAATGGGATGCACGTTGTCAGCTTGCGGGGTTGTACCGTCTAATTGCACATTTCCGCATGACCGATTTAATTGATACACATATTAGTCTACGTGTACCCGACGAAGATGGTCATTTTCTGATTAATCAATACGGCATTCCCTTTGAAAAAATGATGGCTTCGCATTTGGTTAAAATTGATTATGCAGGCAATATTATTGCGGATTATGATCAGGGCAAACTGGTCAATACCGCAGGTTTTGTGATTCACTCCGCGATCCATGATGCACGAAAAGATGTGCACTGCGTGATTCATACGCATACCGCAGATGGCATTGCAGTGTCTGCACAAAAACACGGTTTATTGCCTTTGTCTCAGCATGCTTTGAAGTTTTATAACAAAGTCAGCTATCACGAGTATGAAGGGGTGGCGTTATTAACCGAAGAACGTGAGCGTCTCGTGAAAGACTTGGGGCACAACCGAGTCATGATTTTACGTAATCATGGTTTGCTATCGACAGGAGATTCGATTCAACGTGCTTTCCACGAGATCTATTTCCTTGAACGTGCATGCCAAGCGCAGATTAAAGCGATGGCGGGTGGAGCAGAGCTTCATCTTCCATCTGAAGTTGTACGTCAACATACGGCTCAACAGTTTGAAAGTGAATTGATTGAAATGGTGATGCTGAAAGCATGGAATGCCGCGCTGTCTTTAATTGAGCATCAACGCGACGAGTATTGTTCATAAGCCATTCAACCATTTTAATAAAAGCCTCTATTTCTAAGTAGAGGCTTTTATTATGTAGAGTTTGTCCCGTCCTGAAATAAGTTTACACCTTAAGAGACTTATTTTATGGAACATAAACGAGAACAACGAGTTAAACGTACACAACGTGACTATAGCTTTGCCTTTAAAATGATGGTGGTACATGAAGTAGAAAAAGGGCAAATTACTTATAAGCAAGCTCAGGCAAAATATGGTATTCAAGGAAGATCAACTGTGCTGGTATGGTTACGCAAGCACGGACAACAGGACTGGACTTCGAATATGCCGCCTTCTTCTAAACGCCAATTAACACCCCAACAACGAATCCGCCAATTAGAAAAGCAGTTAGCCGCAGAAAAGCTTAAAACTGAATTTATTCAGGATGTGATTTATCACATTGATAAAGAATGTGGGACTGATCTTGGAAAAAAGTATACCGAGCACGTTTCAAAGATTGGCAAAGCCAAAGAAGACTAAGCGTTTCACGTTATTGTCAGTGATTGGGAATCACCCGACAAGCTTATTATCAAGCAGAAAAACGTGCTCAAATGACTGCACAAGCAACTGAACAAATACTTGAGTTGGTTATGGAATATCGCTGTCTCATGCCAAGTATCGGAACACGTAAGCTGTATTGGCTTATTAAAGGCAAATTGTTGCAACGTGGTTTAAAGTGTGGACGGGATCAGTTATTTAAAATATTGAAAGAAAATAACTTATTGATTCGCCCTAAGCGTCGCTATACAAAAACTACGGATAGCAAGCATTGGATGAAGAAGCATCCAAATTTATTAAAGGATTATTCAGCAGTGCAAGCCAATGAAGTCTTTGTTAGTGATATTACCTATGTTGAGAGTGCTGAAGGTGTGCATTATTTATCCTTGGTGACAGATGCTTATACCCGACAGATTAAAGGTTATAAGTTATCGAATGATATGCGTGCGGAGAATGTTGTGCAGGCTCTACATATGGCGATGCAGCAAGCGACAGATCGAGCGACTAGGATGATTCATCATTCAGATAGAGGTGCTCAATATTGCTCTGAGCTATATCAATCGGCATTGCGCCATTATGGGATATGTCCTTCCATGACAGATGGCGCACTTGCGAAACAGTGTTTCTCATACCAGAATGCATTAGCAGAGCGGATTAATGGAATATTAAAGCAGGAGTTTTTAACTACACGATGTCAAACCATGAAGGAGTTAGATCACTTAATTACGGAATCTATCATGATTTATAATTACTATAGACCACATTTAAGTTTAAATATGAACACCCCGAATCAGATGTATGAGCAAACTAAAACCGAGCTAATTGCTTAACTCGGTTTGAAGTGGAATACTGTCAATCTATTTCAGGACAAGACAGTTTTGCTGTTGAGCTAACACATTTTTAAGCGTTTCGAAAATACGCGGATCCGCTGATTGTGCGACATTGAAGCGTAAGAAATTCTGTGCATTTAAGGATTGGCTAAACGCATTTCCCGGCGCTAAAACAACGCCATGTTTTAAACACTCTCGCGCAATGAGCGCAGCATCGAAACCGTCGGGAAGTTTACACCAGAGGAATATACCCGCCTGCGGGACTAGCCACGGGTGAATATTTAAAGCTTCGAGCTGAGTGATGACTTTTTGCATTTCATGGGCAAGGCGTAAGCGCACCGTTTCCATATGCTTACGATAGCCACTGTCTTTTAAAGCAATCAGCACCATATCGGCGGCAAGTCGGCCTCCACCAAAAGAGGTGGCGATCTTTAAATCGATTAGATTTTCAATCCATTCATTTTTGGCCACGATATAGCCACAGCGCAAAGAGGCTGAAATCGTTTTTGAAAAACTACTAACTTGAATGACACGATTGAGTCCATCAAAAGCAGCCAGTCGTGGGGCAGGGGTATGTTCAAAGTCGGCAAAAATATCATCTTCCACAATGACTAAATTGGTTTGATCGACCAATTTAAGTAAGCGATGCGCCGTGACGGGGGAAAGCACTGCACCCGTTGGGTTGTGTATGCCTGAGTTGGTAATATACAGCCGTGGTGAGTGTTCAGCTAAAACAGACTGAAAGATCTCCAAATCTGGGCCATGGGGGGTATAGGGCACACTCACAATATTGATGCGATGGGCTTTGAGCAGCGCATGAAAATTAAAATAACAAGGGTCATCAACAATAACAGTATCCCCAGCTTCCAATAAAAAACGACAGATCAAATCAATTGCTTGCGTGCCAGATTCGGTGAGCATGATGTGTTCAGGCGAAGCTTCAACACCAATGTGGGTTAAACGACGAGAAATTAATTGTCGCAGTTCAGGATGTCCTGCTGGTGTTGCATATTCCACCAGTTCTAAGCTTTTTGCTTTTGCCATGCTACGCAGGGCACGCCGAATACCAGTCTCATATAACCATTCGGGAGGTAACCAGCCGCAACCCGGTTTGAGTGTGCTGTGATCTGTATCCAAGGCTTGTCTAGAGACCCATAAAGGATCGACCTCTCTATCGAGCTTAGACCCCATTTGGGCTAAAGCCAGTGGCGCGACAGGGCCAGACACATAAAAGCCTGATCCGGGTTTAGACAGAATGATGCCTTCGGCCATTAAACGTTCATAGGCTTCGACAACAGTTGAAACAGAGACCTGCAATGTACGTGCTTGTTGGCGCACAGAGGGAAGGCGATGACTGGGGAGATAGGTGCGTGAGCTAATTTTGAGTTTAATTTCATCCATGACTACATCAATTCGAGTTTGGCTGCGCATTCCATTTCTCCTCAACTGTATGGGATTTTTATACATTACAGTTTTTATTTATTGTATTGGATTGTATCTCGATTCAAACATGCGGTCTATGTTCAACTTAAGCGATTAACGATAAGAGAACTATTCAATGAAGCAGGCAACCAGCGGCTGGGTAAACGGATTAATCGGTGTCGCTATTTTTGCGGGGTCTTTACCTGCAACACGGGTCGCCGTTGCCGATTTTACGCCCATATTTTTAACCAGTGCACGGGCCACAATTGCAGCGCTATTAGGATTCTTTTTTCTGGTTTTACTTCGCCAAGCACGCCCGACCGCTTCAAACATACCTGCACTTGCAGTCAGTGCATTGGGCGTGGTCATTGGATTTCCACTCTTAACTGCTTTGGCCCTACAGCATGTAAGTTCTGTACACTCCATCGTTTTCTTAGGCTTATTACCTATTAGTACTGCGATTTTTGCAGTTCTACGCGGAGGTGAACGCCCCAAGCCACTTTTTTGGTTGTTTTCAGTGCTAGGAGCCATTTTTGTAGCAGGCTATGCTGCACTTGGAGAGACGAGTACTGCATGGAAAGGCGATCTATACATGCTGGCAGCAATTATTTTATGTGGGCTGGGCTATGCAGAAGGAGCAAAACTTTCGCGAACACTGGGCGGTTGGCAAGTCATTAGTTGGGCTTTACTGCTCTCGTTACCGGTGATGTTGCCAATAGCATTATGGAGCATGCCTGTTTCATTTCAGAATGTCAGTACAGCCGCATGGATAGGACTGGCTTATGTTTCTGTCTTTAGCATGTTGCTAGGTTTTGTATTTTGGTATCGAGGATTAGCGCAAGGCGGCATTGCATCCGTTGGTCAACTGCAATTATTCCAACCCTTTATGGGTCTTGCACTTGCCGCTCTATTACTACATGAAAGCGTGAGTTGGATGATGTTAGTCGTCACTTTGGCCGCCATTATCTGTGTGGCTGGGGCGAGAAAATATGCTTGAACATACGACGTTCTACTTTATCTTGATGGAGTAAAATTCCGAATGTCATCTCTATATCGTCAAAGATACAATTCATCTTTGACGATATAATCTTACTAAACACTATTGTTAAGTACCTATCTTTTATAAAAATTTGGTCTTGATTATCTTCTGTTCATAAGTAGTGAGGTGTTTTTTATTCCTCGAATAAAATCTTGCCGGATAGCAACAATGCTGTATATAGTTTTAAACATAGGCAGGTCAAGCCATGCTTAAATTCGCAGCATGTTGAGTGTTGATGATAAGCCTTCGGAAATCGAGAACGAAAAGATCGCCGCTGAGACGTCCTATCCGTACAGGCGTAGACCTTAGTGAATAAAATTAAAATAGCGTGAAATAGGCATGGATTGCCAACAACCAAGATGGGAACAAGATGAGTGCAGAAGTAGATTCACTAGGACTGGTTGGGCCTGTTGTACTGTTGAGTGCAGCGGTTATTGCCGTCCCTATTTTTAAACGTATTGGTCTAGGTTCGATATTAGGCTACTTAATTGCTGGATTGATTATTGGGCCATTTGGTTTTGCCTTTTTTAACAATCCCACAGCCATTTTACATATTGCTGAACTCGGCATCGTGATGTATCTCTTTATCATCGGATTGGAGATGCAGCCTTCGCACTTATGGAGTTTGAGGAAAGAGATTTTTGGATTGGGCAGTTTGCAGATCCTTATTTCAGTCATTGCCTTAACGGGTATGGGGATGGTGTTTGGCTTTAGCTGGAAAATTGCGTTCATTGGAGCAGCGGGTTTTGTTCTGACGTCGACTGCGATTGTGATGCAACTGTTAAATGATCGTGGAGAGCTGCATCAACGACGTGGTCAAAAGATCGTTGCGATCTTATTGTTTGAAGACTTATTGATCGTTCCCTTATTGGCATTGGTTGCCTTTATGGCACCCAATCAAGCAGCAGAAAGCTCATCTATCGATTTACAAGGGATTGGCATCGGACTGTTGGCCATTGCTGGATTAATTGTTGCAGGGCATTGGTTACTCAATCCATTATTTAAAGTGCTAGCTGCCGCAAAAGCACGTGAAGTGATGACCGCTGCGGCGTTATTGGTAGTACTGGGCGCGGCATTGCTGATGCAACTTAGTGGTTTATCCATGGCACTGGGTGCATTTTTAGCAGGAGTGTTATTGTCCGAATCGACTTTCCGACATCAAATTGAAGCGGATATTGAGCCCTTTCGAAGCCTATTACTGGGCTTATTCTTCTTAGGTGTCGGGATGTCTTTGGACTTGGCAGTGGTCAGGCAAAATTGGCCGCTGATTGTCAGTGGTGTAATTGCGTTGATGTTGACAAAAGCACTGATGATTTATGTGGTCGCGCGTTTGACCAAGAGTAATCATCCCGAAGCTTTAGATCGTGCCTTACTGATGGCGCAGGGAGGCGAGTTTGCCTTTGTATTGTTTAGTGCCGCGACGACAGCTCAAATTATTGACAATACCATCAAGTCGAATTTAACCGCGATTGTCGTATTGTCTATGGTGCTAACGCCAATCATCGGCGTGTTATTTAAACGCTTTACCCTTGAACAGGATGAAAGCTCACTTGATCAGGTCAGGGTTGCCGATGGCTTAACGGGTAAAGTATTGATGATTGGTTTTGGTCGCTTTGGTCAAGTGGCCAGTCAGTTGTTATTGGCGCGTAGTGTGGATGTGACCATTATTGATAATGACGTCAATATGATTCAGAACGCGGAAAAGTTTGGTTTTGATGTCTACTATGGCGATGGGTGTCGTTTAGATATTTTACATGCTTCAGGGGCAGATACAGCAGAAGCAATTTTAGTCTGTGTCGACCACAAAGAAACGATTAATAAAATTGTAGAATTGGTGAATGCTGAATTTCCTTTGGCTAAGCTGATTGTTCGTTCCTATGACCGTGAACATGCGCTGTATTTGTCTAAGAAAAATGTCAGTCTGATGGTTCGAGAAACCTTTGAGTCTGCATTGGCTTTAGGTCAAATGGCTTTGCAGCAATTGGGAGCAAGTCAGGATGAAATTCAGCAGGTGAGTGAGGATATCCGAGCTTTAGATCAGCAACGTTTTGAAATGGAAGTTGCAGCTGATGATGTCAAAGCGGGCATAGGTATACAATATACGCAGCGCAACCCACGACCTACTGCACCCTTGATTAAGCCACAACATACGGGGCAGTTGTTAAATGATGCAGAACTAGAAAAACAGAGTGAAGTAGATGATAGAACTTAAAAAAATGAGTTGAATCATCTTGCATGAAAAGGCCTATTTTAGGCCTTTTCATTTTTGAACAGATGGATTTGTAAGCACTGCATGATTTGGCCTAATTTTATATTGAACGAAATCTATGTCAGTCCGATGATGTCGAACGGATACAATTTCGACCATCATTCTTGGCTTGATAGAGTTTTTGATCTGCCAGTTTAATCACATCTTGAATATTCTCTGAGTCTTGAGGCCAAGAGGCGATACCAATTGAAACCGTGATCGTTCCAATTGGATCAATGTAGCTTTGTGCTACTGTTTTACGAAGTCGTTCAGCTGCTATATAGGCAATTTTCGGATCTTCGTGCACCACAAAGACAATAAATTCTTCTCCACCGGCACGGCAGCACACATCATGTTGACGAAAGTTGCTTTTCATATGAGAAGCCAACTTTTTCAACACATGATCACCTTGATCATGCCCATAGTTATCATTCACTGCTTTAAAGTGATCGATGTCCAATGTCAGTACCGAAAAAGGTGTATTGGTTGCTTCTAATTCATTTAAAAACAGTTTCATACCGCGGCGGTTATAAAGTCCCGTCAGCGGATCGGTATTCACGTGTTGTTTAAGCTCTGCAATTTCATCTTTAAAATGTTTGGAGCTAAGTAAAAGAGCGGTGCGAAAGCGTAAAGCCTCAAAATACCAAGGATCGATGTTTTTAATGTCTTGATCAATATTTGGGCGCGTCAACATGCTGGCCATTTGTGCAAGCTTATTGAGTGGTGACGAAATCCAGTAAGAAAGTTTCCACACAAAAATGAACAAGAGTAAATAGAAACCGAGCATAGCCAGTGTTACTTTAACGATGATCGAGTTGGCTTGGCTTAATAACTCTAACGTCGGTTGTTGTGACACGACAACCCAATTCACACTTGGAATTGCCGCAAACCCCGCAAGGTTTTCGATCCCTTTACTATTGACCAGTGCAATATTGCCTGTGGAGTGGGAGGTAATATATTGCATCCCTGTGTTATTTTTTAATGAATCTCCAATGCGGGTTTTATCTGGATGGAAGATGATCTTATTTTTATTATCAACAACATAAGTATAGCTTTTCTTATAAGAATAAGTGGTAGCTAACAGCTCACTCACCAAGTTTTCTTTATTCAAATAAATCGAGCCTGTCACGATACCGAGGAACTCATTTTGATGATTAAAAATAGGCTGAGCAATCAGCACAATTAAATTGTTTGACAAGCCTTTGTATGGAGAGGAAATATAGGTTTTCTTGAGCTTTAATGCTTCGGTAATACCTGGAGTTTTATATTATTTTTTTTGATTAACATGTAAGGTCTCGGGTGAGTATTCCAAAATAAAAGCATTTTTATCGATAATCGTGACCGAATTAAATTTTTGTGATTGACCTTTAAGACGTGTAACTTCAGCTTTTAAAACCTGTTGATTTGAGAAATCTTGACCAACAATTTGAGCACTATAGCGGAGCTCATTCAACATACTTTCAAAATATTTGTCGGTACTAAATGCAATTTTTGAGGCATAGCGTTGATTGGCAGCTAAAGAGTTTTCGGTTAACTGCTCTTTGATGACATAATTCAGAACAAAAATTGAAATTAGAAACAAGCTTGAGACACAGCCAATAATTAAAATCAAAATAAGTTTTTGTAAATCTAAACTATGAAAAACAGATTTCTTGATCACTCATTGCCCCCAAGACAAGAACAGATTTTTTAAAGTTTTGTTGTGACGCCTGTAGAAGCTCAATTCTCATGATTGAAATCAATCTGGGTGAAAACTGTTCGAATTTGCTTGCTGGTATTTTTATAAGTATAGAGAATCTTCAGATTAATATATATGTAATTTTTCTATAAAAATTACATTAGTTTTCATTAAGATAATATGAATAGTACACAATAGCGCATAATCAATCAAAAGCACTATTAAAGTTTAATGAAAACAACATTAAATTGACATGCCTAAACGTAATAATGAGCTCTTTATTATTTCGATCATTGGAGAACAAACATGAATGTCTTTGGTATCGCATTGATCACTTTATTATCATTCATCGGGTTAGGAGCGCTCATTACCGGCTTCGTTGTGGGTGAAACATTCTTTATCGTGATTGCATTACTTTTATTTATTATGGCTTTTTTGGTTTGGTTAAGTATTAAAGATAAAGTTTCAAACCCTTTTAAAGATTAAGAATGTTGTGTTTGAGTGATTTTTATACTTTTACTATAGATCAATATTGATCAAGCTTAGATAGATGGATGTAGATGACGTTCTTTACATCTACTTAGTGTGTATATCATATGTAATACCAGCCCAAAGGCTGGTAGCTTTGCAGTTTTTTGAGTCTATGCTTCAATCCAATTATCTTTAATTTCTTGGGCATCTTTGCTTAACATCACCTGATTTTCTCGAATTTCTCTCACCCATGCACTCGGGATAAAGAGGTGGATCAGGAAATTTGAACAACACTTATAAGTGATATTTTGCTCCCCAAATGATGTTATAAACATCAATATATGGAGTATTTTATGGCACGTAGACCAAGAAGAAATCATTCAAATGATTTTAAAGCTAAGGTAGCACTTGCTGCGATTAAAGCAGAAAAAACACTTGCTGAATTGAGTGCTGAATTTGATGTTCATCAAAACCAAATTATCGACTGGAAAAATCAACTGATTTCAGCTTCCTCGCAAGCTTTCGATCAATCAAAAGCTCCAACAGAACCACCCATCGATCTAAAAAAACTACATGCAAAAATCGGTGAGCAGGCATTAGAAATTGATTTTTTAGAAGGTGTGTTGAAGAAACTGGGCCGCTTCAACCACAAAAGTTAATCGATGACTCACTTCAGATTTCAGTATCTAAGCAAGCTCAGCTGCTGAAAGTCTCCCGTGGTTGTTATTACTATCGCCCAAAACCTGTGAGTACATCAGATCTGAAGCTGATGCGGTGTATGGATGAGTTACATATGCAATACCCTTTTGCAGGTAGCCGTATGATGCGTGATTTGTTGAATCGTCAAGGACATCATATAGGACGACGTCATACACGTACTTTAATGAAGAAAATGGGCATTAATGCGTTATATTGCAAACCAAATTTAAGCCAGGCTAATCAAGCTCACCGCAAATATCCATATCTGCTCAAAGGATTGGCTATTCAGCGCAGTAATCAAGTGTGGTCTACGGATATAACGTATATCCCTATGGCAAAAGGCTTTGTTTATTTATGTGCTGTGATTGATTGGCATAGCCGCAAGGTACTTGCGCATAGAGTATCGATTAGTATGGAGGTTACATTTTGCATAGAAACATTAAATGAAGCTATTGAAAAATATGGTCGACCTGAAATATTTAATACAGACCAAGGCAGTCAGTTTACCAGTGATGCATTTATTGATGTATTGAAATCAAATGGCATTCAAATCAGTATGGATGGTAAAGGTCGATGGGTTGATAATGTGATGGTTGAACGATTATGGCGGAGCGTTAAATATGAAGAGGTGTATCTCAAAGCCTACAGCAATGTTTTGGATGCGAAGAAGCAATTAAACGCATATTTTGAATTTTATAATTTGAAACGACCTCATTCGAGTCTGGACAAAATGACTC
This sequence comes from Acinetobacter sp. 802_lipA, assembly GCF_058242885.1. Classification (NCBI taxonomy): domain Bacteria; kingdom Pseudomonadati; phylum Pseudomonadota; class Gammaproteobacteria; order Moraxellales; family Moraxellaceae; genus Acinetobacter; species Acinetobacter sp. 802_lipA. The sequence continues at coordinate 2,909,101 of NZ_JBZAYP010000001.1, forward strand.
CAGATGAGTTTTACTATGACCAGCTACCACAACAAAATAAGGTAGCTTAACTAGAGCAGAGTATCACTTATAAATAAGCTTTTAGTTGTTCAAACATGTGGGACCACCTCTATAATATGGTGTTTGCCATCGCCATGTTTAGTCAGTTTGATCTCTTTACCTTCTATATGGTCAACATCTCCAACTTTAGTGCCACATACGGCAATTACACTAGAATGTTCTTTAATGTCTGAAATATTAATCGTGGTCATGATGTACCTCTATTTTACTCATCGAACAAAAACGAAGATTTACCCTAACCTAATTTCTCCTATTCATCGGCATTTGAAATACAACAGCCACATATTATGTCTTAAAATTTACGGATTATAAAAATTGTCAGTCTGTGTTTTACTTATAGAGCGCTAAGTTGATTAAATTATGCTAATTTTATTTGTAATTCAGCCAGCGTTTATTTACTGAATTTCCAGCATTATTATAATGAATGACTTTTGCATAATTACCTACAGCTGTTGCATTATCAGGAATATCTTTGGTGACCACACTACCTGCACCGATGGTGGCATTATCGCCAATTTTAACATGGTCGATAATACAGACATTTGGGCCAATATAGACATTGTCGCCAATTACAGCAGCCTGACGACCGCCATTGGCACCAATCGTTGTAAACTGAGAAAGGTTGACATTGTTTCCAATCACAGTAGTTGGGTTGACAATCAAAGGTCCCCCATGACCGATGAACAAGCCATAGCCAATTTTTGTGGTGCAGTGGATATCGATCCCGTATTTCTTCTTCTTATAATAAAAAATAGGGTAGGCCAGTTTGCCGATCCACGATTTTGAAGCCGAAAGACGTAACCAAACGCTAAAGTTAAAACCACGATTAAACAAATAAGTTTTGAGAAATGAACTTAATTTCGTATTGCCACAATACCGATATAAATCACTCAAAATCAATTGCACTAACATGGAAAAGAACTCATAGGTTGAATGCGCGATTTTACTTGATTTGACGCTGAGATGTTATCTCGATTTTACCTTTCAGTATGGTCTCTTATTTTTAAAAAATATCAATTGGCTTTTATTTGTACAGTTGTTTCGAAATGTCATAGGCACTTGTCGAGAGTGAAAAATGCTTTTATATTGTACTTACAGTAGGTCGATAACTAAGACGCTATGATGTAGTTGGACGGATCAATGACAGCTCGTTGAGTTTGAAACGAAATGTTCAAACAATAAATCAGCACTAGCCTTCCAACATAGAAAAGCTCGCAGCAATGCGAGCTTTTTTTATGTAAAAATATATGACTATGTATCTCGGTTGTTAAGCATATTTGATTTAAGTTTATGATTTATAGTTATGATTTTGAAAATATTTATATAAATTAACATTGCGATAAATTCTAACAACTCTAATGGCGGTGCTGGAAAAAACTTGTGCTATAAGATTAAACAGAGCTAAAAAAAGAAAAGGAAAATGACCATGACTCAGCTTGTAGATGTAAAGGTAAAGGACCAATACAGCCAAACTTATAATGTGAAGGCCCAGTTAAGACAAGTACCTGAAAACTCCGAAGCAGAACGTTTGGATTTGTTTAAACGAATTGAACATATCGTTGTTGATGGTGAAGTGATTCTGCCTAGTATTGAACTGTTATTTGAAAGTCGACAAACGGAAAATATATACCGAGTTGTTGATTAACCCTATTGAAAAAAGCCCATGTTTACATGGGCTTTTTTATGGGCGATCTACGTCGAGTTGCGTTATCCCATTGCAGTATATAAGAGATAAATTTTTTTGAGCGATTATCTTGAAGGTCATAAAATAAAATCAGCATTTCACTTCACACATAGTTATTATTTATCAAGCTGTTTGATGAATGGTTCGAGTAACCATTGTGCCAAAGTATTATAAAGTCGATGAAAAACATTAAGATTTATTGCCTGAATGATAAAACAATAGATTGCTAATCAAACTCGTAGTCTTTAAATCTTAACTAAGGCCGAAAAAGACTCAATTATTATCCTTTGAATCTATTTATTTAGGCTGCCTGCAAACGCAACAGTGAGTGATTGATCTGTTGTAAGTGTTGGTTGAGTACTATGGGTTCTATTCGACTTTCCTGTAACGTCGTAATCCATTGCATTTGGCAGCGTTTGAGACTGTGTAAGTCTGTCGCCGATTGAATTTGAAGAATGAGTTGTTTTGCCATTAAGCCACAATAACGTTGTAATAAGCTCATCATCAAATCGCGTGTTTCTTCAAAGCTATAAGCTTTAAGCGGTGGGGCTGGGCTTTGTGTAGGGGTGGGTGGTGAAGGAGTCTGCGCTGTGCTGTCTAAATCTATTGGATTGACGTTATTCTGACTATTTTCGAGTACAGACGTCGATGATTGAGCCTCCGATGACGGCTGTATTGGGCTAGAGACGGGAGATGTTTGTATGGAATGAATTAAACCTAATTCAATTAATTGTCCGAGGATTTCAGGCGTTGCGATGCGTTGTTTGAATTGGTCAGCCAATTGTTCAAAATCTTCTGTACCAATTAAAACCAATAGTCGTCTTTGACGTGCATTGAGTGGGATATGACGTTGTTGTAAAGCATCTAAACCCAATGCTGTTTTTTGATAATGATTCATACCTTAATTTACTCCCCCGAACAAATAAATTAAGGCTGAACATACAGGGCAAAAATTACAACAATATTAAGAATTTATGACAATACATTTTAGAGCGTTTTAATGCTCGTATTTTCTAAAGCTTTACGTAAATACGGATCGAGTTCATCTTGACGCATTAACCACTGAATATAGTCAGCAGGGAGTTCGGCAATCGCTGTTCCGCGATGCTTGCCAAAATTAATGATTCGCGGAATACGAGCATCTTCAGAGACAGCAAATAATTGCTCCATGCTGTTTATTTTTAATTGATGAACCACATGCATTAAAATATTGGCCGTTAAAATAATATCCATATCGGCACGATGGGCTTTTTTAATCATCTCACGGGCTTTTTCACTACCTTTGGAGATCATATAAATGAGTGCCGAAATATTGTGCGCTTCAGCATCAGGCCAGACCAAACGTGCAAGGGCGAGTGTACAAATCGCTTTAATATGAGAAGTATCGACACCACATTTTTCGATAGCCCGAATATCATAATCAATATTATGACCAATGATGTACTGTGTTTCAGCAGGTAGTTTAAAGGTCGTATAGTGAGGCTTCCCAACGAGGTCTGACTCTAAAATATGATGCACAGCCATCGCTGCGAATGAGATTGGTTCATCGACGGTATAGAGCTGATCAAATACTTGGCTTTTGTCTAGGCTTAATTTGCCATTTGCAATTTCAATCGGTGCATATGCAATCTCAATGGGTTGACCATTTAGGGTATGGGTTTCTGTGTCGAGAATAATGGCTTGCATGTGCATATCCGAAAATTAAAAGCTGAACAAATTTATCATTTCCAAGACTATCAAGACAGCCTATGACAGCCAGATTTGTGGTTTATTCGATGATTTTGTAAGGTGATGTTGTTTAAATCATCTGGTGAACCTAGGTGATTAGAGATCAGACTTTATTGAGCAAGGGAAAAGTCGGAAGCTACTTGTCAATTTATTTAGGCAGATTACAAGGAAAATTTTTGCTTAAAATTAAAATAATTCTTTGGGATTCAGCTCAAACAACGACTAGGAGAGTGTTCCGCACCTGAATTCAGTTGTAGGGTCAGGATTTATTTTGAACTCCAAATTACCAGTTTTTATAACAATGGTAAGTGCTCACTTGCAGACAATGTTCACTTTGTATCATTCTCGTAACCAGTCTTGCCATGCGTCATTTTGAGGCGTAAATCATTAATGTATTCAAGTGATTTGAATCGTTACAACAAGAAAAAATGTCATTAAGGAATTTTAAGATGAAAAAACATATATTGGCCGTGTTCGTCAGTAGTTCTGTGCTTGTTTTAACAGCCTGTGGAGGAGGGGATGGCGATTCAACTTCTGTTATCGTAGATGATGGGGTGCCTAAAAATAATATTGTTAATCCAGTGGTTAGAGTCGAGGCTTATACAGATGTAGATATTAATGCTAATGTTGTGTTGGATAGTGTTAGTAGTTCTAAAACATTGATGACCTATTTAATGCGTGGGGTCAATGGAAGTGAAACGCAAGCAACAGCTTTAGTCTTTAAACCAAAAGGGCCAATGCCAGCAGGCGGTTGGCCGATCGTTGCATGGGCACATGGAACTACAGGTGTTGCTGATCAATGTGCCCCGAGTCAGCAAGGTTTAGGTGGAAACGAATTCTTAATTGCAAAGTTACTTGTAGCAGGTTATGCCGTGGTTGCTCCAGATTATGAAGGCTTAGGTGAACCTGGAGGTCGTGAGTTACATCCATTTTTAAATCTGAAAAGTGAGGCTTATTCGATCACAGATGCAGTTGTTGCCGCGAGTAAAAATTTGGGGAATACAACGGAGAAGCGCTGGACTGTTATTGGCCATTCTCAAGGGGGACATGCCGCATTAGGTGCTGCTGAGAATGCATCAAGAGCACAGCTCGATTACAAAGGCGCTATTGCCATTGCACCAGCATCCAACCTGAGTTTAATCCTCGCAGGTGGTGAGCAGCAAGCTGCTACGGAAACGGATCTAACGAAAAAAATTAATATTCTTGCGCCATTAGATACTTTTACTGCTTTAATTACAGCAGGATTAAGAAATCCTTACCCAGCATTACGCTATAGTGAAGTCTTTGAAATTCCAACAGATGATATTGCGAGACAAGCTGAGTCTCTATGTTATACGCTATTAGGAGGTACTTTTCGTGCCCCAATGGTCGATTACGCAGACATTTTTGGAACAATAGAGGGATATCCACGTACCCAAACTGGGTTTATGACCAATATTCCGGAAGTGAAAGATTTTCTGGCAAATGGTTCTCAGCCTTTGAAAAAGAAGATAAGTACTCCAATCATTATTTATCAAGGATCATTTGATGAGACTGTGCCTAGAACGGTTACGGATTTATTAGTAAATACTGCCCCAGCGGGGACAGTCATTACTTACAAAAATGATGGACTACTTGCTCCAGTTGATAAATGGAATCATACGACTGTTTATACTCGTAATTTGGATAATTTTGTGACCGATGTCAAAACTCTCATGCCAATTCAGTAATTTGCTTTGACTCAAATCGCTCATGGAGTTCTGCTTCATGAGCGATTTTTTATTTAAAACTGCGTAAAGTTCGTTCTCGAACTTTATAAACTTCATGCTACAATACGCGCCAATCTTAGCACGGCTTAAAAGCCCTAATTTCATAGGACCTCGCTAATGTTTGCCAATATCTCAATTGCTGAATTTGATCCAGAAATCGCGCAAGCAATCACAAATGAAGATGCTCGCCAAGAAGCGCACATCGAACTGATTGCTTCTGAAAACTATTGCTCTCCAGCAGTAATGGAAGCGCAAGGTTCAAAACTTACAAACAAATATGCTGAAGGCTACCCAGGCAAACGCTACTACGGCGGTTGTGAATATGTAGACGTGATTGAACAATTAGCGATTGACCGTGCTAAAGAGCTTTTCGGTGCAGATTACGCAAACGTTCAACCACATGCAGGTTCACAAGCAAACTCTGCTGTTTACTTAGCTCTTCTTAACCCAGGCGACACTGTTTTGGGTATGAGTTTGGCTCACGGTGGTCACTTGACTCACGGTGCTAAAGTAAGTTTTTCTGGTAAAACATACAACGCAATTCAGTACGGTTTAAACCCTGAAACTGGCGAAATTGATTACGAAGAAGTTGAGCGTTTAGCAGTTGAGCACAAGCCACGTATGATCGTAGCTGGTTTCTCTGCTTATAGCCAAATTGTAGATTGGCAGCGTTTCCGTGACATCGCGGATAAAGTTGGCGCTTACCTATTTGTAGATATGGCTCACGTTGCTGGTCTAGTTGCTGCTGGTGTTTACCCAAGCCCAGTTCAGATTGCTGACGTAACAACAACCACTACACACAAAACACTTCGTGGCCCACGTTCAGGTTTAATCCTTGCGAAAGCAAACGAAGAAATTGAGAAAAAATTACAATCAGCTGTATTCCCTGGCAACCAAGGTGGTCCATTGGTTCATGCGGTAGCGGCTAAAGCGATTTGCTTTAAAGAAGCAATGGCTCCTGAATACAAAGTTTACCAACAACAAGTGGTGAAGAACGCTCAAGCAATGGCTGAAGTTCTCATTGCTCGTGGTTATGACATCGTTTCTGGCGGTACAGAAAACCACTTGTTCTTGTTATCTCTTATTAAGCAAGATGTAACAGGTAAAGAAGCAGATGCATGGTTAGGTGCAGCTCATATTACTGTGAACAAAAATGCTGTACCAAATGACCCGCGCTCACCATTTGTGACTTCTGGTATCCGTATTGGTACACCAGCTGTGACGACTCGTGGTTTCGGCGAAGCTGAAGTACGCGAACTTGCTGGTTGGATCGCTGATATCCTAGACAGTAAAGGTGATGAAGCTGTGATTAACGCTGTTAAAGCGAAAGTTGAAGCTGTTTGTGCGAAATTTCCTGTTTACGCAAACTAAGTTCTGACTTGAGAAAGCCCCCTCAAGGGGGCTTTTTTTATAGCATTAAAAAATCAAAATCAGTTGAAATGTAATTTAGACTGCATTTCTGATATAACAGAAGTTATAGGCTAATAAATTATTTTTAATAAGAATTTTATTCATATCGTATTCAAATAGGAATGCAGCACATGGCAAACCCAGCAATTATCATTTCTGAGCAGGATCTTCATCGTTTAGAAACGATGTTAGAGCATCAGCCTAAACTTACACCGACCATGCAGTTGCTTGAAGAAGAATTGGCCCGCGCCGATGTTGTTGCTCCACAAGATATGCCTGCCAATGTGGTAACGATGAATGCAAAAGTTTTACTGACCATTGCGCCATCTACAGAAGCATCTGAAATTACCTTGGTTTATCCGCATGATTTTAAAGGCGAGAAGGGACAGGTCAATGTTGTAGCCCCAATTGGTGCAGCAATTCTTGGCTTAGCTGAAGGTCAAGAAATTGAATGGCCACAGCCAGATGGTCAAATGATGAAAGTCAAAATTGAAAAAGTGGTTTATCAACCTGAGCGTGAAGGCGATTATTTATAATATCGAAACACCCCATTTTTAAGCCATGTTGATCATGGCTTTTTTATGACTTCAAATATGCGTTTTTTTTCATAAAGGATTGTAACTCCATAGAAGATAAAAATAGAGTATGTATTGATTGGATCTTTTATTTCTATTCAATAGGTTTGAGTCCTAGTACGAATAGAGTACTTAATAACAGATATACCTTCATGATAATTTCTACGGCACAAAAGATGTCACAGCATTTTTGCAAAAATCTACATGTTATTTGACATAAAAGCTGTACTATAAAAATGATTTTATTCAATTTCTTTATTGGGTTAAAGCACTATGGCACAAATTGACGTTCTTGTTCCTTTAAGGGATATACCAGTCAATTCAGATGAACTTTTAAGTATCCAGCATAATGATTTGGTTCCGTTGCTGAACGATCAATATCGTCTCAATCATTATGCAGATAGTGTCATTCAAGCGCAGTCTGTGCTGTTAAATGGAGTGGACCCGCAGCTCACTTTACAGTTGAGTCAGACCATTGAGCAACTGATCCAGTCACTGGCTGACTCAAAAAAATACCTGAAGAAGCGCAAATTTAATGGGCTGCAAAAGTGGCTCGGGATTGATATTGAATATGGTTCAACCCAAGTTGAATACTATAAAAAACTGGATCAGCTGTTGGATCGAGCCAATCATCTCAGCCAAAAATTACAAATTGAAATTCAAAAGTCACAGGCGCGCTATCAGCAGTTAACAGGCTTACGTGAGCAAATGGCCAAATATATATCTGCGGCTGAAGCATTTTTACTGGAATATCCTAAATTTGTGAAGAATGCACATCCTTTAGATAATTTTGCAGAACGGTTATCCAAGAAAATAAACAGCTTGCAGACTTTGCAAAGCAGTAATGATATTGCGATCACTCAAATGCAATTGTCTCAGCAGCTTTCATTGAGTTTGTTGGACCGATATAAAGAGGCACAACAGGTCTTGATTCCAGCATGGCAATATCATGTCAAACAATCACAGCAATCGAGCTCGACAATTGAACTAGAAAAGCTCGATAATAGCCGTGAAAAATTGATTCATACCTTAAAAAAATCACTACAGAAACCAACACTTTAAGAAATAGATTAGGTGAATTATGACCAACTCAGAACAAAACAGTCTTGTGGTGGAGCCAACCACTGAAGTGATTGAACATAAGTTTCAACAGTTAAATTTGCAAGAAATTGGCTTGCAACAAGATGACTTCAATGCGGTCTTGGCAGCTCGGAAAGAGTTGGCAGAAATCAACCATAACGCCGTGGCGGAGTATGGTAAAAATATTGCGACACAAACCTCAGGATATACCGATGAGTTGTTAAATTTGGTGCAAAACAAGGATCTTGATGAAACAGGGCAAAAGCTGAATCAGGTGGTACAAGTCGCACAACAGCTCAATACCTCAAGTATCTTAAATAAAAAGAAAAATTCAGGTTTCTTCGGTGGCTTGATGAGCAAAATTAAAGGGGCAAAGAATAATATTGATATGCACTTTAATACCACCAAAGAGCAGATTGATACTTTAGTGAAAGAAATTGAAAAATCACAGTCTGGTTTAAAAGCACGTGTTGATACACTAGATCGGATGTTTCATGGTGTACAAAGTGAATATAAACAGCTCGGTGTGTATATCGCAGCGGGTCAGTTGAAACAGGATGAAATTCAGCAGGAAATCTCAACGCTGACTTCACAGGCACAAGATCAAACCACGACACAGAGAGTTTACGACCTCAATCATTTAGCCAATAATTTGGAAAAACGCGTGAGTGATTTGCAGGTTTTACAACAATCAGCCATGCAAACATTACCGATGATTCGTATTATCCAGTCTAATAATTTGATGTTGGTCGATAAGTTTTATGCGATTAAAAACATCACATTGCCTGCATGGAAAAATCAAATTAGTTTGGCGATTTCTTTAAATGAGCAGAAGAATAGTGTGCAGTTGGCCAATACCATTGACGATGCGACCAATGACTTATTGAAGCGTAATGCCGATTTGTTACATCAAAACTCAGTAGATACAGCAAAAGCCAATCAACGTTCAGTGATTGATATTGAGACGCTTGAACATGTACAAAACACCCTCATTAAAACAGTAAATGATGTGATTCAAATACAAAAAGAAGGGATGCAGAAACGTGCTGAAGCAACCACACGTTTGCGTAGTTTGCAGGACAATTTGAATCAACTGGTTTTAGACTCAAGTTCTAATCGTACGACACCATCTTAATGCCCAGTTGCGTGGTCGATAGAGGAGAAGTATTTGCCTTCCTTAGATGAGTATGTTGTTCAGCCTCAGCACATTGAACAAGGCGTGGTTGCACTCAAACAACGTCAACGTAAACTGAGTTTATGGTGTATGTTGAGTGCAGCCCTGTTTATTGCCTCCAGCATTAGCTATTTTCTACAACCTGATTTTGTCTATAGCTTTTTTGGACTGAGCACAGAAATACAGCAACTACATATGCCCATGAGTATCGATGCAAATTTAGCATCACTTGGACATCAGCCAGATTATTTTCTGAATTTGCTGTCGTGGTTTGGTTGGCTTGTGCTCAAGATTATGGTGTCTTTTATTGGGGCATTCATACTGGTGCACTATGCACGGAAAATTCATTTTTTCTATGTACGTTTTCAATCTTTTATACTGAAGTTTGTGGCATGGCTGATTGCCTTTATTCTGCTTTGGTCTGGGCTGACTTATGTGCAATATGATTTAAAAGATGATGAAAGCGAGGCTTTTCAGCAAATCGTACACTACGATAAAAATATTCAGCAAAGTGAAATAGCGCAGTATTTGCAGCAGTCACGAATACAAATGCCTGTAAAACATTATTTGCTTGCGCAAACGGCGTTGTTACACCAACCTGTCGATAAAAATGCAGCCATTCCGCATGTGCTTGCTCTGGTCCAAGCAGAAAAAACCGATTCACATTTTATTGAATATGGGTTTAAGCCTGAACAGTTATGGACGATGCAGCATCAACTCTATGGCAAAACACTCACGCCGATGGCTGCAAGTGTAGAAAAACAAGTTCAGCAAGCAGCACAGTTCACTACGGTCATGCAATTCTTCTCGCTTATCTTGATGCTACTAATGGCAGTGCTGAGTCTTGTGTTGTTTGGTCTGACACGTCAGTTAAAAGCCAGAACTTTAAGAATTGAACAGCGGATGCAGAGTGAATCCTAAGCTTTGACTTCATTTAAAGTCCTGCGTTTAGTGTGACTTTAAATGATGGATATCCTTAAATCTATAAAACCGATTATTAAAATAAAAACAAACTGTTTTATCTATTTTTAGATTTACTCTATGATTCTTCTATCAAATAAATTTATAGACTGCTTTGGAGAGCTTAACAATGTTAGATCAAAATACTTCAGCTCAATTAAAAACACTTCTTGAACGCCTAGAAGGTCCGATTGAATTGGTTGCGACTTTGAACGGTACTGAGAAATCAGACAAAATCAAAGAATTGGTTGAAGAGGTTGCAGCACTGTCTCCACTGGTGACTGCACGTTTTGATGGTCAAAACTCACGTGCACCGAGCTTTGGTGTGGCAAAGGCCGGTGAAGAGCCGCGTGTGTTCTTTGCGGGTTTACCGATGGGGCATGAGTTTACCTCTTTGATCTTGGCATTGTTACAAACCTCAGGTTATGCACCCAAAGTATCGGATGAAGTTTTAGCTTCAATCAAAGGTTTAGGCATCCAGTCTGACTTTGACGTCTTTGTCTCTTTAAGCTGTCATAACTGTCCAGATGTGGTACAAGCGTTGAACCTGATTGCCATTTACAATCCGGGCACGACAGCAACTATGATTGATGGGGCATTCTTCCAAGACGAAGTTGAAGAACGCAAAATCATGGCTGTACCAATGGTGTTCCAAGACAACCAGCATATCGGTCAAGGCCGTATGACCTTGGAAGAGATTGTTGCCAAACTGGATACCAATTCAGCAGCTAAAGAAGCTGAAAAACTTAATGCCAAAGATGCTTTTGATGTTTTAGTGATTGGTGGTGGTCCTGCGGGAAATACCTCTGCCATCTATGCAGCACGTAAAGGCATTAAAACCGGGATCGTGGCTGAACGTATGGGTGGTCAAGTCATGGATACCATGGACATTGAAAACTATACCTCGATTCAAAAGACTCAAGGGCCGAAGTTTGCTGCTGAAATGGAAGCACATGTACGTGAGTATGGTGTGGACATCATGAACTTACAACGTGTCTCTAACATCAAAGGTGCGGATGAGACAGCAAATGGCTTGGTTGAAGTCACTTTAGAAAATGGTGCGAAGCTTGAATCTAAAACTGTGATTCTTTCAACAGGTGCACGTTGGAGAGAAATGAATGTGCCGGGCGAAGCAGAATACCGTACCCGCGGTGTTGCCTACTGCCCACACTGTGATGGTCCACTGTTTAAAGGCAAACGTGTAGCAGTAATAGGCGGGGGGAACTCAGGTGTCGAAGCGGCGATTGATCTTGCTGGGATTGTTGAACATGTGACCTTGGTTGAGTTTGATACCAAACTACGTGCTGACCAAGTGTTGCAAGATAAATTGCACAGTTTGCCTAATACCACAGTGATCCTGAATGCACTCTCAACTGAAGTTGTGGGTGATGGTTCACAAGTGACAGCATTGAAATATAAAGACCGTGCAACTGATGTAGAACATTCGGTTGAGCTTGCAGGAATCTTTGTGCAAATTGGTTTATTGCCAAACACCGATTTCCTCAAAGAAACAGCGGTTGAGCTTTCAAACCGTGGTGAGATTGTGATTAACGATCGCAACGAAACCAATGTCAAAGGTGTATTTGCCGCAGGTGACTGTACGACAGTGCCATACAAGCAAATTATCATTGCCACAGGTGAAGGCGCAAAAGCATCATTGTCTGCTTTTGATTACATTATTCGTTCTGGGCTGTAAGTGTAAAATGAAAAAGCCAACGCTCTCCCAAAATATACGTTGGCTTTTCCCCTTTATGTTGTATCACTGATCTTTGGTTTTACCCTTGATAGGAACTGAGTCACTAACAGCTCAGTTCCTTTTTTCGTTTAAAGCAAATATCTTCTACAAAGAAAAAGCCAAAGTGCTCCCCAGTCACTTTGGCTTTTTCATTTAGTTTTTGTTTATTGTTATTCTTTGCCCAGTTTTTGTTTTGAAACTCTGAGTGTGGTCAGTACTCGGTTTCTTTTCTACTTTCCCCAAGGTTAGACGCTAAATAAGTTCAATCCTTTAAATTTTTCTAACAGTTGTTGCTGTGTTTCAATGTGTTCTGGATGTGGCTCGATACAAGCAATTGGGCAAACATCGACACAGGTTTGGGTGTCATAAAAACCAACACACTCGGTGCAACGGCTGACATCTATTTCATAAATTTTATCACCTTCAAAAATAGCGGTATTGGGACATTCGGGAAGACACATATCACAGTTAATACATGCATCCGTTATTCGTAGTGCCATGGCAATATCCCCAGTCAGCTTGCAACATAGGCCAAGGCAGGCGCTGAAATATCGGCACTTGAATGCGGTAAATTACGAATGAGTAGGGCATAGCGCATGTCGACATCAGCAGGAACAGGGATTTCAACCACATGCCCTGAGCCTTTCGCTTCAAGTATTAGATTGCCTTTTTTATCGAGGATTTCTGTTAGTTCAAAAGTGATGTTGCCTGAAGTGGTCATGAGTTCGAGCACATCGCCCACTACAAAACGGTTTTTGACATCGACTTTCAGATAATCGCCATTGCGTTCCAAAATTTCACCGCAGTATTGTTGATGGTCAAAACTGGATGAACCATTTTCATAGTTTTGATATTCGCTATGTACGTGGCGACGTAAGAAACCTTCGGTATAACCGCGGTTGGCTAGACCTTCGAGTTGTGTCATGAGTGATGGGTCAAAAGGTTTACCTGCAAGCGCATCATCTATGGCTTTGCGATAAATTTGGGCGGTACGCGCACAGTAAAAATAAGACTTGGTACGCCCTTCAATTTTTAAAGAATGGATGCCCATTTGAGTCAAGCGCTCAACATGCTGCACCGCGCGCAAGTCTTTTGAGTTCATAAAGTAAGTACCATGTTCGTCTTCTTCAGCAGCAAACATGTCTTCTTCATGACGTTGTAGTAATACGGGTTCATCGAACTGATGTTGTGCTTGCATATGCAGTTCATCAGCATCAGAGTTTGAACAGCAATTGGAGTCTGTATTCAGATTTTGGACTGGGATTACATCACCATTTTCATCTTGATGAGTCTCATGTACTTTGTATTCCCAACGGCAGGCATTGGTACATGCCCCTTGATTGGCATCACGCTTATTCATATAGCCTGAAAGCATACAACGTCCAGAGTATGCCATGCATAGCGCGCCATGCACAAAAACCTCAATTTCCATGTCAGGCACTTGCTGCTTAATTTCTTCAATTTCATCAATGGATAGTTCACGAGACAAAATGACCCGGGTCAGTCCCATGTTTTTCCAAAACTTCACAGTAGCCCAGTTGACAGCATTGGCTTGAACCGAAAGATGTACATCCATGTCTGGAAAATGCTCGCGTACCATCATAATCAGCCCTGGATCTGACATGATCAGGGCATCGGGTTGCATCGCAACCACAGGTGTGAGGTCACGAATAAAGTTTTTGAGTTTTGAGTTATGTGGTTGAATATTGACGACCACATAAAACTTTTTACCTAAGTCATGCGCTTCTTGAATGCCGATAGCTAGATTGTCATGGTCAAATTCATTATTGCGCACACGTAAACTGTAACGAGGTTGTCCGGCATAGACCGCATCTGCACCATAGGCAAATGCATAACGCATATTTTTAAGCGAACCTGCAGGAGAAAGAAGTTCAGTAACGTGATGAATGCTCATGATTAAACTAAGGCATATAAAAAATATGGGTTTATTGTAGGGCTTTAAAAAATAGATTCAACCTAGTAAAAAACTCGGAATTTGAGCGGGGGATAGACGCGAAAATCACACATTCAAATGTTCGATTTGAGTGCTAAGTGGTAAATGTTTGAATATATGATTTTATGTGGCTAAGGATAAAAATGAATTTAAATTCCCTTGTTTTATAAAGTAAAAGATCTGTTATATAAAACTTACTTGTCGTTTTAATCATCAAAAAATTGGAGTTCTTTGTGGCCTTTTATCCGAAATAATTAGAGATCATTTTTATTAGATTTGATGTGTGGCTAGATTTTTTATTTCTGAAATTATTAAAAAATTAAAGAAAATAAGAATAAAAATCCTACATTGACGATGTAAGGTTCGGGTAAATAGGTAGCAAAACCGAGTAATACCCATATTCTAAATTCTGCGTTGATGTGTTTTATACATCTAGCCCTGCTTCAAGATGTCTTAAAATTTGACAATCATCAATGGTTGATTGAGTTGCGCAAGACTGCCGAAGTTGTTGTAGTTGTATCTGAAATTTTTGCAATTCAATGATTTTTTGTTCGACTTGTTTCAAATGCTCATCGATCAGTTGATTGACCGCACTACAGTCTTGTTGAGGCTTTTGCTCCAGTTCAATCAGGTATTCAATTTCTTTGAGTGAGATATCCAGCGCGCGGCAACGTTTAATAAAAATGAGTCGTTTAAGTGCATCATCTTGATAATAGCGATAATTATTGTCCCCGCGAAAAGAAGGCTCTAATAAATGCTTTTTTTCATAGAAACGAATGGTATCGGCACTTAATCCTGTTTTATGGACTAAGTCTTTCATTAAATAAACAGGAGATGCGTTTTGTTGATTCATTTTGCTTGACCCTAGAGCGACTCCATAGTTTTTAATCATAATAGAAAATGATTAGGTCTGGATAGAGGTTGTGTATATGGCATGTTCTTCTTGCAGTTGTGCACCCGCACCGCAAAAGCCAAATAGTAAGTTTAGAACGGCATTGTGGATTGCCTTATTGATCAATTTAGCCATGTTTGTGGTAGAGCTCATTGGTGGGGCTTATGCACATTCATCATCTTTATGGGCTGATTCTTTAGATTTCTTTGGTGATGCAGTCAACTATGGTATTTCCCTAGCGGTACTTGGTGCGAGTTTGTATTGGCGGGCGACAGTGGCACTGCTCAAAGGCATTACAATGGCGTTGTTTGGCTTGGTGGTGATTGGTAAAGTGATATATGCCTATGCTTTGGGAATTCCACCTGAAGCCATGACCATGGGGGTGATTGGTGTGATTGCTTTGCTCGCGAATGTGGTTTGTGCCGTCATTTTATATGCCTTTAGAGAAGGTGACTCTAATATGCAATCGGTCTGGCTTTGTAGCCGAAATGATGCGATTGGAAATGTGGCGGTTATTTTTGCTGCAATAGGTGTGTTTGGTACAGGCAGTTTGTGGCCAGACATAATCGTGGCAGGCATTATGGCGACTTTAGGTATGACTGCGGGTTATCAAGTGGTGAGCAAAGCATTATCTGAGCGCAAAAAAAGTGTATTAGAAAATTCGACTGCACAATAAAAGTGAGAGTGCTTCTACGGTTTAATTCTAGATTTAATGCTACTGCTGGAAATTAATGATTGGCATTCATAAGATGTGAATTCACTCCATATTCAAGAGTTGGATACGTGAGTGTACAAGGATGTTTAGCTACTGAGGTGAATTAATGAGTGCGTAAACTCATTTTGCTCCAAAAGTTATTCCATAGACTTAAATATTCAGTTTGAAGTTGCTGGAAATACAGAGCTTGTTCAGATTTATAGCATTGTGTGAATAGCACCCAAATGTCGTCTTCATGATTGTCATCGTTAGCAAGGGTTGTATCACATGTTTCTGCAAGACCATGACATGCATAGTAGCCTTGGGTAAATGAAGGATCATAGGCTGCAAGATTAGTTCTGAGTGCTTCACTAAACTTAATCACTTGTAGTTCGGTGCAAGCTAAAATGAGCAGCAAGTCTGCATAAGAATGAATATGTTCTTGAATAAATTGTGCAATTGCAAAAGCTTCAGGCTCGGTCTGTTTTTGATCGGTGACATTGACCCCAAGTTGCTGCATTAATTGAAGGAAATAGACCAAATGCGATTTAGAGGGTGAACTTTTCTCAAGTTGGTGAGTATTAAAACCTAGTTCATCTAAAAGATTCAACGATAGTAAATAGCGTGCATATATTTTGGCTGCAATGCGGTCTTGCTCCACGATATTACTGTCGTGCTCAAGTTGCAGCGCTTGATACATAGCCATACTCAAAGCATCAGTGAAAATTTTAACAATGGCGGTAAAATAATTCAGATGAATAAATTTCAGCTGTTCAAGGCTCTGTTGGCATTGATGCAGCCGTGTCAGTATCGGATGTTGAAATAAAATATGTTCAGCTGTCGTTTGCTTTAAATGGCTGATCGCTTGAGTATTGGCTGCCCATGACGTTGAGCTTAAGGATCGTTCAATAAAGCGCAAAACTTCTGAGCGGGTGTGTTCAGACTGGGTGAAGGAGAGAACATTCATATACGAGGTAAATTTTAATTGTCATCATTTTTATCATAGTGAAAAAGACTCGATTCTTCTAGTGTTTTATTTATCTTAAAAACTATATATTTCAAATGCTTATTTTAATATTGATATTGTTTCTTATAAAAAAACGGTGTTGATCTGAATTTGATATATAATATCGTCTTCAATCGATGTATTTCGTTTTCATGTGCTGTTCTTTTGGGTTAATGGCTTAATTTTAAAGTTTTGTGCATCAGGTAAAATAAATGTCAAAAAAAGAAGACATCATTAACACAGCGCTTAATCTCTTTAACTCACATAGTTATAATTCTATCGGTGTGGATCGAATTATTAGTGAGTCTGGCGTTGCTAAAATGACGTTTTACAAACACTTCCCATCTAAAGCTAAATTAATTGAAGAATGCTTAGTGACCAGAAACAAAAAATTACAGCAGTCGCTTGAAGCGACGATTGCTGCATGTGACCCCAGTGATTATCTCTCCCATATTCGTGCAATTTTTGAATGGTACCATGCATGGTTTCATAGCGCGGATTTTAATGGTTGTATGTTCCAAAAGGCAGTTGAAGAAATTTCAAAAATTTATCCGTCTTCGCTACAGCCTGCAATTGATTATAAAGAATGGTTAAAAGGCAAGCTATGTCAGGCTTTGAATCGTCTAGGTGTGAAGCAGGATGAACAGTTGGCGGCTTTTTTATCGAGTATTTTGGATGGCATGACCATACAAGCGCAAATCGATCCGAACCAAGTGCATTTGGAAGATTATTGGAAGCGTGTGAACACTTTAATTCAAATGGAACTCTCGGCTGCTTAATATATAAACTTTGATTTTAAGTTTAACTCAATACACATTATCTTGCTGGCTTAAATACATTTTAAATAAATCAAGTGCAAATAAATAAGCGCGATAACGGTTAGGTTATCGCGCTTTGCTGATAATGATTATGTTCCATATCGCACATTATTTTACAATAAAGCATGATATGAATATGAGCAACTTAATGTGCCTTCTTATATTTTTTGTACCCTCTGAATGTTTTCGGTCATTCAGTATTTCAGCAAAAATAGACAGACTTGTCTGTTTTGTTGAATTATAGAGAATTTGTGGAGAAAAACAACCAATCTCTCATTATCTTAGCTGAAATTTATTCATTATGCTTAATATTCCTTAAAATATGTAGGGTATTCATTATTTATTGCACTATTTACCCGAGTAATTAAGACAACTCGGCGGTAAATAAATGGTGAATTCATTGATTGGTTCAATCAGAACGCTATAAGGTTTGAGCTGATCGTCATAGGATACCAGATTGAGCCTTGCTAAAAGTTCAAAGCGAGCGTAATGCAGTGTTGCAGGTTTCGGATTTAAGCGACCATGCCACACACGATAGCTGCCGAGTTTTCCATCGCGGAGATGGTAAAATCCTGCCAAAGGATGAGTCAAGAAGACCTGATAACTTTCTAAATTGGGAAAGCCTTCAAAAAGCCATTGGTCATGTTCGGACTGAGACAAATGCACATCTGAAGTGGCCCATGCCGATTGGGTACGCATTTTATATTGTGTATATCGACCCTCTACATCTTGCTGACAATCAAACTCAATCTGTGCTGGATGCCACGGTAATTGCCAAACATAACGAGGAACGATTAGCGTCCAAGAGTCCAAAGTTGTTCCTAAAAACCAAACACAACGTTCCTGTGTTTCCTGATCAATCACGTAGACCCGATAATTGGTTTGCCCCATAGTGAATTTTGGAAAAGGGTAAACCGCAGAGCTGAAATCGACATCGATGAAGGGCACTACTGACATCAGTGCATGTTGTTTGCCTTGGTACTGGACCGTGTCTAACTTAAACCGTGCTGGAATGATCTCTTTAAAACGAGCTGGGTCAACGACATAAGTAATCAGGGCAAAATGCTGGAGTTTGCACTGTACATCGAGGCCGCTGGGTTTGGGTTTTGGATGTAAATAGTCTTTAAATTTGAGTTCTGGAAAGGTCATGGGTTTGAATTCTGGATTTGTTATTTTTTTTAATATTAGATAAAACTATGCGTAGAGTAAATAAAAACCGAAGCCTAAGCTTCGGTTTTTTAATATCTTTATACGATCTTATTTTTCAACGAATGCACGTTCAATCACGTAGTCACCAAGTACACCCATACGTGGCGACTCTTTTAAACCATGTTGGTCTAGAAGTGCAGCAACGTCATCGAGGAATGCAGGGCTACCGCAAAGCATTGCACGGTCCGTTTCTGGGTTAAAACGTGGTAAACCGATCTTCTCAAAAATCTCGCCAGTTTCAATTACTGTTGTTACACGACCTTGGTTTGGATACTCTTCACGAGTAACTGTTGGGTAGTAAACCAATTTGTCTTTAATGCCTAGCTCTTCAAAGAACTCATTGTTCGGAAGTTCGTCTAAAATAAGGTCTTGGTAAGCCAACTCAGAAATGAAACGTGTACCATGAACTACAATTACTTTCTCAAAACGTTCGTACGTTTCAGGATCACGAATGGTTGCTAAGAACGGCGCAAGACCTGTACCAGAAGAAAGTAGGTATAGGTTTTTACCTGGGTTTAAGTCATCAAGTACTAAAGTTCCAGTTGGTTTTTTAGATACCAAAATTTCGTCGCCCACTTTAACTTTTTGTAAAATAGAGGTTAAAGGGCCATCAGGAACTTTAATTGAGAAAAACTCAAGTTCTTCTTCGTAGTTTGCGCTAGCGATAGAATAAGCACGCATTAACGGTTTGCCATTTACTTCAAGACCGATCATCACAAATTGACCGTTTTTAAAACGTAGAGCAGTGTCGCGCGTCGTTTTAAAAGAGAATAAAGTATCATTCCAATGGTGGACGTGAGTAATCTTTTCGACGTTGAAAGCAGCCATTAAAGGTCTCAATAAATTATCAAATTAGAACAGGTTGCTATTCTAATCTAAAATCATTCTCGATAAACTGAATATATTTAATTGAGCTTATTAGAAAAAGTGATGATGACTGAGTTAACCTTGCCGATTATTGGCTATATGCACTCTTCTTATAAGGAAAAGTTTGGTATTCCTCGTCAGCCTAATTTGGTTCAAGTGGAATCGTATATTGAAATGCTAGCACCCTATAATGATGTTCTGGCCTTTGAAGGAATTGAGGCATTTAGTCATTTATGGTTGTTGTGGCAGTTTCATGACAATAAAAATCCAGAAAAAACCCAGTTTCGTCCACAAGTTCGTCCGCCACGCTTAGGAGGGAATAAAAAAATAGGGGTGTTTGCTACGCGCAGCATGTATCGTCCTTCACCGATTGGTCTATCGGTGGTGAGGCTCAAGTGCGTCAAAAAAGAGGGGAAGTCGGTTCGAGTGTATGTCACAGGAAGTGATTTGCTAGATGGCACTCCGATTGTGGATATCAAACCTTATATACACTACTCAGATGCAGTTATAGATGTGGAAAGTGGCTATGCGCAAGATGAACCTAAACGTAAATCGGTGATATGGTCGGATCGGGCGATCGAACAGAAGCAGCAGCTTTTGATGAGTGAAAAACTTTCACTACAGACCGTACAAGAGCTTGAAGCCGTTTTATCTTTAGATCCCAGACCGGCGTATCAGGATGATGAAGCACGGGTATATAAAATGAAATTTGCTGCTGTTGATATCGCTTTTACAGTGGGTGAAACTACAGTGAATATTACGGCCGTAGAATGATAGCCTTAAAGAGAGAAGCTCCAATACAATAGCCCAATCAAAACCACCATATGCAAAATCTGAATCGGGGCAAAAGCAATAAAGTATTGCTTACCACCTGTTAAGGCGGCATTAACGGATTTAGCAACAGCGTGTGCAGTCAAACCTAAGATAAATGCTGACATTGCTGCCGTGTCTGTCGGTGTTCCTTGCATCACGACTGTTGCCATCGCTGCATGGATTTCAAATAAAGAAGCCAGCAAAGTCCCTGCTATTAAACCTGCATCTCCCAGCCAAAGGTTAAGTCCATACACACCCGCTTGGATGAACGTCAAAGTCAGGGCAATAATGCCAGCCTCTTTTAAGCTAAACATGCGTGAATCAGTGGGTTGATGTTGTTCTTGTGCAGGGGCAGATCGTACCAACGCATAAGCACAGATCCCTAAAAGGACACTTGCTACAAGAGTCGGAAGCAGTATAGTTTTGAGCCAAAGTATACTCACACCTGCGACTATAATTAGTAGTTGCAACAAAGTGGCAATACAGGACATTAGCGCTGCACCTGCATTGGGTTTGGCAAGTGCTCGACCTGCACGTACTTCCATGCCTAAGCTGGCAACAGTCGCTGTACTGGATACAAAACCTGAGGCGATTGCCGATAAAATCATGGCATTTTTAGTGCTCAGCAGTCGTTTGGCGATATGCGCAAGCGCTTGAACAGCAAGAATGAGTGTGACTAATTTTAAAATAATATAGGGATTCAGCACAGCACCCCATAAAGGCGTATTCGGCGTTAAGGGCAAGGCAACTAGAATCAGTGCTAGAAGAAAGATACCGTCTTTAAACTCAGCCTCAGTAATCCATTTCCCCGCAATGCTGTGCATCGGATGTTTGGTCATTAAAATAATGGTCAGGAGCACGGCTAAACCTGCAGCAAGTGATGTATTCCATAAGCACATCGCCCCGATAAAATAGGTCATGACAAAGGCAAGTTCAGTGGTTGAACCCAAATCTTCGGTTTGGTTTTTCATTGAGAATATAACTATGCCGCCGATGATCAGCGCACCAACAATGCCAATATTGACACCAAATAAAAAACAAATGGCACCGAGAAGGGCACAAATGGCAAAGGAGCGTAGTCCTGCAAAGCTCTGTTGGTTTTCACGTTGTTTGCTTCGTTCGCGCTCTAGACCAATCAACAGTCCACAGCCCAATGCCGAAGCCAAGGTGATGAGGACCTCAGATAAAGCTAAGCTGTTGATGGAAATTGCGCTGAAGTCCAAGCCTATCTCACAAAATTTAATGACCTGTCTAAAATATAGGCGAATGCTGAAGGTGGATTCAAGTTAAAAGAGCAAGATTTGTGAGTAAATTCGTGATTATATTTATGAGCTTGGCTACTCCTCGATATTTGTAGGATTTGCTTATGCTTTGTGCGAATGAATACAGAAAATCTTGCTATAGTGGGGTTATGTTTGGGGACGTATAACAATGAATTTTAATTTTGAAATTGATACCACTTGGTGCTTAGATCAACTGTTTAAAGATGGGCGAATCACTGAAAAAGAAAAAAATCTAGTACAAACCTCGCACCGTCAACGCGATCAATTGAAGTGGCATCCCTTACAGTGGATTGCTCATTTTAATTTGGTGGATCAGTTGCATCCACAGTCGAGACTGACATTAAATCGGCTGTGTCAGTGGCTAGCCGAAAAGACCCAATTACCGTTTTATGTGATTGATCCACTCAAAGCCGATGTGCAAGCTTTGACTTCGGTGATGTCTCAAGAATTCGCCTTCCGCAATAAAATCTTGGCAGTAGAAGTTCAGGCTAATCAAGTTTTGATTGCAACAGATCAGCCGTATATGAAAGATTGGATTGCAAATTTGGAGCAGAATGTTGCACCGAAAAAAATCCAGCGTGTATTACTCAGCCCTGAACAATTACAGCGCTATATGGTCGAGTATTATCAGGTGAGTCGCGCCGTCAGTAACTCCCAGAAGTCTGGGAGTTATGACCGTGATAATAAAGGCGTAGAAGCACTTTTACAGTTGGGTGATAGTCAAAACCCTGATGCCAATGACCAACACATTGTTAAATTAGTCGACTGGGTTCTACAGTTTGCTTTTGAGCAAGGTGCCAGTGATATTCACTTAGAACCACGTAAAGACAACGGCAAAGTTCGTTTCCGTATTGATGGAGTGCTGCATACGATTTATAACATGCCTGCCAATACTTTAACCGCAGTGATTTCGCGGATTAAAATTTTAGGTCGAATGAATGTGGCGGAAAAACGTAAACCACAAGATGGACGGTTAAAAACACGGACACCGAAAGGACAAGAAACAGAACTGCGTCTTTCGACTTTACCGACTGCTTTTGGTGAAAAGTTGGTGATGCGTATTTTTGACCCTGAAGTTTTAGTGCGTAGCTTTCAGCAGTTGGGTTTTGAAGGGCATTTGCTCAGTGATTGGCAAGCGCTGACTTCGCATAGTCACGGCATTATTTTAGTGACAGGGCCAACGGGTTCAGGTAAAACCACCACGCTTTATTCTTCTTTGAAACAATTGGCTACGGAACAGGTGAACGTCTGTACCATTGAAGACCCAATTGAGATGTTAGAGCCGAGTTTTAACCAAATGCAGGTGAATACAGGCATTGATCTTGGGTTTGCTGATGGTGTTCGCGCACTGATGCGTCAAGACCCTGACATTATTATGGTCGGTGAGATTCGTGACCATGATACGGCCAATATGGCGATTCAGGCCGCACTTACAGGGCATTTGGTGCTTTCAACTCTGCATACTAATGATGCACCTTCCAGTCTGACGCGTTTGCATGATTTAGGCGTACAACCGTTCTTAACCGCGGCAACCATTTTAGGGGTGTTGGCACAGCGTCTCGTACGTCGTTTATGTCCACATTGTAAAGTTGAAAAGCAAATCAATAGCCAAGAATGGGAGCATCTGACTTTTGATTACATTATGGAGATGCCTGAAAAAGTCTTTACCGCAGTGGGATGTGAAGAGTGTCGTCAAACGGGCTACAAAGGACGAGTCGGCATCTATGAGTTTATGCCCGTGAGTTTAGAGGCAAAGCAACTGATTGGTGCCAATGGTGACTTGACTGCACTGCGTCAACAAGCCAAAAAAGAAGGCATTGAGCCTTTAAGAATTGCGGGTGCTCGTAAAGTTTTAGAAGGCGTCACGACACTAGAAGAAGTGTTACGTGTCGTCCCACTTAACTAAGCGTTTAATGCTTTAATTGAATCTTTCTTAAGATTCAGCTCATCTAGCTTTGGTTTAATGACTTCATCAAATAGATGAACAATTAAATAGAGGTACTGGATATGAATATGATGATGAAAGCGTTATTGGTTGCAGGTGTTATTGGCTCAACCACTGTCGCTGTAGCAAACACCGCAGTGAACCAAGCGGCAGTTGCTGCTTCAACACCAACTACAGTTAAGCATGCGTTAACATTAAAAGATGACAGTCACGTCCAGTTAAAAGGTTATGTGGTCAAAGCCATTGGGGATGAGAAGTATGAATTCCGTGACCAAACTGGTTCAATTACTGTCGACATTGATGATGAACTATGGGGTGGCAAAGCGATTTCAGCTAAAACACCTGTAACCATTATCGGTGAAGTGGATATTGATTACAAACCAGCAAAACGCGTTGAAATTGATGTAGATCAAGTGAAATTCTAAATACGCTAGTTCAAGCTCAATTCAATTTTGATTGGACTTTCTTAAAAAACCACAGGGCTTCGATTGGATCTTAGCCCTGTGGTTTTTGTATTTTGAGCCATTTCACGGCATGATCTAAACAATCGTAATAAGGCAGGTTAAGCAGTGCGGATATTATTGGCAGAAGATGATGCCTCTCAAGCTGAGAGTATTAAAACTTGGCTTGAAATGGATGGCTACAGTGTCGATTGGGTGGAACGGGGCGACCATGCCATTTTAGCCATTGAACAGCATCAGTATGACTGTGTGCTTTTAGATCGTGGTTTGCCGCATGCCACAGGTGATGACATTTTGCTGAAAGTCCGTGGCAAGAACCTATCGACTCCTGTAATTTTTTTAACAGCGCGTGACAGTATTCGAGATCGAGTCGAAGGGCTAGACTTGGGCGCCAATGATTATTTGGTCAAACCTTTTAGTCTAGAGGAATTATCTGCTCGAATTCGCTTACAACTTCGACAGCAACAGCATAGCAGCTCGCAGGTATTGAGTTATGCCAATATTCAACTCGACCCGCAAGCCAAAAGTGTGACTCAAAATGGTCAAGCTGTTAATTTAACCGCCAAAGAGTTTCAAATTTTGCATAAATTGATGCTCAAACCCGAATATGTCGTTACGCGGGAACAACTCGAAGAAAGTCTTTATGCATGGGGTGATGAAATCGAAAGTAATGCAATTGAGGTCTTTATTTATCAATTACGAAAAAAACTCGGTAGTCAGTGTATTAAAACCATTCGTGGTTTGGGCTACAGAATGAATCAGGACACATAATGGATCAGCCAATTTCACTGCAGCGTCAGCTCGTTAAAAGTTCGCTCCTCAGTTCGATACTGGCGGGGCTTTTGGCATTGCTGATGTTTATGGGGGTGTCGGTTTATCAGACTATGTCTATGCAAGATGAAATCATGGATGAAATGGCCGATATGTTGCTGGCAGATGA
The DNA here is from genome assembly GCF_058242885.1 of Acinetobacter sp. 802_lipA. Classification (NCBI taxonomy): domain Bacteria; kingdom Pseudomonadati; phylum Pseudomonadota; class Gammaproteobacteria; order Moraxellales; family Moraxellaceae; genus Acinetobacter; species Acinetobacter sp. 802_lipA. The sequence continues at coordinate 2,934,137 of NZ_JBZAYP010000001.1, forward strand.
TTTAACGGTCAGCAATGGTCAAGCCTTGGCAGAGCTTAGTGATGAGTTTGATATTCGCTATCGACTCGATAATGCACAGCAACTTTTGACTGCATCCGAAGATGTGCCTGAAAAAATTACCGTTGATCATTTGAGTTTGGTTTCAGATGCACCTTATGGTTTTTATTGGTCAGAGCATAAACTGTGGCGTATTTATACTGCACAGGATAATCACGGTTTGCAGGTTCAAGTGACCCAGTCGATGTCCGAACGTTTCCATGCCTTTTGGCAAAGTATCCTAGTTTTCAGTGGTGTGTTGTTTTTAGTCTGGTGTGTACAGTGGTTGTTGATGCATTTTGCCATTCGACGTAAATTTCGGATGATACACCAAGTTTCAGAGCAAATTTCAAATAAATCGGTCAATGATTTAGCACCTATTTCTATGCCAGAACCTGAGCTGATTGAGTTGCAACCGATGCTGTCTCAGCTGAATGCTTTATTGGCGCGTTTAGACCAAGCTTTAGTGGCAGAGCAGCGCTTTACCGCGGACGCTTCACATGAGCTACGTTCTCCACTCTCCGCGATACAAATGCGACTTCAGGTGCTTAAGCGCAAGTTCCCTGAACTTGAAAGTGAGTTCAAACCGATCCAGCAAGATGTCAGTCGTGGGGTACAGGTGTTGGATAATTTGTTGTTGCTGGCACGTCTAGACCCTGAGCAAAAGGGAAGCTTAGCGAAGACTAAGTTTGACTTCAGTCTGCTAATGCTGGACGTGATTAAAACTTTACAGCCTTTTGCGGACTCAAAACAGATTAAAATTAGCGCGGTGCTTGCAGAGCAAGCCTATGTATTGGCCAATGAACAGCTCTTATTTAGCGCACTTCGCAATTTGCTCGACAATGCCATTCGCTATAGCCCCGAGCAGGCACAAGTTTTTGTCAATCTCACGATCGAAAAACAGCAACTCAGACTGAGGATTGAAAATAGTGGAAATGGGGTCGATGCTACGATTATCCAGCGTTTAGGTGAACGCTTTTATCGGGCTTTAGGTACAAAAACACAAGGTTCAGGCTTGGGTTTATCGATTTGTCAGAAGATTGTCGATTTACACGCAGGGCAGTTGTTATTTAGTTCATCCGACTTAGGCGGTTTAAAAGTGGAGCTGCTGTTAAATAGGGTTGAGCCTTAGATGTGCAGATTGTGATCTGTGATAAAAAAAGCATAAATGATCAAACTTAAAGACATTAAAAAGCAGTACGCGCTGACATACTGCTTGTTTCCACGATTATTGTTATTGGGTTTTTATAGTTCTTATTTGGTAAGAATGAGTCGATTATTGCGAGTGAGTCGTAGACGATACTCTTCTCCAGCATGCATAATGCGAATTTCACGGCCTAGGGCAAATAAGTTGTTTGAGTGTAGCATTGGTAGTGAATGGGCTGTTTCGTTACGAGTAAATAAGCTAAATGGTGCGTTCATTCCGGCGACTCCGTGGTATATGTTGAACGATTTAAATGATAATCATTATCGAATGAGGCTGTCAACATTTTCTCGCTGAAAATATAAAAAACTTCAATATCGTTACATGCAATCACTCAATACACTACACATCTGAAATGGAATCTGATTATGTCAAAACCTTTGGTTCAAGTCGCTATAGCCATCCTTTTACATCAAGGCAAAGTGTTGGTGGGCTGGCGCCAGGCGGAACAGCATCAGGGCAATAAGCACGAATTTCCTGGAGGGAAGGTGGAAGCAGGTGAAACGCCTGAGCAAGCTTGTCGCCGTGAAGTTTTAGAAGAAGTAGGAATTGATATACAAGATTGGCATGCTTTTGACTGTATTCAGTTTGAATATGATGATGTGATTGTCAATTTGCATTTATTTCATGCTGTAGTATCAAATCATCTATTGGCAGACATTCACTCACCATGGGCGTGGTTCAAGCGTGCCGAATTACAAGATCTTAACTTTCCAAAAGCCAATCAAGCCATTTTGAAGCGACTCTATGCTGCACCCGTGATTAAAATTTCAGATCAAATCGATCTGTTGAAGGATTTGCCTGAACAACAAGTGCTGTATTGGCGAGTGCCTGCCAGTCCTGAACATATTTTAAAAATTGCAGAACTGAGTGTAGAACAATTGGCACGGGTGATTGTCAATATAGAGCTATGGAAAGATTTAAATCCACTCCAACAGCAGGCAGTTGCGGCCATACACCTGAAACAATCTCAACTCATGCAATTGAGTAAAGGGGAGTTGAACGTTGGGCAGCGTTATATAGCGGCCTGTCATGACCATAGCAGTGCTGAACATGCGCAAGAGATTGGCTGTGATGCACTTTTACTCAGCCCTGTACTTGAAACACTCAGCCACCCAAATAGTGAAACTTTGGGTTGGGAGCAGTTGAGCCTGATTGCAGAAGAGATTCATATCCTAATTTTTGCTCTCGGCGGCTTACAGTTAGCCGATTTAGCCAAAGCGCAAAGTTATGGCGCTTATGGTATAGCAGGGCAGCGTTCCATCTAACTGAGCGTGCTTTTAAGACAGACTTTTGATTGCTGTTTGAGCTTGTTGAATGGTTTTCTGATTCTTCTGCATTTGACCTGCTTTTAAGATAACGCTCCAAAGTTGCTTTTTCATGGCATTGCTTTGGGCATAACTCAAGCCGCGATGTGCAAGCGATTCCGCATTTGCAGGTTGTTTTTGTTGATTAGCAATTAAAGCCAAATACAAAAAGGTCTCACTCGACTGTGGCGCTAAACGCTGTGCTTGCATGGCGTAGCTTTGTGCTTGACTCCACTGGCCTTGGCGATAGGCCGTTTGTGTTTTTTGCATCAGACTTTTAAAAGCAGGAAGCTGTCGCCCATCATCAAACTGTTGTTTGCTTTTCTGCTCAGGAATCACAATCTTCTGACGTTGAATTTCTTCGCGGTCATAAGGGTGAATTGTTACCCCTGAAGGTGTTTTCTGCTCTTTATCCGACTGTGTCGGCTTTTCAGGTATCTTTTTTTCAGCTGGCTGTGGGAGGCTTTGACAGCCTGCCACAGTCACGATGGTTGCTAAGATACTTAAACGTTTAAACCACATCAAAATTTAAATCCGTCCTATTTATTCAGGTTGATAGCTACCACTCGAAATGACTTGCGTCTCATCTTCTAAGTTACGCTGCATGTTCGATTCACTTTCACGAATATAGTTGTCTATGCTGTCGCCTTGTTCAGGTGTAGCTTGGTAACCATCTGTTTCAGGATTGTAAGTGGGTTCAACTTGATAATGCGGTAAGCCACATGCTGTTGCTTTGCGTGGTATGGTATTCCGTAAAAGGGGGATATACATTGCACCTTCACAACCTTGAGCAGCAAGATAACCCGTGCCACGATCAATCCAATGCCATTGCACATCATCTGGTTGGCGTAAGTTGACTGGTTTTTGACGTAGCTGGCTCATCACATTGGTCCACACTGGCAACGCACCTGAAGAACCTGTTAAGCCAGTTTGTTTGTTGTCATCTAAACCTAGCCAAACCACAGAAACATAATTGCCCGAGTAACCTGCAAACCATGAGTCACGGGTGTCATTGGTGGTTCCAGATTTGCCTGCAAGCTGAAGCGAGTTCGGTAGAGTGTTATAAGCTGAACGACCTGTACCTGAGGTCATCACTTGTTGTAGACCATAGTTCAGGACATAGGCAGAAGCAGGGTCAATGGTTTGTTGGACATTTAAACCATAACGGGTCAGCAAGCGACCATTTTGATCGACAACAGTACGAATGGATTTAGTCGGATACTTAAAACCGCCTGTGGCAAAGTTGCCATAAATGCTGAGCATTTCCATCGGAGACATGTCTACTGCACCCAAGAAAATGGATGGATAGGTTGGAATATTACTGGTCACACCAAAACGTTTTAGGTGATTGCTAAACGTCGATAAACCAAACTCTTGACCAAGGCGAACAGCTGATAAGTTATATGAATTAGACAGTGCTTGTACCATTGGCACAACGCCATGTTCACCACCACTATAGTTCTTAGGTGTCCATGCTTTACCATTGGCTTGAATACTAATGCTACTGTCTTCAATTGGGCTGGCCCAGTTGTAACGTCCCGACTGAATCGCACTGAGGTAAATCACAGGTTTAAGTAATGAACCAACTTGACGTTTGGCATCGAGTGCACGGTTAAAACCAGTAAAGTCTTGGGTTGAACCAACAGCTGCGACCAATTCACCATTTTCAGGATGTGCAACCAATACTGCACCTTGCAGCTCTTTTAGACGGCTTGAGCCACGGCTTAAGCGACTAACAGTCGATTTAAACGCATCTTGAATTTTGGTTTGGGCAATCGGATCGAGCGTTGTAAAGATGCGTAGACCTTGGTTGGTCAAATCACCTTCTTGGTATTCGGTACGTAACTGACGGCGTACAATGTCTAAGAAATCTGGGAAACGTGAAGGGCCGAGAGTCGGTTTGGCTATCACATTTAAAGGGCGAGCTGTTTCAGTTTCGTATTGTTCTTGGGTTAGATAGCCCATGACCAACATGTTGTTTAAAACAATATTACGACGCTTTTTTGCAGCTTCTGGGTTACGCCAAGGGTTATATAAGGTTGGACCTTGTACCAAACCCACCAAATAAGCTTGTTGCGCAATATTTAGCTCACGCAAAGGCATGCCGAAGTAAAACTGCGAAGCCAAACCATAGCCATTAATAGAATAGTTGCCATTTTGACCGAGGTTCACTTCATTGAGATAGGCTTCTAAAATTTCATCTTTGTCATAGTGAAACTCAACCAATAAAGCCATAAATGCTTCATTGACTTTACGCTTAATGGTTTTTTCAGGGGTGAGGTAGAAGTTTTTCACCAACTGTTGAGTCAGTGTTGAACCACCTTGACGTTTTCCACCCGTGACATTACTCACAATCGCACGTGCCGTACCACGAATCGAAACGCCGTGGTGACTATAGAAATTACGATCTTCTGTTGCAATTAAAGCCTCAATTAAAGGCTTAGGGACTTTGTCGAGTTTAATCAGGACACGGTCTTCGTTATGCTGTGGATAAATCCCGCCAATCAGCATCGGCTCTAAACGTGCAATCCCTGTAGAAGAGGGTTTAGTTGCACTGACTTCAGCCACTTGCTCATCGGCAAAGGTGACTTTAAGCACTTGTTCAGGCTCGACACTATCACCGAAGTCAAAGCCACGAGTGTGTACATATAGCTCATTGCCAGAACTGACAAAGTTCCCTGATTTGGTATAGTTTTCCGAGGACTTATAGCCCAAAAGTTTTAACTCTTGAGTGAAGTCAGCCTGACTGACAGGGGCATTGGTATACACTTCGAGCGGGCGTGCGAATACCTTCGCAGGAATATCCCAGCGCTTGCCTTCAAACTTGTCACGTACAACGGAGTCGAGTCTTATTAAATAAATACTAAACACCAAGAATGCTGCAATGACTAAGATGCAAAAGATCAGTGCAATTAAACCTATGCCACGTTCTGACTTCATAAATACGAATAAGATCCTGAGAAATTGTGCTAATCATGCGAAGCTTTTCGCTAATTTGCAATAATTAAACTGTGAACAAACTGAAATATAGACAATTCCGCGTGTAGCAGCAGTCACTTTAGTTTTTGAATCAATTTAAATAAATAATGTTATGATAGGCGAGAATCGTAGCGGAGCGATGTTGCAGGTGCAAATTTCACATAAAACATTTCGAAACATAGGCTTAATTGGACGTCCAGATAAGTCTTCAGTTGTCGAAACCTTATGTCTTATTCATGATCATCTACTCAGCTTAGGGTTACATCCCGTTTTTGATGCGCAAACCGCTGAACTGGTTCCTTATAAAAACACGCAAACGGTGAGTCGTGCGCTTCTGGGTGAAGTGGTCGATTTGGTGATTGTGGTGGGTGGGGATGGCTCACTTCTGCATGCTGCACGTGCCTTGGTTAAATTTAATACCCCTGTAATGGGTGTAAACCGAGGGCGTTTGGGTTTTTTAACCGACATCAAGCCGACTGAAGTGATTTTTAAGCTCGATCAAGTCTTAAAAGGTGAGTTTCAGTTAGATCGTCGTTTCTTATTGGAAATGGAAATTCGCTCAAAGGGCGAGACGATTTATGATGCTATTGCGCTAAACGATGTGGTATTACACTCGGGCAAGTCGGTGCATATGATTGACTTCGAACTCAATATCGATGGTCAATATGTCTACCGTCAACACAGTGATGGTTTGATTGTATCGACGCCCACGGGTTCAACAGCCTATTCGTTGTCAGGTGGTGGCCCAATCGTGCATCCGGGGATGGATGCGATTGCTTTGGTACCGATGCATCCGCATACCTTGTCTTCACGCCCGATTGTGGTGGGTGGACACAGTGAAATTAAGCTTCTGATTCGTGAAAACCGTGTCTTGCCGATGGTCAGTGCCGATGGTCAACACAGTGTTTCGCTCAATGTGGGTGATAGCTTACATATTCGTAAGCACCCCTTTAAACTGAATTTATTACATCCACCGGGTTATGATTTTTATATGTCATGCCGAACTAAACTTGGGTGGAACCAAGATTTTGACTCTTTTCAACAGGATTAAATCATGAATATTGAACAGATGCTTTCTATTTTAGATGCCGATATTGTTGAGCGTTTAAAAACAGCTGTAGAAATTGGTAAATGGCCAAATGGCATTGCGTTGACTGCTGAACAACGTCAAACCTGTATGCAAGCCGTTATTGCTTGGGAGCATCAGAATACGCCTGAAAAAGAACGTACGGGTTATATCGATAAAGGGCATAAAGAAGAAGGTGAGGAGTGTGATTCTCATGTGCCTGAACCAGAATTTAAACCTATTCGTTTTATTTAATTGATTAAAAATGCGTTGAATCGCTTAGCAATAGATGCTTGGTGATTCAACAACTCAATCTAACAAGAATACCTTCAAACTGTTTCAATCATTATGCTTATAAAAATAATAAAGCTCACTCGACTCAGTTTATTCTTCATTACTGTAATTTCGACCAATGTATTTGCTGAGCGAACAAGTGATGCAAGAAAAATTGAATGTTTATTAGATGTTTCTGTGTTACCGAGTCAAAATTTTCAAAATCCCGTCACACAATACACATCAATGAAAAATGATGGTTATCCGATGTTATTGATTGGAATAAAGATCCATAACACCCATGCAGGTGAAGCATCGAAAAAGATAAAAAGCCATCAAATCTATTGTTCAAACCTAATTGGACAACAAAAAGATGTTTATTTATCTGGTCCTCATGAATCTCAAAAAATCGACATTCATATTGGTGATCAGTTGATTCTCAGAAATATTCATTCTTCAGGAAAGCGTTATCCTTACTGGGCTGACTTTTATTGGATCGAAAAGCGTGACGAATAACGTTCACGCTTTTGTTCGTCCCCTCTGCTTAGAAACGAGTGTGCCAAAGCTGGTTGGCCTGTTGCATGGCATCGCTATATGTATCGCACACTCCCATGGTATAGAGCGCAATGCCAATGGTTTCAGTCACTGCCATTTCACCATATTCATGTTGTTTTTCACCCAGCCAAACTGCTTTAAACTCAGCCAAATCTAACTCTTCTTCAATTGGGCTTCGGTTGTCGGTGAGTTTAGGTAGCTCATGTTCGTAGAGTTCACCATTTTTGATGCCGCAGATCAGTGTTTTGGCATCTGGGTTACGTTCAAATTCGCCGCCTTCACCTTTAATGACAGCGCTATTTTTATAGCCCAGTTTAAATGCTGCTTGCTGATGCGAACCACGATAGGCAGGGTGGAAAATAGCTTGCAAGGTTGCTTTGGCATTAAATGGATTGATCAAGCGCGCAAGAGTATGAATGGGTGAACGAAGACCCATAACATTTCGTAGGGAAATTAAGTCACTTAAAATCGGGGAGATGGCGTGCAGCGGTAGATAAGCAAAATTACGCGTCGCTAATTCCTGTTCTACATCTGCTTGAGTTTGGCAAATATTAAAATCAAGATATTCCAATACCTGTTCAGTATAAATACGGTTAATGGTATGACCTGATGCACCGTGCATCACGACCTTATAACCTGCTTTGGCTAAAGTCAGTGCCGCTAAGAGAAACCATGGATAGTGTTTACGCTTGCCTGCATAAGAAGACCAGTCTAAATCGACCTCTAAAGCCGTGAACGGCAGTTGATCTCGTGTGGCTTGAACAAAGCCTACCAGTTCATCTACAGACTCTTCCTTAACTCGTAGTAGCATCAGAAATGCACCGAGCTGTACATCTAACACTTGATTTTTCAAGATCATATCAAAGGCTTGGTAAGCTTCTTCACAACTGAGTGAGCGCGCACCATTTTTTCCTTTGCCAATAATGCGAACAAACTGGGCAAAAGGGTGCTCAGCATCTTTATAAATATTTCTTTTGTTGTTCATGGAAAAACCAAAGTAAGTGAAGGCTGTGTTGTGCTATTTTAGTGGAACAATCAAAAAAAACAGCACTTTTAATTTTAAATAAATTTTCTACCATTAGACTAAAGTATGAGCCATATTGTTTAGATTTTATACATTATGATTGAAATCAGTTTACTTTGATTAAAGAATGTTAGGTAAAATTTACCCAATACTTGTGACTCGCTAGTTTTTAGTCTCTCCCATTGCAGTAAATGTGAATGAACTGTGATTTTTGTCACAGTGCTGTTGTTTGTACACCATGATTTTTTTACCCGGTGTTTGGATGCGGTCCAAACTGTGGGCTTTTTTGTGTTTATCAGAAAGCCAACTACCTATGAGGAAGTATAGGTATACCGATTTTTTCAGTCTTTTGATTTACAGAAGTATTCGTTATGACTAAGAAACCAATCTATAAGTCACTATATTTTCAAGTTATTGTCGCGATTATTGCGGGTATCTTAGTAGGACATTTTTTCCCTAGTGGTACGCAAGTTATCAATGGCGTTGAAAAATATGTACCCGGCTGGGGCGAGCTTTTTTATCCTCTAGGTCAAGGCTTTATTAAGCTGATCAAGATGATTATTGCGCCAGTAATTTTCTGTACCGTCGTGAGTGGTATCGCGGGTATGGAAAGTATGAAGTCTGTGGGTAAAACAGGCGGTGTTGCGCTACTTTACTTTGAAATTGTATCGACTATTGCACTATTGATCGGTTTACTGGTCATTAACATCTGGAAGCCAGGTGTGGGCATGAATGTTGACCCTTCAACACTAGATACTTCTGGGATCTCAAAGTTTGTTGAATCTGGTCAGCAGCAATCGACTGTCGATTTCTTTATGCATATTATTCCAAACACCGTGGTTGGTGCATTTGCTGAGGGTGAAATCCTGCAAGTGCTACTTTTTGCCTTGATGTTTGGTTTTGCATTACATAAGTTGGGTGATGCAGGAAAACCTGTACTGAAGTTCATCGATCAAATTTCTCATGTGTTCTTTAACATTGTAAACATGATCATGAAACTTGCTCCAATTGGTGCTTTTGGTGCAATGGCATATACCATCGGTAAATATGGTATTGGTAGCTTGGCACAGCTTGCTCAGTTGATCATCTGCTTCTACATTACCTGTTTACTTTTCATTTTCTTGGTTCTAGGTACTATTTCACGTCTTTGTGGCTTCAGTATTTTGAAAATGATTCGTATGATTCGCGAAGAGTTGTTGATCGTACTGGGTACGTCATCTTCAGAATCGGTTCTACCGCGTATGCTGAAAAAGCTTGAAATTGCAGGTTGTGAAAAGTCAGTGGTTGGTTTGGTTATTCCAACAGGTTATTCATTTAACTTAGACGGTACCTCAATCTATTTAACGATGGCGGCAATTTTCATTGCACAAGCGACCAATACTCAGCTGGATCTTATGCACCAAGTGACTTTATTGGGTGTGTTATTGATTTCATCGAAAGGTGCTGCGGGTGTAACAGGTTCGGGCTTTATTGTGATGGCAGCGACTTTGTCAGCCGTTGGTCATATTCCAGTGGCGGGTCTTGCGCTTATCTTAGGTATTGACCGTTTTATGTCTGAAGCACGTGCCTTAACCAACTTGGTGGGTAACTCATTGGCAACGATTGTTGTTGCGAAATGGGTGGGTCAGTTAGACCAAGAAAAATTAAACTTCGCACTTGCAAATCCAGAAGAAGTAGATCGCCAAATGGCTGTTGAAGAAAATGCTCACGCATAATTTCAGTTCATCTTAAAAAGGAAGCCCAAGGGCTTCCTTTTTTATTGGAATATAAAATGGCCTGATGCGTTCATGACAGTTGCCTTAAAAATGGCTAGCATGTGAGCTGAATAATAAAACAACGTCACTACAAGGAAGAAGCATGTTGAATTACGATGCAGACTTAGAACTATTTCGCGATAACTTTCGCCGTTTTATGAATGAACACATTGCACCACACTATGAACAGTGGGAACGAGAAGGCTTAATGCCGCGCTCAGTCTGGAATGCCTTGGGTGAAAATGGCTTCTTATGTGTTGATGTTCCAGAGGAATACGGCGGTTATGGTGTTCCAACGCATTATTCACTGATGTTGGTGGAAGAGTCGGCACGTGCGGGTTTTAGTGCTTTATCGACAGGTATTTCTTGTCACTCTGAAATTGCTGCGCCTTATATTTTGCACATTGGAACGGAAGCACAGAAGCAGTACTGGTTACCGAAAATGGTGTCAGGTGAAGTGGTCGGTGCGATTGGAATGACGGAACCGGGTGCGGGTTCAGACTTACAAGCCATGCGAAGTAATGCCATTTTGCAAGGGGAGCATTATATTTTAAATGGCTCTAAAACCTTTATTTCAAATGGGCAGCATGCCGACCTTGTGGTGTTGGCAGTAAAAACTGATCCGCAAGCCCGCGCAAAGGGTGTTTCGCTGATGTTGGTCGATACCCACTTGGATGGGTTTAAAAAAGGCACCAACCTCGACAAAATTGGGCTACATTCACAAGACACTTCTGAGTTGTTTTATGACAATGTGAAAGTCCCGAAAGATCAATTGTTGGGACAAGCAGGTCAAGGTTTTGCTTATCTGATGCAAGAGCTACCACGAGAGCGTACAGCAATTGCAGCAACGGCTATAGGGGCAATTCGTGGTTCGATTGATGTCACTATCCAATACGTCAAAGAGCGTCAAGCCTTTGGTCAACATATTTCGCAGTTCCAAAATACACGTTTTGTTTTGGCTCAAGCCAAGATTGATGAACAAGCCACAGCTGCTTTTTACAATCAAAACGTTGAGCTTTATATGCAAGGTAAGCTGGATGTCGAAACCGCAGCTGCGCTGAAATGCTTTTCAACAGATATGCAAATGAAGGTGGCAGATAATTTATTGCAGCTCTTTGGTGGCTATGGCTATATGAGTGAATATCCAATTTCACGTTTCTTTGTCGATGCGCGTATTCAACGCATCTACGGTGGGACCAATGAAATTATGAAAGAAATTGTCGCACGTAGTTTGCTTGGGCGCTAAGCCTTAGGTGTTGATATAAACATGTGTCTAAAAAGAGCCTCAAGTAGGCTCTTTTTTATCGGTTCAGTACCAATAAACTTTCTTGTATAAAGGCGGGTAGGTCATATTGGGTTTGCGATGAAATGTATAAATTATTGTCATTCATAACACCTGTGTCATACAGCACGGCACCTGCATCTTTTAAGTCTTGATGAAGGTGATGGATACACGTCATGCGTCTACCTTTCACAACTCCAGCATGCATTAAAATTTGCGGAGCGTCTGCACTGCATAAAATAGGTTTTTGCGTGTTTGCAAAGTGCCTGACAAATATGACATAGCGTTCATCTTGGCACAGGTTGTCTGGCGAAAACCCACCTGGGATGAGTAAGGCATCGAAGTCATGCACAGAGGCATCATCGATACTTTGGTCAATGGTGACAAAAGCTTTACGCTTTTTGCCATAAATGATTTTGCCAGCCTGACTTTCAAGGTTAATAATACTATGCCGAGCTGCTCGAAATGCTTCTACGGGTTCAGCATATTCGGCATCCTCAAAGTCATAGGTGACCAAGACTGCAATTTTTTTGTGCATGACAGTACCTACAGTTCATTATTGTTTTGTTTTATTGAGACTATAGAGCAATCGCTACTGCTGCATACTCTCTTTGTTATGAATACGTCAACTTAAGTAAAGCATATTTTAAAAGATATTCTAACGCACTGAAATACGGATGAATGGTGATTTTTGTGAAGGTGTAGCAAAATTTTTCAAAACCTAGACACAGCTTTAAAAGCGTTGAGTTAAGACCCAAATGCCATCGTCTTAGTGTTTTGCTTGAGTGCTATTCTATGCATAACAGTAAGAAGAAAATAGGCAGGACTCAGTGGTTTTATTGATGTCTATTATTGGGGCAGTTTATTGATAAACTTGATGATTAAATCAACTGTCTGTTTTTAGCACTGAAACATACAAAGTCTTATTGCGCAAGATTTCAAAGCTAACTATTGTTATACTGTTTGCACAATGTTTATGAAGGGCGACATAACAATGATCCAAGACGATCAAAACACAACGACTTCTCTTGACCTCAATCAAATCCGTCAGGATATCGACTCTGTTGATCAACAGATTCAACAACTTATTAACCGTCGTGCGAAACTGGCGGAAGCTGTTGCAAAAGCAAAATTTGCTTCTGAAGAGAATCCAATGTTTTACCGTCCAGAACGTGAAGCGCAAGTTTTACGGAATGTTATGGAGCGTAATGAAGGCCCTTTATCTGATGTGACCATGGCACGTTTGTTCCGTGAAATCATGTCTGCATGTTTGGCTCTAGAAGCACCGCAAAGTATTGCATTTCTAGGCCCTGTCGGTACGTATACACACTCTGCGGTGTTGAAGCACTTTGGACATGATGCTGTGGTTCGTCCTTTACCGACCATTGATGAAGTGTTCCGTGAAGTGGAAGCAGGCAGTGCACACTATGGTTTGGTGCCAGTAGAAAACTCATCAGAAGGTGTGGTCAACCATACTTTGGATTGTTTTAAAGCCTCACACTTAAATGTAATTGGTGAAGTTGAATTGCGTATTCATCACCAGTTTCTTGTGTCTGAAAACACGCGTAAAGACAGTATTAAACAAATTTATGCGCATCAGCAAACTTTGGCACAGTGTCGTGCATGGTTAGACGCACACTATCCAGGTGTGGAACGTGTAGCTTTAAGTTCGAATGCTGAGGCGGCACGTCGTATTCGTACTGAATGGCATTCGGCTGCTATTGCATCTGATGTTGCAGCAAGTATTTATGATTTAGAAATTTTACACAGCAATATTGAAGATAATCCTGAGAACACCACACGTTTCTTGGTGATTGGTCGTGAAAGAATACCGCAAAGCGGTAATGATAAAACGTCATTGCTGATTTCTGCACATGATCGTGCAGGTGCATTATTGGAAATCCTTGCACCATTTGCAAAGCACAACATTAGTTTGACCAGTATCGAAACGCGTCCTGCATTGCCTGAAAAATGGGCTTATGTTTTCTTCATTGACCTAGAAGGGCATGTGGAACAAGATAATGTTAAAGCAGCTATTGAAGAGATTCGTCCACTCGTGAAAGAAGTTCGAGTATTGGGTTCATACCCGATTGCAGTACTGTAATCTCTAAGGTGGTTGGGTTTACTCCAAACTCAACCATGTCACCACTTGTAAGAATGGAAAGGTCACATGTCGTTTGCTCCAGCCAATGAAGGTATTGCGAAGTTAAAACCATATCAACCGGGTAAGCCAATCAGCGAATTAGAGCGTGAATTGGGAATGACCGATATTGTTAAGCTTGCTTCAAACGAAAACCCTTTGGGTTGTTCGGACAAAGTCAAAGAAGCAGTTGTTGCTGAATTGGTGGAAATTGGACGATATCCAGACGGTGGTGGTTTTATCTTGAAGGATCAAGTGCATACGCAGTTTGGTGTAGCACATGATTGTATTACTTTAGGCAATGGTTCAAACGATTTACTTGAAATTTTTGCCCGTGCATTTGTTTCAGAAAAAGATTCGGTGGTGTATAGCCAACACGCATTTGCAGTCTATGCTTTGGTCACACAAGCGATTAATGCCGAAGCGATTGAAGTACCTGCTCAAGGTTTTTCGCATGACCTTGACGCGATGGCGGCAGCAATTAAAAACAATACCAAATTGGTGTTTATTGCGAATCCCAATAATCCGACAGGAACTTGGTTTGAAGAGGCTGAGTTTGAGCGCTTCATGCAAAAAGTACCGAGTCATGTGATCGTGGTTTTGGATGAAGCTTATGTGGAATATTTCCCAGAAAACTTTAACAGCTTAAAGTTTTTAGCACAGTATTCAAACCTGATTGTTAGCCGTACCATGTCGAAGTGCTTTGGTTTAGCGGCATTACGTGTTGGCTTTGCTTTAGCATCGACAGAAGTGACAGACTTCTTAAATCGTATTCGTCAGCCGTTTAACGTCAACCATTTAGCCATGGTGGCAGCAGTTGCTGCACTGAAAGATGAAGATTTTATTAAGAAATCACGTGTGGTCAATAAAGCGGGCATGGTGCAACTTGAAACAGGGTTTAAAGCGCTAGGCCTAAACTATGAGCCTTCTCGTGCCAACTTTATTTTGGTCGATATACAAGCCGATCCTGCACAAACTTTTAATGCTTTATTAAAAGAAGGGGTGATTGTTCGTCCTGTGGGCATCGCCAATCATTTACGAGTATCGATTGGAACTGAAGCTGAAAATACGAAATTTTTAACGGCTTTGGCCAACGTACTAGGTTTAGAGGCGAACGCTTAAATTATGTCTGCGCCACTGTTTGAAAAAGTTGCATTTATTGGTCTTGGGCTGATTGGTTCGAGTCTTGCACGGGTGATGATGGCTGAGGGTTTAACTCAAAATATTGTAGCTTCTACACGTTCGGAAAAAACTTTACAGGATGCCAAAGCTTTGGGCTTAATCCAACAGGGGTATAGTGATCCTGTACAGGCGGTTCAAGGTGCGGACTTGGTGGTTTTGGCCTTGCCTGTTCGTGCAACGCAAAAAGTCTTGGAAACCATCAAACCATATTTGCAAGAACATACGATTATTACCGATGTGGGCAGTACCAAAGGTAATGTGGTCGACGCGGCCAAAGCAGTGTACGGCGAAGCATTACCTGCTGGCTTTGTACCGGGGCATCCCATTGCGGGTGCAGAACACACGGGTGTGCATGCGGGTAAGGTCGATTTATTTGCAAATCATAAAGTGATTTTGACACCGTTACCGACCAGTGCTGATTGGGCTGTAGAGAAACTGATTCAACTATGGCAAGCTGCGAAAGCAGAAGTGATTTGTATGGATGTGGCCAAGCATGATGAAGTCTTGGCGCATACCAGTCATCTTCCGCATTTGATGGCCTTTAACTTAGTTGAACAACTGGCAAACCGTGAAGATAATTTAGATATTTTTCGCTATGCTGCGGGGGGATTTCGCGATTTTTCTCGAATTGCGGCAAGTGACCCACAAATGTGGCACGACATCTTTTTTGCCAATAAAAAAGCCATTTTAAATGCCGTAGATGGTTTTGAAAACCAACTGGCAACGATTCGTAAACTCATTGAAGATGAAGATTCACATGCTTTAATGGGCTTGCTTGGACATGCGCAAGCAGCACGCCAGCATTTTAACCATATGCTCGCTCAAAAACCTTTCATGGAGAACAATAAAGTGACGACACAGCAATTCACCATATTACCGGGTAAAAAAAGTTTCCAAGGTAAGTTTAGCGTGCCAGGTGATAAATCTGTGTCACACCGTTCAATCATGTTTGGTGCAATTGCAGAAGGAACGACGCATGTGACAGGTTTCTTGGAAGGAGAAGATGCGCTAGCGACCTTACAAGCCTTCCGTGATATGGGCGTGAGCATTGAAGGTCCTAAAAATGGTGAAGTGACGATTCATGGTGTGGGCGTAAATGGCCTAAAAGCGCCAGCAAGTGCGCTTTACATGGGTAACTCAGGGACTTCAATGCGTCTGCTTTCAGGGATGCTTTCTGCACAAAAATTTGACTCTGTCATGACGGGTGATGCATCACTGTCGAAGCGTCCAATGGAACGTATTGCTAAACCGTTACGTGAAATGGGTGCACAGATTCAAACCACAGGTGAGCGTGGTACACCTCCTGTTTCGATCACTGGAAACCAAGCTTTACAAGGCATTCACTATGACTTGCCAATGGCATCTGCGCAGGTGAAATCTGGGATTTTATTGGCAGGTTTGTGGTCAGCAGGTGAAACATCAGTCACAGAACCAGAACCTACGCGTGACCATACTGAACGTATGCTACGTGCATTTGGTTATGATGTGAAAACAGAGGGCAACCGTATTTCACTGCAAGGTGGCGGTAAGTTAGTCGGTACAGAGATTCAAGTGCCATCAGATATTTCATCGGCTGCTTTCTTTATGGTGGGTGCTGCGATTACTGAAGGTTCAGACGTGACTTTAGAAGCAGTGGGCATTAACCCAACGCGTACAGGTGTGATCGAGATTTTGAAGCAAATGGGTGCGAACATTACCGTTGAAAATGAACGTATTGCAGGCGGAGAGCCGATTGCAGACATTCGTATTCAAGGTACACGTACACTCAAAGGTATTCATATGCCTGAAGATCAAGTGCCATTGGCGATTGATGAATTTCCTGCATTATTTATTGCGGCTGCCTGTGCAGAAGGGCAAACCGTATTAACGGGTGCTGCTGAACTGAGAGTAAAAGAGTCAGACCGTATTCAAGTGATGGCAGATGGTTTAAAAACCATGGGTATCGATTGTACACCGACTGACGATGGCATCATCATCGAAGGTAAAGGTCATTCGGGCGAGTGGGGTGCGATTTTCACTGGTGGCGAAATTGAATCACATCATGATCACCGTATTGCAATGAGTTTCTCAATGGCCGGCTTACGCACCTCTGGTGAAATTAAAATCATTGGTACTGAAACGGTTGCAACCAGTTTCCCGACCTTTACGCAATTAAGCAATCAAGCTGGTTTAGCGATTCAAGTCACTGAATAAGACTAAAGCTTAGATATTTTGTGTGAGAACAGCCAAGCTTTTGCTTGGCTGTTTTGTGTTAAGCCATTATGCTAAACCCATATAACAAAAAAGCCTTTGGGATGATCAATGAGAAAATTACAATTTACAGCACAGCATGGACAGCAGCAGGATGTAAATGAAAGCGGTGTGGTACAGAAGCAGGTACAAGACCTACTGGTTCAAAAGTTAGGTCAATTTGGTTTTGAAACTTTGCCACAAAGTGGTGATCAGGTGGCTGTGAGTGTCGATAATCATACTTTGCCACTGTCTATTACGTGCCAAGGTCATGACGGTGAAGGAAATCTGGTGTGCGAAATTGCCTCTTATCCAGATGAAGAGCAAGACTGGTTAGACCGAATTGCTGAACGAAGCTTATTGAACCAACTTGCACAAGCGGTTGAAACTACACTAAAAACAGATAAAAGTTTTACTGAGTTTGAGTGGAAAGGCTAATTGAATAGATAAAAAATGCTGAATTGGTTTTTCCTAATTCAGCATTTTTTAGAACAGAACACGTTTAATATTTTGATGGGTCAACGCGCTTATAACTGGATGTGCTATAAGACTTATTCCACACGTAACCAAGTTTGGCTACGTCCCACAGCAGAAACACCTAAATAACCTCTTAAGAATAGCTTTTTCCCATTTGGGCTAATTTTACCTTTTAGGCTATACAGCTTGCCTGAAACGGGGTCAATGATTTTACCATGAGTATAATTAATATTATTTTCAGTCTTTAAACCGGTAATCACTTGCATACCAATAATAGGCTTATCGGTGTAGGGTGCAGGGCAGTTGGTGCAAAACTCTTTTGCTGTATAACCTGGACGAGGTGTTGCTTTCAGTGCAGTTCCAGCATAAGTCCCGTTGGCTTGCTTTTCAATTTTCACCAGACCTTTGGGTTCTCCAGTTTTATCATCGATATAACGCCAAGTTCCTATAATGTCTTGAGCACAGGCTGATGTGGTGGCTATAGTGACTAAAACTGCCCGAGAATTGTTTTCATAAAATCCCTGAATATTTTAAAAATTATTTAAATGAATAGCTCTCTCGAGCTAAGATGTTGATTGTATAACTTATTATTTTAATAATGATGTGCAGAATATATCAAGTTCAAGCGTGGATTGTTGCATAAAGTACCATTAGCAGGATTCAACCCTCACTGATTTTTAAAACAGGTATTTGATGGAGATCGTGCTGGTTGAGTTTAGCGCTCAAAAGGAAGCTTAAAACTATTTTGACAAGAGATATAAGGGAAGACTAATCAAGCTGCTGGAAATGGCTTATTAAGCGTTGGAATAGAAAAAGAGATACGTCTAGATTAAAAATAAAAAGTTCAAGAAAGAAAGGGGCTAATGTTAGACAGCCATTTCTTTCCTGAACTGAGTGATGTGTTAAATCCACAGGAAACGTGTAATCGCAATACGTAACTGTTTTAAGTAACCGGTAAAGAAATGGTTTGCACCAGGTAATACAGTCACTAAATGGCGCTGCGGTTTAGCCCACGTAATCATGTCAGACAGTAAGGTCACTTCATCGGCTTCGCCATGGATGAATAAGATGTCACCTTTCAGTTGTGGTGTTACATAGTGGCGTACACCTGCGACCGTTGCCGTTGGTAGACCACATAAAATGGTTTGTTTTGGTCGAATTTCTTCTTGTAAAGCATCATAGCATTTTGCCATGACATGCGCACCGAAACTAAAACCACCTGCATAGAAGGGTAAAGTTGTATGTGCTGCACGAGCATGCTTAATCACTTCAAGAACATCATCAGTTTCGCCATGACCTTCGTCGTGTAGACCAACACTTTGACCTGAGCCACGGAAACTTGGACGGTACACAATGCAACCGCGTTCTAAGAACATTTGCGCAAGCAATGCTGGAACCTTGTGTTGAGGCGTACCACCTTGGAGTGGATGGGGGTGAGTAACTACCGCGAATCCTTTCACTTCACCCTGTGGATAATCTACAAAAACTTCAATTTGCCCAACTGGACCTTGAATGAACATCTGCTCAGACATAGAGAATCGATACATATAACAGGAGAATGGGCTAGTTTAACCGTTTATGCTTATTAAAAACACAGATTGGCAATAAAATAAGTCTACTGATATAGTCTGTTTAATTGTTTTTTAATCAGGTTATCTATGCTTGCCCTTGTTTCTCCTGCCAAAACTTTAGATTACCAAACTGCTTTACCTACCGATGCGTATACACAACCCAGATTGCTGCAACATTCCCAAGAATTGATCGAAGTTAGTCGCAAACTGTCAGCAAGTGAAATTGCAAGCTTAATGAGCGTCAGTGAAAAAATTGCCACCTTAAACGTCGATCGTTTTCGCGATTGGCAGCCAGAATTCAACTTTACCAATGCACGACAAGCCATGTTTGCTTTTAAAGGCGATGTCTATACCGGTTTAGATGCATATCATTTGTCAGAGTCGAACATTGAATATGCACAGCAACATTTACGAATGCTCTCTGGTCTATATGGTTTGCTACGTCCATTGGACTTGATGATGCCATATCGTTTAGAAATGGGAACCAAGCTGGCTAACCCACGCGGACATAATCTGTATGAGTTTTGGGGCAATCACATTACCGATTTAATTAACCAAGATTTAGAACAGGCAGGTTCTAAAATTTTGCTGAATATTGCTTCGGATGAGTACTATAAATCTGTGAAAGAAAGCAAAATCCAAGCAGAAATTATTAAACCTGTGTTTTTAGATCAGAAAAATGGCAAATATAAAGTCATTAGTTTCTATGCCAAAAAAGCACGTGGTTTAATGGCGCGTTATATGATTGAAAACCAAATTGATCAAATTGAAGGGTTAAAATCATTCCAGACAGATGGTTATTATTTTGATGCAGACAGCTCATTAAAAGGCGAGTTGGTCTTTAAACGAGATGAACAGGCGGCATAACGAAAGGGCCTTCCAATGGTGCAGTATACAAAACAGTTTCAGGACTATTGGGCGCTCACCGCAAAGCAACTGAGTTTGGATGACGATACCACTCAAAATTTCTATGCGTTGCTTTATGGCGCCTATAGTGAAGTGCAGCGGCATTATCATAGCATTCAACATATTGTTGAATGTTTAGAGCATTTTCATCAGATCAAAACCTATCTGGATGATACTTTGTCTGTTGAGTTGGCCATTTGGTTTCATGATGTCATTTATAACCCGAAAGCACATGATAATGAGCAGCAAAGCGCCGATTATATGCAACGGATGCTTGAAAATGTGCTTGGAGCTGAGCAAATTGCAAAGATCTATGCATGGATTTTGGCAACCAAAGCACATGCACCGACCGCTGACACTGATTTGGCTTATCTATTGGATATTGATCTGGTTATTTTAGCCAGCGATCCTATGCGTTTTGCTGAATATGAACGCCAAATTCAGCAAGAATATGCTTGGGTTGAGCCTTCACTTTATGTGCAGAAGCGCCAACAAGTGTTAAGGCACTTTTTAGAAACGCAGCCACTGTACCAGACACCATTTTTCCAAAAGTGCTATGAGCGTCTTGCTAAGCAAAACTTAGCCCAAGCTTTAGGTATTTAAAGCCCTTTAAATGCTTCGATGGCACGAACACGACTGGATTTTAAATCGACGATTGGTTTGGGGTAGTCCAAATCCATATTCTGCTGCTTCGCATAAGGCTCATGAATGCTTTTGGCATCTAAATGTGCAAGCTCTGGCAGCCACTGTCGAATATAATCACCATTGCTATCAAATTTCTGAGATTGGCTCACAGGGTTAAAGACTCGGAAGTAAGGTACAGCATCGGTGCCCGTCGAGGCACACCACTGCCATCCGCCATTATTGGCAGCTAAGTCACCATCAGCCAAATGTTGCATAAACCATTGCTCACCCAGACGCCAATCAATCAACAAGTTTTTAGTTAAGAACATTGCGACAATCATACGAACTCGATTATGCATCCAGCCTGTCTCAAGGAGTTGTCGCATGCCTGCATCCACAATTGGAATACCGGTACGACCTTGTTGCCATGCGTTTAAATCTTCAGGCGAATCTCGCCAAATAATATGCTGTGTATTGGCTTTAAATGGCCGATGTTTAGAGACATGTGGAAAATCAAATAAAATATGCTGATAAAACTCCCGCCAAAGTAATTCATCTAACCAAATCTGCTGGCCTGTGTTATCAATCATAAATTGACCGTGTTGAGCACGAAACAGGGCATTGAGACACTGGCGAATCGACACGATCCCGAGATTTAAATAAGTTGAAAGTTGGCTGGTGCTATTTAAAAATGGAAAGTCTCTCTCTTTTTGATAGTCACTAACTTTGTGATTAATAAAATCATCGAGCACTGAAAGCGCATATATTTCCGTTTCAGGCCAATAGGCTTTAATTTGATTTAAATCATTCGTATTCACATCAATCAGCGATTCAATGCGTGGAATGGCTGTATTTAAATCGGCAGGAAGCTGTATAGGTTGCTGTGCAGAAGGGAGAGGGTAACACTGCGGTAAGCCAATATTTAAGCGCTCATAACAGGTTTTTTTAAAAGCGCCAAAGACTTGATAGGGCTTACCAGATTGGTTACGAATACTGTTTAAGGGAAAGAGGGTTCGATCTTGGAAGAGCGTAAATTCAATGTGCTGCTGATTTAAGCATTGTTGAACTTCGGCATCGCGCTTAAGCTCATTCACGCCCATTTCGATATTTGCAAAGATTTGTTGTACTTGCAGTGTATGACATAAAGATGAAAGCTGACGTGGAATGTCTTGCCACAGCGGAATATTTAGAATGAGCAAAGGAATATTCAGTTGAGCAAGGCTCTGTTTTAAATCGTGCAATTGTCTGACATATAAATCAATTTTTACAGCCGCGTCATGATGTAATAGCCACTGTTGTGGGGATAGGATCACTAAAGCCAGCATAGGTCCATGTTGGCTTGCATGCCAAAGTGCAGCATGGTCGTGTATGCGAAGATCTTGTCTAAACCAAATTATGTTCATAAAAGGTTAATCAACTGTAATTTTTTGAAATATAAAATATTACAAAATTGAGCACTTTGATCATATTTTTTTCTCACTCGTTTAACTTAATCTTATGTTATTGAAATAATTAAATCAGAAAAAACTATAAAGTGTGAAGATGCTTTTTATCTGATAAATGTGTGACCCTTTGTATTATTTGTTATGATTTGTAATCATGCTAAAGCAGTTGTGGATATTGTGAATGTCATGAAAAAAATTCTAATCCCTATTTTTGTGGCTGCAGTTTGTTTGCTTGGGTTTGCTGTTTTTCAGGATACAGAAACGAAAAAACAGCAACAGTTGAATCAACTCATGAACAGTGCTGAGCCTAGAGTACAAAAGTTGAGTCCTTTCTCAAAGGCAAAGGCCGTGCCTGAAAAAGTTAGTAGCCCGCTTCAAAGTGATGCTGAAGCAATAATCGAGCAGGTCTCCATTAAAGTACTTTGATGCTTAAGATAGAATAAAATCATGTATAAATGACTTATCATGTTGAATTTTAATTAAAAATAAATTTAAAACAATTAAAAATCAGTGTGTTATAATTCGCGCCAAGATATATTGAATTTTAGATTTTGAGTCTAAAATGACGTTTTTGTTGAAAGCTGCATACGGTTTATGCGGCTTTTTTGTTTAGGTATATATGGTTCAACCCTGCGTTTGAACCATTCATGGCTAAATAAACTTTTCCTGAATTGAGGAAATTTGGCATATTCATTGCTTTAACTTCCAGAAATTTAATCAGATTTTCATCGTACTGAGTGTCGAAATTTTTTGGCAGTTATACAGTTTTAAAAGTTTATTTACAGGGGCTAGGTCATGACGACTCCTAATCCATCTTCAGAAAATATGCTCGAGCGTATGTTCAAACTGAGTGAAAATAAAACCAGTTTTCGTACAGAGCTTCTTGCAGGTGTAACCACATTCTTAACCATGTGTTACATCATTATTGTGAATCCAATGATTTTATCCGAAACGGGGATGGATCATGGTGCTGTCTTTGTAGCGACTTGTCTTGCAGCCGCAATTGGCTGTTTGGTTATGGGTATTGTTGCAAATTATCCAATTGCATTAGCACCAGGTATGGGCTTAAACGCTTACTTTACCTATTCGGTGTGTATGGGTATGGGTGTGCCTTGGCAGACTGCTTTAGCTGCAGTGTTTGTATCAGGTTTGGTGTTCATTGCGATCAGTATGTTTAAGATCCGTGAAGCCATTGTGAATGCAATCCCAATGTCGCTTAAGCTTGCGATTGGCGGCGGAATTGGTTTATTCCTTGCGTTGATTGCTTTAAAAAATGCAGGCGTTATTGTGGACAATCCAGCGACTTTGGTTGGATTGGGCGACTTAAAGCAACCGACGGTTCTTTTGGCTTTATTTGGCTTCTTGATGGTGGTTGTACTGCATCACTTTAAAGTGCGTGGTGCCATTATTATTAGTATCTTGGCTTTAACTGCAATTTCAACAGCTATGGGCTTAAGCGAGTTTAAAGGTGTTGTTGGTGAGATTCCATCAATTGCTCCAACATTCATGCAAATGGACTTTGAAGGTCTATTTACGGCAAGCTTGGTGGGTGTCATCTTTGTATTTTTCTTGGTCGATTTATTTGACTCAACAGGTACATTGGTGGGTGTGTCACATCGTGCAGGCTTACTGAAAGATGGCAAGCTTCCACGTTTGAAAAAAGCATTATTTGCAGACTCAACCGCAATTGTTGCTGGTGCAGCATTAGGTACATCTTCGACGACACCATATATTGAGTCGTCTGCGGGCGTTGCTGCTGGTGGCCGTACAGGTTTAACCGCAGTTGTGGTCGGTGTGTTATTTATCTTATGTTTGTTTTTAGCACCTCTAGCTCAATCTGTACCTGGTTTTGCAACAGCTCCAGCATTGTTATTTGTTGGTGTGTTGATGATTCAGGGGATTACCCATATTGATTGGGATGATATTACTGAAGCTGTACCTGCGTTCTTAACCATTGTATTTATGCCATTTACCTACTCAATTGCAGATGGTATTGCGATGGGCTTTATTAGCTATGCATTGGTTAAATTGTTCACCGGTAAAGCGGCGACTGTACCGTACATGGTGTGGATCGTGGCTGTGCTTTGGGCATTAAAATTCGCGTTATTTGGTGGCTAATTCATCAAATAGTGATAAGGGTGTAAACTCAGTTTACGCCCTTTTTTATTTTAAAGAGGAAAATATATGAGTCAATTGGAGCTCATTCGTGCTTTACCAAAAGCTGAATTGCATGTGCATATTGAAGGGACATTTGAGCCAGAACTCATGTTTGCAATCGCACAGCGTAATCAAATAGACATTCCTTATAAGTCGGTTGAAGAAGTGAAACAGGCTTATAATTTTCACAATCTGCAATCATTTTTAGACATTTATTATGCAGGTGCAAATGTACTGATTCATGAGCAAGACTTTTATGACTTGGCTTGGGCGTATTTTGAAAAATGTGCCGAAGATCGTGTAGTGCATACCGAAATGTTCTTTGATCCACAAACGCATACTGACCGCGGTATTGCTTTTGAAACAGTGATTAATGGTCTGCAACGCGCATGTGATGATGCCAAGGCAAAATTTGGCATTAGTTCGCATTTGATTATGTGTTTCTTGCGTCATTTAAGTGAAGAAGCAGCCCTTGAAACTTTAGCACAGGCATTGCCGTATAAAGATCAAATCATTGGTGTAGGCTTGGACTCAAGCGAAGTTGGACATCCTCCTTCAAAGTTTGAACATGTCTTTGCTAAAGCACGTGAAGCAGGCTTTTTAGTGGTTGCGCATGCGGGTGAAGAAGGTCCAGCAGAATATGTGTGGGAAGCTTTAGATTTGCTTAAAGTGAATCGTATTGACCACGGTGTGCGTTCTGAAGAAGATCCTGTATTAATGCAGCGTTTGATCGCGGAGAAAATGCCACTGACAGTTTGTCCGCTCAGTAACTTAAAGTTATGTGTCGTTGAAGATATGGCACAGCACAATATCCGCCGTTTGTTGCAACAAGGTGTGCAAGTAACAGTAAATTCAGACGATCCATCGTACTTTGGTGGTTATATGAATGATAACTTTATTGCCATTACAGATGCGTTAGACTTAACAGCAGCTGAGCTAAAACAATTGGCGTTGAACTCTTTTGAAGCGTCATTTATTTCGGCAGAAGAGAAGCAAAAATGGGCGGCTGAAATTGCAGCTATTGCTTAATCTAATGTCCTTTTAAAGACAGAGTTCGCTCTGTCTTTTTTATGTGAGGTTGATATGAAAAAAATCATTGCATTGCTTGTGGTTATTTTTGTGCTCTTTGCAGTTTATTTACTCAAAACCGATACTGGGTTAACGCAAAAACTACTAAAGCCTGTGGTGGTGTATCAGTGCGGTGTAGAGCTTGAAGCGACAAGGTTGTGGAAAGTCAGTACAGCATTGCTTGGTGAAGAGAAAAAGAATCAGCTCCAAACGCAAATCTGTGGTTGCGTGGGTGAAAATGCGTTAAACGATATTCCAGCAACAACTTTGTTGCGTGCAGTGGTTGATGAACAAGTCAAAAAACAGGTGGTCCAACAGGGCGTGTTGAATACGCTGAAAGGATGTGTGGTGGATGAAGTCCTAAAAGCAACAGATTGATGCTTTTAGGCTAATTCAACTTGGTCTTACTTTGCTTGTTTGGTCATGCTATTTAACACATTATCTTTATCAATAAAGTGGTGTTTCAGTGCTGCTACAATATGACCCACTAACAGCAATCCTGCAGCCCATGAAATCCAGATATGTAAAGGTTTTACGATTGCGAGTAATTCAGGGTTGTCTTGTACTAAACGGGGAATTTCAAAAAGGTACAATACAGGCGCAGGGTGCCCAGCACTCCAGCTAAATAAACAGCCAGTAATTGGCAAAGCCAACAAAATGAAATATAAAGCCAAATGACCGAGGTGTGCCATTTTTTGCATGAACGGTGACATACTGTCTGGAAGTTTGGGTGCAGGGTGGGTATAGCGCCAAAAGATACGAATCACCACCAGAAAAATAATCGTGGTTGCAATGTTCTTATGTAAGGTAATGACATCCCCTTTAAAGCTACCATCAGCATCATAGCTGAGGAAGTTTCAGCTATAAAAACCAATCAGCCAAGCAGCAATAAAGATAATTGCCATGAGCCAATGCAGGATTTGAGCAGTACGCGTGTAATGGGTATTTGCCGAGTTCATTAGATTCACATCCATTTTTATGTTGCGCTATTTTATAGAACTATAGATAGGTCAAAAATGTAGTAGATGCAACATAGCGTTGATATTCTGCAACGCTGCACAGACCAATGGCGCATGACTGATCTAAAACCGTGCAATAAGCGAAAGATATTAAAATGGCATGGAAATAGTGTTTCCGTAAATAGCAAAGATTCGGCAAAATACGCGCACTTTAACTGTTATAAATGGATATATCCGTGAAAAAAATGATTGCAGTGCTTGCTCCTTTGGCTTTGATCCTTTCGGCTTGTACAACGACTGATATGGCAACGACCAATACGACGACCACCACACAACAACTGGGTACAGCAGCGCTTAAAATTGCCATTAATGCAAAATGTACGACTGAGTTGAATAATCTGCCAGCATGGAAAACAGCAACCAAATTTATGACGGCTGATCAAAAAACCGATATTCAAACCGAAATTTGTGGTTGTGTCAGTGAGAAAGCCCCACAAAATATTACCGCTGTCGATGTGGCAACAGCGGCCATTGACCCTGCGGCGCGTACAACCATTATTAGCAATGCTGTGACGAAAACCATCAATGCATGTGTGGCTGAAGCGGTGAATTAAGTTGTGATATATCAAAGAAGCGGGGGACATGCCTCGCTTCTTTGCAGTTTTTTTGTACTTTTTGGTGTTTATCTTTTATATTGATGTGAATAATAACAATTGAAGCCTGATTTCTTTTACAACAAAGGGTGTATCTGTATGAAAAATGTGAACCGTACCGGGTTTGTCGGAGATTTTTTTATTTAAGTTAGGCCACCTGACCTAACGGGTTAATCTTATCATAGTACATTGCTTCAAACTCAAAAGGCGATACATAACCCAGTGCACTGTGTACACGCTTTTTATTGAACCAATCTACCCAGTTTAGTGTCGCAAGTTGTACATCTGCTAAACCTTGCCAATCTGCTTTTAAATATTCAATCACCTCTGTTTTGTATAAGCCATTCACCGTTTCAGCCAGAGCATTATCGTATGAATCACCAGTCGTACCGACTGATGCTCGTAAATTTGCTGCTTCTAAACGATTGGTATAGCGAATGGAAAGATATTGCACACCTCTGTCGGAATGATGAATCACATTCTTTGGCATGCCTCGATCGTGCAATGCTTGCTCAAGTGCATCGAGCACCATATCTGTATTCATCCGTGTAGATACTTTCCATCCAACAATTGCTCGTGAGAACACATCAATAATAAAGGCGGTATAGACCCAGCCTGAATTTGTTTGAATATAGGTAAAGTCAGCAACCCACAAGTGATTAGGCTGATCAGCTCTAAAATTCCGTTTCACCAAGTCATCTGCTCGTTTTTGGTCATCTCGGCTACGGGTGGTTTGTTTGTTCTTACCTCGCCAAACACCTTGTATACCTAGTTTTTTCATTAATCGAGCAACAGTACAGCGTGCAATAATATAGCCTTCACGTTTTAATTTTTGCCAGACTTTACGTACACCATATCGACCTGAACTTTCCTTCCAAATTCGTTTAATCTCCTCAGCATGATGCAAGTCATGTAAATCTCGCTTTGCTCGATGTTCCCTTGCGAAGCAATGCTTCTCATCGCAGAGATCTAGAGTCCGGTAATAGGTTGAAGGTGCGATCGGTAAAATTCTACAAATCGCATCAACACCATATAAGTCTTTATTGTTATGGATGAAATCCACCATTATTTGTGTGGGCGGTCGAGCTCCGCCTGGGCGAAAAAAGCGGCTGCTTTACGTAGAATTTCATTGGCACGCTTTAATTCTTTAATTTCACGTTCCATTTGCTTCATTTTTTCTTGATCAGATATCTGTTGTACTTTAATAGGATTTTGCTGATCTAAATGCTTTTGATGCCAGGCACGAAGTGTTTCAGGAGTACAACCAATCTTAGGCGCAATTGCTGTGATTGCAGCCCAAGTAGAAGGATAATCTTTTTCAGATTCAATCAATAATTGAACCGCTCTTTCTCTGATTTCAGGGGTATATTTTAATTTTGTCATCGGGGTAGTCTCTCAGAATATTGACTCTCCGACAAACCCGGTACGGTTCAATGATAAGTTAATTCTCTGTTTGTTTGGCTCGCTTATACTTTCCGCTTGTGTATCGAATCCTTTATCTAGCTCAGATGATGATGGAATCTCGGCTATTAAAATGGCCTCACATGCAAAATGTATGGATGAAATAGAAACTAATCCGACATGGATCATGGGCAGTAAGCTGTTATCAGAAGACCAAAAACAAAAGAAAAAACGTGAAGTATGTAACTGTGTGGGTGATAACTCACCCAAAGTGTTGTCTAAAGAGCAGTTGGCTTTGGCGGCAATTGATCCCAAAGCAAAGGCAACCTATGGTGCTTTAGCAGCAACAAAAACAACAGCCACATGCGCCTCTGAAATGCTAAACTAAGCCGAATAAATTGTTAAATTTTAGAATGGCTGTTGATCAGCCATTTTTTATGAGAGTAGAAAATGCAAATTGCAGGTGCAGATGAGGCAGGGCGCGGCCCTTTGGTGGGTTCAGTGGTCGCTGCTGCGGTAATATTAGACCCGAATAACCCGATACAAGGGTTAAATGATTCCAAAAAACTGACCGAAAAAAAACGTGAAAAACTTTTTGTCGAAATTCAGGAAAAAGCATTGGCATGGGCGATTGCTGAGGCGAGTGCTGCTGAAATTGATGAGATCAACATTTTACAAGCATCTTTGCTTGCGATGCGCCGCGCGGTTGAACAGCTTGCAATACAGCCTGAACATGTCTTGGTTGATGGTAATAAAATTCCACAAGGCTTGAGTATGAGCTGTGAGGCAATTGTGGGCGGGGATGCTTTACATGCTGAAATCTCAGCGGCGAGTATTTTGGCCAAAGTGACACGTGACCATCAAATGATTGAGATGGATCGAAAATATCCTCAGTTTGGTTTTGCCAAACACAAAGGTTATCCAACCAAAGCGCATTTTGAGGCGATTGCTGAACATGGGGTCATTGACGAGCATCGTCGTAGTTTTGGGCCTGTAAAGAAAGTAATTGAGGCACTTGAGCAAAAAGAGACTGTATAAAAATTTAAAGCGGCCAATCGGGCCGCTTTATATCTGAATGTTTCAATCTTAACGATTGAAATTATTCTGCTGTGCACCTTCATCTTCAAATGCAGGCTGGTAGTCCTGATCAAGATGTTGAAGATGTTCATGCATTGCACGTTCATGCTGAATGCGTTGATAAATCTCTTCACGATGTACAGATACTTCTTTGGGAGCATTGACACCAATACGAACTTGGTTGCCTTTGACACCAAGTACAGTAACACTTACTTGATCCCCAATCATTAATGTTTCACCGACGCGTCGGGTCAAAATCAGCATGTTTATCTCCTTGCAAAACGCTAAACCTGCAGTTGTACTAAAGTAAAATACATAATTTTTTGTATTTAAAAAAATTTAAACAAATGTTTAATACAACCACATGACACTTGAATTTTTAGATATCTAGTGACATTAGGTATAACATTCATCTAAATTTAAGAAAGCCTCGGGCTTAATATAACAGAGCCACTATAGAAAAAACTATAGTGGCCCCTGATTTTTGTAGTCTTTTGCAAAAACTGTCAGACAATGACAAGTTTTTCGCAAGATTGCTTAAGCACGTGCGCTTGATTCACCATGTTCACGGTCTAAACCGAAAGCAGTGTGTAAAGAACGTACAGCAAGTTCTAAGTAGTTTTCTTCAATAATCACGGAAATTTTGATTTCTGAAGTTGAGATCATCAAAATGTTGATGCCTTCATCAGCTAGGGCAGTAAACATTTTACTTGCAACACCTGCATGCGAACGCATACCAACACCTACAATTGACACTTTAACAATGTCATCACGTGTAGCAACTTCGCGCGCACCAATAGCTTGAGCAGTTTCTTGAAGAATTTTTGTTGCTTTTGCAAGTTCGCCACGGTTTACCGTGAAAGTGAAGTCAGTTGTACCATCTTCTTCAACATTTTGGATAATCATATCCACTTCAATGTTGGCATTACCAATAGGCGATAAAATTTTAGATGCAATACCTGGTTCATCAGGAACACCTAGAATCGTAAGTTTAGCTTCGTCACGGTTAAATGCGATACCAGAGATAATTGGTTGTTCCATGTTGTCTTCCGCCTCAGTGGTGATTAGTGTTCCGACGTTCTTTTTAAAGTCTTCGTCGAATGCGCCATCATCGTCATTATCAAAACTTGATAATACGCGTAAAGGCACTTGGTATTTTCCTGCAAATTCAACCGAACGAATTTGTAGAACTTTAGAACCAAGTGATGCCATTTCCAGCATTTCTTCAAATGAAATACGGTCTACTTTTTTCGCTTTTGGTGCAACGCGTGGGTCAGTCGTATAAACGCCATCTACATCTGTATAGATTTGGCATTCATCTGCTTTTAATGCTGCAGCAAGTGCTACACCAGAAGTATCTGAACCGCCACGGCCGAGGGTGGTGGTGTTACCATCGGCATCGAAGCCTTGGAAACCAGCAACCACGATCACACGACCAGCATCTAAATGCGCAGTCATGGTGTCAGTATCAATCGACTCGATACGTGCTTTGGTAAACGCATTGTCTGTTTTGATACCGACTTGGCGACCCGTAAGTGACTTAGCTTCAACGCCAATAGAATTGAGCGCCATTGCTAACATTGAAATCGTTACCTGTTCACCCGTAGAAACCATTTGGTCTAATTCTCGTGGGTCAGGGGTTTCGGTAATGGCTTTCGCTAAAGCAAGTAGACGATTGGTTTCGCCACTCATTGCTGATACAACCACTACAACCTTGTGGCCGTGGTCATGCCAACGCTTTACACGACGAGCAACATTTAAAATGCGCTCTGGAGTACCCATAGAGGTACCGCCATATTTTTGAACGATTAATGCCATAGTTGTTCCATATAAACCATGACCCTGAATGCATCATTCAGGGTCAGTTACACAAAAGGTGAAGTTTTATTTCGCTTCAAGCCAAGCAGTTAAATCTGCCATCACTGTTGCAAACTTCTCGTTTAGTGGCGCGCCACCTTGTGCTAAGTCAGGTTTGCCACCACCTTTACCACCAAGCTCAGTTGCTAGATGTTTGATGATGTCACCTGCTTTAATAGAAGCAGTAAAGTCTTTTGCTACAGATGCAATCAGGCTAACTTTGTCACCTTCAACACCAGCAAGTACGATGACTGCATTTTCTAATTTTGATTTCACACCGTCATGTAGGTTACGAAGTGATTTCGCATCCATGTTTTGAACAGTCGTGATCAGCGTTTGACGACCCGCAAGCGTTTGAACTTGGCTAAGAAGTTCAGCAGCTTGGAAGCTGGCAAGTTTTTGATTGAGTTGCTCAATCTGTTTTTGCAAGCTTGATGCTGTGTCGACTAAGGCTTCAACTTTTTCTAAAGTTTGGTCTTTTTGAGCTTTCAATAAACCATTGATGGTGTTGATATCACGGTCAGCTTTTTGAGCAACTTCAATGGCTTTGGTACCTGTTACCGCTTCAATACGACGCACACCTGCAGCTACACCACCTTCAGAAGTGATTTTGAACAAGCCGATGTCGCCCGTGCGTTTAACGTGAATACCACCACACAGCTCAATTGAGAAGTTCTTTTCTTCAATGATTGAACCCATTGAAAGTACACGAACTTCATCGCCATATTTTTCACCGAACAACATCATCGCGCCTTTTGCTTTCGCAGATTCGATGTCTAAAAGCTCAGTAGAAACTGCAGTGTTGGCAATTACTTCAGCGTTTACAAGACGTTCAATTTCTTGAAGCTGTTCAAATGACACAGGTTGATCGTTGGCAAAGTCAAAACGTAAGATGTCTGAGGCAACCAATGAACCTTTTTGTTGTACGTGTTCACCTAAGATTTGACGTAGTGCAGCATGTAAAAGGTGAGTTGCAGAGTGGTTGCGTGCAGTTGCAGCGCGGATGTCTGCTTTGACTGTTGCTTCAACATTTTGAGCAACCTTAATGCTACCTACAGTAACAATCCCTTGGTGGACAAAAGCACCGCCCGATTTCTTGGTGTCTTGGACTTCAAAAATACCCGTGTCGTTTTTGAAAATACCCGTGTCACCAATTTGACCGCCGCTTTCTGCATAGAACGGAGTTTGGTTCAGTACGATGAGGGCTTCGTCACCTTCAACCACTTCATCAACTTGTTCTCCATCTTTGTAGATTGCGATAATTTGACCTTCGCCAACCGTTGCATCATAGCCATCAAACTGAGTTTCGCCTTCAACTTTAACAACAGAGTTGTAGTCAATCGCGAATTTACCTGCAT
The DNA here is from genome assembly GCF_058242885.1 of Acinetobacter sp. 802_lipA. NCBI lineage: Bacteria > Pseudomonadati > Pseudomonadota > Gammaproteobacteria > Moraxellales > Moraxellaceae > Acinetobacter > Acinetobacter sp. 802_lipA. The sequence continues at coordinate 2,966,721 of NZ_JBZAYP010000001.1, forward strand.
CACGTGCACGTTGACGTTGCGCAGCCATTTCAACTTCAAAGCCTGCTTCATCAATGGTTAAATCACGTTCACGTGCGATGTCAGCAGTCAGGTCAGTTGGGAAACCGTAAGTATCATACAGTTTAAACACCACTTCACCTGGAATCACTGAACCTTTCAGTTGAGCCAATTCACCTTCAAGCAATTTCAAACCTTGCTCTAGAGTTTTAGCAAATTGTTCTTCTTCTTTCAGCAATTGCGCTTCAATACGTACTTTCTGTGCTTCAAGTTCTGGGTAAGCTTGACCCATCACTTCAATTAAAGGTTGCAACATTTTATGGAAGAATGAACCTGTTGCACCTAGCTTGTTACCATGACGAACTGCACGACGGATAATACGACGTAGTACATAACCACGACCTTCATTGGATGGGTTTACACCATCAGCAATCAGGAATGAACATGAACGTGCGTGATCCGCAACCACTTTAAGTGATGCAGGATATTGAACTGGTGTACCTTTTTCGCGAGCTTCTGCTTCAAGTGCAGCGGTATCTAAACCAATAATTTCAGCGGCTGCTTTGAGTAAGTGTTGGAACAGGTCAATTTCGTAATTTGAGTTAACATGTTGTAAAACAGCAGAAATACGCTCTAAGCCCATACCTGTATCAACAGAAGGCGCCGGAAGAGGGTGTAATACGCCATCCGCAGTACGGTTAAACTGCATGAAAACGTTGTTCCAAATTTCAATGAAACGGTCGCCGTCTTCTTCAGGTGTGCCTGGTAAGCCACCCCAAATATGGTCGCCATGGTCAAAGAAGATTTCAGAACATGGACCACAAGGACCTGTATCACCCATTGCCCAGAAGTTATCTGATGCGTATTGACCACCTTTGTTGTCGCCAATACGAATAATACGGCTAGCATCTAAACCAATTTCTTTGTTCCAGATGTCAAATGCTTCGTCGTCAGTGTGGTAAACCGTTGCGTAGAGTTTGTCTTTAGGCAGTGCTAACCAAGCTTCACCAGTGAGGAAATCCCATGCAAATTTGATCGCATCACGTTTGAAGTAGTCGCCAAATGAGAAGTTACCTAACATTTCAAAGAAGGTATGGTGACGTGCGGTATAACCGACATTGTCTAAGTCGTTGTGTTTACCACCTGCGCGGACACATTTTTGTGAAGACACTGCACGTACATAATCACGTTTTTCTAGGCCTAAGAAACAATCTTTAAATTGGTTCATACCCGCGTTGGTAAACAACAAAGTAGGGTCGTTGGCGGGAACTAGAGAACTCGACGCGACACGTGTATGCCCTTGCGATTCAAAGTAGCTTAAAAAAGCTTCGCGAATTTCAGCTGATGTCATAAAACGAGTACTCACAACCAAGTCACTCCATAATTTCGATTTGGCTAATAGTAGCTGAAGAAAGTCTTATTCTAAATACGCTGACTTCAGATACTGGCTTAAAAATTTTAAAACGCCAAATTATAACGGAAAAAGGATGTTGCACCAATCACTTTAAGGCGAATTGATGACATTTCTATGTATTCGATAGTTCTAAGATTTTGCTTGTTATTGTTGGATATTTATATCATTTCGTGGAAATGAGTTGATTAGTGCGAGGTGGTCAGGCCGGTCAATTTATCACTTAAGGGTTCATATTCATCATCTTCACTGATGGATGATAGAAAAAGAAAGCTTAACCAAATCTGTATAAATCCATTAATATAAGCCTGCTTTATCTTTCATCATTTTATACATAAGGGCAAGTCATGCAACGAGTGGCGATAAATGGATTTGGTCGAATCGGACGTAATGTACTTCGCGCTTGGTTTGAAAATCCAAAGAACTTTCAGTTTGAAATCGTCGCGGTAAATGATGTAGCAGATGTAGAAACCTTATTGCATTTATTTAAATATGACACCACGCATGGGCGCTTTCCCGGAAAAGTCGATTTAAGTTATGAAAATGAAAGGATTTATTTACATCTTTCTAAAGATCAATCGCAGCTCAAGGTTGAAGTATTGTGTCAGGCAAACCCGCAGAATTTACCTTGGTCAAGTCTCCATGTAGACGTGGTTCTAGAGTGCACAGGTTTATTTCGCTCGCGTGAAGCAGCAACAGGGCATATCAGTGCCGGTGCAAAGCGGGTCATTATCGGTGCGGCACCTTTTGACTCGGTTGATGCCGCAATTGTGTATGGGGTGAATCACCATGAGGTCAAAGTCAGTGACCAAATCATTTCCAGTGTGTCATGTACTACGCAGGCCTTAGTGCCTTTGGTTAAAATCATTGATGATGCTTTTGGGATTGATACTGCACTCATGACGGAAATTCATGCAGTGACTGCCGATCAGTCTGTATTGGATCATGCGCATCGTGATTTAAGACGTGCTCGTGCTTCAGGTCAAAACATTATCCCAACGACATCGTCTGCTTTAGGTGCTTTAAAACAAGTCATGCCGAAAATGGCCGATCGTATCGATGGTTATTCGATTCGTGTGCCAACCATTAATGTGGCGGCGATTGATTTAACTTTTATTTCACAAACTCCGATTACCGACCATAAAATCAATGAAGTACTGATTCAGGCGGCGAAGTCAGACTACCGTGAAATTATGGATGTGACGGATGAACCTTTGGTGTCTTCAGATTTTAATCATTCACCCTATTCACTTATTGTTGATTTAACGCAAACCATGGTGGTGGGGCATCAAGCTAAAGTCTTTGCGTGGTATGACAATGAGTGGGGCTATGCAAACCGCTTATTAGATTTGTGTGAATCTTTTAGTGCGTCAACTACCTAAAGGTTTTTATTTTTAAGCATCTTTTACTCTGAAAACAAGATGATAGGCATAGACCGAATACAGACTTGTGGTTATCATGAATTTATAAACGAAAATAATGTAGAGCGGTGCTTATGTTGATCTTAATTTGGGGATTTATTTTGTTGTTGGCGGTCGCTGTCATTTTTTTAATTTGGTTTCAATTTAAAAATCAGGCAGATAAAACCGATCCAAGCGTAGAGCAAAATCAGCTGCAAGAAAAAGTACATCATCTTGAAGAAAATTTAAAAAAGACCTTGGAAATTATGCAAGATCTTGCAAAAAAAATGCATGTGCAACAGGAAGTGATCGAACAGACTACGTCTAAGTTGCAAAAAGTTGAGTTACAAAACGCTGAATTGGTGAATATTCTCGCTAAAGCTGTACAGCCTGAACGCTAAAAATTCAGTTTAGATGAGCACGGTACGTAATAATGCCGCGCTCAGCATACTAATCACAACGGTTGGTAAAAGTGAAAAGCGTGAAGCTGCAATCAATGTGATGGCAATGGCGAGTAGATCTGCGACATTGTCTTTGACAAAATAAGGTGCAATTACTGAAATAAGTACGCAGCCTGGAACAACTTCCAAAATCTTTCGTTGTTTGTTGCTTAAAGCTTTATTTTTCAGCAAAACATAGCCCAATATACGCGTCAGATAAGTGGTTGCTGCGACCAATAAAATTGCGCCAAGTGTAGTGCTGTGGATCATAGCTCATCCTCCTGAATAAATAAGAAGGCAGAGGCGATGCCACAGATTGCCCCAATAGGCACATACCAACCCGTCGGTAAATATAAATAAGCAATGGCCGCACTGATTAGACTGATAAGCCAAGGGCGTGCGGCGCTAAAGCCTTTCCACATACCACGCAGTAAAACCAAAAATACTGCAGCAAAGGCCATATCAAATCCATAACGGTGAACATCGCCTAGCAAAGGACCAAGAATGGCACCTAAGCTGGTAAAACTGACCCACATCAAGTACAGAGCAAAACAGATGCCTGCGTAGTAGGGCATGCTAAAGGCCTGTTGTAGCCCAAATCTTTTCTTCTTTTCTGCATCGGCAAGAGCTGCGGCCCAACTTTCATCACACATGAAAAACAGGGCAGGGAAAACCTGTCGATTAGGCAAATGGCGTAAATAGGGCACGAGACTTGCACCCATGAGCAAATGACGGCTATTGACTAAAAAAGTAATGAAAATTAAAACGAGAAAATTTGGTGGATTGGTCCAGACCTCGAGCACGGCAAACTCGGAACCGCCCGCAAAGTTTAGGCCAGTAAATAATGGAACTTCTAAATGGCTAAAGCCTTTTTGAGTGGCTTGTGTTCCTAGGACCAAAGCAAAAGGAATAATGCCCAGCAGCATGGGGATAGATGTTTTAATACCACGTTTAAACTCGACGTAATCTGTAGAGTCATTGAGTTCTTGAGTCGTATTTCTAAGGGAGAACATTTTAAATCGCCTATGCGTGCTAGGTTTTGGTGCAGTAGGTGAATAAGTTTAGGCTTTTTCCGAAGATATTTTTTGCTTTATTTAGCTTAATATAGGGCTTGTTTGGAATAATATGCTGTAATTGGTTAAATATGAGCAAAATTATGCTTTAGGAGGTGAAATTTATGGATCAAACCGATAAACGTATATTGCAAGTGCTACAAGTTGATGGAAAACTTCAAAATAATGAGTTGGCTCAGCGTATCGGACTGTCTGCCTCACCGTGTTTAAGGCGAGTAAAACAGCTAGAAGAAGACGGGATTATTCGGGCTTATGTGGCTTTGGTTGATCCTGCTAAGGTGAATCTGCGTTTGACCGTGTTTGCACGCATTTGGCTAAAAAGTCAGGATCCGCAAACTGTGAACCAATTTGTTGAATCGATTCGTGAAGTTTCTGAAGTGGTCGAGTGTCATTTAATGGCAGGGGATTGTGATTTCTTTTTACGTATTGTGGTTGCAGACTTAGACGCCTATCGACAGTTTCAAATCCATCGCTTGAATAAAATCCCCAATATACAAAGTATTAAAACAGAAATTCCTTTGCAAAATATCAAACAAACCACAGAACTGCCGATTTGGTAGCTCAAAAGTTGATAACAAAATCGCCCGTGAATGTGACAGCATGACTCAAAGTGATAGACTTGCACTCTAGTCATGCTGCTTAGGATGTTATGACTCTTCGTTTAAAAAGCCTTCTTTAATTTCTTTAGGTAGATCTGCGTGCCACCATGCATAAATACTGGCTTTAATTTCTTCATCTTCTTCAGGATCATTTAGGGGTTCATCATCTTCACGAACCAGTTCATCACCTTCAAATTTGAACCAAAACTCCCAAGGATCATCATCACCGCAACCCCATGCTTGCGCATGGATGTCTGGAAGCAAGGCTTTCAGGAAGAACAAAATCGCTTCCATGAACTCATCACCTGATGAACCATGGACAAAGTGTGCGATGGAATAACCCGCGAGGGAGTATAGCGATTCAGGACCTAAGTCAAACTCGATATTATCGACGGTATTTAAAATATCTTCGGCCAGTTCAGCGCCATGGTCTGGATTAATGTCACAGACTAAAGCTGTAAATTGACTCGCATCGCCGCGATGTTCTTGAAATAATCGGTCTAATTTTGACATGATTTGAGCATCTGGATGCTTGTAATATAAGTTGCTGTGCATTTCCATCGAATTTTCCCCAAGTAAAAAATATGTGATTAAAAGTGTTATCTGTATAACGCCGTTGTATTTATTGTTGCTGTTAAATTGAGCTGAAGTATAAAATAATGTGTCTTTTGTGCAAGCATAGGTATAATTGGAAATAAAAGATAAAACAAAGTCTTAAATGAATTTTTCCAATCTGTACAGAGCACTAGGATGAGTTAATATTATTTATTCTGATACTTGGGCATTGTCTAAAGCCATGTTTTGAATGACTCGCTCAAAATCGGTAAGAATTTATAAAGTTGTTAACGATGACATCGAAACGATAAATTAAATTTTCCGAAATTGTCTAATGCACAGCACATTGTATCGTGATAGACTAAGAGAAATCGGGTGTGCCCCGATTTTTTTATGCGGATTCGTTCCGCGCAGACAAGATTTTAGGTTTACAACATGCCCATTTCAGAGACATGGTTATTACCTGATGGTGTAGCTGATGTACTACCAGAACAGGCGCAAGTGATTGAAACTTTGCGTCGTCAAGCATTAGATTTCCTCGCAACTCGAGGTTATCAGTTGGTGTACACGCCATTCATTGAATACATCGAATCGTTATCTTCTCTTTCAGAATCGAATCAAGATTTAGACTTAGCCACTTTTAAAGTGATTGATCAGCTTTCTGGTCGTTTGCTTGGTGTACGTGCAGATATGACACCACAAGTGGCTCGTATTGATGCGCATGTACATCCAGTTGAAGGCGTTGCTCGTTATTGCTATGCAGGAACAGTCCTACATACCAAACCACAAGGCTTTAATACCACGCGTACACCTTTGCAGTTAGGTGCTGAGCTATTCGGTTCAGACAGCATCGATGCCGATGTTGAACTGATTGATGTGATGATCAGCCTGCTTGAAAAAACAGGTTTTGCAGACGGTATCCATTTGGATTTAGGCCATGTGGGTTTATTCCGTAGTATGGTGAGGTTTGCGGGGTTAAACAAAGCGATTGAACGTCAACTCTCTGATTTATACCAACGTAAAGCTCTACCAGAATTGGCAGAATTTACCCAAGATTTAAACTTTGGTGCTGACTTTTATACTTTAGGTCGTTATGCCAGTGACTTAGATGCCTTGCAAACGCATTTAAGTGCAGAAGTTATTGCCGATGCAGAATTTAAGCACGCTTTTGATGCATTAAAAACCACACAATCTGAGATTCAAGCACGTTGGCCAAATCTTCAGATGGGTATTGATGTGGTTGAGCTACGTTCGTATCACTACCATACGGGCTTAATGTATGCCGTTTATGCACCAAACCGTGCTGCACCATTGGCACAGGGTGGACGTTATGACGGGATTGGTGAACACTTTGGACGTGCACGTCCAGCAACAGGTTTTAGTTGTGACTTATATGCACTTAGTGCAGGTCGTTTTCAGCAAAACAGTCTTGTAGTTGCACCCAAAGGTACTCAAACAGATTTGATCCAAGCGATTGAACACACACGTGCTCAAGGCATGAGTGTGATTCAACTTTTGGGGCAGGATGATTTAACTACGCTTCCATATGCAACGCACCAGTTGGTGAATGTTGCAGGTCAATGGACTGTAGAACAAATTTAATCACTTCTTCAGGTAAGCTAAAACCTGAGAAGTTCTTCAATTTTAACAGCATGATGCAATGAGGCTATTATGGGCAAGAATGTTGTGGTACTCGGTACCCAATGGGGCGACGAAGGTAAAGGTAAAATCGTCGACCTGCTCACAGATCAAGCGGCTGCGGTCGTTCGTTATCAAGGCGGACATAACGCAGGTCATACACTTGTCGTTGGTGGTAAGAAAACTGTATTACACCTCATTCCATCTGGTATTTTACGTGAAAACGTACTGTGCTTAATTGGTAATGGTGTGGTGCTTTCTCCTGAGGCGCTCATCAAAGAGATGGACATTCTTGAAAAAGAAGGCGTGCCAGTTAAAGAGCGTCTACGTATTTCTCCGAACTGTCCACTGATTTTGCCAAACCATATTGCACTTGACCAAGCGCGTGAAATCAAGCGCGGTAATGCGAAAATTGGTACCACTGGTCGTGGTATTGGCCCTGCGTATGAAGACAAAGTTGCACGCCGTGCAATTCGTGTTGCAGACTTGGTTCGTGGTGGCGAGCATCTTAAAGCTCAGTTAACTGAACTTCTTGAGTACCATAACTTCCAATTAACGCAATTCTACGGCGTAGAAGCAGTTAAATTAGAAGATGTACTTGCGCTGTGTGATCAATGGCGTGAAGTGGTTGCACCACTTGTGATTGATGTCACTACAGAGCTGCATAATTACCGTAAAAACGGTGACAACATCATGTTTGAAGGTGCTCAAGGTTCACTTCTAGATGTTGATCATGGTACATATCCGTATGTAACGTCTTCAAACACAACTGCTGGTGGCGTAAGCTCAGGTTCTGGTTTGGGTCCATTACATCTTGACTATGTATTGGGTATTACCAAAGCATATACAACACGTGTAGGTGCAGGTCCGTTCCCAACTGAGTTGGTTTATGACGCTGCAAATGACGTAGGTGATGCTATTGGTAAGCACTTAGGGACTGTAGGTTCTGAATTTGGCGCTTCTACAGGTCGTCAACGTCGTTGTGGTTGGTTCGATGCTGAAATCCTTCGTCGTTCTGTAGACGTAAACTCACTTTCAGGTATTTGCTTAACTAAACTTGATGTTCTTGACGGTTTAGAAGAAGTGAAAATCTGCATAGGTTACGAAGCTGCTGATTCTGGTTGTGTTGGTTCTTCTGATGCGCTTGCATTTGAAACTTTAAAACCAATTTACGAAACGATGCCGGGTTGGTCTGAGTCTACCTTTGGTGCGAAATCAATGGATCAATTGCCACAAGCGGCGATCAACTATGTAAAACGCATTGAACAATTAATCGAATGCCCAATCGATATCATTTCTACAGGTCCAGACCGTGAAGAAACGATTGTTTTGCGTCATCCATTTGACGCTTAAGCGATAAAGCATTGAGTAAAAAACCCTGTCTCGTACAGGGTTTTTTATTTGTGCGATACATTTGTACATGAGCTTGATAGGTATTGATTTAAGCTACTGAGCTGGAATGATTTTCCCGACTAAAGTTGCATGAATAAGCACGACATAATGTATAAGTGCTTGTTAGAATAAAATGCACAATAAACAGATGAGCAGGCAGGATGCAAAAGAATATCGCGGGAACTATTTTTTACTCACTACTTTTTGCTATGGGTGGTGCGCCAACAATCGCGATGATGATTATTCAAGGGCAAACCACCGATCCAGACGTGATTTATAGTGCGCTCATTGGATTGTCTGTGATTATTGCTTGTATCTTGGTGCCGATCATTCTGCTCCAAAATGCATTTCTGTTTGCAAAGCGTAAAAGTGCGACCCTTGAGGAAAAAATTGAACCTTTAAGCCACCTGTATTTGGGTTTAAATATCCTGTGTTTGGTTTATTGGCTTTTAATTCAGTTTATGTAAGTAGGTTTAAGGTGGCGTGTAGATAAGGCTTTACCGCTGAAATTTGGCTTATTGTACTTAATTGTGAAGATATTTTTACATAATTGCTATGATAAAACGCGGTGATGATATTTAACACTTTAAATCTATTTAATATAATTCAGCACATTATGTAAAATGCTTTGAGATGGATGGAGTTAAGCAATAATGAAAAATAAAATATTAATGAGTTTGTGTGCAGCAAGTGTGGTTACAATTTCAGGTTGTGCAACTTTTGCGGAAGTGGCAGGTGCGGACACTGCAACATTAAATGCAGCAGCAACCCAAGGCTTCAACAAAACAGTGAATGAAGCACGAAGCACAAAGACCTTAGATACCTCATCTACGACCTATAAGCGTATTTATGGTGTATTCAATCGCTTGAAGCCATATGCCGATCAAATGAATCAAACTGGAACGAAATTTGACTGGCAGTTGGCAGTACTTAAGTCAAATCAGGTCAATGCCTATGTTGCACCTGGTGGTAAGGTGGTGTTCTATACAGGTATTGTAGATAAATTGAACCTAACGGATGCTGAAATTGCAGCGGTGATGGGACATGAGATGGTGCATGCTTTAGAAGAGCACTCGAAGAGTAAGGTTGGTGCGCAGGCATTAACGGATTTGGCATTGGGAATTGGTCTAAGCGCAGCAGGTGTAGGTCAAACGGGTTCAGCAGCAGCGCAGCTAGGTAGTCAAATTGGTATTGGTTTGCCTTACTCACGTAGCCTAGAAAGTCGTGCAGACCAAGGCGGCTTAATGTTGATGGCTAAAGCAGGCTATAACCCTCAAGCCGCAATTAGCCTGTGGGAAAAAATGAATAAGCTTGATGGAGCAGGCGGCTCTTCATTCCTATCGACGCACCCATCAAATAGTCAGCGTATTGAAGCAATGCGTAAGAACTTAGCCGCTGCTCAAGCGGTTTATAATCAAAGACGTTAATTTATTTTTGAGTAAAAAAGGACGCTAAGACGTCCTTTTTTACTGTCAGTTTATGATTTTGAAATTCATAAATTATTTGTGACAGGTGAAGTTGTGATTCAAACATTACATTTATCACCCCAATAGAAGCAGTACAGATATAGTCTGAGTCATACAATAAAGCAGTGCTTTATTGTATGACTTAGGGTGCTGGGTTCGGCTGTTGCTGATGAATGGCTTGAATACCTTGTAAAACCTCTTCTGATAAATCAATCTCAAAGGCTTGAATATTTTCTTTCAGCTGGTCTAAGTTGGTCGCACCAATAATCGTACTGGTCACAAAAAACTGCTGCTTGATGAAGGCTAAAGCCAGTTGCGTCGGCGTTAAACCGTGATGTTCAGCCAGCTGTGCATACTGTTCTGTTGCCCATTCACTCTCTGGGTTGCTATAACGACTAAAGCGGCTGAAAAGCGTCACGCGAGCATTCGCTGGGCGTGCACCATTGCGGAATTTACCTGTGAGATAGCCAAAAGCGAGTGGGGAGTAAGCGAGTAAACCAACGCCTTCATATTTCGCAATTTCTGACATGCCAATTTCATAAGTACGGTTCAATAGGCTATATGGGTTCTGCACACTGACAAATTTAGACAAGCCGAGCTGTTCTGCAATTTGTAGAAACTTCATGGTGCCCCATGGTGTTTCATTAGATAAACCAATATAACGAATACGCCCTTTTTGAATCTCTGCTTCTAATGCTTGTAGTGTCTCTTGCAAAGAGGTCACGGTTTGCGTGTTATGGGCTTCACTGTTTTCATAGCCTAATTTGCCGAAAAAGTTGGTTGGACGTTGTGGCCAGTGTAGCTGATATAAATCGATATAATCGGTCTGTAAACGCTTTAGGTTGCCATCTAGAGCCGAAGAAATGTCGCTTGCATTAAAACGAGTCTGTCCATCACGAATATGACTACCACCTTGCGACGGCCCCGCAATTTTAGAGGCTAAAAATAGCTTGTCTCGACCGCCGCGCTGGGCAATCCATTGGCCAATAATACTTTCGGTTGCACCTTGGGTTTCATGTTTTGGAGGAACAGGGTACATTTCCGCAGTGTCCCAAAAGTTAATGCCTTGCGCCAAAGCATAGTCCAGTTGCTCAAAGGCTTCAGCTTGAGTGTTTTGCTCACCAAAGGTCATGGTGCCGAGACAAATTTCAGGAACCAAAATACCTGTATCGGCTAAGGGTTTAAATTGCATTCAACATTTCCTTTTATGGACTGCGTTTTTTCGGTCGAATTAGATTACACAGTTATGCCCAGTAGGTTAAATCACTATTTTTACAAAGTTTGTCATGATTTTGTCAAAGCAGAAGCAGATTTAAAGACATAAAAAAAAGCAAATCCTAAAATTTGCTTTTGGCTGTATCAGCTATGGAGGAAAGTCTTATTCTTCGTCTTCATAGTCATCAGCATTCGCTTTTGACTCTTCTAAAGAGGCATCAAAAATTAAGATGGCTTTACCATCAGTTTCGATCATGCCTTGCTCTTCGAGTGTTTTCAAAACACGACCAACCATTTCACGTGAACAACCGACAATACGTCCAATCTCTTGACGCGTAATACGAATTTGGCGGCCATTTGGTAAAATCATCGCTTCAGGCTGCGTAGATAGATCGATTAGGCAACGTGCAATACGACCTGAAACATCGATAAAGGCAAGGTCAGTCACTTTACGAGTGGTATTTTTTAGACGGCGTACCAGCTGTGCAAATACTGCATAGCTCAGGTCAGGGTATTGTTTGCTGAGCTCATGGAAGTTTTCATAAGTCACTTCAGCAATTTCGCAGACATCACGGGTACGCACTTCTGCAGTACGTTGTGAGTTTGCTTCGAATAGACCCATTTCCCCAAAAAAATCACCCGCATTTAAATAAGCGACCACGATTTCACGTTCATCGTCTTCACGCAGAATAATGGAGACCGAACCTTTTAAAATCAAATATAAAGATTTAGATTCTGAGCCTGCATCTACGATGGTGGTACGCTTAGGATAACGATTAATATATGCGCGTTTTAATAATGCTTTGACTGACTCGGGGAGTTGACCTGGAGACAGCGCATCAGTGCTTAATTGTGAAAAGCTTGAAGTCATGCTAACGGTTCCGAAAATGGATAAAATATAGATCGCACAGACCTAGGGTGAACTTGTCACACAGTCAGAGCTGAAATTCCTTATCAACTCAATTTATGTTAGTGTACAGTCACTTCGTCAATCTATAGCTTTTTTTAGGTACTTGCAATGCAAACAACTGTTCATTGGTTAGAGAATGTTGCTTTCGAAGCAAAAACTCAAAGTGGTCACAGTGTTATCATGGATGGATCGCCAGAATATGGGGGTGAAAACCGTGGTCCAAGACCAATGGAATTGATCCTGACGGGACTGGGTGGTTGCGCCTCTTTTGACATCGTAACCATACTTAAAAAATCACGCCAAGAAATTACCAATGTACGCTGTGAACTCAAGGCAGAGCGGGCAGATAGCATCCCTGCAGTGTTCACAAAAATCCACTTACATTTCGTGATTACGGGTCATGCGGTGAAGGAAAAACAAGTCGCAAAAGCTGTGGAATTATCGGCAGAAAAGTACTGTTCTGCGAGTAAAATGTTGATGGATGGTGGGGTTGAAATCACCCATGATTTTGAGATTATTGCAGCAAATTAAACGCTGACTTTTAAGTCATTTGGGGCTGATCTGGTGATCGGCCTTTTTCATGCTTCACGCTTTTGTTTTGATTCCGTAAACTGGGACAGAATTCATCACACGAATAAATAGAAAAATGCGTTGCTTGTTTGATTAATAATTGATCAAATGATTTTAGTTGTCACTGATTGATAGGTCGTTGTGGTTTTTAATACATAAATAATCTAGGTTGACGCTTGAAAATAAGACGGAGAAGACCCATCTTACAACCGAGTCTTATGAGTTTATTATTAAGATAAGCTAATGAAAAATAACTTAAAATGTAGAAAAATTAATTAAATTTGAATTGAATTTTGAGCAATTGTTCCCATATATCCATCAAGTTCGAAATTTGTTGTGAGGAAAACAAGAATGCGATTTGAAAAATTCACAAACCGCTTACAGCAAGCTCTCTCAGATGCTCAATCACTTGCAGTGGGGAAAGACCATACCGCAATTGAAGGTATTCATATTTTATCAACGTTGTTAGATGAAACCTCCAATCTGAGTTTGTTGCAACAAGCGGGTGCCAATTTACCTGCTTTACAAAGTAAATTAAAACAAGCGCTAGCTGATGCACCAACACTGACGAATCCTACAGGAGACGTCAACTTAAGTTCAGAGGCAGTCAAAGCGCTGAATTTGGCAGATAGCTTCGCGCAAAAAGCAGGTGATGAGTTTTTGTCTACCGATTGGGTGATGCAAGCCTTGGCCGAAGTGGGGGCAACTAAAACGCTACTCAACAGTGTGGGCGTGCAAGCAGAAAGCTTACGCAAAGTCATTTTAAAAATTCGAGGTGATGAGAAAGTCATGAGCAACAATCATGAAGATCAACGTGATTCTCTAAATAAATACACCATTGATTTAACTGAACGCGCACTTGCAGGTAAGTTAGATCCTGTGATTGGGCGTGATGACGAGATTCGTCGTACCATTCAAGTTTTGTCGCGTCGTACCAAAAATAACCCAGTGTTGATTGGTGAACCAGGGGTGGGTAAAACAGCCATTGTTGAAGGCTTGGCACAGCGGATTATTAATCGTGAGGTGCCTGAAAGCTTACAAGGTAAACGTGTTTTATCTTTAGATTTGGGTTCTTTGCTTGCGGGTGCTAAATACCGCGGCGAGTTTGAAGAGCGCTTAAAAGCAGTGCTGAAAGATTTGTCTAAACAGGATGGTGAAGTCATTTTGTTCATCGACGAATTACATACGCTGGTAGGCGCAGGTAAAGGCGATGGTGCGATGGATGCAGGCAATATGCTAAAACCTGCTCTGGCACGTGGTGAGCTACGCTGTGTTGGCGCGACCACATTAGATGAATATCGCCAATTCATTGAGAAAGATGCTGCGCTAGAGCGTCGGTTCCAAAAAGTGTTGGTCGATGAGCCAAGTGTGGAAGACACCATTGCGATTTTACGTGGGTTGAAAGAGCGCTATGAAGTGCACCATGGTGTGAAAATTTTAGACTCTGCCATCATTGCAGCAGCGAAAATGTCACATCGTTATATCACCGACCGTCAATTGCCTGATAAAGCGATTGATTTGATTGATGAAGCGGCTTCTCGTATCAAAATGGAGCTGGACTCTAAGCCAGAAGCTTTGGATAAACTTGAACGTCGTTTGATTCAATTGAAACTGCAACTTGAAGCAGTGAAAAAAGATGAAGATGCAGGTAGTCGTGCTGAAGTCGCTCATCTTGAAAAGCAAATTAGCGAAGTTCAACACGAATACAATGATTTAGAAGAAGTTTGGAAAGCTGAAAAAACCTTAGTCGAAGGCACCAAACAAGTTCAAGCCGAATTGGATCAGGCTCGTATTGCGCTGCAAAAAGCGCAGCGTGAAAACGACTTGGGTGAAATGTCGCGTCTTCAGTATGGTGTGATTCCAGAGCTGGAAAAACGTCTCAATGAAGAAGAAGTCGTTGAGGAAAAAGAAGAGCCAAAACTACTGCGCAACAAAGTCACTGACAATGAAATTGCAGAAGTCGTTAGTGCTGCTACGGGCATTCCAGTGGCTAAAATGATGCAAGGTGAACGTGAGAAACTTCTCCATATGGAAGAGTTCTTACATAACCGTGTCGTTGGGCAGGATGATGCTGTGGTTGCAGTATCCAATGCGGTTCGTCGTTCGCGTGCGGGCTTGTCTGACCCGAACCGACCAAGCGGCTCGTTCTTATTCTTGGGTCCAACGGGTGTTGGTAAAACTGAGTTGACCAAAGCACTGGCAAACTTCTTGTTTGATAGTGACGATGCCATGATTCGTATCGACATGTCCGAGTTTATGGAAAAACACTCTGTCAGCCGTTTGGTGGGTGCACCTCCTGGTTATGTTGGCTACGAAGAAGGTGGTGTGTTAACCGAAGCTGTACGTCGTAAACCCTATAGTGTCGTGCTGTTCGATGAAGTGGAAAAAGCACATCCTGATGTGTTTAACATCTTGCTCCAAGTGTTGGATGATGGTCGTCTAACGGATTCACAAGGTCGCGTGGTTGACTTTAAAAATACCGTGATCGTCATGACATCGAACTTAGGTTCGAGTGATGTGCGTGAGTTGGGTGATAATCCTTTGGATGAAGAAGTACGAGCAGTGGTGATGAATGCCGTGACGCAACATTTCCGTCCAGAGTTTATCAACCGTATCGATGAGTTAGTAGTCTTCCATTCACTCAAAAAAGCGCAAATTCGTGGTATTGCGGATATTCAATTGGATCGTTTACGTGATCGTTTGGTTGAAAAAGATATGCGCTTAACGGTGGATGATCAAGCCTTTGACTTATTGATTGACGCTGGTTTTGACCCTGTATACGGTGCACGCCCATTGAAACGTGCCATCCAACAACAGGTTGAAAACAACTTAGCTCAAAAAATATTATCTGGTTACTATGTGGCTGGAGACAATATTATGATTACTGCACATGATGGTCAATTGAGCTTTGATAAAGTGAAAATGAGTTAATCATTTAAACGGTTCCTTGAAACTAAAAAACCCAGCTTCGGCTGGGTTTTTTATTACGGGATAGAAATGTTAAAAAATGACATTTTTAAGCCAAAATGTGACGTAAGTTTTCACATTTATGTGATGGGTGTGGCATCTAAGTGGTTTATTCGCAAAACAATTATCTTTATTTGAAGATTCTCTTTATAATTTATATTAATAAAAAACAAACAACTTGAGATAGAAGAAATGACTCAATTGAAGTGGGGTATTGGAGGCGTACTTACGCTTGCTGTGGTCGCAGTAGGGGGTAATCTTTATGCAGATAAAAGTTTGAAGGCTTATTATCAACACAGCACCAAACAGTCGAATGATTTAAATTTGCAATATCAACAATTTCAAATGGGGGCTTTAAATGGCAGTGCGAACTGGACCGCTGAATTAGTACTAGACCCATGTAAACCGAAAGAAGTGATCCAATTGAAGGGGCAGGATCATATTCAACGGAGTTGGAATGGATATGCGATTCGTTCAGATATTAATATTACGCAAGCACCTGGCGCACTTCAGTCTTTGTTGAAGGAACCACTTAAAGTACAAAGCAAAGTGAATTGGTTGGGTACTTTGAATAGTACCTTGACTACGCCAGTGATTACCCGCAATGAGGCTCAACTCCAGTCTAGATTAGACCCGATGACATTAAAGTTTCGGGCAAAACCGATCGAACAACAGCTTAAGATACTGGATTTACAGCTTGAAATTCCGAATCTAACAGTCACCGATCCAAATATACATTTGCAAATGGTGGGGCTAAAGCTAGAAAGTAACCAAGGGCTCAATGGTGAATATCTTGAGGCGGGTGAAACCAAAATTCAGATGGATTTGTTGAAAATGTCAGATCGTGATATCAATAAACCTACCAATGCCGAACTGAAGAATTTTAGTATAGAAACGCAAAGTGAACTGACAGACCGAGTTGTAAACACTGAAATGTTGTTGCGTCTAGATGAAATGAAAATGCCTTCAGCACCCGCAGTCCAAAACGTGCAGTTTAATTTTAATGTGCTCGATGTAAACCGACAAAAATTACAGACGCTGTTTGATATTTTGGCGAAAAGTGAAAACAGTTGTTTGGCAAAAGAGGCAATGGAAAAAGATATGGAGCCTGCTTTATTGGCAGTGATCAATGAAGGTTTCCGTTTTGAATCCAAAGAGAACCAATTTGCTATTGGGGAAGGGGTTGCACAAGCGAATGTGACGGGACGTATTATGCCGAGCCATCAATCGACGCTGATGAGTATGGTGAAAATGATGCCGAGTTTAATGGAATACAGAGCAGATATTCAGTTTGATAAAAATATGATCTCGCGCATCATGAATAATTATCTGCAAAAAGGAGGCATCAGCATGTCTGATCAAGAGATCGAAAGCATGCTTTCGACGATGCAGAGTTCAGGGCAGGTGAAACGTGAAGGGAATGTCATGAAAATGTCAGTTGATTACAAATATGGGCAAACCAATTTCCTGACTGAATAATGTAAAAGATAATGATCTAACATAATAAAAGGGACGTATTTCGTCCCTTTTTTATATCTGAACATTGTCTAATACATAATTTAGTGAAGATGAAATGCCAGCGGGTATTTCATCTTCAGTGCATTAGTTTTTTGGATGGGTAATTTTCCACGCACGATGGATTTTTTGATTGCGCTTGAAATCTGGCCCAATGGTTTCACTGGTAATTTCTTCGACATCAAAGAACGCTAAAATTTCTTCGTCCATTTCAAAACCACGGTAGTTGTTCGAGAAGTACAAGGTACCATCCGTAGTTAAACGGTTCATTGCACGTTTCAGCAAGGATAAATGGTCGCGTTGTACATCAAAGGTACCGTAGAACTTCTTCGAGTTTGAGAAGGTTGGTGGGTCAATAAAGATCAGCTCATATTGCTCATGACCTTCTTTTAACCACTCAAAACAGTCGCTGGCAAAGAACTGATGTTGTTCATCGGCATGATCGACCGTTAAGCCGTTCAAGACGAAGTTCTCTTTAGACCAGTTCAAATAAGTATTTGAAAGATCGACGCTGGTGGTACTTGCTGCACCGCCTAAAGCTGCATGTAAGCTGGCTGTAGAGGTATAGCTATACAAGTTCAAGAAGTGCTTACCACGCGCTTCTTGTGCGATGCGTAGACGGATTTGACGGTGGTCTAAGAACAAGCCAGTATCTAAGTAATCAGTTAAGTTCACTAAGATTTTTGCTTTGCCTTCTTGCACGATAAAACGCTTAGAAGCAGTACTTTGCTTGGTATATTGAGTTTTACCTTCTTGGCGAGCACGTGTTTTGATAAAGATCGCATCACGGCCTAAACCTGTCACCGCACGAATGGCCTGTAAAGCAAGATTGAAGCGTTTCTTGGCTTTTTCAGGATCGATTTTTTTCGGTGGCGCATATTCTTGGACATGTAAGCGTTCGCCATACAAATCGACTGCAACGTTAAAGTCTGGAAGATCGGCATCATATAAACGTAAACAGTGAATGTTTTCTTTCACTGCCCATTTCTTTAAGGTCTGCATGTTCTTTTGTAAACGGTTAGCAAAGTCTTCAGCGCCTTCAATTGCTTCAAACTGTTGCGGTTGCCATGTTTCCAAGAACGGCTTGATCACTGCAACAGGTTTAACTGAACCTGAACGCACGTAAATTGGCAGTTTACCATTCATCAAACGCATGGTTTGTGGGTCATTCAGCGCCAATACATCAGCTTGCTCAACGGCTGCAGCGATAACCGCTGCGGTCTGATTTGGGAAGTTCTTTTGCAGTAAAGCAGATAAGCCTAAATATAAAGCACGGTTTGAGGCTTTATCACCCAAACGCTCACCATAAGGTGGGTTGGTCACAATAAAGGCTGTTTTTCCTTCGGCTTCAAAGTTCGGCCAGTCGGCTAAAGTCCGTTCTTCGATTTGGATCTGGTCAAGTACACGTTCAAAACCAGCAGCAATAATATTTTGCTTGGTGGCTTTTACTGCTTCCCAGTCTGCATCAAATGCGTAGAACTTAGGAAGGGGTTGTTCCAAGGCTGTTTGATGGCGTTCAGCTGCTTCCGCTTTAATGCTCATCCACAGATCATGGTCATGGCCATTCCAGCCATTGAAACCGAAACGACGAACTAAACCAGGTGCGCGGTCAGTCAGCATCATTAATGCTTCAATAATGAACGTCCCAGAACCACACATTGGGTCAAGGAAAATATCGGGTCTTTTTGTAAGGAGCTTGGCTTTTTGTAAAATCGCAGCAGCTAAATTTTCTTTAATTGGGGCATCGGTCATATAACGACGGTAGCCACGTTTATGCAATGAATCACCAGATAAGTCTAAACAGTAGGTGTGTTCAGTTTTTCCTGCGAGTGCATAAATGGTAATTTCAGGTTGCTTAATATCAATACTTGGACGTTTACCGACAGCTTCCATGAATGAATCGACGATACCGTCTTTTACGCGTAGAGTTGCAAACTGGCTGTTCACCTTAATTTCACGTTCAATATGTAAACGAACGGCGAAGGTGCTTTGTGGTGCAAAAATTAGCGACCAATCAAAGTTCATTGCACCTTCGTAGAGCTCTTCAGCGACATCACGTGCGTCATGGCTAAATTCCAGCTCATGGACATGAATTGGTGTGAGTACACGCGAAGCAAGACGCGACCACATACAAATGCGATAGGCATGTTCCAGTGTACCTTTGAAAACTAAACGCCCAGGAAAACGTTCAATGTTTTGAACACCTAAACCTTCTAATTCTTCTTGGAGTAAGGTTTCTAAGCCATCGGCACACGTAACCCAATAGCTGCTTAAACGCGAAGCGGTTTTCATAAATTTGAGAGACCAAAATAAAACAAAATAAACTCGCTAAAGTTTAACGTATTTTGCCTCTGAATGGTTTTTTAAATATGCTTCTACTCAGCGGAAATATCAAAATAAATGAATCACCATGTGAACAATAACGTTTTTGGTACGTATTTTGCTAAATCCTTGCAAGTTTAATTTGCTGACTGATTTCTGATAGATCGTTAGTAAATATTTTTCACTTGAAAGGGGATGAATATGTCGACCAAGTTAGATCGCGGTGTTGTAAGTCATGCTGATGCTTTTTCAATTGCAACTTTACTTTATGCACGTCTGCGGCGTGTATCGGGGCGTGTAATTGATGTGATGTATTTGGTGGAAAACCCAAGTTATGCACGTCAAATGGCAGAGCTTGCTTTAAGTACAGAAGATGCTGAACTGATTCGATTGGTGAGTCGTTTAGACAGTGTCATGGATGTTTTTAACTATGAAGAAACCGCCGTGATCGAAAAACCTAAACAGGTCGACACGACACGACATGAGTTGGAAGCCACTGAAGAAGAAATCTACCGTGCCCAAGTGTCACATCACTATATTGGTGCTTTACGATAAGAATTGCTGAAGTTGGATCGCTCTCGCAAGAGAGCTTTTTTAAATGTCCGCTTGGGATAAATGAGATAAGAAACTCTATAGAATTGATATTTGTAGCAATTTGATGAACTCTAAATTTGGCTAATTTAGCCTTTAATGGTTTAATTTAACTGGTTGAAATAATAGATAAGAATTTCATAATCTTAGTTTTGAAGACGATGATAATTAAGGCAATTGTTTTAAACTGAGGTCCAAATCAAAAAGAAAATCTGTATAATGCGTTAACTTAACGTACAAGGAATCTCTCATGCACTTGGCAGCATTGCATACTCCGAGTCAGATTCAACTCAACCAAGATGGTCATCTCAAACACTTCCTCACCATCGAAGGTCTTTCTAAAGAAACTCTTACAAAAATATTGGACACCGCGCAGTCCTTTTTTAATGACCAAAATCAGCTGATTACCAACAACCTCTTAGAAGGTCGAACGGTAATGAACCTTTTCTTTGAAAACTCAACCCGTACTCGTACCACTTTTGAAGCAGCGGCAAAGCGTCTTTCTGCAAATGTATTAAATATTGATATTGCACGTTCAAGTACTTCCAAAGGGGAGACGCTCAGAGACACTTTGTGGAACTTAGAAGCGATGGCTGCGGATATTTTTGTGGTACGTCATTCTTCGTCGGGTGCGGCACATTTTATTGCCCAAACCGTTTGTCCGCATGTTGCAATTATCAATGCAGGTGATGGCCGTCATGCGCATCCAACACAAGCTATGTTGGACATGCTGACCATTCGCCGTGAAACCAAAAAGAAATTTGAAGATATTTCAATTGCCATCATTGGTGATATTAAACACTCACGCGTGGCGCGTTCAGATGTTGCTGCATTACAAACACTGGGGTGTAAAAACATTCGTGTAATTGCACCGAACACGTTGC
This sequence comes from Acinetobacter sp. 802_lipA, assembly GCF_058242885.1. NCBI lineage: Bacteria > Pseudomonadati > Pseudomonadota > Gammaproteobacteria > Moraxellales > Moraxellaceae > Acinetobacter > Acinetobacter sp. 802_lipA. Next base: position 2,987,666 of record NZ_JBZAYP010000001.1, read on the forward strand.
TGCCATACGGCTTTGATGAATATGGTGAAGGCGTACGTCTATTTAATAACATGGAAGCAGGGATTCAAGATTGCGACGTGATTATTACCTTACGCATTCAAAATGAACGCATTGATTCACCTGCGCTGTCATCTCAAGCTGAATTCTACAAAATGTACGGTTTAAACAAAGAGCGTCTGGCAATGGCAAAACCTGATTGCATCGTGATGCATCCGGGGCCAATGAACCGTGGTGTAGAGATTGATTCCAGTATTGCCGATGGTCCACAGTCTGTGATTTTAAATCAGGTGACCAACGGGATTGCTGTACGTATGGCAGTTTTGGCGCTTGCAATGCAAGGTCAACTGCAAGAGCAAGGTTTGTTAGACGCGATTGCTGGATAAGGAATAAGTCATGACTGTGGTAAAAATTGAAAATGTACGTGTTCTTGACCCAATTCATCGAACAGATACGGTTCAAACGGTTTATGTGGAAAATGGCAAGTTGGTTGCTGAAACAGCCAATGTCACTGAAACCATTGATGGTCAAGGCAAGTGGTTGATGCCAACCATGGTGGACTTATGTGCACGCCTACGTGAGCCAGGTCAGCAGCAGCACGGGACATTAAAATCAGAAGGTCGTGCTGCGCGTGAAAATGGTATTTTGCATGTGTTTACACCGCCAGACTCAAAACCGATTGTGCAAGACAATGGTGCTTTGATTCATGGTTTGATGGAAAAAGCGATGCTGGATGGCGGCATTTATCTGGAAGTGATTGGTGCTCAAACCCAAGGCTTACAAGGCAACCAACCTGCAAATATGGCGGGTCTCAAAAAGGGTGGTTGTACAGCCGTTTCAAATGCCAATGCGCCTTTTGCAGATGACGATGTGGTGCTGCGCACTTTAGAATACGCAGCAGGTCTTGGTATGACGGTGGTGTTTTATGCCGAAGAACCGCAAATTGCCAAAGATGGCTGTGTCCATGAGGGCTTTGTGGCATCGCGTCAGGGCTTACCGACCATCCCTGCGATTGCCGAAACCATTGCGATTGCCAAGTATTTACTAATGATTGAAGCGACGGGTGTTCGTGCTCACTTTGGCTTATTGTCTACAGGCGCTTCTGTCGATTTGATCAAAATCGCTAAAGATAAAGGCCTGCCAGTCACTTGTGATGTGGCAATGCATCAGCTGCATTTAACAGATCAGTTGATTGATGGCTTTAACTCACTTGCACACGTCCGTCCTCCGTTACGTGCTGAGTCGGATAAAGAGCTCCTTCGCCAAGGTGTGAAAAGTGGAGTGATCGATGCGATTTGTACGCATCATGAACCGCTGAGCAGCTCTGCAAAGCTAGCACCATTTGCTGAAACACAGCCAGGCATTACCGCTTTTGATACCTATGTAGCTTTCGGTGTGCAATTGGTGCGTGAAGGTTTATTTAGTCCTTTGGAATGGGTCGAAAAAGTCACGATTGCACCTGCCACGGTAGCCAATATGCTTGAACGTTGGACTGCTGAAGCGGGCTGGGTGTTGGTTGATCCTGAGTTAGACTGGATTGTGAATAAAGACAATATTTTGTCACAAGGTAAAAATACACCTTTGATCAATCAAGTGGTGAAAGGAAAAGTTCTAAAAACTTTTGCAGCTTAAATATTGCCTTAAACGTGGATTAAAAAGTCAGCTTCGGCTGGCTTTTTTATTGGGCCTAGATAAAACTGATGCAAATACAATATTTTACAAAGTATAAAAAATGAACAGATAAACTGAAAAATGACGATGAAAACAATGAGAAAAAGTGGGGTAAGACTTCATGAATGTCGATTTTATGGATTTACTAAAACAAAATGTCTCTGCAATTGTTTTAGAGGGTGATACACAAAATTTACTTGAAAAAAATCAAGCAATTCAATCCTTTTTACCAATTTTACTGTCTATATTAAAGTCAAAATCTGAACTGATTCCTGCATTTCAGCAGCAGTTGAATCCACGTCTTAATGATGCTTTTGCATCGAATGTCAGTCTCAAGCAACAGTTCTTGGAGCATGTCCGCGGGCCAGCACCCGCAGATGAAATTGAAAGTACCTTGAGCCGTTCAATTACACCTGCATTAGCATTTTTAGCCACAGAGGCAGGCTCTTCAGAACCTGAAGCGATTTCCCATTTACTACAGGTCAACACAGATTCTATTAGTCGTGCGTTACCTGAGTGGGCAGGTGCATTACTGGCCGGATTAGGGGCAAATACCTTACAAGGACAAGCTACACATGTTGCACCTGCAAGCGTACATGCTACAAAAGTAGATGAAAAACGGTCATTTTTACTGCCAGTTTTGGCTTTAATTATTTTTGCGGCATTGTTTGCTTTTATCTTTAGGGCTTGTACCGACAAAATCACGACTGAAACAGTACCTGCTGCAAATGTGAATGCCAGCCAACCCGCTAAATTTCAAATCACCACAGGGGCAACAGGAGACTTGGTCACTTGCCAAATTTTCTCAGCCAATGCGGCTTATGTTGAAATTTTACAAAAAGAAGTAAAGCAAATTTTTAATAACAGCATCGGTTGTGGTGCAGATATGCAGAGTATGTATCACACTGAATTTATCGACCAAGATGCGATACCCAGTGTCATCAGTGCATTGAAAGGTGTGCCAAATATAAATTTAACATGGTTTGGCAATCAGTTATCGATTCAATCACAAGATCCAGCCAATGCACTTAAAGTGGCAGATCAAATTAAACCTTTACTGCGTAATATGACAGTTGTGACGCAGCAACCACTGGATGTAAACCGTGCCGTGGATACCAGTATTAGTGATGCTGAGCGTGCGCTGGCAGAAATTAATCCTGAGCAAGTTCGAGCATTAGATGTTGCCACGGCATTGAATTTGCAAATTATTAACTTTGATACAGCTTCATCGACGATACCTGATGCCAATAAGTCGATCTTGGATCAGGCCGCAGCGCTGATGCAAAAAGCACCTCAAGTCAAACTGACCGTGATGGGGCATACAGATGCAACGGGAGATGCGGCAGTCAATAAAACTTTGTCGCAAAATCGGGCACAAGCGGTGGTGGATTATTTAATTTTTAAAGGCGTCGATCCTGCGCAGTTGAGAGCCATTGGTTATGGGCAAGAAAAGCCAATTGCAGACAATCAAACCGATGAAGGTAAATTTAAAAACCGTCGTATTGAATTTGAGGTTTTAAATACAGACTCGGGTGTGGTGCGTGAAGTGGATGATCGTGGTGTTGAAAAGGCCAACTAAACGATATTTTAACCCTGCTACGGCAGGGTTCTTTTATATAGCTACTCGCATAAAAGCTTATTTTTTGGTTAAATACGCTGCGAAAAACAACAGCCTTATGGTTTTATAACAATGATGAAGAAAACAATTTTTGCCAGTCTAATCTTGAGCAGTTTATTTTTAAGTGCTTGTAACCGAACCGAGAATAAAACAGAAACGGTTGCTGAACCGCAAGAAATGTCAGATTGGAGTTGTACGGCTCCTGCCAATGTCGAACAAATTCAAGCGCATTTAAAAGCTGAATACTTAAAAGCCCTAGACCGCCGTTTGCGTGATAGCCGTGAATATGAGGCCGATGAAAAATTATTAACGCAGATTAATAACGGTATTCGCTTTGAAATTAAAGGGATTTCAACAACTACAGAAAAGCCTGATACAGCGAAGCAATTGGACTGCGAAAGCCAGTTGGTGGTGATTTTCCCGAAAGGGTTACAGAAACGTGCTGAAAATGCGTTTTTAGCGCGTCCATGCGAAGAGTGTGAGGACGGTTATCAAAGTACTTTGCGTGATGTCTTAGAAGAGGGTGAATATTCACTCAACTTAGACAATGATCAGCTACAAGGTGCATTTAGCTATAACATCATTAAAACGGATAAAGAAGGCATTAGCCTGAATGTACCCAATCAAAATGGCGTGATTGATGGTGTAGTGTTGGTGACGCAGCATGCGGTTCAGTTTGCGGCATATGAAAAAGAAAATGCAGAAATACAAAAGAATATAAAACAATATAATGAGCAAGAAGTTGCGCAGATGGAACTGGCACAGAAAGCCATGAATATTCGTAAGAAGGAATTGGACGCTGAACAAGTCAAAGTGGTGGAACGTCTGAACCAAACTTGGGACAATTTCACTGAGGAACAAAAACAGCAGCTACAACAAGACCAAACGGAGTGGTTTGAAAAACGTGATGTAGACTGTAAAGTGATTTCTCAAAAAAGTGTCTATCAAATGACGGATAGTGAAAAAGAAACCTATCAAAAGCAGTCGCAATATTGGGATGATGCTTTACGTGCTCAAGATCAACAATTGCAATATATCAAGTGCTTTAACCAAAAAACCAATGAGCGCATTGTGTATTTAAATAATGTGTTTAATTAATTGGGCTAGGTTAAAAATACGCTTTATTGAGTATTTATAGAATAAAAAGGACGAATATGATTCGTCCTTTTTTATTTAGATTGTGTTTTTTATCCCTCGTTTAGAAGGTAGGCGGCATATAGGTCAGGCTACGGCCTAAAATCCAAAGTAGGAACAGCACCAAAGGCAGGTGAAAAACCAATTGGGTGACGGTAAAGCCAATCACATCTTTGGCTTTTAATTTGAGAATACCGAGCATTGGTAGCATAAAAAATGGGTTGATTAAATTCGGCAAGGCCTCCGCAGCATTATAGATTTGCACCGACCAGCCCAAATGCACTTTTAAATCGTGTGCAGCTTGCATGACATAGGGTGCTTCAATAATCCATTTACCACCGCCAGAAGGAATGAAAAAGCCTAAAATGGCAGAATATAGGCCCATCACAATGGCAAAGGTTTCTTTGGAGGCAATCGAAACAAAAAACTCAGCAATATAATGTGATAGCGATAAATCATGGCTGTTTAAGGCTTGCGTCATCATAAAGGCGATACTGCCATACAGTGGAAATTGAATCAGAACACCTGAGACCGCTGGCACGGCTTTAGTGACAGCATTGAGGAAATTGCGAGGCGTACCATGCAGTGCAATACCAGCATAAGGAAAATAAAGTTGTAGGTATTTAGGCTTGAAATGGCCAAGATCGGATTGCTTTTGCTGAACTCATTGAACATCCAAACTAGACCCAAGAGTACAATCAAGATACTCAATAAAGGTGAGTTCTCTAACCAGTCTCCTGGGCGTTTTGTGGTTGGAGTCGGTTTGGCATCTTCCTCCAACTGAATAGGGAATTGATCAATGGTTTTAATGTCTTTCCCTTTGGGTGCAGACCAAAATGCAATAGCAATCGAGGCAATAATCAAGACAGCCGTCATGATCATCGACTGAGGCAAGAAAATGGTTTCGGTAAAGGGAATCACGCCCGTTAGATTGTAAATCGATTCAGGCAGGCTGGCTTTGTTGGCTTGTAGTTGTGCCGCAGAAGAACTAATACCTAAGGCCCATGTCGCTCCCATACCAATAATCGCGGCGGCAGCAGCAGCACGATAGTCCATATTCAGTTCTTTGCGTTTAGCTAAAGCAATTACCAGCAGGGCAGTCAGTACTGTACTCATGGCCCAGTTTATCAGCGAAATTAATAAACTGACTGTCGCAACAAGTACAATCGCACCGCGGCCACTATGGGGGATTCGGGCCATTTTTTGAATCAGCAGTTCTACAGGCTTTGAAACAGAAACCACATAACCAACCACAATCAGCATACACATTTGTAAGGTAAAAGGAATCAGACTCTAAAAACCATCACCAAAGGAAACTGCGACATCTTTGGCAGGTGCGCCAATGCTGATTGAAGCAATCGCGACGATCACGACACCCAATAGGGCAAAAATATAAGAGTCTGGAAACCATTTCTCCGACCAATCACTGACACGTAGTGCAAAACGTTGCAAAATATTTTGAGAGTTTTCCATGCATTGATTCCATTTTTATCTATGAGGTATGAATTTTTGATTCAGCCTATCCGTGCTGATAGAAATGCCTTTAAAACAGGATCGCTGCTTTAAAGGCATTGGATTATTTTTCTATTGTATAAATGATGTCGAATTAGCGGATGAGGGGAACACCTGTCACTTTTTGAATATCTTCAAAACTGACATCTTTCGCCAGTTCAACTAATTTCACACCTTGCTGTGTAATGTCCATGACACCGAGGTCAGTAATCACGCGATGTACGACATTTTTACCTGTCAGAGGCAGGCTACACTGCTCGACAATTTTCGGTGTACCATCTTTTGCAGAGTGTTCCATGAGCACCACCACTTTTTGTACTCCAGCAACCAAATCCATGGCGCCACCCATGCCTTTGACTTTTTTACCCGGAATCATCCAGTTGGCCAAATCGCCATTTTGTGAGACTTCCATTGCCCCTAAAATGGCGATATTGACATGACCTCCACGGATCATAGCAAAAGAATCTGCACTAGAGAAAAATGCGGCGCCCTGACGTGCAGTAACAGTTTGTTTTCCAGCATTGATTAAATCGGCATCGACTGTTTCCGCCGTTGGAAACTCGCCAATACCCAACAATCCATTTTCAGACTGCAACCAGACGTTGACATTTTCAGGAATATAGTTGGCCACCAGTGTGGGTAAGCCAATGCCTAAATTGACATAAAAACCATTTTCCAGCTCAAGCGCTGCACGTTGTGCCATTTCATTACGAGACCAAGCCATAGGTTAAGCCTCCTCTTTTAATGTGAGTTGTTCGATACGTTTTTCAGGGGTTGCATTCAGTACAATGCGATTGACATAAATACCCGGCAGGTGAATCTGGTCTGGATCTAAAGCGCCAATTTCAACAATTTCCTCAACTTCGACAATGCAGACTTTTCCAGCCATTGCACATACAGGGTTAAAGTTTTGTGCGGTTTTACGGAAAATTAAGTTACCTGCAGTATCGGCCTTGTATGCCTTCACGAGTGCAATGTCAGCGGTGAGCGAGTTTTCTAGAATATATGGTTTGCCATTAAACTCACGTTCTTCTTTGCCTTCGGCAATGATCGTACCTACGCCTGTTGCGGTAAAGAAAGCCGGAATGCCCGCACCACCAGCACGGAGTTTTTCTGCCAGTGTACCTTGAGGGGTAAGCTCCACTTCAAGCTCACCACTTAAGAACTGACGTTCAAATTCTTTGTTTTCGCCTACATAGGAAGCAATCATTTTTTTGATTTGTTTGCTTTCTAATAAAAGACCTAAGCCGAAACCATCGACGCCTGCATTGTTTGAAATACAGGTGAGGTTTTTCACGCCCGTTTGTTTTAAGGCCGTAATTAGATTTTCTGGAATACCGCATAAACCAAAGCCACCAACCGCTAGGGTTTGACCATCTTGAACCACATCTTGTAGTGCATCATTTGCACTTGAATAAACTTTATTGACCATAGTGTTCTCGTTATCAATTGAATGGCTTAGGCACAGCGCTTTTGCCAGTAGGCATTGGCATAGTTAGATGGATTGGTGCGTTGTAGTACTTGGCTGATGTTTTGGCTGGCAATCATCAGTGCATCAAGATCAATCCCTGTGTCATAGCCCATGTTGGAGAGTAGGTAGTAAAGGTCTTCTGTGGAGACATTGCCCGATGCACCTTTGGCATAAGGGCAGCCGCCTAGGCCTGCAATGGACGAATCAAATACACGAATGCCTTGTTCTAAAGACTGGTAAATATTGGCAATGGCCATGCCATAGGTATTATGAAAATGTCCTGCTAAACTCGCAGCATCCATTTCAGCTAAACATGCCTGCCAGACTTTTTTCACGCGGTCTGGTGTTGCCGTACCAATCGTTTCACCTAAGGACACTTCATAGCAGCCCATGTCCAGCAAACGTTGACTGACGTGTGCAACTTTGCTCGGTGCAATTGCGCCTTCATAGGGGCAGTCGACAATACAAGACACATAACCACGCACTTTGATGTTATGGGCTTTCGCCGCAGTCATGATGTCTGCAAACTTTTCAAAGCTTTCGTCAATGGAGCAATTGATGTTTTTTTGGGTAAAGCTTTCAGAGGCTGCGGTAAAAACGGCAACCTCCTGACAGCCGGCTGCCAAAGCAGACTCAAACCCTTTCAAGTTCGGAGTCAGTAAACTAAAACTGATATTCGGATCTTTGGGTAAGCTGGCAAAGAGTTCGTCACTTTGTGCCATTTGTGGAACCCACTTTGCAGAGACACAAGAGCCCACTTCAATTGCACGGAGTCCTGTCTGCATTAAATCTAAAATCAGTTTACGACGGTCATCCAAAGTGAGCGGTGTCTTTTCATTTTGCAAACCATCTCGCGGCCCAACTTCGACAATTTTGACAAATTCACTCATGCGGCACCTTCCAAGCTTGAAAACTCAACCAATTCATCACCCGCTTTGACCTGATCACCGACTTGGAAGTAAGCTGCAGAGACAATGCCATCATGTGGAGCACGAATTGAATATTCAATTTTCATCGCTTCTAGCGTGAGGAGTACATCGTCTTTTTTCACTGCGCTGTTGTTTTGTACCAAGACTTGCGTGATTACACCTGGCATTGGTGCTTTTAAGTTGTTGGCATCAGAAGCATCATCTTCCGTATTAAAGTTAGGCTGAATATGTGCAAATTTATAGCTTTGACCGTCTGCATAAAGGGTTAGGCCCTGTGCATTTGAACTATAAGCATAGGTCTTTTTGCTTGTTGCACATTCAATTTTAGCTAAATGTGCCTCTAACAATTCACCCTGAATGAAAACGCTATGTCCATTGTACTTTGCTGTAAAGCCTTTTGCCGCTGGGCTGAAATAGACTTTATGTTCTTCATCGTTCAGTGCAAGTTTAATGGCATAGCTGGCATTAATATTTAAACGCCATAGAGACTCGGCTTGCCATACAGGATTTGCAGCTGTTTTATTGCTGGCAAAGCGAGACAAGAGTTCAATCAATGCCGCCGTGATGATGAGCTCTGAAGAGGCTGTTTCATTGTGTTGCAGTAAAAACGCTTCTTCACGTTGAATTAAGTTGGTGTCTAGGTTGGCGGTTTTAAAAGACTCTGAACGGACCAAACGGTCTAAGAATGCTATGTTATTGCCCAAGCCATCGACATGAAATTGACTCAGAGCATGGTGCATTTGCGTGAGTGCGGCTTCACGATTCTTTGCCCAAACAATTAATTTGGCAATCATTGGGTCGTAAAAGGTCGTGATTTCATCCCCTTCAACAATGCCACTGTCTACACGGACATGCTCATTTTGCTGAGGGTAGTGCAGGTAGTGGATTTTCCCAATCGCAGGTAAGAAACCTTTTTCAGGTTCTTCAGCATAGACACGTGCTTCCAGCGCATGACCATGAATACTGAGTTCGTGTTGTTGTTTAGGTAGTGGTTCACCAAAAGCTACACGAAGTTGCCATTCCACCAAATCTTGCCCTGTAATCATCTCTGTTACAGGGTGCTCAACTTGCAGGCGGGTATTCATTTCCATGAAATACGCCGTGCCGTCTTGCTCCACAATAAATTCAACAGTACCTGCACCGACATAATCCACTGCACGTGCTGCATCAATAGCGGCTTGGCGCATGGCTTCGAGTTTTGGCTCTGCCATTTGGGGTGCAGGCGCTTCTTCTAATACTTTTTGATGGCGACGTTGCACTGAACAATCGCGTTCAAAGAGGTGCACATAGTTACCATGTGTATCACCAAAAACTTGTACTTCAATATGGCGCGGTTGTACCACATAGCGTTCAACCAGAACATCGTCATTGCCAAAGCTTGAACGCGCCTCACTTTTACATGAAGCTAGATGGCTTAAAAAGTCTTCGCCGCGATCAACCAAACGCATGCCTTTACCACCACCGCCAGCACTGGCTTTAATCAGCACAGGGTAGCCAATGGCATCGGCTTGTTGTTTTAAAAAATCAGGGTCTTGGTTAGTGCCATGGTAGCCCGGTGTCAGCGGTACGCCTGCTTTTTCCATTAAAGATTTAGAGGTGGCTTTTAGGCCCATGGCTAAAATGGCATCTACAGGTGGACCAATAAAGACAATGTTGTTTTTTTGGCAGGCATTGGCAAATTGGTCATTTTCAGATAGAAAGCCATAACCCGGATGAATTGCTTCTGCGCCTGTATCTAAGGCAGCTTGGATAATACGTTCAATTTGTAGATAGCTTTGTGCAGCAGGGGATTCGCCGATATAAATGGCTTCGTCGGCTTGTTGCACGTGCTGTGCTTGAGCGTCAGCATCTGAATAGACTGCAACGGTGGCAATGCCCATTTTTTTTGCAGTTCGGATCACACGACAAGCAATTTCACCACGGTTTGCAATTAAGATTTTATTAAACATATCGATATCCTTTCTTGTTGTTATGCCGTCGTCTTGATCCAGACTGGACTGTGTTTATTTAAAAAAGCATTTAAGCCATTTTTCGCCTCTGATCCTTGGCGTATATGGGCAATATGTTGTGCGGTTTGCAACAACAATCCTTCAGTTAACACTTGCTGATCGACCATTTGGATGAGTTGTTTTGAAGCCGTTTGTGCTTCTGGCCCACCCAAAAGTAAGGCATCGACCATTTCTGCGACTTTTTCATCTAACTGTTCAGCATCGGCCACCACATGCGCTAGACCAATATGTAGGGCTTGCTCCGCAGAAATACGTTCTGCGGTTAAAAAGTAGCGTGAAGCCTGACGTGCGCCAATCGCACGAATCACATAAGGGCTAATGGTTGAAGGGGCTAAACCTAAGCGCACTTCAGAGGTCGCAAACTTAGCATCACTGCTTGCCACACAAATATCACAGGCAGAAGCCAGTCCCATCCCACCACCAAAAGCAATGCCTTGCACACGGGCGATGGTCGGTTGTTTTAATGTCGCTAAACTTTGTAGCATTTTCGCTAGTTTTAATGCATCGGCTTCATTTTCAGCCTGTGAGGCTTGTCCTGCTTCTTTCATCCAGTTCAGGTCAGCACCCGCCGAGAAGCTTTTGCCACGTCCTGCTAAAATCACCACACGGACATCATCACGCGTATTGAGTTCGCTAAAGCAGCGGTGCAGTTCTTCAATCACTTGAGTATTGAAGGCATTATGCATTTCTGCACGATTAATCCATACCGTTGCCACTTGGTCGCGTTGTTCGAGTTGTAAATATTGAAAGCTCATCACTCATCTCCTACATGCGGAACACGCCGAATTTGGTCGGTTGGATGGGTGCATTTAAGGCTGCGGCTAAACTTAAACCGAGCACCTGACGGCTTTGTGCAGGGTCAATCACACCGTCATCCCACAAACGTGCCGATGCATAATATGGATGGCCTTGACGTTCAAACTGATCGCGGAAAGGTTGTTTAAAATCATCTTCTTCTGCCGCAGACCAAGACTCGCCACGTTTTTCGATTTGATCACGCTTTAAGGTCGACAATACACTTGCCGCTTGTTCACCACCCATGACCGAAATACGCGAGTTCGGCCATGTCCACATGAAGCGTGGTGAATATGCACGACCACACATACCGTAGTTGCCTGCACCAAATGAACCACCAATCACTAGGGTGAGTTTTGGGACATTCGCGGTTGCAACAGCCATGACTAGTTTGGCGCCATTTTTGGCAATGCCTTCATTTTCGTATTGGCGACCGACCATAAAGCCAGTGATGTTTTGGAGGAACAGTAGGGGAATATTGCGCTGCGTACAGAGTTCAATAAAGTGAGCCCCTTTTTGTGCAGACTCTGAAAATAAAATACCGTTGTTGGCAATAATGCCAACGGGCATGCCATAGATTTTGGCAAAACCTGTGACTAAGGTGGTGCCAAAGCGGGCTTTGAATTCATCAAAACGTGAACCATCGACAATGCGCGCAATCACTTCACGAATATCGAATGGTTTGCGTGCATCACTTGGCACAACACCATACAGTTCAGTTGCATCAAATAACGGTTCTTCAATCTCTGTTGCACGTGTATGTGGTGTTTTATTCAGATTGGCGACGATATTACGAGCAATGGCAATGGCATGTTCGTCGTTCTCAGCCAAATGATCCGCCACACCTGACAGGCGAGTATGCACATCACCACCACCTAAGTCTTCACTGCTAACCACTTCACCCGTTGCTGCTTTCACCAGTGGTGGGCCACCTAAGAAAATCGTCCCTTGGTTACGCACAATAATAGTTTCATCAGACATGGCAGGTACATATGCACCCCCAGCTGTACAACTGCCCATTACCACCGCAATTTGGGCAATGCCCATGCTCGACATACGTGCTTGGTTATAGAAAATACGCCCAAAGTGATCACGGTCAGGGAAAACTTCGTCCTGCATCGGCAAATAGGCACCACCTGAGTCAACCAAATAAATACAGGGCAGATGATTTTGCTCTGCAATTTCTTGAGCACGTAAGTGTTTTTTCACAGTCAGTGGGTAGTACGTGCCGCCTTTTACTGTTGCATCGTTGGCGACGATCATGCAGGTCACACCATTGACCTGACCTACACCAGCAACGACACCAGCCGCAGGCACATCGTCTGCATAGACGTTTTGTGCTGCCAACTGACCAATTTCAAGGAATGCCGTGCCTGCATCAATTAACTGATCAATACGATCACGTGCTAACAGTTTTCCGCGTGCCAAATGCTTTTGTCGCGCCGCTTCGCCGCCGCCTAAAGCAATGTGTTCTGCTTTTTGCTTTAAGTCATCGACCAAGCTTTGCATTGCTGTTTGGTTGGTTTTGAAGTCTTCACTTCGAATATTGATCTTGCTATGTAATTGATTCATCACGAACATCCTTGTCATTTTTATTGTTGTGGAGGGTTAAGCAGTTTCATTAAACAGTTCACGGCCAATCAACATACGGCGAATTTCAGAAGTTCCCGCGCCAATTTCATAGAGTTTTGCATCGCGCCATAGACGGCCTGCAGAAAATTCATTGATATAGCCATTTCCACCTAAGGTCTGAATAGTTTCACCTGCCATCCATGTGGCTTTTTCCGCAGCATATAAAATTGCACTGGCTGCATCTTTACGTAGGCTACGGCTATGGTCAGCCTTATCGCACTCAGCACCCACGGCATAAACCAACGCTTTACATGCCAACCAAGTCGAATACATATCGGCAATTTTTCCTTGCATCAACTGGAACTCACCGAGCGCTTGGCCGAATTGTTTACGGTCATGGATATAGGGAATCACGGTGTCCATGCAAGCATCCATAATGCCTAAAGGACCTGCGCTTAAAACCGCACGCTCATAGTCCAAACCACTCATAAGTACTTTCGTGCCGTTTCCTACACCGCCCATCACGTTTTCTTTTGGCACTTTCACGTTGTCAAAGAACAGAGGGTAAGTATTCGAACCGCGCATACCCAACTTGTCTAAATGTGTGCCATGGCTAAAACCTTCCATGCCTCTTTCTACAAGGAAAGCCGTCATACCTTTAGCGCCTGCATGCAAATCAGTTTTGGCATACACCACAAGCACATCAGCATCACCACCATTGGTGATCCACATTTTTGAACCATTTAACAGGAAGTGATCGCCACAATCTTCAGCTTTGAGTTTCATGCTGACTACGTCTGAGCCTGCGTTTGGTTCAGACATGGCAAGTGCACCGACGTATTCACCTGAAATTAGTTTAGGTAAATAGCGCTGCTTTTGTTCCTCGCTGCCATTTCGGTTAATTTGATTCACACATAGGTTAGAATGTGCACCATAAGAAAGACCAATCGAAGCTGAAGCACGTGAGATTTCTTGCATGGCAATGATATGCGCTAAATAACCTAGGCCTGTACCGCCATATTCTTCACTGACGGTCAGACCGAGTAAGCCCATATCGCCAAATTTTTTCCACAACTGAGCTGGAAATTCGTTGTTCTGATCGACTTGTTGCGCAATAGGAGTAATTTCCTTGGCACAAAAAGCCGCAACGGAATCACGCAGTGCAATGAGTGTTTCATCTAAACCGAAATTTAAGCTTTGTAGGGTCATTTCTTCATTCGTCCTATGAGTGTATTTATTGTTCCTGATAAAGCATTTTTGTTGTGCTTGATTTTTACAATACATCGAATTTTTAAAAAAGTGAACTAAAATTCACAAATTGATTTACAATTCATTTTATCTGGTTGAGAATAGAATTATGAGTTATAAAAGATCATCATTGATGCAAGAACGAATGGAACAAAATCGTGAAGCGATTTTGCAATCCGCTCGTGAACTTATTGCTCAAGGGGGGATTAAAGACGCGCAAATTCAAGCAATTGCTGAACGCGCGGGTGTTTCGAGTGGTTTGGTGTATCGATACTTCGATAACAAAAGCCAAGTGTTAATTGAGGTTTTGTCTGAGGCCATTCAGCATGAGGTGAAAATTTTAAATCACATTGCTGAAAGTGAGCTCTCGTCAAAACAGAAATTGGACAAGGCGGTAACCACGTTTGTGAAACGTGCCATGAATAGCCCCCAACTAGCGTATTCACTCATGTTTGAACCAGTCGATGCTGAGTTAGAACATGAACGTTTTCGCAGTAAACAGCTGATTAAACAGAGCATCAAAGAAATACTGGCCGCAGGGAAAATTAACGGTGAGTTTGGATTTGAAGATTTAAATACCGCAGCACTTTGTGTGGTCGGCGCCATGACTTTTGTGGTGATTGAGCCTTTAAATCCGTCTCGAAATGTGATGTTTGATCAAAACTATAAAGACTACTTTGTGAAACAAATTGCTGAATTTTGTGTCAATGCAGTTCAGGTTCAGGAGGAAAAATAGTAGCAGGTGTGAACACAAAGGTTTGGTGTTTGAAGGGAAGTAGTCATAGAACAATTAAAGTTGAATAACAAGATTACAATGAATCAAGGAGATCGATTCGATGACACAAGAACGGTTAAGTTATGCCTATGGAACGAGCAGTCAGCCCTTATTAGGCATGACGATTGGTGAGAAATTTGATCAGGCTTGTCAGCAGTATGCGGAACAAGATGCTGTTGTCAGCCTGCATCAAAATGTCAGACTCACGTATAAGGAATTACAAGCTCAGGTCAATGCGTTTGCCTGTAGTTTACTAAAACTGGGCTTGAAAAAAGGCGATCGACTTGCGATTTGGTCACCGAACTGTGTGGAATGGACGATTACCCAGTTTGCTGCGTTTAAAGCAGGTATCATTTTAGTCAACTTGAACCCTGCCTATAAAAGTAATGAGCTCGAATATGTGTTGAATAAAGTTTCTTGTAAGGGCTTGGTCATTGCATCGCAATTTAAAAGCACGAATTATCAAGATATTTTAATGAAAATTGCCCCTGAAATTAAAGGTGCTGAAAATAAAGTGTTAAAGGCAGAACGACTGCCACATTTGAAATATATTATTAAAATTGATGAAGAAGAGCATACGGGTTTGCATCGTTTTAGCGATTTGCTTACTCCCCCCAGCAAGAGACAGCTCAATCAATTAGAGCTTGTTGCAAGCGAATCGCAGTTTGATGAAACCATCAATATCCAGTTTACTTCGGGCACCACAGGTAACCCGAAAGGCACAATGCTGACACATAATAATATTCTCAATAATGGTTATTTTGTTGGTGAAGCCATTCACTTAAGTCCTGCCGATCGAGTCTGTATTTCTGTACCGCTCTTTCACTGTTTCGGTATGGTGATGGGTAATTTGGCCTGTATTACGCATGGTTCAACCATGGTCTATCCATCGGCGGTGTTTAATCCTTTAGAAACGTTAAAAGCCATTCAGCAAGAAAAATGTACGGCTGCATACGGTGTACCGACCATGTTCATTGCCATTTTAGAGCATGAACAGTTTGATGATTTTGATCTTTCCAGTTTACGTACAGGCATTATGGCGGGTAGTCCGTGCCCACGCGAAATTATGCAGCGTGTCATTGATCGGATGCACATGTCTGAAATTACCATTTGCTATGGTATGACTGAAACGGCACCTGTCAGTGCACAAAGTTCAACATCAGATTCAGTTGAACAACGAGTCGGAACCGTAGGGCGTGTCCATCCACATCTTGAAATTAAAATTGTTGATGAACAAGGCAAAGTTGTGCCGCGCGGTCAGTTGGGTGAACTGTGTGTTCGTGGCTATTCGGTAATGTTGGGTTATTGGGAAGACCATGAGAAGTCACAAGAAGTGATTGACTCAGCACGCTGGATGCATACAGGTGACATCGCAGAAATGGATGAAGCTGGCTTTGTGAAAATTAAAGGCCGAATTAAGGATGTGGTCATTCGTGGCGGAGAAAACTTATTCCCGAAAGAAATCGAAGACTTTTTATATACCCATCCTGATGTCAGCGATGTCCAAGTCATTGGTCTGCCCGATGCACGTTATGGTGAAGAGTTGTGTGCTTGTATTATTTTACATGAGCATCATGAAATTACTGAAGAGTCGATCCGTCAGTACTGTGCGGAACATATTTCACACAATAAAGTTCCACGTTATGTCCGGTTTTTTAATGAGTTCCCAATGACGGCTTCGGGCAAAGCGCAGAAGTTTAAATTGCAGGAATTTATGCGTAATGAACTGGATTTGAAAGAAATCGCATAAGGTTGAAGACGGACTTTCCTTTGCTGGGTTAAAGCCAAAGGAAAGTCCGAAGTGAAAAGCAAAAGGAATAGCATATGCACCTGAGAAATGATTGGACTCGCGCTGAAATACAAGCACTCTACCAACAGCCTTTTTTAGATTTGGTCTTTCAAGCACAGCAAATTCATCGTCAGTACTTTGAAGCGAATGCCATTCAAGTCAGTACTTTGCTGTCGATCAAAACAGGAAAATGCCCTGAAGACTGCAAATACTGTTCACAGTCTGCGCGCTATGACTCAAAGCTTGAAGCTGAAAAAAGAATTGCGGTTGAAAAGGTCATTAGCGAAGCACAGCAGGCGAAAGCCTCGGGTTCTACACGGTTTTGTATGGGCGCGGCATGGCGAAATCCACATGAGCGCGATATGCCTTATGTCTTGGATATGGTGCGTGAAGTTAAAGCTTTGGGTTTAGAAACCTGTATGACGTTAGGCATGCTGAATGCCTTTCAAGCCGAACGTTTAAAAGGTGCAGGACTCGATTATTACAACCATAACTTAGACACGTCGCGTGAGTACTATCCTAATGTGATTAGTACCCGTAGTTTTGATGACCGTTTGGATACCTTAAGTCATGTTCGAGAGGCAGGCTTAAAAGTATGTAGTGGCGGGATTGTTGGCCTAGGTGAAGAGACCAAAGATCGAATTGGTTTATTGTTTGAATTGGCAACTTTACCGATACATCCTGAGTCTGTGCCGATCAACATGCTGGTTCCAATGCAAGGTACGCCTTTGGCAGAAGTTGACAAGTTAGATGTGACTGAGTGGATTCGCACTATTGCGGTAGCGCGCATCATTATGCCGAAAAGTTATATTCGTCTGTCCGCGGGACGTGAATCGCTGTCCGATGCAGATCAAGCTTTGGCTTTTATGGCCGGTGCAAACTCATTGTTTTCTGGTGAAAAATTGCTGACTACGCCAAATATAGCACAAGGCAAGGATCAACAACTCTTTCAAAAACTGGGTTTACATGCAGAAAAAGCCAAACCGCAACTTGCTGAGTTAACAGTCGATGCTATGGCTGTGGCTTAAATGCTAGAACATGCAGTCATGAAAGTGTAGATTTAGGGCGACGAATAAAAGTAGATGAGTGAACAATAAAATGGCGAAAGACTTTCAGAGTCAAACTGTAGTGGATGGTTATGATCAACATATTCGTAAGCTCATTCCAGGTTATGAGTTGGTTCATCTGCAAATTCAAGCCATTTTAAAAACACATCTACCAGAACATGCGCATGTATTGATTGTGGGATGTGGTACAGGTTATGAGCTTTCATATTTGTTGGCGCAGCATCCAACGTGGAGTTTTACCGCTGTTGACCCATCTTTAACCATGATTGAAAAAGCGCAGCAGTTATTGAACGAGACCCATAGTGGTTTAACGCGGGTTCGCTTTGTGCATGGTGATACGACGGCATTACAGGAAAGTGCACAGTTTGATGCCGCTTTAGCCATATTGGTGGCGCATTTTATTCCACTTGAAGCAAAGCCATTCTTCTTTGCCGACATTTTACGCTGTCTTAAAAATCAAGCCATTTTACTAAGCTATGACCTGATGAGCTCTAGTGATGACACTGAACTCAAGGTTCTACAAACCTTATGTCAGAGCAATGGTTTGACGGTGGTACAGTGTGAAAAAATGATTGAGCGCCTGCAACAAGATTTTTATTTAGTCTCGGCCAGCCAGATGCGAGAGCTTCTGACTAAAGTTGGATTTCATGAAGTACGAACTTATAGTCAACTGTTGAATTATTATGGTTTTTTTTGCACAAAAGTAAAAACCAATGGCAGTGAAAAGATACATTTTAAAGATAAGAATGAAGGAATACACATGGCAGCCTATTATCAACTTTTAAATCGTGAACAGCACAGTGATGGAAGCTGTACGGCGTCTTATCTTTCCAATATTCATGCACAAGGCGCATGGAACCCGCATGAACAGCACATGGCACCTGCAACAGGGGTTTTATGTGCGGAGTTAGAGCAGTTTCAACCACGCGATGAGATGCGCATTGGACGCGTGAGTTTAGATATTTTTGGACTGATCGCTTTTGGTGAGTTTACGGTGCATACCAGTGTCATTCGTGCTGGAAAAACCATTGAACTGATCGAGGCGGAAATGCAGGCAAACGGGAAGACTTGTATTGTGGCCCGTGCTTGGAAAATGATGAAGCAAGATACCAGTGCAATTGCAGGGCTAGAAGATCAATCGATTGTACATCCTGAAACTTTGCCAGTATGGGATGGGATGAAATGTTGGCCGGGTGGTTATATCCAAAGTATTGAGACACGTGCGGCAGAAGGGCACCGTGCTGGTAAAGGCATTGTCTGGTTACATAATGATTTGGACATGGTGGAAGCTCAGGACACATCAAGTTTTGTGCGGTTATTGGGTATGGTCGACACAGCCAACGGTATTGTGCCACGTCAAAATCCAGCATCTGGATGGGGCTTTCCCAATTTAGACTTACAACTGCATTTATACCGTTTACCTCAAGGGAAATGGTTAGGTTTGGAAGCGACTCAGCAATATGGTGATGATGGTATTGGCTTAACCAGTGCGGTTTTGCACGATGAACAAGGGCCATTTGGCCGTAGTGAACAGATTTTGACTCTGCGTAAGTTTTAGTTGGTCAGTATCAATTTAATAAAAAAAGGATGAATTGCTTCATCCTTTTTTTATTGGCATGCTGTAGGCACTTTAAAATAGTGAAATGAAGATGCGGATCAGTTTAATTGGAGCGGGGCGGGTGGCTCATCATTTGGCTAAAGCCCTGATGTCTCAGCATGAAATCATCAATATTTATAGCCGAAGCTTCGACAAAGCCGCGGATTTAGCGCAAGTCGTACATGCAAAGGCGGTCAGTCATTTTAAGCAGTTAAATGCTGATGTGGATTTGGTGATTATTGCAGTAAGTGATCAGTCTATTCCGAGTGTGATTTCGGCCTTGACTGAATATCTGCCGAATGTGTTGATTGTACATACTTCGGGGAGTACAGCTCTTTCAGTTTTGGCGACGAAACATGCACGTGCAGGAGTTTTTTATCCCTTACAGACCTTTAGCTTAGAACGTGAAATTGATTGGTCAAATACACCGTTGTTTGTAGAAGCCACTGAAAATACGGATCTTCAAAGACTACATATACTGGCAGAAAGCCTGAGCCAACGCGTGTATAGCTACAGCTCTGCGCAGCGTCTAAGTTTGCATTTAGCGGCTGTCTTTGCCTGTAATTTTAGTAATTATTGTTATGACATGGCGAAACAAGTGGTGGATGCAGAGCAGGTCGATTTTAATCTGCTACAACCATTGATCTTAGAAACCGCACAGAAAGCTATACAGAATGATCCGAAGCAGATGCAAACTGGCCCTGCGATGCGTCAGGATCAGAATATTCTAAAGATGCATCAACAGATGCTTGCACAAGCTCAACGAGCAGATCTTGCTGAAGTGTATGTTTTAATGAGTCAGCAGATTAGTCAACGTCACCGTTGACATTCAATATAATAAACGAAGAAATGAATCACAAAGAACAAGCAAAGCCACTGAAAACGTGGCTTTTTTTATGCCCTAAGATTCGGTACAGTGTTGCTTAAAATAAATACAAACAAATAGAGGGTATATGCGTTCACATTCATTATTAGAACAAGTGCAGTGGAAAGATCTCGTTCAGTTAGGCCGTAGCGATGTGATTAGTGAGTTATTTATCTCTTTACCGTGGTTGATCGTCTCTTTCATTTTTGCAGGTTTACAGTGGTATGTCTTGGCGCTGTTTTGCTCGTTTATGTTTTTTTTAACAGGGCTCAGACAGGTGCATAACGCCTTTCATTTTGCCTTAGGTATTAGTCGACCTGCGACCCATTGGGTCATGTTTGTTTTGAGCATCGTCATGCTCGGTTCGATGCATGCTGTACAAATTAATCACCTCCGCCACCATCAGCACTGTATGCAGGACGAAGATATTGAAGCAAAAAGTGCAACCATGCAGTGGTGGAAAGCTTTGCTTTTTGGCCCTGTTTTTCCATGGATGTTGCATAAAAAAGCCTTTGAGGTTGGGACTAAAACCCAGAAAAAATGTATGTCTGCTGAGCTGGTTGCCAACGTCATTGTCTTGTTTTTGGTTTTTATGGTCTTGGATATCAGTATTTTAAAATACCATGTCAGTGCCATGTTGATTGGACAATGTATGACAGCATTTTTTGCGGTATGGACGGTGCATCATGATACGGAAGATCATGTGTATATGGCGCGTACAGTGCGTAATGAGTTTAAACGGGTCGTGACCTATAACATGTTTTATCATGTGGAGCATCATTTGTTTCCAACAGTGCCGACACGTCGTTTACATATTTTAGCAAAACGCATGGATGAACATGATCCAACGGTTGAAATTAGGCATGTGTTCTAACATTTTAAGCATAAAAAATAGGGCACTAAGCCCTATTTTTTGAAGATATAAAATTTATTTAATTTTCTTAAATAAGAAGTCGTTAATCTTATGACCTTCTTCTAGTCCACGACGTTCAAATTTAGTTTGTGGACGCCAGTCTGGACGTGGGTAGCTGTTGCCTTTGCCTGCCATATTCTCAAGATTTGGACGGTTATCGAGCACATCAATCATCCACTCCGCATACGGTTCCCAGTCAGTTGCTGCATGGAATGTGCCACCCATTTCCAACTTCTGTTCAACCAGTGGCATACGGTCATGGGAAACGAAACGGCGTTTGAAGTGACGTTTTTTCTGCCATGGGTCTGGAAAGTACAGTTGCACAGCGTTAATGCTGTTGTCTGGCATTTCACGTAATACTTGAATGGCATCAGCATCTAAAAGACGAAGATTGGTTAAACCTGCAATTCCAGCTTCATACACACATTGCGCGATACCCGGAACATGCACTTCAATCCCGACGTAGTTACGTTCAGGGTTGGCCTGCGCCATCAAGACTAATGAACGTCCCATACCAAAGCCGATTTCAACCGTGAGCGGACGCTCTGGATGTTCAAACTGCTGGCGTAGGTCACCTACAGGGTATTCCAAAATCATGTGACCATATTGTTCAAGCGCAGTGCGTTGCGAGGTGTTCAGCGGAGATGAACGACGCATAAATGTCACAATTTCGCGGTGTTCATTTAAGTTGTCTAGCTCGACGACTTGCTGGTCTAATTGATCATTCGTCATAATTTTGGCAGATGTAGAAATTCGAAAGCGGTATTGTAAGTCCTGAGCAGGACAAGTCAAATTTTTTACTCAGAATTTATTAAATTCAGCACCATTGAGTGTGCGCAGCCTAGAAATTGTCATCATTTATTAATCATGATGTAACGAATAAAAATTAACCTGCCATACGATTTAACCAACTGATAAAAAAATGATGAAGAATTTTAAGCCACAAATATTAAGCCTGAGCCTGATTTTGGTAGGTTGTTCTTTTCCAGCGTATGCACAACTCTTGTTTAGTCAGTATGTAGATGGAACTTCAAATAAGAAAGGATTGGAGATTTATAATCCAGATCCGACGACGGTCAACTTGGCAGAATATCAGATCAAGCAGTTTGCAAATGGCAGTAGCAGTGCAAATTTGACGGTGAATTTGACAGGGCAATTGGCGGCAAAGGGGCATTATCTGGTCGGGCATTCTGCTTTAAAAGAAGCTCTAGGCGATACGGTGCAACAGCAGGCGAACTTAGCTTTCAATGGTGATGATGCTTTGGTGCTTTATCATAATGGTATTGCGATTGACCGCTTTGGTACAGTGGGCGAAAGACCAAGCACTGGATGGGGTAGTGTTGCAACAGCGAATAGTTTTAAACGCATACTATTAAGTAATAATGTTTCTAGTACGGGGATAGACGTTACCGCGCCGTTTGATTTGGCATCGGCATGGGAAAAATGGTCAGATCGAGATGCTTTTTCCAGTTATCTGGCTGGAAATACAGTGGTACCACCATTGACCACCGTGAGCTGTAGTACGACAGCTACCCCAATTGCAGCATTGCAAAGTGCCGCGCAAGATGTGGAGTATGTGGTGAAAGGCGTAATCACGGCTGATTATCGTTATAACAATGGTTTTTCAGGTTTCTTTGTCCAAACTCCAGATGCTCAGGCTACTGCAAATACCAGTAATGCGGTGTTTGTCTATGTTCCCTCTTCAAGTCGCGTGACCGGTGGGCAAGTCGGGCAGGAAGTCATTTTCAAAGGCAAACTGAAAACCTATCAAAACCAATTACAGCTTCAAGATTTAAGCAGCGATATAAACGTATGTAATCCTTCGGCAAGTGACTTGGTTAAGCCAATGGCGATCAATTTGCCCTTTGATAATTTGACTGAAATGTCAGGCCATGCACCGAAACGTTATCAGGGCATGTTGGTCAATATTCCTCAAACTTTAACTGTCAGTGAAAACTATGATTATGGGCGTTATGGTCAGTTGGCTTTAAGCCCTGCGCGTTTATATATCCCAACCAATTTATATCCAGCTCATTCAACCGAAGCCAAAACACTGGCACAACAAAATTTACGTTCTAAACTTGTTTTGGATGATGGTTATAATAATCAGAACAGAACGCCGTGGTTGCCAAGTGCTTTTAGTGCAAAAAATACCCTTCGTACAGGTGCACAACTGCAAAATGTACAAGGTATTTTGGAATACCGCTATAACCAATGGCGAATTCAACCTGTGCTTGGGGCAACAGCGCCACAAGTCTTAGACGCGACAAACCCCCGTGCAAACGTTCCAGCAAAGGCCACACAACAAGTTCGTGTTGCAGCATTTAACGTACTGAATTATGACAATGGTTTGGCACAAGGTTTTCCGACGGAACGTGGTGCAAGTTCCGAAGCTGAGTTTAAAAAGCAACATCTGAAAATTGTCAGTGCATTAAAAGCGATTGATGCAGATGTTTATGGTTTGATGGAAATTGCCAACAATGGTTATGGCGAGCGTAGTGCAGTTGCATTTTTAGCCCAAGCGCTGGGGAGTGACTGGAAATATGTAACGCCTCCAAATGCTGACAAACTTGGAACCGACGCGATTGCTGTTGCTATTATTTATAATGCTAAGCGGGTCAAACCAATCAATGAAGCAGCGGTCTTTGATGACCAGAGCCAGAAAAACCGAGTCACGATGGCGCAGACCTTTCAAGCCTTATCTGGCGGGAAGACTTTTACGGTTATTCCCAACCATTTGAAGTCTAAAGGTAGCTGTCCAGATGATAAAACTTCGATAGAGGCAGATCAGGGCGACGGTCAAGGTTGTTGGAATCCAACCCGCGTTAAAGCGGTGCAAGCGTTAATGCAGTGGATCGCGAAGAATCCAACACAGGTGAGTAAACCGAATGTCTTACTGTTGGGTGATCTGAACAGTTATGCCAAAGAAGATCCAATTCTGGCGCTTGAACAAGCCAACTATAAAGTACTGTTGAATGATGAAAAAATTGGTCAGGGGAAAGCAGCTTATAGCTATGTTTTCGGCGTAGCCAGTAATGCTCAAGGTTATGGTGGTGCAGGCAATTTAGACCATGCGATTGCCGATGCAGCACTTTATCCTTTGGTGAAAAAAGCATTTGCATGGCATATCAATGCAGATGAACCGACGGCACTAGACTATAACGAAGAATATAAAACGGAGGAGCAAATTGCTGCATTTTATGCGGACGATGCTTATCGCTCTTCTGACCATGATCCTGTGATTGTGGATTTAGACTTAAACGATGCAGTGGTTAACGATGAGGATAAAACCAATGCAGGAAGTACGGGGCTGTGGTCTGTATTAGGGTTAATTGGTTTGGCATTGTATGGCAGTTTAAGACGTCGTAAGCATCAGTCTTAATCCGTTTTATGGATAATAATAAAAGGGCGTCATCGCCCTTTTATTTTGTCTATGGTTTCAACTTTATGAGCTGATACGGTCAATGAGGGTGCTGCTGGCTTCATTTAAGCCTAACACCTCGACCACAACACCGCGGGCTGCAAACTTTTCAACTACCGCATTTAACATTTGGACTGAAGTCATATCCCAAATATGTGCATGGCTGAGTTCAATTTCAATCTTCTGAATATGTTCGTTAAAGTCAAAAAACTGAAAGAATTTCTCTGAACTGCTAAAGAAAATTTGACCGCTCACCACATAGCGACGGGTATGGTTATGTAGTTCGGACTGAACATGAACCGTACTTTCCAGTTTATTGATGAAAAATAATGCGGACAGTAAAACTCCGACAAAGACACCTAAAGCAAGATTATGTGTGGCTAAGACAATGATCACCACACTCAACATCACTACATTACTTTGTAGCGGATGTTTAGAGAAGTTTTTAACCGAGTCCCATTGAAAGGTTGTAAATGCCACCATGATCATAATGGCAACCAAAGCTGCCATTGGAATATAAGACAGCCAGTCTTTAAAAAACACCACCAAACACAGTAAAAACACACCAGCCACTAAGGTTGAAAGCCGAGTACGTGCCCCAGAGCTGACATTAATTACAGACTGTCCAATCATGGCACAACCTGCCATACCGCCCATAAAACCGCTCACAATATTGGCCATACCTTGTCCGCGACATTCTTGATGACGGTCACCTTCAGTACCTGTGACTTCATTCACTACTGTGGTGGTCATCATGCTTTCAAGCAAACCGACGGTCGCTAATGTGATGGCGTAAGGGAAGACAATTTGCAGCGTTTCAAAGTTCAGTGGAATATCAGGCAGTAGAAAAATAGGTAAAGTATCGGGGAAATGACCTAAATCACTGACCATACGCATATCTGTGCCTAAAAACAGCGCCAAAGCGGTCAGGACGAGAATACAAATGAGCGGTGAAGGAATGGTTTTCCCTACTTTAGGCAGATAGGGAAACAGATAAATTACAGCGAGGCCAAGAGCGATAAATGCATAACCCCAGTGATTCATTTGGCTGAGCTCTGGAAGTTGCGCCATGAAGATTAAAATCGCTAGTGCATTTAAAAAACCATACACCACCGACTGCGACACAAAACGCATCAGTTTGGCAACTTTAAAATATCCCGCAATGATCTGAATGACCCCAGTGAGGATGGTTGCCGCCAGTAAATACTGTAAACCATGCTCTTTGACCAGCGTGATCATGAGTAGTGCCATGGCGCCTGTTGCTGCTGAAATCATGGCTGGACGACCGCCAAAAAAAGCAATGCTCACTGCGATACAAAAGGAGGCATACAGTCCAACTTGAGGGTCTACACCTGCAATTGCTGAAAAAGCAATAGATTCGGGAATTAGAGCAAGTCCTACCACTAAACCAGCAAGAACATCGGTACGAATGTTAGAAAACCATTCATCTTTTTTTAGGCTAATCACAGATCAAATTCATTTTAGAGTCAAGGGGGCTATGGTAAAACAACTCTGTTGCAAATTGCAGTGTTGTTACACTTGAAAAAAAATGTAAATTAGACAATATTCAAAAGGTAGACCAAAATTTTTCGTTTACGCTTTTTTGCAATTTACAGGTTTTGATCACTTGAAAGTTTGTTAGAAGCCATTTAAAACAGAGAATAGAGTTATAACAAGGATCAGATATGAAGCTTTATTATGCACCGGGTGCGTGTTCACTTGCGGCGCACATTATCCTCAATGAAATTAATGTTGACTTTGATTTAGTCCGAGTAGATTTAAAAACACATAAAACAGAAAAAGGTGCTGATTATTACGAAATTAATCCAAAAGGATATGTACCCGCTTTAGAGATTAATCCAGGTTTGATTCTGACTGAAAATGTAGCCATTTTGCCATTTTTAGCACAACATGATCCAAAACAAGATCTTATTCCTCCATCGGGTTTGGGGCGTGCCAAAGTTTTAGAATGGTTAGGTTATTTAAATTCTGAATTGCACGATGCTTATGCTGTTTTCTTTGGTGCGCCATTAGATGCTGCTGCCAAAGAAAAAGCCTATGCAGAGATTGATCGTTTACTCAGTTATATCGATAAACAAATTGGTGAGTCGGATCATGACTATTTGGTCGATGATAATTTTGGCCCCGCAGATGCGTATTTATTTGTCCTTACCAATTGGTCAAATGGTATCGAACATGACTTATCACCGTATAAAAATATTATCTTTATCCGTAATAAAGTGGCTGAACGTCAGTCAGTACAAATTGCAATGCGAGATGAAGGTCTAATTCCTTAATTTTGATGCATTGAAGAAGCGCCGAAAGGCGCTTTTTTTGTACTTTAAAATTTATTATTGATATTTAGTCAATAATATTTTGCATATTCACTACTTTTTAGCGCTGAACAGAGTCTCTATAGTGCCTACATAGATTTTGGCTTTTAGGCTCTTCCCATGAAAAATATTTTATTAGTTAACGGTGCGAAAACTTTTGCACACTCGAATGGTCAGTTAAACGATACCTTAACTGAACTTGCACAAGAGGTGTTGTTAGACTTAGGACATCAGGTTCAAGTGACACGCGCCGACAGCGAATATGATGCAAAAGCTGAAGTGGAGAAATTTCTGTGGGCAGACACCGTGATTTACCAAATGCCGGGTTGGTGGATGGGTGCACCATGGACTGTGAAAAAGTATATCGATGATGTCTTTACCGAAGGGCACGGTAGTCTGTATGCCAATGATGGACGCTCACGTTCGGATGCTTCAAAAAAGTATGGTTCAGGCGGTCTGATTCACGATAAAAACTATATGCTGTCGTTGACGTGGAATGCGCCGATGGATGCATTTAACGACGCTGAACAATTTTTCCATGGGGTTGGGGTCGACGGAGTTTATTTACCTTTTCACAAAGCCAATCAATTTTTAGGAATGCAAACCTTACCGACGTTTATTGTCAATGATGTGATTAAAGCCCCTGAAGTTGAAGCCTATATGGCACAGTACCGTGACCATTTGACGCAAGTTTTTGCTTAATCGGGAGAAGTGACCATGTTAACTGTAATAGCTGAAATTATTTGTCATTCAGAGCAAGATTTTAAAACGGTTCTTGATTCATTCAACAACATCCGTGAGCAAGTATTACAAGAGCCCGGTTGCCATCTCTATGATGTGCATATCGACCATCCTGCTGTTGAGAGTGCATTACAAACCAAAGTACCGTTTTCAATCATGATGTATGAAAAATGGGAAAGCATGCAGCATTTAGAAACACATATGCACAGTGTCAATATGCAGCAACATGCTCAAGCAACTGAAGGTGCAGTTGCTCATGTACAAATTCGTATTTTAGAAGCGCAATAAGCTACGCATATGAGTTTGACCGCGCTTTTCTTCGCTCCGTTTATTTAAACTCCAGTGCTTCATTAAACTGAACCTGTTCGAGTTTCAATGCGTAGCGCTGTTTGAGTGTTGTCCATTGAACTTTGACAGGTTGTGTTGTTTCAGCAAACTCATTTTCACCTGTCGTACTTTTTACTTTACCTGTCATAAAGTTGATACTTCGCGCCGTGATGTCACCTGATGCACGGTGGAAATCGTTGACATCATAACCAATCAGTTTAAATGCACGGTCTTGGTATCGGAAGGTATACGTGTGATTGGTCACATACCACGAACTACAGCTTAACCAGTAGTGCAGATGAACTTTGAGCACGCCTTTTTGAATACTTAATGCTTCAGTCTCACCGAGTGGATCAGCGAGGCAAGGGGACTCTATATCGCCTTCTGTCGGCAAAGTAGTATTAGTCGCCGCAAGTTGATAACCATGCATTTGCTTCAATAAAACCAAAAGCTTTCGTTCATTGATATTGAGGACATCACTCCCTAAGCGATCATTTTTAACAAAATGTTCAGGATTGGTGTCTTCAATAATCAGGGCAATATCCGCTTGACCATCTTGGTTTAAATCGCCTTGGACTTTTTCTAAAATCTTCCAGTTTTTTGGCACAAAAGATTGGTAGCTTGTTTTGAGAGTCGGTTTTTCCTCTACTTTGGCCCAAGCATTGCTTGTGAGTGTTAGGAAAAATAGGGCATTAACTATGAGTGTTGGTCTGATCCATTTTTGCATGGGCATCGCTTCCTCTCATTTTTATATGGTTATAGATGTTTGAAAGTGTCATTGAGTGTATCAAAGCGTGTGGCGAAATGTCCCAACAACCTAGGTCATCATAAAGAGCTGCCCTTGTGTTGAAATAAATAAAAAAGGACTCAGAAGAATCCTTTTTATCGCTTAAAACAGATTAAGAGATTATTTAAAGAAATAACCTGTTTCTGGTGAGCTTGCGTTGGCCATACGTTTGCGAGGCATACGACCTGCGAGGAAGGCTTCTCGACCTGCTTCAACGGCTTTTTTCATTGCAGAAGCCATTAAAATGGGATGTTGAGCGGCAGCAATCGCGGTATTCATCAACACGCCATCACAGCCGAGTTCCATGGCAATGGCTGCATCGCTTGCCGTTCCCACACCAGCATCTACCAACACAGGCACTTTGGCATTTTCTTTAATAATAGAAATCGTGTGTGGATTCAAAATCCCTAGACCCGAACCAATCAAACTACCTAAAGGCATGATGGCAACACAACCCATACTTTCAAGTTCTTGCGCCACAATTGGGTCATCGGAGGTATAGACCATGATTTCAAAACCATCGTCAATCAAGGTGCGTGCCGCTTTCAATGTTTCAGTAATGTTTGGATATAGCGTTTTTTCATCGCCCAATACTTCAAGCTTGACCAAGTTATGACCGTCTAATAATTCACGCGCTAACATACAGGTACGCACGGCACTATTGGCATCAAAGCAGCCTGCTGTATTCGGGAGAATAGTGTATTTTTCAGGTGGGACCACGGACAATAAGTTTGGTTGGTCGGGGTGTTGACCAATATTGACGCGACGAATCGCAACCGTCACGATTTCTGCGCCACTGGCTTGAATGGCCAAATCGGTTTCTTGCAGGTCCTTATATTTACCTGTGCCCACCAGCAGACGAGATTGAAATGATCTAGAACCAATGATGAGAGGGCTGTCTTGCATGTGAACTCCGTATTAACCGCCACCGACGGCATGAATAATTTCAATTCGATCCATTGCACAAATTGGGGTATGTTCCAATTTACTTTTACTAATAATGTTTTCATTTTGCTCAACAGCAAAACGTTTGCCTTCAAGTGCAAAGGTTTGCACCAGTTCAAGCAGGTTTTTACATTCGGTGTGCTGTAGTTCGCCGTTTAAATAAATCTGCATCGTGCTTATCTCTAGTTGTTTACTTGGCATATTTCATGGCATTCCATGCCAGAACCAACCAACCTGCAATCATCAATGCGCCACCAATTGGGGTAATCGCACCTAGGCCACGCGGTAAGCCCAATGCCATAACATACAGGGAACCACAGAAAAAGAAGATGCCGATTTGAATCAGTAAAAAGCTGGTTTTGATGGGAAGCTTAGGAAGGACTTTGGCCAAAATGCCGAGCGCCAATAAACCAAGCGCATGGTAAAAAAAGTAATCAGTTGCAGTTTGCCACCAAGCCAATTGGGCTTCAGTAGCACGTGCTTTGAGACCATGTGCGCCAAAGGCACCTAATATAACGGCAAACGCTAAATTCAGCGCTGAAATCGCAATCCACATATGCAATGCTTTACTTATATCACTGTGCGCAACAAAGTAGCATATTTTGAAGAAAGGTTAAAAGACAAAAAGCCTCATTTATTGGTAAAAAGAAAAGGGCATTTCGCCCTTTTCTGTATTGGTATCATCTTAGTTCGATGACATCGCCACTTTAATTTTTTCCATGGCATTTTTTTCAAGCTGACGAATACGTTCTGCGGAAACATTATATTCAGCAGCCAGTTCGTGCAGCGTCGATTTTTCATCATCTAACCAACGGCGCTGTAAAATATTACGTGAACGATCATCAAGTTGTTCCATCGCATCATGCAGAGCATTGGTGCTTTGTTCTTCGTAATCTTCTTCTTCAGCCAAACGCGCTGGGTCGTAGCGGTTATCTTCAAGATAGAGCGCAGGTGCAACATGGGTTGAACCTTCATCGTCATCATCACCCTGAGCTTCAAATGCTGCATCATAAGCAGTTAAACGACCTTCCATTTCCAACACTTGTTCAGGTGTTACATTGAGGTCATTTGCAATCGATTGCGCTTCTTTTAGAGTGAGCTTTTTAGACGATTTTTTTAGACTACGTAAATTAAAGAACAGTTTACGTTGTGCTTTAGTCGTCGCAATTTTGACAATACGCCAGTTACGAATCACATATTCGTGAATTTCGGCTTTAATCCAGTGCACCGCAAAAGAGACCAAGCGTACGCCCATGTTTGGGTCGAAGCGTTTAACGGCTTTCATTAAGCCCAAGTTACCTTCTTGAATGAGGTCGCCTTGAGGTAAGCCGTAGCCTGCATAACTGCGGGCAATATGAACCACAAAACGTAGATGCGACATGACTAAAAGTTTAGCGGCATCTAGGTCTTGGTCATAATAGTAGCGTTCAGCTAACTCTTTTTCTTGTTCCGCTGTCAAAATCGGGATTTGGTTGACAGTACTAATATAAGCGCCCAAGTTTACACCTGGTGCCGATAATGACAGGGGCATCAATTGATTGCTGCTGTCACTCATGTGTTCTCCTTAGGGATTTCATTTTTACCCAACAATTGAATTTATTTTAATCCAATCTTCCACTGAATAATGGAAAATTGGGTATAGAAATGTAAACTTTTATGCAAATGTGAATAGACTTAGTGTAATTGAAAAGAATTAAGATTCAATGAAGTAGTGAAATTCATGTTCATTAATTTGTTTCAAAACACAAGTTAAATGATGGATTTCGCAATAACGCGTGATATCGATCTGACTGTGCGGATCAGACGATTTTAATAGAAAATGCTGCGCCGGACTCTTCTTAAGTGCGCGTTTAAGCAACAACAGAGGCATAGGACATGGTTGCCCCATTGCATCAATAATGTTGGTATTTTGTTCGATATCACTCATATAGCTTAGTAAGGCTTCACAACATTCAGGATGATAGAAATAGTAGCAAATTCAGTGCCAAAACCCAAATATTTCATGTGTTATAGGCCTATAGTCGCTATATCTAAAATTACAAATAACTAGTTAAAAAATATGCTGAATTAAAAAGACGATTAATCAAAAAAAGGGTATGAATTGTTTTTAACCCATGTTAAGCTCGTCGCGTACTGGGATTTAACACAACCATAAATTGTTTTAAATCCTATTTTACAAATGGATGTAACCGGGATTTTGTTAATAGTTATACAGAATGATTACAAGCTTAGAAATAATAAATATTTTTAAACCTTGTTTGGTCTGCTGTTTGCAACACCGGGTGGTCCTTCTTTTAGATACAATGAGGATTAACTTATGACAGCTCGTGAACAAGGCGTAGTTAAATGGTTCAACGACACTAAAGGCTTCGGCTTTATCCAACGCAATGGCGGCGACGATGTATTCGTTCACTTCCGTGCAATCCAAGGCGACGGCCACCGTTCACTACGTGACGGCCAACGCGTTGAATTCAGCGTTGTAAAAGGTCAAAAAGGCTTCCAAGCTGAAGAAGTACAACCTTTAGACTAATTGTCTGAACGTACTTTAAAACGCCCCAATGTAAATTGGGGCGTTTTTGTTTATACTACAGATCAATTTTCGTGATTTTTCGTCAGAGCGCACTTATATGTCATCAGGTTTTGAAACCTTAAATTTACATCCTCAACTTAAACGAGCTATTGATGCTTTAGGTTTTAAGGATATGACGCCTATTCAGCAAAAGGTTTTAAAATTCACTTTGGCGGGACACGATGCAATTGGTCGTGCGCAAACGGGAACCGGTAAAACAGCGGCATTTTTGGTGAGTGTGATTAACGACTTGCTGAATAACCCAATTCAAGAGCAGCGCTACCGCGGTGAACCTCGCGCCTTGATTTTAGCACCGACCCGTGAGCTTGCACTGCAAATTGAAAGCGATGCGAAAGAACTCACAAAATTCTCAGATTTACATGTCGTGACGCTTTTAGGCGGCGTTGACTTTGATAAACAAAAAGCACAACTCGATAAAAAACCTGTCGATATTATGGTGGCGACGCCAGGTCGTCTGATTGACTTTGTTGAGCAAAAAGAAGTTTGGCTCGACCAAATTGAGTTTTTGGTGATTGATGAAGCCGATCGCTTATTGGATATGGGCTTTATTCCTTCAGTAAAACGTATTGTTCGTTTCTCACCGCGTAAGGAACAACGTCAGACTCTGATGTTCTCTGCAACGTTTAGTTACGATGTTTTAAATCTTGCACAGCAGTGGTTGTTTGAACCTGTAACTGTTGAAATTGAGCCAGAGAAGAAGACCAATGCAGATGTTGAACAACGGGTGTACATGGTCGCAAAGTCAGATAAATATAAATTGCTACAAGACATTCTGCGCGATGAGCCTATTGAAAAAGTGATGATTTTCGCAAATCGGCGCGATCAAGTGCGTAAACTCTATGACAACTTAAAGCGTGATGGCTATAAAGTGGTGATGTTGTCAGGTGAAATCGCACAAGACAAACGTTTGAAAATGCTAGATCAATTCAAAAATGGTCAACATAACATCATGATTGCAACCGATGTTGCGGGGCGTGGTATCCATGTGGATGGTGTATCGCATGTGGTGAATTTCACCTTGCCTGAACAGTCGGATGACTACGTACACCGTATTGGTCGTACAGGCCGTGCAGGTACAAGTGGTGTGAGTATTAGTTTTTTATCTGAAGATGATGCGTTCTATCTACCCGAAATTGAAAAAGCCATTGGGCAAAAACTACCACTGACACGTTTAGAGGGTTATTGCTAATCGTTTGACGTGATTGGTGTAAAAAAAACCGCTCAGATGAGCGGTTTTTTTATGGCATCTTTATTTTGCTTTACACGAAAAAGTCAGGATTGTTTGATAGTCACTGTCTTGGTTAATGCCTGAGTTTGTACCCGAAATAGAACCCAGTACAGATGCGGCTGCTTGGATCATTTTTCCAGTTTCATCGCTCACGACGCCTTTCAAAGCACCTTGATAGTCGGTTTTCTCATCACTCACAATCGCTGTTGCTTTAGAGCCACAAGTTTTAGCTGCTGCTTCAATCGCGTTGTTTTTTGCAATCAGTGCAGTTTTACCAATACCCGTAACTTCGTATTGATTGTCAGCTTTTTGGATCGCTAAAGAGTTGCTTGGTGTCGATGCACAAGCGCTTAGAAGTAGTGTTAGTGCTGCTGCTCCAGCAATAGCGATATTCTTTTTCATTTCATACCCCAGTCATGTTTTATTAAATCATTGTTTATTGGAACATAGCTTGTCGGATGAATCATGTAAGAAATGTATGAAAAATGCAGTCTTATCGAACAGTTTAAAAAGTGCTCAGGATTTTAAAATTAGTTTTGCTGAAACTGGGTATTTCATACTGAAGCGCTAGAGCAAACTTTTCAGAGTGTGCTACTCTAAAACGTATTGTTTAATTTGAAAGATTAAGAGCCTAATGACGGAACTCGCGGTAGATATCGTTCACCAGAATATGCATCAACGTCAATCGATTGGCCATTTGGTCGAGCCTGCTCCCAATGCAGAACAATTAGAGCGGGCATTTCAAGCCGCATTGACTGCACCAGATCATCATCGTTTAAAGCCGACACGTTTTATCGTAATTGCTGAAGATCAACGTGAGGCATTTGGTGAGTTATTGTCACAAGCCTTGGCTGATTTGGGCGAAACGGAATCGGCACAGTTAGAGCGTGTTAAAAA
Source organism: Acinetobacter sp. 802_lipA (assembly GCF_058242885.1). Taxonomy (NCBI): domain Bacteria; kingdom Pseudomonadati; phylum Pseudomonadota; class Gammaproteobacteria; order Moraxellales; family Moraxellaceae; genus Acinetobacter; species Acinetobacter sp. 802_lipA. Next base: position 3,021,897 of record NZ_JBZAYP010000001.1, read on the forward strand.
TCATCCTTTTCGTGCCCCATTACTGGTTTTGGCACTGACTAAATTTCAATCGCATCCGAAAGTCCCTAATTTTGAGCAGACTTTAAGTAGTGGCGCTGCTATTCAGAATTTTATTTTGTCCTTACAAGCTCAAGGTTTTTCGAGTATGTGGCGTAGTGGGGCAGTGGTGGAATCGGTGCATTTCAAACAGGTTTTAGGCCTCAGTGCAGATGATTTGATCTCAGGTATTTTATATATTGGTACGGCAGTTAAAGCGATTCCGCCACGTGCTGAAATTCAAACCCAAGATTATGTAAGTTATTGGAATCAATAGTTCCATTTTAGGATATAAAAATAATGTCAGAGTTAAAGTTTTCAGATTTGGTTGAACCTGTAGCAGTAGATCAAAAAACGGCACTACGTATTACAGTTTTGGGTGGTGGTAGTTTTGGGACGGCCATGGCGAATACCGCGGTTCGTAATGGCTGCGATACCATGATTTGGATTCGTGATGAAGCCGTTGCAGCTGATATCAATGCAACGCATATAAATAAACGCTATTTGCCTGATTTTAAACTTGAAGATGGTTTACGTGCAGTTTCAAATATAGAAGAGGCTGTTCGTGATCGCGACATTATTTTGGTGGCGATTCCGAGTCATTCTTTCCGTGATGTCCTTAAACAAATTAAACCGTTTATTACTTCGCAAGCAGTGGTGTCTTTGACCAAGGGTATTGAAGCGAATACTTTTAGTTTTATGAGTGATATTATTCGCTCAGAGTTACCAGAAGTGCCTTATGGCGTGTTATCTGGGCCAAACTTAGCCAAGGAAATTGTGGCAGGACAACCGGCTGGGACGGTCATTGCAAGCCAGTCTGACTTAGTGCGTTACGCTGTACAACAAGCTTTGCATAGTGCCTTGTTCCGTGTTTTCGCCAGTGATGATGTGCATGGTGTAGAACTCGGCGGTGCGCTTAAAAACATTTATGCGGTTGCGATGGGAATGGCTGCTGCATACAAAGTCGGTGAAAATACCAAGAGTATGATTTTGACTCGTGCTTTGGCGGAAATGAGTCGTTTTGCTGTGAAGTTAGGGGCAAATCCACTGACCTTCTTAGGTTTGTCTGGTGTCGGTGATTTATTTGCAACGTGTAGCAGCCCACTCAGTCGCAACTATCAAGTCGGTTTTGCACTGGGGCAAGGCAAGAGTTTGGAACAGGCGACCACTGAATTGGGACAAACAGCAGAAGGCATTAACACCATTGTACAAGTCAAAGCACGTTCTGAAGAGCTAGATGTGTATATGCCGATTACTAGCGCTTTATACAGTGTTATTTTTGAAAATGCGCCACCAATGACAATTGCATTATCCTTAATGAAAAATGGACACCGCAGTGATGTGGAGTTTGTTTTGCCGCATCATGAGGTTTAAAGTCACTTAAAAACCGAAATAAAATGAGAGTTTAAGTGGATAAGATGACTGAATTGTCATAAAAATTAATTAAAATAATCAGGATTTGAATAAGGATTTTTTATGCAACTGACTTTGGTACGTCATGGCGAAGCTGCGCCACCGATCATGGGGAATGACACTAAACGTCCACTCACCGAACGTGGGCATGCACAGGCAGAGCAAACTGCTGACTTTTTAAAGTCACGCATCCAGCCTGATGTCTTTGTGGTTAGCCCATTGCTGCGTGCGCAGGAAACATTGGCACACATCAAACAGCACTTTGCGGATGTGCCTGTTGTAATTTGCAATACTATTAAGCCCGATGATGATGCAAAAGCGGCTGTGGAATGGTTATCACATTTGCCGTATGAGTCTATTGTGGTGGTGTGCCATATGAATGTGGTGGCGCATATGGCCTCGATTTTGGTGACAGAATCTTTCAATCCTTATGCTTTGGCTGAAGCGCGGATTTATGAGCAAGCAGTTATCGCGGAAGGCTTGTCGACACAAACAAAAGCATTTATACCTAGCATATAAAAACCAATTAAAACGGCAGAATATAATACATGTTGCAAATTTGGATGCCCGAAGCCGATGGAACATGGCACTGGTCTATAGGGGAAAGATGGCAATCTGCTCATACACTTGAGCAATTGATCCAAGATATACAAGCGCATCATGGTGAGGAAGCAACTGTTTTCTTTCCAAGCCGCGATGTGCAAATTATTCAGCAAAATATGCCTAAGGCTCAATACAAGCAGTTGGGGGCTGAAGGTGTGAAGTATTTGCTCGAAGAATATGTATTGAGCTCAATCGATCAGATGAAAGTATTACATCACTTTCAAGCGCCTGAGCAACTCACTGTTTTGGGTATTTCAAAGCATCGTTTAGAGACTTTACAGCATGCCTTGAGTTTGATTCCTGTGAAGCTGGTCAGCCTATTGCCTGATTTTCTGATTTTGCCTGTACCTGACGCAGAACAGATAATCTTAGGCTATGTTGAAGAGCGACTTCTGTTTCGCGCTAATACTTGGTTGGGCGGATCAATTGATGATCTTGCTGTATTTTTAGATTATCAAGCAGTCAACCAAAAATATAAAATTTGTAACTTTAGTGCTTCGCACATGCATAGCTTAAACGCCAGTGTGACGCAGGAGCAGCTTGAGTCTTTCCATTATGAATGGGCGGCATTGCCAAGAGCAAAACAACATCCATGGAATCTTTTGCCGAAGGTGAGAGAGCAACATGTTTCAACGGGCTATTGGAAAGCCTGTGCAGCGGTATTGGCTGCATTGATTGTGACGCAATTGACCTATGATGCGACCCGTTGGTATCAAAATAAAAAGCTTGCAGAGCAAGTGGCTGTTCAGGCGGTCGATCAATTTAAATATTGGTTTGGTGCGAACTATCCTGTGACCGAGCAAACGCTGCGAAGCCAGTTTGAATATCAACTGAATATGAATAAACAAGCTGATGCTCAAGCTTTGTCTTTATTGAGTCGCGTTGGGCCTGTGCTCATGCAACAGCAAATTGTGGCTAATCAGGTGGTGTATGAAGCGAATAGCCTAAATATGCAACTTAAAGCCAACTCGGCAGAGGCTTTACAGACACTTACTCAGCAGCTTAATCAACAAGGTTTTCAGGTTGAATTAGGCAATATTCAGCCGACCACGGGTGGGGCAATTGGAATGGTGAAAATACAATAATGAAAGCCATGCAAAATTTACAAACAGTTGTAGATCAGCGTTTAGAGCTGATCAGTACTTATTTTGATCGTCTTACACCGCGCGACCGTGTATTAGCTATCTTCTTGGTCATTTTCGTATTGGTGAACTCGATAGGGGCTGCACTTTGGTATACCCATGCTGCGGCAGAGAAACAGCAAAAACGCGTGAACCAGCTCAAAGAAACCATGACATGGATGCAGAGCAATGCAGTCACCATGAAATCGAGCTCAGATGGGCAACTGACTCCGATGGAGCAGATTCAACGTATTGCACAGCAGCAAGGTTTGTCGGTTGCTTCGCAGCAGAATGCTGAACAAATTCAGTTGGTGGTAAGCCATGCAAACTATGTGGTGTTGGCCAACTTTTTGACCCAACTAACGCAAAATGGTTTGAGTATTGAAAAAATGGAGTTGGTCTCAGATGCAGGGCAGATTAAATTATCGGCTAGCGTTAAATAATCGCTAAAAATAAAGCCAGACGAAGCATGGTGTTTTAGCTAGGCTATGCCTATAATATGGCGACTTAAAAAGCAGTAGACTTTTACAGATATGTTGTATTCTCTTGCCCGCCCTTTGTTGTTTACTTTAGCACCAGAGCGTGCACATGAGCTAACACTATCGCTATTGAAATCAACGCATAAGCTAGGCTTAATGCGTCAAAATATAGCGGCTAAACCGGTGACATGTATGGGCATCGAGTTTCCCAATCCTGTAGGTTTGGCTGCTGGTCTAGATAAAAATGGTGTTTATATTGATGCACTGGCAGGTCTAGGGTTTGGTTTTATTGAAATTGGAACCATTACTCCACGTCCACAGAAGGGTAATCCTTTACCGCGTTTATTCCGTATCCCACAAGCTAAAGCTATTATTAACCGTATGGGTTTTAACAACGCTGGTGTGGATCAACTGATTGAAAATGTCAAAGCGGCAAAGTTCAAAGGGGTTTTAGGGATTAATATCGGCAAAAATGCGGATACCCCAGTCGAAAATGCAGTAGATGACTATCTCATTTGTTTAGAAAAAGTCTATAACTATGCGTCTTATATTACTGTTAACATTTCTTCTCCAAATACTAAAAACCTGCGTAGTTTGCAAAGTGGTGATGCTTTAACCGAGCTGCTAGAGACGCTGAAAAAACGTCAGTTAGAGTTGGCTGAAGAGCAGCAGCACTATGTACCCTTGGTGTTGAAAGTTGCGCCGGATTTGGAAGCGGAAGATATTCAATTTATTGCGAAACAACTGCTTCAGTTTAAAATTGATGGTCTGATTGTAACCAATACGACTTTGTCTCGTGAAGGGGTGGAAAACTTACCTTTTGGTGATGAAGCGGGTGGTTTATCTGGTGCGCCTGTGTTTGAGAAAAGCACAGCGTGTTTAAAAGCCTTTGCTGAGGTTTTAAAAGGTCAGATTCCTTTGATTGGTGTGGGGGGGATTTTGTCGGGTGAGCAGGCGCTTGCAAAACAAAATGCAGGGGCAAACCTTGTACAAGTTTATAGTGGCCTCATCTATACAGGACCAACCTTAATTCAAGACTGCGTCTCTGCAATGAAAACAACATGAATGCCATTGATATCTTCATATTGATTGTATTGCTCATTGGAGGGCTCAACGGTTTGCGTCAAGGATTTGTTAAAGCCTTTGCGAACTTGATAGGATGGATTTTAGCGCTGATTGTTGGTGCTAAATTTGCAAGCGTCCTAGCACCTTCGATGGTCTCACTCAGTGAAGATCCAGTGGTTCAAAAAATTGCAGCTTTTGCATTTATTGTATTGGTTATTGTGGTTTTGACGTGGATAGTCACGGCATTACTGAATAACATATTGAAGAGTTTAAAACTCGGGCCTTTGAATCGATTAGCCGGCGGTGCTTTTGGTTCATTAAAAGGGTTGTTAATTGTTCTGATTACGATGCAAGGTGTCGGGTCTTGGGTTGAAAGTTCTCCATATTGGAGACAATCCAAATTTGTCCAAACACTTTTGCCTTATGCGCCATGGGCGATGGAGCTTTCTAAAGAGGCTGCAAGCGAGGCGATGTCACATATCAAGTCTAAAGATACGCATGTATCTTCAGATTCTTCACCGAAAATTTCTTCGAAAAATGCTGAGGGACAGGGTGAGTCAACAAATAATCCTTTTTATTAATCCTAGCTTGTCTGCGAGGTTGCTATGTGTGGAGTAGTTGGTATAGCTGGTAAATCAGCTGTTAACCAAATGTTGTTTGATGCATTAACGATGTTACAACATCGTGGGCAAGATGCAGCTGGGATAGTAACCTGCCACGAAGGTCGTTTATTCTTACGTAAAGACAATGGCATGGTTCGTGATGTGTTCCACACTCGCCATATGCGTGCATTACAAGGTAACTATGGTATTGGGCATGTGCGTTATCCTACTGCGGGTTCATCGAGCAGCGCTGAAGCGCAGCCCTTCTATGTGAACTCACCTTACGGGATCACGTTGGCGCATAATGGTAACTTAACCAATGCTGAAGAAATTCATGACGATCTGTTCAAAACAGACTTACGTCATATGAATACGGATTCAGACTCAGAAGTACTGTTAAACGTGTTTGCGCATGAGTTGCAAAAACGCGGCAAATTAATGCCTACAGCAGACGACATTTTTCATGTAGTTAGTAAAGTACATGAACGCTGTAAAGGTGGTTATGCCGTGGTTGCAATGCTTACTGGGCATGGATTAGTCGGCTTCCGTGATCCAAATGGTATTCGTCCACTGATTTACGGTTCGCGTGAAACTGATGCTGGTATGGAATATATCATTGCATCTGAGTCTGTCGCTATTACGGCACTCGGCTTTAAAGTTGAGCGTGATATTGCGCCGGGTGAAGCGATCTTTATCGACTCACAAGGGCAGATGTTTACCAAGCAGTGTGCTGAAGCGCCTGAATACCGCCCATGTATTTTTGAATATGTTTACTTTGCGCGTCCAGATGCGATTATTGATGGCATTTCAGTCTACAAAGCACGTTTAAAAATGGGCGAAAAGCTTGCTCAAAAAATCTTGACGGAGTGGAGTGAAGAGCACGATATCGATGTTGTGATCCCAATTCCAGATACCTCGCGTACCTCTGCACTTGAACTTGCAAATATGCTGGGTGTGAAGTTCCGTGAAGGCTTTATGAAGAACCGCTACATCGGCCGTACCTTCATTATGCCAGGTCAGCAATTACGTAAAAAATCAGTACGTCAAAAGTTGAACCCTGTTGAACTCGAGTTCCAAGGTAAAAATGTACTTTTGGTGGATGACTCGATTGTGCGTGGTACTACGTGTAATGAAATTATCCAGATGGCACGTGATGCGGGTGCGAAAAAAGTCTTCTTTGCTTCTGCTGCGCCGATGGTGAAATATCCAAACGTGTATGGCATTGATATGCCAGCAAAAGAAGAGTTGATTGCATCTGAGCGTACAGTTGAAGAAATTCGTGAAATTATTGGTGCAGATCGTCTAATTTTCCAAGATTTGGAAGACTTAAAAGCAGCTGTGCGCACTAGCAAAGTACCAGATTTACAAGAGTTTGATTGCTCGGTATTTGATGGTAAATATGTTGCTGGTGGTATTGATGAAGCTTATTTAGATGAATTACAGGCGAAACGCCGTGAAACATCGAAAAAGAAAGACAGCTATATTGATGTCAATATTGATGCAGCTTCCGTTGATTTGACGGGTGTGAAAGAAGTCTAATTGATTTAGATTTGAGAAAAGCGGGAGTTTCCCGCTTTTTTCATTTATGATGGATTGATTCAAAAAATGTAAGAAAAGGGATTTACATTGAAGGGTGTAAGTTATTCAATCATAAAGAATAAAAACATGTTGTGGTCTGCAAGTATCTGCTTGCTTGCGGTACTTTTGTCGCTATTTATTTTAAATACTGTGGCTGGACTGCTGGTTTTTTATTTTGATTCGAGTCAAAGCATTTTTTGGCATAGCTTGAGTATTTATATCATTGGTTTATTGCTCTTAGTGATGAGTTATTCCGTGGTGTATGAGCTGTATGTGTTTCGTTCAGGTGGACATAGTCTGGCCAAGCAACTGCGTGCACGACGTCTAAGTTTGATTGAAAGTACACCTGAAGAAAGTATTGCACTGAAAATTACAGAAAAACTAGCGGATACTTTTTTAATTGAAACACCTGCTGTCTATGTTTTGCCCGATGAGGTGGGGGTAAATGCCTTAACCGCTGGTTTTTATCCCAAAGATATTGCGATTATTTTAACGTGGGGCGCACTGCAAAACCTCGATGAACTTGAGCTGACGGGGTTGTTGAATCATGAGTTTAATCAAATTTTATCTGGTGAGACCGCTGAAAATACACGGCTAAAAATTTTATATAGTGCCCTCACCACCTTTAGTCAGTGGGGCAGTAAAATTGCTAAATTGGGATTTTCAACTCATCATAAAAAGTCGCAAAGTTTTGAAACTACTTTTGTCGCAACAGGTGGTGTGATCTGGTTGATTGGTAGTTTGGGGGTGCTGGTTACCCGCTGCATTAAGTTTCTGACGTTGGGGGGGCGTACTTTAAAAAATGATATGAAAACACGTCGTCTGATGCAAAATGATGCCAATATTCAAACCTTGATGCGTATCTATGTGCATCACGCAGGTTCGCAAATTCACAGTGAATATTCTGAGTCGATTGCACACATGTGTTTTGCCAACTCATTAAGTGCACAAAGTTGGATGAATATTCATCCAAGTATTGAAGAACGTATTTATGAAATGAATCCGAATTTGGTTCAAGACATACAGTTAGAAAACCTAGAAAAACTGCGCAACCGTCCGCTATTTGGCTTGTTTCGTTCCTTAGAAGAGCAGTACGCGGATTTTCAAGCCCCTTGGACTTCACCGCAGCCTTTGCCCTTATTAAGACTGTCTCCGATTAGTTTTGCCATTAAAGATGCGATTAAACCGCTTAACCCTGAAGTACGTGCGCATATTGAACGTCCAGAGCTAATTCAGCGTGCTTTACAGACCGCAACAGGATCACGCGAGCTGATGGTCGCAATTCTCATGATTCGCCAATTCCGTGAGTTTATTCCTGCTGAGGCTGAAGTGAGTCGTGCCATTGTTGATTCATTGTTAAACCTAGATGGTCGTGTTCATATTTCAATTTTTCATGAGGCATGCCGAAATATTGGTGGCATGCCAGCAACAATTGCACGCCAGTTTTTATTAAAGTTGGCTAGGATTATTCAAGAAGACGGTGAAATTGGACTGTTGGATGCACTGCTACTTGAACGGGTTAAGTTTGAGCTGAATTTGTTGCCTGTACATACACCTGCGGCCCTAGATGAAGTTAAACCGCAGATTGTGCGTTTAATTGATGCTTTGTTACATGTGCAACAAATCAATAGCGAAACACAGTTGGAAGTACGAGAGAAAATTTTACGTCGAGTTTTAACTGTGCAAGAGTTAGAGCAGTATGCGGAAATTTCAGATGAGCCGATTGATTTGGCCGAAATTTTAAATGATATGGCGGGGCTGCTACTTCGGGATCGTTTGAGTATTTTGGGGGTGGCTGAAATTTGTCTATGGAACGACCGCATTATTACTCAAGATGAGCAGGATGTTTTGGAGTTGCTTTATTGGCGTCTCGGTTTTGACAGTGAAGAGATCGTTGAGCAAATGCAAAAGAAGAATCGCTTAATGATTGTTTAATTGAGTGGTGAATTTGGCCTTGAGCATGTTCTTGATATTTGCATACTGTCTATACGAATAAATGTGAAAAGAACAGCATCTCTAGGCATTTCTCGATAGAATATGCACTGAATGAAGTGTGAAGGTATAAGATGATCGGGCATCAGCGTGAGGTTTTGGCGAGTTTAGGAATTGATTTGTGGGTTCCTGATTTTTTGCCGTCTCAACAAAATGTAGCCACATCGATCTGGCGAGATCAAAGCGCGACTGAGATTATTTCTGAAATTGTGCGACCTCAGTCTCAGCCCGAAGCCAAAAGCATTCCTGAACCTCCACTTGTACAGAATAAGCTTCCACATCCAGCGCCTCTTGCTGAAATTGCAACACAACCGATTGAACAAGAAACTGTTACAGCATTAAAAGAAGAGATTGTCCGAGAGGCCATCCATGTTGAGGCTTTTCAGTTGCAAGCTGTTGCTTTGGAGCACTGTGCCTTGGTCATTGAAGCGACACAATTGAGCTTGGAGCAGCAACAGCTGTGGCAAAATATTGTGCAAGCCTTACCTGCGCAAAAGTATGCGCTGAATTGGCCTTTTCCTTTGTTGAATTTCCAAGATGGGCGCGGTGTTCAGAGTTATATTCAAGGTTTCATTGATGGTTTAAGTCAGGGTAAAACTGTTATTGCATTGGGCTTTATACCAAATGCTAATGGTATAAAAGTCACACAATCAGCAAGCTTACAAGAAATGCTTGATCAGCCATTACTTAAAAAAGCCCTGTGGCACATGATGCGAGCAAAACAACAAAATATGGAATAGGTATGAAGCAGAAAGTCGTTGTTTTTAGTCAAATAGATGCAGAAGTATTACAGCGCCTAGAGCAGCGTTATCATGTGGTGGTCATCAACCCGAAAGCAGGTGATGTAAATACGCAAATCCGTGAGCAAGTTGCGGATGCGGATGCCATGATTGGTGCAGGGCGTTTACTTAATCAAAACAACCTAGAAACTGCGAAACAGCTCAAAATTATATCTAGTGTTAGTGTTGGCTATGACAACTATGATCTGAACTACTTAAACCAAGCAAAAATTTGGCTCAGCCACACCCCTCATGTGCTAACTGAAACGACTGCCGATTTGGCCTTTACTTTGTTGATGAGTGCGGCGCGTCAAGTGCCTTATTTGGTTCAATGGACCAAAACTGGTCAGTGGTCGCGTACTGTCGGGCAGGCACAATTTGGTCAGGAAATTTTTGGTCAAACATTGGGTATTATTGGCTTAGGAAATATTGGTGCGGCAATTGCGCGACGTGGTTTTCATGGTTTTAATATGAATATTTTGTATCACGGGCGCCGAGAAAAATTAGAATTGGCTCAGCCATTAAATGCACGTTTTTGCGAATTAGATGAGCTGTTAGAGCAATCGGACTTCATTGTTGTGGCGGTTGATCTAAACGCGAATACGCAGCATTTGATTGATGCAGAAGCATTTAAGAAAATGCAATCTCATGCCGTCTTTGTAAATATTTCGCGTGGTGCCGTAGTAGATGAGCAGGCACTTATTCAGGCCCTGGAGCAAAAGCAAATTTTTGCAGCAGGGCTGGATGTTTATGAAAAAGAACCCTTGCAAGATTCGGCACTGTTTCAGCTGCATAATGTGGTGACGTTGCCGCATATTGGTTCTGCAACGTCTGTAACACGTAAAAAAATGGCTGAGTTGGCTTACCAAAACTTGGTGAAAGCATTGGAAGGTGGTCAACCTCAATATGTGGTGAATCCTGAATTTAGATAAAAATTTGATAACACTTCATTGCATTTTCATTCAATTATCAATGTTATAGTCATTCGATTCTTTTAAATAAAGTCGGGGTGAGGGTTGAAGAGTTTTCTGTGTGCGTGCAGTTTAAGTCTTATTTCGACTGTTGGTTTTGCAGAAGGTCAATTTCTTACGAATGCCCCACAGTTCAATGTGCCTGAGATTGGTTCAGGTATAGGTTTTATTGATCAATATAATGAGCGCTATATTGGTGAAAAAGTTTATCGTGAAGTACAGCGTCAGCTACCTGTTACGCAAAATCCGTGGCTAGAAGATCAACTGATGAATGCTTTTTCAAGCATTTTGAGCCAAACCCAACTTGGTCAACCGATTGGTCTGGTGATCATTAATGACCCGCAAATTAATGCCTTTGCGGTCCCGGGTGGATTGTTTGCATTAAACGCTGGTTTGATTACCAATGCCAATAATATGGATGAAGTTGCCGGCGTAATGGCGCACGAAATTGCGCACGTCACACAGCGACACTACAGTCGTTCGCAAGAGGCGTTTAAGGGGCAGGGGTTACTCGCGCTGGCTGGGATTTTGGTTGGTGCTTTGGTTGCGTCTCAAGCCGATGGTGATGTTGGTTCAGCGGTCATGGTTGGTACCCAAGCCGCACTCATGGACAAGCAGTTGTCTTATAGTCGTAACCAAGAGCGTGAAGCTGACCGTATAGGGATGCAGTACATGTATAACGCTGGTTATAACCCGCAAAGTATGGCTGATTTTTTTGAAGTGATGCACCGTGCAACCAGTCGAGTGAGTTTTTTACCTGACTTTTGGTTCACACACCCACTCACGACTGAGCGAATGAGTGAGGCGAGACTGAGAGCGAATCAGTTGCCTAAAGTGAAATCTACTTGGCGTGATGAAGACTTTGAAATATTGAAGCTGTATACCATGGTGATCTCGAATCAGGCGACAGAACAGCAACTACAGACGTTGGTGAGTCGTAACAGCTATGCAGCACAACTGGCTTTGGCTAGTTTTTACCTCAAACAAGGTGACTATAAACTTGCTCAACAAGTGTTAGATCAGGCCAAATCACATCAGAAATTACATAACCTACAAACCTTGATTCAAACCGATATTTTACTTGGACAAAATCGGGTGAATGAAGCTCTTACCGTGATCCAATCACCTGCGAGCATCATGCCTGAAAATCGGGCTTTAAATTATAAATTGGCTGAAGTTTATATACGTCAGAATCAACCTGAGCTTGCGCAGCCTGTACTCAATCGGTTTTTGAAAAATAATCCGCGTGATGTGAATGCGTGGAGAATGATGCAGCAAGCAGCGAGTTTAGATAAAAAGTCACCAATGCGTACCATTAATGTTTTGCGCTACCGGGCTGAAGTGCAGTTTTGGTCGGGCTTTGAAGAAGAGGCGATTAAATCTTTATTGCATGCTCAACGTTTAGCGAAAGATAATGGATCAATGTCAGCGACCATTAAAACGCGTTTAACCCAAATGCAAAAGGATCGACAATTTAGAGCTTAGAAAAGTGGTATTGCAAATAGAGGGATAAAACAGAGATGAGTCAGGATTTGTTTTAAAGCTGAGAATGAATAGATAAAATAAAAAGAAGAATAATAATTTTTATAGAAACTAAAACTTTGAACTGCCTTTCTTAAGGTCAGTTCAACGTAATCGATTTAAAGATTTTTAAATTAAGCCAGTTTTGCTTTAATTTTTGCTGAAACTTGAGAAGGATCGGCGCGCCCGGCTATGAGCGGACGCAGAGAATTCATCACCTTACCCATATCTTTCATGCTAGTAGCTTCTTGCGCTGCAATCGTTTGCGCAATCATGGAATCAAGTTCTTCCTCAGTCATAGCTTCTGGTAGAAATTGAGATAAAACCTCAAGTTCGGCTTGTTCCTTACTAGCTAAATCTTCTCGACCAGCACCTTCAAAGGCTTTGATCGATTCTTTACGTTGTTTAATTTGTTTTTCAATAACCGCAAGAACTTGAGCGTCGTCAAGTTCTTTGCGCTCATCGACTTCGATTTGCTTAATTGCCGCCTGTAGACCACGAATTACCGTTAACTTATCCATTTCTTTAGCACGCATAGTGGCTTTCAAAACTTCAGTTATTTGGCTTTTTAAAGTAGTCATTATTTAGTCCAGGCAGTCAATCACAAATTAATCTTAGTAAAGGCGAGTAGTACGTACTGATTCACGCGCCAATTTCTTTTGGTAGCGTTTAACAGCAGCAGCTTTTTTGCGCTTACGTTCTTGAGTTGGTTTCTCGTAGAATTCGCGCTTACGTACGTCAGCTAAAACGCCCGCTTTTTCGCATGAACGTTTGAAACGACGGATAGCTACGTCTACTGGTTCGCCTTCTTTCAATTTAACTTGTGGCATGAAGAATCCTCATTAAGTTATGGATAAGATCTGGGCGACATTGCCCTGATCACAAGTGAAGGTCAGTATTTTACTCATTTACATCTCATACCACAAGTCTATAATGGTTCACGCAATAGATTTGATACAGGTTATAGGCAGTTTAATGATCGTTTTAGGCTTAGAAACATCTTGTGATGAAACAGGACTTGCCCTTTATGACAGCGAGTTGGGTTTGCGTGGGCAAGTGCTGTACAGCCAAATTAAACTGCATGCAGAGTATGGTGGTGTGGTGCCGGAGTTGGCATCGCGTGACCATGTGCGTAAGCTGATTCCATTGATGAATCAACTGCTTGAAGAAAGTAGTGTAAAAAAATCTGAAATTGATGCCGTGGCATATACGCGTGGCCCAGGTCTGATGGGTGCGCTGATGACAGGTGCGCTGTTTGGCCGAACTTTGGCCTTTGCGCTAAATAAACCTGCAATTGGTGTGCATCATATGGAAGGGCATATGTTGGCACCACTTTTATCGGAAACGCCGCCAGAATTTCCTTTTGTAGCACTTTTGGTCTCAGGTGGACATTCTCAACTGATGGCTGCCTATGGTATTGGGCAGTATGAATTGTTGGGGGAGTCGATTGATGATGCTGCAGGTGAGGCCTTTGATAAGGTTGCGAAAATGATGGGGTTACCGTATCCAGGTGGCCCAAATATTTCAAAACTGGCTGAGCAAGGTGATCCGAATGCCTTTGCTTTCCCACGACCAATGCTGCATCAAGGTTTGGAGTTTTCATTTAGTGGTTTAAAAACAGCCGTATCTGTGCAAATGAAAAAACTCGGTGATGAAAACCGTGATGCGGATATTGCAGCGAGTTTCCAAGAAGCCATCGTGGATACCTTAGTTAAAAAATCTGTGAAAGCGTTGAAGCAAACAGGCTTAAAACGCTTAGTGATCGCAGGTGGTGTCAGTGCCAATAAACGTTTGCGTGAACGTTTGGAAGCAGATTTAACCAAGATTCGTGCTCAGGTCTACTATGCCGAACCTGCACTGTGTACGGACAATGGCGCTATGATTGCTTTTGCTGGTTATCAGCGCTTAAAAGCAGGGCAGCAAGATGGTTTAGCTGTAACGACAACACCACGCTGGCCAATGACTGAGTTGACCAATCCCAGTGAAGTCTAAGACTTTCATTTGATAAGCTTAAAGCCCGACTGAATGTTGGGCTTTTTTACATTTAGGTCTTTACCAAAGGACTTTTAAAAATACTCTGCTTAGACTTTAAGAATATTTTTTGACTCACTTAAATGTAGCTTAGCATCAAGTTAAAAGTATTTACCCATAGGTTTATCCATAGAAATTGGGGATAAGTATGCCTAGCGTGGTTTTTGATTGATCTCAAAAGATTAAGACTTTGAGTATTTTGACTTCAATTGAAATTCTATTTTATATGGTTTTAAGGTATTGATTAATGTTAATAGTTTGTATTTTTCTTAAGTTTTTATTTCTATACGAGGATAAAACTCAAAGCAACGAAGGCCAATTACAACACGTAACATGATTTAGCTTCCTGAGCTTAAGGATATTCTTTAGTTTATATGAAAGGAAGATGTAGATTTAATTAAAAATATCTTAGTCGTATAAATCACAAAGCTATGACGGTCTGTCTTAGGAACTTTCATTACAACAATGGAAGTACATAATTAGAAGAAAATTTTAGAGGTGTTACCCATGGCGGCTACTAATGGAATGCTAGACCTTGATGATTCGATGATTCGATGATTCGATGATTCGATGATTCTACTGATTGACCATCAAAGTGGACTTTTTAATACCGTACGCGATGTACCTGTACCCGACTTACGCAATTATGTAATTGCAATTGCAAAAGCAGCAACTTTATTAAATATACCTGTAATTACTACAGCTTCTGTACCTGACGGCCCTAATGGTCCTTTAATTCCTGAAATTCACCATTTTGCCCCGCATGCGGTTTATGTACCGCGTACTGGACAAATTAATACTTGGGACAATCCTTTATTTGTAGATGAAGTTAAAAAAACGGGTAGGAAGACACTGATTATTGCGGGAACACTGACCAGTGTATGTATGACTTTCCCTGCTGTAAGCGCTCGTAAAGAAGGTTATAACGTCTATTGTGTTGTGGATGGATCAGGCAATTGAAGCAAATTAGCTACAGATACATCAATTGCTCGTGTGACCCAAGCGGGCGCAATTCCGACCGATACTTTTGCGATTGTGGCCGAGTTAATGCGTACTTGGAACCGTCCAGAAGGCTCCCGTTTTGCTGAAATTCTTTCAGATCATGTCTGCCCAGAATATAAATGCTTAATGGAGAGTTATGCAAAAGCACAAGCTGTGGTTAAAGATGGGCCAGAAACAAACTTAGATAAATATCAATAATCAGATCAAACCTATTTGAACTGATATTCATCCCTCATTTTTTCAAAGAAATAACCCAAATTCTAATGCGGAATTTGGGTTATTTCTTTGATCAGACTGAACTATTAAATATAAAAATAATTGAAATAAAATAGATGCTTAAACGCCGATCAGTATTTTTATACTAAAGCTGTTTTAATTGTTGTGAACCGACCCAGTGTTTAGAAAATTGATACGCGGCACGTCCAGAGCGTTGTCCACGTGCTTGACACCAACGAAGCGCTTCGGCTCGTACCATATCGTCCATGGCGATTTGAGCTTTTGCTAAGTAGTGCTGCACGATGTCCAAATATAAATTTTGATCCATTGGATAAAAAGACAGCCATAATCCAAAACGATCGGAGAGTGAAATTTTTTCTTCAATCGCTTCTTGTGGATGCAGTTCAGTGTACTGCGGTACATCGACTCGAGTCACAGGCGTGTTTTCATGCATAAATTCAGGCAGCAAATGACGACGGTTACTGGTGGCATAAATAATAAAATTACTTGAACCTGACTGCAAAGACCCATCCAGCACACTTTTTAAACTGCGATAGTTTTCATCTTCGGCGTTAAAAGCCAAGTCATCACAGTACACAATAAACTTTTCAGGACGTTCTGCTATCAACTTTTGAATTTCAGGCAGTTCGGATAAATCATCACGTTCAATTTCAATCAGCCTTAAGCCTTGCTCTGCGTATTCCGTTAATAAAGCACGCACAATAGAGGACTTGCCTGTCCCGCGAGAGCCTGTAAGCAGGACGTCATTGGCAGGTAAACCATTGAGAAACTGTTCTGTATTTTGCAGTACTTTTTCTTTTTGACGCTCAATGCCTTTTAAATCATTTAATTCGATTCGTTTGAGCTGATGAATCGCTTTTAATTCGCCATTTTCCCATTTAAAGGCAATCGCTGAAAAATCAGGTGCTTGTTTAACTTCTGGTAGGCTTTGCTGTAGTTGTTGGAGTACAGTCGATAGTGCTTCTAAGATATTGTTCGGTAGGTCAATGGTCGCCATGATTAATCAGCTTATAATTACACTTGTCGTCGATCTTAACATCCGATCTAGTCGTATCAAACCCTTAACGTGGTGCAGATTTGCCAATTTTAGGCTTGAAATGGCAATTGTAATGCTCACATAATTTGCACATAGTCAGTTAGACTGACGGTTGAACGTGTCAGTGAAATTTTAGGAAAACAAAAAAAGTGGGTGAGGATGAATATGTTGTTTAAAGATTTCACACGGGAAATCAACCCGCACCAAGCCTATCGAATCAAAAAACTGAAAAACCAATTGGCTCAGGCAGACAACTATACTGAGTGGAAAAGCATTGCGCTTAAAATTGATGAAGAGTCAGGGGCGCAAGAGTGGAAGTATGACAACTGTTCACCTTATTTCGATGCAGAAGTGATTACCCATCGTTTGGGTTTGTTGAAGCGTTATCGCCAACAAAAGCGTACGACCGATTTAATGTACCTGCTACGTGAAGGTCTGAGTTACGACATTGCCAATATTGCTCACCCCATGCTGTTTACCGCAACCTATGTCGGCACCAAGAAAATTATTGAAGACTATATTGAAGAAGTTAGTCGAGGTTTAGCATTTGTAGCATCTACGGATTGCCAGTGTTTAGATAAACAGCAAAAAATTGAATTTTTTCAGCACTGCCAAAAGGCCTTTGGGCAACCGGCCATGATGTTTTCAGGCGGTGCAACATTAGGACTGTTTCATACAGGTGTGTGCAAGGCTTTGCTTGAGCAAGACCTGATGCCGAAAGTGCTGTCTGGTTCAAGTGCTGGCGCCATTATGACAGCGATGCTGGGGCGAGCAACGCCTGCAGAAATGCTGAGCATCTTAAATGGTGAAAACTTTTTTACCGATGCTTTTCAATTTCGAGGTTTTCGTGAGGTCTTAAAGGGTAATGGCGGCTTAGCAGATGTAAAGCATTTAAAAAACTTTTTAATTGCAAATTTGGGTGACGTTACCTTTGAAGAGGCATTTAAGCAGTCAGGCTTGTATAACAATGTCGCGGTTGCGCCTTATGACGCCTCACAAAATCCGCGCATTATGAATACCTTTACTTCACCTGACTTATTGGTGTGGAGTGCGGTACTCGCGTCTTGTGCAGTGCCGATTCTATTTCCACCAGTCAAGCTCACCAGTAAACGACATGACGGCTTATATACCCCTTATATGTCTTCCACGCGCTGGGTTGATGGCAGCGTGCGTAGTGATTTCCCGCAGGAAAAAATGGCGCGTTTATATAATTTAAACTACACCATTGCCAGTCAAGTGAATCCGCATGTGGTGCCATTTATGCAGTCGGATGAAGCACGGTTCCGTAAAGATATGTTGAGCTGGCCTGAACGAATTGTACGCAGACAAGGCAAAGTGATTAGTAAAGGGGTGATGGACTTTGCCCGAGAACGTGTGGGGATGATTCCACCGATCCGTCGTTTACTGGATCATGGCTATGGTGTGGTTGATCAGCGTTATTATGGCGATGTGAACATTGTAGGGAAATATGGCCTGCGTCATTATAGTTATATGCTGCAAAATCCAAGACCACACTTGTTTAAGCTCTTACAACGTGAAGGTGAACGTGCAACTTGGCCAAAAATCTCAATGATTGAAACACATGCCCGTGTTGGGAAAACCATTCAACATTGTTTAGAGGTCTTAACTGCATTGGATACGGCAGAGATGAATGAATCCGAATTCTTGGCAGTTTAATCGTCAAGAATTGAACACTTTCGCGATGTCGCTTCATATTCCGACTCAGCGTTTGGGTTGGGGGCGAAGGCTTTGTCGCTTTGAAGTTGCAGGGCAGGGGTATTGGTTAAAGTATCAGTCACTATCAGAGCATGCGGCGCTAATTAACGGCTTTGACGCTGAACTTAGTTTTTATCAACATGCACTTGCGATGCTGCAACTGCCAAAGTTTTTGCCTGAAGTGCAAATCCTTGAAAATTTTGAGTTTCACTCAGAGCAAGTGAAAGTCGCACTCATCTTAAAAAATGTTCCATCATTACTTATGGCGAACCCCCGTCAGTTAAGTCGAGATCATGTCATTCATATCATCTTTAAGATGCTGAATGCAGTTGAAGAATTACATCAGATGGGTTGGATTCATGCGGATTTAAAAGCTTCGCATTTTTTGTTAGATGGTTCTACATGTAAATTAATTGATTTTGAGCAGAGCCAAAGAGTTGGTGAAATAAGCTGTCAAAAGGCTCTAACGGCGACACCGCGCTATATGGCACCCGAATTATTTCATGGTGAAGCAAAGACCGTACAAACAGACCTGTATGCACTCGGGATCATTCTACTTGAGTGGTTGACTGATCAACGTTTACAGGCATCAAGCTACCAAGATTGGGCGTATTTACACTGTCAGTTTTTGAAGATAGCGCTTCCAGAACCTTTTCAAGGTTTTAGTCCACTATTACATGGACTTTTAGCTAAGCGAAAAAGCCAAAGATGGCAAAATACCATGGCTGCAAAACGATGCTTAATGACTGAAATTGAATGAGAAAAAGCCAAGTATATGATTTTTGTTTCTTATTTAATCAAATGAGTGTGTTTTTCTTAAAAATTGCTTGTCATGCGAAAATGATCCCTATAGTATACACAGCCATTGGGGACGTGGCGAAATTGGTAGACGCACTGGATTTAGGTTCCAGCGCCGCAAGGTGTGAGAGTTCGAGTCTCTCCGTCCCCACCATAAATCATTTGAATTAAGATGGTTTATAAGGCAATAGAGGATTGGTGTAATGGTAGCATGACGGTCTCCAAAACCGTTCGTCAAGGTTCGAATCCTTGATCCTCTGCCAACTTAAAGTCTAACGCAAAGTTAGCACCCTGATGGGGACGTGGCGAAATTGGTAGACGCACTGGATTTAGGTTCCAGCGCCGCAAGGTGTGAGAGTTCGAGTCTCTCCGTCCCCACCATCAGTAATGAAGCAAGGTATAAAGCCTTGCTTTTTTATTGCCTAAAATTTAGTGAAGAACTGAATAGTCTTTTTATACAGATAGAACATAAAAATAGATTCAACTGCCGATTTTATGACAGAAAAGCGGGTGATTGCTTATAAAAGCGCTTGTCATATAGTGTCTATCGCTATAATATACACAGCCATTGGGGACGTGGCGAAATTGGTAGACGCACTGGATTTAGGTTCCAGCGCCGCAAGGTGTGAGAGTTCGAGTCTCTCCGTCCCCACCATAAATCATTTGAATTAAGATGGTTTATAAGGTAATAGAGGATTGGTGTAATGGTAGCATGACGGTCTCCAAAACCGTTCGTCAAGGTTCGAATCCTTGATCCTCTGCCAACTTAAAGTCTAACGCAAAGTTAGCACCCTGATGGGGACGTGGCGAAATTGGTAGACGCACTGGATTTAGGTTCCAGCGCCGCAAGGTGTGAGAGTTCGAGTCTCTCCGTCCCCACCATCAGTAATGAAGCAAGGTATAAAGCCTTGCTTTTTTATTGCCTAAAATTTAATAGATGATTCATATATAAAAAAAGCCCCTTTAAGGGGCTAAATTTTGATTCATCACGCGAAGTAAGTATGGAGCAATTTTAGGCTTTCAAATGGTCTTCGAATTCTTCACCGAGCTGCATGGCCAAGTTATTGCCCGCTAGGTCGCAAGTCACCAGTCCATATTCTTTTTTAAAGCTAAAAGTAAAGCCACGGTTGTCTGCTAAGGTTTTAACTGAATAACCTAATTTCTCTAGCCAAATACGAAAGGCGATGAGGTTTTTTGCTTTCACTACTTTTTTCACGAGGATATTCCTTTTTCACTGATAAATTATTAATAGGGATATTTCACGCTTTTTTAAAGGGGATTTTTTTATATATTTTTGTTTTTGTCTCTTTTTAAAGCAATCTAAACTAAGGCGAAAACGTATAGAAAGCATAAACGAGAGTCTTTCATTGTTTAAAATAATTTTATCATGATGAAAAATAATAATATTTTGAGATGAGTCTCAATACAATGGAATTATGTGCGTTCGTGATAGAGAAATATTTTGTCGTAAATAGAAATGTAATGATTTTTTTCAAAGGCTGGGTACTTTGGGACAGTATTCTCAAACAGCCTTGCTCGTGATCATTCGATTCTGGCATCGTGTGGCTTGAAACTGCATTGGTTGAAATTTTGAGAGCTCAAAGGTTAAGGGTAGAAGCCCCAACTGATCGTTTTAACTCAATAGAAGCACACATACATAATAGGAGACTGCGTTAGTCAGCAGTCTCTAGAAGGGGGAGACCAATTAAAATTGATCCTTCAGATCACGCAGTCGTTTAAACTCTTCCACATTTTCTGTGCGTAAAAAAGGATTGGTTTCGAGTTCGATTTCAATACTGCTAGGAAGGGTACATTGGCCCAAATAGCGCATGGTTTCGACACGGTCTAAACGCTCTTGAATAGCGATATTGTCTGGTTCGACATGGTTGGCAAACTTCGCGTTAGAGAGCGTGTATTCGTGCGTACAATAGACTTTGGTTTCGGCAGGCAAAGCTGCTAAACGATTGAGTGAATGGTACATCTGCTCATGTGTACCCTCAAACACTCGCCCACAGCCCATAGCAAACAGGGTGTCACCGCAAAATAAAGTCTGGATGGATTCAATAAAGTACACAATATGGCCCAGTGTGTGGCCAGGAACTGCTAAAACGTCGACATGTAAATCATGAAACGAGAAATAGTCATCATCCATCAATGCATGGGTGATGAATGGAATTTTAGATAATTCCTCACGTGGCCCATACACAGGAATATTCCGACTCGCAATCAGGTCAGAGACACCGCCAATATGGTCTTTATGCCAATGAGTCAGCCAAATTTGAGCAATGCTTAAGCCATGTTCAGTGCAATAATCTTCAACTAATCCAGCCTCAGTTGGATCAACCACCACGACTTGCTTTGATGAGCTGTGTTCCAGCAGCCAAATATAGTTTTGGAGTTGGTTTTTCACATCAATCATATGAACTTGATAAGTCATTTTTCTTCTTCAAAGAGCTGCATATATTCATTCTACTGTAGCGGGTACACGCACTGAATTCCAGTCATGAATCATGTACAGCGCATAAAGGTTAGCTCTTTATTGTTCTGGGTTTTTCTCTTTCTTGTCATATTGTACTGTTATTTTGGCCATAAAAAACCACGCTAAAAAGCGTGGTTTTTTATGTGTTCAATCTAATTTAGATTAGATTTTACCTACTAGGTCGATTGAAGGAGCAAGAGTTGCTTCGCCTTCTTTCCATTTAGCTGGGCAAACTTCACCTGGGTGAGCGTGTACATATTGAGCTGCTTTAACTTTACGAAGTAATTCTTGAGCATCACGGCCAATACCACCAGCGTTGATTTCAACGATTTGGATTTTACCTTCTGGATCGATTACGAAAGTACCACGGTCAGCAAGACCAGCAGCTTCGATTAGAACGTCGAAGTTTTTAGAAAGAGTCCACGTTGGATCGCCGATTAATGGGTATTGGATTTTACCAATAACTTCAGAAGTGTCGTGCCAAGCTTTGTGAGTGAAGTGAGTGTCAGTAGAAACACCGTAGATTTCCACGCCTAATTTTTGGAATTCAGCGTAGTTGTCAGCAAGGTCACCAAGTTCAGTTGGGCAAACGAAAGTGAAGTCAGCTGGGTAGAAGAATACTACAGACCATTTGCCTTTAAGATCTGCTTCAGTTACGTCAACAAATTGACCGTTGTGATATGCAGTAGCTGCGAATGGTTTTACTTCAGTATTAATCAAGCTCATCATTGTCTCCATGATTGGGGTTTGTATTTAATGTTGAATAGGGTATCGAAATTTTTGTTATTGCTGAAACAGTATTTTTACATTACAAGAATCGGAAAAACCGAATCTTACTTCAGACTATTTCAGCGAATGTGATCATTCTGTTCATTTAGCATGATAAATATGATGACTAAATGACAAAATCATCTATTCCGCAACTCGTTTACAGACATGATGTCCCTAGGCTTAAAATTCAAGGGGATATTTGAAAAAAAGTTAAAATTAAAAAATTATGCTGTACTTTCGCTTCGCTGTATTACCACGTAAACTAAGCGATTGATGTTTTTGATGTAGGTATTTTTTCTGTGCAGCGTCCTTTAAATATAGAGCAATTGGTGATGGTCAAAGACCGTCATCGTTTAAACCGACTCAAAAAAGGAAAAGATGCCAACGAAAAGCAATATCAAGCATTATTTGAACAGTCGCATTTAAAAGTTCTAGAGCGTATTGAACGCATTCCGAATATTAAACTGAATCAAGACCTGCCTGTTACGCAGTATGCAGATAAGTTAATTGATGCCATTCAAGAGCATCAAGTGATTATCGTTGCAGGGGAAACAGGTTCGGGTAAAACCACACAGCTACCGCAAATTGCGATGCTAGCAGGTCGTGGTTTAACCGGTTTGATTGGCCATACACAGCCACGTCGTTTGGCTGCACGTAGTGTGTCCCAGCGTATTGCGGAAGAAGTTGGTGAGAAACTTGGCGAGTCGATTTCCTTTAAAGTTCGTTTTAATGAACAAGGCTCGCAGGATTCGATCGTCCGTTTAATGACCGATGGTATTTTGCTGGCAGAGTTGGCCAATGACCGTTATCTCAATAAATACGACACCATTATTATCGATGAAGCGCATGAGCGTTCGCTCAATATCGACTTTATCATGGGGTATCTCAAACAGCTTTTGCCTCGCCGTAAAGATTTAAAAGTCATCATCACTTCAGCAACTTTAGATGTAAACCGTTTTAGTCAGTACTTTAACAATGCGCCTATTTTTGAAGTAGAAGGTCGTAGCTTTCCAGTCGAACTACGTTATCGCCCAGTCTCTGAGATGAGCATTGTCGGTAGTGATGATGATGAGTTTGATGACTTTGAAGAAAATCTACCTCGTGCTGTCGTGCAAGCTGTAGAGGAATGTTTTCGGGATGCACAAGAAAAAGGCCATCCTGAATATGCCGATACTTTAATTTTTGCCAGTACCGAACAAGAGATTCGTGAATTACAAGAAACTTTGCAAAAGCATGGGCCGCGACATACAGAAATTTTACCTTTATATGCGCGTTTGGCCTTGGCTGAACAACAAAAAATCTTTAATCCATCAGGTGGTGGGCGACGCATTATTATCGCCACCAACGTTGCAGAAACAGCGCTGACTGTACCCAATATTCGTTATGTGATTGACAGTGGTTTTGCGCGTATTTCTCGCTATAACTATCGTTCACGCGTACAGCGTTTACCGATTGAAGCGGTTTCGCAAGCAGCGGCAAATCAGCGTAAAGGCCGTTGTGGTCGTATTGCCCCAGGTGTATGTATTCGTTTGTATTCTGAGGAAGACTTTCAAAGCCGCCCTGAGTTTACTGAACCTGAAATTAAGCGAACGAACTTAGCTTCAGTGATTTTGCAGATGCAAAGTTTAGGGCTGGGTGCTTTAGAAGATTTTGATTTTATTGAGCCGCCAGATCATCGTTTAGTCAACGATGGTCGTAAGTTGTTGGTTGAACTTGGGGCAATGTCTGATAAAGGTAAAGCCCCTCTTTTGCAAAGAGGGGTTGGGGGAGATTCATCTGAAGTCATTCCCCCTCAATCCCCCTTTTCCAAAGGGGGAAGTAAAGGAGATTTAACCAAAATTGGTCAACAAATGGCCAAAATGCCAATTGATCCACGTTTGGCCCGTATGATTTTGGGTGGGGCACATTTTGGAGTGTTGAATGAAGTCTTGGTGATTGTTGCCGCTTTGGCAGTACAAGACCCACGTGAACGCCCTGCAGATAAACAAATGCAGGCGGATCAGAAACATGCGTTGTTCCGTGAAGCCGACTCTGACTTTTTATTTTATATCAAACTTTGGGAAGCACTGGTTGCCAACCGAGACATGAGTGAAAACAAACGCCGTACTTTTGCGCGTAATCACTTTTTAAGCTGGTTGCGTTTACGTGAATGGAAGAAAACTCATGAGCAATTGGTTGATTTGGCAAAAGGCTTAAAGCTGTCTTTTAATGAGAAAAAAGCCAGTTATGAAAATTTACACCGTGCACTTTTAACAGGTCTACTGTCTTTTATTGCCAATAAAACCGATGAACGCAATGTGTTTATGGCGGTGCGTCAGCAAAAGGCTCGCATTTTTCCAGCATCTACTTTACATAAGACCAATACGCCTTGGGTCATGGCTTTTGAGATGGTAGAAACCTCACAGGTCTACATTCGTACACTGGCAAAAATTGAACCTGAGTGGATTTTGCTTGCAGCAGGTGATTTGCTGAAGCACCATTACTTTGAGCCGCACTGGTCGAAAAAAGCAGGTGTGGTCAATGCCTATGACCAAATTTCACTATTTGGCTTAATTATTGAGCCGAAACGTCAAATCAACTATGAAAAAGTCGACCATGTTGCAGCACATGAAATTTTCCTTCGAGATGCACTGACGACAGGGCATTTGGGCATTACGCCACCATTTTTAAAACACAACCTGCTTAAACTTGAAGAAGTAGAGCGGGTCGAGGATAAGCTACGCCGCCGTGATTTGGTGGTGGATGAAGAGACTATTTACCAGTTTTATGCGGCTAAAGTTCCTGAAGAGGTCGCAAGTCGTCGTAGTTTTGAAGACTGGCGCGCAACGGTTGAACCGCAAAACCCACGTTATTTATTTATCGATGATGATGCGCTGTGGATGAACGATCGTCCAACCACGCAGCAGTTTCCCGATTTTTTACGCAATGGTGAACTGCGCTTTGCGGCCAGTTACCGTTTTGATCCAAGCCATGACGAAGATGGTGCAACAGTGAAAATTCCGTTGCAAGCCTTGCCTCAGGTGGATGAAAACTTGTGGTCGTGGGGCATTCCCGGCTGGCGTCAGGATTTAATGGAAGCCTTACTCAAAGCACTGCCTAAAGATAAACGTCGTCACTTGGTGCCTATCCCTGATACGGCTGCAAAGCTAATGGCGAAAGTAGATGCGATGCATTTGCAGCAGCATATTTTTAGTTTTTTAGCCTTCCAGTTACGTGGCGAACAAATCTCTGAAAAAGACTTTAGCTTTGAGCGGATTGAACAGTATTTATTGCCATTGATTAAAGTCATTGACGACAAAGGCCGTGTGATTGAACAAGGTCGTGATTTATCTGAGTTAAAAGCGCGTTGCCGAACGGAAACTCATAGTCCAGTCAAACAGCTCAAAGGTGAGTTCCAAACTTTTCCTGAAAATTTTGTGTTTGAAGCATCACAAAAAGTGACGGGCGTGGTGGTGAAGCAGTATCAAGCTTTAGTCCCAACCAAGGCATTTGCGGCACTGGAACAAAAGGATGAGTCCGGTGTGGTGATTCAGACCTTTAATGATCAAGCTGAGGCGATTAAACAGCACCGCGAGGGTGTACTTCGTTTGGTGCATATACAACTGGGGGATTTGGTCCGTCAGTTGAAAAAGCAAATTTCCAAACCGTTGGCATTGGCGTATTCACCTTTGGGCGATAAGGCGCAGCTGGAGCAAATGTTAGTTTATGCCACACTGCAAATGTCGATCAATGAACTGCCTGTCAACGCACAAGAGTTTGAAAACTTGGTTGCAAATGTCAAAAAAACTTTTCTGACCCATGGGCAAAAAGCACTGGCAGATGTGACAGAGATCTATATTCAATGGCAGGATATACGTCGAAAACTGTTGGTCTTAGATGATGCTGTGTTTGGGAAAAATATTGATGATGTTGAAGATCAGCTAGATTTGATGTGCTTATCAAACTTTGTCTATGTGAAATCTTCCGACATTTGGCTTGAATTTCCTCGATATTTGAAAGCATTGGTCTTGCGTTTGGAGCGCCTGCCCAATAACCTACAGAGGGATAATTCTGCCATTGATCAAGTTGACCCGTGGATGGAAAAATTATTTAAGTTTAAAAATGACACTCGCCTTAAAGAATTGTATTTCATGGTTGAGGAGTTTCGGATTTCTTTATTCTCTCAACCGATGAAGACAAAGATGCCCATTTCTCCGACTCGCTTGCAAAAAGTATGGGAAAAACTTGGAATCAGTTAAGATATAGGTAATTTAAAGAAGGAGTTTTACATGGGCATCCGCATTACAGGTACGGGTCTTTATCATCCCGAAGACATCATTACCAATGAAGAGTTAGTTGAAAGTTTAAATGCTTATGTGGAACAGTATAACCTAGACAATGCTGACAAAATTGCTTCGGGCGAGTTGGAAGCCCGTCGTGGGTCAAGCGCAGAGTTTATTGAAAAAGCGTCTGGTGTAAAACGTCGTTATGTGGTTGAGAAAACAGGGATCTTAGATCCGAAGCGTTTACGTCCATTGTTACATGAACGTTCAAATGATGAACTCTCGATTCAAGCCGAATGGGGCGTGATCGCTGCAAAACAAGCGATGGAAAATGCAGGCGTGACTGCAGAAGATATCGATGTGGTAATTTTATCATGCTCTAATTTACAGCGTGCTTATCCTGCTGTTGCAATTGAAATCCAAACAGCATTGGGTATTCAAGGCTATGCCTACGACATGAACGTGGCATGTTCGGCCGCAACCTTTGGTATTAAACAAGCGTATGATGCGATTAAAGCGGGCGGACGCCGTGTATTATTGGTGAATGTAGAAATCACCTCTGGTCATACCGACTACCGTTCACGTGATTGCCACTTTATCTTTGGTGATGTTGCAACGGCTTCTATCATTGAAGAAACCGACAGAAAAACTGGTTTTGAAATTGAAGACATTAACTTATTCACACAGTTTTCAAACAACATCCGCAATAACTTTGGTTTCCTAAACTTGAGTGAAGTCGATGCAGACATTGAAAATAATCGTTTCGCTCAAGACGGTCGTAAAGTGTTCAAAGAAGTTTGTCCACTGGTTGCCAAAATGATTACGGCGCAACTTGAGAAAAACAACATTGCACCGACTGATGTGAAGCGTTTCTGGTTACACCAAGCCAATGCCAGCATGAATGAGCTGATTCTGAAATTGGTTGTAGGCAAAGAAAATGCTCAGCCTGATTTAGTGCCGATCATTTTAGATGAATTTGCAAATACCTCTTCAGCAGGTGTCATTATTGCGTTGCACCGTACAGCAGACCAAGTCAATGACGGTGAATACGGTGTCTTGTGTTCATTTGGCGCAGGTTACTCTGTTGGTGCTGTGCTTGTGAAAAAACACGTCGTATAAGCCCGTATGTTGCAGGTTGAGCATGATGCAAAATGGATTAAACGCCTGAGTGCTTTATCTAAAGTTTATTTCACACCGACATTTATCGGTGCTGAACAGTTAGATGCATCACAACCTGCAATGTATGTAGGAAATCATTCCTTATATGGTGTGCTTGATTCACTAGGACTTACGCACTATCATTTATAGATTCTCTGTGGTAGCAGATGATTTTTATCGAGAATAAAGTCATCAATGAAGTCTTTGATGATTGGTCTAAATAATTTCTTCTGCCAACGATATACATTTTCAAAGATCCGCTCAAACTGGTTCTTTTGTATCTCGACGTAGGCCATCAAGGCTGAAAAAATATGATTCAAAATCAGTTTAGATCGTCTTACTTGAAACTTTTCAATATGACAAACCTGTTTAATCACTCGGTGATATTGTTCTATTTTCCAATGACTTGAATGTAATTCATGAAAACCCTCAAAGGACAATAAATCATCTTCATCTTGATGCACAATATAAAACCTCTGCTGTTCTTTTAACTGAGTCTTAAATAATTGTACAAAGCCAAAATCTTTGAGCCAGACCACTTGACCCTGATGGAAATTTGGCAATAAACGCAGTTGAAACCATTGTCCTTTTTCTGGGGAAACCTTACGGTTACAGTCGATACCAAACATAAATCGAATACCATATTTTCTTATGGTTTTTAGATTTCCAGTCGATGAATACCAACTATCACCTGTAATAAATTGAATCTTTGCACCCCAACTGAGTACTTCACTTAACATATCCATAAAGTAATCATTCTTGGTTTTACTTTCAGATTTGTCATAAATTCGGAAATTAATTGGAATATTTTGACCATTTTGATCTGTCGCATACAAGGTAATGAGATTAATACCCTTGACGGATCGGTGGTGTTTGCCTGACCAAAAATAGCTAACTAAGTCCATATGTTGACTATATGGTTTATCTAAAACAGTATCATCAATACTGACTATAAGTTTATTATTATCAATATGTTGAATTGCTTCTTGATATAGGTCGTGAGGTGTGTAGTCTTCACGCTCTAGAAAGCGATTTACACTATCATGCGAGATATTATAAGTCTCGGCAAGTTGTGTGCAGCTAATAGAGTTCGGTTCTGTCATGAGAAAGCCCATATAAATGGGTAGAGTACAAGTTGCTGTAGAAGCATTTTTAATTCGTCTGATCACAGATACTTTATAAAGTATTTTAATACTTTTTTGAATCCGTCAATGCGTAAGTCCTATTCACCTATGTTGATTGATTATCTCTACAATGAGCATCAAGTGGCTGTGGTCAGTATTGCTGATCATAGCCATTTTTATTTGCCACTGTGGCGCAGTGTGGTGAAAAAATTTGGTGCGGTTGATGGCATTCCAGCCTATGTGCGTGAAGCCATGAAACAAGGCTATTCCATTTTGGTTTTTCCTGGTGGCGGACGCGAAGTTCTAAAACGTGAGGGCGAACAGTATCAACTGATTTGGAAACAGCGCTACGGCTTTTTAAAGCTCGCTCAAGAATTTGGCTATGACATTGTACCCTTTGCCGCTTTGGGTGGAGATGAAGTCTTTGATATTGGTTTTGATGCTAATAAAGTTGTTCAGCACCAATATTTTCAAAAGTTGCTACAAGTGCCACAGTTAAGTCGCTTGCTGCGTAAAGGGGAGGTGATCCCATCTTTACCGAAACATTTGATTCCGAAACGCTTGCCTTTTTATTTTAAGTTTATGCCCAGACAAAGTTTGATGCATATTGAAAACCTAGAACAGTTACAGCAGTTCCGCGACTTGATTGCAGCAGAAATTTATACTGGGCTTGCAGACTTAAGAGTATTGCGTCAACAGCAGCATGGTGACCGATTTGATTGAGTATTTGCAGGCGTAAAATCTGCTTAGTCTTCCTGTAAATCTTTCAACAAATGTGCAATTTTTAAAGTATGGGTCTTATTCCCTTTGACTTCCATAACCTTATTTTCCACCCACCATAAATATTCAAAAATTTCAGTTTCACTGGCTTCTTCACAAATGAATCGGAATAAACTGGGTAAGTATTCCTCATACTCATCTTGTAGTGCAGGATTGCGATAGATACACAGGGGATCCCAGTCTTTAATCAGTATTTTGTTAATCGCATGTAATAAAGAAGCATGTCGATTTTCCTCGGTAAACATAATACACCCCGCTGTCCTTGGGTTAGTTTGACGTTTAAAAAAGAAGTTGTGATGAAGATTATTTATCTATTGTTTTCATGTTTTAAGAGATATTAGCGTGCTTTTCGCATGAGTAAATAGCACGCTCAGATAAATGGAATCGAAAGTAAAATGTCTAATAACGTGGCAGTAAAGTTAGATCGCAGATTTACTTCAAAATATTTTTCAGAATAAATGTTTCAAAATAGTGCGTAATTACGGATTAAGTAACATATAGTAATAATTTAAAAATCAAGTCTTTGTTTGAATGACGCAATTTTCACTAATACTGTGAATTTCATCACTATCTAAATTTACATCATCCCATTTTTGCATTTGCTGTGTGAGCCAAACAAAATCTGAAACTTGCGGCTGGGCTTGTTCGGGAATAAAACCACGAATAATGTTCTGAATCAGGTGATATTTTTCGACGTGAACACTTGCTGAACATGCAAAGCGAATGATGTTGTAATCGACCAAGACTTGCCAAACAGGTTCAAGATCCTGCATCTGTTTAAGTTCAACTTGTGCTTTTTGGATGGCTTGGACGAGGGCTGCAAGTGTATTGGGATTGGAGATAGCCCATTCTTGAGTCACAGCCAGTACTTTGTCTGCGACGCGAGGAATAATGTCTGAGCCAGTCGCAATAATTTGGCTATAGCCTTGAATTTCCGCTTGTGTGTTCCAAGGTTCCCCAACACAAAAACCATCGATCAATTGGTTTGAAATGGCTTCCACCATATAGGGCGGCGGTAAAGTGCGGAGATGTACGCGTTTGGCAAATTCAGGATTGGCCAACGCCAACCACTCACGTAAACAATAATGATGAATAGACTGCTTAAACACATGGGCAATCGGAAGATACTGTTCATGCTGCATAGCACTAAAGAATTTCTGTGCAGTGGTGGCTGCATCGTCAGTTTTTTTGATATCAAGCGCGTAGCATAGTTTTTGGCTTAAGCTGATAAAAGCACTGTTGTAGCTTAAGACGAGAGGGGTTTGTAGCGGAATACCGAGTTGATCTTGAGCGAGTGCGGCAGCAGGCAACATGGCAGATAAACAATGCGCGGCGTCTAGAAAACCAAAAGCCAAACGATCTCTTAAACTTGCCCAAGACGCTTCTTTGACTAAGCTCACGTCTAAGCCCACGTCCTCAAAAAAACCGCGTTGTTTAGCCCACAGTAAAGCAACACAGTCTAAAAGTGGAATATAGCCCAGATGAAGTTGTGACTTTTCGAGTTGAGCCATGACTTAGTCCTTGAGTTGAGATTGTAAAAGCTGTTGAGCATCCAACAGACGTCTTGCCATTTCACCGATGGTCATACGGTGGCTCATGGCATTTTTACGCAGCAATTGAAAGGCATCATCTTCAGATAGTCCATGTAATTGCATCAGCAAGACTTTCGCACGCTCCACATCTTTACGATCGGCGAGTTTATTTTTGGTGTCTTGTAAGTCTGTGAGCAACTTTTTGTGTTTACGAAACTGTTCGATCGAGATTTCTAAAATATTTTCTAACTTTGAAGGATCTATCCCATCCACTATATAAGCCGTCACCCCAGCATCTATGGCACTTTTAATGGTGTCTTTATGGCTATTTTTAGTAAATAAAACAGTGGGTAGGTTAAATTGACTTACACAGCTTTCAATGATGTCACGTTGCGGATGGTCCATATCTAACAAAATGACATCCGCACTTAATTGTTCAAGACGGCTAATATTGATGTGATCGATAATCAGGCAGGCAACCACATCGAAATCATGTTCGATGAGGGAACTTCGAATATATTGTGCGCGTTCTTGATTGTCATCAATCAATGCAATTTTCAGTTTAGGCATACTGTACAGTGCTCAGGAAAACCTGAAAATGAGATCTAAAAGTGTACAAGCAATTTAAATGCCAAACTTAACAAATGCCAGCTTTATCTCGGATTAGGCAGTCAATCTTTATGGTCGCGATTACAGACAAAGTATGCATGTTGCATATGTTGTGATCGGAGTTTTCATGAAAGAGTTTACGGATATGGATTCAGTAAATTGAAGTGTTGATGTTCACAGTCGATTTGTACATCTAAGGGAGAACTTCTAGATGTCGTGCTTAGAACAAAGCAATGTCGTTTATTTGAGAAAGCAGATGCTCATCGATAATGCAAAATGCACCAAGAGGTAGCAGTGTTTTAAAAAGTCGGAAAAATTAGCTGTTGTGCTTTAAAAATAAAAAGAGCTGACTATATCGAATTATAAGATTATTTTTTAAATAAATTTTTAAAAAACAATATGTTGTTATTTAATTATAAATATTGGCACACTCGTTGCATTATCCTTAATGAGTCAAAGACGACTCTAAATCAAATTTGTAAGACGGCCAACGACGTCCGTTCTGATCGCTTCTACATCCCAAGA
This sequence comes from Acinetobacter sp. 802_lipA, assembly GCF_058242885.1. Lineage (NCBI taxonomy): Bacteria > Pseudomonadati > Pseudomonadota > Gammaproteobacteria > Moraxellales > Moraxellaceae > Acinetobacter > Acinetobacter sp. 802_lipA. The sequence goes on from NZ_JBZAYP010000001.1 coordinate 3,054,117, forward strand.
GTTTGTGCTGTAGAAAAACTATACGCTCAGTTCAGTCTGGAGAAGGTTATGTCTTCAAATTTACATGCTAAAAAAGCAACAAAAATAAGTCTTTTCAGTTTTAACGGCGCAGCAATGAGAGCCTTCCACATGAGTTGGATCGCCTTTTTTGTCTGCTTCTTTGCTTGGTTCGCTTGTGCTCCGCTGATGCCAGTGATCGCGGGTGAATTTCATTTAACCAAAGATCAAATTGCCAATATTAATATTGCGGCCGTAGCCATCACCATTTTAGTTCGTCTTATTGTGGGGCCGCTGTGTGATAAATACGGCCCGCGTAAAACCTATACCGCACTTCTAGTACTCGGCAGCATTCCAGTCTTTGGAGTCGCGTCTGCAAATAGCTATGAATCCTTCTTGTTCTTCCGTCTATTGATTGGTGCGATTGGGGCAAGCTTTGTCATCACTCAGTATCACACCAGCATTATGTTTGCGCCAAACGTAGTCGGGACTGCAAACGCAGCGACAGCAGGCTGGGGTAATGCAGGCGGTGGTGCAACACAAGTACTCATGCCATTGATGCTCGGTGCCTTGGTGATGTTTGGTGTAGAGCAAGCGATGGGCTGGAGAATTGCACTGATCGTTCCGGGTGTCTTGATGCTGATCGTGGGTTTGATGTATTGGAAATTTACTCAAGATTGTCCACAAGGCAACTTCAAAGAACTTCGTGCAGAGGGCGTCAGTGTTGGTTCAGATAAAAAAGGTGGTGTAGCGATTCTGATGCATGCTGCGAAAAACTACCGTGTTTGGATTCTATTTGGTGCCTATGCCGCGTGTTTCGGGATCGAAATCTTTATTCACAACATTGTCGCGATGTACTACGTTGACCACTTTAGCTTTGGTTTAAAAGAAGCCGGGATGGCGGCAGGTATTTTCGGTTTACTGGCATTGTTTGCTCGTGCTCTGGGTGGCATTGTGTCAGACAAAGTTGCAACAAAAAAAGGGCTTGATGGTCGAACCAAAGTGTTATTTGGCATGATTCTGCTGGAAGGCCTTTTCCTCGTCCTATTCTCTCAAATGAATACCCCCATCTTCGCGATTCTCGCAATGACAGTCTTTGCATTGTTCACGCACATGGCATGTGGTGCAACTTATGCCTTGGTGCCTTTCATTGATCGTGATGCCTTGGGTGGTGTGGCAGGCATTATTGGCGCAGGGGGGAACGTGGGTGCAGTGGCAGCAGGTTTCCTACTCAAAGGTATGTTGGATATTCAAACCACACTGATGATTTTAGGTGGTTTAGTGGTCATCGCTGCAAGTTTTGTTCTTATGATTCGGTTCTCTGTTGAGCATAAAGAAAAGGAACAGCGCTTATTCGAACAAGCGGTACATGATCGTAGCATTGCTGAAGCGCAAAACTAAATAAAGAGATTAAACCCAAGCCTCAAGGCTCAGGCAGAACAAATGAAATATTGCGGAGAAAGAATATGAAAATCATCATGATTGGTCATGGCATGGTTGGCCACAAATTTATCGAATCAGTACTCGAACATGTGGGTGATGATGTTGAAATTACCATCTTGGCCGAAGAACCGCGCTTGGCTTATGACCGCGTACATTTAACTGAATATTTCAGTGGTAAATCGGCAAAGGATTTAACCCTTTGTCGTGCAGATTTTGCTGATGCTTATGGCATTGATCTACGTTTGAATACCAAAGCGGTTGCAATTGATCAAAGCCATAAAACGGTGACGACGAATCATGGTGATGTTCTTCGTTTTGACAAACTAATCTTGGCAACAGGTTCATATGCTTTTGTTCCGCCTATTTCGGGTAATGACCGTGAAAACTGCTTTGTCTACCGAACCATTGAAGATTTAGATGCGATTCGTGCTGCAAGTCTCAATGCGAAATCGGGTGTGGTAATTGGTGGCGGTTTATTGGGCCTAGAAGCCGCTAAGGCGCTACGGGATCTGAACTTGCAAACCCATGTGGTTGAGTTTGCACCACGTCTCATGGCGGTTCAAATTGATGACTTGGGCGGAAAGGTTCTACGTGCAAAAATTGAAAACTTAGGCGTAAAAGTTCATACCCAAAAAGCGACTTCATCAATTGAGGAAGGTACTGCAACTAAGCATGTGATGAAATTTGGTGATGGTTCTGAGCTTGAAACAGACATCATTTTGTTCTCAGCAGGTATTCGCCCACGTGATGAGTTGGCACGTCAAAGTGGTTTAGCCCTTGGGGAGCGCGGCGGGATCATGATTAATGATTATTGCCAAACGTCAAATCCAGATATTTATGCTATTGGTGAATGTGCACTGTGGCAAAACAAAATTTATGGTCTGGTGGCACCGGGCTATGACATGGCACGTATTGCAGCAAAACATGTCACTGAACAAGCTTGTGCTGAATTTGCGGGTGCAGACATGAGCACCAAGTTGAAACTGATGGGCGTTGATGTTGCTTCTGTCGGTGATGCACATGCGATGACACCGAATGCACTCAGTTATTTCTATGCCGACGAAGATACACAAGTTTATAAAAAAATCGTGGTGAACGGTGAAAAGACCAAGTTACTTGGCGCAGTTTTAGTGGGCTGTGCAAAAGAGTACAACGACTTACTACAAATGATGCTGAATGGTTTAGCTCTTCCAGAAAATCCTGAAAGCTTAATCATGCCGGGTTATGCACAAGCTTCAAGTAAATCGGGCGGTAGTGGAGTTGATTTACTGCCAGACAGTGCAACCATTTGCTCATGTAATAATGTCTCTAAAGCTGATATTTGCAGTGCAATTGCCGAGGGTTCAACATCTCTAGGTGCACTAAAAAAATGTACCAAAGCAGCTACTGCATGTGGTGGATGTGCACCATTAGTGACCCAAGTTTTAAAATCTGAATTACAACGCCAAGGCGTGACGGTCAATAATCATATCTGTGAACACTTTGCTTACTCACGTCAAGAGCTGTATCACTTGGTACGGGTTAATGAAATCAAAACTTTTGATGACCTGATTCAACAGCATGGTCATGGTTTGGGCTGTGACATTTGTAAGCCAACTGCAGCCAATATTTTAGCGTCGTGTTGGAATGACTTTGTTTTGAAACCAAGCCATGCAGGTCTACAAGACAGTAATGATTACTATCTAGGCAATATTCAAAAAGATGGTTCTTATTCTGTCGTCCCACGGATGGCAGGCGGTGAAGTGACGCCTGACGGCTTGATTGCAGTGGGGCAAATTGCTAAAGAATTTGGCTTATATACCAAGCTCACTGGTGGGCAACGTGTCGATATGTTTGGCGCGCAAATTCACCAACTTCCTGAAATTTGGGAAAAGCTCATCGCGGCGGGCTTTGAGTCAGGCCATGCTTATGGGAAATCGCTGCGTACAGTGAAGTCTTGTGTCGGCAGCACATGGTGTCGTTACGGTGTGGATGACTCGGTGGGTTTAGCTATTTTCCTAGAGAACCGCTACAAAGGACTGCGCTCACCGCACAAATTAAAAATGGCTGTTTCAGGCTGTACCCGTGAATGTGCCGAAGCACAAAGTAAAGATGTCGGTGTGATTGCCACTGAAAAAGGCTGGAATCTGTATGTCTGCGGTAATGGCGGGATGAAGCCTCGCCATGCCGAGTTATTGGCTTCAGACCTAGATACCCAAACTTTAATTAAGTATATCGACCGATTCTTTATGTTCTATGTGCAAACCGCAGACCGTTTACAACGAACTTCGGTATGGCGCGACAACATGGAAGGTGGTTTAGATTATCTCAAAGATGTGGTTGTGCATGATTCTTTAGGTCTAGCTGCTGAACTAGAACGTCGTATGAGCCATGTGGTGGGGACTTATCAAGATGAATGGCGTACGGCTGTTGAAGACCCAGAAGTACGTAAACGCTTCGTGACTTTCATCAATGCCAAAGCTGAGCAACAACAAGATCCGCATATTCAGTTTGCAGAAGTTCGTGGACAGATTCGTCCTAAAACTGAGGCTGAACGAGATCGTAGCCGTATTCCAGTGGTTGAAGCTTAACAAATTAGGGTATTCAAACTTCTTTCTTCAGTGCTCTCTTAATAGGAAAGGCAGAGGGGTTAAATGAATGGAAAAGTTTAAAAAGGATCAAGACGATGACAATTTTAAAAGAAATGAATGAGCTAGATTGGGTTGATGTCTGTGCGCTAGATGATCTAACGCCAAATACAGGCGTAGGTGCACTTATTGAACATCAGCAAATTGCTATTTTCCGTGTCGGTGCTGAAAAGCGGGTATATGCCTTGAGTAACCAAGACCCATTTAGCCAAGCTTTTGTAATGTCGCGCGGCATTATTGGTGATTTACAAGGTGAGCGTGTGGTGGCATCCCCGATTTACAAACAGCATTTTAGTTTAGCAACAGGACGCTGTTTGGAAGATAAAGATCAAAAACTGTTAGTTTTTCCAAGCAAAATTGAAAATGGTCGAGTGTGGATTAGTCCAACACCACAAAAAACCTATATCACCAACACAGGTGCATCTCAGGAAAAAATGAAGCTGGTGCTGGTTGGCAATGGCTTAGCGGGCATGCGTTGTTTGGAAGATTTACTCGACATGGCAGCAGACCGTTATGAAGTGACGGTGATTGGTGAAGAGCCTTGGGGAAACTACAACCGTATTATGTTATCGCCAGTGTTGTCAGGAGATAAAACCATTGACGACATCATGTTGCATCCACATGCATGGTATAGCGACAAAGGGATTCGTTTTATTGCGGGTGATCCTGCGGTACGTATAGACCGTCCTCGTAAGCAGGTCTATACCGAAAAAGGCGAAGTGGTCGATTATGATCGTTTAATTTTAGCGACAGGTTCGAAACCGTTTATTCCTCCAATTGCTGGAGCGGATTTGAAAGGTGTCATTAGTTTCCGAGATATCTATGATATCAACACCATGTTGGATTACTGCAAGACCAAGAAAAACGCCGTGGTAATCGGCGGTGGTTTGTTGGGACTTGAAGCTGCATATGGCCTCAAACAACGCGGGATGAATGTCACAGTTTTACATCTTATGGATCGCATTATGGAGCGCCAACTAGACAGTAAAGCCAGCCAAATGCTACGCCATAGTATTGAACAAAAGGGTATCTCCATTATCACTGAGGCCAATACTGAAGCATTGGTGGGTGTAGATGGTCATGTCACACAAATTCGCTTGAAAGACGGTACAGTCTTAGCGGCTGATCTTGTAGTTTTTGCAGTTGGTATTCGTCCGAACATGGCACTTGCACAAAGTGCAGGACTACGCTGTAACCGTGGTGTGTTGGTGAATGACACCATGCAGACTTTTGACCCAAGTATTTACGCCGTAGGCGAGTGTATTGAACATCGTAGCCAGACTTTTGGCTTGGTTGAGCCACTTTGGGGGCAGGCGTTCATTTGTGCCTCACATTTGGCGGAGCATGGCAGCTTAACGTTCAAAGCACCAACTGTTCCAACACAGTTAAAGGTAAGTGGCTGTGATGTGTTCTCAGCGGGTAATTTTGAACCGAAGGATGACTTTGAAGACATCATTTTAAATGATGAAAAACGTCAGATTTATAAACGCATTATTATTCAAAAGGATAAGGTTGTCGGTGCGGTATTGTTTGGTGATACTGAAGATGGTGTCTGGTATGCAGAACTTATTTCAGATCAAACCCCAATTTCCTCAATTCGAAATAAACTGTTATTTGGTAAAGATTTTGCATTAAAAAAAGCAGGGTAAAAACTTCCTCGTGAAAGGAGGGGGATAGATTTTCTGATAGTTAATTTGATACGCGGAAACGTCATTCACAACTTGTTTGAGGCAGAGTTACTTATGAAAATTAATGTTTCTGCGAATAAGTTGGGGTGAAGGTGGTATGGGACGAGTTTTGTGAATGACAATGGTTTTGCCTACTTTTCCCAAAAGAAAAGTAGGTCGAACCGAAGGTTAATCCTAAATCTAAACACAAAAGAAAAGACGCCGTTGTGAGTGATTCAAAATAAATGAAAGGCAAATAGGAGCGAAGCAGAAATGAATAGTATCCCTGTAATGGAACTGCATAGCTCCACAGAAAAAATGATGACAACCACACAAACCACCTGCCCATATTGTGGGGTGGGGTGTGGGGTAACAGCAACTGTTGACGAAACGGCTTTAGGGCAAAAAGTCTCTGTAGTGGGTGATGCTCAACATCCATCTAATTATGGAAAGTTGTGCATTAAAGGCAGTAATTTAGCCGACACGGTAGGTTTAGAAACGCGCGTCTTACATCCCATGTTGGGGCGTAAACTGCAACGTGAAGTAAGTTCATGGGATACCGCAACAGATTTAATCGCCAACAAATTTCAACATTATATCGATCAATATGGGCCTGAAAGTATTGCCTTTTATGTCTCTGGTCAACTGCTGACTGAAGACTATTATGTGGTCAATAAATTTGTTAAAGGCTACTTAGGTACGGCCAATATCGACACCAATTCACGGTTGTGTATGTCTTCAGCCGTTGCTGCGCATAAACGCGCTTTTGGGGAAGACTTAGTTCCAGCCAGTTATAGTGATTTTGAACATACCGATATGGTGGTTTTGGTGGGTTCAAATACCGCATGGTGTCATCCTGTGCTGTATCAACGCATCATGAAAGCCAAAGAGGAGCGAGATCTTTTTGTCGTTGTGATTGACCCTCGTTTTACTGCCACCTGTGAGGCGGCTGATTTACACTTACCGATTTTACCAGGTCAGGATGTCGCATTGTTCAATGGTCTATTACAGTATTTGGCAACCAATCATTATACCGATACCGATTTTATTGCAAAGCATACTCAAGGGCTAGAGCAAGCGCTGGCAAGCAGTGCATCTGAAGCATCCATAGCGAGTGTGAGTGAACGGACGGGGATTTCTGTTGAAAAATTAGCACTCTTTTTTGAAAAATTTGCACAAACGGAAAAAGTGATGAGCTTATTTTCAATGGGTGTGAACCAGTCTTCACGTGGGGTAGACAAAGCCAATAGCATTATCAACTGCCATTTGTTAACTGGCAAAATTGGCAAATTGGGCGCAGCGCCTTTTTCCATGACGGGTCAGCCGAATGCGATGGGCGGGCGTGAAGTGGGTGGACTTGCCAATATGTTGGCTGCCCATATGGACTTGGATAATCCACAACATCAACAATTGGTACAGCAGTTTTGGCACAGTCCAACCATTGCAAAGCAAGTGGGTTTAAAAGCCGTCGACCTTTTTGAAGCGGTCGAAGCTGAAAAAATTAAAGCCATTTGGATTATGGCGACCAATCCTGTGGTGAGTTTACCCAATGCCGATCAGGTGAAACGTGCACTAGAGAATTGTGAGTTTGTGGTGGTGTCAGACATTTGTCTAGATACCGATACCACGCAATATGCCGATGTGTTGCTGCCTGCATTAGGTTGGGGTGAAAAAGACGGCACGGTGACTAATTCTGAACGCCGTATTTCTAGACAGCGTGCTTTTTTAGACATTCCAGAACAAGCACAAGCCGATTGGTGGTCGGTTTCACAAGTGGCGAAAAAATTAGGATTTCAGGGTTTTGACTTTGAAAGTAGTCATGACATTTTCAAAGAACATGCCCAGCTCTCAGCTTATCAAAATGCAGAAATCGATTTACGTTCATCGACTGAAACATTCCGCTATTTCAATTTGGCAGGTCTGAAGAATCTTTCATTTGACGACTACCAAGAACTTGAACCGACGCAATGGCCTGTGCTCGCACCTTTGAAAAATGGCCAAACCACACCAAACATTTTTGCCCAATTATTTAAAGATGGTCAGTTTAGTCACGCAGATGGTAAAGCTAAGTTTATTGCAACAATGGCGGTTGGCGCAGTGAATCCAACCAGCAGTGAATATCCATTGGTACTGAATACGGGACGCATCCGAGATCAATGGCATACCATGACGCGTACAGGTTTATCAGCTAATTTAAGCACACATAAAGCAGAACCCTATTGTGAAATCCACCCAAATGATGCACTGAAATATGGTTTGAAAGATGGGGAACTGGTAGAGATCAAATCGGCTTGGGGAAATTGCGTACTGCGTGCCACGGTCAGTGACAATATCCGCCGGGGACAGATTTTTGCACCGATTCACTGGAGTGATCAATTTGCATCAGATGCACGGATTGGCAAAGTGGTGAATCCTGTGGTGGATGCGATTTCGGGAGAACCTGAGTTCAAACATACCCCTGTGATGATTCATCCGTTTTATACGCAATGGCAGGGCGTGTTTTATGTCAGAACGGGCTTTGAGCATTTGGTGCAACAAAGCATTGAACAAAGCGTTTGGTGGACCAAAATCAAAACGTCCAAAGCTATTCGTTATGAGCTGGCAGATCGCCGACGTTTTACGGAAACCACGGAACAACTCAAAGCTTTATTGCCTTTTGATGATGAAAGTTTTGAATGGCTCAATGTAGAAGATCAAACCGCCCATATCAGTCATAGTGTGGTGTTACAAGATGGACACCTCATTGCGAGTCTGTATATTGCACCTAAAGCGTTATTGCCAGATCGAGACTGGGTGGCAAGTCTGTTTAAGCGCGAACGCTTAAGCGCGATGCATCGGAAGGCTTTATTAGCAGGGCAAGCCATGTCAATGACTAATAGCGATGGCCCACTGGTCTGTAGCTGTTTTAAAGTTGGGAAAAATCGTATTATCGATGTCATTAAAGAAAAAAATATCACCCATGAAAAACAAGTCACTGCATGCTTAAAGGCAGGAGGCAATTGCGGTTCTTGCTTACCTGAAATTCGAGGTCTGATCAAAGCGTGTCAAACGGAGGAGGTAGAATGAAAAGAAAAATACTCAAACCCGTGAGCTACCCAGAAACTGAAGTTGTTATTTTGGCGGGTGGTCAGGCGCGCCGTATGAATGGCATTAATAAACTCTTGCAAAAATTTGATGATGAAATTCAACTTATCAAAATTCATCAGCAGTTAAAGTCACGTGCAACCAAGTTATGGGTCAACAGCCATCGGGATCATTCCATTTATGAGCGGTTGATTCCGTCGATTGGCTTTTTTGAAGATGAGGCAACAGGCTTTCAAGGGCCCTTGATGGGGATGAAAAGTGCATGGACACATGTGCAATCAGACTATGTGCTGTTCGTGCCCTGTGATGTAACTTTTATTCCGAAAAAAGTGTTTTCACGGTTACATCAAGCGATGCAACAAGATCCGAACTGTGGTGTCGTTATTGTAGAAATCAATGACCGTGCACTGTATCCGTTTTGTTTGTTAAAACGGAGCAGTTTGCCGACATTGATTCAGCACCTTGAGCAAAATCAGCGCAGTTTAAGGCAGTGTTTTGCAGATCTGCACCCACAAGTGGCACGATTTAAAAATCATGCACTGTTTTTTCATAGCATCAACTCTTTGGATGAGCTACAACAGCATCGGCAACTCAATTTTTTATGAATACCTCAGATATTGAAGAGAGGAGGTTTGTGTCGAGAGTAGAAGATGTTGCCATAAACTGATTTGACTGTTTAAATAAAAATCTATAAAAGAACCAAATAAGTATTCATGTTGATACTAAATTTATTATAAAAACAATCATTTGAAATAAATTTAGAGGGAGTCGTTATTTTATTTAGATTATAAATGTATGCAGCAGTGATCACTCATTGCGGCGGTGAACTGAAATACTCAAAATTTAGAAAGTGCACAAAGTTGGAACAGTTATTGCAAAATATACTTCAGAAAATAGGGCGTGAAATATGAACTGCACCCACATCGCTCAAAGGACGCATAGGTAAGACAGATGAACAGCATGACCCATGTATCTGCAGTTAGAGTATTCCAAGATCAGTTTGGACGTGAAAAGCGCAAACTACGAATCTCGGTGACGGATCGTTGTAATTTTAAATGCGTCTATTGCATGCCAGAACATCCCGAATGGATGAAAAAACACGACTTGCTCAGCTTTGAAGATCTTTATCGTTTTTGCAAATTTATGGTGCAGCATGGCGTTGAGCAAATTCGTATCACGGGGGGTGAACCGTTGATGCGCCAAGGTGTGGTACATTTTATCGAACAGTTACAAAGCCTAAAAAAACAGGGGTTGAAGCGTATTTCCATGACCACCAATGGTCATTATTTAAAACAATATGCCGTTGCTTTAAAGCAAGCAGGGTTAGATGATTTAAATATTAGTCTAGACAGTTTAGATGCCGAGCAATTTCAACACCTCACCAAGAAACAACTACATACAGTGTTGGAAGGCATTCAGGCTGCACAACAGCTTAGTTTTAACATCAAAATCAATACTGTGCTGATGAAGGGCATCAATGATGATCAAATTGTCCCTTTGGTGCAGTGGGCAAAGCAGCAAAAGGTAGAACTGCGTTTTATTGAGTTTATGCCTTTAGATGGCGATCAAAATTGGTCGCAAGCCGATGTCGTCACTGAACAAGAGATTTTGTCCCAACTCAGCTCGCAATTTACGGTGCAAGTGCTTGAAGGACAAGGTGCCAATCCAGCGCGTAGTTATCGGGTAGATGGTGGGAAGGTTGGGATTATCTCTACCATTAGCAACTCGTTTTGTGGGGAATGTGATCGACTGCGGTTGAATGCGCAAGGTGAGTTTTATAATTGTCTTTTTGCCAAGCAAGGCTTAAATTTAAAGTCAGACATTCAACAACTTGCCCAAATCAATCAGCATGAAGCCTTTGTTTTAGAGGGGAAACTTTCAACTTATGTTTGGCATAAAGAGCAAGGCTTTCATGCTATTCAAAAACAGCAATTGCATCAACCTGTGCGAAAAATCAGTATGCATATGATTGGAGGTTAGGATGACTCAGGAATTAAACAACGTGATTAGAGTGAAGATCGAAGCTTTTGGTGCGATTGAACGGCAGTTACCCCCCAATTTAATGCTGCAATGTGAGCCTGATTCATCAGTTGCAGCGGTATTAAAGGATGTCGTTGCTCAATACCCAGCTGTCCACACATTATTGGAGCGCTGTGCCTGTGCAATGGGTGAAGACATTATTCCAAGGCAGACTATTTTAAGTCGAGATTGTACTTTGGTATTGTTGTCCCCTGTGGCAGGAGGTTGATATGGAATTAAAACAATTTCCGCGGATTCAAACAGTGGTTTTTAGTCAAAATGACTTTGATGGCATCCAACATTTTCCTGAGTGTGGTGGCATTGGCATATTCATTGGCACAGTGCGGAATCACCATCAAGGTAAAGCTGTAAAAGCATTGAAATATACCGCTTATGCACCTGTCGCTGAAAAAATGATTCGTCAAATTGAACAAGAAATCCAATTAAAATATGGCGTGTCTTATGTTCGGGTGGTGCATCGTATTGGTGCTTTAGATATTGGTGATACTGCCATTATTGCGATGGCTTACGCTGCGCACCGTCGTGAAGCCTTTCAAGCTTGTGAAGAAGCGGTGGAACGGGTGAAACATGAAGTTCCTGTGTGGAAAGAGGAGTTTTATGCGGATGGTACCAGTCAGTATGTCGAGGGCTGTTGTATTCGAACAGATCATGAAGCGCCAAAACCTCATAGTCATGAGCATTGCGAGCATGTACATGTTCATCCCTAGTAAATGCATCATGCAATGCCAATATTTACCGGTAACCCGTTTAAGATTTGGATAATGGAAATTTGGAAATAGTTGCGTATAAATGAAAAGCGGCGAGATAATTGAAAGAAAAATCTTCTGAAAACTTTATGAAAAATAATGCTTAGGTTAAGATGATCCATTCTTATATTTGAAGTCTTTTGAATCGCTATGCAACCATTTGTTCTATATAACTCAGAGCAACGCAAAAAAGTAGAATTCGTACCTCGTGTTGAGGGGCATATTGATATGTATGTTTGCGGTATGACGGTGTATGACTACTGTCATATTGGACATGCGCGCGTGATGGTTGCATTTGACTATATTATTCGCTTCCTGCGTAGCCAAGGTTGGAGCGTTAAATATGTACGTAACATTACCGACATTGACGACAAAATCATTAAACGTGCCAATGAAAATGGCGAGTCGATTACGCAGCTGACAGACCGCTTTATTCAAGCGATGAATGAAGATGCTGAAAATCTAGGCTGTTTACATCCAGACGAAGCACCGCGTGCAACGGACTATATTGATCAAATGCAAAGCATGATTGGTAATTTGGTTGAAAAGGGTACAGCTTATCCATCTGCCAATGGTGATGTGTATTTCCAAGTGGAAAAATTCGCCAAGTATGGTCGTCTTTCGGGTCGTAAACTGGAAGATATGCAGGCGGGTGCATCTGAACGTGTCGATGTTGAAGTTGAGAAAAAACATCCCTTTGACTTTGTACTTTGGAAACATGCCAAAGAAAAAGAACCTGCATGGGCTTCGCCGTGGGGCAAAGGTCGTCCGGGCTGGCATATTGAATGTTCTGCGATGTCGACTTGCTGCCTAGGGAACCATTTTGACATTCATGGTGGTGGTTCAGACTTGATGTTCCCGCACCATGAAAATGAAATTGCACAGTCTGAGGCTTCAACTGGCGAGCAGTATGTCAACTACTGGATGCATGTCGGTTTCATCAACGTTGATGGCGAGAAAATGTCGAAGTCATTGGGCAATTTCTTTACCATTCGTGATGTGATGGATAAGTTCCATCCTGAAGTGATTCGCTACTTCATTGTGTCATCACACTATCGTAGCCCTGTGAACTTCTCTGATGTTGCCTTAAAAGAAGCAAAAACAGCACTGTCACGTTTCTATCATTCATTCAAAGCTTATCAACAAGCCTATGGTGATACGCAAGTCGATACCTTAGATGAAACATTGCTTGAGCGTTTCAATAGTGCCATGCGTGATGACTTCAATACCGCTGAAGCCATTGCGGTATTGTTTGAAGTGAACAAAGAATTGAACCGTGCCGTGAAAGAGCAACAAGCGGAACAAGCGGCGATTTACTATGCAACTTTGCGTCATTTAACCAATATTCTAGGTTTGGTTCAGCACAATGTTGAAGAATTCCTGAAGTCTGATATTGGGCAAGAGGCTTTGGCTTTGTCTGAAGAGCAAATTGAAGATTTGATTCAACAACGTCAAGATGCGAAAAAAGCCAAAGAATTTGCCAAAGCGGATGAAATTCGTCAGTCCTTGTTAGATCAAGGTGTGGTTTTGGAAGACACTCGCCAAGGGACAATCTGGCGTCGTGCTGATTAATTCAGCAATTGCATTATAGAGTGTTGACAGTTTGATGAAACTCTCTATAATGCACATCCATATTGCGGGAATAGCTCAGTTGGTAGAGCACAACCTTGCCAAGGTTGGGGTCGCGAGTTCGAGTCTCGTTTCCCGCTCCAAAATTTAAAAAGCCTCAAGTTTAACTTGGGGTTTTTTTATGCCTGTAATTTGAGTGTGTTGAAAATAATTCATTTAAATGTGAAATTATCTCGGCATTTCAGCCCATAATTTTGACAAAAATATGCTTAAATTATTCATCTTCATTTGTGAATAAAATTGTGTTTCTTCAACCCCATAGCACTGTAGTACCGACCGAAGCTCGAGACTATCCTGAATGGCATTTGGGACGAGAACGCTATGCACTTTGGTATATTGAAGTGGATGATCCTGTTTTGATCAGCTATTTAACAAAGCTTCGTGAGCAGTTCTCAGATTTGCTTTATCAACCAAATCAACGGCAGTTTCATATCACTTTATTTGTTGCAGGTTTTTGGGTAGAACAGGCAACACAGTCGGATGACTTTAGTCGAGTGCAACTGAATCAGCAGCTTGAACGCCTTAAAAATTTAAAACTAGAATCTTTTCAGTTACAAATGGGTGAATTAAATAGTTTTGAAAGTGCCTTATTTTTAAAAGTGGCTGATACTGAAGGCTTTTTGGATCAAATTAGAAAAACATTGCTGCATACCTCGCAGGAAGTTGCGGCATTAAGTTATTGCCCACATATTACATTAGGTCTATACCGTGAAGCGGTGAGTAGTGATCATGTATTGGCACGGATGGCTGAAATTGAAGCTATCAACTCTAGCTTAAATGTCTCAAAGCTCACGTTTGGTTTTTATCAGTCCCATGTCCTACAAGGGCCATTGTTTTCACGTACACAAATTGAGTTGGAGAATGCGCAATGCAACTGATTTTAGGTGGTGCACGTTCGGGGAAAAGCCGCTTGGCGGAGCAGATTGCCCAACAGTTGGCGCAGCCTGTGGTTTATGTGGCAACTGCACAAGCCTTGGATGCAGAGATGCAAGTGCGTATTCAACACCATCAGCAACAACGACCCGAAGATTGGGGGCTGTGTGAAGAACCCACTTATCTTGCCGAGCAGTTGGTCAAATTAGACCGTCCAAACCAAACTATTTTGGTTGATTGCCTGACCTTATGGATGAGTAATTTACTGATGCATGCTGACCCAGATTTGCAAGTTCAAGAATGCCAGAAGTTGTTAGATGTTGTCGGAAATTTACAGTCCGAGCTGATTTTAGTGAGTAATGAAACAGGCCTAGGTGTGGTTCCAATGGGACAAATCAGCCGTCGCTTTGTTGATGAAGCAGGGCGATTGCATCAGCAGTTAGGTCAAATTGCAACAAAAGTGGTGTTCTGCGTAGCAGGATTTCCAATGATTTTAAAAGGAGAGCAAGTGTGAGTTGGTGGTTAGAAGCATGTCAAAGTCCGAGTGAGTCTGTATTGGCTCAAGCCCTAGCACGCCAGTCACAGTTGACCAAACCGACAGGCTCGTTGTCGGAGCTTGAATCGGTTGCAGTGACTTTAGCTAGTTTGCAAAATACTGTAAAACCCAAGATAGACCGCCCATGGATTACAATTTTTGCAGGTGATCATGGAGTGATGGAAGAAAATATTTCTGCCTACCCACAAGCGGTGACACGTCAAATGTTGCAGAACTTCGCAACTGGCGGGGCATGTATTAGTGTGATTGCCAAAGAGTATCAAGCCAAGTTACAAGTCATCGACTGTGGTTCAGTCGGTGAGGCGTATGAATATGTCGGGGTTGAACGCCACTGCATCCGTGCTGGGACGGCGAACTTTGCTCAAACTCCAGCCATGACTGAGGCTGAATGTGAAGCTGCTTTTGCTTTGGGGCAAAAAAGTGTGGAAGATGCCATCGCTTATGGGGCAGATATCTATGTCGCGGGTGAGATGGGCATTGGAAATACCTGTTCAGCCTCAGCCGTGGCTTGTTTTTTATTGGCTGAACCCGCTGAAAAGCTCACGGGTGTTGGAACAGGTATCCGTACTGAACAATTGATACATAAAAAACAGGTGATTGACCAAGCACTTTCACTGCATGCGCAATATGTCGGGAATGATCCGTTTAAAGCCTTATGTGCGGTGGGTGGGCTTGAAATTGCAGCCATGACAGCCGCGTATATTCGCTGTGCGCAATTGGGGCTGCCAATGGTGGTAGATGGGTTTATCAGTACTGTTTCGGCATTGCTCGCAGTACGTTTAAATCCAGACGTTCGCGCTTGGATGCTTTTTGGGCATCAGTCGGCTGAATATGGTCATGTACGTTTATTAGAAGAACTTAAAGCAATGCCTTTATTGAAGTTGAATCTGCGTTTAGGTGAAGGCAGTGGAGCAGGAGCTGCACTTGGGCTGATCAAACTCGCCTGTCACTTACACAATGAGATGGCAACATTTGCTGAAGCAGCCGTGATTGGTGAGAAAGTTTAAGGATGTTGTATTTAGACTTCCTACGCCACGGCGAAACCAGCTTAAGCCATACCTTACGGGGTAGAACGGATGATGCTTTGACTGCGAAGGGGTGGGCGCAAATGCAGTCTACTATCGCCCAGGCTGAGCAGCTTAGGCCGGCGTGGGATGTCATTTATAGCTCACCATTACAGCGCTGCCGTCTATTTGCAGAGCAGTGGGCGGAGCAAAAACAGCTCCCTTTGTATATAGAACCGAATTTGCAAGAAATGGATTTTGGAGAATGGGAAGCTCAGCCGACCGATCGACTCTATCAACTCTACCCAGATGAATTGGCTCAATTTTGGCAAAAACCGTTAAGCTTTACACCGCCCCAGGCAGAAAGCTTATTGGCATTTAAAAGTCGTGTTCTAGAGTCTGTAGAGACCTTGACCCAACAAATGTATGCGCAGGGCTGGACACGCGCATTGATTATTTCCCATGGTGGAGTGATTAAACTCTTAAAATGCCAAGCGCTGAAGCAAAATGCTAATGACCTTTTAAAAATGTCAGCAGAGTTGGCACAGTTGAACCGTTTTGTATTCGATCAAGGGCAACTTCAGTTTATTCAAAGTGAGGACGTGTAATGACACCTTTTTGGATTGCACTGCAGTTTTTAACGACCTTTCCAGTTCGTTTAAGCGCAATGCCAACGCCTCAGCAAAATGCGCAAGCACTGTTATTTTATCCTGTAGTTGGTTTGCTCATAGGCGGCATTCTGTATGGGATTGCCCTGTTATTGCATGCTTTGCCACTTGTGCTGTTAAGCAGTGTGATTCTGGTGTTATGGATTTGGCTGACGGGTGGTTTGCATCTGGATGGTTTGGCCGATACCGCAGATGCTTGGGTCGGTGGTTTTGGCGATCAAGCACGCACACTTGAGATCATGAAAGATCCGAGTTGTGGGCCGATAGGTGTACTCAGCCTTGTCATTGTATGCATATTAAAGTGGTCTGCACTGTATGTGTTATTGCAGCAGCAGTGTTATAGCACACTCATTTTATTTCCTGCCTTAGGGCGTCTCGTGCCGCTATTTTTCTTTTTAAGCACAGACTATGTGCGTGCTAAAGGACTCGGCAGCCAGTTGGGCCAATATTTGCCACGACCAATTGCAATGGCACTTTTACTGCTGATACCTTTGGTGGCTTTGTATTGGGCATGGATTGGTGTTGTGGTGATTGCCACGTTTTATTTGGTATTGTGGTATTTGCGGTATAAATTTATACAGCGTATTGGCGGTGTGACGGGAGACACTATTGGTGCCAGTATTGAAATAATTGAATTAGCGACATTGTTTAGTTTTGTGATGGCTACTTTTTATTTAGTTTAAGTTAGGGAGTAAATAAGAGCCTCTTAGTGTGAAGGTTGTGCAGTCATACGTGGCCGAAAGAATAAATAATGAAAAGGGAGCGAGCTATATGCACTTGAAACAAAGGTCTTCCATCATCAGCAAAACACATTTGTAGATATGTTGTGAAAATCCAAAGATTTCCACGCTAGTTGCCTA
This sequence comes from Acinetobacter sp. 802_lipA, assembly GCF_058242885.1. NCBI lineage: Bacteria > Pseudomonadati > Pseudomonadota > Gammaproteobacteria > Moraxellales > Moraxellaceae > Acinetobacter > Acinetobacter sp. 802_lipA. Next base: position 3,071,311 of record NZ_JBZAYP010000001.1, read on the forward strand.
CAGAGATATGATAAAATTGCGAAAATTATTTTTTATGTGCTGACGTTTCATTTCGTCACACGGTTCAGGTAAAACAACGTTGAATTCTGAAAATATGTCAAATCCCATTGATTTCCAAAAAGTTGCTTTAGAAACACTAGAGATAGAGCGTCAGGCACTCTCGGTACTTGCTAAGCAAATCGATGATCGTTTTAGCCGTGCTTGTGAAATTATCTTAAAGTGTAAAGGTCGCTTAGTCATTACTGGCATGGGTAAATCAGGGCATATTGGCCGAAAAATGGCAGCCACATTTGCCTCTACAGGTACGCCATCATTCTTTATGCACCCAGGTGAAGCGGGGCATGGTGATTTAGGGATGTTGGTTGCAGGTGATGTGCTGATTGCGATTTCAAACTCGGGCAAGAGTGATGAAATCATGATGCTGATGCCTTTGATCAAATATTTGGGTGTGCCTTTAATTACCATCAGTGGTGATGAGCGTGGGCCGATGCCACAGAATGCTGATGTGGCGCTGACGTTGGGCAATATTCAAGAAGCTTGTCCATTGGGGCTAGCACCAACATCAAGTACAACGGCGACTTTAGCCTTGGGTGATGCATTGGCTGTTGCACTGTTAGATGCACGCGGGTTTACTTCAGATGACTTTGCACGCTCGCATCCTGCGGGTGCTTTGGGTAAACGCTTGTTATTACATGTGAAGCATTTAATGCACACTGGAGACGAACTACCGAAAGTGTCTCCAGATACAGCAATGAACAAAGTTCTGTACGAAATCTCTAACAAACGCCTAGGTTTAACCACAATTGTGGATGACAATGATCATCTATTGGGGATTTTTACTGATGGTGATTTACGCCGTTTGATTGATAAACAGCAAGGTTTCGATGTGAACTTGGCGGTGTCTGATGTGATGATTAAGAGCCCGCTGACGATTTCACCGGAAGCACGTGCTGTTGAAGCATTAGAGCGAATGAATGAAAAGAAAATTAACCAATTTGTCGTTGTTGATGAGAGCAATAAAGTCATTGGTGTTTTGAGTATGCATGACCTGATTCAAGCTGGGGTAAATTAAAAAATGGCTTCTTATATTTTGTTAGAACAAGCGCGTTATGTAGAAGCTCTAGTTTTGGATGTTGATGGTATTTTAAGTGATGGTTTTGTGACTTTGACCAACTCGGGGGACGAAATCAAATCTTTCGATATCCGTGATGGCTTAGGCATGAAACTGGTTCAGCAAGCTGGTGTGAAAGTGATTATTATCACAGGACGTAAAAGTCAGATCGTAGAAAAACGCATGTCTGATTTGGGCGTGGACCTTGTTTATCAAGGCCGTGAAGACAAAGGTGTTGCACTGCGCGAGGCTTGTGCAAAATTTGGTATTTCACCCGAAGATTGTTTATACATGGGTGATGACTGGCCTGACCTATCTGCATTTGCCATTGCAGGCATGAAAGTGACCGTGCCAAATGGTCATTTAGAAGTGCGTCGTCGTGCCGATTTGGTGACTCAAGCGATGGGTGGACGTGGCGCGGTACGTGAAATCTGCGATATGATTTTACAAGCCAAAGGTGTATACGAAACTTTACTTGAAAAGTACACCGCAGTCCCGCATTAATCTGTATGCATGCATGAGAGTTTAGTTAACATTTATGGATACTAAAGTTTTATATATCACTGCTGTAGCCATTGCGGCTATCAGTAGTGGTTATTACTATTACAGCGGAAAAGGGCAAAAGCTCGAGGTCGATGGTGCGCAAAGCATGACCTATTCTGCTGAACAGATCCAACTGACTCAAACAGATGAGCAGGGTCATTTATACGTCCGCGCAAAAGTAGACCGTCTTGAGCAGGATATGCAAAAGAAGACCTCTAAGTTAGAAAACTTAAATGCTGAGATGTATAAAGATGGAAAAGTGGATGCAACTTTCTATGCCAAGCAAGCCAATGGTATTAACGACAACGAAAAAGTCGTTCTGACAAACCAAGTGGTTGCAAAGAAAATGTTGGATCAAGGTCAGATGCAGTTTGAGACAGCAGAACTGACTGCGTTTCCACAGACGCGTGAACTTGAATCTCAGCATCAAGTGGTTGTTACGACACCACAAGCCGAATTTGTCAGTCAGGGCTTAAAAGCGAATTTAAATACGGGTCAATATGACTTTTTCCATATTCGAGGGAAGTATGAACCATAATCCAAAATTTTCTATTTCGAAAACTTTCCTCAAGCAAACACTTGCACTGAGTTTAGGTGTGGCTGTTTCAACTTTTGCTTTGGCGCTGCCAAGTGACCGTAGTAAAGCGATTTCGTTGGTTGCAGATCGTGCGACTTTTAATGAAAAAACGGGTGTAACGACGTACACGGGCAATGTCATCATTGAACAGGGCACGATGAAACTACAAGCGGATTCGATTGTTGCCAATTTAAATCAAACCCGTCAAATTAGCACCATTACGGCCAATGGTAAGCCTGCACGTTTCCAGCAGCAAGTCAGTACCAATAAAGGTATTGCTAAAGGTCAGGCGCAAAAGATTATTTATAATGCAGAAACAGGCATTATTACCTTATCGGGTAGTGCACTTCTAGAACAAGATGGTGCCAGTATTCGTGGTAATACATTGCGTTATAGTATGAACAAAGGTGATATCGAAGCGATTGGCACACCAAATAACAGTGGTTCGTCGAGTGGTCGTGTTCAAATTGTGATTCCACCTTCAGGTTCTCAATCCTTCCCAGGAGCGCGTGACTAATGGAGCAAACTCTCAATCAGCCACAAACCCTATGTATTAAGCATCTCGCGAAAAACTACAGTAAGCGTTGGGTAGTGAAAGATGTATCTTTTAGCATGCAAAGCGGACAAATCGTAGGTTTACTGGGTCCGAATGGTGCAGGGAAAACTACCAGCTTCTATATGGTGGTTGGACTGGTGCGTATGGACAAAGGCGAAATTCATCTTGATGACCTAGACATGTCTGATTTGGCCATGCATGAACGTGCGCGTAAAGGCATTGGTTACTTACCTCAAGAAGCCTCAATTTTTAGAAAACTCACTATTTCTGAAAATATTATGTCGATTTTGGAAACGCGCAAAGATCTAAATAAAGAACAACGTAAACAGCGTTTGCATGAATTGCTGGCTGATTTCAAAATTAGCCATATTAAAGATTCATTGGGTATGAGTGTGTCAGGTGGTGAACGTCGTCGTGCTGAAATTGCACGTGCACTGGCAGCCGATCCAAAATTTATGTTACTCGATGAGCCTTTTGCTGGGGTTGACCCAATTTCAGTGGGTGACATTAAAGATATTATTCGTACTCTAAAAGACCGCGGCATTGGCGTTCTTATTACGGATCATAACGTTCGTGAGACTTTGGCGATTTGTGAACGTGCTTATATCGTGAGTGAGGGTGCGGTGATTGCTGAAGGCTCTCCAGATGAAATCTTAGCCAATGAAACCGTGCGTCAAGTTTACCTTGGTGATGATTTCACTGTATAAGATTATTCTGCGCCAATGAAAATAATTGGCGCAGATTTTCCCCCCAATATGTTTAATCGATCTCTTTGCATTGAATTAAGAATAGGGCATCCCTTTATATTCAAACTGCGCGCTCTACCATCCTTTTGAAATCGCTTTTTCAGCATGCTCCACAGTATGCATATCTCTTTATTTTATGTGGGCTTAAAGCGAAAAGCTATTTTCATACGATAGCTGATTGAAAGTACGTTATAATTTTTTGTGAAATTTTTAAAAATTATGCTATGCCATTTACCATCTCTAGTTTAGTGAGCTATGAAGAAGACATTAAGAAAAGTCGTTTTCAAGCTTTTGCTGTGCCTGTTGAAAATGAACAAGCCGTTAAAGATTTTCTAGAGCAATATAAAGATATCAGCACCACGCATCAGTGTTGGGCATGGAAAATTGGTCATAATGTTCGTTTCAATGATGACGGTGAACCCTCAGGTACCGCAGGTCGTCCTATTTTGGCCACCATTGAAGGCAATGAACTCACCAATGTTTTGGTTTTGGTCAATCGTTGGTATGGTGGCGTCAAGTTAGGCACAGGCGGGTTGGTACGTGCTTATGGTGGAACTGCAAGACAGTGTTTACTGTTGGCTGAAAAAATAGAACTCATTGAGAAGAAAAAAGTGCATTTTGCCTGCCAATTTAATGAATGGGCAATTTTCCAGTACGAGCTGAATAGCCAGCAGATTGAGTTTAATGAGCAATATACTGAGGATGGCGTGCTTGTAGAGGCTTTATTACAAGTGCATCAGATTGAAGCGCTCGCACTTAAAATACAAGATGTGACCCGTGGACGTGAGGCCTTAAAAATTGTGGATGACCATCATGACTGATCCCTTATTAAAATATCGTGAGCAGCATAAGCATCGCTTAAACTATATGCCCTGGTTGTATTGGTCGCTCAAGCCTAAAAACCGTGTGTGGGCTGAAGCATGGCAGCAAGAATACCAAGCTTATCTAATGGAAATGGAAACCGTTGAAATTGGTCAAAACTGTTTTATTTCTCCATTGGCACACATATTTGCAGAGCCTGGCCGCAAAATTGTCATTGGAGACAACACTTTTATTGCTGCCGATTGTACTTTGCATGGGCCTTTAGAGATTGGCAGTGAAGTTGCGATTAACCATCATTGTATTTTAGATGGTGGTCGTGTGGGGATTAAGTTACATGATCAAGTGCGTATTGCGGCCTATTGTCACTTGTATGCCTTTGATCATGGCATGGCACTTAGCGATCCAATTTATCAACAACCTGTGCGTTCACAAGGGATAGAAATTGGACGGGATGTTTGGTTGGGTGCGCATGTGGGCGTGAAAGATGGGGTGAAAATTGGTGCACATGCTGTGGTGGGAATGAATAGTATGGTAACCAAAGATATCGCCGAGCAATCGATTGTTGCTGGCAATCCTGCACAGTTTATCCGTTTACGTGATTAAGATATCAAAGAATATTGAACATTTATCAATACTTAATTACATAAAAACCTGCCATCAAAAAAAAAGATATGCTAAGTTTAGAACAACAATGAGACCTTATACCAAATGCGGTGTAATGAGAGGCGATAATGAAACGAGTCATTGCATGTATTGATTCTTCCCCTTGTATCAATGCCCTAGCAGAAGCTGCGGCGTGGATTGCAAAACAGACGGGGCGGGAATTGGTCCTTTTACAAGTTTTGGATTATTATCCTGCAAGTTATCACTTAGGTGAAATTAGCGGGGTAATTGGATTTGAAAGCAATGCAATGTTGCTCAAAGAGTTGGCTGAATTAGAGCAAAAACAAAGTGAACTTGCGCTCAGTTATAGTAATAATTTACTTGATCATATTTCTAAACTTATTCTCGAAACGCATGGCCTACATACAACGCATATTCAAGAAAAGGGTGACTTTCTAGAGCAAAGTTTTAACTTATTGCATGAAGATGACATTGTGGTGATTGGCCGTGTGGGTGAGAAATCGGCTGAACGCAATAAACCATTGGGCAGTAATGTTGAAAACTTTATCCGTGGTGCAAACTGTACCGTCATGACGGTAGGTGATAGCTTTAAGCCACCTACGCGCTTTATCTTTGCCTACGAGTATTCACCGACGTGTGTGAAGATGATGAAACGGATTGCACAAAGTGATTTACTGCGCCTCTTACAATGCCATTTGGTCTATGTCGGTGACCACCCTGAAATTTTAAGAGAGCCTGAACAATATCTGAAAGATGCAAATTTGGATGTGATTACAGAATATCGTTACGGCGACGTGGCTGAAAATATTTTGGAATACCAAAATGAGCATGGCATACAACTGATTGTGCTCGGTGCGTTCAGCCACAGTAAAATTCATCAGTTCTTCTTGGGCAGTATTGCAACCACCATTTTTAGGAATGCCAAAGTTCCTTTACTGGTTGCCCGTTAATTTAGAGTGATTTATCTAAATTGGAACTGTTTTATCCATAGTTATCCGCAATAATTGTGGATAACTATATGGACAGTAAATGTAAGTTTATAATTTATATAAGCTTAAATTAATCGATTGTTTTTTAATCTAAATTTTGGCTTATTTTACAATGGCTAAGGCAAATCCATCATGTCCTTTGCTACCGACCGTTTGAAGTGCGGTGCATGACAAAATTTTCGGATGGTTTTGCATCGCTTTGAACATATCTCGAATCCCTTCAATACTTGGTTTATGATTTTCAGGATTGATAATATCGCCTGCACGAATCACGTTATCAAGGAAAATCAAAGTACCTGAATGAGATAGGTTCAGGCTTAATTCCAAATATTCTGGGTAGCTTTGTTTATCGGCATCGATAAAAATAAAGTCGAAAGGTTCAATATCTGCGGGCAGTGATTTAAGGATATCTGCTGCACGTCCACATTTGAGTTCAATGGTTTGTTTGAGCTGAGCTTTGTCGATATTTTCTTGACCCATCGCGGCATGCGTATCACGACCCTCAATCGTTAAAATATAGCCGTCTTCAGGTAAAGCACGCGCTAACCACATGGTGCTATAGGCGGCAAAAGTGCCGAGCTCCAATACCCGCTTACATTGATTCATTTGAATCAGCATTTGTAAAAGCATACCTTGGTTGGGTGCAACAGCTAAGTGATCTGGAAAACCATGCTTCTCTGTATTTTCTAAAGTTTGCAGTAGAATTGGGTCTTCAGGAATTAAATGTGCATCGATATAGTTATCAATCTCTGTCCACATTTGTTGCATAGCATGTTCACCTTGGTTGCGATGTGGAGCATTTTAAACTTTTATTTTCAGAGTGCAATTTATCCGACCATATTTGTTGAAATCAATGCTCAAAAAAAGAGGTCATATTGACCTCTTTTAAATTTTTAAAAACTAGTAACTACACATCGAAGAATTGCGACTGAGGTCTGGGCCCCATGTACGATATCCTTGGGTATCAATGTGAATCTGACCAGAAGCATATAAACCTAAGCCCATGTTCAAGCTCTGACCATGTTGGGTCCAAAATTGGCATAGACGATATTTTGTATTTTCAATATAAGCATAATCTTCAGGTTGTGGGTTTTCAGACCCAATTCGAAAATCGATAGCAGAATTGAATAAGTGGCGTGACGAGTTTGCACCGCCAGCACATTGGTTTAAAGGCAGATCACGATAAACTGAAGTGACTTCAAAATCGGTCAGTACTTTGGCTGCAACTAAATATTTGAACACTTTTAAGGTCGCAATTTGGTTTTTCCAAAGTTCACGATTGGGCACCATATATTGTGCTCGACCACATTTTTGCCAGTCACGCGCTGTTCTGAGTAGTTCAAAGCTTGGGATGATATTTCCGACACCATTACGTTCAAGAAAAACTTCATACTCACGTACGCGTGCTAGCGTGTCACCGACAGACATCCAAGCATTGTAGGTATAAGGAATAATTTTAGGTGGAGCAGGGCGGTCAAAAATAATTTTCTCTTGTGGGATAAAAATACGTTTTCCATCAGGAGTTGTGATGGTCTGGCCTTTGTGAGATGAAGTCGTACAGCCAATCATCACTAAGGGGATTATGCTAACCGCAAATAATCCCTTTAAAAATTTCTTCATTATAGAAATCAAATATTTAAAAAATACGCCTATTATTTTAATCCAAATTTGTGAGGAAAAATTGGAAATATTGCAATCAAATGTGTGTTTTAGGTATAAAAAAAGATCAGCTTATGCTGATCTTTTTGTGGCTTACTTTTCTAAGTATTGTAACTTATCTGCTTTACCATTCCATTCTTCACGGTCAGCAGGTTGGTCACCAATCTGGGTGATGTTTGGCCAAGTTTGTGATAACTCAGCATTTAGTTCAATAAATACTTCTTGACCTTCTGGCAGTTCATCTTCAGAGAAAATTGCATTTGCTGGACATTCAGGTTCACAAAGTGCGCAATCGATACATTCATCCGGATTGATCACTAGAAAGTTTGGACCTTCATAGAAACAGTCTACTGGACAAACTTCTACGCAGTCTTGATATTTACATTTAATACAATTTTCAGTGACAACAAAGGTCATGGCGAAGGCTACCTAAAAATATGGTTCTAATAACTAATGTGTATTTTAGGCAAAAACAGCACCAACTAACAATTGCTTTTATTGATATTTGTTATTTATATGCATGAAATAAGACTATGTTTATGATTTTTATTAGAATGTGTATTGATTTTAAAGGGGTTTTTATGGGAGAAATCGAGCTTTAAGAAATTATAGAAAACAATAACTTAAATAATAGTTTTTTAGGTGCAACTTATGTCACATCTGCAAATGGTAAAGAGATTCCAATATCAAAATCATTCCATGTAATTTTTGATCTGAATGCATAGAACTTAGTCATTTATGAGTTGGTATTACTAATCCATTAGTGAACTGATTGACCTGTATAAAAATTAAGTATGATTGAGTTTCTTGCTGTTAAATTTGATAAAAACTGAATATTCTGCTGAAAACCGCTTTTAACAATAAAAGAGACCGTCATTTTGACGGTCTAAATGGGTTACAAAAATAGAAAACTACTATGAATGTAACTGATCTTTTAATGCATAAAGCTGCTGTAAAGCTTCACGTGGGCTTAAGTTATCGACATCAATGCTCTTGAGTAGTTCAAGTGCGGCAGAAGGTTTCTCAATTTCGACCACACGTTCAATGATTTCAAGTTCAGGCGTTTCTATCGCGGCAAACAAATCATTTTGAACGACTTTAGGTTTTTGCAGTTGTTGCTTCTCTAAAATTTTCAGACGATTTTGTGCTTCTTTGATCACACTGGCAGGAATACCAGCCAATTTTGCTACCTGTAAGCCGTGACTTTGGCTCGCTGGCCCATGTTGGACTTTATGTAACAAAATGAGGTTGCCGTTGAGTTCTTTTGCGGTGACATGGTAGTTATCAATAGCAGTTTCTTTGGCCAGTTCGGTCAGTTCAAAGTAGTGTGTGGCAAATAAACATAAGCATTTAATGCGTTTGGTTAAGTCAAGTACGCAAGCCCATGCCAAAGATAAACCATCATAGGTACTGGTGCCACGACCAACTTCATCCATCAAAACCAGTGACTGATTGGTTGCATGATGTAGGATTTGCGAGGTCTCGGTCATTTCCACCATAAAGGTCGATTTGCCTGTAGATAGGTCATCTGCAGAACCAATACGGGTAAAGATTCGATCAATAGGGCCTAAGACTGCTGATTGGGCTGGTACATATGAGCCACAATAGGCCAATAGGCTAATTAAAGCCGTTTGACGCATAAAGGTTGATTTACCCCCCATGTTAGGACCCGTAATAATGGCCATACGGTGGTTAAAATCAAGTGTCGTGTCATTCGATGTAAATGAGGCTTTGTTCAAAGCCTCAACCACTGGATGACGTCCCGCAATAATTTTAACCCCAATTTCTGGACTATACTCAGGACGCGACCAATTGCGTAAGCGAGCCTGATGCGCAAAGTTAGCTAAGAGGTCGATCTGCGCAATAGCGCTGCTCATCATTTGTAAATGACCAATATCGGCTCGGAGTTCATCTAAAAGCATTTCGAACAGCATTTTTTCGCGGGCTAATGCACGGGACTCACTCGAAAGTACCTTATCTTCAAAGGTTTTCAGCTCAGGCGTGATATAACGCTCAGCATTTTTTAAGGTCTGACGACGAATGTAGTGATCAGGTGCTTGCTCGGCTTGCGCACGGGTCAATTCAATGTAATACCCGCTGACACGGTTATAGCCAATTTTTAAGGTCGAAATGCCAGTATTTTGACGTTCTTGAATTTCAAGGTCGATCAAGTACTGTCCTGCATGATCGCGGATTTTACGTAGTTCATCGAGTTCATGATCAAAACCTTCCGCTATCACATTTCCATCTCGTAAAAGCACAGGTGGATGTTCAACGATGGCAGACATTAAACGTTGATGTAAGCCATGGAAATCACCCAATTCCTCATTCAATTGGGTAATGAGTGCGGACTGTTTGCTTTGGATCACGGGTTGAATGGCATGACGTAAATAAGGGACTTGCGCACAGGCTTGGCGCAGTTGCACTAAGTCACGCGGACGGGCGCTACCTAAAGCCACCCGACTGAGGACACGTTCGATGTCTCCAATCTCTTTTAATACTAAACGGACTGGTGATTCATGGTAACCATCCACAAGACTCTTGGTGGCATCTAAACGTGCGTCTAAGAGCTTGGTATCACGTAACGGTTGCATCAGTGTACGACTAAGTAAACGTCCACCCATGGCTGTTTGACAGTCATTGATGAGTTGGAATAATGACGTGCCGTGTTCAAACAGAGGCTCAACTAGCTCTAAGTTTCTACGTGTCACAGGGTCAAGCGCAATGAAATCACTGCTTTGTTCAAGCTGAATAGAGCGAATATGCGGTAAGGCTGTTTTTTGCGTTTCTTTGGCATAATGAATCAGGGATGCTGCTGCTGCTTTGGCAAGTGGCAAATGGTCAATACCGAAACCGGCTAAAGTCGATACTGCAAACTGATCACATAAAGTTTTTTGTGCATTGTTTAGGTTAAAGTCGACATTTGGACGGCGTGTCACAGAGCAGTCGAGCAGTTTTTTAATGTGTTCAATGATATTGGGGTCGACAATATTTTCATCGACCAAAATTTCACTTGGCATGAGGCGAGACAGTTCAATACCGAGTTGTTCAAGTTGGAACTCTTGTTGCTGAACTTTGAATAAACCTGCACTCAAATCTAACAGTGCAATACCAATTTCGTTTTGTTGTACGCAAAGAGCGACAAGGTTTGAACTTTGATGTGCCGTCAGTAAAGCATCGTCAGTCAGTGTACCTGGTGTAATAATCCGGACAACGCCACGTTCAACAGGTGCCTTACCTGTAACTTCACCAATTTGCTCGCAGATGACGACGGTTTCGCCTTTTTTCACCAAGCGAGCAAGGTAGCCTTCAGCTGCATGGTAAGGAACACCTGCCATAGGGATGGGTTCACCATTGGCTTTGCCACGATGGGTCAGAGTAATTCCGAGAAGTTTAGCGGCCTTGTGTGCATCTTCAAAAAATAGCTCGTAGAAGTCACCCATACGATAGAACATCAAAGAGTGCGGATGTTGCATTTTGACGCCCATGTACTGTTGCATCATGGGAGTGAGGGTGGACAAATCAGTTATGATTCCCGAATTGCTCATGTAGGTGAAATCCTTAAATCTTTGAAAATGCACAATATAAAAATAGACCGAGCGACACCGCTTACCGTGTGTATTTATGCGTTATGAACAGCTATTGTATGAATGGCAATATCTTAGCAAAATTGAAAACGACTAAACAATAAATCATCTATAAAGCGAACAGTTGTTAAACATCCAAGTGATTATTGCTGTAGGCCTTAGGCGTAAAGCAAAAATAAAAAAGCCTAAACAGATGTTTAGGCTTTTTTATTTTTAAGGCTTATACAGACCGAGTTCAGTCAGGTGCAACCGCAGGATACGACGTAACTCCAGAACAGCTTCAGGCGTTTCTTGAATAGAATGTCCCCCTTTAATAATCTTCTCAGACAATGCACCATCTAGATGGGCACTCGTATAAGGCACGACATCGTCTGTAATGATATTGAGGTCATCACTTTTAGTTGCATTCCCCATGATGCTGTGGAATTTCATGCCCTTGTATGGAACGACGTTTTTAGTTAATCGAGTAAAGTTAGAGTTTTTGCTGAGATCACTTGGCCCATTTTGAATGAGTCCATTATCTACATCTTTAATGAAGGCTTGTAGGTCAGGGTCACTACTTTGTATAACATCGGACAGTGCTCCCAAAAACGCACCAGGTAGACGAATGACTTTACGTGCTGCAAGGGTAAACCAGCGGTCAGCAAACTCTGTCCCACGATGTGGGGCTGCTAAGAAAATGGCCCGACTGAAGTTTGGAATTGGTTGAATGTCGAGGCGTGATTTAAATAGAGGGTCATTTTTAAATTGTTGCGCACGTCGATTGGGTAGCAGTTTCATTGCCGCAGGGGTTAAGTCAGCATCGCTCACCAAAAGCCGCGCAATAATACCGCCCATACTATGACCCACTAGCACGGCATCCTTTTTGGCAGGCGCTTTGCTATCGACCAAATTAAAACTTTGTTGAATGATTGCATAGATTTGGAAACGACTTTCCAAAATTGGCATATTGGTCGAGTAGAACACTTGCCAGACTTGATAGTGTTCACGTAGCACGGGATCGCCCATGACATCATTCGTCAAACGAATCCATGCCTCTGGACTACTGGCTAGTCCGTGAACGAGCACCACCACTTTTTTATTTGGGTTGTACGGCTCAAGCATGTATAGGTGCGGCATGGTGAGGCGTGCATCACGATCAATCAGTGATAAATACGCGGCTTTACCTAAATTGTTCTGTGCTAACCATAAGCCATAAGGTGCAGAAAAGTTTGCAGCGAGTGGGTAGCTTTTGCCTGCAATTTTCGCAGATTCAAACTTGTAGGGATCATAAGCTGAGATTTCAAACTCAGGGTTGTTTAAGATTTCATCGATATTGGATGCAGAGCGTGGCTGTGCGGTAATAGTCGCTGCTAAATAACGGGCATTGTGAATGTTAGGATTACGACCATTGGTGTACTGATAATGCAGTGGATCGACAATATATTTGGCTTTTTCTGGTGAGGTGTCATTGTGCTCGGGTGGGAGGACAATCAGAAACTCTGAACCAAAACCATCGCGACGTGTGATAGAGCGTAGGCCTGAAAAGTTCATATTGTAAGTTGACATCAGTTGTTCAACTTGACGGTTTTTTAAAAGTGGGTAGTTGTCATAATTTATGCGGTAAATACTTTGCCCCACTTTTATTTGATTGCCGACTTCAGATGGCCCATGGCGTAAGCGATAACTATTTACAAGCTTAGCGATAGCTTGGTTATAAAAGTCACGGAGTTGGACTTGACGGTTATCAAAAATACGGTCTTGCGGGCCACGTTTGGTGTTAAACATGTAGGCATAACTATAGCGAATGCTTTTATCCAGCATGCCAAGTTGTTGATCTAGGCAGTTTTGGTAGTTTTGTTTTTGTAGCGCCTGTTTTTCTTCAGAGTGTGTCTTGGCTAAAATACTTACTTTACAGGCTGATGATTTTTCTAAGGAAAGTGCTTTAGCGAGATAGAGTTCGCTGGCAGTAGAGAGGAGCTGTTCATCTTGAATTTGTGGAATTTGTTTGAGTTCACTGACGCATTCTTCAGGTTGCTCTGAACAGATTTTGGCTTCTCGACCCGTCATAGACAGCACGTTTAGACTCGCTTCACTGAGCTTATCCCGCGTTAAAATACTCTCACGCTCATTGGTAATCGTGACGTTCAGTGATTGATTTTTCACACTGACCACTTGGCAACCACTCAAGAGCGAAAATAGAGTGGTTACCATCAAGGTGCTACGGATGTATTTAGGCATAAAAAGCGTCGACTACCGTTTATTCTTTTGAATTTTTTAAATCATACGATAATTCTCGGATTTATGTAAGCGTCCGCTGAACACACCTTATGAATTCGTCCTATAAGCCTTAATTTAGTCCTCACTTAAAAACAAGTGGGAACTTAAATTTATGACTACAAATAACCAGACATCCATCGCATCTCTTACGATAAAACGAAGAACATATAGTGCTGAATTTAAACAGCAGATCGTTCAGGCGTGTAAAGCATCGGAGGTTTCAATTGCTTCGGTCGCTTTGCAACATGGATTGAATACAAATCTTGTATCCAAATGGATTCGCTTAATTGATGCTAAGCCAGGGAATGATCGCTCACTACTACCGAATAAACCTGCATTTATTGCCTTATCTTGCTCCGCACCATTAGATCCTATCCCTACTGGCATGTTAACGGTTCAAATTACTTTACCCCACTCAAAAGCAGAAATTGGCTTGAAATGGCAAGTATCAGAAATATCTGCTTTAGCAGAATTACTCAAGGCACTTACAACATGATCCGTATCGATGAAATCTGGTTGTCTACTCAGCCCATGGACATGCGTGCAGGTATGGATACGGCCATGGCTCAGGTGGTGAGAGCCTTTGGCTACATCAAACCGCATTGTGCTTACCTGTTCTGTAATAAACGTGGCCATCGCATGAAAGTGCTGGTACATGATGGACTGGGGATCTGGCTGTGTGCTCGGCGGTTGGAACAGGGAAAATTTCACTGGGCTAAAGTTCACCAGGGTGAAAGCGTAGCCCTCAGCCCAGAACAGTTACAGGCACTGATCCAGGGTTTGCCTTGGCAGCGCATTGGACGACAGCAAGTGGTCACAATGCTCTAAACTAGCTTGGTCCAAGTTGCTATTCTCCAAACGTTCTATTTCATTCTTCTCATGACCTCAGGCATACTGCGGTCATGAATACACTGCCTGATTTAAGCCAACTGACCCATGAACAACTGCTGGAATTTACTAGACAGTTGGCAATGCAACATCAGTCTCTGGCACAATCAAACCAGCAATTAGATGCCAAAGTTCAGCATCTTGAAGTATCCAATCTGCAATTAGATGCTCAAGTTCAACATCTTTCCATTCTCACGCAAAAATACGAGCATGAGCTCGCACTATTTAAACAGCACAAATTTGGCAGTAAAAACGAACATCTCACCGCAAAACAAATCCATCTGTGGGATGAAGCGGTCGAAGAAGATATTGCCGCTGTTGATCTGGAACTGGAACGGCTGAATGCAGATAAAACTGATGCAGCGACACACAAAGCCACAGTCAACAAACCTAAACGTCGACTGCTGCCCGATCATCTACACACCATCCGTATCGAGCATGAACCAACATCAACCCAATGTGCTTGTGGCTGCACCTTGCGTCGTATCGGCGAAGATATCAGTGAAAAACTGCATTTCAGACCGGCACAGTTCTATAAGGAACAGCATGTGCGTGGCAAATGGGTCTGTGATCAGTGTGACACCCTGACTCAGCAAGCGATGCCCGCCTATGTGATTGATAAAGGCATTGCTTCACCTGAACTGCTCAGCCATGTGCTGGTATCGAAGTATGCCGATCATTTGCCGCTGTACCGTCAGCGCCTGATCTATCAGCGGGCGGGCATTGATCTGTCCAGATCCACGTTATCTGACTGGATTGGTCGCTGCGGTGTGGAACTGGAACCTCTGGCCAATGCCTTAAAACAGGTGGTGCTGCAACAGCGGGTGATCCATGCCGATGAAACGCCGGTCACCATTATGCGGATGGGTGATAATGAGAAAAAACCAAAGAAAGGTTATGTCTGGGCCTATGCCACCACACAGTACAATCCAGTTCAAGCGGTGATCTATGACTTTCAGGATAGCCGTTCAGGTCAGCATGCAGAAGAGTTCCTGAATGGCTGGCAGGGCCATCTGGTCTGTGATGATTACAGTGGTTATAAAGCACGCTTTAAATCAGGCCAGGTCATTGAGGTGGGCTGCATGGCACATGCACGTCGTAAATTTCATGAACTGCATGTGACCGGGAAAAGTCAGATCGCTGAACAGGCATTAGTGCTGATTCAGAAACTGTATGCCATAGAAGCAGAACTCAGGAGAAAGACCGATGGTACAGCAGAACAGCGCCGCGAATACCGACAACAGCATAGTCAACCGGTGATGCAACAACTGTATGAATGGCTCAACCAGCATCAACTGACGGTGCCATCGAGTTCTCCAACCGCCAAGGCCATCAATTACACTCTGAAGCGTTGGCCAGCTTTAAGCCGCTATCTGGATGATGGCAATCTACCGATTTGCAATAATTGGGTGGAAGTGCGACACGAAGTCGCTTAATGAAGTTGTTCCCCCCTGCGGGAACCACCCGTGTCACCGGGTGAATCTAGAAGGCTGAATAAAGAGCGCCTTCGACAATGTAACGAGGCACCGCAAGGTGCGGGGTATCAATCGTGAGAGGCGTACCCTTCTGGCAGCCATAGCCGGACAAGGGCTAGATAATCGGTATGGTGAACACATGTGAATCTGCGTAACGATCGTTAAGTTGAACGAGCGGAAATGGCTGATACGCTCGAACCAAAACGGTAATGGAGGTGGGAATTGCGTCTTTCGACTACGCATTCGTGACCCATACGCCTCCCGGTCGATAGCAGGCACCTAAGCCGATGTACTTCAGTAAGCGGAACGTGGAAATCCCGTATTACTCCCATTGGGAAAGCAGTTTGCAAAAACTGCCCATGGTGATGCGGGCGAAGGAACGAGGAAAAAGCGAATGCCAGTCTGTAATGGGTTGGATAGAGGTTGAAACATTACCCCACGCGAAAGCGGGCTGACGTCCTTATGGTCTCTCATCACAAGAGAGTGTGTAGAACCCTTTTAATGGAGGGAGAGCAAATGAATGCAGCAGTATCAGCGTGTGCACCTTCCAGCACATCGTGGGACAGCATCGATTGGATTGCTGTACAGCGTCATGTCAGAGGGCTGCAAGCGCGTATTGTGAAGGCGGTACAAGA
Organism: Acinetobacter sp. 802_lipA; assembly: GCF_058242885.1. Lineage (NCBI taxonomy): Bacteria > Pseudomonadati > Pseudomonadota > Gammaproteobacteria > Moraxellales > Moraxellaceae > Acinetobacter > Acinetobacter sp. 802_lipA. The sequence goes on from NZ_JBZAYP010000001.1 coordinate 3,087,782, forward strand.
CGGCAGGCATAACAAGGCGAAAGCTTTGCAATGGCTGCTGACTCACTCGTTTAGTGGCAAAGCATTGGCCGTCAAACGAGTGTCTGAAAACAAAGGCAAAAACACGGCTGGGGTCGACAAGGTGACTTGGAATACACCCAAGGCCAAGACCGGTGCGATGATGTCGTTGAAGAGGCGAGGTTACACGCCCCTTCCGCTTCGGAGAGTCCTTATTCCGAAGAAAAATGGCAAGATGAGACCTCTCGGGATACCCACGATGAAATGCCGGGCCATGCAGGCGCTCCATCTGCTGGCTTTGGAACCCATCGCGGAGACCATCGCTGATCGGAACTCTTATGGGTTCAGACCGCAACGCTCAACCGCGGATGCTGCAGCACAGTGCTTTGGTGTGCTGTCAAGAAAAGTAAGTGCGGAGTGGGTGCTAGAGGGTGACATTCAAGGCTGTTTCGACAATATCAGCCATGACTGGATGATCGCCAACCTCCCAATGGACAAGGTGATTCTACGGAAATGGCTCAAAGCCGGTTACGTCTACCAAAGCAAGCTGTTTCCCAGTCTTTCCGGAACACCGCAAGGAGGTATTATCTCCCCGGTGCTGGCCAACATGACCTTGGACGGACTGGAAACGATGCTGGCGAAGAGGTTCTCTAACGCCAAATGGACAGGCAAAAAGCTGCAACTGGTACGGTATGCGGATGATTTCATCATCACGGGGTATTCTAAAGAGTGGCTCGAAAATGAAGTTCGTCCTGCCGTGGTTGAATTTCTGGCGCAGCGCGGTCTCGTGCTCTCTCAGGAAAAGACCAAAATCACGCACATAGGGAACGGGTTCGATTTTCTTGGCTGGAACGTACGTAAGTACAACGGCAAGCTACTGATCAAGCCGTCAAAGGCAAACATCAGCGCTCATCTTGACAAGCTGCGAGCATTAATCAATGCAAACAAAGCGACACGACAGGCCACTTTGATCGGTTTGCTCAACCCGATTCTAAGGGGTTGGGCCAACTATCATAGTCATGTCGTTGCCAAGAAGGTTTTCAACCAGGTAGACAACGCAGTGTGGGAAATGCTCTGGCGATGGGCTGTACGTCGCCACCCTCGCAAGACACTCCGATGGGTCAAAGATCGGTATTTCAAAGTACAAGGAGCGCGTCGATGGGTGTTCTCATGTGATGAACAGTCCGCCGATGGTCGGAAGCGACAATACACATTAGTGTCTGCCTCGGACACGCCAATTGTGCGACATATCAAGATCAAGGCTGCTGCTAACCCTCATGACCCCGCATGGGATGAGTACTTCGAATCCCGATGGGGTAAAAGAATGCTGGTCTCCGCAAAGGGGCGAGCCAAGCTGTATCGGGTGTGGCTAAAACAAGGTGGTCGCTGCTGCGCCTGTCTTAAACCAGTCACCAAAGATACACCATGGCACAGCCGTCATATTGTGAAGCTAAGTCATGGTGGAACGGATGCAGTTGCTAATCTTGAGATTTACCATCTGTATTGTCCGAGGAGTGTTCAGTTTGCCAATGTCAACGATGTATAACCGGGTGCCGAATGGCGCCTTAGCAGAGGCTTGAGCCGTGTGCTGGGAAACTCGCATGCACGGTTCTTAGGGGGTTGGACGTAGGTAACTGCGTCTGACTACCCGACAACCAGGTGCGGCCTTGGGCGTTGGGACGTAAGAACTGGTTATTTGCAGGTTCGCTGCGTAGTGGTCAGCGAGCGGCAAACATCATGACTTTAATCCAGTCAGCAAAGCTGAATGGGCTGGATCCGTATGCCTATTTAAGTGATGTGCTGAAAAGATTGCCGACCCATAAAGTGACCCAAATAGAAGAATTGCTACCACACCGCTGGAAATCCAACTCAAATTAAAAAATAGACATGGGGTTCAGCGGACGCTTACGGATTTATCAATTCGCCTAAAATAAAAATAGACCGAAAATTCGGTCTATTTTTAGGTACATCAGAAGTGATGGAATTATTTTGCAGTATTTAGAACTTGCCAAACATTCCAACGACCTTGTTTTTCAATTTCATTAATCAAGCGATCCGCAACTTCGGCTTCTTGTGGATATTTCAGCTTGTAGTTTTTCAAGGTTTGCACCGCATTTTTCTTTTGTTCCATCGCGATGTAGTTATTTGCGGTCGCTAAATAGGCTTCTTGAACACCAGATTTCATTGCTTTATCGAGGTATGGCATTGCTTCGCGTTGACCACCACCTTCAGACAAAGCAAAACCGAACCAGAAGTTTGCTTCAGGGTCTTCTTGGTTAATTTTTAAAATACGCTGTGCATAAGCCAAAGATTTGGTGGTATAGACTGAACCAAGGTCTAAATTACGTGCCATAACGCTGGCTTTGAACGCACGAACCAGCACATCAAATGAAGCATTGTCTTTCGATGCTAACGTATCAAGCTGTTGTGTCACTTCTTTTAGTTTTAACTCAAAACCTTTACGTTCTTGGCGTTCCGTAAAGCGCGGTGGGTAGTGACGGGCTTTGCCTTCAACCAACTGTAAGAAGTCATCAATTTCAGTAATGTCGACTTCATTGTCGCCTGCCAGTACGGCAAACTTCAACTGACGGTCTTTGCTGTTTACGGTTGGAATAATCAGTTTATTGGTATCTAAAACCAGTTTTTTAGATGGATCGTCAGAGCGAGTCACTTCCATTTTAGTTACGGGTTGAGCCGCTGCTTTTTTTAAGTTAATTTCAAATGGGGGTGGCGCATCATAATTAAATGGATTGAGTGCATAAAATGGTGCAGTTAATTCAGGCTCTGTAAAAACGATGGTATCGCTATTGTTTTTCGTTGGGTTTGAGCTACACGCTGTTAAAAACGAGACAGCAAGAACAGCAACCGCTAAGGGTTTAAGCATCATAAGGTTCATCCATTCATTATTTTAAGAAGTGGTATAAAAGGCATGTTCGTCAGTCTAAAAAAACTCTGATGAACATGCAAGGTTTGCTATAGGCAGGTTTTCAAAAACTAACACTTTTCATGTTTAGTCATTGGATGGCAGGCTTTGAGCTTCACATTCGCGGCGTACATCTTCCAAAATTTTCAATTCTTCAGCACTAAAGGGTTGTTCATTTTGTTGTTGCTTTTTAAAAGTTGGATCAAGTAAAGACAAACGTTGGCAAAGGGTATTCATCCGTTTTTCATTCAACTGAATGCGGTCAAGTAGAACACGCATACCTTCAAGAATTGGATCAGACTGGTCTTGCGTTGCAGCATAAGGTTGGAAACCAATACTTTCTGCATAATCGCGACGACGTGTTTCTGCTTCATCTTTCGGTTTATCTTTAGAAATAAAGCGTGCAGGGTTGCCAACTGCGGTGGTGTCGGCTGGTACAGCTTTGGTGACGACTGCATTTGAGCCGACTTTAGCATTTTTACCGACAGTAAAAGGGCCTAAAATTTTAGCACCAGCACCCACCACCACGCCATCTTCTAAGGTCGGGTGACGTTTGCCTTTATTCCATGTAGTTCCACCTAAAGTGACACCATGATATAGGGTCACATCGTCGCCAATTTCAGCGGTTTCACCAATCACGACGCCCATGCCATGGTCAATAAAAAAACGACGACCAATTTTAGCACCTGGGTGAATTTCAATACCTGTTGCAAAACGGCTAAAAGAAGACAATAAACGTGCTGAGCCTTTACATTCTTTTTTCCATAACTCATGCGCCATACGGTGCATGATCAAGGCATGAATGCCTGGATATGTGGTTAGAACTTCTAAAGTGTTTCGTGCCGCAGGATCGCGCGCGAATACAGCTTGTATATCTTCTTTGAGCTGTTTAAGCATTAGATTGATCCTCTGTTTGATCCGTATTTGACTTTTTCCATGTGCCATTGTTTAAGGCTTGTACACGACTAAAAATACCACGAAGTAAATGATATTCCATACGATCTAATTGTATACGTCCAAAAAGACGACGCAAGCGTAAAGGCAGTAATCGTGGATTTTTGGGGTCTAAAAATTCAATCTCGGCCAACATTTTTTCAATGTGCGGGTAGAACTGTTCCATTTGCTCATGGGTGACCAAAGGCTCATCCCATTGCATAGACTCAGTATCTGTGACAGGCATGGTTGCAGCTTCATCTTCACCGCTTTTCACAGCAGCCAGTGTGGCCATACGCATTTCATAACAAATCACTTGAATGGCTTGAGCCACATTTAGTACACCATAGTCTGTATTTACAGGAATGGTGACATGATAGTTAGCCATGGCCAGTTCTTCATTGGTCAGTCCGCGGTCTTCACGGCCAAATACAACAGCAACCTCTTGCTGATCATTCACCACTGCTGAAATTGATTTTTCAGCCGCGGGACGTGCGTCTAGCAAAGGCCAAGGAATGGTACGACTACGCGCACTGGTACCAAACACTAAATGGCAGTCTTTGATGGCATCGGCAAGAGTTTCAACGATTTCAATCTGCTCAATTAAATCAGTTGCACCCGCAGCTAAAGCATCGATATCCGGATGCGGATAGGTTTTTGGCGCAACCAACACCAGCTTTGAGAGTCCCATTGTTTTCATGGCGCGCAGTGCGCTACCAATGTTCGCAGGGAGTGTGGTATTGACCATGACAATACGCACATGGGAGAGATGCGCTGAAACAGCGGCATTGTCAAATTGGCTCATGATTTTTCCAATGAATCTTTAAAATTTAAATAATTAAGAGAACTGACCGACTTCAGCTTGATATAAGTCCATGGCATCATCCATGCTCATATCCGCAGGTGGAGGTGGTACATCTATCGGTTTGGCTTCTTCATAGCTCACCGCTTTGGCTGCTTTGGATTTGACTTGATATTCCACATGAAGATTTTCTTTACCAAAATAGTCTCGGAGTTTGGAAAGTAGTTCATCCAGTGGCGCCAATTTCCAATTGATCCCTAAGTGCAATTCAGCCGTGGCATACGGGTAGTCCAACAGCAATTGCAGCGGGATGTGATTACACATATCGACATTACAAAAGGGTGCAAGAATATTTTTTAAGTCTTGGCTCAGTGTTTTTGTACTATGTGTTGGGTCGAGACGAATTTGAATACAGTTGGCGCGTTTTTGACGAATTTCATTTAGGGTAAATACTTTGGTTAAGCGACCCATTGGACGGTCAAAACCTTCACGCTCGTAAATTTCACCTTCAATTACCACCACTTTTTCATTTTGAATGATGTCTTTGAAACGCATAAAGCGTTCATGATTCGCAGAGACTTCAATCCGTGAGGTACCATCATCTAAGGTCACCATCATTCGGTTCGGGAAGTTAGCTACATCGACCACGAGACCTGCAAAAACCGTAGTGACACCACGACGGGTTGGGGTAAGTTCATTAATTTTATTCGGAATAAACGCTTTCAACTCAGTGCGATAGACATCGATCGGGTGACCGGTTAAATACAACCCTAGAGTGTCTTTTTCACCTTTGAGACGGACTTCATCTGACCAAGGTTTAACAGGTTTGGCGGGTTTACGTTGTACTTCTTCAACCTCACCAAACAAGTCCATGATACCTGTTTCACGGTTTGAGCGAGCTTGATCTGCCGCTTGTACCGCTTCAGGTAGCTGCGCCATTAGGCTTGAGCGCTCAATGCCGAGGCAGTCTAAAGCACCTGAGCGAATCAATGCTTCTAAAGTCCGTTTATTGATTTTTTTCAGATCAATACGATGGCAGAAATCAAACAAATCACGATAAGGCCCATCTTGAATACGCGAGTCAATGACCGACTGCATCGCCGCTTCACCGACACCTTTAATTGCACCGAGTCCATAAACGATCGTTTTGTCGTCCGAAGCATGGAATTGATAGATAGACATATTGACCGAAGGCGGCAATACCTCTATATCATTGTGGCGACAGTCATCAATCAAGAACACCACGTTATCGGTGTTTTGCATTTCCGATGACATCACCGCTGCTAAGAATTCAGCTGGATAATGCGCTTTGAGCCATGCCGTTTGATAGGCCACTAAGGCATAAGCTGCGGCATGTGATTTGTTAAAACCATAACCTGCGAACTTTTCCATATAGTCAAAGATATGGTTGGCAGTGGCTTCATCAATCTCTTTTTTCGCTGCTCCTTCCGTGAAAATTTGGCGCTGTTTGACCATTTCTTCGGGCTTTTTCTTACCCATCGCACGACGAAGTAAGTCCGCGCCACCCAAGCTATAGCCCGCACAATACTGTGCTGCCTGCATGACCTGTTCTTGGTAAACCATAATACCGTAAGTCGGCTCAAGTACACCTTCAAGTAGGGGGTGAAGATACTCAAACTCGCCACCATGCATACGGTGGATAAAGTCTGGAATCAGGTCCATCGGACCCGGACGGTAAAGAGATACGAAGGCGATAATTTCTTCAAATTTACTTGGACGTGCTTCCTTGAGCATTTTTTTCATGCCCACGGATTCAAACTGGAAGACCGCTGTGGTGTTGGCATTGGCAAAGATGAGGTATGCATCTTTGTCATCAAGCGGAATGAACGCAATGTCTAAAGGCACATCTAGCTGAATGCGCTTATTGATATTCTTCACGGCATCTTCAATGACCGTTAAGTTACGTAGACCCAAGAAGTCGAACTTCACCAGACCTGCAGATTCAACATCGTCTTTATCGTATTGCGCAACACGGCCTGTACCATCTGCATCACACAGCACGGCAGAAAAGTCGGTAATTTTAGTCGGGGAAATGACCACGCCACCTGCGTGCTTACCTGTGTTACGGGTAATGCCTTCGAGTTTTAATGCCATTTCCCAAATTTCAGCGGCATCGTCATTGTCTGGGTTAGATGGGTTGGTGACAATGTCTTTAAGTTGTGGCTCTGCTTCAATCGACTCTTCAAGGCTTAAACCTAAAGGTTTGGTCGGAATCATTTTTGAGATTCGGTCTGCCAAACCATAGGATTTACCCAAGACACGTGCCACGTCACGAATGGCACCTTTGGCTGCCATGGTACCGAAAGTGGCAATTTGTGATACTGCATCGCGTCCGTACGTACGCGCCACATAGTCAATCACACGATCACGACCAGCAATACAGAAATCGACGTCGAAATCGGGCATTGAAACACGTTCTGGGTTTAAGAAGCGTTCAAAGAGTAGTCCGTATGGGAGAGGATCGAGATCCGTAATTTTTAAGCTGTAGGCAACAAGTGAACCTGCACCTGAACCACGGCCTGGACCAACCGGAACGCCATTACCTTTAGACCATTGGATGAAGTCCATGACAATCAAGAAGTAACCTGGGAAACCCATTTTAAGAATGGTCCCGATTTCATACTCTAAACGATCATCATATTCTTTACGTTTTTCAGGCCAGTATTCATCACGCGTTTCAGGTGGATATAAAAAGTCTAAACGCTCTTCTAAACCTTCTTTGGATAAATGTGCAAAGTAGGTGTCGATGGTATGGCCTTCAGGAATAGGGTAGTCAGGCAGGAAGTATTTACCTAATTGCAGGGTAACGTTACAACGTTTAGCAATCTGATAAGTATTTTCAATTGCAGAGGGAATGTCTGCAAATAATTCCGCCATTTGTTGGCCAGATTTAAAATATTGCTCTGGAGAGTAATTTTTTGGTCGGCGGTTATCCCCTAATACATAACCATCGGCAATACAGACTCGGGCTTCGTGTGCTTCAAAGTCGATTTCTTTCATGAAGTGCACATCGTTGTGCGCAACTACACCAATATTGTACTTTTTAGCCAGTTTTAAGGCTTCATAGTTGAAGTCATCTTCACCTGAGCGTTCTGTTCGACATAGAGCCAAATAAACCCGATTGCCAAATTTTGCAATCCATTCTTCGAGTAAAGGTTCGGCTTTTTGCGGATTCGATGTACAGAGCATTTTGCCGACATCAGATCGCATGCCAAGTAGTGCAATCAGGTCATGGTTTTGTTCTAAAATCCAGTCTTTTGCAACGCAAGGAATATCAAGCTGTTGACCTCGGATAAAACCTTCTGAAACCAGTTCGGTTAGATTACGCCAGCCAACATTGCTCATCGCCAATAATGTCACGCGATGTTCAGCATCGTTCAAGCGAACTTCTGAACCCATAATCGGTTTGATACCATTATCTAAGCATTTACCATAAAATTTTACAGCAGCGTGTAAGTTAGATAAGTCAGTAATGGCAAGGGCTGGCATACCTTCTGCCTTAGCAGCTTTGACTAAATCAGGTATACGTACAATTGATTCTGTGATTGAAAATTCTGTATGAATACCAAGATGTACAAAGTGCATAATTGAGTCCCTGCAAAAACCGCTGAATAGTTTAACATGCTCTGCCTTCATTCTGAGTGCGATTCAAATGAATTGGCAAAATTTAATAGGCCACAGTGTTTGGACTGTTTATTTTATTGTCAGTAAGTTCTAAACGACTTAGAAAAGGCAATGTCAGTCGCATTGTTTCTTGGCATAAAAGCCTTTAGCAGGCCACTGCTTGCTGAATGGCAAAGCTGCTTAACCGTCCATTTTTAAAACCAAAGTTTAGATAAGCCGTGTAGGGTGGGGCAAAGTTTTGTGGTTCTTTTAGAAAGGTTTTGATTTCATTGGGCTGCAAGAGCAAAACTTGGGCTTCACCTGATGCTACCATGCCTTGTGCACTGTATTTAAAGTCTTGTTTAAACTGCTGCAAAGTATAATTCGGTGTGATCTGAATATTTTGCACGCGTATATTTTCGCTCATCACTTGAGTGCTTTTCCACTCAAGCCAAACACGGCCTTTGGTTTGACTGAGTTGTTTTAAATTCGTTTTGTTTTTATAGAATTTTTCAGTCTGACTCTTGGGATTATCTTCGTTAAAAATCTCAAATTTTAGGGTTTTGGGTTGGGCACTTGTAATACTGTATTCATAGTTGCCTGTACATTCGGCATATTGTTTGCTGATTTTTCCATTCGGAGGAGCGAGTAATTGACTGACTTGATGTGCTGTCACAGGTGCATTGAGTTCAACCTGATTCACTTTCACACTGGTGACGTAGTTATAGGGATTTGAAGCTGCATGGCCGAGCATCGGCAAAAGACTTAGACTGATCAATAGAGTTGTTATTTTCATCGTTATAGCTTTTAAAAATTTTGTTTGCCGCATTATATAAAATTTAGACCTAAAAAAAGCTCCCAATATTGAGAGCTTAATTTTGTTAGCGTAGTTTAGACAGCCAATCGCCAACCGATTGTACAATTTGCACCATGATCAACAGCACAATCACTGTGAGTATCACGACACTGGTGTCAAAACGTTGATAACCATAAGATATAGCAAGGTCACCAATACCGCCTGCACCCACTGCACCGGCCATCGCTGTGGCACCAATTAAGCTAATGGTGGCTGTGGTTAAGTTTAAAATCAGTGAACTGCGTGCTTCAGGTAAAATAAACTTAAAGATGATTTGTAGCGGAGTTGCACCCATGGCTTGTGCAGATTCGATAATCCCCTCATTCACTTCAAGTAATGAAGTTTCCACCAAACGACCAATGTATGGTCCAACATAAATGGTGAGCGGAACAATCGCAGCCCACGTGCCAATCGATGTGCCGACGATGAGTTTGGTCAAAGGTAAAACCGCAATCAGCAAAATAATAAAGGGCAGAGAGCGTAGAGCATTCACAATCGGGTTCAGGCTATGATAAATTGCTTTGTTGGGCAAAATACCATCAGGACGTGTGACCAATAAAATGATGGCCTGAATAAAGCCCCAAATACAGCCAAATAGCATTGCAAAAAACACCATATGAAATGTTTCTTGCAAAGCAGTAATAAACTGGTCAATTGATAAAGAGCTTTTCCAAAAAGGCGCTGTGATTTGAGTTAACCACTGGACAATTAAATCTCTCATGCCAGCTCTCCTGATTGTTCAACAGCCACACCATGTTGTTTTAAAAACTCAACCGCTTCAGCAATCAGGCTTTCATCGCCCAAGAGCTGAACAAACATTTGCCCAATCACATTGCCATCAATTTCAATCATGTTGGCAAACAGGATATTGAGACTAATATCAAACTGTTTAATTAAGTTTTGGATTACGGTTTCGTGTGCAGAGTTACCAAGAAATTGTAAGCGGTAAATACTATGATGATGCTTATGTTCGAGGTTATTCAGAAGCTTAATCGGTAGCTGTTGATGCAAAATCGTTTGAATAAAATTCTGTGTCGTTGCATGTTGTGGGCGACTAAACAAGTCCACCGTTTTCCCCGTTTCAACCACTTTGCCGAGTTCCATTACGGCCACATGTGAGCAGATGCTTTGGATCACATCCATTTCATGTGTCACCATGACGATGGTAATGCCTTGCTCTTGATTGATTTTTTTGAGCAAGTCCAATACCGACTTGGTGGTTTGTGGGTCTAGTGCAGAAGTCGCTTCGTCACAAAGTAATATTTTAGGATGGTTGGCAAGCGCACGTGCAATGCCGACACGTTGTTTTTGACCACCCGAGAGCTCATCTGGATAAGCTTCTTTTTTGTGTTTGAGATCAATAAACTCAAGTAGCTCATTCAAACGCTTTTCACGTTCAGCTTTGCTATAACCTAAAAGTTTCATGGGCATTTCAATATTGGCTGCAACGGTTTTGGTTTGCAGTAAGTTGAAATGCTGGAAAATCATGCCAATATTTGCACGTTCTTGACGTAATGCTTTTGCATCTAATGCAGTAAAGTCTTTCTGATTGATAATTACTTGGCCTTCGGTTGGGCGTTCAAGTAAATTGATCAAACGAATGAGGGTACTTTTACCTGCACCACTATAGCCAATAACGCCAAAAATACTGCCTTCTGGAATGTCCAAATTGATTTGGTCCAGTGCAGGAATGGTTTGGCCCTTCAACTGATAGTGCTTTGAAATGTTTTTAAATTGAATCATATCGTCAAAAACTACACAAAAATGAAAAAACAGGCAAAGAGACTTTGCCTGTTTCGTTGATTTGATTATATTACTATTTAGCTTGAGTAAGGTAGCTTACTGGCTTGTTCACATCAATTTTTGTGCCGCCAAAATGTTCTTGAACATATTTGCCTACTGCAGCGACATGGTAAAGCTCACCGACTTTTTTCAGTACAGGGTCATTTTGACGCGCTTCAGCCACCGCAAGTACGTTCACATTCATTTTTGTGGTTTGATCGATTGGCTCATAGTAAATCGCATCTTTCAATACGTTCAGACCACCTTCCATTGCAAGGGTATTACCCAAAACAATGGCATCAACTTCGTCTTTCACACGTACAGCCGTTGCCATTTGAATAGGCTTGATGACGAGAGCTTTGTTGTTTTCAACGATGTCTTTCGAAGTGCCTTTCACGAAGTCAAAGTCATTTTTTAACTTCACTAGACCCGCAGATTGTAATAATAACAATGCACGTGATTCGTTCGCACCATCATTTGGAATCGCAATCGTTGCACCATTTTTAAATTCAGCCAGTGTTTTTACTTTGCTTGAATAGATGCCCATTGGCTCTAGGTAGGTCGTTGAAAGAGGGGCAATCTTCGCTGTGTTCGCTTCGTTATAGGCCACAAGGTAAGCATAAGATTGGAATGCGTTGACATCGACTTCATTGTTTGCAACAGCGGTGTTCATTGCGACATAGTCAGTGAAGTTTTTAATATCTAACTTTAAGCCCGCTGCTTTAGTCTCTGGCAAAGTTGCAATGTGGCGCCAAATATCAGCATCAGAGCCAGTCGATGCGATGGTTACTGTTTGCTCAGCTGCTGCAGTATCTGTTTTAGCCGCATCTGTTGCAGGTGCTTCAGGTTTGCTACAACCGGTTAAAGCAACAGATAAACCCAGCGCAATTCCTAGAATTTTTTTCATTTTTTCTTCCCGATTAAGCATCCAAACGAGGCTTAACTTAGCTGAACAATAGAGAGATCAATTGATTTTAAATCAGGCATTCCTGATTTGATGCATATGACTGTAATGTGAGTTTTGCCAGCGTGCAATTCGATATCAGTCGAATATGTGCTTTCGCTTTGAAAAAGATTAACTTTTTCAACTCACTAGAAACATCTCTGCTCAATCGTTAAATTTTGCACATCATATCAACAAAGTAATATTCGATATAGAGCATAAAAGTTCAATACTTATCTTATTTAAAGATTAGTAATTTGCATTTTGTTTGTAATTCTACAATGAAAACAATATATTATTTTTAATTAATCTATTTAAAAATAAGAATTTGCATAAATTTTGTGCTTTATAAGATTTTATCTAAACTAAATACAAAAAATAGCTCTGTACACGACAAAAATAGATAACTCATTGAAATAATGTCACAATAATTGTTTTCTAACGACGAATACTATGATACATCTCAATGAGTTATATCTTATCTTAAACAAATCTCTAAAATGGAACAAGTCACATTTAAAGTGCTTTGCGCTCATCATGCTTGTGATTATTTTAAAGCAAACATGTAATCTTTCTTCTGCATCTAAAGCCTTGCCCATCAAGTGCTTACCACAATCATTTTATCGACGTATGCAGCGCTTCTTTGCAGGTCAGTATTTTGATTATCGTCAAATTTCTCGGTTGATTTTCAATATGTTTTCATTCGACCAAGTGCAACTGACTTTAGATAGAACCAATTGGAAATGGGGAAAACGAAATATTAATATCCTGATGCTCGCAATCGTTTATCGTGGAATAGCGATACCTATCCTTTGGACATTGCTTAATAAACGTGGAAATTCAGATACGAAAGAGCGTATTGCTTTGATTCAACGCTTTATAGCCATTTTTGGTAAAGACCGTATTGTGAATGTGTTCGCAGACAGAGAGTTTATCGGTGAGCAGTGGTTTACATGGTTAATTGAACAAGACATCAACTTCTGCATTCGTGTTAAAAAAACTTCATTGTCACCAATCATTTAGGGAAGAATCATAAAATTAGTGATTTATTTCGCCATCTTCAACTTGGTCAAATTGAATGTCGTAAACGACGGATTTTGGTTGGTCGGGTGAAACTATATATGAGTGCACTACAGTTAGAAAATGGAGAGCTTTTACTCGTCGTTTCTCCTCAGTTTAATGCCAATGCTATTCAGGATTATGCATTACGCTGGGAAATTGAAACCTTATTCAGTTGTCTCAAAGGACGAGGATTCAATCTTGAAAATACGCGCTTGACAGACGCTAGACGAGTGAAAAAATTGATTGCGGTGTTAGCTATAAGCTTCTGTTGGTGTTACTTAACGGGTGAATGGCAACATGATCAAAAAAAAGCGATAAAAATAAAGAAGCATGGACGACTCTCAATGAGTTTATTTCGCTATGGTTTAGACTATGTTCAAATGGCGATTCAGCGTTTAATTGGTTTTGGGAAAAAAGAAGAGTTTAAGGAAATTTTGGCAATTTTAAGAAGGCAGAACCCTGATAGGATAAGGGTTCTGTGAAATTTGTCGTGTACAGAGAAAAAATAGATATAACGAGTATAAAGTGCAAATCCTAATGTATGCAGAGTAGTCGTAGTATGCTCTCGAAACAATGGCATAGGTTTAATGTATTCAGGGTGTGAGAAAATAGCTGTTATAAGGCATGTTCTACTTTTTTATTATTGAAAGCAACTTAAAGAGTCTTAGTTATTTTTTTGATGCTTGTGAGAACAAACTAAAGCAATCACTAAAAAAGAGTGATGCTTTAGTTTGAGCTGTATGCGAAGAAGTTGAAATATCAAAAAAACAACTAGAGCTTAGGTTGATATTTCAATACTTAATCATTTTAAAAAGGTTGCTGATTCATATGCAGGATTTGGGTAGCTATAGAAACCTTGTCCTGTTGGAAGACCTAACTTATTTTGACTGATGAATTCATTTTCAAGTCGTTCCATAATACGTGCCATCATTGGGCTTGCTGCTGCATTGACTTTAGCAACGTTGTAAACAGTTGTGATACCGATAATATCTAAAATTGCGAATGGTCCTTTTGGTGAACCAAATGACTTCATCCAAGTTTTATCGATGGTATGAGGGTCAGATACTTCGTTTATCCAAAGCTCTAATGCTGAAACACAGTAAGGTAGTAACATTGAATTTAAGATAAGACCAGGTTGCTCTTTATAAACAGGTAAAGCCACCATGCCAATTGCTTTGGCAAATTGCACTAAATCTTCAAATACTTGTTTGTCAGTGGTGTCATGTCCCATGATTTCAGCCATGTTGTTGACCCAAATTAAATTGGCAAAATGTAGGGCTAGGAATTTCTCTGGGCGACCAGTCAAGTCACGGAACTGACTTGGCAATAATGTTGAGGTATTGGTTGCAAAAATGGTTTTTGCTGGCGCAACTTGACTTAATTTTTCATAAAAATCAGTTTTGATACTGACATCTTCAGGAACGGCTTCAATGACTAAATCTGCATCTTGCACGGCTTCTGCAAGGTTTGAATAGTAACTGAGATTGTTAAATGTATTGTCGAGTTGTTCTTGGGTCGCATTAATATCGCGTTTATAGCATTCGCTTAATTCAAAGAACTTAGCTTTGGCTTTAGCAAGTACTTCGTCATTAATGTCATATACCGACACTTTAAAACCATGAAAAGCGGTTTGAAACGCAATTTGATAACCGAGTACACCACTGCCAGCAACAGTTACATTCTTAAAATTCATTCTATATTCCTTGTTTTATCCTTGATGAAAAATGTAGTGTTCATATCCATGTGCTACATTTATTCGCGCCAGCGTTTTATGTGTTTGAAGCGCAAAATTGATGAACAAATAAATTGCTCATAGGGCTATTCTGCCGTGGCTTTTTTATGCTAACTTGACGTAATGAGTCAATTTTTTGACGTATTGAGACAGGGATTGTGGAAGTGAATCAGGAAGATTCACTCGCAGTTGAGTACCCGAGAAATATTCATGAGGATATGGTGCATAGTTCAGGGCTACGTGGCTATCTAGAGGTAATGCAACACTTGGGCATCGACCCAATGCCGTTGTTGGCCAAGCATGGAATTCAACTTGCACAATTACAAGATGACAATGCATGGATTTCACATACAGCACTAATCCAACTTCTAGAAGAAAGTGCGCAACAGGCCAACTGTGCCGATTTAGGTTTGCGGATTTCTCAGTATCAAGATATTGGCATTTTGGGTGTACTTGGGCTGATCTTACAAAGTGCATCGACACTTCATGAAGTGATTAAATACAGTTCAGATTTACTGTTTTTACATGGTTCTGCACTACGTTTATATATCAATGATCGTGTTAGCACAGATGCATTTGAACACAGCTTGGATATTGTAGAACTTATTTTTGATATTCAGCTCCATGACGCTACGCATATTTTGAGGAAACGACAAACCATGGATCTGGGGCTTGCTGTGTGTCATCGGGTTCTACGTTATTTGAGTGGTGAGCGCTATCAGCCGCTCCGAGTTGCACTACCGCACAGTCCAATTGCGCCCTTAAATGTGTATAAACGGTTTTTCATGCCGAAGTCATGATTGATCAACAGCATGCAGCTTTGTATTTCCACAGAGATATGTTGAATATTACTTTAGATAGTATTGATCATGGCTTACGTGAAATTGTCGATAGTTATCTGGAGAGGAGTTTTCGGAGTCATCAAGGTTCATTTAGCGATCGGGTTCGACATGCGATACGCATTCATTTATCGGGCCCAAAGGCCAATAAAACAGATATTGCAAATATGCTTGCGATGCATCCTCGAAGCTTACAACGTAAATTAGATGAAGAAGGGACCAGCTTTGAACAGATCCGAGATAAACTCAGACAACAGTTGTTGTTGCAATATTTAGCAGACTCAAAAGCATCGATGAGCCAAATCGCTTCTGTACTGGGATTTTCCGAGCAGTCCGCATTAAGCCGTGCCTGTAAAAATTGGTTTGGTATAACACCCAGACAGCTAAAAAAGCTTCGCAGCGGTTTGCAATAAAAAAACCCGCATTTAGCGGGTTTTTACAGTATGGATGCTTTTAAGCATTTTCACGCGCAATAGCACGATAACCAATATCTGTACGATATTGCATACCCGTAAATGTCACTTGACCACAGACTTCTAAAGCATTGACTTGCGCTTCAAGTACGGTATCGCCAAGAGCTGTGACACATAAAACACGACCACCCGCAGTCAAGATGTGACCGTCGGCACTCATTGTAGTGCCCGCATGGAAGATTTTTGTGTTTTCAGGAGATTGACCAAGACCAGAGATTACGTCACCTTGACGAACAGTTTCTGGGTAGCCTTCTGCTGCTAGGACAATACCAATTGATTTGCGTTCATCCCATTCAGCTTCTGCTGGAAGATTACCTGCAATACCAGCTTCAACCAGATCGACCAATGATGATTTTAAACGCATCATAATCGGCTGAGTTTCAGGGTCACCAAAACGACAGTTGAACTCGATCACTTTTGGTTGACCTTTGTCATCAATCATCAAGCCTGCGTATAAGAACCCTGTATAAACGTGACCGTCTTTTTTCATACCTTCAACGGTAGGACGCATCACTTCATTCATGGTTTTTTCAAATACATCTGCAGTCACCACAGGAGCAGGAGAGTAAGCACCCATACCACCCGTGTTTGGACCTTGGTCGCCTTCAAAAATACGCTTATGGTCTTGAGATGTTGCCATTGGTAAGATGTTGTCGCCATCAATCATACAAATGAAAGATGCTTCTTCACCAGCAAGGAATTCTTCGATCACAACACGAGAACCAGCATCACCAAACTTGTTGCCCGCCAACATGTCATCAATCGCATCAAAAGCTTCTTGATTAGTCATGGCTACAATTACGCCTTTACCCGCAGCAAGACCATCGGCCTTGATCACGATTGGCGCGCCATTTTTTTCAACAAATGCTTTCGCTGCATCGACTTCAGTAAATACATCGTAGAACGCAGTAGGAATGTTGTGGCGTTTTAAGAAGTGCTTAGCAAATGCTTTTGAGCCTTCTAGCTGGGCAGCAAATTGAGTTGGGCCCCAAATTTGAAGCTCTACCGCGCGGCAAGCATCAACTACACCATTTACCAGCGGTGCTTCTGGACCCACAATAATCAAATCTACTGCATTGTTTTTTGCAAAGTCGATAATTGCAGCATTGTCTAAAATGTTGAGTGCAACATTTTCACATTTGTTTTCTGTTGCAGTTCCTGAATTACCTGGTGCAACAAAAACTTTTGCAACTTTTTCATCTTGCGCGATTTTCCATGCCAATGCATGTTCACGACCGCCATTACCCAAAACTAAAATGTTCATCGGTTCATACTCCATGAATCGAAATGGCATAAAGTCCTCAGCCTAAAAAGGAGAGGACTTTATGTAAGATTTAGAAATCTGTTTTAAACCACATGTATGACTTTGTCATTACGGTCTGCATCTATCACTTAGTGACGGAAGTGGCGCATGCCAGTGAAGACCATTGCAATACCTGCTTCATCTGCAGCAGCAATGGTTTCTTCGTCACGCATAGAACCGCCCGGTTGGATAATACATTTAATGCCTGCTTTCGCTGCATTATCAATACCATCGCGGAATGGGAAGAATGCATCAGACGCCATTACAGCACCTTCAACCACTAAGCCTGCATGCTCCGCTTTAATCGCAGCAATACGCGCTGAGTTAACACGGCTCATTTGACCTGCGCCTACACCAATGGTTTGACGACCTTTAGCATAAACAATGGCATTTGATTTCACGTATTTCGCAACTTTCCATGCAAAAATTAAGTCATCAATTTCAGCATCCGTTGGTGCGCGTTTCGTCACGACTTTTAAATCATCTTTGGTGATCATGCCTAAGTCTTGGTCTTGAACCAATAAACCGCCATTTACGCGTTTATAGTCAAGTTGTGGCGCACGTTCATCAAGTGCAGGTAATTCACCGCAAACGAGAACACGAACATTTTTCTTCGCGCCAGTGACTTCAAGTACGCCTTCAGCAATGCTTGGCGCAATGATAACTTCAACAAACTGACGGTCAACAATTGCTTGTGCAGTTGCAACATCTAATTCACGGTTGAATGCAATGATGCCGCCGAAAGCTGATTCAGGATCTGTTGCATAAGCCAAGTCATATGCCGCATGAATACCATCTAAAGATACCGCAACGCCACATGGGTTTGCGTGTTTAACGATGACACAAGCCGGTTTTGCAAATGATTTGACACATTCAAGTGCGGCATCTGTATCTGCAATGTTGTTATAAGAAAGTTCTTTACCTTGAAGTTGTTTCGCTGTTGAAACAGATGCTTCAGTTGCTGTGCTTTCTACATAGAATGCTGCTGATTGATGCGGGTTTTCACCATAACGCAAGTCTTGAGCTTTATTTAACTGTGTATTGAAAGTACGTGCAAACTTGTCTGCTTGACCTTCTTCCTTGCCTACGCGAGCGCCTAGATAAGAAGCAATCATGCCGTCATACTGTGCGGTATGTTCAAATGCTTTAACGGCTAAGTCAAAACGAGTTTCGTAAGACAAAGCACCATTTGCTTTTAGCTCAGCAATAACAGTGTCATAGTCTGTAGCATTGACCACAATACCGACAGAAGCATGGTTTTTCGCAGCAGCACGCACCATGGTTGGGCCGCCGATGTCGATATTTTCAATTGCATCTGCAAGTGAGCAGTTCGGTTTAGCGACAGTTGCAGCAAATGGATAAAGGTTCACAACCACAAGATCGATCGCATCGATATTGTGTTCAGCCATCACAGCTTCGTCTAGACCGCGACGAGCTAAGATACCACCATGAATTTTCGGGTGTAGCGTTTTTACACGACCATCCATCATTTCTGGGAAACCCGTATGCTCTGAAACTTCGACTACAGCGATATTGTTGTCTTTTAACAACTTATATGTACCGCCAGTAG
Organism: Acinetobacter sp. 802_lipA; assembly: GCF_058242885.1. Taxonomy (NCBI): domain Bacteria; kingdom Pseudomonadati; phylum Pseudomonadota; class Gammaproteobacteria; order Moraxellales; family Moraxellaceae; genus Acinetobacter; species Acinetobacter sp. 802_lipA. The sequence goes on from NZ_JBZAYP010000001.1 coordinate 3,106,621, forward strand.
ATAAAATTTCTACCCCTAGAGCAACAAGGTTTTGAGCGAACTCAACAATGCCAGTTTTATCGGAAACAGAGATTAAAGCGCGTTTAATGGTCATGATCTTCGTCACAGTTATCAAGAATTAAAACAAAAAGCCAAAAATAGCAGGTAAAAAAAATGCCCGCGGAAGCCGCAAGCATTTTATCATTTATTCACTCATTAAACCGTGAGCTTTTAACTTTTTACGTAAAGTTCCACGGTTAAGTCCTAGAATCTCCGCAGCACGTGTTTGGTTACCGCGGGTATATTCTAAAACTACAGATAGAAGAGGTTTCTCCATTTCTGCCAGCACCATGTCGTAGACCTGAGATGGTTGCTCGCCTTGCAGTTGTGCAAAATAGTGGCGAACTGCGCGATCTACGTGAATACGAAGAGCGACATCAGACTGTGCAGTAAAAATAGGAGATTTGCTATTCATGCGAAGTAATCCGAAAAATCTAAATATCACTTGGGTAAAGTGACATATATAAAGTGGTCTAAAATTAAAATGAACTTCGTTTTAGATCCTAAAACGACTAGTTCTAAAACTGTACATTTAGCATGCCACAATATCGCTAAGTTGGTCGAAATATAAGCGTAACAATAGTTAAATATTTGTTACCGACCTTTTTTAAACAAAAAAATCTGCTCAATACGCGATATTTCGATAACGCGCATTTTTGCTGATGTTCTATTTGTATTAAAAGACTGAGGAGATTGCAGCACTAAGCTTTTGTGGCGCGTATCATACCATTGTCTAAGAAAAAGTGAGCAAGAAAACTGCATTTTTTTTCACTTTTTTTACATTTTTTTTAAATTTTAGGGCTGGACTATTTCTAAACTGTAATGATTGAAGCTTTTACGGCTGACTGGCAGGCTAAATTTGAATTTGAACGGACTATTTTTAGGAATTCGTTTAATTCCAACCAGACTATCAATCAAATATTCATTTGCATGTAGTTGATAGGTTGAATCGACTTCACCATCCACTTTTAAAATGACCTTAAGATCTGGTAGGGGAAGACTGGTATCATGATAGTTGATCAGTTCACCTGAAAATTGAGTTTTCTGTGCCTCTATACGTTTTACTTTTAATTTATTAATGCTGATTAGGCTGTAGCGTTCTTGTAGGCTGCTACAGTTCAGTACAAGACAAATTTTATTATAGGTTGCGCCTAGTGCGGGGCTGTTATTGAGAATATGTGGGTTAAACCATAAGTATTGGAAACACAATAGCGCCAATAAGCTGAAGTTAACCACACCCCAAAGCATATAATACATCGGGCTTTTTTGCGGTTTCGCTGGATTGTTGTCTGCCAAATTCATGGCAGGATAGTTACCAATCGGGTCGGTACTAAAATAGTTTAAATTGTTTAAATAGGTTTTGAGGTCAATGTTGGAGTGCTCAACTTTCAGATTGAAAATATCAAGCAAATTTGATGTCGACATTGAAAGCGCAGCAGATTGTGATAAATCAAAATGAATGCTGTCTACACGAGGAGAGGAAAATGCGGAATTTGAAGACAGGCTCTTGTCATTCTGATTCGCTGATCTTTCCTCACCAGTGTCAAAAGTATGACCCGTGGTTAAATGCGAGAGCGCATTAAAGGTCATCGAACACTTTGGGCAACAAACCATACCTTGCGCAACAGTGAGTTGTGCAACACTTACTTTGTAGATGGTTAGGCATTTAGGGCAAGAGGTTTGTTTGTCGCTCATAGTGTATTAAGGGTTCATTTAAAGGGTGTGGCGTTTACCCGAGATTCGGCACCAGTTTTCATCACGTTTCTCGACCTCTAATATATCAAAAAACTCAGAATAAACACTAGAAACATCAGAAACTTGCTCTTCAATTACACCTGCAAGTGCGAACTCTCCCTCAGATTTGACCAAAGTTGCGAATTCCGGCGCTAACATCATAAGCGGGCCTGCCAAAATATTTGCAACAAAGACATCTGCTTTTTGGTCAGCCAGCTCTAAATTGAACTCATCTGGTAAGCCAACATAAAGGTTCTCAGCCACGCCATTGAGTGCCGCATTTTGTTCAGTGGCTAAAATTGCTTGTGGATCAATATCTGTCGCATAGACTTTTTTTGCACCTAGGAGTAGAGCAGCAACCCCTAAAATACCTGAACCGCAACCATAATCGATCACGATTTTATCTTTAACATCAGTTTTACCTAACCACTGCAGGCAAAGAAAAGTAGATGCATGGTTCCCCGTACCAAACGCTAAGCCTGGATCAAGTTTAATGTTCACTGCATCTGGTTCTGGTGCTTCCATCCATTCAGGAACGATCCAGTATTTGTCGGCAATTTGAATCGGTTCGTAGGCATCCATCCATGTGCGTTCCCATTCTTGGTCTTCAAGAAATTCACTACGCATCGGCGCATCAGGCATTTGAGTGCGAATAAACGTTTCTAATGCATTGACATCAATTTCTTCGTCGTCTTCTTGCGCATAGATACCTGTCACAATGACTTTATTCCAAAGTGGCGTTTCACCTGGAAGTGGTTCAAGTAAGTCTTGGTTTTCTGCATCATCTAATGTGACACTGACTGCACCCAAAGATTCTAAAAGGGTTTCAGTAAAATCGACTTGCGCTTGATCAACCGTAATATGAATTTGTAACCACTTCACAGGAATAACCTAATATTTATGTATAAATAAATATTGTAGCGGAACAGGGGGCAGTTCGACAGCATTCCTCAAAATAAAAAAGGATGCCGAAGCATCCTTAGATCTACACCTGTTCTAGGCTTGTTCTGTACTGGTTTGAACCGATGGGGCAAAACGGTTGAGTAATGTCCCAAAGATGGCAGCAAAGATATACATAAAAATAGAATAGACCGCTGCAGGCATGGCAATGGTGGTACTGGCCATCACGGTGAGTGCAATGGTCATGGCAAGGGTACTGTTATGAATGCCAATTTCAAAGGCACAGGCCCGAGCTTGAGCACTGTTGATCCCCAGTAGTCTCGGTACAAAATAACCAATCATTAAACTACAAATACAGAAAATGACTGTGGCTAAACCGACCTGAGTCAGATACTCCAGAATATGTGCGCGTTCTTTGGCTATTGCTCCAACAATGATTAAGACCAAAAATACAACAGAAAAAATACGTAATGGCTTATTCAGCTTCTTGGTAAAAGAGGGTGCATAGTGGCGAATCAACATACCAATACAGACAGGGATAAGAATAATTGAGAAAACTTGTAAGATTTTACTAAACTGCATACTGACGTGTTGTCCATCCTGCATAAAGTATTGAATGGCAAAGTTGACAATTAGCGGCAAGGTAAACGCTGCAATAACGGAGTTAATTGCGGTTAAGGTAATATTGAGCGCAATATCACCTTTGAACAAATAGCTAAATAAGTTTGCAGTACTGCCACCAGGAGAAGCGGCTAAGAGCATCAAGCCGACGGCAAGCAGTGGCGGTAAGTTGAGTACTATGCAAATTACAAAGGCAATCCCAACAAGAAGTACCAACTGACAAAATAAAGCAACCAATACTGCTTTGGGATGCTTGCTGACGCGTGCAAAATCCTTCGGGGTTAACTCTAAGCCCAAGCCAATCATGATGATGGCAAGAGCTAGGGGTAACATAATAGTTATAATTCCTGAATCCATAGGTGCATATTCTCCTTAAAATTATATAAATCATGACCGTGAACTTATTCAGCTACGGTCTCTTTCTTCAAAAATAAACTGTCATTTCTTCGCGAGATTAATAGGCCTAATAACGCAGCAAATACAAACATGAAAATAGAATAAATACCGGCAGGAATGGCCATGGCAGTGTTGCCTAAGACTGACAGGGCAACCGTAATGGCAAGTGCGGTGTTATGAATGGTGATCTCAAAGGAGCAAGTTAAGGCTTGCTTTTCTGGAATATTGGCAAGATGTGGCACAAAAAAACCAATAAACATGCTACAGAAGCAGAATAAGGCTACGGCAGGCCCAATCTCAAACACATATTCGACAAAATTATGTCGCTCTAAGTACAGTGCGAGAAAAAAGATAAAAAGAAGACAGCTTGCAGACAAAATACGCATTGGGCGGTTTAATCTGTCGGCAAGTTTTGGAAAGTAATAACGTAAAAACATGCCCATACTGACTGGAAGTAAAGTGATGAAAAAAACTTTCATCATTTTCATGGCGGGCATGTCAACGGGTTGTGATGTTTGTAGAAAGTACATCAGTGAAAAATTAATAATAAAAGGCAGGGTTAGTGTTGAAATGATGGAGTTCGTGGCTGTAAGAGTAATGTTGAGCGCAACATCACCTTTAAATAAATAGGTAAATAGGTTTGACGTTGGCCCACCTGGTGAGGCTGCAACGAGCATCAAACCAATCGCGAAAATAGGCGCTAAATTTAAAAACTGGCAAATGAGGAACGCAATGCCCACCAGCAGTACCAACTGTGAAAATAACGCGATGAAAATGACTTTGGGATGCAGTGTGAGGCGATAAAAATCAGCTGGGCGTAGGTGTAAACCAAGACCCATCATCATTAATGCCAAAGTCAAAGGCAAAAAAACTGTAAACAATTCCGAATCCATGGAATACCTTTTTTATTCGTTTTTATCTTTTGTGTTTTTTGAGTGTATACAGAATTCAATAATTTACAAGGTAGAAAAAAGGGTAAAAAATGGACTATTTTTTACCCTCAATACAGCATGAAATTTAAGTTGTTTTGATTACATTCTTGGTTTAGGTGCTACAAAACCAAGGGCACATTTGCCTTTGATTTCTTTACCTTCGATATTGATTGATGTCGCTTTTGAGTCGCCTTGGCAAATGCTGGCTAACTCAGCTTCATCACCATGAATATTGGCATTTTTTGAGCTTGGGAAAAATTGAGGTTCACAGGTACCATTCCAAATAATGCCTCGATAGGCAAAACTAACCGCTGTTCCTTGTGACTTGCCTTTACAGACTTGTTGATAACGTTGACTGTCATAAACCTTTTCAACTTTGTCGTTGGCTGATACAAAAGGCGAAAAAAATAAACCGCAGAGAATGGATGAAAAAAGAATTTTCTTATTCATAATGCTTACCTTTGGTTGTTGTTTGATCAACCTATAGGATAAAAAATGATCAAATTAATACAAGGCTTTTCAGGTAACAAAACGCATCCTTTGTTGAGTTTTTGCTACTGCTCTGCAAGTAAAATTACATAAATCTAGCGCTGGCGCAGTAAGCACAGCACCGCATATACAATAAATTCCACGGAATCTGTCAACTTACAATCGAAAATTTGCTATAATCTTTCGTTATCATTTTTTAATCTCCTTTACCACTATGCATTATCCTAAAGTTTACGATGTCATTGTTATCGGCGGCGGTCACGCAGGTACAGAAGCAGCATTGGCTGCGGCACGTATGGGGCGACAGACTTTACTCTTAACTCATAATATTGAGACTTTAGGGCAGATGAGCTGTAATCCAGCAATTGGTGGTATTGGTAAATCGCATTTGGTGCGTGAAATTGATGCCTTGGGCGGTGCAATGGCATTGGCTGCCGATAAAGGCGGTATTCAGTTCCGTATCCTAAACTCACGTAAAGGTGCAGCCGTTCGTGCAACACGTGCACAGGCAGACCGTATTCGCTATAAAGCCGCGATTCGTGACACTTTAGAAAACCAAGCAAATCTCGATATTTTCCAACAAGCCGCAGACGACTTGATTGTTGAGGGTGATACTGTAAAGGGCGTTGTAACTCAAACAGGTATCCGCTTTGATGCGAAAACAGTCGTGCTCACCGCAGGAACGTTCTTGGGTGGTGTAATCCACGTAGGGCTTGAAAAATCAAGCGGTGGCCGTGCAGGTGATCCACCTTCAATTTCACTGGCGCACCGTTTACGTGAATTGAATTTGCCTGTGGGTCGTTTAAAGACAGGTACGCCACCACGTATTGATGCGCGTTCAGTTGATTTTTCTGTGATGATTCCACAGCCGGGTGACTTCCCATCACCGACGATGTCATTCATGGGTGATGCATCTATGCACCCTGAACAAGTGAATTGTTATATCACACACACCAATGAAAAAACCCATGACATCATCCGCGGCGGTTTAGACCGTTCACCGATGTACACTGGTGTCATTGAAGGCGTGGGCCCACGTTACTGCCCATCCATTGAAGACAAAATTCACCGCTTTGCCGATAAAGACTCACACCAAGTGTTCTTAGAGCCTGAAGGTTTAGATACACATGAGCTTTATCCAAATGGTATTTCAACTTCACTTCCGTTTGATGTGCAGTTTGAGCTGGTTCGTTCAATTCGCGGGATGGAAAATGCGCACATTTTACGTCCGGGCTATGCTATTGAATACGATTATTTCAACCCGCAAGCGTTGAAGTTTACTTTAGAAACCAAAGCTATTAATAACTTGTACTTTGCTGGTCAAATCAATGGTACGACAGGGTATGAAGAAGCGGGTGCGCAAGGTCTACTAGCAGGCTTAAATGCTGCGCGTCGTGCGTGGGATCAAGAGCAATGGACACCAAAACGTGATGAAGCCTATATGGGTGTATTGGTTGATGACTTGATCACGCTAGGCACGAAAGAACCGTACCGTATGTTTACTTCACGTGCCGAATATCGTTTGATGTTGCGTGAAGACAATGCGGATCAACGCTTAACACCAGTGGGTCGTGAAATGGGCTTGGTGGATGATGTGCGTTGGGCAGCTTACTGTGAAAAAATGGAAGCCGTTGAACAAGAAACTGGTCGCTTACAACACCTTTGGGCTGCACCAAATAACCCGATGGGTAAAAAGTTTGTCGAAATGACAGGTGCGGATTTATCGAAAGAGTGTTCTGCAATTGATTTGTTAAAACGTCCGAATATTTCATTTGCTCAAATTGCGGAACTCACAGGTTCTGAAGTCTCTACACAAGTGGGCGATCAAATTGAAATCGCGGTGAAATATGCAGGTTATATTAACCGTCAGCATGAAGACGTTGCGCAAATGAAGCGTTTGGAAGAAACCAAAATTCCTGCTGATTTTAATTATGATGTTGTTTCAGGCTTATCTCGTGAAATTACTTTAAAATTGAAAGATGTGCGTCCTGAGACATTAGCTCAAGCAAATCGTATTCCGGGGGTAACACCTGCAGCAGTGCAATTAATCATGATTACGATCCGTAAGAATGCACAAGCGAAAAAATCTGCTTAATATTTTGAAGTGATAAAAAAACCCGCTCAGTGCGGGTTTTTTATTTATGCTACTTTTTCAGCTTCTTCTTTTGCTTTTAAGCGCTCTAATAGTTCAGTGAACCATGGTTCGTTTCGGACATTATCTAAATCTGTATCTTCCTTTAGATATTTGAGTGAGTTTTTAGGCAAGGTATCATGTTTTTCCGCATGTAGTAGATTGAATTTGGATTTTTCGCTATCTCTTATCAAGGCATAGTAGCAAGCTAAATTGTAAGTTTTATTGGGTTGGATTTTTAAAGCACTTTCATGTTGTACGAAAGCTTTTTCAAACAGAGATTCATCTTGTTTAATTTTGGCAAGATCAGAGCCGTAATTTCCAAGGTGATCCGCATGGTCCGGCTGGATTATCAAAGCACTTTCATATTGTACGAAAGCTTTTTCAAACAGAGATTCATCTTGTTTAATTTTGGCAAGATCAGAAAGAGCAGAGCCGTAATTTCCAAGGTGATCCGCATGGTCCGGCTGGATTATCAAAGCACTTTCATATTGTACGAAAGCTTTTTCAAACAGAGATTCATCTTGTTTAATTTTTGCAAGCTCAGAAAGAGCGGTGCCGTAATTTCCACGGTGATCCGGATCGTCAGGCTGGATTTTTAAAGCATTTTCATATTGTACGAAAGCTTTTTCAAACAGAGATTCATCTTGTTTAATTTTACCTAAGCCTAGAAGAGCATTGCCGTAATTTCCACGGTGATCCGGATCGTCAGGCTGGATTTTTAAAGCATTTTCATATTGTACTAAAGCTTTTTCAAAAAGAGATTTATCTTCTCTGATTCGAGCTAATTTACTGAGCGCAATAGCGTAGTGACCGATAATTGTATCATCTTTAATTTTAGGGTTGATAGTAAAACAATTTTCAAAAAAATCTTTTGCTTTTATTAAAGCATCAATTTTATTGCTACTAATTAATTTAGTCCCAACGTCAGCATATGCTTGATAAAAGTCAGGTTTTAATGAAATTGCTTTATCAAAGTGGATTTGAAATTGACTTTCATCCTTTGTTAAAAATATTAGTGCTTTGCCTAAATACGCTGAAGCAACAATTTTAGAGATAGGCTTAATCTTTAGGTCGAGATTTTTGACCTGATTAATAATGGTTTCAAATTTTTTGGCATGTAAAAGTTCAGCGAGCTTTATAGTTGTAATCGCAGGTTTCGTTTTATCGGCAATCTCTAGGGTCTTTTTCGTGTCTTCTAACACATCAATTTCACTTTCTGATGTATTTAAAGGAAAATTATTTACATACTCGCAAATTTCTTTCAGGTGTTTGATAGGGTCTTTAAAAAGTTCTGTTGGAAAACATTTAAGTTCAATTGCGAGTTCTAATAAAAACTTATCGGCATCTTGTTCACCAATAAAATTACGATGATTTGGATTCACTTCAATAAATTTTTTTACATTGGAATTCGGCTCTTTTCCATAATCAATCCAATATAAACGGTGCTGACCGATAAAGTTTTCTTCAACTAATTGAAAAAAGGCATCTGCTCCACCGCTATAGCCAATGAATAAAGTTGGTGATGTATTAATTGTATTTTTAATATAGTTTTTTAATTTGTTAGCTTGAGATGAGGTATCAGCATCTGAGTTCGCTAGTTGAAATCCGCTCCATTGACCATGTAGATGAACAATAGATTGATTAGGAATAGCTGTAAAGTATTCTTCAGATAGCACTTTTAAGTCATAAATAGGTGGAAAGAAATTATCTAAACTGCAAGCACGATTTAGAATATTGTCAAAATTAAAAGTAAGTACTTTTCCTAAATAACCATTTTTTAAAAGGCTACCCAAAGCAATGTGTGCCCAATTAATTTTGGCTTTAGTGATGTGTTTTTCGATTAGAGTTTTTTGCTCATGTGGAGTGAGCTTACTCATACATAGACCATAATCTTTTTTTTCTTGGTCTGACAGGCTTTTGAGATTACCTTTGTGTTTCCTGTTGATTTCAGCAATCAGTTCGCTTGCTAAAGGCATGCCTGCGCTCTTGGAGCAACCAGCACCTGTAAATACAATTACTGGTGTTCCTTGTTTTTTGCTGTCTTTTATTGTTTTTGCAATATCTTTAACTGTGAAGCTCATTTTATAACTTATTAAAAAATATATATTTTTATTATATGAAATTTAAATCAAATTAACACTGATTTTCTCTTAGTAAAAGCCCGCGAAATGCGGACTTTTTATCGTTTAATTTTAAACTATTGGTTTTGACTATGGTTTGATCATAAGGCTGGCTTTTTGTTTTGGCAGATAAACAAAGCAAAATAGTTGTTTAAGATAAAAACAGATAAAAATAGCCAATCATGTTATTTCACAAAAGTATCGCCATCTTTTAAATTGATTTTACGTTCTTAACATGAGGTCAACACCATGACGATGAAATCGATCCGTTTTAACAGTGGAGAACTTGCATGCCAATGCTAGTTTGTATCAATCACCAAAAACAGCGCACTTATCTTGGTTTAGGGGAGGCATTAAACCAAGATGAGCAATGAAAACGACAAACCCAAGCAATTCAAATATCTAATACCAAAAAGACTGTAAAGCCCCTAATATTTGGGGCTTTTTTTATTTTAGTCGGTGATGGTCTGATTAACTGCATCACGAACTTCTTTGGGTTCAATGTGACTAATTTTATGCCCAAAACTACGTAACCACCACACCAGTTGATTGGTAAAAGGGACGGTCGCATGAACCAAGATTTGCCCATTTCCAAGCGGTTCTAAAACCTGATTGGTACTGAGTTTGGTTTCTTCCAAATACAGTGCATCTATTTCAGTCATAGTCAGGGTAAGTGCAACGGTTTCTGTAGGTTTTGAAAAGTCTACACGGAAACCTAATGCACCCGATTCGATATATTCATCGATATCAAAATTGACGGGATGTAAGGCACGAGTGTTTAAAACTGTCGCAGATTTGAAACGGTGCAGTGCAAAGGTTTGAATATCAGTTTTGTCGTGGCGCGTACAAATTAGATAAATAATTGCACCTTTTTGAACCAATGCGAGTGGATTGAGCGTATAGGTTTTTGCTTCAGCCGTTTGGTTTAAACCTTGATAAACGCATTCCAGTTGTTTGTCTTGGAGCAGTCCTTCATAGATGGCTTGCTGTGCTGTTTTCTCCACAATTGGGGGAATCAGCGGTTGTGTCGCAGGCACAATGCGTACGCGGTTAATCCATTGGCGCACATTGTTTTGGGTCGATAGGCTACGACGTGCTAAGTCAAACCATGGATTCATTTCTTCAATTAAGCTGGGTGGAAGAAGATGTTTAAGGTGTTCTTCAACCATCATAAATGTCACCGCTTGAGAGCTGGTCATGTGCGGTAAGCTTTGAATCGGGGCATCAGAACGCCAACGCCAGCCTTGAGGCACAGCCCCATTGTTTTCAATCGGAAAGCGTTGAGAGATTTGGTTTAAATCACGTTGAATGGTCCGTAAAGTAATATCGATGCCTTCACGTTGTAAAATCTCTTGCAGCTCTCGAGTGCCCATCCATTTTCCAGAGGAAAGGCGAGACAAAATTTGCCATTGGCGATAGAGACTATTGGACGTTTCTTTTTCTTGTATAGACATAGTTTAATAAAATATAGGAGTCGAAATTACTTACTTGAATGTGAACACAATAAGAAAACTCATTCGTTTAAGCAAGCTTTGCTTGAAATTTTTCAGTTATATTTTTTGACACAACTTAATGCGAAATAGAATTGAAGCAATGCGTTTTTTATCGATTAATAAACAAAGCATCTTTAGAAATCCATGGCATAGATATTGCTACGTATGGGTTACATATCGATAACAATTGAGAGGTTTGTATGTTTAAAGAAGATAAAGATACAAATGTAAATACGATGTTGGACGGATATAAGCTTAACTCTCCTGTATTAAATCCGATTCACTCTCATGATCGTCTATCGAGCCAGTCTGTTGGATTGTTTCATCAAATGACCTCGAATTTCTTTAATGAAATGACAGATGACCAAGCGATGTCGGGTGAGGCTTGTGCGCGTATTGAGCACTGGTTGTCACAGCATAGTGTAGAAGAACTCGAAGAACTAAACCAAATTGCCAAACAGCATTTTTTATATGAAGGTATTACGTTTACTGTATATGGTGAATCTGAGGGCATTGAGCGCACCATTCCTTATGATTTAATTCCACGTGTGATCGCTAAACAACAATGGAATAAAATCTCACTTGGCTCTGCTCAACGTGTGCGAGCTTTAAATCTATTTTTACATGATATTTACCATCAACAAGACATTCTTAAAGCGAAAATTATTCCAGAACTGCAAGTGTTGACGCATGAGGCTTATCAACCAAATATGTATGAGCACCGTTTAAAAGGTCAGATTTATAGCCAAATTAGTGGAATTGATATTATCCGTGATGGGCAGGGTGAGTTTTATGTGCTCGAAGATAATTTAAGAACGCCATCAGGCGTGTCTTATATGCTTGAAAGTCGTAAGATTAGTGAAAAACTCATGCCAGATTTGATGCAGAAGAACCATATTTTAGGCATAGAACAATACCCACAATTACTTAAGCAAATCTTGGCTGAAAATGCGTATGTCGATCAGCCTTTCATCGTGGTGTTGACACCGGGACGTTTTAATAGTGCCTATTATGAACATGCTTTTTTAGCCCGTGAAATGGATGTGCCTTTGGTGACATCGCGCGATTTGTTTGTGGAGCATGATAAAGTCTATGTCAAAACCATTCGTGGCCGTCAACGAGTAGATGTGATTTACCGCCGTTTGGATGATGCATACCTTGACCCACTGTGCTTTATGCCGAATAGCACTTTAGGTGTCGCAGGGTTGATGTCGGCTTATTTGAGTCATAACGTGGTTATTGCGAATGCACCAGGCACAGGGGTTGCGGATGATAAGTCGATTTATCCTTATGTTGATAAAATGATTCAGTTTTATTTAGGTGAAAAACCTATCTTAAAAAATGTTCCGACATATCAATGCCGTAACAAGCAAGATTTGGCTTATGTACTGGAGAACCTTGAGCGGTTAGTGGTCAAAGAGGCGCAAGGTTCGGGTGGGTATGGTATGCTGATTGGACCGCAAGCCTGTAAAAGCCAAATTGAGCAATTTAGAGATAAGCTCATGGCGACGCCGCATTTATATATTGCCCAGCCTACTTTAGAGCTTTCTGTCAGTCCAACCATGACTGAATCGGGTGTGTCTGAGCGTCATATTGACCTTAGACCGTTTGTGCTCAGTTCACCGTATCGTACCGAAATTGTCCCTGGCGGTTTAACACGTGTTGCGATGAAAGAAGGTTCGTTAGTGGTCAACTCATCCCAAGGAGGAGGAATTAAAGACACTTGGGTCGTGGAAAACTTACATTCATAAAATAAACAAATATGAGGGTAGAACTATGATTTTATTAAGTACCAATGCTGAAAATATTTTTTGGTTAGGGCGTTATTTAACACGTACTCAATATTTGTGTGCTCAGTTTCCTTTTACCCAAGACCAGCCTGCAATGGATTATGCGCATGCATTTTGTTTGCCTGCTTTTGATGCGTGCTCACTGAATGAGCTGATTTTAAACCCAAACAACCCTGCTTCATTTAACCAGCAATTTCAAAGCGCCAAGAGTAATGTTCAAGACTTGCGTGGGATTCTATCTGCAAAGGCCTATGCAGAACTGAATCAATTTATCAAAAATGCCACTGAAAACACCGCCTATATTTGTGATGTGGTTGGAGAGTGTCAGGATGTACTTGAGTCTGAAGCCAGTGATGTCTTTTTATTCTTTAGTTTGGGGCAAATGATTGAGCAGCTTGACCGTCAAATTCGCCTGAAACAAGATGCACAAAATACTTTAGTTGAAATAGAAAACATCGTCATGTTGTTAAAAGAAATGGGCTGGCTAAATCTGGCACAGGCTTGGCTAGAGCTCAAATCGCAACCTGATGCGATGAATTTTTATCATTTTAGTGATTATATTCAACAATTGTTTGAGGTTGATGTATGAAACTTATGATCAATCACCAAACGCATTATCAATATAGTGAATTGGCACTGAATAGTATTCAATATATCAAAATGACACCCACGAATAATTCACACCAAAAGGTATGTCATTGGCATGTGAGTGTGCCAGGAGAGCGTGAAGAAAAACGGGATGCCTTCCAAAATATTTGGATTACCAGTTCGCAACGTGAAGCGTATCAACAGCTGACCATAATGGCACAGGGCATTGTTGAAATTAATAGCTTGGCAGAACATGGCATCCAAGATCGTCTGAATCCCAATTTATTTTTACAACCGACGCCCAATACTCAGTGCAATGCCGAAATGAAGGCATTTGCACATCAGTATGTGCCTGAGCTGAATCGGGAAAATTTGATGAAACTGTCAGAAGCAGTTTTAGCGCATATTCCTTATGTACCTGCTGAAACCTCGGTACTCACTTCGGCAATCGATGCATTCAATGGGCAGCAAGGCGTATGTCAGGACCATAGTCATGTTTTTATTGCCATGTGTAAGCATCTTGGCTTACCGGTACGTTATGTATCGGGGTATTTGCATGTGCCTGAAACTTCACACCTCGCCAGTCACGCGTGGGCCGAGGTGTATATTGATGATGCATGGTATTGTTTTGATACCAGTAATCAATTGTTCAAACCACAGTCACATATCTATGTAGCTATTGGGCGTGATTATTGGGATGTGGCTCCCGTTCGTGGCGTACGTGAAAAAGGTGGGGTGGAATCGATGCATTCCATGGTACAAGTTTTAAGTTGTTAAGGTTTAGCTGAAAAAGGATGTTCTATGACCTATTGTTGTGCACTTCGTCTGCAAGATGGTTTGGTTTTTATAAGTGATACACGTACGAACGCAGGTGTAGACCATATATCCGTGTTTAGGAAACTATATACCTTTGGTGTGGAGGGTGAACGCTTTATTGCGATTCAAACCTCAGGAAACTTAGCAACGACCCAAGCGGTGATTGGGCATTTAAAAAATCATCTGGAGTTAAGCCAAGAACCCAATTTATATAGTGTCAATACCATGTTCGAAGCGGCTGAGTTGGTCGGGCATACTTTGAAAAAAGTCTTGGCGGATATGGCACCAGACACGCAAGAACAAAGTAATTACTACTGCAGCTTATTGGTCGGTGGGCAAATTAAAGGGGCAGAAATGCAACTTTATAATATTTATCCGCAGGGGAATTTTATTTGTGCGACCAAAGATACGCCGTATTTTCAAATTGGTGAAAGTAAATATGGCAAGCCGATTCTAGATCGTGCATTACGGTATGACATGCCCTTAGATGAAGCGGTGAAGTGTAGTTTAATTTCTTTTGATTCAACTTTACGTTCCAATGTTTCTGTAGGTTTGCCCTTAGATGCTTTGGTGTACACAAGAGATAGTTTACATATTCCAGTGGGTAAGCGGATTGACGAAGAGGATCCGTATTTTTCAAGTATCAGTAAGCAATGGTCGGATACCTTAAGAAAAGGATTACAAGAATTGGCAAAGCCGACGGATGACTATTTAGTATAAATGTGTTAGATGCTAAAAATAATGAAATCAATCAATTGGGGAAGTCTATGCGGCAAATTTGCTATGCAAGTACTTCAACTTCGGATCAGGTGCAGCTTCTTCAAGATGTTCGGGACACTTTAAGCGAAGCACGTGATTTTAATGCAATACATAATATTTCAGGCGTTCTTTATTATGCAGATCAGCATTATTTCCAGTGCTTAGAAGGGGATGACGCTACTTTAGAACTATTAATGTCGAAATTATTGAAAGACCATAGACATAAAGATATCAAAGTCTTTGAGGCGAAAACCATTCACGCGGCACATTTTAAAGCTTGGGGCATGAAGTATGTGCAACGTATGAGTAGTGTACATACCAAAATGCGTGAAATGGGTTTTGCAAAATTTGAACCACAGAGCATGAATCAACAACAAATTGATCAGCTATTGCAAGACCTTTACGATGCCCAGCCCGATGAGAGTTTGTGTTGAAAAAAGCCCAAGTAGAACTTGGGCTTTTTTTGTTAGATTTGCTTACGTATAGGGCGATTGCTTAACCGGCAAAGTAGCTCATAACCAATGGTTCCATTGGCTTCCGCAACATCGTCAACTAAGCGGTTTTCACCCCAGAGCTCAACTTTGGTGCCCAGTCCAGCGTTTAAACCCGTCACATCGATCGCAATCATATCCATTGCTACTCGGCCCACAACAGCTACTGCCTGACCATTTATAGCAACATAGTTTTGTTTTGGAAAAGCACGTGGGTAGCCATCGCCATAACCAATCGAAACAATGGCTAGTTCAGTTTCTTGGTTTGCGACAAAATGCGAGCCATAGCCGACACCTTCACCTGCTTGAATGGTATTTAATGCAATAATTTCCGCCGTGAAGGTCATAACTGGCTTTAAGTCTAAGTCGTGTGCATTTTTATCGGCAAAAGGTGACGCACCGTAAAGCATGATGCCAGGACGAACAAAATCAAAATTAAGTTCAGGCCATTTAAAAATAGCAGCTGAGTTACAACATGAGGCTAGAATCGGTGAGCACGCTTCTTTGATGTGTAGAAATTGCGCACGTTGCTGCTCATTGAGTGGGTGATCCGCATCGGCATTGGCAAAGTGCATTGCCAGTACACATGTAAAGCCTTCTGTTTTTAAAGTGTTGATGACATCAATGATTTCAGCAACTTTAAAGCCTAAACGGTTCATACCGCTATTAAGTTTGACCCACACTTTGAGCTTTTGAGTGATATACGCTGCTTTGTGTGCGATCAACCAATCGACTTGTTGTTGCTGATGAACCACACACTCGATATTTTGCTCAATGACGGTTTGCATTTCATCGGCCGAGAAAACCCCTTCAATTAGGGTAATCGGTTGCTCAAAACCGAGTGCACGAATTTCCAGTGCTTCTTCTAAACAGGCGACGCCAAAGGCATCGGTTTCACTTAAGGCTGCTAAACAGTCTTTGACTCCGTGTCCATAAGCATTGGCTTTGACCATGCTGACGATTTTCGCGTTTGGGGCAAGTTGTTTGACACGGTTTAAATTATATTGCAGCGCTTGGCTATCAATATAAACTGTTGCTTGACGCACCCTAATTACTCCTACAGGGTCATGGAAAGGCGACGATGAGGCTTTAATTATTCCTCATCATCGTACTGAGCATAAAACTCAGGGGATAAGTTGCTAAAGCGGGTGTATTGGCCTTCAAAAGCAAGTCGAACGGTACCAATAGGGCCGTTACGTTGTTTACCAATAATAATTTCGGCAGTGCCCGCTTCTTTGGACTCTTTGTTATAGACTTCGTCACGGTAAATAAACATGATTAAGTCGGCGTCCTGCTCGATCGCACCGGATTCACGTAAGTCTGACATCACGGGACGTTTATTTGGACGATTTTCGAGGGAACGGTTAAGCTGAGACAATGCAATGACGGGACAACTCATTTCTTTGGCTAGTGCTTTTAAACTTCGTGAAATTTCACCAATTTCACCGACACGGTTATCCCCCATGCCTGGTACTTTCATTAGCTGTAAATAGTCGACCATAATACAACCCAGTTTTCCACCATGTTGCTTTGCAATCCGGCGCGCACGTGCACGTAATTCTGTAGGTGGAAGCGCAGAAGAATCATCAATATATAGATGCTTATCTTGAAGTTGTAGAATAGTACCCGTGACTTTAGACCATTCATCACCATCCATTTTACCTGAGCGTAAATGTCCTTGATGTACGCGCCCCCAAGAAGAAATTAAACGCATAGCAATTGAATCGGCGGGCATCTCCATGGAAAAAACAAGAGCGGGTAGGTTATTGTTAAATAAGACACTTTCAACTAAATTCATTGCAAGTGTAGTTTTACCCATTGATGGACGGGCAGCGACAATAATCATGTCACCCGCTTGCATGCCTGATGTTTTATTGTCGAGTTCAAGGAAACCTGTAGTTAAACCTGTGATGCTACCTTCCATTTGCGATAGCTCATCAAGTTTAGTGATTAGGTCTGCAGTCACACTCGCAATCGGTTTTGGGCCTTGTGCTTTGGCATTATTATTATGTTGTTCTGCAATCGAGAAAATATTAGTTTCTGCTAAATCTAAAATTTCACTGACACTACGACCTTTGGTGTCATAGGCATTTTGTAAAATTTCAGAGCTGACTTTAATCATGCTGCGTAAAGTCGAAAATTCTTTGATTTTAGTGGCATAAGTTTCCATGTTATAGAAACTAGACGGGGAGTCTGCCATCAATTGCATCAGGTACTCTTCACCACCAACCGCATCGAGTAGGTTTTGTGTGGTGAGCCAGTCATTGACTAAAACCGCATCATAGGGTGAGCTGTCTTTGGAGAGTTGCGCAATGGCGCGAAAAATATATTTATGACGCGTCGCATAAAAGTCATTTTCAGTCAGTACATCGCCAACTTGTTCAAAGGATTCAGCAACCGTCATTAAAGCGGCAAGTACGGCTTGTTCCAATGCTAAGTTATGCGGAGGTGTACGGAATTCTTTCAGTTGCCCTGACTCATTCGGTTTATTGTCTTGTTTCGATGAGCTCTTTTGAGCAGTGGCATTCGCCTGTGACATATAACGCCCTGATTTTTAATACAGTAAGAGGGATAACTTAAGATAAATTTCACTGTAAATTTGGAAAAAATTACAGCCATTTAACTCTATGCACTTTATCAAAAAATGCAGCTGCTGTGTGCTGAATTCAAGGCTTATGGATAAAACCCATAATATTCAAATTTGGCATTTTACGGGGCAGACTGATGATGTTTTAAGCTGAGGGATGAAACTACTTTTTCATAGAGATAAAAAAAGAGCATGCAAAAGCATGCTCTTTTTTTTGCAAGAAATTACTCAGATACGATAGTAACGAGAACTTCAGCAACAACATCATGGTGCAATTGGATTGCGATGTTGAATTCGCCAGTGTGACGAAGTGCACCGTTCGGTAAACGAACTTCTGCACGGTCAACTTCAAGACCAGCATTTGTTAACGCGTCAGCGATATCACGAGTACCGATAGAACCGAATAGTTTACCTTCGTCACCAGCTTTCGCAGTGATTACGATGTTAACTTCGTCTAATTGGCTAGCACGTGCTTGAGCAGCAGCTAAAACATCAGCTTCAGCTTTCTCAAGTTCAGCGCGACGAGCTTCAAAAGCAGCAGTGTTAGCTTCAGTAGCTGCTACTGCTTGACCTTGAGGGATAAGGTAGTTGCGGCCGTAACCAGCTTTAACTGAAACTTTATCGCCTAATTTACCAAGGTTTTTAATGCGTTGTAATAAGATAATATCCACAGCTCAACCTCACTTATGATTGTCAGTGTAAGGGATCAAAGACAAGTAGCGAGCTTGTTTAATAGCAAGCGCTAATTGACGTTGGTAACGAGCTTTAGTACCTGTAATACGGCTAGGAACAATCTTGCCGTTTTCAGTGATGTACTGTTTTAAAGTGTCGATATCTTTGTAGTCGATGTACGTAACGTTCTCAGCTGTAAAGCGGCAGAACTTGCGACGACGGTAAAAACGTGCCATTGATGTTCTCCTTATGCTTCAGCAGAGTCTTGAGCTTGTTGTGCTTCTTCACGTTGAGCTTTACGCGCACGTTTTTCTTCAGCACTCTTAGCCAATAGTGACTCTTCAGTGATAGCGTTCTCACGACGGATGATAAGGCTACGAATAATTGCATCGTTGTAACGGAACAATTCTTCTAACTCATCAAGAGTAGTTTGACCACACTCAACATTCATAAGAATGTAGTGAGCTTTGTGGATCTTGTTGATTGGGTAAGCCAATTGACGACGGCCCCAGTCTTCAAGACGGTGAATTTGACCTTCAGCTTCTTTGATGTGAGTTAGGTAGCGTTCTACCATACCAACGACTTGATCGCTTTGATCAGGGTGTACTAAAAGTACGATTTCGTAATGACGCATTGTCAGCTCCTTACGGTTTAAACAGCCCCTAACAAAAAAGTTGTTAGAAGCAAGGAGTCACAACCTAGGTTGTGTCGCATTAGATGCGAAGGGGGAATTCTAGAGACTTTGCTCGCCAAATTCAAGAACTTCTCTTAAAAAGCCCTAATTATTTTGAGGTTTTGAGCGTAAAAGGAAGACGACATAGCCTTTAAAGTTCGGATCATTTTCAAGCTTGGGCGGTCTATGCCACTCACCATATTGAACAATGCCAATTTTATAAGGCAGTTTTAGTGCTGAAACTTTTTTTAGATAAGCTGCATAGTTGGGTATGGTGGTTGAACCTTGATAGGTTTGAATGACCAACTCATCGATGGTGTTATTCAGGAGGTTTAAAGTCTCTTGGTTTGTCACATTGGTCCAGTCCATTAAACCCGTGATACTGAGTTGATAGTGCTGCGGTAATTGTTTTCTTAATTGACTTAAGAATAGGGCATATTGGTGGATATGTCTGGTTTTGGCATCGAAATCAATTTGTATGCCTTGAATATGATTCCCTGCATTTTCCCATTGCTGAACGCGTTTTAAAATTTGTGTAAGCTCTTGGCCTTGCCAGTCTAAATGATAATTACGAAAAACCAGCCACACCTTTTGCTGAGGAATTGTTAAGACGCTTACGCCTTGCGGTATGAGCTTAGAGTGATGTGTTTGGGAATCTAAACGGATTTCACCTTGTAAAATATAAAGTTCTTTAGCCGCATTTAGGTAAGGGGCAGATGAAATATTGCCCCAAATCCAAAATGCATCATAGTCTTCGGCATTTACCTGACCAGATGTTGAAGCTGACTGACTCGGCTGACAAGCCATGATGCTGAGCATACAGATCAGCGTCATAACAACGGAAAAAATCTGCTTCAACATATATGTCTTACCAGTAATACTTTAAAGATTGTGCCCAAGAGGTACTTGGATAGTCGCGTTTAATGTGGTCGAACCATTGTTTTCGGGTGGATTTTTCAACTTCTGCATCCTGACAGTCATTCATCCCGCTTGGTGAATAACACATGATTGAGCGATAAAGCGCATAAGCTTTTAAATCGGGTACAGAACTGGATTTGATGATGTCTTTATACACTTGACCACGGGCAAAAATTGCACCTTGAAAGCTGGAAGTTTCTTTTTCTAAAGCGGTGACATAGCTTATGTTGTAGCCTTGAGTCGAGCGTGCATATTCGCCCAAACAAAGTCGGAGCTTTAAATCTTGAGATGAATTTTCAAGTTTTTGAGTCAGGCTGAATAAATCGGGGCATTGAATCTGTGGCGTGATTTTTGTTCCTACCCAAATGAAATCACTGAAAGGCGGTTGGTTTTTATAATTTTTATATGTTTCTGAGTCATATTTATACTTCGCGACATCTTGTGGTAGCAGTACAAAGGCTTGATTAAACAGTTTAAAGTTCTGATGCACCAATGATTTTTGCAAAGTTTTATATAAGGCTAAATTTTTTTGATCTGTATTTGATGCTTTGCTCTGTACAATTTGCATTAAGCTTTTTTCATTGGCTTCATTTTCAATAAAGCTTTTTTGCAATGAAGCTTGCTTGATTTTAGCATCTGAACCGATGAATAGGTTCGCACTTTGCTGTTGGGCATAATGTGGATATAACATCAGCTCAAATAAGCCACGTTGTTCAACTTCTTTCGATTGACTAAGCCAACCTTCCCAATATTGTTGCGCATTTTGAGTTTGTCCGAGTTTCTCTAAAATACGACCTTTTAACAATATTTGACTGAGTTGAAGGTAACTCTTGATTGCATTAGAGGAATGTTCTGTCAAATATTTTAAAGCTTCGGCTGGTTTGTTCTGCACAAAGAATAAGTGATTGGCTTGTAGGTATTGGAACAGTTCTGGCTGACTCTTAAATAGTGTTTTTTGGTTGTTGAGTTCAGACCAGCTTAAGACTTTATCTTCTGCCGATGTTGCCTGACGCATTTGCATTAAATCTGAAATAGCCAGAAAGAAGGGATCTTTTAGATTTTTTGCATTGAATGAGCGGCTTTGAAATACATGGCGATCCATTTCAAAGACTAGATTATCGAGCTCTAAATTATAGTATTTGGAATCAGGATGATTGATTTGCCATGCGAGTTCGTTGGTCAGGAGTTCGGTATTTCCACTCAGCCAATAACAACGACGTAGTAAACCGCGTGCACTTGCCGCATATTTTCCCTCAGGAAAGCGTTTGAAGTAGGTAGTGATATGCTCATAGGTGTTTTTGAGTAAAGTCTGATCTACTTTATCGATTTTTAAGTCGCCATATTTACCGACACCCGACTGATAGCTGTCATTGAGGCTGCTACGGATCAACATATATTGCGATGTTTCTTTGATCCAAGGCTGATCAACCGTAGTTAATACTGAGTAAATTTTAGTAGCTGTGGAAAAGTTACTGTTGTAAAAGGCAATGGTTGCATTTAAATAAGACGCATACTGACGTGCTTGTATAGACCAGTTTGGATTGACTTGAATGAGTGCAAGATCACGGTCACAGGCCGAGATATTCTGTCTTTCTTGAATCAGTAAATCTTTTTCCGCTTTGCTGAGATTTTTGTCGGCTTTCACCTGCTGGGTAAATTGATCCGCACCATTGTCTAGGCTACTACAATGTTCTTGGTAAGGCGTCTTTTCATTGTTTGGTTTTAATCGGGCATTCGGTCGTTTATTGGTTACGCTTTCAAACAATGTTTTAGCCGCAAATGGTACGTTGCTATATTCAGTTTCCCAAAGCGGATTATTTGGCTGATTGAAATTCAATTTGGCCAAACCCATGTCGCTCAGAAGTAAGAGCATATTGGTTTGATTGTCATTGGCGGGTGTGAGTGCAGGCAAATTGTCACAAGCTGTATAGGCATTGGTTTGAATGTTGGTCGATGGATAGCAAGAAACATCGAAACCAGAAAAACTGTGCGTGCTATAAACAAGGCTAATAGGGAACAGACTAGGGCCTGTTGACATTTTCTGTTCAAAAAAATAGCGAGAAAGTAAAATTTAATCGCCAAACCAAATTTACTTCTCGCTATGCCTCGTACAATGCTGAATGATCAACACTGGTCTAAGTTACTTTCTATTTTCCGAAATTTTGATATCTATTTCAAATCTAATTTGAGAAATTTTGTCGAAGCAATACTTTATAGAATAAGAACAGGCTGCCCATGGCGTGATTTGCCTAAAGAATTTGGTTCGTATAACTCAATCTTTAAAAAATATAATCGTTGGTGTAAAAATGATAAGTTAATGAAAATATTTAAATTAATTTCTTCAAATGCTGATATGGAATGGGTTTTTATTGATGCTAGTCATGTTCGGGCACACCAACATTCTGCTGGAATAAAAGATCAGGATATTTCTAAAAGCATTGGTGGAAATAGTTCTAAAATACACTTAGCTGTTGATGCGGATGGCAATCCAATCGAAATTATTATCTCCGATGGAACGATACATGATGTCAAGATTGCTCCCAAAATGATTGAAAAACTTGATTTGAGTGAAACGGAAGTATGTTGTGCAGACAAAGGATATGACTCTGAATCATTAAGAGAACAAATATCTGTGAAAAAAACTAAAGCGAATATTCCAAGAAAATCAAATACTCAGTCAAATAATGATCATATGGATTGGTATTTATATAAAATCAGACACTTAGTTGAGAATGCATTTTGTAGGTTAAAGCAGTTCAGAGGAATAGCAACACGATATGATAAGCTAAAGTGTAGCTATGAGGGGGCAGTTGCATTAGCTTGTATATTTATTTGGCTACCTTTATCGGGTAAATTCTATACTTGAAATGTCAACAGACCCTAATAAAAATAGATTTTTTAAAAAATTGTGATGGCATTTTCATTGCAGAGCATGAGTTATTGTTGTGTCTGCTATGGTAACAATTTAAAGACTAGACTTAAATATTGAATAAGTTGAAATAAAAAAGATAGAGAGAACTCTATCTTTTTTAAAACAGCGGCAAATGTGGCGCAGGTGAGACGTAGCTAAAACTAAAACTAAAACTTAATGCAGTAATTAAAATCACTGAATATAAGAAATAGCGTTTTGCCCAAACCTGATCATTTTCAGCTTTAAAACCAATGATTGATAAATATACCCAATAAGCACAGAGTGCGTTAAAGGTGATAAGAAAAAACATATTGGTATAGCCAAAACAATACAAACCATTTAACACCGCAGCAAACAGCAAGACATAAATCAAGCTTTCAACTTTCGTGCGGAAAATTGAACGTGCTACAGGTAAAATTGGAATGCCTGCATTTTTATAGTCGTCAAAGCGGTATACCGCAATTCCCCATGAATGAGGCATTTGCCAAAGTGCATATGCTAAGAAAAGCAACAATGCGGCAACATCAAATTCATTGGTCACAGCTGTATAGCCGATCACTGGTGGACTAGCACCAGAAATACTTCCAATCACAGTTTGGTGAATGGATGTGCGTTTGCTCCATAGACTATAAAAAATCACATAAACCACAAAACCAAGTACAGCAAAGCCAAAGGCATAAGCATTAACAAAGAACCAGAGCAGGGCGAAACCTAATATTCCGAGCGCAGCAGAAAATGCCAAAGCTACGGAAGGACTGATGGTTTTTTTAACTAATGCACGGTTCATCGTCCGTTCCATCTTTTGATCAATATCTTGATCAATGACGTTATTGACGACACAGCCAGAAGCAACAACCAGTGTTGTACCAAGTAGGGTGATGAGAAGAAGGAGGAAATCTACAGACCCCTGAGCGGCTAAAAAGAAGCCGCCCAGAGTGGTAACGAAGTTACCAAAGAGAATTCCTGGTTTAGTCAGGAATAAATACTTTTTCAACATGACGATCAGTTTAGATCATCATGTTGTAGTGTAAGTAGTTCATAATCCATACAGAGCCGACTAGAAGTACAGCAATACAAAGTACTGTATAGATAAATGCAATCACGTTCCAACGTTGCTCTGAAGATGAGTTCATGTGCAAGAAGTAAACTAATTGAACTAGAACCTGAGCAACCGCTGTAATTGCGATAACCGCCATAACAATACCGCGACCAAAACCACCAGCCATTACCATACCGAATGGAATTACGGTCAGGATAACTGAAAGGATAAAGCCGATCGTGTATTGCTTGGTGTTACCGTGTGAAGCACCAGCTGAGTTATGATCGTGACTCATTATAGAACTCCCATCAAGTAAACTACGCTGAATACACAGATCCAAACGATGTCAAGGAAGTGCCAGAACAAGCTTAGGCAAGCAAGACGACGAGTGTTTGGAAGAGTCAAACCATTTTTCTTGATCTGAATCATCAAAATGATCATCCATACCAAACCTGAAGTTACGTGAATACCGTGCGTACCTACTAAAGTAAAGAACGACGATAAAAACGCACTTACGCTTGGACCGTGGCCAGCATGAACTAAGTGATTAAACTCATATAGTTCCATGCCGATGAATGAAGCACCGAATAACCAAGTGATCGCTAACCAAGTTAAAACTTGGTTGACGTTCTTTTTGTATGCAGCAAGAACCGCAAAACCAAAAGTTACAGAAGAGATCAAGAGAGCGAAAGTTTCAGTTAAAACGAAACCTAAAGACTCACCGAATAATTCTTTTGCACTTGGTGTGCCCATAGGCACATGGCTACTTAAAACAGCGAATGCAATGAAGAGTGTACCGAATAGAATCAAGTCACTCATCAAATAAGTCCAAAAACCAAAGACGGTGATGTCAGTATCATCGTGGTGATGATGCTCATCGTGTCCGTGGTTTTCGTGATGAAGTACGTCAGCCATTGTCTTAGTCCTTCTTCAAATGTTTTTCAAGAATCGCGTAACGTTCATTTTCAATACGCTCAACTTCAGCAGCAGGAACATAGTAGTCCACTTTCTTCGTAAACGAAGATGCGATGAAGCTGATAATAGCAGCGATGAACATCACAACAACTAACCACCAGATATGCCAGATTAAACCAAAGCCCATAACAGTAATGAACATGGCAATCACAACACCAGCAGCACGATTCGTTGGCATATGAATGTCTTCGTATGAAGTAGGTTTCGCATACGCTACGCCATTCTCTTTGTCATTCCAGAACGTATCAATACCATTGATTGTTGGAAGGTGAGCAAAGTTGTAGAACGGAGCAGGAGAAGAGGTCGCCCATTCAAGTGTACGACCATCCCATGGATCGCCTGTAAGGTCGAGGTTGTCGTTGCGTTGTAAGTAACCAACAACAATCTGCATAACGAAACATGCAATACCAATCGCGACTAACACAGAACCGAAGAATGCAATAGCAATGTACGGATCCCATTCAGGGTTGTCATATGTATTCAAACGACGAGTCATACCCATGAAACCAAGGATATAAAGTGGCATGAATGCAAAGTAGAAACCGAAGAACCAGAACCAGAACGCAGCTTTACCCCATGCTTCATTGAGCTTCCAACCAAACATTTTCGGCCAGTAGAAAATGATGCCGGCAAACATACCAAACACCACACCACCGATAATTACGTTATGGAAGTGAGCAATCAAGAACAATGAGTTGTGTACAAGGAAGTCCGCAGGTGGAACCGCCATTAATACACCAGTTAAACCGCCAATACCGAATGTTACAAGGAAGCCAAGCGTCCATAACATAGGAGTAGTGAAGGTGATACGACCCTTATACATTGTGAATAACCAAGAGAAGATTTTCACACCAGTAGGAATCGCAATAACCATGGTCATGATACCGAAGAACGCATTCACGTTCGCACCAGCACCCATGGTGAAGAAGTGGTGAAGCCATACTACGAACGCAAGTACTGTGATCGCAATTGTTGCATACACCATTGATTTGTAACCGAACAACGTTTTACGAGAGAACGTTGATACAACTTCAGAGTAAATACCAAATGCTGGTAATACTAAGATGTAAACTTCTGGGTGACCCCATGTCCAAATCAAGTTTACATACAACATTGGGCTACCACCCATGTCATTTGTAAAGAAGTGGAAACCGAAGTAACGGTCAAGCGTTAACATCGCAATTGTTGCTGTTAACACTGGGAATGAAGCAATGATCAATACAGCTGTACACAAAGATGTCCAAGTAAAGATCGGCATGTCCATAAGTGACATACCAGGCGCGCGCATTTTAATGATGGTAACGAAGAAGTTAACACCCGTTAATAGCGTACCTAAACCTGAAATCTGAAGTGCCCAGATATAGTAGTCCACACCCACGCCTGGAGAGTATTCGATACCTGAAAGAGGAGGATAAGCCATCCAACCTGTTGCAGCGAATTCACCAATTGCAAGAGATGCCATCATTAAGCCTGCAGCACCAGCAAATAACCAGAAGCTTAGAGAGTTTAATAATGGGAAGGCAACGTCACGTGCACCAATTTGAAGTGGTACAGAGATGTTCATTAAGCCAACAACTAGACCCATTGCTACGAAGAAGATCATGATTACACCGTGTGCGGTGAAGATCTGATCGTAGTGTTCTGGGTGTAAATAACCTTCACCGCCACCTTTTGCAAGGAACAGTTGAAGACGCATCATAATCGCATCGGCGAAACCACGCAAAAGCATGATGATCGATACGAAAAGATACATGATACCAATTTTTTTATGGTCGACTGATGTGAACCATTCGTTCCACAAGTAGCCCCATTTTTTAAAGTAGGTAATACCAGCAACAACTGCGATACCACCTAAGATCATCATTGCAACTGTGACCAGTACAATTGGATCGTGCGGAATAACGTCCGGACCTAACTTACCTAAGAAGCTCATGTCTTATTCCCCTACAACTGATGAAGCAGGTTCAACAGCGGCATGTGCTTCAGATGAAGCAGCCCCGTGAGCACCCGCAGTCGCTGAGTGATCAGCACCGTGATAGTTGCTCATATATTTGCTGATGACTGACTTAAACAAGCCTTCCTCTACAGAAGAGTAGTAAGTCACAGGGTGTGGCTTAGTTGGATAAGGCTTCATTGCCTCAGCAGCAGCCTTCTCTTCAGGAGTTTTTGCTTTTGAAATCAAAACTTCAATTTGGTGTTTACCACGGTTACCGTCACGTAAAGACTCAAATTCAGCTTGATCTAAAATTGTTTTTTGTACAGCTTTAGGATTAATGCTTGTACCGTTACCTGCTTTAACTGCAGCAACCCATTCAGCGAATTGAGCGTCAGTTACAGAGTGAGTACGGAAGCGCATTTGCGAGAAGCCGTAGCCTGAATAGTTCGAAGAGAAACCGCGGTAGCCTTCAGCAGGGCTAGTTCCATCTGCTAACAAATTCAAGTGCGTTTGCATGCCTGCCATTGCATAAATTTGACCACCTAACGCAGGGATGAAGAACGAGTTCATCGTGAAGTTAGAGGTAATTTTAAGTGCAACTGGAGTTTTTTCAGGGAAACGAATTTCGTTAACCGTCGCAATGTTAAGATCAGGGTAAATGAAGATCCATTTAAACTGTTCTGCAATGACTTGAATATTTACAGGTGCTTTATCAGATTCGAGTGGGCGGTAAGGGTCATACTTGTGTGAACCCCACCAAGTTAACCAAGCCAGAATACCAATAATAATGACAGGAATACCCCAAACCACAATTTCAATTGCAGTAGAGTGTGCCCATGTAGGTTTATAGTCTGCATCTTTATTCGACGCGCGATATTTCCAACCAAACCATAATGCCATTACGACTGATGGAATAACCACCAATAGCATTAAATAGATCGCAGTCATCATTAAGTCAGATTGACCTTGTGCAACTGGACCTTTTGAGTTTAGAAGTACCATATCACCACCACACCCAGTTAAGAGCGCGGCGATCGCAGATAAAGACAATACAGCTAAAATCGTTTGTCTCATTTTACAACCTCGGTGAAGAGTCCCATTCCCTAATAAAATTGGGATAGCGAATAAAGTGTCGCATGATTGAAAAGTTTCTTTTTAAGTCTAAAAACACTTCTCAATCATAAGACACCGCTACGTTGTAGGGCATTATGCCTCATATCGACAAACTAAGCTATACGTAAAGATGCTTTAAATGACTGTTATAAAAACCGATTTTTCACTCGGAATTTTATAATTTATTTATGGATTTATTTTGAATATCAATAAACTGCGGAAAACTGAGGTGCGCCAAACCTCAGCTTAAATATGGTCAAATTACTGCTTAATGACCTTGGTTTTCGCCAGCTTATCGTGCAAAGTTTGACGCTTTGAAGTTAAACCAAAGACGTGATCGATGATGGTAATAAACGGCATGAACAGCATATTGAGCACAATAAAGACAACACTGCGCAATGTGAATACACGCAAAAGGCTGACTTTTTCGTTGGTTTCTACGTCTACAATTTTAATTTTGGTAATTTTTTTGCCAATACTTTGACCACTTTTTGCTAAGAAAAAGGCCTGGATACCGAGCATAATCAGCAGGTAAATTCCCATGGTGGTCCATGCTTCAGTAGGAATCAAACTGAACAGTTGTGCTTGTAGTTCACTGGCCTGAGTTGCTGTAGTGGCCGCTTGCATTTTTTGCTGAATTTCAGTGAGTTCACCAAATTTGTCTGCTTGTAAAAAGAACGAGGGAATCGCAGCGGCAGGGAGCCAAAGAAGTAAATCAATGACTTTGGCTAAGACGCGTGTGCCTATTGATGCCAGTTCAGGTTGAGCAACTTTCGCCGCAGTACGGTTTGGTTGTGAAAATTGATTTGGCGTATGCATTGGCTCAGGAATAGGGGGCTGAGGTTGATAACCTACAGGTTCATAAGCCAGTTTTCCTTGGGTGAGTTCACCTAAAGCTTTCCATTCAGGCATACCCTGATGCCAAACTAAATCTGTCAATAAAACTTGTTGGCTTGCGAGCATCTGATTCAACTGCTCTAAGGTATATGGACCGGCTTGTTGATTATTTCGTGCCAAGTAAATCTGCATATAAACTTAATCTCAAAATATAAATTGGGATATTTAAATAATAAATGTATTTGTTTTCAGATTAAAAACAAATAAAAAATCTATGATAAAACATGCGGATAGTCTAGAGAATTTCAAGCTGAAATTAACCAAAACTACACAAAATGCAGGACAGTGTAGCAAGGATTATGCTGCTTCTTCTAGCTTTATCGCAATGCGATCTCTTCTCAATCAAAATGTTGCTGCATGAGTGCCAAACTTAGTCTAAGTTTTTGTATCAATATGCTTGTTTTAGTACGGATACGTTGAAAGAGTGGACATAAAAAAGACCCATGAAAGGGTCTTTTTTTATCACATCAAAAAGTTAAGCTTTTTGAACTTTTTCTTCTGCAAGGAAGAACCAAGTGTCTAATACTGAGTCAGGGTTAAGTGATACAGATTCGATACCTTGTTCCATAAGCCATTGCGCAAGATCTGGGTGATCTGATGGGCCTTGACCACAAATACCCACATATTTACCTGCTTTACGGCATGCATGAATTGCCATAGAAAGAAGTGCTTTTACTGCTGGATCACGCTCATCAAATAGGTGAGATACAATACCTGAGTCACGGTCTAGACCAAGCGTTAACTGAGTTAAGTCGTTTGAGCCAATAGAGAAGCCATCGAAGTGTTCAAGGAACTGTTCAGCCAATAATGCGTTCGTTGGTAACTCACACATCATGATCACTTTCAGACCATTTTCACCACGTTTCAAACCATTTAACGCCAATAATTCAATTACACGTTTCGCTTCATGTACAGTACGTACGAAAGGAATCATGATTTGAATATTGGTTAAGCCCATTTCGTCACGTGCTTTTTTCAACGCGCGGCATTCTAATTCGAAGCAGTCACGGAAGTTGTCAGAGACATAACGGCTGGCACCACGGAAACCCAACATTGGGTTTTCTTCTTCAGGCTCGTATAATTTACCACCGATCAAGT
Source organism: Acinetobacter sp. 802_lipA (assembly GCF_058242885.1). NCBI lineage: Bacteria > Pseudomonadati > Pseudomonadota > Gammaproteobacteria > Moraxellales > Moraxellaceae > Acinetobacter > Acinetobacter sp. 802_lipA. The sequence continues at coordinate 3,136,742 of NZ_JBZAYP010000001.1, forward strand.
TTGCATATTCATTTGACTTAAAGTCAGACATACGAACAATCACAGGTTTGTCTGCAAATGCTGCAGCAAGGGTAGAAATACCTTCAACCAGTTTTTCAACATAGAATTCGATTGGAGATGCATAACCCGCAGTACGTGCCATGACCGCAGCACGTGTTTCACGTGGCAAGCTGTCAATGTTCAACAATGCTTTAGGGTGAACACCGATCATACGGTTAATGATGAACTCAAGACGCGCAAGACCAATCCCTTCATTTGGAATTTGTGCAAAGTCAAATGCGCGGTCAGGGTTACCGACGTTCATCATTACTTTGAACGGAAGCTCTGGCATCGATTCGATTGAATTGGTTTGAATCTCGAAATCTAAAGAACCTTCGTAGATGAAACCTGTATCACCTTCCGCACATGAAACAGTCACTTCCTGACCGTCTACTAGAACTTCAGTTGCATTACCACAACCAACGATTGCTGGAACACCCAATTCACGTGCAATAATCGCTGCGTGGCAAGTACGACCACCACGGTTAGTCACAATTGCAGCCGCACGTTTCATTACTGGTTCCCAGTCTGGGTCAGTCATGTCAGATACAAGTACGTCACCGTCTTGTACTTTGTCCATTTCTTTAATAGACGTAACAATACGGACTTTACCAGAACCAATACGTTGACCGATTGAACGACCTTCACAAATCACAGTGCCTTTTTGTTTTAAAAGATAGCGCTCCATAGTGCCGACGTTTTCACGGCTCTTCACAGTTTCAGGGCGCGCTTGAACGATATAAATTTGACCGTCATCGCCATCTTTTGCCCACTCGATGTCCATTGGAGAACCATAGTGGTTTTCAATGATCAGCGCTTGTTTTGCAAGTTCTTGTAGTTCGTGGTCGTTTAATGCGAATTGTTGACGCTCTTGTTTTTCAACATCAACCACAACAACTGATTTACCTGCAGAAGCTTCTTCGCCATAAATCATTTTTTGGTGTTTAGAACCCAGATTACGACGGAGGACAGCGTGCTTGCCTGCATTTAAAAGGGGTTTAGAGAGGTAGAATTCGTCAGGGTTTACTGCACCTTGAACAACCATTTCCCCCAAACCATAAGATGCAGTGATGAAAACTACGTCACGGAAACCTGATTCAGTGTCGAGTGTAAACATTACACCCGCTGCACCAGTTTCAGAGCGGACCATACGCTGAACACCAGCAGATAAAGCCACAACATCATGCGCAAAATTTTGGTGTACGCGGTAAGAAATTGCACGGTCGTTATACAGTGATGCAAATACTTCTTTGATCGCGATCAATACGTTGTCGATACCGCGAATGTTTAAGAAGGTTTCTTGTTGACCTGCAAAAGAAGCATCTGGTAAATCTTCTGCTGTCGCTGAAGAACGAACGGCAACCGCGATATCTGGGTTGCCGTTTGAAAGCTCTGCAAATGCTTTACGAACTTCTTGTTCGAGTTCTGCCGTAAGTGGGGTATCTACAATCCATTGGCGAATTTTCGCGCCTGTTTCAGCAAGAGCATTTACATCATCAACATTGAGGACTTTTAACTCTGCATTGATTTTAGCGTTTAGGCCACTTTGCTCGAGAAATTCACGATATGCTTGAGCTGTAGTAGCAAAGCCACCTGGTACAGATACACCTGCATTTGATAGGTGGCTGATCATTTCACCTAAAGATGAGTTTTTCCCACCTACAAGTTCAACGTCGTGTTTCCCTAATTTTTCTAGACCAATTACGCGCGCTTCCAAAGTTGTTACTCCACTTTTGCAGTATTTAATCACTATCTTGGCATCAGATTATAACAAATCTACTTAGCTTTTTGATTTTACTAAGCGACAGTCATGTAAGATCGGTTTACTATAAAGATTATATAGCACTAAGACAAATTTTTGAGGAGAATTTTAATGTCAGGAAGTAAACAATTTAAGCGGAGTGTTTTTTTTGTATCTGATGGTACTGCAATTACTGCTGAAACCCTTGGGCACTCGCTATTGGCGCAGTTTCCAAATGTTGACTTTGACATTCATATTATTCCTTATATTAGCTCTGAAGAAGCTGCTACAAATGTGGTTGCTGAGATCAATTTAATGGCACAACAAGACGGACAAAAGCCACTGGTTTTTGACACTTTAGTTGACCCGTACGTGCGTGACATTATTAATACTGCAAATGCTATAAATCTTGATGTATTTGAAGGGCTTATTAGTAAATTGTCTGAGGAGCTGGGAACACCGCCTACAACTTTAGTCGGACAGACCCATGCGGTGACTGATTCGGAGTCTTATAAAGCACGTATTGATGCGGTGCATTTTGCTTTAGATAACGATGACGGTGCACGTACACGCCACTATGACAAGGCCGATCTGATTCTGATTGGGGTGTCACGTTCGGGTAAAACACCGACGTCAATTTATTTGTCATTACAGTTTGGTATTCGTGTTGCAAACTATCCATTGACTGAAGAAGACTTGGATGACAACCGTTTACCTGCGGTACTTCGCGCGCATAAACAGAAGCTTTTTGGTTTGATGATTGATGCTGAACGTCTTGTTGCTATTCGCTCTGAACGTAAAGCCAATAGCCGTTATGCAAGCTTCAGCCAGTGCCAAATGGAGCTTCGCGCAATTGAAGGGATTTATATCTCTGAAGGGATTAAATACTTAAATGTCTCGGAAATGTCGATTGAAGAAATTTCAACTCGTGTACTCCAAATGACGGGTTTAAAACGTCGCATTGGTTGATATTGTCATTACATTATAAAGCGTCATATTGATGATGCTTTATAATATTGATCAATATAAAAATACAGATTAGATCAAATGAAAATAATATCAAAATGCCTATTAGGTGTATTTTGTTGTGCTCATTTTAATATGGCTTTATATGCGCGAAATATATCAATTCAACAGGCTGAGCAGGCGATTGATCAAAAATATGCAGCGCTAGATTTTTATGCGGTGAATCAACAGATCGAAAATGATGTGATTGATTTAATCCGTGAAAATGCAGAAAGTTATGCTTATTCTTTCCCCAAATTGACTGAAAATCTTAGACTAAAGATTAATGCCTCACCGGACCAACTGCTTAAATTCTATACCTTTGATGTAGGCGGTGGCGGTACTATGGGTGAATTTTCATCCTATGTGCAGATGAAATCGAGCAATTCCACTAAACTTCAGCCTTTAGAAACAGGCTATATTTTAAAGATTGATCAAGTGAAATGGGGTGCACAGCCGATTTATCTGATTCAAAGTTATTACAAAGGCGATAGTTGTCACGGTCTCTATCAAATTCAAGCCTTTAAAATGCATGCCCAAGCTTTGACAGCAACACCAGTTTTTCAGACCAAAAAACAGCAGTTAAGTTCAATTGAAGTAGATTATGACTGTCATTGTGACGAAGAGCAGCGCGGTTCATATATTCGTGTTTCAAAAGACTTAAACAAGATTGATATCACTTTATTGGATCAAAACAGTCGACCGACTGGAAAGTACTTACGTTATTAGTGTTCAAATACAGGCTATCGGTATACAAGTGTGACGAAATAAACAACGGGTAAGTAGGGAAACTTACCCTATATGGTTAATGGCTATAGGTGGTAATGATCACATCGACTGGATATTCAGCACCATCTAAACTTTGAATATCATGTTCTCGAATTTTGACTATTGGCCAAGTGATTAGCTTACAGTTGTCGCGCTGTAAGGCATGATAATAATGATCGGACTTAAAAAATTTAAGTTTATCGGCAGCGGAGTTAGGTTTGAGTTGGTGTCTAAGCCATGGGTCTTGAACTTGGGTTTCTAAGAAGCGTAAAGCCAGTAGGCATTTGATACGTGTGTTAAATAGGCGTCGGTTCTTAATAACCAGTGGATGTTGAATTAAGCGCTGAATTCCACGCTCTGTTTTTGGCAAGATAAATTGTGGCGCATTTTGAAAAACATAGACCGATTGAGCGACCTGACAAATCGATTCAAGGGCAGTTACTGTATGCTGGTTGGTACCAATAATTGCGACACGTTGTTCAGTAAAAGCATGTTGTTTAATTTCTGATGCGGTAATCAATTGCCCTTTAAAATGCTGAAAATATTCGGGATGGTTTTGAAATAAACCAGATACGTTGTCTGTTGAATGCAAATTGACCATGCTTGATCCTTAATTGTTTTTTATCGTCTTTCCTTAATTTATTATTTTTAGTGCTTTTGCTCTAAAAAGGCAAAGTGATAAATTGTCTGAGCAGTCACGCTAACTTTAGTCTAGACATAGCAGCAGTTTTTGCAGAGTTTTGAAGATTTTTTAGGTATCGGCTGAGATTTTAGTTATTCATTTATGCACGTCGCCTTATGGGTATGTATTAATACGCATAAGGCGATTAACTTCATTTGTACTTAGCTATTTTTGATCTGCATGAGACGTTCAAAATTTTCTAAACGTTTGTCCGTGTCATAGATGTCACAGGTGAAAATGAACTCATCGACATCATATTCTAAAAGAAGCTGTTTCAAGCCTTCTTTCACCGTGCCATTGGAGCCGATTTGCGCCATGGCATAAAAACTGTCTACTGACATTTTTTCCGCAGGTGACCAGAGACCGTCCATGCTGGCAATTGGTGCTTTTAACTTTAAACTTTGACCGCGCATGAGACCTAAAACCCGTTGATAGGCACTGGTCGCTAGATATTCAGCTTCGGCATCGGTTTCAGCAACGACCGTCGGGACACCCATAGACACATAAGGTTTGGATAAGTACTCAGAGGGTTCAAAGTTTTCACGATAGAGCTGAATCGCTTGTTTTAGCATGCGCGGTGCAAAGTGTGATGCAAAAGAGTAGGGAAGACCGAGTCTTGCTGCCAGTTGTGCACTAAATAAGCTTGAACCAAGTAGCCATACAGGCACATGTGTCCCTTGCCCCGGAGTTGCAATGATACGCTGATTTGGCTCAGCGTCCTTAAAGTAATGCAGAATTTCTAAGACATCTTGTGGGAATTGATCTTCAGTTTCTTGACGGCCACGGCGAAGTGCGCGCATGGTCACTTGGTCTGTACCTGGTGCTCGACCTAAACCTAATTCAATCCGGTTTGGATAGAGTGTTGCAAGTGTACCGAATTGCTCCGCTACGATCAGTGGGGCATGGTTTGGGAGCATGATACCGCCAGAACCCACTTTTAAGGTTGAGGTATTCGCGAGTAAATAGCCAAGTAGCACCGCAGTTGCAGAGCTGGCAATACCATCCATATTATGATGTTCTGCAAGCCAAAGACGGCTATAGCCTAAATGCTCAGCTTGTTGAGCCAATTTTAAGCTATGTTGTAGAGTGAGTTGTACAGTTTGATCTTCGCGGACAGGAGCTAATTCTAAAATAGAAAATTGAGTCTCGGACAACGTGCGCATTCTAGTTCTCAGTTTCGTTTCATATATCGAAATAATACGATATAACTGCTATTTTGTATATCGATTTTATTCGATATTATAGTTGTTTTATATAAGGTGTTGATTTAAAAATGAAACTAAATATCTATTCAATATCGTTGAACCGCACTAGCCACATATGCATTTAAAAACAAAAAAAGGGGATTACTGTATTTAACATAACAATGTAGTATTTTTTTGAGTGTAGTTGTCAGATAAATAAAAAGCACCCGAAGGTGCTCTTTTATTTGAAAATGTTTTATGCGGTGCTTAACGTTTCCCGTTTTTGTACCAGCCCAAGTGACGGCCATTGTCACCACGGTAGTTGCGACCATTATATTTATAATTGCTATTACGGTAGCCACGGCTGTCATAACGACGATCATAACGGTCGTCGTAACGGCGGTCATATTCGTCATCATAACGACGGTCTTCAGAGACTTTTTTACCTAGAACTGCGCCACCCGCTGAACCTAGACCTGCGCCAATATATCCACCATTGGTACCGCCCATGTTTTTACCTACGGTATAACCACCTGCACCACCGAGTGCTCCACCAATGATTGCACCATTACGGTCACGTTTGTTGGCTGAAGCAGCTGCACCTGCACCACCACCAATGGCAGAACCAATCATGGCGCCTGTTTGTCCACCCATTTGGTTACCAATCGCGGCACCGACAACACCACCTAATGCAGATGTTAGTGCAGTATTGGTTGTATTACCTGCATATGTTGTGGTCATCGTTAATGCAGAAGCTGCAATTACGGTGCTCATTAAAATTGATTTAATTTTCATTTTTAAACTCCTAAGAGCATGTCTATTTTGTCTTGATTTCACTTTAGCGAAACAAGTTGGAAGAATAATGAAGAGAAACTTTATCGAAACCGTTGCTTTGGTAAGTGCTGTGTAACGACTCTTCGTATTTTCTACCAGTTTGGCTGATGTGTTGTTGCGTCTAAATCTGTGCCATAAAAAAGCACCCGAAGGTGCTTTCAATGACATCTTTACGATGCAGCTAATTAATGGTGTTTATGTTTTTTCTTCCATTTTTTACCATGGTAAGAGTCATACTGTTTATCTTTTGAGATTTTGTTGCCGAGTGCTGCACCGCCCGCTGCACCTAATGCAGAACCCACATAGCCACCATTGGTGCCGCCCATGCTTTTACCTACGGTATAGCCCGCACCACCACCGATGGCACCACCAATAGCAGATTCAGTACGGTGACGTTTGTCACTTGCAACTGCTGCACCACCCGCGCCACCTAATGCTGCGCCAATAGTTGCACCAGTTGTGCCGCCCATGTTTTTACCAATTGCTGTCCCTGCAACACTACCTAAAGCACTGGCTGCTGCAACGCGAGTTGTGCTGTCTGCATATGCAGTTGCAGTAAACATAGATGCCGTTGCTAATGTTGCTGACATTAAGAGTGTATTAAGTTTCATGTGTTTCTCCATGTCCAACATTGGTTGAACTGTCTTACTTTTTTCGATGTGGCTAATGTAACAAAAAGATTCCAGTTAATTGTGGAGAGTTAAAACTAAATTGAAACCCATTGGTTTCTTGTTTGTATCAGTTTTATTACAAATGTGAATAAGCAGACTGAAATTTATCCAAAATCATGCAAATGTGGATAAACCTAGGAGTGATGCAGTTCACACTCTGAATTTTGAGCTGAAATGGCCTATTAAAAAGGTGTATATGAAATAAACTGTTTTACATTTTTTAAGCGTTAGTAAGGGCATAAACATGCTTTAAAAGTGTATCAATCTACTAAGGCGTATAAAGTAAACATCGCTCAGGATTGAATAAAGATGTTCTTTGCGTGATAGAGCCGTTAAACTAAGCGCAAATTTTTTGGTGCTGTGAAACTGTATTGCAGCCTTTATATTGAGATATTTTCCTAATGAAAGAATCGTTACGTTTACGATTAGATCAACTTTCTGACCGTCACGAAGAATTAACAGCATTACTTGCAGATGTAGAAGTCATTTCGGATAACAAACGCTTTCGTCAGTTGTCACGTGAACATAGTGATTTAAGTGAAATCACAGAAGTTTGGACCAAGTACAAACAAGCTGAAGCTGATATTGAAACGGCTGAAGCGATGCTGTCAGATCCTGATTTTAAGGAAATGGCTGTTGAAGAAATTAAAGAAAATAAAGCCATTATTGCGTCTTTAGAAGCTGATTTAAATATTTTAATGATTCCGAAAGATCCAAATGATGCGAACTCTGCATATTTGGAAATTCGAGCGGGAACAGGTGGTGATGAAGCCGCTATTTTCTCAGGTGACTTATATCGCATGTACACCAAGTACGCTGAATCACAAGGCTGGCGTATTGAAGTGTTGTCTGAAAATGAAGGCGAACACGGTGGTTATAAAGAAATCATTTGTTTGGTGAATGGTGAAGGCGTTTACGGTCGCTTGAAGTTTGAAAGTGGCGCGCACCGTGTACAACGTGTACCTGCAACGGAGTCTCAGGGTCGTGTACATACTTCGGCGTGTACCGTTGCGATTTTGCCTGAAATTGATGTCGATACAACAGTCGAGATTAATGCATCAGACTTACGTATTGATACCTACCGTGCCTCAGGTGCGGGTGGTCAGCACATCAACAAAACCGATTCGGCTGTGCGTATTACCCACATTCCAACAGGAACAGTGGTGGAATGTCAGGAAGAGCGTTCGCAGCATAAAAACAAAGCCAAAGCGATGGCTTTACTTGCTTCACGTTTGGAAAATGCAAAACGTGCAGCAGCTGATGCAGCAACTTCTGAAATGCGCCGTGACTTGGTCGGCTCGGGTGATCGTTCAGAACGTATCCGTACCTATAACTACCCGCAAGGTCGTATGACCGATCACCGTATTAACTTAACTTTATACAAGTTAGACGCGGTTATGGAAGGCGATTTAACTGAACTATTAGATAGCTTACATCGTGAATATCAAGCAGATCAGCTTGCGATGCTTGCACAGCAGAATGGTGGATAATGAATATTGCCCAAGCTTTAGCTTTACGTGGTGAAGCCGAGAGTTACGAACGTCAAGAGAACGCATGGTTGCTGGAACACATTACCAAAATTGATTCTTTTGATTTGGTTATGAAAAAAGATCAAGTGCTGACCGATGAGCAAGAGCAAGCCTATGTTGCTGCCTTGGCACGAATCGAAGCAGGTGAACCTTTGGCCTATGTGACAGGTTCACAGCCGTTTTGGACGCTCGATTTGATTGTCACTCCTGACACCTTAGTGCCACGTCCAGATACCGAAGTATTGGTAGAAACTGTACTACGTTTAGACTTACCTGAAGATGCCCGCATTGTCGATTTAGGCACGGGGACGGGTGCGGTTGCGCTTTCATTGGCCAGTGAACGGGACACATGGGACATCACGGCTACCGATATTTATGAGCCAACTTTAGCCGTTGCACAGCAAAATGCAGAAAAGCATGACTTAAATGATGTGACTTTTGTGTGTGGCAGTTGGTTTGCACCGCTAAATCGAAAGTTTTTTGATGTGATTGTATCGAACCCGCCGTACATCGATGCTGATGATGCTCACATGCAAGTCTTAGCAACTGAGCCTGAACGTGCCCTAGTTGCGGCAGATCATGGTTTGGCTGATTTAAAAGTCATTATCCAGCAAGGTAAAAAGCATTTAACCCTCGATGGTTGGGTGGTACTTGAGCATGGTTATGATCAAGGTGACGCTGTACAGAAAATCTTTAAAGAAGCGGGCTATAAACAAGTGCGTACGGTGAAAGATTATGGTGGAAATGACCGCGTCACCTTAGGGCAGTGGACACAATAATTTCTTTGTTCCCTCCAAAATAAAAGCGCATTCGATGCGCTTTTATTTTTTCTACCTTATGTTCCAAATACGTCACGCCAACGCAGTAGCCAAGTCTCGAGGGCTTTCATGATGCTATCACTGAATTTTCCGAGCACGGCTAAAAGAATAATCGCTAAGATCACAATATCAGGACGTGAAGTTTCTCGGCCATCACTCAGTAAGTAGCCTATGCCTTGTGTTGCTGCAATGAGTTCTGCGGCAATCATAAACATCCATGCCAAACTTAAACTGTTGCGCAGTCCCGTTAAAATTCCCGGAGATGCTGCAGGCAAAATAATCTGTTGCACTTGTTGCCAGTACTTCAGTCGATAGACTTGTGCGACTTCGATGAGCTTGCGATCAACACCTTTAACAGCCGCGACCGTGTTGGTATAGGTCGGAAAAAATGCGCCAATTGCAATTAGAGTAATTTTCGATGCTTCATCAATTCCCAACCACAGTAAAAGTAGAGGAATCCACGCTAAGCTCGGGATGGATTTGATCGCTGAAAAACTAGGTTCTAAAAATGCTTCAACCTGTTTATTGAGTCCCACCAAAATCGCAAATATTAAAGCTAGGGCACTCCCAATAAAAAAGCCTAAAAACACTCGCCATGTACTGGTCCATACATGCATCCATAAATCGGCCTGCCATAAATCTAGAAAGGTTTGCCATAGACTACTGGGTGCAGGCAATAAATAAGGTTCAATAAAACCAGCACGGACTAGATATTCACAAGCAATCAGTAAGAGCGCTGGAAGGGTGATCGCTTTGAGAACACTCTTCAATTTCAACTGAAATGAGGAACTCTTTTTCACTACAATAGGGCTGAAAGAGCTCGCGACTGACTTGGTCATTATTTGCTTACAACCTTTTGTGCATATTGTGGTTTAAACAACTGAGTCACGACTTGATTAACATTGCTGCCTTTACGAACTAAGTCTTCTTCATTCAAAATGCCGCCAGACTTTTGTAATGCAGCAATCTGTTTGGCTGACGGAATGTTTTGATCAAAGTTGGTACGGCTTAGTTGTAATTTTGCGACATTCAACGGCAGTTTGGACTCGCGTGCCAGTAACTCCGCCAATTTCTCTGGATTAGCTTTGGCCCATTTACGTGCTTGCTCATAAGCTTTAATCACGGCTTCAATGGCTTCAATGGCTTCGGGACTTTGCTGAGTAAAAGACTCTTTGACACTGAGCACGCTATAAATGTTAAACCCAATATTTCGATACAACAGTTTTGCGCCAGACTGCACTTGTGCCGATGCCATCAAGGGATCTAAGCCTGCCCAAGCATCGACTTAACCACGTTCTAAAGCTGTTTTGCCATCTGGATGTTGTAAATGAACCAGTTGTACATCACGTTTATTTAGACCCACTGTATCCAGCGCTTGTAAGGTAAATAGAAATGGATCTGTGCCTTTGGTTGCGGCAATTTTTTTTCCTTTTAAGTCTTTTAGGCTTTTAATTTGGGAGTTTTTAGCAACCACCAAAGCAGTCCATTCAGGTTGGCTCTGGATATAAACGGTATTGATTGGACTGCCGTTGGCACGACTGAGTACGGCTGCAAGTCCAGCGGTTGAAGCAAAATCGACACTGCCGCTATTTAAAAATTCCAGTGAACGGTTACTGCCTTGGCTAAATACCCATTTAATTTCAGTTTTAGGTAAGGCTTTTTCTAACAATTTCTGCTCTTTCACCACAAGACTGGTTGGTGCGTAGTAGGCATAATCGAGTTTAAGTGTGTTTGGAATAGCGGCATTGGCATACGAGCCGATCAGACCTAAAATCAGTGAAGTGCTCAGTAGTTTAAAGTTTTTCATGTTGCATCATTTAAATAAGTTCATTTGTGAGTTCTTTTAACCTTATGTATGCGAAAAATAAAAAAAGAAAAATGGATAACAAAATATTAAATTGAAATAAGTAGATAATCTTGATTTAAGTATCTGAATTTTAATAACTTGATTGAACTTTGTGTGGTTTTTGGAGTATAGAGAGGTGGATCAGGAAATTTGAACAACACTTATAAGTGATATTTTGCTCCCCAAATGATGTTATAAACATCAATATATGGAGTATTTTATGGCACGTAGACCAAGAAGAAATCATTCAAATGATTTTAAAGCTAAGGTAGCACTTGCTGCGATTAAAGCAGAAAAAACACTTGCTGAATTGAGTGCTGAATTTGATGTTCATCAAAACCAAATTATCGACTGGAAAAATCAACTGATTTCAGCTTCCTCGCAAGCTTTCGATCAATCAAAAGCTCCAACAGAACCACCCATCGATCTAAAAAAACTACATGCAAAAATCGGTGAGCAGGCATTAGAAATTGATTTTTTAGAAGGTGTGTTGAAGAAACTGGGCCGCTTCAACCACAAAAGTTAATCGATGACTCACTTCAGATTTCAGTATCTAAGCAAGCTCAGCTGCTGAAAGTCTCCCGTGGTTGTTATTACTATCGCCCAAAACCTGTGAGTACATCAGATCTGAAGCTGATGCGGTGTATGGATGAGTTACATATGCAATACCCTTTTGCAGGTAGCCGTATGATGCGTGATTTGTTGAATCGTCAAGGACATCATATAGGACGACGTCATACACGTACTTTAATGAAGAAAATGGGCATTAATGCGTTATATTGCAAACCAAATTTAAGCCAGGCTAATCAAGCTCACCGCAAATATCCATATCTGCTCAAAGGATTGGCTATTCAGCGCAGTAATCAAGTGTGGTCTACGGATATAACGTATATCCCTATGGCAAAAGGCTTTGTTTATTTATGTGCTGTGATTGATTGGCATAGCCGCAAGGTACTTGCGCATAGAGTATCGATTAGTATGGAGGTTACATTTTGCATAGAAACATTAAATGAAGCTATTGAAAAATATGGTCGACCTGAAATATTTAATACAGACCAAGGCAGTCAGTTTACCAGTGATGCATTTATTGATGTATTGAAATCAAATGGCATTCAAATCAGTATGGATGGTAAAGGTCGATGGGTTGATAATGTGATGGTTGAACGATTATGGCGGAGCGTTAAATATGAAGAGGTGTATCTCAAAGCCTACAGCAATGTTTTGGATGCGAAGAAGCAATTAAACGCATATTTTGAATTTTATAATTTGAAACGACCTCATTCGAGTCTGGACAAAATGACTCCAGATGAGTTTTACTATGACCAGCTACCACAACAAAATAAGGTAGCTTAACTAGAGCAGAGTATCACTTATAAATAAGCTTTTAGTTGTTCAAACATGTGGGACCACCTCTTAGAATAACTTTAAAAAGCATAGAATAATTTCTTCTTATATGAAGATTGCATAACTAAATCATTCATTTTGAATGTAAAAAAGCGACTGTAATAGTCGCTTTTTTAAGGGCTTGCAAGCTTACATAGGATAGTCTTGTAAGCTGTCAAACACTTCAACTTGCTCTAAAGCATCAGTTTCAAGTGCAAGACAAAGTGTCACAATTTTCTTTAGATCAGCTAGATATTGTTCATCTTTAAACGATGCACCTAACTGTAGGGCTTGAATACGGTCAGCGCTAATATCCAACGCTTGAGCAGCTTCAATCGCATTAACTTCATTAAAAAATGCAGTAACAGCATGATTTAATTCAAGGTCTGATGCATTGAGAATACCTTGATCCAATTGCTCTTCAAATTGTGGGGTAGGAGACTGCAAAGCTTGAGTAAAGTTTTGCACCAGACGTTGATCGAGAACATCAATCATTTTAAGCATGTCATAACCTTTAAAAGAAATAAGGTGATTAAACAGGGGGAGTACAGCCGGAAAATAAGCATTAAAGAATGCTTTAAAATTGGTTGAAAAATAATCCATTTTGGAACTTTTTGCAAATAGATTCCGATAAATGAAAGATGGATTTGTTAAGTAAATGAAAAGCTTTAATTTATTAAATTGAGTGTCTATTTGCATTTCACACTACTGATCTAATGAACGTGTATAGGTTAAAAAGAAGCATTCCATGTGAAATATCGTGGAGTTTTAATAAAAAAGTTCTTTTATTTTTTCTTAAGGTATTAAATTATAATAACTTTATTAATATTATCGTTGCAATAGTCTTTATTTTACGCATCACTGATGCGAACTCAAAACATTGTAGAATTGCAATTTATAAGGACATGCTAAAGCAACATGAGGTATATCACCTTGCTTTAGCTGTCTTTGTTTGATGTGGAGAATGATGAATGTTTAAGCCACTAGTTAAAGTGCTTTTGCCTCAGTTGTTCTAGACGGAGTTGATATTGCTGCTGCCATGCACTTTCAGCTAAGTTTTGTTTTTGCTGGTTCATTTCTTGGTTGAGAGCAGCAAGTTCAGATTGATAACTGGCGATCTGTTGTTGTTGTCGAGCGACTTGTTGTTCGCGTTCAGCCAACTGCGCCGCTTCTTTGCCTGAAAAGTAACTGTTACGAATTTGTTGGGTAATTTCTTGTTGCTGTATTGGGTCGGTGACGCCAATTAAAGCCAATTTAAGGGCTTTATCATAACTACCACTTTGACCATCAATATTTTTGCTCGGGTTTTTATATTGTTGCTGTAGTTGTGAAAGTTCACTCAGCCGTTGTTGTAAGGTCATGTGTAGTGCGCGGCTCAAGAGCTCACCATAAGCAAACTGATAGCTGGCAAACTCTTTTTCTTCAGCAAAGCCGAGTTGTGTTTCTTGCTTACCTAAAGTCTGTTCGCGTAAGTTCCAAATCTCCTGATAACGCTGTTGCGGTGTCATTTGTGTGGACATGGTTTTAGCTTGCATTTCTTTTTCGTACAGTGGTAGGCGTTCTATCAATTGTTTTAAAGTCTGGGCAAACTGTTGATCTGGATATTCGGCCAGTACCTGTTTTAATAACGCCTGACAGTTGGTATCAGGGCAGTTTTGCTGTAACTGGTTTAAGAATTGTGTGATATTGCCCGGATTTTTTTGAAAATGTTGAATGATTTGTTGGATGGATTCTTGTTGCTGTTGTTGCTGCATTTTTGACTCGTCATTGTTTGCAGCGGCAAGCTTCTCTTGCAAACTGCTGGGTTGAGCAGTCTCTGTAAGGGACGGTGAGGATGCCTGAGTTTGACCCGATGTGGCATATGATGAGCCAAGGCCCAACCATATCACCACACCGATCACCAATACACTCAGCACCAAAGCGATAAGCCCAAAGCGCTTCATTGTTCTTCCTTATGGGTTGTATTGGAATTGACCCATTACTGGGAAGTGGTCAGATAAGTCCCAAGTCATAAATACGGGGTCGACAGCCGAGCGAAGAATGCGGACATCATTACGTGCTTGCATAGGCTGACGGTGGTTATTGGATGACACCACGTAGTCTAAATACTCTACGGTAGAGCCACCCGTAAGTCCTGCACCTGCGAGTTTATTCACACGTGGATCGAAGGTCGATTCGGTATATCCTGTGCTGACTGGTACTGTACCATTCAAGTTAATTTGCATTTGCGCATAATCTTGAGGCCACAGGAGTTTGTTGACATTAAAGTCACCGCCCATGAGCACTGCATCAAATGATGGAATATTTTGCTTATCGACCAAAGCGCGGATTTGCTTAAATTGTTGCTGGCGCATATCACGTGCCGCGTCGGTATCAAACGATGCGGTATGCGTGGAGGTCACATGATAGGCTTTGCCATTCTTGAGAATTTCAGCATAAATCACGCCTTTATCGGCAAAACAGTCAATCCCTGTACAGCTTGGGTAAATAAAATGATCCGTTTGTACAATCGGGTGGCGACTGGCAACCAATATACCGCTGTCATAAATGTTGTAGCCTGAACCGATTGGAATATAGGTTTGGTATGGATATTCCTGAGCTAATTTGGCCAACAGGGCGGTACGACCAGAAGCAAAGGTCTCTTGGAATAAAATCGCGTCGTAGCCTTTTAGGTTTTGTGGTAGTTGTTCTAAGCGTTCATCAATTTTACTTGCCACTAAAGGAAGGGCATAAATATTGTAGGTTAAAACTTTAAACTCATCGGCACTGCTGGCAACAGGTTCTGGCACGGTATTTTGATGGATGGTGTAGTGGAAGTCGTCATAACCACCAGTGTATTCAGCTTTAAAAGCAGTCTGCGCCGTTTTTCCTGCATAATTGGTGTTGAAACGCTGAATGTTACGGTCGTTGAACCATGGTGCAGAGAAATCACTGCCAGATGCAGAATGTTTAATATTACTTCCAGACCAAGTGCCAGTCATAGATTGTTTCAGGGTGACGCTTGAACCACCGCCTGTAATTACGGTATCAAAATTATAGGTTTGGCCTGACTTTAGCCCAGTATAACGGTTATAACGCAGTACACGTTTGGTTTCATAAGGGGCAATTTGAGTGGCTTCTTGAGCCCATTGACTCCCTTGAGTTAGGGTGCGTGTACCGTGATGATTAATATTGACGGAGACTGTTTCAGAGGTGGTATTGGTCACATAAACGTATGAGTCGGCTATTACTGGCTGACTGCACACTAATAATGATAACCATCCGATATTTTTCATTAAGTTTTTATTTAATTGGCTACTTATGTTTTCCCTCCATGATGTTTTTATTCAACATTGTGTCAAGAACAATATGACGAGATCACTATGGCAGTTAATTTTTTGAAGTCAGTGACAAAGTGCGACAGCACCCTGATTTTCCGATGAATGAGCATCAAAAAACAATTTAATTTATAAGCTCTGTTGACATTTCATTTGGCAAATAAAAACCCAAATCAGAACAATAGAATGTTACGGTTTTACTTGAACGAGAGAATTTTATTGGCTAGTGATTTGTGATGTAGAAAGAGTAAGAGTATCTCGTAGTTGCTTATACCAATCGACCTCAGTTAAGCGTCCTTATTTTGACGATAAGCACCGGGACTGACCCCAGTCCACTTTTTAAAAGCACGGTGGAACGCACTTGGATCATGAAAATTGAGTTCAGTGCTAATGTCTTGTAATGATACTTGGCTGTCACTGAGCAGCTCAATCGCCATATCACGGCGTATATCATTTTTCAGTTGCTGATAACTGAAACCTTCGCTTTTCAGTCGCCGCTGAATAGTCGCCTCAGACATATTGAAATGATGGGCAATTTCAGACAGTTCAAGCCATTGTATAGGTGGCTCTTGCATTAAGTAGCGACGAATTTGGGCACTGGTTGAATGTGGATTTTTATAACGGGTCAGTAAAATATGTGGGGTTTGCTGAATAAATTGATACCACGATTTACTGTCCTGTTTTATTGGCATTTTTAAATAATTGGCATCGAACTGAATATAGTTTTCAGCCATTTGATACTGGATATTTTCACAAAAACGAACTTTGTAGTCGATGTCATCTGTAGGCGCATCACATTTGAGTTGAATTTGATTCAAAATCACCCGTTGACCTACTAGCCAACACATAAGCGCATGAATCAGCATGATGTAAGTTGCGTAACTAAACATTCGCTTGGGCTGTTGCCGTTCATAAATCACAATATAGGCATAATGCTCTTGCACCATGAGTTGACTGCTAAAGTCATCTAGTACCAGATTCATAAACTGCAAAATATGCTGAATGGCTTGGTCGAGCTGGGTGGTGTGTAATAGTGATTTAGATAAAAACTGAAAACTGCCACGGCGCATAGCATGGCGATCCATTCCAAAAAACTCATCATTCATGACATTGGCCAGTTCAGTCCAGAGCTGTGCATATTGATTAACTGAGACCCGTGCTTTTGTCGCACTTAACAATTCGCTATTGATACCTGCATTTTTCAAAATATCTGCAACTGCGTATCCCTGCTTTTCTGCTTCAAACAATGCTTCGTGTACCAAAGCAATTGAAATGGAATCTTTCTGGGCATTTGCATGTTCCGATGCAGTCATAGTGGCTTCCATATTTTTATTGTGCATTGTCCAAAACCATCATGGAAGATGCAATATTTGGAAATTGTACTCAAGTGCTTCTGTGTTTACATTTCTTCTTAAGTCGTAGCATTCAATCATACAAGGAAAAATAAATGAAGATTCAAGGGAAGGTTTTTGTCGTCACGGGTGGAGCATCGGGTTTAGGCGCAGCAACAGCACGTCATTTGATTGAGCAAGGTGCGAAAGTCATTTTGGTGGATATGAACCAAGCTTTAGGTGAAGAGCTACAGCGTGAGTTGGGTGAAAATTCTCAGTTTAAAAGCCTCGATGTTACTGATGAGCAAGCTGCGCAAAGTTTCTTCCAAGAAGTCGAGGCGGAATATGCACAGTTGAATGGTTTGGTAAACTGTGCGGGTGTAGCACCTTCATCCAAAGTGTTGGGTCGTGATGGTATTCATGAGCTGGCGTTATTCCAAAAAGTATTAAACATCAATGTCTCAGGTACTTTTAATATGCTGCGTTTTGCTGCGCAGTTAATCGCGAAATATGAACTTCAAGCTGGTGAAGAAGAACGCGGAGTGATTGTGAATACAGCTTCGGTTGCAGCCTATGACGGACAAATTGGCCAGACCGCTTATGCGGCATCGAAAGGCGCGGTTGTCTCAATGACTTTGCCGCTGGCACGCGAGCTAGCACGTGAAAAAATTCGAGTGATGGCCATTGCTCCAGGCATTATGGAAACGCCAATGTTGAAGGCGATGCCGCAAAATGTACAAGATGCGCTAGGTGAAATGGTGCCATTTCCGAAGCGTTTGGCAAAACCGCAGGAGTTTGCTCAGCTGGTAGGCCATATTTTTGAAAATAGTTATTTGAATGGTGAAGTGATTCGTTTAGATGGCGCGATTCGTATGCAGCCTAAATAATTTATTTTGACTTGTGATCTTTGAGTTTATGACAGAGCCTTTGCGTCGATAAGTAAAGGCTTCTTATAACCCTCGGTTCGACCTACTTTTCTTTCGGAAAAAGTAGGCAAAACCATCTTCATTCGCAAAACCTGTTTTATTAAATTTACAGACTACTTTCTCGCAGAAACATTATCTTTTGAAAGGCTTTCAGGTTGCGAATGGGTCGCCGTGTATCAAATATTTATTAAATTTAATAACCTGAACAGAGAAGGGATACTCCATGCTTTTAAATGAAGAACAAAAAATGGTTCAGGATATGTTGCGTAGTTATTCGCAGGAAAAACTGAAGCCAACCGCGGCTGCACGTGATAAAACAGCGCAGTTTCCTGCGCAAGAACTTAAAGAGCTAGGTGAGTTGGGTGCTTTGGGTATGACTGTTTCACCTGAGTGGGGTGGTGCGGGTTTAGATTATATTTCACTGGTGGTGGCACTTGAGGAAATTGCAGCAGGTGATGGTGCGATTTCGACCATTGTCAGTGTGCAAAACTCACTGCCGTGCGGTATTACCCAGCGCTACGGAACTGATGCTCAAAAGCAGAAATATTTAAGCAAGCTTGCCACAGGTGAGTGGTTGGGTTGTTTTTGTCTCACTGAACCACAAGCAGGCTCAGATGCAGGTGCGTTGGAATGTAAGGCCGTTCGTGAGGGCGATGAGTGGGTGCTGAATGGAACCAAGCAATTCATTACCACAGGAAAGCATGCGCAAGTCGCTTTGGTTTTTGCAGTCACAGACAAAGCTGCGGGGAAGAAAGGTATTTCTTGCTTTTTAGTCCCAACCGATACCGAAGGCTATATTGTCTCTCGTATAGAAGAAAAGATGGGGCAGCACTGTTCGGATACGGCAACCATTGTTTTGGAGAACTGCCGAATTCCAGCAGATCATTTGCTAGGCGCGGAAGGTGAGGGCTACAAAATTGCGCTTTCGAATTTGGAGTCGGGACGTATTGGTATTGCAGCGCAATCAGTGGGTATGGCTCGTGCCGCTTTAGATGCAGCAGTTGAATATGCCAATGAACGCAAAGCCTTCGGTGTTGAAATTGTACATCATCAGGCAGTTGCTTTTCGTTTAGCCGATATGGCGACGCAAATTGAAGCGGCACGTCAGTTAATTTTCCATGCAGCCGCTTTGAAGGATGCAGGTTTGCCATGTTTAAAAGAAGCTTCTATGGCCAAACTGTTTGCCTCAACTATGGCGGAGCGTGTTTGTTCTGATGCTATTCAAATTCATGGTGGTTATGGCTATGTCTCAGATTTTCCAGTTGAACGAATTTATCGGGACGTCCGTGTGAGCCAGATTTATGAAGGGGCGTCTGATATCCAGCGTCTTGTCATTGCACGTGAAGTTACCAAGGTTTAAGTCTACTCAGTTTTAGACCTTGGTCGATGTTCAAAGCCTGCATTTTCATTGAGGGATTTGGAAATTGTAGGTGCATTTAAAACATGGTTATCTAGGTGCAGCAGTTATTTACCATTATTAAGTCGAGCAGCTAAGCTGCTCTAGATTTTCAATAATATAGGACTGACAATGAGGTCAGTTCAACGCTTAAAACGATAAAGAACATGGACGGCCAAAGTGGATTTGGCCTTAAAAAATGGATAATGCGAGGTTGTCGTGATGAAGACATTAGAACAAGCCCATCAAGAATTTAACTATGAACAACTGATTCAAGAACAATTGGTCGGCCAACCCAATGCAGTGAATGCTTATATTGAGTGCTGTCAGCGCTATGTAGGGCAGCAAAAAACAGCACTCATTTGGGAAGGAAAAAATGGCGAGTCAGAGCAATGGAGTTTTGAACAGCTTGATGTTGCCTCAGCTCAGTTGGCAAATTATTTTAAAAGTATTGGCATTCAAGTAGGTGACTGTATCGCAGGGCTGTTACCGCGTACGCCTGAACTGCTGATTACGATTTTAGCAACATGGCGGATTGGTGCGATTTATCAGCCTTTGTTTACTGCTTTTGAGTCGAAGGCGATTGAACATCGAGTTTTAACTGCAAACACTAAATTGATTGTGACCAATGCAGAGCAACGTCCAAAGCTAAATCACGTTGAAGTCAAACATATTCTTACAGTGAATGCGGGAACAAACTTAGCTAGCAATGAAGCTGATTTTTGGCAGGAAGCAAAACAACAGTCCGATCAATGTGAAGCTGTTTTGCGTAGCTTTGATGATGATTTCCTGATGATGTTTACCTCAGGCACCACGGGTTTGGCCAAATCAGTACCTGTCCCCTTAAAAGCGGTTTTGGCTTTTAAGGGTTATATGCAACATGCAGTCGATTTAAGAGAAGACGATTCTTTCTGGAACTTAGCCGATCCGGGCTGGGCTTATGGGTTGTACTACGGCATTACTGGCCCGCTCAGCTTGGGGCATAGCATCATTATGGATGAGCGTACATTTAGTGTTGATCATGCAGTTGAAGTCATTAAAAAGTATCGCGTCAGTAACTTAACGGGTTCGCCTACAGCTTTTCGGATGTTCTTTGGTTTTAAAGAAAAGTTTGATCCTTCCATTAAAACCCACCTACGTGCTGTTAGTAGTGCGGGTGAGCCTTTGACCCCAGAAGTGATTCATTGGTTCAATAATGATCTGAATGTCAACATTTATGACCAATATGGACAAACTGAGTTGGGCATGGTGATTGCCAACCATCATGCACTGGAGCATGAGAAAAAAGTCGGGTCGGCAGGCTTTGCCAACCCCGGACACCGCTTTGCTGTACTTGATGCGAACCACCAAGAAGTGAAGTGCGGTGAAATTGGAACGCTGGCGATAGACTTTAGCCAGTCACCCCTGACATGGTTTAAAGGGTATGGTGGCAATAATCGTAAATCCTTTGTAGGACAGTATTATTTAACTGGTGATACGGTCAAGCTCAATGAAATTGGCGGTATTGACTTCGTTGGACGTGCTGACGATGTCATTACAACGTCAGGCTATCGAGTTGGACCTTTTGATGTCGAAAGTACTTTGCTTGAGTGTGTGGAAGTACTCGAGTCAGCTGTGATTGGTAAGCCTGATCCAGAGCGCACTGAAGTGGTGAAAGCTTTTGTGGTGCTAAAGCCACAGCACAAAGCCTCTAAAGAGTTGGATAGCAAACTCCAAGCCTATGTGCGTTCACGTTTATCTAAACATGCGTATCCGAAAGAAATTGAGTTTGTTGAAAGCTTGCCAAAAACGTCGAGTGGAAAAATTCAACGTAATTTGCTGAAACAGCAAGAAGTGGCAAAGATGCAAACTTTACAAGCTGCCATTTAATTTAAAAATAAAAGGGTCTTAAAGCTAAAGCCAGTCAGTTTTAAATAGGCTGGCTTTTTCTTTTAACCATTTATAGTGGTATGTGGCTTGTGGAATGCTGCTCGAAATATAGCTAGAGGTGTAAATAGCCTAAGAAAATTTAACTAGGCAACTATTATGATTCAATCTCCATTACTTAAAAATGAAAAAGTTGAGCTATCTAAAGCACATAGCATTTATTGAATTTGTGCATAGCTAACGTTGGTTTCATGGGTATAATTCGCCATCAACATTTTCTTTAGCAAAAGGCTGAATCATGGACGAGTTAGATGAAAGTCTAGAACTCAGTAATGCTGAAATGCACCTCTATAGTCGTCAGATTTTATTGGACGGTTGGGATATAGAGGCACAAGAAAAACTCAAGTTGGCCAATGTACTCATTATTGGCTGTGGCGGCATTGGTTGTATGACTGCGGAGTTATTGGCACGTGCTGGCGTAGGGAAAATCACCTTGATTGATGCTGATACCATCGAAGTGAGCAATCTCCAAAGACAGATTGCCTATGTAGAAAACAATGTCGGTTTTTATAAAGCAGAGGTTTTAGCCCAGCGTTTAAAGCAGATTAATCCCTATATTCAAGTCCATGCACATGCCGTAAAACTTGATACAGCCAATGCATCTAGCTTAATTTTAGGTCAAGATTTAGTTCTTGATGGTTGTGATAATTTTACGACACGGTATTTGGTCAATCAGCAGTGTAAAGCAGCCAATGTTCCACTCATCAGTGCATCTGCCATTGGTTTTCAAGGGCAGCTGTTTATGGTGGAAGGTGAGTCCGCTTGCTATGAATGTCTGTTCCCGAAAGAAGAACATGCGAGTGAAAGCCTACGCTGTGCAGATTCGGGAGTTCTCGCCACCACGCCAAACGTGTTGGCCAGTCTTCAAGCGCACCATGCACTCTTATATTTGGGTTTAAATGTAACCGCACTTAAACAACGCCTGTTGCTTTGGGATGGTCTAAGTATGAAACAACGTTTGCTTGCTTTCGAAAAAGATACAGATTGTCCAGTTTGTCAGGCAAGATAAGCCTGCAATTTTTTCATTCTTTGATACACTCAATACAATTTATTTTTGACCGATATTATGAAAAACAATATCTTTTTAGATGGACTGCGTTCTGTTGCCCGTGTTGGGGAAACAGCAGTCATTGCAGCACGTGCGGGTATTAAGTACGCCACTGAAAAACCAAGTAATGCCAAACTGATGCGTGAAACCTTTGAGTCTCTGGGTTCAACCTATATCAAGTTGGGTCAGTTTATTGCGAGTACACCTTCACTTTTTCCACGTGAATATGTTGAAGAGTTTCAAGGCTGTTTAGACCAAACCCCATCTTTACCATTTAGTTATGTACAAGGGGTTTTAGCGTCTGAGTTTGAAGGTCGAAACCTGTCTGAGATTTTTGCATCGATTGATGAAACGCCGTTAGCTTCAGCGTCTATTGCGCAAGTTCATGCCGCGAAGCTGGTGACGGGTGAAGATGTAGTGATTAAAGTACAAAAGCCAGGTGTAGAAACCATTCTCTATACCGACTTAAATGTTCTGCACTGGGCTACCAAGGTTTTAGAAAAAGCAGTGCCTAAAGTCAAATTTGCATCTCTTGCAGACATTGTAGAAGAAATCAAAACCCGCATGGTTCGAGAAGTCGATTTTATTGAAGAAGCCAGTAATCTGGATGACTTTGTGAACTATCTCAATATCACGCAAAACCATAAGGCGATGGCACCTAAGGTCTATCACCAATATTCGACTCGCCGTGTACTCACCATGCAGCGTCTTTACGGTGTGCCATTAACCGATTTCAATGTGGTGAAACAGCGCTGTAAAGATCCATCCCAAGTCCTGATTACCGCCATGAATACATGGTTTGGTAGTTTGATGATGTGTAATAGCTTCCATGCTGACTTACATGCTGGAAACCTAATGTTGCTTGATGATGGTCGTGTGGGTTTTATTGACTTTGGAATTGTGGGGCAGTTGAAACCTGAAGTGTGGACAGCTTGTATCGCCTTTATGGATGCCTTACAAAAAACGGATTATGTACTCATGGCGGAAAACATGCTGAAAATGGGCATGACCGCGGTACAGATTGATACACAAGTTTTGGCTGCCGATCTTGAGCGTTTATTCAGTGGTGTGTTATTGGCAGATCCGCAAGAATTGCTGAGTTCAAACCCAGCAGATTTGAATGACATCATGATGGATATGGTCGTAGTGGGCGAGCGTCACGGTATTCGCTTCCCGCGTGATTTTGCATTGTTATTTAAACAGATGCTGTATTTCGATCGTTTCATGCGCATCCTTGCACCGTATACCGACATCTATGCTGACCAGCGTTTGCAAATGGTGCAAACTATGGATCCAAATGTGTTGTTAAAAAACTAAGTTCTTTTGAAGCACACTCACCAAAAAATCCCTTTCAGTCCTTCTTTTAAAAGAGGGACTGAAAAATGCTTTCCTGTTTAGGGGATGAAAAACATAGTTTCGTAAGTCAGGGATTAAAATGTCAAAATCTGTTAAAGGTAATAATGTGGACGCAATTATCATTGAAGGCTTAAAGGTTGAAACAGTGGTTGGCTGCTTTAACTGGGAACGTCAGATTATTCAGCCTTTAATGTTGGATATGATTATTCAAACAGATTTGGAACAAGCTTCAAACTCAGATGACTTAGACCATACCTTAAATTATGCTGAAATTTGTGAAATTGCAGCAAAGGTCATTCAGGATGCTAAGCCTGAACTGATTGAACATGCGGCAAAATTGGTCATCAACGCACTTTTTTCTACCTTTCATGCGATTGAATCGATTAATATTACCATCCGTAAGCCTGCCATTATCGCGCAAGCAAATTCTGTAGGAATTCGTCTTGAACGCCACCGAAACGATTTTCGCCCTAGCTCTGGCGAGTAATAATAATCCAAAGCAACATTTTTTATATGCCTCTGAGCAACTTGCTAAAATTGGGCAACTGCAATTTTCGAACATTTATTTAATTCCATGCCGTGATGGAGTTGGGGCAGATTATTGGAATGCAGCCTGTTTGCTTAAATCATCTTTGTCTGTTGGCGATATTTCGGTATTGCTGAAAAATATGGAAGCAGCATCTGGGCGTGTCCGTCCATCACATCAGATTTCACTGGATGTCGATTTGATTGCATGGGGTGAAAACTTAGAACATATGCAGTTCAATCCCAAAAAATTGCCTTTGGCGCTAGACGTTAAAATTCCAATGTTCGATGTGTGGAAGGATGCTGCATTTCAGCATCCGAAGCATGCATTTCCAACAGTGAGCTGCTTGGAAGCCAAGTAACATATCGAAGTGTGATTGGCACTTGAACTGGCTTAACATACTTATAAAATATAATTCGTAGCGAGCTATTTTCATGAAAATACAAATTTTGAGTGCTCTTTCTTTAGCAGTGTTTCTAGCGGCCTGTCATTCAACCCCGTCCAAAATGACAACGACAACTACAACTGCTATGGATACAACGAGTGTATCTCAAACGACTGAAAAACAAGGGCTAAAACTAGCTGTACAGGCCTATACCCAAGATCAATCAGATTATCAAACTCGCTTATATGACTTAAACCAAGATGGTATCGATGACGCCGTGGTGCTATTAAGTGGGATGGAATGGTGTGGTTCAGGTGGCTGTACGTTGTTGGTCTTTAAAGGTCTTGAAAATGGAAGTTTTCAACCGCATAGCAAAATGACTGTGTCATCTACACCGATTTATGCCTTAAGTACCCAAACCCAAGGTTGGCGTGACTTGTCGGTTTATACGCGTGGTTTAGGCCAAGTCATACTGAAGTACAATGGGAAAAGCTATCCATCCAATCCATCCTTAGCGTCAAAATATACGGCGAATTTAAAGCAAGTAGGTAATACTTTATTACTGCCGATCGTTGTGGAATAACTCAGCATTAAGTCAATAAAAAAGCAGTGGCATAACCACTGCTTTTTTATTGGGTTCAAACCATTGTGGTTTAAATAAAATAACTGGTCTTGGTCATGAGTTTTGAAATAGCTGTCATGGTGATTTTGACAGGAATCGGTAAATCGACACCGCCAGCATTCAGTGCTGTATCACGATGGTGTAATTCATCTTCATTCATTTGCACAAGAATATTACGTGAACGGTCATCTTGAGCAGGGAGTTGGCTGATGTGATGTTGTAAGTGCAGGCTCACTTGGCGTTCAGTTTCTGCAACAAAACCTAAGCTATATTTATCGCCTGCAATGCCTGCGATTGCACCCATACCAAAGGATAAACCGTACCAAATAGGATTAAGCAGACTGGTATGGCTGTCTAGCTCTTTTAAGCGGTCTTCACACCATGCAAGATGGTCTTGTTCTTCAATTGCAGCTTGTTCCATTTCGCGGCGTACATTTGGCAGTTTTGCCGTTAAAGCTTGCCCATGATAAAGCGCTTGCGCACACACTTCGCCACTATGGTTGACCCGCATTAAACCTGCAACATGACGTGCTTCACTCACTGCGAGTTGGGTTTCTACCGCCTTGCCTGGGTTTTCACGTTGAGCAGACGTCGTGCCCGGAACTAAGCTACGCAGGGCTTGATCAAAAGAATTGATAAATTTATCGATGCCAGTGTAATGACGCATAACTTTAGTCCTCTAACTCAGGTTGTACAGTTTTTAGCATGGGTTTGAGTCGATATAACAACCACAGCGTAAAGCCCGCACTCAGTACAGCAGTAATGCTGAAAAGTATTTTAATATCAATCTTCAAAACACTTAAAATGATAATCGAAAATACAGCAGAAGACACCATAAACACCGCGTTTAATATGTTGTTTGCTGCAACAACACGTGCACGATGTGAACGTGGTGAATAGGCTTGCATCATGGCGTATAGCGGCACAATATAAAAACCGCCACTGATACCGAGCAAGGTCACCGCAAGCATGACATGGTAGTAAATTGCACCGTGGTTAAACATATCCGCGACATTCATCATCACGCCTGTACGTTCAGGTACAAAAGCCAGACTCAAAGCCAAGTAAAAAGCGAATAGGGTGAGCCCAACCGCACCGATAGGCACCATTTTAATATTCACTTCAGAGCCACCGATTCTACGACACAGCAGTGAGCCGACTCCAATCCCGACAGAAAAGAACGTGAGTAAAAGACTGACGACATTTTCTGATGCATGTAAGTTTTGTTGAGTCAACTGTGGAATTTGGGTGAGATAAGTTGCACCGTAAAACCAATACCATGAATTCCCCAGTAAAATCATAAAGATGAGGGGGAGGCTTTTGGCATATTTGAGTGTTTGAAAACTGGTTCTAAAGAAATTCCAATCAATTTTTAAGTCGGGTGAGCTGACTTGCTGTTTTAAGATAAATCGACTGGAGAGATAACCCAAAACGGCAATGATGACGACAGTCAGGCTGATCCAAATAAGATTGCCCTGAGAAACCGAAATGACTGCGCCACCCAAAATCATCCCGATTAAAATAGCAATGGATGTGCCCGACTGAAATAGTGCATTACCTGACATGAGTTCATTTGGCTTGAGAATCTCAGGTAAAATGGCGTATTTAATGGGGCCAAAGAAGGTGGAGTGTGTGCCCATCATAAATAGAGCCAAGAGCAGTAGCCATAAATTGCCTAATAAGAAACCCGCGGAACCGATGAGCATAATGACAATTTCTAGAACTTTGATGCCACGAATAAGTTGTGAACGCTCAAATTTATCGGCAATTTGTCCTGCGGTTGCAGAAAATATGAAGTAAGGCAAAATAAATAACAACGCGGCTAAATTATTTAAGGTACTGACATCCGCAGCTTGTTGGTTAATCCATCCATAAGTAATGACTAAAAGCAAAGCTTGTTTATAGACATTGTCGTTTAAAGCACCAAAAAATTGGGTAATAAACATGGGAAGAAAACGACGGGTACTTAATAGATGTTCATTGTTTTTCATGCTTTTTGCACTGCATTAAGTTTTATTAAGAAATGTGACTAATTGCTCAAACGTTCAATAAAATCATGTAAGATATTTAAAACCTGAAACTGGTTAAAATAATCAATAGATTTCAGTTCTTTTGTGACAATTCATTAGAGCAAATCCATAACGATTAAATAAATTTAGAGTTTTATATGCTTGCCAAAACACAATTTAAAAAGTCGACTCTTTCATTGAGTATGAATTCTTTCATACCGTGGCATCATAACAATAAATATTTGTGTCTGAGTATCTTTTTAACGCTTTTGTCACAAGCTACTTTGGCTGAAACGCCCGTTGCGATTGAACCAAGTAATGCACAAGTCGAGCCACAAACTTCTACGCAACTCACTGAAGACATTAAAAAAGAAGCGATTCGCCAAGGTATGGGCAGTGCGGACGAATTAAAAAAAGTTGAAAATTCTGTAGTTCAGCCCACGGTTCCAGACAGTATGCAAATGTTGCAACAGCAACAGACGGCTTTAAAAAATTTACCTGAATTTGCACCGATTGAGTTTGATGATCTTGAGGACTTGCCAACTGTACAAGTTGAACAAGGCATGGCCAATGATATTTATCAGGTGGCTGAGCAAGCGAAAGCAGAAGCTCAAGCTTACCGAAGTGGTCAAACGACAGAGTTGGTGGTGAGTGATGCAACTCAGCAGGAAATGGCGGAAATTAATCAAGCTCCAGTCAATGTTGATCAACTGATGCAAAGCATTCAAGCAGATAGTAAAATTTCAGTAGAAGCCAACACGGAAGGCAATACTTTAGATTTTGGCATGAGTGCTGAAGAGCAAATTGCCAAAGAACCTAATTTCTTTAAACGCATGCTTTATAAAATTCGACCACCAAGAGAATTAGATACTGCAAAGGTGCCGCGGATCAGTGCGGATGTCGAAATCATCAATGCGAAATATGAAGGTGAAATATCCGATAAAGCGTATCAGGCCGCTTTGGTTAATTTAAAAGAAAATATTAAAGGCAAAGTTTCTAGCTTTACCGAAGAGTCTTTTGAAGACTTTCCTTCGGCATTGCCACAGTTGCGTTCACTTTCCAACCAAGCCGCACAAGCTGTCGGTTTTTATAATGCTGAGTTTAAGTTTGAAAAAACCAGCAGTAACCGTGTGCGCATTCAAGTGGTACCGAATACCCCTGTGCGGATTGAAGAACAAAACATCGAGTTTAGTGGTGCAGGTCAGTACTTACCGCAGTTCCAAGTGATTAAAGTCTTACCTGAACAAGACGTTGGTGATGTATTGCACCACGGCTTATACGAGTCGACGAAAGCACGAATTAATGAAGCGGCTAGCAATAACGGTTTCTTTGATAGTTACTGGCGCTTACATGATGTGAAAGTTGAACAGCCGCAAAATACCGCAGACATTAACTTACGTTATGAAACAGGTGAACGCTATAAACTCGGCGGTGTTGAGTTTGTGATGAGCGACCCAAGTAAACCACTGCCTATTGATTTAGATGTTTTACAAAGTTTAGTGACTTGGGAGCCTGGGGCGGATTATACTTTTTGGCGTGTTAATGGTTTGGCTAATAATTTGACCAACTCACGTTACTTTAACTACAGCTTGGTAGATGCTGTTCGACCTGATCCTGTAGAAAGGGTTCGTGAGTTACCCCCTGATTTACAGCAGTTGGTCGATGACCAACAACTTTCTCGTCAGGATGTTCTGGTTCAAGAAAAACAGGAAGTTGTTTCAAGCCGTGAAGTGACGCAGTCTGTGGTAAGTGAAGCACAGTTTGCTGGTGTCAATGATGCCGAGCAAAATCAAGCACAATTAGAGCTTCGCAGCGCACAAGAAACCAAAAAAAGTGAAGAAGAACGTTTAAAACTTGAAGCTCGAGAAACAAAAGTGATCCCTGTCAAAGTCACTTTAAACGCGGACCAGTTAAATAGTGTAGAAGTCGGTGCTGGTTATGGTAGTGACTCAGGTGCACGCTTACGTACACAGTATCGCCGTGCGATTGTGAATCAACGTGGTCACTCTTTTGATGCCAACTTAGAACTTTCAGAAATTCGACAGGCTATTGATGGTCGCTATAATATTCCCTATAAGCATCCACTAAATGATTATATCAGTCTCGTAGGTGGCTATGAGCGTGAAGAACGAGATGACATCGGACAAGGCGTAAACTTACTCACGGAGTCTGCTGTTGCCGGGGCTGATCGTGTTATTAAAAACCCAATGGGAAATTGGCAACATACTTATGGTGTACGTTACCGTTTAGATCGATTGACGCAAAAGGGTTCAGCGAATGTAGATGATTTGCCGGATGCATTTATTGCAAATAATGACCCTGAGCAAGAGTCGCTTTTATTGGGTTATGAAATTTCTAGAATCGATAGCGATAAACGTGTAAACCCAAGTAAGGGAATTAAACAAACTTATAAAATTGAACTTGGAAGCGAAAGCCTACTTTCAGATGCAGATATGGCTATTGTAAATGCGGGTTGGCGTTTTATCTATTCCATGGGTGAAAATGATAATCACCAGTTTGTTGGGCGTGGTGATCTCGGTTATATCTTTACCTCAGACTTTAATAAAGTCCCTTATAACTTACGTTATTTCACGGGTGGAGACCAAGGCATTCGTGGTTTTGACTACAAAAGTTTGTCACCTGTGGTCGATGGTTTTAAAGTGGGTGGTCAGGCCTTGGCTGTCGGCTCCATGGAATACAATTACCAGTTTAAAGAAGGCTGGCGTGCAGCAGTATTCAGCGATTTTGGCAATGCTTATGATACAGATTTTAGCAATGACACCGAATACAGTGTTGGTCTTGGTGTGCGCTGGGCATCACCGATAGGCCCCATTCGGATTGATGTAGCTTCAGGTATTTCTGATGATAGCCATCCGATACGTGTGCATTTCTTTATTGGCTCATTATTATAATATTTAACACTTTTTTGGGAAGACTATGGCTGAAGTAGAACAGCAGCAAGAACCAACACCACCTACGCCGCTTGCCAAACAGCGACGTATTCTTAGAAGTGTCCTTTTGACGCTGTTGTTGACGCTCATCTTCTTGGTGATATCGCTTGCGGTCATGTTTTCTACAGATAAAGGCAGTAAGTTTTTACTCGACCAAGTTTTGCAACGTCAGCAGATTATCCAATATGAGTATGAAGGCGGTAATCTGTGGAAAGGCATTATCCTTAAAAATGTGGTGGTTACCTTAAAGCCTGTCGATGTCAAAATTGACCGTGCTGACGTGAGTTTGGGGTGGCGCGCCATCTTAGATAAAGAGATTCACCTACGTGAAGCCGATGTGCGCAATTTGCGCATCATTACCAAAGGTGAACCGAGTGATGAACCCTTTAAGTTCAGCGAAATTAAATTACCCTTTGTTTTACGTTTAGATACAGCAGATGTTGATCATTTAAATATCCGGACTGCATCCGATGCCCAAGTAGATTTTTATGATGTGCATTTAAATAATGCCCTCTGGTCGGGGACGGAACTTGAGTTTGAAGACTCTCGCATGGACATGGGCTATTTAGCAGTTCGTAATGCAACTGGGAAAATGAAATTCTCAGGGAAATATCCGCTTGAAGCGACCGCAATTGCAAACTTACCAGCACTGCGTGATAGTTTAAATGTGCATGATATTGCTGTACACGCAACGGGGACACTGGACACTATCCAAGCGGGTTTTGCAACGCGGACACCTGAACTGTTGACGGGTTGGGCCATTTTGCACCCTGTACGTAAGCATGTACCGATGCAAGGTCAGCTCAAATTTAATCATTACAACTTACCGCTGTTGACCGATTACAAACTCTATGCTGAAAAAGGCGTTGCTAAATTTTCAGGTGATATCGAACGTTTAAATATCGACTTAAATACAGATCTGAGTGGTAAAGACATTCCTAAAGGTCAATATACCGCTTTGATGCATACCGATTTGGTTCATCAACTTGACATTGATAACTTAAATGCTCAGTTGATGAAAGGCTCGGTCAATCTGGGTGGTGTGGTGAGTTGGAAAGATCATGTCACTTGGGATGTACAAGGTCGTTTAGATAAAATCAATCCTAAAGACGATGTACTGCCACAAGTGGTTTCTGACTTTCTACCGCCAAGTTTGGATGCAAAAATTGCATCACAAGGCACGCTTGAAAAAGGTTTACACTTAACCGCAGATCTAGACTTTGATCGTTATGAAGCATGGCATCTCAAACTAGACCAAAACCCAGAGAAAAATAACAAAGTTCAGCCAATGTTGATGGATGTCTCTTGGAAAAATATTGACCGCGCCGTGCCTTATATCGGCTGGTTAAGTAGTGCTTCAGGGGATGTAAAACTGGCGTTGGTTGAAGGTCAGCAAGATATTCATGTTGCCACTGTTGTGAGTCAACACGAAAAAGCGACGTTACCTGCGGGTAATTACCTCGCGCAGTTAAATTTTAAAAATAATAATTTAAATGTGCCGAGTTTTAGTTATGTAGCAGGTAAGGGAAGCTTAAGTGGTAATGCTGTGGTTGAGCTGCCAGATGAGAAACGTCAACTGAAGTGGAAAGCTGCTTTAAACGCGAAAGATTTTAACCCGCAAATGGTGGCAGAGGCTTCACCAGTTAATTTATTAAATGGAAAGCTACAAGCAAGTGGTTATGCCAAACCGAATCAACAGATCATTCAGCTACAAGGCATTGATCTGACTGGAAAGTTGGTGGGTAATAATGAAACGGTTCACTTAACTGGTCAGTCAACTGCGGCACTCCTGTTTAATGATGAAAAAGCGGGTGGTGCTTTCAAAGGCTATGCAGTGAACTACGATGGTGCTTTAAAAGCCAGTCAGTTTGAAGCCAGTCAGGGCACATTAAACCTAAAACTTTCAGGAACGCCTGAATTTATTAAAGTGACTGAGCTGAAACACAATGGTGTGGCAGGTCAAATTAATGCCAGCGGTTTGGTGCATTTTATTCACGGCATCACTTGGGATGTGAATGCAGCATTCATTCGTTTTAAACCGCAATATTTTGCATCTAGTGTTAAAGGCGAATTGTCTGGTGTAGTGAAAACCAAAGGCACATGGTCGGATGCTTTAAAACGCATTAACATTGAAAGCTTAAACCTAGCGGGTACACTGAACAATAAGCCAGTCCGTGGTACAGGTAATTTAGCTTTGGTGCTCAACTCCAGTGAAAAGGGCTTTTTACCGCAACAGTTTGAAGCGAATAATCTACTGTTGGCGTATGCTAAAAACCAAGTGCAAGCGACGGGTAATGCACAAAATCTAAGACTGAATATTAATGCGCCTGCACTGTATGAAATTTATGCGGGCTTACGTGGTCGTGCCTACGGCTATTTAAATATCCAATCTCAACCACGTTTAAGGGCTACGGCAAACTTAGCAGTGGATAATTTTGGCTTTAAAGATCTGATTGATATGCGTAAATTACGCATTGTCGGGCAATTACCGACATCGGAAACAACACCGTCATTATTGACTGCAAAAATGGAAAGTTTAAGAAGTGGTAATCGTGAAATTCAACAAGGTGAAATTTCACTGGCAGGTATTCGCAAAGCTCATTTATTAAAAGTTTCTGCACAAAACGAAAAGTCGAAATTTTATGTGCAATTGGCAGGTGGTTTTAATGCGCAAAATGATTGGTTAGGCCAGATCCAAAAAGGTGATTTTGACTCTTTGCGCGCACGTTTGGTACAGCGCCAAAGTGCAGCCGTGGTCTATAACAGTGCCAAAGCAGATTTGCTGATTGGCGCGCATTGTTGGATGAGTCAACAAAGTCAGTTGTGTTTTGACCAGCCGATTCGTGTCAGTAAAACGCGTGGCAATATTTCATTCTTGACTCAAAACCTTGACCTAAACGACTTTGCTGCCTTTATGCCTGAAGGGTTAGCAATTACAGGTAAGTTAAATGGTCATGCTAAAGCGGTTTGGGCACAAGGATCTAAACCAAAAATTGATGCGCGCTTAGTCACCCGTGATGGTGTGATTGGTCTAGCTGCCGATGACCCACAAGATATGGGTTCAACCTTAAAATACGAACAAGTGGCTTTGGTTGCCAAAAGCATCGCAGAAGGATTACAAATCCGTTTGGATGTCAAAACACCTGAAATTGGTATGGGCTATGCCAATGTGGTTATTGATCCGTATCGGGACAATATGCCTATGCGCGGTGAAATTGCATTTGATCAGATACAACTCAAAGTCTTTAAACCTTTCATTGCTGATGTGCGTTCGATGGGCGGAACACTTTCGTATGCAGGTAAAATTAATGGAACGCTAAAAGCACCACTACTTACAGGCGATGTCCGTCTGAAAGATGGTTCAATTAGTATGATCTCACTTCCAGTCAATTTGACCAATATTCAGCTGTATTCCGCTATACGCCAAGACCAAGCCACCATCAATGGTGCTTTTAACAGTGGTCGTGGCGTGGGTACACTTACGGGGACGGTAGATTGGAAGAATGATCCACGCATTCAGCTTCAGTTGAATGGAGAAAATTTACTGATTCGCCAAGCGCCATTAATTACCGCGCTAGTGACACCGAAAATCACACTGGATGTTTTGCCGTTGAGTAGGAAGTTGACCTTAAACGGTGAAATTCAAGTTCCTCGTGCGCTTATTTCGATGCCTGAAGCATCTGTACCTGTGGTGAATGTATCGTCTGATGTACGCGTAGTCAGAGAAGGCCAAAACCAATTGGCGATTTTAAATAGCGCCAAACCTTGGGACATTCGTGCCGATCTGATGGTCGGACTAGGTAATCAAGTTGTCTTCCAAGGGTTTAATAGTCGTATTCCATTGTTAGGTCGTTTATATCTATCGCAGCGCGGTGCTGAAACCGCAATGCGTGCCAATGGTGCAATTGGGGTAAGTCAGAAAGTTAAAATTGAAGCCTATGGGCAGAGTTTGGACTTAAACCGTGCCATTGCGCGTTTTAACGGTGTGTTGAGCAATCCAACACTGGATGTCGATGCAAATAAAAATGTACAAGGCAGCACGGTGGGTTTCCGTGTGACGGGTACGGCAACATCACCCAATATTCAAGTCTATAACGATGCAGGGCTTTCCGAGCAAGAAGCTTTGAATGCATTAATTACAGGCCGCATTAATGAAGGTACAACTGGTTTAAGTCAAACGGAAGGCTTTAAGTCAGATGTCAATAACACCATTGCTGCCGCAGGGATTAGTTTAGGTTTAGGCGGGACACGCGCCTTTACTAACCAAATTGGACGTACTTTTGGTTTAAGCGGTTTAGCGCTGGATGCGCAAGGCACAGGGGATGACACACAAGTCAGCCTGACGGGTTATATTACACCTGACTTATATATTCGTTATGGCGTGGGTGTCTTTACACCAGTCAATAAATTGACTCTGCGTTATCAAATGAACAAACGTATGTACTTAGAGGCGAGTCAGTCATTAGAGCGTGCAATCGACGTCTTCTATAATTGGAAGTTCTAAAGCTGCTCTTCTGCCAAATAAAGCCTACATCATGTAGGCTTTATTTTTAGCTGCTCATTTAAGTTTAATACGACATTTGATAAAACTCTTTATTTGATAGATGAAGAAAACCTATGAATAACAGACACTAGATACTTAAAATCAATTAAACCATAATGAAAGTAGGTGTATAGTAAATGGACTTGCTAAATTTAGAGTGATGATCCTTATGCCGATCAATTTTGTAATACGCTTTGCAGTGATTTTATTTTCAGTTTTAATTTTAGTGGCGCTTGCTATCCAGTTTTTCTTTGATCCGCACTATACCGTGGTCTTTTGGATCTTTGCTATGCCGTTCATTTTAGGTACTCCAATTCTAGCATCTGTAGTTTTAGCGAAAAATGAAGAGCTTGATATTCACTCAGTCAATTAAAATTGACCTGAAAATCTAGCTTTTCAAAATAAAAAGTCCGTCAAGTGATGGGCTTTTTTATGCAATCTTAAATTTTGCAAAACTCGCACAGTTTTTTAAAAATATATTTGCTATGTTGATCTTTTATTTAAAGAAATATTTTTTATGAAAAAAATCTTAATGCTTGGATTAATGGTTGCTGCTATTTCGGGTTGTAGTACTGCGCAAAAGAATGAAACTGAAAAGCCAACTTTAGGTATGGCTAATCCTGCCAGTACATACTGTGTTGAACAGGGTGGTAAATTAGAGATTCGAAAAGAGGCCAATGGTGAAGTAGGCTATTGCCATTTGCCGAATGGTCAAATCATTGAAGAATGGGCGCTTTTCCGTGCTAGTCAAAGCAAATGTGTTGCTGAGCAAGCGACAGCTTTGATTGGTCAGTCAAATTTAACTGAAGCACAGATTAAGCAAAAAACCAGTGCGAAGATGGTACGCTTAGTACAACCAGGGCAGCCTGTGACTATGGATTATCGCGAAGACCGTGTGACAGTAACAGTCGATCCGAAAACCAATAAAGTAGTTCAAGCAAGCTGCGGTTAATTTTTCTAAGTATAAAAGCTCAAATTTGGGCTTTTATACTATTTAAAGTGGGTAATGGTTCTTCATTTGAAAAAGTTTGATTATGATAGGGCGAATAGGAGGGTTGTAATGAAAAAGTTATTCGCTTTGGCTGCTGTGATTGCACTGGTGGGTTGTGCTGAAAAAAAACCGTTAACACCAGAAGAGCAATGGCATGGCTATTGTAAAAGTATTGGTAATGCAGCACGTTCAATTATGTTAGACCGTCAAAATGCCATTGAAAAAGATAAAGCGATTGAGCATGCCAATAAAGTTGAAGACGAAATGACTAAGGCATTTGCGTTAGAAATTATTGAAGATGTTTATGCTTTACCTGAGGCTGAAATTAAGTCCGATATTGAAGGTGCGCGTGAAAAAGTTCGTGTGAAATATACTGAAAAATGTATCGCAACACCGCATACCGAAATGCCAGATTACAAACCGTTCTAAGGAACGGTTTTTTTATTTTTTGGATGGAACTTTTTGTGACAAAACTCTAAATCATATATATAGCAAAGCATATAAAAATAAAGAATAATGAACATAGAATAAAAAACGAGAGGAGCAGAAAATGGAAGTTGTTGGCTATTTAAATCACGCAGATTTACTCTTGGAAGATGAAAATGGTGTGGCCGTAATTGGCGGTGGTCATTATGTTCTCAGCTTGGGTGACCATGTATACTTCAAACACGCACTTGACCATGAACCTACACGAATTTCAGTACAAATTTCTTTTGCAAGCTCTGCACATCAAAATTTACATGAGGATGAAATTCAGATGAAATTTGAAGGCTGTCGTGAAAGTTTCAAACAATATATTCAAGCCACAACAGTACACTAAGGTTGAATATTTATATTGCGTAAAAAGAGGCAACATAGGTTGCCTTTTTTGTTTTTAAATGGCAGTTCAAAGTTAATGTGAAATAATTCCAAACAATCTGACTATATTGCTGTTTTTATGTGCAATTGATATGAACATCATTTAGTTAGAAAATAATGGGCATCACGAAGAAACACTTGAAGCGCATTAACTTTTAACTGGAATTTTAGTAAAATTAAGCAGTCCATATTATTTGCGTAGCTTTATTTAAAGCAGGAATACGTAAATAATTTTTTAAAAAAGAGGAATAACACCGTGCTAGAAGCTTACCGCCAACACGTTGCAGAACGTGCCGCACTCGGAGTCCCACCGAAGCCACTTGATGATGCTCAAACAGCTGCATTAGTTGAATTATTAAAAAACCCACCAGCTGGCGAAGAAGCATTTTTAGTTGATTTACTAGAAAACCGTGTTCCAGCGGGTGTTGACCAAGCTGCATATGTTAAAGCTGCATTTTTAGCTGCTTTGGCTAAAGGCGAGGCGACTTCTCCATTAGTTTCTAAAGAACGTTCGGTTTACTTACTAGGCACTATGCTTGGTGGTTATAACGTTGCTCCTTTAGTTGCTCTTCTTGACGATGCTGCACTTGCTGAATTAGCAGCTGAAGCACTTAAGAAAACGCTTCTAGTATTTGATGCGTTCCATGACGTTGCAGATAAAGCAAAAGCGGGTAACGCGAATGCACAAGCGGTTATGCAGTCTTGGGCTGACGCTGAATGGTTCACGACTCGTAAAGACGTTCCGACTGAAATCAAACTGACTGTTTTCAAAGTAACTGGCGAAACTAACACTGACGACTTGTCACCTGCACAAGACGCATGGAGCCGTCCAGACATTCCATTGCACGCAAATGCGATGTTGAAAAACGTACGTGACGGTATTAACCCAGAAGTTCCTGGTGAAGTTGGTCCATTAAACCAAATCAAAGACTTGATCGCGAAAGGCAACCAAGTTGCTTACGTAGGTGACGTTGTTGGTACTGGTTCAAGCCGTAAATCAGCAACTAACTCTGTACTTTGGTTCTTCGGTGACGAAATTGCTCACATCCCGAACAAAAAAGACGGTGGTTACTGCTTAGGTTCTAAAATCGCTCCGATTTTCTTCAACACAATGGAAGATGCTGGCGCGTTGCCAATCGAAATTGATGTTGCAAACATGAACATGGGCGATGAAATCGTTCTTAACATTGATCATGCTGCTGCAAAAGTAACTGCAACTAAAGACGGCGCAGTCATTGCTGAAGCTGAACTTAAAACTCCAGTGCTTCTAGACGAAGTACGTGCGGGTGGTCGTATCAACTTAATCGTTGGTCGTGGTTTAACAACTAAAGCGCGTGAAGCTTTAGGTCTTGCTCCATCTACTTTATTCCGTACTCCAGTTCAACCTGCTGCTACTGGCAAAGGTTTCACTCAAGCACAGAAAATGGTTGGTCGCGCATGTGGTCTTCCTGAAGGTCAAGGCGTACTTCCAGGTACTTACTGTGAACCTAAGATGACGACTGTTGGTTCGCAAGATACCACTGGTCCAATGACTCGTGACGAATTGAAAGACTTAGCTTGCCTAGGCTTCTCTGCTGACCTAGTTATGCAATCTTTCTGTCACACTGCTGCGTATCCAAAACCAGTTGACGTTCAAATGCAACACTCGCTTCCTGATTTCATCATGAACCGTGGCGGTGTATCTCTACGTCCAGGTGACGGTATTATTCACTCTTGGTTAAACCGTATGCTTCTTCCAGATACAGTTGGTACTGGTGGTGACTCACATACGCGTTTCCCAATTGGTATTTCTTTCCCAGCGGGTTCTGGTCTTGTAGCATTCGCTGCTGCGACTGGTGTTATGCCACTGGATATGCCTGAATCTGTACTTGTTAAGTTCAAAGGTAAAATGCAACCTGGTATCACACTACGTGACCTTGTACATGCAATTCCTTACGTTGCGATTCAGCAAGGTGACTTAACTGTAGAGAAGAAAGGTAAGAAAAACATCTTCTCTGGTCGTATCCTTGAGATCGACTTAACAGAAATGGAAACTGACCTCACTGTTGAGCAAGCATTCGAACTTTCTGATGCATCTGCTGAACGTTCTGCTGCGGGTTGTTCTATCACGCTTTCTGAAGAGAAAGTTGCTGAATACCTGAAATCAAACATCACCATGTTGAAGTGGATGATCTCTGAAGGTTATGGCGATGCGCGTACGATGGCTCGTCGTGTAGAGAACATGGAAAAATGGTTAGCGAATCCATCACTTCTTAAAGCTGATGCTGACGCTGAATACACGAAAGTGTATGAAATTGACCTTGCGACAATTACTGAACCAGTTCTTTGCTGCCCGAATGACCCAGATGATGCGAAATTGCTTTCTGACGTTCA
This sequence comes from Acinetobacter sp. 802_lipA, assembly GCF_058242885.1. Lineage (NCBI taxonomy): Bacteria > Pseudomonadati > Pseudomonadota > Gammaproteobacteria > Moraxellales > Moraxellaceae > Acinetobacter > Acinetobacter sp. 802_lipA. The sequence goes on from NZ_JBZAYP010000001.1 coordinate 3,175,800, forward strand.
AGGCGTGAAAATTGACGAAGTATTCGTTGGTTCATGTATGACAAACATCGGTCACTTCCGCGCAACTGGTAAGTTGTTAGAGAAAGTTCCTGGTGGCGTACTTTCAACTCGTTTGTGGATTGCTCCACCTACGCGTATGGACGAGCGTCAATTGATGGAAGAAGGTTTCTATAATACTTATGGTAAAGCTGGCGCACGTACTGAAATGCCAGGTTGTTCATTGTGTATGGGTAACCAAGCACGTGTAGCGCCGAACACTACTTGTGTATCGACTTCTACGCGTAACTTCCCGAACCGTTTAGGTCAAGGTGCGAACGTTTACTTAGCGTCTGCTGAACTTGCTTCTGTTGCTGCTGTACTTGGTAAATTACCAACTCCAGAAGAATACCAACAGTATGCAGCTCAGATTGATAGCATGTCTGCTGACATCTACCAATACTTAAGCTTCGACAAGATGACAGACTATACTAAACCTGCATCTGAGATTGATACGAAGAAAATTGCTGCTGCTCAGTTGACTTAATTCTTTGTTAATTAAGCAATAAGCGGTATAAGATAAGGGCTGAGTAATCAGCCCTTATTTTTTGAGTATAAAATGCAAGAATATATAAGAAAATTAATATCCCAAACGATAGCGTTAATTGAAAAAAATAAAAGTCATGGAAATGAGTTTAATTTACTAAAAATATCAGGTATGGGGAGTAGTGAGGTTTTTACTCATACTCCAATTTTAAAGGAGTTATTAGATCCACGCGGTTCACATGGCCAAGGAAATTTATTTTTAAAAAGTTTTATTGATTCTTTTTGTTCTGAATTTATAGTTGACGAGTTCGTTCAAATAAAAAAAGAGCAACGTGTTGGCGATAAAAAGAAAAGTTATGGTCAAATTGATTTAATTATTTCAAATAAAACACAAATTTTAATTATTGAAAATAAAATTTATGCCGAAGATCAAGTTAAGCAATTGAATAGATATTATGAATATTGTGAAAGTACCAAGAAGCAACAATTTATGATTTATTTAACATTGGACGGCAAAGAGCCAAGTCAATTTTCATTAGGAAATATAAAAAATGTAGATGGAAAATATTTCTTGAATGATGGTGAAAATCAACAAAATATATATTTGAAATGCTTGAGTTACCAAACAGATATTATTTTTTGGTTGAAAAACATTCAATCTGCAATTGGTAAAGCATCGAATCTTGTAGCTGCAATTCAGCAGTATATCAACTTGTTGAAAATGCTAACAGGTGAATTAATCACAGGAAAGAAGGAATTACAAAAAATGCTTATTGATGTTCAACTAAATGAACTAGAGGCTATCAAGAAAATTTCGGATGAATATAGCAGCAGTGAATATAGAGGAAAATTACTTTATAATTTATTTGAATATATAAAAAATGTGTTTGTGCAAACGGGCGAATTTTTGGACTCAAATACAGATGATTTTTTAAATATTCAATATAATATTAGAAATTGTCAAAAATGGTTTGACCAACTTAGTAGTAAAAATTTATCACAAAATAGAGATGTAATCGGTTGTGTTTTACAAAGTAAAATTAATCCAAATATTACATTTCTATTTGTTGCTGCTACAGATTATTTCCACTATGGTATTGTTTTAAAAGAAAATAAAAACTTATCTCTTGATCAGATTCAACAACTTTTTCCAACGTGGGCAGTGAGAGATACTTGGAAAAAAATACCAAATTCTTGGATTAGTCATTCTATTGGGAATTTACGTGGATTTTCAGGTGATGCTTTTAAACTACTTACGATTAGAAATAATATTTTCTTAGATGATTTTATTAATGACCGCCTAAAAGAATTAGATTTAATTATTAAAAAATGAAAATCAGCATCTTTTGGCAATGCCAAAACTAGATCGTAGGTATTGCCCATAATTGTAAATTATCAGACTAAGATTTATTTGGGCAGATTGGTAGTGCTTATGTGCATGTCAACTCTTGGGAAGTGCTTAAAAACCAAATAGCTGAATTGCAGAATATAGAAAATGGAGAAATTTCACGAGGTCGTGTGATTTATAATAGCCTAAGCAGTGATATGGCATCTATATGGATGCTAAACTTCTTAAAAAAGCATAGCTAAAAAATTGCTGAATTTTTAGAACTTAATTTTGATGAAGCAGCTTGGAAAAAAGATCAGCATTATCGAACCTAAGCTTTACAGCATATTCAGGTCATTGTTAAATCATTACAAATTTAGTAATTTAAAAGTTGATGTATTAATGGCTAAACAATCTCGATTTCTCTGTATTGGTGGTTTCCTCAATGGAACGCAAGTCAAAGACCAAGGCGGTAGCTTCGTCTGTGTCGAAAACTCTAAAAACGTGACTTATCGAAAAATGGAAATTTTCCATCAAGATGCTTGGGATCATGACTACTATGTTTGTGAAACCACTAGTGATAAAGAAGCGAAAAATTGGGTCTATGACATCGAAAATTAATTTTGTTTATTAATTTCTTAAATTTTAGACATTAAAAAGCCCCATGGTTAGGGGCTAGTCGTATGCACATCTAAGGTACATACTGTAAGAGGCTCATCTCATACTGCGTGTATTAAACCACATTTACACAATATTTGCAGCAATCACTCAATCATAATGAGGTCTGATTTATTTTCGAGTTTCAAAGGGCGTAAGGCAAAAATTGAGCGTGTATGACGTACACCTTTCATTGAGTATAAGTTTTTACGCAAAAAGCGCTCATAGTGTTCTGCATTTTTCACTGCAACTTTGAGTAAGTAGTCATAATCGCCAGTTACTAAATGGGCTTCAACCACTTCAGGCATGTAAGCCAGTGCTTCACTAAACTGCTCTAAGATTTCATCATCATGGCGCTCAAGCGTAATTTCAATAAAAAACAGCTCATTAATCCCAATAGCTTTTGAATTAATCTTTGCTGTATAGCCTTCAATGATGTTGAGATTTTCTAGGCGTTTTACACGTGTCCAGCAAGGAGAAGAGGACAGCCCAACTTTCTCAGCCAACTGGGTAACGGTCAGACGGCCATCTTGGCGAAGTTCAGACAAAATACGACGGTCAATTTTATCTAAAACGTAGTGAGCGTCATTCATAACGTATTCCTGCGTATAATTTTCTTTATAAACTATTTTATGTGAAAATATTTCTCAATAAATGCTCAAAATAAGCAAATAAAAGAGAAACACTCTGCATTAGTCATGACTACAATAAAGTGATTCAATCAAAGTCATTTGGGAAATTGACTTTGATTTGCAAACAGCGTCTTTAAAGGGAAGGGTGCCTTTTAACGGCGCTGTTTGCTGACTTATTTATTGTACTTTTTGCGTTTTTGATCTTTGTTTAAACCAGTAAGTTAGCGTTAGGCAGCCAATCCAAAGTGGAATCAGCATCACTGCAATTCGCATATCAGGTGTGAGCCACATCACCACTAAAATACCAAGCATAAATACAATACAGATATAGTTGCTGATAGGGTAAATCAAAGTTGGAAACAAAGTTGATTTTTGCAATGCCAGCATACGTTGCTTGAATTTTAAATGGGTCAACGCCAACATCATCCAGTTAATCACAATGGCTGAAACTACAAGACTCATCAGTAGTTTAAAGGCTTTTTCTGGGAAGATATAATTCAAGACGACACACAGTAAGGTCACCAACGCAGAGCATAAAATGGCTGCATAAGGAATACCACGCTGGTTAATTTTCTTTAAAAATTGTGGAGCATTGCCTTGTTCTGCCAGACCTAGCAGCATACGACTCGTGCCATAGCTAGTACCGTTATACACCGATATAGCTGCGGTTAAGACCACAAAATTCAGCACAGTTGCGACGCCCTGACTACCTAAGGAGTCAAAAATCAAGACAAAAGGACTACCGCCTTCTGCGATTTGATTCCATGGAAACAATGAGAGCAGAACGATGATCGTAAGCACGTAAAACAGCAACACACGATAGACAATTTGATTGACTGCTTTAGGAATAGTTGTGGTTGGATTTTTAGTTTCCGCAGCTGCAATACCAACGAGTTCAATCCCGCCAAAGGAAAACATAATGATGGCCATCGCCATGATTAAGCCAGAAATCCCATTGGGAAAGAAACCGCCTAGAGCCCAGAGGTTTGAAATAGAAGCATGTGCACCACCGTGACCACTTGCCAGTAACCAAGCGCCGTATCCAATCATGCCAATGATCGCGAGAATTTTAATCATGGAGAATAAAAATTCTGTTTCACCAAAGACTTTGACATGCAGCAGGTTGATGGCATTGATCAGTACAAAGAAACCAAGCGCTGAGATCCATGTGGGAATTTCAGGCCACCAATACTGGACATAGAGGCCGATGGCACTGAGTTCCGCCATGCAGACCAAGACATTGAGTACCCAATAGTTCCAGCCCGACATAAAGCCCGCAAAAGGGCTCCAAAACTTATAGGCAAAATAGCTAAAAGAGCCACTAACAGGTTCTTCAACCACCATTTCACCCAACTGGCGCATCATGAAAAATGCAATTAAGCCCGCCAGTGCGTAGCCTAAAATAACGGAAGGGCCAGCCAGTTTAATGGTTTGTGAAATGCCTAAAAATAGACCTGTACCAATAGAGCCGCCTAAAGCAATCAGCTGAATATGGCGGTTGCTCAGCCCATGCTTAAGTTGGGGTTGCTGTTGTGCAGACATGATTCATCCATCTCTAGCACATGCGATAGACATCACATGAACTATGACTTAATAAAAATTCGTGGTGGAAATATAATATTTATTTATCGATTAATAAAATTAAATTTATCAATAGCGTTGGTTTTTATCTGAAAGCTGCAATTTTGCGGTGAAAATAAAGCCACTTCAAGCAAGTGCTACTTGAACTGGCAATAGGTTTTACTAGATATATGCAGCCTTAAGATGAAAGCTGTGCTGCAATTTCAGGCCATAAGTTTTGATGAGAACGCTTAAACATTGCCATATGACCAATGGCTTTGTGGCCATATGCCTGTGGTTTGAGTTCAATTTGATCTGTCTGTGCATTTGGGTAAAGGCTGAGTAAGCCTTTAACATTCACTTGCGTGGCAATTTCATCATCCGAGGCCCAAATGGCTGTGATTGGACAGCGAATATCACGGTGGAAATCATCTTGTACTGTTTTGCCTAAGGCGTTGATTACATAACCAGGTTTGCTGCAAAACTGTGCCCAATCACGCGCCACATTTTTGGGTAGGTTTTCGCCCATGCCAATGGCATTGGTCGGCCCATAGCCTAAGGTATAACGTGCAATAGGGAAGATCAGTTTAAACATCACAGGAGCTAGAAGTTTGGTACGACCTTTCAAGTCTTTTATGTGTCCGGTTGAGCCAGCAACGGCAACGACTTTTGCGACTTTCTCATAGTTTGGGTTAATACCTAATAGTTGCCCACCTGCACTATGACCGAGCAAGATCACTTGTTTCGCTTGGGTCTTATTCAATAATACCTCCATCGCTGCTGGGATATCCAATTGCCCCCATTGCACGATGCTGGCTTTCGACTTTTTAAGTGGTTCATGCAAAGACTCACCAATGCCGCGAAAGTCAAAAACCAAAACGGCATAGCCTTGTTCTGCAAGCCATGAAGCAAAATGGTGGTAAAACTGTTGAGTAATACCTGTGGCAGGGCAGATTAAAACAGGCAGGGCTTGTTGTATGCCTTGGGCTGCATAAAAGCGTCCACTGAGTGAATAATGGTCAGAGCAGGTAATAGCTAAAGTTTCGTAATTTTGCATAATCGGTTAAGTATTGAATTTTTTTCTACTCTACCTAAGTTCCAAAAAGAAACTTGTCTAATCTATGACTTTGAAGTCAAGTAGATCTGTATAGAATAGGGTGAAAATAAAAAAGGAAAACACATGCAGTTTGTTGAATTAGATATGTCGGTAAAATTTGCACTTTTATTTAGTGGGATTTTTCTGTTTGTTGGGATGCTGACAGGGGTATGGAAATATGCGCAAATTCGCCATTCACCGCAGTTTCGCGCGCACTATTATGTTGATATCGCACACCGCAGCAGTTTGTTATATGCACCTGCAAGTTTAATTATTGCGTTAATGGCCGCAATTTCAGTCTGGCCTGAACTTGTGAATATGCTGTTTGTTGGAATCAATTTATTCTTTTTTAGCTTTTCTATACTGAGCTATATTGTGCATGGGTTATTGCAAGACACCAATAACCAGTTCCGTAGTCCGCATGTTTTAGGCAAATGGACTTTACCCAAATCAATTATGCTAATGGCAATGATGGCATTGGTTGTGGGGGAAATTGTGGCGACGTTAGGCTTGTTGTGGGGAATGTTTTTAGGTTTATTTTAAGTTGTTCTTATAGTTTTTAGGACTTACGCATTGACGGATTCAAAAAAGTATTAAAATACTTTATAAAGTATCTGTGATCAGACGAATTAAACATGCTTCTACAGCAACTTGTACTCTACCCATTTATATGGGCTTTCTCATGACAGAACCGAACTCTATTAGCTGCACACAACTTGCCGAGACTTATAACATCTCGCATGATAGTGTAAATCGCTTTCTAGAGCGTGAAGACTACACACCTCACGACCTATATCAAGAAGCAATTCAACATATTGATAATAATAAACTTATAGTCAGTATTGATGATACTGTTTTAGATAAACCCTATAGTCAACATATGGACTTGGTTAGCTATTTTTGGTCAGGCAAACACCACCGATCCGTCAAGGGTATTAATCTCATTACCTTGTATGCGACAGATCAAAATGGTCAAAATATTCCAATTAATTTCCGAATTTATGACAAATCTGAAAGTAAAACCAAGAATGATTACTTTATGGATATGTTAAGTGAAGTACTCAGTTGGGGTGCAAAGATTCAATTTATTACAGGTGATAGTTGGTATTCATCGACTGGAAATCTAAAAACCATAAGAAAATATGGTATTCGATTTATGTTTGGTATCGACTGTAACCGTAAGGTTTCCCCAGAAAAAGGACAATGGTTTCAACTGCGTTTATTGCCAAATTTCCATCAGGGTCAAGTGGTCTGGCTCAAAGATTTTGGCTTTGTACAATTATTTAAGACTCAGTTAAAAGAACAGCAGAGGTTTTATATTGTGCATCAAGATGAAGATGATTTATTGTCCTTTGAGGGTTTTCATGAATTACATTCAAGTCATTGGAAAATAGAACAATATCACCGAGTGATTAAACAGGTTTGTCATATTGAAAAGTTTCAAGTAAGACGATCTAAACTGATTTCGAATCATATTTTTTCAGCCTTGATGGCCTACGTTGAGATACAAAAGAACCAGTTTGAGCGGATCTTTGAAAATGTATATCGTTGGCAGAAGAAGTTATTTAGACCAATGATCAAAAACTTCATTGATGACTTTATTCTCGATAAAAATCATCTGCTACCACAGAGAGTCTATAAATAACAGTGCGTAAGTCCTAGTTTTTTTAATTTTTATACTTTTACAAAGGTGGATGACTAATCATCCACCTGTTTGCTAGTCAATTGACTGTGTGGCCTTTCGGAATTTTTGATCGACGACTGCCCATAAATAAAAGGCAAATGATACGACGATAGCGTAAGCAAAATATTCAGCTTTAAGGTTACCTTGAATTAAGCCATGCATGATCATAATGACCATTAGGGCAATGGTGGTACTTAAATACGTCACCATATTCTTGTTTGCCTTCAGAGCGTTAATGAAGACTTGCTTGTTGAAATGTAATGATAACATCTCCATCCCTCCTTGAGTTTTTGACTAAAAACCAATGTGTTTAGTCGGATTAGTTCTTAATGTTGTACTGCTAAAACTTGCGTTGATCAAGAGCAAAAACAACTATTTTTCAGAGAAATTATGCTATACCAATCAGAAAATATGTATGTAGCATTTTTTTAGTGAATAAATAGTATTTCGTTACGGTATAAGATGACAAATAAATGATGTATGTAAGCTTATACATAGATTGTATAAAGCAATATTGATGCCATGAATGGCTTGCTAGGGCAGGCTTTAAAGAATTCTTTATTTTCTAATATTAAATTTATAAGAGATATGAAGGTGTTGATATACGACTTTAGCGGTGTATATGAAATGTGTCAGTATGTACAAAAACTGATGTAGAAAGAAATGAAACAATATGTGTCCATTTGGATAAAATGTGACAAATATTGATCATGCTTAAAATCAGGTTTGGGTAAAACCAGATTTTAACAACATCAGTTTTTGCTTACTTTTTCACTTTGTCGATTACAACGGCAATTACAAAAACCACTAAAGATGGGATAAGCCATGCAAGGTTTTGTTCTGCAAGAGGTAAGTGAGTCAGCGCATACGGCAGTTCAAAGTTCGCAACTTTTAAACCGTCTAGAAGACCAAAGACCAAAGACACTGCGGTAACAGGTGCAATCACTCGGCGAGGATGATTAAAGAATTTCCAGCCAAAGCTCAGCATAATCACCACAATTGCAGGTGGATAAATTGCACTTAAAACAGGCACAGAAAAGGCGATGAGTTTGGTTAAACCTAAGTTTGAAATAATGAAAGAGAAACCAATCAGAATGAAGACCCAAACTTTATAGCCAATTTTAGTGATCGAACTGAAATATTCAGCACATGCACAGGTCAGGCCAATCGCAGTGACCATACACGCAATGAAAATCATACCTGACAGGAAAAATGAACCTAAGTCACCAAATGCATGTTGAACATATGCATGCAGGATCACTGCACCATTGCTCGCATATGCTGCGACTTCGTGACTTCCGAGACCAAGTTTAAATAAGCTGAGGTAAACTACAGTTAAACCAATACCAGAAATGATACTCGCAATAACCGCATAACGTGTAATCAGTTTAGGGTTGCTGACACCGCGTGAACGAATTGCTTGAATAATTACAATACCAAAAACCAAAGCACCTAAAGTGTCCATGGTCAAGTAACCATTTACAAAACCTTCAGAAACAGGGCTGTCGATATAATTATTGATGGCTGGCGGAACGAAACCCGTTGGAATCATCATCGCCGCAATGCCAAGGATGGTCAAAGATAAAATCTTTAGTGGCGAGAGTACATAGCCAACCGTGTCTAAAATCTTGTTTGGATACAGTGAAATGAGGGTGACTACACTAAAGTAGATTGCACTGTAGATCAGCAAGCTGCTGCTTGATGTTCCAAGATAAGATGAAAAACCAATTTCATAAGAAACGGTTGCAGTACGTGGTGTCGCAAAGAGTGGTCCGACAGTTAGGTAACACGTAATGGTTAAAATGAGACTGGCTATTTTACCCAAAGGTGAACTTAAAATTTGAATCGAACCTTCGACACGTGACAGCGCAATAATGGTGATTACAGGTAAGCCTACAGCAGTGATTAAGAAACCAAAAGCTGCTAGCCATACATGCTCACCCGCTTGTTGAGCCACAATCGGTGGAAAGATAATGTTGCCCGCACCAATGAAGAGTGCGAAAGTCATAAAACCCAAAGCAACAATATCCCGAGTACGCAGACTTGTCATAAAAGGGAGATCGAGTTGAACAAAGGGGGACGATTTTAGTGCATAAGTGTTTTTTTGGCTAATTTATTTCATGGGTAGTATTAAATTTTTTTATAAGATGAAAAGTGAATATATCAACTTGTAAAAAGTAGGTTGATATATGTGATTGATTATCCATTTTAAATAGAAAAATTATAAATATAAAAAGCTTGAGGCGCTATTTTCCTAAATTAAAAGTTGTAGTGCAAATGCTTTAAAATTACACAAATTATTTAGAGGTCAGTTGTTGAAGGCTAGCCTAAGATTTAAGTTTGAACAAAAATATTGAGAAAAGGTCTATACTTGCGACTTCATAATTGAGGATATTTCAATGCGTGGCTTAAATGTGAGCATAAAAACTGAACAAGATGTAGAAAAACTTCGTATATCTGGTCGTTTGGCTGCCGAAGTTTTAGCGATGATTGGTGAACATGTAAAGCCGGGTGTTACGACTGAATATCTGGATGATATTTGTCATGACTTCATTGTAAATACCTTAAAAGTGACGCCTGCCAATATTGGTTATCATGGCTATACCAAAACCACCTGTATTTCTCCAAATGAAGTGGTCTGTCACGGTATTCCATCGCCGAATGTTGTACTTAAAGATGGCGATATTATTAATATTGATGTGGCGATTATTAAAGATGGCTACTTTGGTGATACCAGTCGTATGTACTATGTGGGTACAGTGAAACCGGAAGCCAAAAAGCTAGTCGATACGACTTATGAGGCGATGGTTGCAGGTATTCATGCTGTGAAGCAAGGTGCGACGCTTGGTGATATTGGTTATGCCATTCAAACTGTTGCGCACCGTGAAGGTTATAGTGTGGTACGCGAGTATTGTGGTCATGGTATTGGCAAAGTTTATCACGAACAGCCAAGCGTATTGCACTATGGTCAACCAGGTAAGGGGATGCAGCTTAAAGCGGGCATGGTGTTTACGATTGAGCCGATGATTAATATGGGCAAAGCACATGTCAAAGAGCTCAAGGATGGTTGGACAGTCGTGACTGCCGATAAGTCTTTAACTGCGCAGTGGGAGCATATGGTACTCGTGACTGAAACTGGTTTTGAGTTACTATCACCTTGGCCTGAAGGTACGGGCAGTTATCCAGAAATTTAAGTTGATGTTTTGTCGTTGATTAAATTTTAGACTTTGGTCTAGCTTTGTGACTTAAAAGCTAAATTAAGTCTTAAAAGCAATCACTGATATTTCTGAACCCCTTTATTTATCGGGTTTTTGATTTTATATGATTAAAACTTATACATGCAAGCTATTGGTCTAGACTTCATTTTGTCACTAAAATTGTTTCCAAGATACTCGCTGTAGTTTCTTATTTTGAAAGTTTATGAGCTTATCCACCTCGGTTAAGCTCTTTTTTTTGCCTCATGGATTGGCTCAATGTCATTGAGCATGTGTAGAGTTTAAAGTGATTTATTTGAGCTAAGGTGTTCAATTAAATAGTCAATAAACACGCGGACAGCAGGCAATAAACCACGACGTGAAGGATACACCGCATGAAAAATACCGTGTGGTGCTTTCCAGTCGGGTAGGACACGAACCAGCTCACCACTTTTCACCATATCTTGTACGATGCTGTCTGGAAGTAAGGCAATGCCGCAGTTTTTACGGACCAGTTGAGCCAACATACTCAAATCAGAGCCCATCACGACAGGGTTTACGCGTATTTTCTTTTGTTGCTGCGCATCATTATGCACGATGATATGTTGATCTAAATGCTCATCAACCATACTCAGTATATGATGTTGGCTTAAATCTTCAGGTTGTTTCAGTTCGCCAAATTCATTTAAGTAGGCTTGGCTGGCAAATAAATGCTGCTCGATATTTTCAAATTTACGAATTACCAAACTTGGATCATCGTCTAAATTGGAGCGAACCCGCAGCGCGATATCAAAACCTTCGTTAATAATATCCACACGGCGATTGGTCACCATCATTTGCACTTTAATTTCGGGATAGGTTTTTAAGAAGCTTGGTAAAATGCGTGCAATTTCGTTTTGTGCAATCGATACTGGCAGGCTGAGTTTAATGACACCACGCGGTTGTAAGCTGAGATGATCGACCAAGTCGTGTGCGGCTTGTGCAGCATTCATCATCACTTGCGCATGACGGTAAATGTTCATACCAATATCGGTCACTGCGAAATGTCGAGAGCTGCGTTGAATTAGCCGTACACCCAAACGTTCTTCGAGGTTATACACACGTCGACTGAGCTTGGATTTAGGAATATCTGTTGCGCGTTCGGCTGCGCTAAAACCACCATGTTCAACCACTTGAGCAAAACAATAAAAATCATCTAAATCGCTTAACATTCACCATGTCCATTTGTGCAACGATAGGCTTAATTAAAAAGTGATCGTTGCAATTTGTCAATTTTGAAATTGTAGAGATTTAATTGAAAATACTCAGTTATTTTAAGGGTTTCACTGAGTTTTCGCTTGTTTGAGTATTTCAAGCACCTCTTTATATTCTTCAAGTCGTGCAAAGTCGCGTGCTGTTGGGTTGTTTATGCGCGAAAGGTTCATATTATCGAGTACATCAACATATTTTACTTGGGTTGCAAGAGGGTTTAATGTAGTGCGCTTAGCCGCTTGCAAACGTGATTCACCTGTTTGTTTGGTCAGTGCTTGTATGGATTGAATGATCTCGGCACTAAAGCCAAGCGCTTCTAAGTCTTCAGCAGTCGTTGCGGTGTCTTCCAAAATGTCATGCAACACTGCAATGATTTGTAGGGTAGGATTGGAAAATTGCAACATGAGGCGAAGTGGATGCAAGATGTAAGGTTGTCCGCCCTTATCGAGTTGCCCCGCATGTTGGGTTGCAGCCAGTGCAATGGCTTTTTCTAAAGTCGACATGATTATTCTAGGTACTTTATCCTATGCTAAACTTCGCAGCATCTTTGTTTAAAAACTAAATTATGACTTATCAATTGATCCCACTAGACTGTGAAGCGACAGATCCCGTAGCGTGTCCACACTGCCAACAACAGGTAATTGATTGGTCTCATGAACAATACGTTCAGCCTTGTGAACATACCTTATTTATTGCGATGGACATTGGTTTTGAATATATCACAGATGAATTTGAAGCGACCATGCAGCGCAGTGTTGATGATCTCCATGCACATGATGATCAAGTGATTATGTTTGAAGAGTTAACTCAAGCCAGTTACCCAAATTTTATCATGTTAAAAGCACCACTTGGTGTTGAAGGCTATTCACGCTATTTAGGCTTTACGGCTTAATAAATTAAAAGCGCCATTGCGGCGCTTTTATTTGAATCTGTCTTAGTTTTCTAAAGCTTCTTCTTCACTTTCATCGTCTGCGGTATCCATACCTAGCTCTTTAAGTTTACGCGTAAGGGTGTTACGCCCCCAACCGAGTAACTCAGCCGCATGCCGTTTACGGCCACGGGTTTGTTGCAGCGCAGCAATGATCAATGTGCGTTCGAACATTGGGGTTGCGATATCGAGGATTTTCATCTCGCCATTTTTCAGCTTTTGCACAGCCCATTGACCCAACAACTCATCCCAATGGTGGACTGCAATCCGATCTAAGTTTTGCGCGGCTTGCGCATCTTCACCTGAGCGGGTAATTGGAATTTGCTTCAGCTCTGATGGTAAGTCTTCAGGATAAACTTCACGTCCTGTAATCATGACCGTTAACCAGCGGCAAGTGTTCTCGAGCTGACGTACGTTTCCTTGCCAAGGTAACTGTTGCATATATTCTTGCGTTTCAGGGCGAAGGATTTTAGGGCTTACGCCTAATTCTTTGCCTGCGCGTGCCAAGAAGTGCTGCGCCAACATAGGGATGTCTTCGCTACGATGCGCCAGTTTTGGAATGTGAATGCGAATCACGTTTAGACGGTGATATAAGTCTTCACGGAAGCGACCATCATGTACCAATTTTTCTAAGTCTTGGTGCGTTGCCGCGACAATACGTACATCTACTTTTACCGGGATATGCCCGCCGACGCGATAGAACTCGCCATCAGCCAGCACACGCAGTAAACGTGTTTGCGTTTCAAACGGCATATCGCCAATTTCATCTAAAAACAGTGTTCCGCCATTGGCTTGTTCAAAGCGACCTTGGCGCTGTGTATTGGCGCCAGTAAATGCACCTTTCTCATGACCAAAAAGCTCTGTTTCAATTAGGTCTTTGGGAATCGCGGCCATGTTGAGTGCAATAAAAGGTTTGCTGCTCCGTGGTGAGTGGCGGTGTAGCGCATGCGCAACTAACTCTTTACCTGTACCAGATTCACCATTAATTAACACTGTAATGTGTGATTGAGACAAACGACCAATCGCGCGGAAGACTTCCTGCATAGCAGGAGACTCGCCAATGATTTCGGTCGATTGAATCGGTGGTACCGTTTTTGCCGATTCTTGCTGCTGCATTTTGGTGATGTGCAAAATCGCACGATTCACTAAAGCTAAGGCTTCATCAATATCAAAAGGCTTGGGTAAATACTCAAATGCGCCTGTTTGATAACTTGAAACAGCAGACTCTAGGTCAGAGTGAGCCGTCATAATAATGACAGGTAGATCAGGATAGTTGGCTTTAACTTTCGCTAAAAAAGTTAAGCCATCTATGCCGGGCATACGAATATCGGTCAAGATCACATCGGGTGCATCTAAACTGAGTTGGTCTAAAGCAGATTGAGCTTCTTCAAAACTTGTGACGTCAAAACCTTCTTCTTTGAACGTTTTTTCCAGCACCCAGCGCATGGCGCGATCGTCATCAATTACCCATATTTTATTTCGCGACATGGTTTAACTCCCAAGGTATATATAAGCTAAAAGTTGTTTTTCCGGGAACAGATTGGCATTCAATCATTCCGTTATGTTGATGCATAATATTTTGCGCAATACTTAAACCTAGTCCTGTGCCTTTAGCACGACCCGTGACCAGCGGGTAAAACACAGATTCTAAAATTTCTTCTGGAACGCCCGGACCATTGTCTTCGATATCAATCCGTACCACAGAGCGTTGCAGTACACCATTGATGGTCACTAAACGTTGAATACGGGTGCGTAACATTAGTTCAGGTTGGTGGTCGACAAAGAACTCTTTATTTTCAGTCATGGCTTGCACTGCATTGACGCTAATGTTCAACATGACTTGTATCAGTTGATCACGATCGGCCATCACTTCAGGTAATGACAAATCATAATCACGGGTGATCTTAATTTTCTTTTTGGTTTGGTTGGTAATGAGTGAGCGAACACGCTCTAAAGGCTCATGTACATTGACCAACTCATAACTGGGTAGCTGACGAGAACCAAGCATGGTGTCTGCTAAATTACGTAAGCGATCGACTTCACTGATAATAATGTCGGTGAACTCGCTATATTGAGGATCATTGAGGCTACGCGCTAACAGTTGTGTAGCGCCGCGAATTCCGCCCAACGGATTTTTAATTTCATGTGCAACACCACGAATCAGTTGGCGTGCGACCTGATGCTGTTGTAAGAAGTTTTCTTCCTTGGAAATTTTGAGCATCCGATCAATCGGATTGATCTCAATTAAAAGCAAAGGATGATAGGGTTTATTTGAATTTAGCTGTGACACGGTATAGTCAACATGAATATCTTTAAAGTTGACCTTTATAATGGCTTCACGACGGGTGTAGTGTTGTCCCGAGTTTAGAGTATTGAGGAGTGCTTCTTCTGTATTGAACTCATCATTGGGTGCATGGAGTAAATTAAGCGCAGGTTGGCCAGAGGCACGTAAAAGACTGATATCAAATAATGCTTCGCAAGAGGAATTTAAGTAAAAAATATTTAATTTACTGTCGACCAATAAAATCGCAGTGGTCAAATTGTCCACTAAAAGGCGATAGTCGATAGAAATAGGGTGATCCATTAGCGAATGTATCCTGTATTAAAATAGCGCAATGGCATCTTGATAAAGCATTAACCGTTCCAAATAGCGGACTGAATTGATGCAAATAAAGCAAAATGCACGCCAACTTTGATTTTGTATAGTGAAATGAGCACACTTTTTTTGCGGAATGCGCTGTAAATGAACGATTAGCTAAAGATATAGCGGATTCTAAAAATCAAGTAAACTGAAAGTGACTTAAAATGGTGCGTTATGTTAATTCTACTACAGTGTTGGTTTTATTTTGGTGCATTAAACAAAGAGTGTAGAATCGATCTGTTTTTATAAACAGAAAAGACATACAATACGCGCATTCTAGTGGAGCGCAGATTCATGAAATCCCCCAAAGTCGGTTTTGTTTCTTTAGGTTGTCCTAAGGCATTGGTTGATTCCGAACGAATTTTAACTCAGTTGAAGACTGAAGGTTATGATGTAGCATCAGATTATGATGGTGCGGATTTAGTTGTTGTAAATACCTGTGGTTTTATTGAATCTGCAGTGCAAGAGTCTTTAGATGCCATTGGCGAAGCCATGAGTGCGAACGGTCGTGTAATCGTTACGGGCTGCCTAGGTAAAGACGAAGACAAAATTCGCCAAATGCACCCAAATGTCTTAAAAGTGACAGGGGCGGCTGCATATCAAGAAGTGATGGAAGCCGTGCACCAATACGTGCCTGAGCCACCAAAACACAACCCATTTATTGACCTTGTTCCAGAACAAGGGATTCGTTTAACGCCGAAGCATTATGCGTACTTAAAAATCTCAGAAGGGTGCAACCATCGTTGTACCTTCTGCATTATTCCAAGTATGCGTGGTGACTTAGTGTCTCGCCCAGTCGGTTCTGTTTTAGAAGAAGCGGCTGCGCTTAAACGTGCCGGTGTAAAAGAAGTACTCGTTATCTCCCAAGATACTTCTGCTTACGGGCTCGATACCAAATACAAATTAGACTTTTGGAATGGTCAACCTGTTAAGACGAAGTTCTATGACATGTGTGAGGCCTTAGGTCAACTGGGTATTTGGGTGCGTTTGCACTATGTCTATCCATATCCACATGTGGATGCAGTGATTGACTTGATGGCACAAGGCAAAATTTTGCCTTATTTGGATATTCCATTCCAACATGCAAGTCCAAAAGTTTTAAAATTAATGAAACGACCTGCACATAGTGAAAATACACTTGAGCGTTTAAAGCTGTGGCGTGAAAAATGTCCTGAATTGGTGATTCGTTCAACCTTCGTTGTGGGTTTCCCGGGCGAAACTGAAGAAGATTTTGAGATCTTGCTTGAGTGGTTGAAAGAAGCACAACTTGATCGCGTAGGCTGCTTTACCTATTCACCTGTTGAAGGTGCGACAGCAAACGACTTGCCAGATCACGTGCCAGAAGAGATTAAGCAACAGCGTTATGAACGCTTTATGGAAGTGCAACAGGCGATTTCTGCTGCAAAACTTCAAAAGCGTGTTGGTCAGAAAATGACGGTGCTGGTCGATGAACTGGATGAAGAATTCCCAGTTGCGATTGCACGTTCATACGCAGATGCTCCTGAAATTGATGGCAATGTCTTTGTGGAAGATATTGATAAAAGCCAGATCAAATCAGGCGATTTGTTAGAAGTCGAAATTACCGATGCAGATGAATATGATCTGTATGCACAATTGATTTCGATTAAATCGAATTAAGACACAAATAAAATTTTAAAATTTAGATATTGGAGTTATTGCGATGTTGGATTCTAAAAAACCACGTTTTGAACGCATCTTACTGAAACTTTCTGGCGAAGCATTGGCTGGAAATAAAGATATGGGTATTGATGCTCAAGTACTTGATCAAATGTCTTTGGCTATTGCGCACTTGGTGGGTTTGGGTGTGCAAGTCGGGATTGTTGTGGGTGGTGGTAATTTATATCGCGGTAGTCAATTGCAAAAAGATGGTTTGGTTGGTCGTGTAACGGGTGATCAAATGGGTATGCTTGCAACCGTGATGAATGGTTTGGCATTACGTGATGCTTTGGTACGTCGTAATATCAAAACCCGTTTGATGTCAGCATTGCCAATTGGTGCTGTGGTTGAATCATACTCAAGTCGTGATGCGATTCGTCACCTAACACAAGGTGAAGTTTGTGTGTTTGTCGCAGGTACAGGTAACCCGTTCTTTACCACAGATACAGCAGCATGCTTACGTGGTATCGAGATTGAAGCCAACCTGATCCTAAAAGCAACGAAAGTTGATGGTGTCTACAACAAAGACCCAAGCAAATATGATGATGCCGTTAAATATGACACCTTAACTTTTGACCAAGTGTTAGATGAGAAATTGGGTGTGATGGATTTAACCGCGATTTGCTTGTGTCGTGACCACAATGTACCGCTTCAAGTCTTTGACATGAATAAAGCAGGTTCATTGCTTTCAGTGGTTATGGGCGAAAAAGAGGGTACTCACGTAACGAACTAATGTACGTGACCTCGAAAGCTCTTTATACTACACGCTATTTTAGAATTTATATCTTTTCGAATTAAGTAAGGAAGATCACATGATTAACGATCTTAAAAAAGACGCAGAAGACCGTATGAACAAGTCACTTGACTCGTTAGAGCACGGTTTTGCCAAGGTTCGTACAGGACGTGCGCATCCATCTATCTTAAACGGGGTAATGGTTCCTTACTATGGCTCAGATGTGCCATTAAACCAAGTGGCAAACGTGGGTGTTGAAGACTCGCGTACCTTGTTGGTTCAGCCATTTGAGCGCACCATGGTTGCGGCAATTGATAAAGCCATCCGTGAATCAGATTTGGGTTTAAATCCGATTACGGCTGATGCGATTCGTGTTCCAATGGCTGCACTGACGGAAGAAACACGTCGTGACATGCAAAAAGTTGCGCGTAACGAAGCTGAAAATGCAAAAGTTGCAGTACGTAATATTCGCCGTGATGTACTGGGCGACATCAAAGCATTGTTGAAAGAAAAAGAAATTTCTGAAGATGATGAACGTCGTGCATCTGATGATATTCAAAAAATCACAGATAAGTTTGTTGCTGAAATCGACAAACGTCTTGCGAATAAAGAAGCTGAGTTGTTGAAGGTCTAACTTGTATAATGACCGATTCAGAAGATAAGCTTACTCTTCCAAAACATGTTGCCATCATCATGGATGGCAACAATCGTTTTGCCAAAAAAAATGCAATGCAAAAGGGCGATGGTCACCGTGAAGGAAAAAATGTCCTTGACCCGATTGTTGAGCATTGTCGAAAAAGAAATATTCAAGCATTAACCGTTTTTGCTTTTTCGAGTGAAAATTGGAAGCGCCCTCAAGCTGAAGTTGATTTGCTCATGAAATTGTTGGAAGACACGATTCATGAACAGTTGCCTCGTATGCATCAATATCAAATGTCCTTACGTTTTATTGGTGATCGTTCTAAATTATCTCCGCAATTGCGTGACTTAATGTTGCATGCCGAACAAGACACTGCTAATTTCGACAAGATGACTTTGACCATCGCAATTAGTTACGGTGGGATGTGGGATATGGCGCATGCGGCTAAGCAGATTGCACTTGCTGTTCAATCTCAAGCGTTAGATCCTGAGCAAATTGATGAACATGTTTTTGGCCAATACGTTAGTTTGAGTGATTTACCCGCTGTGGATCTATTGATTCGTACAGGCGGGGATTTTCGTTTATCGAACTTTATGTTGTGGCAAGCAGCTTATGCAGAGCTTTACTTCACTCCGACTCTTTGGCCAGAGTTCAGTGTAGAAGAGTTTGATGACGCCTTGGCTGTATTTGGTGGGCGTGAACGTCGTTTCGGGAAAACGACGGAACAAATTCTACAAGATAAAATTGAGAACTAATAAATGTTAGAGCGGATTATAACCGCATTGGTTTTGGTGGCCGTTGTACTGAGTTGTATGTTTGCAACCCAGTCACACTATCCAATGTTTGTGCTGATGATTATTGCGGCAGGGGTTGCAGGCTATGAGTGGTTTAAACTCATGCCCCGTACAACAAAAAATGTTAATAAACCTCTAGCATGGGGTTTTGGTTTATTAAGTGCTGGCCTTGCTACACTTGCCTTATACTTTAACGATATTGCACTTCTACTTTGGGTTGCCTCTATCCTATGTTGGTTGCTAAGTCTGTATTGGGTTAAATCTTATCCAAATTATGATGCTTGGTATAATTCAACCCTTAAGGTGGTTGGGATTGTTCTGATATCTTCAGCTGTGACCGCTATTTTTGCACTCTGGAAGATGTCTCCATGGTGGCTGATGTACCTGTTTTTATTGGTTTGGGGTGCTGACAGCGGGGCATATTTTGTTGGGCGTAAACTGGGTAAGCGTAAACTTGCACCTGAAGTGAGTCCAAATAAATCGTTGGAAGGTCTCTATGGTGGTGTGATTACGGCCATGATCATCGTGGTCGCTGTTGAAATCCTCTATTTAGATTTAACGTACGCGCAGCATTTATTATTTCTTATCTTATCTGTAGTCACTGTATTTAGCTCGGTGCTCGGTGATTTATTTGAATCTATGATTAAACGTCGTGCTGGAATTAAAGACTCAGGTCGTATTTTGCCGGGGCATGGTGGGGTGCTGGATCGCATTGACTCGCTACTGGCTGCTGCACCTATCTTTGCTGCGGGTGTATATGTGTTAAAACTTATTGGCGTAGATTTGTAAATGTCTCAATCTGTTTGTATTTTGGGTGTGACGGGCTCGATTGGGCAGAGCACCTTAAAAATATTGCAACAACATGCTGAACGCTACTCTGTGTTTGCTGTTACGGCACATAGTCGGATGCAAGAGCTTGTTGATATTTGTCAGCAGTTTCAACCTGAAATTGCAGTTGTACCTCAAGCTAAAGTGGATGAACTGCGCCAGCTCCTAGTCGCAGCCAATTTACAAAACATTGAAATTTTGGCGGATGAGGCAGGCCTCATCGCGGTTGCTGAACATCCGGAAGTGGATGTGGTGATGGCGGCTATTGTTGGCGCGGCAGGTTTAATGCCGACGCTAGCAGCGGTAAAAGCAGGAAAGCGTGTCCTTTTGGCAAATAAAGAAGCGTTGGTGATGTCGGGTGACATCATGATGCAGGCTGCTCATGACCATCAGGCTCTTTTGCTTCCTGTAGATTCTGAGCATAATGCAATCTTCCAATGCTTGCCGCAGACCTATTTACAAGCTGAGCGTCACGGAAAGCCGAAACTTGGAGTCTCTGGTATTCTTCTGACTGCATCCGGCGGGCCATTTCTAAAACATAGTTTAGATGAATTACACAATGTAACGCCTGCACAGGCGTGCAAACACCCGAATTGGTCCATGGGGCAGAAAATTTCGGTTGATTCGGCGACCCTCATGAATAAAGGGCTGGAGCTAATTGAAGCTTGTCATCTTTTTTCAATTGAAGAACATTTTGTTACAGTAGTTGTGCATCCGCAGAGTATTATTCATTCCATGGTGCAATATGTGGATGGTTCAACATTGGCGCAAATGGGAAATCCTGATATGTGTACGCCAATTGCACATGCTTTGGCATGGCCTGAGCGTATTCAAACCCATGTTCCAGCTTTAGATTTATTTAAAAATCATCAGTTGAATTTCCAAGCGCCAGATACGCATCGATTCCCTGCATTAAGCTTGGCACGTCAAGCGATGAAAACTGGGGGTACAGCCCCTGCGATTTTAAATGCAGCCAATGAAATTGCGGTTGCTGCATTTTTAAATCAACAGGTGGGGTTCATGGATATTCCTGCTATTGTTGAACACACTTTGAATACCATCCCACATCAAGCAGCAACACAACTTGATGTTATTTTAGAAGCCGATCGAAACGCACGTCATGTTGCTCAGCAATATGTGGTGAATATAGGAATTTAAGCATGAGCGCCTTGTTTATGATTGTTGCGGCAATTTTGCTTTTAGGCCCACTTATTGCAATACATGAGTTTGGGCACTATTTTGTTGCGCGTAAATTGGGCGTAAAAGTTTTAGTTTATTCCATTGGTTTTGGACCAACGGTTTTAAAGTGGACCTCTAAAAAGTCAGGTATTCAATATCAGCTTTCGGCATTGCCCTTGGGTGGTTATGTCAAAATGCTGGATGAGCGTGAAGGCGATGTTGCTGAAGAGGATGCGCCTAAAGCATTTAATCGTCAGTCACCTTGGAAGCGTATCGCAATTGTTGCGGCTGGCCCATTGATTAATTTGGCATTTGCCATTTTTCTGTTTTGGATTTTGTTTTTACCTGCACAAGAGCAGTTGAATACACGTGTGGGTAAAGTGCTACCTAATACCCCTGCGGCACAAGTTCAAATGCAAGTGGGCGATAAAATTACCGCTGTTGATGGCTTAACGACACCCACTTGGGAAAAATTGAATTTTGCCTTGGTCGATCGTGTGGGTGAAACGGGATCAATCCAAATTCAGGCCGAACGTGCGGGACAAGTTAAAACGTTTAGTTTACCTATTCAAAACTTCTTGAAAGATCAAACACAGTCTCCGCTTGATGTTCTGGGTTTTACGCCTTATCGACCAAAAATTCCTGCGGTTGTGACTAAGTTGAGCGAAGATGGTGCAGCCATTCGTCAGGGTATGCAACAAGGTGACAAAATTGTCGCGATTGATGGCATCAAGATGAATGATTGGTTTGATGTGGTACAAGTGGTTCAAGCCTCACCTGAGAAATTGTTAAAAATTGATGTGCTTCGTCAAAACCAATTGGTACAACTTGAAGTGATGCCGCAAGGTAAACGTGACAATATGGGCAAGGTTTCTGGTGTCTTAGGTGTACAAAGTGACCCTGGGAAAATCAGTATTCCTACAGAATATAAACAAACGATACAATATAATCCTGCCGAAGCCTTCATGATGGCGGTGGATAAAACCGGTCAATTGTCGAGCATGATTTTGAACTCGATTGTAAAAATGGTGCGCGGTTTGATTGGTCTAGACAACCTATCAGGACCGATCACGATTGCCAAAGTCGCAGGACAAAGTGCAGAAATGGGTTGGCAAACTTTTATCTCATTTATGGCACTGATGAGTGTAAGTTTAGGGATATTAAATTTATTGCCTATTCCTATGCTTGATGGTGGACATTTGGTCTATTATTTTATAGAACTAATACGTGGTAAACCTGTTTCTGAACAAATACAATTGGTTGGTTTAAAAATTGGTATGGTATTGCTCGGAAGTATGATGCTTTTGGCACTATTCAATGATTTTATGCGTTTGTAAAAAAGCGTAGATACGGAATTAAATTTTACATCGGAAAAAACTGGCATGCAGCACACACATTTATTTATGCCTTTGGCGCTCATCAGTGCTATGGCAACAGTACAACAAGTATATGCAGCAGAAGATTATATAGTACGTGATATTAAGGTTGATGGACTTGTTCGTTTAACGCCAGCAAATGTCTATGGAATGATTCCGTTGAATAGTGGAGATCGTGTGAGCGATGCAGCACTTGCCAATGCCATTCGTAGTTTATATGCAACAGGTTTGTTTGATGACATTAAAACAGAAAAGCAGGGTGATACGCTGATTTTCAAAGTTGTCGAACGCCCACTAATTTCTAAAGTTGAATTTAAAGGTAATAAACTCATTCCTAAAGAGGCCTTGGAAGAAGGCTTGAAAAAGATGGGGATTACCGAAGGTGAAGTGCTGAAAAAATCAGCGCTACAAACGGTTGAGTCTGAGCTTGAACAACAGTACATGCAACAAGGTCGTTATGATGCTGATGTCAAAGTTGTCACAACAGCGAAGCCGAACAACCGAGTAGACCTTACTATTGAGTTTGTTGAAGGTAAGGCTGCAAAAGTTGTAGATATCAATATTATTGGTAATACCGTATTTAAAGAAAGCGAAATTGAACAAGCGTTTGCGGTAAAAGAGAGTGGTTGGACATCCATTATTTCACGTAATGACCGTTATGCACGTGAAAAGATGGCTGCAAGCTTAGAGTCTTTACGTGCGCTTTATTTAAACAAAGGCTATATCAATTTTAATATCAATCATTCAAGCTTAAATTTAAGCGAAGATAAAAAGAATATTTTTGTTGAAGTTTCGGTGGATGAAGGCGAACAGTTTAAATTTGGCGAAACCAAATTTTTGGGCGATGCTTTATACACGCCAGCAGAACTGAAAGCTTTACAAATTTATAAAGATGGCGATATCTATTCACAAGAAAAAGTGAATGCGGTTAAACAGTTGCTTCTACGTAAATACGGTAATGCGGGTTATTACTATGCAGAAGTGAACGTCGTGCCTCAGATTGATAAAGAAACTCATCTGGTGGATTTAAATTATTATGTGAATCCAGGTCAGCAAGTGACTGTGCGTCGTATTAACTTTACCGGCAACACGAAAACTGCGGATGAAGTATTACGTCGTGAAATGCGCCAAATGGAAGGTGCACTCGCAAGTAATGAGAAAATTGATTTATCTAAAGTTCGTTTAGAGCGTACAGGCTTCTTTAAGACTGTAGATATCAAACCAGCGCGTGTTCCGAACACAGCCGACCAAGTTGATTTAAACATTAATGTTGAAGAGCAGCACTCGGGTACCAGTACCTTGGCAGTTGGTTTCTCACAAAGTGGTGGTGTAACCTTCCAAGCGGGTTTAAGTCAAACCAATTTCATGGGTACAGGTAACTCGGTTGCAATTGATTTATCCCGCTCAGAAACGCAAGACTATTACAACCTAAGTGTGACGGATCCGTACTTTACGATTGATGGTGTACGTCGTGGTTATAACATGTACTACCGTAAAACCAAGTTGGATGAAGACTATAACGTCAATAACTATGTGACGGATAGTCTTGGTGGTGGTATCAATTTTGGTTATCCAATTGATGAAAACCAAAGCATTAGCGCGGGTTTAAACATCGACCAAACTGAAGTAACCACAGGTCCGTATGTATCTACTTATGTGCGTGATTACTTGTTGGCGCATGGCGGTAAGACAAAAAGTACATCGACTTATTGTATGGTGGATTTAGTTCCTGATTCGGAAGGCGTTTATGTTTGCCCAGATGGTCAGACATCTGCTCCTTATGGTTCTGAGTTTACCGGTGACTTCTTAACCTATAACTTAAACTTAGGTTGGTCATATAACACCTTAAACCGTCCAGTGTTCCCAACATCGGGTATGTCGCATCGTATCAATGGTGAAATTGCCTTACCAGGCAGTGATGTTGAATATCAAAAGCTGACTTATGATGCTCAAGCTTATTTCCCATTAGGCAAAGACTTCGTACTTCGCGGTTATGGTAAGTTGGGCTATGGTCATGACTTACCATTCTATAAAAACTTCTATGCAGGTGGTTTTGGTTCAGTCCGTGGTTATGACAACAGCACATTAGGTCCAAAGTATCCAGGTGTAACGTACAGTGAATCTGATGATGTTGATTATGACCCTGAAGAAGTCGGTGGTAATGCGTTGATTCAATTTGGTACAGAATTGGCTTTGCCTTTACCATTTAAAGGGGATTGGACACGTCAAGTCCGTCCAGTGCTGTTTGCTGAAGGTGCACAAGTTTTTGATACTCAATGTAATGTATCGAGTTCAACCATTTATGTGAATGGTGCTGATGTAGACTCTAAGCAATATTGTAAAGACAACTTCGGTTTCGATGTTGATAACATGCGTTATAGCGTGGGTGTAGGCTTTACTTGGATTACCATGATTGGTCCATTGTCTCTCAGCTATGCATACCCATTGAATGATAAAGATGGCGATGAAACAAAGAACATTCAATTTGAAATCGGTCGTACCTTCTAAGGTCGACCGTTTCTCTACATGAAAGATATAAATATGAAAAAATTTCTTACAGCTTTAACACTTACAGCATTAACTTCTACAGTGGTGAATGCTGCTGGCTATGGTGTAGTGGATCTTGAGCGTGTTGTTGAAAATAGTAGCTATTTAAAACAGCAAAATTCGAGTTTTCAACAGAAAATTCAACCGCAAAGTACGAAGCTTGATCAACTTAGTAAAGAGCTTCAAGACTTACAACAGCGTTTACAAACAGGTGATAAGCTAAGCGCTGCGGATAAGCAAAAAATGGTGACTCAGTATCAAACCAAAATGAACGAGTTCAATACTTTGCAGCAAACCATGCAAAGCAGTGTGCAAAGCTCTATTCAGCAAGTACGTACTGTATTTGATGGTCGTGTAAAGCAGGTTGCTGAACAATTGCGTAAAGAAAATCAATTAGATGTTGTTTTGAATAAAAACTCAGCACTTGCCTATGACGCTAAGTATGATTTAACTGATAAAATGATTCAAAAGGTTAACGCAATTAAGTAATCAATGAATCCTCAACAGTACCGCTTAGAAGATCTTGCTCGTTTAGTCCAAGGTGAGTGTGTAGGTCAAGCTGATTTAATCCTTAAGGGATTGGCAAGTCTAGATTCGGCAGAATCTAGACATCTTGCATTTGTAAATGGTGAAAAGTATTTAGAGCAAGCACAGCAGTCTAAAGCTGGAGCATTCATTGTTACAGCTGATCTGAAAGATCACTTGGTTGAACATCAAAACTTTATTGTTGTTGCCAATCCCTATTTAGCCTTTGCAATTTTAACTCATGCTTTTGAGGTTAAACACACTGAACAGGGCATCGAAAGCACTGCGCAGATACATCCTTCTGCAATCATCTCAGATACTGCTTATATTGGACATTATGTGGTCATTGGTGAAAATTGCGTTGTTGGCGATGACACGATTATCCATTCACATGTCAGCATACATGATGGGGTTGAAATTGGCCGCAGCGGTTTAATTGAATCACATGTAAACTTGATGTCATGCAAAATTGGTGATCGTGTCCGTATTCATGCCAATACTGTGATTGGTAGTGAAGGTTTTGGTTTTGCCCCTTATCAAGGGAAATGGCATCGAATTGCTCAATTGGGTTCGGTCATCATCGGTAATGATGTACGGATTGGTTCAAATTGTAGTATTGATCGCGGTGCATTGGATGACACAATTTTGGAAGATGGTGTCATTATTGATAACCTTGTGCAAATCGCCCATAACGCTAAAATTGGTGCCAATTCGGCTTTTGCTGCCAATACAGCAATAGCGGGTAGTACAACCATTGGCAAAAATTGCATCGTAGGTGGTGGGTCTGCAATTGCAGGGCACTTAAATATTGTTGATAATGTCACTTTAACTGGAATGTCAATGGTCACAAATAATATTTCTGTGGCTGGAACGTATTCTTCAGGAATTGGACTGTTTGAAAATCAAAAGTGGAAACGCACCGTTGTTCGTTTAAGACAATTAGCAGATGTGCCATTGACCCAATTGGTAAAAAAACTTGATCATATGCAGGCTCAAATCGAGTCCCTTGAATCAACAATTAAATTGCGTAAATAGAAATATGATGACTGAGTCGAATTCTACTAGTTTCACGAAACCTGAATTGCCAATGACGATTCAAACTATTCGTGAGTACTTACCACACCGCTATCCTTTTTTATTGGTCGATCGTGTTGTTGATGTGACTGAAAATGGAATTGTGGCGTATAAAAATGTGTCTATTAATGAAGAGTTTCTTCAAGGCCATTTCCCTAATTATCCAATTATGCCTGGTGTTTTGATTGTCGAAGCATTAGCGCAAGTTTCAGGTATTCTTGGTTTCATCATGAACGATGAGAAACCAAGTGAAGGTTCTTTGTTCTTGTTTGCAGGTGCAGAGAAAGTTCGCTTTAAAAAGCAAGTCGTTGCAGGCGACCAATTGGTGTTAAAATCAGAATTGGTCATGCAGAAACGTGGTATTTACAAATATAATTGTATTGCCACCGTTGACGGTGTAGTAGCAGCATCTGCGGAAATTATGGTTTCGCATCAGAAAATAGAGCAATCATGAGCAATAACGAATTTATTCACCCAACAGCAATCATCAATGCATCTGCCGTGATTGCAGCAGATGCAAAGATTGGACCGTATTGTATTATTGGTCCAAATGTCACTATTGGTGCAGGTACGCAGTTACATTCGCATGTGGTGGTCGGTGGTTATACACGTATTGGAGAACACAATGAAATTTTCCAATTCGCAAGTGTGGGTGAGGTCTGCCAAGATCTAAAATATGCAGGCGAAGAAACCTGGTTAGAAATTGGTGACCATAATAAAATTCGTGAACATTGTAGTTTACACCGTGGCACGGTTCAGGATCACGGTATAACCAAGATTGGTAGCCATAATTTATTGATGGTGAATACGCATATTGCGCACGACTGCGTGGTCGGTGATCATAATATTTTTGCAAACAATGTCGGCGTGGCTGGCCATGTTCATGTAGGTGACTATGTGATTGTCGGCGGTAACTCGGGTATACACCAATTCTGTAAGATTGATTCTTATAGCATGATTGGTGGTGCATCATTGATTGTGAAAGATGTACCTGCTTATGTGATGGTTTCTGGTAATCCTGCACATGCTTTTGCGATGAATGTTGAAGGTATGCGTCGTAAAGGTTGGTCTAAAAATGTGATTCAAGGTTTACGTACAGCATTTAAACTGATCTATAAAGAAGGTTTGACGACAGAGCAGGCTTTAGAACGTATCCGTGCAGAAATTTTGCCTGAAGTCGCTGAGGTACAATTGCTCATTGACTCCTTAGAACAGTCAGAGCGTGGCATTGTGCGTTAAGTTTAATCCAAAGATAAAAAAAGACACTTCGCGTGTCTTTTTTTATATCTGTAGGAAAATTATTTTTTAAAGAAAGAGGCTTCTTCAGACTTGGGATATTGCTTAAGAAGTTTGGCTTTGTATTGGTTGGCCTGAGTCGAGTTTTTATCCACTTCTTTGGCAATATTATAGAGTTGATAGACGGCTCGAGGTGCGCGCGAAGAGTTTGGGTATTGGTTTGCTACAATCCCGTAGTTCTTTTTCGCTTCTGCATAGTTGGTAGGTTCAATCGCTAAATTAAATTCCGCTAACCAGAAATATGCATTGCTGATGTAAACACTGTTGGGGTTGTTTTTAATAAAATTTTGCATGGGTGCAATCGCTTTCTTCGCACCACCTTGCTTATAGGCATCCAATGCGACAGTATACGCGGCTTTTTCTAGCTCAGATGGTTCTGATGTGTTTTGAGTACTGACCACTATAGGTGCTTTGTTTACTGCGGCCGCGGTTGTGCTACTGCTGGCGTTGGTGATTGTGGTGTTACTGGGAGGAGTATCCTGTTGGTTATCCTCCGTTGTATTGCTCGCTTCAGGGTCTATTTTTTGCTGAAGTAACTCTAAGCGTTGATCTAGGTCAGCGTAACGGTTTTCCAACTCATGTTTGAGTTGAGCGATCTCGTTGTCTTGCTCTTCAAGTTTACCGCGTAAGCTACGCAAATCATTTTCTAATTGTTGGTTCTTTTGCATGATTTGCCAATTAATATTGGTTGCTGTTGCACTCGCACCTGTGTCTACTGCGACGCTGGTTGGATTGACACTATTGTTCGTTGCTTGACTTAAGCCGCGAGATTCAATTGGAATATTGGCGAAAACAGGCGTTGTGCAAAGTAGGGTGAGGGCACATAGGCTATGCTTCTTTAGCATCATAAAATATCCGTGTTATAAGGCTTTGATGGGGAAAACATCAAACGAAATTCATTTACCCCATTAAAAACGGCAACGTTATGAATTGCAATAAGCTTTTACATTGTTGTCGTATATTTAGGTAAATGAATGTAGCCTAGTCGTTACCAATAATTGAGCGATTTTTCTTAAGTTTGTTTTATAAATAGTCAATTGAATGAAATGCTTATTGAAAAGTCGTTTATAGGCTTGCAACTTAGGGAAAAATCTCTATACTCTGTTCTTGCAATGGTAGCCCTGCCGGTTACTTCGCAATTGTACTCTACGAACCCCGCCAGGACCGGAAGGTAGCAACGGTAGTAGAAATATGATGTGCCGAAGGTTGGCTGGTAGGGTTGCCACCATATTCATTTATTAAAAATATAATAATCAATATACAAATACATTGTATGTAGACCAAATTTAAAAAATATCTTTTTATTCACTGTTATTGCGTTTGTAATATTTCCTATTCTCTTTACCCTCAGCTTTTGTTTTAAAGATTCATTTAGTCTATTCCTCACCTCTTTTTGCTCTGCCATGTGTATTTTTCTTAGGTGTGATGTATTTTAATATCACGTTAAATCCTGATTATTTAATTTATCGAAAATTATTTCAAGTATTAGAAATCATTGCATTATTTTTCATCTTATACTTTATATATTTAAGCTTTTCTGAATGTTATCTGATTCGTAGTTGCTTAGACTTACATTAGACCTCTTTCATAAATCATTTTTTACTCAGTTCCAAATTATAGATCCCAGCAATTAGATTGAACCTCAATCCCAATCTTTTTCCTCGATTGCGATATCGCTCAGCAAGGATTTTGAAGGTTTTCAAACTGCCAAATACATGCTCAATGCCAATTCTTCTTTTGTTAATTTCTCGATTGTAAAGCTTTAGCTCAGGATCTAGTTTGCAGCGTTTTTTTGCTTTTAATGGCAATAGGCTATTTCGATACACTGTGTAAATCCCTTGATAACCCTTATCTGCAAGTATAAAGGCACTTGCAGGAATCTGATTCAAATTGCGTTTGAAAAGTTCGAAATCATGTACAGCACCACGACTTGTGCATAAACTCAGAATTTGCTGAGTTTTATAATGAACAATGGCTTGAACTTTGAAAGTATGTGCCTTCTTCTTACCACTGTAGCTTTTCTTCTGTTTTTTTAGGCCTTTGTATTGGAATTTCTGTGGCATCTACGATCACCACATTCCAGTCAATACCTTCGCCTTCAGGCAAATGCTTTGGTAAATTAAATAAATTGGACTTGATGAGGCAGTCCTCTACATGGTGTACGATTCTTGAAGCAGTGGGCTCTGACACGCCATAACTTGTTGCGACATGGAATAATGTTCGGTATTCACGCCAATAGCTTAAGCATAAGAGAATCTGATCTTCTAGGCTTAATTTAGATGGTCTACCTTTGGCAGGAACATGCATTTTCAATTGCTCAACCATTAAATTAAAGGTTGACCATGAGATGCCGGTATATCGCTTAAACTGTGTTTCAGAAAGCTTCTTTGAATAGATGTATTTCATTCAAAGATTATGCCTGAATGTTTAAGATTCTTCGGTACAAATAATCAGCAATAGATAGGTCGTTTTTTGATTTATGAAAGAGATCTATTATTTTCTAACTCATTAACGATTACATGTAGTTAATGTTGGGTGTGAATATAAGATCAATATTTATAAAGGTGATTTGGGTATAGCTTGGTCAAGAGCGAATGGTGATTAGTCATCAACCCTGCGATTAATCGCTTTCATAATCGCGTTCATTTCAAAGCCACGATACATTAAAAAACGGATTTGCTTGGCTTTTAGTTTTGGATCTGTTGCGACCTCAATTCCATACTTTCTAACTTTGAGTTGATAGGCTTGTTCGACCCAATCTGTTTCTTTTAGTTCTTCTAAAATTAAACCAGTGTCAATCTTTTTAGTTTTAAGCGCCAGTTTAATGCGATTAGGGCCTTTGCCTTTACGCTTTTGGCTCGATAAAGTGATCTCAGCCACACGTTGATCACTCTGATAGTTTTGTGCTGAAAGCTCTTCAACCAGAGTAATCACTTCTTCACGGTGCATCGCCCATGTAGCCAATTTTTCAATCAATTCTGCTTTTGAATATTCCTTACGTGTTAATACAGCAAAGGCATAAGAGCGTAGACGGGAACCTGTTAAACCTGTGGGTTTGGGCTGATTCTCTTCATCAAAATCTAAAGCATCATCAGTTTCTTGTGTTACCTGCGTGTGGCAGTATTGAGTAGTAGGGGATTCTTCCTCACCAAATTGTTGTTTGAGAGCATCATAGTCAAGGAGTTTGGGAAATTTTGAATTAGGCATAATCGGCTATGAAATAGATCTGAATAAACAAAACGCCCCGTAGGGCGTTTCTTAGTATAAGCCTAAATGTTGTGTAAGAACATTTAATCTTTTTCGATACTTTTAATTAAGCATCTAAAAAGTCTAGCTCTTCTTCATTCTCTTCTACAGGCGCAGCGTTTGCAGTCGTCAGTAGTTTTTCTCGAATGATTTTCTCAATGGTTTCAGCCAACTGAGGGTTTTCTTCAAGGTGACGGATCACATTATTTTTACCTTGACCGATTTTGTCGCCTTGGTATGAATACCAAGCACCTGCTTTTTGTACGATTTCTTGTTGAACAGCCAAGTCTACAAGTTCGCCCAAATGGTTGACACCTTTACCATATAGGATTTGGAAGAGCGCTTCGCGGAATGGAGGTGCCATTTTGTTTTTGACAACTTTCACTTTGGTTTCAGAACCAACGATTTCATCGCCTTCTTTGACTTGACCTACGCGACGAATGTCTAAACGCACAGACGCATAGAATTTCAACGCATTACCACCAGTCGTCGTTTCAGGGCTACCAAACATTACACCAATTTTCATACGAATTTGGTTAATGAAAATCACCATACAGTTTGAGCGTTTTGCATTACCTGTAATTTTACGTAATGCTTGGCTCATTAAACGTGCTTGGAGGCCCATGTGCGAGTCGCCCATTTCACCTTCAATTTCTGCACGTGGTGTCAATGCTGCAACAGAGTCGACAACGATGAGGTCAATGGCACCAGAGCGAACCAGCATGTCTGCAATTTCAAGTGCTTGTTCACCATGGTCAGGCTGAGAAACCAAGAGGTTGTCAATATCTACGCCAAGTTTACGCGCATACTGTGGGTCTAAAGCGTGTTCTGCATCAATAAATGCACATGTACCACCTGCTTTTTGACATTCGGCAATCGCTTGTAAAGTCATGGTTGTTTTACCTGAAGATTCAGGACCATAAATCTCAACGATACGACCTTTTGGTAAGCCGCCAATGCCTAGAGCAATATCAAGTGTCAAAGAACCCGTTGATACCGCTTCAACAGCTTGTACGGTGTTATCGCCAAGACGCATTACTGTGTTTTTACCAAACTGCTTTTCAATTTGGCTTAGCGCAGCATTGAGCGCCTTGCTTTTATTATCATCCATCTTACAACCTCAAAACGATGTCACGGATATTTACTGAATATGCTCAGTATAGTGACAGATTTAGTCTGTATCTTCTATAAAAGTCAGATCGTGTGCGACACAATATGACGCATGTCATTCATCATCATTATAAGACCAATATTGGTCAAATTGTTGATCATTTTCTTGTCTAAACTTACTGATATCGCGTCGGTCTTTTTTACTTGGACGATGATCAGGTCGAGCTAGATTATGCAACTTTCTTTGGCTTGCAATCAATTCCCGTCGTGTAATACTGACTTCAGTTTCTTCATATAATTTTTGTGCAACAGGAGCGGGGCCACGCACGTCAGAGAGTTCTTTGATCACCACGGTTTTCTTGTCAATACCTTGTTGTATGGTGAGTTCCATTCCAACCCGAACTTCTCTCGACACTTTGACACGTTCGCCATTGTGGTGAACTTTGCCCCCCTCAATTGCATTTTTGGCAATGGAGCGCGTTTTAAAAAAACGTGCTGCCCATAACCATTTGTCAATGCGCATGCCTACAGCATCTTCCGCTAAAGTGGATTTACGCATATTTGGCCGTGACCTCAGCTTGCTCTAAATAAGGAATTAAATCGGTGAGCTGATTTAAGATTGGATAAGGGCTGGATGTCTTGCTTTGACCTAGTGATGAGGGTTGAGCAATGGTAAATAGGTTTTGAATACCATAACTTTCAGCACCTTTTAATACTTTTTCAGTGTCATCGATAAAGTAACACTGTGTGGCTGCAAAAGGATGGCGTTCATGGAGATGTTGCCAAAACTCAGTAAACTCTTTGGCATGACCGAGAGTTTCACTGCTAATAATGACATCGAAATATGAAGCCAGTTTCGTGTGTTCAAGTTTGAACTTGAGTCCCTCGCAGTCAGCATTGGTGGCAAGCCAGCAAGGGTAGCCGTTACTTTTTAAATAGTCGAGAAGTTCAAGGCAGCCTTCACGCAGGCTAACTTTATGCTTAAATTCCTGCTGTAAGGCGAGTGTATCTACGCCGACTTTGGCTGTCCAAAAGCGCGTAGAATACCAATTGAGTGTGTGATTATGGGTTTGATAAAACTGAAACAGGGCCTGAGTACTTTGTTCTAAAGAGCACTGGTGTTGTTCAGCATAACGGATAGGAAGCTGATGATTCCAAATAAAATCATCATAGGCAAGATCCAGTAATGTACCGTCCATATCAAAAATGATAATTGGCTTTTCCACTCAAAAAATCTCCAATGTTTCAAAGTTCAGCAATGGCTATAGAAAACAGTTAGCAGCCGATCTAGCAGTTTTACTTTATGCAAATATGGCGTAATTATAGCGTATAGCTGCATAAGATTACGGACTTGCATAGCCCATTGTCAAAAATTGAAGAATATGGGATCTCAATTTTTTAAGTAAGAGCATATAAGATGTGTTAATCGCACATTGATTCACAACAATATTGAACTTCAGCATAAGAAATGATTCACCTTATGGAGAAGGAAGAGTTTTTGTAAACATCCGATGAGAGCGCTTAGAGCTGTCATTATTATCGAAAATCTCCACTGTTGTTGCTGATCTAAATCAGCCATGGATTACAACGGACTGCATCATTGGTTTTGGTCAGCTTTTCAGTACCACTTAGCTATTCGGCTCTCATATCTATCCAATTTATTTCATCAAATGTTCATTTTACATCGATACCATTAACACCACCTGAGGGTGATTTTTTATGTTTTAAGCTAAATTTAAATCACTTCAACTGATGGAGAAAGATTCGTTGTATCCAGCCCAGCGCAATAAAAGTAAGTTTTCTGACAAAAATAAAAAATAAAGTGGTTTTTCTGGTTATTTACACAAGAATCGGTTAAAAAAGATGTGGCGAATGAGAATAAAATAGAGAGGAATGGATGAGTGAATTAAATTTAGATTTTTTAGATGAAACCTTAGATAAATATGAAGCAAAAGGTAAAAAAAAGGCCATTAAAAAAATCCGTATTGGTTATATGCTTTATGCAAAATTTATGTCGAATAAAAAATTTGCAGAAAATGTAATGAGTTCATCTTTAGATCCAAATAAGAGGACTTATCGTAATACCAAGATTAAAATTACGCATGATGAATATGAGTTAACATTTTTACGTAATGATGATTAAGTATTCAATTGTGATAAAAAAGCCTTAAGGTTTCATTTATTTGAAATATTTGGGCTGTAGAGTGTGTGGCATAAAGAAATGAAAATATAATAATTAGATGATGTTTGTGCAGTTAAACCTGTTTATTTGGAGAGAGGTAAACAGGTTTTTTATTATAATAACTTTCTGGTCTGAGTGATTACAGACAAAAAACCCGATTTGTTTTCATACTGATCGGGTTTTTATTTTTCTATTGAAATGAAAATAGTGAGAAAGATGATTTCTGACATCTTTTGATCATATTGTTCATGGATAATCTTTTTTATTTTGAGTTACTTCGATATGTCAATTGTTACTGTAAATGAACTAGATGATATTCTAAAAGAATTAATTTCCAAAAATAAAAAGCCTGAAAAAATTTTGATTGGTTATAAAGCATATAGCGAGCTTATGAATGATCGAAAATTTTTGCATGAAGTCGCTAGCTCGGCTATGGATCCGAATAAAAGAAAGTATCAAAAGATTAAGATCAAAGTGACGCAGGATGAGTATCAATTAGAAGTGAAGTGCTCAGATAAAAATGAGTAGGTGTACCGTAATTTAAAAAAACTAGAGGAATGCCGCATTTTTTAATTGATGTATTTGAAATACAGGTTTATACTACACTCGAAATTAAAGCGCTGTAGCTTTTCTTGTTTTATATCCCACGCTCCCATGCGTGGGATTTTTTTGCGCGATGATTTTTCCTAAAGTAATCACTTGGATGTATAAAGCTGAAAAGAAGTTAAGAGTAAGCACAAATTAGAAACGGTCAGTTTGAGACTTTCTCTAGTCTCAATATTTAAGGTGTTGTAAAGGTAAAGTCAGGTTGATTGGACTACTCAACCCAAAGTCAAAAGAAGAATTGGAATTGAGTGATATTTCCTGAGTGTCTTAGGCGTATAATATTTTTAAGGCAGTGTTGAAAAAGTGTTCGCGTGTTCTCATTCTGAGGTGATAAGTATACAAGTTGGATATGAAGTGATCAGCATGCTGCTATTTCAATAGATGAACTTCTCGATCTATAACTTAATGAATAAAAAGGCGGTCTCATGTTTAAGCCCACAACTGCACCTCAAGATGCACTGATATTGCAACTTGTACCGATTGTGACTCAAGCGTGCGAGATTTTACGAGCAGAGTATCAAGCTTATGTTGCAGGTGGTGATTTTACAGTTGAACGAAAATCCGATCATTCACCCGTCACGCAAGCGGACTATCGTGTCAATCAATTTATTACCTATGCTTTAAACAATACCTTTCCTCATTTGCCTGTTCTTTCTGAAGAAGGGCAGCATGCGCATAGACAACAGTGGCAGTCTTTTTGGATGCTTGATCCTTTAGATGGTACCAAAGAATTTTTGCATCAACGTCCTGAATTCACCATTAATCTCAGTCTTATTGAGGGTGCGTATACAACTTTTGCTGTGCTGGCTATTCCTTGTGAACAGCAAATTTACTTCTGTCCACTACAAGGTCAGCCTTTAAAATATAATATTGAAAAAGAGGTATGGTATGTATATGTTCCAGTTGAAAACCACAGTGCTGTTCAAGTCGGCTTAAGTCAAAGTAGTCAGAGCAAACCGCAGTATCAAGTGTATTTAGAGCAGTTGGAAAAACTTACGCCTATTCAAGAGTATCGTGCAGGGAGTGCATATAAGTTCTGCATGGTGTTGGAAGACCGGGTCGATATTTACCCGCGCTTTCACCCAACGAGTGAGTGGGATACCAGTGCTGGACAGTGTTTATTGGAGCGGATCGGTGGAGGTTTGGTTGATTTTCAGGGACGACCATTTGTATATAATCAAAGATTGAGTTTATTGAATGGCGGTTTTATTGCATATCGAAATAACGATATGAAAAAACTGGCATTACAAGCACTTGAACTAATGCCTTCGTAGGCTTGAGCTAAAAACTGAGCGTGCTATAGTGTTTTTTGAATTATTGAGTTGCTAGTGATTATGGCCTTAGAGTTACTCCCGCCTAGTATGTTGAAGGCAATCGATTTATTGCCAGATGCAAAAACACCAGTGACGTTGTTTACACGTCATTCCATTCGTGAAGTTGTTACGGGTCAGGGGCTTGCAGGCTATGATTTACAGTTGACGCATCAAGGGCGCGATTTGGCACAGGCATGGGGTTCCTATCTGATCGATAATACGGATCGAGTGATACAACACTGTATTTCTAGCCCAATTCAACGTTGTATTGATACCGCTGCATTAATGATTCAAGGGGCAGATGGACAAACCCTTGAGCCGAATACCCACCGTATTGAAATTATCGAACAAGGTTTATTGGTTGAGCCAGGCAGTTTTGTTTTGGATATTAAGCAAGCCGGCCCTTATTTTCAGCGTCAAGGCGCTCTAGGATTTATTAATAGCTTTGTTAATAATGCCTTACCCGGTATGAAGCATCCGATTCATGGCGTCGTAGATGTATTGGAGCTTATATATAACACGCATCCGAACAATCCTTATGGTTTGAGCCTTGCGGTCAGTCATGACACGATTTTAGCCGCGATTTTGGCGGTTATTTCAGGGCGCACGATTGTGACCAAAGAAGACTGGCCGAAAATGATGGAAGGTCTTTTCGTATGGTTTGAGGGAGATGTGTTTTTGGAATCAAAATTGAAATGGATTTGGCGTGGGGAAATGAATGAACTGAATATTCATGAATTTCAAAATCTGTAAGTGCTTTTTTTATTAATAAAAAATCAGCTATAAATCTCGTTCATTCATTTAGGCGTTCGTTTGAACGAGAAAAAGAATATACGAGATTTATAGATCGATCATTCGTCAACCTTATTAGGGTGTGTTGACACTTTTAGCTTAAAAAAATAGCGAAGTAGTAAAATCAAATCGCCAAACCCAATTTTACTATTCGCTATGCCTCGTACCATGCTGACAGATCAACACTGGCAAAAGTTGAAAGTTATTCTGCGTAATTTATCCATTCACCACAACTCAAATTTACGCAATTTTATTGAAGCTATTCTCTATAGAATTAGAACAGGCTGTCCGTGGCGAGATATTCCTTGTTGTTTTGGTCATTCAAACTCTATTTTCAAACGTTTTAATCGTTGGTCAAGCAGCGGTAAGTTACTTAGATTATTCAAATTATTAGCCTCATGCCCCGATATGGAGTGGATTTTTATTGATGGCTCTCATGTACGTGCTCATCAACATTCTGCCGGCATAGCGAATCAATCTATTTCTAAAAGTGTAGGAGGAAACTCCTCAAAAATACATTTGATTGTTGATGCACATGGCAATCCTATTGATTTCATGATTACCGATGGAACCACACATGATGTTAAAGTTGCACCTGATTTAATATCAACATTAGATTTAAAAGAGACAAAAGTGGTATGTGCAGATAAAGGCTATGATTCAGAACCACTGCGTGAACAGATCAGGAAAACAGGGACTAAAGCGAATATACCAAAGAAAACAAATAGCCAATCGAACAATGACCATATGGACTGGTATTTATATAAAATCAGGCATTTAGTTGAAAATATGTTTTGTAGATTAAAGCAATTTAGAGGAATAGCTACTCGATATGACAAGCTCAAAAGAAATTATCAAAGTTCTGTTGCTTTAGCCTGTATATTTTTATGGCTACCTTTATAGGGTTAATTATGAACAGTAAATGTCAACAGACCCTAAATGCTATATCGCATAAGTTTAAATTTTGGCTTTGAGTCGATTGGGAAAATCGAGCAAGTCGATACTCAGGCCTTCATCATTTAAAGGCCATAATGAGGTATTCACCGCTACGCTGTGCTGATGAATGCGATTGTATTTATCTGCAGCAATGAGCGTGGCAATCTCATGATTCGAAAGGGTATAAGCATTGACAACATCGGCTGGATATTGAGTACGGTCATAAAACTCAGCTTCCGTTTCCCCTTGGTGCAGTGCAAAAATACGTTCAATTGCAGGCAAGTAAACGCCATAGCCTAACCATG
Organism: Acinetobacter sp. 802_lipA; assembly: GCF_058242885.1. Classification (NCBI taxonomy): domain Bacteria; kingdom Pseudomonadati; phylum Pseudomonadota; class Gammaproteobacteria; order Moraxellales; family Moraxellaceae; genus Acinetobacter; species Acinetobacter sp. 802_lipA. Next base: position 3,214,451 of record NZ_JBZAYP010000001.1, read on the forward strand.
CATCAACGCCCTGAGAAGCCTGAATTTCTGCGGTTCCCCGCATATTTGAGATGACTTTGGCGAGTATGTCTTTTTCACCTTTGGTGTGAAAATACTCAATATATTGTTGTTCTGTCGGTTGAAATTTTTCAAGTGTTGGAAGAAATTTATTAATCATGCTATTCCCCAGTAGAACATTCTATGTGGTTTCATTATAAGAAAACAGAATACCATAATTAATTTATGGGATTTTAATCATTTTGGATCTAAAAATTAAAATAAGCTACGTGCTTACAAAGAAAATTAATTGAAATCTCTTTTTTTTAAAAAATTGACTGACAAATATTGGCACTATATTGGTGCAAATTCAAATGTATAACTCATCATTATTTTTCATAAATTCAAGCCCTGTCACAGAACTTTTACTTTTCGGACTTTAGTTTTAATGTTTATAAAAAATATGTTCTGAAGTGACAAATTATGTAAATTGAATATCAATAGAAAATAGTGTTAAATAATTAAGTTTTTGATTTATATAAATTATTAATGATTTTTAATTTTATTTGTGACTGTTTTGGGGGGAGATGTGAAAAGTGTGAATGAGTTCTTGTATTGCAAGCTAAGTCTTTGTGTTGTAACGCTGATGCTTGCTGCATGTGGTGGTGGGGATGGCGATTCGGCAGAAGCTGCACCTGAAGTTATTGAAAGCACATTGGGGTATTTTGACTACGATGCAAACTCAAAAACACGTGTGATACGAAATGATTTAATTGGTAGCTTTGAGGCGATGTTGCAATTTGGTCAGAGTCATGTGGTTGATCCAAATGGTAATGAAAGTAAAAAAATGCCACATTTAACGATGGAAAAAGAGGCATTGTTATTGGTTACACCCAGTCAAGCAATGGGAACAATCGAGATGCTGAGTGCAGACATCTATATGAATAACCAATGGTTAAGAACTATTGAATTGGCTGATCCAACACACATTCCTCAGTCTGATCAAACTAATACTGATGACCGTCCGCGTGTGCAATATAGTAAGCGCGCGTGGAGTGCTCGACTCAATTGGATGAAATACGTCCAGGTTTGCGTATTCAGATCAAAGATTCTCTTGGACGTCAGGGGCAAATTGCGGAAGACAAAATTGATTTTGCCTCTCCGGGAGAGTTGGTCTTAAACAATATTCGTATCGGTATGTTAACGGCTCCTCCTGTTTCCAATGGTCACTATATGCTGAATGATCCTGTTCGGGCAGGTTCAGATTACTTTCAAACGATTCCAGCTGCTGAAATGACCGTTGCAAAATATGATGATATTCAGTTGGATCGCGTCATGATTGCAGACGGGACGATTTACGATACGGCAAGCACCAGCCAAGGCGGAGTTTATGAGGGTGACATGCGTGAAAACGTGGGTAAGTCGACATTTAGCGTAGGTATTAATCTAGCAAACTGGGGAATTACCAGTGCTTCGATGGCAAGTCAAAATCAACCACAATTAACCCAAACCGTAGTTGCACACCATAGCCGTGGAAAATATGCCAATGGCGAAAGTAATCATGGTTTAAGTGGTGGTAACGGCATGCTAACTTTGTATGATTCGGTTGGGAATGAATTTAGTCATGAAATTGGACACCACTATGGATTGGGGCATTATCCTGGGCAGGAGAAGGGTAATGATTTCTGGACCTCACATCATGCGGACAGTGGTTGGGGTTATATTCCGTATCGCAATATGATGCGGGGTAATTTGATTTGGAATAATAAGGATTTATGGGCTAATTCTACAGGAATTGCAAATTTCTTATCTTTATATCCACATAGCCGAGATGCAATGTCTGGTGGTTATGCATCAAGCTCAGTTTCACGTTATACCCACTATACGGGTTATAGCACTTATTTAAAAATTCAACCGCACTTTAACCGCTATGTGTGGGATAAGACTTCACCTACGGGCTATAAAAAATGGAATGAAGTAACAAGGCAGATGGAAGTGGTTCAGCCTACTATGCCAGATTCTGCTGCACCTGTTTGGTATCAACCAAAGCAAAACTATCTACGCCCACGTGTTTTTGGTGAGCCTGTAGTGACTATTTTAGGTGGCTATGACCCTGTTGCGCGGGTTGGACTACTATATCCTGCGGCACGTTCAAACTGGGGCAATGTTTATGATTTACCCGCTGCAAATACGGCGTTAAATCAGGATGCATGTTGGTTGAATGTACCGTATCCAAATACAGTGACCAATATTGCACTGGCTCCGACACGATTAGGTAGTAATGCCAATAAATTACATGTCAATTTAGCACTTGCAGATCACCCTCAAAAAGTTGATTTATATTGTAAGCAGGCCAATGCTGTTGCCAAATTATTATCAACTACAGTGATTCCCCAATATGCTACGGCTATTACACCTGCAGTTAAGATTGGTAAAGCACAGGGTTATAAAGCCTTACGCGATGTAGAGTTGCCTCTCCTTGAGCAAGAGCTACTGAATCAAGCGGCGAACAATCTTATTGTTTTGTCATCAAATGGTTTAATGCTTTATCAGGCTTATAAGTCATATAAAAATGAGATGAGTTTGGTTGCACAGCAGGTACTTGAGCGTTATGAAGAGCAAGAAACTAGGTGGATGCGTTTAAATCGTTGGGTAAATGTTTATTATGATGATTTGGCCAAAGATGTACCTGCTGCGATTGATGCACTCAATGCTTTTATCAAACAGCTAGGTTTACAACAAGATGACCCACTTGCACAAAGTACTTTGTTAAAAAATAACAAAAACTGCTCTGTACACGACAAAAATAGATAACTCATTGAAATAATGTCATAATAATTGTTTTCTAACGACGAATACTATGACACATCTCAATGAGTTATATCTTATCTTAAACAAATCTCTAAAATGGAACAAGTCACATTTAAAGTGCTTTGCGCTCATCATGCTTGTGATTATTTTAAAGCAAACATGTAATCTTTCTTCTGCATCTAAAGCCTTGCCCATCAAGTGCTTACCACAATCATTTTATCGACGTATGCAGCGCTTCTTTGCAGGTCAGTATTTTGATTATCGTCAAATTTCTCGGTTGATTTTCAATATGTTTTCATTCGACCAAGTGCAACTGACTTTAGATAGAACCAATTGGAAATGGGGAAAACGAAATATTAATATCCTGATGCTTGCGATCGTTTATCGTGGAATAGCGATACCTATCGTTTGGACATTGCTTAATAAACGTGGAAATTCAGATACGAAAGAGCGGATTGCTTTGATTCAACGCTTTATATCCATTTTTGGTAAAGACCGTATTGTGAATGTGTTCGCAGACAGAGAGTTTATCGGTGAGCAGTGGTTTACATGGTTAATTGAACAAGACATCAACTTCTGCATTCGTGTTAAAAAAACTTCATTGTCACCAATCATTTAGGGAAGAATCATAAAATTAGTGATTTATTTCGCCATCTTCAACTTGGTCAAATTGAATGTCGTAAACGACGGATTTTGGTTGGTCGGGTGAAACTATATATGAGTGCACTACAGTTAGAAAATGGAGAGCTTTTACTCGTCGTTTCTCCTCAGTTTAATGCCAATGCTATTCAGGATTATGCATTACGCTGGGAAATTGAAACCTTATTCAGTTGTCTCAAAGGACGAGGATTCAATCTTGAAAATACGCGCTTGACAGACGCTAGACGAGTGAAAAAATTGATTGCGGTGTTAGCTATAAGCTTCTGTTGGTGTTACTTAACGGGTGAATGGCAACATGATCAAAAAAAAGCGATAAAAATAAAGAAGCATGGACGACTCTCAATGAGTTTATTTCGCTATGGTTTAGACTATGTTCAAATGGCGATTCAGCGTTTAATTGGTTTTGGGAAAAAAGAAGAGTTTAAGGAAATTTTGGCAATTTTAAGAAGGCAGAATCCTGATAGGATAAGGGTTCTGTGAAATTTGTCGTGTACAGAGCAAAAACTGTTTAAAAACGGAGTTAACTGCGAACAAAAAAATGGATATTTACATTAGTGGCCCGTCGGCTTGTGCTGCTGATGATACTGAGCAGTGGGTTTATGACAGTTTAGGACGTATCCATAGCAAAGCGGCTATGGGGCAGTGTTTAACGGGTAATGGGGGAAGTGCTAAAGTCACCTTGACTGACTGTGTGGCGAATAATGCAGCACAAGTGTGGTCAATGGATGCCACGACGTCTGCCATTAAACAATCAGGACAGTGCTTAGACTTAAACTCGGGTAGTTTGGTAAATAACCGTCAGATTGCAATTCGATATGGTTGCTCTGGAAATAACAATCAAAGATGGTCAATGCTGAATCAAAATACAAGCTTGATTTTAGCTGGGGCAACATCGAGAAATATTAGTATTTTAGTGAAAAACCTGAAAACTCAATCTTTGAATTAAACCACTGCTCATCTAGCAAATGATTTAACATGAAATGAAAGGAGCTCCCTAAAGGGGGCTTTTTTTGTAAGTAGATGTTCTTGTGGATGCTAGAGAGCGCTTGCTAAATTTTATTTGAGTTTTAAGCTGTATTGTTAAGTAACAGATGTATTGGAAAAGGTTTAGGCGTTGGAAGGTTCAAAAAATAGATACAAAAAAAGCCCTTTAAAAAGGGCTTTTTTTAATGCATAAATTAGTTAGCTAAAGCTTTAACTTGTGCATTTAAACGGCTCTTATGACGAGCAGCTTTGTTCTTATGGATGATGCCTTTATCAGCCATACGGTCGAGTACTGGTACAGCAGTTTTGTATGCTTCAGAAGCAACTGCGTAATCACCAGCAGCGATAGCAGCTACTGTACGTTTGATGTAAGTACGAACCATAGAACGTAAGCTTGCGTTGTGTTTGCGTGCTTTAACGTTTTGACGAGCACGTTTTTTAGCTTGAGCAGAGTTTGCCACTCGTGCACTCCTTGAAATAGATTGGTCTGGGCGGGCTGAAATTCAAACTGAAAACCACATCAGAAGAACAATCACCAGCCCGTAAACAAGTGGCATATTTTGATTAATATACGCAGTGAAGTCAAGTCTTGACATGCTTTGACTATATTTAAGATACATAAAAATTCTAAAGAAAAGGTAAGATTAGCCATCTGCATGGGAGTTTGTATAAAAATGACACAAAATATAGAACAAGCCATTGTGATTGGAGCAACGGGTTTGGTGGGCTTAAACCTGATTCAACAATTACAACAACTGCAAAGTTGTAGCAAAATATTGGCTGTGGTCAGAAAGCATAATGTGCAGCTCGATCGGTATGACAAAGTTCAGCAACTGGAGCTGGATGATTTTTTATTACTTAACCATGAAGATGTTCAGGGCTACAGTCATGCTTTTAGTTGTTTGGGGACGACTTTAAAGAAAGCTGGCTCAAAAGAGCAGTTTTATGCCATCGACTATGTGGTGAATGCACATTTTGCTGAATTGTTTGTTTTGACCAAAACCCATTATGTGTTGATCAGTGCCTTGGGTGCGCAAGCCAATTCGAAAATCTTCTATAATCGCGTCAAAGGTGAGCTTGAAGAGACTATTCGAGGACTCGATTTATATAAGGTTAGTATTCTGCAGCCATCCTTACTGATCGGACAGCGTAATGAAGGTCGCATGTTGGAAGATATATTCCAAAAGGCTTATACCAAACTATCGCATTTTATACCAAAGCATTTTAAATATAAGCCAGTGACAGCAGAACAAGTGGCTCATACTATGGTCGAGGCTGCCCAAACGCAGACCGAGAAATTTGAAATATATGATAATTTACGCATACAAAAGACAAAATGAGGGGAAGTGTGGTGACGACAGCATTTGTGACATGCGATTTATTGGATGATCATCCTGAACTTGATTTACAAGTGGTCAGTCCATCGATGGATGGTAAGTTTTTTAGGAGCTATGGTGCGCGTAAAACCTTTGGTGGTCAGGTGGTTACGGTTAAATGCTTTGAAGATAACTCTCGGGTGAAAGAGCTGTTAGCAACAGATGGTACGGGTAAAGTATTGGTTGTGGATGGTGGTGCTTCGATGCGCTGTGCCTTGATGGGAGACTTAATTGCAGAGTCAGCAGTCAAAAATCACTGGAATGGTGTGGTGATTTATGGCTGTGTCCGTGATGTAGATGCCATTGCTGAACTAGATTTAGGGGTGCATGCTTTAGCTGCTATTCCACAAAAAAGTAATCGTAAAGGTGTAGGAGAAGTTGATATCAGCTTGTATTTTGGTGGTGTCACCATTCAATCAGGTCATTATCTCTATGCGGATAATAACGGCATTGTCATTGCAAAAGAAAAACTGGTCGATGCATAAGTACCAACCAGACTCATAACAACATCAACAAAAGATATGGACGTGTAATATGGTGAAGCATCAAATTAAAGTGATTCAGGCTCTTTTTTCGGGGCTTGCGCAAGGTGGGCGTGGTGTAACTGGAACGCCGCATCCTAAACAACCTGAGCAACCTTTAAAGCTCTATGAGTTTGAAGGCTCGCCATATTGTCGTCGTGTGCGTGAAGTACTGACTTTGTTGAACTTGGATTATGAAGTGTATCCATGTCCTAAGGGTGGAACTAAATATCGTCCTTTGGTGAAACAGTTGGGTGGGAAAACCCAATTTCCTTTTTTACTCGATGAAAATACAGACACTAAGCTATACGAGTCTGAAGATATTATTCACTACTTGTTTGAACAATATGGTCGCAGTGGTAAAACACCGAAAAAGTATGCACATTATCCCAAAACACCTTATGTTGCTTATGTCGGGACATTGGTAAATGGTGCGAGTGGGGTGTGGATCAACAAGAGTATTAAAGATCGCGTAGCGCCAGAACAGCTGTTACAACTTTGGGGATTTGAAGCCAGTCCTTATACTCGGATTGTCCGTGGTTTACTGACCGAGTTGGAGCTCCCTTTTAAGTTTCATAATGTGCCTAAAGAACGTTGGCAAGATCAAGGCCCAGCTGTACTGCGTTTAAAACCGGGCAAATATGTACCTTTGGCAGGTGGAAAGCGTGAGCAAGTCATGCAGGTGATGGGACGTGATATTCAAGTGCCATATTTGGTTGACCCGAATACCGAAACGGCTTTGTTTGAGTCGGCGGATATTGTTGCTTATCTCAAGCAGACCTATGCAGCATAAGAAAAGGCGTCTCTTAGAGATGCCTTTTTTAATTCCTAAGCATTGATGTTTTATCGGACTGATCTGATTTTTGTAATTACAATGCAATGATTAAGTGTGTTTATCTTCAGCTGTTATAAAAATATTCATCATTTGGCTGATACAACGACACACATTTAAACGTCTGTAGCCTTGAGGAAACGTGTAATTTCTTGGGAAAATTTGAGCGGTTCACTCAATAAAGGCGTATGCCCAGATTTTTTAAAGATCACCATTTTTGCATGAGGCACACTTGAGGCAATCAGCTTTTGTCCTTGAGCAGGATAAAGTTTTGAGTCTTCACCAATAAAAAATGTAGCCGGTCGGTCAATCTGGCGGAGCGCACTGCGATAGTCTTCTTGATGATCAAGATAATTTTGAATATACCAAGCCATATAGTCTAAACGCTGGATCGGGAGCATGAATTTTTGCAAGTATGGCTGTTGAAATGCTTTTTGAAATAAAGCCGCAGTTCGAGAGGGTGTGGCTTGCAGTTGGATAAAATCCAACCATTGCTTGACCAGTTCAGTACGTATGGGTGCTGTTAAGTCTGAAACCAAACGATACTGCGCATTTTGCGCCAATAAGTCTGCAATGTTTTGTAGGATAGCTTTGAAATTGGCGTGCTTTTCAGCAAATAAACCATGTGGCCAGTCTGCATCGACGCTAATCTTGGGTGTTTGGTCAATGTGTAAATAGCTGCGGATATGGTTTTGAAAGCGACCATATTGCATGCCATGCATGGCTGTCGTAGCGCCCATAGAATAGGCAATCACATGGAATGCTGTATCAGCATATTGTTTTAGAAAGCAGTTTAAATCTTGCCAGTGGCTGGAAATCGCATCCAGTGTGGGAATTTTGCACTGCGCTGAACCACCAAAACCTCGCCAGTCAGGAATGTAAAAACGGTACTTTTTACGGTGTTGATATAAAAAAGGTAGCCATTGCCAACTTTGCATCCCTAAGCCAGATAAGACCAGTACTGGTGTGCCTTGTCCAAATTCTCGAACATAGAGTTTTTCGCCATCTGGCATTAAATAATGTGGCATGATCAATCCTTTGTGTGGTTTTTTATTTTTCGAAGTTTTTAAGTGCTGGAATCATGGTCTCTAGCCACTCAATCCAACCACATTCTAAATTAATTCCAAGTTGTAAAATCATTCTATGAATATATAAGGTACGATCATTTTCTTCAGCATGACCAAAGTCTTTGGCAAAAATGCTTTGGTAAATTTGTAGTTTTTCTTTGTGTAGTATGAGATGTCGTTCAAGTTCAGGCAAAACCGTGTTGCCGCCAAGCTGAGCCTCAACACGCAGTCTCACCATCAGTTCTTCACGGAGCTGGGCAGGTGGGCTTTGTTTTACCAGCCAGTCGGCAAGTTCTGTACGTCCGAGCTGTTCTGCCTGATAGGTTTTTTTACGCGAGGTTGCACCATCGTCTTCTATCGTTGAAATCCAGCCTTTGCTCTGCATAGCGCTGAGTTCTCTATATATCTGTTGATGTGTTGCATTCCAAAAGAAGCCCATTGAACGGTCAAAACGACGCGCTAACTCAATACCTGTGCTTGGTTTTTCAATCAAACTGGTCAATAAAACATGAGCTAATGACATTTCGGTAATATTTCGCAAATAAAATGGACGTAGAGTCATTATGCAACATGTTGCATAAAAAACAAATCTCGATTATAAAGATAAACATTATGCAACTTGTTGCATTAAATAATTTGATCTAACCTTGTATTTAAAATACTAGCCAGCGAAAGCACGCCAAGGAGTACACATGTCTAATTATCAGCATTTACTTGCGCCTTTAGATTTAGGCTTTACCACATTAAAAAACCGCGTATTAATGGGATCTATGCACGTTGGACTTGAAGAAGTTGAAGGTGGTTATGATCGCATGGCGGCATTTTATGCAGAGCGTGCTGCTGGCGGTGTAGGACTTATTGTAACAGGGGGTATTTCACCGAATGATCATGGTGTGACTTTTCACGGTGGTTCTAAGTTAGATACTTTAGAAGAAGCGGAAAAGCATAAAGTCATCACACAAGCCGTACATAATGCGGGTGGTAAAATCGCATTACAGATTTTACATACTGGGCGTTATTCTTATCAGGCTGAAAACGTCGCACCTTCTGCGATTCAAGCACCGATTAACCCTGTAAAACCTCATGCCCTTACTTCTGCTGAAGTAAATCAGACTATTGCAGACTTTGTGAATTGTGCAAAATTGTCACAAGTTGCTGGCTATGATGGTGTTGAAATCATGGGCTCAGAAGGCTACTTAATCAATGAATTCATTGCGGCACGTACCAACCATCGTGATGATGAATGGGGTGGAAGCTATGAGAATCGTATTCGTTTTCCGATTGAGATCGTAAAACGCACTCGTGCAGAAGTTGGTGAAAACTTTATTATTATTTATCGTCTTTCAATGCTGGATTTGGTTGAAGGTGGTTCGACTTTAGAAGAAGTGATTCAGCTTGCCAAAGAAATTGAAAAGGCGGGCGCAACCATTATCAATACAGGTATTGGTTGGCATGAAGCGCGTATTCCAACGATTGCAACCAAAGTGCCACGTGCGGCATTTACATGGGTGACCAAGAAGCTAAAAGGATCGGTTCAGATTCCTTTAGTTACGTCTAACCGTATTAATACCCCTGAAATGGCTGAACATGTTTTGGCTCAGGGTGATGCGGATATGGTGTCGATGGCACGCCCAATGCTTGCAGACGCTGAGTTTGTACTCAAAGCAGAACAAGGCCGTAGTGATGAAATCAATACTTGTATTGGTTGTAACCAAGCCTGTTTAGATCAAATTTTCTCCATGCAAATTGCGACGTGTTTAGTCAACCCGCGTGCATGTTATGAAACTGAACTGATTTTTAAAGAAAGTGCGGCTAAGAAAAATATTGCGGTGATTGGTGCTGGGCCTGCAGGTTTGAGTTTTGCGACTTATGCCGCTGACCGTGGACATCAAGTGACTGTTTTTGAAGCAGCAAGTCAGATTGGTGGTCAGTTTAATATTGCGAAGACTATTCCTGGTAAAGAAGAGTTTTACGAAACACTGCGTTATTTCAAACGTAAAATTGAATTACAACCCAATATCAAATTGGTGCTGAATCATACCGCAACTTATGAGGAACTGAGCGCTGAAAATTATGATGACATTGTGGTTGCAACAGGTGTGACTCCACGTGAGCTGACTATTGAAGGGATTGATCACCCGAAAGTGTTGAGCTATATCGAAGTTCTACGTGAGCGTAAGCCCGTCGGCAAAAAAGTCGCGATTATTGGTGCGGGTGGTATTGGTTTCGATACGGCAGAATACTTAAGCCATGAAGGCGAAAGCGGTAGTTTAAACCCACAAAAATTCTATGATGAGTGGGGAATCGACACCAGCTATGCGCATGTCGGTGGCTTAAAACAGCCAGTCTTGGAGCAATCGGATCGTGAAATTTACCTTCTACAGCGTAAAGCGAAGGCAGTCGGTGCAAGCTTAGGTAAAACCACGGGTTGGATTCACCGTACGGGGCTAAAACATCGCGATGTAAAAATGATTGCAGGTGCAAGCTACGACAAAATTGATGATCAAGGTCTCCACATTACAGTGAATGATCAGCCAACGGTTTTAGAGGTTGATCACGTGATTATCTGTGCAGGACAAGAGTCTTATACTGCAATGTACGACCAATTAAAAGCCGATGGTAAAAATGTGCATTTGATTGGTGGTGCGAAAGAAGCAGGTGAGTTGGATGCGAAGCGTGCGATTCGTCAAGGCGCTGAACTGGCTGCGACCATTTAATCGATAACAATAATTTATCAGCTTAAAATTTGTAATAAAGCTCCCTCTCCTACACGGAGAGGGTTTGGGAGAGGTATTTTCTAAAATATTATCTTTTCCCTCGTGTTGCCTTTTCCATGAAACGTATGTGGTGTAAGAGAAGGTGCCTTTATTTCAGATTTGAGTGGATTCACTTTCATAAGGACATAAGAATGAGTTTAGCAACAACAAAACAAGCATTGGTACGCTGGCATGATATGGTCACGACTCGTGATATGAGCATCTTAAATGAGCTTTTAGCAGAAGATGTCGTGTTCCGTTCACCGGTGGCATTTAATCCTTATCCGGGTAAGCAAGTGGTTTTTTTTATTTTAAGTAATGTGATTCAGGTTTTTGAAAACTTTACTTACCACCGTGAATTTTTTACAGAAGATGGTTTTAGTGTCGTCCTTGAGTTTTCTGCCAATGTCGGCGAAAAAAAGCTCAAAGGGATTGACATGATTCGTTTTAATGAGCAAGGTCAAATTGTAGATTTTGAAGTGATGATCCGTCCTAAATCGGGGCTAGAGGCCTTAGCTGTACAAATGGGACAGCGAATGGCAGCTTTTGCACCTCAAGCTGGATGATAAACGTGTGACTTGTTATTTATAGTTAGGCATGAAAATTGATGCATCACCAAGAAAGATAGGAAAAAAGAAGGTGCTGATATGAATGCTGTGTTCAGTTTGCTAAACCAATTAAGCCAAACGGCGTGGGATCGAGTGACTGGTGCGGAACAACCGAAGCTCTATGTTAACCCGCAAGGGCAAATTCAAGAGACTGTTGGGGCGCTTACACAGCTTCAGGAAAAGTACAGACCAACACCGTGGTTATCCAACACGCATGCCCATCTTTTATATTTTGATGTGATTCAAAAGCGTCGGATTCAATTGGAATACGATCATTTTGATCAATTAGAGATGCAAGACGGTGGGGTCACTGGCATTATGTGGTTCGGTTATGACTTGCCTGAAGTGACGCCAACGGTTGTGGTTATGCATACGATTACGGGCTCTCCTGAAAGTATGCGTGAGGTGGTGCGTGACTTAAATCGCTATACGGGTTGGCGCATTGCACTGTGCTTACGCCGTGGACATGCAGACCTTCCAATGCCTGTACCCAAAATGAATCTTTTCGGTTCAACCGATGATTTACGTGAGCAAATTGCCTTTATTCAAAGCACATTTCCAAGTTCAACGTTGTATGCGGTTGGCTCTTCTGCGGGAACCGGGCTTTTGGTGCGTTATTTGGGCGAAGAAGGGAGTCAAACCCCTTTTAATGCGGCCTTTGCCCTGTGTCCGGGTTATAACACGGAGTTGGGTTTTGTAAATGTGTATCCCTTTTACAGTAAGGTCATGACCAAGAAACTGTTTAAGAAATTTATTTTTCCTTATCAGCAAACTTGGCAAGAAACGGCGTCTGTCTCGCAAGTTTTAATGACTAAAACCTTGGCTGAGTTTGAGTCGAGTTATTATGAAATGGCGGGTTATGTGGACTATGACAGTTATAAACAAGCCACAAACCCAATCTATGTATTTGAAAATGTCACCATTCCATTGCTGATTTTAAATGCAGAGGATGATCCCGTCTGTCATATTAAAAATTTTGAACCGTATAAAGACATGATCCGTCAAATGCCGAATATTGCGGTAGTGACCACCAAAAAAGGCAGCCATTGTGGCTTCTATGAAGGGGTACTCAATACCGAGTCTTGGGCAACCAAGCTGATTGCGGACTTTTTGAAACTGGAACATCAAAAAACACTAAAAAAAAGACCTACAGCAGTGTAGGTCTTTTTTGATTGGTTCAGCAGTGTAAAGGCTTAAACGGCTTCACAGGCTTTCTTGCTAAGACCGAACTTCATTTGCAGTAAGACCAAGATCAAGGCCATAAAGCTGAGTGCGGCACCTGCATATGAAACTGCTGCATAGCTGAGTTGCATACTCAGTACCGTTGCACCTGCAAAGGCACCTAAGGCATTGCCTAAGTTAAACGCGCCAATGTTAACCGAAGAGGCGAACCCAGGCGCATCTGCTGCGATTGACATGACGCGCATTTGTAGTGGCGGTACTACCGCAAATGCTGCCGCACCCCAAATCACCAAGCCAATCGCTGCACCAATAGTTGTTTGCGCTAATACTGGGAAAACAAGCATCATCACCATTAAAAGTACAAGGAAGCCTATCAGGGTTTTCTCTAGGGATAGATCGGCAAACTTTCCACCCAAATGATTACCAATGGAGAAACCGATCCCGATTAAAACCAACATCAAGGTGATGGTTTGCGGTGATGCCTGCATAAATACATGTAGGCTCGGAGCAATGTAGGTATATAACGCAAACATTGCGCCCGCGCTCATGACCGTGGTTAATAAAGCAAGGACGACAGGCGCACGTGTTAAAACACGTAATTCTTCTGCTACATTCGGTTTAACCACATCGTGATCTTGCGGTAGCGCTTTCCATAGTGCCAACATGGTCATAATGCCTAAGATTGAAATCGCAGCAAAAGCCATGCGCCAACTGGTATTTTGACTGAGCCATGTTGCAAGTGGTACACCGCCAATGTTGGCAATGGTGAGACCCATAAACATCATGGCGACTGCACTGGCTTGTTTGTCTTTAGGCACAACACTGGCTGCCACCACCGAACCTAAGCCAAAGAATGCACCATGGTTTAAACTGGTAATTAAACGTGCACCCATGAGACTCATATAATCAGGTGCAACGGTTGCCAACACATTCCCAATCGTGAAAATAGCCATCAATAGGATTAAAGCTGTTTTCTTAGGAAAGCGTGCCAACCATAAGGTCATGAGCGGAGCCCCAAGCATGACGCCTACAGCATAGGCACTAATTAGCAGTCCGGCTTGTGGAATTGAAACGGACAAATCGTTGGCAATTTCAGGCAAAAATCCCATGGGTGAAAACTCGGTAGTTCCAATGGCAAAAGCACCCACCGCAAGCGCCAAAAGTGGAAAATTAATTTTCATAGCGATGCTCAATCCCAAATCGGTGCTAATCCGGCAGGATTAACTTCACGTTGATTTCGGTCTAATTGCGTAATTGCCATCATTTCTTCAGTCGACAGTTGAATCTCTTGAGCTTTTAAGTTGGACATCAAGTGTTCACGTTTGGTTGAAGAAGGTATGACTGCAAAACCACGTTGTAATGCCCAAGCCAAGCTAATTTGTGCAGTCGATACTTGATTTTGCTGCGCGATGTGCATTAAAACAGGATCATTCAAAACCTTACCGTAAGCCAGTGTCATATATGAAGTGACATCAATGTTTTGCGCTTGGAGGAAATCAACCAGTTGATGGTTTTGTAGGTAAGGACTGAGTTCAATTTGGTTGGTTGCGATATTTTCTAGCCCAATACTCTCAATCGCCTGTTGAGTCAGCTCAATATTGAAGTTAGAAATACCAATGTGTTCGGTCAAACCTTGTTGTTTCGCTTGCAATAAGTTCTGCATGAGTTCTGTAATGTTTACACCTGTACTTGGGGCAGGCCAGTGGATCAAGGTTAGATTCACGGTATCGGTTTTTAGTTTATGCAAACTTTCTTTTAAGCTTGGAATCAATTTTTCTGCTGAGTAATTTTCCGTCCAGATTTTTGTGGTGAGAAAAAGATCTTGACGATTGATACCACTGAGTTCAATGGCTTGACCAACTTCGGCTTCATTACCATAGATTTGAGCAGTATCGACCGCACGATAACCGACTTCTAGTGCAGTTTTCACAGACTCAATGACAGTGTCACCTGTTAAACGAAAAGTACCTAGGCCGAATTGAGGAACGATATTCATTTTTTACTCGATAACTTGTTGCATTGAATGAGGCTATTTTGTAGAAAAAAGACTTGCTTAAAAACTGGGTAATTTGCAAAATATTATTGACTATTAATCAATAATTACACATGAAATCAACCATAGAAGAATTAACGGCTTTTGTGAGCATTGTTGATAGTGGCTCTATCGTCAAAGCTGCGCAGCAATTGGATCAAACCACATCGGGTGTCAGCCGAGCCTTGCAACGTCTAGAGTCAAAGTTGAATGTGACTTTGCTAGAGCGAACGACACGGAAGCTCAAGTTGACCTATGAAGGACAGCAGTTTTTGGCAAAGGCGCGTAAAATTTTACTGGATCTGACCGAAGCTGAAGAAAGTCTGCAAAATACTGATGCTGAGGCGTCTGGTTTAATTCGGATTGATTCAGCAACGCCTTTTGTACTGCATGTGATAGTGCCGCTGATTGAAGAATTTATGCAGCACTACCCAAAAATTGATATAGAAATTACCAATCACGATCAGGTTATAGACTTACTTGAACATAAAACCGATGTCGCGATTAGGTTTGGTGAGTTAGCGGATTCCAGCTTACATGCCAAGCTGCTTTGTAAAAGTCGGTTATATATTGTGGCTAGTCCTGTTTATGCGCAAAAACATGGTCTACCCAAAAATGCAGCAGAATTAAGCTCACATACCTTGCTTGGTTTTAGTCAGCCTGCGCATTTAAATACGTGGCCTATTCAGTTGGAGGATGAACCTTTAACCATTCAGGCCAAAATTAAATGTTCAAATGGTGAAACTGTTCGTCAGTTGGCATTGCAGGGGGCAGGGATTGCCTGTTTGTCACGCTTTATGGTCGAGCAAGATATTCAAGATGGGCGGTTTATTGCTTTGTTGGAAGACCAAATTCAGATTAAAGAGCAGAAAATACATGCGGTCTACTATCAACAAAACTATGTGCCAAAGCGTATTCGCTTATTTATTGACTTTCTTGCCGAAAAATTAAAAGCTTATTTATAAGCCAGCAATAAAAAACCCGATATCAATCGGGTTTTTTTAATCATCTAAATAGTGATGATTAGTTTTCTAAAGCTGGTGTCGCTGCTGCAATGGCTGCTGCAACCGCATCATCTTCAGTTTGCGTATTTGGGTTTGTATTACTTGGACGTGCTTGCGTTGGTTTTTCTTCAGCTTTAGGTGCTTCTGCTTTAGGCGCAGGCTCTGCTGCTGGAGCAGGTGCTGGTGTTTCACGACGGATCTCAGTAGTTGTATTAGGTGTTTCTTCGCGAATCACTTCAACTTGCGCTGGAATCTCAGGCTCAGACGCTGCTAAAGGTTGAAGTTCAACAGTTTGTTGTTGCTCTGTAGTGACGACTTCAACTTGTTCTTGTTCATCTTCTTTAGGCGCTTCTTTCTTTACACATGCTGTTAATAGTAAGCCTGCTGTAATGGCACCACAAATTAAAAGTTTTTTATTCATAATTACATAAAATCGAGTGTTTGAAGGATCGCGCCATTATAACAGCAAAATGCAAGATGAAAATCCTATGAACTTAGCTTAATTTTATCTGCCAAATGCTGATAGAATATCCAATTGTTTATTGTTCTATGAATTGATGCGGATTGACTTTGCTTTATTGGTACAAGGTAAAGTAAAATTGCGCAACATTGCAGGCCGAATTAGGCTCGATTGTACGAGAAACCCAATGACCCATTTTATTTTCGTGACTGGTGGTGTAGTTTCATCACTAGGTAAAGGTATTTCAGCTGCTTCAGTTGCTGCGCTTTTAGAAGCCCGTGGATTAAAAGTAACCATGGTAAAAATGGATCCATACATTAATGTCGATCCAGGGACTATGAGCCCGTTCCAACATGGTGAAGTTTTTGTCACAGAGGATGGTGCAGAAACCGATTTAGACTTGGGTTATTACGAACGTTTCTTGCGTCGTGCGAAAATGACCAAGTTAAATAACTTTACATCTGGTCGCGTATACCAAGACGTTTTAAATAAAGAACGCCGTGGTGACTACCTTGGTGGAACTGTTCAAGTTATTCCACACATTACAGACAACATCAAAGAACGTGTACTTCGTGCAGGCGAAGGTTATGACGTTGCGATTGTTGAAATTGGCGGCACAGTAGGTGACATCGAATCTCTCCCATTCATGGAATCGGTACGTCAACTTATGGTTGAACTAGGTCATAAGCGCACTATGCTTATGCACTTAACTTTGCTTCCATATATCAAATCTGCGGCAGAGTTGAAAACTAAACCAACTCAGCACTCGGTAAAAGAATTGTTATCGATTGGTATTCAGCCTGACATTTTAATTTGTCGTACTGAATATGATGTTGATGCAGACACGACCCGTAAAATTGCCTTGTTCACAAACGTTGAAGCACGTGCAGTTGTGGTGTGTAAAGATGCGCGCAGCATTTACCAAATTCCGCGTACATTCTATGAACAAAATGTTGACGACTTAATCTGTGAACGTTTTGGTTTCAATGACTTGCCTGAAGCTGATTTAACAGACTGGGACAATGTTGTAGAAGCACTACTAAACCCTGAATACACTGTACGTGTTGCAATGGTTGGTAAGTATGTTGAACTTCCAGATGCGTATAAGTCTGTAAATGAAGCGCTTTTACATGCGGGCATTCAAAATCGCGTTAAAGTTCAAATTGACTATGTCAATGCTGAAGAACTTGAAAGCCAAGATGTCAATGAAGTATTGAAAGATATGGATGCAATCTTGGTACCGGGTGGTTTTGGTGAACGTGGTACTGAAGGGAAAATGCAAGCGATTAAATTCGCACGTGAAAATGGTGTTCCATTCTTGGGTATTTGTTTAGGTATGCAGTTGGCTGTGATCGAATATGCACGTAATGTCGTGGGTATTAGTGACGCGAGTTCGACTGAATTCAATCGTTCGACTAAGTCTCCATTGATTGGTCTAATCACTGAATGGTTAGATGAGCGCGGTGAAGTTCAACAGCGTAATGTTGACTCTGATCTTGGTGGTACGATGCGTCTTGGTGCTCAAAAATCAGAATTGGTTGAAGGGACTAAAACACGTGAAGTGTATGGTTCAGCAGATATTATTGAACGTCACCGTCACCGCTATGAGATGAATAACCGTTTTATTCCAGCGCTTGAAGAAGCTGGCATGAAAATTTCGGGCTATTCACCTGTACAGCACTTAGTAGAAACAGTTGAAATTCCTCAACATCCTTGGTTTATTGCTGTACAATTCCACCCGGAATTTACAAGTTCACCACGTGATGGACACCCATTATTTGCTAGTTTTATTGATGCTGCGAAAGCACAGTACAAAAAAGCGAAGTAATTGGGGTTAAGCAATAAACTAGGAAGTTTAAATGTCACAATTAAAACCACAAGAAATTGTACGTTTAGGCGATATACAAATGGCAAACCACTTGCCATTTGTACTATTCGGCGGAATGAACGTACTTGAGTCTAAAGATTTGGCTTTTGAAATTGCAGAGACCTATGTCGATATCTGCAAGCGTTTGGAGATTCCTTACGTATTTAAAGCCAGTTTTGATAAAGCCAACCGTTCAAGCTTGAACTCGTTTCGAGGGCCAGGCCTAGAAAAAGGGATTGAGTGGTTAGCTGACATTAAAAAACATTTTAATGTACCCATTATTACTGATGTACATGAACCTTACCAAGCTGCACCTGTAGCGGAAGTTGCGGATATTATTCAACTTCCTGCTTTTCTAAGTCGTCAGACGGATTTGGTTGAAGCGATGGCCAAAACGGATGCCATCATTAACATCAAAAAAGCACAATTCCTTGCACCTCATGAAATGCGCCATATTTTGCATAAGTGTTTAGAGGCAGGGAATGACAAGCTCATTATTTGTGAACGTGGTTCGGCATTTGGTTACAACAATTTGGTTGTAGATATGTTGGGCTTTGACATCATGAAAGAAATGAATGTCCCTGTGTTCTTTGATGTAACCCATGCGCTTCAAACTCCGGGTGGTCGTGCAGATTCTGCGGGCGGTCGCCGTGCGCAAATCACGACACTTGCTCGCGCGGGAATGGCAACAGGTCTAGCAGGTTTATTCTTAGAAGCGCATCCAGACCCAGAAAAAGCCAAGTGTGATGGACCATGCGCGTTGCGTATGTCTCAACTTGAGCCTTTCTTGGCGCAGCTAAAAGAATTGGACACCTTGGTTAAAGGTTTCAAAAAGCTAGATACACACTAAATTATAAACTCATTGATGCCATCTAAAGCATCTCGTTATTAATCAACTGAGGAATTGTTCATGAGCCAAATCGTTGACATTCGTGCACGTGAAATTTTGGACTCTCGTGGTAACCCAACCATCGAAGCAGACGTAATCTTAGCATCTGGCGTAGTTGGCCGTGCATGTGCACCATCTGGTGCTTCAACTGGTTCTCGTGAAGCTTTAGAACTTCGTGATGGTGACAAAGCACGCTATTTGGGTAAAGGTGTTAAAACTGCGGTTAACAACGTAAACACGATTATCCGTGATGCTTTAGTGGGCAAATCAGTATTTGAACAAAAAGACATCGATAACACGATGATCGAACTTGATGGTACTGAAAACAAAGAAAAATTGGGTGCGAATGCAACTTTAGCTGTATCACTAGCTGCTGCACGTGCTGCTGCTGATGAAAAGAAAATTCCTCTTTTCCAATACATCGCAGACTTACGTGGTCAAACCATTTTGACTATGCCTGTACCAATGATGAACATCATCAATGGTGGTTCGCATGCAGACAATAATGTGGATATTCAAGAGTTCATGATTGAGCCTGTGGGCTTCACTTCATTCTCTGAAGCATTACGTGCGGGTGCTGAAATCTTCCATTCTCTAAAATCAGTTTTAAACAAAAAAGGTTTAAACACTGCTGTAGGAGATGAAGGTGGTTTTGCGCCGAACTTACGTTCAAACGAAGAAGCAATCACAGTTATTCTTGAAGCGATTGGTCAAACGGGTTACAAAGCAGGTTCTGACATTATGCTTGCGCTTGACTGTGCGTCTTCAGAATTTTACAAAAATGGCCAGTACATCCTTGCTGGTGAAGGCAATAAAGCATTCACAAGCAACCAGTTCTCTGACTATTTGGCTGGACTTGTAAACCAATATCCAATTATCTCTATTGAAGATGGTCTAGATGAGTCAGATTGGGAAGGTTGGTCTTACTTGACATCAATCCTTGGTGACAAAATCCAGTTGGTGGGTGATGACTTGTTCGTTACAAACCCGAAAATCCTTCAACGTGGTATTAATGAGAAAGTGGGTAACTCTATCTTAATTAAATACAACCAAATTGGTACGTTGACTGAAACTCTAGATGCAATCTATCTTGCGAAAGAAAATGGTTACTCTACAGTGATTTCACACCGTTCCGGCGAAACTGAAGATTCTACGATTGCAGATCTTGCGGTGGGTACTGCTGCTGGTCAAATCAAGACAGGTTCACTTTGTCGTTCTGACCGCGTAGCGAAATACAACCAATTGCTTCGTATTGAAGAATTGACAAATGCTGCTTACCGCGGTAAAGCTGAGTTTAAAGGTTTAAACTAAGCGACTGATGTCAATGTTCAATGTATTCGACTCGTTGATGAGTAAAGTACTACTAGGCCTTGCGATCATTTTGATCGCAGGGTTTCAGTATTTATACTGGTTTGGTGAGGGTGGTTATCAAGACCATTTGCAACTCACACAAAAAATCCAACAACAAACTGAAATTAATAACGACTTAAAAGAACGTAATCGTGTCTTGGCGGCAGAAGTGTATGATTTGAAAAATGGTATTGAAGCCATTGAAGAGCATGCGCGCTTGGACTTGGGTTTAATCAAACCTCGAGAAACGTTTATTCAAATGAGTACCATCAGTACTCAATATAAGCCTGTTTATATTAACCCTAACGCCCAAATTGATTTGCGAACCAATGAAGACGATGAGCCTGAAACCCCTCCAGCTACCCCATAAATTGTGGGCTATTATTCCTGCTGCTGGCTCGGGTAGTCGCTTTTCTCAAACTGAACTAAAACAATATCAAATGATTGGACAAAAGACCGTACTTGAACATACGGTTTTACGTCTTAACCAATTGCCTTTACAGGGCTATGTTTTGGCGATTGGTTCAGATGATGATGTCGCTCAAAGTTTGCCTTTTACCAACATGGAAAAAGCACATTTCTGTGAAGGTGGTGCTGAGCGTGTAGACTCAGTGCTCAATGCACTCCATTATCTTTCCACAATCGCTGATGCTGACGACTGGGTCTTTGTGCATGATGCTGCACGTCCATGTGTCACGCAGGATTGTTTATTCAAACTGTTTGATACTGCTATTCAGTCCAATACAGGGGCGATTTTAGCTATTCCTGTAAGAGATACTTTAAAGCGTGTGATCTTGGCGCAAGATATTCAAGAAACCGTTGATCGTTCACAGCTTTGGCAGGCACAAACCCCGCAGATTGCTAAACTGGGGGTGCTGAAAAAAGCAATTGAACATGCACTAGAGGCACAAGCCTTAATTACTGATGAAGCCAGTGCTTTAGAGTTTGTTGGTGAAAAGGTTCAAGTTGTACAAGGGCGCTCCGATAATATTAAAATTACCTATCCAGATGACCTTGAGCTTGCGCGCCTGATTTTGGCGGCACAATAAAAATTATTTGGATTTATTGAGCTAAAACTACAGAAATATGGGTTTGAATGATGTTATCTAAAACACTTTGAACTTATAATTTGCCCTGTCTTTAGCTCATTCAATTTACGCAAATGATACCATCACAGCAGTATCGTTTTTTACGTCAGTCTTTACGTGACGGTAGAAGCATTAAACATGACTCATCTCGTTGGGCTAAATTACATTTAGATCCATGGCTTTTATGTTTTCTTATTTTAAATGCCGTGTTGGGGTTGTTGGTCATTTATAGTGCTTCAGCGCAAGATATGGGCATGGTGTTTCGCCAAGGCACGAGCTTTGCTGTGGGCTTCATTGTGATGATTATCTGTGCACAAATCCCACCCAAGGTCTATCAGGCCATTAGTCCTTATTTTTTCATCTTTGCTGTGATTTTAATGGTATTGGTCTTGGTGGTGGGGGAAACCCGCATGGGAGCCAGACGTTGGATTAGTCTACCTGGTATTGGTAGCATGCAGCCTTCTGAGTTTATGAAGTTTGCCATGCCTTTGATGATGGCGTGGTACTTTGCAGGCCGCGCATTCCCGCCGAAGTTTATGCATATTGTGATTTCGTTGGGTATCATGATGTTGCCGTTTTTATTGGCAGCTTTACAGCCCGACTTAAACCTAGGTCTCTTGATTCCTGGTGTGTGCGTCATTTTCCTCAGCGGTATCTCTTGGCGGCTCATTGCTTTGGCCTGTGGTGCGTTGGCTGTTGTGGCTCCCTTACTTTGGATGTTCTTTTTGCAAGAGTACCAAAAAAAGCGAGTGCTCACTTTATTTGATCCAGAGTCAGATGCATTGGGTGCGGGTTGGAATATTATCCAATCCAAAATTGCCATTGGTTCAGGTGGCTTAATGGGGAAGGGCTTTACAGAAGGTACGCAGTCACATTTAGGGTATTTGCCTGAGCACCATACCGACTTCATTATGTCGACGTATGCGGAAGAGTTTGGCTTTATTGGGGTGTTCTTGCTGTTTAGTTTGTTTGCGGCCATTATCATTCGTTGTTTGATTATTGGTATGAACAGCTTCCATAATTTTGGACGTTTATATGCGGGTGCTGTGGGCTTAACGTTCTTTTTCTTTGTATTGTTAAACTCTGGGATGGTGAGCGGGATTTTACCTGTAACAGGTGATCCATTGCCACTGATGAGTTATGGCGGAACCGCGGTGATTACCATGCTAGCGAGCATGGGCATCGTGATGTCGATTCATACTCATCGCTAAAGTCTAGAAGAATCAAGCCAGCGATATTGCTGGCTTTTTGTGCTTAAAATAAGAAGAAAACTCTAACGGTTTTTTTGATCTTTATAAAGCACCATATTGCTGCCATGTTTCACCTGTATGCAGGCTATTATAATAGTTTTGTAGAGTATTCAAGTCATGGTATTGCGTATAGGCTAATACTAAAAGCCCAAAAATTAAAGCCGCCTTCAATAGATTTAAACGCGAATGTTGCTGTGAAAAATAGCCTAAGCTAAGTAAGGTGAGTATGACTGAGGGAAGAATGGCAATACTTTCAGTCTGAGAAAGAAACATCCAATGATTGAGATAAACCAGACTTAAAATGAGTCCAATCAATCCCATATAGTTATAGATCTTTTTATTTACAGATGTTTTAAAAATAGTAATCGTTTGAAATATTAAAATCAGATTACTGAAAAGGTATGCGCTTTTTCCACCAATAATCACACTATAGATTGCATTGAATAGGCAATAAGCCAACAACACGGATAGTACGAAAGAATAGAGTTTGGCATAGAGTGTGTGTGAAAAGGGGAGAATCTGTTTCATAATTTGCTCTATTGAAAACTCACATCATATTAAAAGAGGATTTGAAGCTTAACATGCTATTCACTTTTTGCCACTGTGGCATGTTTTTGTTGTGTTGGAGATGGCTTGAGTAAATGTCGCGTACGAGTAGAACTTAGACCACAGATTATTAAACACAACGTCCCTCCAATAAGTACTGCTGGCACCACAGAAAAATAGCGCGTCATCAGGCTCATGTGTAGGGCGCCGAGCTGATTGCCTGAAGTGACTAATATGCCATTTAAAGCCGCTACACGCCCTAATAGTGCTTTTGGGGGGAGTTGCTGTAATAAAATTTGTCGAATGACCATGCTGATGCTATCAAAGGCACCGATTAGAACAAGGAAGAAGACTGAGAGCCAAACATGGGAGGATAGTGCAAAGGCTAAAGTACACAAAGCAATTGCAAAACTACTATAGAGCATATTTCTCCATGCATTTTGCATCGGAGAATAACAGGTCAACATCAACATCATGATACAGGCGCCAATAGCTGGTGCAGCTCTGAGTATACCTAAGCCTTCAACACCAAGATGCAGGATATCGTGTGCAAAAATAGGCAGTAAGATAATGACACTACAAAAAAGCATGGCGCTGAGATCCAGCAACATACTCCAAAACATTAGTGGATGTTTAAAAATAAACAAATAGGCTTCTTTCAAACTTTTGCTTAAATGCTGTTTATGTGGGCTAGGGAATTGACGAGGACTTAATCCGAATAAGCAGATGCTACCCACGCAACACAAGAAAAAAACAATAAAGAGGGTCTTTTCAAGCCCAAGTTGGCCGAGTAAAAGTCCTGCGCATAAAGGCGCTAAAATGCCGCCTATTTGCCAAATGAGCGCGGTCCATGTGGCTGCATTGCTATAGGCTGACTCGGGGGTTAGAAAAGGGCGTAATGAATTAAAAGATGGGCTGTAAATGCCTCTAAGTATGCCTAAGCAAAAGATGAGGCTATAAATGCCGCATAAAAGAGTATTTTGTTGAATGTGCTGTTGTTGGTACTGAGAAAAAAGAACAATAAATAATAATGGAATTAGAGTGCTACAGCTAAAACTCCACTGCACAATTTTTTGTCGGTTATAGCGGTCAGCCCAGTCGCCACTAATCAGGGAGAGGCAAATAAAGGGAAGTAACTCAATTAATGCAATCATGCCAAGGCTGAGTGGGTTCTGAGTGAGTTGGTAGACGCTATAGGCAATGACGACTTCTTGAATCATGATGGCTAGAATTAAGCACAACTGATTGACACTCAGAAGTGAAAAATCACGTGAACGAAAAGCCAAAAAAGCGTCGGAATGGAAAAGCGACATAAACAGAATAGTTTCAAATATGAATTAAAAAAAGGATGGTGCAAAGTCCATCCTTTTTAGGGTTTAAAGCAGATTACTGTGCTTTTGCTACCGCAATAGTTTCGTCATTTGCAGCCTTAGCCATAGGTGTGTATTTCAAACCTAGTGTTGTGCTGGTGTACTGGCGAACTTGGTCAAGAAGAACAGGATTAGTGCTAAGTTCTTGTTGGTACGATTTTACAATTTCATGTAATTTCGGATTCCATTTACCTTCTACGTGTTGTGGGAATGCTTTCTCAAGCAAGCTCAACATAATATAAGGAGAAGTTGAAGCACCTGGTGAAGCACCTAATAGGGCAGTCACAGCACCGTCTTGTGACGCAAAAATCTCGGTACCAAATTGCAAGCTTGCAGGTTTACCTGGTTCTTTCTTAATGATTTGAACACGTTGACCACCTTGATTCATGCGCCAGTCTTCTGGTTTTGCATCAGGGTAATATTTTTTCAACTCATTAAAACGGTCAGCATCGGTCATCATTACTTGGCTAACTAAGTATTTGACCAAATCAAGATTTTCCATACCCACAGCAGTCATTGGTAAAACGTTGTTCTTCGTGGTTGATTTCAATAAATCAAGCTGAGAACCTTGTTTTAAGAACTTATTTGAATAAGTCGCAAATGGACCAAACAACACATATTTTTTACCGTCGATATAACGTGTATCAATATGTGGAACAGACATTGGGGGTGCGCCTAATTCAGCACGACCATAAACTTTTGCAGTATGACCTTCAGTGACTTTCGGGTTGTCGGTCATTAAGAACACGCCACCTACAGGGAAGCCAGCATATTGCTTCGCTTCTGGTAAGCCTGTCATTTGTAAAAGTTTAACCGCTGCACCGCCTGCACCAATGAAGACAAAGCGCGTTTTCACGTGATCTGTTTTACCTGTAGTGAGGTTTTTAAATGCAACGGTCCACGTTTTATCATCGTTTTGGCTAATGCCAGTCACTTCAGTCGATGTTTGTAGTTTGAAGTTAGATTGTTTTTTAAGGTGATCGACCAATTGAGTGGTGATCGAACCATAGTTCACATCCGAACCGACATCCATGCGTGTTGCGGCTACTTTTTGTGCAGCATCACGGCCATTCATTACCAATGGCGCCCATTGTTTAATTTCAGCAGGATTCTCAGAGAATTTCATGCCATAGAACATTGGGTTTTTAACCATTGCAGCATAACGTTTTTCTAGGAAATTCACGTTATCGCCCCAAACGAAGGCAATGTGCGGTACAGGATTGATAAAGCTATTTGGTTGACCCAAAACGCCTTCTTTCACCTGATAAGACCAGAACTGTTTTGCAACTTCAAATTGTTCCGCAACGTTCACCGCTTTAGAAATGTCCATTTTTCCATCTTTTTCAGAGGTATAGTTCATTTCCATAAAGCCAGAGTGGCCTGTGCCGGCATTGTTGAAGCCGTTTGAGCTTTCTTGCGCAACATTGTCTAGGCGTTCATACATGCGAATTTGCCAGTTTGGCTCAAGCTCGCTTAGATATGTGCCTAAAGTTGCACTCATGATTCCACCGCCGACTAAGACTGCGTCAACAACAGGCTCATTGCTGGTGGTTTGAATTTTTTTAGACGTGATGGGTCTAAATAAGAAAATTACGACTGCAATAATAAGCAGTACGATCAATACCAAAAGGTATTTTAAAAATTTGTTCATGCGATTATGACCTTGGGGAGCAGGTTTTGGATCGCTTTATAGCGAAAAGAATAAAAAAATAAGAAGAATGATAGAGCTGCTTATAAATGACCAGCTTGGTATAGTTGAAGTAATACTTAAAAGCTGAAAAGCGCACAAAAATATAACTTTTGAGCCTATCACACAGTCCTAATTTATGAATATTTTAGACTAAATATGTATTGACTTAGTAATTTTTATTGTAAATGGGTTGGATTGAACTATAAATATGAGTGATGTATAAGATTAATCATTGTTTTTATTGGTGTTTATTTTTGTTAAGATTTGATATTTAAGATATTGATGTTGAATATATATACAGGCATTCAATTTTTTAAAAGCTAAAATGTATAAATTGGATGTTAATAGGAATAGCACTGTCTATACAAAACGCAGCACTGTTGTTTAAGAAAAAATGAATAATCACCTGACCTTATTATTTTAAAGATAATTAAAGTCAGGCGCTGAGCTATTAAAAATTATTCAGTTTCAGCTTGATAAAAAGGTGCATGAGAGCGAGGTAGGGCTGGGCGGCCACGGATTTGATCCGCGATTTTTTCAGCCATCATAATAGTGGTTGCATTTAAGTTACCCGTGATAATCAGCGGCATAATTGATGCATCCACCACACGTAAACTTTGCAGGCCATGCACGCGACCTTGTCCATCAACTACCGCCATATCATCTTCACCCATTTTACAACTACAGGATGGATGATAAGCCGTTTCGGCGTGATTGCGTACAAATTCGTCTAATTCAGCATCGCTACTCACATCTTTTCCGGGACTGATTTCTTCGCCACGGTAAGGATCAAGCGCAGGTTGCTGCATGATTTCGCGAGTAATACGGATGGCATCACGAAATTCCTGCCAGTCTTGTTCTGTCGACATGTAGTTAAATAAAATACTTGGATGGTCGAAAGGATTTTTAGATGTCACCTGTACTCGACCGCGTGAAGGCGAGCGCATCGAACCGACATGGGCTTGGAATCCATGCTCTTTGACTGCATTACTGCCATTATAGTTAATTGCAACAGGCAAGAAGTGGTATTGAATATTTGGCCAAGCAAACTCTTTAGATGATCGAATAAAGCCACCTGCTTCAAACTGGTTGCTTGCTCCAATCCCTGTTCCGTTAAACAACCACTCTGCACCAATTGCAGGTTGATTTTGCCATTTTAAAGCAGGGTAGAGAGAAACAGGTTGCTTACACTTATATTGTAAGTACATTTCTAAATGGTCTTGCAGGTTTTCACCGACACCCGGTAAGTCATGCACGACTGGAATGTCGAGAGACTGAAGTAAAGTACTTGAACCAACACCCGAACGTTGCAAAATTTGCGGTGATGCAATTGCCCCTGCACAGAGTAAAACTTCCTTATCGGCATAGACCTGAAGCAAGTTGTTTTGATTAGCACCTTGAATATATTCAACACCAATCGCTTGTTTGCCACTGAACAAAATTTGATTGGTCATGGCATGGGTAATAATGGTTAGATTCGCTCGACCTTTGGCCATATCTAAATAGCCACGTGCAGTGCTTGAGCGTCGACCTTTGGGGGTCACGGTTCGATCCATTGGACCGAAACCTTCTTGTTGATAACCATTTAAGTCATCGGTGCGTGGATAGCCTGCTTGCACACCAGCTTCAACCATGGCATTGAATAAAATATTGTTGTCTGATTTAGGCGTGGCGACAGAAACAGGGCCAGCATCGCCATGATAATCATTGCCACCAATATCACGGGTTTCAGCTTTTTTGTAGTAAGGCAAGCAGTCCGCATAGCTCCAATTTTCAAGACCTTTAAGGCTGGCCCATTGTTCTAAATCCATGGCATTTCCACGGATATAACACATACCATTAATGAGGGACGAACCACCTAGGCCTTTGCCGCGACCACATTCCATACGACGGTTGTTCATGTGGGGTTCTGGGTCAGTTAAATATGCCCAGTTATAACGACGCCCTTGCAGAGGATAAGCCAAAGCTGCAGGCATTTGAGTACGAAAGTCGAGACGATAATCAGGTCCACCCGCTTCGAGTAACAGTACTGAAACATCGGGGTCTTCGGTTAAGCGAGCAGCCAGTACATTACCTGCTGAACCTGCGCCAATAATAATATAATCGTAGTGTTGAGAATGCATAATGATCCTTTTTCTATGGCAGGGCCACGTTGCATGAGAACGTGGCCACATGTTGAGTTGAGGATGAAAAAAGAATAAATAAAAATGGAGTAAGGATTTAGATAGTTAAAATTCAGACTTTAAAAAATACTTTGGTATTCACCCAGTTCAACTTGAACCGATTTGATGTGGGTATAGTGTTCAAGTGTGGTGATGCCATTTTCACGTCCGACCCCTGACTGTTTATAACCACCTACAGGCATTTCAGCAGGGGATTCGCCCCATGTATTGATCCAGCAAATACCTGCCTCAAGCTGATGAATAATGCGATGTGCTTGGGAAATATCTTGTGTGACCACACCTGCGGCTAAACCATAACTGGTGTTGTTGGCACGTTGAATGGCTTCTTCAATACTGTCATAGCTTAAAATGCTCATCACCGGACCAAAGATTTCATCTTGCACAATGTGCATGTCGTCATGACAGTTGGTGAACACGGTCGGTAATACATATGCACCCTGAGCAAGTGCTGCTTCGGTGGCACGTTGTCCACCAATCAATAAGGTCGCACCTTGTTGTTTGCCTGACTCAATATACGACAAGACTTTTTCCATATGCGGAAAGCTGACTAAAGGTCCAAAGTTGGTTTCAGCCTGCATAGGGTCACCCATACGGATACGTTTTACACGCTCAATCACTGCTTGTTCAAATGAAGCCTTGAGGGTTTGTGGTACAAACACACGGGTGCCATTGGTACATACTTGACCTGAGCTAAAGAAGTTCGCCATCACCGCAATATCGGCTGCGCGATCAAGGTTGGCATCGGCACAAATAATCAGAGGTGACTTGCCACCGAGCTCCATGGTAACTTCTTTGAGACTAGAAGCCGCAGCACTGGCCATGACCTTTTTACCCGTTGCCACACCACCTGTGAATGAAATTTTTTGAATATCTGGGTGTTCAGTCAACCATTGACCCACTTCAGCACCAAAACCTTGTACAACGTTGAAAACCCCAGCAGGTACGCCTGCTTCAGTATAGATCTCTGCCAACTTTAAGGCGGTAAGAGGGGTCACTTCGCTCGGTTTAAAAATCATGGCATTCCCAGCAGCGAGGGCCGGAGCTGATTTCCAAAGTGCAATTTGAATGGGATAATTCCAAGCACCAATGCCTGCTACCACACCTAAAGGTTCACGGCGCGTGTAGAAAAAACTACTTTCACGTAGCGGCACTTGTTCACCTTGAATGGCCGTTGCAAGTCCTGCGTAGTACTCTAAAACATCTGCACCAGTGACAATATCGACGGTAGAGGTTTCACTGAACGCTTTACCTGTATCCAGTGTTTCTAGGCGTGCTAATTCGTCATTACGAGCGCGTAAAATATCGACTGCACGACGTAAAATACGGGCACGCTCGACCGCTGTTTTGGCAGCCCATTTTCGCTGCCCTTGTACAGCACTTTGCACTGCTGAATCGACATCAGCTTTGGATGCTTGCTGAATAGTGGCAATGACCTGACCTGTAGCAGGATTGATACTGTCAAAGCTTTGACCACTGGTGGCATTGACATATTGTCCGTGAATATAAAGCGAGTGAAGCTGTACATTATTCATTTTGTTGTTCCTGCCGTATCTGTTGAATTAAGCGAAGTTGCATATCGACATAGTTGTATGCAATAGAACGTGCCAAATCACGATCAAATGCTTGATGACCACTTAAACTTCCACGTAACCATAAGCCATCAATCAGTGCTGCTAGCCCTTTAGCGGCTTGGCTTGCTTGGGCCTTTGGCATGAGCTGCAAGAAATGAAACTTCAAATTTGAATAAAGACGTTGGTCATTAATTCGTTGCAGTCGACCTAAGTCGGGTAGGTGCATACTGGCAGACCAAAAATCCAGCCAAACCCGCATAGCAGTGTTGTTGACCTGGCTGATGTCAAAGTTGGCATCAATAATGGCTTTGAGCGAATGTTCTGGACTGGGCTGCACCACCTTTGCCTTATAGCTTGCCGTGGTCTCGGCTAAGACATTGAGCATTTGACGCATGCAACTGTGAATGAGGCCTTGTTTATCGCCAAAATAATGACTCACAATGCCCGTAGAAAGCTGTGCTTTTTTCGCAATTTGAGCCATGGTGGTGTTGGATAAGCCCACTTCATAAATGACTGCATAGGCAGCATTAATGATTTCTTTACGGCGCTCATGCTCAGGTTTTACTCTACGTTTATTCATGACAATCCAGAACAATTTGCCTTAAATTTAAAGGCGTTAGATTCAATAACTTACATGGAAAGCATCATAGCATTTTTTTATGATACTTTTTATTGATTGAACGTTCAATCAATAAAAAGTACACTTATGGTTAAATTCAAAGCAAAATACTGCTAAATTGCTTTGAGTATCCGACATAAAGTTTTATTTATCAAAAGGATGTGTCATAAAAGTTTAATCTCAGAACATCATTCAGAAAAGTGAGTTGATGAGCTATGAGCTTACGGTTTTATACTTTTTTCGAGTTGAGAAAGCTCTTATAGTCATGTTGAAGGGGGATATGTGTAAGATTCCTATCGAAATATCGATGAATAAGGGTGGCTCACATTTTAAGCCTGTGTAGCAAATGCACCTCATAAATGATTTAGACCTTCAGGTTTAAAGAAGATAGCGTTTTTATTTCTGATAAAAATACTGTCGTTTTCGTTAGTCGATTTTTAAGCTCTCGATCACGAGAAGTTTAAAAATTGGCTTTTGTCTTTTTTATTTACTTTCTTGAGGATTGTATGGCAACAGATAATCCAAGAGCAGTTGATGATCAAACATTAGCGCCTAAAGACCGTTTAAATGGTGTGGTCTTTTATATTTCAGCTCTCATTATTTTAATTTTTTCTCTTACCACCATTTTGTTTAATGACTTTGCTAACCGAACCTTAAATACAGTCTTGGCGTGGGTAAGTTCAACCTTTAGTTGGTATTACTTACTCGCAGCGACTTTGTATATGGTCTTTGTGATTTTCATTGCCTGTTCTCGCTATGGCAACATTAAATTAGGCCCCAAACATTCCAAGCCAGAATTTAGCCTTTTAAGTTGGTCTGCAATGTTGTTCTCAGCTGGGATTGGCATCGATTTGATGTTTTTCTCGGTGGCGGAACCTTTATCCCACTATATGCATCCACCCGTAGGTGAGGGGCAGACCCTAGAGGCTGCACGTCAAGGCATGGTGTGGACCCTGTTTCACTATGGTCTAACTGGGTGGTGTATGTATGCCTTGATTGGCATGGCATTGGGATATTTTAGTTATCGCTATAACTTACCACTGACTATTCGCTCTGCTTTATATCCGATCTTTGGCAATAAGATTCATGGGCCGATCGGTCATAGTGTCGATACCGCAGCGGTCATCGGTACTATCTTTGGTATTGCCACAACCTGCGGGATTGGGGTAGTACAGCTGAACTATGGCTTGCATGTGTTGTTCGATTTACCTGAAAACCTCTGGATGCAAACCGCATTAATTGTGGTCGCGGTGGTAATGACGATTATTTCAGTGACTTCAGGGGTGAATAAGGGACTGCGAGTTCTCTCCGAAATCAATATTTATGTCTCTGTTGGTTTGATGCTATTTATTTTGTTTTTAGGCAATACCGAATTTCTATTGAATACTTTTGTGCAAAATATTGGGGACTACATTAACCGTTTTCCAAGTATGACTTTGGAAAGTTTTGCCTTTCAACAACCGAAAGAATGGATGAACAGTTGGACATTGTTCTTTTGGGCATGGTGGGTGGCTTGGTCACCATTTGTAGGTTTATTTTTAGCACGGATTTCACGTGGTCGAACCATTCGTGAATTTGTTAGTGGTACGCTCATTATTCCTTTATTTTTCACACTCACGTGGTTATCAATTTTTGGAAATAGTGCACTACATAGTGTGATTTTTGATGGTAATTTAGCTCTCGCACAGAGTGTGATTGCAAATCCTGCGCATGGTTTTTATGACTTGCTGGCTCAGTATCCATGGTTTCCGTTTATTGCAGGGGTAGCCACAATTACAGGCTTACTATTTTATGTGACCTCGGCGGACTCTGGTGCATTGGTATTGGGTAATTTCACCACTCAATTTACCAATGTTGATCATGATGCACCGCGATGGTTGAGCGTATTTTGGGCCATAGCGATTGGTTTATTGACCCTTGCAATGTTGATGGCTAACGGGATTACGGCACTACAAAATGCCACGATTATTATGGGGTTGCCGTTTAGTTTTGTGATGTTCTTGGTCATGGCAGGTTTGTATAAGTCATTGCGTTTAGAAGACTATCGACAAGCTAGTAGCAGTTTAAATGCCGCACCCGTGGTGGGCAATGTCGACATCCTCAACTGGAAAAAGCGTTTGTCCCGAGTCATGCACCATCCAGGAACAACCGATACTCGGCGTATGCTCGATGACATTTGCCGACCGGCTGTGATGGCGGTTGCAGAGGAAATGCAAAAACGAGGTATCGACATCAGTGTTCAAGAGAGTGCGCTTGAAGAAGACCCAAATCTGTATCATTTAGATTTGATGATTCATTTGGAAGAAGAACAAAACTTTGTCTATCAAATTTGGCCAGTACGTTATATCGCGCCGACCTTTAGTGAACGCGGCAAACTGGGTAAGCGCTTCTATTACCGTCTTGAAACTTATTTGTATGAAGGTTCTCAAGGCAACGACCTAGTCGGTTACACCAAAGAGCAAGTGATTAATGATGTGCTGGATCGTTATGAACGCCACATGACCTTCTTACATATCAATCGAATCAGTCCGGGGAATCGTCCCTTATTTCCAGACCCTCAAGGATAATTAGGAGGAACCATGTTGACCTCATATTTACATGCTTTTGCTTTGTTTTTCTCATTGCTGAATCCGTTTTTAATGAGTATTTACATGATTGGCATGATTCGGAACTCCGAAGCTAAAGTGTTTAATAAGGCCTTGATTCAGGGCTGTCTCATTGCCTTTATAGTATTTATGCTGTTTGCATGGGGCGGAGAAGCGATTTTTAGTAAATATTTAAATGTACGCTTTGAAGCCTTTCAAATATTTGGTGGTCTGATCTTCTTGGTGATTGGTTATCGCTACGTGTTTCAGGGGGCAGATACCATTGGTGAAATGCGTGGTGCGCCTGAGCATTTGGCGGGAACTATTGCTATGCCTTTTATGATTGGTCCCGGAACTATCAGTGCTGCTGTGGTGACAGGTATGGCACTGCCAATCAGTGGTGCGGCCATGATTATTTTCCTGACTTTGGCGTTGACCTGTGGCTTGATGATTTTAATGAAATTTGCGCATGACCATTTGCGTTATAAGCATGCCAAATATATTGACCGTTATGTTGATATTGTCGGACGACTGTCGGCCTTACTGATTGGAACGATTGCGGTAGATATGATTATTAATGGCATTATTGGCGTCATGGCGGAAATGTAGAATCCACTAATAGCGGACCATAAAAAAGCCCTCAGTAAATGAGGGCTTTTTTATTTAACTGGAGAACCAAGTGTAATAACCCCAGATCATCAGTGGCCACGATAGAAACGGGCTAAACAGCCATTTCCAAATCCAGTGGCGTGGCACGAACCCGACGCCGTGGATAAAGCCACCTGATATACCAATCATGATATACATCAGCGCACTGTGGCTATAGTGACCATTGTCATCCAACATAGCAGCAGGATGCACTAACAACACCGCTGCAAGTGGAAAGGCCAATAGGCAGGAAATTAGCATCGCAAATTTGTTCGGCTTTTTATCTACAGTTTGGTTTTCCATAGCAACGTCTGTCATGGTTTATTCCTCATCAAGGTCTTGATGATGTTCGATATACAAAGCACTGAGTACACCTGCAAAGCAAGCCATCAAAATGCCGAGAATCCATGCAAAATACCACATAATTTGATCTCCTTAGACACAGCCTTAGTAAAGGCTGTGTGAATTCTCTTTAATGTGTGTGTTGGTAATAACACCCCACATTTTGTAATAACACCAGGTGGTATAGCACAAAATGAGTGGGACAAAGATACAGGCTGCAACGGTCATTACAGTTAACGTCGTTTTACTTGAAACGGCATCCCACATGGTCAAGCTTGCAACAGGTTGAATGCTTGATGGCATTAAGAATGGGAACAGCGCAAAACCAGCAGTTAAAATTGCACCCACGACCGCTAAACTCGAACCTAAGAAGCTAAAGCCCGCTTTGTTTTTGCCAGCTGCAAGCACCACAATCAAACCACCTAAGATACCTGTGATAGGCGCAATCATGGTCATTGGGTAAGTCGAGTAGTTGTTCATCCAGCCATGGTTGGCATTGGTCAAGACTTCTTTTGCCAATGGGTTAGCAACACCGTTGGTGTCAAATGGAGTGACTAAGGTATAACCTTCGATTCCACCAAAGTACAACCAAGCACCAGCACCTAAGAAACAGATGAGATAAACAATGCCCATAAGTTTCGTTGCTTGTGCTGAGCGTCTGCGTAAGTCACCATCGGTACGAAGCATGAGCCATGCACCGCCGTGTGCACACAGCATTGATAAACTAACTAGGCCGCAGACTAAAGCAAATGGGTTAAGCAGGGCGAAAAAGCTTCCTGTATAAGTTGAACGGACGGTGTCATCTAAACTAAACGGCACACCTAAGAACATGTTCCCAAAAGCCACGCCGAAGACCAGTGCAGGCACAGCACCACCGACTGCTAAACCCCAGTCCCATGACGTACGCCATTTGGTATTTTGCAGTTTAGAGCGGTAGTCAAAGCCGACAGGTCGTAAGAATAGGGCAAACAGTACCAACAGTAGCGCCCAATACATGCCTGAGAATGCTGTTGCATAAACCATTGGCCATGCGGCAAACAATGCACCGCCAGCAGTAATGAACCAAACTTGGTTACCATCCCAGTGCGGAGCAATGGTGTTGATAGCCGCACGGCGTTCTTCATCTGTTTTGCCCACAAATGGCATGATCGCCATAGAGCCCATATCGAAGCCATCGGTGAGGGCAAAGCCAATCAGTAAGACGCCGACTAAAACCCACCAAATGATTTTGAGTAATTCATATTCGATCATGCTTGAGTCTCCTCATTACGAGCTGCTTCAAGTTTTTCAAAATGGTATTTACCAGTGTGAAGCGAACTTGGACCAAGACGTGAGAATTTGATCATTAAATACATTTCAATAATCAAAAGAACGGTATAGAACGCAGCTAAGGCAGCGATAGAACCCCATACATCACCTGTGCTTAAGCTTGATGCTGACAAGTGTGTAGGTAGAACTTCACCAATCGTCCACGGTTGACGACCTACTTCAGCAACATACCAACCTGTTTGTGCAGCAATCCATGGCAGAGGTAGAGCGAATAGTGCGAACTTCAGTAACCATGGTTTGTTTTCTGCATTGCGTTTTGCCACAGCAAAGGTTGCTAGAGCAAATAACAACAGCATAAGGAAACCAGATACAACCATGGCACGGAATGCCCAGAATAAGCTTGGTACGTGCGGAATCGTGTCTTTTGCAGCAGATTTAATTTGATCTTCAGATGCATCAACTACATTTGGTGTATATTTTTTCAGCAGTAAGCCATAGCCCAAGTCTTTTTGAGTTTCAGCAAAGGCAGCTTTTAGCTCTGGAGAAGTATCACCCGCGCGTAGTTTTTCCAGTTGTGAGTAAGCCACCATACCGTTACGAATACGATCTTCGTGTTGTACGATCAAATCTTTAATGCCAGTCACTTCTTTGTCTAAAGAACGTGTTGCAATAAGACCCATCACATATGGAATTTTCACTGCATAATCTGTAGTCATGGTTTCTTTATTTGGAATACCAAACAAAGTAAAGGGTGCAGGTGCAGGGTGAGTATCCCATTCTGCTTCAATGGCTGCGAGTTTAGTTTTTTGAACATCACCCAGTTCATAACCTGACTCATCGCCCAGTAAAATCACTGAAAGTGTTGAAGCTAAACCAAAAATTGCGGCAATCGCAAATGAACGACGCGCAAAAGGAATATCGCGTTTTTTCAGTAAGTAGTAGCTTGAAATAGCAAGGACGAAAATAGCGCCTGTCACATAACCCGCAGACACGGTATGTACAAATTTTACCTGCGCAACTGGGTTAAAAATGAGAGCACCAAAATCTACCAGTTCCATACGCATGGTTTCATAGTTAAATACAGAACCGACAGGGTTTTGCATCCAACCATTTGCAACCAGAATCCATAAGGCAGACATATTAGAACCGAGTGCAACTAGCCATGTTACACACAAGTGCTGCACTTTGGATAAGCGATCCCATCCAAAGAAGAACAGACCGATGAATGTCGATTCTAAGAAGAATGCCATTAATCCTTCAATGGCTAATGGAGCACCGAAAATATCCCCCACATAGTGTGAGTAATATGCCCAGTTAGTCCCGAACTGGAACTCCATGGTTAAGCCAGTAGTGACCCCTAAAGCGAAGTTAATACCGAAGAGTTTCCCCCAAAACTTGGTCATGTCTTTATAAATTTCTTTACCTGAAATCACATAGGTGGTTTCCATAATGGCAAGAATAAAGGCAAGCCCCAGTGTAAGTGGAACAAAAATAAAGTGATACATCGCGGTCATAGCGAACTGGAACCGCGAAAGATCGACCACGCTTTCAGATATCATCAACGTGTCTCCTTGATTGGGGATGGATTGCCTGCAATACGCTCAGCAACTTGATTGTCAAAATTTTTAGGAATAGTCGGGGCGTCAAACCAGATGTTCTTAATGACCATTAAAATAATCACCTTAATGATTAAAATGGCCACAATTTCTCTGGTGACTTTTTGATTGAGATTTTTGGGGACTAAGCTCATTTCACAAAGCCTATTTTTTAACTTGCTTTATATTATTAAACAAAAACATACAAAAGATAAATAGTCTTTAAACTTAAATAAAAAATATATTATTAAGTTGTTTAAATACATGCACTTAAAATAATGATGTGGTGAAAAATAAACTAATATTTTTCTATTTTAAAGTTGACCAAATTACTTATGTTTATATTTAAATACCTGACTAAAATACTTGTGTATATTTATTTTAAATCCGACTAAAACGCTTATATTTAACGTTCATCGTTATTTTATTGATAATTCGTCTTAAGATAATAAAAGTGATAGGGCTTTTAAATGATGGATTTTAACGGATATGAATCATGGATGATTTGATCTGTCGCATACATCACAAGGAAATTAGGAATTGAAAATCGAATTAATATTTAAAAAGTCTTTTATTGTGTCATATAAGCTTGAAGGCAGAGGCGGGGAGTAAAATTCTCATCCTGATCTTATTTTGCGCAAATATTTTTAAATTGTAGAAAGCTGGATTATGAATGAAAGATTGCTTTTTAAAGATTGAACAAGAAGATGAGGAGAGGGTTCGATTTAAACAGTGCGTTGTGAGGCGTTTTTGGAGGCTGACGCTGTATCAATATCTTGGTAGGGTAGTAAGGCCATGGCAAAGGTTAAACTTGCTCATAAAGACGTACAGCGTTGAAACGAGGTCAGATTGAGTGCTTGTTTAGCGCGTATTTTCACCACTAAAAAGTTGATTGGATTTTGAAATTTTTTTTGCTATGTAATGCGATTTTTTTAAACGAATGAGAATAATTTGTGACTGAAACTCAAGCTCACCAAACTCAGGTTCAACTTGCACATAATGGAGTTGACCATATTCATCGCGAACGCGAGCTTGAGCCGAAAAACCAGGACGTGCATTCCCGCTGGAGATGGTCGCCAGACGACCCAGTAAGTTGGTTTGTTTTTTATCCGGTCTTGGTTTAATAACTTGATCCAAACAGTGAATCATAAAAACGGTAAAGAAAATTGCAATAATTAGCGCAGGCAAGATTAGATAGTAAGCCGAAGTAAAGGCTTGTTCTTTGGCATAGATGCAGAACTGAAGGAAATATCCTGCAACACTAAAATTAAGTAAGAGAAAAACCACAATCAGTACTTTAGAAAACTTAACGTCCAGCAGCGGAGATTCAGTCAGTTTTTGTGGCGAGAGCCTTTTAAGGAAATGACTTGGGCGAGATTTAAAAAAGTAGCCTAAGGTTTCCACCATGCTGAGTATGACTAAAGTCAATAAGCTGAAATGAAAGAGCATCAAATCAGGGTGATGTAGCAACTCATACATGGTGAACGTCCAATTTCATTATTCTTCTGTGAGATAAATCCCACCGTCAGAATGCACGGTAATCGCTACTTTTTCAAGTGCTTCGCCTTGGCAGGGGCCAGAAATGCATTCACCTGTTTCCACCATAAACAACGCACCATGGGTCGAACATTCAATAAATTCTTGGTCGCGGTCTAAGAACTGGTTTTCCAAAAATTCAAGTTCAACTTGCAAATGCGGGCAAATGTTTTGGTAAGCAAAGAAGGCACCGTCACGTTGGGTGATAAAAATCGTATCCCCTTTAGGTGTTTCAAAAGAGCGCGCTTCGCGTTCTGGGATGTCTTCCGTCATGCAAATTTTTTGCATCATGCACATTCCTTTTGCAGTTGTTGGAACAATTCAGCGTAATTTGCCACAGCCAAACGAGGGCCAAACTGTGACACCACTTCACTTGAAATCAAAATTGCAAGTTGCGCAGCTGTATGTAAGCCTAAGCCCGCATTCACTGCATAAAGGAAGGCACCAGCAAAGGCATCACCTGCACCATTGGCATCGATAGCGTGTACTTTACGACCCACGACATTAAATGTTTCCTGTGCATTTGAAATAAGTGCACCTTCCGCCGAAAGCGTAATCACCACATGCTGGCTCAGTGTTTTGAGTTTTGCTAAAGCCGCCTCAACTGTTTCAGTTTCGGTGTACATCATGGCTTCTTGCTGATTACAGAACAATAAGTCCACACCATCCGCAATCATTTCATCTAGACCATGACGCGCGTATTGCACCATCGCAGGGTCAGATAGGGTTAATGCAATTTTAACACCATGAGCTTTGGCAATTTCACGAGCCTGCTTGACAGCTACACGTGCGCTATCGCTGGTTGAAAGATAACCTTCGATATAGAGCCATTTCGCTGTTTTTAAGGGTTCAAAGTCAATCTGTTGTTCAGTTAACTCGGCCGTGATCCCCAAATAGGTATGCATAGTGCGTTCAGAGTCTTCACTGACTAAAACCATACACGTGCCTGTTACGCCTTCACTGATTGATTTTTCAGTGTTTTTAATGCCTGCTTCGTGTAAACCATTGAGGTAAGTTTGCCCTAGTTCATCATTACCCACGCGGCATGCATAAAATGCTGAACCACCCAAGGCACTAAAAGCAACGGTGGTGTTGGCTGCTGAACCACCTGAAGCCTGACCTTTATAGCTTTGTGTTTCTTTTAATTTTTTGTAAAGATCTGCTTGTGTTTCACCATCAGTTAACTGCATAGTGCCTTTTTGCAAATGTTGTTGAATAAGGAAGTCGTCAGAGACTTTAAATTCTTGGTCGATTAGTGCATTACCAATTGCAAAAAGATCAACAGTTCCCATGTCTTTTTTCGTCACGTATTGAAAATAAAGCGACATTTTACACCAATGCTCAAGATTGCTGTAGTTTGTTGAGGAAAATTCATTTTATTTACGTGGCAAATGTAGTG
Organism: Acinetobacter sp. 802_lipA; assembly: GCF_058242885.1. Classification (NCBI taxonomy): domain Bacteria; kingdom Pseudomonadati; phylum Pseudomonadota; class Gammaproteobacteria; order Moraxellales; family Moraxellaceae; genus Acinetobacter; species Acinetobacter sp. 802_lipA. The sequence continues at coordinate 3,254,517 of NZ_JBZAYP010000001.1, forward strand.
AAATGGCTTTGCTCATATTCAAGGAAGTTTAGATGGAAATTTTAATTCAAGCGGCAGAACAATTACCTCCTCAAATACAAGCTTTGGCACAACTCGCAGCAAAAGAAGGATATGAACCGTTGACCCGCTTGATCGAAGAATATCAAAGTGGAAAAAATCGTTTTGATCAAAAGGGTGAAGTGTTGTTATTGGCTTATGATCAAGACCAATTAATTGCCTGTGGCGGTTTAAATCAACAATGGGGTGAAAATGAAATCGAGGCGCGGATTGGGCGCGTACGCCGTTTTTATGTACATCCTAAATACCGTAAGAGCGGTGTGGGTCGTCAGTTGTTGGCACATTTAGAAAAATGTGCACGTCCGAACTTTTCTGCGCTGTGTTTAAATACCGCGGATTTGTCCGCAGCCAGTTTTTATCAAAAGCAAAACTATGTTTTTGTGGAAAATCACCCGAACTATAATTATTTTAAATATCTCATCTAGTTTTACTTTTGAGAACGCTTCCCTCAAAAAGACTGAAATTTGGAAAGCAGTGAGATGCTTTTCAAATTTCCAGCAAATTACTCGGGTTTTCAGCGTGAAATCTTTTGACAACTAAAGCTATAATGCAGGCAGTGTATTAATTATTGTTAGGAGATCACATGACTGTAGATGTCACTGAAACCATTTCTCAAACTGTACATCCTGCGTTTCAGTTGGTACGTCAACACCATGTTGAAGCTTTAGACATTTTAGTGTCTGAATATAAACATAAAGTCACTGGGGCAGTGCATTATCACTTGGCCACCAATCATGATGAAAATGTATTCTTGGTTGCATTTCGCACCCAACCTATGGATTCAAAAGGCGAAGCGCATATTTTAGAGCACACAGCACTGTGCGGTTCGGAAAAATTCCCTGTTCGTGATCCGTTCTTTTTAATGATTCGTCGCTCACTGAATACTTTTATGAACGCCTTTACTGCGGCGGACTGGACAGCGTATCCATTTGCGACTCAGAATAAAAAAGATTTCCAAAATTTACTCGAAGTATATTTAGATGCGGCTTTTGCAGCCAATTTGAATCCGTTGGATTTTGCCCAAGAAGGAATCCGCATTGAGCTTGAAAACGGTGAGCCTGTTTATAAAGGTGTGGTTTTCAACGAAATGAAAGGGGCTATGAGTTCGCCTTCAGACCAGTTGTATCATCAGTTAGCGCATCACTTATTTCCTGAAACCACTTACCACTACAACTCAGGTGGCGACCCTAAAGATATTCCAGACTTGACTTACCCTGAGTTGGTGGATTTCTATAAGTCGCATTATCACCCAAGTAACGCAGTTTTCATGACCTTTGGTAATGAACCTGCTTACAATCTACAAGAGCAGTTTGAAACTTTAGCCTTGGCCAAGTTTTCAAAAGGTGAAACGCTATTCTCTAAAGAAGAGCGCCGTTTGACTGCGCCACTAGAAGTGACTGAAACCTATGCGGTAGATGCGGAAGATTTAAAAGACAAAACTTATCACATTATTTCGTGGTTATTGCCTAAAGCCAGCGAGATCAAACTACGCTTAGGTATGCGCCTTGTAGAAGGTATACTGTTAGAAGACTCGGCTTCTCCATTACGTCATTATTTAGAAACGTGTGGTTATGCACAGTCTACTGGCCCGATTATGGGTGTAGATGATTCTAACTATGAAATGACCTTCTACTGCGGTGTACAAGGTTCAAACCCAGAACATGCAGCTGAGTTTAAAGCAGGTGTGTTTAAAGTTTTGGAAGACGTTGCTGCAAAACCTGTCGATCAAAACATGGTCGATGCGATTTTACATCAAATTGAATTGCACCAACGTGAAATCAATGGCGACGGCATGCCTTATGGTCTAAGCCTGATTTTAAATGGTTTGGGCAGTGCGATTCACCACAGCGACCCAGTCACTGTATGGGATGTGGACTCAGCCATTGCTGCGGTAAAAGAAGAACTGAAAGATCCAATGTGGTTGTCAAACTTAATCAAAACCTATTTGATTGATAACCCGCACCGTGTACAAATGACGTTGGTGCCTGATGCCAATAAATCAGCGGTGGAAGCGGCGGCAGAAAAAGCACGTTTAGCCGAAATTGGTGCGCAGCTAACAGACGCTGAAAAAGCAGAAATTGAAGCACAAACTGAAGCACTCAAAGTCCGTCAAGATACCCCAGATGACCTTAACCTTCTGCCAAAAGTGGGTTTGGAAGATGTGCCTGCTGAACTGCAAATCGTACAAGGGCAGTTGCGTGAGATTATCTCAAATCGTATCGATTATCCGTTAAATCTTTATCATGCAGGTACGAACGGCATTTACTACAATCAAGTGCTGATCCAAATTCCGCAAGATGTAGTGCAGTCGCCTTACTTTAACTTGCTGTCCATTTTGATGGGTGAAGTTGGTGCAGGTCAATATGACTATCTAGAACTACAACAACTGCAAACTGCGGTGAGTGGTGGTTTAGGTATGGGTGCCTCTTTACGTTCTCAAGTAAATGACAAAAATCAAATCAGTGCATGGTTAACGCTGACCACAAAATCGTTGGTGAGTAATTTTGACAGTATCGCTTTGTTGAAACTGGCATTTGAACAACTGCGTTTTGACGAAAAAGATCGAATTGTTGAGTTATTGCAACAACGTAAAACGCGTTGGGCATCTCGTCTGTCAGGTTCAGGACACAGTTATGCCATGCAAATTGCAGGACGTAACCACAGTGCTTTGGCAAAACGTGATTATCACAACACAGGCTTGGGTGCATTAAACTGGTTAGGCGATTTAGTCAGCCGTATTGAAAAAGATGCAGCAGCTTATGATGATTTGATCAATGAATTAAAAGCGATTCATTTGAAACTTTTACAAGCACCAAAACAGTTCTTACTGGTTTGTGAAGAACATCAGTCAGACCGTTTGGTTGAAGAAGTTCAAAATGTGTGGGACAAGTTAGCCATTCCTGAGCAAACTGTGAGTTTGAAAACGGCTGAGCAGATCGATACCGATGCAGATGAGGCGTGGTTAATTCAAGCCAATGTTCAATTCTGTTCATCGGCTTATCAAGCCGTTGAGGTGTCACATCCAGATGCTGCACCGCTAATGGTACTGGCAGCGTACTTGCGTAATGGTTTCTTACACAGTGCGATTCGTGAAAAAGGTGGGGCTTATGGTGGTGGCGCAAGCTATGACGGCAATGCATGTTCATTCCGCTTCTATAGCTATCGTGACCCGCGTTTGGCTGAAACCTTCAATGACTTTGAAGCCAGTGTGCAATGGTTGCTCAATACTGAGCAAAAGCCTCATCAGCTTGAAGAAGCAATTTTAGGTTTGATTGCGGGTATGGACAAACCAGGTTCACCAGCGGGTGAAGCGATTACGGCATGTTATGCACTTTTACATGCACGTACACCAGCCTTCCGTAAGCAGTTACGTAGCCGTCTTTTGGCTGTGAGTTTAGAGGACTTGCAACGTGTGGCGGTACAATACTTGCTTGAACAAAAACCAACGAAAGCCGTGGTTGCACCTATGGCGAAGCGTGATACTTTAATTGAGTTAGGTTTTAGTATTCAACAAGTTCAGTAAAACAATAAGAGGGTCATATGGCGTTCAAATCATTTGAGCGTTCAACTTTAGTACTGAGCATGACTGTGCTCAGTACTTTGGGTGTCGCTAAAACACATGCACAAATTTCCGAAGTACCTGCAACTCCTGCAACAGCCGAGGCATGTGTTGCATTAGCATCTAATGCAGACCGTTTGGCTTGTTATGATGCATTATTCAAAATTCCTGAAGCAGTAAAGCCGCGCATTGTTTCTGAGCAACGTGCAGCCATGGAAATTGCGCCAGAACCTGAAAATATCACAGGGAAGATTTCACAAGGTGTGAGCTCTGTTTTCGCTTCTGAAGGTCCTAAAATATCCCCGAATTTATCTTTAATGGATAGCCGTTGGGAGCTTTCACCCGAAAGTAAATTAGGGACTTGGAATATTCGTGCTTATCAACCTGTGTACTTAATGCCTGGTTTTTGGACGACAGATAAAAATGAACGTCCATCGAGCCCAAATGAAAACAATACTGTAAATGCCGATCGAGAGCAAAACCTGAAGTCGATGGAAGCGAAATTTCAACTGTCTTTAAAAACCAAAGCAGTCGAGAACTTATTTGGAGACAATGGCGATGTTTGGTTGGGTTATACCCAGTCTTCTCGTTGGCAGGTGTATAACGGTGAAGAATCACGTCCGTTCCGTGAAACCAACTATGAGCCTGAAGCCAGTTTGGTTTTCCGTACCAATTATGAACTGTTGGGTTTAAATGGTCGCTTACTGGGATTAACTTTCAACCACCAGTCTAATGGTCGTTCCGATCCGCTGTCGCGTAGTTGGAACCGTGTCATGTTGAATGTGGGTTTTGAAAGAGACAACTTTGCGCTCATGCTGCGCCCTTGGTACCGTCTAGATGAAGATGCAGGTGATGATAATAACCCTGATATTAAGGATTATGTCGGACGGGGCGATTTAACAGCATTCTACCGTTGGAATGAACATGATTTTTCACTCATGCTACGCCATAGTTTAAAAGGTGGCGATGACTCGCGCGGTGCTGCACAGTTTGACTGGGCTTTTCCTATTTCAGGGAAGTTGCGTGGCCATTTCCAGTTGTTTGATGGTTATGGCGAAAGCTTAATTGATTATAACCACCGAGCGACTTATGTGGGCTTGGGCGTGTCTTTAATGAATTGGTACTAATTTAGAAACATAAAAAACCACGTTTGATACGTGGTTTTTTATGTTTAAGTGTTAGGTGTTTTAACCAATTTGAATATCGGCAGTTGGGTGTTTTAGGCGGCTCTTTTTCGGCGTCGCAATCAGGTAGGCCAGCGTTAAAGGACCTAAACGACCTGCAAACATCAAGAGCATCAAGATAAATAAACTTGCAGGTTGAAGTTCACCGGTGATGCCACGTGACAAACCGACAGTACAAGCAGCGGAAATGGCTTCAAATAACAAATCCATAAACTGATGATTAGGTTCGATTAAAGATAAACTAAAGATGCCTAAGAAAATAAGTGCCGCGGTAATAGAGACAACAGCCATCGCCTTAAAAGAGGTTTTTTGAGAAACGGAGTGATTGAACACGCGAATTTCATCTTCACGTCTAAGGAAGCTAATCACGCTGAGTAAAACAATAATAAATGTACCTACTTTAATCCCGCCTGCGGTACTCATCGAGCCTCCCCCAATGAACATCAGTAACATGGTCACGAGGGTCGAGGCATCTTTCATTTGTGCCAAATCGAGGCTGTTAAAACCCGATGAACGAGGCACGGTGGCATGGAACCATGCATTTAAAGCTTGGTCACCTAAGCTCATTGGCGCTAAAGTGAGGGGATTGTTCGATTCAATCGCCCATAAAAGAACAAAAGCAATCAGGTTCAAACCGGCAATGGTGGATAAAATCAGTTTGCTATTGGTACTTAAGCCTTTCCAGCGCTTGCTGCGCTTAATGTCCATTAACACCACAAAACCTGTCCCACCAATGATATATAGCATACTGATGGTAAAGGTAATGAGATACTGACCCGAGAAGTTCATTAGACTGTTGGGAAACAGTGAAAAGCCACCATTGTTAAATGCGGATACACTATAAAAAGCCGCATAAAACAGAGCTTGATTGAAATTGTAATCTTCTAACCATGCAATGGTCAAAATAACCGTGCCGATCGCCTCAAAAAAGAAGGAATATAGCAGTACACCTTTAATGGTGAAGGATACTTTGGATAAGCTGGTTTGACCAATGGTCTCTTGCGCCATGATTTGTTGCTTTAAACCGAGTTTGGTCGACAGACTCAGTGCGGCTAAAATTGCAAAAGTCATAAAGCCTAAGCCACCAATTTGAATCAGTAGCATGATGATGATTTTACCTGTTACGGTAAAAGTTTCACCGACATTCACCACAGACAGTCCCGTAATGGTGACTGCTGAGCTGGCGGTGAACAAAGAGTTAATCCAACTGAGTTCACCGTAGTGTGAAATGGGTAACTTTAATAATAGAGTCCCAATAATAATAAAGCTCAAAAAACCCAAAGCCAGCAGGCTGGGCGGGCTTAAATTAATGGTGCTGTTTTTGGGGGTTTGCCATTCTTTGACTTTTTTCATGATTTGAACCGTGCTGAAAGACGACGTAATGTTTCAACTAAACCTTCAACAACTAGAATATCACCCACTTGTAAAATTAAATTGGGGTCAATGCTGTACAAAACGTCTTTGCCACGTTTATGGAGTAAGGTTTTCACATCAGGTGCTTGATCCATCAGTTGGCGGAAGCGAGTCCCTTGTAGTTTTTCATCAATTTCAATTTTGACAATATAGTGGTTATCTTCAAGTGCCATATAGCGGCTGACCATGGGGTAGCATAAAGACTGCGCAATCCGCACGCCCATGTCCTCTTCAGGGTGAATAATTTTACTAATCCCTAAATGGCTTAAAATCATATGGTGCGACTTCGATTTGGCTTTGACCCAAATTTTTTCAACCCCAATATTTTTGAGGTGCAGTACACACAAAATACTGGCTTCAATATTTTCACCAATTGCGACCACCACGGCATCGCAGTTTTTAATATTTAATTCATCGAGGACATGTTCATCTGTTGCGTCGGCGATGACAGCATGGGTCACCTGCTCAGAAATATTTTCAACATATTTTTTTTCACTATCGATACCAATGACATCATGTCCCAGTTCAATGAGTTGAGTTGCAACTGTGGCTCCAAAGCTTCCTAAACCAATCACTGCAAATTGTGCCATGTCATCTTTCCTTTAAATTTTTTTATACGTCGATTGTTAACGAATGTTGTGCCAAATTTCACAAGATGTCATCTTTATACAGACACGCTATTTTCGATCAACCGCGCTTTGCCTTATACCAATATATCACTCATCCAAAGGAGTATATAAATGCGGAAGACACTGTATGAATCCCTCAGGATCGCATTTCCAGAATTGAATGATACCGCAATTCCAGAAGAACAAGATGAGTTCGAGCACTTTGTACGTTGGTTGAATACCTATTATTCAAACATTCAAAAAATAGAACTCGATGATTTTCGACAAAATGGTATTGATGAATGCCATCGCCTCCAGCAGTTAGGTATTGACTTAGACGAGCTGAAAAACCAAATTAATGATGATATGGCGTCTTTTTATCAAATGTATGACAGTGAGGAAGAAGAAACCTCAGACATGCATGGTTATGATTTTGAATTTAGTTTTGATGTTATTTTTAATCACATTAAAATTTTTATTGAGCCTTATGAACTCAGTTTATTGGTTATTGAGCGGGAAAACCCTTATTGGCTATTGGTACCGCATAATGATGAGCTGATCGATAGAATTATTGTTACGTATAACCACACGTTTGGTGATGAAGAGCCGATGCAGCTCATAGAATAAAACCGCCTCGAAGGGCGGTTTTATGTATGGTATCTGTTATTTTAAGAAACGTTGATAACCTAGGTTATTGGTAATTTCTTCATATGGATAAGAAATACTTTCTAAGGTTTCAATTAAACCATCGGGGTTTTGTTTCGCATCACTTGCTTCTAAACCAACAAGGACACGACCTTCCGCCGCACCGTGGTTACGGTAGTGGAATAGGGTAATGTTATGTGTAGGGCCAAGGCGTTCGAGGAACATTAACAGCGCACCTGGACGTTCAGGGAACTCAACACGGAACAAACGCTCATTTTCAAGGTCTGCATGACCACCAATTAGGTAGCGAATATGCAGCTTTGCCACTTCATCATCAGACAAGTCATCGACATCGAACTGCGTTTTCAGCGCTTCAAAAATATCATGACGCTCTTTTTCGCCGCCTTTTAAGCTAATGCCGACAAAGACTTGCGCTGCGCTGGCATCACTCGCACGGTAGTTAAACTCAGTGATATTACGGCCCTGTAGCGCTCGGCAGAAATTCAGGAATGAACCTTTTTTCTCTGGAATGGTCACAGCAAAAATAGCTTCTTTGCGTTCACCCAATTCAGTGCGTTCTGCAATATAGCGTAAACGGTCAAAGTTCATGTTGGCACCACATACAATTGAGACGATGTTTTGCCCAATCAGCTCGTGAGTTTCAACATATTTTTTAATCCCTGCCAAGGCCATCGCACCCGATGGTTCAACGATGCTACGACATTCATCATAGGTGTCTTTAATGGCGGCACAAATTTCGTCGGTATTGACTAAAACCACTTCACGTTCAACGATCGGCCCTGAGTTATCCGACTTTTGTAGTTGAATCACTTCAAATGGTTTTTCACCAATTTGTGCGACAGCCGTACCGTCGGCAAATAAGCCGACTTGAGGCAGTACAACTCGTTCACCAGCTTCAAATGCGGCTTTTAAACAAGCAGATTCGTCATATTCAACAGGAATGACTTTAACATGCGGTGCAACATCGCCTAAGTAGGCCGCCACACCAGCAATTAAACCGCCGCCGCCAACAGCGACGAAAACGTAGTCGACATCGCGCCATTGACGCAAAATTTCATTGCCAATCGTACCTTGACCTGCCATAACCAGTTCATCGTCATAGGGTGGGATAAAGCTCATACCGTCTTCTGCGGCACGTTGAATTGCGTATTTGTTTGCAACGTCAAAGGAGTCGCCGTGGAGAACCACTTCACCGCCTAAGCGTTTGACCGCCTGAACCTTAATATCTGGGGTGGTTTTCGGCATCACAATAATGGCACGAATTCCGAGTTTTTTACCTGACAGCGCTACGCCTTGGGCATGGTTGCCAGCAGATGCGGTAATCACGCCACGTTCAAGTTGAGCTCTAGGAAGTTGGCTAATGCGGTTATAGGCACCGCGTAGCTTAAATGAAAAGACGGGTTGTAAGTCTTCACGTTTAAAACGAATGTTGTTATTGAGTTTCTCACTAATTCGAGGTGCCGCTTCGAGTGGAGTTTCGATTGCAACATCGTAGACTGTTGCTTGTAATATTTGTCGAACCAAACGAGACAGCATGTTAATTTCCCATTTAACAGTTTAAAATAGAGGATCATTGTAACAAACCCCTGTACATTTGGGCTGTAAAATCAGCAACAAATGTCAAAAAATAGTTGAGCCAAATTATGAGTCTGTATGCTACCCAAGATGAAAAAAAGCAAGCTGCTGCAAAAGCTGCCTTAAAGCACTTACCTAAAGGTGGCATTTTAGGGGTGGGTACAGGCAGCACCGTCAATTTCTTAATTGAACTATTACCAGAACTTCAGCTTGAAGCGGCTGTGGCAAGTTCAGAAGCAACGGCTGAGCGCTTAAAGAAATTAGGCATTGAAGTGGTTGATATGAACTCTGTAGGCGGTTTAGATGCCTATGTAGATGGTGCAGACGAAATTGACCGTCATATGCATATGATCAAAGGTGGTGGTGCCGCACTGACTCGCGAGAAAATCGTGGCTTCAATTGCGAGAAAATTTGTTTGTATCGTTGATGACTCTAAGTGGGTCGATCAATTGGGGCGTGACTTTCCACTTCCGATTGAAGTGATTCCAATGGCTCGTTCAGCTGTGGCACGTAAAATTGTAGCGCTCGGTGGTGATCCTGCTTACCGTGAAGGCGTGGTGACGGATAACGGTAACGTGATTTTAGACGTTTATAACTTAAATATCTTAAATGCGCTTGAGCTTGAAAAAACCATTAACGACATTCCTGGTGTGGTGTGTAATGGTATTTTTGCAATCAATAAAGCAGATGTGGCAGTTGTTGCAACAGACAGCGGTATTGAAGAGCGTACCGCTGTTTAATTTTAAATCTTCCCTAAGCTCTTCTTTGAAAAAGAGGGGCTAAAAGCAAAAACATTTTTATCTTATGTTTTTCTCCCTCCTTTCAAAAGGAGGGCCGGGCAGGATGATTCAATAAAAGAATAATATTAATGACCTTAGCAGACCTACCAGAAATTCAAATCACCCATCATGCAGGTGCGACCCGGTTACGACTTCGTGTTGAACCAACTCAAATTCGTTTAACCGTGCCTAAGTTTTGTAGCAAACGGCAAATTCAGGATTTTTTAAATCAATCTGAACAGTGGATGGTTGAAACTTGGCAGAAGCAACAAGCTAGTCTGGTACGGATAGATCGAACCCTTCCCATAGAGTTGCGGTTATTTAATCGCCAAAATGCTTTAACGGTGAGCTATAAAACACAAAAAAATGCGTATATTTTGGATGAGGATAATCACCAGCTTTGGATCAGTGACCGTCAGCCCGAAAGTTATTTAAAATCTTTTGTAATTGCATACGCCAAACAGCACTTGCCTATTTATTTGCAACAGATTAGTCATGAAACTGGTTTAAAATTTGCACAATGTTCAATTCGTCAGCCCAAAACCCGCTGGGGGAGTTGTAGTGCCAAACACGACATTATGCTTAACAGTGCTTTAGTGTTGTTTCCTGAAGCCATTACCCGTTATGTCTGTGTGCATGAACTCGCACATACGCAACATTTTGATCATAGTGCAAGTTTTTGGGCGGAAGTTGCCAAATATGATGCCGCTTTTCAACAGCATCAAAAAACCTTAAAAACAACCGCATTGCCGTATTGGTGGGCAAGCGCTTAAAGTTAATTTGACGTGCAAAATTTAAAAATAACTTCTTCTGACCGATTGAGCGTGAGTCAAAAAATGCTCTAAACTTCATGATCTAAGGTAAACATTCCTCAATTTCAGTCCAAAGACCTCAAATGTGAATTTTACAGATATCCACTATTTTATATTAATCGTTCCAGCTTGCCTGATTTTAATGGGAAGCTTGCTTTTAATATGTCATTTTGCTTTTAGGGCTCCCTCATATTTATTGTGGCTCGGGCTTGGATATATTGTGCCTTCGTTTTCTGTGGCCGCGCAAAGTTTTATGTCAAATAAGCAGTTGGCTTTGTCGGCACCCATTTTAGGTAGTATGTATTTGTTTGGCGCATGGGCCAGCGCCTACGCCATGGGCTTAAGAAAGAATGCCAATGCACGTCCATATTGGTGTTTGGCCTTGATCATCATGGCTTTATTTTCACTCAGTTATTATTCCTATGTAGATGATCAACTGTGGATCAGGATGCTGATTCTGAACATTTCAATTGCATTGGTTGAGTCTTTGGTTTTGTTTTCAATGTTTAAACATTATCAAGGGATTGATTTGCTCAATAAAATAGTCGACTTTTCCTACTTGTTTATTGTGCTGTATACCTTTGTTCGCGGAATCATTATTTTTCTTTTTTTAAGAAATATCGAAGCAGACATGCTGGCAAATTCAGTTTGGTGGCTGATGATGCTTGCTGCGAGCATTATCTTAAGTATGTGGTTTGCAATAGTGCTGCTCGGAACCTTGGTACGCGATATTATCCATCAACTCAATGATGAGCGGCTAAGAGATCCGCTAACGCATTTATTCAATCGACGTGGCTTTAACGAAGCCGCTAAACGAAAGTTGCATCAGCTCTCTAAACAGTCTTATTTCTTGCTCATGTGTGATATTGACCATTTTAAGAAAATTAATGACACCTATGGGCATTTGGTGGGTGATCAAATTTTACAACAAGTCGGTCAAATTATTGGGAAAAACGTCCGTGATCTTGACTTAGTGGGGCGTTTTGGCGGGGAAGAGTTCATTGTCTTATTGCAAATTGATGACCCCACGCTGGCTTATAACATTGCCAATCGTATTCGTTTAGGTATTGCCGATGCACGATTATCCTCAAAAAGTATTGCCGTGACAGCAAGTTTTGGACTGGCTGCAGTACATCATTCCAACTTAAAATATGCCATACAAGCTGCCGATCAATTATTATATCAGGCGAAACATTCGGGACGAAATCAGATTGGTTTTGAGCCTGCACAGGGTATATTGGATGTGTCTCATTAGGTGTCGATAGCACTAAAAACGCATAAATTCCAAGTAAAACAGTTTAGAAAGCAGAAACTTCCTGTCATACTAGGCAGTTACGAAATGGACAGTTTAAGTTTGAGGTAATACACGTGATTTCAGTTGGTATTGTCGGCGGTACAGGTTATACAGGCGTTGAATTGTTGCGTCTTTTACTACGACACCCAAATGTGCAAGTAAGCGTATTAACATCGCGTACAGAAGACGGTCGCCGTGTAGATGATATGTTCCCAAGCCTACGTGGACATACCGAACTTAAATATTCAGATTTGAATATTGATGAACTGAAAAAATGTGATGTGGTGTTCTTTGCGACACCGCATGGCGTTGCCATGAAGCATGCCGAAGAGTTGGTGGCTGCAAATACTAAAGTGATTGACCTTGCCGCAGACTTCCGTTTACAAGATTTAGAACAGTTTGAAAAATGGTATGGCATGCAACATGCGTGCCCTGAACTACTGAAAGACTCGGTTTATGGTTTGTCAGAATTAAACCGTGAGCAGATTAAACAAGCTAATGTCATTGGTAACCCTGGTTGTTATCCAACAACAGTACAACTGGGCTTAGCGCCGTTATTTAAGCAAAACGACACATTAGTTAAACCTGAAAGTATTATTATTGATGCAAAATCGGGTGTGTCTGGTGCAGGTCGTAAAGCCAGCCTTGGTATGATCTATTCTGAAAATGCTGATAATTTCAAAGCTTATGGCGTTGCAGGTCACCGTCATCATCCTGAAATTGTGGAAGCATTGGAAAATATTTCAGGCTTAAAAGAGGTGTTTAACCACATTTTGTTTGTTCCGCATTTGGTGCCCATGATTCGTGGCATGCTGAGCACGATTTATGTGGACTTAACCGATGCGGGTGAAGCTGCTGATTTGCAAAGTTTATATGAACAGTTTTATGCCAATGAAGCTTTTGTCGATGTGATGCCTGCGGGAAGTTCACCAGAGACACGTTCTGTGCGGGGTGCAAATCAACTTCGTATTGCGCTGTATAAGCCACAACCGAAAAAATTAGTGGTCATTTCAGTACAAGACAATTTAGTTAAAGGGGCAGCAGGTCAGGCCGTTCAAAACATGAACTTAATGTTTGGGTTTGCTGAAACTGCAGGCCTAGACGGAATTGGTTTATTACCATAAAAAACGTTTTAAAACTTCACACACATTTAGATTTCGATTTAAATGTGTGTTTTGAATTGAATCAAAATAAGAGATGACGATGCCGAACACTGACACAAATATGACGTCACAACAGCCTGAACCTGCAAAGCCGTTTTTACAGACCAATAAGCCCTTGGTAATTGGTGCTGCAATATTGATGGTTGCAAGTGGGGCATTGGGCTATACCGTCGGACATCGTCAGGGTTTAACGGTGGTAGGTTTTGATGCAGATGCTGAACAACTGGTTGAAGTGGTACAAAAGCAAAAGACCAGTCTGGATGCTTTAAATAAAAACTATAATGCTGCTGTTCAGGAGCGTGACGTTGCTGTGACCAATTCAAATGAGCTGTATTTGTCATTGCAAAAAGCTCTGGATCAACAAGCGCAATCTGAAACCACTGCGGTGATTTACCGTGAGGTTTTGCGTCAACGCGGTGGTATTCCACTGGCTGTGCAGCATATTGCGATTAAACCTTTGCCTGAGAATGCATTTGAATATCAACTCGACTTGGTTCAAGTCAGTCCATCTAAACGTGCAGCTTCAGGTACAGTTGAACTCCGACTCATTCGTGGTACAGATGTTTTAGTTGTGCCTCTTGAAGACAAAAACTTTAACTTTGAAAACTATGAGCGTTTAACAGGGCGTTGGACAATGCCTAAAGGCTTTACGCCGCAGTTTATCGAAGTCCGTTTAACAGGTAGCACACCAGTGACACGACGCTTTAGTTGGTCACGTGGTGAAGCCGTAGAAAGTCAATCAGCATTTGTCTCTGAAATTCCTCAGGCTGAGGCGAATGCACAATAATTGTGAATTGTAAGTTTATGGGTATCTCTAAGCGTTCAACGTGTTTAAATGAAATCAAGCAGTCTTTTCATGAATCTGGCTATGTCGATTGGCATATCAGCCCGCGCTTGAGCAATGATGAACCGCATGAAGAAGAAAATGGGGATGTCGCTGTCCAAACCGCGCCACCAGAACTTAAGCGTCCGCCACTCTATGCTGTCGTTTTAATGAACGATGACTACACCCCAATGGACTTTGTTATTGAAATTTTACAACAATACTTTGCTTTGAATCTTGACCAAGCCACTCAAGTAATGCTAACTGTACATTATGAAGGAAAAGGTGTTGCAGGCGTTTACCCGAGAGACATCGCGGAAACAAAAGCAAACCAAGTCAATAATTACGCTCGGTCTCAAGGTCATCCTTTACTTTGTCAGATTGAGCCGAAAGATTAAGGGGGTTCCATGCTCAGTCGTCAATTAGAAGTATCCTTACGTTTGGCTGTTAGTATGGCTCGACAAAAGAGACATGAATTCCTAACCGTTGAACATTTATTATTGGCTTTACTCGATAATGATTCGGCCGTAAATGCATTGAAAGCCTGTGGTGCAGATATTATTGTGCTTCGCAAAGAGCTTGAAGAATATGTAGAGCAGCACACTCCTAAGCTGGGCGAAAACAGTGACCAAGCTCCGCATCCAACTGAAAGTTTTGACCGTATCTTACAACGTGCAATTTTTCATGTGCAATCAAGCGGTGGTGATCGTACAGTTGAAGGCGCAGACATTTTAGTGGCGATGTACTCTGAGCGTGACTCTTTTGCAGTCTACCTCTTGAAACGCCATCAAATTAACCGTTTAACTCTGACACAATACTTGGCCCACGGCACACGTAAAGACGAAGTGCAAGTGGAAGAAGAAATTGAAGATCTCGATGGTGAATCGACCAGTTCAAGCAACGCAGGCCCTTTAGAGCTGTATACAACCAACTTAAATGTTGAGGCACAAAAGGGCAAAACGGATCCTTTAATTGGTCGTGAAAAAGAAATTGAACGTGCTGCGCAAATTTTGTGCCGTCGTCGTAAAAACAACCCGTTATTGGTCGGTGATCCTGGCGTCGGTAAAACATCGATTGCTGAAGGCTTAGCTTGGCTCATTGTTAATGGTAAAGCACCGAAACCATTGGCAAATGCTGAAGTGTATAGTTTGGACATTGGTGCTTTGGTAGCAGGAACCAAATACCGGGGTGACTTTGAAAAACGTTTAAAACAGCTTTTGAACGCGTTGAAAAAGAAACCAGAAGCAGTTTTGTTTATTGATGAAATCCACATGATTATTGGTGCAGGCTCAAGTATGGGCAGTACGATGGATGCATCAAACTTGATTAAACCCGCTTTGGCCAATGGCTCATTGCGCTGCATTGGTTCAACCACATTCCAAGAATACCGCCAAGTCTTTGAAAAAGATCATGCATTGTCACGCCGTTTCCAAAAAATTGATGTCAATGAGCCATCTATTTCAGAAACGATTGATATTCTACGTGGTTTGAAGAGCAAGTTTGAGGATTTCCATCATGTTAAATATGATGACAAAGCTTTAATTTCTGCGGTTGAGCTGTCTGCAAAGTTCATTAATGATCGTTTCTTGCCAGATAAAGCCATTGATGTCATTGATGAAGCAGGGGCACAACGTCGTCTGAAAGCTGAACAAGATGACACCTTGATTACCGTGGAAAATATTGAAGATATCGTGTCGAAAATTGCACGTATTCCACCAAAAACTGTGTCTAAAGATGATAAGACCGTTCTTGAAAATCTTGAACGTGATTTAAAACGTGTGGTCTTTGGTCAAGATGAAGCCATTGAAGCTTTAGGCTCAGCAATTAAGCTGTCGCGTGCAGGCTTAAAATCACCAGATAAGCCTGTGGGTAGTTTTGTTTTTGCAGGCCCAACTGGGGTAGGTAAAACAGAAGTCACTAAGCAGCTTGCGAAATTACTGGGTGTTGAGATGGTTCGCTTTGATATGTCAGAGTATATGGAGCGCCATGCAGTTTCACGTTTGATCGGTGCACCTCCAGGCTATGTCGGCTTTGATCAAGGTGGTCTGTTGACCGATGCGATTCATAAAAATCCGCACTGTGTATTATTGCTAGATGAGATTGAAAAAGCGCATCCAGACGTATTCAACTTATTGCTACAAATCATGGATCATGGTTCATTGACCGATAACAATGGTCGTAAATCAGACTTTCGTAATGTGGTGTTGGTCTTGACCACAAATATTGGCGCAGAAAGTATTTCTCGCGTGAGTATTGGTTTTATGGATCAAGACAACAGTAATGATAACCAAGATGCGATGAAGAAAGCGTTTTCTCCAGAGTTCCGTAACCGTTTAGACAGCGTGATTCAGTTTAAAGCTTTACCAACGACAGTAATTGAAAATGTGGTGGATAAGTTCTTAACTGAACTACAAGCGCAACTGGATGAGAAAAAAGTCATTCTAGAAGTGGATCAAAGTGCGCGTGAGTGGATGGCTGAAAATGGCTATGACCGTTTAATGGGCGCTCGCCCAATGCAACGACTCATCCAAGAGCATTTGAAAAAACCACTGGCTGAAATGATTCTATTTGGTGAGCTTGCAGAACATGGTGGTAATGTTGCGGTCTCTGTGAAGAACGAAAATGGTAAAGCGGTTGGCTTAAAACTTGAAGTTTTTGAAGATCAAACGGCTGAACCTGCTTAAAGATTGCTACATAATAAAAAACCCGTGTTCGCACGGGTTTTTTATTGAAAAAGTATTTAACAAATAGAAGTAATAAAAGTAGGTTGTATGGATATTCAATTGACGAAAGTTTTAAGTACATTTGTACTGTTTTTGGTAACCGCTGTGATGGAAATATTAGGCTGTTATTTCCCTTATTTGATTTTAAATCAGGGAAGAAGCCATTGGTTGTGGATTCCTACAACTTTAGCGCTAGGTGCTTTTGTCTGGTTGTTGACCTTACATCCAGCTGCATCAGGACGTATTTATGCCGCTTATGGCGGAATTTATATTTTTACCGCATTGCTATGGTTGCGTTATGTCGATCAAGTTTATTTATCCCGTTGGGACATAATGGGTGGGGCAGTGGTGTTGATTGGTGCGGCCATGATTATCTTACAACCGCAAGGATTGGTTCGCTAAAGTAGGGAACCAATCGCTAAAAAGGGTACTATTTGATGCCACAATCTTTTTGCTTTAATTCTAAATCGTAGCTATTTTTCTCAGAGCTGAGCTGTAATTTGACAAAGTAGGGGTTATGGCGTTGATATTGATGCTCGAAGAAAGTATTACAGTTTTGCACAACATTCTTTTTAATCACTTTTTGAACTTCTTTTGTGCCTAAATCTTGTTCAAACTGCGCGAAATCAGGGGTAATGATCAAACCCTTAAGCTCGGTACGGTCTGCATATAGGTTAAATTGTTCAATGATGGTGTTGTTATCAATCTCAATTGGGAGGGTTCTAGAGTCTTCTGCAGTTAATACCGTTAAGATCTCGTTCAACGTTTCTGGTTGTTTAATTTTAAAATTTTGATCAATGATTTGTTTGGACTGTAAGTAGTCATCAAACTCTGAGGCTTGAATCTGAAAAAATGTAGAGCTTAGAATTGTAGCAAGGCACAGGCCAGTTTTTTTGAAATGCATGGAAAGTGTCGCTTATAAAAATTATGTTCCGATTATAGCTTTGCCCGTATAAAAAAAGCACCCTTAGGTGCTTTTCGTTGGAAAATTAATTAATCTTTCTTGGTATTTTCATTGATTAAAAACTCAACCAGTGCTTTTTGAGCATGTAAGCGGTTTTCAGCTTCATCCCAAACTACAGCATTTTTATGGTCGAGCATCTTTTCAGAAATTTCTTCGCCGCGATGCGCAGGTAAACAATGCATAAATAAACAATCAGGATGAGCAAGATCCATAAGACGTTCATTTACTTGATAGTCTGCAAACGCAGCTTCACGAATTTTTTGCTCTTCTTCTTGGCCCATGCTTGCCCATACATCGGTCACGATAAGATCTGCGTTTACGGCAGCATCTTCAGCTGAGTTAACCAGTTCAGCACAATGCGCAAATTCACTTAAAAATTCTACTTTGGGTTCATAACCTTTAGGTGCAGCAATCTTTAACTTAAAACCCCACATATGCGCAGCTTCAATATATGAATTACACATATTGTTGCCATCACCAATCCACGCGACTGTTTTGCCTGCGATAGGTCCACGGTGTTCAACAAAAGTTTGAACATCTGCAAGCAATTGGCAAGGGTGGTGATCATCGGTCAAAGCATTAATCACAGGAACTTTTGAATAAGAAGCAAAACGTTCAACAATGTCATGTCCAAAAGTACGGATCATCACAATATCCAACATGCTTGAAATCACGCGTGCTGAATCTTCAATCGGCTCACCACGACCCAATTGGGTGTCTCGTGGAGAGAGGAAAATTGCACTGCCACCAAACTGGCTCATGCCTGCTTCGAACGATACACGGGTACGGGTGCTCGATTTTTCAAAAATCATCCCCATGACTTTACCAACAAACGGTTGGAAGACTTCGCTGTTGTGCTGTTTACGCTTTAGTTCGATACCGCGTTGCACAACTTGGTTCAGTTCTAAAGTAGATAAATCGCGTAAGGTAAGAAAGTGACGTAGAGCCATTGTTACTCCACAATAATTGCTGAAAACCGAAATAGGTATAGAACAACAATTAGTTGTTGGTTGGTGGAAAGAAAAAGAGAGTCGATTAATATACTATATGCAAAGGAAATTGCAAAAAAACTAGACTTTTTGATGACCTGCTAAGAAACGATCTACGCAATAATGAACATATTCTAGATTTTCTTTTTCATTTTCTTCAACATAGATGTTCATCAGCACGCGCCATTCTAATTCGCGCACAATGCCAAAAAAAAGCTGCGCAGAATAATTCGGGTGTTCACATCGAATAATGCCTATTTCATCTGCTTTGCTTAAAATGCAAGCCACGGCATCTTCAATATGTTTAGGTCCTTGTTTGTGAATATGAAAGGCCAACTGCGGATTACGCTGTACTTGTTCCATAATGAGTCTTAAAAAAGAAGCATTTTCTGGAAGTACAAGATGCGTTTGAATATTTAAAATGGTTTGTATTAAATAAACGCGCAAATTGTCCTTCGTAAAATCAAAAGGCATACAAATGTCTTTAAAAAATAGCTCACGTCGGTAGTCGCAAATTGCCGTAAAAAGACCGTCTTTATTCCCAAAATATTTGTAAATCGATGCTTTTGAACCACCCGCATGATTGACAATATCATCAAGTGAAACAGCATCGTAGCCATGTTGCAAAAACAACTCGTTTGCACTTAATAAAAATGCAAGACAGCGTTCATGACCTCGTTTTGTGTGAGGTATATCACGTGTAAGGGGTTCTAGTTGAACTGAGTCGTGCATATAACTAACAACAGCCTAATAAATGTGGATTTCTAGTTGCTATCATAGCAAAAATATGTACACATTGTTGATTTGGGGCTTATCTGTTTACCACTAAAGCCCAATGCATGGAAGAAAATTACACAATAAAAACGTGAACCATGGGACTAAAGTTTTAGAGTTTTCATTCTAAAATGTCATAGCCAATTCAGTCATTATGGCTATACTCAAAACTCGAAAATTAAAGTAAATGCCGTGGAAAGGACGATGACAGAACAAAAATCTGCAGGCTTAAGATTTAGACAAGCACTAGAAGTGGAAAAACCATTACAAATTATCGGTACAGTCAATGCTTATGCAGCAATGATGGCGAAACAGGTGGGCTACAAGGCCATCTACCTTTCGGGTGCTGGTGTAGCCAACTACTCTTATGGATTGCCTGATTTAGGCATGACCAGTCTGGATAATGTTTTGGAAGATGTACGCCGCATTACCGAACGTGTAGACACCCCGTTACTGGTCGATATCGACACGGGTTGGGGTGGGGCATTTAACATTGCCCGCACTGTGAAACAAATGATTGCCGCAGGTGCAGCCGCAGTGCACATCGAAGACCAGGTGGCACAAAAACGTTGTGGCCACCGTCCAAACAAAGAAATCGTCACCCAACAAGAAATGGTTGATCGCGTAAAAGCTGCAGTCGATGCTAAAACCGATGCAAACTTTGTGGTGATGGCACGTACCGATGCTCTACAAAAAGAAGGCCTACAAGCGGTAATTGACCGTGCCTGTGCCTGCGTAGAAGCCGGTGCTGATGCGATCTTTGCCGAAGCAATGACTGACATTACCATGTACAAAACCGTCTGTGATGCAGTCGGTGTCCCTGTACTGGCCAACATTACCGAATTTGGCGATACCCCATACTACACCAAAGAACAACTGGCAGAACAAGGCATCTCGATGGTGCTGTACCCACTGTCACCGACACGTGCCATGCAAAAGGCAGCACTTGAAGTCATGCATGCCATCCGTAACGACGGAACCCAAGTCAACGTCCTCGACAAAATGCAACAGCGCAAAGAACTCTACGAATTTCTGGATTATCACACCTTTGAAAATACATTAGACAAGCTGTTTAAACAGGAGAATTAAAAATGGCTGAAGGAAAAGTCCTCACAGGCGCAGGATTGCGCGGACAAGTCGCAGGAAAGACAGCACTATCAACCGTAGGCAAAAGCGGGGCAGGTTTAACCTACCGTGGTTATGACGTTCAAGACTTGGCTGAAAACTGCCAGTTTGAAGAAGTTGCATACCTGATTTTCTTTGGTGAATTGCCGACTTCAGAGCAATTGGCTGCTTATAAAGCAAAATTGAAATCTTTACGCACCTTGCCACAAGCACTGAAAGAAGTGCTAGAGCGTATTCCTGCGGATTCACACCCTATGGATGTGATGCGCACAGGCGTTTCAATGCTAGGTAACCTAGAAACCGAACAGTCATTTGAACAGCAACAAGATGTTGCAGACCGAATTTTGGCGACTTTGCCTGCTATTATTTGCTACTGGTATCGTTATAGCCATGATGGTGTGCGTATTGAAGAAAATACGGATGATGATTCAATTGGTGCACAATTCCTTCATTTATTGCGTGGTGAAAAACCAAATGAATTGCATGAACAAGTGATGAATGTCTCACTGATCCTCTATGCAGAGCATGAATTCAACGCATCGACTTTCACCGCACGTGTATGCGCATCCACCTTATCCGATATGCATTCATGCATTACCGGTGCAATTGGTTCACTGCGTGGTCCACTACATGGTGGAGCAAACGAAGCAGCGATGGAAATGATTGAAAACTGGACGTCACCTGAAGAGGCTGAGCGAGAAATGCTGGGCAAATTGGAACGTAAAGAAAAGATCATGGGCTTTGGTCATGCAATCTACAAAGACAATGATCCACGTAATGGCATCATCAAAATTTGGTCAGAGCGCTTAGCCAAAGATGTCGGTGACACGGTACTGTACCCAGTTTCAGTCCGTTGTGAAGAAGTGATGTGGCGTGAAAAGAAATTATTCTGTAACGCAGACTTCTTCCATGCATCGGCATACCACTTCATGGGTATTGCGACCAAATTATTCACACCAATCTTCGTGATGAGCCGTGTGACAGGTTGGGCAGCGCATGTGATGGAACAACGTGCAGACAACCGTATTATTCGCCCAAGTGCGGACTATACTGGGCCTGAGCTGCGTAAAGTAGTACCGATTGAGGAGCGTTCAGCGGCTTAATATGAAGTTCTGATACATTATAAAAAAAGCCTCTTGGGAGGCTTTTTTTATATGCAATTTTTTGTTGATTTTTCTCACGGATTAATTTATATAAATATTTAATTTTAATGAAATAATAGATAATAAAAAGAATAAAATTGCTATAATCGCGACCGTTTATTTCTTCATTTTTTATTGTAGTTTATTTTATGAAACATAAGTTTTTTTGTGTATCAGCACTGTTTTTGGGGTTGTCTCATTCTGCTTTCGCCATGCCATTTGACCCGCTTATTGGAACATGGAAAGTGATTGATGATCGGACAGGGTATTATATTTCAGATATTGTGATTCGTAAGAATTCTAAAACATCACAATATAGCGCAGTGGTGACCAAGTACTATCCTTTGGCTGGAGCGCCTGTGAGTGATGTATGTAGTAAGTGTCAGGGTGGACTCAAGGATAAACCGATTTTTGGTATGCAAGTGCTGAATGGCTTAATGGGTGATGCAACAGGTCAAAAATTCGCAAAAGGCCAATGGCTGAATCCTCAAGATGGCCGTGTGTATAACATCAATACTGCGCAGTTAAATGCAGGTAAAGATCAGATGAAGGTACAAGCCTCAGCAAAAGATGCGAAAGGTTTGAGCAGCATGACATGGAAAAAGCTTTAAGTCTTTTGATTGTGTCGATAAAGCCATTGCACTTTCATAGTGCGGTGGCTTTTTTATGGATAAAAAAGCTGGAAGGGTATTTGCTAGATTTGCTTAATCCGTATAAAAAGGAAAAATCATCTTTCTTAGTGAGTATTCAAATAAAATTTTGTCTATACAATGAAGAGAGATGATTAAGAATTACTTAATTAATAATGATTATTATTATCATGTGTTAAGATTCAGTATTTCATGCTGTGTATACGAAAAATGACTCATCTTTATAGAAAGATTTTTACTTCTCTGCTTTCGCGAATTTTTAGCTCGTTGTTGATCTTGGGTGCCAGTTTAAGTATTTATGCGAAACCTGAAATGAAACCTTTACCTGCCAATATTGCAGTAATCGGTTCGGCTTATTACAGCTTTAAAGTCAAAGAGTTTGCAACTACAGATCCAAATAAAACTTATAGCGTTTGGTTGGGTATTCCAAAGACAGTACAGAAGACGAAGGATGCTTATGCATCGGTCTTAGAGATGGATCCGGAAATTTGAACAACTCCTATAAGTGATATTCTGCTCCTCAAATGATGTTATAAACATCAATATATGGAGTATTTTATGGCACGTAGACCAAGAAGAAATCATTCAAACGACTTTAAAGCTAAGGTAGCACTTGCTGCGATCAAAGCAGAAAAAACACTTGCTGAATTGAGTTCTGAGTTTGATGTTCATCAAAACCAAATTATTGACTGGAAAAATCAATTGATCTCAGCTTCCTCGCAAGCTTTCGATCAATCAAAAGCTCCATCAGAACCCCCCATTGATCTTAAAAAGTTACATGCAAAAATCGGTGAGCAGGCATTAGAAATTGATTTTTTAGAAGGTGTGTTGAAGAAACTGGGCCGCTTCAACCACAAAAGTTAATCGATCACTCACTTCAGATTTCAGTATCTAAACAGGCTAAGTTACTGAAAGTCTCTCGTGGTTGTTATTATTATCGCCCAAAACCTGTTAGCTCATCAGATCTGAAACTGATGCGATGTATTGATGAATTACATATGCAATATCCTTTTGCAGGCAGTCGTATGATGCGTGATTTGTTGAATCGTCAAGGGCATCATATAGGACGACGTCATACACGTACTTTAATGAAGAAAATGGGTATTCAGGCGTTATATTGCAAACCAAATTTAAGCCAGGCTAATCAAGCTCACCGTAAATATCCATATCTGCTCAAAGGGTTGGCTATTCTGCGCAGTAATCAAGTGTGGTCTACGGATATAACGTATATCCCTATGGCAAAAGGCTTTGTTTATTTATGTGCTGTGATTGATTGGCATAGCCGCAAGGTACTTGCGCATAGAGTATCGATTAGTATGGAGGTTACATTTTGCATAGAAACATTAAATGAAGCTATTGAAAAATATGGTCGACCTGAAATATTTAATACAGACCAAGGCAGTCAGTTTACCAGTGATGCATTTATTGATGTATTGAAATCAAATGGCATTCAAATCAGTATGGATGGTAAAGGTCGATGGATTGATAATGTGATGGTTGAACGATTATGGCGGAGCGTTAAATATGAAGAGGTGTATCTCAAAGCTTATAGCAGTGTCACAGATGCGAAAAAGCAATTGAGTGCATATTTTGAGTTTTATAATTTGAAACGACCTCATTCGAGTCTAGACAAATTGACACCAAATGAGTTTTACTATGATCAGCTACCCCAACAAAACAAGGTGGCTTAACTAGAGCGGAATATCACTTATAAATACGCTTTTAGTTGTTCAAACAAGTGGGACCACCTCTCTTTATGCTGGATGGGAACGCTGCGATGTCCTATCTGAATGAAGAAATACTTAAGTCTTTGTATGAAAATGATGCCCCTGTATTGGTTGCTATTGGTTATAAAACCAATTTGCCATTTGCCACAGCTCTTCGTTCACTTGACTATACTCCAGCAGATTTATTAACTGGAAAACCCGCCCAAGATCCACGAAATCCAGAGCGAATGAGCGGGGGAAGTGCTGATTTTAGAAATGTGATTTTGAAGGACATCGCTCCTTGGGTTGAGCAGAATGTAAAGCTGGATGCGCAAAAAAGAGCGTTATGGGGGCATTCCTATGGAGGGCTTTTTGTGCTTGATAGCTTGCTCGATGGTCGTTATTTCAGCCATTTCTTTGCTGCAAGTCCATCACTTTCTTGGGCGGATGAGCGCATGATGCAAAAAATTAGAGCCGTAAAATTAGTCAAAGAGCCACAAAAACATGTATGGCTGATGGAAGGTGATCTTTTAATACATACTGGAGCACAGCAAAGCGCTAATTTTGATGCAAATGGCATCAATAAAAATAGAGAAATTTTGTCTATATTCGATCAGCAGGGCGTAGAGGCTAAATTTTTAATCTATCCAAATCTAAAGCATGGTGAGGTGTTTAAAGCATCTTTATTAGACGTGCTTTCAAATAAATTGTATTGATGGTATTTAAACTATCCGAACATAAAGAAAAGCCTGACCATATGATCAGGCTTTTATTCTCAACAACGTTAAACAGGATTTTGTTCCAGTAGTACTTGGCCATATTGAGCACGGAGTTCACGTTTTAGCATTTTACCCGTACCGCTCAGTGGAATACTGTCGACAAAGATCACACGGTCAGGGATCTGCCATTTCGCAATTTTATCAGTATAGTAGTCTAAGACACCTTGTTCAGTGACCGTGCTATCGGGTTTCTTCACAGCGATGACAATAGGACGCTCATCCCATTTTGGATGTTCAGCTGCAATAACGGCTGCCATAAGAATGTCTGAATGTCCCATCGCAAGGTTCTCAAGTTCAACCGATGAAATCCATTCGCCGCCAGACTTAATTAAATCTTTAGAGCGGTCACTGATGCATAAGAAGCCGTCTTCATCTAAGGTTGCAATATCACCTGTGTCAAACCAGCCATCGGTCGTGAGGGCAGATTCATCTTTACCAAAGTAACTGTCAATAATCCAGTGGCCTTTAATTTGTAGATTTCCAATCTGCTCACCATCGCGGACAATTTCATGGTTGCCTTTTTCTTCATCGGTAAGACGTAAATCTACGCCAAAAGGCGGACGGCCTTGAGAAAGACGTAGCTTGAAACGCTCTTGTTCAGAGAGCTGTTGATGTTTGGCTTTAAGTTGGTTGGCAGAGCCTAAAGGACTGGTTTCGGTCATGCCCCATGCATGGATGGTGTCACAGTTATAGTCATTTTTAAAGGCCGCTAACATGGATGGTGGGCAGGCTGAACCACCGACAACGTTACGGTTCATACTTGCTAGCTGGCTGCCTGTTTGTTTGGCTGCTGCCAGTAAACCTTGCCAAATGGTTGGTACACCCAAAGCCACAGTGACTTTATATGTGTCAATCATATTCACTAAACTTGGCCCATCTAAGCCTGGCCCTGGTAATACAACCGTACAACCGACCATAGCTGCTGCATAAGGTGTACCCCAAGCATTAACATGGAACATTGGCACTACAGGCAACATAATGTCATTTGCAGACAGATTGAGAGAATCGGGTAGGCTGATGGCAAAACTATGCAAAATGGTGGAGCGGTGGCTATATAGTACACCTTTTGGATTTCCAGTTGTGCCTGAGGTATAGCACAAAGAGCTTGCAGTTTGCTCATCAAAGCTTGGCCAAGTGAACTGTTCAGACTGTTTGCTGACCAAGTCATCATAAAATTTTACATCGGCAATTTTTTCTGCAATAGCATCATCTGTGGCATCTAGGCAAATAAAGTGTTCTACATGGGGTAAGTGTGCTTTTACTGCAGCAATAAGTGGCGCAAAGGTTTTATCAAATAACACCACGCGGTCTTGGGCATCATTGATAATAAAAATCAGTTGTTCTTGAAATAAACGTGGGTTGATAGTATGGCAAATATAACCACTGCCAGAGATCGCATACCAAGATTCTAGGTGACGATGGTTGTTCCATGCGATGGTCGCCACGCGGTCACTTTGAGAAAGCCCTAAATCTTTGAGTACATTGGCAAATCGCTTAGAATTGACTGCGACGTTGGCCCAGTTGGTTTCAGTGATACTGCCGTCTGTATTTTTAGAAATAATGGCTGTATCCGCATGGTAGCGTTCTGCGTGATCAATAAGATTGCTAATTAATAGCGGTTGAAACATCATACGTCCAAGCATGTATAAATATCCTTATCGTTGCTTTTTTATCAAATTCTTTATTGGTTGCTCGAAACATCTGTTTTGAGCATTCAGTGTATTTTTATCCTAGCTTGATCCAAATTTAAATCAAGCATTCTTTCAATCTCAGCATCATTTAAAAAATGATGTGATGCAGAACCACAAGTAAATGAAAAGCATCATTTAAAAAAGTAAATGACCATTTATCACTTTATGCTGTTATTCGACAAAAGGCACTTGAAATTTATAAAAAGTATGTTTAAAACTGTGTATAGCTCATGAGATATGAGTTGTGGGTATTTCAGGAAGATATACCTATTTTAAGAAGCGAATTTTTAAAAAATCATTTACAGGAGTTAAAAATGCTTCAGTTGTTTAAAAAATTATTTTGCATCCACGTTTATGAATATGAACAAATGACTGAAATAGGGGAGCATATGGAATGCCGAAAGTGTGGTGATTCTAAAACCGACTAATCATCTTAAGGAAAAGTGAGCGTAGGCTCACTTTTTAATGCCTGTATTTTTTTATGGCTTAGTTCGACTGAATTGACGCAGAACGGCTTACAATAGCCGAATAACAGTGTTTAGCGTATACAGATAATGACTAAAAATTTTCAAGCACAAACTTATATTGTCGATGATAATCTGAGTGATACCTTAAGCTGGCTGTGTCACCATCAAGAATGTTTCGAATCTTTTCACTATGACGCGATTCGCCAAACGTTAACTGTCAGTCATGCCAATGGTGAAGATGAGATATTCCAAGGTGATTATCTGAATGCCAGTTATGGTATTTTAATTACTGCGCATAATTTTGCTCAGTCGCCTGAAGGTTAAATAGATAGACATTAAAAAAGCCCCATACTGAATAAGGGGCTTTTTTTGTGCTTAGCAAATCTTGGGAATTAGCTTGCCATGGCATCTAGACTAAGGTCTGCCACCGTTGGTTTTGGCTTTTCTGCCACTAAACCTAATTTGGTGAACAGTTGACGGTCTTTACCTTCACCTGCATTTGGTGTGGTTAATAGTTTCTCACCAGAGAACAACGAATTTGCACCCGCCATAAATGCAAGTGCTTGGTCTGAGTCAGAAAGTGCTTCACGACCTGCAGATAGGCGGATATAGCTGTGCGGCATGATAATGCGCGCAACTGCAATGGTACGAATCCATTCCGTCAAATCGAGTTTTTCAACATCTGCCAGTGGCGTGCCTTCAATTGGAACCAACATGTTGATTGGAACAGATTCTGGATGAATTGGCATGGTTGCAAGCTCTTGCAATAAACCAATACGGTCTTCTTTCTTTTCACCTAGACCAACGATACCACCGCTACACACTTTCATACCTGCTTGACGGACATATTCTAAGGTATTTAAACGATCGTCAAAGGTACGAGTACTAATAATATGTGAATAATACTCGCGTGAAGTGTCGAGGTTATGGTTGTAATAATCTAAACCTGCATCTTTTAAACGCCCAGCTTGAGACTCATTCAGCATCCCTAAAGTCATGCAAGTCTCTAAACCAAGAGCTTTCACTTCTTTAACCATTTCTAGTACGTAAGGCATGTCACGTTCATGTGGATTCCGCCAAGCTGCGCCCATACAAAAACGAGATGAGCCTGAGGCTAAAGCTTCTTTGGCTTCTGAAATCACTTTGTCTACAGCAATGCGTTTTTCGGCTTCAAGTTTTGAGTCATAACGTGCTGACTGAGAACAGTACTTACAGTCTTCAGGACATTTACCTGTTTTAATCGACAATAAAGTACTGACTTGAATGGTGTTGGCTTGGAAATGTTGGCGATGTACGGTCTGCGCTTGAAAGACGAGATCAAGAAAAGGCTGATCATACAAAGCTTCGATTTCTTCACGCGTCCAATCATTGCGTAGGTTCATAATGGCGATCCATTTTTAATTCTAACTTGTATACATCATACATTTAACGTGCCAACTTAAAAGGCATTATTGCTCATTTTTAATAGTATCTCCCGATTATGTTTTTAATTTTATCTTTTTATGAGATTGTAAAAATAGTTGCAAAGTTGAGCGTTTTTCCGGAAATTTGGCCACAAAATTCTATTTATTTGGATTTTGAGTTACACTGAAAATGCAGCTAAATAGATAAAATAAATAAAATTATGCAAGCAAATGGCTATTTGATTGAACTTTTATTGATTAAGTCTGTTTGAAGCAAGTTTTAGTGCTTTTTCATCAGTTGCTCTTGGATGGCCCAGTCAATATGGACTTGCACAATATCGTTAAGCTCTGGGCGAGAAGCTTGTAATTGCTGCAATATTTCATCTGAAAATGGTGCATTACCTAGACCAATCGCGACGTTACGCATAAAGCTTTGGTAGCCTGTACGACGTAGGGGACTCCCTTCTGTATTTGCCATAAAAGTGTTTTCATCCCATTGCCAAAGGTCAATTAGTTGAATGTCATCCAAACCATGACGCGGGTTAAAATCATCAATTGGTGTGGTTTTGGCAAAGCTATTCCATGGGCAAATGAGCTGACAGTCATCGCAACCAAACACACGGTTACCAATACCGCGGCGTAGTTCTTCAGGAATAATGCCTTGAAACTCAATAGTTAAATAGGCAATGCATTTACGCGCATCTAATAAATAAGGCTCAACAATGGCTTGGGTCGGGCAAATATCAATACACGCGCTACATGAACCACAGTGTTTGGTGGTGGCTTGGTCAAAAGGTAGCTCTAAAGAGGTGAAGAGCTCGCCCAAAACAAAAAATGAGCCTGATGTTTTATGAATGAGTAAGGTGTGTTTACCGACCCAGCCCATGCCCGCATTTTCAGCCAATGATTTTTCAAAAATGGGTGCCGAGTCTGCAAAGGGGCGAGATTCAAAATCGCTAACTTTGGCTTTGATTTTCTGAGAAAGGGTCTTTAAACGCCCACGCATGACTTTGTGATAGTCACGTCCGCGTGCATAACGCGCAATGATGGCGCTATTTGGTGCAAAAGGCACAAGACGTGGTTCAGGAACGGCTACCAAATAATCCATACGCACACAAATAATACTTTTGGTGCCCGGAACAAGCAGTGTTGGATCTGCGCGTTTTTCTAAGTTTTCAGCAAGAAAATGCATGTCACCATGATAACCAAGTTCTAAATATTTTTTAAAACGCGGCAATTCAACTTGAGCATCTGGTTTGGCGATGACACAATCAGAAAATCCCAAAGCCAGTGCTTCAGCTTTAATCCAAGCCTTAAGCTGCTCTGGATCATATTGATCTACAGGGATTTTTGAGGAAGATGTGGATGTTGTCATAACCAAGAACAAAGGAAAAATCATGCATCAGCAAGTGTACCACAGCAGTGAGATTCAAGCATGGGAAGGACGTTGGTTCGCGCAGCAAAATAGCGCTTATGGGCTGATGCAACAAGTCGCATGGGCAACAACTGAACATATGCTGCCTAGGCTTAAACAGCAGCAAGTCAAAAGCGTTGCGGTGTGTTGTGGTCAAGGCAACAATGCAGGTGATGGTTACTTGATTGCATCGTATCTAGCCGCGCAAGGTTATGACGTTGAAATTTATGCAGCTGCTTTGGGAGAGTCTACTTCACTGCAACAAGCACATGCAGCAGCTGTGCAACAGGGGATAATGATTCATACCGGTTTTGCTTTTCAACACCCTTATGATGCGTATATTGATGCTTTGTTTGGCATTGGGTTAAACCGTGAACTCAGTTCAGACTGGCAGGCAGTGATTCAGCAGATTAATAGACAAACAGGTTTAAAAATTGCGGTTGATATTCCAAGTGGTTTGCAGGCCAACACGGGACAAGCTTTACCTTGTGCAGTTGTCGCCGATTATACCTTTACGGCTCTGGGCTTAAAGGCGGGTTTATTTACTGGGCTGGGTAAAGCTTATGCAGGAGTCGTTGAGCTTATTTCGGTACTTCCCGTAGACAGTGCTTTAAAACCTTTAGCTTCACTTGCTCCACAGTATGTGCAGCTTGTACCACGTCAAGCCTTTGGACATAAAGGAAGTTATGGGCATGTACTGGTGATTGGGGGAGATGCGCAGATGGGTGGTGCGGTGATGTTAGCCGCTGAAGCTGCCTTTCACGCGGGTGCTGGCAAGGTGACGGTGGTGTGTGATGCAAAACACCATACTGCGATTTTATCCCGTGCACCCAATATTATGCTGCGCGATATTAACCAAATGTCGCTCCAAGAGCGTGAAGCGTTGGTGGCACATGTGGATGCAGTTAGTTTTGGTATGGGCTTGGGAAGAGACTCGTGGGCTCAGCAGCAGTTTGATGCATGGTTTCCACTCATTCAGACCAATGCTTTGCAGGTAGTATTAGATGCAGATGCTTTATGGTTCTTAGCCTCAAGACCTGTAAAACTCGGTGAGCAGGTCTACGCAACACCGCATCCTGGCGAGGCCGCAACTTTGCTCGGTATCAGTACCTCAGCGGTGGAGTCTGACCGCATTGCAGCTATTTATGCCTTACAAGAAAAATATGCAGGACAATGGGTGCTGAAAGGTTCGGGAAGCTTGATTTTAGATACGCAACTCTGGATTTGTACCGCAGGTAATCCAGGGATGGGGACAGGTGGAATGGGTGATGTATTGGCAGGCATGATTGCCAGTTTAAAAGCACAGTTGCAAGATGACATTGCGTTACATCAAATTGTGACTTTACATGCCCAAGCAGGTGACCTTTTGGCTCAGCAAGGTGAACGTGGTTTACAAGCGCAGCAAATGAGTCAGGCTATTTATACGGTCGTGAACCGAGAGCATACAGTATGAAAGTAGTAAAACTGACCATATCGGGAAAAGTTCAGGGTGTTGAGTATCGACGCTGGTTTGCACAATATGCTGTTGCTTTAGGTTTAAAGGGTTATGTACAGAATCTGGCTTCAGGTGCAGTTGAAGCGTTGCTTTTGGGGGAGGATGGTGTGGTTGCCGAACTGGTGAATCGCGCTAAAGTCGGGCCAACTCATGCGGTAGTCACGGATGTGTTCATTATAGAGCTTGCTTCAGAACAGCAAACATTTACAGATTTTCAAATACGTCGCGAATGACTAAGTATGCAAAAAATAAAAAAAAGGGCGTAAGTTAAACTTTCGCCCTTTTTTCTAAGATGTGAAATCTTAGTGGTGGTGACCACCAGTACCGTGCGCATGGCCGTGCTGTAATTCTTCTTCAGTTGCATCGCGGATTTCTACGATTTCAACTTCGAAAGTTAAGTCTTGACCAGCAAGTGGGAAGTTCGCATCAACAATTACGTTTTCGCCTTCAACTGCTTTTACAGTTACGATTTGAACGCCATCATCAGTTTGAGCTTGGAACTGCATACCCGCTTGGATGTTGTCTACGCCTTGGAACATTTGCGCTGGAACTTCTTGAACGAGTTCAGGGTTGTATTCGCCATAACCTTCAGCAGCAGGAACAGTAACAGTGAATTTTTCACCTACAGTTTTGCCTAGCAATGCATTTTCTAAACCTGGGATGATGTTACCTGCGCCGTGCAAATATGCAAGTGGTTCACCTTGTGATTGGTCTAGCGTTTCGCCTTCAGCGTTAGTCAATTTGTAGTTGAAAGAAACCACGTGATCATTTGCGATAGCAGTCATGTTTTTCGTCCATTCATTTAGAATTTAAGGGGTATATCATAAAGTGAAAAGCAGCTTTTGTAGACTAAATTTAGCAAAAAAACTGCATTTTCCACGTTCTTATGGCGTTTTTTTATTAGTGGGGACGCATTTTTAGATTTCAATGCAATTTTATTTTCGGACCGACTTTTTTATTCATCAGGTCTTTTGCGGTCATCAGCCCAGCTTGGGTATAGCCATGTAAGGTGGCCTGGTGGAGTCGATATAAAGAAACATACATGGTTTTTGCCAGCACGCCTTGCACATTGACTTGGCCCAGGAGTTCGCCCACAGCTTTATATTGACTGAGGGAAACCAAAGAGCCTTTGTCAGAAAATTTAAACATCGGCAAAGACTGACCACGAATGCGCGCTTTGAGCGCTCGAACCAAAAAGGCAGCTTGTTGGCTGGCCACTTGAGCGCGTGGGCCAAGGACTGGTTCATCGGCCGCAGGCTGGCAGTGGGCGCAATCACCAAAGGCAAAAATGTTGGGGTCGGAACGGGTTTGCAAAGTCGCATAGACTTTAAGACGTCCAATCGCATCTTTTTCAAAGCTTTCAAGCGCATTTAAAACGACAGGTGTTTTGATGCCTGCCGCCCAGACTTTTAGATCGGCATCGATTTGTGAGCCGTCAGCAAAATAGACATGGTCTTTATCTAACTTGGCAACACGGTGATGGGTGAGGACTTCAACGCCAAGTTTTTCCAATTGGGTATGTGTGTGATTTGCCATTTTGGTGGATAGGGCGGGAAGAATACGATCCGCTGCCTCAATCAAGGTCACTTTGACTTTATTTGGGTCAATTTTATTGAGACCGTATTTAAAAAAGGTACTTTTCGCATGGACCAATTCGGCAGCAAGCTCGACTCCTGTGGCACCTGCACCAATAATCGCAATATTGAGTGCGCGTGTTTCGGGACGGTTTTGTGCATCTAAATACAAATGTAGAAGGTCTTGCTGGAAAATTTCAGCTTGCTGGCGACTGTCGAGGAAATGGCAGTAATGTTTAGCGCCTTCGGTCGCAAAGTCGTTAGAGGTCGAACCGACTGCTAGGACTAAGGTATCGTAGTTGAGTTCAAACTGCGTGGTTTCCGTGCTTTGTTTGGCATATTGGCGTGCTTCAAGTTTTACTTGTTTATGTTCTTGATCTAAGCCGACAAAACGACCCAAAACAAACTCATAGTGATGTTTAGACGCATGTGCAAAATAGTTAATTTCTTCAACACCTGGGTTGAGTGTACCTGCCGCGATTTCGTGGAGTAAGGGTTTCCAGATGTGAGTGAGGTTTTGATCGATGAGGGTGATTTTAACCCACTTGGATTTTGCGAAGCTGTCACCGAGTTGCGTTGCTAACTCTAGACCACCAGCACCACCGCCAATAATAACAATATGGTGTGGCACTTGTTCTGTTTGTACAGCCATATGAAGCAACCTATTTATTATTAAAAAAAAGATGACATTGAATATGCCATCTTCTTGATTTATTGATAATTAGATTGTCTTACAAGTTACATAAAGTATAAAACTCGGGATACTGCTCGAACTTAACCGAGTGTATAGGTTTTTACTTTAGGTTCATCGCTTGATAAAAATGGAAACAAGCCTTTGAACCAAAACATTAGTCGCTGGAAAATATTGGCTTCTTCAATTTGTACATCTTCTTCAATGGTGAACGTTTGAATGAGCTGATTGTTTTGATAGACCTGCACTTTTGCTAATTGCATCACTTCAGCCAGCGGAGCGGTCAGCTTGTTTTGCAACACTTCAATATTGAAATGCGTTTTTGTGGACTCTAATGGATCAATGCGTTGTATAGTGCCATTGCCTGTATTGAGCATAATGCGTTGGTTGGTCTGGTCAAAGGCATGTAAGTCAATGGCATATGGTTGATCGTACAGTGATGTGGTCACAATTTTCGGTTGCTTACTTTCCACTTTGAACATTTTCAATGTCGATTTGACTACAGGCAGTTCTGCGATAATTTGCTTATCTTTCAGCGCAACTTCGTTACGAGTATAGGTATAAGACAAATTCATCAGGTTGTGTGCAACTTCAGCACGCTTAGCTGCACTTTCTGTACCCAAAACAATGACCACCAAGCGACGGTTTGGATTGTCTGGATTCATGGTCGGGCGGTTTGCTGTCAGTGCTAAGTTATATCCCGCTGCTTTGGTATAACCTGTTTTTAAGCCATCTACTGTCGGGTCTTGTTTTAACAGAATATTTGTTGCACGGTGAAAGCGTTGGTTATAGCTAAAACTTTGCTGTTTTGAATAGTGTAAATAGTCTGGTGTTTCATTCACCAAGGCTTGGCCTAATAGCGCTAAATCATGTGCAGTCGAATAGTGCTCTGGCATGGTGATACCCGCAGGGTTTTGGAAATGCGTTTCAGTCATTCCCAGTGCTTTGGCTTCTTGGTTCATTCGTGCAACAAAGTTTGGAATATCACCCGAGATGCGTTCCGCTAAAGTCACTGCTGCATCGTTGGCAGACATGACCACTAAACCCGCTAGAAGCTGATCCACAGAAATCTGTTCACCTTGTTTTAAGTACATTTGGGACTCATCCCACATCACAGTACTGACCACAGGTGTTGCGGTAAGAATTTCGCTCTTATTGAGCTTTCCTGCATTGATTTCTTTGAGTGCAATATAAGCCACCATCATTTTGGTGAGCGAAGCGGGTGCACGTTGAACATGACTATTATGCTCTGCAATGACTTGCCCCGATTGGCTGTCAAAAACTGTCCAAGCTTGAGCTTCAACTGTTTCAGGAACAATATTGAGCAATGCCGCTTGAGTGAAACTTGAACATAAGGCGAAGAGTGTAGCGATGAAGTAGATGACAGCTTTCAATGAAATTCCCTAACCAAGCCATTCCGTGACTTTTAAACCTAAAACAGCTGCAAATGCTATGCCTTTTTTTCCTCAATGACCAGTCAAAAATGCAGACAAATGTGACTGCGACGCAAAACTGGCGTAAATAATGCTAAGCTAAGTTATAACTCATTTCATTTTATTTTGTATCGCCCATTATGTTGCATTATCAGATCGAATTTGACGATTATCGTCAGCACCTTATACACGTGACTTTACGCTTTGTAGCAGACCCAACACAGGTACTTTCATTACCAACTTGGATTCCGGGTAGTTACCTCATTCGCGAGTTTTCAAAGCATATAGAGTCGGTTCGTGCTTATGATGAAGAAGGGCGTTTGTTAGAAATTCAAAAATTTGAAAAGAATAAATGGCGTCTTTTTAATACCGACCATGAACTGATTACGGTTGAGTATGATGTCTATGCCTATGATCTGTCGGTGCGCGGCGCGTATGTAGATCAAACCCGTTTATATGTAAATCCTGCATGTGCTTGCTTAGGTTTGGAGGGTCAAGAGGACAAAGCAGTTGAAGTTGAACTGTTCCTTCCTGATGAGCTAAAACACTTCCAATTGGCTACTGGTATGGCTTCAAAAAGCCTCGTTAAAGGTCGTTTTACCTTAAAAGCCAAAAACTATGCCGAGTTGATTGATGCACCATTTGAGTTGGCTGAACAGACTCGGTTTGGTTTTGAAGCCAATGGTATTCCGCACGAGTTTGTGGTGTCAGGTAAACATGCCATGAATGCTGCACGTATGCAGCAAGACATTGAAAAAATCTGTGCAACGGAAATCTCAATGTTTGGCTCAGCGCCATTTTCAAACTACACCTTTATGACGATGGCGACAGCAAATAGTTATGGTGGTTTGGAGCATCCAAATTCAACCAGCTTGATTAGCCCACGTGAAGACTTACCAAAAGCCAATGAGCCTGAAGAGCCGTCTGAAGACTATCAACGTTTCTTAGGTTTATGTAGCCATGAATACTTCCACTCATGGTTGGTCAAATTCATTCGTCCTGAAAATTTTGTTAATTATGATCTGAACAAAGAAGGCTATACCTCTTTGCTTTGGATTTTTGAAGGTTTCACGTCTTATTATGATGACCTGATTTTGCTACGTAGTGGTGTGATTTCCCAAGCCTCATATATCAAACTACTCAAAACGCAGATTGATCGTTATTTACAAAACCCGGGTCGTTTAGTTCAGTCGGTGTCTGAGTCTAGCTTCGATGCATGGGTGAAATTTTACCGTCAGGATGAAAACTCGAACAATGCAGGCACCAGCTATTACAACAAAGGTTGTTTGGTTGCACTATGCTTAGATTTAGGTTTGCGCTTACGTGGTTCAAGCCTAGACGCACTTATGCGTAAACTTTATGAGAACGCGCAAAAAGGCATACAAGTACATGAGCGTACGATTGTTGAGTTGTGTAATGAACTGACAGGTGACAACTGGATTGAGCAAATCAATCACTTAATTAACACCACAGATGAGTTGCCGCTGGATCAACTTTTCCCTGAGTTTGGTTTAAGTTATAGCCTGAAAAATGATAAGTCATTGCCGTTAGGTTTAAAGCTTGTAGATAAGCCAGAAGGTGTATTGGTGCAAAGCGCACGTCGTGATGGTGCTGCTGCTCAAGCTGGCCTTTCTGCCCATGATGTGATCATTGCGATTGATGGTCTCAAAGCAACGGTGAAACTGGTAGAAAAGTATGCCAAGCAAGAAGGTACGTATAACATTTTGGCATTCCGCCGTGATGAGTTGATGAGCTTTGACGTAAAAGCTGCTGGCTCAGAGCTGACTGAAGTTGAATTAAAAGTTGAAGACCAAGCGAAAGCAGAGAAGTGGTTCAAGGCTTAATCCCTAAGCCACTTTATTTGATTCTGTTGAGATAAAAACCGATGCCTAGACATCGGTTTTTTATGCGCTTATTTATGTGCATTAACTACCACGGTAAGTGGAATAGCCATATTGGCTAATTAACAGCGGGATATGGTAATGATCCAATGAGCCATCAATTACAAATACCACGGGCACTTCTGGAAAGAATGAGCGCTGATTTTTTTGGCGAAACCAATCACCCGTTTTAAAGGTAACTTTGTATACACCTTTTTGTAAGGCCGTATCTTTGGGATATAAATCATTGATTCGACCTTGGTCATCGGTCGTGCTTGAGCTGATTTCTGTCCATTTATCATTTTGTTGGGCTTCAAGTGTCACTTTGACATTGGCAGAAGGGAGACCATTTTCCAAATTCAGCACATGAACGCTCAATGGATTTTGAGCAAAACACCAAGAAGAAAAACCAAGTCCAATGAGCGGAAGCAGCATTTTTAGCATTGAATTGACCCTTACCGTTGCAGAAAAAAGATTCAGTTTAACCAACCCTATAAAAAACATAGGTTTAAAAATGTAAAAATAGAGGAGTAGGCGTAGAGGGTTTATGTATTAATATTTAAGCTTTGGCATGTTGGGTTGCTTTGCCTGTTTAAATTTAGCGCTGAGAAAAGTCATGCTTATGCATGTAGGGCTACAAGACTATAAAAAGTATTTGAAGACTGTATTATGTGAAAAGTATCAGGTGTTATGATCTAAATGAGGTGAACAACACATTTCGCTAAAAAATTTGTTTATTTGCTAAGCAAACGCTAAAGCCTTGTGGAAAGACGTGATTTTGAAAAACGAAGGCTGTAGTGGTATTTTCTGGCGAAATGTCGTTATCACTGGATATTACGTTGACTGTAAAGCCCTGAGGGACGATACTTTCAGGGTTTTATTCAAGCACATCGGTTCGCAGGGGTTGAGCCAGAAGCTCATCACCCTAAAAAACTCAATCTAACGCAAGGGGCTATATATGGCTGGTGGAAAGTCAACCATCATTTACACACTGACCGACGAGGCGCCATTGCTAGCGACTTATTCGCTACTGCCGATCATTGAGACCTTTACTAAACCTGCTGGTGTAGAGATCGTTAAAACTGATATCTCTGTTGCCGCACGTGTTCTCGCAGAATTCTCTGAATACCTAAAAGAAGAGCAAAAAGTCCCAGACAATCTTGCAGAACTAGGTCGTCTTACCCAAGATCCAGATACTAATATCATTAAACTCCCGAATATTAGTGCCTCTGTTGCTCAGTTAACAGCATGTATCAAAGAGCTTCAATCAAAAGGCTACGCGATTCCTGACTATCCTGAAAACCCGACCACTGAAGACGAAAAAGCGATTAAAGCACGCTATGGCAAATGTCTTGGTTCAGCTGTAAACCCTGTATTACGTGAAGGTAACTCTGACCGTCGTGCACCTGCTGCAGTGAAAAACTACGCGAAAAAACACCCGCACTCTATGGGTGAATGGAAGCAATGGTCACAAACTCACGTTTCACACATGAATGAAGGCGACTTCTACCATGGCGAAAAATCGATGACGCTTGACCGCGCACGTAACGTAAAAATGGAACTCATCACTCATTCTGGTGAAACCATTGTATTGAAAGAAAAAGTAGCGTTACTTGATGGCGAAATCATCGACTCTATGTTCATGAGCAAAAAAGCACTTTGCGACTTTTATGAAAAACAACTGGATGATTGTAAAGAAGCAGGCATTTTGTTCTCTTTACACGTAAAAGCAACCATGATGAAAGTTTCACACCCGATTGTATTCGGTCACTGTGTGAAAATTTACTATAAAGAAGCGTTTGAAAAACACGGTAAATTGTTTGAAGAACTTGGCATTAACGTCAACAACGGTATGGCGGGTCTTTATGAAAAGATCGAAACCTTACCAACTTCTTTACGTGAAGAAATCATCGAAGATTTACACGCATGCCAAGAACACCGCCCTGCACTTGCAATGGTGGATTCTGCAAAAGGCATCACCAACTTCCATTCTCCAAACGACGTAATTGTAGATGCTTCTATGCCTGCAATGATTCGTGGTGGCGGTAAAATGTGGGGTGCTGACGGCAAGCCTTATGACTGTAAAGCTGTAATGCCAGAGTCGACTTTCGCACGTATTTACCAAGAAATGATCAATTTCTGTAAATGGAATGGCAACTTCGACCCACGTACGATGGGTACTGTGCCAAACGTAGGTTTGATGGCGCAAAAAGCTGAAGAATACGGTTCACACGACAAGACTTTTGAAGTTCCTGCTGCGGGTGTTGCAAACATCACCGACATTGACACTGGTGAAGTGTTGATGACTCAAAACGTGGAAGAAGGCGATATCTGGCGTATGTGTCAGGTGAAAGACGCACCAATTCGCGACTGGGTTAAACTTGCAGTAACACGTGCACGTAACTCTGGCATGCCAGCGATCTTCTGGTTAGACCCGTACCGTCCACACGAAAACGAAGTGATCAAAAAAGTTCAAAAATACTTAAAAGATCACGACACGACTGGTTTAGACATTCAAATCATGTCTCAAGTGCGTGCGATGCGTTATACGCTTGAGCGTGTTGCGCGTGGTTTAGATACCATTTCTGTAACAGGTAACATCTTACGTGACTACCTCACTGACTTGTTCCCAATTATGGAACTTGGTACTTCCGCGAAAATGCTGTCTATCGTTCCGTTAATGGCGGGTGGCGGTATGTATGAAACTGGTGCGGGTGGTTCTGCGCCTAAACACGTACAACAACTTGTTGAAGAAAACCACTTACGTTGGGATTCTTTAGGTGAGTTCCTTGCACTTGCTGCTTCTTTAGAAGAAATGGGGATTAAAGAAGATAATACTCGTGCAAAATTACTTGCATCGACTCTTGATCAAGCGACCAGCAAATTATTGGATAATGACAAGTCTCCATCACGACGTACTGGTGAATTGGACAACCGTGGCAGCCACTTCTACTTGGCAAAATTCTGGGCAGAAGCACTTGCTGCACAAGATGAAGATACTGAGTTAAAAGCGAAGTTTGCCCCACTTGCACAAGCTTTAGCTGCAAACGAAGACAAAATTGTTGCTGAACTTACTGAAGTACAAGGTAAATCGGTTGATATCGGTGGTTACTACGCAGTAGATCAAGCTAAAGTGAATGCAGTAATGCGTCCAAGTGAGACTTTGAATGCTGCACTTGACGCGATCTAAGTCATAACTAAATCGGTAAATTTACCGATGAAGTGAAAAAGCCGATGCATATGCGTCGGCTTTTTTTCATAAATATATAATTAACCTGAGTTCGATATAAAAAAGAGTAGAAAAAAAGCCCTGAATTTATAACATATTGGTTCTCAATACAAAATGTTATAAAACAAGGCTTCTCGATGGATCATATTACCGAATTATTTTGTATTTTGGACGATTTCTGCAAAACATTTCTTTGTACACGACAAAAAAAGATAACTCATTGAAATAATGGCATAATACTTGTTTTCTGACGACGAATATGATGACACATTTCAATGAGTTACATCTCATCTTAAACAAATATCTAAAGTGGAACAAGTCACATGCAAAATGTTTTACACTGATTATGCTTGCATTAATTGTAAAACAGACATGTAATCTTTCTTCTGCATCTAAAGCCTTACCCATCAAGTGCTTACCACAATCATTTTATCGACGTATACAACGCTTCTTTGCAGATCAGTATTTCGATTATCGTCAAATTTCTCAGTTAATTTTCAATATATTTTCATTCGATAAAGTCCAATTAACTTTGGATAGAACTAATTGGAAATGGGGAAAACGAGATATCAATATCTTGATGTTAGCCATCGTCTATCGTGGAATAGCCATACCTATTGTTTGGACATTGCTCAATAAACGTGGAAATTCAGATACAAAAGAGCGTATTGCTTTGATTCAACGCTTTATCTCTATTTTTGGTAAAGACCGTATTGTGAATGTGTTCGCAGACAGAGAATTTATCGGTGAGAAATGGTTTACATGGTTAATTGAAAATGACATTAACTTTTGTATACGTGTTAAAAAAACTTTATTGTGACCAATCACTTAGCCAAGAATCATAAAATTAGTGATTTATTTCGTCATCTTCAAGTTGGTCAAACTGAATGTCGTAAACGACGTATTTGGGTTGGTCGAGTGAAACTGTATATTAGTGCGCTACGATTAGAAGATGGAGAACTTTTACTTGTTGTTTCTCCTATGTTTAATGCTTCTGCTATTCGTGATTATGCATTACGCTGGGAAATCGAAACGTTATTTAGTTGTCTCAAAGGACGTGGATTCAATCTTGAAAATACTCGTTTAACAGACCCTAGACGAGTCAAGAAATTGATAGCAGTGCTAGCTATCGGTTTCTGTTGGTGCTATTTAACAGGTGAATGGCAACATGATCGGAAAAAAGCGATAAAAATAAAGAAGCATGGACGACTTTCAGTAAGTTTATTTCGCTACGGTTTGGACTATGTTCAAATGGCTATTCTACGTTTGATTGGTTTTGGAAAAAAAGAAGAATTTAAGAAAGTGCTAGCAATTTTAAGAAAGAAAAAGCCTGATAGGACAAGGGTCCTATGAAATTTGTCGTGTACAGAGAAAACATTTAATGAATCTTTAGAAAAAGCTTTAATTTCTGATCAAAAATCCAAGCTGAAAAAGTCAGCCTTGAGCTTGTCTGAAGCAATGACCATTGTCATTTTATTTCATCAATCCGGTTTTAGATTCTTCAAATATTTTTATTGCCAAATGATCGTTCCATTCTGGAAATCTGCTTTTACTAAACTGCTTAGCTACAACCGATTTATTGAAATCATGCCCCGTTGTTTGCAAGCTCTGAGTAGTTTCTTCCACCAGGTGAAAGGAAAAGATACGGGAATCAGTATCATTGACTCCACTAAATTGGTAGTTTGCCATAATCTTCGGATTAAAAGGCATTGTGTATTTA
Source organism: Acinetobacter sp. 802_lipA (assembly GCF_058242885.1). Lineage (NCBI taxonomy): Bacteria > Pseudomonadati > Pseudomonadota > Gammaproteobacteria > Moraxellales > Moraxellaceae > Acinetobacter > Acinetobacter sp. 802_lipA. The sequence continues at coordinate 3,296,299 of NZ_JBZAYP010000001.1, forward strand.
AAGGCTTGGCCGGCCGTGGAAAAAGTAGTACGGGTTGGTTTTATGGTTTTAAATTACATAAGGACAGTTGGTTTATCAAAGATAAAGTTGTTTAGCGGCTTGTAAACCTGCGACTGAAAAGGTCATGAGATGTTTGACCAAAAGCGCAGGTTCAAGCTTGGAGACATTTTTAAGTGGGCTTGGCCCATTTGCATCTGCCAAAATCAGCATCATACAGGGCGCGACTGTGCTGAGTACACAAGGCAAAAGTGCAGGGTGATTTTCATCAATACCTGAAACTTGGCTAATAATTTTTTTGACCAAAAGAAACTTTCGCGCACCATCATTTTGCATAAACGTGTATAGGTGGTTGGTCGGTGAAAAAAGTTCACGAACAAACACCTTGCTATGCCAGACATCGGTTTCAACCAGCTTACCGATCAGGCTTTCAAAAAAAGCTTCCAGTTTTTCAGTAGGCGTTTTAGAGCTGTTAAGCAAGGTCAAGAGTTCTTGTTCATCAATATAATGTGTATGTGCTTCGGCAAGTACGGCACGATACAGACCATCACGACCATCGAAGTGATAGTTAATGGCAGCTAAATCGACTTCGGCCAGCTTGGCAATGGCTTTACTCGTGGTTTTTGCAAAACCATCCTGAGCAATTAGGCGGCCAGCAGCATCCAAAATTTTCGATTTGGTTAAATCACCATCGCTACGTCCAGCTCTAGACATTATTTACTCTGCATCAAAATTTAGACTTGAAGTATATCTTTCTTAACTGAATTGTTGTAGTTTAAATTAGATTTAAACTTGTATTAAAACTAAGCGAAGGTTTTGTGTGCATGAATAAAAGTAAGCTTATACTGCTGGTTGGGGTATTGTTCATTGCTGTAGTGGCTGCATTTTTGTGGTTCAGTCGAGACAAAGCCGATCCCGATCATCTGGTGCTATATGGCAATGTCGATATTCGACAAGTCTCACTAGCATTTGAAACGGCTGGACGTATTCAAAGCTTGGCTGTTCAAGAAGGCGATCGCGTTCAAAAAGGTCAGGTTCTTGCAGAACTGAATACCGACTCGCTGACTATACAAGCACAGCAAGCCCAAGCGCAGTTACAAGTTCAACAGCAAACCTTAAATGAACAAGCTGCGGGCAATCGACCTGAAGAGATTACCCAAGCGAAAGCGAAAGTACAGTCTGCCCAAGCCCAATTTGAAAATGCCGATAAACAATACCAACGTTTAAATGTCTTGAATCGGAGTACTGCGGGTCAAGCGGTGAGTAAGCAAGAGGTTGATGCTGCAAAAAGCAATATGAAAATGGCGGAAGCGGCCGTAGGTGAAACAAAAGCCAACCTAGAGCTACTTTTGAAAGGTGCACGCGCAGAAGATCGTGAAGCGGCTAAAGCACAATATGAATCGACCAAAGCCAATCTTGATTTGATTGATTATCAAATTACACAAAGTAAGCTGCTGGCACCTGTTAATGGCGTAATTCGTGCACGTTTACAAGAAGTTGGTGACATGACAACTTCAAACAAGTCCGTCTATACCATTGCCCTGATCCATCCTAAATGGGTGCGTGTTTATGCCAGTGAAATGGATCTTGGGCATATTAACATGGGCGCAGCAGCACAAGTCATTCGTGACTCACAACCGAATCAGCCCATCACAGGAAAAATAGGTTATATCTCATCTGTGGCGGAATTTACCCCGAAAACGGTACAGACCGAAGATATTCGCACGACTTTGGTGTATGAAGTCCGTATTTATGTCGATGACCCGAATGACCAACTAAAAATGGGACAGCCTGTGACAGTGAGCATAGCCAAATCATCGCGTCCAACTGCCAAGAATAATCCTTAAGGCATGGGAGTATGTCGATGTCAGTAGAGAGCATTGTGATTGCCACGGATTTAAACAAAACCTTTAAAGCAGAACAAAAAGATTTGGATGATGTGCAGGCTTTGCAAGGCATAAATATGCAGATCAAAACAGGAAAACTGACGGCTTTGGTCGGGCCTGATGGTGCTGGTAAAACCACATTTTTAAGATTGATCGCAGGTTTATATAAGCCAACCACTGGAAGCTTAAAAGTCTTAGGAATGGATGTCGCCAAAGATCCACAATCTGTGCAAGATCGTATCAGCTACATGCCGCAAAAGTTTGGTTTGTACGAAGACCTCAGTATTCAAGAAAATTTAGACTTGTATGCGGATTTGCATGGCGTGCCAATGGACGTTCGCAAGGAACGTTTTGCACGTTTGCTCAAGATTACCGACTTGGCGCGCTTTACTGAACGTCCCGCAGGAAAACTCTCTGGAGGCATGAAGCAGAAGTTAGGTTTGGCCTGCACTTTAGTCCGTTCACCTGAACTATTGCTGTTGGATGAACCAAGTGTCGGTGTCGATCCACTCTCACGCCGTGATTTGTGGATCATCATTGAACAGTTGGTGAGGGAGGAGAACTTAAGTGTCATCCTCAGTACTGCGTATATGGATGAAGCTGAACGCTGTCATCAGGTTTATGTCATGTTGGATGGGCAAGTCCTAAAGCAAGGTACACCCGATGAACTGACGGCTCAGGCACATGGACAAACATGGCAAGTAGAACCCAGTCCCGACATGAAGGCGCGGGTGTTACAAGCACATTTACTCGATAATCAACATTATATTGCCGATGCAGTTCCCAAAGGCAATGTAGTGCGTTTTATTACGCGAATTGAAAGCCCATCACTTCCAGCAGATCTCTTGCCCAAAGGCATTGTTGCAGAACCGAGAGCAGCAGAGCTAGAAGATGCATTTATGTTACTTTTACATGAGGCGAAGCATACTCAAAAAACGGTATTGGCACAGGAAAATTTAGCTTTAGACCCTTCAATAACTTTGATAGAAAACTCTGATTCACCACAAGTGAAAACAAAGCAGGATGTAAAACAACAGCTCGAGAAACCTGTGATTGTGGTGAAGGATTTGGTACGCACCTTTGGTGATTTTACCGCCGTGGCCAATACCTCGTTTGATGTATATCGAGGCGAAATTTTTGGTTTACTTGGCCCCAATGGTGCAGGTAAGACCACGACGTTTCGTATGCTCTGTGGCTTACTGCCCGCCAGCAGTGGTGTGTTGGAAGTGGCAGGCATGAATTTGCGTACAGCTCGTGCGCAGGCAAGGGCAAAAATTGGTTATGTATCGCAGAAGTTTGCCCTGTATGGCAATTTGAGCGTACTGGATAATTTAAAGTTTTTTGGTGGTGCTTATGGCTTATCGGGTAAACACTTAAAGCAGCAAATTGATAAAGCGTTGCTTCAGTTTGAACTTAAGCCACATGCTAAAAGCAGTGATCTGCCAAATGGTTTTAAACAGCGTTTGTCGATGGCAGCAGCACTGTTACATCAGCCTGAAATTGTATTTTTGGATGAACCAACCAGTGGTATTGATCCGTTAGCAAGGCGCTCTTTTTGGTACACCATTGGAGAGTTGGCGAACCAAGGCATGACCATTATTGTGACTACACACTTTATGGAAGAAGCTGAATACTGTGATCGGATTGCGATTCAAGATGCAGGGAAATTGTTGGCGATTGGTACACCTCAACAGATTCGTGGGATGGCACAGTTAGAGGATGTAAACGATATGAATAGTGCTTTTATTGCCATCGTTGAACAGTCCCGTGCAGACATGCAGGCTCACTGAGGAACGTCAAATGAATCATTTCTCAGCTTTCTGGACACGACTGTTTGCCTTAACACGTAAAGAATCCAAACAGCTGCTTCGTGATAAAAGTAGTATGGCGATTGGTTTCATTCTACCGATTATTTTAATTTTGTTGTTTGGTTATGGACTGTCTTTCGACTTAACCAACGGACGCGTTGGGGTGGTGGAGCAACAGCCCACGCCACAGAGTCAGCAACTGATCAGTGGGCTAAACGGCTCTAAATACATTACCGTCAAGCATTATACAAGCTTTAGCCAAGCTGAAGCCGCAATGGGCAATGCTGAAATTGATGCTATCGTTAATATACCCAGCAACTTTGCGGAGCAATATGCAAAGGGGACTGGTACTGTTCAAGTCATTACCAATGGCCGTGCCACCAGTATTGCTTCGGCTTTGCAGGGTTATATTACCAGTGCGCTTAATACCACCAGTTTGATACAAGCAGACCGAACAAATGCAGATTCAGTGGGTGGCATTATCACGGTTGAACAACGTATGTGGTTTAACGAGTCTGCAAATAGTACATGGTTTTTAGTACCGGGTTTAATTGTCCTAATTTTGACCTTGGTTGGCGCATTTTTAACTGGCTTGCTGATTGCACGTGAGCGCGAGCGTGGCACTTTAGAAGCATTATATGTTACGCCCGTACGTCCTCTAGAAATTGTACTTTCAAAACTGGCGCCCTATATCGTGATTGGGATGATCGATATTGTGATGTGCTTAGTTGCAGCACATGTTTTATTTGATGTACCCATCCGCGCATCGCTGTTCTCTGTTATGAGTGCCTCTTTTTTATATTTAATGGTGTCGTTACTGCTGGGTCTGATGATTTCAGGCCTATCAAAAAGTCAGTTTCAAGCCAGTCAGATGGCACTGCTTGCCAGCTTTATGCCCGCTTTGATGCTTTCAGGTTTTGTGTTTGATACACGAAACTTACCGCTAATTGTGCAAATTATTAGTAATGTCTTACCTGCAACGCACTATATGACTTTGATTAAAACTCTATTACTCGGTGGTGATGATTGGTCTTTGTGGCTCAAAGAGTGTGGCATTTTATTGATTTATATCGTGCTACTCACAGCAATGACCGCGCGTACACTGAAAAAGCGCTTGGGCTAACGAAAGGAAAAATGGTGTTATGGCAACGTTAATGCGCTGGTTTCGTTATCTTTGGGTGCTGATCCGAAAAGAGTTTTTAGCCATTTTGGTCGATCCTGCCAATCGAGTGACCTTAATCGCGCCTGTATTTATCCAAGCGGTCTTGTTTGGTTATGCCGCAAGTTATGATGTCAATCATGTTGATTATGCCGTGCTGGATCAAAGCCGAAGCCAAAGCTCACAACAAGTTTTAGCGCATTTAGATGGTTCAGGAATTTTTAAACGAACAGCAGATTTGCAAAATAATCAACAAATCCAACAGGTGATTAATGATCGAACAGCCTTGGCGGTCATCACCATTCCTGCTGATTTTGAGGATAAGCTAAATAATCAAGAGTCTTCGCCGATTCAAGTGATTCTAGATGGGAGAAACTCATCGACTGCAAGTATGGCGGGCTCCTACATCAGTAGTGTGGTGGGGCAGGTCAATCAAGAACGATTGGGAACTAGCTTAGCGATTACGGTACAAGCGCGAACATGGTATAACCCGAATGTCGAGTCGAGATGGGGCATCATGCCATCTCTGATTGCAACTTTAAGTATGATGCAGACACTGTTACTTTCGGCACTTTCAGTAGCACGCGAGCGTGAACAAGGGACTTTTGATCAGCTCTTAGTTACACCTTATACCCCGACGAAGATTATGATTGGGAAGGCCATTCCGCCGATTATTATTGGGGTTATTCAATCTTCCATTATTTTGGCGATTATTCTATTCTGGTTCCAGATCCCGATGAATGGCTCCTTGACCTTACTTTATTTTGGATTATTTGCCTTTAATATTGCTGTCGTGGGTGTGGGACTGTCGATTTCAGCGATTGCACTCAATATGCAACAAGCCATGCTGTATACTTTCTTTTTGATCATGCCTTTAACGCTTTTATCAGGTTTACTAACTCCTGTACAAAATATGCCTGAAGTGTTGAATTGGCTGACTTATGCCAACCCACTACGCTTCGGCATAGACTTGGTACAACGGGTGTATTTGGAAGGTGCGAGTTTTGCGCAAGTGAAATGGGACTTTGTACCGATGTTAATATTAGCCGTAATTACCTTGCCTTTGGCTGCGTGGTTATTTCGAAATCGTTTGTCATAATAGAGTGATATCTTGATGTATCGCTTATCGATACAGACTGTGATTCGGCATTTTACGTTAAATAATGCAGTCAATATCGGTTCATGATCAAAAAAAACGATTTTTGCATTGTATTTCTGGCTTAAGCTTTTTATTATTGCCCGCTTGTTTTCGCGATCAGATTGGAATGGAACCTTGAGTAATTTTCTAACCGAACACCTGATTCATCGAGATGAAGACTTTATGGTCATCCATAAGCCTGCAGGTATACTCACCGTTCCGGGGAAGACAGAAGACTTACAAGATTGTATGATCAATCGTTTAGTCAAACTAGAACCTAAAACACTACTGATCCACCGTCTCGATCGCGATACCTCGGGTATCTTGGTTTTTGGTCTCAGTCGTTGGGGACAAAAATCCATTTCTCGTCAGTTTCAAGAACGTCAAACCGATAAAACGTATCAAGCGATTGTGGCTGGTCATTTACATGGTCAGGGCACTGTCGATGTGCCTGTCATTTATGATCCGTCCCGTCCACCGTTACATATTGCAGAGCTCAGTCATAACAAGCCTGCTGTGACAGAGTGGAAAGCCATTGAACATTTTGAAATACAGGGTCAGCCCGTGACTCGTGTAGCACTCACCCCCATTACAGGGCGCTCGCATCAACTTCGTGTACATATGCAGTTTTTAGGTCATCCTATCGTGGGAGATACGCTTTATGCTGCGCCTGACCAGCAAGATTTGATGCCGCGTTTGTGTTTACACGCAGAGCGTTTGAGTTTTCATCATCCCCAAACCGATGAACGTATCGAATTTATTTGTCCAGTACCATTTTAAGTACGTGGAATCATCAAATTTGCTCACTTTTTTAGTGAGCTTTATGTCAAAATATATTGCTTAAAGGTGTATAATTTTGCTCAAATATTAAACAATGTTTGAGCATTAAATTTGCAGTCCTAACTTGTAGATAAAGGTGGAAAAATTGCAGCAGTTTGCTATTGGTCAACGTTGGTTATCAGATACTGAAACGGAACTAGGTCTAGGAGTTCTTATTGATGTAGATGAGCGATCTGTCAGCATCTTATTCCCTAAAAGTGATGAAACACGTGTATATGCACGGAATAATGCACCTTTATCACGTATCATTTTTAACGTGAACGATGAATTACAAGATCAAGAAGGCACCAAGTGGACGGTTGAATCACATGAAGACCGTCATGGTGTGGTGCGTTATAACGTTGTTCGTCGCTTAGAAGATGGCACGGAAGAACGTAAATCACTGAATGAGACTCGCATTGGCGCTCAAATTCAGCTGTCTAAACCGCTTGATCGCTTATTGGCAAGCCAAATTGACTATAAAGAATGGTACGACTTACGTATTGAAGCGATGCTGATGCAAGCCAATATGAAGTCGAGTCCACTGCGTGGTATGGTTGGTTCACGTGTCGGTCTGATTCCTCATCAGCTGTATATTGCACACGAAGTGGGTCAACGTTTTGCACCCCGTGTCCTTTTAGCTGATGAAGTCGGCTTAGGTAAAACCATTGAAGCTGGATTGATCATCCATCAACAGCTTAAAACGGGCCGTTCAGAACGCATCCTAATTTTGGTACCCGATTCACTGCAATATCAGTGGATGATTGAAATGCGTCGTCGTTTCAATTTGAACTTCTCATTATTTGATTTAACCCGTACGGCTTCAATCAAAGAACATGATCCTGAACTGAATCCATTCCTGACTGAACAATGCATTATTGCGTCAATCGATTTGATGATTGATCATGATGACTTGCGTGAACAAGCCCTAGAAGCTGGTTTCGATCTATTGGTGGTCGATGAAGCACATCACTTGATGTGGAATGAAGAAGACGGTGGCAATGACCGCTATGACTTGATCGAAGAGTTAGCAGAAAAAACTCCGGGTGTTTTACTGTTAACGGCAACTCCAGAACAGCTGGGTGTGGAAAGTCACTTTGCACGTTTACGTTTACTTGACCCACAGCGTTTTAGTTCGCTGGATCGTTTCTTGGATGAAGAAACCCAGTATCAACAAACTGCAAAAATTGCTGAAGTACTGATGGCAGATATGCCACTTGAAGAAGGGCATTTAGCTGCATTAGAAGGTTTGCTAGGACATCGTATTGAAGATGCACCCGAACAACGTTTCCGTGCCATTCATGAGCTTTTAGACCGTCATGGTACAGGGCGTATTTTGTTCCGTAACACCCGTGAAGCCATTCAAGGCTTCCCAGGTCGTGACTGTCAGCCTGCACCTTTGCCTGCACCAGAAAACTGGTCTAAAGACGGTAAATTGCGTGAACAAATGTGGCCAGAAGAAGCGCAGCTTGACGGTGCGTGGATGGAAGCTGACCCGCGTGTCATGTGGCTCATGGAAAAACTACGTACAGACTTAAAACACAAAAAAGTGTTGCTTATTGCACGTACTGGTCCCGTGGTTGAAGCACTTGAAAACGTACTCCGTTTACATGCGGGTATTCGTACTGCAATGTTCCATGAAGGCATGAGTTTACTTGAGCGTGACCAAGCGTCAGCTTACTTTGCTGAAGAATCTTATGGTGCACAAATTTTACTGTGCTCTGAAATTGGTTCTGAAGGTCGTAACTTCCAGTTTGCATCAGATCTGATTTTATTTGATTTGCCTGCAAACCCAGATGTACTTGAACAACGTATTGGCCGTTTAGACCGTATTGGTCAAGAAAATCGGATTCAAATTCATGTGCCGTATTTGATTGGTACAGCGCAAGAACGTATGTTCCGTTGGTATAACGAAGCATTAAATATTTTTAGTAATATCTCGCCAACTGCGCAAACTTTACAAGAAAACTTTATTGTTGAATTGAAAGATTGTTTACTGACAGATCAAGGTCAGCAGTTAGATGACTTACTCGAAGCAGTTAGCGTGCAACGCGAAGCCTTAGAAGCAGAGTTACAATCAGGTCGCGACCGTTTGCTTGAATACAACTCTTGTCGTCCAATTGTGGCGCAAGAAATTGTACAAGCGCTTGAGTCTTATGATGACAACACTACTTTGCCAATGTTTATGAAGCGCTTTATGGCGTCGACAAATATTGATTTTGACGAACAAAGCAACGGTACAGTCATCATTAAACCAACCGATCAAATGCAAGTTCAAGGTTTAACCTTGGATGAAGAAGGTATGACTGCGACCTTCTACCGCGATCAAGCTCAGATACGTGAAGATGCTCAGTATTTAACTCTTGAACATCCATTTACTGAAAGCGTAATGGAAATGATCAATACTCAAGGTTTTGGTAGTACCAACGTTGCAGTGTTGAAGTCAGCGGCTTTACCACAAGGTTCTGTGTTGTTAGAAGTGTGGTTTAAGGTCGATGTGGTTGCACCGAAAGCATTGAATTTGCCTTCAAGCTTACCGCAGCAGCTGGTTCGCGTTTTGTTGAGTGAAAAGGGTCAAGACCTGTCGCAGAAAATTGCACCTGAAATTTTAAAACCGTACTTGCATCATTTGGATGGTAATAGCTGTCGTCAAGTTGTGAAAGCACGCCGTGAAGTGATTGAACAGCGTTATGTACAAGCATTAGAGCTTGCACGTGCGGCTTTACCAAGCTTTGTGCAACAGGCGAAAGAAGTCTACGGTAGCAAGTGGCAGTACGAAATTGACCGCCTGTCTTATTTAAAGCAGTTCAACCCTAGTATTCGTGAAGATGAAATTTCGCGCCTACAAAAACTGCAAAAAGAAGGTCTTGGTTTGCTCGATGGCCTATCGGTCACACCAGAAGCAATTCAAGTGATGGTTGTGGTTAAACCATAATTCGAATCGCTGTATGAAAAGCACCTTTGGGTGCTTTTTTAATGGATCCTTAAAAAAGAGATGTCTAAGTTGTATTTGAAAAGTAATTCATTGAAATTTTAAGCGCTTGCTTATGCTAGAATTTTCGCCATTAAAACTCTAATGTATCGAACAATAAATTATGTCTAAAGCTCTAGTAACAATGGGTTCAAAAACAACACATGGTGGCATCGTCACTGAGTGTGAAAACAGTTTTGTGATCAATGGTATTGCTGTGCATTTAAATGGAATGAAGCACTTTTGTCCAAAGTGTCGAATGGTGGTTTCTGCGATTGCAGCAGATCAGAGTACAACGGTCTTGGGACGTGCTGTGGTGATTGCAGGAGACAAAACCAACTGTGGCGCTACTTTTTTAGGCAATCAGAACTTAACTGTTTCTGCAAAGTGATCTCAGATCTATCCCAGAATATTTTTATAAATTGGCCGAAGTGATCAAAGTTCATGACTTAGGATTCATCCTGCGCCATTTCGTTTAGATTGAAAAACGATTATGGTAAAGATGCTATAAAAATAGATTTGAATGACATGAGCAAACCAGCCTTACACTTTACCCATGCAAATGGCATTCCCTCGGGCAGCTATCAAAAATTTTTCCAATTTTTAAATCAAGATTTTGATGTCAAAGCAATTCCGATGATTGGTCTAGATCCGCACTATCCTGTGGAATATCGCTGGGAAGCGTTGGTCGATCAAGTTATTTCGGATATTGAACAGCAGTTTCCACGGCAACAAGTGATTGGTTTAGGGCATTCTTTTGGCTCTTTACTCACACTTATGGCGGCCTATAAAAAACCACAGTTGTTTTGGCAAGTGATTATCATGGACCCACCGTTTGTGATTGGTTCAAAAGCCTTTTTATTTGAAGCGTTACAAAAGCTGGGATCGAAGTCCATTGAAAAACTCACCCCAGCTGCGGTGACCGTCAAACGTCGTGATCATTGGGAAAGTATTGAGCAGGCCAGTCAGGCGCTCAGACCGAATCGTATTTTTAAAGACTTTGATGAACAGTGTTTTGCGGACTTTATAGCGTGTGGTTTAAAAAGTGATTCGACTCGAAATGGGGTGACGCTAACCATTCCCAAACATACTGAAGCAGAGATCTTCAGAACAGTGCCTGCATGGTGGTGGCGTACCCCACGCAAAGCACCTGCTATGCCGATTCATGTGTTGACTGCAAAAGATAGCCATTTCTATAAGCAAGGTTTACCCCAAGGGATGAAAAAAACCTATGCGATCGACTATAGTGTGCTTGAAGGTGGGCATATGTTTCCGCTAGAACAACCGAAACAGACCGCAGAATTTGTGCACCAGCTCATTAAAGAGCAACAGCGAAACAAATAAGAAGATATTTCAGCGAATCTGTTGGGTGTAATCACAGATTAGCGAATCATCGCTTCATCCAAATGACGTGAACCTTCCAAAATCATGCGAATCATGATCATGGTTTGTTCAGCCATTTTTTTACGCTCTACGCTTGGCATATCAATCACTTTGGCACCCATATTGAAAACCAATTGGGTGATTGCCATGGACACCAATTCAGGGTGGAAGAGTTTGCTATTATTTAAACGTTCTAAACGAATTAAATCATCTTTGAGTTCTTGCTGGAAATAATTCAACTGTCTTTCGACCGCATTTTTATAAGATGCCGAACCCGTATATGCTTCACGTAATAGCAGGCTTAAGTTGCCATCATCCGCATCGAGTTGTTCAATAAAAACTTCGACTGAGCTACGAATAATACTTTCTTGGCGAATGGCCTTAATCCGTGCTTCATGCAAAATTTGGCGTAGCACAACACCTGCACGTTCAATCAACTCGATAGCCAGTTCATCGGTATCTTTAAAATGACGATAAAAACTATTCGGCGCAATCCCTGCTTCACGTGCGACTTCGCGCAAACTGAGGGATGCAATACTTTTTTCAGGACCAATCAAATTTAAAGCAGCTTGAAACAGTTCATCTTTTGTAATCGTTGCTTTTCGACCAACACTACGTGCAAGCACTGGTGCATGTTTTTTTGAAGCTTCATGCTCTGTGTTGGTTGTATGGGTTTGAATGGTGGTCGGTGTCATATTTATCAAGCAATTAAATCAATCGGTTCATTATAGCCCCACTGGTCGGCATTGTGAAACGAAACGAAACAATCAGAGTATATATACAAATATATATACATGTGTATAATAATTCAAAATCTATGGCGTGGTCCTTTACTATGCAGATCCTTAAAAAAACTAAATCTCCTTTAACTGAGTATGCTGAGAGTGTTATAGACCGACACACAGCTAACTTTTGGCTTCAAAAAATCAACCCACTTTGGTCGATACACCAAGCTTTGGGTAAAGTGGTAAAAAAAGAGCAAGTTGCACACGATATGGTGAGTTTAAGGCTGCAAACCAATCGTCATTTTCAAATAGGGCAAGCGGGACAACACCATCCTGTATATGTCGTGGTTCAAGGCGTACGTTATGAACGTACCTATAGTTTGACCCAGATTGATGCGCAACATGTCTTACTGAATGTAAAAATGGTAGACCAAGGCAAGGCAAGTCATTGGCTATGTGAGCAGGCTCAAATCGGCGATGTTTTAGAATTCGGTCAGCCTTATGGCGATATGCAATTGACTGTAAATGATCAACAGTTAATTTTACTCGCTGCGGGCAGTGGTATTACCCCCATGCTGAGTTTACTGAAACGTTTAGAAAAGACCGCTAAGCTTAAAAAGCAGCCTGTACATTTGATGTATTGGGTGAAAAAGCATACTGATGCTGCGTTCAAAGCATATTTTGAACAACTGGCAGAACAATACTCAAACTTCACATTTAGCATGTTTTATACCCAAGAGTCAGATGAAGGTGAGCGTTTAAATCAAAACCATGTGTCTGGACTGGATCAGATTGAAAAGGCAACGGTATATGCATGCGGCCCTTCAGGGTTTGTGGCTACGGTTGAGCAGCTTTTCGTTCATGCTAACACCTTAAAAACTGAAGCGTTTAGCATGAGTCCATTTGCAAATGATGATGTTGGTTTTGTGAATATTACCTTAACAAAGTCGAAGAAAATTTTAAGCATTCCCAAAGGTCAATCCATTCTTGCAAGTTTGGAACAGCAAAATGTGAAGCCTCAACATGGCTGCCGTATGGGAATCTGTAATAAATGTGCCTGCAACAAAGTTGAAGGTTCGACCAAAAACTTGGTTAATGGTGCACAAAATTCTGAACCTGGTAATTTTCTAAAAATTTGTGTCAACACGGCACAAACCGATCTTATTGTCGATTTATAAGGGGAATAAATACAATGAATATTCCTGTTAAAGTTGAATATTTTAAAAACCCGAAGAATCGTGAATTAACGACATTCGAGTTAGATGAGCTTGCACGTGAGCTAGATGCCATCAAGCAAGAAGTACTGGATGATATTGGCGAGAAAGATGCGCAATATATTCGTCGTGTCTATGCAACGGTGCGTTATGCGTCTATCGCAGGTCGTGTATGTTTGTTTGCCGGTTGGTTCCCACCTGCATGGGTGTTGGGCACGGGCTTGCTGAGTTTTGCCAAGATTATGGAAAACATGGAATTAGGTCATAACGTGATGCACGGTCAATATGACTGGATGAATGACCCTAAGTTTAATGGGCAAAACTATGAGTGGGACATCGTAGGTACAGCAGATAACTGGCGTCAGACCCATAACTACAAGCATCATACCTATACCAATATTAAAGGGATGGATGATGACATTGGCTATGGTCTGCTTCGATTATTCCCTGAACAACGTTGGAAACCGGGCTTTTTATTACAACCGATTTATAGCATTCCATTTTGTTTGTTGTTCCAATGGGGCGTTGCGATCCAAAACTTGGAATTAGGCAAATATTTCAAGGGGCGTAAAAGCAAAGCGCAGACTTTAGCTGAATGGAAACCTATGCAGCGCAAAATTGGTAAACAATTGTTTAAAGATTATGTGTTTTTCCCACTTATTGCAGGACCTGCGGCATTGCCTGTGTTTACAGGGAATTTGGTTGCAAATGGTATCCGTAATATGTGGACATTTAGTGTGATTTTCTGTGGTCACTTCACCAAAGATGTCGAAGTTTTTCCGAAAAAAGTACTGGAAAATGAAAGCCGTGGTCACTGGTACATGCGCCAAATTCGTGGTTCGTCGAATTTAACTGGTTCAGAAGCATTCCATATTTTGACGGGGCACTTAAGTCATCAAATTGAGCATCACTTATACCCAGACGTACCCGCGCGTCGTTACCGTAAAATGGCGCCGAAAGTACAAGCGGTTTGTGAAAAGTATGGCATTAACTATAACAATGCCAGTTTAGTCAAACAGTATGGTAGCGTCATCAAACGTATTGTGAAATATGCGTTTCCCTTTAAAAAGTAAGTAAAAAAGCCACTTCATTTGAAGTGGCTTTTTTTGTTATTTACTAAATTGACGTAATGTCTTTACCAGATGATGATAATCACCTTGTTTGGCGATATTGAGCACATGTTCGATTTCGTGTTTTAACCATTTTTGTTTTGAAGCATTAAAAGCGAACTGCGCCAATAATACAAAGGGGCTTTCACCGAATTTGATCGAAAGACCTTTGACATACTTGGGTGGAGATAACGGTTCCATACTGATGCCTTTTTATAATTTAAGTGGAATGGTTCTCAAAATATTTTTATTAGGCAAAATTTATCATAAATATATTTTTTGGTAAATACAACATGCTGAATTTTAATAATAAATATTTTTAAAAATTTAATATGGCTAATTATTAATCCGTGCTTAATAATTAACTTATTTGGCGCTGATTTGATGTATTTGACAAGTCAGGAAGACTTAAATCTGTCCCTACCAAGTAGCTAAAATCAGCCAAAGACAACATTTGTTTATCTTCAATGCTATTTCCATAAGCATAAACGGCATGGTAATTATCTAGCTCATATTTTTCTTGGATACGTTGAGCTTTGTACTCACAGCTACAGTCCGCAGTCAGATAGCGCCCTGTATAGCGTTGCTGGTCTTGTTCAACTTGGGTACAGATCAGATCGATTGAGAGGATTTCACACACATATTTTAAATAGATATCAATTGAAGCAGAGACCAAAACTATATCATCGCCCAAACTTTGGTGTTGCTTTAGTTGGCTATAAAGTGCTGGGTTAAGTCCTTTGATTAAGAGTTCTGCATAGCGTTTTGCATAAGCGTCAATTTCGCTCACTTCAGCTTGCTTAAACATCGCATGGAAGAGTTTAGAGCGCATATGATGGGCAGGATAAAAACCTAAATAATAACTTTGAATATAAGGCAGAACTTTTAAGCCTTGCAGGGCAATATGCCGTTTTGAATGTACATAGAAGATGAACCCCGTAAAACTGTCTTTGTCATACAGGGTGCCATCAAAGTCAAATAAGGCTAGATTTTTATGCGCTTTGCACGTTGCATGCATGTTTGATAACGTCCATTGACACGAGTGGCAAACCAGTTGGTATTATAGTCACGGCTGAGCTTTGGACCAGAAATGACAACTTCTGGCATCATGGCATAGAAAGGTTCTTTTTTAGTGACTTCTTGATAAAGCTTAGCCACAGCGCGATAGGTTGCTGTATCTTCAAATTTCTTCTCTTTCTCTTTTTTCAGGTCAGAGCGAATTTGACGTGGAGTAACCAAAATATTGTGCTGAGCGAAAACACTGATGAGTTCACGTTCTGATTGACTTTTTGCAGATTTAGGTGAGCCATCTTTGCCATAAAGTAGCAGGTCGCCGTCTAAATCCAGTTCTGCTTCGGTTAAGTCATTCAACATACTTTGGAAAGCGGCATTTCGACTTGAGTACATACCCGAGTTATAGTCAGCAAAACGGTAAAGCGGTTTGTCATAGTCAGCAGGGTACATCATCAGTCGGTGGATGCCGTAGTACAGACCACCATATTGGCTATAAAGGTCGGTACGTAGGTCAGCCATGCTGCCACCTTCACGTTTATTTTCTTTGGCATAACCGATATGCACTTGCATTGAACCCAACGTGGTAATTGGGTTCATTTTTTCGCCTACGTCCTGACCGACAAGTTTGGCTGCACCTGTGAGTGCACTAACGTGATAGTGCTTTGACATATAGTCAAAAATTTCACGGTACAGTTCATCCAGTTCGCGTTCTGTTTTAACGCGGCGCATTTGGCTTAAATAGTTATCTTCAGGACTCGGTTGCTCTTTTAAAACTTGTTGGAAATAGCCCGCAATCGTGCCACCGATAGCATCGCCGAGCTTATCTTTAAATTTTTCATCTAAACGATCTTGGACTTCTTTAACCGCTTTTTCACCTAAACCGTAAACTTGTGGGTCTGCAACAAAGTTAGACTCTTGATCAACCACGGCAATGATCGAACACATATTCTCTTTATTTTGAGGAATACCAAACTGCTCTGAAATATCGTATATATCTTCAGCCCATGAACGGCGGTCATTTACGCGTCCGGGAATGATGCGTGCGATTTGTTCAGCATTGAGCTTAGGCTCATCATCTGTCCACCATGAACGATCACCGCAGGCGGTTAAGCCTATAGATATGGCCAAGACACTTAGTGTTTTTAAACCAGAAGAAAGAAACAGCTTTTTATTCATAAACAGAGAACACATGATAAAAGGTGAGCCGAAACAGCAGGTGCAGTATACTATGTCGGTCGAAAAAGTGATGAATTTATATGTATATTGGTCGGTATCAACTGTCAAATCATTTGATTGTTGTTCCGATGGCAGGTGGGTTGGGTTATTAAGAAGAATGAATATTATTCAGTCTGTTATCTGTTTTATTATGACGGATGGCGCAAAATTAGTGTAATAGATTGAGGAGAACTTAACTTATGATTCTTCCATTTTTTGAACTTCTTTTTTAAATAAATCAAATAAAAAATAGTCCAACAAATAGACTGTAATGAAATTCTAAAAACAAATTTAAATTAATATTTGAAAAATAAAGTAAAAGGGTTAAGATCTAAAATTAGATCAAAAAATATACTTGCAATAATAATGAGGGGAATATGGAAAATTTTATTAATAGACTAAGAAGCCATATTGAGCATGTGAAAAAAGTAGGGGGCCACTGTACTACAGAAGAAACAACTAAACAGGCTTTAATCCTTCCTTTATTAGATATTTTAGGTTTTAGCCCTTATGATCCGACCAAGGTACTTGCAGAATTTGCAGCTGATTTTCCAGGTGTAAAGTCTACAGAAAGAGTTGATTATGCTCTTTACTGTAATGGCAACCTGTAATGTTCATTGAAGCAAAACCTTATGTTGCTAATTTAACGAATCATGCTCCGCAGCTATCTAGATATTTTAATAGTAGTTTAGGGGTGACGATTGGCGCGATCACAAATGGTAAAGAATGGAGATTTTTTACTGATTTAATTAATCCAAATGTGATGGATGATAAGCCATTTTTAACAGTTGATTTTACGAAGAATAAAGCCGAGGATTTGACACAGCTAGCTGAGTTTAAACATGATAATTTTCATGGGCTTTGTTGCACAAAGATTTGAAATGCAAAGCGCCCCTAATTGAGCTAAATTTAAGGCGTAACTTGGGTAAGTGGTCGACCTAATTCCGTAAATCTGTTAAGGACTGCTACACGTGCATGGATTTCATTCACTTGGCTATCAAAACTCCTTGCACTGAGTTTATCTCCTAATAATTTGATGCAATGCATCTTAGTTTCAACCAAACTTCGCCGATGATAGCCTGACCATTTTTTCCATAGTGTCCTGCCTAAACGTTTAATTGTTCGAAGTAATTCATTTCGCTCTAGCGAGCTACTCTTTGTATCTTTCCATGGTTTCGCATTTTTTCTAGGTGGAATCACCGCATGCCCTTGCCGATCTGCAATGACCTGACGGCATTGCTTGGTGTCATAAGCTCCATCGGTATAAACAGAGTCAATCCGCTCATCTTGTGGAATCTGATTAAGTAAATCACCAAGCACCTGTGAATCACTGACATTATTGGTTGTAAGCTGAACTGCTCGTATTTGTAGGGTTTTAGCATCTATACCAATATGAAGTTTACGCCATTGGCGACGATATTCAGGTCCATGTTTCTTGCGTTTCCATTCGCCCTCACCTAGAAACTTCATGCCTGTAGAGTCCATGAGTAGATGCAGCCCATCGCTACTTTTTTGGTAGCTGATTACAATATCAATATGCTTTTGTCTTCTACAAAGCGTGGTGTAATCTGGAGCTATCCAATTTAATCCGCAAAGTTTAATCAGACTTTGCACAAAGCCAGTGACCATACGTAAAGACAGACGGAATAAGGATTTAATCATTAAGCAGCATTGGATGGCTGCGTCGGAGTAGGTTTGATTTCGCCCTTGTTTGCCTTTTGATGGCGCATACCATTGCGTAGCAGGATCAAACCAAATGGCAATATTTCCGCGACTCATGAGTGCTCGGTTATATGCGGGCCAATTGGTTGTGCGGTAGATTTTGTGTGTAGGCTTCTTCATTTGAAAATTATATCGCTGAAAAACCCTTTACAGATAGGTTTGTGCAACTAATGTGGTTCCGTTAATTAGACCACTCAATTCAGTTTTATAAGTGATAAATCCGCTCTAAATATTTAAATTATGCTGCCATTACTTTTAGTAAATGTTGATCATAAAATTCATCCGGTGTTGCCTTATTCAAACTTGAATGAGGACGTATCGTGTTATAAAAATCCAAATATTCAGCAATTGATTGTTTCGCTTGTTTAACCGTATCGTAAGCCTTCAAATAGACTTCCTCATGCTTCAAGCTGCGCCATAACCGCTCAATCATCACATTATCCATCCATCGTCCTTTCCCATCCATACTGATACGGATATTTCGCAATTTTAACTCATTCAAAAATGCCTCGCTTGTGAATTGACTGCCTTGGTCTGTATTAAATACCTCTGGACAACCATATTTCACAATTGCTTCTTGCAACGCATCTATGCAAAAGTCTGTTTCCATACTGATCGATACTCGATGAGCCAGTACTTTACGACTATGCCAATCTATAATTGCACACAGATAGACAAAGCCTTTAGCCATAGGAATGTACGTGATATCTGTACACCAGACTTGATTAGAGTGATCGATGACCATGTTTTTCAACAGATATGGGAAAATACGGTGTGCAAGATTAGGCTTACTGGTATTGGGTTTTGGATACAAAGCATGTATTCCCATCAAGCGCATTAAACGTCGGACTTTACGCCGACCTATTTGATGCCCTTGACGCTGTAGCATATCTCGTATCATTCGACTGCCCATAAATGGGTAGTCGAGATGAATTTCATCGATTAGACGCATCAAACTCAAATCAGTTGATGAAATCTCTTTGGGCTTGTAATACAACGTACTGCGATTGATTTGAATCAATTGCGATTGTTGTCGTACCGAAAGTTGATGGGTCTTATCGATCATTTTTTGCCGCTCAGCTGCCCTATTTTTCTGAGCGCACCTTCTAAAAAATCAATTTGCAATGCCTGATGTCCTATCTTGGCATGTAAAGCTTTGAGGTCAATCTCAGGTTCTTGTTGTGCTGTTGGTCGTGAAAAAATATTGATTGATTGCTCAAGCAGTTGATTTTTCCAATCGATGATTTGGTTTTGATGTAAATCGAATTGAGTAGAAAGTTCAGCGAGTGTGTGGTCGCCTTTAATTGCTGCGAGAGCAACTTTAACTTTAAACTCTGCTGAATGATTACGACGTTTTCTTCGTGTCATGGTTGACTCCAAAAACAAGCATTTCCCATGCTTATTGGGGAGTAGATTATCACTTATAGACGTGGTCTAAAATCCTAGAACCACATCACAACAAAGCCATTTTCATGTAGAAAAGCTACGCTTTTTTGCTGAAGAAAATCAATATATCCAGCAGTTTAAAACTGTAATAAAAAGAAGTATTAATGAAGTTGATATTGATTTTGTTCGCTATGTGGCTCAACAAGCAAGTATTCCTCGTCAATTAAATACTAAATTTTTAGAGTCAATTCAGCCTTTTGTAAAACAAGCTGTTGAGCAGTCAATTAGTGACACCGTTGTTAAAGGACTATCTTCTCCTACAATTATTACTGCCCAGCCAGTTGAACAAAAAGTAGAGGAGACTATTGAGATTGTGTCCGAAAGCTCAACGCTAGCTGACATTGTTAATTCTGAAAATGAAAGAATTGTGACTACTGTTGATGAACAGGAATTAAGTCGTATTGTGATAGAGCTCTTTCCTGAAGTTGAGTTGGTTGCTAAAGATACAGAAAGCTATTTTAGCGTGCTGTTTCAGAATAAAAATAATCGCTGGTTATTTAGATATGATGTAAATCGTAAGAGACCAACCATTCAGTTTGCAGTAGCAATTGATGACTATCGAAAAAAAGAGTTAGAGCGGGCAGAATTGGAAGTGCAAAATAACGGTCAAGTTTTTTTAGATAAACCTGAACACATATATAGAGCCGTAGGCATTTTAAAAGATTGCTTGGATTACTGTAGTAATGATGACAACTTTAAAAGAGCATCTAATTCCTAATAGAAAGCCACTTTATAAGTGGCTTTTTCATATTACAATAAAACTCCACACTTAAGATGTAGGATAGGCCTTACTTTGTCATTACAAGTCATCCTTAGCCAGAGGCTCGATAACAAGCCTCAAAAGCTTATCAAAGAGTAGGCTTTTTTATTTGTGCTATAGTTTAATTGTTACTTAGCAGGCAGAACAATATGAATATCTGTATTGGTGGTGACTTGGATGGTCAAGTAGTGATTTTAAATAAAATGCGATTTAATGCAAAAGAGATAGATCAAAATAAATCATCGAGCTATATCAAGCAAAAGTACGTTAAGGGCGATCAAGTCTTTAATTTTTGGCGACATGCAGAAATGAAAATATGGGATGTTACTCATCAAGTTGAGTTGATTTTAGGAAAGAAAAATTAGCTAGAAGCGGGTAAATAAGCTTTATTCGCTTTTAGTGAAGATTTTCTTATCAATATGGATGAAAAAGCATTTCATGTGGGGTTGGGTGGTAGCAATAAAATAATATGTTAAGGTCTATCTATTGCGCGCTAAAAAGCTTATAGTGATAGTGTATTAGAATTATTTATTTTATTGTATTTACTAAAGTTATTTCGCAATTGATTCAACTCTGCGGTTTATCCGATGTATATGATTTAAAAGATTAATTCTTATATTTTTCAAAATTTAAGAGAATATTTATGTCAAACATTACAACTGGTACCGTTAAGTGGTTTAATGAAACTAAAGGCTTTGGTTTTATTTCTAGCGATACTGGAGAAGACGTTTTTGCACACTTTAGCGAAATCCAATCAAACGGTTTCAAAGTGTTGAATGAAGGTCAACGTGTTCAGTTTACGATTGTAGCTGGCAAGAAAGGCCCTCAAGCAAGCTCTATCACAGTAATCTAAGAATATTGTGAATTAAAAAACCCGCTTCAGTTAGCGGGTTTTTTAATGGCAGCTTATTTACTATTCGGTTGTTAAGGCGTCGTACGCTCACTATCTTTAGGCGGTGAATGGCTTATTTAAAAAACATATGAACAAATATTAATTGATCTATAAGAAATCTTTTGAAGGACTTATTAAGAATAGTAGAAAAATCCCTAGATAAAGGGATTTCAATGCCAAGTAATCAATATGAGAATAGGAATGAGGTGAAATTGTGATATTTGCTATGACACCGTAAAAGACTCTAGGAACGAGTTTAGTGATGAAAGTGTAAAAGCTGACTCGGAAAAATGGAGTGATCTATGAGTATTGTTGAATTACATGAAGTGAAGCGCCACTTACACTATGCCGATGATAGCAATGATGTTTCATTAAAAAGCTTTATTGTTGCTGCTGACGCTATAATTAAAAATTATATTACAGATAATTTTGGATCGGAATATCCATCTGCCATTAAACAAGCTGCTTTATTATTAATCGAATACTGGGAACAGCACAGAAAAGATGGGGGAGAGGTATCTGTGAATGGTAACTACCTCCCAATACCCGTACTCTCTTTGCTTAATCTATATCGTAAGCCCACTGTTTGATAGGTGATGTAGATAATTGTATGTATCTTTAGGCATGGGATATTTGAAATCACTGCATTGTAATTGAGAATTATTTGCATTTATTGGGTTTGTGCGTTAGAATCAATTTCAAGAATAAAATAAAATTTGACAATGATGTTTCATTAACCCAGCTCTATAGAGAGGTGGTCCCACATGTTTGAACAACTAAAAGCTTATTTATAAGTGATACTCTGCTCTAGTTAAGCTACCTTATTTTGTTGTGGTAGCTGGTCATAGTAAAACTCATCTGGAGTCATTTTGTCCAGACTCGAATGAGGTCGTTTCAAATTATAAAATTCAAAATATGCGTTTAATTGCTTCTTCGCATCCAAAACATTGCTGTAGGCTTTGAGATACACCTCTTCATATTTAACGCTCCGCCATAATCGTTCAACCATCACATTATCAACCCATCGACCTTTACCATCCATACTGATTTGAATGCCATTTGATTTCAATACATCAATAAATGCATCACTGGTAAACTGACTGCCTTGGTCTGTATTAAATATTTCAGGTCGACCATATTTTTCAATAGCTTCATTTAATGTTTCTATGCAAAATGTAACCTCCATACTAATCGATACTCTATGCGCAAGTACCTTGCGGCTATGCCAATCAATCACAGCACATAAATAAACAAAGCCTTTTGCCATAGGGATATACGTTATATCCGTAGACCACACTTGATTACTGCGCTGAATAGCCAATCCTTTGAGCAGATATGGATATTTGCGGTGAGCTTGATTAGCCTGGCTTAAATTTGGTTTGCAATATAACGCATTAATGCCCATTTTCTTCATTAAAGTACGTGTATGACGTCGTCCTATATGATGTCCTTGACGATTCAACAAATCACGCATCATACGGCTACCTGCAAAAGGGTATTGCATATGTAACTCATCCATACACCGCATCAGCTTCAGATCTGATGTACTCACAGGTTTTGGGCGATAGTAATAACAACCACGGGAGACTTTCAGCAGCTGAGCTTGCTTAGATACTGAAATCTGAAGTGAGTCATCGATTAACTTTTGTGGTTGAAGCGGCCCAGTTTCTTCAACACACCTTCTAAAAAATCAATTTCTAATGCCTGCTCACCGATTTTTGCATGTAGTTTTTTTAGATCGATGGGTGGTTCTGTTGGAGCTTTTGATTGATCGAAAGCTTGCGAGGAAGCTGAAATCAGTTGATTTTTCCAGTCGATAATTTGGTTTTGATGAACATCAAATTCAGCACTCAATTCAGCAAGTGTTTTTTCTGCTTTAATCGCAGCAAGTGCTACCTTAGCTTTAAAATCATTTGAATGATTTCTTCTTGGTCTACGTGCCATAAAATACTCCATATATTACGCCAATCTCAACTTTAAATAAGCTTTTCAAATTGAATCGGCGAATAACCACATTTTTTATTCATAACGACGCAGACCGTATGTGACAAAATCTTTCTGATAAAACGATGCGATAAGTGCCATAAATCTCTTGCCCTTACTTTTTGAATATTAAAGCGATCAGTTAATTGACCAATGACCGTTTCAATTTTCCTTCGTGCTCTCATAAGCAACCTCATTGATTCTTGAGATCTAGAGTCCGGCATATTCTTTCTTAAAGGAGTTTGTAGATCAACATACTGAAATTTATAGTATTCTTTCAAGCTGGGTCTTAAGTAACCTTTATCTGCACCTAGTAACCCATGAATATTTTCTGTGATTTCTGGTGCAACATCACGCTCATCTACATTTGCTGGAGCGAAAGTATAGCCAGTAATCATACCCTCCAAATTAATTACAAGATGCCCTTTAAAACCATAGTATTTCTCTTGTTGTGCAGCACAATAACTAAAACCTGCATGTTCTTTGAAATTCTTGTGTCTTTTTGCTCGACTATAACGACAAACAGGTATAGGAAATCCATCAATAAAATGAATATGATCCTGACCATAATGTGCAGTTAATTGGGCTGTGATTTTTTGATGAACTTGCCATAAGTTTGCACAATGCTTACAAAAGTTAGGATATGAACCTAAATGAGGGAACCAACTTAAGTAATTGTTTTTAAAAAACATCCATATGCTTTTATCCGTATCCATTTTGAGACACTCACCAACAATTTGCATTGTGATAATTTCAATATCGGTTAAAGCAGGTGGAAAACCACGTTTTCTTAATGGTTCAGAGACTATAGTTGGGTAAATTTCCTCTATGATTAAATAGACAATGATGATAAATTCTTCAGTGGACATAACTGTAATTTTATTTTCATAGACGGATTTAAAATGAGGTTATGTCCTTTTTATTTCAATGACTTAAAAAGTTGAGATTGGCGTATATATTGATGTTTATAACATCATTTGGGGAGCAAAATATCACTTATAAGTGTTGTTCAAATTTCCTGATCCACCTCTGAGAATGAGGTTGTTTCATAAATTAAACATTGAAATCTTTAGATTTTGATAAGTTATATTTTTAAATCGTGCTAGGCAAAAATGATGAAAATATTTGCAATAGTAAGTTTAGTTTTAATGCTGGGATTAACGGCATGCCAAAAAAGAGATACAGATACGAAAGAGCAGGATAAAACTACAACGCCACATTCCATGGATAAAGATCAGTAAGAAAAAGCTCGCCAAATGGTGGGCTTTTTCAAGAGTTAAAATGGTATAGTAGCGCTGTCATTTAAGTACTTTTTTCTATGTCTGAAACCTATAAATACATTTACACCCAAATTAGTACATTTGGATCATTACCTACACATAAAGTTCTTATAAGTAGTGTGGGAAGGAAGACAAAATTAGTTTTCGCTGATAATACTTTTGTTTATAGTACCGTTTCTGATTGGGCTTTAAATCATTCGGGTCTTGATTCTAGGAA
This sequence comes from Acinetobacter sp. 802_lipA, assembly GCF_058242885.1. Taxonomy (NCBI): domain Bacteria; kingdom Pseudomonadati; phylum Pseudomonadota; class Gammaproteobacteria; order Moraxellales; family Moraxellaceae; genus Acinetobacter; species Acinetobacter sp. 802_lipA. The sequence goes on from NZ_JBZAYP010000001.1 coordinate 3,321,037, forward strand.
ATCAATATGGTCTGAAGAGCCTAAGTCATTTTTAGACAGTGAAAAAACAAGATTAAGCGTCTATAGAGCCTCACATCCCGCTTTTATCACTGAAGCAAGCATTGGCTAAGCACTAGTATTTTGTATGCTGCTTATGTAATAACTGTTTATATTGCAAATAAAGTTTGCTTTGTGGGTGCTTAGGGCGTATAAAGCTAACTCGTTGATGCGGGATGGAGCAGTCTGGTAGCTCGTCGGGCTCATAACCCGAAGGTCGTTGGTTCAAATCCAGCTCCCGCTACCAACGAAAAAAGATTCAAAGTTTATAGCCTAGTCTTCACAGATTAGGCTTTTTTTATGGCTAGTTAATTTTATACATAGCTGTTTCTAAGAACGTAATTTTTATACAAGTCACTGTAATGGCGTGTAAGCTATGAAACTACAGTATTTATAGAAAACACTGGACTGTAAGTGAAGGGCTTTGTTGCATAAATATGTAAGCATCTGATTTAAATAAATTTAATTTTGGATCAAAAAATAATCAAAACTTTTAAAATCATATAGTTATGAAATCTTTGTGCAACAAAGCCTATTATTCATTATTGATCCTAAAAAAACTTTATTTAAAGGCTATTTTATTTATCCAGAATGAACCCATACTACACCTTATGCGAAACGTTTGAAATTTCATCTCTAGCCTCAATGTTTTGGTTCAAGCTATTCTAAGGCTCAGCACACGACTAGGTAGGGCTTTTTTAGATGCTACGACTTCTATTTTTAAGGACGATTCAATTCATTGCAGGGAACACTTAATATAATTAAAATTTATGACAGCTATAAATAACTTGAATATTTACTTTTTTCATGTATACTTGGCCTAACTAGAAAAAAGTAATGTTTAGTAAATCTTCTTTAAGTATCGCAGTTTTAGTCATAATCCTCCGTTGTTTCAGATCTTAAGCTCCACTTTTATTATTTTCAAAGTTACATCTAGTCATTTATTTTTGACTAAAATTATTAAAATTCAGCAGGATATATTATGTCTACTACAGTTACCGGTACAGTTAAATGGTTTAATGAAACTAAAGGCTTTGGTTTCATTCAACAAGAATCTGGTCCAGATGTTTTTGCTCACTTTCGCGAAATCGCTAGTTCAGGCTTCAAAACATTGCATGAAGGGCAACAAGTGTCATTCAGCATAGAGCAAGGTCAAAAAGGCCCAAATGCTGTAAATATTGTTGCTTTATAAGAAGCATTAAATATAAAAAAGCACTGAATAGTGCTTTTTTAATGACCAAAAATTATTAATTAAATATTTATTCCTTGTTGGAATATATGAAAAAAACTGGTGGAAATTGAAAAAACCTAATACCTTAATTGCTAAATCTTCAAATGGTACTGAAATTATAGTCTCGTTAATTCCTCTAAATAAAATGCAAAATACCCGTGATGGCTTGAAATCTATTGAAGTGGGTAAGCGTGTGCTGCTTCAGTCTGGAATCGAAGTAGACTTAAATTTAGATGGTAGAACATTCTATACCGCTTTAAATCAATTATTTAAATTTAACTATAAAGTTGCCTAACTAAATATTTGATTATATTGTTTTAAAATGAATTAATATTATAGGTATAGAAAAAATGTTAAAGAAAAACGTTACTGTCAAAGATCAATTCGGTACTGAATACTCTATTCAGGCAACTGTAGATAAAAACTCTTGCAGCACAATGTTGCATTCAAATTTAAGATATATCACCGTTGATGGCGAAGATATTCGTCCTGGTTTTGAAATGTTCTTCCAAAGTCTCAATAGCGATAAAATTTTCAAGCTGATCTGAACGTTATTAGTTTTAATTTGGTCGTGATGACTAATATTACATTATCTTAATCAACCCCAATCATTCCTCCTCAAATCTATTTAAATTATAGAGCAGTTATTTTAGATAATTTGAAGAGGGCTATGTATACAGAACACGTTTATTAATAAGTAGTTTAATGACATAGCTAAAATGTATTCTTAGCAAAAAATATTTTTTGAATGTCAAGAAAAATTCATTTTATTATATAAATATTCTTTGTACACGACAAAAAAAGATAACTCATTGAAATAATGGCATAATACTTGTTTTCTGAAGACGAATATGATGACACATTTCAATGAGTTATATCTCATCTTAAACAAATATCTAAAGTGGAACAAGTCACATGCAAAATGTTTTACACTGATTATGCTTGCATTAATTGTAAAACAGACATGTAATCTTTCTTCTGCATCTAAAGCCTTACCCATCAAGTGCTTACCACAATCATTTTATCGACGTATACAACGCTTCTTTGCAGGTCAGTATTTCGATTATCGTCAAATTTCTCAGTTAATTTTCAATATATTTTCATTTGATAAAGTCCAATTAACTTTGGATAGAACTAATTGGAAATGGGGAAAACGAGATATCAATATCTTGATGTTAGCCATCGTCTATCGTGGAATAGCGATACCTATTGTTTGGACATTGCTCAATAAACGTGGAAATTCAGATACAAAAGAGCGTATTGCTTTGATTCAACGCTTTATCTCCATTTTTGGTAAAGATCGTATTGTGAATGTGTTTGCAGACAGAGAATTTATCGGTGAGAAATGGTTTACATGGTTAATTGAAAATGACATTAACTTCTGTATACGTGTTAAAAAAACTTTATTGTGACCAATCACTTAGCCAAGAATCATAAAATTAGTGATTTATTTCGTCATCTTCAAGTTGGTCAAACTGAATGTCGTAAACGACGTATTTGGGTTGGTCGAGTGAAACTGTATATTAGTGCGCTACGATTAGAAGATGGAGAACTTTTACTTGTTGTTTCTCCTATGTTTAATGCTTCTGCTATTCGTGATTATGCATTACGCTGGGAAATCGAAACGTTATTTAGTTGTCTCAAAGGACGTGGATTCAATCTTGAAAATACTCGTTTAACAGACCCTAGACGAGTCAAGAAATTGATAGCAGTGCTAGCTATGGGTTTCTGTTGGTGCTATTTAACAGGTGAATGGCAACATGATCGGAAAAAAGCGATAAAAATAAAGAAGCATGGACGACTTTCAGTAAGTTTATTTCGCTACGGTTTGGACTATGTTCAAATGGCTATTCTACGTTTGATTGGTTTTGGAAAAAAAGAAGAATTTAAGAAAGTGCTAGCAATTTTAAGAAAGAAAAAGCCTGATAGGACAAGGGTCCTATGAAATTTGTCGTGTACAGAGATAAATATTATAGGTTTAATGATTGTTAGCTTGTCCCCGAGGAATTCTTAATCTCCAAATTTCTTCCAATAATTGGTTTCTCGAAGGAGCCTGTAAATTATTTTGTGTAAGTTCCATTTTTTATAAATGATCTTTTAATCGATCATCGAACTGAATCGTAAACCAATTCATTGCTAAACGCCAATTTTGAATTGGCATCGTCCATTTCTTCGCAGCATTTGATGTTGCTAAGTAAATGACCTTCTTTACTGAGTCATCAGATGAAAAGATTTTCCTCTTCTTCGTTGAATGGCGTATTACGCTATTCAACGACTCAATCGCATTTGTTGTATAAATTGCATGACGTATTTCGGCTGGATAGCTAAAGATCGTTCGGATATTTTCCCAATTGGCCCGCCAGGATTCTCCAATTTTGGGATACTGGTGATTCCATTGATCACAGAAGATGTCTAGGGACTTTAAAGCATTTTCCTCTGTACTTGCCTGATAAATCGCTTTCAGACCCGAGGTAACAGCCTTGTAGTCTTTCCAGCTTACAAATCTCAGGCTATTGCGTACAACATGCACGATACACAGTTGAATATCAGTATGAGGGTAAACGGAGGCTATCGCGTCAGGAAAGCCTTTTAATCCATCTACACAGGCAACAAGAATATCCTGTACTCCTCGATTGAGTCGCGGAAATATTGCCATTTGGTTTGATCCTGCTACGCAATGGTATGCGCCATCAAAAGGCAAACAAGGCCGAAATCAAACCTACTCCGACGCAGCCATCCAATGCTGCTTAATGATTAAATCCTTATTCCGTCTGTCTTTACGTATGGTCACTGGCTTTGTGCAAAGTCTGATTAAACTTTGCGGATTAAATTGGATAGCTCCAGATTACACCACGCTTTGTAGAAGACAAAAGCATATTGATATTGTAATCAGCTACCAAAAAAGTAGCGATGGGCTGCATCTACTCATGGACTCTACAGGCATGAAGTTTCTAGGTGAGGGCGAATGGAAATGCAAGAAACATGGACCTGAATATTAATGTGGTTCCGTTAATTAGACCACTCAATTCAGTTTTATAAGTGATAAATCCGCTCTAAATATTTAAATTATGCTGCCATTACTTTTAGTAAATGTTGATCATAAAATTCATCCGGTGTTGCCTTATTCAAACTTGAATGAGGACGTATCGTGTTATAAAAATCCAAATATTCAGCAATTGATTGTTTCGCTTGTTTAACCGTATCGTAAGCCTTCAAATAGACTTCCTCATGCTTCAAGCTGCGCCATAACCGCTCAATCATCACATTATCCATCCATCGTCCTTTCCCATCCATACTGATACGGATATTTCGCAATTTTAACTCATTCAAAAATGCCTCGCTTGTGAATTGACTGCCTTGGTCTGTATTAAATACCTCTGGACAACCATATTTCACAATTGCTTCTTGCAACGCATCTATGCAAAAGTCTGTTTCCATACTGATCGATACTCGATGAGCCAGTACTTTACGACTATGCCAATCTATAATTGCACACAGATAGACAAAGCCTTTAGCCATAGGAATGTACGTGATATCTGTACACCAGACTTGATTAGAGTGATCGATGACCATGTTTTTCAACAGATATGGGAAAATACGGTGTGCAAGATTAGGCTTACTGGTATTGGGTTTTGGATACAAAGCATGTATTCCCATCAAGCGCATTAAACGTCGGACTTTACGCCGACCTATTTGATGCCCTTGACGCTGTAGCATATCTCGTATCATTCGACTGCCCATAAATGGGTAGTCGAGATGAATTTCATCGATTAGACGCATCAAACTCAAATCAGTTGATGAAATCTCTTTGGGCTTGTAATACAACGTACTGCGATTGATTTGAATCAATTGCGATTGTTGTCGTACCGAAAGTTGATGGGTCTTATCGATCATTTTTTGCCGCTCAGCTGCCCTATTTTTCTGAGCGCACCTTCTAAAAAATCAATTTGCAATGCCTGATGTCCTATCTTGGCATGTAAAGCTTTGAGGTCAATCTCAGGTTCTTGTTGTGCTGTTGGTCGTGAAAAAATATTGATTGATTGCTCAAGCAGTTGATTTTTCCAATCGATGATTTGGTTTTGATGTAAATCGAATTGAGTAGAAAGTTCAGCGAGTGTGTGGTCGCCTTTAATTGCTGCGAGAGCAACTTTAACTTTAAACTCTGCTGAATGATTACGACGTTTTCTTCGTGTCATGGTTGACTCCAAAAACAAGCATTTCCCATGCTTATTGGGGAGTAGATTATCACTTATAGACGTGGTCTAAAATCCTAGAACCACATCACTTGGTGATTTACTTAATCAGATTCCACAAGATGAGCAGATTAACTGTGTTTATACCGATGGAGCTTATGACACCAAGCAATGCCGTCAGGTCATTGCAGATCGGCAAGCGCATGCGGTGATTCCACCTAGAAAAAATGCGAAACCATGGAAAGATACAAAGAGTAGCTCGCTAGAGCGAAATGAATTACTTAGAACAATTAAACGTTTAGGCAGGACACTATGGAAAAAATGGTCAGGCTATCATCGGCGAAGTTTGGTTGAAACGGCTTTGTTGCACAAAGATTTCATAACTATATGATTTTAAAAGTTTTGATTATTTTTTGATCCAAAATTAAATTTATTTAAATCAGATGCTTACATATTTATGCAACAAAGCCGTTTCAAGGTGCGCGTACTTATGGTTACCCTCAGACCCTTCGGGGTATTTAGCATCTCGAACCAACCATTGTGTATTGTGACGATCGTAATCAGCTAATCGCAAAGAACAAATTTCATCTTCCTGACGTCCTGAGTAGATTGCAAACCAAATGATCAGATGCATAGGTACAGATTTAGTTTATGCTTCCAGTTTTTGTAAAAATGCGTTGTTAATGCCTGAAGCTCTTCAAAGGTTGGTAATCGGTCACGAGTCTTAGACTTAGTGACGATTCTTGATTTTCGTAAACCTGTTAGCGCTTTGTCATATTCAACAACGACTTCTTCTAAAGGCTCACCCCAAACATGTTCAACATGGATCAACACTGCCTTAATATGGCCTAAATCTTTTAATGCTGTGGAAGGAGCAACCCCTTCAGTACCTTTTAAAGGATCACCTTTACGTCGAGTAATTGCAAAATCAGCAAAATCTTGGCGAGTTAATGAATAGATATTTTTCTCTGAAATCTCTAAACTAGCGATGTTATTTAGTGACCATGTTTTTGTTCGAGCAAAATTATCTGCCTCTTCAAGGTATCTCTTAATAAAGTCAGCCAAAGTTGCATGCTTTAACTTCTCTTGAGGATTGAGCATCTTTTTTGGATTCAGCTCTATTTCAGCTTCAGTACGTTTAATCCATTCGTCTGCTAATGATTTTTTGCTAAAAGTTTTTGAGACTTTATAAATAGGGTAGCTTTCTCGTTGCACACGTACTTGAGCACGATAACGTATAGTTCCATCTTTTATTGACGTTTAGTAACCGTACCCATGTGATTTGCACCATAACTTTTAAGCGGTGCAAATAGGAAGCTGCTAGAAGTCAATAAAAAGCGATTCAAAGAAGTTAAACGAGGTTAAAGAAATTGAGTCAAAACAATGTAATTAAAGAATTGTTTGATAAACCAATAGGTAAGAAACTTTGGGTCGCTCCGATGGCAGGCGTAACTGACCGTCCATTTAGGTCTCTGTGCAAATACTTTGGTGCAGGGCATGCTGTCAGTGAAATGATGACATCAGACCAAACGTTACGGATGAGTAAAAAAAGCTTATATCGTGCTAATTTTGATGGTGAATTGGCGCCTATTTCAGCACAAATTGCAGGATCAGATCCCAAAGAGTTAGCGGAAGCTGCACGATATCAGGTCTCAAATGGTGCTCAAATTGTGGACATTAATATGGGGTGTCCTGCCAAGAAAGTCTGTAATAAGCTGGCGGGTTCTGCACTTTTAAAAGATGAAGACTTGGTGGCTCGAATTTTGGATGAAGTTGTGGCTGCAGTTGATGTACCTGTCACACTTAAAACTCGTTTGGGTTTTTTGAATGGTCATGAAAATATCTTACGTGTAGCGAAACGTGCTGAAGAGGCGGGTATTGCCGCGTTGGCGTTGCATGGGCGCACCCGTGAAGACATGTATTTGAACACGGCTCGTTATGATTTAATTAAAGAGGCTAAACAGCTCATTCGTATACCAGTGGTTGCCAATGGGGATATTGATAGTCCAGAAAAAGCCAAATATGTACTCGATTATACTGGTGCAGATGCAATTATGATTGGTCGCGCTGCGCAAGGGCGTCCATGGATTTTTCGTGAAATCGCACATTATTTGGAGACAGGTGAACATTTGGCAGCACCAAGCATTCAAGAAGTAAAAGAAGTTCTACTTGGACATCTTGCTGAACTGTACACATTTTACGGGGAATACTCTGGCTGCCGAATTGCACGTAAACATATTGCTTGGTACACCAAAGGTTTACGTTCAAGTAATGAATTTCGCCAGAACATGTACAAAGTGGAAAGTACAACTGAACAATTTAAAGTGGTCGCTGACTACTTTGACCAATTACTCATACATGGTGAAACCATGAATGACGTACAGGTTGAACAGGTCAATTTGTTAGAAACCAAATAAACAAAGCTCCACGTATGGAGCTTTGAGTGAATAATGAGACTTAATAACGGCTTTGTTGCATAAATATGTAAGCATCTGATTTAAATAGATTTAATTTTGGATCAAAAAATAATCAAAACTTTTAAAATCATATAGTTATGAAATCTTTGTGCAACAAAGCCCTTAATAACTGACTTGTTGCATTTCAACCAACAATTGGTTAATTAAGTCAGGTGCTTCCATGGCACGAATTTGCGAAACATTCGTACCTGCCCAAAATGCACCAAAGCCTTGATCGCCTTGTTTACTTGCTGCGGCATGTAATTGTTTTCCAAGATCATAACAGTAGGGATATGCAGCAACAGCAGGGCGGTTCGGTAGATCAATCTGGGTATGCCAGTGACCCAGTAAGCCGCGAGCTGGGCGACCTGAAATACTGGCACTTATTTGTGTGATGTGCTCATGGAAAAGTGCATGACGGTAGGCATCATTGGCATTCGACGTTTTGCATTGTACGAAAGCTGTCCCCAACTGTACCGCACTCGCGCCGAGGCTTAACATCTGCTGAGCCTGTGTACCATTCATAATGCCACCCGCAGCAATAATCGGGCACCGACAGTGCTGCGTCAGTAATTGTACGAGGTCGACCGTACGTATTGCACTATCAAAATGTTCATTAAAAATCCCGCGGTGTCCACCTGCTTCTATGCCTTGAGCAATAATAAAATCAATTCCTGCTGCTTCAATGGCCCGTGCTTCCGCTAAGTTGGTTGCAGAAACCATGGTTAAAATGCCAGCGTCTTTTAGCGCCTGTATTTGGTGCGGATGGGGAATACCGAAGTGAAAACTGACGGCTTTAGGGCGAGTTTCAAGTACAACATTTAAAAAGTCATCATTGTCCAAAAAGCTAGGATAAATACAGTGCAGTTGCGTGGGGGGGGCTGCATCGTATTGTTCAAAATGAGGTCTTACAAAATCAATCCATGTTTGTGCGATAGCTGGATCAAGTTCGACACTTTGATGACAGAAAAAATTAACTTGAAAAGGTTGTTCGGTCAGTGCTTGGGTTTTTAAAATTTGGCTACGTGCGGTTTCTGCGGTGTTTGCACCTAATCCAAGTGAGCCTAGCCCGCCTTGATTTGAAACCTCCGCCGCAAGCTCTGGTGTGGAAACACCAGCCATCGGTGCAAGGAAGATAGGATGTTTAATTTCAAGGCGTTCTAATAATAAAGACATGTACTTGCTCCTTTTACATATAGACACTTTGCCCAAGCACTGCAAAATTGGCAAATAATATTCAGTATTTTCTCGAAAAATATCTAAAAGCAATCACGTTTATTTTTCGGTTTTTAGCGACAATCCATGTCGTTGGGTATGTGTATTGGTAATGCTTTTAGTCTGAAATTTTTTATACTTTTATTTTTAGATTTTACTGAGGACCGTCATGACCGATCGTATCCGTGAAAAGCTACAGATTTTAGCTGATGCAGCTAAATATGACGTGTCCTGTTCGTCCAGTGGTAGCAATCGTAAAAACAAAGGCAAAGGTTTGGGGAATACAGGAAACGGTATCTGTCATAGTTATACAGAAGATGGTCGCTGTGTTTCATTGCTTAAAATTCTATTTTCAAATGTCTGTATTTTTGATTGTTCGTACTGTGTTTCTAGACGCTCTAATGATGTCAAACGAGCCGCTTTTACTGTACAAGAAGTGGTGGATTTAACCATCAACTTTTACCGCCGAAATTATATTGAAGGTTTATTTCTCAGTTCAGGTATTTTTAAATCAGCTGATTTCACTATGGAGCGAATGCTACAAGTGGTGAAAAAGTTACGCCTTGAAGAGAACTTTAATGGTTATATTCACCTAAAAACGATACCTGGTGCCTCCCAAGAGATTATTTCCGAGGCGGGCTTATATGTAGACCGCATGAGTATTAACTTAACCTGAGTTCGATATAAAAAAAGAGTAGAAAAAAAGCCCTGTTTTTGTAACATATTGGTTCTCAAGACAAAATGTTATAAAACAAGGCTTCTCAATGGATCATATTACCGAATTATTTTGTATTTTGGATGATTTCTGCAAAAAATTTAATGAATCTTTAGAGAAAGCTTTAATTTCTAATCAAAAAACCAGGTTGAAAAAGTCAGCTTTAAGCTTGTCTGAAGCAATGACCATTGTCATTTTATTTCATCAATCCGGTTTTAGATTCTTCAAATATTTTTATTGCCAAATGATCGTTCCATTCTGGAAATCTGCTTTTCCTAAACTGCTTAGCTACAACCGATTTATTGAAATCATGCCCCGTTGTTTGCAAGCTCTGAGTAGTTTCTTCCATCAGGTGAAAGGAAAAGATACGGGAATCAGTATCATTGACTCCACTAAATTGGTAGTTTGCCATAATCTTCGGATTAAAAGGCATCGTGTATTTAAAGGCTTGGCCGGTCGTGGAAAAAGTAGTACGGGTTGGTTTTATGGTTTTAAATTACATCTCGTTATCAATAATTTAGGTGAAATTATTAATCTCAAGCTGACATCGGGAAATGTTCATGATGTTGCTATATTAGAATCTTTAACTCAAGAATTAAAAGGGATCCTACTCGGAGACAAAGGCTATTTGAGCAAAGCAAAAGCCGAAGCTTTAGCAGCAAGAGGACTGAAAATATTGACCCCATCACGTCGGAATATGAAAAATAAACCCATCCAAACTGAAGAAGAAAAACAATTACTTTGCAGAAGAGGATTGATCGAAACAGTGAATGATCAATTAAAAAATTTACATCAACTTGAACATTCACGTCATCGTTCGGTAAATAACTTCATGGTGAATATCATGGCTGCTGTAGTGGCTTATTGTTTGAACCCCAATAAGCCAACTTTCCAAAATATGCTAAAAGGTTAAGTGGATTTCATCGAACTCAGGTTAACTTAGAAATGCCGACAGAAGTTGGTTTAAAACAGTTTGCACCTGAAAAATCACATGCAGAAGTACAAAAGGACTTGGGCATTGTACGCGATCGCTTAATTCAGTTGATGGATGAGCGGCGTGTGATTCAACATGTGCCGAAGTTTGTACCCGCTGGACAAACCACTCAGATGGTGGTGGGCGCACATCAAGAAACAGACAAAGATATTATTTTAATGGCAGATCATCATTATAAAGTGTATCAGCTCAAACGGGTGTATTTTTCAGGCTATATCCCAATCAATGAACAGGAAAAAATGCTTCCTGTCGTGGGTTCTGCACCGCCATTATTAAGAGAAAATCGGCTGTATCAGTCGGATTGGCTTATGCGTTTCTATGGTTTTGATGCGCAGGAAATTGTGAATGATCAGCATCCGAATTTAGATTTGGACATCGACCCGAAGCTAAGTTGGGCACTACGTAACCCTGAGCATTTCCCTGTTGATATTCAACATGCAGACTATCGTATGATTTTACGTGTTCCGGGGATAGGGGTGCAATCGGCTAAAAAAATTGTGCAAGCTCGTCGTTTTGGGCAGATTCATATCGATCAACTAAAGCGTATGGGAATTGCTTACAATCGGGCACAGCATTTTATTCGCTGTGCAGATACGCCAAAGTTTAAAAAAGAACAACAAGCGAACCAGATTCGGCAGCACATTTTGCAATCGGGGCAATCCAAATATCAAAAACAGCTTTCGCCTCAACTAGGCTTTGGTTTTTAGTATGTCGACATATCACTTTGATCAAAGCATGACTGGACTACTGAGTTGTGTATATAGAAGCTTTCAGTTTAAAGATTTTGACGTCAAGCTTGCATCTAACAATTCACAAGCCAGCTTGTTTGATGAGTGTATTGAGGTTGCTTCAAATGACGAACACGCAGAGCGAGTTTGGCGGGGATTAAAACAAAAAATCACAGCTGAGAGTCTGCGATCTTTTTATTATTGCTTTCTGTCTGAGCAGGAACAGGCACATCAACATCTTTTTAATTTCTGTATCTATGTGTTTAAAAATACACATTCTGTAGATCGTAACTATGCGCATGCGGATATATTGGCTGTTTCGCAGTGGGCCAAGCAAGTGGGCAGAGAAAAGCACCGTATGGAAGCTTTTGTCCGCTTTAAAAAATGTCAGGATGGATTGTTTTTAAGTTTGGTACAGCCAGATTTTAATGTTTTACCGCTGATAGAACCACATTTTAGAAACCGATATCAAGATCAAAGATGGTTGATTTATGATGAAAGAAGAAATTTTGGAATTTATTATGATTTGACAGCTGTGCATCAGGTGAAGATGGATGTGGATCAAATTGATCATGCACACAAAGTCGGACACAGTCAGTCCTTTAGTGTTGAATTAGATGATGATGAGCTGCTGTATGACCAGTTATGGAAAGATTATTTTAAAAGTATCAACATCGAGGCAAGAGCAAATATCAAACTACATGTGCAATATGTTCCTAAACGCTACTGGCGTTATATGAATGAAAAAACAATCTAGCGAGATGTAAGTAAGGCGTTGACTCATCATTTTCTATGATGTTTTGGGCTGTTATGGGAAGGGGAATAGACGTTAAGCAATTCATGCTAATTAAAAAATAAGCTGTTGCACCTGTAGAATTGAACTTCAATCATCAGTAATAGTGCATCTGAGTAGTGGCTCAGAGAAAAATGTGCAAGCTTAAAGTTGATGGTAAATGATGCTGTAAATAGTAAAAAGCCCATTCAATCCATGGACTTTTTACATTTTAAATAGGTAGTCTGCTATCGCTTTTCGTGTTGTTGACGTTAAACATGCACATTAAATAGGGAGCCAATCCAACTGGCAAACAGCATCGCAAAAATTCCCCATAGTGTCACACGAAATGCACCTGTCCACATAGAAGTCCCAGAAAAGTAGCTCGATAAAGCCCCTAAACCGAATAACGATAGTACCCCTGTGAGTGCAACTGACTGAGTCAGATAACCTTGAGGGCTTAAGAGAATGGCCAGCATGGGAAACAGAGCACCTAGTGAAAAGGCTAGGGCAGAAGAACCCGCGGCTTCAAGCGGCTTGGCACTGGTATTTTCATGGATGCCTATTTCATCACGGGCATGTGCAGACAGTGCATCATGTGCGCTGAGTTGTACTGCGACTTCATGCGCTAGTGCGGGTTCTAGTCCACGTTGTATATAAATTTGAGTCAGTTCTTTAAGTTCTAAGTGCGGGTTTTTATCTAATTCTCTGGCTTCATGTTTTAAGTCGGCTTCTTCAATATCTGATTGAGACTTCACCGAAATATACTCACCCGCAGCCATAGAGCTTGCACCTGAAATGAGCCCTGCAATACACGTGATGAGTAAGGTATGGCTTGTTGCGCCACTGGCTGCCATCCCCATAATCAAACTGGTCACTGAAATGATGCCGTCATTGGCACCCAAAACCGCTGCACGTAGCCAACCAGTACGATGAATTAAATGAGGTTCAACATGGTGAGAATAGGACATGACGATAGATCATCCTCAAATTTTAAAATTATGATTTGTTTAATAATGCATGTTTCCTCTACTATAGCACAGCCCATAAAAAAGCCTCCGAGTGGGATAATGCTGATCAGTTAAGACAAAATAGCTGAAATGCGGTAAAAATGAGCGTATCCAGATACGCTCATTTTTTTATGACTTTTTCTCAGAATTTAAGTTCAGCATTTCAGCAGACAGCTCCTTCACTTTCTAATTTTAGCGAATTAATTGATTTAAACTGGATTGAAGACTGTTTAAAACGGACCGGGAAAGCATCGGTCAGAAAAAGAAAACTCCCCGCAGAGCATGCTGTATGGCTAGTTATTGGACTTGCATTGTTCCGCGACCAGCCCATCTGGTATGTTGTTCAGCAGCTGCAGCTGGTTTTTGGCACGGCTGAAAGCTGCGCCCCAAGCGCATCAGTGCAGGCCAGACAGCGCTTGGGTCTGGAGCCTTTAAATGTCCTGTTCAATACACTGAGTCAGACATGGTTTGAAGATTCTCAGCCGCAATATTCCGCCTTTCATGGCCTAAGCATCTGCGCTGTAGATGGAGCCGTCTGGTCCATGCCCCACACAGATGAGAACTTCAGGCACTTCGGTTCTTCCAAAGGCAAAACGATAGCAGCACCTTGGCCGCAAGCCAGAGCGGTTTGCCTGATCAACACCAATACTCATGAAGTGATTGATGCCGGGATTGGAAGTATGGATCAAGGCGAGCTGACTTTAGCGAAGAAATTGAAAGTGCCTGCAAATAGCCTGACTTTATTTGACCGGGCCTACTTCTCTGCTGATTTCTTATCAGGGTGGCAGTCTCGGGAAAACTGCCATTGGCTTATGCGGGCTAAAGACAATCTGCGCTATGAAATTATCAGGAAAAACTCAGCGCATGACTTTCAAATCAGAATGCCTGTTTCTCCAAGAGCGAAGAAACTGAATCCGGATTTAGGTGACTATTGGGAAGCCCGCCTGATTGAAACTGAACAGTCTGGAAGGGTTAGACGATACGTTACATCATTATTAGATTCAAAGGCTTATCCTCTGGAAGAGGTCAGTACGCTGTATGCTCAGCGCTGGGAAATCGAGATGTGCTACCGTGAAATCAAGAGCGACCTGCAAGATGGGATGCATTTAAGAAGCAAGCAGCCTGAATTGGTGTATCAGGAATTATGGGGTGTATTGATTGCTTATAATATTCTTAGAAGGCAAATGAAATTTATGGCTCAACGGGCGAAAGTCAGCCCTTTGCGTATCAGTTTCCATATTGCTTCAATCAGCATTATCAATATATTAAGGCATACTCCGCTGGAATCGGCAGGGAATTTGCCCAAGCATTTAGAGCGTTTGCTGGAACAGTCTAAAATGTTTGTTTTGCCTGAAAGAAGATCAAGGCAATGCCCTAGAGTCGTCAAAATAAAGCCTCAAAAGTACCCAAGAAAATGCCAGTCAATTTCTTAACTGACTGGCATTACTCCGAGTGGGAGGCTTTTTTAAGCTTAGAAATATTATTGTGCTTTTTCTTTCACATCAGCAGCGCCTTGTTCTACTGCACCAGCAACATGAGCTGTTGCTTCTTTAGAGGCATTTTTAACATCTTCAGCAGCAGCTTCAGTTTTCGCAGCAGCTTCGTCAGCGGCAGCACCAATTTTTGCAGCTGCTTCATCCGCTGCTTTTTGAGTGTCAGATACTGCTTCACTAGTCGCGCTATTAATATCATGACCTGCTTGTTCAGCAGCATTTTCAAGGTGTTCACCTGTCGTTGCACCTGTTTCAGGTGCTTTTTCTTTTGAACAACCCACTAAAGCAACAACAGCAGCAAGACCTAAGGCAATAAGTAATTTATTCATTTTCATATCCTTTTCGTTTTATACCTAAAAGTAGGGGTTGGGCAAAATATAATCTACTTTGAATGTAAAGCAGACTGCATTATTGTTAAAAAAATGTAATTTTTTATAAAAAACAGCGTGATAAAAAGGCTTATAAGCGGAGTTGCCTATAAGCCTTTAGCTGAGAATAGTCTGAGTGAATTACACACCAGAACGAATAATGTAATCAAAAGCAGACAGAGATGCTTTCGCGCCTTCACCTGTGGCAATGATGATTTGCTTGTATGGCACAGTCGTACAGTCACCTGCAGCAAATACACCTTTGACATTGGTTTCGTTGCGATCGTTAATCACAATCTCACCACGGTTTGAAAGCTCAACCGTTGTTTCTTTTAAGAAATCGGTGTTTGGTAATAAACCAATTTGCACAAAGATTCCTGCAAGCTCTACCGTATGTTCTACATCAGTTGCACGATCTTTATATTTCAATGCTGTCACTTGCTTACCATCACCCACAACTTCAGTCGAGAGTGCATTTAGGATCACTGTGGTATTAGGCAAGCTATGTAACTTGTCTTGCAACACTTGGTCAGCACGTAGTTTGGTATCAAACTCAACCAAAGTTACATGTTCAACAATCCCAGCAAGATCAATCGCTGCTTCGACACCTGAGTTCCCCCCGCCAATTACGGCTACACGTTTGCCTTTAAACAGTGGACCATCACAGTGTGGGCAGTAGGCAACACCGCGGGTACGGTATTCTGCTTCGCCTGGCACATTCATTTCTCTCCAACGTGCACCTGTTGAAAGAATCACAGTTTTAGATTCAAGCTTCGCACCATTTTCTAAAGTGACTTCAACCAAGCCATTCGCGGTCTCATCTGCACCTTTGATGTTAGAAACACGTTGTAAGTTCATGATGTCCACACCGTACTCACGCACATGTGCTTCCATTTCAGCAGCAAACTTCGGCCCTTGAGTCTTTTGAATCGAGGTATAGTTTTCAATGTCCATGGTATCCATGACTTGACCACCCATCCGTTCAGCCACGATCCCTGTTTTAATACCTTTACGTGCAGCATAAATGGCAGAGGTATTTCCCGCAGGACCACCACCAATCACTAAAACATCAAAAGCATCTTTGGCATTGAGTTTTTCAGCTTCTTTAGCTGCGGAATTGGTATCCAGTTTGGCAATAATTTCTTCCAAGGTCATACGGCCTTGACCGATATGGTTATTGTCTTGGAACACCATCGGTACAGCCATGATTTTGCGTTCTTCAACTTCATCTTGGAAGAATGCACCATCAATCATAGTTGCTGTCGTGCCTGGGTTGTAAATAGCAATCAGGTTCAACGCTTGCACCACGTCTGGACAGTTATGACAGCTTAAAGACACAAAGACGTCAAAGTCAGACTGGATGCCCAAAGCTTTGATTGAAGCTAAAACTTCATCCGATACTTTGGGTGCATAACCTGAGGTTTGTAACAATGCCAAAATCAAAGAGGTGAACTCATGTCCCATCGGTAAACCCGCAAAGAAGACACGAGGCTCTTCACCGGCTTTTGCCACACCAAAGCTAGGTGCACGTGAGTTTTGACCATCAAAACGTGCAGTCACCAGCGGAGACAGTGCTGCAACCTCTTCAACCAATTCTTTGATTTTGTCTGATTTCTCAGAACCGTTCAAAGTCGCAACCAATTCAATCGGAGCTTCAAGGCGTTCAAGAAGTGTTTTTAATTGAGCTGAAGTATTTTGATCTAACATTGTTAAGCTCTCCAAAGCAGTCTGTAAAATTATTTGATAAAAGAATCATAGAGTAAATCTAAAAATAGATAAAACAGTTTGTTTTTATTTTAGCAATCGGTTTTATAGATTTAAAGATATTTTCTTCAATCATTTCATAAAGCTATATGGGGGATTTAAATGATTTTTCAAGTGATTTGCAGTTTAAGCCGTATAAATTAGGTATGATCAAGACAATTAAAAAATAGGGAAGCAAGTGATGCAATTACAGCGCGGTATCTATCAACATTATAAAGGGCAACTGTATCAAGTTTTACATGTAGCGACGCATAGTGAAACCGAAGAAAAACTGGTGGTTTATCAGTGTTTATATGGTGATTACTCGATTTGGGTACGTCCACTTGCCATGTTTACTGAAACGGTAATGCTAGAAGATGACCGTGAAGTTGAGCGCTTTAAACTGATTCAAGAAGTATAAACAACGCTAGTAAAGTAGAGGGGATTTGATTATGCGTGCAGAATTTTTGAGTAAAGTATCGGCCTTATATCAACGCTTTCAAGAACATGACAGTACGCAAGCAGATCGAATTGCGCGCTTTCGCAATATTGAGCCTGAGTCTGCACAATTTTTGGCGCAACTGGTTCATATTCAGCAGCCTCAGCAGATATTAGAAATAGGAACATCAACAGGTTACTCAACCTTATGGTTGGCTTATGCAGTGCAACAAGTAAATGCTCGATTAACCACTTTGGAAATTGATGCTGACAGAAGTCAACAAGCCGCGAGTCATCTTGCAGATTTCAATTTATCCAATGGTGTTGAGTTTTGGGTGGGTGATGCAGCTGAATATTTGAAGCAGTCGCAAGCCATCTTTGATTTTATATTGCTAGATGCTGAACGTGATGCTTATGTCGACTATTGGCCAGATTTGAAACGACTAATGTGTGTTTCACGCGGAGTTTTGGTGGTTGATAATGTTTTATCTCATGCTGATCAAGTCACGGACTTCATCGCGCGTATTCAGCAGGATGAGCAGTTTAACCTGTCTACATTAGCGATTGGTGCGGGCTTGTTGGTGGTGACGTGCGATCATGAAAAACAATCAGGATAAATCCTGATTGTTTGAGATTCAAAAATTAATGAATACTTAAGCGCGTAAAGTGCAAATCATATTCTAAATATTTATGAACAAAGGCTGTTTTATTATTACATCGAACTAAGTTGTTATAAATAAATTCAGGCACAGGGTGGTACAGCTCGCCTGAACCATCGGCATAGAAAATTTTTAAATAGCGTGTGGAAGCATTGTATTTCCAAGATGTTACCGCAATTGTCCCCATAAGCGACTCCCCATCATTTACATGGAATCACAGCAATGTGGCTGCTTAATTTAAACTTATGCCAAACTTAAAAAGTCAAGTATTACAGTTTTGTAAATAAAAAAACCGTACATAAAGTACGGTTTTTTTAAGTGATCAATTAACGCATTTTTGCAAGGAAACGGCCTACTCGGGTAATGGCTTCACGTAGTTCATTTTCAGCAGGTAAGAACACTACGCGGAAATGATCTGGTGTTGGCCAGTTAAAGCCTGTGCCTTGAACCAGAAGTACTTTTTCCGCACGAAGTAGATCAAGCATCAGTTTTTCATCATCCTGAACTGGATAGATTTCTGGGTCCAATTTCGGGAAGCAATACATTGCGCCTTCAGGTTTAACACACGATACGCCTGGAATGTCATTCAACATTTGCCAAGCGATATTACGCTGTTCGTATAAACGACCACCTGGACGAATTAAATCATTGATTGACTGGTAGCCGCCTAAAGCAGTTTGAATGGCATACTGCGCTTGGTGGTTGGCACACAAACGCATAGAAGCGAGCATGTCTAAACCTTCAATATAGTCGACTGCACGAGACTTATCGCCTGTAATGGCCATCCAGCCTGAACGGTAACCCGCAATACGGTATGCTTTAGATAAACCATTGAAAGAGATACAGAGTTTGTCACCCGCTAATGCTGCTACAGAAACATGTTCAATACCGTCATAAACGATTTTGTCGTAAATTTCATCTGCAAACAAAATCAAATCATGCTTTTTAGCTAATGCAACGATTTGCTCAAGTACATGACGTGGATAAACTGCACCTGTTGGGTTGTTTGGATTAATAATCACGATACCACGGGTACGTGGTGTGATTTTACTCTCCATATCCGCAATATCGGGATACCAAAAGTTTTCTTCATCACATTTATAATGAATGGCTGTACCACCTGAAAGATTGACCGCAGCCGTCCAAAGGGGGTAGTCAGGCATAGGCACGAGCATCTCGTCACCATCATCTAGCAAGCCTTGCATGGCCATCACAATCAATTCAGAGACACCATTGCCGATATACACGTCATTGACATGCATATCTAAGATGCCTTTTTGCTGATAGTACTGACAGATGGCTTTACGCGCAGGGAAAATCCCTTTTGAGTCGGTATAACCCACTGCATTTGGCAGGTTTAAAGCTACATCATTAATAATTTCTTGAGGAGCTTCAAAACCGAACGGTGCAGGGTTACCAATGTTGAGTTTGATAATCTTATGGCCGGCTTCTTCCATTTCATTGGCCGCTCGTAACACTGGTCCACGGATGTCGTAGCATACATGCTCGAGCTTAGACGATTTTTTTATTTCGCGTGGGGTGTGGAGAGTGTTCGGCATTTTGATGTTCTCGGAAAGAGTGGAGGTCACTTTTGCATAACGGTATAAATAGCTTTTAAATGTTTCAGTTGTCACTAGATCGAGATCATGTTCATCTCTAAGTAAAGCAACAATTTTTTCATGCGTAAATCCCACCTGTTGATATTGTTTAATCACAGGCAGTAGATGTTTAAAAATAACGCTCTTTTTTTGCGACATTTTTTTAATCCTGAGCAAGAATGTCAATAAGACTAACATTAAATTTGCTCACAAAAAAGCATTAAAGAAAATAAATTGCTTACCTCTTTTATAAAATGCTTTCTTTTTGCTTTTATTGGAATTATAGGTCTTTTGTAAATTGTGAACTAAACACTAGAAATTTTAAGATGAATCACGTAAATATAGGATTATCCTATTTTAAATAGCAAGATAGAAAGGGACGTAATCATGGGAAAACTCAATAAAACAGACCGAGAATGGCAAAGAGAGTTATCACCTGACGAATTTCGCATTACGCGACAAAAGGGGACGGAGCCAGCTTTTACGGGGAAATATTGGAATACTAAACAAGCAGGGACTTATGTATGTCGCTGCTGTGGTACGCCATTATTTAATTCTGAAAATAAATATGACAGTGGTTGCGGCTGGCCAAGTTTTTATAAGCCACTCAATACGACTGTGATAGAAGAGCATCAAGATACAACACATGGCATGGTGCGTACCGAAATTGTATGTCATCACTGTGATGCTCATTTAGGCCATGTTTTTACAGATGGACCTGAGCCTACAGGTTTACGTTACTGTGTAAACTCGGCTTCATTAGAACTAGAAACACAAGAAAAAAGTGATGAGGATACTTATCCATGACCAACATTTATCAGTTTGAAGCGGAATTGTTAGATGGAAAAAATAAATCCTTTGCTGACTATGAGGGCGAAGTGCTGCTCATCGTCAATACGGCCAGTAAATGTGGTTTTACACCACAATTTGCTGGACTAGAAAAAATTTATGAGCAATATCATGCACAAGGGTTTGAGGTGTTAGGCTTCCCTTGTAATCAGTTTGGGGGGCAAGATCCGGGTAGCAATGAGCAAATAGGAACGTATTGTCAGAAAAACTATGGGGTGACTTTTCCCATGTTTTCCAAAGTTGATGTTAAAGGCCCTGAAGCCCACGCCATATTCCGGTATTTAACCAATAACAGCAAAGGGATTCTCGGCAGCGGCATTAAGTGGAATTTTACAAAATTCTTGATTGGTAAGGATGGCAAAGTAATTAATCGTTATGCGCCAACCACCAAGCCTGAAGCCATTCAGGCAGATATTGAAAAAGCATTACAACAATAATTGGTTGATGTGTCGTCAGTGATGAAAGAGCAAGGTACTTCAGTTGAATTTTGGAGTGACCCGCACATGCCTTATGTGGAAACACGTCGGGCATGTGCAAGTCGTGCTTGTTATAAAGCTCATAGTCATCCGACATTTTCAATTGGAGCAGTGGATCAAGGCAACAGTATTTTCACTAGCCACTTCGGTGGAACGCAACAAATAGACGCGGGTACCTTGGTATTGGTTCCTGCACATGTAGAACATGCGTGTAATCCTGTTCCAGACATGCTCATGATATCTGGATGATTAAAAATAAGGGACATATATTAGGCCTCTCATTTTTAGAGTTGATTAAAAGAAAACCTCCGTTATAGGAGGTTTTCTTTTTTAGATGAACTGA
Organism: Acinetobacter sp. 802_lipA; assembly: GCF_058242885.1. Taxonomy (NCBI): domain Bacteria; kingdom Pseudomonadati; phylum Pseudomonadota; class Gammaproteobacteria; order Moraxellales; family Moraxellaceae; genus Acinetobacter; species Acinetobacter sp. 802_lipA. The sequence goes on from NZ_JBZAYP010000001.1 coordinate 3,342,354, forward strand.
TTTATAAAATCGCTTTTAAGCGTTTAATCACCTGTTCACACTGTGCAAGATCTGCAACTAGCGCAAGACGTACATGGTTTTCGCCTGGGTTACCTTGCTCAGTATCGCGTGACAAGTAACGTCCTGGAAGTACTTTGACATGTGCTTTTTCCATGAGCATTTTTGCAAAAGTTTCGTCATTATCTACTTTTACCCAGTAGTAAAAACCTGCATCTGGTTTTTGTAGGGGCAGTATATGGCCCAATTCCTTTTGAAATAAATCAAATTTTGCACGATATTGCACGCGGTTTTCTTCAACATGCGCTTCGTCATCCCATGCTGCAATCGAAGCCAATTGGTGCTGTACAGGCATCGCCGCACCATGATACGTACGGTATTGTAAATAAGGTTTGAGCAATGCTGCATCACCCGCGACAAAGCCAGAGCGCATACCCGGTAAGTTTGAGCGCTTAGACAGTGAGTGGAATACGACACAGTTTTTGTAGTCATCTCGGCCTATTTCAGCACAAACTTCGAGTAGGCCCACAGGTGCAGTATCAAACCAAAGCTCTGAATAGCATTCATCCGATGCAATCACAAAACCATATTGGTCTGACAGTGCGATTAATTTTTTGAATTGTTCTTTTGATAACACCGCACCAGTCGGGTTGCCCGGTGTACAGACAAATAACAGGGCTGTTTTTTCCCAGACTTCAGCAGGAACAGCATCAAAGTCACCGAGATAACCATTTTCTTCGGTGCAATTTACAAAATACGGTTTTGCCCCAGCAAGTAAGGCTGCACCTTCATAAATTTGGTAGAACGGGTTAGGCATAACCACATAAGGCGCATCTTCACGATTTACCAATGCCTGCACAAAAGAGAAAATTGCTTCACGTGTGCCCGAAACAGGCAATATATTGTTTTCTGCACTAATCTGATTGAGTTGAAAACGACGGGTCAGCCAATTTGCAATACTGGTGCGTAATTCGGGTATACCTTTACTGTTTGGATAGGTCGATAAATGCTGAAAATTATCGATAATGGCTTGTTTCACAAACTCGGGTGCAGGATGCTTAGGCTCACCAATCGAGAGTGGAATGAGGGGTAAGTCTGCGGGAGTAATATTCTGAAATAGTTTATTCAACTTTTCAAAAGGATAAGGATGTAAAAGGGATAAACTCGAGTTCATGAAACAAAATACCAGTGTGTATTGTTAATGTTGACCACAGACCTGACTAGAGGCTTCATCTAAGGCTGATTTTAGTTGTGCAGCAAAAGTTTCAGCTTCGGTTTCGGTCATGGGTTGACCATCTTTTTTGGTGACAAAGAAAATATCTTCGGCACGCTCACCTAGGGTGGCAATTTTAGCAGAGTGAATATCTAGACCTTGCATCATAAACAACCCGCCTACTTTGGCAAGTAAGCCGGGATGGTCAAGTGTTGCAATTTCGACCATGTTTTGTTGCAGTGCTTCATTCAGCGTAATATCAACGGTGTTTTCAATGTCGAAATGGCGTAGCTGACGTGGGATGCGACGTTGCATGAGCCCAGGGTATTTATCTGAATTGGCTAAGGCATCTTTTAACGCTGATAGCACTTTTGCTTCACGTTCAGGGTCGGTTAACAGCGTACCAAAACGGTCAAGCACGACATAAGTGTCTAAGCTAAATGCTTTGGTCGCGGTAATAATACGCGCATCTTGTACATCCAAGTTCATACGATCGAGAATAGCAACCGTTGTTGCAAACAGGTTGGGCTGATCTTGGGTATAAATAAAGATTTGTACTGCATCTTGAGCAAATTTACGCTGTGCACGCATCAAAACAAGTGGTTCAGGATTGTCACCGTGCTGTAAAATAGCACGTGTGTGCCAAGCAATTTCATCAGCAGATTCTTTGAGGAAATATTCATCCCCCAGTTCTTGCCAGACTTTTTCGACATCATCTAGTGCAAACTCTTCGACCAGTTGTTCGCTGGCAGAAAACTTGGTGTCCTCGATGAGCATTTGATAATCCACAGGACGGCCTAACCCTGAGCGAATCACGTCACGTGCATGCGTATAGAGCTGACGCATGAGAGAAGCGCGCCACGTATTCCAAAGTGAAGGATTGGTTGCATTGATATCTGAAACAGTCAACGTATATAGATAATCGAGATGTTCCATGTCGCCCATTTTCTCAGCAAAAGCTTTAACCACATCGGGGTCAGAAATGTCTTTCTTTTGAGAAGTGACAGACATGAGCAAATGGTTTTGGATGAGCCATGCGACAAGGTTGCATTCACGTTCGGTAAAACCATGACTACGACAGAATTCAATGGCATCGGTTGCACCTAGCTCACTGTGGTCACCACCACGGCCTTTGGCGATATCATGGAAAATAGCAGCCAAATAGACAATGTCCCGACGTGCTAGACGTTGGAACACCGAACTCACGACAGGGAAGTCCTTGGCAAACTCGGGTTCTTTGAAACGGTTTAAGTTCCGCAGTAACAATAAGGTGTGTGCATCGACCGTATAGATATGGAACAAGTCATATTGCATCAACCCCATAATCTGCCCAAATGCAGGAATATAGTTACCTAAAACGCCATAACGTTTCATTGCCACCATGGTTTCATATAAACGATGGGGTGAGCGAATGATGGCCATAAACAGGGCTTGATGCGCTGGATTATCTCTATATTTTTGGTCAATACGTTTAGCTGCCAAAATTAACAAACGTAGCGTACGCGCGCGAATGCCTGTAATTTCAGGTCGATTGGCCAATATATAGAAAATTTCTAAAATAGCACTTGGAATTTCAGAGAAAATTTTATGGTGTTGAACGGCTAGTTTGCCGTCGACCAGTTTAAAATTTTCATTGATTTCCTCAATGTTACGCTCATAGTTCGGTAGGCGTGGGGTAATCACAGATTCATTGAAATAAGCCAACAGCATTTCATTCAGCGTGGTGACTTGTTGAGCGCTTCGATAATAACGCTTCATGAATTGTTCAATTGGATAATTCGGTGATTTGCCTTCTTCACGCACATAGCCAAACTTTGCGGCAATGTCACGTTGATAGTCGAACAGTAAACGGTTTTCATCACGTTTAGTGAGGCGGTGTAGGTGATGACGAATTTCCCAGAGGAAGCTTTCGGCTTCTTCTAATACCCCTAACTCAAACTCTGAAATAAAGCCTAAGTGCACCAAGTCATAAATACGGTTGACGCGGAAATGCCGCTTAGCAATCCAACCAATTTGGTTAATGTCCCGAATGCCACCCGGCGCGTTTTTAATATCAGGCTCTAGATTACTTTCCGTAAAGTTATGCTGTGCATAGCGTTTGGCCTGTTCTTCCATTTTTGCATCATAGAAGGTCTTGTCTGTCCATGTTTGTGAAACAATGCGTCGTGGCCATTTGGCTAAGTGTTCATTGCCTGTAATTAAACGGGACTCAATGAGGGCAGTAGCAACAGTTAAGTCGGAGGTTGCTTGTTCAACACAGTTGGCAATGGTACGTACACTAATGCCGGGCTTGAAATTGCCGACATCCCAAAGTGAGGAAATAAAGACTGAAATGATTTTCTCTTGTTCTTCGCTAAACTCATCCTCAGACAAGATCATGATGTCTACATCAGAGTAAGGCAGCATCTCTCGGCGACCGTAACCACCTACAGCAAATAAACTTAAGTCTGTCTGATCGAGTTTTGCATATTTCCATAGGAAAATAAGTGCTTCATCGGTCATATTTGAACGCGTTAAAATGATATCGCGGATGGATTGGCCATGATCAAAACTTTCTTGTAATTGATTTTCGACATCACTACGCCATTGATTAATCGCTTTGATGTCGTGATTGCTGCTGACATAGTTAAGCAGTGGAGAAGTATTGATCATGAACCGTATCCGTATATTTTAACAACGCTTAATTTTGATGAACGCTCACTAGTCCAGCAGCTTCGGCCGCCAGTTCACGCGCTTGGTCGGTTGTTTCAGCACGTGCTGTCGCAACGCCCATACGGCGACGTGTAAAGCCTTCTGGTTTTCCAAAAATGCGTAAATCAGTATTTGGGTTTGCCAAAGCAAGATTTAAGCCAGAAAAAGATAAGTTATTATCATCTACGCCTGCATAGATGACGGCACTCGCAGCAACGCTATGACGTGCTGTATTGACAGGCAGACCCAAAATCGCACGTGCATGTAGTTCAAATTCACTTTGGAACTGAGAGGCAAGCGTCACAAGACCTGTGTCATGTGGGCGTGGTGATACTTCACTAAACCACACTTTATCGCCTTTGACAAAGAGTTCTACACCGAAAATACCACAGCCACCCAATGCGATGGTGACTTTATTGGCAATACGTTTTGCTTCGTCGAGGGCCACTGGTGACATAGCTTGAGGCTGCCAGCTTTCAACATAGTCGCCTGCGTCTTGGCGGTGACCAATTGGGTCGCAGTACGAAGTTTCAATTTCACCTGTTTCAGGGTTTTTTGAACGTACTGTTAATAGCGTAATTTCAAAATCAAAATCAATTTGTGATTCTACAATTACTGTTCCTTGATTTACACGACCACCTGTTTGTGCATATTCCCAAGCAGCATCTACTTCTGAAAATTCTTTTACGCGGGATTGGCCTTTACCAGAAGAGGACATGACAGGTTTAACAAAGTTTGGATAACCAATGTCATCACATGCAGCACGGAAAGATTCTAAAGTATCTGCAAAACGGTAAGCCGATGTCGGTAAGCCCAGTTCTTCGGCAGCTAAACGACGGATGCCTTCACGGTTCATGGTTAAATTGACCGCTTTTGCAGAGGGGATGACTGTGGCAATATTTTCTTGTTCGATTTCAACCAATACTTGTGTCGCAATGGCTTCAATTTCAGGGACAATTAAATTCGGCTTAACGTCCTGAATGAGTTGTTTAAGCGCTGTCGCATCTGCCATATTTAAGGTATAGGCATAGTGTGCCACTTGCATTGCAGGAGCATGATCGTAACGGTCAGCAGCATGAACTTCTACACCTAAACGTTGTAAAGAAATCACAACTTCTTTCCCAAGCTCTCCAGAACCCAATAGCAGAACTTTAAATGCTGAAGGCTGAAGTGGAGTACCAATAGTAACGCTCATGTAAATCATCCATGCTTGATTTTATGGGCTTTTAGCATAGCAGAACTCTTAAAAGTGTTCAGGGTTCATTCACATAAATTAATGATATTGTCCAACAATTTTTTTTATAAAGCGGTGTATTCCAAAGTCAAAATTTTCATGCAAAATGTTGCTAAATAAACTTTTCCAATCAAGCTGGAAATGACTTGCACAGCTGAGCGTTTCAAATAGCACTTCAAGTTCTGAAAGATGTCAGATATGGGTTAAAAAGGCATAGGAATATAGGTGTAGACCAAGCCGTAGCTAAGCGCTGCGATGAGTGTAGCGGGGACAATTTGCTTAAACTTGAAATAAAGTCCAGCTAATACGATGAAGCCGACCAACATGGCAAAACTTTTATTGGGTGTATCTAACAGTGGTGGCAAGGTGGCAACCACGAGCATCGAACTGATCGCCGCGATACCAATCGAACCCAATGCGATTTTTAACCATAAGGCACCGCGCTTTTGTGAACCTTGCTGGAACTTTTGAATGACGAAGAATGGGCCAAAGCGTGAAGCAAAATTTGCAATACCCACTACAATGCCGACCAAAATAATTTCGATATTCATGCTTGATCTCCCATATGTTCAGGGTCTGGTTTTTTCAGTACATAGTGCTTAAACAAACCAGCAAATATACCTGAACTGATACCAATAAAAATCGCAGCAGATAAGTCAATAAAATAGCAGGCAATGGCAGATACAAGAATGGTCACAGCCACCACAAAAGTGTGTTTCTTTTCAAAAGCTGCCAATAAGAAACTTAAGAACAGTGCAGGTAATAAAAAGTCTAGAGCGGCTTGTAAAAACTGGGGTAAATGACTGACTTGGTCTGCAAACATTCCCCCTAGAAAAGAACCTGTAGCCCATGCGAGCCAACTAAACAGACTTAAACCGAGCATCCAAGACTCAGACCACTCTTGACGACGTTGTGACAGTTTAATCATACCTGAGGCAAAGACTTCGTCGGTTAGCCCCCATGACCATATAGCAGTTTTCTTTAGGTTCAGTTTATCTTGAATTAAGTTTTGTAGCGCAGGGCCATAGAGTAAGTGACGAATATCTAGGGTAATCACAGTGAGGGCAGTCATCCAAATAGACGTGCCACTACCCAATAGTGCAACCACTAAAAACTGACTAGCTCCTGCATACATTGAGCAGGATAAAAATAAAGCCTCCCATGCACTAAAGCCAAACTGGGTTGCAGATACACCAAAGGCAAAAGAAACAGGCAGATAGGTAAAGATAATCGCTTGGCTATCCTTAGCCCCTTGCCAAAAGCCAGCAGCTTGTGCAGGAGTGGGATTAAGTTCGGACACAACACACCTTGAAGAAGACTTTATCAATAGGTCAAAATTGATTGTGTATTGTAACTGAATTCACTAGCATAGTGCCCAATTGTTTGTTGAGGCGTTTAACCATGTTGAAGCTCGAATTACGTACTTTAGGGCTGACTGCAATCATTGTAAGCAGTTTACTTTTGCAAGCTTGTGGGCAGTCAGAGCAAGCTCCTGAACAAAAAGTAGAAATTAAGGCTGCGCCAAAAATTACCAATGATGCGACGGAATATGCCCAGCGTGCTTGGGTGTTTATCAATGAAGTCGATGGCTTGGTCTATAACAAGCAACTGGATCAGATTGAAGCTAAAGTCCGTCATCCTGCACGTAAACTCAGTACGGACTGGCGTATTAATGTCAAAATGACAGACTCAGTGACTGAAGGGAAATACGCACTGTGTCGTAAGGCCTTGACCAGTTTAGAAGTGTGGGCACGTGAGACCTTAGACGGTTCTTCAACTGTTGCACAGAAACAGAGCGATTATGAACGTGATAAAGCACAATGTCGGGGCGCAATTGATAACCCAAGTTTAGGCAATACTGACCCTAAAAAAGTGGGTGTCTAAGACCTACATAGTGTGACCAAAAGCGAGTTTTAAAACTCGCTTTTTTATGGTTGTAGCTTTAATGAATAATATAGGGCTTTGTTGCACAAACGTATCTCTAAAGACTTATTCCACAATATAATTTTCAAATGAATAAGCTCACACCAAAAATCTATCGTACAACCAATTGGTCGACCTACAATAAAGCCTTGATCAATCGAGGAAATATATCAATTTGGTTTGATTCAGCGACCCAATGGTATGCTCCGTCCATCGGTAAAAAAGGGCGAAATCAAATCTATTCTGATGCAGCAATCCAATGCTGCTTAATGATTAAATCCTTATTTCGTCTGTCTTTACGCATGGTCACCGGCTTTGTTCAAAGCCTGATTAAACTATGTGGTCTAGATTGGACAGCACCAGATTACACCACACTTTGTAGAAGACAAAAGCATATTGATATTTTGATTAGCTATCAGAAAAGTAGTGATGGGCTACATCTATTAGTGGACTCTACTGGCTTGAAGTTTTTAGGCGAAGGTGAGTGGAAACGTAAGAAACATCAACCTGAATATCGTCGCCAATGGCGTAAACTACATATCGGCATAGATGCTAAAACTCTGCAAATACGGGCTGTTCAGCTCACAACAAATAATGTGAGTGACGCTCAGGTTCTTGGAAACTTGCTTGATCAGATCCCTAAAGATGAGCAGATTGACTTTGTTTATACGGATGGCGCTTATGACACCAAGCAATGCCGTCAGATCATTGCAGATCGGCAAGTGCATGCGGTGATTCCACCAAGAAAAAATGCAAAGCCTTGGAAAGGTAACAAAGTTCATTCGCGAGAGCGAAATGAATTACTTCGAACAGTTAAACGTTTCGGCAGGACATTATGGAAAAAATGGTCAGGCTATCATCGCCGAAGTTTGGTCGAAACTAAGATGCATTGCATCAAATTATTAGGCGATAAACTCAGCGCAAGGAGTTTTGATAGTCAGGTCAATGAAGTTCATGCACGTATAGCCGTGTTAAATAAATTTACAGAATTAGGCAGACCTCATACCCAAGTTGTCACTTAAATTTGAGCAACTTAGGAAAGCTCTATCTTTAAAATCTTTATGCAACAAAGCCATAATATAGTAAAAATAGTAAATTATCCCAATGCAGTAAAATATCGGAATTGAGTCGAATTTTGAGAGTTAATCTAAAAAATTTAGCTGTTGCAATGTTTGCATTAGCTGCCTGTCAAACACGGTGACAGCAGTTTCAAGTCGGGGAGATAAATAGCCAAGACGTTAGGCCGTGTAGCAATATTTTATATGGTTCATCACTGTGAGTTGGACTATTAAGGGGCACATTTGATTACTTATTCTGAGCTATGTGCAATTCTATGCAGCTTTGCAGGATCTAAAATCTTAATCTTTTTAAACGCAATTGCCAGTATTCCTTGTTTTTCTAAGTTTTGAAGTTCTTGGTTGATGGTTTGGCGTGAACACATCAGCATTTGAGCCAGTTGCTCCTGTGATAAATGAATTTCATCATTGGTAATCGATAGATGGTTGCCATAACCGCTTAAAATAAACAGTAAGCGTTGAGCCAGTCGTTGACTGATATTTTGACTTTGGATTGCGATTAGTTCTAAAAAGGCGAGACGTAACTTCTGCGAAGCAAGCTGTGCAATATGAAACCAAAATTCTGGGGTGGCTTGGATAAATTCCTCAACATCGCGTTTAGGTAGATGGAGCAGGGTGCTTTTTTGAATAGCAATCGCATCGTGCGAACGCGGTTGCTGATCTATTAATGAAATTTCTCCAAACCACATAATCGGTTCAGCAATTGCTGCAACTGCTTCTTTACCTTCAATGTCGACATGACCTAAGCGAATGGCACCATTCAAGACTGCATAGATGCCATCAAATAAATCCCCAGAGCGAAAAACAGCTTGGTCTTTTGCAACGTCAATATATTTGGCATGTTGCACAATATACTGTTGATAGGCTTGTGGTAGTTTGGCGAACCAATTGTTATTGAGTAACTGTTGTTGATGTTGAACTTCCAGCATTCCGCGTCCTTTCGTGATTGATCGAGCAACTTGTCAGGTCGACGACAACTTGATGGGCTGTTTTCCTTTAAAGTTATTCTATATCGTGATCAATATCATGCAATAAGGAAATACAGTATGAGTAAATTAGAAAAATTATTAAGTCAGTATGCAGCTTATCATCTTGATCATAAAAATATCGTGACCCACTTTGTTGGTATTCCGCTGATTGTGTTTTCAATTATGTGTTTAACCGCAAGAGCTGGCATGACTATTGGCAGTTTTGAAATTACCTTGGCGATGGTTTTGATATTAGCGAGTATTGTTTACTACTTAAGCTTAGATCGAATTTTTGGTGTGATCATGCTAGTGATCTATGCCATGGCTTATCCATTGGCGTATAAAATTGCACAGTTTGATTTGGGGCTTTGGTTAGGTCTCAGTATTGGTATTTTTGTCGTTGGCTGGGCGTTCCAGTTTGTCGGGCATTTCTATGAGAAGAAAAAACCGGCCTTTATGGATGATGTGATTGGCCTAGCCATCGGTCCATTATTTGTTTTGGCGGAAATGGTGTTTATGCTTGGTTTTAGAAAAGACATTGAACAACGCATGTTAGATGAAGCGCGTAAACAGCGTGCTGCAATGGATAACAAGCATGTATCTGTGGCATAACATTAACTGAATTATTTTATCGATAAAAAAGCCAGTGAATTTCACTGGCTTTTTTTTATGCTGTTTTAAGATGTCTTCGCGACTTTATGTATATCTGGTTGAGCTTTGGGTGTATTCGGGTTTGAAGCATGAGCATCTTTATGGGATTTATTGGTCACATCATTGGCTTTCATTGAATCATGTTTCACCATTTTATCCTGTTTCATGGCTTGATCGTGTTTGGCCGTTTTGGCTTGTTTCATTGCCTGATCATGTTTCGTCACGTTCATGGTTGCGACGCACTTACCACCTTTATGATTTGCACCTGTACCACCCGACAGTGTTGCTCCTTGTGGGCATGCAAATGCTGTAGCGCTAAGCGTTGTGAATAAACCTGCTGCAATAAATGTGCTGATCTTTTTCATTTTCGTTTGTTCAATGAAGGCATTAGTGCCTGTGATTAAATTAGCGATAATACGAAAGAATAGAAGTGATAATATTGTGTGAGATCCAAACGGATCAGGTGTTCATATGTTATTTAATGCTGTTTTTAAGCTTGGTTTAAGCTTATAAAAAAACCCGATGGGTATCGGGTTTTTTTATATTCGGAACGACTTATACGTTAAAGCGGAAGTGTAGAACATCACCGTCTTGAACGATGTACGTTTTACCTTCTAAACGCCATTTACCTGCTTCTTTCGCGCCTGCTTCACCGTTGTATTGAACGAAGTCGTTATAAGCAACACATTCAGCACGGATAAAGCCTTTTTCGAAGTCAGTGTGGATTACACCGGCTGCTTGTGGTGCAGTTGCACCCACTTTAACGGTCCAAGCACGAACTTCTTGTACACCCGCCGTGAAGTAAGTCTGTAAACCTAAAAGACCGTAACCTGCGCGAATTACCACGTTTAGACCTGGTTCTTCCATGCCTAAAGCTTCAAGGAACTCAGCACGGTCTTCATCTTCAAGCAGTGAAATTTCAGCTTCGATTTGGTTGCAAAGCGGAACCACGATTGCATTTTCTTCAGCTGCAAGTTTTTTCACAGCATCTAAATGCGGGTTGTTTTCAAAACCATCTTCAGCAACGTTCGCAATATACATGGTTGGTTTTAAAGTCATTAAACCAAAACCACGAACCAGTTTACGTTCGTCGTCGTCTAGGTCAGCTGCACGAGCAGGTTTGCCTTCATCAAGTAAAGGTAAAATTTTGTCTAAAACCGCTTTGGTTGCAAGCGCTTCTTTGTCACCACCTTTTGCAGATTTTGCTAAACGAGTCACTGTTTTTGTCACAGTTTCTAAGTCAGCAAGTGCAAGTTCCGTGTTGATGGTTGCGATGTCATCAAGCGGGTCAATTTTACCATTTACATGGATAACGTTTTCATCTTCAAAACAACGTACAACGTGAGCAATCGCATCCGTTTCACGGATGTTTGCAAGGAATTGGTTCCCCAAGCCTTCACCTTTAGATGCACCCGCAACTAAACCTGCGATGTCTACAAATTCCATCGTTGTTGGAATGACACGTTGAGGTTTTACAATCGCGGTAAGTTTGTCTAAACGTGGATCTGGCACAGGAACGATGCCTGTGTTTGGTTCAATGGTACAGAATGGGAAGTTTTCAGCAGCAATAGCAGCTTTAGTCAATGCATTGAAAAGTGTAGATTTACCAACGTTCGGCAAGCCGACAATACCGCAATTAAAACCCATGAAATAACTCACAACGTGTTATATAAAAATTGCCAGTGATTTTACATGAAAGCCATGACAAAGTCAGGTCTCAGGGACGAAGAATCAAAGTTGTAAATCATGTTGTGGGCAGAACTTCCTCATTTAAGCCCTATATACGAGCCTTTTCTTTTAATAAAGAAACCAGATTTAAGAGGTCAGTTGCATGTAGATTATTGTCTATGCAAGAACTAGAGTCTTTCAATTGAGCTGAACCATACTCAAAGGGGCGTTCAATATACGCCGTCAGAAGTCCACAGCTACGCGCTGCGGCAAGGTCATCTTGATGGGTGGCAACCATCATCACTTGACTCGGTACAACATTGAGTAAGTCTGCGACACCTAAATAGGTTTGGGGAGAAGGTTTGTAGGCTTTGAAATTTTCAGCAGAGAAAATAGTGTCCCAAGGCAATTTTGCGTACTTTGCGAGATCGATCAATAAGTGAATGTTGCCATTTGAAAGGGTGCAAATAATATAATCTTGTTTTAATTGATTGAGTGCTGCGACTGTATCTGGCCAAGGGTTGAGACGATGCCAAATAAAGTTTAAATCCATTTTTTGAGCTTCGGTCAGTGTGGAGATTTGATATTTCGCTAAAAGCTCATCCAAAATGAGACGGTGAATATCATCAATGGAGGTCCACGGCTGCTGACCTGACAAAACCTGATCCATTGCAGGTCGATAGCCTGCTCGCCAGTCTAATGCAAATTGGTTGGCATCGATGTTCAAGGCTAGATGTTCCACTTCTTGAACGATTGAATAATGCCAGTCCACGACAGTTCCAAAGATGTCGAAAGCGAGTACTTTAATTTTAGGAGGAATGATGCATATTGAGATGGTTATTCTTATTTAGGCTTGAGTATACGTTATAGCTTATTCATTTCTATCTGTATATTGAGAGCTATATTTTCTATGTGAATTTGAAAGAAAAACAATGTTGATTCAGTTGATTAGATTGCTGTCATAAAGCAAAGGTGATTATAACTGGGTAGTGAATTTCATACTGAAACACCCTCCTTAGAAAAAGGAGGGGCTAAAAAACTTAAGTGGACAGTATAGTGCTCTACTTTATGTGGAGATGGGATTAAACTTTCCTCTTATCGAGTTGAGTTGCCAGATTGTCTCCAATCGCTTGCACACACATCACCAAAATCACGAGCACGACAATCACGGCCAACATGATCTGCATATCAAAACGCTGATAACCATAACGATAGGCGATATCACCTAAACCTCCAGCACCAATTGCGCCTGCAATGGCAGAGGAGTTAATCATGGTCACAATGGTTACGGTAAAACCTGCGACAATTCCAGGAAGAGCTTCAGGTAACAATACATGCCAAATGATTTGAGTACGGTTACAGCCTATGGCTTGTGCAGCCTCAATCAACCCTTGATCCACTTCGCGTAAACTGACTTCTGCAATTCGTGCAAAAAAAGGTGTTGCAGCCAAGGTTAAAGGGACAACTGCTGCCCAAACACCATAACTGGTGCCTACAATCCAACGTGTGAGTGGAATCAGGGCCACCATCAAAATCAGGAAGGGAACGGAACGAGTGATATTCACTAACCAGCCTAAGCTATGGTTAATACTTTTAGAGGGATAAATGCCATGCTCAGAGGTGCTGACTAGAACCACTGCCATTGGAAGACCAATGAGCAAGGCAAAAAATGCGGATGCGCCGACCATGATTAAGGTATCGATGGTGCCTGTCAGTAATAAATCAATGAGTTGGTCGTGCATAGCCAAGTACCTCTACATGTGTCACATGCGCTTTTAGTTTTTGTAGTAGCGATTGAATTTCTAAGCCTAGTGTGGGGACAGCAATAACCAATGTTCCAATTAAATGGTTTTGGATGGTGTCGACCTGACTTTGATACAAATGCACAGTTTGTGGAAAGTGCTCCAAAATCTGTTTTAAGTCAGGAGGATGATGCGCATCTGACGTCGAGCGAATTTTGAAAATGGCATGTGTATCGAGCTGCGTAGGTTCAGCATTTAAACGAAAAGGCAAATCGAGTTGTTCTAGATTTAGTAGTTCTTGCGTAATGCCTTGTTGGGGGTGAGAGAACACCGACCAAACTTCGCCTGATTCCACAATTTCACCACCATCAATGACCACGACCTGATCGCAGATTTCCCGAATCACTTGCATTTCATGGGTAATCAATACAATGGTGATACCCAGCTTTTGATTAATCTCTTTGAGTAGGGACAACACTACAGAGGTGCTTTCTGGATCGAGCGCAGATGTCGCTTCATCACAGAGTAAAATTTCAGGATGGTGAACCAATGCACGGGCAATGCCCACGCGTTGCTTTTGACCACCAGACAGTTGTGATGAGTAATGCTGTGACTTATCGCTTAGCCCAACCAACTGTAAAACTTCATTGACACGTTGTTCGATGTTTTGTTTAGGATAATTGGCCGCTTTGAGGGGCAGTGCAACATATTCATAGACTGTTTTGGCAGACATTAAATTGAAATGCTGGAAAATCATACCAATGCGTTGGCGGAGCTGAATCAGCTCAGCGTGGTTCAATGCTGCCAAGTCTTGCTGATGAATATGGATATGACCTTCACTGATACTTTCTAAACCATTTAAGGTGCGGAGCAGGGAAGATTTACCTGCACCACTTTTGCCAATAATGCCAAACACTTTCCCTGTCGGGATGTCTAGGTCAATATTTTTGAGTGCATGTACAGTTTGACCTTGTACTGCATAATGTTTGTTTAAGTTACGAATTTTGATATGTGGAATTGAAAAATCCACATGAGAACCAAAGCTGACCATTCTTTTTCTCCTTATTTCCAGCCTTCAAACCACAGACCTTGGCCAAAATCACGGTCTAAAATTTCTTGAACGTGTTTTGAGTTTTGGAATGCTTGCACAAAGGTCGCAAGTTTCTGGTTTTGATCTGGATAGTCTTCACGTGTCACAAATAAAATGGCGTATTTCTTGTCTATAGGATCAAGAAAAAGGGCATGATGCGGATCTGTGACTTTGGCCATTTTTAAATAATGCGGGAAGCCAAAAATTAAATCGGCATCATTAAACGCATGAGCAGTTTGTGGGCCTTCTACTTCAATAAACTGAAGCTGTTTAGGATTGCTCACAATATCTTGTACAGTAGATAGTTCATTGTTGAGGTCTTTGAGCTGAATCAAACCTGCACGATGCAGTAAAATTAGAGCACGTGCCGAGTTTACAGGGTCATTGGGGATGACCACACGTGCTTGAGTTGGTAGTGAATCTAAGGACTTATATTTTTTTGAATACAGTCCGACATGACTTCCTGTTCCTGTGGCGAATGCATGCAGATCATAATTTGTTTCGCGAATCGCATTGCGTAGAAAGACACTTTGTTGAAAAAAATTGGCATCAATGTCACCATTTTGCACAGCAACATTTGGCGCATGCCAGTCAGAGAATTCAACCAGTTTGACTTGAATGCCTTGCTTTTTTACATCATCTGCCACGCTTTGCAGCAGTTCGGCATAAGGTGGGCTAATACCAATCGTTAAGACATCATCTTGCGCATGGCTTTTGCTATAGCGGTAACCCGCTAGAGAAAAAAATGCCACGATGATGCTTAAGCCAATCAGCCATTTTTTTCGATTTTGAATGAAAGATTGCGTCATTGCTTATACTCACTTCCAACCAGGGAACCAAAGTTTTTCACCAATTTCACTATTCAAAGTCTGTTTAACTTTGTCAGATGTTTGATAAATCTTGATGAACTTTTCAAGTTGTGCCGCTTTCTCTGGATGTTGCTGTTGGTAGTCGTCACGCACCACAAATAAAATCGAATACAGGGTATTGGTGTTGTCATCTAAGATCAGTGCATCATTTGGGTCGATGGTTTTTGCAAGACGTAAATAATGTGGATAGCTAAAGACCAAGTCAGCATCATCAACGGCACGCGCAGTTTGTGGACCTTCAACTTCAATAAACTGGAGCTTTTTAGGATTGCTGACAATATCTTGCAGGTTGGATAGGTGATTGTTTGGATCTTTTAAGCTAATCAATTTAGCCTGTTGTAACAGTAAAAGCGCACGACCTTGATTTACTGGATCATTTGGAATAACTGTACGTGCATTTTCAGGAATCGCAGCAATCGAGTCATATTTTTTTGAATATAAACCGACGTGTGTGGTGACGCCTTTATCCAGTGCTTTGAGTTTAAATTGGGTTTCTTTGATGGCGTTATCTAAGAAGGGCTGATGCTGAAAATAGTTGGCATCAATATCACCATGGTTGAGCGTGATATTGGGGGTATTCCAATCCGAAAACTCGACCAGTTTGACGTTGATGCCTTGCTGTTTTGCTTCTTCCACAGCCACCTTTAACGGATTGGCAAAGGGTGGGCTGATCCCAATCACCAGTTCAGTGTTGCTCGATTTTTTATGATAAGACCACGCCACCAGTGCAATGACGATGGCGGCGACAATTACCCCAATAACGGTAAATTTTGTTTTTGCAGTTTGAGCCATGATATTTCTCGTATTTTAAAATTTATGCGGTTTGTTTTTGCTGTGTTTTAGGATGAGAGCTCGAGCTTTGACATCGATACTGCTGTACTGGGTGGTCTGCGGCCAGTCGGTCACCTTGAGCGAATAATTTGTGGCGTAAACTACCTGTTTCATAGGCGGTTTTATAACGTCCACGCTCTTGTAATTCTGGGATGACCCAACGAATAAAGTCTTGATGTGACTCTGGGGCAACGGTTCGTGTGAGATTAAAGCCGTCTACGCCAGTTTCATCTAAGAGCTGAATGAGTTTCTCTGCTACAGTTTTTCCACTCCCGACGATCAGTGGATAGCGTCCACCGAGTACATGCTGGGCTTTCAAATCAGCTCGCGTAACTTTTTGCTCTTTAAATTTGTGATTGACCGAGGCAATGCTATTGGTTTGTTTGTAAGGAATCGCTTCATCATCTGTGAACTGTGCCAAGTCAATTCCGACTGAACTTGAAAAATGCGCCAAACCAGCTTCTGGACTGGCATAGCGAATATATTCGGCGAGTTTTTCTTGTGCGAGTTCATCCGTTTCTGCAGTCACTACACTAATGCCGACAAAGAGTTTAATGGCTTGCTCATCACGACCATGGCTTAATGCAAGCGCACGAATCTTATCGACTTGCTGTTTCAGTTTTTCAGGCGTGTCAGCACCAATAAACATGGCTTCAGCATGCTGAGTTGCGAAAGCTAAGCCTTTACTTGAAGCGCCCGCTTGATAAAGTATAGGCGTCCGCTGAATAGATGGAGAAACTTGAAAAACGCCCTGGCTTTGGAAAAATTTGCCTTGATGCTGTATGGCGTGAACTTTTGAAGGGTCGGTAAAGACACGGTTTAACTTATCTTTTTGGACGGCATCGTCTTCCCAAGAACCTTCCCAAAATTTATAGCAAAGTTCGAGAAACTCTTCAGCTTGCTCATAACGTAAGTCGTGATCTTTTAAACCTTTTTGACCAATTAATCGTTCTGCGCTGTCTAAGTAGCCCGTGACAATGTTCCAACCAATACGACCGTGGGTTAAATGGTCAAGGCTTGCAAAGCGCCGTGCAAACTGATAAGGCGACTCATAGCTCAAGTTCACAGTGACGCCAAACCCTAAGTGCTGTGTAACGGCAGCCATTGCAGAAACGAGTGTACTTGGGTCATGGCTTGGAAGTTGAATTGACTCTTTTAGGGTTAAATCCAGACCATTTTGATAAACATCGTAGACACCCGTAATGTCGGCGATAAACAAACCATCAAATAAACCTTGCTCTAAAGTTTGCGCCAAATCGGTCCAATAGCTGAGCTCATTAAAACGATGCGACTCATCGCGTGGGTGTGTCCACAAACCATGATTGATATGACCTACGCTATTCATATCAAAGGCATTCAGGATGATTTGTTTCGTGTTTTTATTTTGAG
Organism: Acinetobacter sp. 802_lipA; assembly: GCF_058242885.1. Classification (NCBI taxonomy): domain Bacteria; kingdom Pseudomonadati; phylum Pseudomonadota; class Gammaproteobacteria; order Moraxellales; family Moraxellaceae; genus Acinetobacter; species Acinetobacter sp. 802_lipA. The sequence goes on from NZ_JBZAYP010000001.1 coordinate 3,359,696, forward strand.
ATGATAGTGTCATTACAATGTCCCTCTGCGTGGCGGAAGTACACCGTTAAGAAGATAATTGGCAATGAAGTAATATTTCCAACGTGACGCATCATGTAGCGTGTGAACACGGGCATTACGCCAAAAACGGTCTAGGCCATCTTCACGCTGACTACCACGACTGCCTGCCAGTTCAATCAATTTCGAAGCGGTTTTTAATGCGGTTTCTGTGCTATGTGCACGAACTTTCGCTACATCGAGAGAAGCTTTTGCAATGTTCTCTATGGTTGGTTGGGGACGTGCTGCATCGATTGAACGAGCCGCTTGTTTGAGTAGGACTTCACTGGCACGCACATCGGCAACCACGCGTCCTAGTTCAAACTGTGTTAAAGGGTCATCAGTTGCCTGTTCAACAGCAGAGTCAATCCATGGCCGAGCCTGACGCACACGAACCAGTGTTTCCTCAAAAGCAGCACGCGCGATACCCGTTTCAATTGCAGCATGCATAATTTGCGCAAAAGGCCCAACCAGAGTCGGTCTAGAAAAAGCGGTATCGAAAAGAACAATATCTTCTGCATCTACAGCAACATGATTGAATTTGACTGTACCGCTGCCTGTGGTGCGTTGACCAAAACCAGACCAATCATCTATCAGTTCGAGTCCTTGGCTACTCCGTGGGATAAAGACAAGAAACTCTTTGTCATCGGCATCTTTGACTAAAGTGGGGATGCGGTCTGCAAACAGACTGCCTGTGCAATAAAACTTTTCACCATTGACCACATAGCCTTGTTCAGTTTGGCTGAGTGCAGTTTGTTTTTGTGTTGCGTTTTTAGTTTTAAACTCTGCCAAGGCATTACCAAAACGTGCACCTTTTAGCACTTCTGCATAGAGTTTACGCTTTTGTTGTTCAGTGCCGTTGTTACGTAAAACCTCTAAGGCATAGAAATGGTTCTGGGGAATTTGTCCAATCGAACCATCTACGCCACTCATTAGTGCGATAATTTGCGCGACCGTATAGCTTGAAACATCTGCACCTCCGAATTCCTTCGGTACAGTAATCGCCCAGAGCCCAGATTGGCTATAGGCTTCAATTTCCTCAAAAGGCAAAATTCGTTCAGCATCGCGTTGGATAGCCTGCTGTTTAAACTCCTCAGCCAAATTTTTGGCAATTTCTAAGGCTTCAGCATCACTTTGAATAATATGTGCATACGCCGTGTCTTGGGATTGAAGAGGAAGAATGGGTTGAAATGAAGTCATGATGCTCTCCTTAAATCCAAGCGTGGCGGGCAGGGAAAGTATTATTTAAATAGTAGTTACCCAGTGCATGCAGCTTCCAGCGGATCGGGTCGTGTAAGGTATGTACGCGTGCATTGCGCCAATGTTGATCTAAGTTATGTTGGCTTAGGCTCGAACGACTCCCACCAAGCTCTAGGAGTTTTTCAGAAATTTGTAGTGCAGCATCATTGGCATAGACCTTGGCTTCGGCGACTAAAATGGAGGCTTGAGCTGCTTGTTCCGCACTGACAACGCTCAGTTGGTCAAGTTCATCTAAATATTCGGCTGCTTCGTCGAGCAGTAGGATAGCGGCATCCAGCAGCACTGCAGATTTGCCGACTTCTTGTAAGGTGTAATGTTCAAAACTGGCTTTCTCAACCTGCGCATCGACAATCGGTCGGGCTTTTTTAACCGCTGACAATGTGTCTTCAAACGCAGCTTCTGCAATACCCACATCAATCGCGACTTGCATTAGCTGAGAGAAGGCACCGCGATAAGTAACGTCCTCAGCTAGTTTCCGCTCATCAAAGATAAGGAGTGGATCGACTTCAACCCGTTGTAATTTTACTGTGCCACTTGAGGTTGTACGCTGACCAAAACCGTTCCAGTTATCAATGACTTCGACACCTTGTGCTGTGACATCAATAAGCGTCAGTACCACATAACCTTCAGGGTGAATGGCTTTAATGGCTAACCAATGGGCAAAGCTACTGCCTGTAGAATAGAACTTTTCACCATCGACATAGTAACGACCATTTTCAATGCTTAATGTCGTATTTAATGTTTTAGTGTCTTTGGTATTTCGTTCGGGGCCACCATTGGCAAGGCGTTTGCCGTTTAATATTTCATTAAAAATAAACTGTTTTTGTTGTTCGCTACCTAAAATATCAATCATGTTGAGTAGCGCAATTTGGTTTTGTGGAATTTGACCGACACTTGAGTCGGCTTTATTAATAATGCGAAAAACCTGAGCTAAAGTTTTATTGGAAACAAATGCGCCTCCAAAAGCTTGAGGAATACGAATACCGCCTAAGCCTTTTTTGCTGAATAATTCGATTTCAGCAAATGGAAGCTGACGGTTCTGATCACGTTGATCTCGACCTTCTAAGGCAAAGTCAGCGACATGATAGGCTGCATTAATCGCATCCTGATCATTTTGTATCACGTGAATATTTTTAGAGAGAGTATGAGACATAAAAGCACCTTTACTTAATCTCTATACGCTACTTGGGATTGTTTGAATGATTAAATGAAGGATTTTGAATTGCTTAGCAGCTAAAAAGTTAAAAATAAAATGTGCTAAGTTTAATCATTTGATGAATATTCTAAATATTTGAAAAATATAAAATATGTATTTTAGTTACAGTCTAAGCAAGGTCGTTAAATTTTTACTTATTCAGATTTGAGATATTGTAGAGAAAAATACGTATAAATTTGATAAAGGCTGTTGAACATTTTCTGGGCAGTTTTGGGTAAAAAGTACATTGTAAATCTTAAATACAGTGACTAAAGTATCCAACTGAAATAGATGGCTTTGCTAAAAAGCCAAAATAGAAAAATAAGTGTGGAGCATTTATGAGAACTTTATACCAGTTTCCTTTATCTCATTTTTGTGAGAAAGCTCGCTGGTTGCTCGATCATAAAGAGCTAGATTTTGTCGCGCAAAATGTAGTGCCTGGGGTTCATCGGGCGTTTGCGCAGTTAAAGACAGGGCAGAATAAATTGCCTATTTTACGTGATCAAGACAAATGGGTCGCAGATACCACCGAGATTGCGTTATATCTGGATGAGCGTTATCCAGAACATCGACTGTTACGTAATGAAGCACAGCTTCGTAAAGAGGCTTTAGATGTTAATGCTCTAGCCAATGATTTAGGGCTACACGTTCGCCGTTGGGGGTTGGCACATGCTTTATCCGATAATGACCAATCGCTACAAATTATGTTGGGTGAAAAGGGCTATTTACGTAAATTTGAAAAATACACCAAACCGTTAATGAAAACTTTGATGTCAAAAGGTTATGAGTTGAATGCAGAGAAAATAGAGCATTCCAAAGCCGAAATGCAGCGTTTAATTGAAGTATTGAATGAGAAGTTAATTGCTAATCATGGACGTTACTTTGTCGGGGATCGTTTAGGTTTGGCGGATATTGCTGTGTGTTCGATGTTAGCACCTGTGCTGGAGATTAAAGGGACACCTTGGGAAAAAGACCATGAGGAAAGTCTATCTGAAGAATTTAGTGCTTATAAAACCTATTTAACCAATTTACCCTTGGGGCAGTATGTTTTAAGAGTCTATCAAACCGAGCGCAATGCTCGAGTCGACTGGCGCGGCGTTTAAAATAAGCTCAAGCCAAACTAGGCAAAGGTGTGATACAGACAGCCTTTGCCTTTCTTGTATTTTCAATATAATAGGACTTACGCACTATTACTTATAGATTCTCTGTGGTAGCAGATGATTTTTATCGAGAATAAAGTCATCAATGAAGTTTTTGATAATTGGTCTAAATAATTTCTTCTGCCAACGATATATATTTTCAAAGATCCGCTCAAACTGGTTCTTTTGTATCTCAACGTAGGCCATCAAGGCTGAAAAAATATGATTCAAAATCAGTTTAGATCGTCTTACTTGAAACTTTTCAATATGACAAACCTGTTTAATCACCCGGTGATATTGCTCTATTTTCCAATGACTTGAATGTAATTCATGAAAACCCTCAAAGGACAATAAATCATCTTCATCTTGATGCACAATATAAAACCTCTGCTGTTCTTTTAACTGAGTCTTAAATAATTGTACAAAGCCAAAATCTTTGAGCCAGACCACTTGACCCTGATGGAAATTCGGCAATAAACGCAGTTGAAACCATTGTCCTTTTTCTGGGGAAACCTTACGGTTACAGTCGATACCAAACATAAATCGAATACCATATTTTCTTATGGTTTTTAGATTTCCAGTCGATGAATACCAACTATCACCTGTAATAAATTGAATCTTTGCACCCCAACTGAGTACTTCACTTAACATATCCATAAAGTAATCATTCTTGGTTTTACTTTCAGATTTGTCATAAATTCGGAAATTAATTGGAATATTTTGACCATTTTGATCTGTCGCATACAAGGTAATGAGATTAATACCCTTGACGGATCGGTGGTGTTTGCCTGACCAAAAATAGCTAACCAAGTCCATATGCTGACTATACGGTTTATCTAAAACAGTATCATCAATACTGACTATAAGTTTATTATTATCAATATGTTGAATTGCTTCTTGATATAGGTCGTGAGGTGTGTAGTCTTCACGCTCTAGAAAGCGATTTACACTATCATGCGAGATGTTATAAGTCTCGGCAAGTTGTGTGCAGCTAATAGAGTTCGGTTCTGTCATGAGAAAGCCCATATAAATGGGTAGAGTACAAGTTGCTGTAGAAGCATGTTTAATTCGTCTGATCACAGATACTTTATAAAGTATTTTAATACTTTTTTGAATCCGTCAATGCGTAAGTCCTATATAATTATTTTGAGAAACTGAATAGAAATTTTCTCAGTCTATTTATAACTTTGTAAAAGATCATGGCACTCTTGGTCTGAAAAAGCTGATATCTTTTTATTAATCTGAAAATATATGAAAAAAATGCAAATAAGCTTTATCTTTCATTTGAAATGCTTAATATGAAATAAACACCTATAAACATAAGTTGTCATGAGAGTTAAATAATGGAATTAGATCGTTTTGATAAGCAAATTTTAGAAATTTTAAGTAATGAAGATATCAATCTAAACGAATTATCAGAGCGTATTAATTTATCGGTCAGTTCGGTGCATCGTCGTATTAAGCATCTGATTGATAATGCGATTATGACTAAAGTTAAGCGAGATATTAACTATCAAAAACTCGGGTTTAGTCTACATGTTTTACTCCAAGTATCTTTGAGTAAACATGATACCGACACTTTTTCCAAGTTTTTAGAAGAGCTAGAAAATATTCCTGAAGTGACCAATGCCTTTTTAGTGACAGGGCAGTCAGCAGATTTTATTGTTGAAGTTGTGGCAAGAGATATGGAAAACTATAGTGATATTTTACTCAAACGCATTGGTAAAATCGAACATGTAGTGGCACTCCACTCAAGCTTTGTGATTAAAGAATATAACGTTTTTAACTGTAGTGGTTTGTTGAGCAAAGTCTAAGTCACGCTGAACTTGTATGAGTCTAATGAGTAGTAGGTTTCCTACTTTCAAAAGTTTGCATATTATCAGCCATAATTTTAGCCCTAGTACCTGAAGAACACATGAGCTGTGTATGTTAGAGGTGCTACAGCAGGATGATGTTACTATTCAATTGGTCGTGAAAAACGCTCGGTGGTAAAGTTTTCTGATAGTTCGTGATTGTTTGTTGGAAAATCAAAAATTAGTGACGGCGTGTAACTAATTAAAGCAAGACAGCCAATATTTAATGATAGATGAATATCGATTTAAAAAAGCAAAATTTATTGAAAAGGTATTCAATCAGTCATAAAAAATGCGCTCTCAAAGTTATGTTTGAGCGCGCATTTAGATCAAGCAAAGATTAGGCGTCTAATTCTGCCAACACCGCATCAGAGAACTCAACGTTGGTATAAACGTTTTGTACATCATCTAAATCTTCCAGCATATCAATCATTTTCATAATTTTTTTGGCTTGATCGATATCGGTGATTTCGGCTTTAGTTGAAGGGCTCATGACCACTTCAGCATTGTCCGATTTTAAACCTGCAGCAGTTAAAGCATCTTGTACGTCACCAAAAGATTCAGGTGTAGTAATGACTAAGATTTCATTTTCATCCACTTCGATATCTTCAGCACCTGCTTCAAGGGCTACGTCCATGATTTGATCTTCTAAAGACACATCTTCAAAAGTGATCTCACCACGTTTTGTGAATAAGAAAGCAACTGAACCATTTGTGCCTAAGTTACCATCTGTTTTTGAGAAACAGTGACGGACATCTGGTACAGTACGGTTTAAGTTGTCAGTCATGGTTTCCACAATAACTGCAACACCACCAACACCATAACCTTCGTAAGTAATTTCTTTTAAATCATCGTTATCTTCGCCACCAGCACCACGTTGGATTGCACGGTTGATGACGTCACGTGTCATATTTACAGAAAGCGCTTTTTCTACAACTGCACGAAGACGTGGGTTGCTTGCAGCATCACCACCGCCAAGCTTTGCAGCAGTTGTTAATTCACGAATAAATTTGGTAAAAAGTTTACCACGGCTAGCATCTTGTTTTGCTTTACGATGCTTAATATTGGCCCACTTGGAATGACCCGCCATGCGAAATATGCTCCTTGTAGATTGGCTTTGTGCCTATCAAATTGTGCAAATTCTACCATAAGCACTTTTTTATGCGAAAGTAGGTGTTTTTCTGAAAATCGCCTGAACAAACAAAAAAAGAATTAAAATTGTTTGAAATAAATACAGTTATTTCAAATTTACCTTATAAAGAAAGTTCACTTTAAAAATTAACTGTTGGGAAATACCCACAGAGACCTAAAAGAATAACGTCTTCAGATTCTTTTAGGTTAATTAAACGATCTTATTGTGCAGCAGTTTTAGGTTCTGGAATAGAGGTGGTCCCACATGTTTGAACAACTAAAAGCTTATTTATAAGTGATACTCTGCTCTAGTTAAGCTACCTTATTTTGTTGTGGTAGCTGGTCATAGTAAAACTCATCTGGAGTCATTTTGTCCAGACTCGAATGAGGTCGTTTCAAATTATAAAATTCAAAATATGCGTTTAATTGCTTCTTCGCATCCAAAACATTGCTGTAGGCTTTGAGATACACCTCTTCATATTTAACGCTCCGCCATAATCGTTCAACCATCACATTATCAACCCATCGACCTTTACCATCCATACTGATTTGAATGCCATTTGATTTCAATACATCAATAAATGCATCACTGGTAAACTGACTGCCTTGGTCTGTATTAAATATTTCAGGTCGACCATATTTTTCAATAGCTTCATTTAATGTTTCTATGCAAAATGTAACCTCCATACTAATCGATACTCTATGCGCAAGTACCTTGCGGCTATGCCAATCAATCACAGCACATAAATAAACAAAGCCTTTTGCCATAGGGATATACGTTATATCCGTAGACCACACTTGATTACTGCGCTGAATAGCCAATCCTTTGAGCAGATATGGATATTTGCGGTGAGCTTGATTAGCCTGGCTTAAATTTGGTTTGCAATATAACGCATTAATGCCCATTTTCTTCATTAAAGTACGTGTATGACGTCGTCCTATATGATGTCCTTGACGATTCAACAAATCACGCATCATACGGCTACCTGCAAAAGGGTATTGCATATGTAACTCATCCATACAGCGCATCAGCTTCAGATCTGATGCACTCACAGGTTTTGGGCGATAGTAATAACAACCACGGGAGACTTTCAGCAGCTGAGCTTGCTTAGATACTGAAATCTGAAGTGAGTCATCGATTAACTTTTGTGGTTGAAGCGGCCCAGTTTCTTCAACACACCTTCTAAAAAATCAATTTCTAATGCCTGCTCACCGATTTTTGCATGTAGTTTTTTTAGATCGATGGGTGGTTCTGTTGGAGCTTTTGATTGATCGAAAGCTTGCGAGGAAGCTGAAATCAGTTGATTTTTCCAGTCGATAATTTGGTTTTGATGAACATCAAATTCAGCACTCAATTCAGCAAGTGTTTTTTCTGCTTTAATCGCAGCAAGTGCTACCTTAGCTTTAAAATCATTTGAATGATTTCTTCTTGGTCTACGTGCCATAAAATACTCCATATATTGATGTTTATAACATCATTTGGGGAGCAAAATATCACTTATAAGTGTTGTTCAAATTTCCTGATCCACCTCTAATCTCAATATCTAAACCAACATGCTCTTTATAAAGTGCTTTAATAAGCGCTAAGTCATGATCTAGATCTGTTGGGTAGATTTTTCCAAAAATACCGCCTTGCTTAGTTTTTGAATTCGCGTACATCAGTACAATAGGCACATTTGCTGCTTTAGCAATATGCCAAAACCCAGTACGAATAGGTTTGCGTACTTCACCTGTTTTGGCACGTGTTGCTTCTGGTGCAATCACTAAATTGAATTTTTTATTTTGGGTAAAGTGCTCAACCATTTGAGACACAATGTCTTTATTTGACTTGCGATCGACCGCGATGCCACCAATGGCTTCGAGTATGGGCTTCATTGGCCCTTTAAATAATTCTTTTTTAATCAGAGTATGGATTTTCATATCGTAGATTTGAAAAATCGCCAGTGACAAGACAGCATCCAACATAGAAGTATGTTCAAAACCAATAATGACTTGCTTATCTTCCAAAACGTTTGGTTGTACATGATATTTCCAGCCTGCGAGTTTAAACACAGACTCACCAATGAATTTTTTTAACATGAGCATAAAAATACAAGTGTTTTTTAAAGAGGGTAATGTCTGCTTGTTTACGCTTTGAGTCAAGTCCTACTTGATTGCACTTGCTACTTTTATGAATCGTTTTGAATCCTCATCAGTTGAACAAGGAGAGGGCAAGAATTGAATACTAAGATGTTTTAAATCTAATCAAATAGAAAATAAATATGCTGAAAATGAAAATACCACTATTCATAATCTAAATGACAGATTAGACTTTGGTCTAAGATTAAAGTGTGCATTTTCACACTTTAACTTTGGTTTAACAAAGCTCAGGATTGTTAAAATGGCTTATCTTTCGACTTTTTTATGGGCATTTGTCCTTTTCGGTTTGGTTGTTCTGTGGTCGGTTGTTGAATTTTTCATTGAGTTTCGTAAGAAAAAGGAAATCAGTATTTAGTGGTAATAATGGGCTTTGTTGCACAAAGATTTCATAACTATATGATTTTAAAAGTTTTGATTATTTTTTGATCCAAAATTAAATTTATTTAAATCAGATGCTTACATATTTATGCAACAAAGCCGTAATAATGTATAAATGCACTGATTTTTGATGCTAGCTATAAATAGCTTGATTGACTTAAAAATTTAATTTTCAATCATCTATAATCGTTAATAGCTCTTATTCTAAATGAGATACTTTGTTAGAGCATCATGTTTGGATGCTTAAAATTTATACTTACTAGTCATATATAGCGTGTTGGATGTTATGTTCACAGTTATTCAATGCTTAACTTAGCCATATTTTTGTGAGTAGTGAGGCTAAGTGATTACAGTATAGGTTTCTGTAGGAGGGTATAGAAACAATGGGGCACGATCAGTCATGATGGCTTGACTCATATCATTTGAATCTATAGCTGCAAGTTTAGGCAAAGAATTTGTTACAGTTATCATAGAAAATGCCTGAAAATAAGATTTGACAGGAAAATCTAAAGCAAAGATAAATTAGGTCGTGATTCTGAGAATGATGAAGATTAGAAAGGATTGCTTAAATGAAAATTTCGAATCTTTTTTTAAATAAGCAGAAACGACTAATACTTGAATTCAAAATGTTTATATAAAAATAGCCAATAAAAAACCACCTAGGATTAATGCACCTAAGTGGTTGTTTTATATGGTGGGCCCACACGTTACCATACTTCCATGTATAAGACTGAAATATAAATGATTTATTTTTAGAAGAATAAAGTGATACAAAGTCGGATACATAGAAAATTATATGTAATTTTTTGTAATATCTTGCCTTCAAAACCATGAATATCTTGAATAAGTTTTATAACTATCTGATATTTAAATATTTTAACTTAATCACACACAACACATGAATAAGTTAAAACCTTTTAAAATCAATAGTTTAATTAAATAAATTCAACTTATTCAGCAACTAACTTCCAAAACCATTCCTTTTTTTTGATAGATTCAATCTTACTTTCACCTTTTAAAAGTTTGATTGCTCTACGATATGTACTTTGACTTATATTGTTTGTATCAATAATAAATTTCTCAAGTTTTTTAGACTCTATTACTTCTTCTTGGCTCAAATAATCTAATATTAAAATTTGAGTACGAGAAATAGTAGAATCTTGCTCTATTACATTTCCTTTTGATTCATATTTTAGAAGTTCATCATAATCATTATCAAGATATTCATTCCATTTCGCACGAGTTGTATTAATATTTTCGTCAACTATAGCGTCTTCAATTTCATAGACAAATGCACCTTTTAATTTTGTAAGATTACTTTTTGCTCTCACTAAAATCTTTTTTCCATTAATTACCAAAATGACCCATACCATTCTTGCAAATGCAGTAAATGCTTGAGAACCAATAATCTTATCAACGGGAGAAATATTAGGTAAATTACTTTTAGAAAAATGTGTTATACCGACAATTGCACAATTATATTTTTTAGCAATTTCAATAAATATAGCTAAAGACTTCCGAACTTCATTTGATTTATGCATATCACCTGATATAACAGAAACTATTGGATCAATTATAATTAATTTAATATTTGAATCTTCAATTAAACACTCTTCTATTAATTTAAAATCTTGAGTAGGATCAAAATAATCTATTTTATCATCCTTTTTTTGAGTTCCGGTAATATAGTATATATTAGACGTATTCGCATCACATGCAGCTAATCTCGGATTCAGGGTTGTTTCAATATCATCTTCTGTTGAATAAATAATAACACTACACATCTGAGAATACATAGATTCAAAAGGTAGCACTTCACCATTAGAAACTTTCGCTGCAATATCCATCAATAAGGTTGTTTTACCAACACCAGCTGGCCCCGCAAGTAAAGTTAATTTACCTAATGGTAACCAATCTTTCCACAACCATTGTGTATTCTCATTTTTTACAGATTTCATTTGTAAAAGCTTAATCTTTTTACTTGCAGTCATTACTTTCCTCCAGCTGAGAATTCAAACTCAACACCCAATTTTTTATTTCATTTTCACGATAAAAAATGCGAGCTTGTTTTTTCTCTCCAAATTTTATTGGCTTTGGAAATGAAGAATCTTTTTGTTGCAAGTTATATAGCGTATTTCTACTAATTTTTAGAATACGGCAAACATCTTTAATTTTAATCAACATTTTATCATCTCACATTGTTAAGAGAACATTGTGAGAGATGCTGAAGGTGATGAACTTCATACATATGCATAACTCAATTCTGTTCTGAAATTGATATGCACATAATTGAACAAAGCTGGACATTCAGCACTGATACTAATGGGACTAAAAATTCAGGGCTAGACACCCTTGACAAAAATAAATAGATATTATAAGCACTTATTAGTCTTTATATATCCTATTTCTAGTTCATTATTTTGTCGTGTTATAAATTGCACTGTATAACCAGTATTTGATGGATGTGTATTAGCACATTTTATTATATTTCTTAGATTTCTATCATCAATTTGCAATTCAAATATGACATACACTAATTCTATTATTATTTTATTTGGAATTCTTTTTGAGTTTAAATTATTAAATATATTTATTAATTCTCTAACAAAATAATTCATATTTTTATTTTTTTCTTTTAAGTTAATACTTCTCTTATTTTCATAAATATTACAAATATCTTTGTAGTAATTTTCAAAGACCAATGATAAATTAACAAGTGATTTTATTTTTTCATCTAACACTGTATTCAATAAATCCTCCTCTTTTATTTCTAATTCATCAAGAGGAAACTCCTTAAAAATACAACCTAATGCATCAATTGATTTTTCATTAAACCACTGTTCAAAGTTAAAAATTTTTTTTGAGTTATTCAGAAAAACATTATAACTATCTTGAATTTTACTTAAATTTTCATTCATTAATTTTTCTTCTTTCGTCAAATTATCAATGAAATATTTTGAAGAATTGTTGTAAATAGTTAAGATTTTCACTAAATCAAATGTATTTAAATTGCTTTCTTTAAAATATGTAAAAAATATTGAATTACTAAGAATACGATGTACAAAGTCTAGATTGTTATCAATATTTATTAATTTTTTTACGTACATTTCATCAAAGTAGATTGACAAAATCTCAGGATAATCTTTGTAGTTTTTAATAAAATATTCTTTAATTTTATTACTATACTCAATATTTTTTTTATTATCTTGACTTGCATTTAACTTAGCCTCAGAAAACAATTCTTTAATTTTATTGTTTTTCATAATTATTCCAATTTTAAAAAGTCAAGATTAAGAAAAGTAAAAAATATTTTATATACAGAAGTAACACGCTAAATTAAATATACGTGTTACTGATATTAATTGTATTAGCTTTTTTAAAAAGCTGACCTCTGTTGCTGAGATTTTTGTTGAAATTGGCGCTTTTTTTCAACTTCAATTTCATTATTCATTTTTGAGTAGTTTGTTTTATCTTTGAACTGTAAAAAAGTTGTAGTATCAGGCCAGCCACGGTATGCCGTTATGCTCATTCCATTTTTGAAATTCCACGTATAACTTGCATCCCCAAGATTTGGGTTGCCTGACCGTTGACTTGGTTGTCCATACTTTGATGAAACTAAATTTGCAACTTCAAGAATTTTTCCTGAGTCCATAAATACTGGAAACTTGTATTCTGCAAATGCAAATTTTCCATTGGATGTATATCCAAAATTTAATTCTGTAGCACCTTGTAATACACCATTAGAATTGTATTTATCTATCCAATAGTTGTTATCTTCACGAATCACTTTAACATTGGTATTTTGCAATGCTGAGCGAATTTGATCTCGTGTTGCACCTTTTAGCTCTACATTGAATAATTGTGGTGCGGCCATTACTGACATTGAAGTCACTATAGAACCAACAATAAGACTATTACCCCATAATTGACGCATTAATTATTTCCTATTTTTAAAATGATTGATTGCAGTAATGCTATTGAGCACTAGTACTCTCAGGTTGGCTGTCATGGTCGGATAGCCCAGATTCAGTCATTTGAACATCATCAAGCGCATCTTTATGAACTGTATTTAGATTTTTTGATTTTGCAGAAGGTTGAGTCGATTCATCCCAATTCTTATCAAATTCTGCACGTTTTCGATTAAATTCAGCATCAAAATCAGCTCTTTTTTGTTCAAACTCAGCCTTAAAATCTGCACGTTCTTTTTCGAATTGAGCCTGTCTAACTTGCTGCTCTTCTAAAAATTGTAGAAATTTTTTATATATTGGAGTCGACTGTAATATTTCGGGATGTAAATCTATAATTTCTCGGGTTTGATCATAATGCTGTTTAGTCTGGGCATATTCTTCCTTAGGAATTTCAACCCATGACTCTGCTAATATATTCCTTTGGTTTGTTACATCATTACTCACAAACTCTTGAATAGATTTATAAAAATATTCTTCCCCATCACCACTTCGACTTTCATAACGGTATGCAAAACCATAATTATTATAAGTATTGCTGCTTTCAAATGAATTTACACTGGTTTGTTGTGCTGTAAATTTAGCGTTCGGATCATTATTCACGCTAGTTCTACTATGAGATGATGAGCTATCTCCCTCAACATTCGTCTGGTCATTTTTACTGCAACCACTTCCCAGTAAAAGAGTCAAAAAAACAATATGTAAAAAATTAGATTTAATCATGCTAGATTTTCCTTTTATTATTTTTTATTCATATTGGTCGAAACTGGGTAGGTTTTAACGCCAAGTTTTTTACGGTTTTCATTAAGGCCATTAATGTGTGATTGACTAATACCATTCAATGCTTCATTCACTGCCAACATTAATAGTTCTTCTTCTTTGTTGGTTGTTCGTTCTGGACTAGACCACATAGAAGAACTATATGTATTAGAAAGAACTGGCAAGTTTATATCTTCTACCGAAGCCATTACCACAGCAGTCGTTTGTCGTTCATTAATAGCTGAATAATGTCTTAAGTTAACGCTGGCATTGGCATTTTTTAAGCGTTGGCAAACAGCATCGTAATTATCAAACTCAAATTTAGTTCCCTGAATAATTGCGGTTAATTGAGCAGCACTAGTATATGTAATAGAACATTTCGATGCCGCAAAAGCACTCGTTCCAACAGCACTTAATAAACTAAGTAATAGTAATTTTTTCATCAGAATTTCCACTTATATTTTTAAAATTAACAAATAGTACGAATTAAAGAATCTTCTAAGTAGCGGTTTGAGAAATTATTTTCAAACCAACGCAATGCATCTTGAGCAAAATAAATATTAGTGTAAATACGACTATCGACGCCAATCGCTGAAATTGTTTGCCATGAGCGAGTCATCATCGCTACAGGACTCCCATCCTTATCAAACTCTACAAATGCAGGATCAACATCATAACGATTCGCAGCACCATTAAACTCTGTAATGGATTGAACTAATCCACGATTTAGATCACTATTAATGTTGTTTTTATACATGCGAACCTGATGGCCTTTAGCGAGAGCTTGTTTAATAAACATTTTTGAAGCTAAATCTTTTTCTGAAATATAAATACCATTGTTAATTTTTCGATTCGCTTCATTGAAATTTGCTGCGTGATTGATATATTTTTCTAAATAAATTGAACCCATTGTCCGCTTTTCTAATTTGAATTTATCATTTATCAGTGATTGATTTAAGATAATGACATGATTATCTGAATGACTTGAAAGAACTAAAAACTTATTTCGTATGTCTTTATTTAACATTTCATCCCATACGCGTTGGGTTCCTGTGCTCACCCATCCATCGTAAGCAGTTATGCCTTTCGATATTGTACTTGCCGTACTATCTGCAACAGTTTGGATATGTTGACAACCGACTAAATTCATTGCAAGAAAACTACCCACTAAAAATAAAAAATGCTTATTCATTTTACCCTCTGATTTTTAGTGAAAATTCACTACTAAATAGTTAAGTGGTGAAAATACTAAGGAATCCTTAGTAATTAATCAATAAAAAACTAAGAAAATCTTAGTTTTGAATTGATCATTAAATATATGGAACGCAAAAAATCAAATGTATTTTCAATGCGTCTAAAAACTGCTCGTAAGGCGAAGAAGCTTTCTCAGGAACGTTTAGGAATACTTGCGGGTATTGATGAAGCTTCGGCTAGTGCTCGAATGAATCAATATGAAACAGGAAAGTATGCGCCTGATCTTCTGATGGCTACAAAAATAGCTGAAGTTTTAGAAGTTCCCGTAGCTTACTTCTACACAGAAGATAATTTAATGGCAGAACTTATCACAAAACTCCAATTTTTGACTGAAGTGCAACAGAAAGAAGTATTAGATTTTATTAATCAAATAACCTTTGATATCAAAAAAACAAATACATGATATTCTAAATATAAGCATATTTGATATTATTTCATAAATTCTGCGCTTCAATGTATTCACTGATCACCTGCCAATTTTCCGTTGTTGAAATCTCTCGTGGAAGTTCGACTTCAAAGGATTCATAAAAATATCTACGCATACAATATTCAGTATAAGAATTTGCATAGGTTTCATACCGTGCGATGATTGTTAAATCCATCATCGGCATTTGTGCCTGATCCCATCGTTGTCTTTTCCGACTGAAAAAAAATAGTTTCCCGAAGGTATATAAACGTCCAGCCTGTTGTCGATTGCCTCTGAATACAGCATAAACTTTGAAATAATGCTGCCATGCAAGAAGATCATTAACCGCCTTGGTCTGATCTTTCTGTGAAATAATTCGATTGAGAATTTGGGTTAATTCTCTTTTTTGTTTTTCTATTTCAGTTTTCTTAAATCGCCACGTCCATGAGAAATTCTTATTACTTTTACGGTAAAACTTAGTTTGATGTTCGGCATACTTTTTATGGCTTAACCGTACTAATTCAGCCTCATATTTTCCAAAATCTAAGCATAGATAAGGTTTATTCAATATGAAATTAAATTGTTCATTGTCTTTATAGTAACTACGGATAAAAGTTAATTCATGCCCAACTGTGATTTTGTCCCAGATGACAGGTTCAAGTTCAGCAATTTTATCTTTTGATGTATATGCTGAACTGGGTGTTGAAGTCACTTTCCCTATGGTTTCTTTGCTGTGGCGATTGCTATTAGGTGTTTTAATCAACAAGATAAATAACCACGCATCTTTATAAAGAATGTCTTGAACAATGAGATCAGCAACAGGTAGCCCTTGTTTTAATCGATATGTTCTTTGCCGACTGGTTAAATTTAATGCGTATCGTTCGGTTAATTTATGAATAATCTTTTCAATCTCAATTTTACCCAACTCAGTTTGCACTATAAATTTGCAATAAAAATATGATCCTCTTGTGACTTTATCTTGAATCTTTTGTGCGGTGTATTTTGTGTGGGGGCTGTAATCAATCATTCTATGTCATCCAACTATGCACTTTTAATGTCAATCAACAATCCACTTAAATCCAAATTTATTCATTCATTTTTGAATTGTTCATCAACAATAATTTTCTCTACATTTCCTATTTTGCTGAGCGCGTCAGCAATCAGCATTGATCAAATTGCGCTAGCACTGTCACCTCACGTTGTAAGGTGACAATAAAGTAGTTCCTAGTGCGTATTACGAAACTTAATCAGTAAATCTTATACTTGTTTAAATATTATATCAATAATATTGATATAATAAATTCATTCTGATAATATGGCTGCATATCAATCGAATTGTGGATTGACCATCCATTCCAACTTTCTTTTTTAAAGTGGTTTGAATGGCTGACCACCATTCAAAAACTTTGATACATATTGCCCTGAGTATAGGACTAACCATCTCCATACTGCCGATGTAGCGGACTGCTGGGGAAACCTCGCTCGGTACGTTGCAACGGGGGCTAGAGGATTGCAATATCCTCTTTCTATCCGTTCATTCACTTTTTAAGAGTTCCAAGCAAATAAAAAGTGGTTGGGCGACAAGGAAACGGGAGCCTATAAGCGATTTATCGTGAAATGGCCATTTGGTTAGTAATAGCCAGATTAGGTGTGAAATTATGAAAATAATGGATCATTGAAACCCTTTTCAAAGTGATACAGTCAGGAGCAGCATAGGATGTGCGATAGTCTCCGTTAATAGCTGAATGTGTATGCTTGATCGAACAAGTTTTTTTACTTGGAAAAGTATGCTCATTTCCAATCACGATGGCTGCTGAGAGTGCCGTAAGGTACTAGGGCTTTGAGGCTAACGCTGGAAAAGCTGGCACCATTTTGCGCAAGCTGAATGGGTCGCTGGATAGCTTAAACGTGTAACGGCATTAATCGATAGATGCTGATTGGAGTGTAAGAGTTTTGCCCTTTATAAAGTTATGTATACATCATATCCCGATATTTTTTAAGGAACTACGGTCGGGGGAAACAGGAAGCATGTATACAGGCGAGAGGATAAACGGTCTGCACATTAGACACTTTGAAATAACTTGGGAAGCACTGAATAAAAAGGCTTAAATTGGTTAAAAGTCTGCTGTATTTTTTCAGTGTGGGAGCGATGGTGAGTAGCGCATATAAAACAATTAAACTTGAGATACTTTAGTTCAAGATGAATTGTGGAAATTGTAATTCCCGACCTAAATAATATTTAATTATTAGCGATGTTTTAAACATTAGTAATTTTTAAAAACACTCTATTTTTTAAGTCGGTTGGATAAAATGAGATAGCTAGCTTAAAGCGAATCCTAAAACATTTCGATTTTTTTCAGTCGGGATGCTCATTGCGAAAACTTGAGTCGGCACATGTGTGAGCATGTTGGACAATATGTAGAAAAGAAAGGTTAATGGAACACTGGTCGTGTTCCTCAGTCGGAGATTGGTCTCTCTGACTAGGCCAAGATTGATACAGTTTAAGTATTCTGAAGTTTGGTCACTGATGAAAATATACTTATACGTGTTTACCTGAGACTTAAATCAGGGTAATGCTACACCAGCATGAAAAAATCGTGGTTTGTCCTTCCAGATTAGACAAGCATAAAACTATTGCCTAGCAATAGAAATATGAAATGGAATATGGCCTAAGTCGGCATGAAAAAATTGAACCGCTAGTACAGGCGTAATCATCTGCTCAACAAAGAGCATTAACAAATGAAATTAGGCTCGATCCCTTAGGGACGAGCCTTGTCTTATTATATTAAGACGCCAATCTCAACTTTGAATAAGGCTTTCCAGTTGTAAAGGTGGATTTCCTAATCGTGTATTTAAAATTACTGCAATGGTATGTGAAAGAATCTTACGCGTAATTCTATGCGTTAAATGCCATAAATCTTTAGCTCTTACTTTTTGAATGTGAAATCGTTCAGTTAATTGACCTATAACAGTCTCAATTTTTCTACGAGCATTCATGAGCCTCGCCATAGCTTCCTTAGACCTGCTATCAGTCATGTTCTTTCTATAAGGTGTTTGTAAATCAATATCTTGGTACTTAAAATAGTGTTTTAATTCAGGTCTTAAGTATCCTTTATCACCACCAAGTAATCCCTGAATATCTTGAGTAATTTCTGGTGCAACATCACGTTCATCACAATGAGCTGGAGCAAAAGTATAGCCTGTAATCATTCCTGAAAAGTTAATAACGATATGTCCTTTGAAACCATAATATTTTTCTTGTTTAGCCGCACAATAACTAAAACCTGCAGATTCTTTGAAGTTTTTATGTTTTTTTGCTCTAGCATAACGACAAACAGGTATAGGAAAGCCATCGATAAAATGAATATTATCTAAACCGAAAACAGATTTTAGTTGTGACATAATCTGTTGATTTACATGCCATAATTTTGCACAATGTTTGCAAAAATTAGGATAGGAACCTAATTTTGGAAACCTGAACCGTACCGGGTTTGTCGGAGACCAACTTTCTTGAGAGAATGTCCCAATGACAAAACCAAAATATACCCCCGAAATTAGAGAAAGAGCGGTTCAATTATTGATTGAATCTGAAAAAGATTATCCTTCTACTTGGGCTGCAATCACAGCAATTGCACCTAAGATTGGCTGTACTCCTGAAACACTTCGTGCCTGGCATCAAAAGCATTTAGATCAGCAAAATCCTATTAAAGTACAACAGATATCTGATCAAGAAAAAATGAAGCAAATGGAACGTGAAATTAAAGAATTAAAGCGTGCCAATGAAATTCTACGTAAAGCAGCCGCTTTTTTCGCCCAGGCGGAGCTCGACCGCCCACACAAATAATGGTGGATTTCATCCATAACAATAAAGATCGATATGGTGTTGATGCGATTTGTAGGATTTTACCGATCGCAGCTTCAACCTATTACCGAACTTTAGATCTCGCTGACAATCCAGAACATCGAGCGAAACGAGATCTACATGATGAGCATCATGCTGAACAAATTAAACGAATTTGGAAAGAAAGTTCAGGTCGATATGGTGTGCGTAAGGTCTGGCAACAATTGAAACGTGAAGGTTATGTTATCGCACGTTGTACAGTTGCTCGATTGATGCAGAAGCTAGGTATACAAGGGGTTTGGCGTGGTAAGAATAAACAAACCACCCGTAGCCGAGATGATCAAAAACGAGCAGATGACTTGGTGAAACGCAATTTTAGTGCTGATCAGCCTGACCAGCTGTGGGTCAGTGACTTTACGTATATTCAAACAAATTCAGGCTGGGTCTATACCGCCTTTATTATTGATGTGTTCTCACGAGCCATTGTTGGATGGAAAGTATCTACACGAATGAATACAGATATGGTGCTCGATGCATTAGAGCAAGCATTGCATGATCGAGGCATGCCAAAGAACGTGATTCATCATAGTGACAGAGGCGTGCAATATCTTTCCATTCGTTATACCAATCGTTTAGAAGCAGCAAATTTACGAGCATCAGTCGGTACGACCGGTGATTCATACGATAATGCTTTGGCTGAAACGGTGAATGGCTTATACAAAACAGAGGTGATTGAATATCTAAAAGCAGATTGGCAAGGTTTAGCAGATGTACAACTTGCGACACTAAACTGGGTAGATTGGTTCAATAAAAAGCGTGTACACAGTGCACTGGGTTATGTATCGCCTTTTGAGTTTGAAGCAATGTACTATGATAAGATTAACCCGTTAGGTCAGGTGGCCTAACTTAAATAAAAAAGTCTCCGACAAACCCGGTACGGTTCAACCATTCAAACCAATTGTGTTTAAAGTAGAACCAGATATTTTTATCAGAATCTAAGCCAAGAAACTCTCCCACAATTTGTATAGTAAGAATTTCAATATCACTTAAAGCGGGTGGAAATCCTCTACTTCTTAAAGGTTGAATGACAATCGCTGAGTAAAATTGCTCTATGATTAAAAATACAGAAATGATAAATTCGTAAATGGACATAACTTGCTTTGCTTTTCTTAGTCGAAAATTAAATTGGGTTATGTCCTTTTTATTTCAAAGACTTAAAAAGTTGAGATTCGCGTATTAAGACTATTTCGATTAAATTCTTTTATCTAACATCAACAACATAGAATTATTATGTAAATCTTCTAAGTCCTGATCCCACATCCCAGTTGTCTGAAGTTGGTTTTTAATCATCAAGTAATCTCTATTTGCATGTAAAGTAGATGTTAAAAAAGCTGAGTATGCTTTATCGGCCTGACAAGACTGTAATAGGGTTGATATTGAATCTCTTGTATCATCAATATCTGCTAGGTTAGCTACTATTTTAGATAATTGTCGATTAACTTCATTACACGCTAAAAATCTTGGCAATACCAAACGATCATCATCATTTAAAAAAAGCTTTTTGACGGTAGTATTTCCCTTTTCATCTTTACCATAAAGCCTGAAAGCCTCCTGAGAGAGATGATCTTTTGGCACGTCTACGTACGGATTTACAATTGGTTCAGCAATTACATCCAGAGTCCATTTTTTTCGATTACAACGTCCGCAAGATGGCAATAAATTATCCCAATTAATAACATCATCAGGATAAGTATCCTTATCTTTAAAATGCTCCACCTGCATATATGAATCTTCAATTTGTAGTTCACATTCACAATATGCACATTTATTAGCACTACTTCTTAAAAGTGTTTTTCCAATTTCTTCATGTTTCCAAACAGTTAGTTTAGGGTTCGCTTTAAAATTTGCAGTCAGGTCAGTAACTTTTTCTTCAGTTAGAAATGCTGGTTTAGGTTCACGTTGGAGTTTAATCATGGATTAATCTCCAAGACTATCTAACTGTATTTTAAAAACTGGTTTTAATGGATAGTTAGGATGAAGCATTCTCTCCAGCTCATTAAATGCAAGCTGAGCTTCTTGTTTGTTTCTCGATTCCAATGCTTCATCAAATCGCTTTTTTACTTCATTGTATTTCTGGGTCCGTAGATCAGTCATCCCCATTACATCTTCAAGAATTTCTTCAATCGTCCATCCTTGATAACCATATTCCGAGGTTGGTAATTCTCGTCTTACTACTTCGTTATTTCTTCTCTCAAGTGCAATAACTTCATCCTTAAGCGCAGTTTGTACCACATGAGGACTATGAGTAGAGATAAAGAACTGAGCTTTAGGAAACACTTCTTTAAGAACCGAGCAAATACGACCTTGCCATTCTGGATGAAGATGAAGTTCAATTTCATCAATTAATATTATTCCATCGAAATCTTGTGCAATCATGTAAGGTGCTTTGAAGCGCATTTCTATTTCTTTAATAATTCCGAATACAATAGATATTGTTGACTTAAATCCAGAAGATAAATACTCATAATAAATTTCTCCGCTTGGAGTCTTTATCATGATTTCATTCTCATTGGGATCAACCCTACTAAATGTAAAATTATTATTTAAAATAGAAAAACAACTTTTTGCAAATTCAAAATTTTCTAATTGTTCTTTTTCTAGTGCTTGTGGATGAACTGAATATAAATGTCGGTGAATAAACCACGTTTTTATATCATGATAATTGATTCCCGTGATCGACTGCTGACTTGTATGATGTTCATTCTTATCTTCATCTTTTCTTATCGCATCAATTCTTTGATATGTAAAAGTACGATCAACTTTAAAAGAGAGTAATTTCTTTGAATATGCACCTAGCCCAGGTATATGAAAAGTTTTTTGAGGCTCATGTTCATAAAGCGTGATTTGGGGATTTTGCATATTATTATGATCATCTAAAACAAAAGCTACAATCAAAGCATTTTCAGAATTTATTTTCTTTTTTAGAGTTGGAGTATGTTGATTTGTAAAAATATGTCCTATGGTTTCAAGAACCGTTGTTTTCCCAACCCCATTTTCTCCACAAATAATATTCATTCGTGGATTAATTTCCTCTAATTTTAGGTATGGGATTCCCCCAACATCCTTTAATTCTAAAGATGTGACTTTCATTGTATCTAGACCATTGTTATTTAATGCATTAATCATACATCCAATAGAGATTTAAGCAATGCTTGTCTTAATCGCTATTAAAAACATAACTGTTCTAAATAATCAGCCCACCATTGCATAATTTCAATACGTTCCCCTAAATGCGTTGATTTATCATATACAGCCTTTACACCACGTTTTTTATGTGCCAAACAAGCTTCAACCACCTGTTCTTTATCACTAAATTGATTATTTAATGCTGTACTTGCCACATGTCTAAAACCATGTGGACTTTGTTTGCCACGATACCCTAAATTTTTTAGGGCATTATTTAACGTTGCCTCACTCATTGGTTGAATCAGACTATCTCGACTAGAAAACAAAAAATCTGATACAGTTCTAATTTCTTTTAACTTTAATCTCTGTACACGACAAATTTCATAGGACCCTTGTCCTATCAGGCTTTTTCTTTCTTAAAATTGCTAGCACTTTCTTAAATTCTTCTTTTTTTCCAAAACCAATCAAACGTAGAATAGCCATTTGAACATAGTCCAAACCGTAGCGAAATAAACTTACTGAAAGTCGTCCATGCTTCTTTATTTTTATCGCTTTTTTCCGATCATGTTGCCATTCACCTGTTAAATAGCACCAACAGAAACCCATAGCTAGCACTGCTATCAATTTCTTGACTCGTCTAGGGTCTGTTAAACGAGTATTTTCAAGATTGAATCCACGTCCTTTGAGACAACTAAATAACGTTTCGATTTCCCAGCGTAATGCATAATCACGAATAGCAGAAGCATTAAACATAGGAGAAACAACAAGTAAAAGTTCTCCATCTTCTAATCGTAGCGCACTAATATACAGTTTCACTCGACCAACCCAAATACGTCGTTTACGACATTCAGTTTGACCAACTTGAAGATGACGAAATAAATCACTAATTTTATGATTCTTGGCTAAGTGATTGGTCACAATAAAGTTTTTTTAACACGTATACAGAAGTTAATGTCATTTTCAATTAACCATGTAAACCATTTCTCACCGATAAATTCTCTGTCTGCAAACACATTCACAATACGATCTTTACCAAAAATGGAGATAAAGCGTTGAATCAAAGCAATACGCTCTTTTGTATCTGAATTTCCACGTTTATTGAGCAATGTCCAAACAATAGGTATCGCTATTCCACGATAGACGATGGCTAACATCAAGATATTGATATCTCGTTTTCCCCATTTCCAATTAGTTCTATCCAAAGTTAATTGGACTTTATCAAATGAAAATATATTGAAAATTAACTGAGAAATTTGACGATAATCGAAATACTGACCTGCAAAGAAGCGTTGTATACGTCGATAAAATGATTGTGGTAAGCACTTGATGGGTAAGGCTTTAGATGCAGAAGAAAGATTACATGTCTGTTTTACAATTAATGCAAGCATAATCAGTGTAAAACATTTTGCATGTGACTTGTTCCACTTTAGATATTTGTTTAAGATGAGATATAACTCATTGAAATGTGTCATCATATTCGTCTTCAGAAAACAAGTATTATGCCATTATTTCAATGAGTTATCTTTTTTTGTCGTGTACAAAGAACTTTAATAATAGATCAATAGCTTGTTGTGGTAATGGCACAACATGCGAAATACCACACTTCATTGTTTCGGCAGGTTTTATCCAAATTCTTTTCTCAAAGTCAAAATCTTGCCATTTCGCATAACGCAATTCTTGTGGTCTAGGGAAAAGAATAACAAGTAACTCCAAAGCAATTGCTGTATGTGGATTTCTATAGCTTCGAATAGATTGAATTAAATCGGGTAATTCTTGAAGACTGACATGCTTCATATTCCCCTTACTACCTTTATCAAGATACTTCAAAATTCCGTCTAAAGGGTTTGAGTCTATTTGCCCATGGAACTTTGCAAGATCATAAGCATTTCGACAATGTGAGACTAGTTTCTTTACCCGATTGTAAATACTTTCATTTCTTAGCATATCCTGAAAAAAAGATAACCATTGTTGTGACAATATTTTGGTGAAATCCAAATCACCAAAAACAGATAAAATTCGTTTTTCAATAGATTGGGTTTCTTTCTTTATCGTTATTTCAGCCCAAGTCGTTTTCTTTGTATCAAGCCAGTCATACATCAAACTTTTTAAATTAAGTTGTTGCTCCACAACTCTTTGTAGCTGAATTTCCTTTTTTGTTAAAACTTTTTCTTTTTGCTGTAACTTGAGAAAAATTGTTGAAGCTTCAAGTCTAGCTTGTACAAGCGATAACTGAGGATAAGCCCCAATACTATGCCATTTCCATTTCCCTGTCTCATCCTTAAAGCGTACTTGCCAAGACTTTTTTCCTTTTGGTGATACACGAAAATAAAGCCCAGCATCACATGAAATACGATACTCCTTATCCTCAGATTCAAGATTGTATAAATGCGTGTCTTTGATCTGTTTGATACCATTTAGGGAAGTTCTTTTCATAGCTAAAAAACCTTGTATCCGAGTAATACAGAAAGAGTATCGGATACAAGATTGGATACACAAGAGTGCCAAATAAAGCTGTGCATAGCCAAACATAGTTGTGCAAAAAGGATAAATAAAAAACCCATGAATCTTTATAATTCATGGGTTTATATATCAAATCATTGCAAAGTTGTGCATATGATTACAAAAAACTGGTGGGCCCACACAGACTTGAACTGTGGACCAACGGATTATGAGTCCGCTGCTCTAACCAACTGAGCTATAGGCCCTAATATCTTGAATTTGTTATATATCAACAAGTTCAAGCGAAATGAATACTAGCGAAGATTTTTTAAAAAAACAAGCTTTTTCATACTTGGTTGTACAGTATCCCAACAATTAGAAGATTTGAATATTAATACGTAAGTAATTTAGAAAATGATGAGTTTTCAATGTTGTTGAATTAATTTATGCATCTAGCAAGTGGTGCTACTAAATTGTTTCGGTCAATACATCAAGTGGAACTAAGTATAGACATTCCTAATTCTGTGCAAATGCAGATTATATAGGCTCTGACCCGCAATAACTAGCAATAGAAAGGATATAGGGGGCTTTGGCCAAAATCTAATGCCCTCAGACAAAAGGCTCTACTTTCATAATTTTAGACCTTATTTTTTATCGGGTGAGAAGTACAGGGTCTTCAATGTTATAACCTGTTTCAAAAGGAATCCCGAGATATTGAACTGTCACCAGTGCTTTTTGTTGATGAGGAACTTTATAAGTTTGTGAAATGCGCAGCCCATTTTTATAGTCCACTGCCTTGTGTACGGGACTTTTCAAATTGCTGTATTTCACTTGATATTGATAGCTAAATTTCAGGATGGAGAGTTTAGGATCATACCAAGAAGGTTCTTTTGAAGCCTTTTTACTGATGACTTGAATTTTAACCTGCTTTGGCGGAATCGGCGTTAAAGCTTTGAGTCGTTTTTTTATTTTTGCAATGTCACGGTCAAACTTCTGACTGTCTTGATCATAGTCAATTTTTTGAGTTTTTGGATTGATATATAAAGATTTCACTTCAATCAGTTTGGAGGGGGTTTTGCTGTTGAGTTGATAATAATACAATTGTGGCAAACGACCCCGACCATCTAAGTAATGTCGCATCACATATATTTTTTGATCAGCTTGGTCGAGTCCTAAAACTTCAATATTTTGTGGTTCCCCTACAGTTGCAAAACTGTGGCTTGAAAAAAGTAAGGTGCTGAAAAGTAAAGGAGGGATTATTTTCATCATCATGAGGCGCTTCACATTTTTATTGATTATGGTTCAGTTTAAAGGCTCTAAATGTAGAAAAATCAAATTTAGTGTAAAGATTTAAGTATTTTGAACACGTTGAATGACCATTTGAGCTACGTTTTTCGTAAGTTGATCAAGTCGCTCGAGCGCACTGCCCAGTAGTAAATAATGGTAAGTGCTTAAAGTGTTTTGATAATGAATGGCAATGTAAAAGGTGCCTTCAGGTTTCTCAGGCGTCGCACTTCCACCAGGTTTGAGTAGCCCCGTACACGAGACAATAATATCGGCATGACGAAATAGTCGATGACCCTGAAGCGCCATAGCCTCAGTGACTTCACTCGACTCCGCTGTAAATTGTTGAATAAGTGCAGGATCAATCTTTAAAATTTCATATTTGATACTGGGGTCATAACTGACCAGTCCACCGAGTAAAATGTCTGCTCCGCTATGTTTATAAATCGAAAACTGACTGGATAGATAACCTGAACTGGCACTTTCGATAAAGGCAATGGTCAATTTTTTCTGTTCTAGGAGGTTGCAGCATTGCTTGAGTACTTGCACGGCTTTCAACCTCCCGATGTTCATTATTTTGATTTGATTGGTAGATTAGTCATAAACACGGTACACACCGACAAAACGATTACATGCTTTACTTTCACTTTTTACAGAAAGAATGGCTTTTTGAAAGTTGAACTGGTAGTGGCAGTTGTTTTCATTATCGGTAATGTTTTGCTTTTGATCGGGTGTAGTGTAGGCCAAAAATGAAATGGTCTGGGTTTCTATGCGGTTATTGGGGCTACGATATGCAATACCTTCGATCTTAATTTTATCTTTGGATAGCTGATGAACTTGTAGGTGCACAGGTTGCTTGGCAATGACCCCATGTTCAAATTTTAAATAGTGTTGCGTCAAACTTTGATTTAACGATGTATAGAAGTTGAGATCATCAATTCTAAAATCCATCTGCTGCTGATAGCAAGCTAAGGATTTACATTGCTGTAGGCGGTTTAACCATAGCTGATGGGTATCGACCAATAAACGCTGCGGCGCATCACTGATTAAAAAAGCAGTCATGGATTGCGTGTCTAATTTTTGTCGAATATCTTTGAATTGATCGCTACAGATCTTTTTAAGGCTAGATGAAGTCGGATCATCACAGTCAATGACTTGAGCATAACTAAAGCTGGTACAAAGACAACTTAGACACACTAAAATACTAAATTTTTTCATAAGTTTTATGTCGGTTTTCAACAGCATGATCGCTTATACTTTCACTATGTTGCGCTGCTTGTAACTATAGCGAAAGAGAAAGCGTGAATACAAGATTTCAATCATTTATTTCTTAAAGGAAACTGAGCATGGTTGCACATATTCGAATTGGACAGGGACTTGATGTACATGCTTTTGAAGAGGGTGAATTTGTCACACTGGCAGGTATTCAAATTCCACATACACACGGCTTAAAAGCACATTCAGATGGTGATGTGGTTTTGCATGCTTTAACAGATGCATTATTGGGTGCGTTGGCTTTAGGGGATATTGGTCAGCATTTTCCTGATACCGATCCTCGCTTTAAAGGAGCAGACAGTCGAGTATTACTCAAACATGTCTATCAGCTCATTCTAGATCGTGGTTATCAGTTAAATAATGCAGACATTACTGTGGCATGCGAACGACCGAAGTTGGCACCGTATAATTTAGCGATGCGCCAAAGCATTGCAGACGTTCTTGATGTTGAAATCACGCAGATTAGCATCAAAGCAACGACCACGGAAAAACTGGGCTTTACGGGTCGTCAGGAAGGTATTTTATCTACAGCTACAGTGCTGATTTCTCACGCAAAATGATCAGGATTGATCATAGCTAGCTTTAATTCTTGTGTTGCTTTACGACCTTGAAGTTGTAAGGCAACAGCATGCGCCAAACCTGTCCATGTGTCATTCGGTTCCCAAATTTGATGCATGGCTTCATGTGAGGTTGGCATATCGATATTCATATAATATTGACGATATAAATACATCAAACTACTGACTCGATAATTTTCTGAACAATGGACCCAAATGGTTTGTTCTTGCACCAAATGATCAATCATATCTAAGACCAATAAACATTGATCATCAGACGGTGTATCCCATGAAATAGGAACATGTATATAGTTCAAACCGAGCTCTAAACAGATTTGATCTTCATTGGCTAAATAGTTATTGCTATTACTGAGCGCAAGATTGATGACCGTGTTTACGCCATACTCTTTAATTTGCTGTAATTGCTCAGCAGTCGGTTGTCCAGAAGTAAACAAATGCTCGTGGATAAATTGAAAGTTAAGTGTTTGGCTTAAGTGTGTTTCAATAGCGTTCATAATTATTTCTTAATCTTAGAATGAAAAACGCCATCCGAAGATGGCGTTTTAAAAACTTAACGGTTCGGTAAAACGTCTTTGAGTGCTTCGTGCATCTCTAGTAATACCTTTTCTGTGGTATCCCAGTCAATACAACCATCGGTTACTGACTTGCCGTATTCAAGATCGCATAGGTTTTCAGGAATTTCCTGACGACCACCTTTAAGGTGACTTTCAACCATAATGCCGATAATAGATTTATTTCCATCAATAATTTGTTCGGTAATATTTTTCAGAACAAGCGGTTGAAGGAACGGGTCTTTGTTCGAGTTTGCATGACTAGTGTCAATCATGATTTTGGTGCTGACTTTCGCTTTAGCCAATGCTGCTTCTGCTTCTGCTACAGAACCAGCATCGTAGTTTGGCTTGCCATTACCACCACGAAGTACCACGTGTGCATACGGGTTACCTGAAGTACGAATCACAGAGACTTGACCTTGGTTGTTTAGACCTAAGAAGTGGTGACCATGTTTAACCGACTGCATTGCATTGGTTGCAACAGTTAAACCACCGTCTGTGCCATTTTTGAAACCTACAGGTGAAGAAAGACCAGAAGACATTTCACGGTGCGTTTGGCTTTCAGTGGTACGTGCACCAATTGCTGACCATGAGATTAAGTCTTGGTAGTACTGTGGTGAGTTTGGATCGAGTGCTTCAGTCGCACATGGCAAGCCTTTCTCATTTAACTCAACCAAAAGCTTACGACCAATGCGTAAACCTTTTTCAATGTTGAATGAGTCATTCATGTCTGGGTCATTGATCAGACCTTTCCAACCCACTGTGGTACGTGGTTTTTCGAAATAAACACGCATTACGACATAGATTGAGTCTTTAATTTTATCGCTTAAAACTTTTAAACGGTCTGCGTATTCGTGAGCAGCGACAGGATCATGAATTGAACATGGGCCAATCACCACAAAAATGCGTTTGTCTTTACCATCTAAAATATTGCGAATTGTTTCACGACCGTGAAGTACAGTTTGATATGCAGACTCAGTGAGAGGCAATTCAGTTTTTAATTCCGCTGGGGTAACTAGCGGATGAATGCTTTGTAAATTCACGTCATCGATGTCGTTTTGGGTAATAGAGTTTGACTGTAGAGTATTCATTGCCGTCACTGGTTCGATCGTATTAAGTTGCTTTATAAGCTGAATATAACACGGTTTAGCTGATAAAAGGTTATAAAAAAGTCGAATGAATCTTTGAAAAAAAAGTGATGAATCTTAGGTTTATTTTAAATCAGAATGCCTACACTGAGGCATTCTTAACTGTTGAAATTTGAATGACTTGAGCGGTTTCAGCTGGCTTCACTGGTTTGACTTTGATCGGATTCAACATGAAGTTGACACCCAGCGCAAACAGAGTAATACCCAACACTTTACGGATGATTTTTTCAGGAAGGCGTGAACTAATCAGTGTTCCAATAATAATTGCTGGAATTGAACCGACCAATAACCACATAAGGAGGTGGAAGTCCACGTTGCCTGAAGTCATGTGACCCATACCTGCAACGAAAGTAAGTAGTACCGCATGCACAACGTCAGAACCAATAATACGAATCATTGGTAGGTTGGGGAACATAATGACCAAAGCCATGATTCCAAAAGCACCAGCACCGACTGATGATAGTGTCACGAAGACCCCAAGAATTACACCCATCATCACAATGTACTTACGTTTATTGCTGGTTTGAAGTTGAACTTTTTCTAAGTCTTCGGTCATGTCTGGGAGTTCATCTTTACGTAATTTGTTGAAAAATTTTTCAATTTGATTACGGAAGACAATTGATAAACCTGTAATGGTCAACATGAAGCCTAAAACTATGGTGAGCACGGCTTTGTAGTGGGTAGACTGGCTCAAATAGTTGTCGAGTACCCAGTGCGTTGCAAAGGAAGCAGGAATACTACCAATTGCAAGCCAAAGCACAATCGGCCACACAATATTTAGTTTTTTGGCATGTACAAATGAACCACAAAATTTTGAAATTGCGGCATAGAGCAAGTCTGTACCAATGGCAATGTGAGGTTCAATTCTGAAAAGGCTGATGAGGATCGGCGTCATTAATGAACCACCACCTACACCAGTAATTCCCACACAAAAACCGACTAAAACACCTGCGAGAATAAATTCGAGTGGACCAAACATTGTTATATGCCAAAATATCAAAAAACGTGCATATCTTATGACGTTTTTATATAAGTCGTTGTCTTGATTGTTGATTTACTTATTCTAAAAAGAGATATAGGAGTTATTGTTTGAGCTGTATACGTGCTTTTATTTTTAAGCCTACAATTGTCAGCAACCACCATAGATTGAGACTTATGAGTGTTCGTAGAACATAAAGAGGGGCTAGCTGATGCTTTTTCCATTGCTCAAAATTCGCTGCGGTCGAGCCATAGGTCATATCTAATTGCTGCTGAGGTGGATCAACTAATGTGATCTGTTGAATAAACACCTCCTTTTTGGTGTTTTTTAGATTCCAAAAAATACGCTCTAAATAGTAAACCTCGACCTGCTTTGCCGTAAATTGGTGACGATGTGATGACTGGTCACATAGTGTTTGAACAGGTTCTCCCATCAATGTGCAGTTTGCGATCCATAAATGATGCTGTTGTTTAAATTTCAACGCGCTGATTCGTCCTTTACCGACTTCAACGGTGAATTCATCAAAGGTTTTACTCTGAATCTGAGTGCGGATCCAGCTGTTCGGGAAACAAATAAATACAAGCAAATTGAAAATGAGGGAAATAAAAAGTGTCCAGCCAAAATGATGCTTCGACCAACTGCAGAGCTGTTGAAAGGGGGTGATGATTTCTTGTTGTAACCAATCTAAAGCTGAACGTAATGTTTGTCCCGTGAAAAGAGGTTTAAAAGTGTTTATTATTGAGCGTGTTATAACTAAAAAATCACGATGCTTCAACTTAAATGATTTTGATTAGGCTCTAAAATTCTGTTGCAATGGCTCTGGTTCATATATTTACATACACCTTTATATTTGGCTCATGAACCAAATATAAAGGCATGTGAGTTGAAGTGTAAGTGATTATTTAGATTTAGTTTTTTTTGGTTTTAAGTCATTGATGCTTAAAATCAGTATAAAAAGTATCGGGGTTGCAAATACAAATAAACTGACACTACCCACACCGCGGCCTGTGAATTGAGTCAATAAAATTAATGTCGCGGTCAGTACACCAAAAGCCAGATATCGGCAGATTTGATAATGTTCTGCACACTTGGCCCAACGTGACTTTTGAGTTTTTGGACGCTGCTTATCGCTCACTAGAAATAACACATAGCACGCGAAACTGATGAGAAGTCCTGCAATCAGGTAGATCATGAATTGGGCTCCTGAACTGTAGGGTTGGCATATTTTTTCTGAATTTTTTGTACTGCTTTTTGTTGAATGGGCTGGATTTTTTGATGTAAGAAAAAAGCCAATATCGCAAGGATGATGATCATAAGATCAACTCGCAAAAATAACCAATATTCATGTAAGTCATGTACATATTGGTGGCTGATTAAATAATAAAGGTTGAAAATAGGCAAAGATACAGCCAGTAAAATGAAGGCCTTCAGTTGAGTTTTCCAAAGGTGTTGCTGTGGAGTGAGCAATCCAATGGCTAAACTGAGTAACCAAGTGCCGAAAAATACGTAAATTTCGTAGTTGCGTTGACCAGCTTCTAACTGAAGTAAACGGTTTGCACAAAGATAACTGAGCATAGCAATCGGTAAGCCAATGATGGCAGCCGTATTTAGGCGGTTAACTACATAATGTCCAAAGTGCAAACTTTGTTTCTTATTTTGTAGCTGACGTTTTAAGCTCCAGAGTAAAAGCCCAGACGCAATCATGGCACAGCCTAAAAGCCCTGAGAAAAATAACGTAAAGCGTAATAGAGGCTGCGCAAAGTGTGCCATATGTAAACCATAGACTCCATTATTGAGCGTGGCGATTGCACTATTATTTCGAGTGTCTCCGAGCAGGGCACCAGATTCGCCGTTAAAGCTGAGTTGGGCTTGGTTTCGCGTGATGCTTCGGTCAGTTGACTCAACCAAGTTCACTTGAGCGATATTGGTATTGGGGTGTTTGACCGTAATATTGCCAATTTCTGTTTTACCCCAACGCTGCTCAGATTGTTGTATGAAGTATTCAATTGGTCGCATCGTAGCAGGTGTCGGTTTAGCCTCAGAGCTGATGCTAATATTTCTAATTTCATCAAAATATTGGAACGGTTGCTCTGGGTAAAGTTTCTTCATGCCATTGGGAAGAATGAGATAAAAGAAAATGGCTAAACCAGTGAATGTAATGGTCAGAAAAAAGGGTAAAGCAATGACAGAGGTAACATTGTGAAAGTCTAGATACGAGCGTTGACCCTTGAAGGCTCTAAGGATAAAGAATTCGGTGAATATCTTTTTGTGTGTGATGACGCCTGAAATGAGGATGATCAACATTAAGAAGGCCGCAATAGTGACTAAAAGCCTACCGATAAAATAGGGCACACCATACAGCTGATAGTGAAAGCCATAGAAAAACTCACCGCCTTGAGTTGCAGATAAGGTGACTTCTTTACCTGTGTTCGCATCCAAAGTCTTATTTTCGTAGCCACCATCGGCCTTTTGCCAGTAGATTTTATTAACAGGTGAACTCGGACTAGCTACGCCGATATACCAA
Organism: Acinetobacter sp. 802_lipA; assembly: GCF_058242885.1. Lineage (NCBI taxonomy): Bacteria > Pseudomonadati > Pseudomonadota > Gammaproteobacteria > Moraxellales > Moraxellaceae > Acinetobacter > Acinetobacter sp. 802_lipA. Next base: position 3,393,016 of record NZ_JBZAYP010000001.1, read on the forward strand.
CTTTGCGCATCTGTGGCATTTTTTTGTAAATATTGATATGCCGAGTTCATCGCAGTGTCTTGTTTGACCTGCATGGTGGCAAATTGAGGTTGCATCCACAAATTTATTTCATGACGGTAATAGGTCGCAGCACCTGTTAAAAAAATGGCAAATAATAACCATCCCAGTGTTAGTCCAAGCCAAGAGTGTAGCCATGCCATTGATTGGCGAACAGATTTTTGCATGGTTTAACCTACGAACTTCAGCAATAGAAAAAAGCAAAGGGAAAGCGAAATGGTTGAAGCGCTTAACTTTTTCAGGGATTGAACACAAAAGCTCAAAATGACAAAAATGATAAAGAAAATAAGAGATAGAAAAGCCGCCAAATAAATGGATTCTGCTTTAGCTAATTGAGGGTAAAAACTGAGTGTAAGCAGTTCTGATAACATGAATGTACATATATAGCCTAAGCCAAATGCGATCAAAAACCGGAACATAACGGTTATAGGGTATTTAAGCTGACTTAGGGGCATAAAGATCACATGAATGAAGTCATAAAGGGAGGCTTAACGTTACGTTGTACTCACTAAGCATTGAACCTAAATTTAATATTTAAGCAAAACATAATCATCTCTATTGTGCGTATAAGCAATCGACGTAGCCAAAATACTGGTATTAGGCAGCGTAAGTTGAGCAACAGAGTATATATGAACTAACGATAATGATTCTCAATAATTTTATGTTCTAATAGGCATCTTATGCAATATTTAAATGATCGAAAATTGAAATTAACCCGACTTTTTTCGTGTTCTTTAGATGTATCAAATAAGTCATTCATTTTTTATCTGCAGCATAAATAGAAAGAGCCGATCAATACCCATCCCAAAAGACGCTATGTTATGATGCATGGGTTGAAAAATAAGGAATAATGCTTTGCAAAATCGGAAACTTAAAATTGGAATCGTAGTGGGTGAAGTATCGGGTGATACTTTAGGTGCTAAACTTATTCGTAGTTTTCGTGAGCAAGGAATTGATGCAGAATTTGAGGGTATTGGTGGCCCGCAAATGATTGCAGAGGGTTTCAAGAGCTTTTATCCGATGGATATTTTGTCTGTTATGGGGTTGGTTGAGGTTCTTAAAGACATTAAAAAGCTTTTTGCTGTACGTGATGGACTGGTAGAGAAGTGGACAGCCCATCCTGTCGATGTGTTTATTGGGATTGATGCACCAGACTTTAATCTGCGTCTTTCAAAAAGTTTAAAACAAAAACAACTGCCAATAAAAACCGTGCAGTATGTTAGTCCTTCCGTTTGGGCATGGCGTCAGGGACGGGTTCATGGCATCAAAGCTTCTATTGATTTGGTACTGTGTTTATTTCCGTTTGAAAAAGCATTTTATAAAAAATGGAATGTTCCTGCTGCGTTTGTAGGACACCCCTTGGCCAGCCAATTGCCTTTGGAAAACCCAATTTTACAAGCCAAAGAAGAACTGGGTTTAGATCTGACCCAAAAGCATATTGCCTTATTGCCGGGAAGCCGACGTGGTGAAATTGAAAAGCTCGGTCCACTGGTTTTAGATGCTGCAAAATTGCTCTACGCCAAATATCCAAACTATCGCTTTGTGATACCTGCGATCAACGATGCACGTAAGCAGCAAATCGAAGTTTTGCTTGCCCAGTATCCAAAAGCACTGGTCCATCAAATAGACTTGCTTGAAAACTCAAGTACCGAGTCAAAGATCGGGCGCCAAGTGATGAACGCCGCTAATATTGTAGCTTTGGCTTCAGGTACAGCAACTTTAGAAGCTATGCTGTTACACCGACCAATGGTGACCTTCTATAAGTTGAACTGGCTCACCTATCATGTGGTGAAATTCTTAATCAAGATTCAATATTATTCATTGCCGAATATTATTGCGGGCAAGAAAGTGATACAAGAATTAATTCAAAAAGATGCAACAGCTGAGAAATTGGCGGCTGAAATTGAAAAATTAATGAATATTGAAACCGCACAGATTCAGGCTATGCAGCACATTACCATGCATAAACAGTTACTTGCAGGTAATAGTGAAAACCCTGTTGAGGCGATTTTAAATATTTTAGATTAATTCTCTTTAAGACATCGTGATAGTGCAGTGAGAAACAACCCAAACGTATTTGGGTTGTTTCTTTTTATTTTAAGGTTTTAGTCCAACAGCCTTGGCACGTGCAGCGTGTAACTTTTTATAACTGTCGATTAAACGTAAGTGACGGTCTAAACCTTCAAGCTTCATACTGGTTTCTGTTAAACCATAGAAACGAATACGACCTTCAACTGTGCCTATTACCGCATCCATACGTTCATCACCGAACATACGGCGGAAGTTGGCTTCATATTCTTCCAGTTCCATGTCGTCATCCAGCATTACTTCGAGCACGACATTCATACACTGGTAGAACAGACCACGTTCAACGGTGTTGGTGTTGTATTGTAAGAATGCTTCAACCAAGTCTTTAGCTTCCTCAAACTGCTCTAATGCAAGATAGATGAGTAGTTTAAGTTCAAGCAGAGTCAATTGACCCCATTCGGTATTGTCATCAAACTCAATCCCGATCAAAGTCTTGATTTCAGTATAGTCGTCTAGCTCACATTCTTCTAAACGTTCAACCAGTACTTCGAGCTGATCGTCGTCTAAACGGTGTAAGTTGAGGATATCTTCACGATAAAGCAGTGCTTTGTTGGTGTTGTCCCAAACCAAGTCTTCAACCAAGTAAATTTCTGAGTAACCCGGTACCAAGATACGGCACGCCGTTGCACCTAAATGTTGGTAAATGGCCATATAGACTTCTTTGCCCATATTTTCCAAAATACCGAACAGTGCATCAGCTTCATCAGCATTTGAGTTTTGGCCTTGATTGGTAAAGTCCCACTCGACAAAGTCATAGTCCGATTTGGCACTAAAGAAACGCCATGACACCACACCACTTGAGTCAATGAAGTGCTCAACAAAGTTATTGGGTTCAGTGACCGCATTTGAGCTAAATGTTGGGCGAGGTAAGTCGTTCAGACCTTCAAAGCTACGGCCTTGAAGTAGCTCAGTTAAGCTGCGCTCAAGCGCAACTTCAAAGCTTGGGTGTGCGCCGAAAGAGGCGAATACACCACCTGTACGCGGGTTCATTAACGTCACACACATTAAAGGGTATTGACCGCCTAGAGAAGCATCCTTCACCAGTACAGGGAAACCTTGCTCTTCTAAACCTTGGATGCCCGCTAAAATGCTAGGATATTTCGCTAAAACCTCTTGAGGTACATCTGGCAGGGTCAGTTCACCTTCCAAAATTTCACGTTTTACCGCACGCTCAAAAATTTCAGATAAGCACTGTACTTGTGCCTCAGCTAAGGTGTTTCCTGCACTCATGCCGTTACTAAGGTACAAGTTTTCAATCAAGTTTGATGGGAAGTAAACCACCTCAGCATCAGACTGGCGAACAAAAGGTAAAGCGCAAATACCGCGCTCAGTTTTCCCTGAGTTGGTGTCGTATAAATGCGTACCTAGCAGTTCTTCTTCAGGGTCATAAATTTCAAGGGTGTACTCATCCAGTACACCTTCAGGCATTTCACCATTTGGACCTGGCATGAACCATTTTTCATCTGGATAATGCACAAACTCGGCATTGGCAATGTCTTCACCCCAGAACTGGTCGTTATAGAAGAAGTTACAGTTCAGACGTTCAATGAACTCACCCAGCGCAGAAGCTAAAGCACTTTCTTTGCTTGACCCTTTACCGTTGGTAAAACACATGGGCGACTGAGCATCACGAATATGTAAAGACCACACATTTGGTACAATGTTACGCCAAGAGGCAATCTCAATTTTCATGCCTAGACCAGCCAAAATACCTGACATATTGGCAATGGTTTCTTCTAAAGGTAGGTCTTTACCTGCAATGATGGTGCTGGTTTCAGAAGCAAGACTTGGAATAAGCAAGGCTTGAGCATCAGCATCAATGCTTTCCACTTCTTCTATAATAAAATCAGGACCTGTTTGAATCACTTTCTTAACAGTACAACGGTCGATAGAGCGCAAAATACCTTGGCGATCTTTTTCTGAAATGTCCGCTGGGAGCTCAACTTGAATTTTGAAAATTTGTTTATAGCGGTTTTCAGGGTCAACAATGTTGTTTTGAGACAAACGAATGTTGTCGGTTGGGATGTCACGTGCTAAACAATATACTTTGACAAAGTAAGCTGCACAAAGCGCAGAAGATGCTAAAAAGTAGTCAAATGGACCGGGTGCAGAGCCATCACCTTTGTAGCGAATCGGTTGATCGGCAATGACTGTAAAATCATCGAACTTCGCTTCTTGGCGAAGATTATCGAGATAATTAACCTTGATTTCCATGCTGGCACCTAAATTTTCTTATATGTCAGCATGGACATACAAGAGATAAAATATTGAAAAATAAGCCGAATCACGGATGGAAATTGGACTTAAAAAAGTGTGGCTAGAGCGAAAAAGAACAAACAAGCAGTGGTTTGAAGCCATCTCTAGCAAGGATGCGGGATATTATAGTGTGATTTTCACAAGATGCTAATCTTTGTCTGCAAGTTCAGGGTATTTATCTTGATGGACAAAGACATAAGCTTAGAGAAGATTGCTATTAAACCATTAAGGACGGGCACTTTAAGTTGGGTTTGGATTATTTCTATATTGGCTTGGGCTCATTTGATACTGTCGTTTAAAGCTTTGGCTAAAAGCCGTTTCTGAGTTGTATCCGACCCGATGTGCAATTTGCTGAATGGTTCCTTGTCCATTACGCAGGTATTGGGCGGCTAAACGCAGACGGTGTTGTTGCAAATAAGCCAAAGGGCTAGTGCCTAAAATTTGGCTAAACAATGTGGCAAATTTAGACCGTGACATACAACACTGTTCTGCAAGGGACTCAACTGTCCAAGGCTGTGCAGGTTCCGCATGAATTTTTGCAAGAGCATTGGATAATTCAGGATGAGATAAAGCACTCAGCCAATTGTTCGAGTCTTGCAGCGCGTCAATATAATCACGTACACATTCAATTAATAAAATACTCACCAAATGATCCAAAATTTTGTCGCGACCTGGGCGTATACGTTGGACTTCTAGAGCGAGAAACTGCAGCCCAATTTGTAACCATTCAGGTACAGTGCTGAGATCTTGGTGTTGAAGGTGAATAAACGCGGGTAAGGCTTGTACCAGCGGACGCGCCATAATGGGGTCCATATGTGCATGTAAGGCCAAGATCACGGTTTTTTGTTGTGTCGCATCACTCCCAAAAGTGACTTCTTTGTGTTGATTTTGAGCAAATAAGTCAGAAATATCGAATACTTCTAACAGTTGGTCGGTAGTTGAGGAGCGACACTCATGGCTTGGCCCTGAAGGCAGTAAGATCAAGTCTCCGACTTCAGCAAGAATAATTTGTTTAGCATCTAAACAAATGGTGAATTGTCCTTGAAGTACCGCATAGGCCATCATGGTGGATTGTTCGGTATAGCGAAAAGCCCACTCACCATACGGTTTAAGGTAGAGGTATTCAGATTGGTTGAGGTGTATATCTTCAAAAATTTTACTTAAAGCATCCATACTTTACGGTTTCTAGTCTTTATTTCTTGGGCTTAATATTTGATTTAGGGTCAATTTAAGTCATTTCAGGCCAAGGACGATTACGCTGTTTTCTTGGACGTTAGCAACTGTTCTTTATGACCCATTTCTAGAAATATAAAGGCATAACAAGAAAATTGGAAGAATGGTAATGAATGCATCAGTGAAAATGACGAATGCTAGCGTGGTCGTCAAAAATGCAGCAGGGATCGATAAAAAGCGTTTTGGCTGGTTATTGAGTCCTGGACTTCCTGTGATTGGCATGGGCATTTTAGCGGGCTATCATTTTGGTCCGAAACCCACTAAGAAAATCTTCGCTTTGGGTGGGCCGCTGTTACTGCATGTCATTATTCCTGCGGTAGATGGTCTGGTCGGTGCAGATGAAAATAATCCTTCGGATGATGAAATTAAGGTCTTGGTAAATGACCCGTACTATGACCGTATTGTGAAATTGTTCATTCCGCTACAAATGGCAGCCAATTTGTTTGCAGGTTATGTGGTGACTCGCCAAAATGTATCGATGCTCGACCAAATATTATTGGGTGTTTCCATGGGGGCAATTAATGGAGTAGCAGTGAATACAGCACATGAGCTGTGTCACCGTCCTAAAAAATCAGATCATTATTGGTCACACATGACTTTAGCGCCGTTGGTCTACAACCATTTCCGCATTGAGCACCCTTATGGGCATCATAAACGTGCTGCAACGCCAGAAGATCCTGCTTCATCGAAAATGGGGGAGACTTTTTATGAGTTTTGGCCACGCACCGTTTTCGGTGGGCTGAAGTCGGCTGTTGAAATTGAACATAAGCGCCTAAAACGAAAAGGACTGTCTTTCTTCTCCAAAGAAAATGAACTATTTCATGGATGGGCGATGAGTGCTGGTTTTCATGCAAGCATGTTGAAGTTGTTTGGTAAAAAAGTGACGCCATATCTAGTGACACAAGCATTTTATGGCGTGAGTCTGTTTGAAATTATTAATTATATCGAACACTATGGTTTAAAGCGTAGCCAAAAAGAAGATGGCAGCTATGCGCGAACCATGCCAGAACACAGCTGGAATAATAACAACATTGTGACTAACTTATTCTTATACCAGTTACAACGCCATTCAGATCATCATGCCTATCCAACCCGCCCATTTCAGGCCTTAAGACATTTTGATGAAGCCCCTGAGCTACCGAGTGGTTATGCCACGATGTTAATTCCAGCGTTAATTCCAAAGCTGTGGTTTAAAATGATGGATCAACGAGTGTTCGATCACTACGAAGGTAATTTGACCAAAGCCAATATCTTGCCAAAGCGCCGTGCTCAAATCTTTAAGAAATTTGGATTAAGTGCTGACTAAACTGCGATATTTCAGCGCTAGCAAGCTGAATACATAGTTGACATCGAACTTACAGTCATTGATTTGTTGAGTGCCTGTAAGTTCGATGCTCATGAAATGCGTACCGCTAAACTTTCTTTTTGAATAGGCATATAATGTTGGGTATGTAGTGAAAATATTGAACAGAAATGACACCTGCAACCAAACTTTTAAAAGCCAATAAAATCGATTTTTCTATTCATGAGTATGAACATGATGCCAATGCAAAAAGCTTTGGGCTTGAAGCCGCAGAAAAATTAAATCTACGTGTCGAAGAGGTATTTAAAACACTGTTGGTGACCGACGAAAAAAACTATTTTGTTGCGATTCTTCCTGTACATCATCACTTAAATTTAAAAAAAGTTGCACAGGCAGTGGGGGCAAAAAAACTAAAAATGTCCGACCCTAAAGATGCAGAACGACTGACAGGTTATTTGGTCGGTGGGATTAGTCCTGTTGGACAGAAAAAAAGGTTAAAAACCGTGATAGACCAAAGCGCAGTACAGTTGGAAAAATTATATGTCAGTGGGGGGAAGCGCGGCTTAGATATCGGTTTAAAACCACAGGATTTAGCAAAAGTACTTTCAGCCACTTTTGCTGATGTACTGGATGAATAAAGAATAGTGACGTCTTCGCTGCTTTATCTATATTAATTTAGTCTTGAGTTCTTTTGAGTATTAATTTGAGCACAAATGAAAGCCCATTCAGGGGACTGAATGGCCTTTTCCTTATGAAATATAGGGAAATTTTATAGTTCGAATCAATTATAAATTCATAAACTATCATTTAAAGCTATGGTGTAATTTCGTATAGGCTTTATTAGAAAAACTGATTAAATTTTTAAAAGTATTAAAAAACAATAATATATGTTGGTGTAGTGCGTATATTTTCAAAAGTAAACAAAATTGCAAAGATAAATGATAATAATTACCATTAATATACTTTCTGCAGCGTTGGCCAACGTGAACATCTTTAAGAAACATAATTACATGAAATGAGCTTGGAATAAGCTTTAAAAAGAGGAAATGGTCAGATGAAAGAGCTAGCCAATCGCTTGGCGATGCAGCATCTTGTCAATGCATACTCACAAGAAACAGGCAAGGCGAGCTTGTTTGAGAAGTATCAACAAAATTCAACTCAACTCGCGTTTAGCCAAGGTTTGACGCTGTTATCTTTGCCACTGAGTTTAATCCAAGCACAGCTTTTTGTTCCGTTAAGCTATGTCAGTCGTGTTGGGCGACATCGTATTGCGGCTTTACCGCAAATTTTTCAAAAAGGCCAAAAGCTTAAGTTTAGCGCAGCAGCCATGGTCAGTCTGTTACTAGAAGAGTTAGTGCAACAATCCGAAGACCTTGTCGATGCTGCATCCTTGGTTGAGCGTTGGATTCAAAGTCGTGATGCATTACAACAGTTTTTAAATATTCGGGCAGAGGATTTTGATGCGCTCGTACAACTTGAGCAAGGTTTTATAGAGTCTGAACAGGCTTTGATTTTAGGTCATAGCATGCATCCTGCACCGAAAAGCCGAACAGGTTTTGTCCATGAAGACTGGCAAAAATATTCCCCCGAAGCTTGTGGGCAGACCCAACTGCATTATTGGCTGGTGGCATCTGAATATGTTGCGGAAGGAACAGCGCTTGAGCAGGCTTTTTCAGAGCAACTTAAACAAGAAATCAAATGGCATTTGTCTGAATCGGAACTTGAAACCTTAGCTGCATATGCACATTACAAACTGCTACCACTGCATCCATGGCAAGCCCGCTATTTACAAAGTAAAGCATGGTTTAAAAGTTTAAAGGCTAAACTGAAAATCATCGATTTGGGTGAAAAAGCATGGATATTTTCTCCAACCACTTCTGTACGTACTTTGGCGAGCTTTAACGCGCCGTGGATGTTAAAACCATCGCTTTCAGTGATGATTACCAACTCTATCCGCGTCAATTTAGCAAAAGAATGTCACCGTGGTGAAATGACCCATCGACTTTGGCACAGTGAGTTAGGGCAAAGTATCTTAAAGCAATGTCCAACTCTAAAAGCGGTCAATGATCCTGCATGGATTGCTCTTCAGTTGGATGGTGAAATCATTGATGAAACGATTTGTATTGTACGTGATCAGCTATTTACTCCTGAACAGCAGGTCACGTGTATTGCTTCATTGTGTCAGGATCATCCCGTAGAAGAACGTAATCGTTTTAATGCATTATTTGATCAGATTGCATCTCAACAAAAATTGGAGGATAAGGCGAAAATCGCACATGATTGGTTTAAGACCTTTTTAAACATCAGTCTGAGCCCACTCATGTACGTCTACCATCGTTATGGTATGGCCTTTGAGTCGCATCAGCAAAATGTCTTGGTTGAGTTGAAAGATGGCTGGCCACAGTGGCTATGGCTACGGGACAATCAAGGTTTTTACTATATCGAAGAATTCGCAGGTGAAATTTTACAACAATTTCCAGAACTACATGATAAAGCCCATGCGGTAGGTTCAAAGGCTTTTGTCGATGAACGTTTTAGTTATTATTTCTTTGGTAATACCTTGTTTGGCATCATCAATGCCATCGGTGCAACAGGGTTTGTAAGTGAGCAAGATTTACTGTCTGCTTTACAGCAACATCTCTTTGACCTGTTGAAACACTATCCACAGAGTAGTTTGATTCAAAGTCTGTTGTATCAACCGACGCTGCCTTATAAGGGAAACTTACTGACCCGTTTATATGAACTAGATGAATTGATTGCACCCGTTGAAAATCAGTCTGTCTATATTCAGTTAGCCAATCCGCTCTATATCAAACAAGAGGATGCCCTCTATGCTTGATTTTATTGCGATTGGCCTTGGGCCATTTAACTTAAGCCTAGCCAGTTTGTTGCATGAAAAGACTGAATTGAACTATCTGTTTTTTGAAAAAAAAGCGCAGTTTGACTGGCATGCAGGTATGCAACTTCCCAATACGGTCTTGCAAGTTCCATTCATGGCGGATTTGGTGTCGATGGTCGATCCGACCAGTCCGTTAAGTTTTTTGAATTACCTAAAATCACAGCAGCGCTTATATAAGTTCTACTTCCTTGAGCAGCCTCATATTCCGCGCCGTGAATATAACCATTATTGCCAATGGGTGGCAGATCAACTGGGTCATATACAGTACCAATCGACGGTGAAGGCCATTTATGCCAAAAGCGAAGGTTTTGAGGTGGTGGTTGAGCAAGGTGGCCGTTTTATTCGTTACTTGTGTCGAAACTTGGTGATTGGTTCGGGCAACCAGCCTTATTTGCCTGAATGTCTGCGTAAGTTACAACAACAAGTCCCTGAAAAATGTATTCATTCAGCAGAGTACTTAACCCATAAAAAAAGCAAGCTCAAAGGCAATGTCATAGTTTTAGGCTCAGGACAGTCTTCTGCTGAAGTCTTTTTAGATTTGTTTGATCAGCAGTATCAACATGACTGTGTGCCAACGGCTGACTTTAAGCTGCATTGGCTGACACGTTCCAACGGTTTTTTCCCGATGGAATATGCACCATTGGGCTTGGAACATTTTAGTCCGAACTACACCCAACATTTTTATAGACTCTCAGAAACACAAAAAGCAGCGCAGTTAAAAGATCAAAGCTTGCTGTACAAAGGCATTAGTGTCAAAACCATACGTGAGATTTACCAAAAACTTTACCACCGTAGTATTGCCTCTGCTACACAAGCAACACATTTGCATGCACAAATTCAGTTGCTTGATGCTGAGTTACTGGAAAGTCAGCAGATTCGCTTGAGCCTTGAACATACCGTAACCGAGCAACGTTTTTATATGGATGTTGATTTTGTAGTGGCATCTACAGGTTATTACAGCCCTGAGTTTTCATTTTTAAAATACTTAAAGCCCTTGATTACAACAGATCAAGCCGGGCGTTGGAAAGTGAGCCAAGACTATCGCTTGCAGCATACAGCAATGGGTGAAATTTATGTGCAAAACCAAGAAATGCACAGTCATGGTGTAGGTACACCAGATTTAGGCCTAGGCGCATTTCGTGCTGCGACCATTGCCAATCAACTACTGGGTTATCAGCTTTATGAGCTGGACAGTAATGAAGAGACCTTTCAGCATTTCAACGCTGAGCAGAACCCTGAAATGTATGTGCAGAATGACACATCTATTACACGAACAGCTGCTTTAGCACCATCGATTCCTAAATCAAAAAATATTGAGCAGCGCAAAATACAAACAGGGGCACATCCCTCTATGCAGCCTTATACATTCGAGAAAATCATATGAGCTTTGCACAACTTCAAGTGAATCAGAAACAGTGGCGTTTGGCAGGACAGCGCTTAATTGAAATGGCGATTGCTGAATTTTTATATGAAGAAATTATTCAAGTGACCGATTTAAAGAACAATCGTTACCAGCTGACGTTGGATGATCAAACCTATACTTTTAAAGCACAAAACTATTTATTGGGACATTGGCAGATTGAGGAGGGTTCAGCACGTGAGTTGAGCGTGGCTGAAGACCTGCCTGCATGGAACTTACATACTTTTATTCGCGCGTTTTCAAATCAAACCGAAGTGAAGCCTTTTACCAAGGCATATCTCATCAAAGAAATGAACAATACATGGTTAGCCGAGGCGCATTTATTTGATGAAAGTCGTTTAAGCAGTGAAGCAGCATTGACGGCATCGCATCATGAAATTGAAGGTATGCTCCGTGGTCATCCGTGGTTGATTATGAGCAAAGGTCGTATGGGTTTTGGTTATGACGACTACTTAAGTGCCGCTCCTGAACTTTCACCAACGGTCAAAGTGCTGTGGCTCGCGGTGCATCGTGATTTGGCAGAGTTCCGTTCCACCGAGGAGTGGCAAGCAGGGAGACTTTATCAATATGAGTTAAGTGCAGAAGAACTCGCAAATTTTGAACAAAAATTACATGAGAGAGGTTGCTCTTGTCGTGATTATTTCCTCATTCCAGTACATGCATGGCAGTGGCATCAATGGTTAGTGCCAACCTATGCCAATGAAATCGTGGATCAGCGCATTATTGAACTAGGCGTTGGGCAAGATGACTATGTACCTATGCAGTCGATTCGTACGCTTTGCAACATCAGTCAGCCTGAGCGTCATTATGTCAAATTGCCTGTCAGTATCTTCAATACTGCGGTGTATCGTGGGTTGCCGTCTAAACGAAATTTAGCAGCTCCAGCCGTCACAGCTTGGTTAAAGCAGATTCAAACTCAAGATCCAGACTTGAAACAGTCTGGCGTTGCATTCTTAGGTGAAGTGGCAACCTTGACCATTCATCAGCCTTGTTTTGATCAGATTGACGGCGCGCCGTATCAATTTAAAGAACTGTTTGGGTGTTTGTGGCGTGAAAGTGTAGATCCAGTGATTGGAACAGGTGAACAGGCACTTTCTCAAGCGGCTTTATTACATCGAGACATCAACGGACAGTCGATATTAGCCGTGTTGATTCAGGCGTCGGGTTTGAGTCCATTACAGTGGTTAAAACGCTTTGCCGAGGTATCGGTCACTCCACTCTTAATCTGCTTGTACAAATATGGCTTGGCTTTTTCTCCACATGGGGAAAATACCATGCTCATTCATGCCAATGGCGTACCGCAGAAAATGGTGCTGAAAGACTTTATTGATGATATCAATTTGGTTGATGAAGACTTTCCAGAATTGGCAAGTTTACCTATCGAAGGGCAAATTTTACTGCGTCATCCTGCGCATGAACTCAGCCATTTTATTTTCACTGGACTGCTTATGGTGCATTACCGCTATATCTGTAATGTATTTCTACAAGACCACCCTGAGCATAGCGAAGTTGAATTTTGGCAGACCATTTCATCGGTCATTGATGCTTTCCATCAGGAGCATCCGGAGTTGGCAGAACGTATTGAAAAATTTGCCATTTTTAGAGCCGAATTTGAAAAAATTTGTTTAAACCGAGTGCGTCTATTTACCACAAGTTATAACGATGAAGCAGAACGTCCTGTCCCTGTATTTTTAGATCCAATTGCCAATCCTGTCAGCCCTGAAACCTTAAAACGATGGTCAGAGCAGGTATCTAAATCAACTGACGATACAACCACAAGGCGTATCGCATCATAAAAAACCAAAAAATTTAGCAGGCTACCATATGAAAACACTTTCACAGCAACTTCCCGATTTTTACGAATACTATGAGAATGAGACGCAATTTTACTTGCGCCAAGTACAGTATCCGCAGGACTTAGCACTGTTACATAAATGGATGCATGAGCCTCATGTTATTCCACAATGGCAGCTGAATAAGTCTGAAATTGATCTCGCGGTGTATTTTGAAAAAATGCTGGTCGATGACCATCACCGTTTGTTGATCGTTGGGGTGGATGGACAGGATGTGGGTTATACCGAAATCTATGAAGGTAAGCGTGACCGTCTAGGACGTTATTACGATGGTGATGATTTAGACCTCGGTTGGCATTTATTGTTTGGTGAAAAGTCGGCTTTCGGTAAAGGCTACTTGCGTCCAGTGATGCGGCTATTAGGTTTTTATATTTTTGAAAATGCACCTTCCGACAAAATTGTCGGGGAGCCTGACCACACCGTTAAACCTTATGCCGCAGTAGTGGAAGAAATGTGCTATGAGGCGCAGCGCTTGATCCCAATGCCTGAAAAAACGGCCATGTTGTATTACTGCTTTAAACAAAAATTCTATGAAAAATTTGGAGGGTATTTAACTGATTCAAATGCATTTATGCAAAACCATAACCCACTCAATAGGACTGAGGAACTTACATGAGCTATAGCTCAGAACATATACAAATCATGGACATGCGCTTTTCAGCGCATGTCACTGTTGCCGAATTTGAACAATGGCTCAGTCAAGTTGAACGTTTTTTATTAAAGAAACAGAACTTTGTTTTGGTCATGCAAACCGATATCGGTACGGAATTTCCTGAGGAATACCGTCAACTGCAAGCGGTTTGGTACAAAAAATACAAACAACTTTTTTTTCAATACTGCTTGGGTCTGGTTCGAATTGCACAAGACCCAACCGATCAACAACGACTGAATACACCTTCACTGCATGCTGCATGGCGGGTGCCTTACTACGTCACACTTGATCATTCTGATGCACTGCAATGGGCAGTGCAGAGGTGGATATGCAAAACCTAAATACACAAAGAGCAACACGCCAAATCTCAGCTTTGAGCTTAGCTGTTGTCATTGTTTTATATCTGGCACATGCCTTGCCTTTGTATTTTTACAATGTGGCATTGCCCGCTATTTTACGACATCAGGGGGTAGATTTACGTTGGATTGGAATGCTGTCGCTGCTTTATATTCCATGGGCGTTTAAGTTCTTATGGGCGCCACTCATCGACCGGCTTTATATCAAAAAGTTAGGTAAACGAAAAACATGGTTGCTCTTTACGCAAGTAGCCTTGGTACTTGGGGTATTGGCCTTGGCCTTTACCCAGTTCTCTTACGGCCTCGCGGTGTTTGTTGTGATTGGCCTGTGGATTTCAAGCTTTGCGGCGACCCAAGACATTGCCATAGATGGTTATACCGTAGAAACTTTTTCAGCGTCTGATTACCGCCTAGGCAGTATGGCTCAGAGTATAGGAGTCGCTTTGGGGAGTATGTTGGGGGGCGCAGCTACACTGTGGCTCTACCAGTACTATGGCTGGGAAAGTGCATTGGTATGTTTAGCGCTCATGACCGCTTTAACAATGTTTGCTGTTTTTTATATTCAAGAAAATACAAACGAACAGACAAATATTGCCAAACAAGCGCCTAGCTTAATCCGTGCTTTTAAACGACCTGAGATTTTATCGGCCTTAGCACTGATTTTGTGCTATCGCGTGGTTGAAGCACCTGCAATGGCGATGCTCAATCCAATGCTGATTGACCAGAAATGGACGCTTGCCCAAATTGGGGTGCTGATGTCTGTGATTGGAGCAGGTGTTGGTTTGTTGGCGGCTGTGAGTGCCGCATTTTTATTGAAAAAAATTCAGGCTACACAGTTGCTTATTTGGGCGGGGTGGTGCCGAACAGCATTGTATGGGGTGATTGGCGCAGCCATTATTTTGGGCTGGTTAAACCATTGGCATTTGCTCTTGGGGGGATTTGTCATTGTTATGCTTGCGATTCGTTATGTCGCGATGACTTCGTTATATGCCTATTTCATGCAAAGCAGTTCCAAAGAACAGGCAGGCACCGACTTCACCATCTTGGTGTGTTTTGAACTGTTGGTTTATTTCATCGGGGGAGCCGCATCGGGCTTTTTAGCCAAATCACTTGGCTATGGCAATTTTTATGTGGTGTTGGCGGTTGCATCTGTAGTCAGTGTACTACTGAGCCAATACATCATTGCACGTCATCAAAAAACTCAACAAAAACTGTTGAATCAAGAAATTTAATAAAAGGAAAAAGAAATGAACCGTTTTATGTTACCTATGCAGTTGACTTGTTTAACACTGGCTGTATGTACACAGTTATATGCTCAAGATAACGTTCTAACAAATTCAGCAAGTCAGACAAGTAGTGTTGGGGCCCAACAAAAAGAAACCACACAACTCGCACCGATTGTGGTGACAGCAACCCGCTCTGCAAAGAGTATTGCGGACATTGCGGGCACCGTTTATAGCATAGATCAAGCTGAAATTGAAAAACAGGCCAATGCTGGCAAGAGCATTGCCGATATTTTGGGAACACTGGTTCCATCCCTTACACCGAGTAGCGGAACAACCTCAAACTATGGCATGACCATGCGTGGTCGTGTGGTGCAGTATATGATTGATGGGGTGCCACAAACGGGTTCACGTGATGGTTCGCGCCAACTAAATAGCATTCAACCGTCTATGATTGAACGTATTGAGGTGGTTTCAGGGGCGACCAGTATTTATGGCTCTGGAGCAACAGGCGGGATTATTAATATTATTACTAAACGTGGTGGTCAAGACCCAATTAGCTTTGAAACTAAAATTGGGGTAACGGCGGGTAATAACTTTAAATCAGATGCTATGGCTTATGAAGCATCACAAAGTGTCTTATTTAATCAAGGTGCATTGCAAGGAGCTTTCGGTGCAAGTTACACCACTCGCGGTGAAATTCAGGATAGCCATGGCAATCGCATAGGACCTGAGGTTGCACAGACAGACCGCCAAGATACGGACACATTAGACCTCAATGGTCGTTTGACGTGGAATATTTCAGATAGTCAAAGCTTAAGTTTTGGTGCGCAATATTTTAAAGATGAACAAGACAGCGAATATGGGGCAGACTATGGTACATACGGTCCTTATAATTTAGCCAATCTTATTTTTAGAACAGCGCCGTCTTTAAAAGCAGTCAAAGGTCTAGAATTGTCTGAGCAGCCACAGACTGAAAGATGGGGTGTTAATACTCAATATCAAAATGAGGATATCTTGGGACATGCTTTAAATGCAGAGGCTTATTACCGTAAAGAAAAAGGCCGTTGGTTCCCAACAGTTTCACCACTTGGTAATAGCTCTTTAAATGGTGCATTAGCACAACTTTATCCGAACTATGCAGACCCAAGGTCACCAGATTTTCTAAATGCAATTCGTTATGGTTATGGTGTAGTGCAATCCTCTAATGAAATTGATGTTGCTGGTACACGTTTGATGTTGAGTAAAGACTTTACGCTCAATGACCGTATTTTAAACTTGAATTATGGTGTGGACTATGAAAATGAAAAAAACAAAGCGTATGTAACCCGTTATGACTTTGATGATTTCTATAATAGTAATGGTTTAAAGCATACCGCAGTCAAAGATTATAAATTTGGACCTGATTTTGAAAATAATAAACTCGGTTTCTACTTGCAAGGTGATTATAACCTGACAGATCGCTTCAACATGCAAGCGGGTATTCGCCATGAAAGAATTGATAGTGAAGTCTCTGATTCAACACCATATCGAGAAGCTATTCCTGCCGATATTTTGGCAGAATTAGGTTATGGCTATGATGCTAAGGCTCTAAAAGGTGGAAAGATTAAGCACGATGCAACTTTATTTAATATCGGTGGTGTTTTCCATTTAACCGATGCTCAGCAAGTCTTTGCGAATTTTTCACAGGGCTTTAGCTTACCAGATGTACAACGTATGCTTCGCGATGTACCAGCCAGTTTTGTAGTAACGAGCAATAATATTGAGCCGATTAAAGTCATTAACTATGAGTTGGGTTGGCGTTTGCAAGGTGAATCAGGTTCGAATTTGGGGCTAACAGCTTTCTATAATGATTCAGACAAGGTGGTTAAGTTCAACGGTATTCCAAACTACAACATTGAAGTAATTGATACGGACGAGCGCGTTTATGGGGTTGAAGGAAATATATCCTATCGACTACAACCGAATTGGACAGTGGGTGGAACCATGGCTTATACCCGCGGACAGTTTAAAAATACCGCAGGAAAGTGGCAAGAGCTAGACGCAATTCGTGTTGCACCACTGAAAGGCACGGCATTTTCTGAGTGGCAGTTTAACAACGATATGAGCCTGCGCGTTCAATCTCTTGCTATCGGTGGTACAGATAAAGCCAAAAAAGATGCGGTAAAGTATGGTTCAACGCTTCCTGCTGAAATCAAAGGTTTCGCAACAATGGACGTTATAGCCAATGCCAAAGCAGGTTCTGGTACTGTGGGCTTTGGTGTGTATAACGTATGGAATGCAGACTATAAAACTGTATTTAGTCAGGCTGTCGCACCAACCTATGGCGCCATTTCAAGCTTAGCAGCTCAAGGTCGAACCTATGGTCTGAGCTATACATTAAAATATTAATTGCACAACCAGAGGTAGCTTTCAGCTACCTCTTTGCTTTGTAATCTCGCTTTAAGAAATGGTTTAAATAATAAAATGAATAGCAATAACAAAATCTTTATTGCAGGCAGCCTTGCCAATGGCGCTTGTTTTTCGATGATTTTACCTTTACTTGCACCGTTTATTCGGCAACTGGGGCTGACTGAACTGCAAGGTGGAGCATTGGTTTCGGCTGGTGCTTTGGTGATGGCCATTTCAGCTATTTATATTTCTAAACAAACTCAAAAATTCAGCATTTATCAATTGTTAAGTATCGGTTTTATCGGTATGGCGATCACTTGGGGCTTATTTGCGGCGGTACTCAGCTATGGGCTGATTTATTCCATGTCGTTTATTGTTTTGTTTAGCTTACTGATATTGACCCGTGCCAGTACTGGCTTTTTTATGGCGATGCCACAAATTGCGCTGCAAAGTTATGTTATGACGGCTTTTCAAAGTGAGCAGGAACGTAGCCAAAACATGGCCAAGTTTGGCGCACTAAACAGCTTAGGCGTGGTGATTGGTCCTTTAGCGACGACATTATTGCTGACATGGAGTATGTTGACACCGTTATGGGGTGCGGTGGCTATTTTAACGGCTATGGCGGCTTGGATTGTACTAGGCTTTCAAGGTAAACAAGCATCACAGACACAAGAACGGGATGAAACCATAGCTAAATTACAAGACGTGCCTACGGAAAAGCTACAATGGTCAAAGTTAGGGATTTGGTTATTGCTGGGCTTTAGCTTATATGTCGCTATTGTTACCCTGAATTTAACTGCGGGTTTTTATATCCAAGATCGATTCCATTTTGATACCTACCAAAGTGCAATGTATTTTTCTCAGTGTTCATTGATTGTGGGGATAGCACTGGTTTTGATGCAACTAGCGATTTCAAAATGGTTTAAATGGTCAATTAAACAATTACTTTGGATCGGTCTTGTGACGATGGTTTTAGGTTTATTACTTTCACTGAGTGCCAGTCAGATTTGGACTTTCCAAGCAGCTTATATTTTTTATGGTATCGCCGTGGCCTGTTTAATTCCAGCTTTTACCACGGGGGCAGCGCAAACCGCACCAGCCACGCTACAAACTAAAATTGCCAGTTTATGCACAGCTACGCAAGCACTGAGTTTCGTTTTTGCACCTTTACTAAGTACAGGCTTATATCAATGGAATCAACATTTACCCTATTATTTTTTATTGGCGTTGATGACGGGGCTGATGATGTACTTTAGCTTTAAACATATACAAGCCAACAAGGATCTCAGTAGTGTGGTATGAGATTCTTTATTGAGAATGTTTAACCAAGAAGATAAACGACAGCGTGAATTAAACTTGGGCCAAACAGCACCATGAAAATACCGGCCAAAACCATACTGAGGCAGGCCGCGACACCTTCTTCTTTATGACGTTTGAACGCAGTACTGGTACCAAAACCATGTGCGGCACTACCCAAGGATGCACCTTGAGCAAATTTAGAATCCAATTTTAGAACAAGTAATACGGTGTTGGCCAAGAGTCCACCAACGATCCCCGTAATCACAGTGAATAAAATCACCAGCTCGACTGAGCCTCCGACGGCTTGAGTGACTTCCATGGCAAAAGGGGTAGAGATAGAGCGGCTCATCAAACTATAACTGGTTGCGTCATCGAAATGGAACAACCGTGCCAAGTAAAAAGAGCTGACTACGCCAACCAGCATACCCACGATAATCCCTAAAGCAATCGAAAAAGCATGCTGCTGAATGACTTTGCGATATTCATAGATCGGGATGGCAAATGCGACCGTTGCAGGACCTAACATCCAGACTAACCATTTGCTGTAATACATATAGTTGTCATACTGAATGTTGAAAAACACCAGACATAAAATAATCAGACAGGGAATAAAAACCGCTGGTGAGAGCAATACATACGGGTGTTTCTGATAAAACTTTTTACCCCAAAGATAGGCCAGTACCGTTCCGATAAAACAGATCAAGGCAACGAAATGAATATGCATGATCGTTCCTTAAATTTGACTTTTCAGCTGATGTGATTGCTTCGGCTTTTTTTGAAACTTGGCTTCAAGCTTAAAGCCCAAGAAAACACAGTAAGCAGTGCAGGTCATAACGCAAATGGTCCCAAGTACAATAGATAAAACCAGTTGCCAACCTTGAGTGAGAAAAAGATGTTTATATTTGATTAAGCCAATAATACAAGGAATAAAAAACAATAACAGTTCAGCTAAAAGTAGATCCGAACCTGACTTAATCCAGTCCAGCTTAAATACACCCGCTAACAGAGAAATAAGTAAAAGCGTTAGACCTACGACCCCACCTGATATCGGTAAAGACAGGGCGATTTGTATCAGCGTTCCGATATACCAAATACCAATCAGCAAACCTACTTGAAGAGTAGAACGATAAGGTAATTTGAACGAATGCATTGGAAGACCACAGGGTATAAGTTGTTGGTGTTATTTTAAGTTTGACCTGATCGTGTAATTATGAATAATAAAATAATAATTATGCTTAATTGGAATAATTTTGGATTTTAAAACTCTAAGAATATTTGTGCAGCTGGTGAAAAGTCACAGTTTTAGTCTTGCTGCGGAGGAACTATCTGTGACTCAACCTACTATTAGTAAATCTTTAAAACAGTTAGAAGACGAGATAGGACTGCCTCTATTTCATAAAGGTGAAGCAGGGCGCAAGCGAGAAGTCAAACTGACCTATATGGGAGAACAAGTCTATCTGCATGCCCTGCAGATTTTGCAGCAGGAGCAACATATCTTTGAAGCAGCAGATCAAATTCGTGGGCTGAAACAAGGTGTGTTGAGGTTGGGTTTGCCACCATTAGGTTCAGTACTGCTGAGTTCCTTAATCGTTAAATTCCACAAATTGTATCCCAACATTGAATTGAACTTTTTAGAAGTCGGCGCGACAGGCATTGAAGAAGCGATTTTGGCCAAAAAAATTGACGTTGGGATTTTATTGGGCGAGTTAAAACCCAGTATTCAAGGTATTCAAATTATCGATTCACCGTTGTGTTTGCTTTCCAACTACGATTCGCAGTGGAGAAAGCGCGATGTGGTGCAGTTTGCTGAACTTCAAGAAGAATCCTTTCTACTATATGCAGACACCTTTACTTTAAATCATGTGATTCTAGATGCTGCGATGGCGGCTGGTTTTGAACCCAAAGTGTTATGCAAAAGTAGCCAGTGGGACTTTATTGCCAAAATGGTCGAGTCAGGTGTCGGCATTGCTTTATTGCCGCAAATTTATTGTGAGCAGTTAGATCGCGCAAAATTCAGTGTCAGTTTAGTGGAACAACCCAGCTTACGTTGGAACTTAAATATGGCATGGAATTCAACCGTAGTGATGAATCCTGCAACACGCGCATGGTTATCGATCATTGATGAATATAAAGATCAAATTCATTTTTAGATATTTCATCTTTAGACACGCTTTATTAAAAAATGATCACTCTGGTTACGTTTTGATTACATAGTGTTACCTTATGCTTACAAAAAATGTCTAAATACCAATTTATTGATTAATAAATAAACAAAAATGTTTCATAAAATCAGATCAAAGTCTCTGTGCCCGATTTTTGTATAGTCTAAGTGCAAACATAAAAACGGAGGCTAAATGTTTAAATTTAAGAATGATATTGTGCACGGTGCGCTTTTTGACATGGATGGAACAATGTTTGATACCGAGCGTTTACGGTTTCAAACCTTGAAACAGGCATCCAAAGAGCTAATTGGGGTCGAGTTTTCAGATGCCTACCTTATGGCATGTTTAGGCTTAAGCGCCCGAAGTGCGGAAGCCTTGGCGCAAAAGCAATATGGACAGGAAGTTCCCTATGCAGAGATTCGTAAACGGGCAGATGAATTAGAATTAGAAACAGTGCGCCAATATGGTGTGCCGATTAAAAAAGGTTTGGTACAAGTTCTAGAACGCTTACGTAAAGCAGGATTACGTATGGCCGTGGCGACTTCTAGCCGAAGAGCGATTGCTGAAGAGTATTTAATCAATGCCAATGTTTATAAGTTTTTTGATGTTTTGATCTGTGGTGATGAGGTTGAAAAGGGAAAACCACATCCTGAAATTTTTTTAAGTGCAGCGCAAAAACTAAACCTTGAACCTGCGCAGTGTTTTATGTTTGAAGACTCTGAAAATGGTATCCGCTCGGCATATGATGCTGGGGGTATCTGTGTACTGTTCAAAGATATTAAAGAACCCAATGCAAATATGTTGGCACATGCCAATTATTATTTCGAAAATATGTATGACTATCTAATGGAATTAGATATCTATAGCTCGCATCTGGAAATGCCCAATTTACAAGAAAGCTTTCCTCAAACTTTAAATCAACTGACCGTCGGGGTTCATGGATTTGGTGCCATTGGCGGAGGCTATATTGCACAAATTTTGTCGCATTGGGATGGTTACACGCGTCCTAAAAAAATCTATGCATCTACACGCAACAGTTTATACCGTTCAGCTGTCAACGCTTTTGGGGCGTATTGTATTCGTTATGGACAGGTGTCTTATGATGAACGTATTGAAAATATGCATATTATCGATGCTGAAGACTTACAGCAGATGCATACCATGTACGTCGAGTCGAGTTTAATTGCGATTTGTTTAGCTGAAAATGCTTTAGCCAGTGAAGCAGCAATCATTGCACAGGGTCTCTATGCACGCTATCTGGCGCAAGATGAGCAAGTTCAAACGCCACTGACGTTGTTAATTATCTTAAATAAAATTGGTGCTAAGCAGTTGGTTCTAGAGCAAGTACGTAAAGCATTGGTAGAGTTAACAGACCATGCTGTTGCCGACTTTATTTTAGAGCAACACTATTTCTGCGATACGGTTGTGAACCGTATGGTATCTAAGTTGAGCGATAAAAATCTTTATCGTCAACTGTGTATTAAATACAATATTTTTAAGCAATATCAACTTGATGACGAGAGTAATCAAATTGAAGTTGAAGATGTCAGTAAACTGAGTGCAGAACAAGAGCGCCGTGCCAGTGAATATGTAGAAGATTTAAGACAAAATTTTCAACCGAGTCATATTTTACAGCATATGGATTTAATTCTTTTCAATGCTGAAATGGATATGCCAATCTATGTGGAAAACAAAAGTCCCTTACTTAGTAAAATGCGTCAAATGATCTTGGTAGATCAAATTTCAGATATTCAGCTCATTAAAAACCGCTTATGGAATGGCGTACATGCCATGACTGCGTGGTATGCAAGCCTACTCGGGCATCAGACTATTGGTGTAGCGATGGGCGACCCGCGAGTACAGTACTACGTTGAAAAACTGCTTGCAGAAGTGACGCAAGGTCTGGCGCATTATCTGCCAAAACGCAAAAATGATTTAACGCGTTTGGCCCGAAGTTTTGATCAATCTTGCCAGTATGCCTATAAAGACCCATGTAGTCGGGTTGGGCGTGATCCACTGCGTAAGTTGAGTGCATTTGAACGTGTATTTTCATCGGTCGCGTACAATGTCTCGCATGGATTTTCTTTTGAAGCACTATTAAGTGGTGCTATCTTTGGCTATTTGTATTTGATGGAAGAAGAGGAACAGCCCATAGATGTGTTGTTAGGGCATTTGAAGCAACAACTTCAACAGATGAACCTGTCAAAAGCGCACAAAAAGGCGCTGTATTATGTCATTCAAAAACGTCTCAATGAATATCAAAAAGGTGAGCTGGGAATGGAAGATTTTATGATCCCTGACCAACCTCAAAATACTGAAATGAGCTGTGCTTAAGTCTTTATGACTTTCAGATGTCTTTGAGCCGTCTAAAATGTTAAAACAACATAAGAAAAGCTGGGTAAAAAGAGCTTTTCTTATGGTCTTAAATCTTTTAACGTTAGACCTAAGAGAGACTTGGTTTTTTACAATGAAATGGGATGAGATCGGGGAACAACCGTGTTCAATAGCACGAACGCTGTCGGTGATTGGCGATCGCTGGACGATGTTGATTTTACGAAATGCATTCTTAGGTGCACGCCGTTTTGAAAGTTTTCAACAAAACTTAGGTGTCACTCGTCATGTGCTTTCTGAGCGTTTAAAGCGCTTAGTTGAACATAATATTTTGGAGAAAAGACCCTATACAGACCGCCAAGAGCGCTTTGAATATTGTCTGACTGAAAAAGGTTTGGCTTTATACCCAGTGCTGATGTCCATGGCAACATGGGCCGATCAATGGATGGACGAAGGCTTAGGTCGTCCCGTGCAATTTATCCATAAAACCTGTGGGCATAGCATTCAGCCACATTTGGTTTGTAACGAATGCGGTGATGCGATACATGCCAAAGACATAAAAGCGATACCGACACAGGTTTATGTCGATGCTTTAGCAGCTCAATCAGACATTAAACAAGCTTAAGTTTATAAACAGTTTGCAGGTTTTGGCACGCCTGCCAAACGACTCAGATGGCGCGCTACAAGCCCAGTATTAAACTTTTCTTGCAGTATGGCATTGTTGATGTCTGCACTGACTGTTTTCATTAAAAACTTAATCAACGGACGTGTTGCAGGTGAGTGTCCAAACTGTTGGTAAAATTGACGCACTGCCATAAGGATTTCAAAGTGCCAATCGGTCAATTCAAGCTCTAAAGACTTTGCTAACTCTTTTGCAACCTCTTGATTCCAAATGGTGTAATCGACTAAATGGCCATCTTGGTCTAATTCTAAATTCATCTAAACACTCAAAATTATTTTAAACTGATACAACGACTATGGCTTAAGCATAGCTCAGCAAACCTAACATAGCTGATGGTTTCTAGGTTGCTTGGATGGGCAGCAGCTATATTTTCAGCATCCTGCTCAAGCACAAATATACAAGGCAACTGCTGAATAAAAGTATGCTCTATATAAAGGGTTGCATCTCCCATTAAAACCACATCATCCCCTGATTGATACAGGTTTTGTAATTTACTCAGCGCTTGTTCCGTTGCGGAAAATGGAGACTGCACGAGATAAAGTGTTTTGCTCATAATTGTTTCCTTACCAATACAATACATGGTCAAACTGTTGTATTAAATTGGCATTGAGTTCAACACATTCAATTTCTTGCTCAGTTTGTTGAACAAAAGCAGAAGCTTGATTCTTGGTTTCAATCCAAATTGGGCTTAGATCATAAAATTCAAAGCTATCAACCATGTTTGAAGCCAGTTTAAACGCATGCTTTAAGGGTTCAAATGACTGAGCATTGTTTAATAAGCTGAGTGCAGCATCTTGTAATAGGACTTTGACTTCACAGCCAAAAGTCGCAAGAACCATCGTTGCAGACAGGCTTTCATGCACTTGCAAAGAGTTCAAATTGGCTTGGGTTAAAATAACCAGTACAGATTTCACACAATATACCTTTTAAAAGCAACAAATTCTTGAAAACATAGCACTTAGAATTGAATTAAGCGCTCTGCAGATTGAACGGCATCGGCCAGTTCCCCTAGGCCTACCAAGTCAAAACCTGTAGCAAGATTATGCTGTGCTAGCTGATGACGCTGTGCATTTTCGGCATCGGTAATTCCTCGAGCCAAGGCTGCACTTACACAAACGGGTAGGCGAATAGCGAGTTTTTGCCACTCAGAACATAGATTCCGTTGGTCGTCAGGTACCCATTGCAGAGCATTGGCAACCTGAACAGCATCTTGGTAGAAAAACACTCGAAAGGGTTCATTTTTCGCATGCAGTGCTTGTGCTAAACCTAGAGCATGCCATGCATGAATTGAACTCGGTGCGGAGGTAATTAGTAATAAAGTACTCATCAAACTTCACTAGAGGAATGTCCAAAGCTTGCTTGGTACATTCGGACTTCATAATAAAAAGGTAGTATACAATGATTTTAGATGATCTTTTCTAAAAATAAGACAAAAATTAAAAGTAAAAATAAAATTAAACTAATAAAAACAATAATTTAAAACCATGTATCAATCAAATACCATCACTAAACCTCTGACATATCTGCACAAAATCCCCTCTATTTCCTTTTATTTTTTTACTTTATAGATAGAATAAAAAGCAATCTGCACCAAATCTGCACCAAGAAATGAAACTACCCAAACCGATTCAGCGCGGCAACAGCTGGCGCATCACTGTGACTTATCAAAATAAGCGTTATTCGACTACCAAAGACTCTGCAAAAGAATGTGAGCTTTGGGCGATGGATAAATTGTCCGAGCTTCGATCTAACAAAAAAGCAATCGAACAAGGTGAAAAGCCTGCTTATCCATTTAGGGATCTATGCGCCAAATACTATCAAGAGCATGGTCGACACATGCGATCCGCACGAACAATCAATTTCAAAATAAAAAACCTTGATCGAATTGCACCAAATTTAGCAGACAAGTCTATTTATGACTTTAAGCCTGCCGATATTGCAGAATGGCGAAATAACCGTAAGAAAGAAGTAAAGGTGGCAACACTCAGGAATGAGCATGCGATTTATTCAGCCGTGTTCACTTATGCCATGAAAGAACTATTTCTGATTGATTCCAATGTGTGGCATTCAGTCACGATGCCAGGCAAAGAAAAATCAAGAAGTCAGCGTATCACTGAGGAAGATCAGGCTTTAATGCTCAAGGCGTTAAGTTGGGATGGAATCACCACACCTGAAACATCACGTCATTATGTAGCCTGGGCATTCCTATTTGCTTTGGAAACCGCAATGCGTCAGGGTGAAATCCTTGCCATGAAAAGACAGGATATTAAAGAAGGCTTTGTGCATTTACCGATGACTAAAAATGGTGAATCCCGAAACGTTCCATTATCTAAGGAAGCGAAACGACTTTTATCATTACTGCCTAAAACCAATAATCAACTTTTGCCAATTGATAAAGATCAATGTTGCGCCACATGGGTTCGAGCTAAGAAAAGAGCAGGGCTGCCGCATATCAACTTCCATGACTCGCGACATGAAGCTATTACAAGAATGGTGAAAGTAAGGAAATTACCGGTAGAAGTGTTGGCCAAGATTACAGGCCACAAGACGATTTCGATGCTGGTGAACACTTATTACAATCCAGATGCTCAAGACCTGGTGGAAATGTTTAATGACAGTGAGAGCTAATTAGCTCTCGGTCTGCCTCTTTTAACTTTCACGGTCAGCAAGTCATGTGCAAGGCGTGGATTGTATAGCGCCTTGCCTTGTGTGCCTTGATTAATCGGGGCTAACTTTTCCCGAATCGTGGTCACTGACAAGTTGTATTTCTGAGCTAGGTGAGAAGCTGAAACCAATTCGACATCAACCTCTTTAAGCTCCTTCACTGTTGCACCGCCAATAGTCTGACCTAACATGATTTGAGGCGGTCTTTCGGCTTCAACAGTGATGGTGTAACGAGCCATTCAAGACACCTCCTTTAAACTTTTTACTACCGTTTCAGGTAACCCAAACACATCTTTAAAAGCCTTATCAAATTCACCGCTTTGGATGAACTGATCGATCAGGTTTACTTGCTTATTGATCTCTAATTCTTTGTCGACATTTGTTTGTTGAATTTCAGTCATTGGCCTTGTCCTCCACATCAGCTTTTCGATACTCACTGCCCAGAATCTCAATAGCTACTGGCGCAACCTTTAGCGATGTTTCGAACTTAAAATATTCGCCCTTTTTCCAAGACAAGCCATAACCAGAACCCCAAGGCAGGACTTCTTCAGCCAGAATAATCTTGTTCAACTCATCGTAAGTCATAGACTTTGGCTTCATGGCATCATATTCAGCCTTGTGTTCTTTGGCAGTAGCACGAGGCAAAATAGCTAAATAACCACTTTTATGCTTTGATGTTTTCCATTTTGTTTTGTCAATTTCAGCCTTTGGGTCTGCCGACATGTTGAAGAAACGAAGACCATTTTGAATGCTGTCATGCGTTTGATGCATTTCAAAACCATAGTGCTTACAAAGCTTTGTAACTTGCTCATAAAAAGCATCACGCTTATCCATAAAAGCATCAATTTTCGCCAAGGTTTCAGTATCTTCAATTTTGTAAAAACAGGTTTGCTTAGTCATTGGCTGGCTCCCGTGCTTCATCCAATACTTCTGCAATATCTGCAAAACTCACATAATCGTCACCAAGTGCTTTTTTACCAAAACTGTCCATATTTGCCATAAGTTGAGCAAGTTGATGCTTATCAACCAAAACAAACCCTTCCGGCACCGCTTGGGTTTTGGCTAACCAACCTTTTTTAAACAAATTAAACGCTAGGGCAGTATCACTGTTTTCATAAGGGTTTTCATAATCTCCCCATAATTGATCTAAGCAGAAACCAATTTCCTCTGCTTCAATTTCAAAAGCCTCTTTGATTAAATCATCTTGTTTTTGAACATCCATCACTTCACCTCGCTGAGCAAATATCTGCGCGAAATCCTGATTTATTGTTTAAATTGCGCAAATAATTGCTCGAAATATTCATTTAACCACTGGCACAATCGTCAATTGACCGCCTGTTGTTGATTCAATCAATTTAGTGAAATAACCAATTGCATTACCTAATGTTGTTTCATCAGCTTGAGCAGGGCGCTTTACTAAAATCTCAATAGCCTCAAGTAGAATTCGTTTCTCATGCACTTCCATCACGCAACCTCGCATTCACGTTTATTTCGAGCGAAAATAGCATAGGCATCATCTTCACTAAAATTGATATCAATTAAGAAAAAGCCGTTTGGTGCAATCGGGTCCCACTTGGTGATATCACAATCATCCATCATGATTTCCCAATCATCATAATTAACAAGGCTCTCCATCCAGAACATCACAGTGTCTACACCAAAGTGGCTTTTAAATTTTTCCCACTCTTCACGACTTACGTATTCTTCGTTTTCCAGATGCTCATTCATGTATTTTGAATAAACTGGATGTGTCCAAGTTCCCATTTCACTGCGCACAATTTCAGCTGGCTCTAGTTTGTTATCTTCCATCACGCCACCTCATTAAATGGATCATATTTCTTAAATTCTTCAAATAATTTGGCAGCTGGTCTGTTTAATCGACCGTTTTCCAAAATCATAACGCCACGTGGAAAGTTTCGATTGTTGATCTCGTGGTAAAAAGAGATAACACCAGCACGCGCCACACCTTTGTATCCAAGCTTCGCTAGCCAAATCAGAAATGCTTCACTCATGAGTGGGTGGACAAGAGTTGCTTTTTTCATAGAGTCACCAATGCTTTACGTAGGTAAGGATCTAAGTCAGGTTGTTTGAGTAGCCAAGAAACATATCCAGAATCCAAGTCTTTAATCGCTGTACCTTTATGCTTTCCAAAAGTTATGTACTTCGGTATACGGGCAGTTTCTGACATGATGAAAAGTGAATTCATGTCTTTAATGCCTAGCTGCTCTACTAATGTCTTTAGAATTACACCAGTGAAATAGATGTCTGCTTTAGCGTTGTGGGCATGTCGAAGGTGTTTACGTGCAAGCTCCAAATCATCCATAACGTGGTAGTACATAGCGCCTAATGTGTGTGGCAATTCAGGCCATACCATGCGACATAAAGCCAATGTGCAAATTCCTTTGACAGTGAAGTCTGGCTGGCATTTCTGAATAGCTGTAATGTCATAATCAATATTGTGGCCAATTAGGTATTGGACATCTTGAGGCATCTTGAATGTGTCAAAGCTTGGCTTTTCAACAATATCAGTTTCGAGAATATGATGAGTTGCTAAAGCACCTAGGGCGATAGGCTCAGGGCATGAGAAGAACTCATCAAAAACCTGCTTTTGGTTGATTACCAACACCCCTTGCTCAAAAGAGCAAGGTGCGTAAGCAATCTCAATTGGGTAACCATTCAGGTCGTGAGTTTCAGTGTCTAAAATCAATGCATTCATAGCCAATTAACCTCAGTACGGAAAATCATCTTGCTGGTTGGCACCTAACACTGGTGGCACATCATCGTAATAACCATCAAACCCGCCTTGGTTGTAACCATTGTTCTGGTTAAAACCCTGGTTACTTCCACCATAACCACCACCATTATTTTGTTGGTAGCCACCACCATTGTTGTTTTTAGGCTTACGTGTCGTGATAGGGTTAGACATAAGCGAAGCAAGAGATTTTGGTAGTGCCTCAGGTGTAGTTTTACGTTCAATAATTTCCTTGGCCATCAACTCACTTTGAGCGTGAAAACAAGAGAAGAAATTCATCTGGTGTTTCCATTCACCGTTGTCATTTTGGTAGTTTTCACGCTGCAGAAGAAAACCAATACGCTGGTTAGCCACTTCAGGGGCTACTACACAATTTTTAGTAATACGCTCTTTAGCGTCAAAGTCATATTTCTCTAAAGGTGCATTTGTTGGTGTTAGACCACGAGCACCAACACAAGCGAGCAGAGCATTAATTTTGTGAACTCCACCCAATGGAGTACCGTCTTTTTTCTCGGTCCAAATAGAAAATGAAGCAGATTCTTTATTGTCTGTTTCAAATTCAATTTCAAAACCAGTTGTACCTGATTTCGCTGTGATAAATTCCATATGCTTAATCACACCAACATATTTACCAGCTTCTTCAATACGTAGACTGCTGTCTGCTTGCTTT
Source organism: Acinetobacter sp. 802_lipA (assembly GCF_058242885.1). Taxonomy (NCBI): domain Bacteria; kingdom Pseudomonadati; phylum Pseudomonadota; class Gammaproteobacteria; order Moraxellales; family Moraxellaceae; genus Acinetobacter; species Acinetobacter sp. 802_lipA. The sequence continues at coordinate 3,423,307 of NZ_JBZAYP010000001.1, forward strand.
GCTGAGTCAGGGTTAAAGCCAAATTGTTTGTATTGCTGATTCATGAAAATTACTCCAAGTTTAAATTTAGGTTATTAAGCAGATTGGTCTTGTGTTTGAATTTGAGGGTTTGGGATGCCATAGAATTCGCAAATCGCCACATCCACATGGTTTAAATCGTTTTCAATATGGTCAGTTTCAAACAAGCCATCAGGGGACTTAACAGTCGAATTGCCATTGTTTTTAGTCTGGAATACGTATTGACCATTAATCACCGCAGTCTGAAGGCAAGTGGTTACCATGCCCTCAAGAGTGATTTTCTCGTCTAGCATCTTCCCAATAGTTTTGATCTTGGTTTTACCTTGAGCGTCTTCTTCGGTATGACTTAAAAGGTATACGCGCTTATGGTCATGGGCATTAATTGCTGCGTTGAACACATCCCATGCATTGCGGCCAATCTCGGTGAACTTATCAAAGCTCTTTTCAGAACTGCGACGCATGAACTCATTCGCCATAACATACTGAAAGTCATCAATAATAATGATCGGACGCTTAGATCCATTAATTACATTAATGATGAATTGAGGGTTATCAGAGACCAAAATCGAACCCTGTTTATTTTCGGGTGTGATGTATTTCCAATTAGGTGAACGAAACGGTAACGGCTTTTTGATTACTTGAATTAACAGCACATTTCGCGGGTCCAAGTTTCTTAAGCTTGTAGATTTACCAGTACCAGACTGGCCAAGGATTAAAGTTGCAATACTCATTATTCATTACTCACTATTCATTATTTAAAGGGGAGGATTGGTTGCTATCGAGCACCAACCCAACCTGCGCGACGCTTATACTCACGCCGTTCACGAAGTGGAATATGTGTACGTTGTAGGGCGATTGCTAAGTTCTTCTTACGTTGGAATGTGCGTTCACGTTCAAAGTTTTCACGGATCCAAGGCTTGGCTGCATGAACCTCAAGCGTGATTAACTGCTCGGTACCATCCTTATTCACCACATAGATATGGCGACCTTTTTCAAAGTAGGTTGAATGGCCTAGACGCATACGGATGTTGCCTTCGTCATCTTGGCTGATGAACTCGGAAAACTTTTGAGTAGAAGTAGTCATTAGCCTGCCTCCACTAAACGATGTTTTTCGATATAGCCTTTGATGAGGGCATTGAAGTTCTGATGGTCGATATGGTTTGTGAAGTCGTTGTATGGATTGCCTAAGGCATCTGAAACGGTGACTTCATCAAGGCTGGTTACGTCTACAGCGGTGAATTCACTACCTGGTACGCCGTCTCTGTCTTCAAATGCCTCAACTTCAAAACGCGCAGTAACGCGGAAACCATCTAAACGAATAATCGCTTCGCCGTGGTTATCACCAGTCATACGTAATGCAAGAAGTTGATATTCAGAAGCGGCTACGTTGGCAACTACAGGTTGAGCAGCTTGCGGTGAGGTCTTAAACCCACAGCTAAGCACGCCTATTGTTACAGCAGCTACACCAAGAGATATCTTGATGGTATTGAAAGGGGATAAGGTTTTGGTCATAATTGATCTCGCAAGTTTGCAAAAGCGCATTAGATTTCTCAGGTCGGTGCGCTTTTTTAATGTCTGTGAGATAAAATATACCTGTGGGGTAAAATAAAGTAAATACCTGCAAGGTAAAATTATTAAAAATATTTTTACTAAATTGGTAAATTGAGATTAAATAGACAAAAGAAAACCCACCGCTGGGGTGGGTTGGATGGAGTTTTTTTTAATGACTAAAGAAGAGTTTCGAGCAAATTTGTATACAGCCTTAGTGGCTACAACACAAAACCCAGTTGTTATTCAAGAGCAAATCAAAATAGCTGAGGAGTTTGTATTCTCTAGCGCAGTAGTGAGCACCGAACGATTAAATGCTATGCATCAGACCGTAAAAGTGGTTTGTGACAATACTCTCGTCGGTGTTGAGACAAATAAAAAACGACAAGACTTGCTTCAAACCGTTCTAAATGATCCAATGCATCAACAGCTCCGTGCTTATAAAAGCCAACTTCTAAGTTATTCTGAGAATAATAAGCGCGATCCAGTGAATGCATTACTCGAAGATTTATTCTCAATATTATAGATGAATCACTCTCTATAATTATTTTCAGGGGTGTCGTCAGCATCTGCGACAACAATAATCATGTGTTTTTGCTGATGCCCTGATGATAAATACATAAAGTGGCGCGCAATAACCTTAAAATGAGCAAAATTTCCTCTTTCTTCTAACGGGCTGCAAAGGTCGATCATAATGCAATCACCTATAGAGGGAATTGGTTCTCCTTGCTCCACTTCATATCCAGCATCGGATAGCGTTATATTGTCAGGTCTATCAGCATCTTTAGCCAAATATTGAAATTCAATTTTCACTTAATTCTCCACCCGATCTATTCTTAAGGACTGCGTCGGGTTCGCAGCTTTTATTCTTTTTCAAAGTCACTGATGACTTACTTTATAAACATCCAGAGATAACCTAAACAAACTCATACCGGCCCAGCTTCGCAGTATTTAAAAGTTCTTCGTGATTACATAACTCTATTCTTGAAATAAAGTCTAAAGGCATAGTCAGTCTCTCAGCAGTAATGGTCTCGAAGTGAACCCAGATTGCAGCATCTTTATTCTCGAAGCTAATACTTACAAGTTTGACCAGGTCGTAAGGCTCACTATCATGGAGTAAGACAATATTGTAGAAATGATCTGTGCGTACATATGAGATAAGCATTTCATGAATAGCAGTTTGTTCATCACTGCTTAGCTCGCTATATTTGCTCAGCTCAATGTTATTGTATTCTTTACTCATTAATCATTCTCATTACGTGATTAAGCCGCATATAGCGGCTTTTTATTTAATCCAGCCAGCAAAATTGATCAGGGCTATTTATATATCCGAATACTTTTCTAAAAAGTCATCCACCCAACCTTGTGCTGTATCAAGATTGGTTATATCTGCTAGTTTTAGATTGGTGCTTTCTGCTTCGTTAAAGCCCTCAATAATCGCTTCAAAGATGTTTACTTCACCAATGACCTCGCGTGCTATTTCCGCAGCGTCGTAGCTTTGTTTGGCTTTTTTGAGAGCTGCTATTTGTTTATCAATTCCTGCACCAATTTTTTCTAATGCCAATTTGAATTCTTGACGATTAATTGTTAGCGCAGTTTTGGATTTATTAAGTGTAGCGATCATTTTGTTTTCCTTTTTTAAGAATTCTTATCATAGGATATCTTGGTTGATATCGTGTTAGACCTTTACTTGTTACAGCATCTATGGCTTTACGAGCGCTAATTCCAAACGGCCAACAAAATTGATTTCATTAAGTTGCTCATTCGTAATAAATTCATCTGGGTAGCGAACTTTATCTGGGTTATCACTTGCAAGCCTTACGGTTTTGCCACCTGCGTAACTAACAAAAATTCGCTTCATTCTTAATTCGTTGCTATGTGTAAAAACATATACATTGCCATTTTTCAGCATATCTGGATCTTTATCAGATATGTCTACAAAGAGTGGGCTATCAGGAGCCACAGTTGGCCACATACTGTACTCAGATGAGTAGATAATTCTTAAATTTTCAGGTTTTGTTTGAATACCCATGATTTTTAGTATGTAAGGATCTATATCAAGATATTCACTCACATCTTCTAAAAAATTCTCAATACCTGCACCACAGGATGCTTTGATATCCTTGTAGACAGGGATTCTCACATTGGTGGCTTTTGCGTCACCACTTCTAAATTCAATTGGGGCGATTTTAATACCGCTCGATTGAGCATGACTTGATTCCGAGTCATTGGAGTCAAGTGAAAAAGCATTTGCCTGATCTAGATACCCCTTTGGTTTTCCAAAAGCCTCCTCGATCTTTATCGCAGTTTCATCCCCAATATTCTTTGTTGGATTTTTACCAATATATTGACTGATTAAGTTATAGGAAATACCGGTCTTTTCAGCAAAATCCGCACGACTCAATCCAGATTCCTTTAATAAATTTCTAGCATTCATTAAGCGAATCTCATGAATTTGCATTAAGCCTGTCATACGAACCCCACATTTAAAATTACTTGTTAAATTTACCCGATGGGTAGAAAAAATAAATACCCTGATAGGTTGAATTAAATTTACCTTACAGGTATATTTGTATTTAATTTACCTATTGGGTGTATTTAAATGCCAAACTTATATGAATTCTGGAAAGCTTTAAGCGAGCCTGAAAAAAATAAATTTTGCGAGCGCGTAGGAGTTTCTTATGGATACATGGAGTCGCATCTAATCCATGGGCGCAAAAAGCCTCGCATGGAGACCATTCAAGCAATTGTGGATGCAAGCAACGATAAGCTTTCACATAAAAAATTATTTGAATTTTTCTTAAAGAAGAATCCCTCCGCCGCATAACCAATTATCACTTTGTCAAACCTTCAAAGAAACGTGAAACAAATAAAGGATTTCACAAATGCAAGAAATAACACTAAGCCGTGAAGCTCAAACGGCAATTTTTAAAATGATTAACCAGACAAAGGGAATTTCACCAAAGGAAATTGCTCAGGTCACTGGTGATTCGCATAACACCATATGCAACTACGGCAACGTAGGGATGCCAAACCATTTACCGAGCTTAAAGAAGCTTGAAACCATAATGATGTATACGCAGAACCCTGAAATTTTAAAGGTGTGGGCGCATCAGATGGGATACGCATTAGTACCAGTGGATTGTGACTCAAGCAAACATCATGAGCTATCGATCTTTGAAGCAATGATGCAACACAACATTAAGAGCGGGAAAGCAAACCGAGTTGTGTATGAGGCTTATGAGGATGGGGTGATTACACCAGCGGAATACGAAGAGATCCACCAGATTACCCAGGGCTTGATCGAGTTGATTACCGCCGTGGATCAGGCAGCACTTAAGCAAATGCAGAAGTACACAGCAAATGTTCAAAAAGAAAAAGCCTGATCGCAGAAATCAGGCTTTTTAATTCATTAATTATCGGAACCAATGAATATGAGAACAAATTTAGCACAACAAGCAATTCAGGACAATGCAAATAACGATTTCTTACAAGGGGATACGGTGGTGCTAATCGCTCCAGTGACTCTTGTGAATCGTGTGTTTGATACGGCTGATTTACTTTCCGTTGAGTACATAACTTCGTTGGGTGGTATTGGCGTTACAACGAATGGTGTGATCGTTGTAGTTGTAGATCCAACAGAGGTCCGTCATGCAACAACATTGGAGCTGAAATTAAAACGCCGTCTCACTTTAGCTGAACAAGCCTTAGCGGAGGTTCCATGATTACCAACAAGGCCATTCAAAAGAAGCCTGAGCATAAGCAGGTGATGCAGCTTCAATCATGGTACGAGCCAGCACTTCGCACATTAGATGGATTGCTGGAGATCCGTAGGGCAAATCTACGCAAGATCAAAGGTGATGAAAAGAATGCTGCAGTCACGCGAGATGAGTTTATGGAAATGCTGATCAATGATCATCGCATTTCAGCTTGGTATGCAGGTGAAATCATTTCAAGCCTGCATCGATCAGGACAGATTTTTATGTTTGGGCGCTTTATTAAAAATATCGAAAAGGGGGGTGCTCAGTGAGATATTCAGCTAAACGTGGGCAGAAAGATGTTCAAGCTCCTGCACCTATCGAAGTAATCATCCCTTTACTTGATCCAGTGACGATTTATTCAGCCAAAGAGCTTGCAGCTATGCCTTTGTCAGTCATGAACAAAGCAATTGAGGCACAGGAGGCTTATTTCATTCTTGAGCATACAACCCAAATGGGGGGGCAAGCCATAGCGATACGTCGTCAAATGCAGGAAGGTACCCAACTTATCCAGGTGAAAGAAAAGTCACGCACCAGGTACAAGATCAACAATCAATTTGTCGAACCTCGAATTATTCGTCAGTTGGAAAAACGTGGCTTAGTCAAATTGGAGGAAGCTAAATGAGTTTATTCAGCACTGGCCATGATGTCGTGGATCAGGTTGGTAGTGTTCACCTTGAGGGTAACATCTTACCAACCAGTTGGTTTAGTACCTTCGTTTTAGAGAGTGGAAAACCCGATTTAAACGCTATCGTTGTGCTTTCAGAAATCGTTTATTGGCATCGACCTACAGTGGTGCGTGATGAATATTCTGGCCAAGTTGTGCGCGTTAAAAAGAAGTTTAAATCTGATCTTTTGCAGCGTTCTTACCAGAGTTTTTCTGATCAATATGGCTTCTCAAAACAGCAAGTCAAAGAGGCATTTGATCGTCTTGAGAAATGTGGGGTGCTAAAACGTCACTTCCGAACAATTGAAGCTAACAATCAGAAATACAACAATGTTTTGTTTATTGAGCTTATTACCCCTGTGCTTTTTGAAATGACCACCCTCCCTCTTTCAAAAGGGGGAGACTCCCCATTTGAAAAGGCAGACCCTCCCCATTTCAAAAAGGGGACAAATACAGAGACTACTACAGAGATTACTACAGATATAAACACACAACAGGAATTGCCTGAAAATTCAGCTCAGGATGATTCATGGAAACCTGATCAAAATTTCCTAAGCACAATTTTGCTTCAAACGAAATTCAGCCATCGCGTAAATGAAATTTTAACCATGCCTGATTTCCAGTTTCACTTGGGTAGTTTCAATGCGCACTGGGAAAACAAAATCTATCTCACCGAAAACCAAAAAACGAGAAAGTTCGCAGCTTGGTTGGTGCAGGAATTTGAGAAGCAAGTAACCAAGACAGAGCGTGAAGGAAGAAAACCAACACGCAAACAATCTTCTGAAAAACCAAACAACCGCAATGTGAACGATCCTTGGGGTGAAGTTCAGAACTATGAACCAGCAACAGGTGATGTGGATACAAGGGGGCTCCTATGAACGCAATCGCACCGCTTAGTTTTGATATTCAGCAATCAACAGAATTTTGCCAGTTGCACCAGGCACAAATGGTTTCTTTCCGTGGTAAGTCGTTCTGCAAGCAATGCTCAACAGAAGCGCTTAACAAAGCTCAAGCAGAACATCACAACGCCGTGAATGCGATGGTTCGTGAAAAACACTTTCAAGGCGCAAAACTTCCAACCCGTCATGCGAACAGTGGGTTCAGAGAATACTTGGTCGCGAATAGCGGTCAGCAAAATGCAAAAACTCAATGCGTCACGTTTGTGAAGGATTTCACGAAGGGAATTAAGCGCAATTTGATCATGATTGGTCGTACCGGTACTGGGAAAACACACTTAGCTTGCGCCGTGGCTCGAAACATTCTTGAGACCCAAAAGTATGCCCGCTATGTGACCTCTGAAGACATGGCCAATGAAATAGCGAATGCATGGACCAAGGCTGATGATAGTGAAGTAAACGCTGTTCATCGCTTCACTGAATACGATCTATTGATTCTTGATGAATATGGATTGCATGACCGCCATGAAAACCGTCTCCAGCTGGTGCACAAAGTTCTTTACTCACGTTATGACGCTGGCAAGCCAACCATGTTGATTTCAAACATGACAGCACATGAATTGGAACAAGACCTTGGTGATCGTCTCTGGTCTCGTTTTCAGCATGATGGTTTGGATGTGGTTGAGTGTAATTGGCCAGATGAGCGTGTTGGGGGTGAAGTGTGAGCTATAAAGAAGACCATACGATAAATATTGATACTGTGGAAAATGTCATTAAGTTTTCACGCAAGTCTGAACGTGGCACATGCGAACATAAAAACATCCAGATATCAGCAGAAGAAAATGAAGTTTTATGCACTGACTGCAATGTTCGCTTAAACCCGGTCTGGTGGATTCAAAAGCACCTTAAGCACCTCAATCGGGCTACAGAAAGAAATAACAGTGTTTTATCTGAGGCACGGGAAATTTATAAAAAACTGGAAAATAAAAATTCATTCATGTGCAAACACTGCCATGAAGTGAATCTGATTGACTTCAAAAAATTACCGAGCAAGGCAGCAATCACGCGCGGAATATCTGTGGTTGAGCAGGATCATGCAGGTATGACTGTGGAGATCGATAGATGAATCAATCACTTTCAAAACTCAATAGCGCTGCTGTGCTAGATCGCGGAATTGGTGTCCTACTGGCTGTTAAGAACACCCCAGTAGCAACGGCATCCGAAATTCAACAACAAGTTATGCCAGATGTGACGAAACGTGCTGTACAGCGCTATTTAAAAAATTTGGTTCAGATGGGGCTTCTGTATGCAAAACACAGTGAAGGCCTAGAAAATCGATATTACCTGAGTGGTAAAGCTAAACAGTTATTTGAGGTGAAGGGATGAATAAAGGCGACCGCGTAAAAGTAGATTTTATTGGTGAATCAGCAACGATTTACTCAGGCAAACGCTTCACTGGATACGGTGTGTTAGACCGAGTTGAAGATGGTCGGGTATTTGGGCGCTTAGACGATGGAACGCCGTTTATGTGTTTGTGTACTGATGTGGAGGTGGTTGAGGGATGAGTAATAAAGATCAAGTTACTGAGCGTGATATTCGTTTACCTCAATTTAAGGATTCCAAGCTAGAAGATTTGGAGTTTGATGGAACTGGTGAAGTTGTTAGGAAAGATCGATTTGAAACATCAATGCGAAAAATCTCAGGAATGCTTCACGGTGTGAATGGCCTTTCTTCACGCAGTAGTTGGACATGCGAGCAGGTGGTAGAGGCTGTGAAGATCGTTTTGGAGCGGGGTGCCAGTGACTAGCAGCTACTCCATTGCTGAATACAAAAAGATGATCGGAGCGAATAAACCCAAAAGAGGATCTAAGCGCCCAAAGGTAAAAGGTCAAAAAGTACAGAGTGAGGGTGAGGTGATATTGGCCACAGCCCTGAGAGCTTTAAAGATTGAGTTTGAACAGGAGTTTAAGTTTCACCCCTCACGTAAATGGAGAGCTGATTTCCATTTGAAGGGTAAAAAGATATTAGTCGAAGTGGAAGGTGGAATCTGGAGTAATGGCAGGCATACAAGGGGTAAAGGGTATTTAGGAGACTTAGAGAAATATAACGCAGCAACGATGATGGGTTATCAGGTTATACGGTTTAGCACTGAGCAAGTGAAAAGCGGCAAAGCGATTGAGCAAATTTTAAAATTAATAGGGTGATGGAATGGCAATGGTTAAGGTTTGGGACAAAGAGATAACAGGCAAGCTTTATGCGGTTGGAGATATTCATGGCTGCTACAACCTGCTCATGACTCGACTTAAAGAAATTGGCTTCGACTTTGAAAATGATTTGCTGGTTGCGGTTGGTGATCTGGTGGATCGTGGAACTCAGAACGAAGAATGCGTAAGTCTAATTGATGAGCCTTGGTTTACATCCGTAAAGGGTAATCATGAAGATTTGGTCATCATGGGTGATGTTAATCGCTCTTACTTCAATTGCCATATTCAAAATGGTGGTGAGTGGTTTTATGACCTGGATTATCAGGTGCAGCGCGAAATCATTAAAAAATTAAAAACTCTACCGATTGCTTTGGAGATTAATCACAAAGCTAGAAAATTTGGCTTTGTTCATGGCCATATCGAACAGAACAATTGGGATGAGTTTAAAAGCATTCTAAATAATTTTGATCAAGCTCAGCACATTATCAAAAAGGAACGCTTCCCTACTGAATTAGCAATGTGGGGTCGTGATCGACTGGATGAAGAAAACCAACAATACACCCATGTTTCAGGAGTTGATGCGGTAATCATGGGGCATACGGTTACTCAGAAGCCATGCAAGCGCGATAACTGCTACTGGATTGATACTGGTGCGGTTCACTGGGGAACCATGACAATTTTAGATTTGAGTTTGATTTGAGGGGATTTGGGATGAATGCAGTTATGGCAGATAAATTTGAACAATTTGAATGGTTGACTCATGGCATTACTGCGAAGTCACCAAACTTTGAGCCACAAGCTCATGGCACTGGGGAGAAACCTTTGAATTACGAAGATCGTTTAGGTGCCATTGCTACAATGGATACGCAGTTGGCGAAGTCGGTTACTTCATTAATTGTCTTTGATGGTAAGTGTGAAAGTGATTATGAATATGTGCGTATGCACCTGGTAAATATCATGCTTCAAAACGCCGTGGCTGATAAGAAACGGGAGCCTGAGCAAATCACCATGAATCATTTGGCTTACTTAATTGCACGCATGGTTATAGATTTCTCTTTAGATCCCCAGCTTGAGAATAACTTCACTGCTCAAGGACGTTTGTACTATGCGGGGATTAATACCATGCAAATGAATGTTGATAATTATCGGATGACATGGAAGCAATACGAAAAGCTAATGGTCATGGCGATCGAGTCAGCAATTAATGAAGCATCAAAATCAATAGAGTTGTATAAGAAAAATACTTACAAAGAATTAAAGGCATAGGTATTTCGTTTTTGCGAAGACTAAGCTATAGTTTCACTATACTGGTCGTATTACGGTTTATCCGAGACCAAGCTTTAAAAGCTCATCAAACGATGGGCTTTTTTTGACATTGTTTGTTCATGAAAATAAGCAATAATGAATTTTTGTTTTGAGCTTTAACTGAAATGGCAATTCTAACTGTCAAGAAATTAGATGATACTCTTAGTGAATTAGTAGTTAACGGCAAAAAACCTGAAAAGATTTTGTTGGGTTATAAAGCGTATGGCGAGCTAATGAATGATCGTAGCTTTTTTGAGGAAGTAGCAGGGTCGGCAATGGATCCAAACAAACGAAAATATAAAAATATTAAAATTAAGGTTACCCAAGACGAATACCAGTTTGAAGTGAAGTGTTCAAAAGAATAGGTTTAAGCATCAAGGAAAGCTCGCCAAATGGTGGGCTTTTTTTATTCCTAAATAATTTGGAATAAAATGTGAATGAGATCTCAATATAAACCAAGTATATTAGTTGGTATTAAGTTCTCCATGATAGTTAATATCAGTTTATACCTGCACCTTCCCCAAGTTGCAGGTTTTTTTTGCTTCAATTTTTTATTCGATTAATGATTTAATTATTTTGTTGTAGTGCGACACGAAGTCGCTTAATGAAGTTGTTCCCCCCTGCGGGAACCACCCGTGTCACCGGGTGAATCTAGAAGGCTGAATAAAGAGCGCCTTCGACAATGTAACGAGGCACCGCAAGGTGCGGGGTATCAATCGTGAGAGGCGTACCCTTCTGGCAGCCATAGCCGGACAAGGGCTAGATAATCGGTATGGTGAACACATGTGAATCTGCGTAACGATCGTTAAGTTGAACGAGCGGAAATGGCTGATACGCTCGAACCAAAACGGTAATGGAGGTGGGAATTGCGTCTTTCGACTACGCATTCGTGACCCATACGCCTCCCGGTCGATAGCAGGCACCTAAGCCGATGTACTTCAGTAAGCGGAACGTGGAAATCCCGTATTACTCCCATTGGGAAAGCAGTTTGCAAAAACTGCCCATGGTGATGCGGGCGAAGGAACGAGGAAAAAGCGAATGCCAGTCTGTAATGGGTTGGATAGAGGTTGAAACATTACCCCACGCGAAAGCGGGCTGACGTCCTTATGGTCTCTCATCACAAGAGAGTGTGTAGAACCCTTTTAATGGAGGGAGAGCAAATGAATGCAGCAGTATCAGCGTGTGCACCTTCCAGCACATCGTGGGACAGCATCGATTGGATTGCTGTACAGCGTCATGTCAGAGGGCTGCAAGCGCGTATTGTGAAGGCGGTACAAGACGGCAGGCATAACAAGGCGAAAGCTTTGCAATGGCTGCTGACTCACTCGTTTAGTGGCAAAGCATTGGCCGTCAAACGAGTGTCTGAAAACAAAGGCAAAAACACGGCTGGGGTCGACAAGGTGACTTGGAATACACCCAAGGCCAAGACCGGTGCGATGATGTCGTTGAAGAGGCGAGGTTACACGCCCCTTCCGCTTCGGAGAGTCCTTATTCCGAAGAAAAATGGCAAGATGAGACCTCTCGGGATACCCACGATGAAATGCCGGGCCATGCAGGCGCTCCATCTGCTGGCTTTGGAACCCATCGCGGAGACCATCGCTGATCGGAACTCTTATGGGTTCAGACCGCAACGCTCAACCGCGGATGCTGCAGCACAGTGCTTTGGTGTGCTGTCAAGAAAAGTAAGTGCGGAGTGGGTGCTAGAGGGTGACATTCAAGGCTGTTTCGACAATATCAGCCATGACTGGATGATCGCCAACCTCCCAATGGACAAGGTGATTCTACGGAAATGGCTCAAAGCCGGTTACGTCTACCAAAGCAAGCTGTTTCCCAGTCTTTCCGGAACACCGCAAGGAGGTATTATCTCCCCGGTGCTGGCCAACATGACCTTGGACGGACTGGAAACGATGCTGGCGAAGAGGTTCTCTAACGCCAAATGGACAGGCAAAAAGCTGCAACTGGTACGGTATGCGGATGATTTCATCATCACGGGGTATTCTAAAGAGTGGCTCGAAAATGAAGTTCGTCCTGCCGTGGTTGAATTTCTGGCGCAGCGCGGTCTCGTGCTCTCTCAGGAAAAGACCAAAATCACGCACATAGGGAACGGGTTCGATTTTCTTGGCTGGAACGTACGTAAGTACAACGGCAAGCTACTGATCAAGCCGTCAAAGGCAAACATCAGCGCTCATCTTGACAAGCTGCGAGCATTAATCAATGCAAACAAAGCGACACGACAGGCCACTTTGATCGGTTTGCTCAACCCGATTCTAAGGGGTTGGGCCAACTATCATAGTCATGTCGTTGCCAAGAAGGTTTTCAACCAGGTAGACAACGCAGTGTGGGAAATGCTCTGGCGATGGGCTGTACGTCGCCACCCTCGCAAGACACTCCGATGGGTCAAAGATCGGTATTTCAAAGTACAAGGAGCGCGTCGATGGGTGTTCTCATGTGATGAACAGTCCGCCGATGGTCGGAAGCGACAATACACATTAGTGTCTGCCTCGGACACGCCAATTGTGCGACATATCAAGATCAAGGCTGCTGCTAACCCTCATGACCCCGCATGGGATGAGTACTTCGAATCCCGATGGGGTAAAAGAATGCTGGTCTCCGCAAAGGGGCGAGCCAAGCTGTATCGGGTGTGGCTAAAACAAGGTGGTCGCTGCTGCGCCTGTCTTAAACCAGTCACCAAAGATACACCATGGCACAGCCGTCATATTGTGAAGCTAAGTCATGGTGGAACGGATGCAGTTGCTAATCTTGAGATTTACCATCTGTATTGTCCGAGGAGTGTTCAGTTTGCCAATGTCAACGATGTATAACCGGGTGCCGAATGGCGCCTTAGCAGAGGCTTGAGCCGTGTGCTGGGAAACTCGCATGCACGGTTCTTAGGGGGTTGGACGTAGGTAACTGCGTCTGACTACCCGACAATAAAAACAACGATTCCTTGTATCAGCGCAAAATGAGTCAAGGGGAAAAGCCTTACAGAGATGTAGGGCTTTTTTATTGCTGTATACAAATTGCAGGAGCTTTGATGGGCTTTTTAAACAACTAAGATGGTATAGTGACGCTCTCTTTTAAGTGTCCCTCTATATGCCTGAAATCTATAAATACATTTACACTCAGATTAGTGTATTCGGTTCATTACCAACACATAAAGTTCTTATAAATAGTACACATAACAAGACCAAATTAATTTTCGCTGATAATACTTTTGTTTATGGGGCTGTTTCTGATTGGGCAGTAGGTCTATCCGGGCTTGATTCGAGAAAATCAATATGGTCGGAAGAACCCAAGTTGTTTTTAGAGGGTGAAAAGAGAAGATTGAGCCTCTATCGAGCATCTCATCCAGCATTTATACCTGAAGCAATTTTAGGGTAGGCTTTAGATATTTTGAATTTCGTTAATACTATAAGTGTTTATATTTCAAATAAAGTTTGCTTTGTGGTTGCTTAGGGCGTATAAAGCTAACTCGTTGATGCGGGATGGAGCAGTCTGGTAGCTCGTCGGGCTCATAACCCGAAGGTCGTTGGTTCAAATCCAGCTCCCGCTACCAATGAAAAAGATTCAAAGTTTATAGCCTAGTCCCCGTGGATTAGGCTTTTTTTATGGCGGCTTGACTTTAATCGTAGTGGTTTAAATTTTAATGCCGCCACCCATTTGACCCTCATGGCACAACCTCAATTTGAGGACGTGCTATATGACAACCCTATCCTGTGAGTGTGCCAGCTTACAGAACATGCCTTGAGTAAACGCCTAGATGGTTTAGGCAATTCCAGCTAGGGCTTGGCAACCCGACCTTAAAGAGAATGAAAGCAAGTGAAGTTGACCGTGCATGTAAGGTTAATGTGATTGTGAGTAGCGGTAGATCAGTTGCCGAGCTGATTAATATCGAACTATAGGCAGGGGTGTGGCAGATCACCACATCCTTATTTAGTTACATAGTGAACAATAATTCATCAAAATGAGATTGGATAGATACAATTTCGGGTGATATTTTTAATTAAATATTCTACATGGATGGAATTAAAGATGAAGCTACTAACTTTATTAGGTATTGGTGTTATGGCAAGTTGCTGCTATAGATCAAAGCGCATTGCTAGCAAACACGCTTCACACTCAAACTTCGATAAAATTGTTCAAAAAGCTGCTCTGCATGGCTTCTAAACAATTTAGTTAGTGTTGGGTTTTGTAATAAATATATGATTGTAGGAGAACGAAATGCTTCAATTGTTAATTTGTTTATTTGGCCTTCATGGTGCAACTGAGATTGACGGTGAAGTCAAAGAATGCCGTGATTGTTTGAAAGAAATATAAGGCCTTTCGCTACGTTTCCTTAGTCATTTGCCGAACGGATTACGGCACATAAAACCCCGCTCAATATGCATTATTGGCGGGGTTTTTCTTTTCTTATTGGGTGGATGCTATGACAGACAAAGTACAAGCTAAAAAAGACTTAGAGTTTTGCAGTGCTGAGCTGTCTAAGTATCAGAATCTCAGCCGTTCGGGTTTGACACGGGATGAGATGCTGGCAATAGATGGCATTATGATTAAGTTGAAACAGCGGGTTAAGAATCTAAGAACAACCCTATGCGATAATTAACTAAAATTAACTAATACATCGTCTTTGTATAATTTCTTACATATCTATCACTGTAAATTGTGAGAAATGTATTCTTTTAGTGTTGATAATTTTTTTAATTGTGAGAGTATAAAAAAAGAACAATAAAGGGAGAAAAGTATGGCTTCACAAGATGTGCTTATAATCTCGGTTTCGGCCTTTGTCCTTGCATTAACGATTTATGAGTTTGGGCAGATGTCGATGTTGTTTTAAACTAAACCACCTTCGGGTGGTTTTTTAATGGGCGCAAAATATGAACGCAGACGACTATTTCTGGAAAACAAAAAAGCGCCCACCTAAAACCAAACCACGCTCTAAACCTCTTCCTAAAGCAAAAGAAAAATACCTAGAAGCTGAAGAGACTTTATTTCAGGAGTTAGAAGAACACCTGATTGGCTATGAGCGTAAATTTCAATTTGAATCCACTAAAAACTGGCGATTCGATTTTTATATTGTGAAGCTGAGACTTCTTATTGAAATAGCAGGTAGTCCTTGGGCTGTCGGGCGTGGTGGAAGAAAGATAGCAAACGCATTTAATAAGTATGATCTGGCTGAAGATATGGGTTACAAGATTCAGCGTTTTGAGCCACATGCAATTGAGTCGGGTGGTGTGATTCGGTGGATCAAGTCGCAGTTAGAGAGATTAGAAGATGGAACAGATCAGACCATTCCCACCGACGGATCTTATTGATCAGGCTGAGGAAGAAGAAGCAATTCGCCTTGCGCCCGCCGTGGAATTAAAAGAATGGGTGATTAAAAACTTTCTAACCATTGGTGGTCAGCTCCACAATCCAGATCATGACCATATCTCTGAGCTACTACACGACGATGAAACCTTCTTAGCTTTTGCTTGGGCATCATCTGCATGCCAGTCAAAGAAACGCATGGTACTCGGTCAATGTGAAAAAGTGATGTTTAACCAAGGTGGATGGAAGAAAGCCCGGCAGGAGCAGCAGATGCGAGACTGGTTTGGTTGTGTGCCTGTTTATCTAATTACCATCGATGCCTCATTCTGTGAGCAAGCTTCAGATCATGACTTCTGTGCCTTGATCGAGCATGAGCTTTACCACATTGGCGTAGAACGTGATCAAGACGACGAAATCATGTACAGCGACAATACTGGCTTACCAAAGCATTACTTAGCGGGTCATGACGTTGAAGAGTTCTATGGCGTGGTCAAACGTTGGGGTGCAAACGAGAGTGTCAAGCGCTTAGTCGAAATCTCAAAGAATGCGCCGTTTGTATCTGATTTTAATGTGTCTGCGTGTTGTGGGAACTGTGTGATCAATTGAGCCTTTGGGCTCTTTTTATTTGGCCGTCTTCTTTGACGTACTTTGACGGATAGAAGGAAATGGCTACTTTAAATAAAAAGCAAAAACTCTTTATTGTGCGGTCACTTGCACAGTTTAATACACCTCAGGAAACCGTACTGCTCGTCAAAGAAGAATTTACGATTGATGTAAGCCGTCAGCAGTGTGAAGCTTATGACCCAACCAAGCGCGTTGGCAAAGACTTAAGCGCTGAACTAAAAGCTGAATTTGAGGCTACCCGTAAAGATTTTTTAGAAGCGCCGCAAAACATTCCAATTGCTAACCTGACTGTTCGATTGCAGAGATTGGAAAACCAATACCAAAAGCATGGCAAAAACCGAGTAGCAGCGCTGAGCATTCTCAAGCAAGCAGCTGAAGATATGGGTGGTAAATATACCAATAAGCAAGAAATTACAGGCGCTGGTGGTGGCCCATTGCAGAGTGAAAACGTCACTCCTGTGACCGCTACCGATGAGCAGATAAGGCAGGCAATAAATGAACTCGAGAGTGAATATTGATCCTGTAAAACTCAAAGCAAAGCGCATGAAGTGTGAAGATGAGCACCTGTTTTTTACACGTGCATTCTTTAAGCCCCGCATGGGGTTTAAGTTCTCAGTCAATTGGCACCATGAGTATATGGCTTGGGCGATTGACGAGGTTATTGCTGGGCGGATTGAAAACCTCGTAATTAATGTTCCTCCTGGTTCTGGTAAAACTGAGCTGCTGACCAACTTGATCCCGCGCGGTATCGCACGGAACCAACGTTCAAGATTCTTATATTTATCATTCTCACAATCTCTAGTTGAGGATGTGTCATCTACAGCACGAAACATCGTTAAATCGGCTGATTTTCAGGGCTTATGGCCAGTGAAGATCTCAACCAATACCGATGCTAAGGCCAGTTGGAAAACGACCGTAGATGGTTATGAAGCAGGGCATGTGTATTCTGCTTCGATGGGTGGTCAGGTTACGGGCCGCCGTGCAGGTACATTGGCTGATAATGGATTCACAGGTGCGATTATCCTGGATGATCCGCTCAAGCCTGAAGATGCATTCAGTAAGACAGCACGTAACAAGGCAAACCGTAAGATTCTGAACACGGTCAACTCACGTAAAGCCAAATCATCTACACCGATTATTCTGATCATGCAGCGTTTACACGTTGAGGATCCAACCAACTTTGTGATGACTGGCAACGTGCCAGGGAAATGGCATCAGATCTCGATACCAGCACTGATTGATGATGATTACATCAACTCATTGCCTGAGCATATTCGTAAGAAAGTGCCACGCGATGTCGAACGAGACGAGAAAGGACGTCAAAGCTATTGGCCACTGAAAGAATCGCTTCAGTCATTACTTCAGCTTGAGAAAGGCGGTGAGGATAAAGACGGCGCTACGGTGTCTCGTTATACGTTCAGTAGTCAGTATCAGCAAGAGCCTAAAAAGCTCGGTGGTGATCTTGTTAAGGCTGAATGGTTCGGTCGCTATCTCGAACTGCCTCCACTCAAGTGGCGTGCGATCTGGGCAGATACGGCGCAAAAAACCAAAGAGCATAACGACTATTCAGTGTTCTTGTGTGCTGGCTTAGGGCATGACAATCGCCTGTATATCATCGACGTGCGCCGTGGTAAATGGGAAGCACCTGAACTGATTAAGGAAGCCAAGGCTTTCATCAATAAGCACAAGGAAAGCAATACCAAGATTGGCAAGCTTCGATACATGGCCATTGAGGACAAGGCATCTGGAACGATGCTGATCCAAAACATTTCGCGTGATACCACATTACCAATCAAGGCGATTCAGCGTGATACGGACAAACTGACGCGAACCATGGACGTGGTGTTCTACGTTGAAGATGGTCGTGTCATGTTACCTGTGAGTGCGCCGTGGCTATTGAACTATGTGGAAGAGATCGAAGGGCTGACTGCCAGCATGTCACATGAGCATGATGACCAGTGGGACCCTACCATCGATGCGATTAACGATTCACTTGCGAAAAAGCCGACTGTATTTGATTAGAGGTATTTATGGCTAAAGATAAAAAGTCTGATACAGGCGGTAAAATTAAAACGCTTGTGGCAGATGCAGTAAAACAGGCAATGAATGCCATTGGTGATGCTGGTGCATATACCAACTTGGTATCGAATATTGGTACTGAGCGCGATAAAGCCAGTGCTGGAAAGTTCGTACGTAAAGACATTGATGATGAACAGCTTGAAGCGGTGTACCAAAACTGGCTCGCACGCCGTATCGTCAATCGACCTGCGTCAGACATGCTTCGTGCTGGATGGTTCTATGAAGGGATTCAAGGTGATGATCTAAAACGGCTTGAGGAAGCGTGTAAGGCATTTCACTTAGAGCATGTGCTTTTATCAGGCTTAATCCTGTCTCGTCTCTACGGCGTTGTGTATATTCTGCTTGGAACGGCTGACGGTGCTGCCTTAGATCAGCCTTTAGATATTTCTAAGCTTGGCCAAGGTCGATTAGAGTTCTTTACGGTCGTGAAAAAGAAATACATCACACCTGATAAGAACTCGTATTTACCGCCGTCGGCATGCTGTGGGCTGCTGAAACAGCCTGAATTTTACGAGATGAAAATGGGGAATGAGGCTAAGAAGCGCATTCACCATACTCGCTTGATTCGTATTGCTCATGCCGATGTAGTGAATGAAGAGCCACAAAGCATTCTGCAGGAAGTCTATGAGGATCTACTTGACCATGCCAGTGTAAAGCGTGGATCTGCCAGCCTGATTCATGAATCGAAGATCGATGTCATTCAGACACCTCAGTTAGTCGATAAGATCAAGGAGGATATGAAAGGGGTTATGGAGCGCTTTATGTCCGTAGGCTTAATGAAAAGTCTGAACGGCATGCTGGTCCTTGATGCGGAGGAAGAGTACAGCTCGAAAACGTATAACTTCGCTGGCTTGCCTGACATGATGCGTGAGTTTTCAGTGCAGACGGCTGGCGCGGCAGATATTCCTTATACGATTCTGTTTGGCCAATCACCTGCAGGTATGAATGCAACAGGTGAACATGACACCCGTAACTATTACGACTCGATTGCAACGAAACAGGAATGGGACCTCAAGCCTATTTTAATGAAGTTTCTTGCTGTGATTTGCCAGTCTACATTTGGGCGTCAAATCCCTGAATTGAATGTTGTGTTTAATCCACTTTGGCAATTGGATGCAAAAGTCCGTTCAGAGGTGGAGAAAGCCAATGCTGAGCGTGATGAAAAGTATCTCAATATGGGCATCATCACTGAACCACAGATCGCACGTCAGCTTAATATCGACGGCGTTTATTCTGTGATTGGTGAAGATCACATCAAAGAATTGGAAACGATGGTGAAGCCAAATGACAACGATGATACAGATCCTTAAACCTCAGCTTCAGCAGATCAAGAAACGCAAGAAAGGTCGCAAGGCTAAGCCTAAAGCTGTTAAGGTCAATCGACGTGTTGAGTTGTTCTATACACGTCAGCTTTTGGAAATATCTAAATATTGCCAAGAACAAACCAAGGATTTTGTTTTACCTACCGTAGGGCAGAACATTGGTGATGGCTGGGTGACGGATCTATTCACGGCGTTACGTGAAAAGATGGTGAAGTACACCATGGAAGTGTCGGTATCTTTGGCCACTAAGGTGGTGATGGATACCAGCAAGGAAGTGGATAAGCAGATTGCCAGTCATACCAAGACCATTCTTGGTGTGGATTTGACGCCGTTTTTCCGTGGCGCTGATATTCAGGATGAGATTGATACTCAGATTGCTGTAAACGTTTCGCTGATTAAGTCTATTCCAAGTCAGTACACCGACAAGCTTGAAGCCTTGGTGATGAATGCCTTGCAAACAGGGCAGACCAATGAGGAACTGGCTCAGGAAATTAAAAAGCTCGGTCATAGTACGGACTATCGAGCACGCTTAATTGCTTCTGATCAGATGGGCAAGATCAACGGTGCGATCAATAAGAAGCGTCAAGAATCGATGGGTGTTGAAACTTATGTATGGCAGTCAGCAAAAGATGAGCGTGTAAGAACAGATCACCGGATTAAAAATGGTCAAACATTCCGTTGGGATGAACCACCTTCAGGCGGTCATCCAGGTCAACCGGTTCGATGCCGATGCACGGCGTTGCCGAATTATGAGGATATTTTGATATAGTTGATTATTACCACAATCACATAAGATAAAAATTGAAACCAGATTATATTTCTTGTTTAACACAAGCATGCGAACGTAGCAGAGAGCTTAACCTTATTCCTGAAGATTTTATTTTAAACTTGAACAGAATGGAGCTAGGAGAAGACTTTGATGACTATCTCTTCAAGTTACATATCCATTTAAAACAAAATGAAGGGGTGCTTGGTAATTGCTTTAAAGTTTCGCACTGGCTAAGGGATTTAGTTAATGATTTTTTTAAAGAGGATTGCGCCTTAATCACCATAGGACATGTAATTGATGATGGTCAGCCTGTGTTTCATCAATCAATGGATCAAAGATTACGTCAGTTGGAGTTAGGGCAAGTTAAATTGCCTATAAATCTTCATTGTTGGGTAACTTTACCAGGTGGAATTATTCTTGATCCAACATTTTTCACTACAAAATATGAAAGTTGGAGAGGGAGAATTCTATTTGGTTATTATAAGGATATGCCAGAGAGCGTTTTCTTTTATCCAGAGTTCATTGGTTCAGAGTATTTGATAAGAACTGGTATACCAATAGATATGTAAGTATTAATTCCACCAACCCACTTAGGTGGATTTTTTATTACCTATATACCCAAGAGCCGATAAGGCTCTTTTTTATTGAGCTAAATTTATGAAACACATTTACCAACTCAAAATTGGTGACTTTGCACCGAGTGAAAGCACACGCTCATTTACCAAAGAAGGGTATTTGAAATGCGTCAGTGTTCGCTTGGCCAAAGCACCTCAAGTACGTCAGTACTACGCTTATGAATTTCCGAATTTGGAAGGCTATTCAGCAGATCAGGTTATCAATGTCTATGTGGCAGCTGAGGATCTATTTAAGCCTGAAGTCATTAAAGGATTCGACGGCGTAGATGCTACGGACTATCACCCACCTAAAAATGAAATCAATGCCTCTAACTGGAAGGAATACCACATTGGCGAATGTGAAAACGTACGCCAAGAAGGTGATTTCATGGTCGGTGATCTGATCATTAAAGATCAAAACAGTATCAATGCCATTCAAAACAATGAGCGCGTCGAGATCTCATTGGGCTATGCGGCTGATCTTGTCCTTGAACAAGGCGCGGCACCTGATGGTACGCCGTATCAAGCTCGCTTTATCAATTTTAAAGGCAATCACGTGGCGCTGGTGAAATACGGTCGCTGTGGCGGTGATTGTCGCGTCGGTGACCATAAACCAAACCCAAAGGGGAAAAAGATGGAAATTAAAGTAAACGGTATTCGCTTTGAGATTGGTGACAACCAAGCGCTAGCTGATGCTGTAAAGCAACAAGAAGACCAGCTTGAAAACTTGAAAGCAGCAAAACTCAAAGTCGGTGACAAACAATTTGCCATCGGTGATGAATTGCCAGCTGTGCAAGCAGTGGTTGATACCTTGCAGACTGAAAATGCACAGCTTAAGCAGAAAGTTGGTGATCTGGAGCAAAACCAGATGACACCTGAAAAACTGGATCAGGTCGTTGCAGAACGCGCCTCTGTCATTGCGGACGCCGTTGCATTGGTGCCAGGTATTAAAACTGAAGGCTGTTCATGTGAACAAATCAAACGTGACGTGATTGCTGCCAAGGCTGGTGACACGTTGGTGACCGCTGTACTCGGTGGTGTCGCCGTCGGTGATGCTAAGCCTGATCAAGTCGACACGGTATTCCGCGCACTGTCAGCAGTGAAATCGACCACACCAGGCAATGCAGTCGGTGATGCATTACATCAACAGCAACAACAGCAAAACAATAATCAGGACCCTAAAGAAAATAAGGGTTATGACAAGTCTGCTGCATACAAAACAATTTAAGGGGAACTTGAATCATGGTTCAGCAATTAAATGCGGTGGTCGGTCAGCGTGGCCGTTTAACTGCCAAAGAAGTTGTACTGTCATTACCGCTTTCAGGTCTGACTTTAGTCAATGACGGTGACGTAGTTGTCCGCACGACTGACGGCAAATCAGTAACGGCTGTGTCAGGTGCTACACCTACACGTTTTGGTGTCGTGGTACGCCACGGCGTTGGTAAATCAGGCAAAACGGCGGCTGGCAAAGAAGCCTATAAAGCGGCTGATATGTTGCCTGTGATGTTTGAAGGTGCAATTTGGGTCAAGCCTACAGCGCCAATCACTGACATTACTGCTGCGGTTTACGTAAAAACTGCAAACGGTACCACAGCAGCGCCGTTGGGTTCTTTGTCGAGCTCAGCAACTGACGGAACAGTATTACCAGGTGCAGCATGGGAAACCGTGACAGGTGCCGATGGTTTAGCCCTTCTTAATCTTCGTGGAGCTTAATTAAACATGAGCAAATTAGCAAAAATGAAAGCGCGTTTAACGCCGATTTCACATGCCATTCAGGCACAAGTTGGCGATGCGTTCAACATGGATGCATTGGCACAGCTCTTCGTAAAGATCGAAGAACAAAATGAAATTACACCGCAGCTGGCGCAGGTCCTTGACTACGCCAAGTTCATCCCAGTGACCAATGTAAATGCGGTTTATGGTGGTGGTGAAATCCTGTCTCGTAAAAAAGGCGTGGGTATCGGCGAAGACTATGCTGGTACAGGTGATGATATTCCGCTTGCAGAAGTTGAATACGATACTGTAAGCCTACCAGTGAAAGTCGGTGTGATTGGCTACCAATATTCAGTGGTTGAATTGGCGACCGCACAGCAAATGAACCTCACGCTTGAAGCGGACAAAGTTCAGGCTGCAAACTTGGCTGCTGAAAAACACATGTCAAATGTGGCCTGGTACGGTTACACCAAAGCGAATGCCAGTGGACAGCTTGAAAAAGTGAATGGCTTCTTAAACCAAACAGGCGTGACCATCGTGACAGGTCAGCATGATTGGGCTACGGCGACCATTGAAGAGGTTTTATCCGACTTCAATAACTCATTGGCTGATTCTTCAGATTTGTTTGATGGTGACTCTTCAATTGAGCCTGACACTTACTTAATGGCATCAGCTCAGTACACTCACTTATCGACACGTGTCGTGCCAGATTCAGGTGGTAAAACATTTCTGAAGTACATTGAAGAAAACAATATCTTCTCAACTCAAGGCAAACCATTAGCCATCCGTGGATCTGGCCGTGGTAATGGTAAGGGTACCGCAAGTGCTGACCGTTCGATCATCTATCGCCGTGATCCATCATGTATCCAGTTTAAAGGTAACAGCGTTGAGTTCTTGACGGCGCAACCAAAAGGCTTAGATGTGCTTGTACCTGGTCACTACAAATACCAGGGCGTTTGGCTGAAGCGTGTTGATTCGCTTCGTTACCTTGACCATGCATAAGGATTAAAATCTCATGGCTAAATATTCATACACATACAGCGGCTCTAATGCCGCTTTTGTTTTTGCTGGGGTAGCAACTTTACCAACAGGCATCGCCATAGCACTTGAAGCCGACCAGCACAAGGCACTTCAAAAGAACAAGTTCGCTAAGCATTTGATTGATGCTGGTGAGCTAAGCATTGAAGAAATTGCAGAAGTTGGTGATTCAAAACCTGCTTCAGGTCGTGGTAAAGGTGCTCAAGCTGGCAAGCCTGATGATGGCAAAGGCAAGGGCGATAAATCCAAAGGGACTGACTTGACGATTGATGACGTGCGTAAAGCGCTGACAGATCTTGAAATCACCTTTACTGAAGATGAAACCCTTGAGCAGCTGCAAGCCAAACTTACTCAAGCCACTGAATAAGGTGATCTATGGACCCACAAGCTTTTAAATTGAAGTTCAAGTACGACACGGCGCTGATGAATCTTCCTGATGCAGAAATTACAGACGCATTAGAGGAAGCGGATCTCGTTGTGAAGTCACTTGAATTTGGTGCTCTGAAAGAACGTGCTGTGGGTCTATATGCAGCACATATTCTTAAGGTTGCACTCAAATCAAAGTCGGGTAACAGCTTTTCAGATGCTTCGAGCATGACCATTGCAGGTCAGAGCGTGAGCTTTTCACGTTCGGGTACCGATGCGTTTTATAACCAAAGCATTTATGGCCAGCGTTACCTGGCATTAAAAAATTCAATTCCAGTCGGCAATGATGGTACCAACCCCAATCGTTTGGGCGTTGGTGCTTTCGTTGTTTAGGAGCAAGGCATGTCATTTAAGTATCAAGCACCAGTGCATTTTCAAGGAACATCTATTGAATGCGCGGGTCAGACTTATCACATCACAACTAAGCACACGATTGAATCTGATGTAGATATTTTTTATGCATTACAGCCATTAGGTTTTACACGTGCAGTACCTGAAACCAAAGCAGAACCTAAAAAGGAAACTGCTGCTGCAAAGTAGGTGATGTATGAGTGATTACCGTGTTGATGCTGATGTTGATTTTAACGAGGTCAATGAACGTGTACGTGCTGAAATACGGCGCACGGTAAATGCACTCACACTTAAACTTCAGCGCACCATTCAGGAAGATATGCTGACAGGTCAGCGTTTGAATGTGCAGTCTGGACGTTTAAGAGGATCTGTTTCATCCAAGGTGGAAGAGGATAAGGACTGGATCGAGGGTACAGTCGGTGCAGGTGGTGCTTTGGTACCGTATGCCTTTGCACATGAATTTGGCTTGAAAGGCTCAATGGCGATTAAGGCGCATTTGCGTACGATTAAGAAAGTCTTTGGCCGCCCAATTACGCCACGTCAAACGATGATTGCTGCGCATTCACGTAAAGTGGATATGAAAGAGCGCCGTTTTATGCGTGATTCATTGGATCAGATAGCCAAGATCGTACCAAAGAATATTGATGCTGCAATTGAAAGAGGATTGGGTAGTGAATAGTGAAGTCATTTATCAGGCATTGTTTGATCGTCTATCTGGTATCGATGGGTTTGTGACTACGAGCCGTAGACTTCGTTTATGGAATGACGTTGCACCTACTGAGCGTCCAGCATTATTCGTGACCCAAGGCAATCAATCTGAAGCACCTACAAAAGGCTTGGATGCCATCGTTGAACTTTCAGCGGAAGCATATATTTATGTGCATGAAGAAGATCCAATAAAACCACCATCAAGTCAATTAAACATGATGATTGATCGATTTCGAGCGAAGCTTGCACCTGATCATCCTGATATCTGCGAATACCAAACCCTAGGGGGATTGGTCGAGCATTGTTGGATTGAGGGCACAATCGAGGTCTATGAGGCGGCTGAAAATATGCACTATGACCAAGGGATTGCCATTATTCCGATTCGGATCCTCACCACCACCTAAAGCAATTCATAAATTCCATGACCGCCACTACGGCGGTTTTCTCATTTTTAAGAGGTCGATATGGCTCAATATTTATTTGGTGCCGGTAAAATCTTTGCCACACCAATTCAGGATGTCTACGGAAATCCAATCACCAACGGCACACCCGTTGAAGTGGGTGTACTGCAATCCACGTCAGTGGATATCAGCTATGACTTAAAAGAACTTTATGGCCGTGGTCAGTTCGCTGTGGATGCGGCACGCGGTAAAGGTTCGATTAAGTGCAAAGCGACAATGGGTCGTATCAATGGCGCATTACTCAATTCCATTTTCTTTGGTGGTGTGGTCACTGAAGGCGGTATTACTGCAGTCGCACAAACCATCAATGGTGAAATCATTACATCAACTGCTTTGACGCCTGTAGTGCCAAACAGCGGTACATTCGCGAAAGATTTAGGTGTGACTGATTCTAAAGCGATTCCATTGAAGCGTGTTGCTAGTTCACCTGCTACGGGTCAGTACAGCGTGGATGAAGCAACTGGTGCTTATACGTTTGCTTCAGCCGATACAGGTAAAACAGTATTCATTAGCTTTAAATACTCAGCGACGGTGGCGGGTGCTAAGTCCGGCATCGTAAGCAACTTGGATATGGGTTATACGCCTGAATTCCGTACAGAGCTATTCCGTGACTACAAGGGTAAATTCTTTGGTATGGAGTTCTTCCGCTGTGTCAGCAATAAGCTTGCGTTTAGCTCAAAACAGGATGATTACGATCTACCTGAGTTTGAATTCCAGCCAATGGCCGATGATCTAGGCCGTGTCTTCAAATGGACTACTTCGGAGTAATACCAGATGCAATTTAACCAGGTCGAAAACCCACGTGGTAACCCGCTTAAAATTAATGGCCAGTTTTGGATTTTTGCGCCGTTGTCCTTAGGTGCTGCTGAAAAGCTGATGCCAAAGCTGAAAACCTTTGATCCAAGTGACTTTGCTTTAGTGGCAGATGTTGCACATAGCTCTTTAAAGCGTAACTACCCTGACATTACCCGCGACTTCATTGCTGATGAACTGCTTGATGTTGGTCACGTTAACGCCGTATTTGAGACGGTCATGGGGGCTTCTGGTCTGGTTTATACAGGGGAAGACGAGCAGGCCACTGATTCGGGGGAATAGACTGGGAGGAGCTGTACACGCATTTGGTGCTGACTTTGGGCAAGGATTATGACTACGTGCGTAATGAATTGGATTTCCCAAGAGTCAAAGCATTGAATGTGTATCATAAGCAGTGTCCTCCCAGCCATGTCGGTATTCAGCGATTATGCCGAATCCTTGAAGCGTTTATGGGGATTGAAGATAGTACCGGTTCAGATGATTTGCAAAGCGATGATGAAGATGATTTGTTTGCGGATCTGCAGAACTTTCCTCAGGGTGGCTAGGGTTGCCCTGATTGTTTTTTAATTCACATTTGGTTAAAGTTTGTGTGAATTTTATAAAAACTTGGATATAACCATGAAAAAAGTATTAGGGGTAAGTTTGTTGGCGGTGGCTTTAGTGGCATGCGCTACACCATCATATAACTATAAGCCGCAAGTCACTCATATTAGTACACCACCCTTAAATCAGGTAGCAACAGCTTATATTGGAGAGTCACTACTTGAGCAAGGGAAAGTAATTCAAGCTGATGGAATAAAACTTAACGATCGGCAGATGCTAGATAAAGCAAAGATGGCTCTTTCTGCTGGCACATATATAAAAATTGGCGAAAATGAAAAACAAGAATTTTATATGCCACATAGCGGCAGTGACTCAGGAAAGGTAGAGAAAGTTTCAATGATGTCATT
Organism: Acinetobacter sp. 802_lipA; assembly: GCF_058242885.1. Taxonomy (NCBI): domain Bacteria; kingdom Pseudomonadati; phylum Pseudomonadota; class Gammaproteobacteria; order Moraxellales; family Moraxellaceae; genus Acinetobacter; species Acinetobacter sp. 802_lipA. Next base: position 3,450,878 of record NZ_JBZAYP010000001.1, read on the forward strand.
TGACCCAAGTGGTTTACAGTCTATCGTTGTTGAAAAAAATACCAACAAAGTTTCTCTAATATCTGCAAATGTAAAAAGTTACGATGGCGATCTTATTGATTTTACAAAAACAAAAATAACAACTAAGGATACAAACTCATTTCAGCAAACTTTAATTTACAACGGCAAAGTTGGAAATAAAATCAATATTGGGTATCGTGAATTTTCAGGCGACCTAGCACGTCCGGCTTTTGCAAATAGTGTAGAGTATGACCTGAATGATTCAAAAATTATTGGATATAAGGGGGCTAGGTTGGAAGTAATTTCTGCCGATAATCAAAGTATAAAATATAAAGTCCTACAAAACTTCAACCAAGCTATTCAGTAAGTAGTCTAGTTAAACAATGACCGCCTCACGGCGGTTTTTTTATGCCTGTAAGAGAGGAATTATGAGCAACAATCGAGTGGAAGTGCACGTTGGTGCGAAGACTTCTGAACTTAAAAAGGGCATGAATGATGCTGAGAAAATCGTTAGTGATGGTGCTAAACGAATTGAGGATACTGGGAGTAAGGTTAAATTTAAGCTGGATTTCTCAAGCATTAAAACTGGTTTGGATGACATAACCAAGAATATCAACAATAGATTTGAGGATATCGGCAAATCAATCTCAGGAAATCTGACTAAAAGCTTTGCCGCGATAGGAGTTGGTATAGCGGCTTCTGTTGGGACGGCGGCTATTGGATTAGCGTCATTAACATCTGAAGTTGGTCGAGCATCTAAAGAATTGGAAATTCAAGCACGCTTGGCTAATACAACCACAAAAGAATTCCAAGAGTGGGCATTTGCTTCTAAATCAGTCATGGTTGAGCAAGACAAACTATCTGACATCATGAAAGATGTGAATGATAAGTTTGGTGACTTCATGCAAACCGGTGGCGGAGAAATGGCTGATTTCTTCGAAAAAATTGCACCGAAGGTAGGTGTAACCGCTAAAGAGTTCCAAGGTCTTACTGGTCCACAAATCCTCGAAAAGTATTATCAAACTTTAGAGAAAGCAAACGTATCCCAAGCTGAGATGACTTTCTACATGGAGTCAATCGCTAATGATGCAACGCTATTGGCTCCATTGCTTGAGAATAATGCAGAAAAGTTAAAGCAATATTCAAATCAAGCACATGAGCTTGGCTTGATTATGGATCAGGATGCAATTGCGAAGACTAAGGAATTCAATACTGCTTTAAGTACAATCCAGCAAACGATCGACGCTGTATTCACAAGACTGGCAGCTCAAGCAGCACCAGCGCTGACAAACCTGGCAAATGATTTCCTTGGTTTTGCATCAAGATCCAGAGAGGGTATTGATAGTGCAGTCACGGCGATAATCACAACATTCGAAAGCCTTCTCGATATTGTTCAAAGTCTATTTAGTACGATCAGTGGGATTTGGAGTGATTTAACAGCTGATATTGGTGATGGAGCGATTCAACAAGTAGGGTTTATGGATCTAGTCGCTGGTGCGATGAATGGATTCGCAGCTGTGGCAGTTGGTCTGAAAGTTAGTATTGAAATTGCTTTTGCTGCTATTCGTGCGGTCGTTGCTACAGTGTGCCAAGCAATCAACATTTCAGTGAATACTGTAATGAATGTGTTTGGAGGTTTCCGAGATACGATTCAATACGGCCTTGATGTCTTGTCTATCAAGTTTCAGACCTTTGGTAATATTGTTAGCAATGTTTTGAACTTTAACTTCTCAGCTGCCAAAGCATCATGGGAAAGTGGTCTATCACAATTAGGTTCAATTACTGATCGCTATACAGGTCAGATGCAGTCGCGTCTAACCAATTTAAAAACAAGTTGGAATACCGGTGTAAGTAATACAGCTAATGCTTGGGGTACAGCAGGTTCAGCTATTGTGAACTCCGCAACAACGGGTGGGCAAAGACTTCAAAATCTGTTCTTAAAAAATCCTACTGTGGTCGGAACTGCACCACCACCTACACCATCACCAACATTTAACCCAAATAAGGGTATTGGCACAGGGGTCAAAGACTCTAAAGGAAGTTCGGCCAAATCAAAAGCTGATGCTGATGCAAAAGCAAGAGAGAGGGCAGCAGAGCAAGCAGCTAAAGCACTTGCCGATATCCGATACAAGTTTGCGACAGAGGAAGAAAAGATTGCTCTGGATCTTAAGAAAGCTTTGTCTGATATCGAGAAATCAAAAGTCACAGATGTTGAGAAAGTAAAATTTAGAATCGTCGCTGAAAAAGAGGCAAGCGATAAAACAATTGCTTTGCGTGTTAAGGAATTTGAGGATATTAAAAAACTCAAAGAGCAACTCATTGAAAATGATCTACTCATTGCGCAGCGTTCCTATGAAATAGATAAAGCTAATATCCAAGCTGAATTTGATGCTAAAAAAATTTCAAATGTTCAAAAAGCACGGCTTGAAAAAGAGTTAGAAGACAAATTGCGTGAAATTAAACGCAGAGGGCTTGAGGATCGACTTGCACTTGAAAACCAAATGTCTGGTATCTCAGGGAAACAAGGCAATCAGAATCAGATTATGAACAATATTTCTGATTTGGATACTGATCAAAAGGTTTCCGATACCAAGCAAGTAGGAGTTCTTTCAGATGCTCAAATGAAAGACTTTGAAGATAAGTTTGGTGGTTTGACGTCACGTATGTCTGGACTATGGGACAAAGGCATTCAGTCTATGATGAATGGCACGCTGACATGGAAAAATGCCATGAATGCTATTTTCACTGAATTGGCTGGGGCATTTGTTCAAAGCATGATTACGGCGCCAATGAAAAAGTACGCTGCAAGCTTAGCCACTCGATTGGCCGTAAAGCTTGGATTCATCAAAACTGAAACTGCTGCTGAAGTGATGGGACAAACTGCACAAACTGGCGCCGTAGTGGCAGGTGAAACTACCAAGACCATGGCAACCAGTACAGGTGCCTTAGCACGTTTGGCCATCAAAGCTGGTGAGGCGATCAAGTCCATCATGATGTATGCCTGGGAAGCGATGGCGGGTGCATTTAAAGCCATGGTATCCATTCCTTACATTGGTCCAGTGCTTGCTGTGGCGGCTGGTGCTTCTGCATTGGCATTGGTTGGCGGTCTTGCGGGCAAAATCAAATCTGCTCGAGGAGGTTACGACATTCCTGCAGGTGTGAATCCAGTAACTCAATTGCACGAAGAGGAAATGGTCTTGCCTAAACAGCATGCTAATACGATCCGTGCGCTGGGTAAAAACTTAACCTCCGATGGAGGAATAGGTGGAGGCGGTGGAAGTTCAGCACAGACCTTTAACAATTTCACGATTCAAGCTTGGGATTCAAAAGACGTTCGCCGTTTTATGGAAAAGCACGGTCGTGAATTGGCGAGTGGATTAAAGGGCCATCGCCGTAATTTCGGTACCTAAGGAGGTTTTTGTGTCTGATGTATTATTTCCTGAATTACCAGGTCTTGAATGGGAGTTGTCAAAAACTCCCATTTTTAATACCAAAATTATGACTTCTGTGAACGGTCGGGAACTTCGCGCAAGTTACCAAGCCATTCCTAAGTATGAAATATCTTTGTCATTCGGCTTTCTGCGTGAATCGAAAGGACGTAATGAGCTACAGCAACTCGAAAGCTTCTTTATCGAGCGCCGTGGTGCATTCGATTCCTTTCTTTTCAAAATGCCTGAAGACTGTGAGTTTAAGTGCACTTTTACTGGTGATGGTGAAACTACAAATTTTCAGCTACATAAGCAGATGTATACATCACAAATACCGTTAGCACATACACAAGAATTTGAATCAGAAGATCCACTGATGTGGGCAGATGATTTAGATCAACCAATGTGGTCGGATCTTGATGCACAGATGTGGGAAACGCAATATGAAATTACCAAAGATGGCATGCTGATTTTACCAGTACCACTTGCTGAAGGTGACACATTACAGGTCAAAGGAACTTTTTATTATCGTTGTCGTTTTGCTGATGATGAACAGCAATATACAAATTTTATGAGCAATCTATGGAAAGCCAATAAGATCGAAATGATTGGATCATTAGGAAACAAGGTATGAGAACAGCTTCTCCACAGCTTATTACACTGCTTAATGAAGATCAGTTTTTAATGGCAGATCTGTATACCATTACCACTGTACAAGGTGATGTGTACCGATACACCAACTATGATTTTGATTTGATGGTTGGTGGTCATCAATTTAGTTCGAATGGTCCAATCATTTCTCGTGAAGGAATTAGTTTATCGCTAGGTGTTGAAGTCGATAATCTAAGTGTGACCATTGAAGTGACGAATGAACAAACCTTTGAAGGTATACGTGTAGTCCAGGCATTCCATAATGGTCAAATGGACGGCGCACGTTTCAAGCTTGAACGGATTTTCTTAAGTCCTAGTCGTCCGACTGATACCAGTGCTGGCGCCGTAATACTTTTTGAAGGGCGTTTGATTGAGCCTGAACTAGATCGCAATCGTGTTGAAGTCAGTGTGGCTTCTGATCTGGATGACTTAGCTGTTCAAATGCCACGAAATCTTTATCAGCCAAGTTGCAACAACACGCTATTTGACAGTGCATGTGCATTGCGTCGTGAAGATTATGTGGTAAATACGGTCATTGAGTCAGGAAGTACTACGGCGCGAATCCTTTGCAGTTTAAGTCAGCCTCAGGGCTGGTTTACACAAGGTGTTATTGAATTCCTAGACGGTGGAAATGCTGGCTTAAAACGTACCGTGCGACTGCATGAATCGGGTGCTTTGTTATTGACTTTGCCATTGTTGGAAGCGCCACAGGCAGGGCAACGAATCAAGGTTTATCCAGGATGCGATAAGCGTTTGGAAACTTGCCAAAACCGTTTCGATAATTTTAGCCGATTCCGTGGTGCGCCTTTTATTCCAGTACCAGAAACGTCAGTTTAATCAAATTTAAATTTCTAAGCCTCGCATTTGCGGGGTTTTTTGTTCTTGAGGGTAACCCAATGACTGTACCGAGCGATTACGATTTTATCGGGAACACTATCACCGAATCACAGTTTAAAAATGCATTAACCATTTTGCTCAATCATATTCGTCAAATGTCACTTGATTTAGTTGAGGCGCAAGGTGGCAACTATAGCTATGCAACAATGGCCTTATTTGATGTAGATAAAATAAATGTACCGGCAAATTCTACTATACGTATCGCACAGGGAGACGATGCTGGGCTTTATGTTTGGGATGGCTCGAACCTCACACCAGCGAAGGAAAGCAATTTTTTTGAAAGTTCAAACTCTGAAAATCTCTATGAGTGGAAAGACAACGCTGGAAATGTCGTACTTGCACTAAATAAAAAGTGCCAGCTCGTTTCGTATGATGAAGATACGAAGCGTTCAATACTGCTCACAAATCAAGAAGACATCAAAGAACTACAAAAGTTTGTTGATGAACTGAATCTGAACAATATCAGCGTATTGTTAAAGCTGTTTGCGACAAGTGATTCAAGTGATTTATGTACGTTTGACGATAGCGACGGAAATATCGTTCTACGTTTAACAAAAAACGGCATGCTGCGCTCTGGCCAGATCGATGGGCTTCACAATGCTGTTGATGCACTTGAGTATTTGAAAAAGCTAACAAAGCAGTCAGATGACTCAAAACTGATTCGATTTGAAGATGTGAACGGCACATTACTCGGCTACGTCGATAAGTTCAGTAATTGGGTCTTCAACGGTGTTGATGTTTTAAATGAAATCAATGAACTGAAAAAAAATGGCGGCAATAAAGCAAACACTGTGAATTTAAAACAAGCTGCATTTAAAGCTCCAAATTCATTAGTTCAAATTTATCTGACAAACGTTGCAAGTCTACCGTCCGACAAAAGCACAAAAGCCAATTGCAAAGCAGAAATTCATATCGATGGGCAGGTTTTAAATGTCTTTGCAACGCTTGAAGTGCAAGGATCATCGAGCGTTGTTTATCCCAAAAAGAACTATACGCTCGGATTTTTTAGTGATATCGCGTTGACAAAATCACTCAAAGTGCAAATTGGTGACGTACCCGCACATGATGAATGGGTATTCAAAGCCAATTATGTTGATTCATCCAATTGTCGAAATGTCGGCGGTAACAATCTTTGGGAAAAAATGGTTCAGTCACGGACCAACTCAAATGGATATAAACGCGAGGTTGATCAGTTTTATGTTGGAAAGACTGGTAATGATGCGCTACTCACTAACGCGGTGGGGCATGTGGTCGGTTATCCATGTGTGATGTACGTCAATGATGAATTTTACGGGGTTGGTTCATTCAACATTGGTAAAAAGTACTTCAACTACAATCTTGATCGCGCAAAGCCGACACAGATTCAGATTGATTGGGGTGGCGCACAAGCAGACTTAACACAATTGAGTGCTAACTTTAATAACACTGAAGTTTATGAGTTTAAGTCACCCAAAAAGCCAACAAGCGCAACACTGGCTTGTTTAAGTGCGTGGGATTCATTTGCTGCTTCAAATCAGAGTTCATTTTCACAAAATGTAAATAACTTTCTGAATAAGCAGAATGCAATCGACTATTACTTATTCTCAGATTTCACATTCAATTACGATGGCTTGGGTAAAAACTTTCAATTTGTGAGCTGGAACGGTACGCAGTTTTACTTCATGCCATATGATCTGGACAGTATCTTCGGTTCAAATTATGCAGGCACTGGAACAATTGCAGCAAATGAACCGCTCGCAAAAGGTGATGTGCCGCAGAACACAGTGAATTTTTGGAACAAGTTAAAAACAACGTTCGCAAACGATCTCAAGCTTCGCTACAAGCAATTGAGAGATTTAAAGATCTTTCATGAAGACACGGTATATCAAATCTGTTTCGAGCTTGCATCGAAATACCCACGGGATTTGATTTTGTCTGATTTCGATAAATGGCCTGATTTGCCCTCCAAAAATTACTCTAACGTCAATCAAATTGTGTCTTGGTCTAAGCAACGTCTAGCTTATTTAGATTCTCAATACGAATACACCGCATCATAGGAGCGAAAACAATGTCTTGCACAGTGTTTAAATCAACAAATGCCGTTGATCAGTCGATTAATGTTTTTCCAATTCCAAATATGCTGAGCCAATTGCGCATATTGCGTAACTATGACAGCGCAACAGGCTCAACATACAACTTTTTCTATGAGCAGCCGTCAGTATTTAAATGTATGGGTGGCAAACTTTCAACCGACGGTGGGCTTACTTTTTTTACAGAGCTAACAATTACTGGTGCAACGAATGTTCAATTTATTCTTGATGAGAATCGAGAGTACGGATACCTGGCATGGGACAGGGTAAACGCGTTGCAGGGAACAAATATTGGTGCGGGCGCTTATCCTGATTATTCATTGGGTTTGCACTGTGAATCTCCAGAGCTTTATAAAATATGTGTAGATTCACCGCTTTTTAATCAACGAGTTGATCAATGGGCTGTACAGAATACAACTGATTTTTCTTATGCATTTTTTGGTTGTGTAAATTTTAATAGATCAATTAGTCACTTAAATACTGAAAATGCGCTTCTGTTTAAAGCTATGTTTCAGGGTTGCTCGAAGTTTAATCAGCCGATTAACACTTTAAAATCAAGTAAAGTTAATGATTTCTCTTATTTTCTTTCTGATGCAATCAGTTTTAACCAGCCAATTAATATTGATACGTCGTCTGGTTTGTACTTTGGTTTTTTTGTGCAGGGTACAAAAAATTTCAATCAAGACTTATCGGGTTTAAATACATCAAATGCACTGGACATGAATCGAATGTTTGCAAATAGTGTATTTAATTCAAAACCACCTCAGAACACATCAAAAGTTAAAAGCTTTGAAGCGATGTTTGCTGGAAACCGAGTGTTCAATCAGCCACTTGTAATCGATGTGCAATCATCAGAAAGCTTTTTGTGGATGTTTCGAGATGCAAGTGCATTCAATCAAGATATTTCAGAATGGAATATCAGAAAATCTTTGAATTTTACAGAAATGTTCTGGGGCGCCACTTCATTCAATCAAGATCTGTCGAAATGGTGCAATAAATTCAATATGAATGCTGTTTTCGGCGATATGTTCAAAAATTCAAGTTTGTCTACAGAAAACTACGATAAATTTTTAAATGCATTGTGGCTGGATGTAGGTACTACGCGTCAGAGTGAATGGGCAAATCGATCATTGTCTAAATTCCTTTATCTCGAAGGCAAAAAATATTCACAAGCCGGGGCGCAAGCGCGAAGTAACTTAATTGGTGCTGGTTGGTCAATCACTGACGGAGGTCAAGCATAATGTCTACAGTTAAAAAATATACATCGGCAAACGGAAATTACTACGTCATTTCAGATAATCGCGGTAATAAAGAATACGGTGCACTTAAAGATGGATCAGTTCTTGAAACAATTCACAACGTCGAATTCATCTCAGAAGAGCAGTACGAAGCTGAGCGTCCGAAGCCGAAGCTGTTGTCTGAAACGAAGATGATGTAAAAGGCCGCATTTAAGCGGTTTTTTATTGCCAAAATTTAGGTGAGTCTATGCAGAAAAACGATCTTGCCGTTCAAGAAGCCCTCACTTGGCTCGGTACACCTTACCATCATCAAGGGCGCGTCAAAGGGGTTGGTGTGGATTGTGGAACTTTGATCTGTGAAGTCTACGAAAAAGTGGGCTTGATGGATCATTTAGATCCGCGACCATATCCACCAGATTGGCACATGCACCAGCTTGGGCAGCGATATTTAGAGCACGTTTTATCGGTGTGCTATGAAGTCGATGAACCACAGCCTGGTGACATTGTTCTTTATCATTTTGGCAAGTGCATCAGTCATGGTGCAATTGTCGTCGAATGGCCAACGATTATTCACTCCTATATACATCAAGGAGTAATACTCCAGGATGGCACAAAAGGAAGTTTAGCCCGGCGAATTGCCGGGTTTTTTCGTATGAAGCGACTAAAAGAGTAAACACTATGGGTGGAGTCTTTGGGGGTAGTAGCACGGTCAGTGTTACAGACAAACGTATTAACTCGATGCGGATTCAACAGTCAGCGTACGGTCTTTGTCAGCCTTTGGTATATGGTAAAAATCGTGTAGCTGCTAACATGTTCTGGTATGGTGACTTCCTGGCAACGGCGCATACCACAACAAAAAAATCAGGTGGTAAAGGTGGTGGGTCAGTTAAAACAAAAACCACTACTTACACCTATAGTGCATCAATGATGCTTGGACTTTGTGAAAACAAGATTCGAGATATTAGCACGATCTGGCGTGACAAGGAGCAGATCGTCACAAAAGCAATTAATGGTATTCAGATTAAGCCGATTGATCAGCTGGGCTTTGAATTGTTCGATGGCGACTATAATCCTGTATGGGGTTATTTAGTCTCTAAGCATCCAAACCAGGCATTGCATTATCCTTATTTAGGATATGTTGCATGTGCTAATTATGAGTTGGGAGGCAGCGCAGTATTATCGAATCACAATTTTGAAGTAATTAGTGACATTACATTTTCAGAATCTAATCATGATGCTAATCCAGCAGACGTCATTAAAGACTATGTGACCAATCCTCGTTATGGTGCTGCACCTGGTCTGCATATGGCTGATCTGACCGAGTTTCGTGACTATTGTACGGCTACAGGTTTATTCATTAGTCCAGTGTTTACTGAACAACGTCCCGCACATGAAACCATTGCTGAAATTGTTGAAGCAGTAAATTGCGCCGTGGTACCTAGTCCTGAAGGTTTAAAAATCCGTTCATTTGGTGATAGTGCGGTCACAGGTAATGGTTCAACCTATATACCAAACCTCACACCGGTTTATCACCTAACTGATGAAGATTTCATTGGTAAAGAAGAGCCGGTACGCGTGCGCCGTAGTCGTGATACTGATGCTTTTAACCATGTTCAGATTGAATATGCTAACCGTTTTAATCAGTACAACGTTGAAACAGTTGAAGCCAAAGACCAGGCAAATATTGAAATGTTCGGCCTACGGACACAGGATCCAGTCAAGTATGACTTTTTCTGTGAGCCTAAGATCGCACGTCATGCAGCTCAATTACTGTTACAGCGCCGTCTGTATGTTCGTAATGAATATGAGTTTCAGCTCGGTTGGAAATACTGCCTGCTTGAGCCGATGGACATTGTGACCATTACTGATGAATCGCTGGGTCTTGATCAATTCCCTGTACGAATTACACGTGTAGAAGAAGATGAAGACGGATTGCTGACGATTACAGCTGAAGAGCTTGCAGTCGGTTCACGTTCTGCAGTTGAGTATGACCTGCAATCTTCAAATGGTTATCAGGGCGGGAATGAAGAACCAGGAAACGTGAATGCACCTGTCATTTTTGAGCCACCACTAGACTTAACAGGAGGTAAAAATCAGCTCTGGATTGCGGCGTCTGGCGGACTCAATTGGGGTGGCTGTACAGTATGGGTGAGTTTGGATAACGAAACTTATGAAGCCATTGGTACGATCTATGGTTCAGCGCGTTACGGTACTTTGGTATCTGCAATCAATGCCAGCGTATCTTCTATGCAGGTTCAACTGAATACTTCTAGTCAGCTATTCAGTGGTACCTTAGAAGAAGCACAAGTGGATGCAACACTCTGCCGAGTAGGTGAAGAGTTCTTTAGCTATGTGAATGCCAACCTTGATGGTTCAGGCTTATATACCTTAAGTGGTGCATTACGTGGTCGTTATGGTCAAGCGATAGCGCATAACGCTAGTGAGCCTTTTGTCCGTATCGATCGTGCGATCTTTGAGTATGATTTCAATCCAAACATGATTGGGAAACAGATTTATCTGAAGTTCACTAGTTTTAATGGATTGGAGCAAAAAGAAGAAACACTGGATGAAGTAGCAGCTTATGATTACACCGTCACAGGTGGTACACCGCCATCAGTGAAAGGTTTATCGCTTCAGTCTGCTTTCGTGGGTACGAGCTTTAAGGTTCAATGGCAAGCGACAGCGGGTGCAACTGGATATGTAGTTCAGATCCGCTCAGGTGGTGTGTTACTGCGTACAGTTGAAACCACAAATACTGATTATTCATACAGTATGGAAGAGGCGAAGATTGACGGTGTTCAACGTGCATACACGATTCGAGTTGCAAGTAAGAATGGATCAATCACGAGCAGCTTTAGTGAGTTGAACATCAACAATGCTGCACCGCCTGCTTTGACCAGTGTTTACACCTCGGCTGCAGAAACATCGATTACAGTGACATGGATTCCAAGTGAAGTCCCCGATCTTAAAGACTATCAAGTCTGGATTAGTACAACACAAGGTTTCGATCCTGAAACGACTACACCGCGTTGGACTGGTACCGAGAATGCTTGCATGATCACTGGTCTAAGTTCGACCACGATCTACTACATTCGTGTGGCTGCACGCGACGTGTGGAAACAAACATCATGGAATTACTCAGCAGAGATCACGCAGGTCACAGCTGATGGATAAAACAACATAGAGCACCTTCGGGTGCTTTTTTATTGCCAAAAAATTAGGAGTGGTCTATGAATGACCCGTTAAGCATCAAGGGCCTACCATGGCTTTTTAAAATTATCGCTGCAGTGGTTGGGGCAATCTTTGCTCTGACGTTATCGGGGGATATCGACACTGAGGGACGAATTAAAATCACGATGGGTGTGATTATGAAGTTCACGTTTAGTGTGGCGATTAGTCTGTATGGTGGTTCAGCATTTATTGAATATTATGGTTGGCATGTCTATTCACATATGACGCAAGGCTTTGTAATGTTGATCTTTGCGATTTTCGGAATGTTGTTAATTGGCATCTGGTATCAAGCGATTCAGCTGTTACGTGGTAAAACCATTGGTGAACTAATCTATGAAATTCGATCAGCTTTTAAAGCAATGTTTAAGTGAGTAAGTGAAAAATGAAACATATTTTTGATTTTTTAAGAAAGATCAGTGGTGGAACACTTACTCAAAAGCAAGTCAATGCTGCCAACCAAGTGATTGCAACGGCTACAGATGCAACGGTGGCTGATATGTTGGGTATTGCGATCGACCAGATGGTGGTTAGTCTTTTTGGTGTGGATCTCATCTGTGGTTTTGAAGGAAAACGGCTTGCTGCATATGACGATGGTGTGGGGGTATGGACGATTGGATTCGGTACCACAGTTTATCCGAACGGCATTAAAGTTATGAAAGGTGATACCTGCACGGAAGCACAAGCTAAGACATACATGGCACATGATTTAAAGAAGTTTGAAGCTACTGTAAATAAGGCAGTCACAGTGCAACTTAATCAAAATCAGTTTGATGCACTGGTATCACTTGCCTACAACATTGGGACTAATGCATTTAGCAAATCGACGTTGGTTAAAAAGTTGAATGCCAATGATATTCGTGGTGCTGCAGATCAGTTTGATGTATGGGTGAATGCGGGCGGTAAACGTATGCAAGGACTTGTGAATCGACGTGCTAAAGAAAAGGCTTTGTTTCTATCATAATCAAAGCATTATTGCTGTGCATCCCGCTTCAGGTTGCACAGCTCATTCAATTAGGCGAATGTGAGAATAGATATAATCAAGATTGCTCAAATATATTTGGCTGTTTGATTATATCTGAGATGGAGTCTGGAATAATTATGCTTTTGACCAAAGGAGTTAATAGTTCCTGATTTTCATAGAAATCGAAAACAATTCTAAACTCTGCCTCTTTTTTAAATCTATCAGGTTTTAGATATTTGATATCTCGAAAGATATCTATAATTTTATCTTTCATAGAATCCATATTGTGATTATCTAAATACAAGCTTCTATCACTATAAATAATATCTTGCGAATGACTTTTAATTGTCAAATTGCCTACATTAATATCCTGTTTAGTAAAGATTTTTTCTCTATTAGCAATTCTATTTTTAACTTCATTAAATAATGAAACCTCTAATAACTTGATTAACTGCTGTTTTTTAAAAAAACTGACATACCAATAGTCATCATAGTCAGGGAAAATAGTGGTAGATTCTTCATGAGAATTTAATTTAGAGATGCAAAATATAAATCTATTGTTATTAATCCAGCTATATTTTCCATCATAATCAACTCTTATATAGTTTTGATAATTATCTTTAAAATGAAGGTGTTTAATGTGAGCACTCAGATGACTATTGTGGGAATAGTTAAGAAAGTTAAATAAATCAGTTTCAATATATTTGTCTTTTAGATCAAAAAAGATATCAAAAAAACCCTCTTCTTTATCCACAATTTGTAAGCTCTCAGTCTCTCTATATTCATGGAGAGTACCAATTTTAATAGTTTTCGAATTTTTAACATTATATTCCTGATTACAACTTTTCACTAAAAACATTTTAAGAAATCTACCTTAATATAAGCCACATAAATTTAACATCAATCAATTCTTCCAATCCTCAATCACCACCCAGATTCCTTCCTAAAAATCTCTCCATTTTTTATCGTGTGCTCAATATAATACTGCTCCCATGTTTTCATTTTTATTCTTTCCATCCATCAACAATATCAACCCAATCTTGCATCATGTTTTACCTACTAACAACCTTAGCACCTTTCCAAAAACCCCCACGTCTACGCAGAAGAAATGATCTCGCAATGCTTTCAGCATGGAATGCTTTGGCATTATCCTTATTATCGATCCAAAACCATTCAGGTTGATAGACCTGTTGGACATCTGAAAAATCATCGTATTCTAGGATTTCTTGTGTTGCATCTCGATAGGCAAGCCACTTGCCATCTTTGGTAATGTAAGCCATTGAACACCCCCCTCAAATTACAAACTTCACAATTTATTCAATAAGTTTTTTCTTTTCATAAACGATATACAGTACATAGCTATAACTGTAACACATGCAATATTCCGAACCTTTAAAATGATGATATAGTGCTCTTGCAGATTGGCCGGCTCAAGAGGATTTTGAGTCGGTTTTTTGCGTTTAATATCTGTGGATAAGTCATTTGAAACACCATAAATACACCAATAAAACGCAACTTGCTGATTATTATAAGGAGTATGTATACAATGATTTTAGTGACTGGTGGTTTAGGCTTTATAGGCTCTCATATTGCTTTGAGCTTTATGGCGCATGGGCAAGAGGTCATTATTGTAGACAATTTATCCAATGCGAACTTACAAACTCTTGAACGATTAGAATTTATTAGTGGCATGTACGTGCCTTTTGTCAAAATTGATATACGAAATACGCCTGCTTTAAACAAAGTTTTTGAGCAGTATTCCATCGATGCGGTGGTGCATGCTGCAAGTTTTAAATCGCTTGAAGAATCTGTACTGAAGCCTTTGGAATACTATAATGACAATGTCAGTTGTATCATGAGTTTACTGCGTGCCATGCAGCGCACAGGTGTACGCACTTTGGTTCATCTTTCCAGTCTTGCGGTCTATGGTGAATCCAGCCTACATTTAGAAGAAGATTTGGAGCTGAATTTCGGCTATCCAAACCCGTATATCAAGTCGCAGCAAATGGTCGAAGAAATTATTCGAGATACAGCAAAAACGGATAATGAATGGAAAATTGCAATTTTAAGAATGGGCAATGTTGCTGGTGCATTTGAAAATGCGATGCTCGGAGAACTGTTCCCACCTTTACCGAAAAATATTATTCCACTGTTGATGCAAGTTGCTGCAAAACAGCGTGATCACATTGAGCTCAGAAAAAGTGCACAAACCACAGATCATACCGTAGAGCGTAGTTTTTTACATATCCTCGATGCCTGTGATGCGATTGCAGCTTCGTTACAATGGTTAAGCACCCAACAGTTTGCTTGCGAAGCCTTTAATATTGCAGGTCAAAGTGTGTCGATACAGCAGTTGGTTGAAAAAGTTGAAAGCGTGACGCAAAGTGACATTGCTACAGTCGATGTTGTGGATTCGAACATCGTGGAATTAGATCAGGTCTCAGCAGTGTGTAGTAAAGCGAAAAACGTTTTACACTGGCAAGCGAAACGCAGTTTAGAACAAACCCTTGAAGATGGATGGCGTTTCTACCGACAAAGTTTAGATGGTCGTTAATTAATTTATAGATAACGATTATCATTTACATATTTCTGCTTAATCATTAAGATAAGGAAAACAAGCGCAAAATAATCATTTTGCAATTCACTTAAAAAGGAAGAGGTTAAAATGCAAACACGTATTGAACATGACACGATGGGCGAAGTTGAAGTACCGAGTGAAGCACTTTGGGGTGCTCAAACTCAGCGTAGTTTGCAAAACTTTAAAATTGGTAGTGAACGTCTACCACGTCCAATGATTCGTGCCATGGGCTTAGTGAAAAAAGCAGCAGCATTGACCAATGCTGAGCTCAACCAAATTCCACAAGAATTGGCGCAATACATCGTCGGTGCTGCGGATGAAGTGATTGCAGGGCAGTGGGATAGTCAGTTTCCATTGGTAGTATGGCAAACTGGTTCAGGCACACAAAGCAACATGAACTGTAATGAAGTGATTGCGAATATCGGTAATCAGAAACTTGGCAATCCTTTAGGCGCACAAAAACCTGTACACCCGAACGATCACGTGAACCGTGCTCAGTCGACCAATGACTCGTTTCCAACGGCGATTCATGTTGCAGCAAGCATTCAAATCAATGAATTACTGATTCCTGCGGTGACACAGCTTCGAGATACTTTAGAGGCAAAGTCTCAAGCATTTTCAGACATCGTCAAAATTGGCCGAACTCATTTACAAGATGCGACACCCTTAACCTTAGGTCAAGAATTTAGCGGTTATGTTTCTCAGCTCGATCACGGCTTAAAGCGTTTACAACAAGCACTTTCAGGCTTGTATGAGCTGCCTTTAGGTGGAACGGCTGTAGGTACAGGGCTGAATGCTCATCCTGATTATGCAGAAAAATCAGCGGAGCAACTGGCACAGTTGACAGGACTGCCTTTTGTGACTGCACCAAATAAATTTGAAGCATTGGCTGGGCGTGATGCAGCAGTGTTTGCCTCAGGTGCATTAAAAACGCTTGCGGTAAGCTTGAACAAAATTGCCAATGACATTCGCTGGTTGGCAAGTGGTCCACGTTGTGGTTTTGGCGAGTTACGTATTCCTGAAAATGAACCAGGCTCAAGTATTATGCCGGGGAAAGTGAATCCGACTCAAAGTGAAGCGATGACGATGGTGGTGGCGCAAGTTTTAGGCAATGACACCACGATTAATGTTGCGGGTGCATCGGGTAACTTTGAGTTGAATGTATTCATGCCAGTGATTGCGTTTAATTTGTTGCAGTCGATTCAGCTTTTGGGTGATGCATGTAATAGCTTTAATGATCACTGTGCAGTGGGTATTGAGCCAAACCGCGAAAAGATTGACCACTTCTTACATGACTCATTGATGTTAGTTACGGCTTTAAACCCAGTGATTGGCTATGAAAATGCAGCGAAAGTTGCCAAAACAGCCTATAAAGAAGGGAAAACGTTAAAACAGGTGGCCGTAGAGTTGAACTTAGTCACTGCTGAGCAGTTTGATGAAGTGGTACGTCCAGAGCAAATGATTTCACCAAATGTAAAATAGCCCTTGGTTCAGATGCTCAACTAAAGAGCAAATGAACATCAGCGGTTTTTATCTTTGGGCGAAGTCGGTACAATGGTCGACTAAAGATAAACTGCTGATGAGTTACCATGCTTGATATTTATTTGACAGATGTTCAGAAAAACGTGCAATTTAACGATTATCCGGGTGAACATCCTGTTAAATTTGTTTTAAATTTCAAAAAGATTTTCCCAAGTGTTATGGAGTTATTACTTCCTGTTCTACCTGAAAATGAAAATCTTGAAGAAATGACATGGGAATCAACCACGACTGACTTTGAACTTTTTAAACTGTTATTGAGTGGCTGGGGCGTGATTGAATTACGCTTAAACGCGATCAAACAGTTTAAAGATAAAGATTTTGCAGATACTCTAGTGAAACGTGCACAACAAAAGCGCAAAGATTTTGCAAAAGCACAGCAGCAGTTGAAAACAGTTGAACTCGATTATTTATTTATGCATGAGATTCATGCATTGATCGATGCAGAATTGGTTGAACTGGGTGAAAAGTTCTATTTACCTGTTCTTCGTGACTTATGGAAAAATAAAATTTCCACTCAAGTCTTAGAAGCCAAATTTTAAGTCATTTAAAAAAATCCTCCAAATGGAGGATTTTTTATATCGATAGCAAAACTATGTATTTGCGAGCATAAGAAAGTATTTAAACTGCATCTAAAGCAATAAATTTTATTATTTGGTCAAATATTGGAATTAATATTGCTTGATACATTGGGTCATCATTCACAGTATAACCGTAAGGATTTTATAATATGTCAAATCAGTTCATCGACTTAATCACAAAGCGTCGTACCATTTATGCAATTGGTAAAAAGGTCGAGCACAGCCCTGAATTTTTAACTGATTTGATTCAAACTGCCATTAAACAAAGCCCATCATCGTTCAATTCACAGTCATCTCGGGCGGTGATTTTGTTTAATGCGGAACATGAAAAGTTTTGGACTTTTGTGGCTGAAAAACTGAAGTCTTATGCTAAAGATGAAGAAAGCACGGCTAAAACAACGGCAAAAATGGCCAGTTTTTCAGCAGGTGTGGGAACTGTTTTATTTTTTGAAGATTTAGATGTAATTCAGGACTTACAAGAGCAATTTCCATCTTATGCTGAAAATTTCCCAGTATGGGCAGAGCATTCAACTGCAATAGCGCAGTTTGCAACTTGGACTGCATTACATACCTTAGGTTTAGGTGCATCTTTACAGCATTACAATCCAATTGTAGATGAAGAAGTCCATGCTGAGTGGGATGTGCCTGCAAGTTGGAAACTGCGAGCACAACTGGTCTTTGGTTCAGTTGAGGGCGAAGCTAAAGAAAAAGGCTTTGTGGATGATGCTGTACGCTTTAAAGTCTTCAAATAATCAATTAAAAAGCCGCTTCATATGGAGCGGCTTTTTAGACTTAGTCTTTACAGATCGACTACTTCTTCATTTTCCGGTAGTCACTCGGACGAATAGGGCGGGTGCCGCGCCATAAACCTTTCTTGTGCTTTTTCGCATGGCTTTGTAAAGCATTCATATGTTTCAAATGCTTTTTATCCTTAATATAGTCCTCATAGACCCATGCTGCACCACGTTTGACCATCTCCTCATTCATACTTCTCCGAAAACGATAGATTTCACCTACACAACGACCATAACGGTCAATATCTGTAATGCGAACACGAACTACTTTCCGATAAACCATTTTTTTGATTAAGCGTTTGGATTCAGGCCCATAGCTTTGAGTGGACTCAGGCGCATCAATATAGGCAAAGCGTAATTTGGTTTCAGAGCGTCGAAAGTTAAACCGATAGCATGTCAGTGTATCACCATCACTTATAGCCGTAATTCGGCACCAATAGGTTCTACCTTTTTTAAAGGGATGGAGAAATTGGCTGAGAGCATTTTGTATTTTATAAAAAGTAAATACCAGTATCAGGCAAAGGACGAAGCCAATACCGATGAGCCAGCTATTGGACAGGTGATCAAACATAGAGGAGAGCAATGGAAAATAAAAATATCAAAAAGATATTGTATGGCAGATACGCTATTTAAAATGTTTTAAGTGATTTCAAGTGTTTATTTTTCATAAGAAAATAGATGTTTAATTAAACAAGTAAACTGGAACAAATTTTTAACGAAGTAAAAAAGCCAATAACTAGTCGAGTTGAGTGAATTTATAATTTATCTAGCAATAGCCTAAGCGGATTTATGAGATAAAAAAATAGCCTAAGCAAAAATTTTATAAATTTCGCTCCTTAAAAAATGATGCCTTTTATTCTCCATTAAATTTTTATGCCAATAAATTCCAATATTCATTTGCGGCAGTTGAACAGGAACATCAAAAATATTGAGTAGAGGGGAAACATGCAAATGGCTCAAAATATTTTGAGGAATCGTTAAAATTGCATTCGGATATTGCTCTAAAATTTGTAGCGCAGTGGAATAGTGCTGACAACGCAAAAAAACCTGCCTAGACAATTGCTTACGATTTAAATGAACATCTTCAACTAAAACACCAGTACGCCGCGAAGATACACCAATATGCGGTGCAGCCAAATACAATTCAGCATTGATTTGCTGGAGCTGAGTACAAGCCACAAACTGGTCTTTGACCAAGCTCTCAAATTGAATTTTATCGCCAAAGTTTTGTTCCAAATCAATCACAAAATCAATTTGTTGAGAAACTAAATCAGCATCTACTGTTTTACGGTCCAGCTTACTACTCATGAACTGAATACTTAGTCCAAGTTCCTGAAAGTGAGCGACTAACTTTGGGAAAACAATCGGCTCGATTTCATCATGAATCGCAATTTTTAGGCTTTGAACCATGTTAGGGTTGAAGCTTTGCTGCTGCATGGAAATACTTTGGATTGCAATTAAAGCATTTTTAACAATCAGGTAATTTTGCTCTGCAAAAGGTGTTGGAAGCATTTGACTGCCAGAGCGAACAAATAAATCATCCTTTAAATGGCTACGTAGACGCTGCAAGGCATGACTGGCAGCAGACTGCGTAATAGACAAAATTTGAGCTGCTTTTGAAATACTTTTTTGCTCATAAATCGCAATAAAAAGCGGGTATAAATTGATATCGATGTGATGAAAAAGCCCCATATCAATGGGTGACTTACTATGAATATTGTTCATGCTGATCTATAAAATAAAATCATTTTGTTCATATTAGTTTTCAGGTTATGTTGATGTAAAGCGAAAATATCAAAATAGATCGAAGGAAGTAGCCATGTTTGAACTCTCAGCACGTGCTCAAGATTATGTAGAACGTACTAAACAATTTATCCAAAATGAAATTGAGCCCATCGAAACTGACTTTTGGCATGAGGTACATGAACTGAACCAAGGTGGCGACTGGACCAAATGGCAGTGGCCTGCACAACTTGAAACGCTCAAAGCCAAAGCAAAAGCTGCGGGTTTATGGAATATGTTTTTGCCTTGTCCTGAATTGGGTCAAGGTCTATCGGTTCAAGAGTACGCTCATATTGCAGAACTCACAGGTCGGAGTCTTCTTGCGCCGACCGTATTTAACTGTAATGCGCCTGACAGTGGCAACATGGAAGTATTGTGGCGTTATGGCTCTGAAGCTCAAAAGCAAAAGTGGCTTACGCAGCTTTTAGATGGAAAAATTCGCTCTGTTTTCTGCATGACAGAACCAGCTGTTGCTTCATCCGATGCGACCAATATGCAAGCAACAGCCGTGATCGAAGGCGATGAAATTGTGTTAAACGGCCGTAAATGGTGGTCTTCAGGCTTAGGTGACCCCAATGCCAAAATTATTATTTTTATGGCGCATACACCAGATGAAACCAAAGATCGCCACCATCAACACTCGATGGTTTTAGTGCCTGTTGAAACGGCTGGAGTCACAATAGAACGAATGTTACCAGTCTTTGGTGACTATGATGCACCACATGGTCACGGCGAAATTAGCTTTAGTAATGTTCGTGTTCCTGTTTCCAACTTTATTGGTGGTGCAGGTCAAGGTTTTGAAATTGCCCAAGGTCGTTTAGGCCCGGGTCGTATTCATCACTGTATGCGCTGTATTGGTGCTGCGGAAAAATCTTTAGAGTTGATGATCGATCGTGGTATGAGTCGTACTGCATTTGGCAAAGAAATTTTAAAATTAGGTGGAAACCTAGAGCGTGTGGCTGATGCACGTGTTGCAATTGATCAAGCACGTTTATTAACCTTGTATGCTGCGTATAAAATGGATACTTTAGGGAATATGGCAGCGTTAACCGAAATCTCTGCCATTAAAGTCGTTGCGCCAAGTGTGCTTGAAAAAGTGGTCGATATGGCGATTCAAATTCACGGCGGAGCAGGTGTGTCGCGTGATACGCCTTTGACAGGTTTCTTCGCTCAAGCACGTTCACTGCGATTGGCTGATGGGCCAGATGAAGTGCATAAAGGCATGATTGCAAAACTAGAACTGGCAAAACGCGGCTATAGTACGCGTCGTAAAAAATAATAGAGGAGAAGATCATCTCTTTAATTCATCGTGTTGAAATAAGAATAGATGATCTTCTAAGTTATAAAGAAAAGATTGATAGTTTGGGAAAAAGAATGTCAGCGATTGATGTAGGTGGAACAGTTCGGGCGGGTGAAGAACTGGATGCTGTAGCCGTAGAAAACTGGCTCAAAGCACAAGGTGTCGATCTACAAGGGCAGGTTGAAGTCACGCAATACTCAGGCGGTGCATCTAACTGGACGTATAGATTGAAATACGACAATGTAGATCTGATTTTACGTCGTCCACCCAAAGGTACCAAAGCTAAATCTGCACATGACATGGCACGTGAATATCATGTGCAAAAGAGTTTAACCCCTTTTTATCCTATGCTTCCCGAAATGGTTGCATTGTGTCAGGACGAATCTGTTCTTGGCTGTGACTTCTACGTGATGAAACGCGTAGAAGGCATTATTCCACGGGCCAATTTACCGAGAGAGTTAGATTTTAAAGAAACCCAAGTTCGTGAGTTATGTATCAATGTGATTGATAAACTGATCGAACTTCATCAAGTCCCATACCAAGGCACAGAACTTGAGAACCTTGGTAAAGGTGATGGTTACTGTCGTCGTCAAGTGGAAGGTTGGGACGCTCGTTTTGAAAAAGCCAAAACCATTAACGTCCCTTCATTTAAATATGTGCGAAAGTGGCTGAAGGATAATATTCCAGCAGACTCAAAAACCTGCGTAATTCATAACGATTGGCGGTTTGATAATGTCATTTTAGATCCGAATTATCCGACGCAAATTATTGGTGTTTTAGACTGGGAAATGGCAACGCTCGGTGACCCACTGATGGATTTAGGTTCGGCTTTGGCATATTGGGTTGAAGAGTCGGATAGTGCACTCTTTAAAGCGACACGTCGCCAACCGACAAATCTTAAAGGCATGTTCACACGTAAAGAAGTGGTCGATTATTATTTAGAAAAAACGGGTTTAGAAGTAGAGAATTGGACCTTTTATGAAGTCTTTGGCATTTTCCGTTTAGCCGTGATTGCCCAGCAAATTTATTATCGCTATCACCATAAACAGACCAATAACCCAGCTTTCAAAGATTTTTGGATTTTAATTCATGCTCTCCATATTCGCGCACTTAAATTGATTGGTTTACAAAAAATTGAAGCCAATGAAGTCGCTCAAAAATACATTGTTAAAATGAAGGAAATATTAGGCAAATGACCACTATTTATTTCATTCGCCACGGGCAAGCATCTTTTGGTGCAGAAAGTTATGATCAACTCTCTCCCAATGGTGAACTCCAAGCCAAAATTTTAGGTCAATATTTTGATCAGATCTTAAAAGAAGCGCCTGTGGTGGTTTCAGGCTCTATGCAGCGACATCAACAAACGGCATGTATTTCTTTGGCTGAGTGCTTTCCTGAGGTGGATGTTTTAACAAATTCTGCATGGAATGAGTTCAATCATCAGCAAGTCTTTGCTCATTACGAACCGCGTTTTAATGAGCCACATTTACTCAAAGCCGATGTAGCTAAAGAGTCGAACCCACGTGCATATTTGGCCAAGATATTTGAAGGGGCAATTGAACGCTGGACAGGTGGCGACTATCACCATGAATACGATGAATCATGGCCTGAATTTAAAAGTCGAATTGAAAGTGCTTTGCAAGATTTGTGTGATGAACTGGCTCAAAGCAAACCGCGCTATGCTGTGGTGTTTACTTCGGGTGGTGTGATTTCAGTGGTTGCAGGTAAACTCTTGGGTTTAAGTCCGAATAAAACCTTTGCACTAAATTGGGCAATTGCTAATAGCAGCATGACCACATTACGACTGGTGGGGAATGAACCGCAACTTTTAAGTCTCAATGAACATCATTTTATTAAAGCCGAAAACTCAAACTTACTGACATGGATCTAAGGACAGGATTAAGACATGGCTAAAACAATTTTAATTACAGGGGCCAGTTCTGGCATTGGTGCAGGTATGGCGCGCGAATTTGCACAAAAAGGCTATAACTTGGCGATTTGTGCACGACGTTTAGATCGCCTTGAAAGCCTAAAACAGGAACTTGAGAGCAATTACGGAATAAAAGTCATCCCTAAAGTTTTAGATGTGACCAATTACGATCAAGTGTTTGAAGTCTTTCGTGCATTTAAACAAGAATTTGGCCGTTTAGACCGTGTGATTGTAAATGCTGGAATTGGAGATGGGCGTCGAATTGGCAAAGGGAGCTTTGCGATTAATAAAGCCACGGTTGAAACCAACTTTATTTCGGCTCTAGCGCAGTGTGAAGCCGCAGTCGAAATTTTCCGTGAACAAAATGCAGGACATTTGGTTGTTATCTCTTCTATGAGTGCAGTTCGCGGGATGCCAAAACATTTGACAGCGTACGGTGCAAGTAAAGCGGGCGTTGCACATTTGGCCGAAGGCATTCGTGCAGAACTGCTCAATACTCCAATCAAAGTCACCACGATTTTCCCTGGCTATATTCGTACAGAAATCAATGAGGGCGCAAAACCACTGCCTTTTGAAGTGGATGAAAAAACAGGTTCACGACTGTTGGCCGCAGAAATTGAAAAAGCCCCTGTAAAAGCCTATGTTCCTAAATGGCCATGGCTACCACTAGGTTTAGCGATGAAAATTTTACCGCTGAAATTGGTCAATAAACTGGGTTAATGATAAAAATAAAAAGGCTGTAAATCAGCCTTTTTATTTTTAACTATGCGAGTGCCTTCTAAACATATGTTGCTATTTCCAAATGATCATTTGAGTGCATTCATGAGTTGGTCATAAAACCGAGGTAGCATTGAAGAAAAAAGGTGATCAATATGTCCACACAATTCGACTTTGTTTCAGTCAGAAAAAAGCCCAATGTTCATTTTGGTGGGCGCTCAATCAGTCATGTCATTCAGTGTGAAGATGGTTCACAAAAGACCCTTGGAGTTATTTTGCCTACAGATCAACCACTGACTTTTGAAACGCATGTCGCGGAGCATATTGAAATTGTTTCAGGTCAATGCCAAGTTAAAGTTGGGTTACAGACTGAAATGAGACTGTATCATGCAGGTGAAAGTTTTGATGTTCCTGCCAACAGTCGCTTTAGTATGATGGCAAATGAAGTCGTAGATTATATTTGTCACTTAGAAAAATAGCCGAAGACAAAGACTTAAAATGGCTACAACAACATTAATTCTTGATTTCTGAAGAATATTTAAGTCTGTGTATCGGTGCAATTCAACGTATACTATTTTCATCTCTCAGCTAGCTTAGACCCAGTCACTGAATATGCGATTAAAAATTTATACGCTGGCTTTAATTCCAGTCATTCTTTTTCAGGGCTATGCTGTCAAAAAAAATACACCAAGATTGGCTGAACCCGAAGGAGAGCGCATTGGACAAAAGGGCGTGGGTAAGTCGCTTTCCTTGCTCATTTTGGGGGATTCAGCAGCGGCAGGTGTTGGTGTAAATGCTCAAGATGATGCGTTATTGGGTTCAATTTTAAAAGAACTGTCATCTGAATTTAGTATTCAATTTTATTTACACGCAACGACGGGATTCACCACAGATCAGGTCATTCAGTCCATCCAAACGCTTGAGACACGGCATTTTGATGTAATCATTACTTCTGTGGGCGTAAATGACATTACAAAATTCACTTCGCCGCAGGCTTGGATCGCAAAACAGAAGCAGCTTTATCACATACTCAAACATAAGTTTAGTCCACAATTGACGATTGCTTCGGGTGTCCCCCCGATGGATCAGTTTCCCGCACTTCCAAACCCACTTGCATGGTTGTTCGGTCAATATGCCAAAGCGATGAACTTAGAATTAGGCCAATTTGTTGCACAGCAAAAACAGATGGAGTG
Source organism: Acinetobacter sp. 802_lipA (assembly GCF_058242885.1). Taxonomy (NCBI): domain Bacteria; kingdom Pseudomonadati; phylum Pseudomonadota; class Gammaproteobacteria; order Moraxellales; family Moraxellaceae; genus Acinetobacter; species Acinetobacter sp. 802_lipA. Next base: position 3,475,767 of record NZ_JBZAYP010000001.1, read on the forward strand.
GATAGAGTACGATCTAAAGAAGTTTTTGGCTTTAAACTTAGCTATGGCCGAAGATGGTTTCCACCCTAGCAAAGAAATTTATCAATTTTGGGGTAAACAAGTGGCTGAAAAAATACGCCAATCTTTTTAAAATGCAATAAAGACAATTTTTTATAGCTTATGACACATTCAGTTGAAATCGAAAAACATCCACTTAAACCGTTCCTCCCGGCTAATGCCAAATTATTGATGCTGGGCAGCTTTCCGCCGCCCAAGATCCGCTGGAAAATGGACTTTTACTATCCAAATTTTCAAAATGATATGTGGAAAATATTTGGCCTGTGTTTTTTCCAAGATAAAAATTATTTTCTCAATATCGAGCAAAAGACATTTAAAGAACAACAGATCCGTACATTTTTAAATGAACGGGGCATTGCGATTTTTGATACGGCCTATGAAGTGATTCGCCAAAAAGGCAATGCTTCAGATAAGTTTTTGCACATTATTAACCCAACCAATGTGCAACATTTACTTGAAAAAATGCCCGAATGTCATAGTGTGATGACGACTGGCGATAAAGCTACTGATACGCTCATGCTGTCTATGCCTACAGGTACGTTAAAACCACAAATTGGCATGAAGTCCGAGACACATTTTGCTGGGCGAGACCTGAGGCTTTATCGGATGCCATCTTCTTCTCGTGCCTATCCTTTGGCTTTAGAGAAAAAAGCCGAGGCTTATCAGAACTTATTTTCTGAAATAGGCTTACTTTAGGTAACTATTTGGATTATCCACATGACTGAATGATCCAGCCATTCGTAGATGGTTGGTCTGCTTTAGTCTTCGTACTCAACATAGTCCCAGAGATTCAGCCGAACTTTAATCTGTTTACGCAGTTGTGGCAGCATAGGAAATAATGTTCCATCAATCCATAGGCTGAGTGCACCTGCCGAAAGTGGTTGTTGCGATTCATCGATCAATTGTGCACCTTTCACCAAAACAAAAGTCTCTTCGCTTGCAGCTGTTTCGATCCCTTTAAACTGAACTAAAAGTTCATGGCCTGTATCTTGGATTAGCCACTCCAGTTCAATTTGGATATTTTGATTGGATTTTAAAACAACTTGTCCTTCAACCATGTCATTGTCACTCAAGCAGTCATGTTCAACACGCACTTTACTTAGAAACCATTCTTGTCGGGCAAGATCTTCTAGTGTTTTGTAGGGGGTTAAAATATTGCTGAGATTAAACTGACGACTTAAATCAAAAAATTGCATTACTAAACTTTATAAAGGAGAGATAAAAAAAGGAGGGCTGCATGTTAAATAAAAGTGTGTACTGAGTAAAACCTTTCAAGCCCTTGAATGAATTTAGGTATCAGAGCCAATTATTCTGTTCGAGTCTTATATTCAATGGCGTTTATTAAGAGTAGTAATAGCTAAAGCATTTTAAGCTGAGCCTAAAAACAAAGCAACTCAGCCTAAACAGAAAGCTATCTTACATTAGAGAACATAGGTAATGTCATTCACCTGTAATTACATCATCCATTCAATGGGTAGGTATGACACGGCTTTCATCATAAAACGCTGAAATTTTGTGGTTTCGGGTTCTTTTTGATGTTCAATGACAGTTCCATCTTTTTGATGTTCAAGCCAAATGATATTGCCTTGAGAGTTGAGCTTTAACTCATATGCAATATGCGGAAGAAATTCATCTAACTTATGTGAGATTGCATTTTGCAATTGATCTGACTCTACCACTAAGCCTACTTCTGTATTTAAATGGGCTGAGCGCGGGTCAAAGTTAAACGAACCGACAAAGACTTTTCCATCTATATCAAAAAATTTGGCATGGAGCCGTGAGGAACTTCGACCTTTAGCTGGAATCACATGACCAGTTGCCACTTCATACCATGTGTATTTTTCTCGTTCGATATAGGGTTTAAATTCATATAGTTTGACGCCATTTTCGAGTAAGCCACGGCGATATTTTTTATAAAATGCATGCACAATGGCAACATCATTAGCCAATAACGAATTGGTTAAGACACGAACTCGAGTTCCATTTTTTGCCAAATTGGAGAGATAGTCGGCACCTGCTGTGGTTGGAACAAAATATGCGGAGACCAACTCCATATGCTTTTCAGGCTTGCCCATCAAATCGAACATTTGTTTGACAATGATTTCATCAGGCTTTGCTTCGCCGCGAATTTTATTGGGAGAATCAGCGATGAAATGAGCCTTTGCCCAGTTAACAGGATGTTTGGTTAGCTCTGAATCGACTTGTATCCGAGCCAAATCAATTTTCTGTTCAATCACATTTTTATCTAAGGCATCTGCCTCATAGTGCTGTTTTAATTGAGCCAGTTCTTCTTTTGTTCCTCGACCCACTAATTGAGGAATTGCATAACTGAGATCATCATTCCAGAAACTTAGAAATACACTATTGGCATGTTCTACAGCTTGCCCATAAAACAAAATGTCCAAATCGGTAAATTGGAATTTTTCACTGGCATCAAAGTATTCACTGCTGATGTTACGACCGCCAGTTACCGCAATTGCACCATCAGCAATAATCAGTTTGTTATGCATACGATGGTTAATGTGATTGAAGCGAAAAGCATAATCAATCACACGTAAATGACGGTATTTGTAAGGATTGAATAATTTGATTTCAAAATTGGGGTGAGCGCTCAGCTTTCTGAGAGTTTCATCAAGTGCCGTGCCGTTTTGGTCATCAATCAATAAGCGCACTTTCACCCCACGATCCGCAGCATTCAGCAGTTCGTGCAACATCATATGGCCTATAAAGTCATCTCCCCAAATATAGTATTGGACATCTAGACTGTGCTTGGCCTCTCGTATCAAGTGTAGGCGCGAGGCAATACTCATAAATGCTTCGTCCAACGCCAAATAGGCTGTAAGTCCCTGTTTTTGCTGTGCAGACGCGTCTTGACCCTTGAGCCAATGCTCTGCATATACCTCTACAGGGGCTGAGGGCCTAGCCTGATTGGGGGAGAGTTGGCATCCCGCGAGTGTTAAAACGGTGCTCAACAAAATCAGCGGTCGACAATGAGTTGGTATCGCCATATTTCTTTTAAAGACCTAATTTTTATAAGTTATATATTTCATATGTTATAGGTTGAAACAGAGAATAAAAAGCGGTTACTGTAGCGCATCTGTTAAAGACTTCCTTAAGGATAGCGAAAATGAAATCACGTGCAGCTGTTGCCTTTGGACCTGGACAAGCTCTGGAAATTGTAGAAATTGATGTTGCTCCACCACAAAAAGGTGAGGTTTTAGTCAAGATTACCCATACAGGTGTATGCCATACCGACGCATTTACTTTATCTGGTGATGATCCTGAAGGTGTCTTTCCAGCAGTTTTAGGCCATGAAGGTGCGGGTATCGTAGTTCAGGTCGGTGAAGGCGTAACTAGCGTTCAGCCGGGTGATCATGTTATTCCACTGTATACGGCTGAGTGTGGCGAGTGTTTATTCTGTCAGTCAGGCAAGACCAATCTATGTGTTGCAGTCCGTGCGACGCAGGGCAAAGGTCTGATGCCAGATGGTACAACGCGTTTTTCTTATAATGGGCAACCGATTTATCACTATATGGGCTGTTCAACCTTTTCTGAATATACCGTTGTCGCAGAAGTGTCTTTGGCTAAAATCAATCCAGATGCTAACCCTGAACACGTCTGTCTATTGGGTTGCGGCGTGACCACTGGTTTAGGTGCAGTCAAAAATACAGCCAAAGTGCAAGAGGGAGATACCGTTGCAGTCTTTGGTTTAGGTGGTATTGGTCTCGCTGTTGTACAAGGTGCAAAAAAAGCCAAAGCCAGCCGTATTATTGCGGTTGATACGAACCCTGACAAATATAAATTAGCAGCAGAATTCGGAGCAACTGATTTTGTAAATCCGAAAGATCATGACCGTCCTGTACAGGAAGTCATTGTTGAAATGACCGGTTGGGGGGTTGATCACTCATTTGAATGTATTGGTAACACCAATGTCATGCGCTCAGCACTTGAATGTGCACACCGTGGTTGGGGTCAGTCGGTAATTATTGGTGTAGCGGGTGCAGGCCAAGAAATTTCAACGCGCCCATTTCAACTGGTTACTGGCCGTACCTGGAAAGGAACTGCTTTTGGCGGCGTAAAAGGTCGTTCACAACTGCCTGGTATGGTTGAAGAAGCCATGACTGGTGACATTCGTTTAGAGCCATTTGTTACGCATACCATGGGTCTCGACAAAATCAATGAAGCCTTTGACTTAATGCATGATGGAAAATCAATCCGTACGGTGATTCATTTTGAAGACTAATTCGCTGTAATGTGTTTAAAAACCAAGCTGCGGCTTGGTTTTTTGTTTTTTGCTTGAAGAAAAGTGAATTGGCAAAACTGTTCATGTTGTTAGACAAAAATGATAAAAAATGTCAATTCGTTAGATTTTGTCCTTTTATGACATAGTCGAAAATAGGTTCTCACCTTATCTTGATGTCTTAATAATGCACACTTGTATAAAAATAAACTAAAGCAGAGGGTGACTATGGGAAAGCATGTTGAATACCGTCCTGAATGGGTACGCGAAGATTTCATCGATTTTCTGGCTGAAAAAGTAAATCCGCTATGGGCATGGAAAAAAGCCAAAGCGCGGATTGTTGCAAAGCATCACTTATCAGATGACTTCGTGTACATGCAGTTACAGCCAAATCATCATTTTAAAGCAACCGACTATCAAGCTGGGCAAAGTATCTTAGTGACAGTACTCATTGCTGGTGTACGTTGGCAGCGAAGCTATTCGATTGTTGAGATTTTAGAAAATGGTAATCTTGTGATTGCTGTCAAACAACAGGGCAAAGTTTCAAATGCACTCACTCAACAGCCTGTGAAAAGTGTAGTTGAAATTTCCCAAACGCAAGGCGAATTTGTTTTAAAAAGTCAGCTTCACTCTGCATTGATGATTGCCTCGGGGAGTGGTATTACCGCAATTTACGCATTGATTAAGGCTGCATTAAAACGCCCACAAACAGTTTCCAATATCGATCTCATTTACTTTACGCGGGATGATGCCTTTCGCGCAGAACTGCAAAGTCTGGTCGAACATTATCCGCAGTTTAAATATCACCATATCAATACATTGACCCATAAACAACATCTGAGCCAAGACTTGCTTAGCCAAAAGATTGAAGGTCTTGAACAACGTGAATGCTATGCCTGCGGTGCTGCCAATATGATGCAAAGCCTGACAGAAATTTATCAGGCTCTAGACTTAGTTGACTATCTGCATACCGAATACTTTCAAATTGTTGTCGATCACACCCAAAGTGCTCAAGTGGTCACGTTTCAACGTTCTCAGCAACAGTTTCAGGCCAAAAGCAATTTATTAGACAGTGCAGAACAGGCGGGTTTACGTCCCGCACATGGTTGTCGTATGGGCATTTGTAATACTTGTTCATGTACCAAAGTTCAGGGTGTGGTGCGGAATCTGCTCACAGGTGAGCTTGATCAAAACAATAACACACAAATTAAATTATGCATTTCACAGGCGGTTAGTCCTGTTGTGATCAACCTTTAAGAAGGTATAGATATGAATCTTCCCGTTTATTTTAGTGAAAGTAGTAAATCCAAATATTTAAGTCCTGCACAAATCGAAGAGTTTGGTGCGAAAGTTGAAGCGATCCGTCGTGAAGTGATGGAAAGTCTCAATGAAAAAGATGCTGAGTATATTTACAAAATCCGAAATTTTGTGCGCTATAGCGAAATAAGCGCACGTGCAATGCTCATGTTTGCAGGATGGCTGCCTCCAGTATGGCTCTTGGGCACAGGTTTATTGGGGGTATCTAAAATCGTAGAAAATATGGAGCTTGGGCATAATGTCATGCATGGTCAGTTTGACTGGTTAAATGACCCGAGTCTCAATGGGGCAAATTATGACTGGGACACTATGGCCACAGGCCCCGACTGGAAACATACGCATAATTATATCCACCATACCTACACCAATATTGTTGGTATGGACCATGATGTCGGCTATGGCTTAGTCCGTGTGAGCGATGCACAGGTCTGGGAACCTCGCTTTTTGCTAAATCTGCCTTTAGCTGCACAATTGATGGTGTTTTTTGAGTGGTATGTTGGTATACAAAATCTGCATATAGAGGATGTGGTCGCCTATAAAACAAAAACTTGGCACGAAGTTTGGGCAGAGTCATATGATTTTAGGCAGAAAATGAAACGCCAAGTGATTAAGGACTATGTCTTTTTCCCAATCATTGCCGGGCCAAATGCACTGCCAGTTTTTGCAGGAAATGCGGTAGCCAATGTTATTCGTAGTTTATGGGCATCCGCGGTGATTTTTAATGGTCACTTTACCGAAGACTCTGAAAACTTTGAAATGGACAATATCGACAATGAAACACGGGCCGAATGGTATCTGCGTCAAATTCGAGGCTCAAGTAATTTTAGTGGGACACAGGGCTTGCATATCTTAAGCGGGAACTTGAGTCATCAAATCGAACATCATCTTTTCCCGGACATGCCAGCCAATCGCTACGCACAAGTCGCGCCCAAAATTAAAGCACTGTGTGCAGAGTATGGAATTCATTACAATGAAGCGAGCTTTATCAAACAGTTTTCATCTGTTTGGGTGAAATTGGCTAAATACTCGCTGCCAAATGAATGTTATGAAAAAAGTGACCCTACACAGTCTTTTCTGAAACACAATCTGAGTTTATTGAAAAAAAGAATCTTTAAATCATAGCTCACAAGTATGTACCAGAGCAGAAACTTTATTGGATAATATTGACCCATTAGGTTTCTGCTTTTTTTTTGCACAAAAGTAGGGCGTAAAACCCCTCTATATGATGTCTTTGTGTAAGTCGGATTAAATTTAATCATTATGTGAATAGTCGGTATTTACTTAAAATAAATTATTGTTAATATTGGTTTTTCAGTGAAAGTTGTTTAGCTTTGCTATGTCGCTCAAATGAATACTCATTTGCTATTGAAAACGGCTCTCAGTTATTTGTGTAATAGTTGCAATTTTTCATTGGTATACGCTTATATAAGTTGTATATGATGCATATTGTGATGGTAATCACGCAGCGTCATTATACTTATATTTACTTTTTTGTTTTTCATTGTTTTTCATGACTTTGCTTGATTTCTTTTTTAAACAATATGTCTGGTTATGGACTAAACCAGCAAGTTTAAGTTGCAGATAATTATTATGTCTCGAACCCATTCACAGCCTAAGAATAAATCTAAAAAGATTGCTTATGATCAACAGGCAGGAATGAGTTCTACTTCAAAAAAAGACCACCATCTGATTGATATTATTCCTCAGCTTTTTTGGATTCATAATGACGTCTGCAAATATATAAATTTACCCTTACGCCAGTATGTGGGAGGAATGGATTTATCCGCAGATAGCTTCAATTTGGTCGAATATATTCATCCAGAAGATGTGCCAGCATTAGATGAATTTTTGCATCAACCGATAATTGCCGAGCTCACATTTGAAAAAACCTGTCGGATTCGTAATCATCAGGGCCAGTATCATTGGTTCTTAGTCCAAGGTGAAATGGATCGCTCTACGGCTGGATTTCAACTGAGTTGCACTGATATTCATCAGGGCATGAAAATTTATATCGAGTCTTTGGCGCTGTTACGTGCCCATTCGGATATGTTAAATGCCAGCGTAGACTGCATTATTGTGGTTGAGCCAGATGGTATGGTCACCCATATGAATAAGTCGGCATGTGTCATGTTATTGGGAAGTGCAGATGTTAAGTACTTTGGTATGTCTTGGGTCGAACTTTTGCCTCCTGCGGTGCGTAAAAAAGCCAAAAAAGCATTGTATGATGCAGGCCAAGGCCAAATTTCGCGTTTTAATGGCATGAGTTTATCGGACGGTAAAGTTTATTATTGGGATAATGTTCTGACACCTGTACTTGATGTTGACGGAGAGACCCAGAGTATTTTATGTGTTTCACGTGATATCACGCTACAATATCTGACAGAACAAAAATTAAAACAAGGCAGTGAACGTGATGAGTTAACCGGTTTAAATAACCGACGTGCGTTTAAAGAAAAAATCAGAAAACTGTATAGTAGTGCACGTGATAAAAAACAAAAGTTAGCCGTCATGTTGATGGATTTAGATCACTTTAAAACCATCAATGACACACTCGGTTATGCCGCAGGTGACCACCTTTTAAGAATTTTATCGAAACGTTTAAAACAAATTTTAGAAGGGCGTGCTTTCTTGGCACGTCTTGGCGGGGATGAATTTGGTGTGATTATTCCGCATGTACAGCATATAGGTGAACTCAATCAAATTGCCCAGCAGATTTTGCAACAACTCGAGATTCCCATCACATTTTCGGGGAACTACATCAATGTGGCATGAGTATTGGATGTGGCCTCTATCCAGATGATGCCAATGACCTCAGTGAGCTACTCAAGTGTGCCGATACAGCACTCAATGATGTTAAAGCACAGGGCCGCGGTGGTATGCGCATGTTTGATCAGGATATGTTTTTAATGCGGTACGGGAGCAATCTGAACAACTTAATTGTGCGCATCAAATTATTCGTAATGTTGCCATCGAGGCTTTCTTTCAACCGAAAGTCTGTTTAGATTCAGAAAGAATTATCGGTTATGAAGCACTCTTACGCTGGCGTGATGATCAAAATAACATTCAAAGTCCTGCACGAATTGCAGCAGCCTTTAATGATTATGAGTTATCTAGCCGTATTGGTGAGATTATGCAACATCAGGTTTTTAAAAAAATTACTGAATGGCGTGCAAAAGGCTTACAAGTTGTGCCTATTTCAATTAATGCAGCACCTGTTGAGTTTATGCGTGATAATTTTGCAGAGATCTTTTTAAAACGTCTCAAAGCCTACCGCATCCCCTCAAAATTTGTTGAAATCGAGGTCACTGAATATCATTTGGCTGAACGCGGCTATGAATACGTTGTTCGCGCCTTAAAAAAACTCAAAGCAAATGGTGTGCGAATAGCACTGGATGATTTTGGTACTGGGCATTCTTCTCTGACACATTTACGTGACTATCCTGTTGATATTATTAAAGTTGACTGCTCTTTTGTACAGCGTTTAAGTGATGATAAATCGATTTACGCCATTGTCGAAGGGTTAGCCAAGCTTGGCCCGCTTTTATCGATGGATATCGTTGCTGAAGGGATTGAAACTGAAATGCAATTGCAGCTTTTAAGAGATATGGGCTGTCATATTGGGCAAGGTTATCTGTTTAGTCCACCTGTTTGTGCTCAGCAGGCAGAAATGCAGTTGCTAAAACTACACTAGGCATGGCTCTATATAGCGCCTGTTCTTATGAACTCAAACATGATGAGGCAATTGAGCTAAAGGCGAAGACAGCAACTTAAACAGGGTGGAACTGAATTTTTGCATAAAAAAGTGTTGTAAAAGCAAAAAAATCAGCGTATTTTAAATTTCAGATAACATATTTTTGAAGATATAAAAATGTTAAAGCAACCTGTAATTTCTAACGCAAATTATTACTTTTGGCAATTTAGATAATTGCCTGAACGCGTTCGGGCATCAAAAGGTTGCCCACCTAGTTAATACCTGATCGGCAACCCTGATCAGGTTTTTTTATATCTGCTGTTTTAATAAATTTTGGAGTACTTCATGAAAACAACTAACTATTCATACTTTAGCAACTTTCATTGGTTTTACTTTAGTCAATTTATGACTTTAGCCCAGCAATCCATTAGACCCATAACGCTCAAATAAAAGATCGGACTGAAGACCACAGTCCAAAGGATACAAACCAATGAATGCTCTAAATACTGCACTACAAAGTACTCAAACGACAGTTCAAGAAACACTTTTAAGTTTGCCGCAGCAACTCAAAGCGCAGTTGCCACTTTCAGCGCCATTAAAACTAAAAATTGCTGAACAGCGTCAAACCATTCAAAATATATTAGATGGCAAAGACCATCGTTTAATGGTCATTACTGGCCCGTGTTCCATTCATGACCCTATTGCGGTTTTAGAATACGCTGAAAAGTTAAAACAACTACAAACCAAAGTTTCAGATCAGATTTTCTTCGTGATGCGTGCTTATATTGAAAAACCACGGACAACAGTGGGTTGGAAAGGTTTTTTATACGATCCTCTACTCGATGGATCTTCCAATATGCAGTTGGGATTAGAGCAGTCTCGAGCATTGTATTTAGCGATTATTGAAATGGGTTTGCCGATTGCTACAGAAATTTTAAGCCCGATGGCGACTGCTTATTTCGACGATCTGTTGGCATGGGGAGCTATTGGTGCGCGTACCAGCGAGTCGCAGATTCACCGTGAAATTTCGAGTCATATGCCGTTCAGCATTGGTTTCAAAAATGGAACAGATGGTTCAATTCAAATTGCTCTGGATGCGATTCAGTCTGCATCAAACCCTCACCAGTTCATGGGAATTGGGCAGCAAGGCATGGCATGTATGCTTCAGTCCCAAGGAAATCCGAAGCCACACTTGATTTTACGTGGTGCAAACTCGGGACCTAACTATGCTTTAGCCGATATTCGTCATATGCAAGATAAAGTCAAAGGTGAATTACCCGCGTTGGTGATTGACTGTAGTCATGGGAACAGTAGTAAAAATCCACTCAATCAACCTGATGTATTGCGTAGCATTGTTGCGGAACGCACGCAAAGCAATGTGTGTGGTGTCATGCTTGAGAGTCACTTGGTTGATGGTAACCAGAAAATTTCAGATGACATGGTCTATGGTCAGTCTGTTACCGATGGCTGTTTAGGCTGGGAAAAAACTGAGCAAGTACTCTTAGAGGTTGCCGACACATTACGCAGCCATGCCGTTCAACGTAGTGCTTAATCAACGCAGCTAAAAAGACCTTTCATTGAAAGGTCTTTTTTTGTGATACAGTTCAATAAATGAAGATAATAAATTGAAAAATAAGCTAAAAGTTATTTATCAAACGATAAATTAGGTTGAGATAGAGCAAAAACTTATGCAAAATCAGAAGCCTGAAAGAACACGATAAAAAATTGTATTTTGAATAAAAGAAATGCTTTTTAAAGTCAGCTATTTGCACTAATTTTAGAGAACACTATGTATTCTGCAGAACTTTTAGAAGAAGCCCGTCGGATGATGTTTCACATGCTCAGCAAAGTGGTTGAGTATGGTGGTTCAGACTTATTTATATCTGCAGACTTTCCGCCAAGTATTAAGCATCAGGGCCTTATGAAGCCATTGGGTCAACAAAACTTGCCATCTGATCAGACCAAACTCTTTGCTTATAGTTTAATGAACGAAAAGCAACGATTAGAGTTCGAAACTGAGCTGGAGTGTAATTTTGCAATTAGCGTTCCCAATGTCTCACGTTTTCGCGTCAATGTTTTTCAGCAGCAACTGCATGTGGGGATGGTGATTCGTACGATTACCGCGGAAATTCCTAACTTCACTAAGTTACAACTTCCAACGTCTTTAAAAGACGTAATTATGGAAAAACGTGGTTTGGTCCTCGTTGTCGGTGGTACAGGGTCGGGTAAATCGACGTCTTTAGCAGCCATGATTGATCATCGAAATGAAAACTCGGCAGGGCACATTATTACGGTTGAAGACCCAGTGGAATATGTTCACAAGCATAAGAAATCGATGATTACTCATCGAGAAGTAGGTGTGGACTGTCACTCTTGGCACAATGCTTTGAAAAATACTTTGCGCCAAGCACCTGATGTCATTTTAATTGGTGAGATTCGTGACACGGAGACTATGGAGCATGCCATAGCTTTTGCAGAAACAGGCCACTTATGCCTAGGCACATTACATGCTAATAATGCAAATCAGGCTTTAGATCGAATTATTAACTTTTTCCCAGACGAACGTCGCAATCAACTTTTGATGGACTTATCTTCCAATATGAAGGCGATTATTTCACAGCGTCTGGTGCGAACTGAAGATGGGCGTGGTCGCCGAGCAGCAGTGGAAATCATGCTCAATACGCCGTTGATGTCAGACTTGATACTTAAAGGGAATTTCCATGAACTCAAAGAAGTGATGTCGAAGTCACGAGAGCTAGGTATGCAGACCTTTGATCAGGCTTTGTTTGATTTATACAATCAAGGTGCAATTGCTTATGAAGAGGCGCTACGAAATGCAGACTCGGTCAATGAATTACGTCTACAGATTAAGTTAAAGAGTAGTCGTGCCAACCCGCAGTTAAGCTCAAATAGTGCTTTGTCTTTTGATCAAGCGGTTGCTGAAAAAGCCAAAGACGCTGAAGAAGAGAAGGCCGACGCCTAATTTTCTGAGTCCGTATGTTCATTGCTATGCGCATACGGACTGATATTTTAAGCGGTTTTCTTTCTATTCGCGATAACGGCATAGAACAATAAACTTAAAATGGTTGTCAGTGCACAGAATAAATAGGTGAAGCTATAACCTTGCTTAGAAATGAGTAGACCCAACAATACAGAGCCAAGAGCAATACCTAAGTCATACATGGTAAAGAACGTGGAGGTCGCATGGCCAATCCGATGCTTTTCCGCACCTTGAATAGCTAAAGTTTGTAGACAAGGCTGTGCAGAACCAAAGCCCATGCCAACGCATACTGCCGCAACCAATAAACCCGTCAGAGATTGAATCTGACTGAGACTCACAAGTCCTAAGCTAAATAATATAATCGCTGGGTAAATCACATAGCTCGCTCCGCGACGGTCATAAATTTTGCCTGTAATCGGGCGTAGACTCATCATGGAAATCGCAAAGACGATAAAAAACAAGCTCGCGTAGTTCAGCAGATGTTTAGACTCTGCATAAGTTGAAATGAACGACATAATACTGGCATAGGAAAAAGAAACGATCATACCCATAATTGAAATATTCAAGGCTTTAGTTTCAACAAAGTCATGGATACTGAGCTTGCGCTTCACGGATGGTGTCAATTTTTGAGTGGTCTGCTGAATTGGGATAAAGAAGCAAAACAAGAAACCGAGACAGACACTAAACGCTAAAATTCCTGCGACCATTGGATAGGATACAGACTGGATCAGGGTTAAACCGAGGAATGGCCCAAGTACAATCCCCAGATTAATGGACATGACAAAATAGCCCATGCCTTCGCCTTTACGTTTTTCTGGAATAAACTCATTGACGATAGGTACGGCAACTGTGGTGACGATGCTGAACCAAATGCCATGTAGAAAACGAACCAGTAACAACAGTTGTAAATTATCAGCAAACAAATAGGCCAAGGAAAACAAACAAAATAGGGCTTCCGCGATAAAAAGCGTTTTCTTATTTCCCAATTTTTCAATAATGAGTCCGCTAAAAGGGCGAACTGCGATAGACGATGCCATGAACAAAGTCATGGCTAAGCCTGCTTGTGCAAGGCTTCCACCCAAATCATTCAAAATATAGATTGGGAGGATTGAGGTCTGCGCAAAGTAAAAGATGAACAAAAACAGATTGTTCACTAAGCAAAGAATAAAAGACTTATTCCATAGCGACGATGTATTAAGAGCAGACATGCAGAACCTTTGGTTCGAAGAAGAGGCCACAGGGCGTGAGCTGTTGCTATTATTTTATGCAGAAGCTAGGTCACGGCTGTGAAATTAGAATAACCAAATTATAAGATAATGCACGTGAAAAGTATAATTATAGTAATAAATGCTGGTATTTAAGCGAGTTGAACTGAAAAATATTAAGTTAATTTATCAAAATAAGAGGATGGTTGCAAAAAATCAGTCCGCAGACTGATTTTTTGAGCCGTAAATATGAATACTAGGCTTATAGACCTGCTTCATAGGCTGTGCTTGAAAGGAGTTGTTCTACATCTGCGATATTGTCTGGTTTGATTTTATAAATCCAACCTTTGCCGTAGGGGTCATCATTGACGAAGTCAGGATCATCTTCCAGATTGGCATTGATTTCTACCACGGTGCCAGAAACTGGTGCATGAATATCAGAAGCTGTTTTTACAGATTCAACCACACCCGCTTGTTCGCCTGCAGTGATTTGTTGACCAACTTCTGGTGTTTCAACGTAGACTAAATCGCCTAAGGCATCCTGTGCATGGTCTGAAATACCAGTTACAACAAGATCACCTTCAATACGCACCCATTCATGTGTACTTGCATACTTCAATTCTGAAGGATGATTCATGAATAACTCCTTAAAATACAAAAATCATTTTTCGCATGATTTATACATGCTTTTTTATCAAAACAAAAGATCTATAAATACGGATCTTTACGCCAACTACTCGGGCTGCGGCCACTCCAACGCTTAAATGCTCGGCTGAAATTTGCCACATCACTATATCCCAGTTCATCTGCGATTTGCTCTAAGCTATAGTCTGTACGTGACAAAAGTGACGTGGCATGACGGTAACGCACTTCATCCACAATGGTTGAAAAAGACGTACTTTCAGCAGCCAGTTGGCGCTTCAGTGTTCGATCAGACATGTGTAAGAGGTCAGCGACATGCTCGATGCTTAAATAGTGTTGTTCTGAGCGCGTCAAAATGTCACGTACACGCATCGATAATCTTCGGCGTTCGCCCATGGCTGAGAGCTCAGCTTCACATTGATTAATGGCTATTTGGCTTGCAAGTGGGTCAGCATTGACCATTTTAAAGCCGAGATAATGCTTCTCAAAACTCAAAAGTAAATGTGGTTGATCAAAGCGAACACTATGGTTAGGTAGCTTTGCACGATAGTGATCAAAACCTTCGGGTTCTGGAAAATCGAAATCAATTTCCCCAGCCAGATTTTCAATGCCAGTGAGCGCCTTACTCATAGAAACAATGCCAAAAATAATACTGATCGCAATATCGGTACGCAACGGTTCTATATCGACATCACAGCGTAATTGTAAAGTCGCTTTTTCGCCAAAGGTGGAAAAGAAAAGCTGCAAAAAAGGCATGCGCAGTTGAATAAAACGATTAGCAAGTACCAAGGCTTCGCCAATATCATGAGTGGTCATAATGGCATAGCCAATGAAGCCATGAATTGAAATACGCATTTGCGTGCCTAGATGGTAGCCAAGCGTGGGCTCACCAGTGAGACGGCTGGCCAACTTGACAAGTTCATTGGCAGTATGAACAGGTATGCGAAAGTCAGGCTCTGCGAGTTGTTCGCTTGTGAGTTGAAAAGGGGAAAATAGCGTCTCTGCGTTATAGCCCCAACGAGACACAACATCTAACAACAATAAGCCATAAACACCAGGAATTCCTTGATCTTGGCGAAGTGAAACTGTTTTCATGCGCGATCCATTGCATTTTTCTTTCTTTTCTGACTGAAGTTATATTGGCATGAATATTTCAAATTTATGGAGCATATTGTTGGACAATATGTTCTGAGCCTATAGCAATTCAGTATCCTTTTCATTTTTGATTTAGTGGAACGATATTATAAATATCATAAATTTTTGAGCAAAAATATAAGACTCTCGATAAAAATCAGCACTTAGTAAATGATGCTAAAAATTAAGTAAAATCTTTTCAAAATCAGCACGCTAAAATCATTGATGACAATGATCTATGCGTGCTGAAAATGGAAAGTAAAATTAGGCTTCTTTCTTTTTAATCGGATGTTGTTCCGTTAAAAATCCGCCTGTTTGACGCTGCCAAAGGTGCGCATAGATACCATTTTTCTGAATCAGTTCTTCATGTGTCCCTTGTTCTGCAATACGACCTTCATCAAGCACAATCAAACGATCCATTTGAGCAATGGTTGAAAGACGGTGCGCAATTGCAATCACCGTTTTATCTTGCATTAAGTCATCAAGGCTAGATTGAATTGCAGCTTCAACTTCTGAGTCTAGGGCACTGGTGGCTTCATCTAAAATTAAGATTGGTGCATCTTTCAAGAACACACGAGCAATCGCGATACGCTGGCGTTGGCCACCTGAAAGTTTCACTCCACGTTCACCAACATAGGCTTCATAACCTGATTTACCACGTAAGTCAGTCAGCTGAGGAATAAACTCTTCGGCTTTGGCTTTACGTACAGCAGCATACATTTCTTCATCACTGGCATTGGGACGGCCATATTTGATATTTTCTGCGACACTACGGTGTAGCAGGGAGGTATCTTGAGTCACTAAGGCAATATTACGACGTAAGCTGTCTTGGGTGACATCTTCGATATTCTGTCCATCAATTAAAATTTCACCCTGTTTCAATTGATAAAAATGCAGCAATAGTTGAATCAGTGTTGATTTCCCTGCACCAGAGCGACCCACGATCCCAATTTTTTCACCAGCTCGGATGCGTAGGTTTAAATTGTCGATGACATTTTTACTGTTATACGCAAAAGTTACGTCTTTAAATTCGATCATGCCTTGTTTAACTTCAAGGTCTTTGGCATCAGGTTTGTCTTGAATCGTGATCGAACGACCGAGGGTTTTCATGCCATCTTGAATGGTGCCGACACTTTCAAAAAGTGCTGAGGTTTGCCACATGATAAATTCAGCAATACTGCTCAGTTTTAAAATCATAGCCGTTGCAGCAGCAATAACACCGAGTTCAACTCGCCCATTCATCCATAACCAAACCGCAGTGCCCAGTACACCGGCGTAAAGCACTATGTTTAAAAACAGGATGCTGATTTCATATTTAGCACCTAAACGCATTTGTTTATAGACGGTGACCATGAACTCTTGCATCGAGGCTTTGGCATATAAGCTTTCTCGTCCTGCATGGGCAAAAAGCTTTACTGTTTGAATATTGGTATAGGCATCGGTAACACGGCCAGTCATTACAGCTCGGGCATCAGCCTGTTCATTTGAAACTTTGCTCAAACGTGGAATGAAGTAATACGCTGCGCAGATAAACAACGCTAACCAGACCAGTAACGGTAATATTAGGAGCGGAGAAATAGCGGCAAGCACCAGATTGACCGTGACAAAATAAATCAGCACATAAGCCAACATGTCACCCAAAATAACCCAAAACTCACGTATTGCCAGTGCGGTTTGCATGACTTTTGCGGAGAGGCGTCCTGCAAAGTCATTGTGAAAAAAGTCGAGACTTTGCTTCAGTAGTAAATTATGAAAGCGCCAGCGCAGACGCATAGGAAAATTACTAAATAATATTTGGTGTTTAATAATCGACTGTAAACTGGCAAATAAAATATTGGCCAATAAAATACAGAATAGAAGGGCTAAGTTTGAACCATGTTCCGATAAAAATGTTTCTGGCTGGCTTTTACTGAGCCAATTCACTAAGTCACCAATTTTGGCGTAGAACAAAGCTTCAAAGCTGGCAGCCCCAGCCGTGAATAAAACCAAGATCAACAAATAGCCACGCACACCTTTAGCGGCCTGCCATACAAACGGAAAGAACGTGGTCGGTAAAGGTTGGTTTAAACCTTCGTCTGGATAGGGATCAACACGTTTTTCAAACCATTTGAACATGAATAAAACCTTCAAAAAAATAAGTCATTTATGAGTTAATGACTCGTTTTATAAATAAGCAGAATTTGAAAATTTTAGCATGAAAATACCTCAGTCGTCTGTGTAAATTGCCAGAGACTAAACGTTGTTGTAGCAGTATTGATAGCAAGAAATGTAGATGAATAGATATAAAAGTCTGATTAGAAAGTCTTACAAAGTGAAAAGGAGTGGCTAATTTAATGAAGAGAAAAGGTTGATATTGTGATATATTTCATGTAAATAATCAAGTATTTAATTTACATAATACACAACGTAAATAACACAGTTGTTGAAAAACTAATGTTATGTATTTTCAGAATCTGTATTCTAAAACTAGTAATTTAGACCGTATGTTGAAATGATTATTCTGTATTTTTAAGACCTTGGTATGCCAAAACTAGGGTAGTTTTAGCATACCAAAGTGAAAAAATTACGGGTTTGACAGTGCGATTTGCATGTCATATCCCGATGGTGCTTGGTAAATTTTGAGACCAAATTCGGGAAGAATGGCAATTAAATGATCGAAAATATCCGACTGAATCGCTTCATAGTCTTTCCATGCAATTTGATTGCTAAATGCATAAATTTCCAGTGGCAAGCCTTTTTCAGTCGGTTGTAGCTGACGTACGATTAAAGATTGGTGTTTTGAAATGTTCGGATGCTGATTAAGGTACAGCTCAACATACGCACGGAAGGTCCCGATATTGGTTAAACGTCGCTGATTACAAGGAGATGTATTGCTCAGTTTTTGATTAAACTCAACCAGCTCTGTGCTTTTGTGATCCAAATATTGGTCTAATAATAAAAACTCTTTAAGTTTGCTTTGCTCTGCTTCAGACATAAAGTGAACGCTACTTTGGTCAATATAAAGTGAGCGTTTGATACGACGTACGCCTGCCTGTGACATACCCCGCCAGTTTTTAAAAGTATCTGTGACCAATTTGTTGGTTGGGATCGTGGTAAAGGTTTTATCAAAGTTCTGTACAGTGATGGTATGTAATGACATATCAATGACATCACCGTCTGCATTCAGAGATGGCATTTCAATCCAATCTCCAATGCGAACCATGTCGTAGGATGAAATCTGAACAGAAGCCACCAAAGACAAAATGGTATTTTGGAAGACCAACATCAGCACTGCCGCCATAGCACCGAAGCCCGCCAGCAAGGTGAAGACATCTTTTTTCAGGAAAGTCCCTAAGATCATCAAGCCACAAACGATGAAAATAATGAGTTTGATCAGCTGTAGATAGCCTTTGATAGGCTTATTTCTAGACTTTGGATTACGTTGATAAACCAAATTGAATATATTCAGTAATTCACCAATCGCCAGCGCAATGGTTAAGAAAATAAAGGCCTGTGCCGCCATTTGGACAAAGGTGACCATTTTCGCAGATAGGTGAGGAACGGTAACGATACCATTCATAATGACGATTGCTGGGACAATGTTCGCAATTCGACGAATCACGCTATGCTGCGACATGATGTCGTGATTGGCAAATTTTAGCTTAGTGATGAGATGCCGAATGCCGCGAACGACAACATGCTTGGCAATAATATACGCCAGTATAGCCACTAGAATGAGTATGCAGAACCCTGTCAGCATTTCGATCCAAGGATACTGATCCGACCAATCTTTTAAACTCTGTATAAAATGAAAATTATCCAAAATGCGATCTTCTTTTGATTAAAACACTGTAAATAGTGTAATCAGCTATGCGAATTAAGCAAATTGTGTCACTAAGTTTATACATGTTATCAACGACTTGTTTATTTACTCTCGTAGATTCGGTTTTTAAATCGATATTTGAATGTCATGAAGTATAAATTGTTGATGGTCGGGATGTGTCAGGTCAGTGGAATGGTAAATTAGTTTTATAATGAACTAGGAAAAAAGAAGCTTCCAATATGGAAGCTTCTGATGGTTCAAATTACCACATGAGATCATCAGGGATCACGTACGCAGCGTATGGATCTTCCTCATCGGTGACTGCTTCATTTTTCTCTGAAGTATTTACGATAATAAAGCCTTCAAGTTTGGCATTAATACGATCAGCTAAAGCTTTAGGTAAGAAGGCATAACTTTCATGATCACGTGCAATCACGAGGCTACCAGCAACCAAGGCATTATAAATTTGTTGATTGATATATTGTTTTTTGATTTTGCCATCGTCAATAAACTGATAGGCCACGTCACCATCGGTATCCCGAATTTTATGCTGCGTGATCATTTGAATGATCGTCGCTTTGAGCTCTTTTTCTTGCAATATCGCTTTCTTCTCAAGTTCAATGGCTTGATCTTTGGCCTGTTTTTGCTGTTTGTCTTGTGCAATTTTTGCCTTGATCTCAGCTTCACTGCTTTGACCTGTTTTTTGCTCATGCACTGCTTGTTTAGAAAGTTTTTTGGCCTTTTTGTTGTCAACTAAACCGGCTTTGAGTAACTGAGCCTGTAATGCATTTTTTACCATAGCGAATTCCACAACTGCGTTTAAAAACGACGATAACGAAAGTAAATGATCCAATATACAACACTAAGGATCAAGCTTAATGCTGTTGGAACTAAAAAAGAATTGAGTTTTAAATAGGGATACATCCAACTTGCACAGAGTCCACCGATCAAAAAGCCACTTAAAATCAAAAGATGTAAAACTACGCGCCGACGCTCAACCACGAGTCCGCGCACTCGATAACCAAGCGCTAAACCGAGGTCGGTAAGAACACCCGATAAATGTGTAGTGCGAATGATGGTGCCTTTATAATGGCTCACCATGGCATTTTGCACACCCATTGCGACGCAGGCCCAGAGTAAAGCATAGCGTGGAAAATAAGGCAGAAAGAACCAACACAGAAAAATAAAAAAAGCCACTAACGTGAGTGGCACGCCATAGCGGCGTCCCAATCGAAAGTGACTATTTCCCAGAATTACACCGCTATAAAATGAACCGATGACATAGCAGACAGTTACTAATAGCAAATATAAAATGCTTTCGGGTTGCCAATGTACAAGTGACATCGCCAAAACACTTACATTACCAGTCATATGGGAAACAGACTGGTGTAAAACAGTCACCAGTCCTAAGACATTAATCATTCCTGCATTTACTGCAAGAAAGAATGCCCCCAGTTGAATCCAAAGTGGTAAGTGTTGAAATGGCATAACTTCAAAAAAGAAATAATATACTGATTGTACAATATATTATTTTGAAGCGCGGTCAACTGCTGCAGTAAATAATACGTCAGTTGATGAGTTCAACGCGGTTTCAGTAGAGTCTTGTAGTACGCTAATCACCATACCAATTGCAACCACTTGCATTGAAATATCAGATGAAATACCAAACAGTCCACACGCAACAGGGATCAACAGCAAAGAACCACCTGCGACACCAGAAGCACCACAAGCTGAAACTGTTGCAAGCACAGATAAAATCATCATGGTGGTAAAGTCAACATTAAGACCTAGTGTATTGACTGCTGCCAGTGTAAGCACGGTAATAGTCACTGAGGCGCCGGCCATGTTAATGGTCGCACCGAGTGGAATGGCTACACTCGCTGTAGATTCAGCAACACCCAAACGTTTTGCAAGATCTAAGTTCACAGGAATGTTCGCAGCAGAACTTCGCGTGAAGAAAGCAGTGATACCACTTTCACGTAAACACTGAAATACCAAAGGATATGGATTGCTACGTGTTACCACAGCAACCATAAGCGGGTTGATGACTAAGGCAACGAAAGCCATTGTGCCGAGTAAGACCGCCAATAAGTGTGCATAGCTTGCTAATGTGCTTAAACCTGTTTCTGCAAAGGTTACCGCCACTAGACCGAAAATACCGATAGGCGCAAAGTTAATCACCAAACGAATCACGCTATTTACTGCGTGTGCAGTATCATTGAGTAAATCTTTGGTGGAGTCTTTGGCATGACGGAACGCAGCACCCAAGGCCACAGCCCACGCTAAAATACCAATGAAGTTTGCTTCACTAATGGCAGTTACAGGGTTAGCAATAAAGCTCAGCAGTAGGTTCTTAAAGATTTCAATCAAACTACTTGGCGGTTGCAAGTCAGTATTCGCAGGTAAGTTTAAGAACAAAGTACTTGGGAAAGCGATGCTGACTGCAACTGCTGCAAAAGCCGCTAGTAACATACCCACTGCATACATGATGATGATGGGACGCAGATTCGCACTATGACCCACTTTAAAATTTGCAATAGAAGCAAGAACCAAGACAAATACAAGTACAGGCGCGACAGATTTTAACGCTTTAATAAATAAGTCGCCTAGCAGGCTCAAATAAGGTGCAACACCCGGGAAAACGAGGGCCACACCAATACCTAAAATAATGGCAATGATAATTCGAGTAACTAGACTCATTCGCGCTAAAACAGAAAACATAGAGGCGCCTTGTTGAAATTACGAGGACAAAATACGGATTTTAAGTGCGCCATTTTATACCTAATTTGCTAACTGACTGAAAAATATTTAAATATAAAAATTAAGTTATTGTAATTCCAGTTTTTATTATTCATTTTAATTCATAAAAATGACATATTTAATGGATTTTTATCATAAATGCCTGCTTGATATTTCTCACTATATTGAAAAAGTACAAGCAGGCATTTGGTCTCTTATGAAGTTTTAAGCAGCTGAGGTGAAAGGGTCTGAATGGCTTGATAGTGGGTTAAAAAGACATTTCCACTTAAATGTTTCAATAGTTTTGAGCTTTGCAGTCGATCCATCACAGGACCTTTAACTTCGGACAAATGCAGTTGAATGTTTTGCTTGGCCAATTCTAGATTAATATCTTCCAGCATTTCTAAAGCACTCAAGTCGATACTACTCACACTGGAGCAATTAATCACCACATGGGCTAACTCAGGTTGTTGGCTCACGGCATTGATCAGTTCACCTTTCAATATGTTGGCATTTAAGAAGGTTAGGCTTTCATCTATACGCATTGACAGTACTTGTGCCGTCGTCTGAACTTGATGGCGTTCAACATTGCGAAAATGTTGAGTCCCCTCGACCAAGCCAATCACAGCAATATGTGGCCGGCTAATCCGCCAAAGCAACAAAATAAAGGTTGAGATCATGCCAATGATCAGGCCAGTTGAAATATCGATACAGACAACACCAAAAAAGGTAATCCACATCGCGATACCATCTGCTTTGGAATACTTCCATGCTTCGATGAAGGGTTTAAAGTCCACAAGTTTCCATATGGAGACGATAATCGTTGCAGCCAAAATGGCTAAAGGAAGGTCCTGAAAGAAACCTGTAAAGTATAAGCTCACTACAATAATCAACAGCGAAGAGAGCACACCCGCCATAGGGGTCTGAGCGCCTGCATCTGCATTTACAACAGTACGAGAAAGGCTGCCTGTTACAGGAAAGGCCGAACTGAAACCTGCACTGATATTGGCTAACCCCAAAGCGATAAGTTCTTGGTTGCTGTTGAGTTGGCTTCGGTTTTGTAAAGCCGTGGCTTGAGCAATGGAAAGTGATTCAACAAAACTGATCATCGCGATCATAGTTGCACCTGGCAAAAGTTGCAGAACTAAAGTCCAGTTCCAATACGGCATATCGAGTGGAGGCATACCAGATGGAATGATTCCGACGGTTTTAATTCCAAGCGTTTGCAGTTGGAAAAAATAGACCAAGGCAATCGAGGCAACCACTAAAAATAAAGGAATGGTACGCGAAAGTAATACGGTCGATCCGAACCAACCTTTTAAGGTATTAGTATTCAGCAGCTTTGGTACATAAATTAAAAATACGATTGCGCACAGTCCAAACAGCAGTGTACCTATATGAGTCAAACTGATGTATTGCCAAACACTTACCACAAACTCGGGGATATTATTGGCTTTTAAAGGCAGATCGACAATAAACTTCAACTGACCCAACGCAATCAGCAAAGCAGACGCAATAATGAAACTTTGGATGACGGGGTGGCTAATCAGTTGGATGAGGAAACCAAAGCGAAATAAACCCAACAGCAGGGAAATGATACCGACCATTAGGGCTAATAAATATGCCGCTTGTATATAAACAGGTGAACCAACTTCAAACATCGAGTTCAAAGTCGCAAAGGTCATCATCGAAATGATGGCAACAGGGCCAATAGAAAGCGTCGGGCTGCCGCCAACGATGGCATAAATAATCATTGGGATAATGCTGGCATATAGCCCAGTGATTGGCGGTAAGCCTGCCAACATGGCATAGGCCATGCCTTGAGGAACCAACATGGCAATGACGATAAAAGATGCAAGTAAATCTGACTTAAACGTAGGCGTGTCATAGTTCTTGAGCCATTGCCATGCGGGTAGATAATGGCTTAGACGACGATTCCAATCAGACATAAAAAAATCTAAATCACAAATTTAGATATATTATGCATAAAAAATGCTAAGAAGTCTTAGCATTCGTTTTCAGAGCACAGAAAATATAGCAGTAATTTGGTTTAGAGACGTGGTTTTGGGCAGTACAAGCTATACAAAGTATTTAAAACTTCAATCATGCGTTCATCTTTAATGGAGTAATAAATTTGCTTACCATCACGGCGTGTATTTACCACATCACTTTTACGTAACATCATTAATTGTTGAGAAAGAGTCGGCTGTTTGATGTCGGTAATTTCTTCAATTTGAGAAACATTAAGTTCTTGTTGCGACAAATGACACAAAATTAATAAACGATCAGTATTGGCTAGAGATTTTAAAATACTCACAACAACTTCAGCAGAGTCGCGCATAGACGTTATTTCAAGTCCTGTCTTCATTTAAAACCTACTCATAAAACAAAACAACTGTGCGCTTAGTATAAAACCAAGCAGTTCATAATGCTGTCTTTTCAAGTCCAATATGCATGGCTTTTAGTGAAATAAAATATTAGCTAAAGTTATATATACTTAATATTTACATCAAAAATAGTTATTCAAAATGTTACTTAAGTTCTAGATATTTATATAATTTAAGTCGATTTTTTAAATCAAAAACTCATTCTTTATGATTATTTATAATAAGCTTTGAATATTTTATCATATAGAGGGCATTAAAATCATAATTACAGAGCTTTTTAAAAAATTCATTATAAATTTAAAAAATACAAACATTTATTAAAAGGCATAATTATTGCTAGATAATATTTTTGACCAAAAAGTAAACTTTGAGATGAATGTACAAATTTTTCCATCCCATATAGAAGATGCTGAATATGTGGTTTTGTCATCAGGTTTAGGTGGACATGCGCAGTTTTGGCAGCCACAAATTCAAGACCTACAAACCAAATTTCATGTCCTAACTTACGATCAAGAAGGTTGCCATGAAAACAGTATATTATTAAAACCAGATTATTGCATACGCGATTTGGGACAGCAGCTTTTGCTGATTTTAAAGCAACAACATATTCAACGCTTTCATTTTATCGGTCATGCACTAGGTGGTTTTATTGGTGCGGAGTTGGCAACCTTATGCCAATCGACCGAGTATCAGATGTTGTCAATCACGATTTTAAATGGTTGGGACACGTTAGATGCGCATACCTATAAATGCTTTGAAACCCGAATTAACCTTTTAACATGTGCTGGCACAGAGGCTTATGTCAAAGCACAGGCTTTGTTTTTATATCCGCCAGCTTGGATTTCAGCAAATATAGAAAGTATTCAAAAGCAAGAACAGTTGCAAATTCAAAACTTTCCACCGCATGAAAATGTATTGCGACGGCTAAGTGCTTTAATGAACTTTCAACTGAGTGAGGAGATAAAAAAGGCTTTGCAAAACATACCGATCCATTTGATTGCAAACCAAGATGATTTCCTTGTGCCTTACCAACGCTCACAAAACCTAAAACGGTTGTTTCCGCATGCACAGTTGACTCTTTTAAAGCAGGGCGCTCATGCAGCGACTGTAACCGAAACAGTACTGATGAATAAGGAAATGATGAGCTTTTTAACAGGGTAGGAAAGTTTAGTTTAGATTATCGATTGTTTAATTTTGCTTTATAAAGTGAAGGTGTATAGGTTTTAAAATCTATACACTTTTTTTATTTGGGCTAAAAATATAAAAACTCTAGTTTGGATCATTTACCGCACAATCATTGATCACCCCTCACAGAGATAGTGCATAAAATAAAAATTAATTTTACTTTTTGGTAAAAAATAAAATCAAGTAAAAATATTTAATATATTGAAAAATAATAACAAATAATAGTTGGCACGCCTTGTGCAAATATATTTTTATCAAACTAAAGGTTAAAAGTCTTGCTGTGTTTAGCCTTTGATGTTCTGCAAATAATGAAATAAGTGTAGAGGATGAACGAGATGAAAATAGGTGTATTTTGCCCGATTGGAAATAATGGCTGGCTGCTTTCGGAAAACGCGCCACAGTACATGCCTTCATTTGAACTAAATAAAAAAATTGTTCAACGTGCTGAGCATTATGGTTTTGACTTTGCTTTGTCGATGATCAAACTGCGTGGCTTTGGTGGGAAAACAGAGTTTTGGGATCATAACCTAGAAACATTTACCTTGATGGCTGGGCTCGCTGCGGTGACCAGTAAAATCCAAATCTATGCAACAGCAGCGACGTTGGTGATGCCGCCTGCAATTGTGGCACGTATGGCGTCAACCATTGATTCTATTTCAAATGGTCGTTTTGGTTTAAATGTCGTGACAGGCTGGCAAGCACCCGAATATACGCAAATGGGGATGTGGCCAGGAGATGAGTATTTTGCACAGCGCTATGAATATCTTTCTGAATATGTAGAAATTTTGCGTGAACTCTGGGCGACAGGTCGTTCAGATTTTAAAGGAGAGCATTTTACTATGCATGACTGCCGTGTGAGTCCGCGTCCACAAGCGGATATGAAAATAATTTGTGCGGGTCAGTCTGATACAGGGCTTGAGTTTTCTGCCAAATATGCCGATTACAACTTTGTTTTCGGTAAAGGGCTGAATACACCGACAGCTTATGCAGAGATCAATGAGCGTTTAAAACAGCAAACCGATATAACGGGGCGTGATGTACAAACCTATGTACTGTTTATGGTGATTGCTGCAGAAACAGATGAAGAGGCGCATGCGAAATGGCAAATATATAACGCTGGTGCGGATATGGAGGCGATTAATTGGCTGATGAATCAAGGCAGTAAAGATACCAAATCTGGAACAGATACCAATATTCGCCAAATGGCATCCTCGGTTTCGCCTGTGAATATCAATATGGGAACGTTAGTCGGTTCTTTTGAACATGTTGCACAAATGTTGGATGAAATTGGTGAAATTCAGGGGACTGAAGGTATTTTGCTTACCTTTGATGATTTTGTACAAGGGGTCGAAGACTTTGGTCAGCGTATACAACCTTTGATGAAATGCCGTGAACATATCGTGGTTGAAGCGGATGCGCCACGCGTTGTTTTGGAGAAAAGCGCATGAATGACTCTATAGTCTGTACAGAATTTACTAAACAAAGTCTGCAAGCAAAAACATTAAAAGCAGAACCTGAACATATTGCTTTAGCACCTGAGCACACGGCATTGATTGTGATTGATATGCAAAATGCCTATACCTCAGTAGGTGGCTATTTGGACTTGGCCGGGTTTGATGTATCTAAAACCAAACCTGTGGTTGAAAACATTCAAAAAACCATTACTGCTGCACATGCAGCTGGCATTCAGGTGATTTACTTTAAAAATGGTTGGGATGACCAGTACCGTGAAGCAGGAGGGAGTGATTCACCAAACTTCCATAAGTCGAATGCTTTAAAAACCATGCGCAAAAATCCAGAGCTGCAGGGAAAACTACTGGCAAAAGGTGGTTGGGATTTTGAGTTGATTGATGCACTCAAGCCTGAACCACAAGATTTAGTCATAGAAAAGCCTCGCTATAGTGGATTCTTTAATACTGCGTTGGACAGTATGTTGCGGGTGCGAGGAATCCGAAATTTAGTTTTTGTCGGTATTGCGACCAATGTCTGTGTCGAGTCGACTTTAAGGGATGGTTTTTTCTTGGAGTATTTTGGAGTCGCTCTTAAAGATGCGTGCTATCAAGCTGGGCCTATCGAGGTGCAAGAAGCAAGTCTCTATAACATCAAAACCTTTTTTGGTTGGGTGTCTGATACACAAAGTTTTGTGAATACCTTTCAAACTTCAAGCAGTCAAACACTGGCAAAAACAGCATAAGTCATACATACGAAAGATAGAGGAAACCTCATGCCTAAAGAAATTATTGTGCCTGAAGGCACAGCGAAACCACTTGCACCATTTGTACCTGCAACTAAGGCTGACAATATCGTTTATGTATCAGGCACCTTGGCCTTTGATGAACACAACAACGTTGTTCACGTTGGTGATGCAGCAGCACAGACTCGACATATTTTAGAAACCATTAAACGAGTCCTTGCAACCGCAGGTGGCACAATGGATGACGTCACTTTTAATCATGTTTTTGTGAAAGATTGGGCCGATTATGGCGCGATTAATGCTGTATATGCCGAGTATTTTCCAAACGATAAACCTGCACGCTATTGCGTACAGACTGGACTGGTCAAGCCAGAGGCTTTGGTTGAAATCGCTTCGGTTGCACATGTGGCTTAAGTGGAATAATCAAATTTTAATGCCCTGATATACGATTTTTTAGGGCATGGAGAATACGATGAATGCAAAACTGATGAATCAAGATCAAGTTGAAACCATGCTGAATAATAAAGCACCAGAGGCAATGGGTGAGTCGATGCTGGATCAACACACGTTTCGTCAAGGTATGGCGAATCTAGGAGCTGCGGTCAATGTGATTACAACAGATGGGGGGGCAGGTCAGGCAGGCTTTACGGCATCGGCAGTATGTAGTGTGACCGATACACCGCCAACGTTGTTAGTGTGTTTAAACCGCTCAGCATCTGTGTTTGATACTTTTAAAACCAATCAAGTGTTATGTGTAAACACGTTGTCGAGTCAGCAACAACACTTATCTAATCTGTTTGGGGGGAAAACGCCAATGCCCGAACGTTTTGCTCAAGGCACATGGTCCACACTGTTGACCAATGCACCTGTATTGGAGGATGCCTTGGTGAGCTTTGATTGTGAAGTGGTACAGACTATGTCTGTAGGTAGCCATGATGTGCTGTTTTGCCAAGTCAAAGCCATGAAGCAAAGTTATGGACTAAATGCGCTGATGTATTTTAACCGTGGTTACTGCGAGCCATTACCAATGTGCTAATTCAAAAATTCCTACTTTTACAAGGAGGGGAAACCCATGCAAACAAAAGAATCGTGGTTTCCAAAATTTAAGCCTTATCAAGGCGATTTAGATACAATGCCTGTGCAAACAGATGAATATTTACCCGCAGGAAAAAGCATTATTTTGGGGTTGCAACATGCTTTTGCCATGTTCGGTGCAACCGTACTTGCCCCATTGCTGATGGGCTTTGATCCGAATCTAACGATCTTCATTACAGGCATTGGTACGATACTCTTCTTCCTTATGACCGGTGGACGTATGCCAAGTTATTTGGGGTCAAGCTTTGCCTTCATTGGTGCAGTGGTCGCAGTTACGGGTTATACAGGTGTTGGAGCAAACCCAAATCTTTCTTTAGCACTGGGTGGAACCATTGCGTGTGGAGTGTTGTACGCGTTAATCGGCTTAATTGTGATACGTACTGGTACGGCATGGATTGAAAAGTTGATGCCACCTATTGTGACAGGCGCCATCGTGATGATTATTGGTCTACACCTTTCACCAGTTGCGATCAAAAGTGTGTCAGCCAATCAGTTTGACTCTTGGATGGCGTTAATCACGATTATTTGTATTAGTGTCATTGCTGTATTTACCAAAGGTATGGTGCGCCGTTTACTGCTACTTTTAGGCTTAGTTGCATCCTATTTTATTTACTTCTTACTCACCAATGTCATGGGTTTTGGCACTGCAATTGACTTTGCAAAAGTCGGTCAAGCAGCATGGTTTGGTTTGCCAACTTTCCACAGCCCAACCTTTGATATAAACGCAATGATGTTGATTGCACCCGTTGCGATTATTTTGGTGGCTGAAAACTTAGGACATTTCAAAGCTGTGTCGGCGATGACGGGGAAAAATTTGTCTCCTTATATGGGACGCGGTTTCTTTGCAGATGGTGTGTGCACTACGCTTTCAGCTTCGGTTGGTGGCACAGGGATGACCACCTATGCTGAAAACATTGGGGTGATGGCAGTTACTAAAGTTTATTCAACCACAATCTTTGTTTTTGCAGGTGTATTTGCGATTTTACTAGGGCTTTCACCTAAGTTTGGCGCAGTGATTAGTACAATTCCCGTTGCACTCTTGGGTGGCGCATCCATTGTGGTTTTTGGTTTGATTACCGTTGCTGGCGCAAAAATTTGGGTCGATAACAAAATTGATTTTACCAAGAACAGTACTTTAATGATTGGTGCAGTGTGTCTGATTATGGGAACTGGTAATTACAGCTTACAAATAGGGAGTTTTGACCTAGGTGGTATTGGCACTGCAACACTAGCAGCCATTCTACTTAATCTTTTCTTGAATCGAGGCAGTGAGAAAGAGCCAGTCGTAGAAAAGTCGGACGATCAAATCAATAGCACTATTGCACACAGTTAGGAGTACGTTTTGAGTCTAAATATTGCATTTATAGGACTTGGGGCAATGGGTTGGCACATGGCCTCCCATTTGCCAAAACTGGGTTATCCTGTTTGGGTGTGGAATCGCACAGCGGAAAAAGCGTCTTCACATGCGCAAACCTTCGGTACTTTGCAGGTTGAATTTCAACAAGCGATGCAAGCCGATGTGATATTTTCATGCTTACCGACCAGTGCAGACGTTGAAGCTTTAATTGCGTTACATCCACCCAAATCTGGAAGTTTATGGGTGGATTGTACCAGTGGCGTACCTGAGTCTGCGCAGCGAATTTCCACTGATTTGGCAGCACGTGGTGTGACTTACTTAGATGCACCTGTTTCAGGTCAAACCATCGGTGCTGAACGCGGTACTTTGACGGTTATGGTGGGTGGTAATATCGCTGGATTTGAAAGGGCAAAACCTATTATTCAGGCATTTGCAGGGCTGATTGAATACGTTGGGGAAAGTGGTGCAGGCTTTGCGGTTAAGGCGGTGAACAATACGCTCATGGCAACGCATTTATGGGCACTGTCTGAAGGTTTGTCTATTTTGAAGCATCAAGGCGTTGACTTGTCTGGAGCATTGAGTTGTATTAATCACTCCAGTGGCAAAAGTACCATGTCTGAAACGGTGATGGCGCAAAAAGTTTTGAGCCGCACTTTTCAAAAAACATTTGCTTTAAACCTGTTGCAAAAAGACATTGGTATTGCGATGGATCTGGCCGAAGAGGGACAGATGAAAACACCTGTTTTTCAAGTGACACAAGAACTGTTCTTAAAAACAGATCGAGAACAGGCTGCACAAGTAGATTTTAGCGCGGCCGTTACACAGTTAGAAAAGTGGAATAGTGTAAGGCTCGTTTAAGCTGGTCGCGCGGGAGAAAAGCATGGGAAAACTCATGCTTTTTCTGTTTAAGTGATTTATTTATCAAATAAAAACATAAGCCCGACCAAATGTCAGTTTGCATTTAAAAATCAGGGTATGATAATGAGTGGATCATTAAAAACAACATAGGAAACATTGGTATGAGTACTGACTCAGCTTTTCCAACGCCTAATAATTTAGGGATAGCGGTTTATAGTAATAATGCAGAAGCGATTGGTAACACACCATTGGTTCGTATTAACCGAATTATACAAAGTCCAGCCACCGTTTTAGCCAAAGTTGAAAGCCGTAATCCTGCATTTTCAGTAAAATGTCGTATTGGGGCTGCGCTGATTGCGGATGCGGAAGCACGCGGTTTGCTGAAAGCAGGAATGCACATTGTCGAACCAACCAGTGGCAATACAGGCATTGCTTTGGCATTCGTTGCTGCTGCAAAAGGTTATGCGTTAACTCTAACTATGCCATCAAGCATGAGTATCGAACGTCGTAAAGTGATGAAAGCTTTGGGTGCGAACTTGGTTCTTACTGATCCTGCAAAAGGGATGCGCGGTGCGGTAGAAGAAGCACAGCGTTTGTTGGATGAAAATCCAGGAACCTATTTTTTGCCACAACAGTTTGAAAACCCAGCAAACCCAGCTATTCATGAAGCAACCACTGGCCCAGAAATTTGGGAAGCAACAGGCGGTAAAGTTGATATTTTAGTTGCAGGTGTTGGGACGGGTGGTACGATCTCAGGGATTTCAAGTTATTTTGAAAAAGTAAAAAAACAAGCCCTGTATTCAGTTGCAGTAGAGCCTGCTGAATCGCCGATTATTGGTCAAACCAAACGTGGCGAAGCTTTGACGCCTGGACCACATAAGATTCAGGGCATTGGCGCTAACTTTATTCCTAAAAACTTAGACCTCGACTTGGTTGATGAAGTGATGCCAATTGATGCTGCAACAGCAATTGATTGGGCGCGTAAAACAGCAAGCCAAGAAGGCATTTTAGTGGGTATTTCAAGTGGTGCAGCGATGGCAGCAGCAGCTGAACTTGCTGCACGCCCTGAAAATACAGGTAAAACCATAGTAGTAATCTTACCTGACGGTGGTGAACGTTATTTATCTTCGGTTTTGTTTGAAGATATTTCCGTAGACTAATTTTCTGGATGAAAAAAAGCTAAACATTTCATGTTTAGCTTTTTTTATGCAGTTTAGAAGTTTAAAGGGCTGCGTGTGAAATTTTATCGGGTGTCATGAGGGCTTGGTTGACATACAGTTTAATCAGACGCTCACGTGAACCGATTGATTTTTGATAATGCGTTGAATTGAGTAACAATGACGCACCGTAGGTCACTGTCCATACATAAGATAAATAGTCACGAATGGACATTGCGCTGTCTAAAGACTTTAAGTAGTCAGAGGTCATGTCTTTAATTTCGATAATACGTTGTTCACGTATTTGGTAGAGCTTCTCAAAAAGTTCTTTGAGTTTACGTTCGTTATTGGTTAAACGTTCTTCAATAACGTGCAGTAAAATCGTACGGTTCGAGTTCAACATATTATAAAGCATGTATTCGGAAACATACGTTTTAATATCGTTGTTATGCTTTTGAGAAATTTCTAGCAGGCGAGTTTCATTCAAGATAATCAGCTCTAAATAAAGTTGATTTTTACTTTTGAAATGCTTGTAGATCGTACCCTTCGCAATATCGAGTTCCGTTGCTAATTCGCTTAAGGTGATGTCTTGATTATTGTCTAATAATAAAGTCTCAGCCATGGCTAAAATTTTCTCTTTGCGTAATAGAAAATTTTGTTGGCGTACTGAAGTCATTGGCTTATTCCAGTGTATTCCATGAGAACTATAGAGAGGCTATTGAACTTGGTTGAAAATGAAAATGCAACTAAGGTCTTGGATATTACTACAATCGTTTTAAAAATATCCACTTGTTCAACAATAGAAATAAATACAGGTGCATTTTCGCATTTCGTTGTCAATAAATTTGATCTCTAGAGATCAAATTTGGGCCATTGCATTCCTTTTTCGTGATTTTTACACTATTGTCAGTAGAGCCACTGTGTTCTTAGAGACGAGAACCTTTACTCAAGCCTCAAATGCAGTGCGGGTTGATAAATAGATCATCTGTCGTATGGATCGATGTCTTATTCACGTGTGTTTATTTTAATGTCTTTATAGATGACTCGCTTTGAGACGGTAGCACTATGAAAAACATTAAAATAAGATCTGAAACGATTAACCCCTTTGTAATATGAAAAAATAGATAGGGAATGTTTTTAAGTCTCTTAATTGGGCTAAAAGCAAATAAACTGCAAAAAAGGATGAAATAGAAAATGATTGTTATTGTAGACGGTGTACGTACAGCAATGGGTGGTTTTCAAGGTTCACTGTCGAGCTGTACCGCGCCTGAACTTGGTGCGGTGACAATTAAAGAAGTGTTAAACCGTTCTGGCTTACAGCCAACCGATGTGGATGAAGTGATCTTTGGTTGTGTACTTCCAGCAGGTTTAAAACAAGGCCCTGCACGTCAAGCAATGCGTATGGCGGGTCTACCTGACTCAACGGGTGCAACAACCATCAATAAAATTTGTGGCTCTGGTATGAAAGCCGTCATGCAAGCCGCTGATGCGATTAAAGCGGGTTCAGCTGAGATTGTGGTGGCCGGTGGTATGGAGTCGATGTCAAATGCGCCGTACTTACTTGAAAAAGCACGCGCGGGTTACCGTATGGGGCATGGTAAAACCACCGATCACATGTTCCAAGAAGGTTTAGAAGATGCTGAAACAGGTCTGTCGATGGGTGTACTTGCTCAAGAAATGGCAGATAAAAAAGGCTATACTCGTGAGCAGCAGGATCAGTATGCCATTGGTTCTTTAAATAAAGCCGTTGCTGCGATTCAAGGTGGTTTCTTTAAGGATGAAATCGTGCCTGTGACGGTAAGTAGCCGCAAAGGCGATGTTGTGGTTGATCAAGATGAACAGCCGCTCAATGCCAAAGTGGATAAAATTCCAACTTTACGTCCGGCATTTAAAAAAGACGGCACGATTACTGCGGCAAATTCGAGTTCTATTTCGGATGGTGCTTCGGCATTGGTTGTAACTTCATCCGAAGTTGCTGACGCACGTGGTCTTAAGCCATTGGCAAAAGTTGTGGCTTATGCAAGTAATTCCCAGCATCCATCTGAGTTCACCATTGCCCCTGTAGGTGCCATTGAGAAAGTTTTAGCCAAAGCAGGCTGGTCTGCGAGTGATGTAGATCTGTGGGAAGTCAATGAAGCGTTTGCGATGGTTACAATGCTTGCAATTGATGGTTTTCATTTAGACCCTGCAAAAGTCAATGTGAATGGTGGCGCTTGTGCACTTGGTCATCCATTGGGTTCATCTGGTTCACGTATTATCGTGACTTTACTGCATGCTTTGAAACGTACTGGTGGGAAAAAAGGCGTAGCTGCTTTATGTATCGGTGGTGGTGAGGCGACTGCTATTGCCGTCGAGCTGCTGGACTAAAGCTGTAATATCGTTAGCTGTGCCTGTGAAGAAAATATTTTAAATATCTATAATTGGCATGGTTGATTTCATCAAAGGTTCGATTGATTCGGGCCTTTTTTGTTATGTAAAATACATGCAGATCATGCGACATAAATTTTCAGGGAAAGCATCGATTGTTCAGTACAGCTAAAGGTATAATTAATGTACTTTTATTGCTGAAACGTCTGATATTAGACCTAGATGCTTATAATAGTAAGTTTTGAGCATTGGATCATCGCTATAATGGGTAGATGATGGATCGTCTACCATCACATGCATATAAGGAACATTTTTTTCGTGTTTGAACTGGACTGTAAATTACTCAGTATCTTTTTTTACGTTTATAAGTTTAAAAGTGTGTCACTGGCGGCTGATCATCTAGAAATGAGTCAACCGACGGTGAGTAACATTCTGAATAAAATTCGCCAACATTATAATGATCCGCTATTTTTGCGGATTGGCAATGAAATGGTGCCAACTGAGCTGTCGAAACAGTTATTTCCATTGGTCAGTGAGGCTTTAAACAAGGTTGAAATCATCAATAACTTTACGATTGATTTTGACCAAGCCACTTCGCAGCAACAGTTTAGTTTGGCCATGACCGATGTTTCGCATTTGGTGCTGTTGCCGAAAATTTCGCAATATTTAAAGAAACATGCGCCGCATATTCGTCTGAATATCCGTCCAATCACCTCTGAAACCAGTTATCAAATGGCAAATGGTGAGATTGATTTGGCGCTGGGTTTTTTACCTCAACTGGAAAATGGCTTTTATCAACAGCAACTGTTCGAGCAGTATTATGTGGTGATTGCCGCCAAAGATCATCCGCGTTTGACAGGTGACAGTATCAGCACAGCGCAGTACTTGGCTGAGTCACATATCGATATTGATGCGGGCATGGGGCATTACCATATTGAAAACGAACTGCTTAATTTAGAACTAAAACGTGATATTTTGATGCGTTTACCGAGCTATTTAGGCGTCGGCTTGGTGGTACAAGAAACCGATGCGATTGCGACAGTGCCGTATTATTTGAGTGAAGTACTGCTTTCACGTGGCAATTTAAAAATCTTCAATGCGCCAATTGCCTTCCCAAGTTATGGGGTGAAACAGTATTGGCATATGTCTTGTCATCACAAAACCAGTCATCAGTGGCTGCGTCACATGTTCCATGAAATTTTAATGAAGTAATTCTTAAAATTTGATGCTTTTTAGTGCGTATAGCGAAAATATGCGTGCTTGAAATCTAAAGTGCCCATTTATTGCTCATAAATAGTATTACGAAGTTTAAAAATCGTAATACTAAATTGGCACAGCCTTTGCATCGTCTAATCTGAAAGAGTGATCTAGGGTTCCGATACATATCTATTTTATGTATGTCTGCGACCGAGAGTTCACGGTTCGAAAGAGCTACACGGAGGGATAAAAGCCCGGGAGGTAAACAGTTACGATTTAGGCAGAGGCGCATGAGCACAATAACTTATCACGACAATAACGCACTATGGACTGAACTTTTACCGGGTGGGCATCACTGGTCTGGGCGTATTCAACGCGGCACTGTTTTACAGTTTAAAGCCTTGGGAGCACAAGCCAACGTTTCACTTTTCTGTGTCAACAGCGAAGATAAGCTCGAACGTTTTAATATGCCAGATAGCCTAAAGGCACAGCATACGGCATTTCTAAGTACAGGGCATGTGCTGTATTCAGACTTAGGTCGGGTTATGGCCTCAATTGTTCAAGATGATCATGGTTGGAATGATGCCCTGTGTGGTCCAAGTCGTACAGAACAAATTCAAAAGCAATTCGGCACTCAAACTTTCCAAGATGCACGAAATGAGATGTTCCGAAATGGGCGTGACAGCCTGTTACTTGAAATGACCAAGTTTTCATTAGGTCAAGCCGACCTGTCAGCTACGGTCAATTTATTCTCTAAAGTTCGCCCTGATGATGCAGGCAACTTATCTTATATCGATGTCGATAATACCCATCAAACTATTGAACTGCGTTTTGAGATGGACTGTCTGGTGTTCCTATCTGCCGCGCCACATGGTTTAAGTCAAGCAGCAATGTATCAGCCAGCCGATATTCAAATGCGCTTATTCAAAGCCTCCGCTTTAGCAGTACACGATGTCTGTCGTGATTCATGCCCACAAAACCAACGCGGTTTTCAAAACAACGCGCGTTATTACGCATTTGATGCTGCTTAACCCCGAGGAGAATACGCATGACCAGTTTACAAGCATTTGATAAAACCGTTTTAAATGAAGTCTGTCCAGCGGGTGAGGCATGGATGTGTGAAGTCCAGAAAGGGCAATATTTTCGTATTATTGACCTCGAAGGCAACCAAGCGGTCGATACTTTATTGATTTCTGCGAGCAACCCTGAAGAGCGTTACAGTGCAACTGATACTTTAGCCATCAATCAGCAGATTTATCTCGAAAAAGGCACAGCCTTATATACCAACTATGGCAACAAAATTGCCACGATCCATGATGATAACTGTGGTCGTCATGACACCTTAGGCGGTGCTTGTTCATGTGAAAGTAACACCGTACGTTATGCACACGACACATTTCCGATGCACAGCTGTCGCAATAACTTTATGACAGCTTTAGCTTTGCACCCAATTGCGAAAAAGCATGGACTGAATGTTCGTCATATTGGGCCGAATATTAACTTCTTTATGAATGTTCCTGTGAGCAGTGATGGGCATCTCAAGTTTGACGATGGAATATCGGCGCCGGGTAAATATGTTGAAATTCAAGCAGAGATGGATCTCATCGTGCTGATTTCTAACTGCCCACAACTGAACAACCCATGTAATGCCTACAACCCGACCAAAATTCAACTGATTGTACGTGACGGCAAGGAGTAATCAGCATGTTTAAAAAAGTTCTCATTGCCAACCGTGGTGCAATTGCCTGCCGAGTAATTCGTACATTAAAGAAGTTAGGCATTCAGTCTGTTGCGGTGTATTCAGAAGCAGATCGTGATTCCTTACATGTGACTTTGGCTGATGAAGCGGTATTTATTGGTGATAGCCCAGCCAGTCAAAGTTATTTAAATATTGAAAAAATTTTACAGGCCGCGAATGAAGCAGGTGCTGAAGCCATTCATCCGGGCTATGGCTTCTTGTCTGAAAATGCTGAATTTTGTGATTTGTGTGAGTCACGGGGCATTGTGTTTCTAGGGCCGAATTCTGCGCAAATGCGTAGTTTTGGCTTAAAGCATACTGCGCGTGAACTTGCCACTCAGGCGAACGTGCCATTGTTACCGGGGAGCCAACTTTTAGCAGACGAAGCGGAAGCACTGATCGAAGCAAAGCGTATCGGTTATCCCGTGATGTTGAAAAGCACCGCTGGTGGTGGTGGTATTGGTATGCGTTTGGTGTGGAACGAAGCAGAGCTTAAAGATGCTTATGCAACGGTATCTTATTTGGCCCAAGCTAACTTTAAAGATGCAGGCTTGTATTTAGAAAAGTTTGTGGAAAATGCGCGTCATATTGAAGTCCAAATTTTTGGTGATGGCCGAGGTTTGGTTCTGGCTTTGGGAGAGCGGGACTGTTCAGTACAGCGCCGTAACCAGAAAGTAATCGAGGAGACTCCAGCACCACATTTAAATGCTGAACAACGTACTTATATTCAGGGTATTGCGGTTCAACTGATGCAGTCAGTGAATTACCGTTCGGCAGGTACGGTTGAATTTGTGATGGATACTGACACCCAGAACTTCTACTTCTTAGAGGTGAATACACGTCTACAAGTTGAACATGGCGTGACTGAACAAGTGTTTGGTGTAGACCTTGTGGAATGGATGGTCACTTTAGGTAGCGGTGACTGGACTGCGCCAACAGATACACTTGCACCTAAAGGCCATTCGATCCAAGTCCGTTTATATGCTGAAGATCCAATTAAGAACTTTCAACCCAGTGCTGGCTTACTGACTTATGTCGACTTTGACCCGCAGGCCCGCAATGAAACATGGGTGGAAACAGGTTCAAACGTGTCTTCCTTTTATGATCCAATGATTGCCAAAATCATTGTGACTCACGAAAACCGTGAAAGTGCAATTCAGGCCATGAACGATACTTTGGCAAAAACCTCAGTGGCAGGAATTGAAACCAATCTTGAGTATTTACAGAATATTATTGACTGTGAAGTGTTTAAAGCAGGGACACAGACTACACGTTTCTTAAATACTTTTGAGTGGAAAACCCAAAAAGTTGAGGTATTACAGTCCGGTATTCAAACGTCAATACAAGATGTCAATGGTCGTTTGGGTTACTGGGATGTTGGAGTGCCACCATCGGGTGCGATTGATCCACTATCGTTAAATGTTGCTAATCAACTATTGGGGAATCCATTTAATACCGCAGGGCTCGAATGTACATTACAAGGCCCAACTTTAAAGTTTCACTGTGATAGCCAAATCGTGATTACGGGTGGCGACATGCTTGCGACATTGGATGGTGTCGACGTTGCTATGTGGCAGACCCTTAATGTTAAAAAAGGGCAAATTCTTAAAACAGGTAAAATCACCACAGGTTGTCGCAGTTATATTGGTATTAAAGGTGGGTTGAGTGTACCTACCTACTTAGGCTCACAAGCAACTTTTACTTTAGGTCAGTTTGGTGGTCATACAGGACGCAATTTACTCATTGGAGATATGTTGCCGATTACGGCTTATACCTCGGCAGAAACTGTTGCTCTTAGCGCAGCGCAGATGCCGAGCTTTGGCCGTTCTTGGAACATTGCGGTGATGTATGGGCCGCATGGTGCGCCAGACTTTTTCACCAAACGCGATATTGATCGCTTCTTTGAGCAAGACTTTGAAATCCACTTTAATTCAAGTCGTACAGGTATTCGATTAGTGGGTGAAAAACCTGAATGGGCACGTACCGATGGTGGTGAAGCAGGACTACATCCTTCGAATATTCATGACAATGCTTATGCCATTGGCGCGATTGACTTCACTGGAGATATGCCAATTATTTTAGGACCCGATGGTCCAAGTTTAGGCGGCTTTGTTTGTCCTGCGGTGGTGGTTAGCTCAGAACTATGGAAAATTGGTCAGCTTAAAGCGGGCGATAAAGTTAAATTTATCCCAATTTCTTATGATCAAGCACAATTATTAAATCAAAAATATAGCGCAGCGTTAACAGCGGATACGACTGAAAATGTAGAATTTTCTCCAAGCTTTCATGCTGAAATGGAGACTTTATCAGATGCCGTTTTAGCGACATTAAAAGGTGAGAGCGCTAGACCTGTTGTGACTTATCGTCCTGCAGGTAATAGTTATCTGTTGGTTGAATATGGAGAGTTGGTTTTAGATCTCAATTTACGCTTCCGTATTCATGCTTTAATGCAATGGGTTAAAAACCAAAGTATAGAAGGGATTATAGACTTAACACCGGGTATTCGTTCGCTGCAAATTCATTTTGATTCATTGGTGCTAGATCAAAAACATTTATTATGCCTTTTACAGCAAGCAGAAAGTGAATTGCCTGATGTGACAGCAATGGAAGTGCCTTCGCGCACAGTTTATTTGCCTTTGGCTTGGGAGGACTCACAAACTCAGTTGGCGACTGAACGTTATATGCAAACAGTACGTCCAGATGCGCCGTGGTGTCCTGACAATGTAGAGTTTATTCGTCGTATCAATGGTCTAGACTCAAAGCAAGCAGTGAAGGATATCGTATTCAGCACCAATTATTTGGTGATGGGTTTGGGAGATGTGTACTTGGGTGCACCTGTGGCAACGCCGCTGGACCCACGTCATCGTTTAGTGACCACCAAATATAATCCTGCACGCACTTGGACGCCTGAAAATGCAGTCGGTATTGGTGGCGCATATATGTGTGTCTATGGTATGGAAGGCCCAGGTGGTTATCAGTTTGTTGGACGTACAACCCAAATGTGGAGTCGTTACCGCAAAAACCCCGACTTTGAACAGGATAAGCCATGGCTACTGCGCTTCTTTGATCAAATTAAATTTTACGAAGTGTCTGAAACAGAACTGATGCAAATGCGGGAAGACTTTAAAGCGGGGCGCTTAAAGCTTCGTGTAGAAGATGGGGTTTTAAATTTAAAAGAATATAATAACTTCCTCATTGAAAATGCAGCATCCATTTCAAATTTTAAAGCAGTACAGCAAACGAACTTTGAATATGAACGCCGTCGTTGGCATGAGGCAGGTTTGACTGAACATGTTTCTGAAAGTCTAGATGCGGTTTTAGACGACAGTGAAATTCAAATTCCTGAAGGTGGTTGTGCAGTAGAGTCGCATATGCCGGGTTCTATTTGGAAAATTGAATGTACCTCTGGAGACATTGTGGAAGAAGGGGCAACTTTGGCCGTGATTGAAGCCATGAAAATTGAAATTCCCATTATTGCACCTGAGCGGATGAAGGTTGAAGCCATTACCATTGAAAAAGGGCAAACGGTAAAAACAGGTCAGGTGCTGTTTACACTGGCACCTGTAGCCTAAATTCAAATATCAAGAAATACAAAAAAGACTGCTTAAGCGGTCTTTTTTCGATTCTGAAAGGAGAATTTATCTAGTGCTGACAATAAATCGTTTTGTTAAATCGAGATTGCAACCCATAACAAAAAATAGATTGTTATGAAATGGTTATAAAATGATGTTTTGAATCAAAATATGCTAATTTAGTGAGACGCTTAAAAACATTATGGCTTGTATGAAAAAAACATTACTCGGCATGTTATTCATGTTAACTTCATCAGTGCTTATGGCAAATACGCCAAGTCAGCCTGAGGATACTCAAGCATCAAATCAAAATAATATTCGTGTAACGACACGCCCTGAAATTGTGGGCTTATGGGGAATGGAAATTCCAAATAATCGTAAATGCGTTGAATACTATAATTTTAAAAGTAATAGTGATGTTGTGATTAAAAGTGGGGAAGAATGGTCTACGGGAATTTATGATTACCAGCCATCAACCGATAAAAATGTGCAACTGCCTGCTTTAATTTTACAGGTCAAATTTGACAATAACCAAGTAGATTGTTCTGGGTCACAAGAAGATCAGACTGGTGAAATGTCTCAGTATTTTGTGAAATGGCAAAGTCCATCGACCATTAATTTTTGTGCCAATGATAAAGCACAGCAATGCTTTGCAACGCTACGTCGCGTACTACCTTAATTAATTGTTTTATAAATAAAAAACCGCGATTTATCGCGGTTTTTTATTTAAGGATCAAGACAATTACTTATCTTGATTGTCTTCAATTTGCTTTAACAGGTGCTTTTCAAGGTAGTGAATATCCATTGCTTGTTCACAGAATTTTTCATCTTGAAGAATCAAATCTTTATGCAATGGAATATTGGTTTTAATACCGGTCAAAATCATTTCATCAAGCGCTTGGCGCATGCGTGCAAGTGATGTTTTACGATCCTTACCGTGTGCGATCAGCTTCGCAATCATCGAGTCATAGTATGGCGGAATGCTATAGCCTTGATAGATATGTGAATCAAGACGAATACCTGCACCACCTGGCACATAAAAATTCTCAATTTTACCCGGTGAAGGTAAGAAAGTCGTTGGATCTTCAGCATTGATACGGCATTCAATCGCATGGCCTTTGACTTCAACTTGATCTTGTTCAATTTCAAGACCTAAGCCACCAGCAATGCGGAGCTGTTGTTCAATAATGTCGATACCTGTCACCATTTCAGTTACAGGGTGTTCAACTTGAACACGTGTATTCATCTCAATAAAGAAGAATTCACCATCTTCAAACAAGAACTCGAATGTACCTGCACCGCGGTACTGCATTAATTTACAAGCATTTACGCAAGCTTCTAAAATGTCAGCACGTGCTTGTTCAGGTAAGTTTGGCGCTGGCGCTTCTTCTAGCACTTTCTGATGGCGGCGCTGTAAAGAGCAGTCGCGGTCATAGAGGTGAATCGCGTGGCCATTACCGTCGGCAAGAACTTGGACTTCAACGTGACGAGGTGTTTGTAGGAAACGTTCCATATACACCGTGTCATCGCCAAACCACATTTCAGCATCACGCTGTGCGGCTTGAACGGATTCAAGCAGAGTATCGACACGTTCTACAATACGCATACCACGACCACCACCACCAGAAGCAGCTTTCACGATCAATGGGAAACCAATTTCTTTAGCTTCAGCCAGCGCATTTTGCGGTGTAACCGCATTTGCAGAACCCGGTACGGTTGGAACACCTGCTTTACGCATTGCTGTAATCGCAGAAACTTTGTTACCCATCAAACGGATGTGTTCAGGGCGCGGTCCAATAAAAATGAAACCAGAATTTTCTACAATTTCAGCAAATTCAGCATTTTCTGATAAGAAGCCATAACCTGGGTGAATAGCATCTGCACCTGAAATTTCAGCTGCTGTAATAATGGCAGGAATGTTCAAGTAGCTTTCACTGCTCGCACCTGGTCCAATACATACTGCTTCGTCTACAAAACGTAGGTGCATTAAGTCTTTGTCGGCATCTGAATAGATCCCTACAGTCTTAATTCCTAAAGTTTTGCAGGCACGGGTGATGCGCAAGGCAATTTCACCACGGTTTGCAATTAAAACTTTTTGCAACATTATAAGTCCCCGTCTATTACGCGCGGTAGCGGAATAATGGTTGACCGAATTGGATCACTTCGCCGTTTTTCACTAAAATTTCTTCAACCACGCCGCTTTGCGTTGCTTCAATCGGGTTCATGATTTTCATTGCTTCGATAATACCAAGTGTTTCACCAGCAGTGATGGTTTGACCGACTTTAACAAATGGCGCTTCACCTGGGCTTGGTGCCGCGTAGAACACACCAACCATTGGAGAAGATTCTACAGCACCACGTGGTGTTTTAGCCGCTGGAGCTTGAGCAACAGGAGCCGCCATAGCAACAGGAGCACCAGCTGCAACAACTGGACTACGACGAGTCAGCGCAATCGATTGATCGCCTTCTTTAACTTCAATCGCTTGTAAGTCAGATTCAATCATCAGGTCGATGAGTTTCTTGATTTTACGAATATCCATGTGACAGTATTCCTAATTATGATTGCGTAGAGGGTTGAATTTTAGTGAGAGCG
Organism: Acinetobacter sp. 802_lipA; assembly: GCF_058242885.1. NCBI lineage: Bacteria > Pseudomonadati > Pseudomonadota > Gammaproteobacteria > Moraxellales > Moraxellaceae > Acinetobacter > Acinetobacter sp. 802_lipA. Next base: position 3,519,295 of record NZ_JBZAYP010000001.1, read on the forward strand.
TAATTGAGCGCAGCGCTATAACCTTGAGTACCTAAGCCACAAATAACGCCAACGGCTTTATCTGATAAATATGAATGATGTCTAAACGCTTCGCGCGCATGAACATTCGATAAATGAACTTCAATAAATGGGATGGCTACACCAAGCAGGGCATCACGTAGAGCAACAGAGGTATGCGTGAGTGCAGCGGGGTTAATAATAATAAATTGGACGCCATCCGCTTGGGCTTGATGAATACGGTCGACAATGGCACCTTCCCAATTACTTTGGAAAGTGTCGAGAGAAATTGAAGCATTTTCAGCTTGTGCAATGAGTTGCTGATTGATGTCGTTCAGCGTTAGAGAACCATATACTTCTGGTTCGCGCTTTCCTAGCAAATTTAGATTCGGTCCATGAATAACCAAAATGGTCGAACTCATTTAGCTTGCTCCATTTATAAATTGCAATAAATCTTTGCAAGATGGCTGCAAAGTTTGCGTATTATGGCATAAAGTTCTACATTTTTTTTATAGTTTGTTTGAATTGACGTAGATGCTTAGTGCCAAACTTCGGCAATATAATGTAAATTTTGCAAGGAATTGGCAATGTTAAAAGATTACAAATTTTCGGATTATTACTCTTTTTTACATTGTAAGCCAAATTGACCAAAAGCAGCAGATTTGTTTTCGTTTTGTGCCACAGGTACAACTCAAGTCTTGAAAAGAGGGCAGCTCAGACTTCTTAGTCGGTAGCTCACTCTGCATCAGATCTAGATCAATTCTTATATGGCTAAACTGTATATCAAAATAAAACTGAAGTCTGATATGGTTTGTATCTGTAGATGATCTGATCAATTTATTCTAGCTATTTTGGCTGGCTTGACGACCATGATCAATTCAGTTGCTAAGCTTTATTGGATCAACATTGAACTGGAAAATATCACTTTCATCAATTAAAACATTAACTTGTTACATTAAAGTGTAGATGGACGCTTTTGTCTGTTGTTAACATCTATTTAGCTGACGTCATTAACTTTTAGCAAAAAACTGAAAAACTTGAAACAGTAAGAGGAAAACTCAGGTTTCTAAGGGGCTTTTCAGCATCCTCCTTGCTGATAAATTTTCCGTTAAATAAGCAAAAGACTGTAGAAAAATTGCTGAGTAGCAGATTGTATTGGAAAAATATCCTCCTATTGCGTATGGGCATTTGCTGAGCGAGAAGATTTTATAAAACAAAACGATTGGCTATTTTGCTCATTTTAACTGGGTAGATTCGGCTTTACATGATGGGATCTAGTGAGTTTAGGATTGGCAATAAGTGAAATTTCGAAGATATGATTTTGAAATCATAATAATTTCAGTTTGTTTTGTATACAATTTTTGAGTTTTGATGATTTTAAGATGAACAATAGAATGAGCCTAAGCCAACATATTTCTAATGCTGAGTTTTACGCATTCCTATCTCTTTCTTTAAATAGGTAAGAAAAAAACAGCCCATGTTGGGCTGTTATTGGATCAGATCTAGAGCATTAAGCAATAAAGTCTAAGATGGCCTGATTGAAGGCTTTGGGCTGTTCGATATTTGAAATATGAGAGGCATCGATTTCAAATAGGGCACTACTTCGGATGTGATTCACCATGTACTGCGCATCTGAGACTGTTGTTACGGGGTCTTTACGCCCTGCAATAACAAGTAAAGGTACGTGAATGCTTTCGAGTTTTTCACGTAAATCCGCTTTAGCCAAAGCTTCACAACAACTCGCATAACCTTCTGTGCTGCCAGCACCTAAGTCGTTTGAAAGCGCTGCTACAGTTGCTGCGTTGCTTTGGATAAAGGGTTCGGTAAACCAACGGCTCGCAGCCGTCGATGCAATGGGTTCTAAACCATAGGTACGTACAAGTGATGCGCGATCATTCCATGCCTGTTCATTGCCAATTTTGGCAGAGGTATTACATACAATGGCACGGTGAAAACGTTCAGGTTTATGAATGACTAACCACTGACCTGTAAGTCCGCCCATTGAAATGCCACAAAAAATGGCTTTCTCAATATTTAAATGGTCCAATAAATGGATCAGGTCTAGACCAAGTTGTTCAATATCATAAGGCCCTTGAGGCGAAGAAGACTGACCATGCCCGCGAGTGTCATAGCAAATCACAAAATAATTTTTCTGGAAAAAAGTAATTTGTGGTTTCCACATGTTGAAGTTTGTGCCTAGCGAGTTTGAAAAAACGATCGCAGGATTTTTGGGGTCACCAAAGGTCTGATAGTGAATTTCGGCATTATTTGAAGTAAAACTTGGCATATACTTTTCCTTAATTCATTAAAAATTTTTGAGTGTCTCTACTGTTGTTATCAGCAAAACGTGTTATGAGCAGAAACACCTCGTCAGATCAGAAGAAGGGTTAAACCCGCTGAATAATCATTGCAATACCTTGACCGACACCAATGCACATTGAACATAGCGCATAGGTGCCACCGGTTTGTTCCAATTGATTTAATGCTGTGGTGACTAAACGTGCGCCCGATGCACCCAGTGGATGACCAATCGCAATCGCCCCACCATTCGGATTCACTTGTGTCGTATCGTCTGCCAGACCGAGGTCACGGGTAACGGCCAGTGCTTGTGCTGCAAAAGCTTCATTCAACTCAATCACATCCATCTGCTCTAATGTCAGATTAGCTTGTTTGAGGAGCTTCTTGATGGCAGGTGCTGGAGCAAAGCCCATGATGCGTGGTTCAACCCCCACTGCTGTTGAAGCAATGATTTTGGCACGCGGTTTAAGCTGGTATTGCTGAATCGCTGCTTCTGAAGCAATCAGTACAGCAGCCGCACCGTCATTGATGCCTGATGCATTCCCCGCAGTGACGGTGCCTTCAGCTGTGACGACTGGCTTGAGTTTGGCTAAACCTTCTAAGGTGGTCGATGCACGTGGATGTTCATCCGTGTCGACCACAATCGGATCACCCTTACGCTGAGCAATACTCACCGGGATGATCTCATGTGTAAAAAAGCCTTGAGCTTGCGCGGTTGCGGTGCGCTGTTGACTCGCCAAGGCAAACTGGTCTTGATCTGCGCGATCAATATTAAATTGTTGTGCTACGTTCTCCGCGGTTTGCGGCATGGTGTCTACACCATACATTGCTTTGAGCTGAGGATTAATAAAACGCCAGCCCATAGTGGTGTCTTCAATCTTTTGACTACGGCCATATGCGGTTTCTGATTTACCCATCACAAAAGGTGCACGAGACATACTTTCCACACCACCTGCGATGATTAAATCTGCTTCGCCGGCTTTAATTGCACGCGCTGCCATGGCAATCGCATCGAGTGATGAGCCACATAAGCGATTCACCGTTGTGGCTGGAACTTCGACAGGTAAGCCTGCAAGCAGTGCAGACATGCGTCCGACATTCCGGTTGTCTTCTCCCGCTTGGTTGGCGCAGCCATAGATCACATCATCAACTTGTGTCCAATCTACACTTGGATTACGTTGTATTAAAGCTTGAATCGGCACTGCACCCAAGTCATCGGCACGCACTGGAGCGAGTCCACCTGCATAACGTCCGAATGGGGTACGGATGGCATCGATGATATAAGCGTTTTTCATATCTATTCTTCTCTTAATCCTCCCTTAATCCCTCCTTTAAAAAGGAGGGAGACCTACCGCACTTGATGCTAGAGAAGTCCCCCTTTAGCAAAGGGGGATTTAGGGGGATTCAAATCATTAATTCTGTTGTGTCGCATCCACCAACGGAGCACCCGTCATCGCCTGCAATTCTGCAAAGCTTAGACCGTCGACTTTTTCAATCACTTTTAAACCTTCAGCAGTGACATCAATCACACACAGGTCGGTGTAAATCCGATCCACACACTTCAAACCTGTTGCTGGGTAGCTCAGTTCAGCCACGATCTTTGGTTCACCTTGTTTGGTCACATGGTCGGTGGTAATAAAGACTTTCTTGGCACCGACAGCTAAGTCCATCGCACCACCGACGGCAGGAATCGCATTGGGCGCACCAGTATGCCAGTTGGCTAAGTCACCATTGGCTGCCACTTGGAAGGCACCAAGCACGGCAATATCTAAGTGACCGCCACGCATCATGGCAAAAGAGTCACCATGATGGAAAAAGGCACCGCCTTGCAGCATGGTCACATATTCTTTACCCGCATTGATCAACTCAGGGTCCTCTTGACCTTTTTCAGGCGGTGGACCAAAAGCCAATAAACCATTTTCAGAATGCAGGAATACGTCTTTGTCGCTTGGAAGGTAGCTGGCAATCTTGGTTGGTAAGCCAATCCCGAGATTGACATACGCACCATCGTGGATATCTTGTGCCACACGTTCTGCAATTTGGTTACGGCTGAGTTTTTGATAGCTCATGATGTTCTCCCGATTACACAGCAACAGGTTCAGGTTGAACCTGTACCACGTGTTGAACAAAAATACCTGCGGTGATGATGTGTTCAGGGTCTAAAGCTCCTAAATCCACCACTTCAGAGACTTGTGCAATGGTCACGTTGGCTGCCATTGCCATAATCGGACCAAAGTTACGTGCAGATTTACGATAGACCAGATTGCCCCAACGGTCGCCTTGTTGGGCTTTAATCAAAGCAAAGTCGGCTTTGATTGGATATTCCAACACATAATCTTTACCGTCAATGTGACGGGTTTCTTTGCCTTCAGCCAATAAGGTACCGTAACCAGTTGGGGTGAAAACTGCACCAAGTCCCATACCTGCGGCTTGAATACGACAGGCCAAGTTGCCTTGAGGCACCAGTTCTAACTCAATTTTGCCTGCACGATAGAGTTCATCGAAGACCCAAGAGTCAGACTGACGCGGGAAGGAACAGATGACTTTTTTCACGGCACCTGCTTTGAGGAGCTTGGCTAAACCATAGTCGCCATTACCAGCATTGTTGCTGACGATGGTAAGGTCTTTAATGCCGAGTTGAATTAAGCCATCAATCAGTTCAGCAGGTTGCCCTGCGGTACCAAAACCACCGATCATGATGGTTGAGCCATCCTTTATTTGCGAAAGTGCTTCTGTTATAGAAGCTGAACTTTTATCAATCATAATATTGTCCTAGGTACAGCGTACCTATTAACTTTTGGAACTTGGATTGGAGCTTGGAGTTGAAGCTAAAGCTGAAACGTCAGGGCTGCATTTGGTTAAAATTAGATACGCAGTTAAACCAATGACGATGCCCCAAAAAACGGAACTTAGACCCAAAAAGTGCATACCTGAAGCTGTAGCTAAAAAAGTAATGAGGGCAGAATCTCGTTGAGATTCATCTTTCATGGCTACAGCTATATTGGTTGAAATCGCACCCAATAAGGCCAAGCCAGCCAATGCGGCAACAAGCTCTTTCGGCAGTAAGCTGAAGAGCAGAACGATACTACCTGCAAACAAACCACCTAAAATATAGAAAATGCCGTTAGCAACGCCTGCGATATAACGCTTTTCTTTTAACTCATGCGCATCTTTGCCCATACACAGTGCAGCCGTAATCGACGCCAAAACAATGGTGATACCGCCGACACATGCAACAGCTAAAGACGCAATACTGGTGGCGGTGATAATCGGCTTGGCAGGCATGTCATAACCACTCAGTTTCATGATGGCCATGCCCGGTAAAAACTGTCCTGTCAGACTGACTAAAATCAAAGGTAGGGCAAGGTTTAAGGTTGAGTGCCAAGTCCACTCGGGACTGATGAACTGAGGAATGGCAAGTTGGAAATCTAAACTCACCGCATTCATTTCACCAAGCCCAAAGCTCAAGGCCACACCAGAAAGCAGTACCCAAAGCATGCTATAGCGCGGTGAAATTCGTTTTGCGACTAAAAAGACAAATAGCATGCTAAACACAATAATCGGCATGCTATTAGTTGCGCTAAACAGACCTAAACCAAACTGAAATAGAATACCTGCCATCATTCCCGCGGCTACTGACTGCGGAATCCATTTCAATAATTTATCGAAGTAACCACTGATCCCGATCAGGAAAATCACCACGGCTGAGGTGATATAAGCGGCTACAGCTTCATTCAGGCTAATATTCGGGAACAGGGTGACCAATAAAGCCGTACCTGGCGCAGACCATGCTGTAATCACAGGGACTTTGAACTTAATGGAAAGAAAGATCCCTGCCACGGCTGCTCCAATAGAAATACCCCAAATCCATGAAATCATCATGGTCGGGGAAACTTGAGCGTGTTGCGCAGCCTGAAAGAAGATAATGAGTGGTCCTGAATAGGAAATCAGCACGGCCAAAAATCCTGCGACAGTGGCGGAAATAGACCAATCTTCTTTCAAAGTTTTAAACAGGGTAGCCATTCATTTGCCTCCATGCAGACATGATCCTGTATATAAAAGTAATGTAACGATCAATTAGCCTTGATCGCCACCGCCGACAGGAACAACTGTACCTGTCATATATGACGAATCATCTGAAGCAAGGAATACAATTGCATTCACTTGTTCCTGAATCGTGCCATAACGGTTCATAAAACTACGGTCAATGGTTTGATCGACCACTTGTTGCATCCACGACTTTTCATTTTCAGACAGTGGATTTGTATTACGCGGCACTTTACGCGGCGGTGCTTCGGTTCCACCCGTAGCAACTGCATTCACTCGGATCCCATCTTTGGCATGTTCAAAAGCAAGTGCTGCAGTAAGAGCATTAACCCCACCTTTGGATGCCGAATAGGGCACACGGTTAATGCCACGAGTCGCAATAGAAGACACATTTACAATCGTACCTTTCTGATTTTTAATCATTTCAGGTAAAACAGCATGACAACACCACAGCGTTGGAAATAATGAGCGATTCACTTCTTTGATGATTTCTTCTTCAGAAAACTCTTCAAAAGGTTTCATCCAAATTGCACCGCCGACGTTGTTGATGAGCACATCGACACGGCCATAGACTTCAAGTGCTTTGTCTACAACACTTTGAGCACCTGCGAAGGTTTCAAGGTTGGTTTTGACTGTTATTGCATCGCCTTGATGCGCTTCAATTTCTGCTAATGTTTCATCGACATAGTCAGATAAGTCGGCTAAGACAACTTGCGCACCTTCATCAGCCACTTGGAGTGCAATACCGCGACCAATGCCTTGAGCGGCACCAGTCACAATCACGACTTTGTTTAAAAATCTTTGACGATCAGACATGATAAGTGGCCCCAATCAGTTTGCAGAGAATTTTTCAAACAGGAAGTTTGCAGGTTTTACACCTTCGCTATCTAACCAACCACGAACGGCATCAACCATAGGGACAGGACCACAAAGGTAGACATCAACATCACCGCCATTGAGCCATTCATTGTCAATGTGCCCAGTCACATAACCTTTACGCTCATGTGCAGAGTCTGGACTTGCAACCACAGTACGGTATTCAAACCATGGGAGTTTAGCTTGGAGGGCATTGAGCTGTTCTAAAGCAACTAAGTCGAAGTCATTGGTGACACCAAACACCAAACGAACAGGGTGTTCAGCGCCTTTTTCTTCTAAAATCTGCAACATAGACATAAAAGGGGCAATACCTGTACCGCCTGCAAGCATGACAACAGGACGAACCACATTACGCAGGTAAAAGCTACCAAATGGACCAGTAAAAGTCATTTTGTCGCCCGCTTTGGCAGCACTGCTTAAAAAACTACTCATTTTGCCATTCGGCACATTACGTACCACAAAGCCCGTTAAACGGTTGCCTGGTTTCGAGCTAAATGAATAGGAACGAGTTTCTGCTGTCTCTGGAATGCCGACGTTGACATATTGACCAGCAAGGAAGTGAATGTCAGGTTGACCTTCATCCAACTGAATATCAAAAGTAATGGTCGATTCTGATAAGTTTTCAACAGCGACTAAAGTACCTTGATACTGGTGAATTTCGGTTTTGCAGACTTCAGATGAAGCTTGAATTTGGAATACGGCATCCGAGCTTGGACGGCATTGGCACGCCAAAATATAGCCTTGTTCCGCTTCTTCGGGCGTTAACGCATCTTCAATATACGTATCTTCAGGCATGTCATAACTACCAGATTCGCAAAAAGCGCGGCAAGTCCCACATGCACCATCACGGCAGTCTAGCGGAATGTTAATTTTTTGGCGGTAAGCGGCATCTGATAAAGACTCACCTTGAGTCACGGTAATAAAACGCGTTACGCCATCTTCAAATTGAAGTGCAACATTGTGGTTTGACATGGCTGAATATCCTTTAAAAACGTTGAAACTTGGCACTTTCAGCCAAAACTCCATTTGGCTGAAAGCATACTAAGGATGTGTGGCTAAAACTTAGAGGTGATAAACATCAATCACTTGGTTGATGTAATCGTTTTTCAGTACCACGTATTTACTTAAAATTTGTGGTTTTTCACCTGAAAAATCGATTTCATAACGTGACATACCAAAGTAGCTATAACTGGTTTTGTAGCGAAAGCTCAGCGTATTCCAGTTAAAACGGACGGTAACTTTGTCGCCATCACGCTCAATCACTTCGATATTGTTCACATTGTGGCAAGTACGTGTGTCTGGCATGGTCGCAGAAGAGCGTTCAGTTTTAATGCGAAATACACGGTCTTCTAAACCTTGGCGGTCTGGGTAGTAAATCAGTGAAATTTCAGACTGCGGATCTGTCGTCAGGGTATCGTCGTCATCCCATGCAGGCATCCAAAACGATGCTGAAGGGGCATAACATGCAAGCCAATCGTCCCATTGCTCATCATCTAAAAAGCGCGCTTCTTGATACAGAAACTGACTGACTTGTTCGATGCTAACGGTGTTGAGTGTTGTAGGAGCATTCATGCAACTTCTCCTTGTTCATTTGCAGTTTCAACAGCCAGTGCTTTTTCATTGGCAATTGCAATTTTCATCATGTCTAACCAGTGTTGGTGCTGGGCAAGGTAGAGCCCTTCATCCTCAGTTTTGATACCTGAAAGTTTTGGTTTTAGACCAATTTCATTGGCAGCATCATCTGGGCCATGAATCCAATGCTTTGAACCGCGGCACATATCATTCCATTCCAGTTCAATGCCTGCGTAGCCCGCTTGGCATGCACGGAATTCTTCTAAATCATCCGGTGTTGCCATGCCTGAGGCATTGAAGAAGTCTTCGTACTGGCGAATACGACGCGTACGTGCTTCCGCGTTTTCGCCTACAGGGGCAATACAGTAAATCGTGACTTCAGTTTTATTGACTGAAATTGGGCGAAGTACGCGAATTTGTGAACCGAATTGATCCATCAAATAGACATTTGGATAAAGACAAAGGTTGCGTGAGCGCTCAATCATCCACTTCGACATTGCTTCGCCAAATTTTTCAGAGTATTCGTCGGCTTTCGGGAAGTTTGGGCGGTCTTCTGGATTTGCCCACTGTGTCCAAAGCAGCATGTGACCATTGTCAAAACCGTATGAACCACCGCCTTGTTTGCCCCAAGCGCCTGCGCTCATGGCACGGATGTTGTCACCCGCTTGTTTTTCTTTACGTTGTTGAGTGGTCGCTGCATAGTTCCAGTGCACCGCAGAAACGTGATAGCCATCTGCGCCATTTTCTGCAGTGAGTTTCCAGTTGCCTTCATAAGTGTAGGTAGACGCGCCACGTAAAACTTCAAGACCTTGTTCAGACTGATCCACAATCATGTCAATGATTTTGCTGGTTTCGCCTAAGTATTCCTCTAAAGAGGGAACATCCGGATTTAAGCTACCAAACAAGAAACCTTTATAGTTGCCAAAACGTGCAACTTTTTTCAGATCATGTGAACCCTCATGGTTAAAACAGTCTGAATAACCTGCATCTGCTGGATCTTTAACTTTTAAAAGTTTGCCAGAGTTGTTAAATGTCCAACCGTGGAAAGGACATGTATAGGTTGCTTTGTTGCCACGTTTATTACGACAAAGCTGTGCACCACGGTGTGAACAGGCATTGATCATGGCATTGAGTTCACCATTACGGTTACGTGCAATCAGAATAGGCTGACGGCCAATATACGTCGTGTAATAGTCATTGTTATTTGGAATTTGGCTTTCGTGTGCCAAGTAAACCCAGTTACCCTCGAAGATATACTTCATTTCTAGGTCAAAAAGGGCTTGATCAGTAAACACTGAACGATGAAGTTTGAATTCGCCTGTTTCAAAGTTGTCGACAAGTAATTCGTCGATACGATCGAGATGGCTAGTATTAATAACTGGGATACGTGGCATGTCCGTTCTCCGACTTTCCAAAAGTGAGGAAGTCCCCGAAATGCGACTTTGCAGTGGCTATTTCGGTTCCAAGGGTAATTAAGCGCTAGCGCGACGACGTTCAACTTCAGTTGATGGTGCAGCCGCTTGATCTTTCACCAGTTCAACATTGAATTGAATGTGTTTGAATGGACCTGTTAAACCGCGGCGTGCAATTTCAGCTTCATCGGTAATATCGACAGCGGTAGCCACCAAGCCTTCACGTGTTGCAAATGCAAAGTCATCCCACAGGTATTGGTCACCCTCAATGTTGAATTGGGTGGTTAACTTACGGTAGCCTGGCGCAGATACGAAGTAATGTACGTGCGAAGGGCGGTTACCGTGACGGCCTAACTTGTTCAATACAAATTGAGTTGTCCCTTCTGGTGGGCAACCATAACCAACAGGCATCGTGGTGAGAGCAACGTATTTACCATCTTGGTCACTCATGATTGAACGACGTAGATTGAAGTCTGATTGTGACTTATCGAAGAAAGAGTAGTTGCCTAAGCTATTGGCATGCCACACTTCAACTTTTGCACCTTCAATAATCTGACCATCAGTGTCAGTCACTGTCCCTTCAATAATTAAAGTCGGAATTTTGCCTTCTTCAGAACCATCGTCCATACGTGCAAAACCAACCGATTCAGGTGCACCAGCTACGTATAAAGGACCCTCGATGGTACGTGGCGTTCCGCCTGTAATGCCTGCTTTGGCATCGGCTTCGTCTGCACGTAAGTCGAGGTAATGCTCAAGACCAAGACCAGCCGCAAGTAAACCAAGTTCATTGGCTTGACCTGCATCCGTAAAGTATTCAAGACCTTTCCAAACTTCAGTTTGGCTCAAATCTAAGTCTTCAATCGCTTGGAATAAGTCACCCAATAGGCGAACCACAATTTGTTGAGTACGTGCGTCTACAGAACCGGTTGCTGTATCCACATTCATTGTTTTGACTAATGCATCAATCTGTTGACGATTCATACTATTGCTCCTTAAGTATGTTTGCTGTGTGGTGGCTAGCTTTATGAATAGGTTGAAAAGCTTAGCTGCCACGTTCCTTGTTAATATCCTTCACTGGATCGTAGATTAGATGTCAGTGATTCAGCTGTTTCTATTCGACCATTTAATTAACGATCATCTTCGCGAATAGACGATGGATGTCGGTTTAAAGGCATCACTTCAATATTCATATACGGGTACAGGGGTAAACCTTGCAAAATGTTGTGTAGCTCTTCATTGCTGTCTACATCAAAAATGCTGATGTTTGAGTACTGACCTGTAATACGCCAAATATGTCGCCATTTGCCTTGAGCTTGTAGCTCTTGCGAATATGCTTTTTCGACTGCTTTAATTTCACTGGCAGTTTCAGCAGGCATATCCAGTGGAATGTTTACATCCATACGTACGTGAAAAAGCATGTATAACTCCTAAACGGTTAAGACGTCGCTTAAGCGCGGCGTAGCTGATCAATCTTGCTTTCATCCAATTCAATACCGAGTCCTTTGCCTTGGGGTAAATGCAAAGCGAAGTCAGTGTATTGAAGTGGGGTTTTTAAAATATCTTGGGTTAACAGCAGTGGGCCGAATAGCTCGGTGCCATAAGCTAAATTTTCAAAGGTCGAGAACAAATGTGCCGAAGCAATCGTGCCGACTGCACCTTCAAGCATGGTTCCGCCATACAAATCTATACCGGCTAAGTTGGCAATCTTCGCCACTTCATGACCTTCAATTAATCCACCAGACTGAGCCACTTTCACTGCAAAAACAGAGGCCGCATTGGTTTTGGCTAAACGGTAGGCTGAGCTTGGTCCCATGAGCGATTCATCCGCCATGATGGCAAGATCAAAACGTCGTGTTAAACGCTGCATCGCATCAATATTGTCGATTGCACAGGGTTGTTCAATCAGGTCAACACCACCATTTTGTAGGAGTTGAATACCCTTAATCGCATCTAGCTCAGACCATGCACGGTTCACATCGACACGGATAGAAATGTCTAAACCCAGTGCTTGTTTAATCGCAAGAACATGTTCAACATCTTCTTCTACACGGCGTGAACCGATTTTAAGTTTGAAAATATTGTGGCGTCTTGCCTCAATCATTTTTCGGCCTTCAGCAATATCTTTTTCAGTGTCGCCAGATGCCAACACCCAAAGTACAGGTAAGCTGTCACGTAAACGGCCGCCCAATACTTCAGAAAGGGGTAAATCTAAACGTTGCGCTTGGATGTCGAGTAGAGCCGTTTGAATTGCACATTTGGCAAAACGGTTACCATTAATATTCTTTTTCAAAGCACGCATAGTTTGTGCGATGTTTTGAGCTTTAAGGGACTTCAATAAAGGTGCAAAATAAGTTTCAATATTGGTCTTAATACTTTCTGGGCTTTCTTCACCGTAGCCCAGTCCGCCAATTGTTGTCGCTTCACCCCAACCGACAAAGCCATCTTCAGTACTGATTTTCACCAAGACAAGCGTTTGCGTTTGCATAGTCGCTACCGCCATTTTGTGTGGGCGAATAGTGGGGATTTCGACGAGTAAGGTTTCTATAGATTTATACATCTTAACTCTGCGCAGCCTTGCGTTGTGTACCTGATTTGATATACCTTAAAAGAATAAATATGAACTGTCGAAGATCAAATTAGCATTTTAATATATCTTAAAGGTATAAATAGTCATGGAATTGAGACACCTCCGCTACTACGTAGCTGTTGTAGAAGAGCAGAGTTTTACCAAAGCTGCTGAAAAATTATTCATTGCACAGCCTCCTTTAAGCCGCCAGATACAAAATCTAGAGGCTGAATTGGGGGTGCAATTATTTGAACGTGGCAGCCGCCCACTCAAGACCACGGAAGCAGGACAATTCTTCTATCAACATGCTGTTAAACTTTTGTCTAATGCCGAAGAAGTCAAAGCCATGACACAGCGTGTAGGCTTGGTTGAAAAAACGGTGACCATGGGCTTTGTGGGATCGTTGTTATATGGTTTATTGCCTAAAATTGTGTATTTATTTCGCCAACAGCAGCCACATTTAAAAATCGAATTGATCGAAATGAGTACCAAAGACCAAATTCAAGCCTTAAAAGAAGGACGGATTGATGTTGGTTTTGGACGCTTACGTATTTCAGATCCTGCTGTGCGTCGGGTTTTACTGCGTGAAGAACCGTTGATGTTAGCGGCACATTCTAGTCATCCTTTGACGGCGCAAAAACAAGGCATTTACCTGTCGGATTTGGTCGATCAAAACTTATTTCTTTATCCAAGTCATCCCAAGCCAAACTTTTCTACCCAAGTCCAAGGGTTGTTTTCAGAATACGGGCTGGAACCTAAACATTTAAAAGAAGTTCGTGAAATACAGTTGGCACTGGGGTTAGTTGCCGCTGGAGAAGGAATTTGTGTGGTTCCAGAAAGTGCACGAACTATTCAACTGCCGCATTTGAACTATATTCCAATCTTAGATGATGCAGCGACTAGCCCCATTTTTCTGGCGATTCGTTCCATGGATGAAAGCGAAGATATTCGTTCGTTATTTGATTGTATTTATCAGGTCTATGACCTTGAAGCGATCAAATATGACCGTGCATTTATCTAAACTTGGAGGTTTAAATTCCACTTTACTTTTAAAGTCTGCATTTTAAAACGAACCATTTCAGCCATCCTTGGGGATGGCTTTTTTATAGTCATAATCGCTTGGTTTTGCTTATTTTCTGTCTCTCACTGAAATCATGGGTTATATAAGCTATTTATTTAAAACAAAAAAAACCTTAACCGACCTTAAAGGTATAAATATAGAGTTATTCGGTTTTGGACAAGAAAGCTACTTTTGCTGCAATGTGCACAGCAACAAACATTCGCAAGCAGGAGGCTTAAAGTGAATACAAATCCAGTTAACATCAACACGGTGGTCGATGAAGCCAAATTTACGCCCTTTCATTGGAGTGTACTCATTTGGTGTCTACTGATTATTATTTTTGACGGTTATGATTTAGTCATCTATGGCGTGGCACTGCCACTTCTGATGCAAGAGTGGGGACTCAGTGCAGTACAAGCAGGCTTACTTGCGAGTACCGCATTGTTTGGCATGATGTTCGGTGCAATGAGCTTTGGTACGTTGTCTGACAAATTGGGCCGTAAAAAGACCATTATGATTTGTGTGGCTATTTTTAGTGGCTTCACCTTTCTAGGCGCATTTGCAAGTAATCCTATTGAGTTTGGTATTTTACGTTTTCTTGCGGGACTTGGCATTGGTGGGGTGATGCCAAACGTGGTCGCACTCATGACTGAATATGCTCCGAAGCGTATTCGTAGCACACTCGTTGCGGTTATGTTCAGTGGCTATGCTATTGGCGGCATGACCTCAGCTTTACTGGGTGCATGGTTGGTAACAGACTATGGTTGGAAAATCATGTTCTATATCGCCATCATTCCATTTTTGGCTTTGCCGATTCTTTGGAAGTTTCTACCTGAGTCTTTAATGTTCCTGACTAAAAAGGGTGAAACTGAAAAAGTCCGTGAAATTGTGCAAAAAATTGCACCGGAGCAAGCGATTCAGCCAGAAACGACATTTAAGCTCAACGAACCTGTTGCTGGTGATGACGCTCCATTAAAGGCATTGTTCCAACAAGGCCGTACCTTTAGCACCATGATGTTTTGGGTGGCATTCTTTATGTGCTTACTCATGGTCTATGCGCTTGGAAGCTGGTTACCAAAACTAATGATTCAAGCAGGCTATTCGCTTGGTGCAAGTATGATTTTCTTATTTGCTTTAAATATTGGCGGTATGGTTGGAGCGATTGGCGGTGGTGCGCTCGCAGACCGTTTCCACTTAAAACCAGTTTTGACAACCATGTTCACCGTGGGTGCTATTGCACTGATTCTACTCGGTTTCAACAGTCCACAAATGGTGCTGTACGGTTTAATTGCGATTGCAGGCGCAGCAACTATTGGCTCACAAATTCTACTGTATACCTTTGTCGCACAGTTCTATCCAACTGCAGTACGCTCTACAGGTATGGGCTGGGCTTCAGGCATAGGACGCATTGGCGCAATTGTTGGGCCTGTACTGACAGGTGCATTGTTAACTTTTGAGTTGCCACATCAAATGAATTTTCTCGTGATTGCGATACCTGGTGTGATTGCGGCTTTGGCCGTGTTTATGGTCAACTTAAAAGTGTCTGTAGACGGTGAAAAAACCAAATCAAAACAAGTGTTTGATGCAGTTAAATCCACAGCCAATTAAATAATACTGAACCCATGAGTCTAGTGCATTAGTAGTAGGCTCATTTCAAAAACTGTATGAACTGTTAAAATCAATTTGCTTTTTATAAGTTGTTTTTTAACGCGATTTTTAATGCGATAAAAAGTTTCATTTTAAAGTATTAAAAGAAATGCATTGCGTTAGAAAACAGCGATGAAAAAGAGAGCTAAATATTAAAGAGTAAAAGTCAGGACAGACTTAAATACACAGGACCCGTGTTAAATGAAACAATTTAAGAAGAACGTTTTAGTTGTTACTTTATCCATGTTAAGTAGTGCAGCATTACATGCACAAACCAATACGACGGCAGAGATTGAGCAACTTAGAAATGAAATTAATGCGTTAAAACAAATGCTTCAACAGAATACGCAGCAACAACAGCAGCAAGCTGTTCAATTGAGCGCTGTTGAACGTCAAGTGTTGACGACGCCAAAAACGGTTGAAAAAACGGGTTTAGGTTTGACCAAAGGTGGGGCAGAGTTCAACTTATACGGTAATGTTCGAATGGACGTATCGTATCAAGCTGAAGGTGGCGCTCGTGATATGCCCTATAACCAAATCAATAGCGTGCCTTTAGAAGGAAATGCTGAAAATAGCGATCGTTTAAGATCAACCCTTTCAGCAACGCGATTAGGTTTGGACTTTAAAGCGCCAATAGCCGATCAGAACTTAAATGCAAAAATTGAGGTCGACTTTTTAGGCGGTGCAAACCTTGATAATTTACGTATTCGTCATGCGTATTTAAACTATGGTAACTGGTTAATTGGTCAAACGTGGTCAAACTTTGCCACACCAGACTACATCCCTGAAACGATTGATGCTTTGGCTTATGTGGGTGCTTCAATTAAACGTACTCCTCAAGTGCGTTATACCCATAAATTCACGCCAAATACTAACTTAGTCGCGGCAGTGGAAGACCCGAAAGATGCCAGCATGAGCCAACGTATGCCTGCATTTACAGGACGACTGAATCATAAGTTCAATGATGCACTTTCAGTCAGTGGGCGTGCAATGGCACATGAAAAACGCATTCAAAATCAAGAAGAGTGGGCGTATGGCGTAGGCGTTGGTGCCAAATTTGATATCACCCCAGTAACTTCTGTAAAAGCCGACTACTACCATGTCAAAGGTGATAGCAGCTTTGTATCCTTTACTAACCCTGGCGTAGTTGCAACAGGCACAAGTATTGAACAAAGTGAGTTTGACTCAATTACTGTCGGTTTAACACAGAAGTTTAATGACAAATTACGTGGTACTTTGGCTTATGGTTATATGACTTTTGATAAAAATCAGGACTACCTTGATGCTGTAGCTGATGATACCAAAATCAATAAAAACTTATGGCAAGCATGGGGTAATTTATTCTATAGCCCAGTTCAGCCTGTTAGCCTTGGCGTAGAGTATGTCTACGGTGAGCGTGAAGCGTTTGCACCTGCGGCAAATGGTAGTAAAAAAGGTCAAGACAACCGTGTGAACTTGGTTGCGATTTATAACTTCTAATACTTGAAGTGAAATTTCACATAGAAGCCGAAGGATAACTCCTTCGGCTTTTTATGTATTGCCGTTTAATTTACTCGATACTCAGTTTTGAAAAGATGTTGCACATGTAATGCAATAGTCGAAGTTTCATCAGAACTTAAGTTATTTGTCACATAAGAATAAGTCATGAAAATAAAGCACATGTGTTGTCATCAACGGGTTACATTAGGTGAGGTAAGTAACTGTATATAGAGTACTTGATGACAATAACATGGATTCTTTTTACGCTTATGGCCGCTTTTATGCAGGCTTGGCGCAACGCTTTTCAAAAGCAACTCAGTACAACTGTTGATGTTTATGGAGTGACTCTAGCACGGTTCATCTTTGCTCTACCTTTAGCACTGATCTACATCAATTGTCTTTACCATTTCCAACCTGTAATAGAGTCCGTCCATTTCAATCTCCATTTTGCTATTTATGTGCTTATTGCGGCGTTGAGCCAAATTGCCGCAACAGCCTTGATGGTTCAGCTTTTTAAGCAAAAAAATTATGCGATTGGAGTGGGGCTTGCTAAAAGTGAGGCAGTACTTGCCGCGATTATCGCCGTGGTCTTTTTATCCGATCATTTAAGCCTTTTAGGCTGGTTCGGGGTTGCTGTCGGAGGCTTCGCAGTATTTTTAATGTCTAAAGGGCGGGACTTTTCTGATTTTTCCGTACCAACCTTATGTATAGGTATCGGTAGTGGTTTATGTTTTGCCATTACCTCGCTCTTGGTACGTGAGGCCAGTTTAGAACTAACAAATTTACCGTTTATTCACCGCGCAGCTTGGGTGCTTTTAATGGTGATTGCGACACAGTGCTGTTTACTTTTAATGTATTTGGGAATATTTCGCCGTGCAACATTATGGGCCATGTGGCAGCGTATTGGACTTACATTTCGTGTCAGCCTCTGTAGTTTTTTGGCGTCACTGGGTTGGTTTAGTGCCATGAGTATGCAGTCCGTGCCCATTGTAAAAACTTTGGGGCAGGTTGAGATTATTTTTAGTATGTTAATTTCAGCCTACTTCTTTAAAGAAAAGCTGGCACGTGCTGAACATCTCGGTATTGTATTGGTGGTGATTGCAGCGTTTTTAGTGATTTGGGCTTGAAGTCTGATCTTCACATAGCTAATGTCATTCTTTTGTAATGACATTAGCCATTCAAAATATAATTTAACTGCCGTTTTACTAGTCTTCAACTCAAAAAATAGAGACTAAACCCATGTCTAGGTTTAATCTCTAAAGTGTGTTTTTCTCGTGAGATTTAATTCTGTAGCCAAAATTTAGATGTTGATATTAGTGCAACAAGCTTCAGATTTTTACTGAAGAAGGTAGTTTTGATCTGCACCGACAAAGAAAATAACACCTATACAAAAAAGCCCACAGTAAATCGCGAACCAGATAATCATGTTTTTAAATGCTTTATCTGAAATTGAACTATCTGCATATTTTGCTGGTTTTTTTGAGTCTAGATCTTTCATGGTTACTGCACTCAACTGAGGTGATGAGTACATTATGCAAATCAAAAGACTGATGAAACAGGTACAAAAACAAGATTAAAAAAATATAACAGATGAAGCAGAATTGCTCAGGGCTGTTATAGTCTAAAGCCTATGTGACACACTATGTAGATATCAGTAACTTGTTTTCAGAGTCCTATCACTTGAAAATACAAGAAAATTAAAAATGATCTTATATTTAAAATACCACTCATGAATTTTATACATACTGAATCATTAGAAATGATCATTTCGTTCATGCCTATAATTTTTGTACATTAACTAAAATAGACCTTGTCTGCGTAGAACCAAAGTACTTGAACCTTCAGCATGACATTTAAGTTTAAAACGATATTTAGAGAGCATTATGAAAAATTTTGAGAATAAGGTGGCTGCGATCACAGGCGCAGGTTCAGGCATTGGGCAGCAGTTAGCGATTCAACTGGCAAAGCAAGGTGCACATTTAGCACTCAGTGATGTCAATGAACAAGGTTTGGCGGAAACCTTAAACCACGTCAAAGATTATCCTGTTTCAGTCACGCTCACAAAACTAGATGTTTCAGACCGTAAGGCAGTAGAGGATTGGGCAAAGCAGTGTGAGCAGGATTTTGGGCAGGTCAATTTAGTTTTTAATAATGCAGGGATCGCGTTAGCGAGTACTGTTGAAGGCTTGAGCTATGAAGATGCCGAGTGGATTTTCAACATCAACTTTTGGGGTGTGGTGTATGGAACCAAAGCTTTTTTACCCTACTTAAAACAAAGTGGCTCTGGGCATATTGTGAATATTTCAAGTTTATTTGGGCTCACTGCTCAGCCTACTCAAAGTGCCTATAATGCGACAAAGTTTGCTGTCCGTGGTTTTACCGAGGCACTACGTCAAGAGTTAGATTTGCAAGACTGTGGCGTCAGTGCAACTTGTGTTCATCCGGGTGGGATACGTACCAATATCGCCAATAGTGCACGAATGAGTGACAGTATTCGTGCATTAGGTATGAACCCTGAGCGTGCCAGCCGTTCTTTCAATAAAATGCTTAAAACTCCGCCAGATGTGGCAGCACAGGCCATTTTAAAGGCTGTAAAAAAAGACCAGCGCCGAGTCTTAATTGGAACAGATGCCAAAATTATCGATCTGGTACAGCGTATTACACCAACAGGCTATACGCAGGCCATGAACTTCTTGACAGGTAAAAAACGCCGTAAATAAAGACGTATTCACATGAAAGATGATTTTATTGTTTTAACCGAGTATGCTAAATCGAGTAATTTTTAAATTAAAAAAAGCTTCGATTTCAATGGTGAAGCATTCCGTTAAATAAAATGATAAGGAGTCCTACATGAGTGGTTCTCATAACCATGATCACAGTCATGTTGAAGTGACTGCAAAAAATGCCAAGAAATTAACCATTGCACTTGCTCTGACGTTTACCTTCTTAATTGTGGAAGTGGTTGCAGGATTTATCACGCAAAGTTTGGCTTTATTGTCCGATGCAGCACATATGTTTACCGATGCCGCTGCTTTAGCGATTGCTTTAGCAGCCATCAAAATTGGGCAAAAACCTGCCGACGATAAACGTACTTTTGGCTATCAACGGTTTGAAATTTTGGCAGCTTTGTTTAATGCCATGATGTTGTTTGTGGTAGCCATTTACATTTTATATGAAGCCTACCAGCGTTTTAGTCAGCCACCCGAGATTCAAAGCTTGGGGATGTTGGTTGTCGCGGCTTTGGGTTTAATCATCAACCTAATTTCAATGAAAATTTTGGTGTCGAGCAGTCAAGACAGCTTAAATGTGAAAGGGGCTTATCTTGAGGTGCTCAGTGATGCCTTGGGCTCTGTGGGTGTGATCATTGGCGCACTGGTGATTTATTTCACAGGTTGGATGTGGGTAGATACCGTTATTGCTGTGTTGATCGGCTTTTGGGTCTTACCTCGAACTTGGGTCCTACTGAAACAAAGTATCAATATTTTGCTTGAAGGTGTGCCAAGTGAAATTGATATCGAATCTTTACGCAATGACTTGCTGGCTTTAGATGGTGTACAAGGCATTCATCAGCTTAAAGTTTGGGCCATTACCTCTAAAAATGTGCATTTAACAGCGCATTTGATTGCACCTGATGTAGATCAGAGAGCTTTATACCACCAAGCTGTAGAGTTATTGGGGCATGAGCATGGGATTACGCAAGTGACTTTGCAGATTGAAGAAGATGAATGCCATCCACACCAACATGAACATAGTCATTAAAAAGACTTGACCTTAGACTTAGTCTAGGCTTTACAATAGCGTCACTTTATTTTAGTACGACATTATGCGTTCTACCACGTGGCTTAGCGTCTTAGTTGCTTTTTCATGTTCCAAAGTCTTTGGAACGTGGCGGCAGCTTTTTGCGTCCATGAAGAACAAAAAGCTCAAGTCGTGACACAACAAAGTTTTCATTTTGGCCACCATCAAACCACCTTGTGTGTGTCTGATGATAAGGCACACCTGCAAAGCAGTGTTGATAACCATACTCAAACGGTAAATGATCCGTTTGAATTGGGTGAAGACCATCAAGATCATTTGCCCTCAATGGCACATTTGATTATTCCGAAAGAAAAAAACTATCAATTGCCGCTCGCACTTGAGATAAAAGAACCGCCACAATTTTTTTGGCACAATGCCTATCAAGCCCCTGATTTATTGGGGCAACATCCTCCTCCTGAACATTCCCCGCTAATGGTGGGGTAGCCTAAAACATTTCCCACCACTTCTTCTAAAAATTAGTGGGAAAAAACATGTCGAATCAATTTAAGGCGTTTATACGCCAAGCCCTTGCTGTAGGCATAACAACAGCTGCGATGCAATGGAGTTTTGCCGAACCGATCAAGACTTTGGATGAAGCTTTAGCAAAAGTAGAGCGCTATCAAAACCAAAATGACATTGGGCAGCAGCGTCAAAGTATTTCAGAGCTGAACATCAAAAACAGTGGTTTATGGCAAAACCCTAGCTTAAATATCAATCAAGATGGTTTTGGTTCAGATACTGATCGTGAGCACAGTATTGCCATCAGTCAGCCCTTAGATGTGTTTGGACAGCGTAAGCTCAATCAAAAACTCGCAGAAACAGCGCAGCAACAAGGGCAGTTACAGCAACAACTGTGGACAGCACAAAGCCAATTGGTGGTGAAATTTGCATGGTCTCAGTTGGCTTTGGCACAAGTTGAAAAATCGCTGTACGCAGCACAACTCAAAGTGAGTCAAAACAATTTAGACAGTGCCAAAAAACGTTATCAGGCGGGCAGTATTGCTTTGGTTGACTATGAACGTGCGCAAATCGAAAGTTTGGATATGCAGCGCTTATACCAACAAGCGGTATTGGCAGAAGAAGTAGCACAGCGTCAACTCTCAAACCTTTGGGGCGAAACCAAAGCCGACATTCAACTTAATTCCACCTCAATGCCATGGCCAGATCAAAGCGATGCCACGGTACAGCGTTATATTGCTGAAGGTTGGTTGGAAAAGCTGTATGCCCTGAATATTCAACAGTCCAATTTAAACATTGAAAGTTTAAAAGTGCAGGCGCGTCCCAATCCGACCTTAAATGTCGGCATGAAACGGAGCCAAGCACCGAATGAAAGCAGTGATACCACATTAGGTGTCGGCGTGGATATTCCGCTGAATATTTTTAACCGTCAGCAATACAGCATTCCGATGGCCCAGCGTCAGCAAAGCTTGTTGAATCAGCAGCAACAGCGCGAGTTAAAACAGCAGATTTTAGATATCGCCAATGCCATGCATGAGCTCAAAGGACTAAAACAGCAGTTCAGTGCGATCAGTCAACAAACCACTTTGGCAGAACAAGTGCAAGTCCGCACGCTGCAAGGTTTTAAAGCGGGAAAGCTGTCCATTACCGACATCCAACAAGCTAACTCACAACTGCAAAGCATACGCCTTGGGCAGTTGCAGTTATTACGTCAAGCTTGGCAGACTGCATTGAGCGCAGAAGCACTCAGCCTCGGTACCAGCTATGAACAGATCAGTAGTTCAGATGCTTATAGTCAAATCAGCAAAAATTCAATCGCACAAATACAAGACCTCATCCTTGGCGGAGCACAATAATATGCAACTAAAAAACCAATTTGGAAAAATATCACAGCCATTGATGATTGGGCTTTTGCTCCTCATTACATTTCTCATCGCTTTAGGGATCTGGTTTAGCTCAAAAGATAAAACAACTGATGAGCATGCGCATGCCGAACATGAAGAATCTGAACATGCGGATGAACCCGAGGCAGAAAAAGGACATGCCGAGGAAGGTGAAATTCAACTGACGGCACAGCAACTGACAGAGCAAGGCATTCAAATCGCTTCAGCTCAACTAGGTGTGGTGTCTCAAGTCACCGTTCTACCCGGAAAGCTTGTGGTTAATACCGATCAGCAAGCACATATTTCGCCAAACTTTGGTGGGCATGTGGAACAGGTGAATGTTGAGCTTGGTCAAAACGTACAAAAAGGACAAACTTTGGCTGTACTATCTGTCCCTGAACTGATTGATCACCAGGCCAATTTACGGATGGCTCAAGCCAGTTTGGATTTGGCACGTCAAGATTATCAACGTGAACAGCAGTTATGGTCACAGGGCATTTCTGCCAAGCAAGATTACCAACGAGCAGAAAATACTTATCGACAAGCGCAGATTACTGTGCAATCGGTGCAAAGCCGTTTAAACGCCCTAGGGGCAACAGGTGGGGTAAATGGTCGTTTTGCCATTAAAGCACCCATTTCAGGTGTGATTAGCCAAAAAGATATCGTGGTAGGTGAAAACGTACAATTGGCCGATCAGCTTTTTGTGATTGAACAATTTAAAGAGTTATGGCTTGAATTTAATCTGCCTGCTCAGTACTCAGGTCAGTTACAAGCCAATCAGAGTCTGACATTTAAGCCGAATGCTTCTGAGCAAAAATATGAAGCCGTCATCCAAAGCTTAACCTCTCAAGCCGATGCACAAACAGGACGCTTGGTGGTACGTGCTAAATTAAAAAGCCAAGCGGCTGAACTACGTCCAAATGTTTTGGTGAATATCTTTTTAGACAATACCAGTTCAAAAACAGCACTTCGCGTCCATAAAAGTGCTATTCAAAACATTGAAGGTCAAACTTCGGTATTTGTGGTCGACGCTGAACAAAAAGGACAAGTGCATTTGAAAGCGCAGCCCGTTGAGCTTGGGCAAGCTTCAAATGACGCTCAATGGGTGGAAGTTATTTCAGGCCTAACAGCAGGACAGCGCTATGTCAGTCAAGGCAGCTTTGTGCTTAAGTCTGAACTAGAAAAAGGCGAGGCTGATCATGCACACTAATCATGATTTACCCAAGCCTGAGGGTTTGTTTGAACGAATTATTCAGTTCTCTATTCAAAATGCAATTTGGGTCATGCTCTTTGTCTGTACATGGATTGCGGTCGGAGTTTATAGCTATCAAAAACTGCCGATTGATGCAGTGCCCGATATTACCAATACGCAAGTACAAATTAATACCCAAGCCAATGGTTTTACCGCACTGGAGGTTGAGCAGCGGATTACCTATCCGATTGAAACTGCAATGGCTGGTATTCCAGATTTACAGCTGACTCGTTCTATTTCACGTTATGGTTTGTCCCAAGTCACTATTGTATTTGAGGATGGTACAGACATCTATTGGGCACGTCAGCAGATTAATCAGCGTGTACAAGAAGCCAAAACGGATTTACCCAGTGATGTTTCTCCAACCATGTCGCCACTTTCGACGGGTTTAGGTGAAATTTATCAATGGGTCATTAAAGCCGAACCGAATGCCAAAAAAGCCGATGGTACCGCTTATAGCGCGATGGACTTGCGGGAGATCCAAGATTGGATCGTTCGTCCACAATTGCAACGTGTTGCGGGGGTGGCCGAGGTCAACAGTATTGGCGGGTTTAATAAAACCTATGTGGTTGCTCCCGACTTAAACCGTATGCAACAGTTGAATATTTCCTTAAGCCAACTACAAACAGCGTTACAGGAAAATAATGAAAACCGTGGAGCGGGTTATATTGAGGAAAATGGTCAGCAGCTTACAGTGCGTGTTCCAGGGACACTCAACAGTCTTGCGGACATTGAAAATACAACAGTTGCCAGCCCAAATGGCAGCCCGATCCGTGTTGCGGATATTGCGCAGGTTTCCATTGACCATGACCTCCGAACAGGAGGTGCAACCTATAACGGCGAAGAAACTGTACTCGGCATCGCTATGATGATGATGGGGGAAAACAGCCGAACGGTGTCTAAAGCTGTAGATGCCAAAATTCAAGAGGTGCAAAGCAGTTTACCGCAAGGTGTCACAATAGAAACGGTTTATGACCGCACGACTTTGGTGGAAAAAGCCATTAAAACAGTGCAAAAGAACTTGGTTGAAGGCGCAATCTTGGTGATTGTGATCCTCTTTTTATTCTTAGGTAATATTCGTGCTGCGTTAATTACAGCCTGTGTGATTCCACTGTCTATGCTATTTACTTTAACGGGTATGGCACAGCAGAACATCAGTGCCAACCTAATGAGTTTAGGGGCATTGGATTTCGGTATTATTGTCGACGGTGCAGTGGTGATTGTTGAAAACTGTATTCGCCGTTTAGCACATGCACAGCAGTTAATCAAACGTCCGTTAACTCAGTCGGAACGCTTTAAAGAAGTGTTTTTGGCAGCGCGCCAAGCTCGTCGCCCACTCATTTTTGGTCAGCTGATTATTTTGGTGGTGTATTTACCAATCTTTGCACTGACGGGTGTAGAAGCAAAAATGTTCCACCCAATGGCTTTGACGGTTGTACTTGCACTCGTTGCGGCCATTATTTTGTCGATCAGCTTCGTGCCCGCGGCTGTCGCACTTTTTGTTAAAGGTGACATCAAAGAAACCGAAAGCCGTTGGATGTTGTGGTTAAAAGAGCATTATCAACGGGTATTGGACTGTGCCTATCAGTATAAAGCGGTGGTTTTAACCTTTGCACTGTGCTTGTTGATGTTGACAGGATTACTTGCAACGCGTATCGGCAGTGAGTTTGCACCGCAACTGAGTGAAGGTGACTTTGCTGTACAGCAACTGCGCTCTCCAAGCACAGGCTTAGAAGAATCACTTCGTATTCAGGAAAATACAGAAAAGCTACTTCTGAATAAATTCCCTGAAATACAGGCTATTTTTGCGCGAACAGGCACGGCTGAAGTGGCGACCGATGTGATGCCACCGAATATTTCAGATGGTTACGTCATGCTAAAACCCCGTGATGCATGGCCAAATCCAAAAGAAACACTCGATGAACTGCGTAGCCGTATGCAGGCCTATTTAGCAACGCTACCCGGTAACAACAGTGAGTTTTCTCAGCCAATTGAACTGCGTTTCAATGAGTTAATATCGGGTGTACGTAGCGATGTCGGTGTCAAAATCTTTGGCGATGACATGCAAGTATTAAATGCGGAAGCTGAAAAAATCAGTAAATTGATTCAACAGGTTTCAGGCAGTACCGCCGTTAAAGTTGAACAAACGTCGGGTTTACCTTTGCTTAATGTGGAAATTGATAAAAGCTTGGCAGCGCAATATGGCCTAAGTGTCAAAACCGTACAAGACCATGTGTCAGCAAGCATTGGCGGACAAAATGTTGGTGAAATTTTACAGGGCGACCGCCGTTTTGACTTTGTCATTCGGCTCAGTGAGCAAGATCGTAGTGTCAATGGGATTGCGCAACTGCCAATACAGCTTCCAAATGGTGGCAGTATTTTACTCACCGATATTGCCACTGTAAAAATGATGGATGGCATCAATCAAGTCAGCCGTGAAAATGGCAAACGTCGTGTGATTGTCACGGCGAATGTGGAAGGGCGTGATTTGGGCTCTTTTGTCACAGAAGTACAAAGTCAGCTTAAGCAGTATCCTCTACCAAGTGGTTACTGGATTGAATATGGTGGTCAGTTTGAAAATCTGGCCTCGGCACAGGCTCGAATGCAGATTGTGATTCCACTGGCATTATTGACGATCTTTATTTTGCTGATGGCCGTTTTCCATAACATCAAAGAAAGCTTGCTTGTGTTCACGGGTGTTCCATTTGCTCTAACTGGTGGTGTGCTTTTCTTGTGGTTAAGAGACATTCCTTTGTCAATGTCGGCGGGTATTGGTTTCATTGCCTTGTCTGGGGTTGCCGTCTTAAATGGTTTGGTCATGCTGACCTTCATTAAAGAGCTAAGAGAGCAATACCGCTTACATGAAGCCGTTTGGCAGGGAGCGATTTTACGATTAAGGCCTGTTTTAATGACCGCTTGTGTAGCGTCTTTAGGTTTTGTCCCAATGGCGCTTGCCACGGGCACAGGAGCAGAGGTTCAACGTCCACTAGCGACCGTGGTGATTGGTGGAATTATTTCTTCGACGTTATTGACCTTGGTGCTATTACCAGTGTTGTATCGTTGGATGAATGCAAAAAAAGAAACGAACGTTTAATCCTTTAATCTGCTGAAGCATGAGGAGGCAAAATAGTCTCCTCATACTTTTTTATACTACTTGATATCAGTCTGATCGCTTTGGGGAGTTAAAATGGCAAATCTGTTATAGTCTGTTATATTTTTTTCACAAAGAACTGTATCTGTCCTTTCGTATAGGAAACCTTAGAATAATGAATATAGATAGAGCGTTGAGGTATTGGAAATGAACTTTTTACTGAAGAAAAATAGAGCTTGGTTTGTATTCTTTATCATTACTTTATATTCGTTTCTTGGATTTTTTCTTGGATTTATTATTTGGGAATACTTTTTGAAGTAAGTACATAGTAAAGCTAGAGAAAACTAAGGCAGCTTATACTTCAAAAAGTGATCTGAATCTTACTTTTCTGACTACCAGACTCAACTCCTAACGAGACAAGTCTGGTTTTTTAAACTTTTAAAACTTCCATTGTACCGAGACAGATGCATTTAAAGGATCGCCCGGTTGAATCCACATATCGCTATAGCTTGCAACATAGTACGTTTTATCTAAGAGATTGTGCACATTGAACTGATAGCGTAGCTGATCTGTTGGCACATAATAAGCATTTAGATTCAACAAAGTATACTCAGGTAAGTTGAAGCCATTATCTGTACTGTGTCCACTACGTTTGCCCACATAGATTGCAGTTGCACCGAGCCCAACTTTGTCTGCATTGGCAAGGGTCCATTCATAGTTGCTACTGATAGAGCCGCTGTGCTTCGGCACATTGCTGAGTCGTGAACCCTTAGTAAGACTTTGGTCTTTTTCCACTTGAGCATCTGTATAGCTATAATTGGCACGTATAGAGAATTGATCATTGAGCTGTGTTTCTAGATCGAGCTCTAGCCCCTTACTTGAGACTTCTCCAGCGGTAATTTGATAGTTACTATCTGCTGGATCTGTGGTTAAGACATTCTCTTTATCCATTTTAAAGAGGGCTAAACTCACCAAACTCTGCGGGGTAATCCGATATTTCCCACCAATCTCATAGCTTTTGCCTTTTTCAGGGTTAAACACATCGCCATTTCGGTCCATGCCACTGTTGAGTGCAAAGGATTCTCCATAGTTGGCGTACCATGACCAACGATCATTCAGTCGGTAGTTTAAACCCAAGCGTGGACTAGTTTGTTGTAAATCCTTTTTATTGGATGTACCTGCAAGTTTATTTTGAAAGTCTTGGGTGACGTGATCAAAGCGTGCTCCATACAGCACACTCCATTGATCATTGAGGAAAATTTGATCTTGTAGATTCAGTGCAAAATAGCGTTGCTGTTCTTCTGTGTTAATGAAAAGTGGCAGCTCGGGTAAGTATTGTCCATAAATAGGATCATAGATATCAATGCTATTTGGCACGCTACTGCTGTGGTTTCGACGCAGTTGTAATTGACGGTACTTCATCTGCCCAAGTTCAGTGCTCAAAAGTACTTCATGACGGGCCCAGTCTTGTTGGATCGTCCCAAGTAGTTCAGTTTGAAAGAGAATGTCATCACTTTTATTGTCACGGTAGCGACGCTGGCGCTCTAATGTCCGTCCATCACTTTGAATACGACGAGATTCACTGGAAAAGCCTTTGAGCTGAGTATCTTTCACACTAAGAGCATTATTCATTTTCCAGTCATCATTAAACTGATGTGCAAGTCGAAGCTGATAGAAATGATCTTTTTGAATATGATCACCATCATCAGGTTCGCCTGTAAATGTTTTAGGGTCCATCACGAATTGTTTTTGATAACTACTTACACCACGGTCGAAGGTTCCATCTTGTCGGGTAAATTCGCTGTCAAAATCTAATTGGGTTGAATCTGAAATTTCCCATGTGAATTGAGGGGAGAAAAACCAACGCTCACTCTGCACATGATCACGAAAACTTTGGTTATCTTCATGTGCGACCGCAATACGATAAGCCACAGCATCACTGATTGGGGCAGTATGTTCAAAACTAGCACGGTATTTTTCTAAACTATTGGCACGTAAATTCACTTCTGAAGAACTTTCCCATTCAGGCTTTTTAGTGTTGATATTCAGTAGACCGCCAGCTTCCCCGCGGCCATAGAGCGCAGCCATTGGGCCTTTTAAAAAGTCGAGAGATTCAATATTCACCATATCTCGCGGAGCACTGAGTCCGCGGTTGACACTCAGACCATTTCTTATGATTTGCGCCCCAATATTGGGGTCTGTACTAAAACCTCTAAATGAAAAGTTATCCCAAAAGCCGCCACCATAATTAGTTTGACTATAAACCCCGCTCACTTGCGTGAGTGCATCGTCAATACGTTGTACATCTTGTTGCTGAATTAACGCTTTGGATAACACACTTCGACTAAATGGCACGTCTAAAATGTCATGCGAAAACTTAGTCATTGCAGTACTTCGCTGAAGGTTTTCCCCCTCAGTTTCGGCTTGTAATTGGATGGTCTGGAGTACTTCTGTTGAAGTTTCGGCCCAAGTGAAAGAACTCAGTAGGCTTAAATATAAACTAGAAGATAGAATGGAGAATTTATTCATCATGAAGGAGAGTAGTTTAGATTTCGTATTGTTATGTTATAACATTTTAATAAATTTGTATTTAAAAAATCATTTTAAAAACGAAAAATGGTTTAAAAAATTGAAATAAATCAACCTAAGCTTTTATGTTCCAATCCACAATACACTGTTTCAAGTCAGCTAAAGTCCCAATACCATATGCTGTATCAAATACGACTGAAGATATGGAACGCAGATCAACGTTATAATTTAAAAGCATGTGGTTAAACTATAAACTCAATTTCTAAATCTTCACACTCAAAGCTATTACCAGATAATTTAAAAAAAGCTGAGATATGTTGAATAATGTGCTTGTTCATTCTACAAAAATTGTGAATACTCATGCCGCAAAATTCAGGCTGTAAATTTATCTTTTGGGGTTAGCAACGACAGTGAAAACGTATCCATTTTCTCGTTTACAAAAAGCATTATTGGCGGTTGGTTCATTTTCATGTCTAGGGCTGAACTCGGTATGGGTACATGCGGCAGAAGAGAGTGATGTGGAACAACTCGCAACCATTACAACCACTGCTCAGACTGAGCAATTGGCTTATTATCAGCCCAAAGTTAATTTGTCTGGGTTTGGTCAGCAAAACCTTGCAGCCATTCCGGCATCTATTCACACCGTTACTGCTGAACTGATCGCAGATCAACATGCGAAAACACTGGGTGATGTGGTAAAGAACGATGCGTCTGTTGGGGATGGCTATGCACCTATTGGTTACTATGCAAACTTTGTGATGCGTGGATTTAACTTAAATGCGGGATCAAGTTATTTACTGAACGGTAATTTGCTACGCGGTGAGCAAAATGTAGCGCTTGAAAATAAAGAGCAAGTTGAAATCCTAAAAGGCATGAGTGCGATTCAAAGTGGGATGTCAACGCCAGGCGGAGTAGTGAACTATGTGAGCAAACGCCCCAAAGATGTCCAATCTTTAACCCTTGAAGCAGACAGTCATGGCGGCAGCCGTGTGGCGACTGACCTTGGTGGATGGTTTGGAGGCAATCAACAGTTTGGTTATCGCGTGAATGCAGCTTATGAAGACATTCACCCCTATGTTGAACATGCCGATGGAAAACGTTGGTTTGGTTCCTTGGCTTTAGACTGGAAAATTTCAGATCGTTCAAAACTTGAATTTGATCTTGAATCACAGCGTCAAAAACAGCGTTCGGTACCCGGTTATCAGCTACTTGGTGGTGAAACTGTACCGACAGGAGTGGAATGGGATCGTTTGCTGGGTTATCAAAGCTGGAGCAAACCAATCACCAATGAAAGTCTAAATACGAGTCTGAAATATAGCTATCAAATCAATGATAACTGGAGCAGCAATCTGTCTGCTTCACAAAGTCGTGTGGTCGTAGATGATTACTCAGCCTTTGCCTACACCTTTGACACTGATGGTAACTATGACATTTATGATTTCCGCAGCCCAGATGACAGTCATCTAACCAATCAATTTAAAACGGGCTTAAACGGAGCATTCAACACTGGAGCATGGCAACATAACCTGAGTTTAGAGTTGTCACATGCCTACAAACGCCATACCCAGTATGATGCAATCAATATAAAAGTGGGTTCCGGAAATATTTATAATGATCCTATTACCTATACGCCTACGGATAAACCCTTAGGTAATCATTACAAATCTCTGGATAGTCAACAAACAGCCCTCAACCTGTTGGATCAAATCGAATTTAATGATGCATGGTCAGTTTTGCTGGGCGGTAGGCTATTACATTTAAATGAAAGTGCCTATGCTGCGGATGGCAACAGTATTCGTGACACCGACTTCAATCGCTTCTTGCCACAGCTCGCGTTGATGTATCAGCCTTGGCAGAACACTCATCTGTATGCTTCTTATGCCAAAGGAATCAGCGCCGGCAGTCAAGCGCCTGCATATACAGATAATGCTTATGTTACCTTAGCACCAAGACGCTCAACTCAATATGAGTTAGGTCTTAAACAGCAATGGCAAGAGCTACTGTTTACTGCCGCTTTGTTTGACTTAACACAAGACCATCAATATACCAACTTAGACAATTATTATGTCACCGATGGTGAACAGCATAATCTAGGTTTGGAATTGGGCTTGCAAGGTCGCGTTGCTGAAAATCTAGATATGACATCGACTTTGGCTCTGACTCGTTCACGTTTGGAAGATATACAGGTAGATGCTTATAAAGGGCATCAAACTCAAAACGTACCGACGGTTCGTTTTGCCAGTCATGTGTCTTATCAAATGCCTCAAGTAGAAGGTTTACGTTTACTCGCAGGTATGCAATACAGCAGCAGTAAATATGCCAACAAAACGGGGACGGTTAAAGTTTCAGGCTATACCGTATTCGATGCGGGTGCAGCTTATAACTTCCGTGCTTATGGTTATGACAATATGCTTCGCCTGAATGTGGACAACCTGTTCAATAAAAAATACTGGCGAGATGCAGGAAGCTTTTTCGGGGATGACTATTTATTTCTGGGTACACCACGTACAGCACAATTTTCATGGACTGTGAACTTCTAGACAGAAATCGCTAGGTTTTAGGTTTTCTAAATTCTCCAATTTTGGGTCGTAGGAAAACCTATTGCTGGTAAGACTCATGTGTTAGTTGTGGGCTTATTCATTGAATGAATGATGAAGGTTGAATAAGTCTACAGAAATAGGTTTGTATAAAAAATTCTTACTGCACTATGATCAAAGCGAATTCTTAAGCTTGTGAATCAATATTCAAAAGCGAACTTTGAAGGTTTGATCTGAATCTATTTTTACATCTTGAATTATCGTGATATAGGAACATTTTATGTTTGATAAGAATAAACGCGCAATCGTGGTTGGTGCTTCAAGAGGGATTGGTCTAGGTCTAGTTAGAGAGTTGCTCAATCAGCACTGGCAGGTTATCGCGACCATCCGAGACATAGACCAAGTCTCTACAGGCTTAAATCAACTGCTTTCTGAGTATCCAGACAGACTTGAATTAACCGAATTAGATTTAAATCATGTACAAACAGTTGACCATTTACTCAGTAAATATCATGAAAAATCCATCGACCTACTGTTGGTTTCTGCGGGCATTCTTGGGCCAGAACATCAACGCGTTGAGCAGTGCACGTCCAATGAGATTGCCAATCTGTTTTTGGTAAATAGTATTGCACCCGTGACGATTGCGAGAAAACTTCTTCCTTTGATGAAAGAAAAGAGTGTCATTGCATTTATGAGTTCTCGCATGGGAAGCGTTGCTTTAAACGATGATGGAAGTATGGAGCTGTATCGCGCAAGCAAGGCTGCTCTCAATAGTATCACACGTGGCTTTGCGATAAATGAGGCAATTCCTGCCCAAATAGGCGTGCTGAACTTACATCCAGGCTGGGTGCAAACTGAAATGGGCGGAAGCCATGCACCCATCAACGTAAAAGAAAGCACAACGGGCATTGTACGTGTGGTTGAAGATTTTATTGGTAAAAATGAACAACAGTTTGTCGACTTTCAAGGTCATGAAATAACGTGGTAATAAATAGCCACCGCCTAAATAATACGGTGCAGTTTTTCATTGTTGGAGGGACTGCATATTGCTTTCATCCTAAATAAAATAACAACTTGCTAAAAAGTGCGATAACCATTTAAAAATAGTCGTACCGTATTTTGAATATTTTCTTGCAACTGTTCTGTATTGGGTAAATAGGACTCATCTCAAAACTACAAGAGATGCACCATGATTGATCGTATTTAAGAACTGTGATCGACATAAAACACAATTTCTACATCTATACAATCCTATCTTTTTCCAGTAATTTTACTATGGTATGAATAATGCTAAGAATAAAATGACTCAAAAAGGATGACCTATGAAAAAAACGATTTCAGCTTTGACACTCAGTTTAAGCCTATTACTCCCATGTGTAGCATTTGCCAAAAATAATGTCGTTGTTGTCGCTACTGGTGGAACGATTGCAGGTGCTGGTGCAAGCT
This sequence comes from Acinetobacter sp. 802_lipA, assembly GCF_058242885.1. NCBI lineage: Bacteria > Pseudomonadati > Pseudomonadota > Gammaproteobacteria > Moraxellales > Moraxellaceae > Acinetobacter > Acinetobacter sp. 802_lipA. The sequence goes on from NZ_JBZAYP010000001.1 coordinate 3,552,743, forward strand.
CTACCAATAGTGCAACCTATACTGCGGCAAAAGTTCCTGTAGATGCATTATTAAATGCAGTTCCCCAGATTCAAAACCTTGCCAATGTAACTGGTGTGCAGGCAATGCAAGTTGCATCAGAAAGTATTACGGATAAAGAATTATTATCCCTTGCACGTCAAGTCAATGACTTACTTAAAAAGCCTGATGTGAATGGTGTTGTGATTACACATGGAACAGACACCCTAGAAGAAACAGCTTTCTTTTTAAATTTAGTGATTCATTCAGACAAGCCAATTGTATTGGTTGGGTCAATGCGTCCAAGTACCGCACTTTCTGCAGATGGCCCGTTGAATCTTTATAGTGCGGTTGCGCTTGCTGCTGATGATAGTGCAAAAGGTAAAGGAACTTTTGTGCTCATGAATGATGACATTTTTGCAGCACGAGATGTTTCAAAAACAATTAATATCCATACTAATGCATTTATGAGCCAATGGGGTGCGCTTGGAACCTTAGTTGAAGGAAAACCATATTGGTTTAGAAATACAGCGAAACGTCATAATAAGAGCTCAGAATTTAATATTGAAAACATTAAAGGTGATAGCTTACCGCTGGTACAAATTGTTTATGGTTCAGGCAATATGTTGCCAGATGCATACACGGCTTATGCTAAAGCAGGGGCAAAGGCTATTATTCATGCAGGTACAGGGAATGGCTCGGTAGCCAATTATATTGTCCCAACTTTAACTGACTTACAAAAACAAGGTGTGCAAATTATTCGTTCATCTCGCGTACCTCAAGGTTTTGTTCTTAGAAATGCAGAACAACCAGATGACAAATATGGTTGGGTCGTCGCACATGATCTTAACCCGCAAAAAGCTAAATTACTGGCTGCACTTGCTTTAACAAAAACAAAAGATGCCAAGGAAATCCAACGCATTTTTTGGGATTACTAAACCCAATAACGGTGAAATCGCATAGTAACGCTTTTCAGCTAAGCACCTTAAAATTTAAGGTGCTTTTTTAGCGTCTATAAATAGATTAAATTCATCGACTCTGTATCGAATAAATGTTTAACAAATCAACAGTAATCTATATTCGCCATCCTTTTCAACGGGTGCTCTATGTACACAAGGCAAGACTTTTTGCATAGGATGATCTACCGCCAAACGACAAAGATGGCCTAAGCCTAAATTCACAGGTTTTGCATTCAGTTTAGGCTGATAATGCAGATCAAAAAAATATTCTTCTAGAAAGGTTTCAAATTCAGCTTCAGGGCCATCATGTAATTTTTTAAGTTTTTCTCTGATCTCGGGAATTAGAATCTTTTGCTCCACCTGATCATTGGGTACGATATCACTTGCAGCGCCGTGATAAGTGCAGAGGAAAGTATCTGTTTCAATCGGTGAGCGATCAACATGAAACGAATATACATCTGTGGAAATAAAGTCTAGCTCGTCATCTCGCTCATAACATTTTAGTAAATTAAGAGCAGGAGATGCACCGAAATCAGTTAAGAGCTGTATATCTTTTAAAATGATTTCCCTTGCTAAATTTCCTTTTTCTGAAAGTTGTAATGCTAAAAGATCTTCAATCGAAACTTCTGTAATCTTTTCTTTTAATTCAAGTTTAACTACAATTTCTTTAAAATCCCCAACCAAATTTCTATGCCAGCAAAGTGCATTCATTTCTCCTTGAAATTTGGAATTTACAAGTTCAGAAAAAGAAGAAACTACTTCAATTTGATTGTTGTCAGAAAATGTATTCGTCATGAGAAAATTAGATAATAAACAGTGATTAATCATAACATCTAGCTTTAGGTGTATTGCATTTAAAAGTAGCTCGGTAATTGCTTACAGATATGGAGGAGCTCTATATTTGTAGTATGGAAAGAAGTTTTAGCTATTGATTGAGCAAATATTTGCGCATTTAATTTAAATTATTATGTGAATGCGCAAATATATTCTCATTTTTTTAGTTTTATGGTATTTTTGAGAAAATATTTGTTCATTAATATTTATGGAAAAATTAACGATTCAAGCTCTTCTCGATACAGAATGGCTAGATATAGCAGAACTTAAAATATTAGAACCACATAAAGGTTCTGCAAGTGCGTGTGAGTTAGCCTACGAATTAGAATATGCCATTTCTTATCTAGATAAGAGAGATGAACATGCATGTAGCTTAGCACTTCCTATTCAAATTCTTATTCAACATGAATCGAAAGTCTGGTTTAGTTTTTTAGATGATATTGTTCCATCTGGTGCTGCTCGACGTTATTTGGTTCAATATCTAGGTTTGCAAAAACTCTCATCAGCAGAACAAGATTTTACTTTATTGGCAAAAGGTACAATTGCTCCTGTAGGGAATCTAAGAGTTAAGGAATCAGTTCCACCAATCAATTCAGAATCAACATTGCACTTACGCAAGTTCACTACTGGTGATGTTACAGAACGAAATGTTGATTTTCTCGAATACGCACAACAAATGGGTGCAATTAGTGGTGGTGCAACTGGAGCAGGAGGTGAGGCTCCAAAACTACTGATTCGCGTCTCAAAGGATCAGCAAGTTTGGATTGATACCTATCAAAATTCTTTTGATGAACCGGATCAGCACTATCTAGTTAAATTCCCTCGAAATAAGCGTAGTGCAATAGATTGCGACATATTGAGAGCAGAATATCATTTTTATCATGTCCTGAATGAACTTGGATTTACAACAATTGAAACTTCTCAGATGAAACTGATTGAAGGTCAGAAATACCCTTCGTTATGGTTGCCGAGATTTGACACAGAGTGGGGTAATCAACAATGGCATCGACTTGGGCTTGAGTCAGTTTATTCCATATTGAATAAAACATCAGGGAGCCATTTGAATCATTTTAAAGTCATAGACGCGCTTTGTTCCTTATTAAAATCAGTGGACAAAAACTTTGATTCTTCGCAGTTCGTTTGTGAGTGGTTACAAAGGGATCTACTGAATATCATTTTTGGTAACTCAGATAATCATGGTCGTAATACGTCATTCCTAAAAAAATCAGGACGAATATTTCTTGCTCCAATTTATGATTTTGCCCCGATGAAAGCAGATCCAGAAGTTGTGACAAGATCAACAACATGGGGAAGCCCGTATGAAGAAGGAGGGGAATACCGCTGGGAAGGTATTACACAAAATCTTGCACACTGGTGTGAACCACATATCTCTTTAAATACATTGAAAACATTGGCGAGCAAACTTATTGGTCTCAAGCAGCAATTAATCAATAAAGGTGTTCCCCAAACGATTATAGAGATGCCTGGTCTAGGATATGACTTTATTGAAGCCAAATTGAGTCGATGGGAGCTATTATGAAAAAGGAAAATCAGCCACTTGACCGTCAACAATTGCTTATTGGTTTATATACCCAATATTTATTCGGTAAAATTACCTTGGGGCAACTTCTGAGCCACTTGCGCAAAAATGTATTGGGGCTATCTCAAGAAAAATATGCAGCAATGGTTGGAATCAGTCGGCGTACTTTAACCGACATTGAACAGGACAAAGGTCAACTGACTCAGGTCGTATTAGATAAGGTGTTTAAACCACTTGGCTTAAAAGCCGGCCTCGTACCGACACATGAACATATCGTTCACAAGGTTATTCAGCCATTTAGTGATTGAAAACTTAATATTGAAGCTATTTTGACCATCTAGGCAGGACACTATGGAAAAAATGGTCAGGCTATAGGCTTTGTTGCATAAATATTTTGCAAGGTACTGATTTTTAAGGGGTTTACCAAATTTTAATAGAAAATAAATATAATAAAATCATAGTTTTAGGTATTTGTGCAACAAAGCCGAGTTGAAGCAACAGATCAAATCTAAATCAGATTTGAAAAATAATTACGGTGGGCGCTATCTTGTGGTAAGAGTTCTAATAAGCGTTGTATTGCATCAATTCGATCATGTGTTTGCCCAATAATTCGTAATAATTGATCGATATCCTTTATTTGATAGATCAACTGGCTTAAACGGGCATCAAAACAATGTCTCCATGTGCTGAGTAATGGGCTTTCTGATTTAGATAAAAAGCTACCTTTATATAGCGAGAATGTACTGGATATAAGATTTGCATTTAATGATTGTTCAGCACGTAAAAAATCACATTGAACTTCACAGCTAAGCCTATAAATGCGAGCCTCAATTGAATGGGGTAATAAGCTACGAAGTTGTGAAAGCTCAGCCTTTAGGGTTTTTAGGCTGACACTACGCTCACCATAAAGGGCATAGTGTAACTCTTCTAAACAAATGCCATGGGGATACAAAGCTAAAATGCATAGTATTTCAATTTGACGGTGACTCAAGTTTAATGTATGCCCATTAAATTGAACCCAAGGCGAGCCTAGTGCCTTAATGTATAAAAAATTTTGCTGTTCAAGTTTTATGGCGCGTTGTATTAAATCTGCACAGCGTTCAACTGCAAGCAGCCCTAAAGGCGTATGTTTTTTATATTTTGTGGAAAGGTTAATAATGCCATGAAATTGACCTGATGCTGGATCCCAGATCGGCGCGGCATAACAAACCCAATCTCGAACACTGTCCATTTGGTTTTCATGAGAATAGACACAACTTGATATTTGGCTGTTTAAAGTCATACCTATCGCATTGGTCCCAACAGCCTGTGTAGACCAATGCCCACCCTCAATAAAATGAACCTGTTCGGCAGAAGAAAGCATTGCAGAACTACTCCATGTCCATAAGAGAGTACCTTGATGATCTGTGAGACCAATCGCCATATCTGAATCATCAGCTATTTTGAGTAAGTCGGCATAATTATGTTGGATAGAGCGGCGAAATAAAGACGTTTTATCTTCTGGAGGTAAGGCTAAAACAGGAGCCGCATGTACAGTATGTTGATTAATTAAATGGGTTGTTTGCAGATTTTTTGCAGATGCGGTATTGAACAGGTTCATATCATATTCCTTTATGATCAGACTGTAATATTTTTAAATTTTAGAAATGAGTTTCCAAATTTATAGTCATTTACGTCATTTCTTCTTGCTTCAATTTTAAATGCTTTTATCTTTGCTTGGTTAAATCATATCTTATGGCTTTACCAGTCCTTGAGTTACTTTAAAAGTGTTCTTATGAGCTGAAAATGGCTATTTCCATCTGAAATGTTAATAAACGTAAATAGGATGAAAATTCATTCGCTCATGTAAGGGCTAGGCACAGCTTCACCATGATACTGACGGTCTGCAAAATAACTTGATCGTACTAATGGCGCACTCCAAATATTTTTAAACGCTAAGCGCTCTCCATGTGTTTGATAATGCTTAAACTCTTGCAACGTAACAAAACGATGAATTGGCGCATGAGATTTAGATGGCTGTAAGTATTGACCGATTGTGACATAGTCCACTTGATAATCTTTCAAATCATTTAATAACACAATAACCTCAGCCTCGACTTCTCCTAAACCTACCATCAAACCACATTTCGTTGGAATTTCAGAACAGTAGTGTTTAAATTTTTTGAGTAAATCCAATGAGTGCTTATAGTCAGCGCCTGGTCGCATGGCTTTATACAGACGTGGAACGGTTTCAATATTATGATTAAAAACATCGGGTGGGTTTTGACTCAGAATCTTCAGGGCAATATCTGCACGACCACGAAAATCAGGAACTAAAATTTCTATCAGAGTTTCTGGACTGGTTTGACGAATTTCTCGAATGCAATCTGCAAAATGCTGTGCGCCACCATCTTTTAAGTCGTCTCGATCAACAGAAGTAATCACGACATACTTTAAGTTTAGATTCTTGACTGTTTCAGCCAGATGCTTTGGCTCATTAGGATCTAGGATATTAGGACGACCATGTGCGACATCACAGAATGGACAGCGGCGAGTACAAATATCTCCCATGATCATAAACGTTGCAGTCCCTCCGCTAAAGCATTGTGGCAAATTGGGGCAGGCCGCTTCTTCACAAACCGTATGTAGTTTCTGTTGTCGTAATAAATCCTTAATGATTTGAACTTCCTCAGGTTGACTAATTTTAGTCCGAATCCATTCTGGCTTTTTCGGTGTTGTTTCCGTTGGAACAACTTTAATTGGAATACGCGCCATTTTTTCAGCGCCACGTAACTTCTTTCCTGTTAATACTGTGTTATTTAAATCCATTTCAAACACTCCGTCGTTTAAAATAATTAATATAGACCCTGATATTAAATAAGCTGCTTTAGATGCAGTAATAATATTAAAACAGGGCAAAAAACTTATCATATAAAACAAAGGTTGGTTAAAGGTTTGTTTTTGTATGTGATTGAACTATTGTAAAATTTTACAAAAATTTTTAATTTCATAACCTTCTGTTTTTAATATTTATCTCATCTTTTTTTGCATTATATTTTTTTAGTCTAATATGAAATTAAGTAAAAATATTCTTATATAAATATAGGATTTAAAAATCCAATTATTCAATTTTGGATTTTCTTTTAAGCGTAATGAATAAGGAACAAATATATGCAATTAACGGAAGAGCAATTGCTAGCAGCATACAAAAGAATGCGCGACATTCGTGAATTTGAGGATCGACTTCACGATGAAAACAATACAGGTGATATCCCTGGTTTCATCCATCTCTATAGCGGTGAGGAAGCTGTTGCAGTAGGGATTTGCGAAAATTTAACAGATAAGGACTTCATTACATCAACACACCGTGGGCATGGACATTGTATTGCTAAGGGCTGTGACATTCACGCCATGATGCTAGAAATTTTTGGTAAAGATGATGGTTTGTGTCGTGGTAAAGGCGGCTCAATGCACATTGCGGATTTAGATAAAGGCATGCTCGGTGCAAACGGTATTGTAGGTGGTGGTCCACCTTTAGCAATTGGGGCTGCTTTAAGTGCCAAAACACTCAAGAATGGTGGTATTGGTCTATCATTTACCGGTGATGGCGGGTCAAATCAGGGCTTAACTTTTGAAGCAATGAATATGGCTGTGGTGTTAAAGCTTCCTGTCATTTTTGTTTTTGAAAATAACGGTTTTGGTGAAGGTACTGCACATGATTATGCCGTAGGCAGTAAAGATATTGCAGGCCGAGCAGCAGGTTTTGGCTTACCCGCTGAAAAAGTAGATGGAACAGACTTTTTTGCTGTGTATGAAGTTGCACAAAAAGCCATTGAACGTGCCCGCCGTGGTGAAGGTCCGAGTGTGATTGAAACGGTAACCAACCGATTTTATGGACATTTTGAAGGTGATCCAGGGCTTATCCGTTCTAAAGAAGAACTGGATTATGTCAAAGAACATAAAGATCCATTGAAAATATTCCGCGAAAAAGTCAAAGACAAAATTGACGAAGCCAAGCTCGATGCGATTGATGCCCAGTCTAAAGCCAATGTAGACGATGCCGTTGCAAAGGCACGTGCAGCTAAGTACCCAGAAGTTTCTCAGTTACTTACCGATGTATACGTCTCTTACTAAAGGAATAGTAGAAAAATGCCAAATAAAAGTTATCGAAACGCGATTAAAGAAGCAATTGAATTAGAAATGCGCCGAGACCCAAGTGTTATTGTGGTCGGTGAAGATGTTCGTGGTGGACATGGTGGTAAAAATACCGATGATAATAAGCTGGAAGGTTTTGGCGGTGTACTTGGTGTAACCAAAGGCTTATGGACTGAATTTGGTTCTGAACGAGTCATTGATACTCCAATTACAGAATCAGCGATTATTGGTATGGCGGCAGGTGCTGCTGCAACGGGTTTAAGACCTGTGGCAGATTTAATGTTTATGGATTTTTACGGCGTGTGTTATGACATGCTGTATAACCAAGCAGCTAAATTTCGCTACATGTTTGGCGGCAAAGCCAAAGCGCCACTCGTTGTACGTGGCATGATTGGTGCAGGTTTTTCTGCAGCAGCGCAGCATTCTCAGTCGCCATATAACGTGTTTGCCTCAGTGCCTGGTTTAAAAGTGGTGGTGCCTTCAAGTGCCTATGATGTAAAAGGGTTGTTGATTCAAGCCATTCGAGATGATGACCCAGTAGTCTTTTGTGAACACAAGTTGTTGTACGACATTAAGGGCGAAGTGCCAGATGAGTCCTACACTATTCCTTTTGGTGTCGCAAATTACACCCGTGAAGGCACAGATATCACCATTATTGCCTTAAGTTTGATGGTGCATCGTGCCAATGAAGTCGCTGATAAGCTCGCAAAAGAAGGCATTTCGGTTGAAGTGGTTGACCCTAGAACCATTTCACCATTAGACGAAGATGGCATTTTAGAGTCAGTAGCTTCAACAGGTCGTGTGGTGATTGTAGATGAATCAGCAGCACGTTGTGGTTTCGGACATGATGTGGCTGCGCTTATTGCCCAGAAAGGCTTTCATTATCTTAAAGCACCAATCGAATTAGTCACTCCACCACACTCACCCGTACCATTTTCACCAGTACTAGAAAAAGAATGGCTACCTAGTGTAGAACGCATCGAACAGGCTGTACGCAAGACGTTGGAGGCTTAGGATGAGCGAAATTAAAACTTTAGAAATCCCAAAATGGGGTTTGTCCATGGAAGAGGGTACGATTGCCCAATGGCTGATTCAGGAAGGTACCCAATTTAGTAAAGGACAGGAAATTTGTGAAATTGAAACCACAAAAATCGTCAATGTATTGGAGGCACCTTTTGATGGCCTGCTACGAAAAATTATTGCTAACGATGGTGACACACTGGTCGTAGGTGGAATCATTGCAATTTGTGCAGACGCTCAAGTTTCCGATGCAGAAGTTGAAGCATTTGCACAGTCTTTAGGTGGAACACCTGCTGTAACTGAAAATAAAGCGGTAGCAGCGGTTCCTGAAAAAGTCGATGTGGCTCAAGTTGAAACCAAAGTACAAGCTGCTCCTAAACAGAACAGTGTTGGTAATGGATCAAAAGCGGTGACTCAGGGCGGATATTCTATTCCTGATGAGTTACAAGGCTACCAACAAAGCGATGATATTTTTGCAACGCCACATGCCTTGAAATTGGCTGAAAAGCATAATGTAAACTTGGCTCAGATTACGGGTTCTGGACGTGAAGGCCGTATCAGTGTTCAAGATATTCAGGCCGCAGTTCAAGCTGCTGGTGGTTCTTGGCCAGATGTACGTCATCAAGCTAGTACGAAAGCCGCGAAATCTAAAGCAGATGATAGTGATGTTCTAGCAACACCTGTTGCTCGCCGTTTGGCAAAACAATGGGGCATTAATTTGCATGATTGTCGTGCATCGGGTTCACGTGGACGAGTCTGTAAGGAAGATGTTGAAGCTGTATATCAACGTGAAAACCCTGTACAAGCTCAACATGCTGATCATGCGCATCCAGCAGAGTCCGCAAAATTCACTACTGTAGCTATGAATGGTATGCGTAAAGCAATTGCTTCGCGCTTACAGGCTGCGAAACGCAATGCACCACATTTTCGCTTAACGATAGACTTAAATGTTGAGTCGGTTCAGGCTTTGCGTCAGCAAATTAACAGTACCGTACCGCAAGTCAAGCTGTCCATTAACGATATGCTGATTAAAGCTGCTGCTGCCGCACTGATCAAAGTTCCACAGGTTAACGTTCAGTTTGATGAAGAAAATCAGCAGATTTTACAGTTTGAACAGGCTGATATTTCGGTTGCTGTGGCCATCGAAAATGGACTGATCACGCCAATTATTAAAGCAGCGAACCGTAAATCTTTGGCGCAAATTTCCAATGATATGCGTGATCTGGCGACACGTGCCAAAACTGGAAAATTAGCACCTGATGAGTTTCAAGGCGGTAGTTTCAGTATTTCCAATTTGGGAATGCTGGGTATTCAACAGTTTGATGCCATTATTAACCCACCTCAAGGTGCAATTCTGGCCTTAGGTGCAGCAGAGAAACGTGCTGTCATCGAAAATGATGAGATTGTTGTTCGTGAAATGGTGACGGCAACATTGTCTTGTGATCATCGTGTCATTGATGGTGCGTTGGGTGCTCAATTCTTATCGGCATTTAAGCAGTTTGTCGAAAATCCTGCATTAATTTTGGTGTAGGAGGAATAGCCATGTCAGATACACAATTTGATCTTGTGGTTATTGGTGCTGGTCCTGGAGGATATGTCGCTGCGATTCGCGCAGCGCAACTGGGATTAAAAACGGCAATCGTTGAAAAACAGCACTTAGGCGGAGTGTGTCTTAATTGGGGATGCATTCCAACCAAGGCATTATTGAGCGGGGCTGCGCTTGCGCAGCAGTTCAAACACGCAGAGCAGTTTGGCTTTACGCTTAACGCGGTTGATTTTGACATTCAAAAACTGGTCCATCATAGCAGACAGGTTTCTGAACAACTGGTGCAAGGTATCGGTCAACTATTGAAAAAAAATCAAATCACTGTTTTTAATGCAACAGCTCAATTTGTTGCCAAAGAGCGATTAGAGCTTACAGACGCGAACGGTCAAAAACAGCAGATTTCTGCACCACATATTATTGTCGCAACAGGTGCACGTGCAGCCAATTTGCCTCATATTCCAGTAGATGGTGATCAGGTCTGGAGTTATAAAGAGGCTTTAGTTCCAGAACAATTACCAAAATCTTTACTGGTTATTGGTTCGGGTGCTATAGGCAGTGAGTTTGCAAGCCTATACCAAGACTTAGGCTGCCAAGTCACCTTGGTTGATATTGCCAAGCAGATTCTCCCTAACGAAGACATTGAAGTTGCGAAGTATGTACAAAAGCAATTTGAACAGCAGGGTATGCGGGTTTTAACCGAAGCGACCGTAAAAAAAATAGAAACTGATCAGGCTCAAGTACATTGTCATATTGAAACTGCCACAGGTGTGCAAATCATTAGCGTTGAAAAGGTGCTTTCAGCTATTGGCGTGAAACCAAATGCTGAAAATCTTGGCTTAGAAGCTTTGGGTATTGAATTTGAGAATGGTTTTATTAAAGTCGACTCATGGTGTAAAACCAATGTTGTGGGCGTTTATGCAATTGGCGATGTCGCAGGCGCACCGTGTTTGGCACACAAAGCCAGTCATGAAGCCATTCTTTGTGTGGAGAAAATTGCAGGTCTAAGTCATGTACATGCTTTAGATCGGACACAAATTCCGGGCTGTATTTTTACCCATCCGCAAGTTGCCAGTATTGGTTTGACAGAACAGAAAGCGAAAGCTGCGGGCTTGAATATCAATGTGGGTAAGTTCCCTTTACAAGCCAATGGTAAAGCATTGGCTTTGGGCGATAGCGCAGGATTTGTTAAAACCATTTTTAGTCAGGAAACGGGTGAATTGTTGGGTGCTCACATGGTCGGACATGAAGTCACCGAACACATACAAGGTTTTGCTATCGCAAAATACCTAGAAGCGACGGATGAAAGCTTATCACAGGTCATTTTCCCTCATCCTACTTTGTCTGAGGCGATGCATGAGTCGGTACTGTCGGCGATGCAACGTGCAATTCATATTTAAGGAGTCGCAACATGCCTAGAGGTTTAAACAATAAAGTTGCATTAATTACGGGTGCGGCACAAGGCATTGGACGCGGTATTGCCTTACGTTTAGCGCAAGAAGGGGTTCATATTGCCTTGGTCGATCTTCATCAAGAAAAGTTAAATGCTGTTCAAAAAGAAGTTAAAGCCTTTGGCGTAAAAGCCACCACATTTATTGCAGATATTTCAGATCCAATACAAGTCAGTCATGCAATCAATCATGCCGAATCGACACTTAATGGTTTTGATATCATGATCAATAATGCAGGTATTGCACAAGTTAAAGCTTTGGCAGAAGTAACGCCAAGTGAATTCAACAAAATTATGAACATCAATGTTGGTGGTGTACTTTGGGGGATTCAAGCCGCAGCAAATAAATTTAAACAACGTCAACAGGCTGGAAAAATTATTAATGCGTGCTCAATCGCAGGTCATGAAGGCTTTGCTTTACTCGGTGTTTATTCGGCAACTAAATTTGCAGTTCGTGCATTGACGCAAGCTGCGGCTAAAGAATATGCCAGTGTTGAAATTACTGTAAATAGTTATTGTCCGGGTGTTGTTGGTACAGACATGTGGGTCGAAATAGATCAGCGGTTCTCTGAAATTACAGGTGCACCAATTGGTCAAACGTATAAAAAATATGTAGATAGTATTGCTTTAGGACGTGCTGAAACACCAGATGACGTGGCTGCATTAGTTGCATTTTTAGCCAGTGAGGATGCAAACTACATTACAGGTCAGTCTATTTTGACAGATGGTGGAATGGTTTACCGTTAACATCAATATAAGGAATATAAAATGAAAGCAGCTCGTTTTTATGACCGAGGGGATATTCGAATTGAAGATATCCCTGAACCGAAAGTACTTCCAGGCACAGTTGGAATTCAAGTTGCGTGGTGTGGTATTTGCGGTACAGATTTACATGAATTCATGGAAGGTCCTATTTTTATTCCACCTTGTGGTCACCCACACCCAATTTCGGGAGAATCTGCACCTGTAATAATGGGACATGAATTTTCAGGCGTGGTTTATGCAGTTGGAGAGGGTGTAGATGATATCCAAATTGGGCAACATGTCGTAGTTGAACCCTACATTATTGCTGACGATGTGCCGACTGGCCCCAATGATAAGTATCATTTATCAAAAAATATGAACTTTATTGGTTTAGGCGGACGCGGTGGTGGTCTTTCTGAAAAAATTGCAGTTCAGCGGCGTTGGGTACATCCTATTTCAAATGATATTCCTTTAGACCAAGCAGCATTGATAGAACCTTTATCTGTCGGTCATCATGCCTATGTCAGAAGTGGCGCAAAAGCTGGCGATATCGCACTGGTTGGTGGAGCAGGCCCAATAGGCTTACTTTTATCTGCTATTTTAAAGGCTAAAGGTCTCACGGTCATCATTACTGAACTGAGTGCAAAACGTAAAGAAAAAGCGATAGAAGCGGGTGTTGCCGATTATGTACTAGACCCATCTAAGGTTGATGTAGTTGCTGAGGTAATGAAAATTACAGAAGACCGCGGTGTAGATGTCGCTTTTGAATGTAGTAGTGTCAATAAAGTCATGGATACACTCGTTGCAGCAATGAAACCAACTGGTGTAGTCGTTATCGTTTCTATTTGGAGCCATCCTGCCACAATTAATGTGCATAGTGTGGTGATGAAAGAGCTAGATATTCGTGGCACGATTGCTTATGTAAATGATCATCAGGAAACTATCCGTTTAGTAGAGCAAGGTAAGATTAATCTAGAACCTTTTATTACCCAACGTATTGCATTAGATGATCTGGTTTCTAAAGGCTTTGAAACGCTGATTCATAATAATGAGTCTGCAGTAAAAATTATTGTTCATCCGTAGTAAAGTCTAATTTGAACGACAAATTTGAATAAGCTAGAAATAAATTCTATGTAGCTATTTCTAATATCTTTAGCGATAGGGAGTGAGTCTGTACGTACAGATTCATTCTTAAATTTACAGTGTTGAGTGCCTTTATGATTTTGATCATACAGCCTAGTAAAGATAGAAAATAAGTTTTTAAATAAACCATAGCGGTATAGACTAGATTTTTCTAGGAGAGTCTTGGTAGTCCACCACTAATTAAAAGATGTCTACAAAATCAGTGTCTATTCAATAATTTTAGTTTACTATTTGGTATAAAATATAGGCTGAGGTTGGAGTTTTGAAAGCTACGATTTCTGTTTGGCTTTTTGGCGTAAGACATACAAATATAAGCTTTCTACTTTTTCACGTGCCCATGGTGTGGTACGTAAAAACCGTAATGATGACTTAACACTTGGATCTATACAAAAACATCTAATTTCAATTTTACGACTTAAGCCTTCAAAGCCACCATAGTAATCCAATAACTCATCCAAAATGTCAGCAAGTTTTTTTGCCGTGTAGAGGGTCATTGGAGGCGTTCATAATACATCAACCATATTTTGGGAGGCTATCATTATAACCTGAGCTAGTTGAAAAATGGGAGGGTTGAAATTTAAACATAATTAACATTGATGTGTGCTGAAATAGCAGGAGACATTCATAAAAGTGCATTTCTACGCTTCGTTTGCTGAGACTTTAGAAACATTAGCTATTGAAAATCCAAAGGTTTATTTTAGTTTTAAATCACCTGAACAACTTATTTCTTCTTAGATAAGTACCGAAGTTGGTATTCTAAAGATCAGGCATAAATAAGATGCTAGTAAAGATTTATGCGTGTAAACCCACATTTGTACAAAACTGGAAGCTATGACAGATCAAAGGGTGTTTTAACCAAGGCGGACTATGTGTACATGCGCGATCTACTGGAGACTGTGCTAGAACAACTGCAAAATTCAGAATTAGACAACGATAGAGAAATAGATCAGCTTAAACAGTTTTTTATAAAGTTAGATCATCACATCGATAGGCTGCGCGCGTAGATTTCGGCATAACGTATATTATGTTCATTAGGATACTCAGCAACGTGAATATAATTTTTACAGATTCACGTTGCTGAGCTGTGGCATCAACTGAGTTGCGTAGGCCACAGTCTTGGATATGCTATTTAACTTATGTTTACCTTGAATCAACTTCATGAATATAATCTCCTTAAAAATATTATTTTTTAACAACTTAATGATTCTATTTCATTAATATAATTTCAGAAGTTCATGAACTTAATATTTACAGTTCAAGTTAAGTTGCGAATCAATTAAAGCGACAGTAATTGTCGCAATAGGCTACACTTATTATTTATTTATCGAACCAATTTGTGTAAATATTTCATTAAGTTAAATCTTGGGTAGAGATGTCGATGAAATTGCATGAGGCCGAGCGCAAAATTAGCGATTGGAAAATAGAGCAGAAACCTTTTGGGGATATTTTTCTGCATGCTACTGCCCCAGAGCAATTTGATTCAAAAGCCAAGTTGCCTTTTTTCTGCCAACAGTGTGGCGCAGGTGAACATGGAGGATGGACTGTCTCATTAAATAATATGAGATATAGTGATGGATGTGACTGCTGCAAGCGTACATCTGAATTCCAGGAAAGCATGGGAGATTTTATAAAACAACAAGGTCTTTCATTGTTACCAACCTATGTTCATAAGGAAGTATCCAACGACTCTTCTAATGATTCTTCCAAAAAGTCTCAAAATGGCTCTCCTAGATACAGTGTTATCAATTGGTTCTTAATGGATAAGCATGGTTTTAAATCAAAAGTTTTTAAATCCCATGCTCTTGTTCAAGCAGTGAGAGAAAACAACACATATCCCTATAAAAAACAGTTTGAAAGAAATAGGGAAATTGATGATGTCGTAAATGAGTTTGAGAAAACCTTTCCCCATGGAAGTGCTAAATATTATTCAAATGAGAAGCCGGGTATTACAACTCTAGGGCCATTTCTAAAGGTATGGACTGGAAAAAGGTTGATGCGTCCTGAGAAAAACGGCGAAATTATTACACTAAAAGGCGCTTCGGCAGAAATTCACAGGGAAAAACAAGATAAACGCCTAGATCAAGCATGGAGGGAGGAAGCCGCTAAGCATGGTGCAGAAATATTGGCCTATTCATACTATGAAAGGGTGGAGATCAAGTATATTTCTCGTACTGGCTTTACTAGACAGGACACGATTGAAAGAGCAAGGGAAGTAAATTGGGGCCAGACACACTTAAAAAAAGGTGAAAATCTGTGTTTAATTATTTTGAGAGAAATCTTCCCTAACAGTGAATGGAAACATAACAAGAGGTTCGATTTTCTTACATTCCAGGAAAGTCGATTGGAACTTGATGGATACTGTGAGAAATTAAAATTAGCTTTTGAGCATCAGGGTAAGCAGCATAATGAATATACCTCTCATATTCATAAAGCAGAGGATGGCTTTAAACTGCAGCAAGAACGAGATCTATTTAAAAAACAGAGATGTGCTGAAGTGGGTATTAATTTGCTCGTCATAGATCAAACGGATCTAATCGTAGAGCGATATATTGAGCTTATTACGAATGAGCTGAAAAAATATAACTATGCTGTCCTAGACAATTTGGACATTAAATCAATTGAAAAAAAATGGATTGCTTTTGGACAAAATCCGAATGCTGAATTGCATGAAAAAATCAAGAAAAACCTGGGAAACCATGAGCTTTTAACTGATTATCACTTTATCCATATAGGGTCTTTAGTGGAGTATATTTGTTCAAATTGTAAGGCGATTAATACCGTACAAGCGAGAAGTTTTACGGTGGGTGGACCAAGAAAGTACTGCACTAAATGTAACCCAAAAAATAGAAAAAACTTATTCCAAGCAATACTCGATGCTGAGAAAGATAATATTCCTAGTTTCATATTTGAAAGACTAAATGTTGGGAATGATGGCTTTTCAATTGTATGTGATAGAGATCATACACAGAAGGTAAAACTGGATAAATTAGAATGTCATTTTCAAAATGGTCAATATTTTTGTACCGAATGTTACTTGTTAGATCGTAATATGGTACTGAGTAAAGAAAATAAAACCAAAATAAATTCTTTAAAAACTTATTCAGTGGATTTCCTTCGCGAGTTGAAAGAATGTGATTTAAGTGCCGTTGGTTTTACCTATTACACACAGACTGCGGGGAAGCCATTATTGGCTGTAGATGTACAGTGTACAAATAAGCATATAACGAGCTTATCAAAGCGTGATATTAAAAAATATAAAAACAATAAAAATTTTAGAAAGGTTGAAGGGCATTATGTTTATTGTACAAAATGTGCTTATGGAGATACGGATCCTCAATGGAAAAAAGGTCACATTTTCCATAGGCTCGAGTTTTTAAAAAGTTTTCATCCAAATGTCGTTTATGTTGATGGGTTTGATCCATCTGGTAGGAATATGGAAGAATACAATTGTGGTGAAAAATTTGACATAACGGGCAAGAAGCATCCTAATTTCTATATAAGAAGAGCAACCATTGGTTCTCGTGCAAAAGCTGAAGTATTTAATATATCTTGTTATGTATGTGCCTTTAAGAATGGGAAGCCGTTACCGCAAGGGGTGAAAACACTTGATATGATAGAGGGGCGTATGCTGTTCATTAATGAATTAATTGCAAAGAAAATTCATTCATTAACTGTTGCGTATCCATCTATAGTTATAGTTGAGGGCAAATTAGGTGATCGAAACACAATTAGTACTACAAAAACAAAAATTGAATTTAGCTGTGGTATAGATTGGCATAAAAAAAGTATTTGCAGTATAGATAATTATTTTAATATGAACAAAGGTGGCTACTGTAAAGAGTGTTTGAAAGAAGCTAACATTAGGTCTATTAATGAGTTATTATAGCTCAATAAGGCAAAAAAATAGTCTATGAAGTTATGGTTAGGTGTATCGGATTTAACTTATGTTTATATAGAGTTTAGTTTATAATTATTTTTTTTGGAATTAACCAATATAAAACAAATAGTTAACTTACATATTTTGAATATATTGAAAACAACTTCATGAACTTTCTTTAAAAATAATTCCATTTTCAATATAAATAGATAAAATATTTATAAATCATCATTTTACATAAGTATTAAATGTTAAAGATTCATGTAATAGATGCGACTCATGGAGATTGTCTTCTTCTTGATTTCGATCATTCAAAAATTCTGATCGATTGTGGTCCAAAATCATTCAAAGCTTGTAGAGATGTACTAGCTAATATAGAAAAGATTTTAGGTGAAAATAGTGTTATTGATATAGCGATAGTCACTCATAATGATGATGACCACATCGGTGGATTTGAATTTTTGCTCGATACTTCTATCAAAATTAACACTATTGTTTTTAATAGTCTTCAAGATATTCCTGACATTATAAAAAATTCCTCTGTACACGACAAATTTCATAGGACCCTTGTCCTATCAGGCTTTTTCTTTCTTAAAATTGCTAGCACTTTCTTAAATTCTTCTTTTTTTCCAAAACCAATCAAACGTAGAATAGCCATTTGAACATAGTCCAAACCGTAGCGAAATAAACTTACTGAAAGTCGTCCATGCTTCTTTATTTTTATCGCTTTTTTCCGATCATGTTGCCATTCACCTGTTAAATAGCACCAACAGAAACCGATAGCTAGCACTGCTATCAATTTCTTGACTCGTCTAGGGTCTGTTAAACGAGTATTTTCAAGATTGAATCCACGTCCTTTGAGACAACTAAATAACGTTTCGATTTCCCAGCGTAATGCATAATCACGAATAGCAGAAGCATTAAACATAGGAGAAACAACAAGTAAAAGTTCTCCATCTTCTAATCGTAGCGCACTAATATACAGTTTCACTCGACCAACCCAAATACGTCGTTTACGACATTCAGTTTGACCAACTTGAAGATGACGAAATAAATCACTAATTTTATGATTCTTGGCTAAGTGATTGGTCACAATAAAGTTTTTTTAACACGTATACAAAAGTTAATGTCATTTTCAATTAACCATGTAAACCATTTCTCACCGATAAATTCTCTGTCTGCGAACACATTCACAATACGGTCTTTACCAAAAATAGAGATAAAGCGTTGAATCAAAGCAATACGCTCTTTTGTATCTGAATTTCCACGTTTATTGAGCAATGTCCAAACAATAGGTATGGCTATTCCACGATAGACGATGGCTAACATCAAGATATTGATATCTCGTTTTCCCCATTTCCAATTAGTTCTATCCAAAGTTAATTGGACTTTATCGAATGAAAATATATTGAAAATTAACTGAGAAATTTGACGATAATCGAAATACTGATCTGCAAAGAAGCGTTGTATACGTCGATAAAATGATTGTGGTAAGCACTTGATGGGTAAGGCTTTAGATGCAGAAGAAAGATTACATGTCTGTTTTACAATTAATGCAAGCATAATCAGTGTAAAACATTTTGCATGTGACTTGTTCCACTTTAGATATTTGTTTAAGATGAGATGTAACTCATTGAAATGTGTCATCATATTCGTCGTCAGAAAACAAGTATTATGCCATTATTTCAATGAGTTATCTTTTTTTGTCGTGTACAAAGAAAAAATTCACAAAAACAAATTTCATATAACCAAGATAATGCTCTTAAGCAAAGATTGTTGGCAGAACGAGGAATTAAAACTCTATGTTTAACAAGAGATTCTAGTCCATTAATAATTAATGATATTACGTTAACTGCGATAACGCCAACGGCTGAAGCTCTAGAATGCATGCTAAATGATGCCAATGTTCAAAAAGAAAGAGAAGAAAAAAAGAGAAGGCAAAAACAGATCTCAAGTTCGAAGACTGAAGAAATAAAGCCTAAGGAGGCTTTACAAAAAATTCAATCTGGTCAAGATGTATTAGTAAAAGATCCATCTATTACTAATAAATCAAGTATAGGATTAGTCATTCAATACGGATCTTTCTCTGGGCTTTTTTTAGGGGATGCTCATGCTGAAGATGTGATTGAAGGGTTGAATATTTTAGGTTTTAATAATCATCAATTTGATGTGGTAAAAATATCTCATCATGGAAGTGAACGAAATACAAATATTGAATCATTAAGTCTTTTGGGAAAGACTGACTATATATTGTGTGCAAACAATGAAAAGCATTATCACCCTAATAATATGACATTAGCTAGAATACTAAGTTTAGATAATACCCCAACTATTCATTTAAGCTCAAATAATCCTAGTCTATTGGAAAAAATTAATGATTTTAAAAAACTAGGTTTTAGTATTAATGAATCATATCCGACTAATGGCGTGAATACAATTTGCTATGAATACAAATAATCTAATACAAGTTCACACACTGACAGATAACTCCAGTGGATATTTTTTCAAGTCATTTGATGATGAGAAGTCTTTTGTTATTACATCTAAACATAGCATTTGTGACCAAAAAAAAAGCTGTGACTTATACCAGAGAAAAGTGGATGGATGTTGCAGAGCCTGTACTAAAGAATTTGATATAAAAGATATTAAATTATTAAAAAACAATGATAAGGCTACTCTTCAAATAGAAAAAATCTATTATGAGAAAACAAAAGATTTAGTAATCGTAAGTGTAATTGATCATGCTACTGATAAACTAATCATAAATGGAAAAAGTAGTAGTGACAGCTACGTAACTTTTGGTTTTAATAGTTTAGAATCAGGAGTGACTAGCTTAGTCTTTGATACGCCGAGAGTTATTGATACACTTATATATTACAATTTACATTCAAACCCAATCCCAAACTTAATAGAAAAAGAAGATAATTTTGATGGGATTTCAGGCTCTGTAGTTTTTACACATCATGAAAAGTACCCGACAGCAAAAGCACTTATTATTCATAATGAAAATCATAATGATATTGGAGCAGAAAGCCTTGATACTTTAAATTTCAGTGAAATCAATGATTTTTTTGAATGCAAGGTCTTTGATCAAAGATTATATATTCCAGAAGTACAAAAAATTAAAGATATTAGTCAACAAAGTTTGGAATTAGTTTCGAAGATGATTGATGGAGTAGAGTTATCTAGACCTATATTACACAACGAGTTTGAAGATAAACTAAATTCAGGCAGATTTATACAAATTACTGGTTTGTCAGGTACAGGTAAATCAGTTCTATTAAGACAAATCGCTGAGTCAAAAGCTAATAATTCACCATTTTTATTTATTAAATCAGATCAACTTACGGGAAGTAATAATTGGTTAGAATATCTATCTAGAGTTGGACTGCCGAGTTTTTCAATTTCAGAGTGGCTAATCAGTTTAGAAGCTACTGGGGGAATTCCAATAGTCTTTATTGATGGTATAGACAGAGTTCGTGAAAACAGTAAACCAATTATTGAAGATTTAATTCGTTCAATTTTTAATAATGATGATTTAGCCAATTGGAAAATCGTTACCACTTTAAGAGATACAGGGCTTGAACCATTAAAAGTGTGGATCGGTGCTCTTTTAAAGAATATTAATATCCAAACTATTAACGTAGAACTTTTAAATGATGATGAATGTTATGCATTAGCTCAAAAAATTCCAAGTATTCAGCAGTTATTATTCAGTGATAGTAAAGTCAAAGAAATCATTAGACGCCCATTTTTTACGAAAGTTGTAACAAATTTAAAAGCTAATAATTTTGAACCTGAGTCAGAACTAGAATTAATAGATGCTTGGTGGAAACGAGGCGGATTTAATGAAACTGGTCAATCTACTTACAATAGACAGGATTTTTTAAAAAGGCTTTCTGAACTTAAATCTATAAACCTTAGCAATAGTGTCAAACGTAGAGAGATTCAGCCTATCGATACTTTAGATAGCTTGGTGGTAGATGGTATCATCCATGTAAACTCTAAAAGTTCTGCTGTTGATTTTACACATGACATATTTTATGAGTGGTCATTACTTTATCTTCTTTTAGAAGAAGAACAAAACTGGTTAAATAAAATAGAAAGCTTTGGACAACCTCCTTATATAAGTAGGGTTGTAGAATTACTTGCTCAACGAGAGTTTATTGATGATCAGTGGGTAAGTCATTTAGCGAATCCAAAATTTCAACAACTCAGATCACAATGGTTAAGAGCATGGATAATTGGACCAATAGGACATCCGAAATTTATTGAGTTGAGTAGTGGATATACACAAACTTTGCGGGAAAAGGATTTCGATCTTTTTAATAAGCTATTAACATGGTTTCAAGCAGAGAAAACTAAGGCAAATCCGATATTCTTGCAACAGCCTGATCAATTACAATTAGCGATTCAACATCCCTGGCCATCTGATGCATTCTTATGGCGAACACTTTTAGAATATGTTTTTAAATTAATACCGAATACTCCACATCGATTATATCCTCAAATTTTAAAAATTTTTGAGGTTTGGCAATATGTAGGTATTCATGTACCTTCAAATCAAATGTCTAAAATGATTTTAGATGTATCGATCGACTGGCTTTTAGAAATTTCTCAAAAAGAGAGAGCTAATGATTGGGGGCAAATAGTTAACTTAAAAGATTTTAAGTTTAGTCTAATTAATTTAATTTTGGTTTCACTACAATCAAACCCAACTTATACGGAAAGATATTTTAATTTTTTACTGTTGGAAAATGAAGTATCTAGAGAAATTTATACACATATAGTAGGTGCTTCCTCTGTTATTTCACAACATCATCCACAATTACTTGCTGATCTAACGTTAAAATTTTTATTAGATGAACTACCTAAAGAATATATAGAACGTGAGGAAAGGGAACAACAAAGAACCCATCAATATTTTCAGGAGTTATTAGCTAAACCTGAAGAAGAAAGAACCAAAGAAGAACAATTAAAGATTGATCGTCGTGTTTTATCTTTTCATCAGGCACCATATCAACAGATTCGGAGTCGTGATTGGGAAAATTTATCAATTAAATATGAGTCTAGACACTTCTATCCTAGCTCACCTTTAAAGGAACCATTTTTTTCATTATTAACTCATTCCGAAGAAACTGGATTGCAGCTTATACGTGATTTGTCTAATCATGCGATTCAAGCATGGAAACAACTATGTGAAATTTCTGAACAAGTACCTCTACCAACTATTATTGAATTTCCTTGGGGATTACAAGAATTTTGGGGAAATGAAAAGCAATATATCTGGAAAAAACC